>CANLVO010000001.1 GCA_947494645.1 uncultured Litoreibacter sp.
AAGGCCCCAGTTGTCCTCGGCAGCGAGGTTAGCCGATAGGTTTCATCGAAGAGCTAGGAATCCTACCACCCCAGCCAAACATCCTTGCATGATCAGAGGGGCGGAGTCCGGGTCTTACGGAGAGATCTGGTGGTCTCGAAATGAGCGGCTTGGAACTTTTCTGCAGATGATGTGTCGCAAGCTAATTTGTTCTGGTTGGATTTCAGTTCTTTCGATCTGAGGGGCGGGCCATCGCGTCTCGATACCAAGCGACAATTATGCGCCTGTTCTCTTTGGTCATGGTGCGAATTGCGTTGGGGGGAGGCATTGCGTGGCTTAAGCCCGCCTGCAGGAAAATCTGGTGCGCATGTCGCGCGACGTCGGCCTCTGTTTCCAGAATGACCCCTTTCGGCGGCCATACCATGGTGTCGCTGAAAGAGGGCTCACGGGCGTGGCACATCGAGCAGTTTCCCAAGACGACGTCATAGGCATCCTCAAAGCCCGAGGCGGAGGCAAATTTCTGTTCGACCCTTGTCAGATCTCGGGCTTCCGTGTCCTCAACAACGTCTGACATTGGCGCGACCGACAGCCAGGCGATCAGGATCATGAGTATGACGGTCGCCCCCCAGGTCCAGTGCGGCCCCTTGCCGGTTGCATGCATGGTGTTGAAGTAGTGCCGGATGGTGACGCCTGTCAGAAAGATCAGGCTGGCAATGATCCAAGAGTACTCCGTCGCGAAGGCCAGCGGATAATGGTTGCTGAGCATCAGGAAAACCACCGGCAGGGTGAGGTAGTTGTTGTGGGTTGATCTTACCTTGGCGATCTTTCCGTATTTCGCGTCAGGTGTACGTCCGGCCTTTAGATCTTCCACAACGATCCGTTGGTTGGGCATGATCTGGAAAAAGACGTTGGCGGTCATGATTGTAGCGGTGAATGCACCAAGGTGCAGCAACGCCGCGCGGCCAGTGAAGACCTGATTGTACCCCCACGACATGACCACAAGGATCAAGAACAAAAGTAGCATCAATACGGTCGGCTGTTCGCTAAGCTTGGATTTGCACATTTGATCATAGGCAAGCCAGCCGATTGTCAAAGACCCGGCGGAGATCAGGATGCCTTGCCACAAGGCGAGCTCAATCTTGTTTGGATCCAGCAGGTAAATCTCACCACCGACCCAGTAAATGATCATCATCAAAGCAGCGCCAGACAACCATGTGCTGTAGCTTTGCCATTTGTGCCACGTGAGATGCTCAGGCATTCGGGCGGGTGCAACAAGGTATTTGGTCGTGTGGTAGAAACCTCCACCATGCACTTCCCACTCTTCGCCATGGGCGCCGTCAGGCAGGTCCTCGGCCGGTTTCAGCATCAGATCGAGCGCGATGAAGTAGAATGACGCCCCTATCCAAGCCATTGCGGTTATGACGTGCAACCACCGCACTGAGAAAGCGATCCAATCCCACATGACCAAAAAGTCGTACATGTTAGCCTCATTGGTTTTGAACCTGCGCCTACACTAGGCGGCGGAGAATTCTTCTGGTATTGGTGTTAATTGCCAAACTGTATCAATAAAAGCAGAATAATGTCCTATTTCGACAACATCCGTACGTTTGCCCGTGTCTACGAGCTTGGTAGCATGTCTGCTGCTGGCCGCGATCTTCGCGTGTCGCCTGCGGTCACGTCCTCGAGGATTTCGCAGCTTGAGCAATATCTGGGTGTGCGCTTGTTCCAACGCACGACACGTAATCTGACTGCAACCGAACAGGGCAAAGTATTCTATACCGGGGCCTGTATGGTCTTGGAGGCCGTCGAACAGGCCGAAGCCCAAGTCACCAACATCACTGACCATCCGAGAGGCGCATTGTATGTCGCTGCACCTCTTGGTGTGGGCCGCCGACTGATCGCGCCGCAAGTACCTGCTTTTCTTGAGAAATACCCAGACGTCAGCGTCAGGCTAAGACTGACGGACCGGAAAGTGGACCTCACGACAGAAGGTTTGGATCTTGCGTTTTTTCTGGGCCAGCCGGAGGACAGTAACCTCCGCATCAAGAAGATCGCTGACGTCAGACGCGTTCTCTGCGCAGCGCCAGCCTATATTGAGAAACATGGTCATCCTCGGTCGGGAGACGACATTGTCAAAGACAATCATGAGTGTCTGAACCTGCGGTTCCCAGGTGCCAAGGAGTTCGAGTGGCCGTTGATGACGGAGCAGGGCACAAGGCGGATGCGAGCGGTGGGGCGCTACGAGTGCGATGACGGAGACGTTTTGGTGGACTGGGCGCTATCGGGCAACGGCATTGCGCTCAAACCGGTGTTCGAAGTGGCAGACTATCTGAAATCCGGACAACTGGTCGTCGTCGCGGAAGAGACACCGCCAGAGCCCATACAAATGGCCTGCCTCTTTACCCATCGCCGTTTCCAAGACCCAAAGACCCGCTTGTTCATGGAGTTCGTGATTGATCGGATCAGCGCCAGCATCAAAGCGCCGCTGGAGTCCAACTAGCTACCACGATAGGTCGAATACCCGAATGGCGACAGCAGCAATGGCACGTGATAGTGCTCGGGTTCCGACATGCCGAAACGAATTGGAACGACGTCCAAGAACCGTGGCTCCTCTGGCGCCGCGCCGGATCGCACTAAATAGTCGTCGCAGTAGAAGACCAATTCGTAGGTTCCAACTTCAAACTCGTCGGCGGGCAAAATCTGCGCATCTGTGCGGCCATCGGCATTGGTAACGGTCTTGCGCAACGAGGTCCGTCGGTCCCCTTCAACACGAAACAGTTCTATCTTCAGCCCCTCGGCCGGGCATCCGCGTGCTGTGTCCAACACGTGGGTTGTGAGGTAACCAGCCATAACGTTTTTCTCCCTCGATGAACGCAGTGTCACAATTGCTGTATCTAGGCGCAAACCCCATCGGGTCGAAGGCTGTTTCGCGATATATTTGAAAAACTGGACACGCGCTTCGATTGAAGGTTCGATTTCTTGCAACGCGGCGCTGGCGTTCGACTTGGATGTCGACCTCAGTTTTAACACCGCTTTCGGCTGCAAAATCACCGAAAGATGCTGGAACTGCCTGACCCTGCAGGCCGACGTCAGTTTCAGTGAACTATGTTACCTTTTGCCCCGATACATGGGCCAGAAGGGCATTACGCGGACAGTGCCTGTCATCGATCACCAAGGTGAAGCGGGTGCGGATATTTTTGGGTCCGACGCCAGCTTTGACGTCGTGCCTCACGAAACCGGTCATTTGGGCGGTTGATCGTGGCTGCAGCAGTAGCGCCCACCACGCGCCGTGAGCGGTTGGGTGGGTCGGAGATCATGGTGAAAATTATAGATACTTTAACATTCCGCTCATTAGATAGCGGCATGGCTTTATCGACGCGATAGGATTGGGAAGGAATGATTTAGGTACTTTGCATGCACTCTTGAGCCTTCAGGAATGCCGCCAAGTATTCTGGGCGGGACTACCCCTGAGCGTGACGAGGCGCTGGCGTCAAAGCGGTATGTGTCGCGGCTTTGCATGCGATGCCCATTAGGATGCACGTAAGGGCGATGCCGATCCCGCTGCCTGAATAGATGGCGAGGGCCCACAGAAAGCTTGTCTGATACACGGTCATAGCCACCACAAAGCTGGCAAAACCGAAGATGCTTCCGATCAGTGTAGAAATGAGAGCCATGTCGACCCCTCCGCTTTAATTCCCCTAGTTTGAACCGTAAGAACCAACGGTTTAACAAAGATTAATATCTCAGCAGTGCACGGGCGGTTTTAAGCCGGAATTGAGACAATTCTTAGGCAAATAACCGTATCAAGGGGCAGGGAAACCCTACCCAAAGAACCGGAACCATCGGTATAAAGCGGACGCAGATGCTGTGATTTGTACATAATATCAGAGGGTAAGCGGGCCTTGGGGGTATGTTCCCTGACGCATGGAAGGAAAGGGTTCGCCGCGACTACCCCCTGCCGCAACGGGATAGATCGCCAGCTCCTGATATCAAATCTGCGGCCGGCTTGGCGCAGAAAGGTTCGTGCTGAAGAAACGCAAATTTTTCCTTCTATATATATAGTGCACCTTCGTCGCGTCCCGGATCTGGGTGAAACAGACGTTAACCCGCCGAAATGACGGATGGTGATTTGAACGCGGGCTCAACAGAAAAGAGGAGAGGATATGCGATCCTCAGACCCGTCTCTCATCGTTAAGAGAATCTTTACTTATCGCCCCCCTGAGATTCTCACTTTTGATTCTCAAGAAACAGATGTGATGCCCTCAATTCCTGCGAGATTCCGCCCTCAAAACGGATCAGAACTGTGTCAAAGGCTGCCACAATTAAAATAGTTTGATTACGAAACGTGCATAAAACCCGCTAAACTGTTCAAACAGTTGACGTATTCTAGGCAATGCGAGGGGGATTGCGGCGAAACAGCGGCGATTTACAGCCAAAATTGAAGCAACTTTTGAACATCTTTGAGAAGTAAGGAGAAACATACTTACCCAAATGTGACCTTCTGCGTAAC
The DNA here is from genome assembly GCA_947494645.1 of uncultured Litoreibacter sp. GTDB lineage: Bacteria > Pseudomonadota > Alphaproteobacteria > Rhodobacterales > Rhodobacteraceae > Litoreibacter. Next base: position 4,490 of record CANLVO010000001.1, read on the forward strand.
TTTAATTCATCGCCGCAGGGTGGGACCGGCGCCGACATTGAGGATTAGGAAGGAAAACAAAATGACTGTATCTCTCGCTGAACGTGCTCGCCAAGGTCGTATGGTTGCTCTTGAGGCCATCAAGGTCAAAAAGTCTGGGGCTGACATCGTCGTGCTATCGGATCGTCGCCATACCGTACGCCCGGTCTTCACGTCCCGACGCGCTGACCCTTCGCTGCTGGTCGCCTAATACATAAAGTTTCCAAGAGGGCGGGGCGTCTTCTCGCTACACGACATGCGCTCCAGGCCAGTTCCAGCCGGCCCCCTCACATGAAGAACCGCCCGGTACCCCTCCCGGGCGGTTTTTTTGTGCGTTGTCCAAGCACGAAACCTCGCCGTACTTCTGACTTATCAGATTTGTGAGGCTAGGTGACCGATCGGCCCTTAACAGCGCGTGCGATCATTGACACGACGAAGAGCACGAGGAAGATCACAAAGAGGACCTGCGCGATACCAGCGGACGCACCGGCGATGCCGCCGAAACCAAAGATACCCGCGATGATCGCGATGACGAAAAATGTAAGAGCCCAACCGAGCATGATGTTTCTCCTCTAAAGTTCGAGCGCCACATAGGGCGCAGTTACCAAACGAACGATCAGACAAGGATTGGGTTCCACGAAAAATGGGCAGAACGGCTGCAAGCTTGAGAGTATAGCGCGCCTTCGCTAGGGTCTCTTAGTGTTTTTCGGTAGGGGGGGCTGGCATGTTGAGAGCATTGGCCATGTGCCTGTGTTTCGTACTTACGCCTTTGACAATTGTATCCAGCGCAGAAGGCGCTGAGCCGATGAGATTGTCTTTTGAAAATGGGTTGCCGAAAACCAGTCGCTCTGCCCGCGATACAAATCGGGAGTTGGTCACCACCGCGCCCGTGTTCTTTGCCCAGCATCCTAATGTGGTGGAAATTGGCAGTGCTATCCAGATCGTAGGCCTGGGAACCGATCGTCTTGATGAACTAGACGTGGTCGGGGCGTTCGAGCGGGGACCGGATCGCAAGACCCTTGTGAATGCCGATGGTGACAGGCTGCTTTTGCTGCGCCCATTCGATCTGAGTGCTCCATTCGCCAGCAGTGTGAAGGAAACGGACGTATTTCTGGCCCAGTTGAGCTTTCAGGAAAGTAACTACTGCGTCTATTTCTTTCTGTCCCGCTTGCCCGACGGGCTGGTCAGTGACGGCGATGCGGAGCTCGGAAAAGCGCTGGCAGGGTTGCCGGGTTTTCGTGTGATGGTTCCAAAGTTCCGTGTGCCCTTTAGCCCTACGCGTCTGAGCTTTGCCTCCTTTGATGACTTCGCGAGTAAGCTGATCGATTTAGAGCTGGTAGTGGGACGACATTCGGGCGGGTATGTTTTGCCAGCGAAGATCGTGTTGGCCGTCCCGGGGACACGAAGCGCCAACGGTGAAAGTGTTGTTGAAAGGGTCGCGACGTTCAACGGGCTTGTCGAAACGCGCCGCGCCGAAGAAGAACGACGAAAACGCCTTGAGCGCGAGGAGAAGGAAAAGAAGCGTCAGGCTGCGATTGCACGTCAGGCCCGCGAGAAGGAAGCCAAACGCAAGGCAGCCGCGGCCAGAGCGGAGAAACAACGCCAGGCACGGTACGTCGAGACCGCTTTCAACGACTATTTTCTGAGGGACTGCAACAACATCACCGCCTTGTCCCGTTCGCGAGATGGCATGGGTGCCGCAAGTGCCATGTTTAGCCGGATCCGTCCTCGGAACGGTCGCTGCGTCATAGACAATTTCGGTATTACGATGAGCATTGCTGTCGGGCAGGTTGATCCCCGAGGCTGCGATCTCACTCGCAGTTCAGGGACGTGCCGCGTGGTTATGAGCTACAATTGTCGGCTCAATGTGAAGATCGGCCAGCAATTCGACCCGATTTGTCCGATCTTGCGCATCCCCTTCCCGGTCAACGTCACCTACCAAGGTGGGCAAGGAGTGTTGCGCGTGACCGGGTTAACCGCATCTTAGGTATCCTACCTCGTAAACTTCTTATATTTCACCCGCTTTGGCTCAACCGCATCCGGTCCCAAACGCCTGATCTTATCTTCCTCATAGGCCTCGAAGTTGCCTTCGAACCATTCGACATGGGCCTCGCCTTCAAACGCCAGAATGTGGGTGCAGAGGCGGTCTAGGAAGAAGCGGTCGTGGGAGATGACGACGGCGCAGCCGGCGAAGTTTTCGATGGCGTCCTCAAGCGCGCGGAGCGTTTCGACGTCCAGATCGTTGGTTGGCTCGTCGAGCAGCAGCACGTTGCCCCCGGATTTCAGAAGCTTCGCCATATGCACGCGGTTGCGTTCGCCGCCTGAGAGCGTGCCGACCTTCTTCTGCTGATCGCCGCCCTTGAAGTTGAAGGCGGAGCAGTAGGCGCGGGAATTCATCTGCGCGTCGCCCAGCTGGATGATTTCGCCACCGTCAGAGATTTCTTCCCAGACATTGGCGTCGGCTTTTAGCGCGTCGCGGGACTGGTCTACGTAGCTGAGCTGGACAGTATCGCCGTAGCTGACGGTGCCTGAATCGGGCTGCTCTTGCCCCGTGAGCATGCGGAACAGCGTGGATTTACCCGCGCCGTTGGGGCCGATCACGCCGACGATGCCACCTGCAGGGAGAGAAAAGGAGAGGTCCTCGACCAACAGCTTGTCGCCGTACGCTTTGGTCAGATTTTCGACCTCGATCACCTTATTACCAAGTCGCGGCCCGTTGGGGATGATGATCTGGGCGCGGCCGACTTTCTCTTTCTCGGACTGGTTGGCCATCTCGTTATAGGCGTTGATGCGGGCCTTGCCTTTGGCCTGACGGGCCTTGGCGCCGGCGCGGATCCATTCCAACTCGCGCTCCAGCGTTTTCTGCTTGGTCTTGTCTTCCTTGGCCTCGCGTTCCAGCCGTTTGGCCTTTTGCTCCAGCCATGCGGAGTAATTGCCCTCGTAGGGGATGCCGCGACCACGGTCGAGCTCCAGAATCCAGCCGGTGATATCGTCGAGGAAGTAGCGGTCGTGGGTGACGATCAGGATGGTGCCTTTGTATTCGATCAGGTGCTTTTGCAGCCACGCGATGGTTTCAGCGTCGAGGTGGTTGGTCGGCTCGTCCAGAAGCAGCATGTCGGGGGCTTCGAGCAGCAGCTTGCACAAAGCCACGCGGCGGCGTTCCCCGCCGGACAGGTTTTCGACAGCGGCGTCATCGGGCGGGCAGCGCAGGGCCTCCATCGCGATATCAATCTGCGCGTCGAGGTCCCACAGGTTGGCCGCGTCGATCTCGTCCTGCAGCTTGGCCATTTCTTCCGCCGTCTCGTCGGAATAGTTCATCGCCAGCTCGTTATAGCGGTCGAGCACATCCTTCTTTTCTTTGACGCCCAGCATCACGTTGCCGCGTACGTCGAGCGTTTCATCAAGTGTGGGTTCCTGCGGCAGGTAGCCGACCTTGGCGCCTTCGGCGGCCCAGGCCTCCCCGGTGAAATCCTTGTCCTGACCGGACATGATGCGCATCAGCGACGATTTACCGGTTCCGTTGACGCCGACCACGCCGATTTTGACGCCGGGCAGGAAGTTCAGCCGGATGTTTTCAAACACCTTCTTGCCGCCCGGATACTGCTTGGAAACGCCGTCCATGAAGTAGACGAATTGATTGGCTGCCATGAGAAAGCTCCGGATGAAGGTCTGAGTTGCCCCCGTGTTTAGACAGGGTTGCGGGCAAGGGCAATCGGGCGCAGATTGATGGACGTCCAAACTTTCCAATGCACTATGAGAGAGCCCGTTATGCCGTACACCCCCGACGAGAAGCGCTATGATCAGATGGTCTACCGTCGCTGCGGAGCATCTGGCCTAAAGCTGCCAGCAATCTCGCTTGGGCTGTGGCACAATTTTGGTGGCGACAGCCCGCATGAGAATAAGCGTGCGATGTGCCAAACAGCGTTCGACCACGGGATCACGCATTTTGATTTGGCTAACAATTACGGCCCGCCTCCGGGCAGCGCGGAAGAGGCTTTTGGAGAAATTCTTAGGACCGACTTTGCAGGCTATCGCGACGAATTGGTGATCTCTAGCAAAGCTGGCTATCTGATGTGGCCGGGACCGTATGGTGAGATGGGAAGCCGCAAATATCTGGTTTCCTCTTGCGACCAGTCCCTGAAGCGCATGGGTCTCGACTATGTCGACATCTTTTATTCACATCGGTTTGACCCTGATACACCTCTCGAAGAAACCATGGGCGCATTGGATTACATCGTGAGGTCAGGCCGTGCGCTCTATGCGGGGATTTCGTCATACAATTCGGAGCGGACACGGGCTGCGGTGGCCATTCTGAAAGATCTTGGCACCCCGATGCTAATACACCAACCCTCCTACAACCTTCTCAACCGATGGGTGGAGCATGACGGGTTGTTGGATACTCTGGACGAATTGGGGATGGGGTCGATTGCATTTACCCCGCTGGCACAAGGCATTCTGACCAAGAAATATCTTGGCGGCGTTCCTGAGGGCAGCCGCGCCACGCAAGGAAAATCCCTGCTAAATGGGATGATCAACGAGCGGTCCTTGGCCTCGGTTCAAGCTCTCAATGCCATTGCGGAGGGGCGTGGCCAGACATTGGCACAAATGGCGTTGGCTTGGGTGTTGCGCGGCGGGCGAGTGACCACGGCCTTGATCGGTGCGTCCAGACCAGAGCAGATTATCGACTGCGCCGGAGCGGTCACAAACTTGGAATTCTCTGCGGCGGAGCTGGCAAAGATCGACGAGATTTCTTCCGAAGAGGACATCAACCTCTGGGCCAAGTCCTCAGAGACGGATTAAGGCGGTGCAAGGTTGGCCTTTGGCGACGAACGGGCAAAGCGTTGGCCTGTTGGGCGGCTCTTTCGACCCCGCGCATGATGGTCACGCCCATATCACGCGCGAAGCTTTGAAGCGCTTTGGACTGGACCAAGTTTGGTGGCTGGTGTCGCCGGGTAATCCCCTAAAGCAACGCGGTCCCGCGTCGTTAGAAACCCGTCTCCAGCATGCGAAACGGATCATGCGGCACCCAAAGGTAACGGTCACGGATATCGAGGCTCGATTGGGCACAAGATACACGGCCCAAACGTTACGAAAGTTGCTGCCGCGCTATCCGGGTGTTCGCTTCGTATGGCTTATGGGTGCCGACAACCTTGCAGGCTTTCACCATTGGCAAGACTGGGAAGACATCATGCAGATGCTGCCGGTTGGTGTCTTGGCAAGACCCGGTGACCGCATCTCGGCAAGGCGCTCCGTGGCCGCTCAGCACTATGATGTGGCTCGATTGCCGGGCCCGGCTTCGCAGCTGTTGCCCTCGCGGCCGTCGCCTTGCTGGTGTTACATCAACGTGCCGCTCAGCGCGGCGTCGTCGACCGCTATCAGGGCGCGCGGGGACTGGACCTGAGAAACAGGTTTGCAAAGCCCGACGCGAAAATGACAGCTATGCCAATGGCCGCCAGAGGGTCCGGCCAATTGCCAAAAAACACAAAACCATAAGCGGCGGCCCCGATAAGCTGCATGTAAACGAACGGAGCCAGGAATGACGCGCCAGCGCGGGCATAGGCGAAGACAAGAAACAGATTGCCAAACATTGATGCTGTCGCAGACCAAAACATCAGCCCCCACGGGATGTCTGCGGGGATTTGCGCCACACCGAAAGGCAGCAAGAGCAGCGCGCCGATCGCCAATTGCGACAGGAGCAGATGTAGCGGTTTTCCGAGCGGTTGGACCCAGCGTGAGGCGGTCAAAAACATTCCGTAGAAACATCCTGAGACGAGCGCCCAGCCCAAGCCCGGCGTCATGCCAAATCCGGGCTTAACGACCAGAAATACCCCGGCGAGGCCGATCAGCAGCAGTAAAATTCTCGCGAGGCTGCCACGCTCTTTCAACAGCCAAACTGACAGCACGTAGCTGACCATTGGCCCCAAGAAGAAGGCCCCGAACACATTTGCAATTGGCTCAGTTTTCAAAGCGGTCAGAATGGTTGAAATCGTCACGGTTTGCACGGCGCTGCGCAGCCAGATACGACGGTCTTTGAGCAAGCCCAGTATGGCTCGATCCCATACAAACGGGATCAAAAGGACTAGGCCAAGGCCGTAGCGAGTCCATGCGACAAACAATGGAGCGACCCCGGCGGATGTCATCATTTTGCCAGCTGTGTCGCCAAACGGGATCAGCAACATGCCAAGTGACATGATGAGTGCGGCCTGAAGGTATCTGGCGTCCATTTTCTGTGCCTAGCAGGTGGCCAGAGCGCTTGCCACCATCAACCGCTTGGGCGAATGTCGCGACCATGAGTTTGACCAGCACGGGCCGGTACGGCCGTCGCACAATATTGGCATTTTTGCTTTACGGCACGGCGAGCGCTGCGCTGGCCAATGCGCCGGAGCGATCATCGCGCCCGCTGCGAAAGCCAGGGGATGCGGTAAAGCGCGCACAGCCCAGCGGTGCCGAGATCATCGAGTCCGCCAAGCTAGGTGGCTATACCAGCTATGTGGTTGCTGACGCCCGGACCGGGGAGGTTCTAGAATCCGTATCGCCTTTGCGGCGTCATCCACCCGCAAGCGTCACCAAAGCGGTCACGGCATTTTACGCGCTCGAACGGCTGGGTGCCGATTTCAGGTACCGCACACGGTTGGTTGGAACAGGCCCGGTCACGGATGGGGTCTTGCAGGGCGATCTTGTCTTGGTCGGAAGTGGCGACCCGGTGCTTTCAAGTGACGAGCTGTACGAGCTTGCATCAGGCTTGAAGGCTGCCGGAGTTACCAGCGTGAAGGGCGCGCTGAAAATCTATCAAGGGGCGTTGCCTTCGGTGGAGGAAATCGACCCTGCCCAACCTGTACAGGTGGGCTACAATCCAGGGATTGGAGGCGTAAACCTGAACTTCAATCGCGCTTACCTCGAATGGAAGCAGGTCGGGTCCAGCTATACAATCACAATGGATGCACGGACGGAGCGATTCCGGCCCGACATCAGTTTCGCCCGCGCCCAGATCGTCGATGGACCGGGCCCGATCTTCACCTATTCCAATTCCCAAGACCGGGAAAACTGGACAGTTGCACGCAAAGCGCTTGGCAAAGGCGGTGGACGCTGGCTGCCTGTCCGCAGGCCCGTTGTCTATGCGGGCGACGTTTTGCGAACCCTGGCGCGAAGCCACGGTATTGAGTTGCCGAAGGCTGAGTTGACGCGAGACCTGCCAGATGAGGTCATCAGGTTTGGCGAACATGTCAGCCCGGCGATGGGTGAGATTTGTCGCGATATGCTGAAATTTTCGACCAACCTCACAGCCGAAGTCGTTGGGCTCACGGCCAGTGGGGCCGCGACCCTCAAAGCGTCTGGCAGGACCATGTCGGAATGGGCGCAAGCCCGGGCAGGACTTCGTAACGCCGTTTTCGTGGATCACTCGGGTCTTGGCGATCAGACCACAGTCTCCGCGCAAGACATGGTTCGCGCGTTAAGCGCTGCAGGTGCGCGAGACGTGTTGCGACCAATCTTGAAAGAGTTGGCGGTCAGGGACCCTGCTGGCGTTCCCATTGAAAACGGTCCGACCACAGTAAGGGCAAAGACAGGCACGCTGAACTTCGTCAGCGGGCTTGCGGGCTATGTCGATATGGAAGACGGCCGCGAGCTGGTCTTCGCGATTTTTGCCTCTGATGAAGAGCACCGAAAGAAACTGCGTCGCGAGGAAAGAGAACGCCCCCGAGGCGCCCGCTCTTGGAACGGTCGCGCCAAGACGATGCAGCAGAAGCTGATCCGGCGCTGGGCGGTCGTTCATGCAGCCGACGGCGATGGCAGCTAAAGCCTAATGTATCTTGCCCTTGCCCCACGCTCGATCGCGGCGGCGTGCAAGCGGTCAATATCCAACTCGTAGCGAATTTCTTCGAGCAGCCGCAATTGCTGCTGACCGATATGACCATCGCTGGCTGCCACGTCGCATGCCAACGCATAGGCCGTTTCATGAAGCTCGGTAGGCAAGGCGTCACGGGTCAGGCCGAATAACGCATCAAGCCCGTCTTCCTCTTCAAACAAGTCCAGCACGGTCTGCGCAACTTTGTTGATCCGGTCCACGTCGTAGTCGCCAAAGATCGGCAGGTGATTGACCACCTGCTGTATTGTGACCAGCTCCGAGGTGCGCATGGTCGCGTCAGACATGGAAACGGAAATCATAACCGCCACAAGACAGTCATGAGAGGACAGGGCGGGCGCATCCGCAGGCATATGTAATACTTTCAAAATATGACTCTGCGCTGCAGAATATTGACCTGAAAGGGGTGGCACAATAGGTAGCGGGTCCGAGGTGCGCATTGGCCGCACTGCTTTGAATAGAAAGCCTGTCCCATGTCCGACCTGCGCGAAGCCGCGATGAACTCGAAAGCCTGGCCCTTTGAAGAGGCCAGAAAGCTGCTGAAGCGGTTCGAGAAGGGCACGCCGGAAAAAGGCTATGTTCTCTTCGAAACGGGTTACGGCCCGTCAGGTCTGCCGCATATTGGCACCTTTGGCGAAGTGGCCCGCACGACGATGATCCGCCGTGCGTTTGAGGTTATCTCGGATATCCCGACCAAGCTGATTTGCTTCTCTGACGATCTTGATGGGATGCGCAAAGTGCCGGGCAATGTCCCCAATCCGGAATTGCTCGAACCACATCTGCAACGCCCGCTCACTGACGTGCCCGATCCGTTTGGGACCCATGACAGTTTTGGAGCGCATAACAACGCCAAGCTGAACAGCTTTCTGGACACTTTTGGGTTCGAATACGAATTCATCTCGTCCACCGAGTTTTACCGCACAGGCAAGTTCGATGAAGTGTTGCTGCGCGCGGCTGAGAAATACGACGCCGTCATGGAGGTGATGCTCAAGTCACTCCGTGAAGAACGGCGTGAGACATATTCAATTTTTCTGCCCATTCATCCCGAAACGGGCCGAGTGCTCTACGTGCCGATGAAACATGTCGATGCGTCAAAAGGCGAGATCACATTTGACGATGATGACGGGCGCGAGTGGACGCTCCCCGTCACCGGCGGCAATGTGAAACTGCAGTGGAAGCCCGATTTCGGTGCACGCTGGGCGGCGCTCGATGTCGACTTTGAGATGTATGGCAAAGACCATTCAACCAATACGCCGATTTATGACCGCATCTGCCAAATTCTGGGCGGCCGCAAACCGGAGCACTTCACCTATGAGTTGTTCTTGGATGCGGACGGTCACAAGATCTCGAAGACAACAGGGAACGGGGTGTCGATAGATGAATGGCTCACCTATGCCTCATCTGAATCGTTGTCCTATTTCATGTACCAGAAGCCCAAAACCGCCAAGCGGATGCATTTCGACGTCATTCCGAAAGCAGTGGACGAATACCATCAGCAGCTGCGGGCCTATGCGGAGCAGGACACCAAACAACGTTTCGCAAACCCCGTGTTTCATATTCATGGCCACAACGTGCCTGCGTCAAATATGGTGGTTCCGTTCTCGATGCTGCTCAATCTAGCCTCGGTGGCCAATGCAGAGGGCAAGGATCAGCTTTGGGGTTTCATCCAGCGCTATGCACCTGAGGCTTCCGCCGAAACACATCCTGATCTCGATCAGGCGGCAGGCTTTGCAGTGGCATATTACAACGATTTCGTGAAACCCGCGAAGACCTACCGCGCAGCCAGTGATCTGGAACGCGAGGCGCTTTTGGATCTTCGTGCGCAGCTTGAAGCTTGGGATGGCGGATTGGATGCAGAGGCGTTGCAATCGGTGGTGTTCGCCTGTGGCCGCGATAGATTTGATCCATTGCGTGACTGGTTCAAAGCGCTCTACGAAGTCTTGCTCGGTGCCTCTCAGGGTCCGCGGTTCGGCGGCTTCATCGCCCTGTACGGGGTCGATGAAACCATCGCTTTGATCGACGATGCGCTCGATGGAAAGCTCATAGGCTGAAACCAAGGGCTGGACGGTGATACTCTTCGGGCTAACTTCTGTAGCCAGAGTTGAGGAGATCACAGATGAAACACGTCTTTGCCGCCGCTATGCTACTGGCCCTGTCGATGATGCCGGGATTTGCGCAAGATGCGAGATCAGGCGAGGTCACGCAGACGATCCAGAGCCAACTGGACGCGTTTCAGAAGGATGATTTCAGCACGGCCTTCACCTACGCATCGCCTGGGATCAAACGGCTATTCGGCACGCCTGACCGATTTGGGGCCATGGTACGCAACGGCTTTCCAATGGTCTGGCGACCTTCCGAGGTGCAGTTCCTAGAATTCAAAGACGTGGGCGGCCGTGTCTCTCAGACCGTGCTTTTCCGTGATGCCAATGGCGTGCCCACGGTCCTAGAATATTTCATGGTCCAGACGCCTGCCGGTTGGCAGATTGACGGCGTCCAGCCCGTGCAGGCGCCTGACGTGGCCGCGTAGCCGCCGCCGAAGCTGCGGTCTGTGAAAAGACCTCCATTAACGACGCTTTAAGCCTGCCCTGATAACGCTCTCGACCGTCAGGACGGCGTGCCCGGCATTTTCCTTCAGAGTTGTCATGAAGCGGGTGAAAACCCGGCGCATTCGCTGCGCTGGGCTGGCCTGTGACGCGTCGGCGCGCCTGTTTATTGGATGAAAGGGATTTTCATGAACAAGGCGATTACTGAGGGGCTGATCTTAACGCCGCCCCCGTTTGAAAATGGTTTGGATGTTTGGTCGCGTGGCGATGGCACACCGGGCAGTGGGACGTATGATGGGTTTGCCTCGGCGGCTTTTGTGCCGGCAGATCAAGACTTTGGCGGGTGTCTCGAAATCCAGAAAACCGAGGCGACGCAGACACTGCGCTTCATGGGAGAAACGCCTCTTCTGCCCGGTTGCTACTTGCAGATCAAGGCGCGTGTGAAGGCCATTTCAGGCAATCTTCCGGGCATTCGTATCGCTGGATTTGCTGGCGGCGCTGGCGGTGCAGAGGTTGCAGGCGTCACGACGGTCGGGCCCACCACCACGTTGACCAGCTATGGCGAGGTCACCGAGATCACCGCAATCGTTGGTACCGGTGCACGCTCCGGCGTGACGCTGTCATGGGGGTCTCAAGCGCTCTACGGCCATTTTGGGATTGATCTAACAGGTGCAAATGGCGGCGTTGTCCGCGTCGATGATATAGAGATCACGGATATTACATCCGCGTTCCTGCGCACCATGATGGATTGGGTGGATGTCACGGATTACGGTGCGATTGGTGACGGCGTTACAGACAACACTGCCGCGTTCGAGGCCGCAGATGCGGCGGCCAATGGTCGCGAAGTCCTGATCCCCGGTGGTGATTTCTATCTCGCCGACAGCGTTACCTTCGAAAGCCGCACACGGTTTCAGGGCAGCGTCACAATGCCAGACGACAGGTATCTTGCCCTGTCCCAGAACTTTGATTTCGACAGCTATGCAAGCGCGTTCGGTGAAGAGGTCCTTGGGTTCAAAAAGGCCTTCCAAGCCCTGCTCAAGCAATCCACACATGACAGCTTGGACCTATGCGGACGCTCCATCGGTTTGCGCGAGCCGATTGATATGCAGGCCTGTGTGCCTGACGTTGATACCTTCACGCAACGCCGTGTGATCCGTAACGGCCAGATTGACGCGATCCCCGACAGCTCTTGGGATACGGATGAAACCACCAGTTCTGCGACCTATCAGCTGTCCGAAAAGCGTCGGCTCAGCAACGTCACGAATGTCGCAAATATTCCCGTCGGCAGCTTAATCGAAGGCAGCGGCGTGGGCCGCGAGGTTTATGTCACCGCGCGCAATGTTTCGGCCCAGACGCTGGACATCAGCGAAGAGCTGCATGATGCGGTTGGCACCCAGACCTACACGTTCAAGCGTTTCAAATACCTTCTCGACTTCAGCGGCTTTGAATTCCTTTCGCAATTCAACATTTCCGACATTGATTTCCGTGGTGATGGACAAGCCAGCTGCGTAATGATTTCGAAAGAGGGGCTGATCTGGCACTTCCGCGATTGTTACCTGAACCGTCCGAAAGATCGTGGCATCACTTCGATTGGCCGCGGTTGTCAGGGCATGATGATCGACAGATGCCAGTTTATCTCGAACGAGCAGGCGATGTTGGCGCAGGACCGCCAGGTCATCGGGTATAATCTGAACGCCAATGACTGCAAAATCCGCGACAACAGGGCGACGAAATGGGGCCACTGGGCGGTGGTGCATGGCTCGGGCCATATGTTTCAGGGCAATCATTTCTTTCAAGGGGACGATGTTCAGAACGGTAGTCGAATAGCCGGTCTTGTCTTGACGCGGACCAACTCAAAGATCGTGATCAGCTCGAACTACATCGACAACTGCTTCATCGAATGGAGCAACGAGCATGATGCAGAACCGGACCAATCCAACGAACTGAGCTTCGGGTCGTTGTCAATCGTCGGCAACATCTTCACGTCTGCCCGGTCTGAACCATGGTTCCGCTTTTTGGTCGTAAAACCATATGGGCCGGGACATTTCATCAATGGGCTGACGGTGACCGGGAACACGTTCAAGGCGCTGGATGGGGCAATTGATCGGGTAGATGCGGTAGATGACAGTATCGCACCGCTTGATGTCAGCCGCATGCGCAATGTCGAATGGACTGGCAATACCTACCACTCCATCGGCCAGTGGACGGCGAGCCCAATGATGCTTCAGTTCACAGAAAGCTCTCCGGTACAGACATGGACTTGCGACTTCGACGGCTGGATGCCGTTCGGTGGTCTGCTGCGCAATGTCACTGGGGTAGTGCCGGTTGGACCACTGCGAAACGCGAGCAATGTGCGTGAGTATGTGACCAGCTACTCAGAGGTCATGCGGGGCACAAACGGTACCGAGGCATGGCTCACTTGGCCGCTTGCCGTCAGCGGTCGTATCAACGTGGTCGGACGGGTCGACAACCCATTCTAACCTGCCATAGCGGTCGCCAGTTTTCTGCTGGCGACCGTCTGCCCAAAAAACACCTCAGCGCGGTCCAGCGTGTCTTCAAGAGGTTTGAACCAGCCATCAATTGCAGGCGTCGAGAATTCGTGCCGCTGCATTTCAAGCCGATGCGCCTTTCTGACAACGGTCTTCAAGTGCCTGATCCGTCTCAGTTGTATCGCGGCAGTCCCTTGGCTCACGGGCCGCTCTGCCAGCTTTCGCGCCTCTGCGATCTGCGCCCACATGCTTGCAACAAGAGAGCCGTGGCGAAGGGCCAGTGGATCGGCGTCTGACATAATCGGGCTCCTAGATAAACAACCTCCGACACAAGAAGCGATTCTGGTTTCGAGCCGGTTAAGCCGCTGACAAAGCGGCTCTTGATACAGATCAAAGCGCCAGATCACGACTTCCCGGATGATGAGGCAAAGGAGGTACCGACATGTACAACAACATCCTCATCCCGGTCGTGCTCGCGCCAGAGCACGCCGCCGACGCTGCGCTCGCAGTTGCCAAACGGCTTGCAAACACCAATGCAAAGGTCACTCTGCTCCATGTGATCGAGGAACTGCCGGGCTATGCGACCAGCTATGTGGCGGCAGACTTCATCCTAAGATCCCGGCAAGAAACCCTGTCCCGACTGAAAGAGATCGCAGCGGACCACAAAGGCGTCGAGGCTGAGGTCGTCACGGGCCATTCTGCGCGCACCATTTTGAGCTATGCGGAAGAGAACAAGTCCGATTGCATCATAGTCTCGTCGCACAAGCCGGGTGTGCAAGACTACTTTCTTGGCGGAACCGCCGCCCGCGTTGTCCGTTACGCCAAATGCGCGGTGCACGTCATCCGTTAGTCTCGCGTCAGGCCAAGGACGAAGGCAATCACTTTGGCCTCCGGCATCTCACAGGGTTTCAAGAGTGGGCCCGACGCAAGCCGGTACAAGTTGAGAGAGATATAGTCAGAGCCGCCCAGTTCCTCCGCCACCAATTTCTGCGCCTTTCCTTTGGACAGCGCGGACTTGGTCACAACATAGCTGCGACCGTCATAGCGAGCTTTGAACGTCTCTGCGGGCAAGGCGTCGAACGCCGCCACGAAGTCAGCCATCATTGAAATCCACATGGATGTGGTTTCCGTCGGGATCCCAGATATTGATCTGGGTCAGTCCAATGCTGTCGATCCGGGCGTTCTTATGAGCCACGTCTCGGGACGCCAGTGTATTGAGAAACCCCGGCAAGTCGGTCGCGCGGAAGGCTGCGTGTTCCAATGTGATGTCCCCGCCTGCCGCCGGTTGGGTCTCTGTTTGCACCAGGTGCACGACGGGGTGGTCGCCGAGGTAAAGCCATGCACCGGGAAAGCCGAAATCGGGGCGGGGTCCGGGGGTCAGGCCAAGCACGTCGCCGTACCATTTGACCATGGCCTCTAGGTTCGCGGTTCGTATGTTGACGTGGTCGAAAGCGGTTAAGGGCATGGGCGCAGGGTAGGACGATCTGCTCAGGCTGTCATCCCTGTTTCAAACCCCGGCGGACGGTGCGCAGGCGCGGAAGGCGGCGGTGGGCTGGGCTGCGCCGTCCAAGGCAAAGCTTAGGGTGGTCCCGCCCAGAACCGCCTCTGCCATATCGTTGAATTGCAGCCCGTCCAGAACGTTGCCGAAGCCCGCATCTTGGGCGGTGACGGCGGTGTTGTCGACGTTGAATCTGTGCCGGTCGGTTGCGATCACGCGGGCGGCGGGGCCGATGAAGCGCATCGTGAATGGCGTAGCTTTCGGCAGCGGGACGTCGCGGCTGATGGTGATGGAATACAGCGGTATCGAAGGTTCGTAGGTCAGCTCGATCCGGGCGGAGGGTGTCTCGTGGGAGAGGCGGCAGATCAGGCCGGGGGTGAAGGTCCAGGCTTGGGCTTGGCTGGTCAGCGAGAGGGCAAATAGAAGAATGAGGCGCATAGGAAGGAGTTTAGGGCATTCTGGTTCCCTGTCATCTACGCTCGCGCGGCGCATGCGCCGGATTAGGTTAAGCCATTGTCTAAAAGCAATTTTTAGAATTTTGGTAACGCAGTGTTAAGCATTGAAATGAGCGATCCAACCAAGCTTCTGCTTGGTCTTCTTGTGTGCAGCAATTGGACGCCTTCACTGAGGATGCGGGCCGCAATAGAATTGCTCAGGGTCGGTCTAGGCGCTAGGCTGCGTGGAAGTTGCTTAGCTTTTTGAGAGTGCCATGAGATTTTTTCAGCCCATCCTGATTGCCATCACAGTTTCGATCACGCCCGTCGCGGCCCATGCGCAGCAAGTTCTTGCGGAGTATTTTACCCTTCTATCGGATGCAGATTTTTACAATTCCAGTGGCGCTCGGTTGGGAAGTTTCGGCGGCGTGCTACAACAAGACCGCGCGAATTTTCACCGGTTCCGTCTTCGCGACCCGCAAGACCAGAGCGACCCGTACTTTTCCAACAAAGCGCTCCGTGCGGGCATCAGCGAGATGTACCGCCGCGGCCCGGGCGCGCAGCAATACATCATTGATGCGCTGCTGTCCGGGCGGCCGAAATACGTGCTGGTCCGCATCATCGGCAGCGGTGGCGTGCCGAGCTATTTAGAGGTGTATGAGGGTGCGGGCTAGGCGCCTGTGGGACGCATGCTGAGTTGGCAAGCGGTTCTGGGTCTTTTGTCATCTCAATGCTTGCGGGGATTCAGGTGTTACGGAGCGCGTCGTTCCCTGAGGTCGCGTCTTTCTTGGCAACCGCAGACGGTGGTGGGTAATCATTTTCCCTGCAGCTTGCTATTGTCGTGTTGAATCAGAATGACGTGTCGGTACTGAAACAGGCGCGGTTGGCGAGCCGGATGGTTGGCAAGGTTCTTAAATGAAAGCCATTTATGGGTGTTGGTTATGGATATACGTCGGGATCGGTGTAGCCATACCTGTGTTGTAACTTCCAAAAGAGGTAACCAAGCATCAACGAAACTACGCCGGGGAAAAGTGCAACAAATTCATATTCCATAAGATCGAAGGCACTAACAAAAATCGTGATGAGCATTCCGATGGGTAATAGAAAAAGGCCTACAACTACAAAAAAGAACTTAAGGCACGAGCAAAAGTAGCCGATCTTATGGTCGCTTTCTTTTCTTGAAAGCGTGATTTTCATCGCTTCTTCTTGTCTCCCTTTTTGTTCCGCGGCCTCTAATTTTCTCGCTTCGGCTTGTTTTGCGTCCGCAATACCTGCCTCTGAACCTTCCCATTCCAGTTGAGCTTTAGTTTTATTTTTTCCGTAGATATATGCGGGTTTGGGGGCCCCGCATTTTGGGCAAGACTCAGCAAAGAGTGACACTGGGAAGTAACCACAATGTGTGCATGCAACGGGATTCGGTTGATTGAATGTCATCAGCTTCCCTCTAACAGGTAGGCGGCCTCTAACCGCCCCTTCCCCGCCGTTTCACACCACCCCTTTGCCCCGGTCTACCTGCGGTGCTGCGACCTGACATCTTCTGCTGATCGCTCACGGCTTTCTCCACCGCATACTGACGGGCCAGTGGGTCATCTGAGACGACCAGATCGACTGTCTCCAGACGTTTCACCTCGTCCCGCAGACGCGCGGCTTCTTCGAACTCCAGGTTCTCGGCGGCTTTGCGCATGTCGTCTCGGAGGCCGTCTAGGACGGCTTGCAGGTTGGCTCCGGCGAGGGGCGCGTCGATGGTGGCGGTGACGCGGTTCATGTCGACGTCGCCTTTGTAAAGGCCCGCCAAAACATCCTCGACGTTCTTTTTGACGGTTTCGGGCGTGATGCCGTGTTCCTCGTTATAGGCGATCTGTTTGGCGCGGCGGCGCTCAGTCTCGCCCATCGCGCGCTCCATCGAGCCGGTGATTTTGTCGGCATACATGATGACGCGGCCGTCGGCGTTGCGCGCGGCACGGCCGATGGTTTGGATCAGGGAGGTTTCAGAGCGTAGGAAGCCTTCTTTGTCGGCGTCGAGAATGGCGACGAGGCCGCATTCGGGGATGTCGAGCCCTTCGCGCAGCAGGTTGATGCCGATCAGCACGTCGAAGGCACCGAGGCGCAGGTCGCGCAGGATTTCGATGCGCTCGATCGTGTCGATATCGGAGTGCATGTAGCGGACTTTGATGCCGTTTTCATGCAGGTATTCGGTCAGATCCTCGGCCATGCGTTTGGTCAGCGTCGTGACCAGCGTGCGCATGCCTTTTGCGGTGACGGCGCGGATTTCATCCATGACATCATCGACTTGCGTCTCGACAGGCCGAATTTCGATCACCGGGTCCAGCAGTCCTGTGGGGCGGATGACCTGTTCGACGAAGACGCCGCCGGTCTGCTCGATCTCCCACGCGGCGGGTGTGGCGGACACAAAAACGGATTGCGGGCGCATTGCGTCCCATTCCTCGAACTTGAGGGGGCGGTTGTCCATGCAAGAGGGCAGCCGGAAGCCGTGTTCGGCCAGCGTGAATTTGCGCCGGTAGTCGCCCCGGTACATGCCGCCAATTTGCGGGACGGAGACATGGGACTCGTCGGCAAAAACAATGGCGTTATCGGGGATGAATTCGAACAGCGTGGGGGGCGGCTCGCCGGGTGCGCGGCCGGTGAGGTAGCGCGAGTAGTTTTCGATGCCGTTGCAGACGCCGGTGGCTTCCAGCATTTCGAGGTCGAAATTGGTGCGTTGCTCGAGGCGTTGGGCCTCCAGCAGTTTGCCCTCGTCGACAAGCTGCGGCAGGCGCTGGGCCAGCTCGTTTTTGATGCCCTTGATGGCCTGCTGCATGGTCGGGCGCGGCGTGACGTAGTGGGAGTTGGCGTAGATGCGGACGCGCTCGAACGTGTCGGTTTTCTGGCCTGTGAGCGGGTCAAACTCGACAATGGTTTCCAGTTCTTCGCCGAAGAAGGACAGCCGCCATGCGCGGTCGTCGAGGTGGGCGGGCCAAACCTCGAGGCTGTCCCCGCGCACGCGGAAGGTGCCGCGCTGGAAGGCTTGGTCGTTGCGCTTGTATTGCTGGGCGACGAGGTCGGCGATGACTTTGCGCTGTTCGTATTCGTTGCCTGCGTGCAGGTCTTGGGTCATCGCGCCATAGGTTTCCACGCTGCCGATGCCGTAGATGCAGGAGACAGAGGCCACGATGATGACGTCGTCACGTTCCAGAAGTGCCCGCGTGGCGGAGTGGCGCATGCGGTCGATTTGTTCGTTTATTTGTGACTCTTTTTCGATGTAGGTGTCGGAGCGGGCGACATAGGCCTCGGGTTGGTAATAGTCGTAGTAGCTGACGAAATATTCGACGGCGTTCTCGGGGAAGAAGCCTTTGAATTCGCCATAGAGCTGGGCCGCGAGGGTTTTGTTGGGGGCGAGGATGATGGCGGGGCGCTGGGTTTCCTCGATCAGCTTGGCCATTGTGAAGGTCTTGCCGGTGCCGGTGGCCCCAAGCAGGACCTGATCGCGGTCGCCTTCGTTGATGCCTTGGGTGAGTTCGGCGATGGCAGTTGGCTGGTCGCCTGCAGGCTCAAACTCTGTGTGAAGCTTGAACGCGATGCCGCCTTCCATCTTGTCACGGTTTTTCACATCCGGTGCCGGGTGGCTCAGGATCGGCTGCTGCTCGGGCATGGCTTCGGGCGAATTATTGTGCATTTCTTCAGGTTCCATCGGGTTGCGCGCCTGTCACATGCGCACACAGAGAGGTGACAAGTCGTTCATCGCACGGCTCCTGCGACTGGCTTAAATGTAGAGGGAATACGCACAGGAGCAACTGACATGAAAATCGGGTTCGTAAATCTTCTTTTGGCGTCGGGCTTTGTCACCGGCGCGTTGGCGGCGACAGGTGTTGCGGTGCTGCTGGCGTGAGCCTGACGGCCCAAGTGACGAAATCGTGAGTTTTCCGCTGGGCGGGGGTGCGGCATCTTGTCCACCTAACGCTATGCAACAGGGAAAACATCATGACATTGAAATCGCTTCTTCTCATGGCGGCTGCGGCGACCGCAGCTGGTACATTTTCAGCATCCGCCGCCGACCCGGCCATGGGGTTTTTCGTAACCAGCAAGGGCATGGGAGACGGCGCAAATCTGGGCGGGCTTGACGGCGCGGACGCGCATTGCACCGCGTTGGCAGAAGCGGTTGGCACGACCGGGCGGACCTGGAAGGCCTATTTGAGCACGCAGGAAGAGGGCAAACGTGGCGTCTCCGCACGCAAGCGGATCGGGGCGGGGCCTTGGTATAACGCTCTGGGCGAGTTGATTGCGGCCAATGAAGACGAGCTGCACCTGAACCCCAACATCACAGGCCGCACGGCGATCACTGAATACGGGACGCGTGTAAACGGCGTAGGCGACAGCCCGAACAAGCATGACATCCTGACCGGGTCGATGGCCGACGGCATGGCCTATTTCCCATGGGAAGAGAGCGACAAGACATGTTCTAACTGGACCAGCTCTGGCGAGGGCAGCGCGCAAGTGGGTCACCATGACCGTCATGGCGGTGGCAACCTGTCGTGGAACTCGGCGCATGGCTCGCGTGGCTGTGGCCAGGAGGCCTTGCAGGGCACTGGCGGTGCCGGGCTGTTTTACTGCTTCGCCGCGGATTGATCATTTGCCGGGGCCTGGCTTTGTCGGGCCCCGCTTGTTCCAATTGCTTCGGTTTGCGGGCTTGAGTTGGAGGGTGCAAATCAGGTACTGACAGCTGAGATCGCCGAGGAGCCCACCATGCGTGCACGTATTTACCAACCCGCCCGAACTGCCATGTCCTCTGGACAGGCAAAGACAAAAGGCTGGGTGTTGGAATTTGTGAATGAGGCGGGCCGCGATGTGGACCCGTTGATGGGCTGGACGTCCTCCTCTGACACGCAGTCTCAGGTTCGGATGAGCTTCGACAGCAAGGAAGCTGCGTTGGACTATGCCCAAGACAAGGGCATCGACGCGGTGGTGACCGAGCCCAAAAAGCGCAAGCCTGTGATCCGCCCTGGCGGCTATGGCGACAATTTTGCTACCAACCGACGCAGCGTCTGGACGCATTAGTGTCGCTGCGCTGACGCGCACCGACCGGTTGGGGGCTCTGCCCCCAAACCCCCGGAGTATTTGTGAAGCAATGATGGTGGCTAGGGTGCGCTTGGTTGCCAGAGTTGTACTGCAATCCAGAACTGGGCCACAGAATACACCAGCAATCCTGTCGGCGCGAAGAGTTCAATCGGGTCCGAGATCCCAAAGCTGATCAACAGAGCGGCCGCGCCGATGGCAAGCAGTCCGAGGACCCCAAAAAGAAGCGGTGCCCAGATCGCGGGCCGGGTGCCTGCCTTGATCAGGCGCCACCCCCAGATGCTGGTTCCAAGCACCACAATGCCGGGCACGAGCAAAGGTAACAGATTGGCGATATCGCGAGTATTGCACCCCGACCAGCAGCCGATATTCACGGCGAAGAGCGCGCCAATGATCAGCATCAACAGACCGATAGCGATACTGAGACCGCTTGCCAGAAAACGCATTTTCTCAGCCACCGTAGAAATATCGTGTGAGGTGGAAGAAGACAGGTGCCGCAAAGACTACGCTGTCCATCTGGTCTACAAAACCGCCTTGGCCAGGAATAAGGTGGCCCCAGCTTTTGACGCCGCGATCTTGCTTGATGGCTGACAAAACCAAAGACCCGCCCACGCCGATCAGATAAATCACGAGGGCAATCAGCGCGGCGGCCCAGGGGGCAAACGGCGTAATCCAAAAGAGCATCAGCCCGATGGCGGCTGCAAAAGCCGCGCCACAGAGGATCCCCTCGCGCGTTTTTGGGGAAAGCTCCGGTGCCACGCGTTTTTTGCCAATGCGTCTTCCGGCGTAATATTCCGCAAGATCCCCAAGCTGGACCACCAGCACCAAAAACGCGATCAGCAGCACGGAGCGCCCGGTGGAGCCATCGATGTCCAATGTCACCAAGGCAGGGATATGGGAGGCGCAGAAGACGCAGATCATCAGGCCCCACTGGGTCTCTGACACACGGGACAGGAAGTTGCGCCCGTCCCCCCGGATCACGGACAAAATCGGCAGGATCAGAAAGGCATAGACCGGGATGAAGATGGAAAACAGCCCGTCGACCCCGAGCCAGACCAGCACATATTGCAGCGGAAACACCACGTAAAAGGCCGCGATCAGCGCCCAATGGTCCGCCTTGGTCTTGCGCGTCAACGTCAGAAATTCGCGCAAGGCAGCGAAGGAGGCGAAGGCAAAGAGCAAGATCACCCCCGTGCGCCCGATCAGAAGCGCGATGGCCAGCAAGAAGACCATAGCCCACCATGAGTGTAGCCGGGTGACATAGGTCTCGACCGTGGGGTGCGCGCCGTGGCGGGCCAGCCGATGGCGCAAAATCTCGCCCGCGATTGTCGCAATGATGAGCAGCGCGCAGGCGGCCCCGAAAAGCACCACGATGGAGATGCTGGTCTGTGTGGGCATCTCGGGGATCATGCGCTTGGCTCCCGGATGGGCATCAGGTCCGACAAGGCCTCGGAGCTTCGGGCGAGGAAGGCGTCCTTGCTTTCTTCTTCGCCCACATGAAGCGGCGCGCCGAAAATAACGGTGCACCCTAGCGGAACGGGAATGACCTCGCCAGAGGGCATCACGGAGGCGATGTTGTCGATCCAGGTCGGCACCAGGTCAATCTCCGGCCGCGCCTTGGCGATGTTGTAGAGCCCGGCCTTGAACGGCATCAGCGGATCATCCGAGCGGTTGCGCCCACCTTCGGGGAAGATGATGACCGAAGCACCTTCATCCAGCGCGGTTACGATCTTTGCAATCGGGTCCTCGGTCTGATGATCCGTGCGGCGATCTATCAAAATGGCGCGGAAGACTTCGGGGCCAATAAAGGCGCGGGCCTTGGTTTTGAGCCAGTAATCCGCGGCTGCGACCGGGCGGGTGACCCGGCGCAGGGCAGGGGGCAGCACGGTCCAGACAATCGGCAGATCGGCGTTGGAGGTGTGGTTGGCGAAGTAAATGCGCTGGCGGTTCACCGGCTCGATGCCACGCCAATCGGCGCGCGGCGCGGTGATGAACTGGGCAAACAGGGCCAGAAGCTGTCCGGCGATATTGGCGGCGATGCGGCGCATGGAAACCTTTGTTAACGTCGTCCAGCCACCGTGGCGGTAAGGCTGCGACAGATCAAGAAAAACCACGCCCCGGCGATAGTTGCCGGGGCGCGGCGGGAGGGCTGCTCGGGACCAGGGAAGGGACGTGTGAGCAGCCCTGATGGTCAGCTGTCCTTGTCAGAGGTGACGTAATCCTCGAGCAGCTTTTCGTTGCGTGCGGCCTCGATGCGTTGGATGCGGTCTGCCGCGATCCGTTCGTCAAAGCGGTATTTCACGAAGTTGATGAGGCTGACGCAGAGCATCAGAACGGCAATGGCCCAGTAGCCTTTGGTCGAGAGAGGCACGTCAGGCGACATGTAGAGGCTGAGCGCCAACATCCCGAGCGAAACCAGTGCGCCGGCGAGGTTCACCAGCATAATCAGGGCGTTGTCATTGGTTGAGTTCTGTCCAAACATGGGGGTCTTCCTTCTTCAAAATTGGGTGGTATGCGGCGGGACTGCTATGATTTGCCTTTCAGGCGTTTCAGGACATCCGCGCCCGTGGTGCGATCTGCTTTGCCGTAGCCTTGGTCCGCCATCCGGTCGCTGAGGGTGTCGTGGCTGAGGTCGCGGTTGATCTCGGACAGGATTTCCGACTGCTCAAACGGGTCGTCGCGGCCCAAAACTTGTGCGATCAGCTCTTCGGCCTCCTCCACGCTGGATTGCGTGCGTATGGTGGTGTTCAGGCGGCTTTGGATGTGCTGCTCGTGACGGACGGCCTTGGCTGAGACGAGACCTTGCTTGAGGTCAACGATCCTGCGGTGGCCGGTCTCTACCGAGTGGCGCAGCTGGGTGATCCTTTGATCCAGCCGATCAACGGTCTGCCTGCGGGTGTCATGCTCGTTTTCAAGCGCCGCGATGGCGTCGGCGGCTTGCGCGGCCATATCATCATTGCCGTCTTTCAGCGCCAGTTTGGCGCGTTCCGTCAAATCGGTGATCCGCGCTTTGACATTGGCGGCTTGCTTCACCTCGGCGCGGTGGCGTTGGATCAGTGAGGCCAGCGTGCCCTTGGCGGCATGCAGCGAGGCCTGCGCTTCACGGATTTTCTGGGTGATCAACTCGATCGCATATGTGTCGCGCACCTGCTCTTCGGCACGGGCATTTGCGCCGATCATGATCGTTCTCAAAGTACCAAACATAGGTCATCTCCTAAACATCGCGTTTGTTGAACGCTGTTCACGAAATGAAGATGAGTGATTCCTGAACTAAGTTCAAGAATTATTTTGAACAGCGTTCAGAAAAATCAGGTTTTCTGGCCTAAGTTGCTGAGAATAAGGGAAATCATTCTCTCCAAATGTTCCGTGGGAACAGCCGAAATGCGCTTTTCCAGACCCAAAAGCACAATGCCGTGGATGGACGAGAACAGCCCGCGGGTCATCAGCATGGCATCCTCTGGCTCCAGTTCCGGGAAGTTGCGCATGAGGGGTTTTGCAATCAGGCCCAGCAGTTGCTCCAGCTCTGTCATGTACCATTCGGGCACGTCCTGATCGGTGGACATTTCCAGATCAAACAAGGTGCGCCAAGCGTGTGTGTTGGTCATCGCAAAGTCGAGATAGGCGTGGCCCATCGTGATGAGCGTATCAACCGGCGCTGCATCGGGGGAGGCGTTGACGGCCTCGACCACATGGCTGCCCAGACGTTTGAAGGTCCGCCCGTTTACGGCCATGACCAGTTCGTTGAGATCGCCGAATACGTTGTAGATGGCGCCAACCGCGCAGCCGGCCTCTTTGGCTAGATCGCGCGCGCGTATCTCTTCTATGCCGCCGCTTCGGATTCGTTTTTCGCCCAGATCAATCAGCCTCCGCCGCAGCTCTGCGCGTTTCTTTTCAACCTTGCCTGCCATTCCGCACCATCTTCGTGAACTGCGTTCAGAATGGCATGATCGGCACCGAAAAGGAAAGGCTTGCGTTTGGGTCAGCGTCGCCGCAAAAACAAGCGCAATGGTCCCTTAGCTCAACTGGATAGAGCAACTGCCTTCTAAGCAGTAGGTTGCAGGTTCGAGTCCTGCAGGGATCGCCACGCACGCGACCTGAGACGCATGCTTTCGATCAAAGCTGAAGTGTAATGCCAGACGGTCTAGGTTTTCCGAAGCCGGATCACCACGTCCACCTTTGAGATTTCAGTGCCGTCAGGCGCGTCGGGAAGGCCCGCGATTTTCAATTCTTCTTTCGGGGCGTCGGTTAGCTCGCGGGTGTCTTCCCAGAAGAAATGGGGATGGTCGTCAACGCGTGTGTCGAAATAGGACTTGGTGCCGTCCACCATGACCTCGCGGATCAAACCGGCATCACAAAACGCACGCAACGTGTTGTAGACGGTGGCGAGCGACACGGTTTCCCCGGTGGTGGAGGTCGCGGCATGCAGGCTTTCGGCAGTGACATGGCGGTTTTCGCCGTCGCCGACAAGCAGCTCGGCCAGCGTCAGCCTCTGCCGGGTAGGGCGCAGATTGCCGGTGGCGAGCCATGCGCTGCCGCGCTTCATCGTTTTCGTCGTCATCTGGGTGCGTCCCTTACGTTCCTGACAAGCAATATATGGCGTTTACACCCTCAAATTCAATTGAAATCCCCATGACACACCGTCGCGGCGGCCTTGCACGCGCCTTTAGGCCAGTGCTAGAGCCGGAACGTACTGAAACAACACTATCCGGGGCAGGGGCGCGCTATGTCTGATTTTCCTACAAGTTTTGACAGGGACGACCTGCTGAAATGCGCACGCGGGGAGCTTTTCGGCCCCGGCAATGCGCAGTTGCCCGAGCCTCCTATGCTGATGATGGACCGGATTACCGACATCTCTGGCGACGGGGGTGCGCACGGGAAAGGCCATGTGCTGGCGGAATTTGATATCACGCCCGAGCTGTGGTTCTTCGACTGCCATTTCCCGGGCAATCCGATCATGCCCGGCTGTCTTGGCCTTGACGGGCTCTGGCAGCTGACCGGCTTCAACCTGGGCTGGCGGGGCTGGCAGGGGCGCGGCTACGCCTTGGGTGTGGGTGAGGTGAAGCTTAAGGGCATGGTCCGCCCGGACCGCAAAATGCTGACCTATAAGATTGATTTCACAAAAGCGATCCAGACCCGCCGTCTGACAATGGGTGTCGCTGACGGCATTGTGGAGGCCGATGGCGAGGTGATCTACGAGGTCAAAGACATGAAGGTCGCGCTCTCGGAAAGCTAGGCGGCGGTTGTCTCCGTCGTCGCGCCAACTGAACGGCGCGGCGCTGTATCAGAGCTGCGCAACAACGCGGTTTTGCGGAGCGACCAGATATAAAACGGCCGCTCAAAATATCGGTACAACAGCCCCGCCACAAGGCAGGTCACGACGACAAACCCGATGCCGGTCGTCACTGATTTCGTCAGGTCCGTTTCGCGGAACAGGCGCAAGATCGGGTTGTGCACGAGATATACCGCAAATGAGATATTTCCGAGCCAGACCAGATAGCGGCTGAGCCAATGGGTCTGGGCTTCGGCACAGGCGCCGACCAGAACGACCGCCGTAAAGACGAAAGGCACAACGAAACCGAGTGCAACATGACCGGGCATGAACAGGATGATTGCGAAGAACGTGGCGATGGCCCCAAAGGTCACCAGAGGGGCAGGGCGCCAGTCGCGGCACTTAATGTAAAGCTCATAGGTCAGGATCCCTAGGATGAATGCGCCAAGGCAGCGCACCAGACCAAGGTTTACCACGCCTTTGAAATGCTGGCTGTTGGCGTCCAAATGCCCAACCACCTTGAAGACCAACGCAAAACACAAAGCAGCCACCACCAGAAAGCCCGCACGTTTCAGCAGGTTTGTGGGGCGGATAAACAGCAGCACGGCGAACAAGGCCACATTCAGCCAGAACTCGATCGAGATGGTCCAGGCGGGCACGTTCAACGGCAGGCCATCGGGACCGAACCCGATATTGTGGATGAACAGAAGATGCAGCAGCAGCGCTTCTTTCTCCAGGCCCAGATCGAAGACCAGATAGAGCGCAATCGTGGCCATCAGGGTCACGAAATGCAGCGGGTAAAGCCTTAGAAAACGGCGCAGGGTGAAGTCCTTGAACGACAACTCCATCCTGTGGAAATAGCTATGGGTCAGGATAAACCCGCTTAACACCAAGAAGAAATCGACGGCGTAGATGAACGAGAAGTTCCAGACCGCTGACAGTTGCGAGGCCTGTGGGATGACACCCGCTACTGAGGTCACGCCGTCGACGACGAAATGCCCCAGAACCACGCTCAGCGCTGCAAAGCCCCGAAGCACGTCGAGGGAATAGAATCTGTTGCCATGCATAGAGTGCCCGGTGCCTCGTCTTCGCGTTCTTCAGACCTTGCCGGCCCGTTTTCATCGTGTTGCGGGACCCATTGGCAGCCGCTTCGCACTGTCATAGCGGCAACCGGATAGGGCCTTCCAGAGGCAAAGCTGCACGCCGTCCCGGCCCGCGCGAAGGTGTAGTAAAAATGTATAACCTAAAGGTTAAGGCGTGGGGGTCTCAGTGGACCGCGCCCGGTCCCCGGAGCACATCCCGAAGCGCGCTCGCGGCGTTCTGAATGGTGGCCAGCGACCCGTTTGAGCGTACCAAAATGCGCAAACCGACATACTGCGTCAAAAGCATGCTCGCCATCTGTTGGCGGAGGTCTGGGTCACGTGTCTGATACTGCGCTGATTGGCTGAGAGCGACGCCAAATGCGTCTTTCATTTTGCGCAGCTGCATATGCACGCGCTCGGAAATATCGGCATCCACGGCGGCTGGCCCGGCGGCGGCGGAACATAAAAGACAGCCGCGCTGATCCCCGTCGGCAACGACGCGGGTGACACCCTCGAATACCTTGTCGATACGGTCCAGCCCGTCCTCGTTTCCCGACATCAACAGGGCAACGGCAGGGGTCACGGCTTCAATCTCGTACCGCTCCAAAACCTTGAGAAAGAGGGATTTTTTGTCGGTGTACGCCTTGTAAAAGCTGCCCCGCGTCAGACCCATCCCGTCCAGAAGAAAGGGCAAGGACGCGGCGTCGTAGCCATGCTCCCAAAACACGTTCATCGCGCCCGTAAGCGCCTGGTCGGGGTCAAATTCTCTGGGGCGGGCCATGGGTCACTCCTAATTTCTCACTCAGAGTAATAATTATGGACCGGTAAGTCTACAATTCACAGAAACGTGTTTTGTACTGATTGGTTCCTAACTGTAGCACGGGGCTAAGGCATCTCCAAAACTGCCCCCCTGAACCCTAAACCTGAAACGGAACAGAACGATGAAAACCTTCCTCTCTACAGCACTCGTAGCCGCCACTCTCGCCTTCACAGCACTGGCACCCACAACGGCCTCAGCGGGTGACACCTCGCTCACCGGCACTTTCACCGGTGACAATGACCACATCACCACCGGTGGCGTCTCTGTCGTAAAAACAGCCAATGGCGGCGCCGTGGTCATCCTTGACACCAATTTCAGCCTCGATGGCGCACCTGATCCCAAAGTCGGCTTCGGCAAAGACGGCACCTATGTCCCCGCCAGCGATCTGGGCGTGCTGACCCAAAACACTGGGCTGCAGGTCTTTGTGGTGCCGGCGTCGGTCAACGTCGACGACTTCAACGAGGTCTACATCTGGTGCGAACAGTTCAGCGTGTCGCTGGGCAAGGCTGACCTCGCCAAAGCCACGCACTAATCTCATCCCCCAACCAAAGGAGGCTCCCTCATGGCGAGCATCATGAACAAAACCGTCCACGCCTATCTCGACTACCCTGTGGCATTGGGCCTGATCGCAATGCCAACACTGCTTGGACTAGGTGCGACCAACCCGCTCGCCTTCTGGCTGTCCACGCTTACCGGGTTTGCAGCACTGGTCCTAACGATCTTCACCGACCATCAATTCGGCTTGGTGAAAATCCTGCCCTACAAGCTGCACCTGATCGTTGATTTCCTCGTCGGGCTGGTCTTTGTCGCAGCCCCGTTCGCGCTTGGCTTCGCCGAGTTGGACGCGGCCTACTACTGGGTGCTTGGCGCAACCGTCCTTGTGGTCGTGACCCTGGACCGCACAGAAGAAACGGCGTCGGGCGCAGCTTAACCCGGCACCCACGAAAATTCGACGGGCCCGTGCCATCCTTGGCGCGGGCCCGTCTGCGTGAAGCCCCCTCACGTCCGACCGGCAAGGGGCCCATCCGGGCGCATTTCCCCTTTCGCCTTGCACAGTTCCAACCCCCTGTCCTACATGAGATAACGCTTGAAAGAGGAGTGTGCCCATGCGCCGCGTCGTCGTCACAGGTTTGGGGATTGTCTCCCCCATCGGCAACTCAGCCGATGAGGTCACTGCCGCTTTGAAGGCCGGCACATCCGGTATCGAAGCGTCGGAGGCTATGGCCGAACACGGCTTCCGTAGCCAGATCGCAGGCACATTGAAGATCGACATCAAAGAACATGTCGACAAGCGCCGCCTGCGCTTCATGGGACCGGGTGCCGCCTATGCGCATATCGCAATGGAGCAGGCGATTGCAGATGCTGGGCTTGAAGAAAACGACGTCGTCAACCCGCGCACTGGCCTGATTGCAGGCTCCGGCGGTCCGTCGACATCCGCCATGTTTGCAGCCCACCAATCCGTGCTGCAAACCGGGGCGACGAAACGCATCGGGCCGTTTGCCGTGCCGAAATGCATGGGCTCCACGATTTCGGCCAATCTGGCCACGGCCTACCAGATCAAGGGTATCAATTACTCGATCACCTCGGCCTGCTCGACCTCCCTGCACTGTATCGGTGCGGCCTCTGAGCAGATCATGCTTGGCAAGCAGGACGTCATGTTCGCAGGCGGCGGAGAAGAGCTGGACTGGACGCTCTCTTGCCTCTTTGACGCGATGGGGGCGATGAGCAGCAAATACAACGACACGCCCACCAAAGCCTCCCGCGCGTTTGATGCAGACCGCGACGGGTTCGTCATCGCTGGCGGCGGCGGCATGGTGGTGCTGGAAGATCTGGAACACGCCAAGGCGCGTGGCGCGAAAATCTATGCGGAGGTCACTGGTTTCGGGGCCACCTCCGATGGTGCCGACATGGTTGCCCCATCAGGTGAAGGCGGCGAGCGCGCGATGCGGCTGGCGCTTGGAACCATCCCCGAAGGGCGCACCGTCAGCTACATCAACGCGCATGGCACATCGACGCCTGTCGGCGATGTCGGCGAGGTTGAGGCCGTCCGTCGGGTCTTTGGCCAAGGCAGCACACCGCCCATCAGCTCGACCAAATCGATGACCGGGCATTCCCAAGGGGCCACCGGTGCGCAAGAGGCCGTCTACTGCCTGCTGATGCTACAGGGCGACTTCATCGCGCCGTCGATCAATGTCGAAACGCTCGACCCCGCGCTGGAGCCGTCCGAGATCGCCACAACACTGGTGGAGAATGCGGGCCTCGACACGGTGATGACCAACTCCTTCGGGTTTGGCGGCACCAACGGCTCGATGCTGCTTTCCAAGTTTAAGGACTAGAACATGGCCGAAATGACCACAGGCTCCATGACGGGCAAACGCGGCCTGATCATGGGTGTTGCCAATGAGCGCTCCATCGCATGGGGGATCGCCAAAGCGATGTCAGAGGCCGGCGCAGAGCTGGCCTTTTCCTATCAGGGCGAGGCCTTTGGCAAGCGGGTTCAACCACTGGCCGAAAGCCTCGGCTCCGACATTCTGGTCGATGTGGATGTCACTGACGACGCCTCGCTTGATGCCTGTTTTCAAACCCTTGGGGACAAATGGGGCAGCCTCGACTTCGTGGTCCATGCCATCGCGTTCTCCGACAAGAACGAGCTCACGGGCCGGTTCATCAACACCAGCCGCGAGAACTTCAAAACCTCGATGGTGATCAGTTGCTACTCCCTGATCGACGTGGCCAAACGCGCGGCCCCCTTGATGGCAGAGGGTGGCACGCTGTTGACCCTCACCTACCAGGGCTCCAACCGCGTCACACCGTTCTACAACGTGATGGGCGTCGCCAAGGCGGCGCTGGAATCCACGGTCCGCTATCTCGCCAACGACTTGGGCCCAGACGGCATCCGCGTGAACGCCATTTCACCTGGCCCCATGAAGACGCTGGCCGGCGCGGCCATCGGTGGGGCACGAAAGACCTTCCGCCAGACCGAGGCCAATGCACCCATGCGCGCCAATGCCACGCTGGATGCAGTTGGCGGTACGGCTGTTTATCTCGCATCAGATGCAGGCGCCTGCACAACGGGTGAGATCATCCGCGTCGATGGCGGCTACCACGTGCTGGGCATGCCGCAACCGGAAAACCTCTAACCCTTCCCATGTTTGGAAATATCCCGGGGGAGGAGCGTCAACAACGGGGGGTCGTCATTGGTGCGCCATTGGTCCGAGCGACAATGACGACGCCCCCCCCACGTAGCGGCGCCGTCAGGCGGCGCAATTAAGACGGCGTCATCAGCCCCAACCCTGCGCCGCTCGGATCACTGACAATCGCGATCCGCCCAACGCCTTCCACGTCCCAGGGCGCGCGGATTACCGTCCCGCCCATGGCCTCGGTCTCTTTCGCAGCGGCGTCGACGTCATCGACCGCCAAATAGGTCAGCCAGTGCGACGGCAGGTCCTTCATCTCTGGCATCGCGGCCAAATCGAAAATGCCCGCCACCATCTGCTCGCCAATCTTGGCAATATGGTAGTCGCCTTCTTCCATCGGCATCGTGTCATATTCCCAACCGCATACTTTGGCGTAATAGGCCTTCGCCTTTTCCACGTCATGGGTGTTGAGTTCTGTCCAATGGACGGTTCCGTGGGTCTCGCTCATGGGTCTCTCCTTGTTGCTCTGCGCGACCATAACACAATTTGCGCATTTTCCTCGCAAGCCGCTTGTGCAAGTCTCGCCGCAGGAGGATTGACCATGCCGATTACCACCTGTGTCTTTGATGCCTACGGGACGCTTTTTGACGTCGCCGCCGCCGCCCGCACCGCCGCGTCAGAGCCGGGGCGCGATGATCTGGCGCAATGCTGGCAAAAGCTGGCCAATGATTGGCGGCTCAAACAGCTGCAATACACCTGGCTGCGCGCGGTGGCCGATGCGCATGGTGATTTCTGGGATGTGACCCAGGACGGGCTCGATTGGGCAATGGAAAATAACGGCCTCGACGACGCAGAGCTACGCGAACGCCTGCTGCAGCTTTACTGGGAATTGCAGGCCTACCCGGAAGTGCCCGACATGCTGGGAACGCTCAAACAAGCTGGCCTCAACACCGCGATCTTGTCCAACGGCTCGCCCGCGATGCTTGACGGAGCGGTGCAATCAGCTGGTGTCGGCGAATTCCTCGATGATGTGCTCAGTGTCGAAAGCGTCGGCATCTTCAAACCGCATAAATCCGTCTACGACCTTGTGGGGAAACGCTTTAATTGCGCCAAGGGCGAGGTGCTCTTTGTCTCCTCCAACGGCTGGGACGCGGCAGCCTCTGCGGGCTACGGCTTTCAGACTGTCTGGGTCAACCGTGCCGGAGAGCCGATGGACCGCTTGCCCTGGACGCCAACAAACGTGCTCAAGGACCTCACCACCATCCCCGACCTGGCCGCAAGATTATGAGCAAGTTCACAGCCTCTGATGGCGCAAATCTGCACTATACGGATGAAGGACAAGGCCTGCCGGTCCTCTGCCTCGCGGGCCTCACCCGCAACGGCTCCGACTTTGATTACGTCGCCCCGCATCTCGACAACACCCGCCTGATCCGTCTCGACTATCGGGGTCGCGGGAAATCTGACTGGTCCGGCCCCGACACCTACACGCTTCAACGCGAGGGCCTCGATGCGGTCGAGTTGCTCGACCATCTTGGCATAGACAAGGCCGCCATCCTCGGCACCTCGCGCGGCGGCATCATCGCCATGGGGTTGGCCGCAACGGTAAAGGACCGGCTGATCGGCGTTTGCCTGAACGATATCGGCCCTGAGATTGCGGCCCCCGGGCTGGAGGCCATAAAAGACTACCTCGGTCGCCGCCCTGCTTTCAAAACCCGCGCCGAAGCCGTCAAAGCCCTCTCGACGCGCCTGCCGGGTTTTGCCAATGTGCCCCAATCCCGCTGGCAAGAAGAGGCCGACCGCCATTACGTCGAGGACGCCAAAGGCTTGAACTTCAACTACGACCCAGCCTTACGAGACGCCGTTCTGGGAGGCCCGCAAAACCTCAACCCCGACCTCTGGCCCTTTTTTGACGCGATGGATGGCCTGCCGCTGGCGCTCCTGCGCGGGGCAAACTCGAACCTGCTGACACGCGAGACCGCCGCCAAGATGGCCGAAAGACGCCCCGACATGCTTTACGCCGAAGTGCCAGACCGTGGCCACGTGCCCTTCCTTGACGAACCCGCGTCGCTGCTCACACTCCATGCTTGGCTGGAGGAATGCAGATGAATATCGACATGATCGAGGCGGCAGCCAAGCGCCTCAAAGGCCACGTTCGTGTTACTCCGATGCTGACCTCGCCCTTTCTGGACGAGATCGCAGGCCGCCGCATCTTCTTGAAAACCGAGGCCCTGCAGCATACCGGCTCCTTTAAATTTCGTGGCGGATGGTCGGCGGTATCCTCGCTTACCGACAACGCCCTCAAAGCCGGCGTCATCGCGTTTTCGAGCGGCAATCACGCCCAAGGCGTTGCACTCGCCGCCCGCGAACATGGCACGAGCGCCGTTATCATCATGCCCGCCGACGCCCCGCAAATGAAGATCGACAACACCCGCGCTTTAGGGGCCGAAGTCGTTCTTTATGACAGAGGGTCCGAGGACCGCGACACCATCGGCGCTACTATGTCCCAGGAACGCGGCCTGACGCTGATCAAACCCTTCGACGAGCCCCAGGTCATCGCGGGTCAGGGCACGTGCGGCCTGGAAATCGCGGCGCAGGCCGAAGAGCTTGGGGTCAATGCCAAGAACGTCCTCATCTGCTGCGGTGGCGGCGGTCTCACCTCCGGTGTCGCGCTGGCGCTGGAAGCCAAAGCCCCGCATCTCAAAACCCGTCCGGTGGAGCCAGAACGTTTCGACGACGTCACCCGCTCACTGGCCTCTGGAAAGATCGAACGCAACGCGCAAACCTCCGGCTCCATCTGCGACGCCATCATCACGCCCCAGCCGGGTGATATCACCTTTCCGATCCTCAAACGCCTCTGCGGCCCGGGTCTTGTTGTGCCCGAGGAAGACTGCCTGCGCGCCATGGCGCTTGCCTTTGCGCGGCTGAAGGTCGTGTTGGAACCGGGCGGTGCAATCGCGCTGGCCGCCGCGCTGTTCCATAATGATCAGGTGGACGGTGACGACATCATCGCCGTGGCCTCCGGCGGCAATGTGGATGCCGACGTTTTCCAAGACGCCCTCACCAAGTACGGGACCACCCTATGACCGACTTCACCATTGCCAGCTTCAACGTCAAGAACCTCATCGGCGCCGAGCAGGAATATTACCACTTCCAGCAATACACCGTTGAGGAACACGCCTGGAAAGAGGACTGGCTGGCCGACATGCTGGTGCGGCTGAATGCCGACATCGTGGGCTTTCAGGAAATCTTCGAGCTGCCCGCGCTGCAAGCCGTGGTGGACGAGGCCGACCGTCTCGGGGCCGCCTCCAATGCCGACGTTGTGCCGGACAAATCCAAGCGCTACCGCAAACGCGCGATCTTCCGGAAACTGGCCTACAAAGACTACAGGGACGCCAAGATTGCTTTTGCACCCAACGCCAATGATGGTGCACCGGGCGAACGCCGCCCCGGGGTCGCCATCCTGTCGCGTCACGGTTTCGACGGCACGCCAGAGATCATTCAGGAGCTTTCCCCGGAGCTACAGGTCGACTTCCAAGGTGGCGAGGCGGGGCATTTCAAACTCACCCGCCTGTCTCGCCCCATTCTGAAGGCCCGGGTGCCGCTCAACGGGCAAACCATCACTGTTTTCAACTGCCACCTCAAATCCAAGCTCGGCGAATTTCATCGACCCGATGGCGCAGATTTCGCGCCAGAGGCGGACCTCACCCAATACGACCCGGTCGGCCGCGCGCTTGGCGCGCTCAGGGCCGCCACAAGGCGCATGGCAGAGGCCTGGGTCCTGCGCCGCCTTATTGTTGAGGAGTTGCAGGCCGGCCACCCCGTCATGGTCTTGGGCGATTTCAACGACAGCGAAAACGCGGTCAGTTCTGAAATCATTGCCGGTGAACGCCCCTTCAAGAACTACTCATGGATGCTGCGCCACAACGCCAAACATGCCAACGACCGCTACAAAGACGAAGAAAACGACGCCATTCAGGACGCTGTCGACGAGGTCCGGCTTGAAAGCTGTGAAAAGCTTTTCGTCAAGAAGTCCCTGCGCGACATGGTCTATACCTCCGCCTTTGGCGGCGTCTTCGAGAGTATCGACCAAATCCTCGTCTCGCGCCATTTCCGCGAAGGCCCACATCAGATCGGCGAAATGGAATATTTCTCCGTTTTCAACGATCACCTCACAGATGGCTCCCATCCTGAGGCTCCCTACAACAAGCTGGCCTCAGACCATGGCCAGATCATGGGCCATTTCAAGCTTTGGGACCGCTGAGCCCCAACTGGTTTCATCTTGGCGAAAATACTTTCAAGGGGATGCCCCTGCGGCGGGGAGGGAACCTCCCCAAGAGCCGAATAAACCATGTGCAGCGTAAGCTGCCCCGTCAGGTTGCGGCCCCTGTCGGGTTGCGCAGGCTGGATGCGTATATCATCCAGGACACCAGCATAAGCAGCATCGCCAGCAGGAACGGCGCACCGGGTAGGTAAAACCACGTACCATCCCCGGTGAAGACCCAGAATATCTGCGTCATCACCAATGGGGCCACAATCATTCCGATCGAGTTGATCGAGGCCAAAACCCCCTGCAACTCGCCCTGTTGATTGTCATCGGCCTTGCCCGACATCACCGCCTGCAGCGCCGGGGCCACCACACCGCCCACAGCCGCCAACGGGGTCAAGGCCAGCAACAGCCACCCGTTCGACACCAATCCAATCAGCGTCAGGGTGAAGGCATTGTATAAGAGCCCGAAATACACGGTCTTGCGTTCCCCGAGCCAGCCGATGATGCGCCTGATCAACACGGCCTGCACCAACGCCGTCGCAATGCCATAAACAGCCAAAGACGCCCCGATCATGCCCGGCGACCAATCAAAATTCGCCGCTGTGTAATAGGCCCAGACCGCCGGGTAGACCATGTTGGAGATCTGGTAGAAGAAATATACGCCCATCAATGCGGTCAACCCGGGCAGGCGGCTGATATAGTCGAACGCGCCCACGGGGTTAGCCCTCTCCCAGTCGAACGAGCGTCGCGTTTCGTCGGTCACTGTCTCAGGCAAGACGAAGTAGCCGAACACAAAATTCGCAGCTGTCAAAGCCGCTGCGGCCCAAAACGGCGCCCGCGGTCCAAGTTCGGCCAACAGCCCGCCAATCACGGGCCCCAACACAAACCCGGCCCCGAACGCGGCTGAGATCAGCCCGAAATTCTGGGCCTTCTTCTCGCGCGGAGAAATATCGGCCATGAACGCTGCCGCCGTTGAATGGGTGGCCGCTGTGATGCCCCCGATAATGCGCCCGATGATCAGCAATGTCATGGTGCCCGCCACGGCCATCAGCACATAATCAAACGCCATCACCGCCAATGAGATCAGCAAGACCGGCCTGCGTCCGAACCGGTCCGACAGATTGCCCAACGTCGGCGCGAACAAAAACTGCATCGCCGCAAAAATCGCAGACAATATGCCGCCCCACAAAGCGGCTGTCCCGATGCCAATGCCGCGCACTTCCTGGATCAGGTCGGGCATCACGGGCAGGATCAGCCCGATGCCCATTGCATCCAGCGTCACCGTGATCAGGATGAAGGTGACGGCCTTATTGGGCATCTCAGGTGCGGACCATGTCGGCGAAGCCACGCGCGTCCGCCGGGGCCAGACCAAGCTGTGCCTCAGGAGAGAACAGCGCCCCCAATCCCGGATCATCCCATTTCGCGACAGCCGCGTCACGCAGGCTGCCGCCCTCGGCAATCACGCTTTGGCACAGGTCTTTCACCGCCGCCTGCGCGTCGGGGCGCGACATGCGGTCGGTCAGTGCAAATTGCAACGCCTCGGCGTAGATCAACCCACGCCCGTCATCGAGATTGGCCAGCATGGCGCGGGCGTCGGGTGTCATCTGCCCTGTCAATTCATCGGCGACCGTCAATGCGCGTCCGACCCCCATGCAGACCTGCCCCAGCGCCATCCATTCGCTCATCCAAGCTGCCGCATCGCGTTGTTGGCGATGGATCGCGGCCCCCTGGATCGTCGTATTCGCGCCAATGGTGTTCCGCGCCAAAGCGCTCAGCAGCGACGGGGCCACCGGGTTCTGCTTTTGCGGCATGGTCGAGGAGCTGCCGCCGCCGCCCAATCGCAATTCGCCAATGCCGCTTTGGCTCATCAGCAAGACATCCTCGCCCATCTTCGCCAGAGAGGCGCAGATTTGCGTGGCCCAAGCTGATAGTCCCGCAATCCCATTCCGCGCGCTGTGCCAACTGGCGTTCCGGTTCCCCAGCCGCAGCTCATCCGCCAGCCTCTGACGCAGCTCAGCCGCCTTCGGCCCGTAGGCCGCGCCCGTTCCAGCCGCGCCAGACAGCGACACATTCTTGAACCCGAAACTCACGCTGTCGCGCGCGAAGTGTAAACCCCAAAGCGGCAATCCCCAGCTGGCCACCACCGCACCAAAGCTGGTGGGCGTGGCCACCTGCATCCAGGTGCGGCCCGCCATCGGCAGCTCCGCATGGGCCTCAGCCAGATCGGCGAGGGTCCACAACACTGCCTCGAGCCGCTTCTCGATCAAAGCGAATACTTGCCGCAGACGCAGCGCGAGGGCGGTGTCCATGATGTCCTGTGTCGTGGCTCCCCAATGCAGGTATTGCGCATGTTCCGGCGCTTCCATCGCGGTGCGCATGGCTTTGACCAAGGCGGGGACGGGGATGCCATTCACACCCGTCTCGGCGGTCAGCCCCGTTGGGTCGACCTGTATCTCCCGGCAGCTGCGTTCGATGAAGGCGGCGGACAGCTCGGGGATAATACCAAGCTGGCCTTGAACTTTGGCCAAAGCGCCCTCAACCAGCATCATCGCGCGGACCTCGGCGCTGTCTGAAAACAGCGAACCGATCTCTGCGTCATGAAACAGGTCGCGGTAGAGCCCGCTGTCAAAAGGCGTCACGGCCATAGGTTAAATATGTCCTGTCTCTTTCATGAAGCGGGTCAGCACCTCGGCATATTCTTCGGGCTGCTCAACGCAAGGAAGGTGCCCGCCGCGCCGGATCAAATGAAACTGGCTGCCCTTGATCAGCTCTTGCGTTTCGCGGAGCAAATCTGGCGGAGTGGCACCGTCCTCGGCCCCCGCAATGGCGAGGGTCGGCAGGGTCAGCGCGGCGGTCGTGGTGAAGAAATCCGTTCCTGCAATGGCGTGGCCGCAGCCGATATAGCCATCTGGCTCCGTTGCTGTCAGCATATCGCGCCATTCCGCAATCTGCGGCGAGCCATGCCACGCTTTTGAGAACCAACGCTCCATCGTGGCATCCGCCACGGCCTCCATGCCGCCTTCATTGATCAGGTCGAACCGGCCTTGCCAAATCTCATGCGTGCCAATCTTTGCCGCCGTGTTGGACAGCACCATCGCGCGGACAAGGTCCATGCGTTTGATGGCAATCCCTTGGGCGACCAGCCCACCCACTGACAGGCCCACGAACATGGCGTCCTTGACGCTCAGATGGTCCATCAGCTGTTCCACTTCGCGCACCATCGCGCCCATCGTGTAGGGCGGTTTCGGTACGTCCGTCTGCCCATGCCCGCGCATGTCATACCGGATGATGCGCAGCCCCTTAGGCAGCAGATCCATGATCGGGTCCCACAGGTGCAACGTGGTGCCTAGCGAGTTGGCAAAGACCAACGGCGCGCCGTTCGGATCACCGTCTTCGCGGTAATGCAGCTTGATGTCGTCGAGGTCGAGAAATGGCATGACGGTTCCTCCCAGAAGTCAGTCGCCGAAACCTATCCGCGCCCGAAGCGCGGCGCAATCCATGCCGTCGCTGTCGCAAAACCGCTTGCACCGTGAAAGGCGTCGGTCAAAGGTCGTTTTCGACACGAATTGAAGGACCTGGCCCATGCCCCTCGTAAAAGCCGCTGTTTGCCATGAATTTGGCGCCCCCCTCGTCATCGAGGAAGTCGAGTTGGCCGCGCCGCTCAAAGGCGAGGTTGAGGTCGAGCTGGAGGCTTGCGCCATCTGCTTTTCCGACCTGTCTTTCATCGACGGTGGGTGGGGCGGGACGCTTCCGGCCGTCTATGGCCACGAGGCCGCCGGGCGCATTACGGCACTTGGTGAAGGCGTCACGGATTACGCCGTGGGCGATGCGGTGCTCGTCACGCTGATCCGCTCCTGCGGCACCTGTATGCCTTGCGCAACGGGCCAGCCGGTTCAATGCGGCACAGGCTATGACCGCGACAAGGGGCCGTTGAAGACGGCTGAGGGTGGCACCTTGCAACATGGGCTCGCCTGCGGTGCCTTTGCCGAGAAGGCGGTGGTCGACCAGTCCCAAATCGCGCGTATCCCGGATGACATGCCAATGGACGCGGCCTCGTTGCTGTCATGCGGTGTCATCACAGGCATGGGCGCGGTGGTGAACACGGCGCAGGTGCGGCCGGGCCAAAACGTCGTGGTGATCGGTGCGGGCGGCGTGGGCCTGAACGCGATCCAAGGGGCAGCCATTGCGGGTGCTGCGCGGATCATCGCGATGGATGTGTTGGAAGAAAAGCTGGAGGTCGCCCGCGAGTTCGGGGCCACCGACGGTGTTTTGGCGACGGCTGAAAAGCCGTGGAAGGAGATTGCCAAGATCACCGGTGGCCGCATGGCGGATGCGGTGTTTGTCACCGTTGGCGCGATCCCCGCTTTCGAGCAAGGCCTGCGCTATCTGGCGGCGGGCGGCGATATGTATATCGTCGGTATGCCGCATTCCGGGGCGAAGGCTGAATATGAGCCTGTGATCCTTGGCGCGGTCGGGCAGGGGATGAAGGGGACCAAAATGGGCGACACGGTTTTGCGTCGCGACATTCCATGGATGGTGGATTTGTATCAGCAAGGGCGGTTGAAGCTGGACGAGCTGATTTCAGGGCGCTGGTCACTGGATCAGATCAACGAGGCGATTGCCGACACGCGCACGGGCGCCGCGCGGCGCAACGTGATTGTGTTTAAATGAGCGCCTTTGGCGCAATTGACGTCTTGTGCTCTTGGAGGGCTTTGCCCTCCGCCGCACGGGCATCCTCCCAGGATATTTCTGAACATGGGAAGAGGATGTCTGAATGAAACTGGCGGACCTTGAGACCTTTGTTGTGGCGCCCCCCGCGCCGGGTTGGGGCGGGCGGTATTGGATTTTCACCAAGCTGACGACGGATGATGGGATTGTCGGCTATGGGGAGGTTTATGCCTCTGCCGTGGCCCCTAATGTGCAGGTCGCGGTGGTGCGTGATGTGTTTGAACGGCATATGCGAGGCGAAAGCCCCGAGAGCATCGAGAAGATGTTCAGGCGCGCCTATTCGTCGGGCTTTACCCAGCGTCCTGACCCGACGGTGATGGGAGCGTTTTCCGGGCTTGAAATTGCCTGCTGGGATATTCTGGGCAAAGCCCGTGGACGGCCCGTCTGGGCGCTTTTGGGCGGAAAGATGAATGACCGGGTGCGGGCCTATACATACCTGTATCCGCTACCGCATCATGATCTCACGGAGTTTTGGTTCTCACCGGATCAAGCGGCTGAGGCCGCCGTTGCGCGTGTGGAAGAGGGCTACACGGCCGTCAAGTTTGACCCCGCGGGCCCCTACACAATGCGCGGCGGGCATCAGCCTGCGATGAGCGATATCACCATGTCTTTGGCCTTTTGCAAGGCCATCCGGGAGGCAGTGGGGGACCGTGCGGATCTGTTGTTCGGGACCCATGGGCAGTTCAACACGGCAGGCGCCATCCGGCTGGGGCAGGCGTTGGAGCCGTATAACCCGCTTTGGTATGAAGAGCCGATCCCGCCGGACAATCTGCTGGAATTCAAGGCCGTGGCCGACGCCGTGCGGATCCCCATTGCCACAGGCGAGCGGATGACCACGAAAGCCGAGTTTGCCACCGTATTGCGCACCGGCGGCGCGAAGATCCTGCAACCCGCCTTGGGCCGCGCGGGTGGCATTTGGGAGATGAAGAAGCTCGCCGCTATCGCCGAGGTGTTCAACGCCGAAATGGCGCCGCATCTGTATGCGGGGCCGGTGGAGTGGGCGGCCAACATCCATCTGGGCGCGTCGATCCCGAACCTGCTGATGTGCGAGAGCATCGAGACCACGTTTCATGACGATCTGATCGGCGGCACAATCCGGGTGGAAAACGGGTACATCACGCCGCCTGAGGCGCCCGGATTGGGGATCAGTTTCAATGAGGAACTCGCCCGTGCGCACCCCTACACCGGGACCGAGTTGCACCTGCAAATGCAGGAAGACCCCTGCAATTACCAAGGCGGGAACACATTCGCGGGCGGGGCCCCGCCGCTGGAAGACTAGCGCGCGGCTTCCTGTTCGAGACGTTGCAGCGCAATGGCCTCGTTGCGGTCGGTGCGTTGCTGGTCGGAGAGGCTGTTTTCGACATAGCTCAGATGGGCGGAGACGGCATCGCGGGCCGCACCTGGGTCGCGGGCCTGCAGGGCGTCGTTAATAGCGCGGTGCTGGTCTAGCAGGGTGTCGCGGGTGGTGCGTTGTTTGAACATAACCTGCCGGTTGTAAAATACTCCCTCGCGCAGCAGCTGGAACATGGCACGCATCATATGCAGCATGACGACGTTGTGGCTGGCCTCGATAATGGCGAGGTGAAACTCGGCGTCGAGCTGGCTTTCCTCGGCCGGGTTGCGCTTGGTGTGGGCGGCCTCCATCTTGCGGAAAATGGTGTCGATGACCTTCAGGTCCGTGTCGGAGCCCAATTTGGCAGCGCGTTCCGCCGCCATGCCTTCCATGTCGCGGCGGAAGGAGATGTAGTCGAACATCGCTTCTTCATGATCAGAGAACAGCCGCACCAGCGTCTCTGAGAATTCCGCGCCCATGACATTGCCCACAAAGATGCCGGCGCCCGCGCGGGCGTCCAAGAGCCCGCGATCTTGTAGTGTGGCCACGGCTTCACGCAAGGAAGGGCGGGACACGCCCAGCTTTTCGGCCAGCTCTCTTTCAGAGGGCAACCGGTCGCCGGGCCGCAATATGCCGCGCAGGATCAACAGCTCGATCTGCTTGACCACCGCGCCGGAGAGCTTCTCGGCCTGTATTTTCTGAAACGGCATGGGGCTCCTCCCGAATTGGTCAATTTATATGACCACCTTAGGCAACCCGCAAATGAAAACGGCCCCCGAAAGTCGGAGGCCGCATTTTGCATTGGTGATGTCGCTCAGGCCGCGTTGGGGCGGATGATGATCTCGACCCGGCGGTTTTGGGCCTTGCCTTCTTCCGTCGTGTTGGCCGCAACGGGTTGGCTTTCGCCCATGCCGAATGTGTCCAGCCGTGACGCGGCGACGCCAGCGCCTTCCAGAACCCACGACACGGCGTAGGCGCGACGCTCAGACAAGTCCGCATTATGCGCGTCTGTACCGGTATCATCAGTATGCCCGACAATGCGCACCGTGCTATCAGGGTAGCTGTTCAGATTACCAGCCAAAGCCTGCAGGTCGCTTTCCAGCGCCGGGCTGAGCGTAGCGCTGTCAGAAGCAAAGAGCAGTGCTTGCGGCAAGGTCACCCGCAGCTCTTCGCCGGTGTTTTCAATCGCAATGTTTTCGTTGGGGATGTCACGGCGCAAATCTTGCGCTTGCTTGTCAAGCTGATGGCCGATGACGCCGCCCGCAGCCGCGCCGATGCCTGCGCCAACGATCCCTTTGCCGAGGCTGTTGTTGTCACTGGACGCGCCCAGAAGCCCGCCCAAGACGCCGCCCACCAGTGCACCGGTCTGGGCCTTGTTGACGTTGGTTGTGTCGAAATTCGTGGTGTCGCATGCCGACAAAGACAATGCAGCCGCACCGATAATGCTCAGTGTTTTAAGGGTCATGTGTTACCTGCCTCGGTTATGTATCCCGCCATTTTTGGCGTGGTTATGGGCAGATAATATCGCGCAATGCGCTGTCTGTTAAGGGGGAATCGGCGGCCCGCGGGGTCACGGTGCGGGCCGCAAGTTTGATGCTTAAGCCGCGTTGGGGCGGATGATGATCTCGACCCGGCGATTTTGGGCGCGACCAGAGGCCGTGTTGTTCGACGCCACGGGCTGCGCTTCGCCCGCACCTTGGGTCCGCAAACGTGCAGAAGACACGCCCTCGCTGCGCAGCACGGCGGCAACGGAGCCCGCCCGACGTTCTGACAGGCCCTGATTGTAACCCGCGTCCCCGGTGCTGTCGGTGTGGCCGACCACGAACACAGTTGAGTTCGGATAGTCGTCCAAGTTGGCGGCCAGAATGCGAATGTCATTCACCAGATCGCCACGCAGTGTCGCGCTGTCAGTTGCGAAAAGCAGGTCTTGCGGCATGGTCACCCGCAGCTCAGAGCCGGTGTTGACCACGCCGATATTGCCATCAAGGTCGCG
Organism: uncultured Litoreibacter sp.; assembly: GCA_947494645.1. Taxonomy (GTDB): domain Bacteria; phylum Pseudomonadota; class Alphaproteobacteria; order Rhodobacterales; family Rhodobacteraceae; genus Litoreibacter. The sequence continues at coordinate 47,032 of CANLVO010000001.1, forward strand.
GCGCAACTCAGCAGCTTGTTTGTCCAGCTCGTTGCCGATGGCGCCGCCGACAGCGCCCCCAATTGCTGCTCCGATCAGGCCGCGCTCAAGCTTGTTGTCGCTGGTGGAATTCGCCCCCAAGAGCCCGCCGACGGCAGCACCCACGATCGCGCCATTCTTGGTGCGCTGGTTCTCGGTGCTCGCGTCACAGCCCGCCAAGGCGAGGGCGACGGCAGGGACGACAAGTAAGATCGGTTTCATAGCCGATATCCTTCCTTTGGCCGCGTGGTCGCGGCGGATGTGCTCAGATGTGTGTGGGAGCACGTAAACTACAACTCACAACTCCGCGCGGATACGCAGGTTCCCGCCAAAGCGGTCACTTTGTTGAAACACACCGAAAACAGGCGGGCATTAGCCGCCTGCGGTGGCGGTTTCCTGCCGGATATCGTCACGTGCGGCCTCGTAGGCCAAGAGCGCCCGTTTGACAGGCAGCCCCCAATGGTAGCCGCCCAAACCACCCGATTTGCGCAATGCGCGGTGGCAAGGCACCAACCAGCTGATCGGGTTGCGCCCGACGGCGGTGCCCACGGCACGCACGGCCTTTGGATGGCCGACATGGGCGGCGATCTCGGAATACGTGGTGATATGGCCGGAAGGAATGGCCAGAAGCGCCTCCCAGACCTTGATCTGAAACGGCGCGCCAATCAGGTAGAGCGGCGTGTCCTCGGCGGGCTGCGCCCCGAACGCGGACTGCACCCACGGGCGCAGCATATCAGCGTTCTCCACATATTGCGCTTTGGGCCAACGAGACGTCAGATCGCGCATCGCTTCCGCTTCGCCTGTTTCTGCGGAAAAGCCAATGCCGCAAATGCCGCGGTCCGTGCCCATGACCAAAGCCGGGCCAAAGGGGCTGTCAAACCACCCCCAACTGATGGTCAGCCCTTCGCCTTTCAGCGCGAAATCTCCGGGGCTCATGGCTTCCCAGCGCAAGAACAGGTCATGCAAACGGCTGCTGCCCGAGAGGCCCACCGCATCTGCCGTGCCCAGCGTCGTGAACTTGGCCCCCAAGAGGGCCTTGGCATGGCCCAACGTCAGATACTGCTGATAGCGTTTCGGCGAGACGCCCGCCCATTTGCTGAACACGCGTTGAAAATGCGCGGGGCTCATCGACATCTTTCCCGCCAGCTCTTCAAGCGTCAGGTCTGGGCCGTTCGCGTCAATCACCTCAATCGCGCGGCGCACCACCTCGTAGTGGTAAGCAGCACTCTGGGTCTCGTCGGTCTTTGGCAAAGCGCTCATGTCAGAGTCCTTTCTGTTGGTCTTACGCTAACGCGCACGCTGCTGTCCTTCGACCCGTTTCTTGAGCATTGCACCTTGCCGCAGCCCCCGCGCTTTGGCATACCGCGCGCCATGGCCAAGCAGCTAGACTATTCCACGATCCACGAGATTTTCTCCCGGTTTCAGGCAGCAGAGGCCGAACCAAAGGGCGAGCTGGATCACACCAACGCCTACACGCTGGTGGTGGCCGTGGCGCTGTCTGCGCAGGCCACCGATGTGGGCGTCAACAAGGCTACGGCCGCGCTGTTCAAGATCGCCGATACGCCCCAAAAGATGCTGGCGCTGGGCGAAGAAGGCGTCATCGAGCATATCAAGACCATCGGGCTTTATCGCAACAAGGCCAAGAACGTCATCAAGCTGAGCCAGATGCTCGTTGATGACTATGGCGGCGAGGTGCCGTCGTCGCGCGCTGCTTTGGTCTCCCTGCCTGGGGTGGGGCGCAAGACGGCCAATGTCGTCCTGAACATGTGGTTTGGGCACCCGTCTCAAGCCGTCGACACGCATATATTCCGCATCGGCAACCGTACCGGCATCTGCCCGGGCAAAGATGTCGACGCAGTCGAACGCGCGATTGAGGACCACGTCCCGGTCGCCTTCCAACATCACGCACATCACTGGCTGATCCTGCATGGACGCTACGTGTGCAAAGCCCGTAAACCTATGTGCAGCAATTGCCTGATCCGCGATCTGTGCCCCTTTGAGGACAAAAACCTATGAGCAAAACTTTTCAAGTCGTGGGCATCGGTAACGCGATGGTCGATGTGCTGGCCCCTTGTGAGGACGCTTTTCTGGCCGAGAACGGCATCGAGAAAGGCATCATGCAACTGACCGACCGCGCGCGCGGGGTCGAGCTTTATGGCCTCATCGGCCCGGCCAAGGAGATCTCCGGCGGATCAGCCGCGAACACCATCGCGGGCATCGCACATCTGGGCGGGGCTACCGCCTATGTCGGCAAAGTTAAGGACGATCAGCTTGGCGAGATTTTTGCGCATGACCTGCGGGCTCAGGGCGCGGCCTATGACACGCCACTTGCTCCCAAGGACCACGAGGCCGAAACCGGGCGCTGCATCGTGCTGGTGTCGCCTGATGGCGAGCGGTCGATGAACACCTATCTCGGCGTGACGGAGTTTCTGGGCCCCGATGACGTGGACGCTGCGCAATGTGCAGACGCCGATTGGATTTACCTTGAGGGGTACCGCTTTGACGGCCCAACTTCCGTCGCTGCTTTCGACAAAGCAATCGATGCCTGCAAATCCGGCGGAGGCCGCGTGTCCGTCACCCTGTCCGACCCGTTCTGCGTCGACCGCCACCGCGACGCGTTTCGCGGGTTGATCCAGGACCATGTCGATCTGCTCTTTTGCAACCGGGCAGAGATGCTCTCCATGTACCAGACCGAAGACCTGGACGCGGCGCTTGCCAAAGCCGCCTCGGAGGTCGAGATCGTGGCCTGCACTGACGGAGCAGACGGCGCACATGTGCTCTCAGGCGGAAAACGCTGGCAGGTACCGGCAACGCCAGTTGATATTGTGGACGCCACCGGGGCAGGGGACCTGTTCGCCTCCGGTTTCCTCTGGGGCCTGACCAACGGCTTTGACCTCGAGACCTGCGGCAAGATGGGCTGCGCCGCGGCAGGCGAAGTCATCTCCCATATCGGCGCACGGCCAGAGGCCGATCTGAAGGCGATGTTCAAAGAACAGGGGCTGATCTGAGGGATCCATTCGGTGGGCGAGCTGCAATGAAGCAATGTTCGTTCTGAGCCTGTCTGGCCTTTTGCGACGAGACGCGTGAATGCCAGCTATGCTACGCACTTGCAGCCCAGCAAAAGGTTAGAGCATGACGCAGAAGGCAAAGCGAGATGCGGCCAGAACTGAATTGCTCCGACTACTGAGAGGGTTGGACTTCTATCGCGCTTGGAGAATAGCCGGTATCAAAAAGACCAAGGGCGATGTCCGACAAGAAGACCTCGATCAGATCGTTGAATCCGGCGCTGCGTTTCTTGAGCACTTTGACACTGCAGGTGGTCAATACAACCAAATCCTTCAATCCGTGCGTGAATGGTATTCGCACACATTTTCCGATCTTTGCGTGATGATGAATACGGGCAGCGCGGCGGATATGTCCGAAATCCGTCAGTTCCTGACAAGGTTCCGAAGTGAGGTCGGCTTTGATTTCAAGTCCGAAGCCGGGCTGATCGCCAAGACGATCCGCAAGGCTCTGAAAGCGGGCAAGATCACGAAAGAAAGTGATTACTACATTCTCAAGGAAATTGAGAACGACGCTTATCAGGCCTTTATGAAAGGCACTGACTTTGATGCTGTTTCCGGCATGTTGCGCCACTTTGAGAACCAATGATTAAGCCATAAATCGGAGTGGGTAGGCTGCGAAACGACATGTCGGCGCTCGGTTGTTGATGTCGCCCCCTTTACCATTTCTCAATGGAATTTCTTCCGTCACCGCTGACCGCGATCTTAACCTTTGCCCCAAACAAAAAGGCCCGCAACATCTGCGGGCCTTTCCAATATTAACCATTTCGCACGCGAAATCAGTTCGGGATTTCAGCCGTCAGACCTTCAACGTAGAAGCTCATGCCAGCCAGACCGTCATCGCCAAAGTCAGCTGCGGTTTCGCCCTCGGCCAGCCAAGGTGTACCGTCTTGCTTGTTAATTGGCCCGGTAAACGCGTGGTAGGAGCCGTCTGCCAGCGCGTCTTTCATCGCCAGTGCCTCGGCCTTGACGTCGGCAGGGACCGCGTCGGAAATCTCTCCGATGGCGACCATGCCAGCGCCGATGCCGTCCCACGTGTCAGAGCTTTCCCAAGTGCCGTCCATCACAGCGCCGACGCGGGCGATGTAGTAAGGTGCCCAGTCGTCAATGATCGAGGACACGCGTGGCAGCGGTGCGTACTCGCCCATATCAGAGGCCTGCCCGAAGGTGATCACGCCGTCTGCTTTCTGCGCAGCAGCTTGAGGGGCCGTGGAGTCGGTGTGCTGCAAGATCACGTCTGCGCCTTGCTCGATCAGCGCGGTCGCGGCGTCGGCCTCTTTCGCTGGGTCGAACCATGTGTAGGCCCAGATGATGTTGAATTCGACATCCGGGTTGACCTTTTTGGCGTGGATATAAGCGGAGTTGATGCCGCGGATAACCTCAGGGATCGGGAAGGACGCGATGTAGCCGATCTTGTTGGTCTTGGTCATCTTGCCCGCGATGTGGCCTTGAATGGCACGACCTTCATAGAAGCGTGCCGAATAGGTGGACACGTTCGGTGTCTCACGCTTGTAGCCGGTGGCGTGCTCGAACTTCACATCAGGGAATTTGGCCGCAACCGCGTTGGTCGGGTCCATGTAACCGAAAGACGTTGTGAAGATGATGTCAGCACCTTGCAGCGCCATTTGAGTGATCGCGCGCTCGGCGTCGGCACCCTCTGGCACGTTCTCTTGATAGACAGTTTCGACCTTGTCGCCGTATTCGGCTTCAACGGCCAAGCGGCCCTTGTCGTGCTCGTAGGTCCAGCCGCCGTCACCGATGGGGCCGACATAGATGAAGCCCACTTTGGTTTTCTCGTGGCCATCAGCGAAAGCGCCGCCGGTTGCCAGCGCCAGCGCGGCGACGCCGGCGGCAAGTATAGATCTGCGTTTCATTTGGTTTCTCCCCAGTTTTGTAACGTTAGCAGCAGTGATGCCTCTAGGATGAGGCGTGAAAGAGTTTGCCCAAGCAGGCGGGCGCCGACAGCGCGGCCTTGGCCCTGCCCGAGGACATGATGACCAGCACTGCGATAGTTATCAGATAGGGCGACATGGACAAGTACTCCACCGGGATTGCCACACCCGCGGCCTGCAGATTGAGCTGCAAAACGGTCACCCCGCCGAATAAATACGCACCCAGCAAAACCCGGAAGGGCCGCCATGCGCCAAAGACCACGATGGCGAGAGCAATCCAACCTGCGCCTGCGGTCATCCCTTCGGTCCATTGCGGCACCCGCACGAGGCTCAGATACGCCCCACCCAGCCCGGCGCAGGCCCCGCCAAAAGCAATCGCCATCAGCCGCACCCGCACCACCTTGTAGCCCAGCGCATGGGCCGCGTCGTGGTTCTCGCCAACGGCTCTTAAGATCAACCCTGCGCGGGTAAATTTCAGCACCGCCCATGTTCCCACCACGAGGGCTAAGGCGACGTAGACCATCAGGTCATGGTTAAAGAGCACCGGGCCAAGGACCGGAATATCCGACAGGAGCGGTATCTCCAGTTTCGGCGTCGCGGGCGGGCGGATGCCGATATAGCCCTGACCCATAAGTGAGCTGAGCCCCAGCCCAAACAGCGTCAGGCCCAACCCTGTGGCGACCTGGTTGGACAGAAAGTACTGCGTCAGAATGCCGAAGAGCAGCGACAAAACCGCGCCGCCTAAAGCCGCCGCCACAAAACCCACAAATGGCGAGCCCGTCTGCACCGCAATTGCAAAACCGCAAATCGCGCCCACGATCATCATCCCCTCAACGCCGAGGTTCAGCACGCCGGATTTCTCAACCACCAACTCGCCAATGGCGGCAAGAATGATTGGCGTCGCCGCGACCATGAGGGAGGCGACCAATAGTATTGGATTGATTGATGTCAGGTCCAATGTAGCCCCCCAATGGTCAGGCAATAGAGGCAAGTCACCCCCCAGCTAAATGCCAGCCCCGCGACCATCCAAGGTGCGTGTGTCGCATGGGAGGCCAGATGAGCCACCTTCCGACGCAGTGCCGGAAAAACGAGCGCGGTGCTGGCGGCAGCTAAAACGATCACGAGGTGCGCGAGGAGGAAGGTCATGCCAAACTCGCCGCCGCCCATGTGCATCATCCACGGCATTATCAGCCCCATGAGGCAGCCGATGGTCAGTGGAACGGCTCTAACAATCATCTACGCCACCTCCCGCTTACCAAACCGGAACCGGAAATTCGTCAGCACATCCACCGCCAGCAGGAAGAACAACAGCATACCTTGGAAGGCCTGAATGGCCGCGGCGGGCAGTCCAAGCGAAGACTGCGCGGCCTCTCCGCCGATATATGTCAGCGCCAACAAGAGCCCCGCCAGCAAGATGCCCACGGGATGCAGACGGCCCAGAAATGCCACGATAATCGCGGTGAACCCGTAGCCGACGTTGAAATCAATGCTGACCTGACCTGCAGGGCCAGAGACCTCAAACAGCCCCGCCAACCCGGCCAATGCGCCGGACATGCCAAGGCAAAACAGGATCAGCCGGGACGGGTTCACGCCCCCGAACCGCGCCGCCCGTGGGGCCTGGCCTGCTAGCTTGATCTGATACCCCATCTGGTGCCGCGCAAAGAGCACATAGGCAAAGATCACCGCGATCAGGGCCGCAACCACGCCCCAATGGATGCCTGTACCTGCCATCAGCTCGGCATTGTGGCCGCTCGGATAGCTGCGAAAGTTGCGCGACCCGGGAAAGCCTGCGCCATCAGGGTTCTTCAATGCGCCTAGCGCCATCGAGGCCAGAATGAATTCCGCCACATAGACCAACAGCAGCGAGACCAGAATTTCATTGGTGTTGAACTTCACCCGCAAAATGCCCGGGATCATCGCCCAGAGAAAGCCGCCCAATGCGCCCGCCAGAACCATCAGCGGGAATACGATGAAGCTGTCAAAGGGGTAAAATGCCAGCCCCACCGCCGCGCCGCAAATGGCGCCAATAATGTATTGCCCCTCCGCGCCGATATTCCAGATGTTTGCCCGAAACCCCATCGACAACCCAATAGCAATCAATATCAGCGGCCCGGCCTTCACCAGCAATTGACCACGATAATAGAACGCGAACTCACCCAGGATCGGATCCCAGAAGATCGTGCGGATCGCCTCCACTGGGTCCTTGCCCAGAACGGCAAACATCACGCCGCCCGCAATCATGGTCAGCAGCACGGCCAAAGGTGGCGTTGCCCAAGACCAGACCCGAGACGGCTCGGGACGTTTTTCCAAAGTGATCACGCCAGCCCCATCACTGCTTCAAAAATACTCATGACCCGGTTGCTACCCATGCGCTGTCTCCAGATCATGTGCGCCGCCCATCATCAGTCCAATCTGTTCCACGCTGAGCCCTGCGGCGGGCACAGGCGGTGTCAGGCGACCTTCGTTCAGGGCAGCGAACCGGTCCGAGATCTCCATCAACTCGTCCAAATCTTGAGAGATCACGATGATTGCCGCCCCGCCAGCGGCCAAGTCCAGAATTGCCTGCCGGATCGCAGCGGCAGCGGCCGCATCCACGCCCCAAGTGGGCTGGTTGACCACCAAGACCTCCGGCTCCTGCATGATCTCGCGGCCAATCACGTATTTCTGCAGATTACCGCCAGACAGTGCCCGCGCCGCCGTTTGCGGTCCGGGCGTGCGCACGTCAAATTGCGCGATCACCTCTTTCGTGTAACCCTCCGCCGCGCGCCAGTTCACAAACCCTCTCCGCGCCAGCGATTTGCGGGTGGTGGCAGTCAGCACGGCGTTTTCGGTCAAGCTCATATCAGGTGCGGCGGCATGCCCCAATCGCTCTTCCGGCGCGGCCAGCACCCCAAGAGCGCGTCGCTCATTTGGACCCAATGCACCAATGTCCTGACCCTCAAACCAAAGCTGGCCAACGGCCGCGGGCATTTCGCCCGACAAGGCCCCGGTCAGCTCGTCTTGCCCATTGCCGGCCACACCGCCAATGCCCAGAATTTCACCGCGATGCACGCTCAGGCTTATATCCTTCAAAGACGTCCCAAAGGCGGAGGGCGCCGCCATCGACAGCCCCCGCAATTCCAACGCCACTTGTGTGGTTTCATGCGGCTTGCGCTCGGGCACATGCAGCGCTGAGCCCACCATCATTTCCGCCATCGCCCGGGCAGTTTCCACCCGAGGATCACAAGTGCCGACATTCTTGCCCAGCCGCAAAATCGTCGCCGCGTCGCACAGCGTGCGGATCTCTTCCAGCTTGTGCGAAATATAAAGAATCGAGGTCCCCTCAGAGCGCAGTTTTTCCAGTGTCTGAAACAGGATGCTGACCTCTTGCGGGGTCAAGACGCTGGTGGGCTCGTCCATGATCAGCAGCTTGGGGTTTTGCAAAAGGCATCGGATAATCTCTACCCGCTGACGCTCGCCCGCCGACAGATCGCCCACCAACCGCGATGGGTCCAGAGGCAGACCATAGGCGTTTGACACCTCGGTGATCCGCGCCGCCAGATCGCGCATTTTGGGCGGGTCTTCCATGCCGAGCGCAATGTTTTCGGCCACGTCCAACGCCTCAAACAGGCTGAAATGCTGGAAAACCATCGCAACCCCGGCAGCCCGCGCCGCACGTGGCTCGGCGGGCGCGAAGGGTTGTCCCAAGAACCGCATTTGCCCTGCGTCAGGCTTGACCAGCCCGTAGATCATCTTGACCAAGGTTGACTTGCCCGCGCCATTCTCGCCCAGCAACGCGTGGACCTCGCCGGGTTGAATGGTCAATGACACGTCGTCATTGGCGACGACCCCGGGATAGGCTTTGGTCAGCCCCGCAAGCTCCAAAACTGCGCTCATGCTGTGGCTTGACCCTTCTCCACGCTGGCCCCCTCAGCCCGCAACGCCAAAACTAGCGCGGAGGCGACGCCCAGAGCAATAGCCTGCGGCTCCTTTCCGAGCTTTGGTTCGCCAATCGGGCAGGTGATGCGCGCAATTTGGGCAGGGTCATGACCCAATGCCGTCAGCCTACGCTGAAACCGCACCCATTTGGTGGCCGAGCCGATCAGCCCGATAAATGCCGCAGGCCGCCCTAAAAGGGCATGACACAGCGCCAAATCAAGTGCGTGGGAATAGGTCAGGATCAAGTGATGCGCCTCGGGCGGGGCCAAACGGCTTGCGGCAGCGATATCGGCTGCGGGCAGGGCGGTGACCCCATCAGGGATGTCATCTGGAAAGCGCTCCGGCGCCGTATCAACCCAGGTGATGTCCACCGTATTGAGCGGCGCAAGAACCCTCACAATGGCGCGCCCAACATGACCGGCGCCATAGACCCAGACGGGGGTCGCAGCCACATGCAGTGGTTCGCAGAGCCAGCCTGTGTCAAACACCACCTCTGCGGTTTGCGTGCCGTTCCGTGCCCCAGCCTGCGCCCGTTCGATAGAAAGCGGCTTGGTCGCCTCCCCCTCGCAACGGCGCACGTAGACCCCCGTGCCCTCCATCTCAGACAGAATACCTTGGTCAAACACCTCGCTGACCAGCACCACCGCGCCGCCGCAGCATTGCCCGCGAGACGGCCCCAAGGCGACCCGCTCGACATGGGAACGCCCATCACCCAGCCGCGCCCTCAACGCGCGGACAGCTTCAAATTCCAAAGCCCCGCCGCCAATCGTACCTGATTGCCCGGTTTGCCAGACGAGCATCGCGGTGCCTGCCTCCCGCGGCGCAGAGCCCTTGTGATCCACGACCACAATCCGTCCGACCCGACCATGCCGCGAGACAGCTTCTTTCAACTGGGCCAGATCAAAACTCATCCGCGCACCCGTTTCACGGCCTGCAAGACCTGCTCTGCTGTCGCCGGAGCCTGCAGGTCCGGGTAGGCCTCCCCGCAACTTGCCACCGCATCCGAGAGCGCCAGCAACGCCGATATTCCCAGCATCAAGGGCGGCTCGCCGACGGCTTTAGACCGGTAGATGGTTGGCTCCGGCGCCTCTCCATCCCACAAATCAACGTTGAATATCTCGGGCCGGTCAGAGGCGCAGGGAATTTTGTAAGTCGCAGGCGCATGGGTCCGCAGCGCGCCCGTGTCGTCCCAGACCAACTCCTCGGTGGTCAACCAGCCTGCGCCTTGCACATAGCCGCCCTCGATCTGGCCAATATCGAGGCCCGGGTTCAGCGAGCTGCCACAATCATGCAATATGTCTGTGCGCAAAATACGGTTCTCGCCGGTCAGCGTGTCGATCACCACTTCGGTCACCGCCGCGCCATAGGCGAAGTAGTAGAACGGTCGGCCCTGCCCGGCGATCCGGTCCCATGCCACGTCCGGGGTCGCGTAAAACCCAGTGGCTGACAGCGAAATCCGAGCCTCGTAGGCCGACTTCACGGCCTCTGCGAAACTGACGGTGCGCCCATCGGCCACTACCATCCCGTCTTCGAACACAGCCCCGCCGCCCAGATGTTCTGAAATACGGTCGCGGATCGTTTCACATGCCGCTTTTACCGCCATTCCGTTGAGGTCCGTCCCCGAAGAGGCCGCCGTGGCCGAGGTATTGGGCACCTTGCCTGTATCGGTCGCGGTGATCTGCACGGTCTCAAGCGGCATGCCAAACGCGGAGGCTGCAACCTGCGCCACTTTGGTAAACAGGCCTTGCCCCATCTCCGTGCCGCCATGGTTCAGATGAATGGAGCCGTCTTGATAGACATGCACCAGCGCGCCTGCCTGGTTCAGATGTGTCAGCGTGAAAGAGATCCCAAACTTTACCGGGCTTAGAGAGATCCCACGCTTCAAGACGTTGTGTTTCGCGTTCCATGCGGCAACCTTGGTCCGCCGCTCTTGATAGGCGCTTGATCCCTCCAGTTGGTCGATCAAATCCTGCAAAATAAAATCGGTTACTGGCATCCCGTAAGGCGTCGTATTGGCCTCCGCAGACTTCCCATGTTTCGAAATATCCCCGCCGGAGGCATAAAAATTCGCGCGCCGCACCTGCAACGGGTCCATCCCCAAATGATGTGCGATATGGTCGACAACCCGCTCCATCCCCAACATGCCCTGCGGGCCGCCAAATCCGCGAAACGCGGTGGCGCTTTGGGTGTTGGTTTTCAATCGGTGCGAGGTGATGCGGACGTGATCAAGCAAATAGGCATTGTCAGCATGCAACATCGCGCGGTCCGCCACGGGCAGCGACAGGTCTTGGGCCCAACCGCAACGGGTGTAATGCGTAAACTCAAGCCCGGTGATCCGGCCCGCGTCATCAAAACCAACGTCATATACCACCCGGAAGTCATGCCGCTTTCCGGTGATCGTCATATCGTCATCGCGGTCATACCGCATCTTCACTGGGCGCTTCAGGCGGTCGGCCACAACCGCGCAGGCGACGCAAAGCGCGTTGCCCTGGCTTTCCTTGCCGCCAAACCCGCCACCCATGCGGCGCACCTCGACGCGGACAGCGTTCATGGCCCGGCCCAAAGCGTCGGCCACCTTGTGCTGTATCTCCGTCGGGTGTTGGGAGGAGGCATGCACCACCATCTCCCCGCTCTCTTGCGGCAGGGCGAGGGCGGCTTGGCCTTCGAGATAGAAATGCTCCTGCCCGCCGATATCGATGCGTCCCTGAATACGGTGCGCCCCGGCGCTCAGCCCGGATTCCACATCGCCCTTGGCATAGACGCGTGGTCCTTCTTCAAAGCGGCTATTGGCCGCAAGCGCGTCCTCAATCGACAGGATCGGGGTCTCGGGCTCATAGCTTACATTGCCTAACCGGGCGGCTTTGCGGGCCGCCAGATGCGAGCGGGCGACCACCAGAAACACCGGTTGGCCAACATAATGCAAGGTGCCATCCGCCAGCAGCGGCTCGTCATGCGCTGAGGGGGAGACGTCATTGGCATAAGGCAAGTCCTGCGCCGTCAGCACGGCAACCACGCCGGGTGCCGCCCGAACCTGCGATAGGTCCATCCCGGTGATCCTGCCGCGCGCGATGTTCGACAGCCCGAAGGCCAAATGCAGCGTGCCGCTTGGGGTCGGGATGTCGTCGACATAGCGTGCCGCGCCGGTGACATGCAGCGGACCGCTATCGTGTTTGCTGGAGGTGCCCACGCTCATGGCCGCACCTCCAGCACGTCTGTCGGGTTCTTCTCGCTGTCTTCAAGGCAACGTTGTAGAAGTGCTTTGGCGACCTGCATCCGGTACTCTGCCGAGGCCCGCATGTCGGACAACGGGGTGAAATCCTGTTCAAACGCGCTTTGTGCCGAAGCCACCGTCTCAGTGGTCCAAGGCTGACCCAGCAAAGCCGCTTCCACATGAGAGGCCCGTTTCGGAGTGCCCGCCATGCCGCCAAAAGCGATACGGGCGCCCGTGACGGTGCCGCCGTTGACCGCGATGTTGAAACACCCGCAGACGGCAGAGATATCCTGATCGAAGCGTTTGGAGATTTTGTAGCAACGCAGCGTGTCGGGGTTTTGCGGGATGGTGACGGCTTCCACAAACTCGCCCGGGGCGCAGTCCTGCTTGCCGTATTCAATGAAGAAGTCCTCGATTGGCATCTCGCGCCGCGCATCCCCTTTGCGCAGATGCAGCGTCGCGCCGAGAGCTATCAATGCAGGCGGGCTGTCCCCGATGGGCGAGCCGTTGGCGATGTTGCCGCCAATGGTTGCCGCATTGCGCACTTGAACGGAGCCGTAGCGGCGCAGCATTTCGGCAAAGGAGGGATAAAGGTCGCGCACCGCCTCCAACACTTGGGTAATCGTGCAGGCGGCCCCGATCCTTAGACCAGCCTCGGTCTGTTCGATCTGCTGCAAATCAGTGCAGCGGTTGGTAAAGCAAATTTCGTCCAGCTCTCGCAATTGCTTGGTGACCCAAAGCCCGACATCCGTGGCCCCGCCAATCAGCGTGCCGCCCGGATGCGCCGCGTACCATTCCGCAAGCGCGTCAGACGAGGTTGGGCTAGGATAGGGGGCATCGCTCTCAGGCGTCGGGGCAGCATCTGCCATCCATCCAGGCACCGGTTGGGCTGAGGCTTCTTCCGCCGCGCGAATGATCGGCGCGTAGCCTGTGCAGCGGCAAAGATTGCCTGCCACCTGGTCCTCGTGATCTGTTGCGCCGTTCATATGAGCGGCGGCCATGGTCGTGATAAAGCCAGGCGTGCAAAAGCCGCATTGGGAGCCGTGGTGGTCCACCATCGCCTGTTGCACCGGGTGCAACGCGCCACCGGGCCCGCTGACGCCTTCGACCGTGCGCACGGCGCGGCCATGGAGCTGGCCCATAAACAAGATACAGGAATTCATTGCGAGCGGTCGTGCGTCTGGTCCGGTCACGATCACCGAGCACGCACCGCAATCCCCTTCATTGCAGCCTTCCTTGGTTCCGGTCAGGCCTTGGCGCTCGCGCAAAAAGTCGAGCAAGGTCTCAGTCGGGCTGACCTCTGCCTGCACGGTTTCCCCGTTCAGAAGAAACGTCACCATTTTGAATATGTCCTGCCGCCTTACCCGTTGGTCGGTCATCCTGATGTGCGGTCGATGCGGCGTAGACGGCACGATGAGCAATTCATTTGTGAGCCTAAGCCGCGTGTTAAGGTTTTGGCAACCCTGCCGCAGTGATCGCACAGTGCCGCCATCATGTTGCACGATTCGTAGGCGATATTGTTCCCATTGAAGAGCTATGGGGATGGCTGCGAGTACAATGTTAAAACGATTGTTAAACAGAGGGAAATCAAGTCAGGAGGTCGCTGAAGCGCCTGCTGAAGTTGACGCATTGGCGTCGGACGACGCTGTCGTGACGCGGACCGCAACGCCCACGACAGTGATCAAACCCAAGCGCGGCGCCAAAAGTATGCGCGACAGCGACATTAAGGACGAAATGGGGCGCTCCGCTGAGCAAATTGCGGCAGAGGCGGCACAAGAGTTCGATATTGACGCCGTCGTGCGCAAAGCCGCCGCCATGCCTGATGCGGTGGTCGAAAAGCACATCGTGAAATCGCCTTCGGTTGATGCGCCAAAGCCAACCCGTCTAGCACAACAACAGCATTCACAGACACCAGCTTCACCTGCACCTGCAAGTGCGCCTGCACCTGTTGCGACCCCGTCCAAGCCGCGCATCTCCATTGCGGCGGGTCACATCCAATTGCCGAGCCCAAGCGTTGAGGCCATCGCGCAAACGCGCAAAGCCCGCGCCGCGTATTGGGACGCAATCGGCACATCTGACATTGATTTCCTAGGATACCCGGTCTCCCCCCAAGTTTTGGGGATGCCTGCCTGGCCCACACAAACCCAAAGGTTCCGCGTCGTTCGTACGGAAAACAGCTTGATCATCGCTTCGGAAGGCCTCAGCGACCCGTTTGGCGCGTTTGACGCCCGCGCTCAGGCGCATGGGCATGGCAATGGTTTCGGGGTCGAAGTCTTTCTGGAGATCTGCGGCGCTCAGGAGATGTCGGCCGACGACATCCGCAAAACCTGGGCATTTAAGGCAGTCGAACATGTCGCCCGCATCTTCGCTTTTGGCGAAGACCTCAGCGCTTTGGTGCAGAACAATGACGTATTGTCGGTTGATCTACCCAGCAACTGCGTCCCCGCAGGCTGGATCGTGCCGGGCGTGGCTGAACCCGCTGGCGCCCTGCTGAACATTGGCCTGCCCAATGGCCGCTCGACTTTTGACGGCATGCCGCTTGGCACTGTCAGGGCCGTTCCGTTAACGCCGATCTATCCCGAAGAGCTGGAATCTTGCCTGATTGAAGGCGCATCTGAGCGCCGCGCTTTGGCGAACGATCTGTTGACCACAGGCATCGGCCACCGGATGAGAACCTCGCGCACCAGCCTGCGCTAAGTAAGCGACTTTCGCCCGCCCGCAGCTGTGTCTAGGGTGAGCGATATGAGCAGCTCTCCACGATTCATTCATCTTCGCGTCCACACCGAATACTCCCTTCTCGAAGGAGCGATCCGGGTCAAAAAGCTGGCTGGAATTTGCCAAGATGCTGCGATGCCCGCCGTCGCGATTACCGACACCAACAACATGTTCGCGGCGCTCGAATTCTCGGAATATGCGTCCGGCGCTGGCGTGCAGCCCATCATCGGGTGCCAAGTCGATCTGAGTTACGTGCCTGCCATGCCGGGCGACAAGCCAGTGCCGCCCGCGCCCATCGTGCTGCTTGCCCAGAATGAACAGGGCTACGAGAACCTGATGAAGCTGAACTCCTGCCTTTACCTTGATGCAGAAGGGCAGTTGCCGCAGGTGTCATTGGAAGAACTGGCGAAGCACCATGAGGGGCTGATCTGCCTGACTGGTGGTCCTGATGGCCCCATCGGGCGGCTTTTGCGCGACGGTCAGACCCCCAAGGCGGACGCGCTGTTGCGGCAATTGGCGCAAACCTATCCGGATCGTCTTTATGTCGAATTGCAGCGCCACCCCGGCGAAGACGGCTCGCCCGAGGCCGAACGCCTTAGCGAGCGCGGCCATGTGGAGATGGCTTACGCGATGGGCCTGCCGCTAGTTGCGACCAACGATGTCTACTTCCCCAAACCCGATATGTATGAGGCGCATGACGCGCTTATCTGCATCGCGGACGGGGCATATGTCGATCAGCAAAGCCCACGCCGCAAATTGACGCCGCAGCACTACTTCAAAAGTCCGCAAGAGATGGCCACGTTGTTTGCCGATCTACCAGAAGCACTGGAAAACACCGTCGAGATCGCCCGCCGCTGTGCGTTCAAAGCTTACAAACGCGACCCGATCCTGCCCAAGTTTGCCGATGACGAGATCGAGGAATTGCGGCGTCAGGCAAATGAAGGTCTGCAAAAGCGTCTGGCCGTGATCCCGCATGCGGTCTCTGTCGAGGAGTACCAGAAACGGCTCGATTTCGAGCTGGGCATTATCGAAGGCATGGGCTTTCCCGGCTACTTCCTGATCGTGGCCGACTTCATCAAATACGCCAAGGATAATGATATCCCCGTAGGACCCGGTCGCGGTTCGGGCGCGGGCTCTCTGGTGGCTTACGCATTGCTGATTACCGACCTCGACCCGCTGCGCTATAGCTTGCTGTTCGAGCGGTTCTTGAACCCCGAACGTGTGTCCATGCCGGATTTCGACATCGACTTCTGCATGGACCGCCGCGAGGAGGTGATCCGCTACGTCCAAGAAAAATACGGCCGCGACAAGGTGGGCCAGATCATCACCTTCGGTGCGCTGCTGTCCAAGGCCGCCGTGCGTGACATTGGCCGGGTGTTGCAAATGCCTTACGGGCAGGTGGACCGGCTTTCAAAACTGATCCCGGTGGAGGGGGTCAAGCCAGTCAGCATCACGAAGGCGCGGGCGGATGAGCCCAAGCTGCGCGAAGAGGCCAAGAATGAGGAGGTCGTTGACCGGCTGCTGAATTATTGCGAGCAGGTCGAAGGGCTGCTGCGCAACGCCTCGACCCATGCCGCCGGTGTGGTGATCGGCGACCGGCCTCTGGACGCGTTGGTGCCGCTTTATCAAGACCCACGCTCCGACATGCCCGCCACCCAGTTCAACATGAAATGGGTCGAACAAGCCGGGCTGGTGAAATTCGACTTTCTGGGTCTGAAGACCCTGACGGTGATCCAGAACGCCATCGACCTGCTGGACCGGCCTTTGCACATCGCAGCCGATGGCAGCCAGATTTATGAGCCGCCAAAAGGCGCGGAGAACGACATCGGGGCGATCCCGCTCGATGATAAGAAAAGCTACGACCTTTATTCCTCTGCGAAGACCGTTGCGGTGTTTCAGGTGGAAAGCTCTGGCATGATGGACGCGCTTCGGCGCATGAAACCTACCTGCATTGAAGATATCGTGGCGCTGGTGGCGCTTTACCGCCCCGGCCCGATGGAAAATATCCCGACCTATTGCGAGGTGAAGAACGGGATCAAAGAGCTTGAATCGATCCACCCGCTGATCGACCATATTCTGGCCGAGACCCAAGGCATCATCGTCTACCAAGAGCAGGTGATGGAGATCGCGCAGGTCATGGCGGGCTACTCGCTGGGCGGTGCGGATCTGTTGCGGCGTGCCATGGGTAAGAAAATCGCCGAGGAGATGGCCAAGGAGCGACCTAAATTCGAGACCGGGGCTAAGGCCAACGGGGTCGATGCGAAAAAGGCCAAGGAGGTGTTCGACCTTCTCGAGAAGTTTGCCAATTACGGCTTCAATAAATCCCACGCCGCCGCCTATGCGGTGGTCAGCTACCAAACCGCTTGGCTGAAGGCGAACCATCCGGTCGAGTTCATGGCGGGCGTGATGAATTGCGACCTGCATCTGACCGACAAGCTGGGCGTCTACAAAGAAGAGATCACCAAGGTCCTCGACATCGAGATTGTGCCGCCTTGCGTGAACCGCTCCGGCGCGACGTTTACGGTGGCGGATGGCAAAGTGGTCTATGCGCTGGGCGGGCTGAAAAACGTGGGCGTTGAGGCGATGCGGCTGGTCACGGATTCACGCGTTGTGGAGGGGGTTGAGAAACCCTTTGCGACGCTCTTCGATTTTGCCCGCCGGGTGGACTTGAAGCGCGTGGGCAAGCGACCTTTGGAAATGCTGGCCCGCTCCGGCGCGTTTGATCAGCTTGATCCCAACAGGCACCGTGTGTTTGCCTCGCTGGACGGGTTGGTCAGCTACTCTGCCGCGATCCACGAGCAGCGAAATTCGAACCAAGTGTCGTTGTTTGGCGAGGCGGGTGACGACCTGCCAGAGCCGCGCCTGTCGCCGGTGGATGACTGGCTGCCATCGGAACGTTTGGCGCAAGAATTCACCGCCGTCGGGTTCTACCTGTCTGGCCATCCGCTTGATGATTACGCGCTGGCGTTGAAGCGCAAAGGCGTGTTGTCCCTGACCGAGATCGAGGAACGGGTACAGAGCGGCGCGATTGTGGCGAAGCTGGCCGCAACCATTTCAGGCCGTCAGGAACGTAAATCTGCGCGTGGCAACCGGTTTGCCTTTGTGCAAGGGTCCGACCCGTCTGGTATGTTCGAAGTGACGGTTTTCTCAGACACATTGGAGGCGGCAGGCGACCATCTTGTGCCGGGCAGCAACGTCGTGTTGAGCGTCGAGGCGACCTATGAATCTGAACAACTAAAGCTGCTCTGTCGCGGGGCCCAGCCGATTGATGGCGCGGTTGAGGCAGGCTCCATGGGGCTGAAGATATTCGTGGAGGAAGATGCTGTGATCGCCTCCATTGCCTCCGTGCTGGAACGCTCCGGTCAGGACAAATCCATCCGCGCGCGCGGGCCCGTGTCTCTTTGCCTCATGGACCCTGAACTACCGGGAGAGGTCGAGGTGGCTTTGGGCGACCAATTCGCGGTGAACCCGAAGGTGAAGGGCGCGATCAAGTCTCTGGGCGGCGTGGTGATGATCGAAGAGATCTAGGCCGCGCGGTCGAATTTCGCGGGCATGTCCCCTTTGGCTTTCGCTTCAACGATGGCGGCCTCGACATCTTGCTCCAGCGTTTCGACCAATTGCTCGAAGCTGTCGATCACGAAATAGACCGGCTGCACAATGTCGATGCGGTAGGGCGTGCGCAGGACGGTCGTTAGGTCGAAATCGATCATCTCGGCCTTGCCCGACATCGCATATTCGGCCTCTGACGGGGAGGACATGATCCCCGCGCCGAACGCTTTCAACGCACCATTCTCGCGGATCATGCCGAATTCAACGGTGAACCAGAACAGACGGAATAGGTGTTTGAGATGCTCTTTAGGCAGGCTCAGCGCTAAGGCACCGAAGCGTTCCATGAATTGGCAAAACGGCTCGTTGGTGAGCATGGGGGCGTGGCCGAAGACCTCGTGGAAAATGTCGGGCTCTTCCAGATACGCCATGTCCTCGCGCGTTCTGATGAAAGTGGCGACTGGAAATTTGCGGTTAGAAAGCAGGGTCGAAAATTCGTCCTGCGGAATAATGGCAGCGACGCCTTTGACGCCTGCTCCGGTCAATTTGGCAAGGCGCGCGTCCAGCTCGGAAACCTGTGGAACCTGATCTGCAGACAGCCCAAGTCGTTTCACACCATCGAGATAAGCTTCACAGGCCCGGTCTTGCAGGTAGGCGATCTGGCGGGCGAACAAGTCTTTCCAAACGGTGTGCTCGTCGGCGCTGTAGCTGTAGAGGCCGTGTTCGTCTGGGGTCTTGGATGCGTAGTTAGGGTTCAGCGGCATGGGGTCCTCCTTCGATATTGTAAGTTTGGTCCAGCCATGAAGGGATTTTTGGTCAAATCGCTTGAGCAGAGAGTTTGATTTGATCAATAATTTCCGAAATAGTCCGATTTATGAAAATAACGGATCAAGAATTATCCATTCTGCGGGAGCTGCAGCGCGATGCGTCGCTTTCGTTGGCAGAATTGTCCGAGCGATGCGCCATGGCTCAAAGCACGCTGTGGCGGAAGTTGCAGGATTTAGAGGCGAGCGGTGCAATCAAGGCGCGCGTAGCGATACTTGACCCGGCCAAGGTCGACGCAAAGCTGTGTGTATTAGCCAGCGTCAGCCTGCATGATCACACCGAAGAAGCGGTGAACGCGTTCACCTCACTGGTGCAACGACACCCGCAAATCATGGAATGCCAGAAAGTGTCGGGGGAGGCGGACTACATGCTGAAAATACGGACCACGGATGTAGAAGCCTACGAGGAATTCATGTCGCACAACCTGCTGCGCAACCCGTTCATCCGGTCAGTGACCTCCAGTTTCGTACTGAAGGATGTCAAATCGACCACCGCGCTGCCGCTTTAGTAATGGGGTGGGCGTTCGTCGCCCAAGACCACATGGCCACCCGCATCCTGCTGCCGCTCCGCCTCGCGTTCCATCAAGGTGCGAACACGGTGGGTGAGCAGGGAGATCTCTTTCTCCTGCCGCGCAACAATGTCGGACATCTCCTCTACCGTTTTGGTGAGATGGGCCAGTTGCTCTTCAAGTTTGGTGTTTTCGGTCATGGTGCCCCGTCTGGCAGGTTGCTTGTCTTGCGTCCAGCCCTTCGTTATTGCCACGCTTAAGGTTTAGATCAGGACGTTTGACCCATGGCCAAAGTGAAAAAGCAGCCCCGCCCCAAGGCCGAAACCCCGAAAGGGTTTCGTGACTATTTCGGTGCGGAAGTGGCGCAGCGCAAGGCTATGCTGGACGAGATTTCCGCTGTTTATCAACTCTATGGCTTTGACGCGTTGGAAAGTTCTGCCGTGGAAACGGTCGAGGCGCTGGGCAAGTTCCTCCCTGATGTGGATCGCCCCAATGAAGGCGTGTTCGCGTGGCAGGAAGAGGAGGCCGACTGGCTGGCGCTGCGCTATGATCTGACAGCGCCATTGGCGCGTGTATTTGCCCAGCACCGCAATGAGTTGCCGACACCGTATCGCCGCTTCGCGATGGGTCCCGTTTGGCGCAATGAAAAGCCAGGACCAGGGCGATTTAGGCAGTTTTACCAATGTGATGCGGATACTGTTGGGTCTGGATCGGTTGCTGCGGACGCAGAGATTTGCGCGATGCTGGCGGATGTTTTGGAACGTGTCGGCATCCCGCGCGGCGACTATCTGGTACGGGTGAACAACCGCAAAGTGCTTAACGGCGTTTTGGAGGTCATGGGGCTTGCCGACGACCCCCGCCGCGACGACGTGCTGCGCACCATCGACAAGTTCGACAAGGTCGGCGAGCGCGGCGTAAAAGAATTGCTGACCGTAGGCCGCACGGATGCGTCAGGGGCAAAAATCGACGGGGTTGGGCTGTCCGAGGATCAGGCCGCACCGGTTTTGGCGTTTTTGACAGCGAAGCAAGACAGCGTGGAAGACACACTCGCCCGGCTTCAAGAGGCTGTTGGAGAGTCTCAGGTCGGCAACGATGGCATAGGCGAGCTGCGTGAGATTGCTCAGTTGCTTGACGCGCAAGGCTATGCGTCGGACCGGATCGAGATTGACCCGTCGGTTGTCCGTGGCCTCGGCTACTACACTGGCCCCGTCTACGAGGCTGAGCTGACTTTCGAGATCAAGGATGAAAAGGGCCGCCCGCGTCAGTTTGGCTCCGTTGCAGGGGGCGGGCGCTACGACGATTTGGTCAAGCGGTTCACGGGTCAGGCTGTTCCGGCGACGGGCGTCTCCATCGGGGTGGACCGGTTGCTGGCCGCGCTGCACGCCAAGGGTCGGATGAGCAAGGATACCGTCGGGCCCGTTATCGTGACGGTAATGGACCGCGACCGCATGGCCGATTATCAGGCGATGGTGGGCGAGCTACGCGCTGAAGGTATTCGCGCGGAGGTCTACCTGGGCAACCCGAAGAATTTTGGCAACCAACTAAAATACGCTGATAAACGCAATGCTCCGGTGGCTGTAATTGCCGGGTCCGACGAGTTCGACAAAGGCGTTGTTCAGATCAAGGACCTCGTGCTTGGCGCCAAGATTGCCGAGACCGCGACCCACGAAGAATGGAAAGAGCAGCCCGCGCAATCCGAGATCAATCGCGACGACCTTGTCAGCGAAATCCGGAAAATACTGGACGCTTAGGTGACATCGAAAGCTGACATCAAGGCTGAGGCCGCGCGTCTGCTGGCCACGTTTCAGAGCAACGGTGCACAGCTGGTTGAAACCGATTTGCTGCAGCCCTCTGAGGTCATGCTGGACCTTTACGGCGAGGATATCCGCGCCCGCGCCTACGTGACGTCTGATCCAGTACGGGGCGAGCAGATGCTGCGGCCCGACTTCACGGTCCCGATCGTGCAGGCGCATATGACCGAGGGTGCGGAGCCCGCCCGCTACACTTATATGGGGGAGGTTTTCCGCAAGCAGGATGCGGGCACCGGGCGGGCCAGCGAGTATATGCAGGTGGGCTACGAGGTGTTTGATCGCACCGATCCCATTGGTGCGGATGCCGAAGTGTTTGCGCTGTTTTCTGAAGTTTTGCAGGACACGCCTTTGCAGGCCTCCATTGGCGATATTGGCGTCTTGATTGCTGCCGTGCAGGGGCTGACCACCTCTGATCGCCGCCGCGCAGCGTTGATGCGTCATATCTGGCGTCCCACTCGGTTCCGGGCTCTGCTCGACCGATTTTCTGGGCGGGCCGATATCCCTACTGGACGGGCGGAGTTGATCAGCGCCTTGGAAGGTTTGGATGTCGAGCAAATCGTGCAAGGTGCCGGGCCCGAGATTGGCCTGCGCAGCGTGGGCGACGTGGCTGAGCGGTTGAGCGCATTGCGCAAGGATATGTCCGTGCCACCCATCCCGGAGGACGAGATTGAGGCCGTAAGCGCATTGTTGGCGATGTCGATAAGCGCGGATCAGGCAGTAGGGCAGTTGGCCGATATCGCAAACCAGTTTCCGGCCATCAAGACTGCGGCACAAAGATTTGCAAAGCGGCTGAATGCGTTGAAAGCGCGCGGCGTTGATGCGACCGGCGTTCTTTACGAGGGCTCCTACGGACGCACGTCGATGGAGTATTACGACGGGTTTGTCTTTGGCTTTGCCGCGAACGGGCAGACGCCAGTGGCCTCTGGCGGGCGTTATGATGCGTTGACGCGCGTGTTGGGGCAGGGGCGCAACATTCCTGCAGTGGGTGGCGTGATCCGGCCCGAATTGCTTTTGGAGGTCACGTCATGACCTTGAAATTGGGCGTGCCGTCCAAGGGGCGGTTGATGGAAGAGACCTTTGCCTGGTTTGGGGCGCGGGGCGTTACGCTGGAGCAGACGGGGTCGGACCGCGAATATGCGGGTGCCGTGTCGGGCGTCGATGATGTCGAGCTGATCCTGATGAGCGCGGGTGAAATTCCGCGTGAGCTGGCGGCCGGGCGGATTGATCTTGGCGTCACCGGAACTGATCTGGTGCGTGAGAAAATTCCGCAGTGGTCCGAGCAAATCGAACCCCTCGCGGAGCTGGGCTTTGGATTTGCGGATCTAATCATCGCGGTGCCGCGGTTCTGGGCGGATGTGTCCACGCTGGATGATCTGGATGCGGTGGCGGCGCGCTTCAGGGCCAAGCACGGATTTCGGCTGCGGATCGCGACGAAATATCACCGGTTGGTGCGCGAGCATTTGAAAGAGGCGGGTGTGGCCGACTACCAGCTGGTCGACAGCCAAGGCGCGACGGAAGGCACCATCAAGAACGGCACGGCGGAGGCGGTGGCGGATATCACCTCGACCGGCGCGACGTTGGAGGCCAACCATCTCAAGGTTTTGGGCGGGGAGCCGGTCTTGCGGTCTCAGGCGACTTTCTTTGCGTCGAAGACCTCTGATTTGAGCGGTAAGGACCAGACTGCTTTTGCGGCGCTGAAGGCCAAACTAGGCCTTTGAGGGGCGGTGCGGCGCATGCGCCGAACCTTATAAGCCTTTGATATTATGATACTCTCATGTGCGCTTTAAGAGGTTATTAACCTGACATGTGCGCGTCCCGCGCGTGCGATTTTTTGCGTTCTTGGGGAGGTTCCCTCCCCGCCACGCGGGCATCCCCTGAAAGGTATTTTTGCCAAGATGAAACCCAAAAGGCGGGTTAGCGTACGCCGATATCAGCCAGCGCTGCGCTGAGTTGGGGGGGTAGGGCCTCTTCGCGGGCGCGGTGTGCGGGCAGATCGGCGGGGGCGTCTTCAGGTTTGAGATAGCGCCAACCCTGGAAGGGGCGTTTGGTCATATTCTCGACGCGGATCAGCTGCGGATCAAAGACCAGCGCGCAGCGGCGGATGCCATCGCCGCGATCATATTCATCCAGGCGCAGGATTTTCTGGCGCGCTTGCACGACGCCCTTGATGACCCAGTAGATCGAGCCGCCATTGAGGATTTCGGCCTCTCGCTTGGGCCACATGCGGGTAACGTGGCGTGGATTGCCATCCGCGCCTTTCGGACGTGGGCTATCTTGCCATTCCTGCAAGCTGTCGACCGATTCCGTTCCGACAGATAGCTTTATCAAGTTTATGAACTTGGCCACGACTCACCCCTATTTCGAGATATACATGATATTGCGGTAGCTTAGGGTTTCAAGGGCTACAGGTTGTGGATAACTTGTCGCGGGCAACCGGATTTTCATTGACCCAAAGACGTGCGATCAGTAGGTTTGTAACCCTCCTTCCTAGCTGCCGGGACCCGTTGCCATGAGCCGTTTTGCTGCCCCCATTGCCGAACAAATCTGGGACATGAAATACCGCTTCAAGGAAGCGGATGGCACGCCGATTGATGTCACGGTGGAGGAAAGTTGGACTCGCATTGCGGGTGCTTTGGCCGCACCTGAGCAGGACCCGTCCGCATGGGAAGGCAAGTTCTACGAGGCGTTGGAAGATTTCAAATATCTGCCCGCAGGCCGGATCACAGCAGGCGCGGGGACAGAGCGCAGCGTGACGCTGTTCAACTGCTTTGTCATGGGAACAGTGCCGGATTCGATGGGCGGCATTTTCGACATGCTGAAAGAGGCGGCGCTGACCATGCAGCAGGGCGGGGGGATTGGCTATGACTTCTCGACCATCCGTCCCAAAGGCGCAGGCGTCAAAGGTGTCGCGGCTGACGCGTCGGGGCCGCTGAGCTTTATGGATGTGTGGGACGCGATGTGCCGCACCATCATGTCGGCGGGCTCGCGCCGCGGGGCGATGATGGCCACGATGCGCTGCGATCACCCCGATATCGAGGATTTCATCACCGCCAAGCAGGATGCGGCGCGATTGCGCATGTTCAACCTGTCGGTGCTGGTCACTGATGACTTCATGGACGCGGTAAAGGCGGAAGCGCCTTGGGACCTGGTCTTTGGCGGCGAGATCGTGCGGACGGTGAAGGCGCTGGATTTGTGGAACCTGATCATGCGCTCGACTTATGACTTCGCGGAACCGGGCGTGATCTTCATCGACCGGATCAACGCCGCGAATAACCTGTCCTATTGTGAAACGATTGCGGCCACGAACCCGTGCGGCGAGCAGCCACTGCCGCCCTATGGCGCCTGTTTGCTGGGGTCCATCAACCTGGCGCGGCTGGTGGCGGAGCCGTTCGAGCCGCATGCAGAGCTGGATATCGAGGCGCTGGATGAACTGGTGCGGACGGCCGTGCGGATGATGGATAATGTCGTGGATGCGTCGCGCTTCCCGCTGGAGGCGCAACGGCAAGAGGCGTTGGCCAAGCGCCGGATTGGGCTGGGTGTGACCGGGCTGGCCGATGCTTTGTTGATGGTGGGGTCGCGTTATGGATCAGAGGAGGCGGCGCGTCTGACGGATCGCTGGTTGCACGCGATTGCCCGCGCCGCATATCTGGCCTCTGTCGATTTGGCAAAGGAAAAGGGGGCGTTCCCCCTGTTTGACGCGGACGCCTTTTTGGCGTCGGGCGCGATGCAGGACATGGACGAAGACGTGCGTGACGCCATTCGGGAGCATGGCATTCGCAACGCTTTGCTGACGTCCATTGCGCCGACGGGGACGATTTCTTTGTATGCGGGGAATGTGTCCTCGGGGATCGAGCCAGTGTTTGCTTACG
Organism: uncultured Litoreibacter sp.; assembly: GCA_947494645.1. Taxonomy (GTDB): domain Bacteria; phylum Pseudomonadota; class Alphaproteobacteria; order Rhodobacterales; family Rhodobacteraceae; genus Litoreibacter. The sequence goes on from CANLVO010000001.1 coordinate 72,407, forward strand.
CCTACACGCGCAAGGTGTTGCAGAAGGACGGGTCTCGGACGGAAGAAGAGGTCGTGGATTACGCGGTGCAGCTGTGGCGTGAAAAGTTTGGCGATGTAGACCTGCCCGATCACTTTGTGAATGCGCAGACGCTGGCACCGCTTGACCATGTGCGGATGCAGGCGGCGGCGCAGAAATGGGTGGATAGCTCGATCTCAAAAACGATCAACTGCCCCGAGGATATCAGCTTTGATGATTTCAAGGAGGTCTATATGGCCGCCTGGGATCAAGGTTGTAAGGGATGCACGACCTACCGGCCCAATGATGTCACAGGGTCGGTCTTGAGTATTTCCAGCCAAAACGAGGCGGAAGATGACAAGCCGGTTGCGGTGCCTGAGGGCGGCGAGGTGGTCTATATGTCCGAGCCATTGGACCGGCCTTCGGAGCTGGAGGGGCAGACCTATAAGGTGAAATGGCCGGATTCAGAGCACGCTCTTTACATCACTGTGAATGACATTGTTCTGAACGGGCATCGCAGGCCGTTTGAGGTGTTCATCAACTCCAAGAATATGGAGCATTTTGCCTGGACCGTGGCGCTGACGCGGATGATCTCTGCGGTGTTTCGGCGGGGTGGGGACGTGTCTTTTGTCGTCGAGGAGCTGAAGGCGGTGTTTGACCCGCGCGGCGGGGCTTGGGTGCAGGGGAAGTATATCCCGTCCATTTTGGCGGCGATTGGCGGCGTGATCGAGCAGCATATGATTGCCACGGGCTTTATCGCGGGCGAGGGGTTGGGGCTGAAGCAAGACCCCTCCGCGCAAGTGGTTGCGGTGGGAGAGCGCCGCGGCAAGGCCTGCCCCAGCTGTGGGCAATATGATTTGCGGATGGTCGAAGGGTGCATGACCTGTGCGTCCTGCGGCCATTCGAAATGTGGCTAAGAGAGCGTTTTGCGCGCGCGGGCCAGATCTTGTGGCGTGGTGATCTTGTAGTTCTCGTCTGAGCCGAGAACGAAGCGCACATTCATCCCGGCTTCGCGGGCCACAGCCACGTCATCAGCGCCGGACCCGTCATGAGACAGATGGGCAGCAAGCAGTTTTTCAAAATGAAAGCCTTGTGGCGTTTGGGCCCGCCAGAGCCCGTCGCGCGGAATGCTGGTTTGGGCCATCTCGCCTTCGCTGCTCCAGAGCGCATCGATAACGGGGAGGGCGGCGCAGCAGCCTTCGGTCTGGTGCAGGCCTGCGCAGACGCTGTCGATGATGGCGGACGTCACAAATGGCCGGGCGGCGTCGTGGACCAACACGCAATCTGGCGCGTGCGGTTTGAGCGCTTTCAGCCCAGCCAGAACGGAAGCGGCCCGGGTCTCGCCGCCATGGGCAGAGGGCAGGATGCGTGGGTCATTGAGGCCGCGCAACGCGTCTTCGTAGAGACCGGTATCATCGGAATGGATCACGGTGCAGAGATGGCTGACCTGCGGGCGCTCGAGAAAGGCCTGAACCGAATGGCGGAGCGCGCAATGCGCACCCAGCGGCAGATATTGCTTGGGGGTCTCGCCCCCCACGCGGTGGCCACGCCCGGCGGCGACGATGATGACGGCGGTTTTCATGGAGCTGGGAGTAGCAGCTAGGGCGGGGCTTTTCCACGCAGGATTAGAGAGACTGCATTTTCTTGGAGGAATTTCCGCGCCAATGGGCTAGCTCTGGGGACGTGTCAGACGCCTCGAAACATACGCCATCGGTTTGGTGGGCCTCTCTTGTGGGGGTTTATCGCCAGATTGATGAGCAGAACCTCAGCCTGATTTCGGCGGGGATCGCGTTTTTCGGGATGCTTGCGATTTTTCCGGGGTTGGCGGCGGTGATTGCCATTTTCGGGCTGTGGTCCGACCCGGTGGTGATCCAGGAGCAGTTGAACCTTCTGCAGGGGATCGTGCCGGAAGACATATACACTTTGATCAATGACCAGCTGACGCAGGTTCTTTTGGCCGGGACGGAGGCGTTGGGTTGGGCGACATTCGTGTCGATTCTGCTTGCGCTTTGGTCGGCGCGGGCGGGCGTGGGCGCGATGATGCGAGGCCTCAACACCATTTACCGCGCGCCGAACCGCAGCTTCTTCATGGCCTATGCGGCAGCGTTCTTGCTGACCATCTCTCTGGTCCTTGTGGCTCTGGTGGCGGGGGCTGCGGTGGTGGTCACGCCATTGGTTGTCGCCATGCTTCCCTTGGCGGTTGAAACCAAAAGCTGGATCGATGTGGTGCGCTGGAGCGCTGCTATTTTTGTGATCACCGTCGGGATCTCGCTCATCTATCGCTACGGGCCGCGCAAGCGTGATGGCAGGCGCACACCGTGGCTTACGCCGGGGGCGGTGTTTGCGGTGCTGATGTGGGTCGTCGCCTCAATGGCGTTTTCGGAATATCTGGCCAATTTCGGGCGGTACAATGAGGTGTACGGCTCCATTGGTGCGGTGGTGGCCCTGCTGATGTGGCTCTACCTGTCGGCCTTTTTGGTCCTGCTGGGGGGCGCACTAAACGCGCAGTTGGAACGACACCGTGCCGCACGTGCTTGACGCAAAGCCTTTGATCTAGTCAGGTCTGCCGGGGATTCGGGAGACCTGACATGCAAGCACCATCCAAGACCAGTTATGACGTCGTTATCGTGGGCGGCGCGATGTATGGCTCCTCTGTGGCGTGGTGGCTTTCGCGCAACCCGGATTTTGATGGCTCGATCCTGGTGGTGGAGCGTGACCCGACCTACGAGAACAGCTCGACATCGCACACGAACAGCTGCATCCGACAGCAGTTTTCGAATGAGGTGAATATTCGCATCTCGCAATTTGGGGCGGAGTTCATCCACAATTTCAAAGAGCTCATGGCCGATGATGAAGCGCCGGACATTCCGTTGCAAAGCTACGGCTATATGTATCTGGCTGATACCGAAGCCTTTGCTACCAACTTGCGGGAGCAGCAGCAGGTTCAGGCCTCGCTGGGCGCGGGCACCAAATTCATGACCAAGGACGAGATTGCGGCGGCCTATCCGTTCTACAACCTCGACGACGTGATTGGCGGCAACCACAACCTGATTGACGAGGGATATTTTGACGGCGGTACCATCTTTGACTGGTGGAAACGCAAGGCGCGCGCGCATGGCGCGGAATATGCGCATAATGAGGTGAAGGCCATCACCCGCAACGCGGCAGGCACACAGGTCGAAACGGTGACGCTCGCCACCGGTGAGGTGATTGCCTGCGGCACGCTGGTCAATTGTTCCGGACCGAGCGCGGCGATCACGGCCGCCATGGCGGGGATCGAGCTGCCGGTGGAGCCGCGCAAGCGCTACACCTATATCTTTGACGCAGCGACCCCGCTGGACCGCGACCTGCCGCTGACCATTGACCCATCAGGCGTGCATATGCGCACCGATGGGCAATACTACCTTGCCGGGTGCCCGCCAGATGAGGACCCGGCAGTGGCCTATGACGATTTTGTTTTTGACCATTCGCTTTGGGAGAACAAAGTCTGGCCCGCCTTGGCCACAAGAGTTCCCGCCTTTGAGACCATCAAGCTGATCAACGCCTGGGTCGGCCATTACGCGTTCAATACGTTCGACCAGAACGCCATTGTCGGCCCGCATGTCGAGATGTCGAATTTCATCTTCGTCAACGGCTTCTCGGGCCATGGGCTGCAACAATCGCCTGCCTTTGGCCGGGCGGTGTCGGAGTGGATCACCTATGGCGCCTACCGCTCTATCGACGTGAGCGCCTTTGGCTATGACCGGATCGTCGAGAAACGTTCTTTCCTTGAGAAGGCGGTCATCTGACGGTCCGGTTTGTATAACAACGACAAAAAATGGTCGGTTTCGACCCAAAACTGTCGCCGTCACGTTGACGCGGCCTGAACAATACCTGAACCTCAACTTCAGAAAAACGACAAAGCATCTGGGAGAGTATCATGAGAAAATTGACCGCCGTTTTGGCGATGACAACCGCATTGGCAGGGGCGGCGCATGCCGCTGATCTTGGTGCCGTAGATGAGCCGATCACACTGGCGATCAACGAATGGACCGGCCAGCACGTGACCACGCATATCGCCGGCGAAATGCTGAAAGCCGCAGGATACAAGGTCGAGTACGGCACGGCAGGTATGCTGAACCAGTTCCAAGGCATCGCGGATGGCGATATCCATGCAACGCTGGAAATCTGGTCGTCCAACGTCTCGGACGAATACGCCAAGAAGGTTGAGGACGGTTCCATCGTTGAGGTTGGCGATCTGGGCCTTGATGCCAAGGAAGGCATTGCCTACCCCGCCCATGTTGAGGCGCTGTGCCCCGGCCTGCCAGCTTGGGAAGCACTGAAAGACTGCGTTGGTCAATTTGCCACCGCCGATACAATTCCGCAGGGCCGCATCGTGGACTACCCTGCCGATTGGGGGACACCGGGCGCGGACCGGATGACCGGACTGGACCTGCCGTTCAAGGCAGTGCCAGCAGGTTCCGAGGGCGCGTTGATCACCGAGCTGCGTGCCTCGACCGAGAAGAACTCCCCGCTGTTGCTGGTCTTCTGGCAACCGCACTGGGCGATGTCGGCCTATGACGTGAAATTCGTGGACTTGCCGGTGGGCGAGACCGCCTGTTTCGAAGACGCATCGTGGGGCCCGAACCCCAACGCGGTCAACGACTGTGGCTTCACACCGACCCGCATCTTCAAAGCAGCGTGGTCAGGTTTTGAAGAGAAATGGCCAGCCGCTTACGAAATCCTGTCCAACTACGAGCTGAGCACCGATGTGCAGCAGCCGCTGATGGGTGCGGTTGATGTAGATGGCGGCAAGGTCGAAGAGGTGGTCGCCGAATGGATGGCCGCCAACGAGAGCACCTGGAAGCCGATCGTAGACGCCGCGACCAACTGAGGGACCGGCCGTGACCGACACTGCGCCTGCCATCTCCTGTAAGGGAGTGTGGCAGGTATTCGGGCCCAACGCGAAAGCGGAGCTTGCCACTGCTTTGGGAAGCACTGGCGGCGTCGCCTCGGACGCGGCCAAGACTTTGCGCGACAAAGGGCTGATCCCTGCGGTGCAGGACGTCAGCTTCGATGTCGCGGAGGGCGAGCTGTTCGTCATCATGGGGCTGTCCGGCTCGGGCAAGTCCACCGTGGTGCGCTGCGTGTCGCGCCTTTTGGACGGGTCCGCAGGCGAGATCCTGATCTCGGGCGAGAACATCCTGACCGCCTCCAAGAAACGGATGACCGAGCTGCGCCGCGACAAGCTGGGCATGGTGTTCCAGCATTTCGGGCTGTTTCCGCACATGACGGTCGCCGACAATGTCGGCTTCCCGCTCAAGATGCAGGGCCAAAGCCGCGCCGCGCGACGCGCGCGGGCGCTGGAGGTGATCGAACTGGTGGGCCTTGGCGGCCGCGAAGACGCCTACCCGCGCGAGCTGTCTGGTGGGCAAAGACAGCGCGTGGGCATCGCCCGCTCGCTGGCGGTGAACCCCGACATCTGGTTTCTTGACGAGCCGTTCTCTGCGCTTGACCCGCTGATCCGGCGGCAGTTGCAAGACGAGTTCCTGCGCATTCAGGCGACGCTGAAGAAATCCATCGTCTTCATCACCCATGACATTGCCGAGGCGCTGAAGCTGGCGGATCGCATTGCGATCATGAAAGACGGCAAGATCGTACAGGTCGGCACGCCGACTGACATCGTGTTGAACCCGGTCAACGACTATGTGGCGGAGTTCTCGAAGGATGTCGCCAAAGGGCGCCACGCCCAAGTGGGCTCTGTCATGAAGACCGGGGCGGATGTGCCAGCGCAGATGCCCGACAACCCCGGTTTGCGCGACGACATGACCTTGGAAGAGGCGCTCGCCGCGTGCATGCATCTATATGACCCGGTGCCTGTGCATGACGGTGCGGGCAATCAGATCGGTGCGGTGCTGCCCTCTGATCTGGCCAAGGCGTTGCAGGTAGACGAGACCTGATGGCGGACCAGACGGCCTCCCTTCCCACGACAAGCGGCCTTTCGAGACTGACGGCCCGGCGCGGCGCTTTCGCAGCGGTTGTTACTGCGCTTATCGGGATCATATGCGTTGCCCTGTCCGGTGCCGCCCCGTGGCTGGTGACCTGGCCTGCCGCGTTGACCGTGCCCATGACCGAATGGATCGGCACGGGCCTCGGCGCGTTTCTGGAGGCGATCAAGCCCGGCGCGCGCTTTATCTCGTACCTGCTGGACTTCGTGATGGCGGGCGCCAACGCCTTGCTGGTCGACACACCCTGGCCGATCATCATCGGTATCGTCACCGCCCTGGGCTGGTATATCGGCGGGCTGCGCATGGCCGCATTGGGGTTCATCGGTTTCACACTGGTGCTGTTGTCGGGCTATTGGGCGCAGAGCATGAACACGCTGGCACTGGTGCTGGTCTCTGTTCCGCTGGCGCTTATCTTGGGCGGAAGCATCGGCATTCTGGCCTACGAGGTGCCACGGGTCCGCCGCGTTGTGCAATCGGTGCTCGACGTTATGCAAACCGTGCCGACTTTCGCCTACCTGACGCCGCTCCTTTTGCTTTTTGGCTTTGGCCCGGTTGTCGGCCTGATCGCGTCTGCGATCTACGCGGCCCCGCCTATGGCGCGCAACACGCTGTTGGGCCTGCAAAGGGTGGACCATGACATCAAGGAAGCCGCCATCATGTCTGGCGGATCGCGGCTGCAGCAGCTTTTTCTCGTCGAGATACCTGCAGCCACCAGCCAGATCATGATCGGTGTAAACCAAAGCCTCATGGCGGCACTCTCGATGGTGATCATCGCCGCCGTGATCGGAGGCTTCGACGATATCGGCTGGGAGGTGCTTCTGACCATGCGCAAGGCGCAGTTCGGCCAGAGCCTTCTGGCAGGCATGGTGATCGTGGTCTTCGCCATCGTCATCGACCGTATGTCTGCCCATATGGCCAAATCTCGCGAGCGCCACAGCGTCAAGGTCGCGCTTGCCGTGCTGGCGGCCTCTGTCTTGGTCGCATTGCTGCTCAGCGCACGCCTGCCCACCGCAGACGGGTTCGCGATGTTCGACGGGTTGGCGGCTTATGTGGATGAAGGGCTCGGCACGTTCACCGCCAATAACGGCGCAGGGCTGGATCAGATCAAGAATCAGGCGATGTTTTTTGGGCTCTTGCCGCTGCGCATTGGCCTTGATGAAGCCGTGCTGCCGTTCACTTGGGGCTTTCAATGGACCACTGCCATGAGCTGGTGGCTCTTTGGCGCTGCCGCCTTGCTGGGTGCGGCGCTGGCGGCGACAGGTCGTGTCGCGCTGGGGGCCAGCCTGCTAATCGCCGCCGTAGTACTTGAAACGGGCGTGTCACAACTGCCATGGCCACTTGTCGTGTTCGGCACGGCGCTTCTGGGCTGGGTCGCAGGCGGCCTTCGGCTGGCGGTGTTTGTCATAGTGATGCTTGGCCTGATCATGATCTCCGGCCTTTGGGAGCGCGCCCTGCTGTCGCTGTACCTGTCGGGCGCGGCGGTATTCGTATGCGCCGTGTTTGGCGCAGCCATCGGACTTCTATGCGCCGTTAGCCCCATAGCGTGGAGGCTTGTCCGACCGATCTGTGATATGCTGCAAACCATCCCGCTATTCGTATTCTTGATCCCGGTGCTGATGTTCTTTCAAATCGGCGAGTTCTCCGCCTTTCTGGCAATCATTGCCTACGCCATCGTGCCGATGATCCGCTACACCCAACATGGGTTGACTACGACGCCTGACGAATTGGTTGAGGCCGCGATCTCGTCGGGGGCCACGCCACTGCAAACCATGATCGAGGTCCGCGCCCCTTACGCGTTGCCGACCATCCTCTTGGGGCTTAACCAGACCATTCTGTACGCATTCGCGATGCTGGTGATCGCCGCACTGATCGGAACCACGGGCTTGGGACAATCCATCTACTTGGCCATCGCCAAAGCCAATGTCGGCCTCGGCATCGCCGCCGGAGCCGCCATGGCGATGCTGGCCATGATCGCCGACCGCCTGGTGCAAAGCTTCGCAGAAGAACACCGCCGCAAGCTGGGCCTTGGCGCAAGCGACCTGTAGCGATTCTATGAAATTCGGGTCTTCTGGGAAACTGGAGGCGAGTACGAGAATCGAACTCGTGTACACGGATTTGCAAGACTAAGTATATCGCTGAGAACATTACATCTTTTGTTTAGATTTGTGGTCATTATCTGCGGAACATATCGCGAATGTTTAGACACCTTTGGGGCCTCCTTCGGATACTCAAACTTGGATTGCTGTGACCCGAAATCGTGCTGGGGCGTACCCAGCTTTTGTGGCCTGTCCGAACGCCGATTTGGGCTGGATCGATGGCGCTGGAAAAGTAATGATGCTGTGGTTGCCGGATGACGGACCTAGAACCAGATTTGGAGAAGAACTTGACGGGAAAGAAGGCTACGTTTGATGTTCCAAAACCATTCCTTTACCTTTGGATCGGGATATCCACGCTTGGGAACCTTACAGGTATCGCGTCCATTTGCGATGGCATCGTTGAGTGGGTTGGGATTTTCGGTCAATATGTTACGTTTTACCAAGAGAGTATTCGCGCACCTCTCAACGAATTTCTCTCGTCGATATGGTTACATTTCATATTCGAAATGCCGGTATGGATGGGAGACTATTTTGTAATTTTAGGAGCGTACGCTACTTCCATGGCGCTTTTCGGCCTTATAGAAGGGAAGGATGCTAGTGTGTTCTCACTAATTGGGGCGACACTAAAACTTCCTCGATTGATCATTATGACGCTGAAAGCAAAGAAGGCTGGCAATGCTAGGTTGATGGCGCTCATTACGTTGTTTTTTTTCGTAGGCTTCTTCTTCGTCTGGGTCGTCGCGTTCTTTTTTCCTTTCATACACTTGTTTACCGTCGTGTTCATTTTGCTAGCCACTGGCAGATTTCCGAAGGGCATCTATAGGACTGCTACTTGGTACGTTGGCGGGACGGTTAGTGTTTTTTTGGTTGTTCTTGCGCTCAACTTTCAGGTCAAAGCATTGTGTGCAGACATTTCCCCGCAGGACCGGAATAGTTTCTGCGTGCTGATGATGGGTTGAAGTCGCATGCTGTTGCAGCTTTGTGCGACAGCTCAGGGCTTAAGGCGGGCCGGTGAAAGTGCATAGAGATATAATGCCCCACCATTAGGTTTCCAGCGCGTGCGGCCCAATCCGGACATCGGACACCACGAGTGTAGCCGCGGTGCGGCTTCCCTAAAACGGACATTGGCAACCTCGCGGCACTTTATCGATAGGCATGCCTCCGCGATGTGAGGTGGCTAGAGGACTAAGTGTTTGGTATAGGTGTTACCTGCACTCTGAGTGTTGACGGTTTTTCAGGGATTCTTCAATCTCAAGTCTTACTTGGCTTGTTCAATTTGAGCTAGAATACTTTTCATACCCGTTGGTTGGAAATCATCTAAATTCATTTGGCTAATTATCAAATTTCTAAAGATTTCGTAGCTGCATTCGATTTGGTCTGGAAAGACCATTCTAACTTTCTTAAGCACGTTTCTTCCTCGAAACACCTTCTTCCAAGTACCGTCTTGCAACGACAATTGGAGCGATTTTTTGATCTCCGCTTCTAGCTTGGTCAAAGAAGCTTCAGACAGGTCTGTAGCGATAACATTTGCTATCTTACGTTCTGTCGCAAGGACGGCATTGTTGAACCCAACAGAAGCGCTTAACTTTGGATCATACCCCAACGAGATACTTCCGACTAACTTTCGATTGACAAAACCATTCATTTTCAGGCGTACAAGCTCATCGATCGTGGATTTTGCGCTGTTCTCCATCGCCTCCTCTATGTCACATTCTTCAAGTTTAGAATTTCCAAGATGTGCTGCGTTTATGGCTCGCAGAATATACTTTGCTTCTAGTAAGTAATTTTCAATGTGATAGACATCCCATTGAAATTGAGTGGTGGCAGAAAGGTCAGAGGCATCGTCAAAGTCTTTGTCAACTATAGAGAAAAACCTGTTTTTTGTTGACGCAGCGTCCATGGCTTGCTCAAGCAGATTGTGAACCTTTCTTACGTTGGTCTTACTACCAAGTGAAACTAAGTTGAAATGCTTTGCAAAATCGGGAAAGAGATCGGAGATCATATTCCTGTCTATTTCCGATCCCTCCCCCTCAATCAAAACAATCTTGGAACTAGGGTCGAATGTCGCCAGATCGCCCACAAGATCGATAACGACACTGTCGATTTCAGTCTTATTGGAAACAGGGGCCAGCTGGTTGTTTCCTTGAGGAGCAGCATCGGCATGCTGCATGTGGAAAACGTCGCAACCAGTTTCCCTTACCGCTTCTCTTAACAACGCGTCAGAATGCGTAACCAACCAGAGCTGATTGTTCTTCGCATCTCCAATGTGCTTTTTATAAAACGATGGCAAACCCGCAGCTAAACTAGGATTCAAATGAAGTTCAGGTTCGTCTAAGAGCAATATCGAATGTCTCGCACTGCTATTTCGCAGTCTTAGATAACCAAGCAGCACTTCTTTTTCACCGGAGCTTAAGTCGTTTATATCGTGCTGTTTTCCGTTTGATAGCTCAACAGGGAAGCCAATTGCGCCATCTTTAGTAGGCACAACGCCAAGGAACTTTTTACCAGGAAAAAATAGCTCAAAAAGCTCATCTAGCGTAGGCTTCAAGTCAAACCTAGGATCTTCGTCAACACCCGCTTCTCCAGCCAAAAGCTGACGGACATAAGATTGGGCCATTTGTGCCTTTATGCCAGAGTATTTGTTCTGATCATTCCTAAGTACGCTATTCTTGTACTGTTGATCGGCATCTGCCACCCTCAAATTAATATTCGATAGAACTTCTTTTGGATATACGCGACTCGGAGAGTGATACTCAACAATTCCTAGGTTTTCAGGCTTGAAGGCGGCGAACATGAGTTCCAAAACTGGGGAGTTTGTTACTTGCGGTTCACCTTTAGGCAAAACAAGCAACTCGCCTCGAAACTTTTGATTGTGCAGTTCCGCAACAACTTTATCAGCAAGTGCTTTTGCGTTTCCTGCGACCTTCGCAGTTTCCCTTCTTCTCAGCGCGTTTCCTAGCTGGAACTTACTGTGCCCGCCGTATCGCGCACCCAAAATTTGGTTCCACTGAAGCTCAGTCAGGAGTTTTTCCGCATGATCTCTAAGGTATTTCTTTTCAGATTCAGCAAGTGAAAACACTGCGGTTACTCGAAGCTGTTTGGTTTCGTCATAGAAGAACTTATGCGTCTGGGAACCTAATTTGTTAATATCGATTTGTTGTTCGCTGAACCAAGCTCCCAACTCATTTTGTTCGTATTGCCCGTAAGCCGATTTTAGAAGTTTAATGGCATCGAAGATTGTCGATTTCCCGCATCCGTTTGATCCCGCGACAACGACCAATTTCCCTAGATTATCTAGATGGGCACTTCGAATAGCTTTGAAATTTTCAATAGATATAGATTCAATTTTCATGTTCGCGCCCACGTGTTTGCCCGATCCCATGGTGTCTTGGGAGTTGGGAAACTGCAAGAATTTTCGTTTGAAATACGGGTCTTCAGCGAGCCAAATTTGAAAACCCTACTTCTTGGGGAGAAAAGGTGTACTTAGAGACTATGAGTTTCTCTTTGTGCAAAGCTATCTAAGGTCAACTTATAGTACTTGGGCGAGGTAGTTGAGTTCTACGCTCCAGCAAACCCCTAAGGCACAGAGGGTCGTTTGGTCTTGAACGGCTGCTTTCGTCATAGGCATCGAAGGATTGTGAGCATGCGACGAATAACCGCTTTCCGCCCCGTGCAATCGTTATATGTTGTCGGAAGTAGACTAAGATCGGTATTCACAATGCCAACACGCTCTGGTTTTAGTCTTGGCGATCCCGTTCTTGACGTTTTTGTTGTGCCTCAATGGCCCTGATCTTCTGTCGTACCTTTTTCGTGTAGTGTAGCACCATCGCGGGGCTCTGGCCGGTTATTGCTGCGACAAGGTCGTCGCTGCAACGGGCTTCCACTAGCTCGCAGGCGGCATTGTAGCGCCAGCTGTGGATGTCGTAACCTAGTGCGCCGATACGATCACGAACGCGCCGTACGGCGGCTGAAGCGCCGCGATAGGACCAACGATTAGTTCCTCGTTCGTTAGTGAGGATGAAAACAGAATGCCGACTGGCTGCGTCTAGCGCGATTTGTAGCTCCGGTAGTATGGGGACCCAAAGCTCTTTGCCGGTCTTGCCTTGCTTCACTGCAAAGCCACCGTCCTGAATATCCGACCAACGCATTTCTAGGACATCGCCAATCCGCTGTCCGGTTCCTACGCATAGCTCCATGACGAGGCGCTCACGTGTACCAACAGCGCAGGCTTCTCGGTAGGCGTCCAGAAGTTCGCGCGGCCACGGTTCGCGTTCTTTCTTAGTGGTTTTGATTTCTGGGACGCCTCGTACTGGGTTGGCATCTCGCCAACCCAGATCAACGCAATGTTCCATCAATACACGAAGCACCCGCAGGGAGTAGTTGGCAAAGTATGCCTTTGCGGCGTTTGCATCGCGGAGGCGGATAACATCCTTCCGCTGCATCTTTGCCGGATTAGCTTCGCTCATAATCTCGCGGAACCAATCTAGGTGTTTGTCGTAGTCGAGGCCAGTGCGGGGTTTTAGGTTTCGATAGCGCGGGGACTTACGGTAGCTATCGATCAACGCACCAAAGTTGCGAGCGATAACCCGGCGCGGTTTGTCGCGTTGCGAAAGGATGCCCGCATACTCGCGCCAAAATTCGGGTGTTCCGAATTCGCTCTCGAATTTCTGCGAAGGCCATCCCCGGCGCTGGAAATAGATTCCATTCCGCTGGCGGTAGACGTGCTTGGGCAGCTCACGTTTTGCCATGTCTCATATCGATCCTGTCGAACTCATCGGCATATTGCTCATCCGCAAGAAAAATCTCAATCTTCCGTCCTTCAATCGTGACCCGACTGACGGACTTTCCGGCGTTCTCAAAGGTGGTCAGCACGCGCAAGGCACGGTGTTCGATTTTGTTCTTAGACATGATGCCACCCGCGTAGTCGACGCGCCGAACGGCTAGTTTGCGGGTTGGGCCTTTTGGGTCTGCGAGTTTGTTGTCTAGAGAGTCTCGATCTCGATTTTTGACCGCGGGATGCTGTAGAAGTGAGTCCGTTCAAAGGTTTGCGAGCTGCAAGCCTTCGTGTGTTGTCGGAAATTTCCTTCTTTTGCTTCACGTCCATAGCTCGCTCCATAGCTCAAAGTTCGCGCAACCTTGCGGTTGAATGGGGGAACCCATGCAAACTCGCTTGGAGGAAACGCTAGGGAGGGAAGCAAATCTATTACAACTGAATTTTTGAAGTGCAGTCACTAAAGGGGTATAAGCCTTTGTAACATATCGTGAACGAACTGACGTGCTACTGTGCCGCAGTCCGTTTCTCGGACTGATCTGAAATCGCAGTCACTAAAAGGATATACTATCAAGGAGTGGGTAGCCGCGCGCGCCAAGCCTCCCGTCCGGTCGGCTTGGCGCTTGGCACGTTCACACGCCACTTGGGCTAGGATCAAGCTGAAATTTCAAAAGGCAAGGCCCCTTGATGCATAGGCCTGCGAATTCAGCAAAGCGGCAAGGGTTGGTAGTCTTGCGAGTACCGTAGCCGATTTGGGCGCTGCCCTCTGCCAAAGCAGTTTTTTCCCCTGCGCAAGCGCATTCCTCGCGAGGCAAAAAACGGCTTTGCCATTCACCCGCCCTCAGAAGGCGGGAGCCTCTCCCCGAATGCACATGTGCATTCCGTGCCAGACACACGCTAACTGAGGGAGTATGAAGCTGTTCAGGTGGGACCAAACTAGCGTCTAGTCGGAACAGAACAAAAACAGAATGTTTAGACAAATGTTTAGACGGCGCTTCCGCAGATTCTCGAAAACCATCTAACCTATTGATTTTAAATGGAGGCGAGTACGAGAATCGAACTCGTGTACACGGATTTGCAATCCGCTGCGTCACCACTCCGCCAACTCGCCTCTATGGTGCTGGATTTCTCTATCGCAGCGGGTTTTGCGGCGCAAGGGCGCAAAAGGTCGGATCGCTGTTGTCGCAGACCGCATTCTGTGGCAAACCGGATTTAACCGAAACTAGACTGATGAGTTTAGTAATTATGACTGACTTCGCCGCCAACCGTACAATGATGGTCGACACGCAGGTGCGCCCCTCAGATGTTACCAAATTTCCGATCATTGACGCGCTCTTGACCGTGCGTCGTGAGGCCTTTGTACCCCAGTCGCGCCGCGAGGTTGCCTATGCTGATGCAAACATCACGCTAGGTGCGGGCAGGGTGATTTTTGAGCCGCGCACGCTTGCCAAGATGCTGGACGCCATGGGCATTGAGCAGGGCGATATGGTGCTCTGTGTCGGCGCGGGTTTTGGCTACAGTGCCGCTGTTGTTTCGCGGATGTCGGAGGCGGTGATCGCCGTTGAGCAAGACGCTGACATGGCGCGCGACGCAGAAACGATTCTGGCTGAGCAAGGCGCAGATAATGTCGTCGTCATCGAGGGTGATCTGGCCGCCGGTGCGGCCAAACATGGGCCTTACGACGCGATTATCATTGAGGGTGGCGTCGAGAATGTGCCGACCTCACTCACGGACCAGCTCAAAGACGGTGGCCGCATTGGCGCGGTGTTTATGCGCGGCGGGCTCGGCGAGTGCCGGATTGGCTACAAGGCGGGGTCTCAGGTCAATTGGCGGTTGGCCTTTAACGCAAGCGCCCCGGTTCTTTCCGGTTTCGAAGCCGAGGCGTCGTTCTCACTGTAACACTCGATTGTAGAAGGCATGTGCTGATGAATTTGAATGGTTTGCGCAGGTCTGCTCGCTCTATCGCGGTATGTGTTCTGGTGATGGCCGCGCCGGTCTCGGCGTCAGCCGCATCGCTTCAGGATGCGTTGGTTGCCGCTTATCTAAATTCGAATTTGCTGGAGCAGAACCGCGCCTTGCTGCGGGCGACGGACGAAGATGTGGCGGTGGCATATTCCGCTTTGCGTCCGCAGATCAGTGCCAGCTCATCGATCACCCACAGCGATCAGGCCTCCAGCTTCGCAGGGGGCGACCTGTCCTCTTCCATCAGTCTTGGGCTGGACCTTTTGCTGTATGACGCCGGCGCCACAAGATTGAGCGTCGAGGCCGCGAAAGAAACTGTCTTGGCCTCTCGCGCTCAGCTGGTGAGCCTCGAGCAACAGGTTTTGTTGAACGCTATCAACGCCTATTTGTCCGTACAGCGCGACACCCGGACCGTGTCGCTGCGCGAGGGCAACCTGCGTTTGATCACCCAAGAATTGCGAGCTGCGCGTGACCGCTTTGACGTGGGCGAAGTGACCCGGACCGACGTCGCCCAAGCGGAGGCGAGATTGGCTGAAGCCCGCGGCGCACTGGCGCAGGCACAGGGCAATTTGGCGATTTCCCGTGAGCTTTACGTCGCCGCAGTAGGGCGCAAGCCGGGCAATCTGGCCGCGATCCGGTCTTTGCCGGCGCTCCCGAAATCCGTGGAGCAAGCCCGCAAGATCGCTGAGCAAAACCAGCCACGCATCGATCAGGCGCAACACCAGATCTCAGCAAACGAGTTGAACGCTGCTCGCGCGCAAGCCGCAATGCGTCCCAACATCCGGCTGAACGCCACAGCAGGGCACAATTCGCGGGTCGACAATAATTCTTCGATTGGCTTGCAGATGAACGTGCCGCTGTACCAAGGCGGGCAACTCAAGGCGTTGGAGCGCCGCGCGTTTGCGCAGGTGCATGCCTCGCGTGCGAACCTCAATCAGGTAGTGCTAGAGGTACGGCAATCGGTGTCTGACAGCTGGTCGCAATTGGCTGTCGCCAACGCGCAGTTGCAAGCCTCCGAGCGCCAGATCAGAGCGGCTGAGGTTGCCTTTGAGGGGGTCCGCGAGGAAGCGAAACTGGGCGCGCGGACAACCTTGGACGTGTTGGACGCAGAGCAATCGCTATTTGATGCACGTACCAACCGGGTCGTCTTCGAGACGCAGGTTTTTGCCGCGGCGTATCAGCTGATTTCTTCGATGGGCCTGCTGACCGTGTCAGAGCTGCGCCTACCGCTGAAGCAATACGACCCCAACGAATACTTTGATGCCGTGAAGCAAGCGCCGGTTCCCCTAAGCAAGCAGGGTCAGAAACTGGACCGCATTCTCGGGCGCTACCAAAAGTAATTTCAATTTGATCCGTCCGTTGCCAGAGCCAATGGCAGCCGTTATTCTGAGTTCAACTATAGAGGCTGAGCATGTCCGACCCCGTTGCCAAAGATGTAGAGGACGTATTGTCGTCGATCCGCCGTCTGGTGTCTGACACAGGCCCAGAAGGTAATGACGATTCTGGCACGGATGACCAGTCTTCCGACATGCACGAGCCCACGCGCCGACCCGACGTGCGCGAAGCATTGATTCTCACCTCGGCATTGCGTGTGGATCCGTCAGAGGAGCTGACGGAGGAAGATGCAGCGACGACTGACGAGGTGTCTGAAGACGTTGCCGAAGAAATGGGTGAAGTCAGCGGCAACGAAGATGACGTGGCAAATGAGGCACCCGCACAAAATGCGCCAAACGACCTGACCGAAGGCGAGTCGGGTCGCAGCGATTTGGGCAGCCTGCGCCAAGCCGTCAGTGGTGCGTTCATGGGCGAGCCGGTAATGCCTGCCGTGATCCATAAGACCCAGAATGTGAAGAAGGCAGCGGATGTGTCCTCTGCGATTGAAGCCACGAAAAGTTGGGGCACCCGCGCGCCGGAAGACTATTACGAAGATGAAGAGCTTGCCGCCGCCGATATGGCGGGGTGGGACGATGACGCGGTTGCGGAGCACGTTGAAGAGCCACCCGAAGAAGTGACGGACCGTCATAGCGAGACGATGGAGTCCGGAGCCGACGCGACCGCAGACGTTCACGCCTTCCGCGAAGACGCGCCGGTGCAGGGTGAAGACTGGAGCGAAGACGTTGAGCCAGAGGTGGCGGAGATGTCATCCGAAGATCCATCCGCTGACGTTGCACCTGAAGATGAGGTGTCAGATGCTGGGGAACCCGAGACTGCAGAAGCCGCAGGCGTCCAGACAGATGACATCAGCGACGAGTATGAATGGGACGAGCAAGAAGAAGAGCTTGAGAACCCCGTCAACATTGCAACCTTCCGCCATGTGCCAATTGACGCGCACCGCACTGAACCCGCGCAGGTTGAGGAAACTGCACCCGTTGAGCAAGCGGCAATCCTGAACGCTGCCGCGGCAAGCGACCTGCCAGCAGCCGAGAGTCCCGAAGACGAAGACGTCGCAGAGGATGCCCAAAAAGAAACGGATGAGGATAACCTCAAACCGATTGATCTGAGTGATCTCGACGAGGCCATTCTGGACGAAGAGACCCTGCGTGAGTTGGTATCTGACATCGTTAGAAAAGAGCTTAGCGGTGAGTTGGGAGAGCGTATCACGCGCAACGTGCGCAAATTGGTGCGCCGGGAAATCCACCGCGCTTTGCTGACCCGCGAGTTCGACTAAGGGCTAAACGCTAGGAAGCAATATCGAGAAGCGCGTCAATATCGGCATGCATCTCAAGGTGATCGGCCAAACGCTCCAACACAGCTTCAACCGAAGCACCGTAATCCGTCACGCTTGAGCGCCCGCCCAGCTGATGCAGAAACTTTGCCCGGAAGGCGTCAGACGAGAAAAGGCCATGAACGTAGCAGCCTGAGACTTGCCCATCCAAAGTTGCCGCCCCATTGGGTCGGCCTTCAATGTCGAGCCAAGCGCGGCTGCAATCCGGGCCGCGCGTCTCACCGATATGGATTTCATAGCCCCTGAACGCCGTGCCATCGTCCAAAGTCTGTCCCGACACCTCGACCACGTGTTTCTTTGGCGTCATCACCGTTTCGACGTCCAGCAGGCCTAAACCTTCGACATTTTGCGGCGGCCCCTCGATGCCGTCAGGATCTGCGATCCGCATGCCAAGCATTTGATAGCCGCCGCAAATGCCCAGCACATGCCCGCCGCGTCGGACATGCGCCACAAGATCGACGTCCCACCCCTGCTGCCTGAAATGCGCCAGATCTCCGATTGTGGATTTTGAGCCCGGGATGAGCACCAAATCAGCATCACCCGGCAGGGGCTGACCCGCCTCGATAATCTCGACAGAGACGCCGGGCTCTTGGCTCAGCGGGTCCAAATCATCGAAATTGGCAATACGCGACAGACGTGGCACCGCGATTTTCAGACCCGACCCGCTTGAGGATTTGATGTCCATAATGTCTTCGGCTGGCAGCTTCCACGCGTCCTCGAACCATGGCAGCACACCCAAATCGGCCCATCCGGTGCGCTTTGCCACCTCGACACGTCCACCATCAAAGAGGGTCACATCGCCCCGAAACTTGTTGACCATGAAACCTTTGATCCGGTCGCGGTCCTCCGGCGGCAAAACGCAATGGGTGCCGACCAATTGCGCTATCACCCCGCCACGATCAATGTCCCCGACCAGAATGACCGGCGCATTGACTGCTTCGGCAAAGCCCATATTGGCTATGTCGCCTGCCCGTAGATTGACCTCTGCCGGGCTACCAGCGCCTTCAATGACAACCAGATCCGCCTCAGACTTGAGACGGCGATAGCTTTCAACGGTGCGGGCCAGCAGATCGGGCTTCAGCTTGGCATAATCCCGCGCCTTGACCGTTGCGAAGCGCTTACCTTGCAAGATCACTTGCGCCCCTACCTCTGATTCCGGTTTCAACAGCACTGGGTTCATGTCGATCATCGGAGCCACGCCGCAGGCCAATGCCTGCAGCGCTTGTGCGCGGCCAATCTCCCCGCCATCGGCTGTTACGGCGGCGTTGTTCGACATGTTTTGCGGTTTGAACGGGCGCACGCGCAGGCCCTTGCGGGCGAAGGCCCGGCACAAACCGGCCACGATCATGGATTTGCCGACATTCGAGCCCGCCCCCTGGATCATGATTGACTTGGTCATTGCCTGCCTCTCCCGCTAAGGTTTTGAGGTGGCAATAAGTGCGGCCAAAGTAAAGAGCGAAACCAACCCGATGAACACACCCGCCCACCTGATTTTTGGCGCCGCCGCCTTTGCAAAGCCGGGGCAGCCCAAGGTGACGTTGGCCGCATTGGCCGGTGCTTTGGCGCCCGATTTATCGCTTTACCTGTTGGCTGGATGGCAGCTGTTCATCCTTGGTACCGACCCACAGATCGTCTTCCGGGTCATGTATTACTCAGATGCATGGCAGGCCATTTTTGCAGTAGATAATTCGTTCTTCGTCTGGGGTGGGATGCTGGGGTTGGCCTTGATGAGCAAGCGTCCCGCTTTGGTCGCCTTTGCCGGTGCGGGATTTTTGCATCTGGCCTTGGACTTCCCGCTGCACAACGATGACGCCCGTGCGCATTTCTGGCCGATGACAGACTGGCGCTTCATCAGTCCCGTCAGCTATTGGGACCGCAACCATTATGGCGGCATCGTCGGGCCGATTGAGATGGCGATGAGCTTGATCTGTCTTGGGGTCCTGTGGCGTCGGTTCACGACGTGGCTGCCGCGCTTGATCATGGCCGCCGCAGCCACCTTGCAGGTTGCGCCGTTCATCGTCTGGGCGTTTGTCTTCGGGCGCTAGAACAGCTCTTCCTTGACCGCCTCCATCACCACATGGGTCGAGGTGTTCGACACGTGCGGCAGGGCCGAGATCAGCTCGCCCAAGATGCGGCGGTAGGAACCCATATCCTTGGTGCGGACCTTCAGCAGGTAGTCGAACCGTGACGCGACCATGTGGCATTCTTCGATTTCTGGCACGTCGCGGGCGGCGGTGTTGAAGGCGCTCAACGCGGCTTCGCGCGTGTCATCGAGCTTCACCTCCACAAAGGCTATATGGTCGAGCCCGAGTTTGACCGGGTCCAACATGGCCCGGTAGCCGGTGATGACGCCGGCCTCCTCTAGCCGCCGGACCCGAGCTTGGGTCGGCGTGTTCGAAAGGTTGATCCGGTTTGCCAGCTCTGTGATGGGGATCCGGCCATGCGCGGACAATTCCCGCAAAATTGCGTGATCATATTCGTCTAGCTCTTTATCCATATTCGCTATCTACCGGCCTTCTGATGGTGAATAATGCCCTATTCTTCACAAATTTGGCCAATAAACCATCAGAAATGGACTATACTGAGGTGTATCTCATATTCAGGTGCCAATTATGTCCTCTCTTGCTGATCTACGCACTGTTATCCGGTCTGAGACCATGCCGGACGAGGCGGCCTCAGTCGCTAGACTGATTGAAACGGCCGGACTGTCCGGCAAAGACCGCGCCCGCATTGTTGAACGTGCGGCGCGGTTGGTGACTGAAATTCGCAGCTTTGCCAGCCCTGGGCTGATGGAGTCGTTTCTTGCGGAATACGGGCTGAACACCGACGAGGGCGTCGCGTTGATGTGCCTGGCTGAGGCGCTGTTGCGCGTGCCGGATCCAGAGACCATGGACGCGCTGATCGAGGACAAGATTGCACCGTCAGACTGGGGGACGCATCTGGGGCGCTCTTCCTCATCGCTGGTGAACGCATCGACCTGGGGGCTGATGCTGACGGGCAAGGTTCTGACCGACGAACAGCCCGGCGTTGCGGGGCAACTGCGGGGGATGGTCAAACGCTTGGGTGAGCCGGTGATCCGTACAGCGACGGCGCGCGCCATGAAGGAAATGGGTCGCCAGTTTGTACTGGGAGAATCCATCCAAAGCGCAATGACGCGGGCTGAGGGGCAGGAGGCCAAAGGGTACACCTACAGCTACGACATGCTGGGGGAGGCGGCGAAAACGGACGCGGATGCGTTGGGCTATCTTAAGGCCTATCGCGATGCGATTGCAGCGATTTCAGACGCTGCCGTCGCGCAGGATTGCCGGGTAAATCCGGGGATCTCGGTCAAACTGTCAGCGCTTTTTGCGCGCTATGAGACGCCTCAGAAAGAAGTCGTGATGCGGGTCCTGCAACCCCGCCTGCTGGAGCTGTGCCAACAAGCGGCGCGTGCCCAGGTCGGGTTGAACATCGATGCGGAGGAAGCCGACAGGCTGGACCTCTCGCTTGATGTGATTGAAGCGACGCTGGTAGATCCTTCGCTCAAAGGTTGGGACGGGTTTGGTGTTGTCGTTCAGGCCTACGGGCATCGTGCCAGCTTTGTCATCGACTGGCTTTATGCTTTGGCGCAAAAACACGACCGAAAGATCATGGTACGGCTGGTCAAAGGGGCCTATTGGGACACCGAGGTGAAGCGTTCGCAAGTCTTGGGCCTGCCGGGCTTTCCGGTTTTCACCCACAAGCCCGCGACAGACATCAGCTACATTGCAAATGCCCGCAAACTGTTGGGTATGACGGACCGGATATATCCGCAATTTGCCACCCATAATGCCCATTCGGTTGCCGCAATTCTGCATATGGCTGACGATTTGAGCGCGTTTGAATTTCAGCGTCTGCACGGGATGGGCGAGCGGCTGCATGATATCGTGATGGAGAAGGGGGAGACCCGTTGCCGCATCTACGCGCCTGTCGGCGCCCATCGCGATCTGTTGGCCTATCTGGTGCGCCGCCTGCTGGAGAACGGTGCGAATTCATCCTTTGTGAACCAGATCGTTGATGAGGAGGTCAGCCCGGTAGAGGTGGCCTCTGATCCGTTTACGGAGATTGAGGACGCTACTTACCCCGCGGTTACACATCCGGCGCATATTTTTGCGCCGCGCGAAAATGCCAAAGGGTGGGACTGGAATGACCCGGTAGATATGGCGGATATCGTTGAGGCCCGCGCGCCGTTCGCCGATAAGGTGCTGACGCATGAGCCTGCCGACCTTGCTGCCGTAAACAGAGCGCTGAAAGCTGCAACGCCATGGGACGCGGATGCTGCTGCTCGGGCTGCGACATTGCGCAAGGCTGCCGATCTTTATGAAGAAAACTACGGCGAGATATTCGCTGTTCTCGCGCGAGAGGCGGGCAAAACCACCATCGACGTAATCGGGGAGCTGCGCGAGGCCGTAGACTTCCTGCGCTATTATGCGGACGAGGCGGTGAACCATAAAGGCGAAGCGCTTGGCACCTTCGCCTGTATCTCACCATGGAATTTCCCGCTGGCAATTTTCACGGGTCAGATCGCCGCGGCGCTGGCAACGGGCAATGCGGTGTTGGCGAAACCGGCCGAACAAACCCCAGTCATCGCATCTCTGGCCACCAAGCTGCTGCACGAAGCTGGCGTGCCAAAAAGTTCACTGATCTTGCTGCCCGGTGGCGGTGATATAGGTGCTGCGCTGACCTCTAGCCCTGCGATTGACGGTGTGTGCTTCACAGGGTCGACGGCGACAGCGAAACGGATCCATTCAGCCTTGGCGCAAGACGGCAACTTCAAAGCACCGCTGATCGCAGAGACCGGTGGGCTCAACGCCATGATCGTGGATAGCACCGCTCTGCCTGAACAGGCGGTACGCGATATCGTGGCCTCTGCCTTTCAATCTGCCGGGCAGAGATGTTCTGCGCTGCGCTGCCTTTATGTGCAGGAAGACATCGCCAAGGGGCTCACCGACATGCTGACCGGCGCGATGGCTGAGCTGATTGTCGGCGATCCGTGGGACATGGCGACGGACATAGGGCCGATCATCGACGCCCCGGCACGAGACAAGATCTCGGACCATATCGAGCAGGCGCGGGCCGAGGGGCGGGTCCGTTTCGAAACACCACACGACGCTGTCGGGAATTTCATCGCGCCGACACTTATCCAAGGGGGCAGCATTTCGGAGATGGAAGAGGAGATATTCGGCCCGGTTCTACATCTTGCCACGTTCAAGGCGGACGAGCTGGAGCAGGTGATCGAAGATATCAACGACACCGGTTACGGGCTGACCTTTGGCCTGCACAGCCGTATCGACGACCGGGTGCAACAGGTGGTTGATCTGGTCGAGGCGGGCAACATCTATGTGAACCGCAACCAGATCGGTGCGATTGTCGGCTCGCAACCATTCGGCGGGGAGGGGCTCTCGGGCACTGGCCCCAAGGCGGGTGGACCGCATTACCTTATGAAATTTGTGCACGCTGAGGGCCGTTCTCTGGAAGACAGCGAGATGACGCTTCCGGGACCTACCGGTGAAAGCAACCGACTGACGATACGCCCTCGGGCGCCCATGCTGTGTTTGGGTCCTGACATCGGCGCGCAGATGGCCGCCGTGGACAAAGCAGGCGGCCGCCCGGTCGAGGGTGAAGGTCTAGACGATTGTGACAAGCTGGACGACATCGGTGGCGTGCTGTGGTGGGGCGACGCAGAAACTGCGCGCGATATAAGGCGCAGGCTTGCCGCGCGACCCGGTCCAATCCTGCCGTTGATTACAGGGGTGCCAAGCCCGGCAGACGTGATTGCGGAACGCCATGTTTGTATCGACACCACAGCGTCGGGAGGCAACGCGCAGCTCCTGGCAGAGGTTGCAACCTAGCGCTTGCAGAGCCGTGGCGATTGCGTCAGCTTTGCGCCCATGTTTCCGATACGCGACCATAACCCTTCTGAGCGCACGCCCTACGTTACCTATGCGCTGATCGCGGCCAATATCTTGGTCTTTCTGAGCTACTGGCCGCTGCAGACGAACGACCCCTCTGGGCTTGGCCCGTTCTGGGATGCATGGGCGATGCGGCCTTTCGAGATCGTGCAAGGGATCGACCTGCACACGTTGGTAACCTCGATGTTCTTGCATGGCGGCTGGATGCATTTAGCGGGCAACTTGCTGTTTCTCTATATCTTTGGCGACAATCTTGAAGACCAACTGGGCCATTTCTGGTTTTTGATGTTCTACCTCGTCTGCGGGGTGGTGGCTGACTTGGGTCAAATTGCGGCTGATCCGTCTAGCACCATTCCGAATGTTGGCGCATCTGGGGCGATTGCAGGCATCATGGGGGGATACTTGCTGCTGTTTCCGAAAGCCAAGGTGGATGTGATCCTGATCGTCATCGTGTTTTTCAAGATATTTCCGATCCCCGCCTGGATCGTTCTTGGCGTCTGGATGGGGCTGCAGTTGTTCAGTGGAGCGACCGCAGATGTGAGCGCAGGCGGCGTAGCCTATTGGGCCCATGCGGGTGGGTTCGTTGCGGGGCTGTTGCTGATGATCCCCTTCTGGTTGCGCCAGGGCGGACAGGAGTTCTGGCGGCGCAGTGAGGGTCATCCCCCACACCCCGAGGCACAGTATTCTCCGTCGACCATCCCTGTTGTAGGTCGGCGCAAATGAGCGGGCGGTCGCAGGCGTCGTGCCATTGCGGCGCAGTGCGTATCTCGTTTGAGATGGTGGATGGTCTGGACAGCTTGCGCCGGTGCGACTGCTCAATCTGTCGCCGCAAATACCCGGCGGCCGTGTCAGGTCGCGTCGATGATCTGGTGATTGAACGTGGGGAAGACAATCTGGGGCTTTACCAGTTCGGCACGATGACGGCCCGGCACCAGTTCTGCAAAACCTGCGGGGTGCATGTATTCCATCAACGGCGCTCCAACCCTGAAGAGATAGGGGTTAACGTTGCCTGCGTTGAAGGGCTGGACCCACGTATCGCAGGAGATGCGGAATGGGTTGATGGGGTAGTTCACCCGAGTGATGTCGTGTGACGCTCGCGCTAACGCGCATCGCCCCACCCACCATCCCGTGAGACCTATGCGCGCTCGCTATATTCCATCGATTCCGTGTCGACGATGATGGCCTCATCCACGTTGATGAACGGAGGCACCATGATCCGGACGCCATTGTCCAAGAGCGCCGGTTTGAAAGATTTTGATGCGGTCTGGCCTTTGACCACCGGTTCCGTTTCAGTGACGGTGCAGGTGACCTTCTGAGGCAGCGACACGCTCAGCGCTTCGCTTTCGTAGTATTCGATCTGCGCAGTCATGCCGTCTTGCAGGAAGGGGCGACGTTCGCCCAACAGGTCTGCAGGAAGCTCGATCTGCTCGTAGGATTCGGTGTCCATGAAGGTGAGCATGCCGTCAGTTTCAAACAGGAACTGCTGGTCTTTTTGCTCAAGGCGGACACGCTCGACCTTATCGGCAGAGCGGAAACGCTCGTTCAACTTCGATCCGTTGCGCAGGTTTTTCATCTCGACCTGTGCAAAAGCGCCACCCTTGCCAGGTTTTACGTGGTCCACTTTCACAGCCACCCACAATCCGTCATTGTGCTCCAGGATATTGCCTGACCGAATTTCGTTTCCGTTGATCTTTGGCATTGTGGCAAATCCTTGACAAAAGGTTGATCGAAGTTTGTCGCGACCTATATCTTGTGAATGAATACGGGGCAAGATCGCTAAATACTGCGAAAATTGTATGTGAGTTATGCAAATAATGCATAGCTGCTATATAAGAATTGCAATGACGAATCGGAAATAATGCGGCATAAACGTCGCTACGCCCAAGACACAAGAGCAAAAACAAAAAGGACGCGGAATGGCTGCTGATTTCGTAGACGGTACTGCATTTAACTTCGAGCAAGGACAACGGTCCCGTAAGCTTTTCGCTGCGGTTGTACTGGCTGCTCTGGATGATGCAATCGCTGACGACAAGAAATATGGCAACGGCCCTGAGCAGATCGCCCGCTGGGCGCGGTCGCGTGATGGCCGTGAGGTTTTGAGCTGCGCGGGGATCGATCCCAATGAGCGTGTGGTCTCTGGCCTGATGGATTTTGTTGGCAATGGTGTGCGCACCTCCGTCGCGCTGTCGCGCGAGGAGAGCGAGCGCCGGTCGCAGGCTGAAGCTGCTTAAGCGACCCCACGATGCAAATTAAAAAGCGCGTCCCAAACAGGGGCGCGCTTTTTTCTTGGGTGAAGCGCTTCGAAGTCGGACTGGAATGACATGATCCTTGATGCATCCGCGCCGTTCTTGCAGACGCTCGATCTCGCGGCGGCGGTCGCCTTTGCGATCACCGGCGCATTGGTCGCATCTCGAAAGCAGCTCGATATTCTGGGTTTCGTCTGGCTTTCGGTTATCACCGGTGTAGGCGGCGGTACGGTGCGCGATCTGATCCTCGGCCTGCCTGTCTTTTGGGTGGTGGACCCAACCCCTGTGTTGGCCTGTATAGCCACCGCCATAGCGGTGCATTTCGCCGCCCATCTGATGGAGAGCCGCTACCGCTACATTCTGCTGTTTGACGCGTTCGGCATGGCGCTGGTGGCTGTCGCCGGCGCAGCGAAAGGCTTGGATGCGGGGACCGGGGCATTGGTTGCGGTGATGATGGGGGTGATGACCGCAGCTTTAGGAGGCATCATCCGTGATACGTTTGGCCAAGAGCCGTCAATCATATTGCGCCGGGAAATCTACGTTGCCGCCGCCATGACCGGGGCCGCGAGCTATGTGGCTTTGATCAAGCTGGGTCTGGACCGCCCGGTCGCGATGGGCATTAGCTTTGCCGTGGCCTTTGTTATTCGGGTGCTGGCTATCAGGTTTAACTGGTCTCTTCCGGCCTATAAGGCGCGCGCAGGGCGCGACCAGTCCTAGAGCAAGACGAGCTTGATGGCGTAGGCCACAAGACCGAGCACGGCCACGCTGGCGCACCAAATGGCGATAAACCACGCAATCCGGGACATCAGTGATACCCCTCATTGGGGTCGATCTTGCCGCGAAACACCCAGTAGGAATAGGCGGTATAGATCAGAATAATCGGGATCAGGATCACCGCGCCTACCAAAGCGAAAGCGAGCGAGCTATCCGGGGCAGCGGCCTCTACGATGGTCATGGAGGGTGGCACGATATGCGGGTAAAAGCTGATCCCGATACCAATGAAGCCCAGCACGAACATCCCTACGGCGCAAAGAAAAGGCGCTGTATCATGGTGACGCGATAGCCCGAAAAACAGCCGCCAGATACAGAACGCCAGCAGCAGTGGAATGACGGAGGCGAATGCGATGCTCGGCCATGCGAACCAGCGATCAAAGTAAACCGGATCCAGAAACGGCGTGGCAAAGCTGACCGCGCCCATGAACACCACGGTCGAGATCGCAGTGGGCCAGGCGAGGTCGCGCATATGGGACTGGATGCGGCCCTCGAGCTTCATGTTCAGCCAGGTGGCGCCCAGCATCATGTAGCCCACGGTCACCGCCACGCCGGTCAGGATCGAGAACGGTGTCAACCAGTCCCACCAGCCGCCCGCATAGGCTCGGTCCGCGACCTCGATACCCTGTACCAAAGCGCCCAGCGCGATGCCCTGCATAAAGGCCGCCATGTAGGAGCCGCCCGCAAAGGACATGTCCCAGACCCACTTCCAACGCTCCGTGCGCCAGCGGTATTCAAAGGCCACGCCCCTGAAGACCAGCGCCAGCAGCATCAAGGTGATCGGCATGTAGAGCGCGGGCAGCACGACCGCGTAGGCCAGCGGGAAGACCGCAAACAACCCGCCGCCGCCCATCACCAGCCATGTCTCGTTGCCGTCCCAGACCGGCGCGACGGAGTTCATCATCACGTCGCGCTCCTTCTCCTGCTTGGTGAAGGGAAAGAGCATGCCGACGCCAAGATCGAACCCGTCAAGCACCACGTAGGTCAGCACCGCGAAGGCGATGATGCCGGCCCAGATGAAGGAGAGTTCCATTCCAAAGATCATGTCACCTACTCCGCCGGTTGGTTGGCGCGGGGGCCAGCCGGGTGCAATCCGGTACCGCGCATCGGGCCGTCGCGCAGGTTGATTTTGCCCTGGTCCTTTGGCGGTACACCCATCATGCGCAACAGGTAAAATGTGCCCGCGCCAAAGACGAAGAAGTAGACCACAATAAAGGCCATCAGCGACGCGGCAACCGCGGGCGCAGCCACAGGGGCCAAGCTTTCAGAGGTTCGCATCAACCCGTAGACGGTAAAGGGTTGCCGGCCCACTTCCGTAGTGACCCAGCCAGCTAGCACGGCGACAAAGCCCATTGGTCCCATCGCAAAAGAGGCGCGGTGTAGCCACTTGGAGTCGTAAAGCATACCACGCCAACGGGCCCACAGCGACCACAGTCCTAGCCCTAACATCGCAAAACCGATGCCGATCATGATGCGGAAGGAGAAGAAGACGATTGCTACAGGTGGCTCGTCCTCATCGGCAATCGTGTCGAGCCCTTTGAGCGGCGCGTTCAGGTCGTGTTTCAGGATCAGCGAGGATAATTTCGGGATTTCGATGGCGTAATCGATCCGCTTCTCCTCCTCGTTCGGGATGCCGAACAGGATCAGCGGCCCGCCCTCGGGATAGCTGTCGTAATGGCCTTCCATGGCCATGACTTTCTGCGGCTGATATTTGTAGGTGTTCAGCCCGTGCAGGTCGCCTGCGAAGATTTGCAGCGGTGTCACGATGACAAGCATCCACATGCCCATGGAAAACATCTTGCGGCTGGGCCGATCTGCGTCGCCCTTGAGGAAGTGATATGCCCCGGCACCCGCAACCACCAAGGCGGTGGTTAGGTAGGCGGCCAGCACCATATGGGTTAGGCGGTAGGGGAAAGAGGGGTTGAAGACGATTTCCCACCAGTCCTCAGGCACAAACTGGCCCACCTCGTTGATGGAATAGCCCGCAGGGGTCTGCATCCAAGAGTTCACCGACAAAATCCAAGTGGCTGACATCAGCGTGCCGAAGGCCACCATGCCGGTGGCAAACATATGCAGCTTGTCGCCCACGCGGTTGCGACCAAAGAGCATGATGCCCAGGAAACCGGCCTCCAGGAAGAAGGCCGACAGAATCTCATATGCCATGAGGGGGCCAAGGATCGGGCCCGTGCGGTCGGAGAAGACCGACCAGTTGGTGCCGAACTGATATGACATCACGATGCCCGAGACGACGCCCATGCCGAAAGCCACGGCGAAGATCTTCTTCCAGTAGTTGAACAGGGTCAGGTAGGTCTCGTCGCGCGTTTTCAGCCAAAGCGCGTTCAAAACCGCCAGATAGGAGGCCAACCCGATCGAGAAAGACGGGAAAATGATGTGAAACGACACGGTAAATGCGAATTGGAACCGGGCCAGTGTCTCTGCTGTAAATCCATCAAGCATGGGTGATGCCTTGCAATGCGTTTTCTTTGTCTAACACATAGGGCGGCATTTGTGGGGAGACATGGCCCTAACTGTCGCAGTTCAGCCTTTTCGGGGGCGCAAAATGACGCAGGGTCTTGGGGTGGTGATCAAAGTGGTACCCGCGGCCGGACTTGAACCGGCACGGCCTTTCGGCCCAGGGATTTTAAGTCCCATGTGTCTACCATTCCACCACGCGGGCACGGGGTTGGAGTGCGGGACATTAGCGGGCGGACGGGCGGTGTAAATGCCTAACCTGGCGCATGGGCCCGCTTGGACTGTTTTATGACCGCGTTCTGCCAAAGGATCAGAAGAGGCAATGCAAGTTCGAGGACCATGGCGCCGGTGGCGACAGGCCCGGCTGACCCGTATTGCATGTAGGAGTAGACGCGCCCAAGCCCGCCGCAGAAAATCGCTGCCATCAGGATGCGGAAAACGGTGGGTTCTCGCTCAATGCGTGGGATCATCCACCAAGCCAGCAGCGCAAGGCTGATATAGTATCCTGATTCAAAGCGGAATTGGTTGTCTAAACCTGCCGTCACCGCCGTTGGGTCCATAAACCGGGCGGCGCCCGCGATGGCATTGTAAGGGCCATAATAGGCCGGAATAAGGCTCAATATGGCGAGGGTGATCTGTAGCCCGAGTTTCATGAACATCTCCTTTGATCTAAATCTGAACTACTCTGTTTAGATTGCAGATCAAACCAACAAGCTGTCACAAACCCGTCAAAGCTCGACATCGGCGCCGGTGTCTTCCAACTCTTCTAAAGGTTTCAGCCGGAAGCGTTCAGGTAGCCATGGGTTCAGGGTCAAAGCGTGGCGCAGGGCGATCTGGCCCTCCACTTCCCGCCCCATGTCTAACAAAGTCAGAGCCAACCCAGAGGCCGCCCCGATATGGTCGGGCGTAATTTCAAGCGCTTTGGACAGATCGACGACAGCCGCGCTGTAATCCTGGCGTAGAAAGTGCACGAAAGCGCGTTGGTTGTATCCTTCAGCATAGTCTGGGCAGTAGGCGGTCAGTTGGTCGAAATCAGCCAGCGCACCAACGAAGTCATAAACGCTGCGGCGTGACATTCCGCGGTCCAGCATATCCTGTGCGGCTGTATCGGGTGCTGTGGTCCATATCTTCCAAAGACTGTCGTTCAATTCACGCGCGGATGTTTCGTTTGGCGCATTGCGTACCGCTTCCATCAGCGGGGCCAGCTTTGCTGAATTGTCAGGGACAGCAGGGCATGCGGCGAAAACTGCAGAGGGCGACAGGACAGCGATGATCAAAAGAAGATGTCTCATACCCATAGACAATGCGCCTGAGCGGGTGTGGTCAAGTCACGGCTCTGCGAGAGACAACTTTAGTCCCGGGTGCCTGCAAATCGCTCCGCCCATTCCGCCGATTGTTCATCAGTGATCTTTGCAAAGAGCACCTCCGGCACGGTGAACTCATGACCTGCGGGCAACGCTTGCAGTGCCGCGTCAACGTCATCGGGCCATGAGGTGTCGAGCGTGTTCATCCCCGACAGCATCTTGGCGGAAGCCTCTGGAATGAACGGCGCACTCAGGACTGCGTAGACCCGGATCAGATTGAGTGCCAAGCGGATTTGCATCGCGGCCTTCTCGGGATCGGTCTTGAACGTTGTCCAAGGTGCCTCCGCTTGCAGGTATTCGTTGCCCGCCACCCAGATACCGCGCAGCTCAGTGGCAGATTTGCGCACCTCCATGTCGGCCATATGCGCCTCATAGGCACGGATTTTGGTGGTAAGATCGCCGATCAGCTTGGTTTCTGCTTCGCCATACACGCCGCCCTCAGGCAGGGCTTCCGAAAACTTGGAGCGGCAGAATTTCGTGACGCGGGAGACGAAATTGCCCAAGACGTCTGCCAGGTCCTTGTTGGCGTCCGTCTGGAAGGCCTCCCACGTGAACTCCGCGTCGGAGTTTTCCGGCGCATGGCTGAGCAGCCACCAGCGCCAGTAATCCGCAGGAAGGATGTCGAGCGCCTGATCCTGAAAGATGCCGCGCCCCTGCGAAGTCGAGAATTGCCCGCCATCATAGTTGAGGTAGTTGAACGACTTGATGTAGTCGACCAGCTTCCACGGCTCGTTCGAGCCCATGATGGTCGCAGGGAAGCTGAGCGTGTGGAACGGCACGTTGTCCTTGCCCATGAACTGCACGTATTTCACGTCATCCGCGCCCTTGTCGGTGCGCCACCAGCGTTCCCAGTCTCCGCCGGTCTTGTCAGCCCATTCATGCGTTGCGGCGATATACTCGATGGGGGCGTCGAACCAGACGTAGAAAACCTTGCCCTCCATCCCCGGCCAGTCCTCGGTGCCGCGTTTCACGGGTACCCCCCAGTCCAGATCGCGGGTGATGCCACGATCCTGAAGCCCGTCGCCGTCATGCAGCCACTTCTTGGCGATGGATGTGGTCAGGACGGGCCAATCGGTCTTGCTGTCGATCCAGGCCGACAGCTTGTCCTTCAACTGGCTCTGCTTGAGGTACAGATGCTTGGTGTCGCGCACTTCCAGATCGGTGGATCCAGAGATGGCCGAACGCGGCTCGATCAGGTCAGTGGGGTCAAGCTGCTTGGTGCAGTTCTCGCATTGGTCGCCGCGTGCTTTGTCATAGCCGCAGTTGGGACAGGTGCCCTCGATATAGCGATCGGGCAGGAAGCGGCCATCGGCGTGGGAATAGACCTGGCTTTCTGAGACTTCCTCGATCAGGCCTTCATCCGCCAGACGCCCCGCGAAATGCTGCGTAAGCGCACGGTTCTGCGCAGATGAAGACCGCCCGAAATGGTCAAAAGACAGACCAAACCGCGCGCCGATCCCGGCTTGCACCTCATGCATCTCCGCGCAGAATTCGGCGACCGGCTTGCCTGCCTTCTTTGCCGCCAGCTCAGCGGGCGTTCCGTGCTCATCGGTGGCGCAAATGAACATGACCTCATCACCCCGAGCACGGCAGTAGCGCGCATAAAGGTCGGCAGGCAGCTGAGAACCCACCAGGTTGCCCAAATGTTTGATCCCGTTGATGTAGGGGATCGCAGAGGTGATCAGAATACGGGCCATGTATCGAGCCTTGTTTGGATGCGGTTTTGTCCGTCTAAACGAAGGTCGCGCTTCTTGCCAGCGTGAGGCTGGTGTTTTTTGCCAGTTGAGCGCTAGTCGTGATCGCGCGCCCGTCCGAAGAGCTTACCGATCATGATCGAGGTGCGCGGTGTATTCACATACCGGGTGCGGTCCTCAACGGTCTTGCGCACCCGCATGCGGCTAAGGCCAAACACAATCAGCAGCGCGTGGCCTGCCGAGATCAGGATAAACAAGGAGTCCGGACCAAAGGCTTCGATCAGACCCGAGGCAACCAGCGGTGAGGCAATCGCGCCGATGGCATAGAAAAACATCAGGGCAGCGGACAGCTCTACCCGCTCTTGGGCAATCGCAAAATCATGAGCATGGGCGGCAGAGACCGAAAAGATCGGGAAAGTAGTGAAGCCAAACAAGATCGCTGCGGCCATGATGGCCGTCGTGCCGCCACCGGCCAGACCAATCGTTGCCCCGCAAGCCAGTATCGAGGCTGCTGACAGCCAGATCAGAACCCAGCGGCGGTCGTATTTATCCGCGAGCCAGCCTGCGGGATACTGCGCAAATGCGCCGCCCAGCACGAAGGCCGCAAGAAAGTAGCCGATTTGCTCTGCCCTGAGCCCGACCTCTTGGCCGTAGAGCGGCCCGACCATGCGAAACGCGGCGGAGGTCAGACCGGCGACCATCACACCGGCGACAGCCAGCGGAGATTTCACCCACGCCATCTTAGGTCGCAGGCGCGGGGCCTCAGGCGTTTCAGGCTGGCTGGCCTTGGTCAGTGTCAGCGGCAAAAGCGATGCGCAGCACAAGAGCGCCAGCAGGTTGTAGGAGACGTAGCTTGCAGGCTCCAAAACCCCGATCATCAACTGCGCGACCAGCGAGGCACCCATATCGGCCATACGGTAGGTGCCCATCGCGCGGCCGCGGGTCTCGTTGGTGACCTTGGCATTCAACCAAGCCTCCACCACGGTGTAGCACCCCGCGACGCACAGGCCCGACATGACCCGCATCGCGGCCCAGGCATAGGGATCAATCCAGAGCATATGCGCCAAAAGCCCAATCGCTCCGGATGCGGTAAAGGCTGCGAAAGCGCGCGAGTGGCCAATCGAACCCATCAGTCGCGGCGCCCACCAACACCCGATAAAGAAGCCGAAGAAATGGGCCGAGCCCAATAGGCCAACTTGCTGGCGAGAGAAATCAAGCGACAGGCCCGACAGTGCATCCAACGGCCCGACGCCGCCCGAGCTGAGCTGCAACAAAATCACAGACAAAAACAGGGCGGCGAAAGAGATCATCATGCGCATGGGCGAAGCTAGACCACGGCGCCGATCCGTCCGCTAGCGGTTTTTCGACCGGGCGGCGTCGTTTCTAGCTGCTGACGCGGGCCACGATATCAAGCTTGATCGTGTCATCCACCAGATCGCTGAATCCGGTCGCCCCAAAGGCGCTTCGACTGACAGTTCCGGTGATCCGAAAGCTCAACCGCGACAGGTCGCCAGCCTCAGTGCCGCGCTGGCGAAACAGGTTGGCGTCGAGCGTCACGGGTTTGGTCACTCCACGAATGGTCAGGTTGCCGTCAATCTTGGCACCGCCGGACAATTGCCCGGACGCGCTGAGCCTGATGCCCGTGGACACAAAGCGGATCGTGCCAAATTGCTTCGCATTCAACACGCTAGCACCTTTCAGGGCTTCGGTGGCGAAGAACAGCCCGGTGCGGGCCCTGCGGACATCAACGGTGACGTCGACAGACGAGCGTTGCAGCGCGTCCAGATCAATCAGGATGTTCGACGCCTTGATCGGCATGCTGCCTTTCGCCGGGGTGTTGTTGAGGGTGAAAACGAACCCGACCTGCGATTTCGTGGCCTCAAGCGCGTACGCCACTGGCGCGGCGAGAGCGGTCAGCGGCAGCATCAGGGCTAGGGCCGTTAGAAGGGATTTGATCATTGGGATGGCTCCGGTGTGTTAGGGTGACGGTAGCCTGAAAACACGCAACCCTGAGATAAAATGCGTTCACGCGGTCTCACCTGTCTGTGTGCGCTTGCTCCCGGCGCTGATCTCGTTAGCTTGGTGGTTCCGGCATTTCCCGACCGATTGAAAGGGCTCCTCCATGAAAACTATTCCGCTTGGCGCGACTGATCTGACAGTATCGCAACTTTGCCTCGGCTCGATGACCTGGGGCACACAAACCGCTGAGCCGGATGCCCATGCGCAGATTGATGCGAGCCTTGATGCCGGGATCAATTTTATCGACACGGCAGAGGCCTACCCGGTCAATCCGATGACCGCCGAGGGTTCGGGCAAGACCGAGAGCATTATCGGCACGTGGCTCGCTAAATCCGGTCGGCGCGATGAGGTGGTGATCGCCACCAAAATCGCGGGTTCAGGCGGTGTGCGTCGGGGCGGGGCTCCCATTTCGGGCAAAGGCATCGCAGAGGCGGTCGAGGGGTCGCTGAAGCGGATGCAAACCGAATATATCGACCTCTATCAACTGCACTGGCCCAATCGGGGCAGCTACATGTTCCGTCAGAACTGGACATACGACCCGTCGGGTCAGGACAAGGCCGATACCATTGCACATATGGAAGACGTCCTCGGCGCGCTGCAGCGCGAGGTCGATGCCGGGCGTATCCGCCATTTCGGTTTGTCCAACGAAAGCGCATGGGGCACAGCGCAATGGTTGTCCGTGGCGGATCGGATGGGTGGGCCACGCGTCGAGGCGGTACAGAACGAATACTCGCTGCTCTGCCGCCTCTACGATACCGACATGGCGGAGCTGGGACATAACGAGCAGGTCACACTGCTGGCCTTCTCGCCGCTGGCCGCTGGGTTCCTGACGGGCAAATACTACGGCGGAGCCGTACCGGAAGGGTCGCGCAAGTCCATCAATGAAAAAATGGGCGGACGCACGACCCCTCGGGTCCTCGATGCGGCGCAGGCCTATGTCGAGATCGCTCAAAAACACGGGCTGCACCCGGTGCACATGGCATTGGCCTTTTGTTGCCAGCGGCCGTTCCCGGTGTCGCCCATCTTTGGTGCCACGACGATGGAACAGCTGCAGGTTGTGATTGATGGCAAGGACCTCGTGCTGGGCGACGAGGTACTGGCCGATATCGACGCAGCGCACCGCGCCAATCCGATGCCCTACTGAATCGGGAGAGTTTTGACAAAAATACTCTTGCCTGCGTGCAGCAAAAAGCGTCACCTCCGGAAAACGGGAGGAGAGCCATGCCACTTGAGATGAACCGCGAGGTGTTTATCACCTGTGCCGTGACCGGGTCAGGGTCCACGCAAGATCGCTCCCCGCATGTGCCGCGCTCGCCCAAACAAATTGCGGACAGTGCGATTGCTGCGGCCAAAGCCGGGGCGGCAGTGGTCCATTGCCACGTGCGCGATCCTGAGAGCGGCACACCCTCGCGTGATCTGGCGCTCTACCGCGAAGTGACAGACCGTATCCGCGACGCAGAGACAGATGTGGTCTTGAACCTGACCGCCGGAATGGGCGGAGACATTGTGTTCGGCGGCGTCGAGGCCCCGTTCCCGGTGGCCGAAGGGACCAACATGGTCGGCGCGACAGAACGCGTGGCCCATATCGCAGAATGTCTTCCCGAGATTTGCACGCTCGATTGCGGCACAATGAATTTCGCAGAAGCTGACTACGTCATGACCAATACGCCCGGCATGCTGACGGCAATGGGCGCGATGATGACCAAGCTTGGCGTGAAGCCAGAGATCGAGGCCTTTGATACCGGTCATCTTTGGTATGCCAAGCAACTGGTGAAAGACGGCGTGCTCGACAGCCCCGCTTTGGTGCAGCTTTGCATGGGGGTGCCATGGGGCGCACCGGATGATCTCAACACCTTTATGGCGATGGTCAATAACGTGCCGGATGACTGGACCTTCTCAGCCTTCGGGCTGGGTCGTCACCAGATGCCCTATGTCGCGGCGAGCGTCTTGGCGGGGGGCAATGTGCGCGTTGGGTTGGAAGACAATCTGATGCTCGATAAGGGCGTGCTGGCGACCAACGAGGCGCTGGTGGGTCGGGCCGTCGAGATCACTGAGCGCTTGGGCGCAAAGATCATCGGCCCCGAGGCGGTCCGCGCCAAGCTGGGATTGAAGAAGCAGGCCCCCAAATGAGGCGTTTGATCCCCCTGATGCTGCTCGCCCTTGCGGCCTGTAACCCGGTCGACGCCATTGCGCCCAGTTACCGCGATACATCTGTGCCCATCACCTCCAAGGCGCTGTTCTCGCCAGAGCGCTATGCAGGCACCTGGTACGAGATCGCCCGCTTCCCGGTCAGCTTTCAGAAAGGTTGCACCAACACCACCGCCACCTACGCCTTGCGCGATACGGGCGAGTTGCAGGTGCTCAACCGCTGTTTGGTGGACGGCGTTGAAAAGCAGATAGAGGGTAGCGCGACCATTACTGGGCCTGGCCGGTTGGAGGTGTCGTTTCAGGGCGTGCCGTTTGTCAAAGCACCCTATTGGGTGCTCTGGGTGGACGAAGATTACCAAACCGCCGTTGTTGGTGTCCCATCCGGTCGGGCAGGGTGGATCCTGAACCGCACTCCCACCTTACGGGCCGACAGGTTGCAAGCCGCCCGCGAGGTGTTGGACTTCAACGGCTATGACCTCTCCCAACTTCAGATGACGCCGCAATGAGCCGGGTCGCGACAATTGTTGGCGGCGGGGTTATTGGCGGCGGCTGGGCCGCGCGGTTCTTGCTGATGGGCTGGGACGTGCGGGTGTTTGACCCCGACCCCGAAGCCAAACGCAAAATCGACGAAGTGCTGGCCAACGCGCGGCGGTCCTTGCCGGGTCTCAGTGACCGCGCGATGCCACAAGAGGGAGCCCTGAGCTTTCACAACACACTCTCTGACGCAGTCAGAGGCGCGGAGTGGATACAGGAAAGCGTGCCCGAGCGGCTTGAGCTGAAACACAAAGTCTATCAGGCCATTCAGTCCGCCTGCGACCAGGACGCAGTAATCGGCTCCTCGACCTCTGGGTTCAAACCCTCCGAGCTACAAAACTGCGCCAGCCGCCCCGAACAAATCATTGTCGTCCATCCGTTCAACCCAGTTTATCTACTGCCGCTGGCGGAACTGGTGCCGTCTGCCAAGAACCCGGACGCGATTGTGCAAAAAGCCAAGGACATCCTGACCGGGATCGGCATGTTCCCCCTCCATGTCCGCAAAGAGATCGACGCCCATATCGCCGACCGTTTCCTTGAAGCCGTCTGGCGCGAGGCGCTTTGGCTGATCAAGGACGGTGTCGCCACGACGGAGGAAATCGACAACGCGATCCGCTACGGTTTCGGCCTGCGCTGGGGTCAAATGGGCCTGTTTGAAATCTACCGCATCGCAGGTGGCGAGGCAGGCATGGCGCATTTCATTGAGCAGTTTGGACCGTGTCTGGCATGGCCTTGGACCAAGCTGATGGATGTGCCCGAGCTGACCGATGATCTGGTCCAGAAAATCGCCGATCAATCCGACGCACAATCCGGCATGCACTCGATCCGCGATCTGGAGCGTATCCGCGACAACAATCTGGTCGCGATGATGCGGGCGCTGAAGGCGCAGGATTTCGGGGCAGGGGCCTTGCTGAACGCAGCCGAGCCCGCGCCCGAGGTCCCGTCAAACATCGCCCAGCCCATCCTGACTGTGGCCCGCGCCGTGCCGCTCGATTGGACGGACTATAACGGCCATATGAATGAGGCGCGCTACCTGCAGGCCTTTGGCGATGCCACCGACCGTT
The DNA here is from genome assembly GCA_947494645.1 of uncultured Litoreibacter sp. GTDB lineage: Bacteria > Pseudomonadota > Alphaproteobacteria > Rhodobacterales > Rhodobacteraceae > Litoreibacter. The sequence continues at coordinate 110,187 of CANLVO010000001.1, forward strand.
TTATGGAAATCATCGGTTGTGACGCAGATTACATCGCCTCTGGCGGCAGTTACTTTACCGCTGAAACCCATATCCGCCATATCGACGAGGTTCATGCCGGGGCCAAGATCACTGTGACCACGCAGGTGTTGCTGGGCGATGGCAAGAAGATGCAGCTTTTCCATCACATGCATGAGGGTGAGCGGCTTCTGGCCACTGCAGAACACATGCTGATCCATGTCTCGCTTGAGACCCGCAAGGCCTCTGTACCGGCACCTCACATTGCGGAGACACTTGCGGACATTGCCAAGGCCCATGCCAAACTTGGCACACCTGACGGTGCGGGCGCTGCGGTCGGCAAAAGATGAGCCGGGTTCTGATCACCGCCGGGGCCTCTGGCATTGGCCTTGCGATGGGGCAGGCCTTCGCGGCCACCGGGGCTCAGGTCTGGGTAACTGATGTCGATCAAGCCGCGCTGGACGCAGCGCCTTCCGATTGGCAAACGCGCAATGTCGATGCCAGTGATGAGGCCGCGATGGCCGAGCTGTTTGACGCCATCGAAACCACTTGGGGCGGGTTTGATGTGCTTTGCGCCAATGCAGGCATCGCCGGGCCCACCGCTTTGATCGAAGACGTAGCGCTGGCGGATTGGCAGCGCTGTGTGCAGGTCAATTTGGAGGGGGCTTTCCTCGCTGCGAAATACGCGGCCCCAATGATGAAGCGTGCCAAGTCGGGCAACATCATTGTGACGTCTTCCACCGCGGGTCAGCACGGTTTTCCAAACCGGGCGCCTTACTCCGCTGCCAAATGGGGTCTCATCGGGTTGATGAAGACGCTGGCGATGGAACTCGGCCCCTTCGGCATCCGTGCAAACGTGATCTGTCCAGGCGCTGTTGAAGGTCCGCGCATGCAAGGTGTGATGGAGCGCGAGGCGGCGGCCAAAAACATGAGCTATGACCAGATTTATGAGGGTTACGCCAAGGGCACCTCGCTTGGGTCGCTGGTGCGGGCAGAGGACATCGCAGACATGGCGGTCTTCCTAGCCTCGACGCAAGCGCGGATGGTGTCGGGGCAGGTGATCGCGGTCGATGGCCATACGGTCAACCCAGACCCACAGGTGTGATGAGCCTCTGGATCCCCGTCACGCTTTGCGCGGCCTTCTTTCAAAACCTGCGCTTCATGCTGCAGCGCCACCTCAAGACCACCTCGCTGACCACAGCAGGGGCCACCTATTCGCGGTTCCTGTTCTCGCTGCCTTTCGTTGTACCGGGCATGCTGATCTATGTCGCAAATTCCAGCGCGACCTTCCCACAGATTAATTCCAGCTTCTGGCCCTATATCCTAACCGGCGGGGTGGCGCAGATCATGGCGACCGCCTGCGTGGTCGCTCTATTTGCAGAGCGCAACTTCACCGTCGGTATCGCGCTGAAAAAGTCCGAGGTCATCCTGACTGCAATTATCGGCCTGATCATCTTGGGCGAGGTCGTCACATGGGGCGGGGTCGCTGCGATTGTCATTGGCTTCTTCGGGGTGATGCTTCTGTCAGACCCACCGAAAACTGCGGTCGCGCTGCCTTGGTCTCAGCGGCTATTCAACAAGGCCTCGGGCTACGGCCTGAGCGCCGGACTGCTCTTCGGGATCTCTGCCGTTGGCTACCGTGGCGCAACCCTGCAGGTCCTATCTGACGATCCATTTTTGCGGGCGGTGGTCACACTGGCGGTGGCCATTGCGTGGCAGGTGCTGGTCATGACCGTTTACTTGGCTTGGCGCGACCGGGTTGAGATCGCCCGCGTGGCGGCCACTTGGCGCGTCTCGGTCTGGACCGGGTTGACCTCCCTTTCGGGGTCGCTCTGCTGGTTCATTGCCTTCACGCTGCAAAACGCGGCCTACGTGAAAGCGCTTGGGCAGGTGGAGCTGCTATTCACCTTCGCCGGATCCTATTTCATCTTCAAGGAGCGCTCCTCGGCCCGCGAAATTATCGGCGTCCTGCTGATCGTGGCATCGATCCTATGTCTGGTCATCGCCCTCTAGCGATTGGCCCGTTCGCGTGCCGCTTGACGCGCACGGTCGGTCATGGCGCGGGTATGCAGCGCTTTAAGGCTCAACTTGTTCTCAGGTTCCGCTTCTGGTTCAGGCAGGCCCAGATCCGGAAACCGTTCGCGCACAAAGCTCATCAATAGCTCTTTGCGGGTCTCGGCGTACTCAATCAGAAAAGGCTGCTCTGAACGCGTCTCGCCGATTTGTCTTGGGGTGTGCGCCCGGGCATCGCGTGACTGTGCGGTATAGACAACGGCCAATAGCATGAGCATCACACTGACAGTTGCCAGAATGCTCTTGATAATCGTTCGAACCATAAAATGACCACTTGTCAGCTGCGTCGCACGGCAGAGCCTGACGCAAGAATGTGGCGGTGGTAGGACGGCCTTAGGGCCAAAGCAGGCACGTCAGGTCTGGAAAATATCCGCAGCTTCGGGATGCTTGCGTCGCCACATGTTCAAGAAAGGGCAAAGCGGGACGGCTTTGAAGCCTGACGCGCGCGCGTCCTCGACCAGGAACCGAGCCAGCACCCCGGCATGACCTTTGCCTTCGTCTTTTACGGGGACTTCGGTGTGGTCGACTATCACGAGGGTCGGGGAGGTGATCGAAAACGTCATCACCGCCTCCCCGTGATCGGTGGAGATGGAGTAGCGGCCGTGGCCGCCATCCAGGGTTTTGGTGACGTCAGACAATCTTCGCGTCCGTCGCCGCGCGCAGCTCGTCTTCGGTTCCGCCGTCGGCGGTCTCAACGATTTTCAAGCCGCCTTCGACCACGTCCAGCACGCCCAGATTAGTGATAATCCGATCCACCACCTTCTGACCGGTCAACGGCAGGGTACATTCTTTCAACACCTTGCTGTCGCCATGCTTGTTGGTGTGGTCCATCACCACTACCACGCGGCCCACGCCCGCGACCAAATCCATTGCGCCGCCCATACCTTTGACCAGCTTGCCCGGGATCATCCAGTTGGCCAGATCGCCGTTTTCGGCCACTTCCATTGCACCCAGAATGGCCATGGCGATCTTGCCGCCACGGATCATTCCGAACGAGGTCGCGCTGTCGAAATAGGCGGTCTGCGGCAGCTCCGTGATGGTCTGCTTGCCCGCGTTGATCAGGTCGGCGTCAATCTCGTTTTCGGTTGGGAAGGGCCCCATGCCCAGCATCCCGTTCTCCGATTGCAACGTCACCTCGATGCCTTCGGGGATGTAGTTCGACACCAGTGTCGGAATGCCGATGCCGAGGTTCACATACCAGCCATCTTGCAGCTCTTGGGCTGCGCGCGCGGCCATTTGATTGCGGTCCCACATTATGCTGCCCTCGTCGTGCGTTGTTCGATACGTTTCTCGTGCTCGCCCTGAATGATGCGGTGCACATAGATGCCGGGCAGGTGGATCAGGTCAGGGTCCAGCGAGCCTGTTGGTACAATCTCCTCCACTTCGACCACGCAGGTCTTGCCGCACATGGCAGCGGGTGGGTTGAAATTGCGGGCGGTCTTGCGGAAGACCAGATTGCCAGTCTCATCCGCTTTCCATGCCTTCACGATGGAAAGGTCGGCAAAGATGCCTTCCTCCATGATGTAGGTCTCGCCGTTGAAGTCTTTATGCTCTTTGCCCTCGGCAATCACCGTGCCAACGCCGGTCTTGGTGTAGAAGCCCGGGATGCCGCAGCCGCCAGCGCGCATGCGCTCGGCCAGCGTGCCTTGCGGGTTGAACTCCAACTCCAGCTCGCCAGACAGATACTGGCGCATAAACTCCGCGTTTTCCCCCACATAAGAGGAGATCATCTTCTTCACTTGCTTGGTCTGCAGCAGAATGCCGATGCCGAAATCATCGACGCCCGCATTGTTGGAGGCGAAGGTCAAATCCTTTGTGCCTGCCTCCTTGATCGCGTCGAGCAGAAGCTCCGGGATACCACAGAGGCCAAAGCCGCCGGCGGCAATGAACATGCCGTCATGCAACAGGCCGTCAAGGGCCTCGGCGGCGGAGGTGTAGACTTTTTTCATATGACCAAGCGTTCCCCGAATGTCTGATGAATTGCGGGGCATTGTGACCACAGATACAGCAGAGTCAACGTGAATGCTGCACTGCGGAGTAACTTTTGCAACCGGTTGCAATGCCTCGCAAGCCAAGCTGCCTTTCCCTTGGCCGTTTATCTTGTGTAAGTCTGAGGCGAACGAGAGGGGGACGAGGCATGGCAAAACTGAAACTATCGGCGGCGGAGATGGTGTCCAAGGCGCGGGCGCGGATCGAAGAGATTGAAACCGCGGACGCCATCAAGATGGTGGATGACCCTGACGTTGTAATTGTTGACATCCGCGATGTACGCGAACGCGAGCGCGGCGGCTTTATCCCCGGCAGTTTCCATTGCCCTCGCGGCATGGCGGAGTTCTGGGTCGACCCCGATAGCCCATATTTCAAAGATATTTTCGCGCAGGACAAAACCTTCTTGTTCCACTGTGCCTCGGGCTGGCGGTCAGCGCTGACGGTCGCCACGCTGCAGGATATGGGGTTCAACGCCTCCCATTTGCGGGAGGGTTTTTCGACGTGGGAGGCACAAGGCGGCCCGGTCGAGCGCATGTCGAAGTCAGAAGAATAGGGTCTCCAGGTCGTCAATGAAGCTGGCATGCATCCGTTGCAGCCTTTCCGAAGGTTGGCGTGCCGCAAAGGTCTCCCCAAGCGGGTCTTCGGCCGTGATCATGCTGCCTGACATCTGCTGCAGCACCGCATGGCCGCAAAACGGGACGTAGGCTTCCGAATAGCCGCCCTCATGCGCCATCACCAGCCGCCCGTCGCACAGCGTATCCGCTGCATCCATCACCATCTCGGTCATGTCGCGGAAGGTTTGCGCGGTTGCGAGCATCCGCGACAAGGGGTCAACGGCGGCCGCGTCAAAGCCGCAGGCGACAATGATCACGTCCGGTTGGAAGTTGTGAAGCGCAGGCAGGACCAGACGCTCAATGGCATCAAGATAAAGCGCGTGCCCGCCGCCCGGCGGCAGCGGGATATTCATGTTGTACCCTTCGCCTGCGCCGACCCCGCGATCCTCTGCATCGCCCGTATCCATCGGGTAATTCCGCTCCTGATGCAGCGAAATGGTCAGCACGTCGTCGCGGTCATAAAACACCGCTTCCGTGCCGTTGCCGTGATGCACGTCCCAATCCAGCACCGCAACGCGACCAACAAGACCTTCGGCCAACGCGGCCTCGGCAGCGATGGCGATATTGGCCAGCAGGCAAAACCCGTTCGGATGGTCCGGCAAACAGTGATGTCCCGGCGGACGGCTCAACGCATACGAGTTGTCGCATCGTCCTTTCAGCACCTCATACAGCGCACCTTTGACCAATCCGGCGGACAGGCTGGCGATCTCAAACCCGCCCGGCGCAAAAGGCGTGCGGAGTCCCAGCTCGCCGCCACTATCCGCTGACATCGCCTTGAACTTCGTCAGATAGGCCTCCGGATGCACCCGCAAGAGGTCGTCCCATGTGGCTTCCGGCGCGCTCAGCTCCGTCAGCTCTTTGGTCAGGCCCGACACATCCATAAGGTTCTTCAAGCGTCGTTTGCTGTCAGGGCTTTCCGGGAAACCTCCGCCCGACATCGGTTGGACAAGCCCGCCCACCGGCATGGTCAGCGCATAACTGCCAAACCCCGTATGCCAAAAGCACCGTTCATCCATGAAAAAGCTGGTCTTCATGTGGTGCCCTCTGCGTCCGGTCTGGTCGTCAGGCGATAGCTGCCCTCCGGCAGGTCTAGCGCTGCGGCAAGGTCGCGGGTTTGCCGAATGGACAATGTCACCCGCTGCAACCTGTCGGTCACTGGGTCATGCTGCTCAATGGTCACACAATCCTCGAATGTGTTGATTGAGACATCCTCGACCAGATGGGGCCCGCCTTCATCAACCAATGTGATGAGCGTTGAATCGAACTCGTGCTCGATGGTGAACATGCCTGCGCCCCCTTGGAGTTCCTATTGTCGGGGATGAAACCAGCGATTGGACGGAAGTGCAAATCCGCCGGTCTGGCATTGGCGGGGCTTGGCGTCAGCCATTGGGAGCGCTATCTGTGGATAACACGAATTGAGGTCGCACATGAATAAAGCCATTCTCCTTGTCGCAGCGCTGTCACTGGCCGCATGTGAGCCGGTTCCAACGCAAACCAGCAGCCCCAGCGAAGCCGCTCCGGCAGCGCAACCTGCATCGGCGCCAAAATTGTCGCGCGGGCAGGCGCAAGCGAATTTCCGCAGTGTTGTGGCGCAGGTCGAACCTGTGGCCGAACGCGAATGCCAACGCCGCGCGCCAGATTTGAACTGCGACTTTAAGATTGTGGTCGAAAGCAACCCGCGCTTGCCGCCCAACGCGTATCAGACACTCGACAGCTCTGGTCGCCCGATCATTGGCTTCACCCTTGCTCTGATCCAAGACGCTCGCAACCGCGACGAGCTGGCTTTCGTGCTGGGTCATGAGGCTGCGCACCACATCGAACGGCACCTGCAGAAACAACGCGAATCCGCTGTTGGAGGCGCGATCCTCGGTGGTCTGGTGGCCGCTGGTCTTGGTCTTGACGTCAACGCCGGCCAACAGCTGGGTGGTACAGTCGGCGCGCGTGCCTATTCAAAGCAGAACGAGCTGGAGGCCGACGCTTTGGGCACGGTCATCACAAAACGCGCGGGCTATAACCCGGTGCGCGGGGCGCAGTTCTTCACGCGCATTCCTGACCCGGGCGATCGGTTCTTGGGTACGCATCCGCCCAACGCGGCGCGGATCGACACAGTGCGTCGCGTAAATTCGCAGCTCTAACATGATCAAATGGATACGTTACGAATGGCAGCGGTTGGTCAACCGCTGCAGATGGTCTTGGCAGGGCTTCTCTGCGACATGGCATGAGGAACCCAGCTTTCGAAGCTGGGTTTTAGCCAATATCATCTCTGCCGCTATGACCTTCGTGCTTGATCTCTCCGGTGGAGAGCAGGCTTTGATCCTGGCGATTGGGATGCTGCTTTTGGCGATGGAGCTGATCAACTCCGCCATTGAACGCACAATTGACTACATCAGCGAAGACATTCACCCGCTGGCCAAAGCCGCAAAAGACGCGGGAAGTGCGGCGGTTGCCGTCACGGCGTTGGGTGGCGGTCTGGCCTGGCTCGCGATTCTCTTTGGCTGATTAAAGTTCTGATTTACTGTCAACGCTTTGGCCGCAATCCTCGGGTTGCGGAACGGACTGTTGAATGAGGCATAACAATGGCGACAAATAGGTAAGCGTTCCCTTAATTTCGCGGCCCGCGCGCCTCCCCTAGGTTGAGGTCATAGCGTCACCGCGGGCCGAACGCTTCCAGCTACCTCTGAGGCCTGCAGAACGAAAAGTAGCCTGATGACACACATGACCGCCATCTCTTCTGATCCCTCCAAAAACGCCCCGGCGCAGGTCAATTTCAGTTTCCATCCGCGTTTGACGGTGCCGGTTGGGCATCGTTGGGCGGTGAAGGCGACGCATGTGCCTTGTAGTGGGGATGCGGGGGTCGCTCTGGATGAACGACTATGCATCGTAGCAGGCACGCGGCTGATCACGCGGGCGGGCCGGTTGCCCGTTGAGCGGTTGGCCAAAGGCGACTTGGTGTGGACGCTTGAGAACGGGTTCCAGCCCCTGCTCAGCGCCGGACGCCACACGGTACGGTTTGGCGGCAAGACCTTTGCCAGACGCCCCGTGATCCTCCGCAAAGACGCGCTCCGCCCCGGCGCACCGATGCAGGATATCCGCTTGTCTCCAAAGACAAAATTGCTGGTGGACGATTGGATCAACGAGCCCGATCTGAACGCCGCCGGCACCTATGTCACAGGCGCGCAGCTGATCGAGCAGGATCGCGCAGAGCGCGACTTGCATTGCAAGTCGGTGACTTATTTCTGCCTCGAATTCGAGACAGCGCAGGTCGTCGAGTGCGAAGGCCTGCTGAGCCGTATCCCGCAAAGCACGCCGGTCTCGCAAGTCGCCTGATCCAGCGCTAGCCTCAAAGGTTAACGCCGCTGATCCTCCCAAAACCCGCGTACACAAGCCGTACACATCGCGTACACATTCCGTCGTGACAGGGGTCCCTCAGGAAATTGGTTAACGTGCGTCAGAGCGCGTTATGTGACCCATCGCAGGTCACGGGTGCGTCTGAGTGTTTGCACCCACAAAAGAACACGCGCTTGCTTTCGGTGGCTTCAAACTTCACCGGGACGAAGTCTGATCCTTTGTGTGACCCGTCACAGAACGGCTGATTGGCCGATTGCCCGCAGGAGCACCAGAAATACGACTTCCCGGCCTCCACTTCGACCGGATAGGGGGCTTTCTGCGCGATTTTCGGTGCTGGCATGGGGCTGGCGTCCTTTTTCATGGTTAATGACTGGTTCTAGCGGAGCCTATGCGATCCCCGCCCGTTTTGCGACGCCTTGGTGCATTTCCTCGGGGTTTCCCCGTAGAAATGCGCCGCATCATGCTTAGGTGTGATCCATGAAACGCAGAGCCTTCCTCTCCCTCACCGGCGCGGCCCTGAGCGCGCCTTTGTTGCCCATCCCCGCCGCCGCCATGTCAGCCCCCGCGCCCTCCGCCGGGCATATGGCGCTGGCGTCGCATCTGGCGCGCTACAACCCGCAAGTGACCGCCGCAGGCATCGCCCGCGTGCTGAAAGTGCCCACCAGCACCGCGACCCAGATCATGGGAGAAATGACCCGCCAGGGGGTGATCCGGCAGGCTGGTGTGAGCGGGGTGAAAGAGGCTGTGCGTAGCGTGGCCGAGCGTGTGCTTGCGGTGGAGGATGAGGGCGGTTTGGAAGACGCCGTCGAGGGGGATCAAGAGGACGGTGCCGAGGAAGAGTGATATTTATTGCAGTCATCCCCGCGCAAACGGGGCCCTCGCTGGGCTTGGTGCTTCCTTACATCGGGGTCCCCGCTTTCGCGGGGATGACAGGGGAGGGGTGTTCGATGCGCTGATCGGCTCGGACCCAAGCCGAAGGCACCGCGCCAGCGTCTGCATTGACCGGCAGGCGATTGCCCTTCGCAATCGCCGAGAGGGACCGTCCCGGCATCGTTCGTTCGACGTGCTGATGGGCTCGGAATCAAGCCGAAGGCGCCGAGCCAGCGTCCTTCCGTCCCGGCGGACTGGCGCTATTGATGCCGATGTGCCTCGCATATTCGGAAGATGTGTTTGGCTGCCATAAAGTGCTGCCGAATGCGTGTTGGAGCGCCACTCCACGGACAGACGCTGGCTCGGCTGCTATGCGGGACAAAGCTGCCGTCCGTGATGCATGAAGAGCAAGTTGAACACTGGTATTCGCTCCAGGCGATAACGATTGGTGTAGTCGTTATCCGATCAGGTAACACTGAGGTTTCAATACGCATTCTCTTGATCAAATTGAGGTGGCAAATGAACAATTTCGACGAACTATTGGAACTCACGATCCAGTATTTGAAAGGGGCGGCTTCCACTAAAGAATTCTGTGGCCGCTACGAATATTTCTTTAACTTCGAGTTGAGCAAAACAGAAACTTCTGCCTCTGAGCTGCAAAGAGCAGAAGCATTGTTCGACGTTGTAACTTGGTTTTCTCCCGATCCCGAGGAGGTCGAGGCTACCATGGGTTATGTCGGTGAAAAGGCCGTGAGAACTGCTGCAATGGAGTTCACTGGCATCCAAGATTGAGCAACTGCATTGTGCGGTACACTATTTCTGTGTAGTTGGTTGGGTCGCCTCTTGAGGAGACTTAGCAACCGGATTCCCTTTGCTTAATAGGAAGATGGGCAGTACGACATGCCCGAATTTCCAAATCGATTGCAAAGGTCTGCTATGCGGACTTTGCAGCAGTTGGTTTTCTTCCTCTCAATGTCCGCTTCCAGAAAAATCTAGCAAAATCGCAACTTGCGAAGCCTGATTTCTAAGTTCACGCTAGCTGTAAGAAACTTCGGATCGATAATCCAAGAAATGCGCCTTCAGTAGTTTGTCTACCAGCTTTCTGACCGTACTGATTTTACGGGTGTGATGTACTCGAACCTCCAGTTTGTCGGTTGCTATGTCGACGGTTTCTATCCCGCCAACATCGCCTAGGTCTGTCCGTTCAATTTCCCGCCACAGGTCTTCACCAAAATTACGTACCTGATGAGTAAGTGTCCCGTCGCTGTTTGTCGGAAATAGAATTGTGATCGTTCTCTGTGCTGGCATGAGTCGACGGTACGTGCGAAGCCGCTATTCGTGCAAGGTTCAGCATCGGTCAATGGGCTCAAAGCAGTCTTTTCGTCAGCGCACCACCCGGCCCGGAATCAAGCTGAAGGCGCCGGGCCAACACCTGCATTGACCGACAGGCGATTGCCCTTAGCAATTGCCGAGAGGGGGCGTCCCGGCGGGCTGGCGTTTTGACTGCTGTCCCGAACAGAAATCCTGTGGAGTGTGCTTGGCTGCCATTAAGCGTTGTCGAAAGATTGTTGGGTTATGAGGAGTGGGGCAACGCCGGGGCTCCGCCCGCGATTGGCTGAATTGATCCCCCGGATCAATTCCGAGACGCCAATCGCCCCCACAGATCATACTCCCCCGCCTCATCCACTTTCACCGTCACCAAGTCCCCCGGCTTCAACGCCTCGAAGCCTTCGTCAATAAACAGGTTCCCATCGATCTCTGGCGCGTCTGAGATGGTGCGGCAGGTGGCAGCATCTTCGTCGACCTCGTCCACGATCACCTGGCACACACGGCCCACTTTTGCGGCTAGCTTGGCCTCGGATATGGCCTGCGCTTTCTCCATGAAGCGGTCCCAGCGGTCTTGTTTCACCTCCGGGGCAACGTGGTCGGGCAAGGCGTTGGACCTTGCTCCCGCGACGTTTTCATACTGAAAACAGCCGACCCGGTCGAGCTGGGCCTCGTCGAGCCAATCGAGGAGGGTCTCGAACTCCGCCTCGGTCTCTCCGGGGTAGCCGACGATGAAGGTACTTCGTAGCGTGATGTCAGGGCAGTCGGACCGCCATGCGGCGATCTCATCAAGGGTCTTGGCCCCATGCGCGGGGCGGGCCATGCGCTTCAAGACGTCGGGATGGGCGTGCTGGAACGGGATGTCGAGATAGGGCAGCACCGCATTGTCAGGATTGGCCATCAGCGGGATCAGCTCGCGCACATGGGGGTAGGGGTAGACGTAGTGCAGCCGCACCCAAAGCTGATCGGCAGGCGCAAGGCGGCCCAGCTCTCGGGTCAGATCGGTGATGTGGGAGCGGACCTCGCCGTCCTTCCACGGGTTCACATCATAGCGCCGGTCCAGCCCGTAGGCGGAGGTGTCCTGGCTGATCACCAGCAGCTCTTTGACGCCGTTTTCAACCAGCTTTTCGGCCTCACGCAGCACCGCATGAGCGGGGCGGGAGGCCAGCTTGCCGCGCATATCGGGGATGATGCAGAACTTGCACTTGTGGTTACAGCCTTCGGAGATCTTGAGGTAGCTGTAATGGCGTGGCGTCAGGCTGACCCCGGTGGCGGGCAGCAGGTCGATGAAGGGATCGGGCGCTGGCGGCACGGCCTGGTGGACCGCGTCTAGGACCTGTTCATATTGGTGCGGCCCGGTGACGGCCAGGACGGAGGGGTGGGTGCCGCGGATGTAGTCCTCTTCCGCGCCAAGGCAGCCGGTGACGATCACGCGACCGTTCTCTGTGAGCGCCTCGCCGATGGCATCGAGGGATTCCGCCTTGGCGCTGTCGAGGAAGCCGCATGTGTTGACGATGACGGCCTCGGCCCCGGTGTAATCGGGCGAGATCGCGTAGCCCTCGGCGCGCAGCCGGGTGAGGATGCGTTCACTGTCGACCAGCGCTTTGGGGCAGCCGAGCGACACCATGCCGATCCGGGGTTGGCCGTCGCGGGCGGGCGCGCTGAGCTTGGGTTTCGGCGCGTCTCGCGGGACGCGAGCATTGGCAATGTCGGGGCGGAGGTTGGGAGGGTTCTGAGCCATGGCTGCTCTTACTGCGTTGGGCTGCGGAGGGGAAGTGCCGGCTCTTCAAGCGCACGGGGTACAGAGACCGCCTTGCTGCGGGTGCTGGGTCCGCCAATCCAACCTGCAGGACCGCGGGGGAATATTTGGCAAAGAAGGCCCATGAACTGGCGGGATTGGTCCCGTATTCTCTGCAGGCCTTGAAAGCAATAGAGCTGCAATTGGCGTGATTGTTTCCAGATGCGGGACTAACCCCACGTCATGTCCGGACATACCGTTTTGTGATTTGCGATGGGTGGCTCTGAGATGCAATCGAGGTATGGGGTCGGGGGTTCCGGCCTGGTTTTGTACTAACTTAACGAGGGATGGGGATGAAAACTCTACTCACAACCACACTGCTTTCGGTCGGGCTTGCTGGCGGCGCATTTGCGTCGACGTTCGACTTTAACGACGCGGCGTTGCAGGACACGTTGGTGGATCGGGTCACAACAAGTGACGGTGCGATCACGGCAACGCTGGATGTCTTTGCGAACCGCAACTACTTCAACCGCGATGCGAACCGGGTGCATGAGGCGTTGATCTTCGACACCGAAAACGGTGCCGATGGCGACCCTGACCTGCAAAGCGGCTTCGTGCGGGATGGCGGCTCTGACGTGTCTTTCGCCGGTGGCGTGCTGGCCATCTCGGAGAACGATCTGAGCGCGGGCGACCTGCCTGATGACAACGCCAATGGCGGGACGATCACGTTCAATTTCCTGCAAGCCATCAACTTCACTGGCTTCTCGATCTATGATGATGCGTCGATCACCGTGACCGCCAACAATGGCGCGTCTTTCTCGGCAGGTGTCGAGGATGACGGGGCGTTCAACGACTTCGCGATTGGCGACGAGCGTTTCTTCAACGTCACTTCGTTGACCTTCGATTTCGGCAATCATTCCGGAGCGATCGACGACCTTCAGGTCTCCGCCGTGCCGCTGCCTGCGGGCCTGCCTCTTCTGCTGGCTGGCCTCGGCGCCTTCGGCATCGCCGGCCGCCGCCGTCGCAAGCAAGCCTAAACTCGGTTTAGGCTCAAGAGATTTGAATGCCCCTGCCGGAAACGGCGGGGGCATTTTTTGTGGTTGAAGGCCGTCGCGACGCGTGCGTCGGAATGGGGTAAGAGTTTGGGAATGTTACCTTTTGCTGTTTTTCTTAACCTTGGGGAAACTTCTTGGAAGCCGTCGGGCGCGGCTGTTTTGGTTAGAAGTTCATTCGGTCTGAAGGAAATACTGGACTCACGGATCAACATTCTCTTAGATTTTTGAAACTTTGGTAAAATATTAGTAAGTAGAAACATTGATGGTAACAAAAATACTTCGCATAGATGGCAAGAAGTTTGAACTATCTACCGCTGAAGAACGCTTTCTCGAGCAGTGTGTTAAAGGGGAATGGGCCGAATTTGGCGCTGGAGTTCTGCCGCAAGCACTACATGACAGTGTCAAAATCCGGGCTGAACTCGTTCGGTTCGCCATGCTCGGCGGCAACGACGATTACCCCACGCACTGGCGTGGACCACGACTTAAGGGCGCGTGGATTACTGGGCAGATTGGACTGAACTTGTGCAAGACCGATTTTGCGCTGAGAGCAACCAACTGTCATTTTGAGCAAAACCTTCATCTTTTCGATGCTGAGATTTTTGGTGTCGAGATTGACGGGTCATGGTGTCCCGGAATTACAGCGTATCGACTGCGAACATCGGGGCCAGTTCTGATGGAGAACGCCTTCTGCTCAACTGGGGAAATCGATCTTGACTACGCGCGCATCGATGGTCGTTTGGGGCTGGAGGGCGCTATCCTAAAGCCTTCGTCGGGTTCTTGGGCGCTTACAGCAGAGGGCGCACGGATCAGGGATGAAGTTTCTTTCAGCAACCTGAAGTTATCTAACAAAAGCGGCACCTCCTACACGCTTGTGAAGTTTGCCGCACACGGCCCCATTCGCCTGAGGAGTATGAAGATTGGCGGTCGATTTAGACTGTCAGGCGGGAAGTTCAAGGAAGCATTCATAAGAGGAAAAGTAAGACCAGCAATTGATGCCGATGGCCTTACGGTTCGAGGGGACGTTCGTTTGAACGAACGGGCTCAGTTTGAGGGCAATCTTTGTCTTCGTTCGGCATCTATCGATGGTCAAATCGAGATTGGAGAAATCACTGTAAGGGGTGCAGTCGATCTGAACAGCTCGACAATAAGACAGAAGCTGGTTCTCGACCCCCAGAAGGGGGCAAGGATGACCCGGGGCCAGAAATCCGAAATCAAGATCGACGCGTTGGATCTGCGCTTGGCGACAGCAGGCGTTCTAAAGGACAACCAATGGACTTGGAACGCCATCGGACAGATTAATATTTCTGGCCTGACCTATGACGATATTGAAAGCGAAGTCACATGGGGCACGCGAATGGACGACATGATCTTGAAAGACGAAAGAAAGGAAATCGTCTCGATAGAGAGGGCCGTCGATTACAATCTGACAAAGAGATTTGGCGTTTCCCCACAACCCTTCACACAATGGGCGAGATATCTAGACAAAGAAGGGCATAGGCTTCAAGCAAGTTGGGTTAGGTACAGGCGCGAGAAGTTGATGCGGCAGGCAGATTATACGGAAAGCCGTACCCTTATCAACGAACTTCAAAATTCGAATGTATTATCCTCGCGTTTTCGCAAGCTTCCGCTTTGGTTCTTGGTCAAACTGGAGCTCAGAAGAATTCTCGACTACCTATTTGGGTTTTTCTTTGGCTATGGCCATAAACCGGGACGTGCGATTGCTTCGATACTGATCATTTGGCTGGGGTCGGTTTTTCTGTATGGAACCGCTTATGATAAAGGCCAAATGGCGCCCAATTCCGATGTCATTTTGGTTTCGAGCGAGTGGCAAGCTGCCGTCACACATGAACGCGCCTGCCCCTTGCATGACTATAGTCGCCAACAACAAAAAGATGTGGATTGCATTCCGCCGCTCCAAATCTGGACAGGTCTCAAAAGTAATTCTGAATTTGAAGGATCAAACGCGTCTCGAGATTACGAAAACTTCAACCGCTATCTTTACGCGCTTGACCTGTTCGTACCGTTGGACTCTCTAGGGCAGGAGCTCGCTTGGGTACCCGCCCGTGATCGAGGAATGTGGGGATGGTGGGCGTACTCGTTGCGTTGGCTTATTCAGATGGCTGGCTGGATATTTACTGCTGTAGGTGCGGCAACCATTACAGGCCTTCTTGCACGGAAAGAGTGACTTGAGAAAACACTGCCCTGCCCGTAGCCTGAAAAGAAAAAAACGGAGCGGTGGCATGCGGTGGATTTTTCGGGCTTTGGGCACGCTGGTTGTGTTGGCCGTGGTGGCTCTGGCGGCGCTGCTTTTGTTTCCCACGGAACGCATCGCGCGGGTTGCGGAAAGCCAGTTTGAGCAAGCCACCGGGCGGGCGCTCAGCATCAAGGGGGGCGTGTCGCCGACGTTGTGGCCCCGGCTGGGCGTGACCCTTGAGGATGTGACGATTTCCAACGCCGATTGGGCGGGCGCGGAGCCGATGGTGGAGGCGGGGCGCTTAGATGTGGGCGTGGGCGTCTCTGCCCTGATCGGCGGCGATGTGGTGGTCGAGGCCTTTGAGGTGGACGGGCCTGTCATCCGGCTCAGCCGCCGCGCGGACGGGGTGGCGAACTGGGATTTCCTGACCAATCTGGGCGGCGCAGATGACGGCGGCCCGTCGCGGATCAACTCCGTTTCCTTGCCCAAGGGGACGATCACCGGCGGGCTGGTCGCGTTCGAGGACGCGGTGGCGGGGGTCTCGCACCGGCTGACCGCGCTTGACGCGACATTGCGGCTGGACGATCTGGCGGGCGCGGCACAGGTGGACCTGTCGGCGCTGTTGTCGGATCAGAGCTTCTCCCTCAGCGCGGAGGTGAACGGGTTGCAACCGCTTCTGGATGGCGGCGTGCAGGGGCTGACGGCGACCCTGGTCGTGGGCGACAATCAGGTCAGCTTTGACGGGGTCGCAGGCATCGAGCCCGCGCAGGCGAAAGGGGGGCTGGAGGCCTCCTTGCGGGACCCGGGCAGCTTGTTTGCATTGGCGGGATTGAGCGCGCCGCGTATCCCCGAAGGGCTGGGCCAGCGCATTGAAGCAGACGGTAACCTGACGCTGACGCCGGACAGCACGGTGTTTTTCCGCAACGCGACGCTGGTGCTGGACCAGAACCGGCTGGCGGGCGACGTGGATGTGGATTTGAGCGGCGCGGTGCCTCAGGTAACGGCGCGGCTGGCGGGCGACGTGCTGGATTTCTCCGCCATGAGCACGGACACCTCAGAAGAGGACGGCGCGGCCAATGTGGACAGCGGCGGCTGGTCGACGGCGCGGCTGGATGTGAGCGGGCTGTCGGCGGTGAATGGGGAGTTCTCCTTCAAGGCGAATGCGGTGGATTTGGGGTCCCTCCAGCTGGGCCCCACGGATATGGTCGGCGCATTGGAGCGCTCCCGCATGGTGTTCACCCTGAACCAGGTGACGGCGTTTGACGGCACCGTAACCGGGCAGTTCGTGATCAACAACCGCGGCGGATTGTCCGTGGGCGGGGATCTGGCGGCGTCGGGCGTGGCGATGCAACAGGTGCTGAACGATTTTGCAGGCTTTGACCGGTTGCGCGGGGACGCGGGCCTGCAGCTGAAATTTCTGGGCTCAGGCGGCAATATGGACGCGATCATGCGCTCGCTGTCGGGCACGGGCGCCTTGGCGGTGGGCGCGGGGGAGCTGGAGGGGCTCGACATTGCCGGCATGATCCGAAATCTCGACGCGGCCTATGTGGGCGAGGGGTCCAAGACGGTGTTTGACGCGATCACCGCCGGGTTCGAGATCGCGGGCGGCGTGCTGCGCAACGATGACCTGAACTTTGACGCCAAGCTGGTGACGGCGACCGGGGCCGGGACATTGGATTTGGGACGCCAGGAGGTGGATTACCGGCTGATCCCGGTGGCGCTGGCGCGAGAAGACAGTAGCGGGTTTAGCGTGCCGGTGAAGATCACCGGGCCGTGGAGCGACATCCGTTTCCGACCGGACCTGAAATGGCTGGCCGACCGTGAACTGGCGGAGGAGAAAGAGGCGTTGAAGGCCAAAGCCCGCGCCCGGGAGGACGCGTTGAAAGCCGAGGCCGAGGCCAAGCTGGCGCGTGAACTGGGGGTTGAGGCGGGCGACGGGCGCTCAGTGGAAGAGGCGGTGAAGGACAAGATCGAGGATCAGGCCAAGAACGCACTGCGCCGGCTGTTTGATTGACCCAAATGTGCTGCGCGCGTGGTCTTATTCTGCTCTTGGGGAGCTTTGCTCCCCGCCGCAGGGGCATCCCCTCAGGATATTTCTAGACATGGGAAGGGGATGCGGTGACGCGGTGACGCGGTTTAGCGGCGGCGGTCGCGACGAGCGGACATAGGCTGGAAGGCCACGCCGACATGGGCCTCGCAATAGGGTTTGCCCTGTTGTACGGGCAGGCCGCAAAACCAGAAATCTTCGGTGGCGGGATCGCCGACAGGCCATTTGCAGGTCCGCTCTGTCAGCTGCATTACCGTCAGCTTCTTCGCCTTCTTTTCGATCTCGCGCACGGAGGCGAGCGCCTCTGGGCTAATCTCGTTGGCGGAGGGTTGCGGCGGCAGGGGTTGGCCTGCGGTGACAACAAGCTTGGGCCGGATCATCGGCTTGTTGGCCGGGGCCGCATTTGCTGCAGGCTTGGTGTCAGGTTCTGCTGCAGGTTTGGCCTTGGCGGCGGGTTTGGCCTTGGCGGCTGCCTTTTCCTTGGCGGCAGGTTTGGTCGAGGACGCGCCGCCAGAGCGGTTTGACAGCCCCAGACGGTGCACTTTGCCGATCACCGCATTGCGGGTGACGCCGCCAAGTTCCTTGGCGATCTGGGAGGCGGATTTACCCTCTCCCCACATTTTCTTGAGCACTTCGACGCGGTCATCTGTCCAGGACATGGCACGGCCTTCTATTTGAATCGAGAAGCCGCCCGGCGCGGTATGGCTCAGGGGCGGCATTGGTTGGAGTCAATTTAGAGCCGCGGGGCTGCGGATACAAGGCATTAGCGGCCCTCTTGCGTCGGAGCGTGGTTTGCGGCTACACGTCCTCGCATGATCAAAACCGCACATATTACTTTTCTGCGACGCCGACGCTAAGACCGTCTGCCTTTGATCACGTGTGCACACCGCACCGACCCTCTTTCACAAATTGACACCACCCGCGAATATCCTGACAGTCAGGACTTCGTTTTATGCGTAAAGGAACACGCTCATGATCCCGTCCATTATGCCGACCTATGGCCGCGCCAAGATGACTTTTGAAAAAGGCGAAGGCAGCTGGCTGATCGAGCGAGACGGGACGCGCTACCTTGATTTCGGCGGCGGCATTGCTGTGACGGGATTGGGCCACGCGCATCCTGATTTGGTCAAAGTGGTTCAAGATCAGGCGGCGTTGCTTTGGCACACGTCGAACTTGTACAACATCCCTGCCCAACAAGAGCTGGCCGACAAGCTGGTGGCGGAAACCTTTGCCGATACGTGCTTTTTCACCAACTCAGGCGCAGAAGCCATGGAATGCGCGTTGAAGACGGCGCGGAAATACTGGTCCGCGAAGGGCCAGCCGGAGCGGGTGAATATTATCACCTTTACGGGGTCATTTCACGGGCGGACGCTGGCCACGATCTCTGCTGCGGCCTCGGACAAGCTGACCGACGGGTTTGGTCCATTATTGCCCGGGATTATCAACCTTGAGACGGGTGATCATGACGCTTTGACCGCCGCGATGGACGACACTATTGCCGCTGTCGTTGTGGAGCCGGTACAGGGCGAGGGCGGGATCATTCCGCTGCCCGACGCCTGCCTGAAGGGCCTGCGCGACCTGTGCGACCAGACCGGTGCGTTGATGATTTGCGATGAAATTCAATGCGGTATGGGGCGGACGGGCAAGCTGTTTGCCCATGAATGGGCAGGGGTGACGCCCGACATCATGGCCGTGGCGAAAGGCATCGGGAACGGGTTCCCGCTGGGCGCTTGTCTCGCCACAGAAGACGCCGCGAGCGGCATGACGGCCGGCACGCATGGGTCGACCTACGGCGGCAACCCGTTGGCATGCTCCGTCGGATCAGCGGTGATGGACCATATCGCGGATGACGCGTTTCTGGCGGAGGTGAGCCGCAAGGCCGGTTTGATGCGGCAGAAACTGGAAGGGCTTGTGGCCTCCCACCCCGACATATTTGAGCTTGTGCGTGGGGCCGGGCTGATGATCGGCGTGAAATGCAAAGTGCCGAATTTGGACGTGATCGCGGCGGGCTACGCCGAGCATATTCTCGCGATCCCCGGCGGGGATAATGTGATCCGCATTCTACCTGCGTTGAACATTGGCGATGACGAGATTGCGGAAGGCGTGGCGCGGCTGGACCGGGCGGCGACGGCGCTGGAACAGCGCGCCTCCGGCGCGACGGAGGCTGCATCGTGAAACACTTTCTGGATATCCACACGACCTCTCCTGCTGATCTGCGCAAGATCATCGACACAGGCCGCACCATCAAAGAGGCGCGGGCGGGCAAGCCCAGGGGCGCGCTGGATCAGGACACCCCGCTGAAGGACCATGTGGTGGCGCTGATCTTCGAGAAACCCTCCACGCGGACGCGGGTCAGCTTTGATGTGGGCGTGCGGCAGATGGGTGGGACGACCATGGTTCTGTCGGGCGCGGATATGCAGCTGGGGCATGGCGAGACGATTGCCGACACCGCCCAAGTGCTGTCGCGTTACGTTGACCTGATCATGATGCGGACGTTCGAAGAGGACACGCTGCTGGAGATGGCCGAACACGCCACGGTGCCTGTGATCAACGGGCTGACCAACCGCACGCATCCCTGCCAGATCATGGCCGATATCCTGACATTTGAGGAACATAACGGCCCGATCAAAGGCAAGAAGGTTGTGTGGTCGGGCGACGGCAACAACGTCTTTGCCAGCTTCGCGCATGCGGCCAAGCAGTTCGAGTTTGATCTGGTGTTCACGGGGCCGCCGCCATTGGATCCGGAGCCTGCGCTGGATGGGCTGTATTCCGTCGTGCGCGACCCGCATGAGGCCGTGGACGGCGCCGATTTGGTAGTGACGGACACGTGGGTGTCGATGCATGACCCGCAAAGCGCCCGCGAGCGGCGGCACAACCAGCTACGCGGCTATCAGGTGAACCGCGCGCTGATGGACAGCGCCAAGCCCGACGCGCTGTTCATGCATTGCCTGCCTGCGCATCGCGATGACGAGGCGACGTCGGAGGTGATGGACGGTCCGAACTCGGTCATTTTTGACGAGGCGGAGAACCGGCTGCACGCCCAGAAGGCGGTGATGAAGTGGTGCTTGGAGAGTTAGGCGATGCCTGCAGGGTTTGACAGCGAACAGGTCTGGAAGGCGCAGGGGCGCGGGTTTCAGATGGGCGTTGTTCAGCCAGAGGGTGTGGTGGTGCATCTTACCGGGCAGGTGGCCTGGGACGCGAACGAGGCCATCGTTGGTCCTGGCGATATCGAGGCTCAGACCCGGTGCTGTTTCAACAATATTGATGCTTTGTTGAACGAGGTGGGAGGCACTTTGGCAGACATTGTGACCCTGACCACCTATTTTACGGACCGGGCGCAATTGCCCGCTATTCAGAAAGTGAGGGCGGAGATGTTCGGGTCTGACAAGGGGCCTGCGTCCACCTCCGTGATGGTGGCTGGATTGGGACATCCAGATTTCCTTGTTGAGTTGACGCCGCTCGCGGTCATCCCGCGCGATAGGTATAGAGCTCCCGACTGAGGACCTATTCGCCGCTGGACCATGCCCGTTCTTTCTGGAAACATCTTCAAGCGATGCGTTTGGGAGGACGAGACATGATCGAAGTACCGCCACGGCTGAAGATTAATGCGACGCGGAAGCGGCCCTCAGCGGCGCAGATTGCGGCGTTTCAGAATGTGCCGACCGGGTTTGTTGTCGATGCGATGCATGGCAAAGGGGCGCTGTCCGGGGCCATAGCGCCGCTGGGCTTTGGGCGCGACATTGAGTGTGTGGCGGCGGGGCCTGCGTTGACGGCGGATAACCGGCCTTCCGACATTATGGGCACGCTGGCGGCGCTGAACTACCTGCAGAAAGGCGACGTGATGGTCGCGGGGTTCGGCGGGTTCCAGGGCTGTGCCTCAGCGGGCGACCGGGTGACGCAGATGATCAAGAATTGCGGCGGCGCGGGCTTTGTGAGCGACGGGCCGATGCGCGATTATGCAGGGCTTGTCGAGGTGGGTTTGCCGTGCTGGTGCACCGGGCTGACGCCGAACTCGCCCTATACCTCGGGGCCCGCAAGCGTTGGGTTGCCAGTTGATCTTGGCGGCGTGCGGGTAGAGACAGGCGATATGATCGTGGCTGACCGCGACGGGGTGGTTGTGGTGCCATTTGCCCAGATCGACACGGTGATCGGACGTCTGGACGCTGTGCGCGCCGCAGAAGAGGCGCTGGACGCACAATTGTCGGGCGGGCTGAAATATCCCGAGGGCGTGGCCGAGTTGATCACCGGCGATGACGTGGCCTTCGTGGAGTATTGAATACACTGTGATCTCGCGTCCGCGGCTACGGAATTGCGGCGCGATTGGATTAAACATTTCACATAAAATCAGTTCGGTAACAGCTTCGCGAGATTTGTGATCTCGCCGTGAGATGCCGCGTATCCCTTATCACATGCCGATGGGGCATGAGACAAATTTGGGAGACATATGATGAAAACCTTGATCCAAGCTGCCGCTGTCGCAGCCCTGACCGCAGGCGCGGCCCAAGCTGCAACCATCGCCGAGATCGCTTCGGGCGACGAGCGCTTCTCGACCCTCGTGGCCGCCGTCGGCGCTGCCGGTCTTGTCGACACGTTGAACAGCGAAGGTCCGTTTACGGTCTATGCTCCCGTCAATGACGCCTTTGCGGCCCTGCCGGAAGGCACCGTCGAAACTCTGCTGAAGCCGGAAAACAAAGGCCAGCTGACCGACGTGCTGCTTTACCACGTCGATGACCGCAAGCTGACGGCTGAAGGCATCCCAGCGGGCTCCAACTACTTCAAGCCAGTGCTGGCGTCCCAGCGTCTGTGCATCACCAAAGACGCCTCTGGCGTGTCGATTGCAGACGGGACAGGCGAAAGCGCAAACGTCGTGATTGCCAACATTCAGGCAAGCAACGGCGTGATCCATGTGATCGACAAGGTGCTGCTGCCCGGCACACGCCCTGCCTGCCACTGATTTAATTGAGCGGCGATCTAATTGAGCGGCGGGGCCGCGCATGAAGCGTGGACCCCCCGCTTGGTCTCCCCCTTAGGGGGAGAGAGGCCTTGGCTGGTCGACCCAGACAAAAGAACGCGACGCTCTGTGACGGGCGTCGCGTTTTTCATTGCGTATTTTTGCGAGAATGAGGCGGGGAAGCGGGACCTAGGGCGTCATGATGATGCAGGTGGTAGAAGCGGTGGCGTAAAGCTTGCCGTTTTCTACGCCCGTAATAACCCCGTTCGCGATGCCGGTAGAGCGGCCCGTATGCTGCGTGGTTCCGGTGCAATCGACCTGCATGCCCGCCGGGATCGGGCGGATGATGTTCAGCTTCAGTTCGAGCGTCGTATAGACCGAACCTTTGGGGACTTTGGTCATCACCGCGCAGGCCAGCGCGCTGTCGAGGATCGTGGCGTACCAGCCACCATGGATCGTACCCGTCGGGTTCATCTGGTCAAAGCCCGGTGCGCCGCGAAAGACCACCTCGCCGTCTTGCACCTGGTGCAGGGCGAATTCCATCTGTCGGGCAATTGGGGCGGCAGGGATACGGCCCTCAAGAATGCCCGTCATGAACTCCATCCCCGACATGGACAGCACCATGTCGCGGTCTGGCAATTGATCGGGCGCTGTGGCGAAAAACGGAGTGCTCATAAGCTGGCACGCTAGGAGCGGGACGCGGCGAGAGCAAGCCCCGGGATCTAGGCCACCTGCGCCAGCGGTGCCCGTGCGCTGAGGCCCAAAGCGGTGCAGATGTCGCGGGTCAGTTCGGGCCGGTTGAGCGTGTAGAAATGCAGATGTTCCACCCCGCCTGCGACCAGATCAGAGCAAAGTTCGGTCGCGATGGCGGTGGCCAAAAGATCGCAGCGGTCATCGCGCGTGGCCGTCGCGAAGGCCTCGGTCAGCCAATCGGGCACCTTTGCCCCGCACCGGGCGGCAAATTTGCGTGTGCCTGCCCAGTTTTCAATCGGCAGGATGCCCGGCAGGATCGGCTGGGTGATGCCCGCCTTGGCGCAGGCATCGCGGAAGCGCAGGAAGCTCTCCGCCTCGAAAAAGAATTGCGTGATCGCCTCGTCCGCGCCTGCGTCGAACTTGGCTTTCAAATGATCAATGTTCTGCGCCATTGAGGTCGCGTCCGGGTGGCTGTCAGGATAGGCCCCGACCCGGATTTTGAAGTCGCCCGTGTCACGCAAGGCGCGCGTCAGCTCTACCGCGCTGGCAAAGCCGTCTTTTGTGGGGTGAAACCCGCCAGACCCGCCAGGGGCGTCGCCGCGCAAGGCGACGATTTCGCGAATACCCGCGGCTTTGTAGCTGTCGGCGATCTCCAGCGTCTCGGCCCGTGTGGCGTCAACACAAGTCAGATGAGCTGCGACGTTGAGCCCAAGATTTTGCCGGATCGCGGTCACCGCCTCATGGGTCAGTGCCCGTGTGGTGCCGCCCGCCCCATAGGTGACAGAGACGAATTCAGGCTCGAACGGGGCCAGCACCTTCAACGTGTCCCACAGCCGAAAGGACCCGGCGAGGTTTTTGGGCGGAAAAAATTCAAACGAGACACGGGGCTGGGACATGCGGAGGATCCTTGATGCTGGGGACCCGGTTGTCTCACACGAAAGATTGTGAGACAATTTCATAACTCTCAAGATAAACATGAGGCTCACTTGCATATCGAGTTCCGACACCTGCGCACCGTCAAGGCCATTCATGACTGCGGTGGATTGGCCCGCGCCGCCGATCAGCTCAACATCACGCAATCGGCGCTGAGCCATCAGATCAAGGGCCTTGAGGATCAGGCCGGGGTGGAGCTGTTCATCCGGCGCTCCAAGCCGATGAAGCTTAGCCCGGCGGGCATGAAGCTGCTGCGCGCCGCTGAGCGTATCCTGCCTGAAGTGGCGGCTTTGCAGGAGGAATTCGTCTCGCTCAGGATGGGCAAAACCGGGCGGCTGCATATCGCCATTGAATGCCACGCCTGCTTTGAATGGCTCTTCCCGGTGCTGGAGGGCTTCCGGCAATCCTGGCCCGATATTGACGTTGATATTCGTCCCGGCCTCAGCTTTGACGGGCTGCCTGCGCTGCTGCGTGAGGAGGTTGATCTGGTGGTGTCCTCCGATCCCGAGGACCTGCCGGGCGTCGATTTTACGCCGCTCTTTGACTATGAGCCGGTCTTCGTGGCCTCCGCCCAGAACCCGCTGGCGCAAAAGGAGTTTATCGAGGCAGAGGATCTACGATCCGAGATGCTGATCACCTATCCGGTGGATCGCACCCGGCTTGATGTGTTCACCGAGTTGCTTATCCCTGCAGGTGTCGAGCCGCGGGCGACACGGCAGGTGGAATTGACTGCCGTGATCTTGCTGCTTGTGGCTTCTAATCGGGGTGTGGCGGTGCTGCCCGACTGGGTGGTGCGCGAAGTGCGGTACAATTCCGATTACGTCACCCGGCCACTGACCAAAGCTGGCAAAACCAAGCGGCTATACGCGGCAACGCGCAGCGAGGACACGCATAAGCCGTTCATGTCAAACGTCATCCGGTTGGCCCGGACGGAGCCCGTGAAGATGCAGCGCATCGGGTAGGGACGGGCACGTATTCTGGGTGGTCTGACCCGGGCCGCTTTATCCAAATTCCGTATGGACCCGGCTTCTAGGATTGGGTGAAACATCTCCGAAACCGATTTCGCTTGCCTTCCGAAATCGGTTTCGGTTAGCGTTTCGGTGGGAGGAAGATTCGTTGGGCAACAAGTCAGTCAATCTAAAAGCCTTGGCCGCGCATCTTGGTTTGACCGTCAGTACGGTCAGCCGTGCCCTCAATGATTATCCCGATATCAGCCTGGCCACGCGCAAGCGGGTGAAGGCCGCGGCGGACCAGTTGGGCTATCGTCCGAACCAGAATGCACGGCGTCTGTCCATCGGCACGCCTGAGACGGTTTGCTACCTGATGCCCCGCCAGATCGGCCCGAACGCACAGCCATTTGTGGCGCAGCTCTTGGCGGGGCTAGGCGAGGCGCTGAACGAGCGGAATTGGGACCTTCTGGTCAGCCAAGCGGATGCGTCGGTCGGGGATTTGGCCAGCATTGAGCGGCTGGTGAAGTCCGGACGGATTGCCGGGTTGGTGATCTCCCGTCCTCTGAAAAACGACCCGCGGGTCAAGCTAATGCAAAGCCTCGGCTGCCCTTTCGTCGTCCATGGCCGCACTGAGAAAAGCGACGACTACGCATGGTATGACGTCGACGGCGAGGACGCGTTTGTCACCGCCGTGAACCATCTGGCGCGTCTTGGTCACCGCCGCATCGGGTTTATCGGCGCGCCGCTGCAATACCAGTTCGCCCAGGAGCGTCTGGACGGCTACGTCCGGGGGCTAAGCCATAACGGCCTGGATCAGGACCCCGCGCTGATCCAGATTGCCGAATTTACCGACGAGGGCGGCACCGCCGCGGCGGGGCTGCTGATGGACTTGGATGAGCCGCCCACCGCCATTGTCTGCGTCACCGATATGATGGCATTGGGCACGCTGGAGGCGCTGCATTCGCGCCAGATCATGCCGGGGCGGGACGTCTCGGTCATTGGCTATGACGGGCTGCATTTTGGCAAACACGCGCATCCGCCTCTGACCACCATGGCCCAGCCGCAGGCGCATGCCGGGCGGCGTCTGGGGGATATTCTGCTGTCGATCATCGACGGGGCGGCGCCTACGAAATTTCAGGAATTGCAACGTGCCAATCTGGTGCAACGCAGTACGGACGGACCTGTGACCACATCAACATCCACAGGCCAAACACACGTTTCAGAAAGGGAGGAATCACGATGAAACGCACGACAACCTTGCTTACAGGGCTTCTGCTCTCCACCGCTTTGGTGGGCTCGGCCGCGGCCGATACCATCCGGGTTTGGACGATGGAAGTTCAGCCAGAGCGGATGGCCATTCAGGAAGAAATGGCGGCTGCCTTCACCGAGGCCACCGGCCACGAGGTCGAGCTGATCCCCGTCGAGGAATCCGATATCCAGACCCGCGCAACAGCCGCCTTTGCGGCGGGCGATCTGCCGGACGTGCTCAACCACACCGTGCAGCACCTGCTGCCTTACGCCGAAGCGGGCCTGCTCGACACAGCCGCGGCGGATGAGGTGGTCAACGATCTGGGCGTCGACACTTTTGCCGAAGGCCCGATCCGCATGGCCTCCAGCGACGGCGAGATCGTCTCCGTGCCAACCGATGGCTGGACCCAGATGGTGGTCTACCGCAACGACCTGTTCGAGGCCAACGGCCTGGAAGCACCTACATCCTTTGACGCGATCCGTGCTGGCCTGAAAGCGCTGCACAACCCGCCAGAGATGTACGGTTTCGTCGCCGCCACCAAGATCGATGAAGGCTACATGATGCAGCTGATCGAGCATCTGTCGCTGGCCACCGGCTACACGCCGGTCAATGCTGACGGTACGGTGAACGAGGACACTACGAACCTCAAGCAGCTGCTGGAGCTCTATAAAGAGCTGGTCGAAGCCTCGCCCGAGGGTGATCTGTTCTGGTCGCAGTCGCGCGAGCTGTATCTGGATGGCAAGGCCGCGATGATCATCTGGTCGCCGTCTATTCTGGACGAGCTGGGCGGGCTGCGCGACAGCGCTCCGGTCACCATCAATGACGACCCAACCACCAAGGAACTGGCGGGCAACACTGGCTTTGCCACCATGGTCTCTGGCCCCGGCAATGCAGATGGGGCCGCGTGGTCTGATGTGCGCTACATGGGCATCACCGCGGACGCCAACACCGAAGTGGCGCAGGAATTCGTCAAGTTCCTGCTGTCTGAGGGCTATGGCAGCTGGCTGAGCCAAGCGCCTGAGGGCAAGTTCCCTGTGCGCACCGGGCCGTCCGCTGGGTCCAACGAGTACGAGGCCACTTGGGCCGGTCTTGATGTGGGCGTTGACCGTAAGGCACCGCTGGCCGACATCTACCCGCAGCAGGTCATCGACGACATCGTTGCAGGTCTGTCCGTGGGCGACCGCTGGGGCGTAGACTCCGGCCAGCTGGCCAACGCCTCGACCATCATCAACAGCCAGATCATGTCGAAGGTCATCCGCGAAATGACCGATGGCGAGCTGTCCGTTGACGAGGCCGCCGACAAGATCGTCGCCGAGCACAAAGCTCTGATGGGCAACTAAGTCCAAAGTCCGGGGCGGCGCTGGCTGCCCCGGACATCTTTGACACAGGTCCTCCGACATGCCGACTCCAGACACATCAAACCAAGGCCCGCCCAAAGGTCTCGGCCCTCTTGCCAAACGCGAGATGCGGTTCGCTTACCTGTTGCTGCTGCCGACCTTCCTGATCGTGCTCTCGGTCGTGCTGTTCCCGCTGATTGCCAATGTCTGGATCAGCTTCAAACCGGTAACCTTGGGCGATCTGCGCGCGCCTGCCATCCTGGTCAACGAGCGCCTGATGGGCGATCTTGAGGCGGTCGGCGACGAGGCCGACATCCGCTACCGCGCCCGCAATTCTTCGCGCAAAAGCGCGATTGCCGATGTGGTCTTCACCGACACCATCCCCGAAAGCCTGAGCGTCATCTCCGTCGATGACCGCTGCGTTGCTGACGGCCAGACCCTGAGCTGTGATCTTGGTGACTACGAGGCCGGACAACGCGAAGATATCATCGTCCGCGTTGCGGCCACGCAGGCCTTTCTCGACGCCCCCGAAAACATCAAGGATACCGAGCCCGCCTTCACATTCGAGCCTGAGAACATCCTGACCAATGGCGACTTCACGCTCGACAATTTCCGCCGTGTCTTCAACGCCTCCGACTTCTGGACCGTGCTGTGGGCGTCGATGTATTACACCATCGCAGGCACGGTAGGTGCGCTGGTCATGGGGCTGTTCGCGGCTCAGCTGATGAACATCACCTTCGGTGGCCGGGCCTTCCTGCGCGGGCTGTTCCTATCGCCTTATGTGGCCCCCGTCATTGCCGTGGCGCTGGCTTGGGTGCTGCTTTTGGACCCCGGTCCCGGCGGCACGCTGAATGCGTTGCTGATCCAGCTTGGCGTTATTGACGGCCCGATCAGCTTCCTCGGCCAACGCGCGGTTGAGATCAATTTCCTCGGTCTCAGCTTCGACTTCCCGGTCGCGCTGACGGTGGTCATCATCTTTGAGATCTGGCGCTATTTCCCGCTGGCCATGCTCTTCATTCTGGCGCGGATGCAGTCCGTCTCAACAGACATCTACGAGGCCGCAGAGATCGACGGGGCCACGCCCTTGCAGCAATTCCGCTTCATCTCCCTGCCGCAACTGATGGGCATCATGGCGGTGCTGTTCCTGCTGCGCTTCATCTGGACCTTCAACAAGTTCGACGACATCTTCCTGCTGACAGGCGGGGCGGCTGGTACGCGGACGCTGACAGTCAATGTCTACGAGCAGGCTTTCGCGGTCTCCAACCTCGGGGCAGGGGCCGCGGTCGCCGTGGTCGTGTTCCTTGTGCTGCTTTGCTTCTCGGTCATCTTCTTCAAATTCTCGCCGGAGGATGACGCATGAGCCGTCTTGGAAACATCTTCTACCTCTCCGTCCTGTTTGGCGCGCTCTGGGGTGCGGTTTGGGTGATCATCATCACGCTGCTGGCGCTGTTCATCTCAGGCTTGACCTTCCAGCCGCAGGTCACCGCCGGGGCGATTGCAGGTCTTGTCGCGGCGGCGCTACTGGTCTTTCAACCGCCTGCCAAACGCACGCTCGCGATGCGGGCGCTGGCCGGATTCGCCTTCCTGCTGGTCCTTATTCTCGCCTCGGGCGCACAACCGATGGGCCTGCCTTTGAGTACCTACACCTCAGGCCAGTTCATCTTTGTCGTGCTGATGGCCGTCGTCACCGTGCAGTCGATCCACCTGACCTGCACCAATCTCGGGCCGGGTCACGAGAAACGCTACAATGTAGAAGTCCTCTGCCTCCGTTTCATCAAAGGCTTCGGCCTTGTGGCCTTCACCATTGCCGTGGCGCTGCCGTTCTTCGTCATGGTGATGATGAGCCTGAAGAACCAGCAGTTGCTCTTGTCCAACCCGCTCGATTTCTCCATCGATTTCGGGCAGGGCTTCGCTTCGCTGTTCCGCAGCTATATCGAGTTGTTCACCCAGTATCACTTCGGCACTTACCTGATGAACTCCGCGCTGGTCTCGGTGGCCACGGTCGCCATCACGTTGTTCTTCGCGGTGCCGGGGGCCTATGCCGTGGCCCGGCTGCGCTTCCCGGGCCAGAACTTCCTGTCGCGCTCCATCCTGCTGATCTACATGGTGCCGATGATCGTGCTGGTGATCCCGCTCTATGCGATCTTCAGCCAGCTCGGCATGCGCAACACGCTGTGGGGGCTGCTCTTTGTCTACCCAGCCACCACCATCCCGGTCGCGCTTTACATGCTCCAAGGCTATTTCCGGGGCATCCCGGCAGAGCTGGAAGAAGCTGGCCTGATGGACGGGCTGACGCGGCTCAATGTGATCCGCAAGATCACCCTGCCGCTGGCATTGCCCGCGCTGGCCTCCGTCGCGCTCTATGTCTTCATGATCGCCTGGAACGAGTTCCTTTTCGCCTTCATGTTCCTCGACAATGTGGACCTTTTCACCCTGTCGCGCGGGATTGCCGAGCTCAACTCGTCTGAGGTGCCCCGCCAACATCTGATGGCAGGTGCCGTCATCGCGACCGTCCCGGTCCTCGCCCTTTTCCTTTGGTTCGAACGCTTCCTTGTGGCCGGTCTGACCGCAGGCAGTGTGAAAGGTTAACGCATGTCTCTCACCCAAACCGCCATCGACATTCTCGCCCGCAATGACCGCGGCGGGTTCACGATCCCCACGGCGGGGCTTTACCCTTATCAATGGAACTGGGACAGCGCATTCGTGGCGCTGGGCATCGCGACCTATGACATGGACCGCGCCTGGGGAGAGATCACGTCGCTGATCGAAGGCCAATGGCCCGACGGCATGATCCCGTCGATCATCTTCCGCAGCGATGACCCGGACTATTTCCCCGGCCCGTCGCGCTGGGGCAAGACGCCCGGGCCGATCCCATCAACGGGCATCTCGCAGCCGCCCGTGCTGGCCACCATCGTGCGCAAGCTGACCCAGACTGGCACCGGGCTGGACCACAACCGCCGCGCACAGGTGTTTGACGCTATGTTCAAATGGCACAAATGGTGGCACGAGGCCCGCACCGTGGACGGCATCGTCGCGACTGTGCATCCATGGGAGACCGGGCGCGACAATTGCCCCGAATGGAATATCGGGCTGGAGGCCATGCAAAGCGCCTCCGATCTGGCGCCCTACACGCGCATGGACAACAAACATGTCGACCCGAGCTTCCGGCCCAGTCAGGAGCAATATGACAAATACCTCACCATCGTGCAGTTCGGCGACAGCGTCGGCTGGGACCAGCGCCGCCTGACCGATGAAGGCCCGTTCCTGATGGCCGATCCCAACCTCCATTTCGTGCTTTTGCGTGCTGACAAGGACCTGCGTGCCATCGCTGTGTCGCTTGGCAAGCCGCAGGCGGTGTTGGAGCAGATCGACAGCTGGATCGCCAAGGCCGACACGGCAACAGACACCCTCTGGAACCCTGATCTCGGCGCGTTCACCGCCCGCGACATGCGCACCGGCACCTTTTCCAAAGGTTTCAGCAATTGCAGCGCTTTGTGCTTCTACGCTGACAGCGGCACGCCGCAGCAACGGGCCAAAACGCTGGAGCACATGACGCGCATTGCCGCCAAGGTCGGCTACATGCTGCCCAGCTGGGACCCGGAGGCCCCTGATTTCGAGGCGCAGCGCTATTGGTGTGGGCCGCTCTGGCCGCAGATGAACTACATGACCGCGCTCGGCCTGTCAGAACAGGGCGAAGCCGAGATGGCAGGCCGGGTGCAAACCGATCTGTGCCGCGCGATTGAGAAAAGCGGCTTTTGGGAATGTTTCAACCCGCTGACCGGTGACGGTTGCGTGGGCAGTAACTTCTCCTGGACCGCCGCCGTCTGGCTGTCCTGGCAGCACGAAAACAAACTGAAAGGCGCGGCGTAACGCCGCCCGAGGTAAGGAAAGAACATGGGGTCTATCAGCCTTCAATCGGTCGAAAAGTGGTTTGGCGAGGTTCAGGTCATCAAGGGTGTCGATCTGGATATTCTGGACGGCGAGCTGATCATCTTCGTCGGCCCCTCGGGCTGCGGCAAATCCACGCTCCTACGCATGATCGCGGGGCTGGAGGAAACCAGCCGCGGCCAAATCTTGCTCGACGGTGAAGACGTCACCCACAAGGTCCCGTCAGAGCGGGAGCTGTCGATGGTGTTCCAGTCCTACGCGCTC
Organism: uncultured Litoreibacter sp.; assembly: GCA_947494645.1. Taxonomy (GTDB): domain Bacteria; phylum Pseudomonadota; class Alphaproteobacteria; order Rhodobacterales; family Rhodobacteraceae; genus Litoreibacter. The sequence continues at coordinate 141,703 of CANLVO010000001.1, forward strand.
TACCCCCACCTCTCGGTCGAGGAAAACATGGGCTTTGCGCTGATGACCGCCGGGGCCTCAAAGGCCGAGATCAGCGAAAAGGTGAACCACGCCGCCGAAACCCTGAAGCTGACAGATTACCTCGACCGCCGCCCGAAGGACTTGTCAGGCGGGCAGCGTCAGCGCGTGGCGATTGGCCGGGCGATCGTGCGCAAGCCCAAGGGCTTCCTGTTTGACGAGCCGCTCTCTAATCTCGACGCCTCTCTGCGTGTCGACATGCGGTTCGAGATCGCCCGGCTCCACAAGACGCTGGCCAGCACGATGGTCTACGTGACCCACGATCAGGTAGAGGCGATGACGCTGGCCGACCGCATCGTGGTCCTCAAGGACGGGCAGATCATGCAGGTCGGCACTCCGCGCGAGCTCTATGAAAATCCCCAAAACGTCTTCGTGGCGCAATTCATCGGCAGCCCGAAAATGAACCTGATGCCCTGCGGCACAAGTGGCGACCAGTTCACCCTTGCAGGCGGCGGCACCGGCCCGTTGCAAGATGCGGGCCAAACGGGCGCAGTCCAGCTGGGCGCGCGCCCTGAACATATCGATGTGGTTGCCCCCGGCGCGGGGCAATGTGATGGTACGGTGCAGGTCAGCGAATATCTTGGCGCGGACTACTTCCACTACGTCGATTGCGGCCCGCTGGGTCTGATGACGGTGCGCACCGCAGGGTCTGCCGAGGATCTGGAAGGCCAGACTGTGGGGTTGAAATTCGACATCAGCCGCCTGCATTTCTTCGGCGCGGACGACCAAAGAGTTTAGGGCAGACCCATGAAGCGATCACTGATCAACGACATTCTGGCCGAGGCCGACGAGATGATGCGCCGCTTCGGCTTTGCGCTGCCGCCCTTTGCCTATTGGACGCCTGAGGAATTCAAGGCCAAGGCCCCCTCCGCCCGTCACGTCATCGACGCGCGCTGCGGCTGGGACATCACCGACTATGGCGCAGGCGATTTCGACAAAATGGGCCTGTTCCTGTTCACCCTGCGCAACGGGCTCTTGTCCGACCTGCAAGGCGGCGGCGGCATGTGCTACGCCGAAAAGCTGCTGATCTCGCGCCGCGACCAGCTGTCGCCAATGCACACCCATGTCATCAAGGCCGAGGATATCATCAACCGGGGCGGCGCTGATCTGGTGATCGAGCTGTTCGGCTCAGATGACAAAGGCAATTTTGCCGAAGATCGCGGCGGGCAGGTGATGTGCGACGGCATCCTGCGCGACTATGCGCCCGGCGAGAAGCTGGTGTTCAAACCCGGCGAAAGCGTCACCCTGCGCCCCGGCGACTGGCATGCGTTCTGGGGGGAGGGCGGCGACGTGCTTATTGGCGAGGTGTCCACCGTAAATGATGACGAGACCGACAACATCTTCCGCGAACCCATTGGCCGCTTTGCCACCATCGAGGAAGACGTGGCTCCGACCCATCTGCTGGTCAGCGACTATGCCGAATGGCTGGACAACGCGTAAAGCGCAGGCCTAATCGCCCAGCTTGGCATGGACCTCATCAAGGTCGATCTCCCCGATGGGCATCTTGTTGCCGGGGTCCTGCGCGTCATATTTGAACAGCTGAAAGTCGCGCTTGTAGATCTCGTAGACCAGATGCATCGACAGGTCGTCGAAATAATCCTCAATCGGATGCGCGCGTTTCGGGCCGTGGCCTTCGCTTTCGTTGAACCGCGGCACCGCTTCGATATCGACCTTCACAGGCGTCTCCACCGCGTCGAGCACGGATTTCATGCCGTCATTGAACGTCTCGGTGAAGAAGATGTTGTCGTAGCGCCCGCCATTCACGATGAAGGTGGAGATATGGCCCGACATGGCCGACCAATGGATATCGGGGTCCATCGGACGCCGCCAGCGGATGGTGTCGCGGGCAAACAGCAGGAAGCGGCGGAAGCTTTTGATCTGGTCGAACTCGAAGCCGCTGTCCGGATCACCCACCTCGATCCCGTATTTCTGCACCAACAGCGGCACCAGATTGCCCCGGTAGCGCTTGCCGTTGCGCTGGATGCCGCAGATCTTGTCAAAGAAGGAGGACAGGATGCGCCCATACGGGTTGCGCACGCAGGTAAAGGCGTAGCTTTCATGGCCCTTCACGTTGCGCTCGATCTTGGGCTGGCTGTCTTCCAGCGCCCATTTGTGCAGCTTGTCCTTGGCGTCGTGAATGTCGCCGTCAAAATAGCTGCCATGGTCCGAGTAATACATGATCTGGCCGATCGACGAGCAGGCGCATTTCGGCACCACGCGGTACACCATGCTTTCGCTTTCCGTCATCCAGGTGCCTGGAAATCCCATAACGCCACTCGCTTCTCACTCAAACGGCATTTTGTTTACCGTTTCGACACAATTTCAGCCACATAACGACAGAGGGGCTGTTTATTCAACAGTCTCTGGGGTTATGTGGAGACGGTTAACAAAGTGATAAGCGACAGGTGGGTCCTTAATCCAGATGGCAAAAATCGCATTCATTTTGCTGTGTCACAAAGACCCCAAAGCCATCATCGAGCAGGCTGAACGGCTCACCGCTGCCGGCGACAGCATGGCGATCCATTTCGATGCCTCCTCGGACGGGGCCGACTACGCCCAGATCAAGGCCGCTTTGGGCGACAACCCCAACGTTGCCTTCTCGAAAAAGCGCATCAAATGCGGCTGGGGGGAATGGTCGCTGGTGGAGGCCACCTTGCACGCGCTGCGCGCCGCAGTTGACGCGTTTCCAAGGGCCACGCATTTCTACATGCTCTCTGGTGACTGCATGCCCATCAAATCCGCCGAATACGTGCACGAGTTTCTCGACAGCCGGGACGCCGATTTTATCGAAAGCTTCGATTATTTTGCGTCAGACTGGATCAAGACCGGCATGAAGGAAGACCGGTTGATCTACCGCCACTGGTTCAACGAGCGGGTCCGCAAGAAGCTGTTCTACGCGTCCTACCACGCCCAGAAACGGTTGGGGCTGACGCGCAAGATCCCCGAAGACCTGCAGATGATGATTGGCTCGCAATGGTGGTGCCTGCGGCGGCGCACGGTGGAATGGGTGCTCGATTTCGTGCAGGCCCGCCGCGATGTGACGCGGTTTTTCAAAACGACATGGATCCCGGATGAGACCTTCTTTCAGACGCTGGTCCGCCATCTGGTCCCCTCAGCCGAGATCGAGACCCGGTCGCTGACCTTCCTGATGTTCTCTGACTACGGAATGCCGGTCACTTTCTACAATGACCATTACGACTTGTTGCTGAGCCAGGATTACCTGTTCGCCCGCAAGATTTCCGGTGATGCGCTGGAGCTCAAGGCTGAACTGGGCGCGCTTTATGCCTCCGAGCGGATGGACTTTCAGACCTCGAACGAGGGCCAGACCCTGTTCAAGTTCCTCACCGGGCGTGGCCGGATCGGGCGCCGCTTCGGGCCGCGCTTCTGGGAGCGTCAGGCAAGTCTTGGCCGGGAACGCGAATTGCTGGTGATCGCCTGCAAGAAATGGCACGTCGCAAAGCGGTTGCTGCAGCGGGTGATGGAGCGCACAGATCTGCGCGGCACCGAATATCTGTTTGACGAGGAAGACACTCCGATGCCCGATCTGGGCGGCATCCAGACCACCCGCGACAAGCGCAGCCGGCATCACCGGGCGCTGCTGCGGCTGCTGTATGACCTTTACGACACCGACCGCATGGTGATCTGCCTGGACCCGTCCAATCTGGACCTGCTGCGCGACCTGTTCGCCGACAGCGCCACCACCAAGCTGCTGGAGGTCGAATGCCGCTTTGGCGATGACTACCTGCTGGGCCACGCGATGCGCGTCGGGCTGGCGGGCGAGATGACCCCGCAAGACACGATCAACAGGCTGCTCCCCACGGTGCGGCACAATTTCGAGTTCGAGGCCGACCAGATCCGGGACGCAGATTTCCCCAACACCTTCAAAATCAGCGAATATGAGGCGGGCGAGGGCAATATTGCCGCGCTGGCAGCCTTTTTGGATGTTGCCGAAGGCGCAGCCCGCGATATTCTGGACGCCGACTACCTCTACGTGGATTGATGGAGCACCCGGAACATGGGCTTTCAGTATGACGACCAGAATATCTTTGCCAAAATCCTGCGCGGCGAGATCCCCAATGACACGGTCTATGAGAGTGACCACGCGCTGGCCTTTCGCGATATCACCCCGCAAGCGCCCTGCCATGTGCTGGTGATCCCCAAAGGCCCTTACGTGTCGCTGGATCACTTCACGCAAGAGGCCTCAGAGGCGGAACTGGCCGGCTTCATGCGCGCCGTGGGCGAGGTCTGCCGCCTTGAAGGCGTCAGTGACAACGGATTCCGCGCCATTTCCAACGCGGGCGCCCATGGCGTCCAAGAGGTGCCGCATCTGCATGTCCATATCATCGGCGGCCGGCCCCTAGGCCGGATGTTGGCACGCGAAACCTGACCTGATTGAGCCGCGTGCCGCGGCGCATGATATTTGGTCTCCCTTGCCGACCTGAGCCCCCTTGTGGGCAGGTGTGGCGCAGCTATGATGTGGCCCGACCAAAGTTGAGGAATCCCGATGTCCCAGAACCCCGAAATCGACGCGCCTGAAACCGAAGTGGTCAGCCAATACCGCATCGCCTGCGACGGCGGCGACGGCGCTTTGGGCCACCCCCGCGTCTGGCTGCAAATCCCGCAAGATCTCGGTTGGGTCGAATGCGGCTATTGCGACAAGCGCTACATCCATGCCGATCACGAGCAGGAGGTTCTGCGCAAAGGCGGCGCGGAGCGCACGTAATGGCGTTCGGCAAGGGCTGCCATCTGCATCTGATCGACGGCTCGGCCTTCATCTTCCGCGCCTATCACGCGCTGCCGCCCCTGACCCGCAAATCCGACGGCCTTCCCATCGGCGCGGTTTCGGGCTTTTGCAACATGTTGCAACGCTACGTGGACGACAACGCAGGCCCCGACGCGCCAACCCATGTGGCGGTGATCTTTGACAAAGGCAGCCACACGTTCCGCAACGACATGTACGACCAGTACAAGGCCAACCGCGAGGCCATGCCCGAGGATCTGCGCCCGCAAATCCCGCTGACCCGTGACGCCACCCACGCCTTCAACATCGCCTGCGAAGAGATGGAGGGCTATGAGGCCGACGACATCATCGCCACCCTCGCCGTGCAAGCCCGTGCGTTGGGCGGACGCTGCACGATCATTTCCTCGGACAAAGACCTGATGCAGCTGGTGGGCGGCGGCGTGGAAATGTTCGACGCCATGAAGAACAACCGCATCGACACAGAGGGTGTGGAGGCCAAATTTGGCGTAGGCCCCGAACGGGTGATCGACGTGCAGGCCCTGGCGGGCGACAGCGTTGACAACGTGCCGGGGGCGCCGGGCATCGGCATCAAAACTGCCGCTTTGCTGATCAACGAATACGGCTCGCTGGAGGAACTTCTCGACCGCGCGGAAGAGATCAAACAGCCCAAGCGCCGCGAAACGCTGATCGAGCACCGCGCCCAGATCGAGCTGTCCAAGAAGCTGGTGACGCTGGACGAAAAGACCCCGATCACCTTCACCATCGACGATCTCGAAGTCCGCGAGCCGGACCCTGAGAAGCTGATGGCGTTCCTTGTCGAAATGGAGTTTCGCACGCTCACCAAACGCATTGCCGACCGGCTCGACGTCGAGGCCCCGGTCATTGAAGACGCCCCAGCCCCCGCCGCCGACGCGCCCGAGATGCCGGACCTCAAGGACGCCACCTACACCACAGTGCGCGACGCCGAGGCGCTGCAATCCTGGATCGACGCCATTTACGCTCGCGGCTATGTCGCCGTGGACACCGAAACCACTGGCCTCAACGAAATGACCGCCGATCTCGTCGGCATCTCGCTTTGCGTGGAACCCGGCGCGGCCTGCTATGTGCCGCTCGCCCATAAAGCGGGCGACGGCGACGGGCTTTTCGGCTCAGAAGAGCTGGCCGAAGGCCAGATGGATCTGGACGCGGCGCTGAAAATCCTGCGCCCGATGCTGGAAGACGACAGCATCGTGAAAATCGGCCAGAACATGAAATACGACGCAAAGATCTTCGCCCGTTACGACGTGAGTATCGCGCCTATCGACGACACCATGCTGCTCAGCTACGCGCTGCATGCGGGCCTGCACAATCACGGCATGGACCGCCTGTCAGAGCAATATCTGGGCCACACACCGATCCCGATCAAAGAGCTTATCGGCACCGGAAAATCCGCCATCACCTTCGACAAGGTCGCGATTGACACGGCCACGCCCTACGCCGCTGAGGATGCCGACATCACCCTGCGCCTGTGGAAGCTGTTCAAGCCGATGCTGCACGCCAAGCAGGTCACCACTGTCTATGAAACGCTGGAGCGCCCGCTGATCCCGGTGCTGGCCAAGATGGAGATGAACGGCATCAAGGTCGACCGCGACACGCTGTCCCGCATGTCCAACGCCTTTGCCCAGAAAATGGCCGGGCTGGAGGCTGAAATCCACGAGCTCGCGGGCCAGAACTTCAACGTGGGCTCCCCCAAGCAGCTGGGCGAAATCCTCTTCGACAAGCTGGAACTGCCCGGCGGCAAGAAGGGTAAGACGGGGGCATATTCTACCGGTGTCGACATCCTCGAAGACCTCGCGACCGAGCATGAATTGCCGGGCCGGGTCCTCGATTGGCGCCAGCTCTCCAAGCTGAAATCCACCTACACCGACGCGCTGCAAACCCATATCAACGCCGATACGGGTCGGGTGCATACAAGCTATTCCATCGCGGGGGCCAACACGGGCCGTCTCGCGTCTACCGACCCGAACCTGCAAAACATTCCCGTCCGCTCAGAGGAAGGCCGCCGCATCCGCGAGGCCTTCGTGGCCGAGGAAGGCAATGTGCTGGTGTCCCTCGACTATTCCCAGATCGAGCTGCGCATCCTCGCCCATATCGCCGACATTCCCGCGCTGAAACAGGCCTTCAAGGACGGGCATGACATTCACGCCATGACCGCGTCGGAGATGTTCGACGTGCCTTTGGACGAAATGACCCCCGATGTCCGCCGGCAGGCCAAGGCGATCAACTTCGGGGTGATCTACGGCATTTCAGGCTTCGGGCTGGCCCGCAACCTGCGCATCCCGCGCAGCGAAGCGCAGGGCTTCATCGACCGCTATTTCGAACGTTTCCCCGGCATCAAGGATTACATGGACGAGACCGTGAAATTCGCCAAGGAACACAGCTACGTACAAACGCTGTTTGGCCGCAAGATCAACACGCCGGAGATCAACGCCAAAGGCCCGGGCGCGGGCTTTGCCAAACGCGCAGCGATCAACGCGCCCATTCAAGGCACCGCCGCCGACGTGATCCGCCGCGCCATGATCCGCATGCCGGACGCCATCAAAGACCTGCCCGCACGGATGCTGTTGCAGGTCCATGACGAGCTGATCTTTGAGGTTCCCGAAGACAGCGTCGACAAAACCATTGAGGTGGTCCGCGACGTCATGGAAAACGCGTCCGACCCGGCGGTGCGGTTCGACGTGCCGCTTGTGGTGGATGCGGGCCAAGGCACCAGCTGGGCGGAGGCACACTGATGATCAACACATGGGCAGAGCTGCGCGAGTTGGCCCACAGTCTTGATCTGCCCGAAGTCACCGATGCTGTCAGCTGGGGCAACCCAAATGTCAAAGCCCATGGCAAGCTGTGGTGCTGGTGGTCTCCTTATGTTGATGCGGGCATTTTCAAAGGCTCGGCCGAAGAGCGCGAGATGCTGATGGCGGCGGATCCGGAGACCTTCGTGCTGCATCCACACTACGCCAACACCGGGCTCATCCTTGTGGCAGCGGGCCGCATCGACCCTGACTGGGCCCGGGCGCGGCTCGTACAGACCTGGCGCGATATGGCGCCAAAGACATTCCTGAAAAACTGGGATGCCCAGCAAGGCTAACCGCTTCGAACGTGCAGAGATGCCCTCGCCGAAGGCGCGTTTGAGCGCAGCGAAAACCAAACATCAAGCCGCTCCGAAGGAGCGACCGTAAGGTCAGTTCTGCTCGATAGCGGGGGAGGATTGCGTGATCGTGGCTTGCGGGCATTTGCAGGCGCGATAGACGTATTTGCGGATGATCGGTCCCGCGATCAGGATCACCGTGAAGGCTACAGGCCAAGCCGTCATCCAGCCGCCCGCCCAAGTATGCATGAACGCGGCGCTCAGTCCGGCCATCTTGTAGGTCATGACGCCGCACACGATGGCTGACATCACGGCCGAGGTGATGGCGCTGAACAAGATAAGGGCAACAAACGTGCGGGACATGGAACTCTGGCTCTCCGATACTGAGCCCCATATCTACGGCTCACCACGGATAACAAACAGTCCACAAGCGAAGGTCTATTGTGCGTCAGCGCAGAATGACGCGGCGTCTTGGCGGCAATTGTCAATTAATGAGACGTCCTCACGATCTCGTGAGAGGCCGCTCGCGCTCAATGTCCGGCATTTTGTCAGCCTCGCAGGTCAGGAAATCGCTCAGCATTTTCCCTGATTCTGCAGCAAATACGCCCTCGACTTGCATCCCCTCAACGCGGTCCACGCGAAACATACGAAAATCGTCCCGCAACTCGCACCACGCCACCAACGTCCAGACTTGCCCCCAGAACCACACGCCCAAGGGGCGCACCACACGTGCCGTCTCGGCCCCTGATTTGTCGCGATAGGCCAGCTTCAACCGCTCGCTTGCGGCCACATGTGCTTCAATCGCATCCAGCCGGGCGCGCAACATGTCATCCATGCCATCCGGCGCGATCGCATAGACATTCACCGACCGGGCCTTCTCCAGAGCATCCGCGGGCAAAACGGTCTCGATCTTGTCCAAGGCGTTTTCTGCGCCCAAAGCCATCGCGGCCCCGCCCCAGGCCCGGATCAACCGTGCGCCCGCGACCAGCGCGGTGACCTCCGCGCGTGTGAACATCAGCGGCGGCAAGTCATACCCGTCGCGCATCATGTAGCCCAGACCTGCTTCGCCATCGATGGGCACGCCATTGGCCATCAGGTCCGCCACGTCTCGGTAGATGGTGCGGGGCGACACTTCCAGCCGCTCCGCAAGGTCTTTTGCCGTGGTCAGCCGACCACCCCTAAGATGTTGCACAATCTGAAAGAGGCGGTCGGCCCGGCGCATCAGGCTGCCTCGAACAGGCCGATGGAGTTCCCATCGGGGTCAATGCAATACACAAACCGCCCAAAGGGCATCGCCACGATATCGCCGCTCGAGGTGCCACCCGCTTCAAACACACGGTCGCGGCCCGCCTCGACACTGTCTGCAATCGCCAGATGCACGGTCGCGCCGCCGCCTTTCACACCGGGGGTCCCTTCATACAGATGCCCGGCAATGCTGGTGGCAAAATCTTTCGCCGGGAAAAACGCCACCGGGTTCGGGCCATTTTCGTCAATCGCCATCTCTTGCTGCAAAACGGCGGAGTAGAACTTCATCGCATTGGCGAGGTTCTTCACCGGGATCTCCGCCCAAACGACGGCGTGTTGTGGAAGGTCAGTCATGGTCATCTCCATTTGCTTAAGTGTTGATGACGTCTTCCTGACATACCCCTGCTGACAGCATACTGTCAGCAGTGTTCACCCAAAGCAAATTTAGGGCAAATCCGCCCCGCGAATGATCGGAAAGAAAGCCCCGCCGGACCAGACGCCGAACCAATCCTCGCCCTCATGTTCGGCATGCGCCCCGATATCGACCAGCCGGTAAAAGCTCTTGCGGTCGATGAGCGCCTCAAGGTTGCGGCGCACCAGAACATAAGGCGACGGCTCGCCGTCAACGGAATACTCAACCCGTATCGGGTTCTTTGGCCCCGCAATGAACCGGTCGCCGACATGGGTCTCAAACCGCAGCTTCTGATCCTCACCGTCCCCCACCGCGTCAAAGTCAATTGCCACAAACGGCGCGTCTTCAACGGTGATGCCGACTTTCTCAACGGGGGTCACAAGGAAATAGTCGTCGCCATCCTTGCGAATAATCGACGAGAACAGCTTCACCAGCCCGGCCCGCCCAATCGGTGTGCCCAGATAGAACCACGTCCCGTCACGGGCGATGCGCATGTCCAGATCACCGCAAAAAGGCGGGTTCCAATCGTCGACCGGGGGCAGGCCCGATTTGGTCACCTCCATCGCGCTGGCGGCGATATTTTCCGCCGACGGCAAGTCAAGCTTTTGTGCGCCGGTGCCTTTTGCCATTTCTTCGTCCCATGATCACACTATAACTAAAGGTCTATATAGCCGATCACGGAGCGCTGTCATGGCCGATGCAGAGAAAATGGTGAAAGAGATTGAAGCGCTTGGCGCCAAACTGGGCGAGGCGCGCAGCAGCATCGCCGCCCAGATCATTGGCCAGCAAGAGGTGGTCGACCTGTCCCTCACCGCCCTTTTGTCAGGGGGTCACGCGCTTTTGATGGGGCTACCGGGCCTCGGCAAGACGCTTCTGGTCGACACGCTTTCCACCGTGATGGGGCTGTCAACGAACCGCGTTCAGTTCACCCCGGACCTGATGCCCGCGGATATTCTGGGCTCCGAGGTGCTCGACACTGCCAAAGACGGTTCGCGCTCGTTTCGCTTTATTGAGGGTCCGATCTTCGCCCAGCTACTGATGGCCGACGAGATCAACCGCGCCTCGCCGCGGACGCAATCAGCGCTGTTGCAGGCGATGCAGGAACGCTCCGTAGCCATTGCCGGCAAAGACCGCCCGCTGCCCGCGCCCTTTCATGTGCTCGCCACCCAAAACCCGCTGGAACAGGAGGGCACCTACCCACTGCCCGAGGCCCAGCTTGACCGCTTTCTCATCCAGATCAACGTGCGCTACCCCGACCGCGCGACAGAGCGTGACATCCTGATGGCCACCACCGGCACCAAGGACGCGGTGGCCCACAAGGTCTTCACTCCGAAACAGCTGATCGCGGCCCAAGAGCTGGTCCGCAAAATGCCCGTCGGTGATGCGGTGGTCGAACATATCCTCGATCTGGTCCGCGCCTGCCGCCCGAACGAGGCTGATGCCTCCGATCTGGTTCAGCGCACCGTCGCTTGGGGCCCGGGCCCTCGCGCCGCGCAAGCGCTGATGCTGACCGTGCGCGCCAAGGCCCTGCTGGAAGGACGGCTCGCGCCTTCGCTTGATGACGTGGCCGCGCTGGCCGAACCCGTTTTGACCCACCGCATGGCGCTCAGCTTTGCCGCCCGCGCCGAGGGCCAAGAGCTCAACGATGTAATCGCGCAAACCCTTGCGCATGTCTCCACCCGCAAAGCCGCCGCGTGATCCCCGCTTGAACCAGGATCCCGCCATAAACCCAGCCGGGCTGCGTCACCGCGCTGAGGCCCATGCCAGCGCCTTCCCGGCGCTCTTGGCAGAGGCCGAGCATCTGGCAGCGACTGTGCTATTGGGCGATCACGGCCGCCGCAGGGCAGGGATGGGCGACGAGTTCTGGCAATACCGACCCGCAGAGAACGGCGACGGCTTGCGCGACATTGACTGGCGCCGCTCTGCCCGTGGCGACGAGCAGTTTGTCCGCCAAAAGGAATGGCAGGCCGCGCAATCGGTGATGTTCTGGGTCGATGATGCGCTGTCCATGAGCTTTACCGGCGGCCCCGACCGCCCCACCAAAGGCCACCGCGCCCGTGTTCTGGCCTTGGCGCTCTGCGTGCTGCTCAATCGCGGCGGCGAGCGTTTCGGTCTGGCCAATCGCGGCACGCCACCCCGGCGCGGGGAGGCTCAGCTTGCCCGTATGGCGGGCCACCTGATGGACGCGGCTTTCTCCGGCGACAATGACACCGATTTCGGCACGCCCAACGCCCGTGTCCTGCCCGCTGGCTCGCGCGGGGTGTTTCTGTCGGATTTCTTCGGCGACCCGGCCCCCGTGGCCGACGCGCTGACCCGCGCCACAGATCGCGGCGTCAAAGGCACGCTGATCCAAATCCTCGACCCAGACGAGGAAGCCTTCCCCTATGACGGCCGCACCGTCTTTGAAAGCATGTCCGGCGCGGTGCGCTTCGAGACGTTGAAAGCGGGCAGCCTGAAGGACGACTACCTCGACCGGCTCGCGCAGCGCAAAGCCATGTTGCAAGACCTCTGCCGCGCCACCGGCTGGCGCTATCTGTGCCACCACACTGACACCCCCGCGCTGAAAGCCCTGATGTGGGCCTACCGCGCATTGGACGGGTCCTCATGATCGCAAACCTCGCCTTCACCACGCCGATCCTGCTGTTCACGCTGGTGCTGCTGCCGATCCTGTGGTGGTTGCTGCGCGCTGTCCCGCCTGCGCCAATCAAGCGCCGCTTTCCGGGCATCGCGCTGCTTTTGGGCCTCAAAGACGACGAAAGCCAGACCGACACCACCCCGTGGTGGCTGATGCTGCTCAGAATGCTCGCCGTCGCGGGCCTGATCATCGGTTTCGCAGGCCCAATCCTGAACCCTGACGAGCGCCAGCCCGGCTCCGGCCCGCTGTTGATTGCCTCAGACGCCAGCTGGGCCTCCGCCCGCGACTGGCCGGGCCGCATCAACCGCATGGAATCGCTGCTGGCAGAGGCCGCCCGCGATGGCCGCCCCGTCGCCATCCTGCGCCTGTCCGACCTGCCTGCGGGCGATCTGTCCTTTGTGGCCGCCGACGCGCTGATCCCCGAACTGGCGGGCCTGCAACCGGCTGCTTGGACGCCCCCCGCCGACGTGGCCGAGACGCTCGAAACCCTGACGCAAAGCGCGAATTTCGACACGGTCTGGTTCTCCGACGGGCTGTATCACCCCGCCCGTGAGGCCCTCACCACGCTGCTGCAATCCAAAGGCACCCTCGGCGTGATCGAGGCGCAACGCCCTGTTTTTGCACTGAAACCCGCGCGCTTTGAGGGTAGCGATGTTGGCATCACCGCCATCCGCGCGACGCCCGATAGCGCCCGCGAGCTGCCCCTTGTGGCCTACGGCCCCGACCCCAACGGGCTGGAGCAGGAGCTTGCCCGTGGCATCGCCAGCTTCGGCGCAGGCGAGACCGAGGCTGATGTTGTCCTGTCGCTCCCGACCGAGCTGCGCAACCGTATCCGCCGGTTCGAGATTGAAGGCACGCGGTCCGCGGGTGCGGTGTCGCTCACCGATGATGCGCTCAAGCGCCGCGAAGTCGGGCTTCTGGCCTCCGATGACGGCCAGGAGGCGCAAGACCTGCTCTCGCCGCTATTCTATCTGCGCCGCGCCTTGGTGCCCTCCGCCGACATGATCGACGGCACGCTCGAAGACATGCTGCTGGCCAGCCCCGATGTGCTGGTGATGGCCGATATCGCCACGCTCAGCGAGGCGGAAACCGATCTGTTGGTCGATTGGGTGGACGAGGGCGGCTTGCTGGTCCGCTTCGCAGGCCCCCGCACGGCGGCGGCTGATCTGGAAGACACCAACCCCCTGATGCCCGTGCGTCTTCGCGCAGGCGGGCGCTCTGTCGGCGGGGCCATGTCATGGGGCGAGCCGAAGTCGCTGCGCGCCTTCACCCGTGACAGCCCATTCTTTGGCCTGCCGCTGCCCAATGATGTCAGCGTCACCAGCCAGGTCATGGCGCAACCCGACCCCAATCTGGCCGAACGCACCATCGCCTCGCTCGCTGACGGCACGCCGCTTGTGACCCGCCGCACATTGGGCGAGGGGCAGGTGGTGCTGTTCCACGTCACCGCCAATGCCGAATGGTCCACGTTGCCGCTGTCTGGCCTTTTCGTGCAAATGCTCGAACGCCTCGCGATCTCCACCCGCCCGGCAGAGCTCAGCGCCGAAGAGCTTGCAGGCACCACATGGCAGCCCGAAGATGTGCTTGACGGTTTTGGCCGGGTCCGCAGCGCCGACGCGATAGCGGGCATTGACGGCGCAATGCTGGTCGACCGCAATCTTGGCCCCGACTTGCGCCCGGGTCTTTATAGCAATGACAGCCGCCGGGTGGCGCTCAATGTCGTGGGCCCGGATGACACGCTGGCCCCTACCGCCTGGCCCGCCTCTGTGCCCGTCGAGGGTATGGCGCTCGCGGGCGAAACCCCGCTGGCAGGTCTGCTCCTCACCGGTGCTATCGTGTTGTTGATGCTCGATATTCTGGCCTCCCTCTGGCTGGCGGGCCGTCTCAGCTTCCGCCGCGCAGCCCCCGCCGCCTTGGTGCTGCTGGCCTTCTCGCTGCCCTTCGAGGTCCGAGCTCAGCAAGAAGAAATTCGCGCGCTGGAGGCCACCTCCGAGGTCGTCCTCGCCTATGTCAAAACCGGCGACGCGGCGTTGGACCGCACGTCTCGGCAGGGCCTGTTCGGCCTGTCGCGCAGCTTGTTGCGGCGCACCTCCGTCGAGCCTGCCGACCCGATCGAGGTCGATCTTGAGACCGACGAGCTGTCCTTTTTCCCGCTCATCTACTGGCCCATCTCTGAAAGCCAGCCGACCCCGTCCCGCGACGCCTATGCCAAGCTGAACCGCTACCTGCGCACCGGGGGCATGATCGTTTTCGACACCCGCGACGGCAATATCGGCAGCTTCGGCACGTCAACACCTATGGGCCGTAAGCTGCAGCAACTGGCCCGCCCGCTCGATATCCCCGCGCTGGAGCCCGTGCCCTCCGACCACGTGCTGACCCGCGCTTTCTACCTGCTGCAGGATTTCCCCGGTCGCCACGCCAATAACAGCGTCTGGGTCGAAGCCGCCCCCGCCGATGCCGAGCAGGTCGAGGGGCTGCCGTTCCGCAACCTCAATGACGGCGTCACCCCGGTGCTGATCGGCGGCAATGACTGGGCCGCCGCTTGGGCGCGTGACGACAATGGCAGGCCGGTCTTCCCGGTCGGGCGCGGCTCTGGCGGTGAACGCCAACGCGAGATCGCCATTCGCTTTGGCATCAATCTGGTGATGCATGTGCTGACGGGGAACTACAAATCCGATCAGGTCCACGTCCCCGCACTTCTTGATAGGTTGGGGAATTAGCATGAACGTCATCCTCGACCCGCTCGTACCGCTGATGGCGCTCACTTTGCTGGGTGTGCTGTTGGCGGCGCTGTTGCTCTATGCCCTCTGGCGTGGCTTGCCCGGCTGGTGGCTCCGCGCGCTGGCAGGCATCGTGGTGCTGACCGCTCTGGCCAACCCGGCACTTCAGGACGAGGATCGCGAGCCGCTGACCGACATTGTGATGATGGTCGTCGACCGCTCCGCCAGCCAGGAACTGTCCGACCGGGCCAGCCAAACCTCCGAGGCCGTCGACGCGCTCACCGCCGATATCGAGGCCCGCGGCATGGAGCTGCGCACCGTCGAGGTGCCCGACGGCATAGGCGACGCAGGCACCGAGCTGATGCGCGCGATGTCTGAGGCCCTGACGGAGGAGCCCGCCTCTCGAATCGCCGGCACGCTGCTGATCACAGACGGCCAGCTGCACGACATCGAACGCGCGCCTGAGGTGCAGGCTCCCGTGCACACGCTTCTGACGGGCCGTGACACCGATTGGGACCGCCGCCTTATTGTCAAGAACGCGCCTGCCTTTGCCATTCTCGATGAAGAAATCACGCTCACGCTGAAGATCGAGGATCAGGGCGCCGTCCCGGACGATCTGGGCGAGCTGGCCAATCTCTCCATCGCCATTGACGGCGAGGAGCCGCAGACCTTTCAGGTCCCCGTGGGCGAGGATCTCGATCTGCCTGTGACGCTGTCACATGGCGGGCGCAACGTTTTGCAATTCAACCTCGAGCCCATCGACACGGAACTCACCGACCGCAACAACGCCGCCGTCATCCAGATCAACGGCGTGCGCGACCGCCTGCGCGTGCTTCTGGTCTCAGGTGAGCCACATGCGGGGGAGCGGACATGGCGCAACCTGCTGAAATCCGACGCCGCGGTGGATCTGGTGCATTTCACCATCCTGCGCCCGCCGGAAAAGCAAGACGGTGTCCCGGTCTCCGAGCTGAGCCTCATTGCCTTCCCCACCCGCGAGCTGTTTCTGGAAAAGGTCGAGGAATTCGACCTTATCATTTTTGATCGCTACAAACGCCGCGGCATCCTGCCCGGGCTCTATTTCGACTCGATCAGCCAATACGTGAACAATGGCGGCGCGGTCCTTGTCGCGGCCGGTCCGGACTTCGCCTCCGCCGACAGCATCTACCGCTCCGCCTTGGGGGATATTCTGCCCGCCGAGCCCACGGCCCGCGTTTTCGAGCAGGGCTTCAAGCCCGCGATCTCCGATCTTGGCGCGCGCCACCCTGTCACCGAGGGGCTCGAAACCTTCGCGCCGCTGAAAGAGGCCGAGGACGGCACGCCCGGTTGGGGCCGCTGGATGCGCCAGATCGAGGTCACGGAAACCTCCGGCAACACCGTCATGACCGGCATTGATGACAGCCCGCTGATCACGCTCGATCGGGTCGGCGAGGGCCGCGTGGCGCTGATCGCGTCAGATCACGCATGGCTCTGGCATCGCGGCTATGAAGGCGGTGGGCCACAGCTGGAGCTGCTGCGCCGTCTGGGCCACTGGATGATGCAGGAACCCGACCTTGAGGAGGAGGCCCTGACCGCCAGCGTCGAGGGCCAGACCGTCACGCTCACCCGCCGCACCCTGTCGGAATTCGTGGGCGAGGTGACCCTGACCGCGCCCGACGGGTCAGAGCAAACCATCACGCTCAGCGAAATCAGCCCCGGTCGCTTCGTGTCCAGTTTTGAAGGCACCCAGCAGGGCCTCTACCGCGCCATCGAAGGCGAGGGGGAAGACCAGATCGAAACCGTCTTCGGCCTCGGCCCCGCCGCCCCGCGCGAGTTCATTGAAACCGTGGCCTCTGGCGACAAGCTTGAGCCTATCGTTGCCCCGCTCAGAGGCGGCACGATGCGGCTGGAAGAGGGCATCCCGGGGCTGCGGCTGGTCGGCGAAGGCCGCAACGCCGCCGGGCGCGGCTGGATCGGCCTGACCCCCCGCGCGGCTTATCTGACCACCAACATCACGGTGACGCCGCTGGTCTCGCCCTGGTTGTTCTTGCTGATGGCAGGCCTTCTGACCGTCGCCGCATGGCTCCGCGAAGGCCGCAGGTGACTAGCGCAGCGGCACCTTGAACGTCGCGTCCGACCAGCCATGCACGCTGTCATGCGCCCGGATCATCACCTCAGTCACCCCGTCCGGCACGGCCACGTCAGACAGCGAGCGGGTAAATGGCTGCTCGTTTTCATGCGGGTGGTGCAGCGTGCGGTAGCCAAGCTGCGTGCCATCGGGCGCCAGCACGGCCCAGCCGTCGGCATAGTGGTCCCAGCCGGTGTCTCCGTGGCGGATGGTCACTTCGAACGTCCATGTGGCACCCGACTTGCGGGCGGTTGCGTTCTCGACCTTGGCCTGTCCGGCAAGCGCGGGCAGGGCGGTCATCGCCAAAGCGGCAGCGGCCAAAAGCAGTTTCATCTCAGCTCTCCTCAGCGGGGACATCCGCCAGCAAAATCTCACGCGGGCGGGAGGAAAACTCCCTCTCCCAAATCAGGTAGCTGACCATCGCGGTGGCCAGCATCAGCCCATATGGCCCAAGCAGCCAAGCCAGGCATCCTAACGCATAATATATAGCCCGCAGGCCCCGGTTAAAGTTCCACGCCGCACGAATATTCAGTTCTGCGGCTTGTTTGGCACGCGGATAGGCTAATTCATGCCCGATGTCGTTGGGCACCGCCGCCATCACCACCGCGCAATAGCCAAAAAGCCGGTTGGCCCAGACGAATTTCAGGAAGGCATGGGTCAAGAACAGCACCACAAGGATCAGCTTAAGCTGCCACAAGGTTGTAGGACCGCCATCAAACGTCAGCTCCAGCGCTACATCCTTCAACGTGTCCGCATTGCCCACTGCAGCCAGCAACGCGCCAATGGCGATCATGCAGGCCGAGGCGAAAAAAGATGTGCCTTGTCTGAGGCTTGTCAGGATTGCCGCATCGAAAATGCGCGGCTCGCGGGTGACCAATTGGCGCATCCACTCGCGCCGATAATCCGCCATAATGATCGTCACGGAGGGCCGCTTCGCGCCCGGATGCTCGATCCGCCAGCCCAAAAGAAGGAAACTGGCAAGCAAAAGCCCAAGCGCGACCAGATCAAGCGGGCTCAGAAGGGCAGGGAGGCTGGTGATATTCATATCTCTCAGGCTACCAGCGCTGTTCTGCGCTTGCCATAGGTCAAAATTGGTAATATGTTTTTACCAATTAACGTGTTTTGGAGATCCGCGATGGAGATGCCAGCCCCCGACGCCACCGTTTTGGCCAAGAAAACCCTGCTGGTGGAGCGATTGAGCGCGGCCCTGCCGGAAGACGCGGTCATCCATGCCGAACGCGAGTTAAGAGTCTATGAATGCGACGCGCTCACCGCCTATAAATGTCCGCCGCTCTGCGCCGTGCTGCCCGCTACCACCGAAGAGGTCGCCGCTGTCCTGAAAATCTGCCACGATATGGACGTCCCGGTCGTGCCGCGTGGCTCGGGCACCTCGCTGGCAGGCGGCGCGTTGCCCACCGCCGACAGCGTGATCCTCGGCGTCGCCCGCATGAACGATGTGCTGGAGACCAATTACGACGACCGCTACATCCGCGTGCAAACCGGCCGCACAAACCTCAGTGTCACCGGCGCGGTCGAGGAAAACGGCTTTTTCTACGCCCCCGACCCGTCAAGCCAGCTGGCCTGCGCCATTGCGGGCAACATCGCGATGAATTCTGGTGGCGCGCATTGCCTGAAATACGGCGTCACCACCAACAACCTCTTGGGCGTGAAAATGGTGCAAATGGACGGCACCGTGATCGAGGTCGGCGGCGCACATCTCGATGCGGCTGGCTACGACCTGTTGGGTCTGATCTGCGGCTCCGAAGGCCAGCTTGGCGTCGTCACCGAAGCCACCCTGCGCATCCTGCGCCAACCCGAAGGCGCACGCCCCGTGCTGATGGGCTTTGATAGCAACGAAGTCGCAGGCCAATGCGTCTCTGACATCATCAAGGCAGGCGTTCTGCCCGTCGCCATCGAGT
This sequence comes from uncultured Litoreibacter sp., assembly GCA_947494645.1. Taxonomy (GTDB): domain Bacteria; phylum Pseudomonadota; class Alphaproteobacteria; order Rhodobacterales; family Rhodobacteraceae; genus Litoreibacter. Next base: position 160,660 of record CANLVO010000001.1, read on the forward strand.
TCATGGACCGCCCCGTGATCCGCGCCACGGAGGCCTTCGCAGGCGCAGGCTACCCCGATTGCGAGGCGCTCCTGATTGTGGAGGTCGAGGGCTCCGAGAAGGAAATCGACGAGCAGCTCGGCCTGATCCTGCAAATCGCCCGCAAACATAACCCTGTGGAGCTGCGCGAAAGCACCAGCCCGGAGGAAAGCGCCCGCATCTGGCTGGGCCGCAAATCCGCCTTTGGGGCGATGGGCCAGATCAACGACTACATGTGCCTTGATGGCACGATCCCGGTCTCATCCTTGCCGATGGTGCTGGGCCGCATTGGCGAATTGTCCAAGCAATACGGGCTGGACGTTGGCAACGTGTTTCACGCAGGCGACGGCAACATGCACCCGCTCATCCTGTTTGACGCCAATAAGGAGGGCGATCTTGAGCTGTGCGAGGCCATGGGCGCCGACATTTTGAAGCTCTGCGTCGAGGCAGGCGGCTGCCTCACCGGCGAGCACGGCGTCGGCATCGAGAAACGCGACCTGATGACCGCGCAATTCGCGCCGCAGGATCTGGAAATCCAGATGCAGGTGAAAGACGTGTTCGACCCCAAATGGCTGTTGAACCCCGCCAAGGTCTTCCCGCTCGCCTCCAGCGCCAGCCGCCGCGCGGCCTGAGACGGTCGGATTTGAGTATTTAGAAAGCAGTGATGATGTTTGAACCTGCGACAGAGCAGCAATTGTCCGACGCCGTTCGAGACGCCACAGGCCCGCTGAAGATCCGCGGCGGCGGCACGCGGCCCATCGGCAATCCAGTTACGGGCGAGGTGCTGAGCACCGCAAATCTGTCCGGCATTTCGCTCTATGAGCCCGGCGCTTTGACCATCGTCGCGCAAGCGGGCACCCCTCTGGCCGAGATCGAGGCCGCGCTTGCAGCTGAAAACCAGCGCCTGCCATTCGAGCCGATGGATCACCGGGTCCTGTTGGGCACCACGGGCACGCCCACCATTGGCGGGGTGGTCGCCGCCAACATCGCAGGCCCCCGCCGCATTCAGGCGGGCAGCTGCCGCGACAGCCTGATCGGCGTGCGCTTCGTCGACGGCTCCGGCACCGCGATCAAAAACGGCGGCCGGGTCATGAAGAACGTCACCGGCTACGATCTGGTCAAACTGATGGCGGGCAGCTACGGCACGCTCGGCGTGATCACGGAGGTCTCCTTCAAGCTGCTCCCCGGCATCGCCGCCAGCGCAACAATCTGCGTCGACGGCAGCACACCCGACCGCGCAGTGGAGATCATGTCCCGCGTCCTCGGCTCCCCCTTCGAGGTCTCAGCCGCGGCGTTCGGCGGTGGGCGCACGCTTTTCCGCATCGAGGGCTTCGCGGATTCCGTGGCCTACCGCCGAACGCAGCTGAAAACCCTGCTTTCTGAGTATGGCGAGGTAGGGCTCGAGACTGACCCCGCGAAAACCGCAGAAATCTGGGCCAACATCGCCAATGTCGCCGCTTTTCATAACACGGCGGGCGACCTGTGGCGCATCTCCGTCAAACCCTCCGACGCGCCCGCCCTGGTGGCAGAGCTGGGCGTCACGGAGACCATGCTCGACTGGGGCGGCGGGCTGATCTGGGCCTTGGCAGACCCCGGCACCGACCTGCGCGCAATCGCCCCCCATATCAAAGGCCACCGCACCCTGATCCGCGCGGATGACGCCACCAAAGCCAAGCTGGGCGTCTTCCACCCCGAGCCCGGCCTCGCCGCCATCAGCCAGGGCCTGCGGGCCAAGTTCGACCCGCGCGGCATCCTCAACCCCGGGCTGATGGGATAAGCCATGCAAACCACCTTCACCCCCGAGCAGCTGAAAGACCCCGCGATAGAGCGGTCCAACCAGATCCTGCGCTCCTGCGTGCATTGCGGGTTTTGCACCGCCACGTGCCCCACATATCAGGTGTTGGGCGACGAGCTCGACAGCCCGCGGGGCCGCATCTACCTGATCAAGGACATGCTCGAAAATGAACGCGTCCCCGACGAGAAAACCGTCAAGCATATCGACCGCTGCCTGAGCTGTCTGGCCTGTATGACCACTTGCCCTTCGGGGGTGCATTACATGCATCTGGTCGATCACGCCCGCGAGTATATCGAGAACACCTACAAACGCCCGCTCTCGGACCGCGCCCTGCGTTGGGTGCTGGCGAAGATTTTGCCCTACCCGAACCGGTTCCGCCTCGCGCTGCTGGGCGCCAAGATCGGGCGCCCCTTTGCCTTCCTGATGCCCGACGCGCGGCTGAAGGCCATGCTGGCCATGGCGCCCAAAACCATCCCGCCGGTGTCGCGCAATGACGACCCGCAAACCTTTGCCGCCGAGGGCGAGAAAAAGATGCGCGTGGTGCTCATGACAGGCTGCGCGCAAAAGGCGCTGAACACCGACATAAACGACGCCACGATCCGGCTGCTCAAACGCTTGGGCGCTGAGGTGGTGATCCCCGAAGGCCAGGGCTGTTGCGGTGCGCTGACCCATCACATGGGCAAAACGGATGAAAGCCATGCGACGGCGGCCAAAAACATCGAAGCCTGGTCGCGGGAAATCGGCAATGGCGGGCTGGACGCCATCGTGATCAACACGTCCGGTTGCGGCACGACCGTGAAGGACTACGGCCATATGTTCCGTAACACGCCGCTGGCTGAGAAAGCCGCGAAGGTCGCGGGCATCGCAAAGGACGTCTCAGAGGTGCTGATGAAATTGGACTTTGACGCCAAGGCTGAACCCATGACCGTCGCCTACCACGCCGCCTGTTCGCTGCAGCATGGCCAGCAGATCAAAACCTACCCCAAGGACCTGCTGAAAAAAGCGGGCTTCACCGTGGTCGAGCCCGCCGACCCGCATCTGTGTTGTGGCAGCGCGGGTACTTATAATTTGATGCAGCCAGAGATCTCGGGCCAGTTGAAGGCCCGCAAGGTCAAGACGCTGGAGGCCAAAAACCCCGACGTTATCGCTGCAGGCAATATCGGCTGCATGATGCAGATCGGCTCCGCCACGCAGGTGCCCATCGTGCACACGGTCGAGCTGCTCGATTGGGCCACCGGCGGGCCGAAGCCCAAAGCTATGACGGATCAGCCACAGATCAGCGACATTCCGGTGCTGCGTTAATCTAAGGGCCGCATTTTCGCCCAAACTACGGTTTAAGGTTTCGGGACAACCCGTGCTGGAGCTCCTGTTTATGCGCCTTTTTTCTGTTTTTTGCGCCGCCCTGTTGGCGGCCACGCCCCTGAACGCGCAGGAAAGCTCTGCTTTACAAGAGCTCAGCACTCTTGAGGCGACAAAGGACTGGCAAGGCGTTGGGCGGCTCAATATCGGCAAAAGCGGGTTTTGCACCGGTACCCTGATCGCACCTGATCTGGTGCTGACCGCGGCCCATTGCCTGTTTGACGCTAAATCCGGCGCGCGCGCCGAAGACAACAGCATTGAATTTCTTGCAGGCTGGCAGGGCGGTCGCGCTTCTGCCTATCGCGGAGTGCGCCAGACAATTGTGCATGACAGCTACGAATACCGCTCCAGCGAAGATGAAGAACGCGTTGGCGCAGATATTGCATTGCTGCAGCTGGACCAACCCATTCGCCACCCTTCAATCAGGCCGTTCAACGCAGGCCCGCGCGTTGGGCGCGGCCATGAGCTCAAGGTCGTCTCCTACGCCCGTAACCGTGCCAACGCGCCGTCATTGCAAGACACATGCCATGTGCTGGCCAAGGATCAGGGGCTTTACGTCACCTCTTGTGACGTCGATTTCGGCTCCTCCGGCGCGCCTGTATTCATTGAAGAGAACGGCCGCGCCGTGATCTCGTCCATCGTGTCGGCCAAGGCCGAATGGAACACCCGCCCTGTCTCATTGACCGTGGGTGTGGCTGGGCCGCTCTCAGATATGATGGACCAGCTCTCCACCCGGGCCACGGCCGCACCGTCAGCCGGGAAAAAGCTTGTATTTCAAAGCGGTCTGCAGCCCTCGGGCGCGCGTTTCGTGAAGCCCTAAAAAAACGTAAACGGCCTCTTGAACGGCCGAAAACCATCCCCACATTTACTGCACGGACGCCGAAATCGGGTCCGCAACAGACCTAAACGGCCTGTCCATTGTGGAAGGCTGTAACGACGATAACATTGCTTTTTCGAAAGGATGCGACCCATGCGAGCTTATGATTTTGCTCCCTTGTACCGTGCCACTGTAGGCTTCGACCGCGTAGCTGACCTGATGGACCGGGTTTTGACCTCCGAGGTCAACCACAGCACTTACCCACCTTATAACATCGAGAAAACCGCCGACGACGCCTACCGTATCTCCGTGGCCGTGGCCGGGTTCTCCGACGCTGACCTGAATGTCGAGCAGCGCGAACATGCCCTCATCGTGTCGGCCAAAAAAGCCGAAGACGAAGCAGAGCGCAGCTTCCTGCACCGTGGCATCGCGACCCGCGCATTCGAGAAGCGCTTCCACCTTGCCGACCATGTCCGCGTCACCGGCGCGTCGCACACCAACGGCATGCTGCATATCGACCTGGTTCGCGAAGTGCCCGAAGCACTGAAACCGCGCACCATCGAAATTGCCGGCAGCGCCACCAAAGTGATCGAAGGCAAAAAATCGAAGAAATCTGTCGAGGCTTAATCCTCCCCCAAGCCTGACCAGATCAACGCGGCCCCTTCCTCCCGGGGGCCGCGTTTTTTATTGCCAAATGGTTAAGAAATTTGGCCGCGAGTTTTGTACAAAATGGGTTTTGGCCCTTAAAAATTGACCCCGTTTTGTACAAAACTCGAAATTCAGCGCAATCTCACGTGTTTTGGCGTTAACCGCGCAAGGGCTAGAACCACTGCCCGGGCTCCATCAGCCCATGCTCCATCAACTGGTTCGAGTTCCAGTTGAATTTTTCCGACCCTTTCCACCAGAAATGCGGGATCGCATATCTGGAACCCGGGTTTGTTATCAAGGCCTTAGCTGTCCGAAACGAACAAATCGTAGCCGAGAGATTGTGATGCCAAGGGCAAGAATAAGTGTTGTACTCCGCGTCATTGAACGTGTGATCCTCTTGCAGCTGCAACCCCGGATAGGCCTTGAACAACCCCACACGGTCTATGCGCCGTTTCAACCACGGCACATGTTCTTCATACCTCCAACGCAACCCACCAAAGAAATCTAGCTGTCTTTCCAATGGCTTACCATCCTCGGTAAAGCGCTGCAAAGCGTAGTACCCCGACCTGTCAAAATGCGCCTGCTCCCGCGAAACCGCATTCGTATGCTGCCCCAAATCGTTCGAATACAGATCAACCACATAGGTCATGATCGTATCGCGCCGTTCCTCGTTGCTGAATTCGGTCAGCTCCCGCACATTTCGGGTCTCGCAAAACGGGAAAAAGAGGTATTCGGCGTTAAAGCAATAATGCAGCCAAGTCTTTGGTTTTGCTTGGATAACCGTGTTCACCATATCGCAGAACGCGCCCCGTTCATGGATGTCGAGCACCACCAAATGCAACCCGTCCTGATCCTCCGGCAACAGGTCCGCAGCCCCCGCCACAACCACCTCAGAGAACCCGGCATTCTGACAATGCGCTATGGTGCTATCGACCTCCGCATCATCCTCCAAAAGCACAATTGCAAAGGGCCCTTTGGTGCTCAGGGCCGATCCTGCCTTGTCGGAAAACGTCTTGAGGGACGGGTAGTGCATCGCGAATTTAGCCTGCTTTTTCTTTTGCTTAGCAAAGGGCATCACCGCTTCAATTGCAAGAGAGCGGTACCTCTTGTAAGAGGCGGTTCAACCCCGCAACAGGTGCGCCGATGGCCGATTCCAAGAAGCTCTATATCAAGACCTATGGATGTCAGATGAACGTCTATGACAGCGAGCGCATTGCCGAAGCGCTGGCCTCTGACGGCTACGAGCAAACGCTGGATCAGTCTGAAGCCGATATGGTCCTGCTAAACACCTGCCACATAAGGGAAAAAGCCGCCGAGAAGGTCTATTCCGATCTGGGCCGTTTGAAACCTCTGCACGACGAAAAACCCGACCTGAAGATCGCCGTCGCGGGCTGCGTTGCGCAAGCCGAAGGCGCCGAAATCATGCGCCGCCAGCCCATGGTTGACCTCGTCGTGGGCCCCCAAACCTACCACCGCCTGCCCGCGATGATGGAGCAGGTGCGCAGCGGTCAACAGGCGCTCGACACAGACTTTCCGGAAGAAGACAAGTTCGACCATCTGCCCAAACGTGACTTGCCTGCTCGCAACCCCTCGGCGTTTTTGACCGTCCAGGAAGGCTGCGACAAGTTCTGCGCCTTCTGTGTCGTGCCCTATACACGCGGCGCCGAAGTGTCGCGCCCCGCCGCCCGCATTCTGAAAGAGGCGCAAGCCCTGACGGAGCGCGGCGTACGTGAAATTACCCTTTTAGGTCAGAATGTTAACGCCTATCACGGCCATAAGGACGGGCTGGCCGGCTTGATCTGGAAGCTGTCAGAGATCGACGCTTTGAAACGCATCCGGTTCACCACCTCGCACCCCAATGACATGGACGATGCACTGATTGAGGCGCATGGCACCTGCGACAAGCTGATGCCTTATCTGCACCTGCCGGTGCAATCTGGCTCTGACCGCATCCTGAAGGCGATGAACCGCAAACACACGGCAGATCAATACCGCGCCCTGATCGCCCGCATCCGCGACGCCCGTCCCGACCTGATGTTCTCGGGCGATTTCATCGTCGGTTTTCCGGGCGAAACGGACGAGGATTTCGAGGCCACGATGCAACTGGTACGCGATGTGCATTACGGACAGGCCTATTCGTTCAAATACTCCGCGCGCCCCGGAACCCCGGCGGCCGAAAAAGAAGATGTCCCGGCAGAGATCGCGACAGAGCGTTTGCACCGGCTGCAAGAGCTATTGAGCGCCCAGCAATATGCCACACAAGCATCCATGGTCGGACGTGATGTGCATGTTTTATTTGAGAAAAAAGGACGCCAAGGCGGCCAACTGATCGGCAAATCCGACTATCTGCATGCCGTTCATTGCGAAGCTCCGGAGGAGATGATCGGCACTGTCCAGAGGGTGTCCATCACCAAATCCATGACAAATTCCCTCACCGGCGTTCTGGCGGAATAATGTGTGTTTGGCCTTTCTAAGGGCCAGATATGGTTATTTGTGCTTTAGTTTGCGGTGAAACTTGTTAGTCTACACGAAATGTTGAGGGCCACTTTGCCGTAGCGGCAATTTGTGGTGCATAAAAAGACATAACAGGCGAAGGACAAGAGTAGTGATTAACAAACTGCCCAAACCTCTGCAGGCTGTCTTGGGGGGATGCGCTGCCGCTGCTGTGGCACTCGTGCTTTCCACCTCTGGGACCACCGCGCAGCAGGAATTCATCATCACCAAAGACGGCTTCACCCAAGGCAAAATCAGCGAAAGCAACGTCAAGAGCCGCCGTGTGATCCGTGCTGAGCGGTATATCCCGACGATTTGGGTCGACCCCGACGGGTGCGAACATTGGGTCTTTGACGACGGTTTCGAGGGCTACATGACCCCACACGTTCGTCGCGACGGCCGCCCGGTCTGCCGTGGCCGGAAAAACTAAGAAACTTGGGGGAATTCGGGCAATGAAAAAACTATCTATCGCAGCGATAGGCCTTATGGCACTGGCGGCATGTGAAAATAACGGCGGGGACACGACCCGCGACTTTGGCCAAGGCGATGGTGACCTAAGTGAGCTGCAGGCCGGCATCTGGGTAGATCCGCGCGGCTGCGATCACTGGATTATCGACGATGGCATCGAGGGATACCTGTCGGCGCGACTTGACCGCAACGGCAAGCCAGTATGCTCCGGCGTCGCCCCTCCGGGGTATGCGGTCGGCAACTTCAAAGGCGGTGCAGATATAGGCGACAATATCTGAGCACTCCGCCAGAATGACGCTTTCAAAGGCTGCAGCTTAGGTGCTGCGGCCTTTTTTCATGACAGTAGGATGAAATTTGCCCGACTGCGCCTTGCGCCCGCTGGTACGACTTGGCAGCATAAGGTCAGCCAACATGTGGAGAACCGATTGACTTTCAGCGCTTCGACGCCGCCTCAGGCGGATGCCCCGGACCATGAGCTTGTGCTCGAATACCCAGACAACCGGTTGCTGATTGATCTTTGCGGCGAGTTTGACAGCCATCTGACGCAAATTGAATCGATGCTAGGCGTACAAATCGTACGGCGCGGCAACCAGCTTGCCGTGATGGGAGAAGCCCGTGACGAAGCCGCCCGCGCGCTCAACACGCTCTATGGGCGACTGGAGGCGGGCAAAGAGGTCTCTCCGGCTGAGATCACTGCAGAGCTACGCATGGGCGGCAGCGATGCGGGAACAGGAACGCTGGACGGCGACCAGATCGAGATGTTCAAGGGCGCCGCCGTCGAGATCAAAACACGCAAGAAGACGATTGAACCACGGACACAGGCACAGAAAGATTACGTGCTGTCCCTGATGAACAACGAGCTGGGGTTCGGCATCGGTCCTGCGGGCACGGGTAAGACCTATCTGGCCGTGGCGGTGGGGGTCTCCAAGTTTCTAAACGGCGAGGTCGACCGCATCATCCTGTCGCGCCCGGCGGTCGAGGCCGGTGAGAAGCTTGGCTATCTGCCCGGTGACATGAAGGACAAGGTCGATCCTTATATGCAGCCGCTCTACGACGCGCTGAACGACTTTCTGCCCGGCAAACAAAGCGCCAAGCTGATTGAGGAAAAGCGCATCGAAATTGCGCCGTTGGCCTTCATGCGGGGCCGCACGTTGTCCAACGCTTTTGTGGTGCTGGACGAGGCGCAGAACGCAACGACCATGCAAATGAAGATGTTTCTGACCCGGCTTGGGCAAGGCTCTCGCATGGTGATCACAGGCGACCGCAGCCAAGTTGATCTGCCGCGTGGCGTCAAATCGGGGCTTCGTGATGCCGAGGATTTGCTGAAGGCCGTGCAGGGCGTGTCGTTCAGCTATTTCACCGCGAAGGACGTGGTACGTCATCCGCTCGTGGCCCGCATAATTGAAGCGTATGAGAAATTTGAAGCCACCCAAAGCTAGGTGCCGAAGATTTGCCGTAATTTGTCTTTAGCAGCGTGAAAAGTCTGTTCTAAAGAGGAAATAACGTATGTTTGGTTACATAGAAGCGAACCTGATCCCACTGCTGATCGGCTCTGCATTTACCAGCGGCGTGGTGATCTTTTATGTTGTGATGATCCGCACAATCCGCCGCCGTGTCGCACTGGCTGCGGCAAACGGGTAAAGCCGATTTCCGCTGCAGCCTGTTGACCGCGCCGCCCTTTTGCGGTCACTGCCGTCGATATGGCACAGCTTGAAATACTCATTGAAGACGCACGTTGGACGCAAGCCGGGTTAGAAACCCTGGCCCAGCGTGCCTGCGACGCTGTGCTAGCAGCGCTCGAGCTGTCTCAGGACTTCGAGATCAGCCTCATGGGGTGCGACGATGCGAGGATCTGCGAGCTGAACGGCTCGTTTCGAGACAAGCCCACACCGACAAATGTGCTGAGTTGGCCTTCCGACGAACGTGCCGCGCCAAGTGATGGCGGTACTCCAGCAGCCCCTGATTTGGGCGACCCTGAGCTGGGCGACATTGCAATTGCCTATGACACCTGTGCGCGTGAGGCAGATGCGCAGGACAAGCCGCTTGAGCATCATGTTACGCACCTGATTGCCCATGGCGTGCTCCATTTGTTGGGCTATGACCATGAACGCGCGCAAGATGCCGCATTGATGGAAGGATTGGAGACACAGATACTTGCAAAACTGGGTATTCCGGACCCATACTAACACCGCTGTGGCCTACGTCTGAACAGGCCGCCTTTTTTGGAAAAGGATCCATGGGTCAAGACACCGACGCATCGTCTAGCGCAGCGCCTAGCGCGCAGGACGACCAGAGCGACGCCGCAACCCGCAGGCCCGGCCTGTTTCAACGGCTCACCGGGGCGCTCGCCCCCTCCAAAACCATATCAGATGTAACCAGCGCGCCTGAGGAAATTCCACGGATCGCAACCCCGGGCCTTGGCGTGATGAACCTGTATTCCAAGCGGGTCGAGGACGTGGCCATTCCGCGCGCCGACATGGTCGCCGTCCCGATGGATATCGCCCTTGAAGGCCTGATTAAGGTGTTCCGTGACAGCGGGCTGACCCGCCTGCCGGTCTACAAAGAGACATTGGATACCCCCATTGGGCTGATCCACCTGAAAGACCTTGCGCTAAAACATGGGTTTAACGGCAAAGGGGCGAGCCGAGCCAAGTTCTCCATGAAGCGGTTGGCGCGGGAGGTTCTGTTTGTGCCGCCTTCCATGCCGATTGGGGTCTTGCTGCAGAAAATGCAGTCAGGCCGCAAACATATGGCGCTGGTGATTGACGAATATGGTGGCGTCGACGGACTCGTCACCATTGAGGACCTGATCGAGCAGGTGATCGGTGAAATCGAAGACGAACATGACGTTGAAGAGGCTGCCACATTCCGGCTGGAAAAACCCGGCACCTACATCGTGCAATCTCGCGCGCCTCTGGAGGAATTCGAAAAAGAGATCGGACTGCGCCTGTCTGATGACGAGATGGACGAAGAGATCGACTCTCTGGGTGGTTTGGTCTTCTTGCTGACTGGCCGCGTGCCTGCGCGGGGAGAAGTGGTCAAACACCCCTCCGGCGCAGAATTCGAGATCGTCGACGCCGACCCAAGGCGCATCAAACGCATCCGCGTGCGGCTACCCGGCTACGCTGCTGAATGAGAACATGGTTGCCTGAAGGCCGCGCCGCAACTGCGCTGGCGGCATTCGTCTTGGGTGCCGCAGCCGCCCTCGGACAGGCGCCTTGGAATTTCTGGTGGATATCCTTGCCCGCTTTAGCGGGTGTCTTCCTGCTTTTGCGCGAGGCCCAAAGCTGGCAGCGCGCCGCATGGGTTGGCTGGACGGCTGGCGCCGGGTATTTCGCGCTGGCGTTATTCTGGATCATCGAGCCATTTCTGGTCGATATCCCGCGGCACGGCTGGATGGCACCGTTCGCCTTGTTCTTCGTCTCGACCGGTTTCGCATTGTTCTGGGGGCTTGCCTTTGGGGTCGCGCATTGGCGCGGAGGGCGCGCGCGGCAGGTTCTTTTCGCGGTACCTCTGCTGTGCGCCGTTGAGCTGATACGCGGCCTTATCCTGACGGGTTTCCCATGGGCCATGATCGGTCATATCTGGACCGACCACCCGGCGCTGCAACTTGCGGCTTTGGGCGGGGCCGGTCTGTTGACGTTGTTCACACTTGCGATCTCTGCGCTTCCGATCCTTGTTGGCAGGCCAGCGATCGGGGTAGCTTTTGCGGCCTTCTTGCTGGCAGGGGGCTGGGGCTACGGTGCGGCCGTGCTGGCAAGGCCAGACGCTCCAGCAACGGGTAAAACCGTTCGGCTGGTGCAACCCAATGCCTCCCAACATCTGAAATGGGACCCGGCGCATGCCGGCAAGTTTTTCGAGCGGCAGCTGGCAATGACCAGAGAGCCCGCTGACACCGAGATAGATCTTATTATTTGGCCAGAAACGTCCCTGGCGACCCGGTTGGACCAAGCTGAGGTCGCGATCCAGGCCATCGCTGATGCAGCGCAAGGCGCTCCGGTCATCTTTGGCGGCAATGATGTCGTCGATGGGACCTATCGCAACACCATGGTCAGTCTGAACGGCGCGGGAGACCGGGCAGATAGCTACTACAAACACCACCTCGTGCCGTTTGGCGAATATGTGCCGCTAGGCGATCTGCTCGCCACATTTGGTATCAGCGGTATGGCTGCACGGGACGGAGCTGGCTATGGCACGGGTCCGGGCCCTCAATTGATCGAGATTGAAGGGGTCGGCCGCGCCTTGCCGCTAATCTGCTACGAGCTGATTTTCCCGCGCCACTTACGCACTGCGGAGCGACCGGATTTCATACTTCAGATCACCAACGACGCATGGTTTGGCAACATTTCCGGGCCCTATCAGCATCTCGCCCAGGCCAGGCTGCGCGCAGTCGAACAGGGTCTGGGGCTTGTACGGGCGGCCAACACCGGGATTACGGCGGCTATAGACGCGAGGGGCCGGGTGCTGCGCGAAACTCCCCTCAATGAGGCCGGGTTTCTGGACACGGACCTGCCCGGAGCGCTCCCGCCGACGCTCTATACCAAAGTGCAAGACTGGGCCATCGCCGTAATTTTGCTAGTGTTGCTGATTGTCGCTACTGCCGCCCCCAAGAGATTGCGCGATTGACCTAGCCGCTTATGGCCAGTAGGCCCTGAGTCTCAAGTACCGCCACAACGGCTTCCTGACGTGGCGGATGTGCAATAACTGGAGCGCTTTTCATGGCACGAGACAGCTACCTATTCACTTCGGAATCTGTATCCGAGGGACATCCCGACAAAATCTGTGACCGTATTTCTGACGCGATCCTTGACGCCTTCCTCTCAGAAGAGGCTATGGCACGGGTGGCCTGCGAGACATTTGCGACGACCGACCGGGTGATCGTCGGCGGCGAGGTTGGCCTGTCGACACGCGATAAGCTGGATAGCTTCATGATGGGCGTCGAAGACATCGTGCGCGGATGCGTCAAAGACATCGGCTATGAGCAAGAGGGTTTCCACTGGAAGAACCTGAAGTTCGACAACCTGCTGCACCCCCAATCCGCGCATATTGCGCAAGGTGTGGATAAGGATGGCGCAGGCGACCAAGGCATCATGTTTGGCTATGCATGCTCGGAGACGCCAGAGCTGATGCCAGCCCCGATCCAATACTCCCATGCAATCCTGCGTAATCTGGCTGACGCGCGTCACGCAGGCAAAGTGCCTCAGCTTGGGCCCGACGCCAAATCGCAGCTCTCGGTGCAATATGAGGGCGGCAAGCCGGTTGGTGTGACCTCCATCGTGCTGTCGACACAGCACCTTGACGACTCCATGAGCTCGGATGACGTGCGTGCCGTGGTCGAGCCCTATATTCGCTCAACGCTGCCTGAAGGTTGGATATCTGATGCAACGGAATGGCATGTGAACCCAACGGGCAAGTTCGTCATCGGCGGACCGGATGGCGATGCCGGGCTGACCGGACGCAAGATTATCGTGGATACTTATGGCGGTGCGGCCCCGCATGGCGGCGGCGCGTTTTCTGGCAAAGACCCGACCAAAGTAGACCGGTCTGCGGCTTACGCCGCGCGTTACCTGGCGAAGAATGTTGTGGCCGCTGGCATGGCCTCGCGCTGTACCATTCAGTTGAGCTACGCCATTGGCGTTGCCAAACCGCTGTCCATCTATTGCAACACGCATGATACCGGCGAAGTGGATGAGGCGGCAATCGAGAAGGCCGTTGCAGACTGCATGGACCTGACCCCACGGGGTATCATTGAGCATCTTGGCCTGCGCCGTCCGATTTACCAACGTACTGCCGCCTATGGCCATTTCGGTCGGAATGCAGCGGATGATGGTGGCTTCTCATGGGAAAAAACTGATCTTGCCGACGGGTTGAAGCGGGCCGTCTGAGCCTGCAATCCCTCGGTCTTAAGCTATGAGCGATACCCATCCCAGCGGCGCGCCTTGGCGCAACTTCTACGGTCGGCTCAAAGGACATAACCTCAAGCCGCACCAGCAGGATTGGCTGGAAACGGATCTGCCCGGGCTTAGCCCCGGCCCGGTCTCGTGGGAGGAAAACCCTGAACGCGTAAAGCTGGATTTGGCGAAGCGATTTGGCGACCGGCCCATTTGGCTGGAAATAGGTTTTGGCGCGGGCGAGCACATGTATCACATGGCCAAGCTCTACCCGGATGTGGGCATTATTGGTTGCGAGCCATACCTGAACGGCGTGGCTATGCTGCTGGGCAAGCTGCGCCGCGAGGCGCGCCCGAATATAGCAGTCCATGCTGGGGACGCGCGGGACCTGTTTGACGTCTTGCCTGATGGACAGGTGGAGAAGGCGTTTCTGCTTTATCCAGACCCTTGGCCGAAAGCGCGCCATCACCGCAGGCGGTTTGTCACCGCAGAACATCTTGAGCCGTTGCACCGCGTGATGGCTCCAAATGCGGAATTCAGGGTTGCCACTGATATCAAGGATTACGTGCGCCAAACCATGCAGGAAGTGCCGCAGGCCGGTTTTGAGTGGCTTGCGGAACGGGCGGCAGATTGGCGCGAACCCTGGAGCGACTGGTTGTCAACGCGGTATGAGCAAAAAGCGCTGCGCGAGGGGCGTGTGCCTCATTACATGACTTTCAAGCGTCATTGACCAAAAGGAGCGCCTGCGGCGCGCATTAGGTTTTGATGGGGGCTCTGCCCCCCGCCCTTTGGGCGTCCCCCGGAGGTATTTGTGAAGCAATGATGGGGGGAGATGGACGGCCCGGCACGGCTGGTCTATCACCCCGTTCAGAACAATTGTGAAAGAGCCCTATGTCCTCCCACGGCGACCCTATCCCGATGACCTCCTCCAAGTCTGGCCCGTTGAGCGGCACTGCCAATGTGCCCGGAGACAAGTCAATTTCGCACCGGTCCCTGATCCTTGGCGCATTAAGCGTGGGTGAAACACGCGTGAGCGGGCTTCTGGAGGGGCAGGACGTGTTGGATACCGGCCGCGCGATGCAGGCATTTGGTGCGGATGTCATCAATAATGGCAATGGCGATTGGTCCGTGCACGGGGTCGGCGTGGGTGGCTTTGCCGAGCCAGACCAAGTGATTGATTGTGGCAACTCAGGCACTGGGGTGCGGTTGATCATGGGAGCGATGGCGACCTCCCCAATCTCAGCGACATTTACGGGCGATGCGTCCCTGAACGGCCGTCCCATGGGGCGGATCACCGACCCGCTGGCGCTGTTTGGCACGCAAGCCTGTGGACGCCAGGGCGGCCAGCTTCCGATGACGCTAATCGGAGCCGCTGATCCTGTGCCTGTGCGCTATACAGTTCCTATGCCCTCGGCGCAGGTGAAATCGGCGGTGCTTTTGGCCGGTTTGAATGCACCGGGCGAAACCGTCGTAATCGAGAAAGAAGCGACCCGTGACCATACCGAACGAATGCTTGCGGGTTTTGGCGCGAAGCTGAGCATTGAGACCTCGGATGAGGACCGGATCATTACCCTAACTGGGCAGCCCGAGTTGACACCGCAAACGATCGTCGTACCGCGTGACCCCAGTTCTGCTGCGTTTCCAGTGTGCGCGGCTTTGATCGTCGAGGGCTCAGACGTTCTTGTACCCAATATCGGACTGAATCCAACGCGTGCAGGGCTATTCACCACGCTGCGCGAAATGGGTGCCAATCTGACCTATGAGAACGAACGCGAGGAGGGCGGGGAACCTGTGGCCGACCTGCGGGCAAAATTCTCACCTGATATGCAAGGAATAGACGTCCCGCCTGATCGCGCAGCGTCCATGATTGACGAATACCCCATCTTGTCGGTGGTCGCCTCATTTGCGCGGGGCAAGACCTATATGGCGGGTGTGAAGGAGCTGCGGGTCAAGGAGAGCGACCGGATTGACGCGATGGCGGTCGGGTTGCGGGCCAATGGTGTTAAGGTTGACGAGACAGAGGACAGCTGGACCGTGCATGGCGAAGGACCCGGCAGCGTGGCCGGCGGCGGCACATGTGCCACCCATCTGGACCACCGTATTGCGATGTCTTTCATGTGCCTCGGAATGGCTACGGCCAAGCCCGTCAAAATTGACGATGGCGGCGCGATTGCCACTTCCTTTCCAATTTTCGAAGGTTTGATGTCAGAGCTTGGCGCTGCGATACGGCGCGACAATAGATGACCCGCTTGGGCGTGCTCAAACGCCTCGCAATTATCACTGCGGTACTACTCGGTGCGCTCAACTACGTGACTCTGGTGCGGCTCGGGTTTGCGGGACAGGTGCCTGATCTGAACCCGCTCGGCGCCTCTGAAGCGCAGATTCTGGCATTCCGCGACGCTTTGGGTTTTGAAGGACGCGCCTTGTTCAACGGGACGTACCGGCCACTTGATTTCGGGTTTGTCGTTTGCCTGACGGGGCTGTTAGCCTTGGTGTCACAGATGCTGAGGCCAAAGCGATTTTGGTGGGCGGTGATGGTGTTTGGGATCGCCTTCGGGCTGGCGGACCTGACCGAGAACACCTTGATGGCGCAGTTGGTAAACGCAGAACCTAGCGCAGATGACGCCACTTTGGCCGCGCAGATCAATCTTGCAACGCGGATCAAATTTGCGGCGCTGTGCCTTGCTGGGGCCGCTGCAATAACCAGTTGGCGGCAGCGCGACCCTCGCGCATGATACGACTTGGAAAGAGAGCGAGCTGGGTGAGATGATCTTTACAGTGGCGATAGACGGTCCGGCTGCGGCTGGCAAAGGGACAATCTCCAAGGAGGTGGCGGCGCATTTTGGCTTCGCGCATCTTGATACTGGCCTGATCTACCGGGCCACAGGTGCTCGTGTGTTGGCAGGGGAAGACCCTTTGGCAGCCGCGCAAGATTTGCGTCCGGAAGATTTGCAAAGGGATGATCTGCGCACTGGGGAAGTTGCACAGGCGGCTTCAAAAGTTGCTGTCATGGCTGATGTGCGGGCTGCTTTGGTCGCATTTCAGAAGAGTTTTGCCCGGCGTGAAGGTGGAGCTGTGCTGGATGGGCGCGACATTGGCACAGTGATCTGCCCTGAAGCGGAGGTTAAGCTGTTCGTGACCGCCTCTGATGAGGTGCGAGGTGAGCGGCGCTACCAAGAGCTGTTCGGCAAAGGCCAAGACGTCACCCGCGAAGGTGTCCTGTCCGACCTGAGACTACGCGACAAGCGCGACAGTGAGCGGGAAGCGGCACCCATGAAGGCGGCCAATGATGCGGTTGTGATAGACACGTCTGAAATGACCATCACAGAAGCAGTGGAAGCGGCGGTCGCTGCTGTCGGAACAGTATTGCGCTAACCTTCGAACAGCTCGCTGCGCGCTCCGAGATAGCCGTCCCAGGCGAACCAATAGGCGATATGGCCTGCAACACGTGGCAGGCGCTCATTGCCGGACACCAGCGCATCTTCGGTCATTTCCCATTCGCGACCATCCTCCGAGAGCAGCTTTCCTTTCTTATAAGAGACCCGTATATCGCCGCGCTCAAAAGCCCGCACGGAGCGGGTACCTTCATTGCCGATCAGCGCCAGATTGGTGCCGAGCATGGTGTCATTGATGATGCGGCCACCTCTGAAAGATCGCAGTGGCCAAGCCTTTGCTCCGCCGAATTTGCGGATACCGAAAACGAAGTCTTTCTGTTTGTGCTTCCGTTGGTCGGTTAGCGTTGGAAACATCAACTCGTCGGAGGAAAAATAATCGGCATAGACCACGCCGGAGCCGTAATCGCGGCGGTGACCCGTCTCAAGGGACAAGATCTTGGTGTCCGGGTTACGCGCCTTCCAACCGTCCCAATTGGTAATGACCACGGGACGCTGTTTCAGCGTGATCCCACTATTAACCAAAGGCCCCACGACAGGTTTTCCGGTAAACTGGTTCCAAAGAGAATTCGTCGCCCGGTCGAACATCAATTTGTTTGAGCGGTACAAAAAGCCGGAGGAGCCAAAGACCAGCGGTTTGGTGCGGCCCTTGACCTTGGTTTCAAACAGGATACCAGAGCCGCAAAGCGTGCAATAGGCCAACGCAACGGGCACGCCGCCTATCGTCTCGTTGAACATCTCATGCCACCCCATAATGCGCAGGGGATAGGCCCGCGTGTCCCCATTGATCGAGACGCCAAATACAAGGTCGTCGCCCTTCATATAGATCGCATCATTCGCCGGGATGAGTTTTGGATAATCCAGCGACGGGATGCCGTCTTTGCGCACGCCGCCCCAAGTTATCTCCTCCAAACGGATGCGCATCTTTTCGGGTTTCAAAGCGTCAAGCTTGAGGAAGTCATCGAAATTGGGGTCAATACGCAGCATCAGGTCGCGCTTGAACTCAATGAATGACGGATGCGGGGTGATTTGTGGGTTGGCCTGCTGCCACAGCATCCAATCGAACCAGTCATCGCCGGGCTTGGCACCTGTGAGCTGCTCTAGCGTTACGACAATCTGCGCCTCAGACCCTCGGGTGAAACGCATAGATTGGATGAGACCTGCTGCCATGTCCGGGTTGCCACGAGAACGGATGCGTTCCAGTGCGGGTGAGAACAGTCCCGGGTCGCCAGACAGGACGTCAAGCAAAGTGGTCCGGAAATCGTTGTCCTGCGCTAGGCCGGGGCGGGCGAGCGCGGTGAATGCCAGCATGGTCATGAAGCTACGGCGGCTATGGGTCATAGTGGCTCCTGCACGTTCTTGATGCATCATGACAAACTTCTTGTCTGCCCGCTGCTAAACTGTTGGTGATGACAACATAGGGCTTTCGTTAGAAATGGTGGTTGTCTTGCGTGCGGCTTTGGCATCATTTGGCGGAATTATGAAAATCGCGTTCTCCAGAGCCGTAACCCGTCTACGCGTTGTAGCCGCGGCCTTTTGTTGGGCGACGGCGTCCTTCGGCGAAGGTGTCACTCATATGGGAACTGTCGAATGGGCTTCGGAAGAGGTCATCGGTGTGTCCGGCCTCGACATCAGCGCGGACGGGTTGCGGTTTTCAGCCGTTGCCGACAGGGGTTGGTTCCTGCGAGGGCAATTGAAGCGAAAGGACGGAGAACTCTCTGGCGTTGAAGTGAACAGGATCCTGCCGCTCCTCAGTGGCGACGGTCATCCGGTCTCGGCCCGCCGAACGGAGGATCAGGCCGACGCCGAAGGTCTGGCTGTGGCGGAAGATGGCAGCTTTTGGGTGTCATTTGAGCGCTGGGCGCATGTGTCGCGATATGCAAGCCCATCAGCCGCAGCCGAATGGATTGAAGATCACTCAGATTTTGCTCGCATGAGCGACAACCGGCAGCTGGAAGCGCTGGCGCTGCATCCTGATGGCGGGCTCTACACCTTCCCCGAAAACCCTCTGAGTGGCAGTTTCCCGGTCTATGTTTTGCGAGACGCGACTTGGGAGATCGTAGGCCAGATCGACCCTAGCGACCGGTTTGCGGTTGTCGGCGCAGATTTTGGCGAAGACGGCACACTATACCTGCTGGAACGCAAGCTGGTGGTCGGACTTTGGTGGCAAAACCGTCTGCGCCGGTTTGAACCCGGGACGTTTGGAACCGGCGAGGTCCTCTGGACCAGCAACCGAGGGGAGTTCGGCAATCTGGAAGGGATATCCCTTTGGTCCGCACCCGATGGTCTGCGCATTCTGCTGGTTTCCGACAATAATGGCAGGCGCGGGGTGCCAACGCAGTTTGTTGAGTTCCTTACTGCGCCCTGAACGGGACGCAACGCCACTTGCCCTTTGCGCGCACCCACGCTATACGCGCGCCTGTCTAAGGGGTGAGAACAACCTCAGGGCGGGCAGGGTCGGTTTTCCGGCCCTTCTTCCGTTTTGAAACTGGTTCGAAATACCTGCTGACCAAACCGAAACCCAAAGACCGGCGGAGACAACCGCATGGCCCACATAAACCACTGATTAGGAAACCCACGCCACATGGCTACAAACGCATCTATGGACGAATTCGAAGCACTGTTGAACGAAAGCTTCGAGATGGACACACCCGACGAAGGGTCTGTCGTTAAAGGCAAAGTACTGGCAATCGAAGCTGGTCAGGCCATCATCGATATCGGCTACAAAATGGAAGGCCGGATCGACCTTAAAGAATTTGCAAATCCCGGCGAAGCGCCCGACATCTCTGTTGGCGACGAAGTCGAGGTGTTCCTCGACCGCGTTGAAAACGCACGCGGCGAAGCCTCCATCAGCCGCGACAAAGCGCGCCGCGAGGAAGCTTGGGACCGTCTGGAAAAAGCCTACGCAGACGAAGAGCGCGTCGAAGGCGCAATCTTTGGCCGCGTCAAAGGCGGGTTCACCGTGGACTTGGGTGGCGCAGTAGCGTTCCTTCCTGGCTCGCAGGTTGATGTGCGTCCGGTACGCGACGCGGGCCCATTGATGGGTCTGAAGCAGCCGTTCCAAATCCTGAAAATGGACCGCCGCCGTGGCAACATCGTTGTGTCACGCCGCGCCATTCTGGAAGAGTCGCGTGCTGAACAGCGTGCCGAAGTCATTGGCAACCTCACCGAGGGCCAAGCGGTCGATGGCGTGGTCAAAAACATCACCGAGTACGGCGCATTTGTCGACCTTGGCGGCGTAGACGGCCTGCTGCACGTCACGGACATGGCATGGCGCCGCGTGAACGACCCACGCGAAATCCTGACCATCGGCGAGACGATCAAGGTGCAAGTCATCAAGATCAACAAAGAGACGCACCGCATCTCCTTGGGCATGAAGCAGCTGCAGGACGATCCATGGGATGCCGTGGCCGCGAAATACGCGCTCGATTCAACCCATCAGGGTCGGGTGACCAACATCACCGATTACGGCGCATTTGTTGAGCTGGAACCAGGTGTTGAAGGTTTGGTCCACGTCTCCGAGATGTCCTGGACCAAGAAGAACGTGCACCCCGGCAAGATCGTGTCCACCTCTCAAGAGGTTGAGGTCATGGTTCTGGAAATCGACAGCGCGAAGCGCCGCGTTTCTTTGGGTCTCAAGCAGACACAGCGCAACCCATGGGAGGTCTTTGCTGAGACCCACCCTGTTGGCCAAGAGATCGAAGGCGAAGTCAAGAACATCACCGAGTTCGGTCTGTTTGTCGGCCTCGACAACGACATCGACGGCATGGTGCACCTGTCCGACATCACATGGGAAGGCCGCGGCGAAGACGCGCTTGGCGATTTCCGCAAGGGCGACATGGTCAAAGCCATCGTCACCGAGGTGGATGTCGAGAAAGAGCGCATCTCTCTGTCGATCAAAGCCATGGACGGCTCGTTCGATACGGCTGTCGACGGCGTCAAGCGCGGCTCGATCATCACCGTTGAAGTCACCTCCATCGAGGATGGCGGCATCGAGGTCGAATATGAGGGCATGAAGTCCTTTATCCGCCGCTCCGATCTGTCGCGTGACCGCGCCGAACAGCGCCCTGAGCGTTTCGGCGTGGGCGACAAGGTCGACGTTCGCGTCACCAACGTGGATGCCAAGACCCGCAAGCTGGGTCTGTCGATCAAGGCGCGCGAGATCGCAGAAGAGAAAGAGGCCGTCGAGCAGTATGGCTCCTCCGACTCCGGCGCATCCTTGGGCGATATCCTCGGCGCGGCTCTGAAGAGCGACGACGAGTAAGCAGGCGCTCTAGCGAAATTTCAACGGCCCCGCCTTAATCGGCGGGGCCGTTTTCGATTTGAACGGACGAGAACCGGCTGTCATTTCTTGTCCCGAATCGGCTTGGCAGGTCGCAATGCACACCGCTATACCCACGCTCATTTCACGATCTGGGGCCGTTATTTTTGCAATACAGGCATTTTTTTTGGTGATTTCCGGGGGGTAATCCCCTGCCAACCGCCACCTAATCCCTTTCATCAGAACGTTTATTCGGCCTATAGTCCTATATTCGTGGGGGGCCACTCTCCTACTGTTATTATCCTGGGGAGGACTTTTATGATCCGTTCAGAGCTGATCCAAACGATCGCTGACGAGAACCCGCATCTTTACCAACGTGACGTCGAACGTATTGTGAATACTGTTTTCGAGGAAATCATTGACGCTGTCGCAGATGGCAATCGGGTCGAGCTGCGCGGCTTCGGTGCGTTTTCTGTGAAACGCCGCGAACCTCGGATAGGCCGCAACCCTCGCACCGGCGAAGCCGTGCATGTCGAGGAAAAGCACGTACCCTTCTTCAAGACCGGCAAATTGTTGCGTGACCGTCTTAACGGAAAAGCGGGCTAGGGGCTCGGTATGCGGTATTTACGATATCTGTTTTTGGCTGCTGTTGGCTTCTGCCTCTTGATCGTGGCGCTCGCCAATCGTGGCTTGGTCGGTATCAAACTGCTTCCAGAAGAGATGGCGGCCTATATTGGCCAGCCCTTCCAATATGAAATGCCGCTATTCGTCATCATCTTCGCCAGCATTGTGGTGGGGCTGATGATTGGGTTCGTCTGGGAATGGTTCCGGGAGCACAAACATCGCGCCGAAGCCCGCCTGCAAAAACGCGAGAAAGAGCAGCTGGCGCGTCAAGTGCGTGGCATGCGTGCCGAAAAGGCCAAAGGCAAGGACGAAGTACTGGCCCTTTTGGAAAACGCGTCGTAGACCGCCCAGACTATGTCTGACATTCGAGTGAAAATTTGCGGCCTTGGAGCCGCTGATGATGTTTCGGCCTGCGCTACAGCGGGCGCGGCATATGTCGGATTTGTCTTCTTCCCCAAGTCACCACGTCATCTTGGCGTACCAGCCGCTAAGGCGCTGGCCCTTCAGGTTCCAACCGGCATCGCGAAAGTGGCTTTGGTGGTCAACGCCACCGATGACCTTCTTGACGAGTTACTTGCCGAAGTGCCCCTCGATATGTTGCAGCTGCATGGCGCCGAAACACCGGAGCGGGTGGCAGAGATCAAAGTCCGCTTTGGATTACCAGTGATGAAGGCGATAGGCGTTGCGGACGAAAGCGACCTGCCTGCCTTGGCTGAGTATGGCCGTGTAGCTGATCAGCTTTTGGTCGATGCCAAGCCCCCTAAGGACGCGGCATTGCCGGGTGGCAATGGGCTCTCTTTCGACTGGAGACTTCTCGCAGGTCGCAGATGGAACGTGCCATGGATGCTGGCGGGCGGCCTGACCCCGAACAATGTCGCCGAGGCGATCCGGCTGACAGGCGCGACACAGGTCGATGTATCTTCCGGTGTCGAAAGTAAACCGGGCGTCAAATCTGCAGCGCTTATCAGCGCCTTCATCGACGCGGCCGTCTGACGCCTAAAAGGCGCGCGGAGATCAACGCCGCCACGACAGCGCCGTATATGCAGGATTTTGCAAATCAACGTCAGTTTGTTCTCAAACCAGGCATTTTCTAAGGCTTTCACGATTATTGTCGCCAAATTGGCTATTAATAACGGTCTCACGCTCCATATTTTTGCCTCATATCCTGATTAATTATTAAGCAAGATTCATCACCTGTCAGTCTGCTCTGACGGTCAAAGGGAAGAGTTTTATGAAACGCCTTTCAGTAATGGCTGCTGTCATGATCGCCCTCGCTGCACCAGTATCAGCTTCCACGGTTTCTTCTGTGGGTTCTAACGCGACGCTGTCGCCATCCGGTGGAACGTGGCGATTGAATGCAGAAGCAGTTCGCGCATCACGGTTGCGGACACGGTCGCGCTCAATCTACCGGACTCGGAATCAGAACCGCGGTGTCAGAACCCAAGACCCAAGAACGCCGATTTACGCGATTGGTGACACGCGCGGTCTTGGCCGTCTTTTCAATTTCGGTTCGCTCTTTGGTGGCGGTTCCAATTCACCTTTCTTCAATGGTGGAACATCTGGCCAAAACCAAGTTCTCGTTGTTGCGGTTGATCCAGAGGGCGCGGTTGTGGGCGGCATAAATGTTACTGACATCTTTACAGCCGGTGACTCGACGGCCCCAACAGGCTCGGGCGTCTCGGTTGTCCCAGTCCCTGCGTCTCTTCCGCTGCTGATCGGTGGCATCGGACTGCTGGCCTTCATTCGCCGCCGCGCCTAAACCGCGCAGAACACTACGAATTCGATGGGTCGGGCTTGCGCTCGGCCCATTTTTTATGAAGATGCAGCTTCCATCACGGGAGGCACGCGCATGGCCAACGATCTTTTCAACAGCTTCATGACGGGCCCTGACGAGCAGGGACGTTTTGGTGATTTCGGAGGGCGTTTCGTCTCTGAAACGCTGATGCCGCTGATCTTGGAACTTGAAGAACAATATGAGCATGCCAAGACTGACCAGAGCTTCTGGGACGAAATGGATTTTCTGTGGAAGCACTATGTCGGTCGGCCGTCGCCGCTCTATCATGCCGAGCGCTTAACAGACCATCTAGGTGGCGCCAAAATCTACATGAAGCGCGACGAGCTGAACCACACCGGCGCGCATAAGATCAATAACGTGCTGGGTCAGATCATTTTGGCCCGCCGTATGGGCAAGACACGGATCATCGCGGAAACCGGTGCCGGCCAGCATGGCGTAGCGACTGCAACTGTATGTGCCAAGTTTGGTCTGAAATGCGTGGTTTACATGGGCGCGCATGACGTGGAGCGTCAGGCCCCCAACGTGTTCCGCATGAGGCTGCTGGGTGCCGAGGTTGTTCCGGTGACGTCTGGTCGCGGGACGCTGAAAGACGCGATGAACGACGCGCTGCGCGACTGGGTGACGAACGTGCGCGATACGTTTTATTGCATCGGCACGGTCGCGGGTCCGCACCCATATCCGGCCATGGTACGTGATTTTCAGGCCATCATCGGCAAAGAAACCAAAGAGCAGATGCAGGAAGCTGAAGGCCGTCTGCCTGACACTGTGATCGCGGCCATTGGTGGCGGATCAAACGCGATGGGGCTGTTCTTCCCCTTCCTTGACGACAAAGACGTAAACATCATTGGCGTCGAGGCGGGCGGTAAAGGTGTAAACGCAAAGATGGAACACTGCGCCTCGTTGACCGGGGGCCGTCCCGGCGTCCTGCATGGCAACCGAACTTACTTGCTACAAGATGATGACGGGCAGATCCTCGAAGGCTTTTCGATCTCCGCAGGTCTCGATTATCCCGGCATTGGTCCAGAGCACGCATGGTTGCACGAAATCGGCCGCGCGCAATATGTCTCCATCACTGACGTGGAAGCGCTGGAGGCGTTCCAGCTGTGCTGTGAGCAAGAGGGTATTATTCCGGCGCTTGAGCCGTCCCATGCGTTAGCGCATGTCATGAAGCTTGCACCAACGTTATCTAAGGACCACATCATCTGCATGAACATGTGCGGACGCGGCGACAAGGACATCTTCACGGTGGCGAAAGCCTTGGGCTTTGAAATGGGCGAGTTCGCTTAGCTTTCACCTGCCAAAAACCAAACTGAGGCCATCTGGTTACAGTACCGGATGGCCTTTCTCTTTGCCGAATGCAGGCTAACTGTCGCCCGAATTCGTTGATAGCGTTGGCCCATCGCAGCTGTAGTTTTAAGGCCGAAGACATGTTTGGAAGCGAAAACCCAATCCTTGAATTCCGTGGCCCGTGGGGTGTTCCGATTCAGGTCGGGGGCAGCTTGATGCTGCTTGCACTGATCTTTGTGCCGCTCGGCGGCTCGTCAGACATGTTGTTCTATGGGCTGATTTCCTTTGGCATGTTGATCGCATCTATCTTTCTGCATGAGCTTGGCCACGCGTGGGGTTGCCTCATCCAAGGCATTCCGGTGCGCCGTATCATGCTGTATGGCGGTGGCGGATTTTGCGAACGATCCGCCAGCGCAACGCCTTACGAAGAAGAGCTCATCGTCGCGATGGGTCCAATCGTCAATCTGGTGATCTGGGCCGTAGCCTCGCTTTTGGCCCCGATGATGGCAGACCCAACCATGGCGTGGGCGCTTTATTGGCTGGGGCAAATGAACCTGTTTCTGGCCTTGTTCAATCTATTGCCGGTCATGCCGCTGGATGGCGGTAAGTTGTTTCAACTCTTGCTCATGCGGTTTATGCCGCCTTTTGCCGCAACGCGGTTGGCAGGATGGATCGGCCTCTTCATGACGGTGCTCTGGATCCCGATGATGATCTGGGTCTATTTCACGCTCGGGTTCGTGCTGTTCTTTATCCCGCCCTTCGGGCTGCACGTCCAAATGACGCGGGCGACGCGTTAATCTGTAGACAGCGCGTAGAGCCCCAGAATTTCCAGAGAGACAACATCCAGTGCCCTTTGATGGGTTGCCGCCAAGTTGACCTGTGGCGCCGCTCCTTCGTCATGCGCTTGCAGAAAACGCGACGCGCACAAGCACCATTGATCGCCCGGCTTCAATCCAGCAAACCCAAACTCTGGCCGGGGCGTGGACAGGTCATTGCCGAGGTACTTTGACAGCGCCAGAAACTCTGCAGTCATGACGGCACAAACCGTATGACTGCCTTGGTCCATCGGCCCGGTGTCGCAGCAACCATTGCGGAAGAACCCCGTGACTGGGTCCTTCGAGCAGGTCTCAAGCGGGGCGCCCAGCACATTCAGAGACGGATCCATGTTCATTGTGTCACCTCGTTTACGATCAGGCGGAACATGTCGACATTTTGCTCACTGACCCCTGTCTCGCGAAAGTTGCGATCTGCAGCGGTGGTTGCGATCACCACCCCTGCTGATCGATCAATATAGACGTATTGTCCGTAAATTCCACGTGCCATGAATTGCCCGGGCTTGGCACCTACGGGTATCCACCATTGATATCCGTAGCCAATCTCGCCGGGTGCTGTGGGGGCTGAAGGGGCCGTACTTTCTGCGACCCAAGATGCAGGCACGATCTGGCGATCTCCCAGTCGGCCTTCTTGCAGGAACATCAATCCCATCCGGGCGAAATCTCGCGTCGTCAGGTTCAACCCGCCAAGCGCAAACGCCACACCCTCACCATCGGTCAGATAGTAGGGAGAGGATTCTAACCCCATCGGGGCAATTAGTTTTTCCTGCATTTCCGCGACAAGAGATTGCCCTGTTGCTGCGCGCAGCACCATTCCTAAGACATGGGTGTCGATCGACGTGTACTCCCATTCCTGACCGGGCGGTCGGGTTGTCTCTGTAAGGCCGGAGGCAAAACCATCCATCGTACCGCCCAGGGCCAACACCCGACCCATTCGATTTATGTCGCTGTCATAGTCCAAGTAATCTTCGTCAAACGAGATCCCGGAAGACATTTGCAACACGTTCCGGATCGTCGCGGCGTCATAGGCCGTTCCTTTCAGGCTTTCTACGTAGTCGGTCACTGGCGCGTCTAAATCGGGGATTTTGCCTTCGCTGACCGCGATGCCGAACAGACCTGAAAGAAAACTCTTGGCGATGGACCATCCGATGCGGCGATCGCTGGGCAGGGTCGCTTTATAATATTGCTCGACGACGACTTCCCCGTCTTTCAGCACCAGCAAAGAGGTTACGTCTCGTGCCTCAACCCAGTCCTGCACCGCGCGTGGCATGGAGACCTGTTTGCCTGGTGGCAATGGTGTTACAGGCCCGTCGCCACGGTCCAGCTCGGTCCACAGGAAAGCTTCATTCATGTTCGAGAAATTCTCGACGATCCTGCCTTCGTCGAACAACGTGTTCACAGCCATCAGACGCGTGATCTCTTCGCGTTTCCAGAGCCCTGCAGCCGCTGCAACCAGCACAATGGTGATGGCACCACAGGCAACCCATCGCTTCACTTGAACTTGTCCAATAGCTTCTGCATTGGGGATCGAGTGTCCTGTGGGGCAGGCGGCTCGACCTTCGGAATTGCATTGGGGTGAGCTTTCGGCTTTGACTGGCTGGTCGACGAGCGAGGCGGCGCTAGCCTAAGCGAGACCGCGTTCAGAAATCGGCCTGTGTCCCCGTCGGCCAGATGCGCAATTCCGTCAGAGATGCCGCGCAACATGTCGTCCAGCCACTCCTGATCAGCCTTGGCAAAGTCATGTAGCACATATCCCGGCACGCGGTCCTTGTGCCCTGGATGACCCACACCCATTCGGACGCGGTCGTAATGCGGCCCGAGATGTTCATGGATCGACCGTAATCCATTGTGGCCTGCATGCCCGCCGCCGGCCTTGCATCGCAGCTTGCCGGGGGCGAGGTCAATCTCGTCGTGAAACACCGTTACATCGGTGCTGTCGAGCTTATAGAACCGCATAGCCTCGCCTACCGATTGGCCCGACTTGTTCATGAAGGTTATAGGCTTGAGCAGAACGATTTTCTCGGAGCCTAACCGCCCTTCGCTGATCTGTCCCTGAAACTTGCTTTTCCACGGACCGAACCCGTGATCCTGCGCGATGCGATCAAGCGCCATGAAACCAATATTATGGCGGTGGCCAGCATATTTCGCGCCGGGATTGCCGAGGCCTGCAAAGAGTTTCATGGGTGGATGCCATATTGTCGGGACGCCGGGGCGCGGGTAGGGTTTGCGCCATCTTAACAAGGTTTCATTGCGTGGCACAATTCGAACTCAGCGGCGTTTCCCTCGACGTTCCAGACAGGTTGCTGACCCCACGCATTCGCGATCGGCTGGAAACTGGGCGCTATGAGGCCAATGAGGCGCGCGCGGCGCAGTTGATGATCGACTACGGCGACAGGGTGCTAGAGCTGGGGGCAGGGGTCGGCTATATCTCGACCATCTGCGCGATGCTGGCCGGCTCGCAAAACGTGATGTCGGTAGAGGCCAACCCGAAGCTTTTGAACACTGCACGCACAAATCTCGACCGCAATGATTGCGAAGAGGCGGTACTGCTCCATGGCGCCATCGTCGGCAAGCCGGTCAGAGGCGACCACGTCTATCTGAAAGGGGCAAATGCATTTTGGGCGTGCTCCCTCGGCACTGCCGAGGATGAAGGGGCCATCAGCGTGCCTGCACTGGTGTTCGGCGACCTTCTAGAAGCCCATAAACCCACCGTGGTCATTATGGATATCGAAGGTGCAGAAGCAGATCTGTTCAATATCCCATGGCCAGACTGTGTTCGGGTGGTGACGCTTGAACTGCACCCAAACCGCTACCGTGACACGGCGATCAAGCACATCTTTGACAATATGTCTGAGGCGGGCTTCGTCTACGCCCCAGACCTGTCGCGTGGAGCCTTGGTTGGGTTCTGCAGGCAAGGTCAGCAGCTCGACGCTTCGATCGCAGTATAAATCCGGGCAGCAACGAAAAAAGGCGAGGCCGCACGACCTCGCCTTCTCAATTCAGTTCGAAAGCTTGCGCGTTTAGTCTTCGCCACCCTCTTCGGCTTCCGCCTCAGGTGCTGCGTCCTCTGCAACGTCCTCGGCGTCGTCCTCATCGTCGCTTGCCGATTTCAGGCCCGATGGAGCTTGAATGTTGGCGATGACAAAGTCGCGGTCGATGGTAGGCTTGGCACCTTCCGGCAAGGTGACGGAGGAGATCGACACGTTGTCGCCAATACCCAGCTCAGAGACGTCGATGGTGATGTGGTCAGGAATGTCGGCCGCCGTCACAACCAGCTCAACTTCGGGACGGACCAAAGACAGCACGCCGCCTTGGGTGAGGCCGGGGCTTGCATCTTCGCCGGTTACTTCAACCGGGATAAACAGCGCAATCTTCGTGGTACGCTTCAGACGCAGCAGGTCGATATGCGTTGGCAGGTCTTTGACCACATCGCGCTGCACGTTCCGGCAGATCACGCGGACGTCTTCTGCGCCATCCATTTTCAGGTTGAACAATGTCGCCAGGAAGCGGCCCTCTTTCAACTTCTTGAACAGGACGTTGAAGGGGATCTGAATAGCTTGCGGGTCAGCCCCGCCGCCATAGACCACGCCAGGCACCATACCATTACGGCGTGCAGTGCGGGCGGCCCCCTTGCCTGTCCCCGCGCGTGGCTCAACTACAAGATCAGGGATCTCTTTTGCCATGTGAATTCTCCAAATGTTATGCGGCTGCCTCCAAGGGTGTCGGGCCGCGTGAAACCGTGCGTATAGGCGCGAATCGAATGCATGAAAAGGGCTTTGTTGTGATTGCGTATTGAGTGTCCAACAGCATGTGGCTAACGCTTGTCGCTATGTCCGTTTTGTCAGCCATCCGTATCTCCCACGCGCCCGTCGCGGCCTTTGCAGTGGTCGGGTTGTTTTGGGGCTCGATGGCCGCACTTGCGCCTCAGCTTAAAGCACAAATCGGCGCAGATGACGCGACCTTCGGGCTGCTCTTATTGGGCACATCCTTCGGACTTTTAACCACCATGGTTCTGGCGCCGATGTTTGATCGTGCGCTCGGGCGATGGGCCTTGCCTGTGGCATGCGTCGGGTTGGCGGCAGCGTTCTTGTTTCCGGGCATTGCCACTACACCGATGGCGTTTTTCGCGGCGATGGTGCTGGCTGGGCTGGCTTCCGGGCTGCTGGACGTCACCATGAATGCAAGGGTGTCGGAGCTTGAAGCTGTGCACGCACGCCCGTTGATGAATGCAAATCACGGCATGTTCTCAGTCGCCTACGCGTTTGGTGCATTTGGCACCGGTTTGGGGCGGGAAGCAGGTGCAGCACCGGTTGTCATCTTTGCAAGCGTTGGAGTCCTGGCGTTGATCCTCGCGACACGCACACGGATGGAGGTGGCACGTCATGACGCTGAGACAAAGCAGACCTCCCGCTTCCCTTATGCGGTTGTAGGTGTTTGCGGGGCTGTCGTGATGATTGCCTTTATGGCAGAGGCCGCCGTGGAAAGCTGGTCCGCGTTGCATGTCGAACGCACGTTAGGAGGGCGCGCTGCTCAAGGCGCGCTCGGCCCAACAATGCTGGGGCTGACAATGGCTGTGGGGCGGTTCGGCGGGCAGGCTGTTGCCGAAAAGTGGAGCGACCTGACTGTGATCTTCTGGGGAGCTGTTCTGGCCGTCATCGGCGCAGTCATTGCGGCGGCTGCCGTATCACCGTTGATGGCATATATTGGCTATGGCACGCTTGGCCTTGGCGTCTCGGCTATTGGGCCCATTGGTTTTGCCATTGTCGGCCGTCTCGTAAAGCCTGAGGTGAGAACCCTCGCGATATCGCGTGCTGCGGTCATTGGTTTTTCTGGCTTCTTTATTGCGCCCGCAGCAATGGGTCTGATCAGTCAAGGCTTCGGATTGCGAACCAGCTTCTTTGCCATTGGCGTGCTCGTTTGCGTGTTGTTTCCGCTCTTGGGCGTGCTGCGCAGGTGGGGTGTTTAGACCCAGTCGCCCACGAAATCCTTCGGCACCAGCAAGTTATGCGCGCCAAGATTGTTGAGGTCGCGTTCGCCGCACAGAGCCATGGTCGTGTCGAGCTCCTTGTGGATCACCCGCAACGCCTCGCTTACACCCTTCTCACCCATCGCGCCCAAGCCATAGATATAGGCACGTCCAATATAAGTGCCTGTGGCCCCCATCGCGACGGCCTTCAAGACGTCTTGGCCAGTCCGAATACCGCCGTCGATATGCACCTCAATCTTGTCGCCCACCGCATCCAGAATAGGCTGCAGCATGCGAATTGAGCTCAGCGCGCCGTCGAGCTGACGCCCGCCATGGTTCGATACGATGATTGCGTCCGCACCCACATCAAGCGCCTTCTTGGCATCCTCAACGTCCAGAATGCCCTTCAAGATCAGCTTGCGGTCCCATTTCTTGCGGTATTCTTTCACCGTGTCCCAATTCAGACGCGGGTCAAATTGCTGGGCCGTCCAGCTGTGCAATTGAGAGATGTCATCGACAGACTGCGCATGCCCTACAATGTTGCGGAACGTGCGGCGCTTGGTTTGCAGCATCTTGATGCCCCAGCCCCACTTTGTGGCCAGATCGGCGATCACCATCGGTGTCAGTTTGGGCGGAGCAGACAGACCATTCTTAATGTCCTTATGCCGCTGCCCAAGAAGCTGCAGGTCCAAGGTGAGCACCATTGCGTCGCAATTGGCATCACGTGCCCGCCCGATCAGATTGTCGATAAACTGCGCGTCGCGCATCACGTAAAGCTGGAACCAAAACGGGGCGGAGGTGTTCTCCGCGATGTCCTCGATTGAGCAGATCGACATGGTCGACAGCGTGAAAGGCACCCCGAACTTTTCTGCAGCTTTGGCCGCCAGGATCTCTCCGTCCGCATGCTGCATGCCGGTCATGCCGACGGGGGCAAGGGCGACTGGCATTGCCACATCCCGCCCGATCATTTGCGTTTTGGTTGAGCGGTTGGTCATATCGACGGCAACGCGCTGGCGCAGCCGGATTTTGTCGTAGTCAGAGACGTTTTCGCGGAAGGTTTGTTCGGTCCAGCTACCGCTTTCGCAATAGTCGTAGAACATCTTGGGCACACGCCGCTTGTAGATGCGCTTGAGGTCGGCGATTTCGGTAATCTCGGGCATAGAACATCTCTTTCACGCCGTATTGGTCCATTTCCCTTACCAATCTGCCGGAATTGCCGCAATCCCCGACTTGCGGTTAGCACCGCCCCTTGAGCGCCTCCTTGAGGGTTTTCGAAAAATGAAAGAACGTTACGTTCGACACCCGAGGGCGAATTTCTGAATGCTGTCGTTGGTGCAGGAACTCCGGGCTTTGCCGCTGGCAATCTGATGTGGCGCGATACGGATAAACATGTCAGTTTTGCCGCAAGTCTCTCATCTTAGGGCGCTCTATGAATCAGGCCGAACTTATCTTGCTGCTTGTGAAAATCTGGGGTGGCGCAGGCGCGCTGGTAGCACTTGCGTTTCTTACATTCGGGATAGACCGTTTGGATGAGGACGCGCGCGGAGCCTACGTTTTCCGTCTGCTCATCATCCCCGGGGTGCTGTTGATCTGGCCGTTGGTTCTTTGGCGCTGGTACATTTTGGCTGATGGCAAAGATGAATGGGCTAAGCGTTACCAGCCGAAACGCAATTCCCACAACATCTTCGCGTTGATCATGCCCGTGCTGATCGTAGGCATCATTGCGGCGGGTTGGTCGGTGCGCCAGACTTGGCCCGCAGATGTCGCCCCAGTTCAGCTGTCGGAGCCGGGCCAATGAGTGTCAAATACATCCCCGTCCAGTGGAACCGCAACAAATGGTTCTATGACTTCGTGATGCTCGCAGGCGTTGTCGCCTTTCTGGTGTTGTTCCTCTTTGTGAGCCCTGGTCTTCTGAGCCACGAGTTTCCAATCAACCCGCAGGTGCACAACGCCCGTGCCTTTGGGGCCTGTGCCTTTGTGATGCTGACAGTTATCCTGTGCATTGGGCCGCTTGCACGGATCGATCCCCGGTTTCTGCCGCTGCTTTATAACCGGCGCCATTTCGGGGTGATGACAACCTTTGTCGCGATCACCCATGCCAGCTACATCTTGAACTGGTATTTCGCTTTTTCGAAGTCGGACAAGTTCTCGGCACTGCTTTTTGCCAACACCAGCTACACCCAATTGGCTGGCTTTCCGTTCGAGGCGTTTGGCATTTTTGCGCTGATCTGCCTATTGATATTGGCCGCGACCAGCCATGACTTCTGGATGAAATTCCTGACGCCCCCGGTATGGAAGCGGCTGCATGCGCTGATCTACTTCGCCTATGCCGCCGTTGTGGCCCATGTCAGCCTTGGCATCATGCAGGACCAGCAGAACCACGTCTTCACCGTGATCTTCATCGGTGGGGCGCTCGCGGTGGCGGGCTTGCATGCGTATGCGGCTTGGCTCGACTTGCGCGGTGGAGATGAGGCGGGCACTGTCTCAGAAGGTTGGATCGAGGTCTGCAGCCCCGCCGACATCAAGAATGGGTTTGCCAAGATCAAGCTACTGCCCAATGGCGAGCGGGTCGCGGTGTTCAACCAAGAGGGCAAGCTCAGCGCAATCTCGAACGCCTGCGCGCATCAGAACGGGCCGTTGGGCGAGGGCAAGGTGGTGTTCTGCTTGGTGACCTGCCCGTGGCACGGGTTTCAATATGATGTCACCAATGGTCGGTCTCCGGCGCCCTTCACCGAGATGGTGCCGACCTACAATCTGCGCCTTGTCGACGGAACGATCCAAGTCGATCCGGAAGCAAACCCGCCGGGCACCTATGTCGAACCCGTTCCAATCCCCGGCTGGAAGGAAGTTCCTGCATGAGCCAAGAAGACAAACCATTTTTCGTGGGCTACCTTGACATCCCCGGCCCCCTGCGCCGCTTTCTGTTACTTGCCTGCCTTGCTGTGGTCGGCATTTTTGTGGCCACAGGGCTGCTTATTGGCAGTACGCAAGACGAACCACCCGCCTCAGGATTCCGCTTCGATTACGGGCGCCAGACCGTCACAGGCGTGATCGAGCTGACCCCGTACCCGCTGCTGCGCGTCACGCAAGGCAACGACCTGATCAAGCCGGGCAAAACGCTGATGCTGTCAGGTCAGGGCAAATCCGGTGTGGACGCGCAGGCGATGGGGCTGGAGGGCCAATTGGCCGAAGTCAGTGGCATCATCCTGCAGCGCGGCACGATTGACATGATGCAGCTGGCAGGCGGCAGGCGAGGGTTGAAAATGGTCGAGGGCGACGCCCCCGAGATGGAGACCGAACCATTGGGTCGCTGGAAAGTGGCCGGAGAGATTTGCGACGGAAAATGTTTGAATGGCGCAATGCGGCCGGGCCGTGGACTGGCCCACAAGGCTTGCGCCGCGCTTTGCCTTGTCGGTGATGTGCCGCCTGTGTTCGTCTCGACCCAGCCCATCGAGGGCTCCGACTTCATGTTGATTACAGGGCCGGACGGCACCACGCTGCCCAAAGCGGCCTATGAACATATCGGACAATTTGTCTCTGCTGAGGGGGACCTCGAACGTCGTGGTGACTTGCTAGTCTTGAAGATCGACGCTGAAACGATCGAGGTGATTGACGGATGAAACGCGTCTTTCTGCTGGTGTTCGTTGGGCTGCTGGGCCTGATCATGCTCTACCTCTCCCGGTTCTGGGTCTTTGATCTTTGGTCCCGCCCCGGACTGTTTGGCTGGGCCGAGCTGAGGCCAAATGGCGGCCTGCTCGCCCGTTGGCTGCGCGGTACGCCCTTCGCCCCGTTCGAGTTATTGATCTGGGCCGCAGGCGTATTCATGATCCTCACCTATCTGCAGAAGATCGTAGATTACGTCTCACCCCCGCCTGAGACCCCGGCGGCGGATGCAGATACAACTCCAAAGAAGGACGACGCCCATGACGGATGAAGCATTGGACTGGATTAGCGTGGGTCATGTAGACGACCTGCCAGAGGGGCGCGTGAAGACCGTTACGGCGCGCACGACATCGATCTGTCTGGTGCATTTCGACGGCCAATGGGCGGCCATGAACAACCATTGCCCGCATCAACGCGGGCCTTTGGGCGAAGGCTCCATTGAAAAAGGCGTTGATGACAAATGCTGGATCCGCTGCCCATGGCATGGCTGGGACTTTGACCCGCTCACTGGCAAACCTCCCGGTGGGCATGAAGATACAGGCCAAGACATGTATCCAGTCGATATTCGCGACGGCGAAATCTTTGTGGGTCTTGAAGCAGAGCCACCGCATGAGCGGACCGTGACGGATGTCATGGTCGACACACTGTCCAACTGGGGCGTGCAGTCGGTCTTTGGCATGGTGGGTCATTCTAACCTTGGCCTATCAGACGCGATCCGGCTGGCGGTTGTAGACGGCAAGATGCGCTATTTTGGCATTCGTCACGAGGGCGCCGCTGCCTTCGCAGCCTCTGCCTACGGCAAGTTAACCGGAACACCGGCGGCCTGTCTGACCATCGCAGGGCCGGGGGCCACGAACCTGCTGACGGGGCTCTGGGACGCCAAGGTTGATCGCGCCCCTGTGCTTGCCCTGACGGGCCAAGTTCAAACGCAAGTCATGGGCCCCGGCGCGTTTCAGGACATTGATCTTCTCTCGGCCTTTGACGCGGTCACGGCCTTCTCGCAGCCGGTGCTTGGCAGTTCGAACCATGCAGAGCTGGCCTCCCTTGCCTGCAAGACCGCCATTGTAGAACAGAACGTGGCGCATCTGATCTTCCCTGATGATGTGCAGACCAATCCTTCCGACCAAGAGGCAGGCGGCCCTGAGGGTCGCATCACGCAAAGCGCGGTCTCGCCCGCGCAAAGCGATGTGGATGAGGCGGCGGCGATGATCAAAGCCGCCAAGCGACCCATCATTGTAGTCGGTCATGGTGCCTACCCAATGCGCGGGGATGTCGCGGCTCTGGCCGAGAAACTTGGCACCCCGGTTCTAACCACATTCAAGGCCAAAGGTCTGATCCCCGACGATCACCCCAATGCAAGTGGAGTGCTGGGCCGGTCCGGCACGCCGATTGCCAGCTGGTTCATGAACGAGGCCGATCTTATCATCGCGCTGGGTACCAGCTTTTCGAACCATACCGGTATCGAGCGCGGCAAGACGATTATTCAGGTGGATCACGAACGCATGCAGCTCGGCAAGTTCCACCCGGTGACTTTGCCCGTTTGGGGCGACGTCGCTGCCTTCTGCGCGGCTCTCACGGAAGCAGACCACAAGAATCCGAAGGCTGTGGATCAAATCTCCGAGCTGGCAGACCGTTGGGATATCTGGCGCCGCGAAAAGCAGACACGCCTGCAAGAGAACCTTGGCAAAGGCATCCACTCTTTCGCGATTTTCGAGGCGTTGGGACGGTTGGTACCGGACAACACCATCTTTGCTGTGGACGTTGGCAACAACACTTATTCCTTTGGCCGTTACCTTGAGACGAAAGGCAGCCAGCGGGTGCTGATGTCGGGCTATCTGGGCTCCATTGGCTTCGGTCTGCCTGCAGCGATGGGTGCATGGGCAGCAACTCAAGACAAGGATGATTTGAAAGGGTGCAAGGTCGTCTCGATCTCTGGCGATGGCGGCTTTGGCCAATACCCGATGGAGTTCACCACAGCCGTGAAGTACGGCATGGATATCACCCATATCCTTTTGCATAACGGCGAGCTGGGCAAAATCTCGAAAGAGCAACGCTCGGGTGAGTGGCCCGTTTGGGAGACCAACTTACAAAACCCTGGCTTCGCCGCCTTCGCACGACTGTGCGGCGGGCACGGCGTGAAGGTCACTGAGGCGTCAGAGATTGAGGCCGCGATCAAAGAGGCCCTGGATCACAAAGGCCCCGCTTTGGTGGAAATCATGACCGACGCGGACTTGGTCTAACTGTCATAGGGGGGAATATGGCAGAACAACCGTTCCTTGTCGGCCAGCCTGTGCTGCTGGTTATCGACATTCAGGCCAGCACCTTCATTGACGACAGCACGGAACGCTCCATCCCCAACATGCCTGGCTATCGCAGCCGGATGGAAAAAGCCTGCGCGCTGGTCGCCCATGCGCGCGCCACCGACGTTCCTGTCATTTTCATGCAAGAGGCCCATCGCCCTGACCTGATCGACTTTGGGCGCGAGCTGGACGGTTCGGAAACGGTACACTGTCTCGAAGGTGATCCGCGCACCGAACTGGCGGTGGAGCAACTGCAAATTACAGATGTGGATTACACCATAAAGAAGCGCCGCTACTCGTGTTTCTTCGGCACTGATTTGGAGATTCTGCTGAAAGGTCTGAAAGCCGAGACACTGGTGCTGGTCGGCGGTCTCACGGATGTCTGTGTACATTATACTTTCGCAGACGGGCACCAGATGGATTACTATTGCAGGGTTGTCGAGGACTGTGTCGGCGGCTCGACTGACGCGGCGCATGAGGCCTCTCTAGCAGCGATGGAATACCTGCAAACAGGCGCGAGACGCTCGTTTGATGAGACTTGCGCCGCATTCTCAGCATTGGAGCACAACGCATGAGCAAACCCGTCATTATTACCTGCGCGCCAACGGGCGGTATTCATACGCCCACCATGTCGCCGCATCTGCCGATCACACCTGCCGAGATTGCGACCGCGAGCATCGAGGCGGCGGAGGCAGGAGCGTCGATCATCCACCTTCATGCCCGTGATCCCGAGACCGGCAAACCCGACCCAAGACCCGAGACCTTCCAGCAATTTTTGCCGGTGATCAAACAGGCCACGGATGCGGTGGTGAATGTCTCGACAGGCGCCGGGCTGGGTATGAGCATGGACGAGCGCCTGCTTGCCGCGACGACCGCAAGCCCGGAAATGGCGTCACTCAACATGGGTTCAATGAACTTCGGAATATTCCCGCTTCTGGAAAAATACGACGACTGGAAATTCGACTGGGAACCAGAATTCTTGGGAATGACCAAGGACTTCATCTTCCCCAACACCTTTGCCACCATCGAATACGCCCTAAAGAATTTGGGCGAGGCGCATGGTACAAAGTTTGAATTCGAGTGCTACGATTTAGGCCATCTCTACAACGTCAAATGGTTCGTCGAGAAAGGGCTGATCAAGCCTCCGTTTTTCATTCAGTTCGTTCTTGGCATCCTGGGCGGGGCCGGGGCCGAACTGGAAAACCTGCAGCACCTCAACCGTATGGCGGACAAACTCTTCGGGTCTGAAAACTACGAGTGGTCAGTGCTAGGCGCGGGCAAGGCTCAAATGCCAATGGCAACGCAGGCGGCTTTGCTGGGGGGCAATTTGCGTGTCGGGTTGGAGGACAGCTTGTTCATTGGTAAAGGCGAGCTGGCCACGTCAAATGCGCAACAGGTTCG
The DNA here is from genome assembly GCA_947494645.1 of uncultured Litoreibacter sp. Lineage (GTDB taxonomy): Bacteria > Pseudomonadota > Alphaproteobacteria > Rhodobacterales > Rhodobacteraceae > Litoreibacter. Next base: position 198,671 of record CANLVO010000001.1, read on the forward strand.
CAAGGTCCGTACGATCGTCGAGAGCCTCGGTCTTGAGGTTGCAACCCCAGCGCAGGCGCGTGAAAGGCTCGCCTTGAAAGGCGGCGATCAAGTCGGGTTCTAATCGTCCTTAGAGGCTTTCCAAAGATCGGGCCGTCGCTCTTTGGTGAGCGCTTCTGACATGTCCTGCCGCCATTTCTCCACCTTGCCGTGATCGCCCGATGTCAGAACTTCCGGCACGCCCATTCCGCGCCACTCAGCGGGGCGGGTGTAATGGGGATGCTCCAGTAACCCATTGGAAAAGCTTTCTTCTTCGGTGCTTTCTGCATTGCCTAAAACGTCGGGTCGCAGGCGTACGGTCGCGTCGATCATCGCTTGCGCGGCGATCTCTCCGCCGGTCAACACGAAATCGCCAAGCGACACTTCTTCGATTTCATAATGATCCAGCACCCGCTGGTCGACGCCTTCAAAGCGGCCGCATAGCAGGGTGATCCCTTCTGCCTTCGCCCAATCCCGTGCCTTGACCTGAGTGAAAGGCGCACCGCGTGGGGACAAGTAAACCAACGGCCATTTCTTGCGATCAGACGGCGTGCCCCGCATGGCCTGATCCAGCGCCTTTGACAGCACATCCGCGCGCAGCACCATGCCCGCGCCGCCGCCATAAGGCGTGTCATCCACATTGCGATGCTTGCCCTCCCCAAAAGGGCGCAGATCAATCGGCTCGATGCTCCACAACCCGTCTTGCAGAGCTTTTCCGGTGAGCGATGCCCCCAGAACGCCAGGAAAGGTTTCCGGGAACAGCGTGATGACACGTGCGGTCCACGCGCCGACATAGCGTTGTGGGCCGTCCATCAGGTCGCGCGGTTTCAGCGAGGCAGAGATCGATTTGCGACCATGCGAGAGGGAGGGTTTCTGAGCCATGACCTCGCGTTACTGCGTCCGGCGCGGCTTTGCAATTGGTCTGGTGTCTCGCACCCGTAGCACCTTGGCCACGATCTGGTGCATCCCGTCCGCCCCACCCGACAGAAGCAAGCTGGTCAATACGATATCAACAATGTCAAAGCTGACAGCTTGCAAGGCAGCAGTGGGCGGGGTTTCGACCATTTGGGCCAAAAGCCGGACGCCAACGACAGAGACCGCAACGCTCAGCGCCATGCTGGCGATCATCGCCGCGCGACGTTTTTCAGCGCGGGTACCGTCCTCTTTGTCCTTCGGGTCGAACCTGTTGGACAAATAGATTTCCACCGCACGTTCGATCGCCAATGCGATAAGCAACAGGCTGGCAAGCTTTGCGCCCATGTCAGAGACTTTGGTCCCGGTGAGCGCAATAGCAGAAAACTCTGCATGCGCCGTCGCGACAAGGGCGACGGCGATCAACAAGAACAGAGTTGGAAGTCGGTCAAAAAAAGGCATGAGGTATCCGTTGCAAGCGCAGCACAGATACCACCAACAGGCAGCGTGTTCCCGAATTTACGAGGCAGCGTCCTCAGGCGGGTTCACGATCACCCGGCCTGCCGACAGGTCGATAGTTGGTACGACCTCCCGGGTGAAGGGCAGCAGCAGGGCGGATTTCAACGCGTGGCCCCGAATATCCAGAATATCGCCGGCACCGTGATCCTGGATGTCCGCTATCTTGCCCAAAGCGGTTCCGCCCGTGTCCAGCACCTCAAGGCCGATCAGGTCAGCATAGTAATATTCGTCATCAGGCAGGGCAGGCAAAAGGGCACGGTCGGCGTAGAGTTTCACCCCCCGCAATGCATCCGCCTCATCCTTGAAACGAATGCCTGAAAGCCGCGCCGCAAAGCCATTCTTGATGCTGCGGTTGATCTTGACGGAATATTCGACGCCAGCTTCCGTGTATAGAGGGGAGTAGTTGGCGATGTCTTCCGGCATCGCGCAAAAGCTCTTGAGGCGCACCTCACCTTTGACCCCAAAGGACCCGGCGATCACGCCCACGACGATCTTTTCTTTGCTCATCTTGTGACCCTCAAAAGGGTGAGATGCGGCGCAGTTGTTCCGCGCCGCATCTGTTGCTGATTACTCAGCTTTTTCTTCTGCAGCAGCCTCTTCGGCAGGTGCGTCTTCAGCCGGGGCTTCTTCTGCTGGAGCGTCCTCAACCGGAGCCTCTTCAGCAGGTGCAGCTGCAGCTTCTTCAGCGGCTTCCTTGGCAGCCTGTGCCTTCGCCGCTTTCTCCTCAACGCGGTCTTGGGCTTTTTTGCCGGGCTCGCCTTTTTTGAGGTTGGCGCGCTCTTTTTTCTCAAGGACGCCAGCGGCTTCGAGGAAGCGGGAAACGCGGTCAGTGGGTTGGGCGCCTTCACCGAGCCAGTATTGCACGCGCTCCATGTTGAGCTTCACGCGATCTTCGCTGTCTTTTGGCAGCAGCGGGTTATAGGTGCCCAGTTTTTCGACGTAACGGCCGTCACGTGGCATACGCGAGTCGGATGCGACAACGCGGTAGAAGGGGCGCTTTTTGGACCCACCACGGGCCAGACGGATTTTCATTGCCATTGTGTAGTTCTCCTTAGGATGGCTTGACCGGTAACGACCGGAAATTATTGAAACTTCTTATGGTTCTGGATGACTTCGCGAATGATGAAATTCAGGAAGGATTTGGCGAATTCGGGGTCGAGATCAGCGCGTTTTGCGAGGTCCTCGAGACGTTCGATTTGACTGGTCTCACGGGTTGGGTCGCTGGCCGGAAGGTCATGCTCAGCCTTCAGTTTCCCGACGGCCTGGGTGTGCTTGAAGCGTTCGCCCAAAGTGTAGACGAGGATCGCGTCGAGGCGGTCGATGGAGGCGCGATGGTCTTTCAGAACCTCCGCCGCGCGGGTGACGGGATCGGTCATTTTATCCTCCAAAACGGCGTACACACTCCGTACACACCCCGTACACAGGCCGTCGTGACACAGATCATGTTGCGGCCTCTGGCTTGGGGTGGCGATAGACGAGGTCATCTTCATGCGGACCGGAGGCTTGCCGGTCAAGGACAGCGCCCAGACGTTCCGCCAAACGGATCGAGCGGGTGTTGTCGCCATCGATATAGCTGACGGCGGTGTCCCAGCCGAGCGTGCGGAACGCAAAATCGCGTGCGGCAGAGGCGGCCTCAAACATGATGCCTGTGCCTTCGATATCTTCGTCCCAGCAGGTCCAACCGAGTTCCTTTTCGGGCCAGCTGGCGGGATACCACGGGCCGGTCAAACCCAGAGCCGCGTCGGAGCCCTTGCGGGTGATGATGAAAGACCCGAAGCCACGCAGCACCCACATGCCGGTCGCATCTGCGAGGATGCGCCATGCGGAACGCTCATCCTCGACCGGGCCGCCGACAAATGCGGCGCGTTCTGATGCGAAGAAGGCGCGCAGCGCGGGAAAGTCCTCCGCCTTGGGGGTGCGCAGGATCAGGCGCTCTGTCTCAAGCGTTGGGGCGGTGAAACTGACGGTCATGACGTGACCTGATTGCCGTGCTGCCGCACGATTTTAGATCTGCCAGTGGCCTGTGATCGCGCTGCTGCTGGCCGCATGCCGTTTGCGCGGTTGGGATATGCATATTTGAGGAAGAAAGACGCCATTACTTTTTCTTCCCGAACCCGCTGAGACCCGGAGGCAATTGACCGCCACCCAGACCGGGTAGGCCGCCACCCATGCCCCCGGGCAGGGTCATGCCCATCTTCTTGGCGGCTTCCTCCATCGCGGCGGGGTCGTTCATATCGGGCATACCGCCCTTGCCGAACATGCCTTTCATTGCCTGTTTGAGCATGCCGCCTTTGCCCATTTTGCCCATCTTCTTCATCATGTCGCCCATCTGGCGCTGCATCTTGAGAAGCTTGTTCAACTCGGAGACTTCCATGCCCGCACCTGCAGCGATGCGCTTTTTGCGGGAAGCCTGCAAAAGCTGCGGATTGGCGCGCTCTTTCTTGGTCATCGACTGGATCAGCGCGATCTGGTGTTTCAGAACCTTGTCGTCGAGACCCGCCGCATCGGCCTGGGCTGCCATTTTCTTCATACCGGGCATCATCGACATCATGCCCTCCATGCCGCCCATCTTGATCATCTGCTCGAGCTGCATCTTCAGGTCGTTCATGTTGAACTGACCCTTGGTGAAGCGCTTCATCATCTTTTCGGCCTGTTCGGCCTCGATGGTTTCCTGCGCTTTTTCGACGAGAGAGACGATGTCGCCCATGCCAAGGATGCGGCCTGCGATGCGGTCGGGCTCGAATGTTTCGAGCGCGTCCATCTTTTCGCCCAGACCCACGAACTTGATCGGCTTGCCAGTGACAGCTCGCATGGAGAGCGCCGCACCGCCGCGACCGTCACCGTCCATCCGGGTCAGGATCACGCCGGAGATGCCGATCTTGTCGTCAAATTCTTCAGCCACCTCGACGGCGACCTGCCCGGTTAGACCGTCCACAACGAGCAGCGTTTCGCGCGGGTTGACGACATCGCGGACGTCTTCGACCTCTTGCATGAGCACTTCGTCGATCTGCAAACGGCCCGCGGTGTCGAGCATATAGACGTCATAGCCGCCCAAGGTCGCCTGCTGCTTGGCGCGTCGCGCGATATCGACGGGCTTCTCGCCCGGAACGATCGGCAGCGTGTCCACACCGATCTGCATGCCCAGAATGGCCAGCTGATCCATCGCCGCCGGGCGGTAGACGTCAAGCGAGGCCATCAGGACCTTTTTCTTGTTCTTGTCCTGCAGGCGCTTGGCCAGTTTGCCGGTTGTGGTGGTCTTACCGCCGCCCTGCAGACCAACCATCAGGATTGGCGCGGGCGGGTTGTCGATCTTCAGCTCGCCGGGCTCTTCATTGTCGCCTGCAAGCACATGTTGCAGCTCGTCATGAACGATCTTGATGACCTGTTGGCCCGGTGTGACCGACTTGGTGACATTCTGCCCGGTGGCTTTTTCGGCAACTGCTTTGACGAAGTCGCGGGCCACCGAAAGGGAGACGTCAGCCTCCAGCAAGGCCACACGAACCTCGCGCAGCGCGGTTTTGACGTCATCCTCGGACAACGCGCCTTGTTTGGTGAGTTTATCAAAGACGCCGGAGAGGCGTTCGGACAGGTTCTCAAACATAGCGCTCTCGGCTCCTTTTTACTCAAGCCCCTCTCATATAGGGACCGCTCAAACAATTATCGCCCCCACGGGCGAAACTCGCTGGTGGGGGGCGATCCCTGCGCAAGGCGGGGACCGGAAGGTCAATGCTTCCGGATATGGGTCGCATATGGCGGAGCGGTGCGTCAGAGTCAATGGCGCAAGGCCAATCACCGGCGGATTGCCCCTAGGGTATGTGATCTGCCACTTGGCAGGTGCGATGTTATTTGCAAATGTGAACGCTCAGGAAGATTGCTGCTATGCAGCGTTAACAGGTGCACATATGGAAATAGACAATTGGGATGAATACCGAACGGCCTATCAGGTCGCGCGGTTGCGCACGGTATCGGCTGCGGCAGAGGTGCTGGGCGTGCACCATGCGACCGTCATCCGCCACATCGACTCGCTCGAAGGCAAGTTGGGCGCGAAGCTGTTTCAACGCCATGCGCGGGGCTACACCCCCACCGAGGCAGGGGAGGATCTGCTGACGGTTGCTGGCGCCACCGAGGACCAGCTTACCCAACTGGCAGGTCGCATTCACGGCCGTGGGGCTTCGGTTTCCGGTGAGCTCATCGTTACCTGCGTGCCGCAAATGTCGCCCTTGATGGCGCGGGTGCTGACCAAGTACCAGATCTCCAACCCTGAAGTGCGCGCACAGCTGATCGTAGACACGCGCCCCCTGCGTTTGGAATACGGCGAGGCGCATGTGGCGCTGCGGGCTGGTGCGCCGGGCAATGATCTGGACAACATCGTGGCCGAGCTGGGCACCTTGCCCTTGGCGCTTTACGCCCACAAGGATTACGTGTTCCGCCACGGCCCGCTTCAGGGCATCGAGGATATCCACAACCACCGCTTCTGCCGTGTGGCCAGCCTAGACCCGCGTGCGCCCTTCATGAAGTGGATCGGGGAGAACGTGCCCGAGGAAAACGTGGTCTATAAATGCTCCGATACCAACACCGTGCAGGATGCTGTGATGGCGGGGGCGGGCATTGGCTTTTTGCCCTGTTATCTGGGTAACGAAAATCCGGATATGAAGCAGATGCTGGCGCCCATGCCGAGTTGGCAATCGACCTTCTGGTGTGTGACCCATGTGGACCTGCACCGCACGGCCAAAGTGCACTCCTTTGTGACGTTCCTCAAGGAGGAGGCAAAAGGCTGGGAGGCTCTTTGACCCAGTCTCTGGGGCTGATCTCGCTGGTGGTGCAGGACTACGATGCGGCGATTGGGTTCTATGTCGACGTGCTGGGGTTTGAGCTGGTGGAGGACATTTACCAGCCCGAGCAGGACAAACGCTGGGTGGTGGTCCGGCCCATTGGCGGCACTGGGGCCGGGGTCTTGCTGGCGCAAGCCAGCAACGAGGCTCAGCGTGCCCGGGTGGGCGACCAAACAGGGGGGCGCGTGTTCTTGTTCCTTTACACGGATGATTTTCAGCGCGACTACGACCGCTACCGCGCCGCAGGTGTCACTTTCGTGCGCCCGCCGGTCGACGCGCCATACGGAAAGGTTGCTGTGTTCGAGGACCTCTACGGCAACCGATGGGACCTGATTGAGCCTACAGCGCATGGCTGATCGGGTCGCAGGCGGGAAGGTGGCAGGCCTTACGGAGCCTGCAAAGGGCCATGCGGCCATGCTGCTTTTCTCGCTGCTAGTCGCGGGCTCCTTCGCGTTGGGGGCTATGGTCGCACGAGACATTGCGCCCACCGCGCTGAACGCAGTGCGGTTTGCCATTGCTGCGGGCGTGATCGGTGCTCTGGTGATGGCGACAGGGGGCATGTCGCGAAAGGATTGGGCTGCGCCTTGGCGCTATCTCATTCTAGGCGGGCTCTTCGCCATCTACTTCGTGTTGATGTTTGAAGGGTTGAAGACCGCGCGGCCGGTCTCTGCCGCTGCGGTGTTCACGCTGACGCCGATCATATCAGGGATCGCAGGCTGGGTGTTGCTGCGACAGATCACCACCGGTTGGATGGCAGCGGCACTGACCATTGGCGGCACAGGTGCGCTTTGGGTGATTTTCCGCGCGGATGTCACGGCGCTGTTGTCCTTTGAGATCGGTAGGGGGGAAGTCATATATTTCATTGGGTGCATCGCACACGCGATCTACACGCCAATGATCGCCAAACTGCACCGCGGAGAGCGGCCTTTGGCATTCTCTTTTGGGACCCTTCTTGCGTGTGTGCTGGTGTTGGGCATCTGGGGTTGGTCTGACTTATGGGCCACGGACTGGTCCGAGCTTTCACCGCTGGTCTGGTTCACAATCTTCTACGTCGCGGTTTTTGCATCTTCAGTGACCACGGTGCTGGTGCAATTTGCGTCGCTCAGGCTGCCCTCGGCGAAGGTGATGGCGTATACTTACCTGACGCCAAGCTGGGTGATCCTGTGGCAAATCGGCTTGGGCAACAGCGCCCCGCCATGGGCGGTGTTGGGAGGCGTTGCGCTGACAGTGGTGGCCCTTCTTATGCTTCTTAAAGTCCGGTGATGGAACCAAACGCCGCCGGGCGTGTTGGTCTAGTGCGGGGTGAGTGCCTCGCACGAATTTTATGAAAGGCGAACCGACATGCGGAACATTATTTATATCATTGGCCTGATTGTGGTCGTCGTGGCCGTGCTGCGCTTGGCCGGCATCGCCTAAGCGACTGCAATTCCCCCGAAATTAGCCCGCCGAGCTCACGCTTTGGCGGGCTTTTGCGTTACGAGCCGGGCTTTTCCGGTCTTTCCATCACAAAAAACAACGACATGATCGCGCCAGCCATCATCAGGCCCGCACCTGTTTTCATGGGGCCAAAATAGCCAACTGCCGTTTGGATGGTCTCTTGGGCCCGTTGCAGGCGATTTGGATCAGCCGGGTCTTCAGGCAGCAAATGATAGGGGTATTGGTTGGTCCAGACCATGTAGGCCAGGCAGCTAAAAAAGCCTAGAAATAGGAAGGCGGGGATGAATTTCATCGGGTCTCTCCAAAAGCAATGAGCTTCGTTGACCCGCTCCTACCAGACGAATTTGGCAAAAATTTGCTTCAATTGGTTTCAGATTGCCCCAGTTCGCGGTCCAGATAGGCCTCGAACGCATCGAAATTCAGGGCCTCCAACTGGCCGAAGCTCTCGATCCAGACAATCGCGTCGCGCATCGCCTCGGGTTCCAGCTTGCACCACTTCACCCGGCCGCGCTTTTCCTGGCTGATAAGCCCGGCCTTGGTCAAAATTGTCAGATGTTTGGAGATCGCAGCCAGTGACATCTCGAATGGCTCAGCCACGTCAGTAACGGCCATGTCGTCTTCCAATAACATCGTCAGTATCTGGCGGCGGGTTCCGTCAGACAAAGCCGCAAACACTTGGTCAATTCGCTCAGTCATGACCCCGTACATAACGAGGATACGGGGCCAGTAACAGCGTGCTTATATCAGCGGCCGGTTCGGACCGTCCGAGGGGTACTCGAACCGCAACCGCTCGAGATCAGCCGCACTGAGCCCGATATCGCGGGCGAGATGGTTGCTGATCCCCTTGGGAAACGGTGGGGCAGGGGCCGTATGTATTTGCAACTTTTTGAGCCATTTGACAAAGAGGTGCCGGTCGCGCCAAGGCGCGCTCATTTCTACGAAAGCCATTGAAAACCTCATCTATTCTGGGGTGTGGGCCCAATATGCGCGATCTTGGGTGTCTGTTCAAAACCCTTCTCTTGACATGTCATGTGAGAAAATCTCACATATCGACATGCCCCGCCAACTTCCCCCGCTCAACGCGCTGCGTGCCTTCGAGGCCGCGGGTCGTCATGAAAGTTTCACCGGCGCTGCCGCTGAGCTGGGTGTCAGCCATTCAGCGATCTCCAAACATGTGCGCGGCCTCGAAGACCGTCTGGGGGTGCAACTCTTCCGCGAAGCCTCGCGCGGTGTGGCACTGACCCAGAACGGGGCGGCCTATCTGGCGCAGCTCACCCCGGCCTTCGACACGATCGCGGAAGCCACTGAGACGGTGAATGACCGCCCCCAAGGCGAGCTGGCGGTGAATGCAGAGACAGTTTTTGCAATGAAGTGGCTGGTGCCTAATCTCAAACGTTTCACCAACGCCCATCCCGATATCACCCTCAAGCTCGACGCGAGCGAAATGCTGATCGATATCGCAAGGTATGAGGCCGATATCGCAATTCGCTTTTTCCTGGCGGGTGCGCCTGATGGCACCGCCGCATTGATCAGCGATGCGGCCATTTATCCTTATGCGGCCCCGTCCATCGCTGCGGAAGTCGCGGGCGACCCGGCGCGGCTGCTGAACTATCCATTGTTGCGCGACAGAGGCGGTGAGCCGTGGGTTCGGTGGTTTACAGAGATTGACCGCCCCGATCTGGCCGCCCAAGTGCCGGAACGCCCCAGAATGCGGGCGCTTCTGGCCATCGAGTCGGTCATCGCTGAGCAAGGCGTGCTTCTATCCTCTGCCGACAATGTAAAACTCGATAAGGATGCTGGGCGGCTCGTGCGGTGCTTTGACCACGGTTTCCAGCAGGGCAGCTACTATATGCTATTCGGTGAGGGCGTCCTGCGGCGCAAGCCCGTACGACTGTTCCGCGACTGGCTGCTGGCCGAGACACATGAGTTCAGACAAGATGATGCGCAACATACTGACGAATAGGCGGCCTGCATGACCCTACCCAAGACGATGAACGCAATGGTGACGATGGGGCATGGTGGCCCTGATCAAATGGTGTGGCATGAAGACTGGCCGGTGCCTGTGGCTGGTCCCGGCGAGGTGTTGGTGCAGGTCAAGGCATGCGGGCTGAACAACACTGACGTCAACACCCGCTCGGGCTGGTATTCCAAAGCGGTGACCGAGGCCACCTCCGATAGCGGCCATGCGAGCGTCAACGACGAAGACCCGACATGGGGCGCGGCCCCTATCTCCTTTCCGCGCATTCAAGGCGCAGATGTGTGCGGCGTGATCGCGGCCGTGGGGGAGGGCGTGGATGCGGGGCGCATTGGTGAGCGGATCATCTCTGACAATTGGCTGCGCGATCCGGATGATCCGGAAGATATCAGCAAGACGGGCTATTACGGTTCAGAACGCGACGGCGGCTTTGCTGAATACGCCACCATGCCGGCGGTCAACGCGCTGGCGGTCAACTCGACACTGTCTGATGCAGAGCTGGCGACCTTCAGCTGCTCTTACTCCACCGCCGAAGGCATGCTGGCCCGCGCCCATGTGACAGAGCGAGACACCGTGCTGGTGCCTGGGGCCTCGGGCGGCGTTGGCGGCGCGGTGGTGCAACTGGCAAAGCGGCGCGGTGCGCGAGTGATCGCGCTGGCCTCTGAGCCAAAGCATAAGGACGTCACCGCATTGGGCGCGGACCGTGTCCTGCCTCGGATGCCGGACGATCTGCGCGATGCTCTTTCGGGAGAGAAAGTCACGGTGCTGGCCGATGTGGTCGGCGGAGACAACTGGCCCGCGTTGCTGGACGTGCTGGAGCGTGGTGGGCGCTACACCTGTTCGGGCGCCATAGCCGGGCCAATGGTCACGCTGGATTTACGCACGCTTTATCTGCGCGACCTCAGCTTCTTGGGCTCCACAGTGATCGACCCGGCCGTCATGCAGGCGCTGATCGGCTATATCGAAGCAGGCGCGATCCGTCCCGCGCTGGCGGCCACCTATCCCTTAAGGGAGCTGCACGCAGCGCAATCTGCCTTCACTCGGAAAGCCCATACCGGCAATATCGTGGTGACCCCGTAGCAAAGCCGCGAATGTTGCAAGACCGAACCATCAACCAATTGGTTGAATATCGTGAAGCCACTGGTTTTGACCGGGTGCGACGGTTTTGCCCACCGCCGAATTGAAAATATCCATTGAGAACATAGGCTTGCGTTGTGAGACGGGCAATTGACTCCTGTGTGGCCAAAACCTATCACACCCTCAAACGACCGCGTGCGCTTTCAGGGGGTATTTTCGTGGCGACAGAACCGGACAAAGAGGGCCTGCAAGCGCTCAACGACCGGCTCGAGGCGCTCAAGAAAACCCAATTGCCCGAGGCACGCGCGGACGAGCATTATTCGCAGGCCCATCTTGGCTGGCGCATGGTGATAGAGCTTGTAGCCGGTCTGCTGATCGGCTTTGGCATCGGATACGGGCTCGATTGGGCCTTTGGCACTTTGCCGCTGTTTCTGGTGCTTTTTATATTGTTGGGTCTCGCCGCGGGCATCAGGACGATGATGCGCACCGCGAAAGAAATCCAGGACGACCAAGAGGCCCATGCGGCCCGACAAAAGAAGGACGAGTGACTTGGCAGACGAAGCTAAAGGCGAAGAAGGCGGTCTTGTTTTTCACCCGATGGATCAGTTTCTGGTCAAGCCATTGTTTGGCGACGGCCCCGTCGGCATGTTCACCATCACCAACGTGACACTCTGGATGGCGCTGACCGTTCTTTGCATCATCGCGTTGCTGGTGCTCGGAACGCGCAGCCGCGCGATCATCCCGTCCCGCACCCAATCGGTCGCTGAATTGGCCTACGGGTTCATTTTCAAGATGGTCGAAGACGTCGCCGGCAAGGAAGCCATCAAATTCTTCCCGCTGGTCATGACGCTGTTCCTGTTCATCGTCTTTGCCAACTTCCTCGGCCTGCTGCCGATGTCGTTTACCACGACATCCCACATCGCGGTCACCGCTGTTATGGCGATGGGGGTGTTCCTGCTGGTGACTCTGGTAGGCTTCTGGAAGCATGGCCTCGGGTTTCTGGGCATCTTCTGGATCAGCTCGGCCCCTTTAATCTTGCGCCCCATCCTGGCGCTGATCGAGGTTATCTCTTATTTCGTGCGTCCGCTCAGCCACTCCATTCGTTTGGCAGGCAACATGATGGCGGGCCACGCGGTGATCAAAGTGTTCGCGGCCTTTGCTGCGGTGCTGGCGATCTCCCCTTTCGCGATTGTGGCGATCACCGCCATCTACGCACTCGAAGTTCTCGTATCCTTCATTCAGGCATACGTGTTCGCAATTCTGACCTGCGTCTATCTGAAAGACGCGGTGAGCGATCCTCACCACTAGGGTTTGAAAACTAATCACTGAATTCCATCGTAAGGAGAAAACACCATGGAAGGCGATATCGTACAAATGGGCGCATATGTTGGCGCAGGTCTGGCATGTACTGGCATGGGCGGCGCTGCTGTCGGTGTGGGTCACGTGGTAGGTAACTTCCTGTCCGGCGCGTTGCGCAACCCATCTGCTGCTGCTGGTCAAACAGCGACCATGTTCATTGGTATTGCGTTCGCAGAAGCGCTGGGGATCTTCTCGTTCCTCGTCGCCCTGCTGCTGATGTTCGCAGTCTAAGACTTCAAAACCATCCTTACGCTTGGGCGGAGCCGTCACCGGTTCCGCCCTGAGTAAACCGGTTTCGACGTTACTTTAGTCTGGGGGCCATCATGGCAACAGAAAACACAGGAGAAGTGGTCGCGGACGCCCCGGGCATGCCGCAGCTCGACTTCTCGACATTCCCGAACCAGATTTTCTGGCTCGTCGTCACGCTGATCGTGATCTACTTTGTGCTGTCGCGCATTGCGCTGCCCCGTATCGGGTCGGTTCTGGCCGAACGCTCAGGCACGATCACCAATGACATCGCGGCTGCCGAAGACCTCAAGCAAAAAGCGGTCGAGGCGGAAGAAGCCTATAACAAGGCGCTGGCTGATGCCCGCTCTGAGGCGGCCAAGATCGTGGCCAGCACCAAGGCAGAGATCCAAACCGAGGTCGACGCGGCCATTCAAGAGGCAGATGCCGAGATTGCGGCCCGCGCCGCCGAAGGTGAAAAGGCCATTGCCGCGATCCGCGACAGCGCCAAAGCCGATGCGGCAACCGTCGCTAAAGACATCGCCAAAGATATCGTGGCCGCTGTGGCACCCGGCAAGATCGACGCCAAGTCCATCACCGCCGCCGTCACTGCGAAAATGAAAGGATAGAGAGATGAAAAAGCTGTTTATCCTTGCTACGCTTGTGCCAGTGCCTGCGCTCGCGGCTGGCGACAAGCCGTTCTTCTCGTTGGCCAATACCGACTTCGTCGTGCTGATCGCCTTCCTGCTGTTCATCGGCGTGTTGGTCTACTTCAAGGTGCCCGGCCTGATCATGGGGCTGCTCGACAAACGTGCAGAAACCATCCAGTCCGAGCTGAATGAAGCCAAGGCGTTGCGCGAAGAGGCGCAGACCATTCTGGCCAGCTATGAGCGCAAGCAAAAAGAAGTGGCAGAGCAATCTGATCGCATCATTGCAAACGCCAAGAAAGAAGCACAAGCGGCTGCCGAGCAAGCCAAGCTGGACCTGAAAGCCTCCATCGAGCGCAGAATGGCAGCGGCAGAAGAGCAGATCGCGTCTGCCGAGGCAGCCGCCGTCAAGCAGGTTCGTGACCGTGCGATTACGGCTGCGATTGCTGCCGCATCCGACGTGGTGGCTGCCAAGACAACCGCCACTGATCAGAACAGTCTGATTGATGATGCGATTGCCGAGGTCAAAGCCAAGCTGCACTAAGGTCAATTGATCCAAATGAAAAAGCCCCGGATGCCTGACGGCCTCCGGGGCTTTTGCTCTTTTATAGGTCTTGTTTGAGGCGTGAGCCCATCAAATGATACCGCGCGAGCGTTCAGCGGCTCTGGGAGAGGCTTTCGGCCAACCGCATCAAGGTGACGGCTTCGCCACGGTAGCCAAAGGCATCTGCGCCCTTCCCTGAATTGGCCAAGGCAATTGCGTCAGCGTAACTCCAGTCGCCCAGATAGTCCGAGCCGCGCAGAAGCTGACCAAAACCGGCAATTGCGGCCGCAAAGCTGGCCTCCTGTGAGGCAGGTGCGCTGGCCTTTGTGATCGGTTGCTCGACAAGATTGCTTCGATCCTCGCCGGGTTCCTTGTAGCGCAGGCGCAGGAAGCCCATCTCGTCACTGACGGTGCCGTCATCGGCAGCCGCGCCGTAGCGCAAAGCGTCATTCAGTACGGCGGCGGAGCCGACGGGGGTGACCTCATATAGCGCCGTCACTTGCAACCCTGCGCCAATGTCGCCTGCGTCCACCTTGTCGTTATTGAAGTCTTCGCGCTTCAAGGCGCGGGTCTCGTAGCCGATCAGACGATATTCAGCGACCTGCGCAGGGTTCCACTCGACCTGCACTTTGACGTCGCCCGCAATTGGGAACAGCGCACCGGTCAACTGATCCACAAGCACTTTGCGCGCCTCGCTGAGCGTATCGATATAGGCGGCCTGCCCATTGCCGTTCTGCGCCAGCGTTTGCATGAGCGCGTCATTGATGTTGCCACGTCCAAAGCCCAGCACGGACAGGTAAGTTCCGCTGTCGCGCTTGGCCTCAATCAGGGTCTTCATCTGCGCATCCGAGCTTTGGCCAACATTGAAATCCCCGTCTGTCGCCAAGATGACGCGGCCAATCTCCCCGTCCTCGGCCATTTGCTCGGCCACTTGGTAGGCCTGTTGCAGTCCGGCTGCCCCAGCGGTGGACCCGCCCGCCGACAGATTGGCCAAAGCCGCGTTGATCTTGGCGCTATCGCTGGCTTTTGTGGGCTCCAACACCAGCCCTGCGGAGCCCGCGTATGTCACAATCGCCACCTCATCTTGTGGCCGCAGCTCGGACAGCATCAGGCGGAAGGATTGCACCAAGAGCGGCAGTTTGTCAGGCGCGTTCATCGAGCCCGAGGTGTCGATCAGGAAGACAAGATTCAACGGCGGGCGGTCCTCCACGGCCGGCATTTCGCCTTGGATACCGATATGGACGAGCTGCGTGTCACTGTTCCAGGGCGTCTCGCTGACAGTGACCGAGGTGGCGAAAGGAACGTCACCTTCCGGGACCGCGTAGTCATAGGTGAAGTAATTCACCATTTCTTCGACGCGCACCGAGGCAGGATCGGGCATTTGCCCGTTTTGCAGGCTGCGGCGGACCCAAGCGTAGCTAGCGGTGTCGACATCTGTAGAAAAGGTCGAGACAGGCTCTTCAGCGGTAATCCTCAGTGGGTTCGGAGCCTCGTTGGCGAAGCGGTCGGTGTTGGGGCCGGGCTCGACAATTATGTCATCCGGGAAGGGGGCTGGCAGGATCGTCAGTTCGGGTGAGCCAGCAGTTAGACCTGTGACCGCGCCACCTTGTGCTTGTTGCAGGGCACGGCGCGACGTGGCGGGTCGGGAAGATACGGCCTCATCCGCGAGGACAAAGCTCTCGGCCATAACGGAATCCGTCTCGGCCTCGACAACAGGTTGAGGCGTTTCTGCCACCAGAGGTTCGATCTGCGCGCTGTCTTCGCGTACCTGATTTTCGGAGAGCGTCGATGCATCTTCAGAATCGACTGACTTTGTTCTTTGTTCGATCGCAGGGGCGACCTCCGGCCCGAAAGCAGGTTGTTGAACAAGCACAACACCCAGCCCGATAACGACGAGCGACGAGGTGGTGAGCAACAGGGGTTTCATTGAATTGGGAGCAAACATGTCGAAAAGTCCTTTCAGAAAGCCGGCCGGTTTGGCCTGTATTTCTGTGGGACGTGCGAACCCGCCATTTTCTTGGAGTCTGTCGAAATTTTCTTCTGCAACCCGCAAAGCAGCCTGTTTCGCGGCCTCACTTTGGGCAGGGACGTCCTTCAGGGCGGCTTGCAATTTCGCCAGATCGTCAAAGTCATCTTTTTGGTTCGACATCAGATGGCCTCCTTTTCGGCCAGGGTGCGGAGGTGCTTTTTGACCTCTGACATGCGCCACGCGACAGTGCCCTCGGACACTCCCATCACGGCGGCGGCGTCTTTCTGGGTCAGATCCTCGCCCAGGGTAAGGGCGACGGTCTGGCGCAATTCTTCGGGCAGCGTGCGCATTGCCACGCTGAGCCACTCGTAGCTTTCACGCGCCTCAGCGGCCTCGGCAGCGCGGCTTTTGTAATCCTCACCCCAGCCGTCGCGAGCCCGGGCGCGCCGTTGCGCTTTGCGCGCCCGGTCGGTGGCCGCGTTCATCACGACGCGGTAAAGCCATGTGGTAAACTTGGCCTCGCCGCGAAAGCTGCGGAGCTTGGCGGGCAGGGCGGCCATGATATCATGGGCCAGATCCTCAGCATCTGCCTGAGTGCCGCAAAGCCGCCAGCCCATCCGGTAAATCCGGTCGTAATGACGCTCGATCAGGACGCTGAACGCATCCCTGTCGCCGTTTCCGGCCGCCACCGCCAAGGCCTCGTCGCTGGTTTTCATACGCATAGTGATGGTAGGACGCAGCAGGTCGGTCAATCCTTGGAAAGAAAGTTAAAAAAATGTCTGCAAGCCAGAAAGAGCGCGACGACGCCTATGAAAACGGCGGTTTCATTCCGGGGGCAGAGAATTACCCGCCCAAATGGGAGGCCGCGGCGCAGGCCTTTCGCGACGCTATCCCTTCGGAGTTGGACGTGTCCTACGGCGCGGCGGAGCGGCAGGCCTATGATCTGTTTTTCCCCGAGGACGAGCCCAAAGGTTTGTTTGCGTTTGTGCATGGCGGCTATTGGAAAGCCCGGTCCAAATCGGATTGGTCGCATTTTGCCACTGGGGCCTTGGCGCATGGTTTTGCGGCAGCCCTCGTGGGTTACCCGCTGGCCCCTCAGGCGCGCATTTCAGAGATCACCGCTTCGGTCAGCGCGGGTATTGCCGCTGCAGCAACGAAAGTAGACGGCCCCCTCCGGCTGGCGGGCCATTCTGCGGGCGGGCACTTGGTGGCCCGGATGGCAATGCCTGGCGTGCTATCCGATGACGTCGCCGCGCGAGTGGACCGCGTCATGCCGATCTCCCCGCTGTCGGATCTGCGCCCGTTTCTCGACCTGTCGATGAACGATGTCTTGCAATTGGACGCAGCCGAGGCGGAGGCGGAGAGCCCCGTGCTGGGAGACAAACGCGGCGAGATCGACATGCTCACCGTGGTAGGATCGCAGGAGCGGCCAGCGTTTTTGGATCAAAACCGCTGGTTGGCAGAGGCTTGGGACATTGAAGAGCTGATCCTGCCGGGGCGGCACCATTTCGACATTATCGATGGGCTCGCGTCGAAAGACACGCCGGTGATGCGCTGGTTGATGGCGTGAGTTTTTGAGTATTTTTGAAGCAGTGATGGGCTAGGCGTTGAACTTATCCTGCCACGTCGGAAGCGTGTCGGCGGGGGATTGGGTCGCATGATAGACGCCACGCGCAATAGCGCGGGTCAGGCACAGCGCGGCGGCATGGCCGATGTTGAGCGTGTCGTGCATCTCATCTTTGAGCGGCTTTTCGTCAGTTGCGATCCCGAAGATCAGATCACCGTCCATCGGGGTGTGGCTTGGCCAAAGGGCACGGGCCATCCCGTCCTGGGCAGCTGTGGCCATCCGGGTACATTGCGCTTTGGACAGGCTGGCGTCGGTCGCCACGATTGCAATGGTGGTCGCCGTGGAGGGATGCAGCTTGGTGAACGGCGTCTTCGCGGCATTGGTGTTGATCTTGGGGCCAAGCCCGCCAAACTCGGCGTCCAGCTCGCAAGGGGCTGCGTGAAAATGCGCGCTCTCATCGACCGTGGCTGACCCCAAGGCGTTGACCACCACCAGCGCGCCGACCATGTGGCCTGAAGGCAATTTCAACGAGGCCGAACCCAACCCGCCCTTGAGGTTCACGGTCGTGGCGCCAGTGCCTGCGCCAACGGAGCCGAGCTCAAACGTCGCGGCGCTTCCTGCCAGTGCTTGCGCCCCAAGCGCAGGGTACGGATTGTCCGTCCAGCCTTGGTCACCATTGCCAAGATCAAAGATGATTGCGGCAGGCACAATCGGCACGACATGCGGGCCAACGGCAAAGCCCTGTCCTGCGGCGCGCAATGCGCTTGAGACCCCGTCTGCCGCTGCCAAACCAAAGGCCGAGCCGCCCGCAAGCACCAACGCGTTGATGTGTTCGACGGTTTTGTCGGGGGCAAGTAGCTCGGTATCTCGCGTGCCGGGGGCGCCGCCCATGACATTTATCCCGGCGGTAAAGGACACCTCTGCGGTCAGGACAGTCACGCCGGAATTCAGTGAGGTATCCGCCGCGTTGCCGACGGTAAGGCCCGCGACATCGGTGATCAGGTTCAACGGGCCTTGGGTCATCATGAGCTGCGCGCTTTCCCTTGAGTTGCGGCATCAGCGGGCGAGGGCCGCTTCGCTTGTTTTTGTTATGGCATGAAGGGGTTTGGCATGGCAAACTGTGGTAAATCACGCGATCGTGCTTATGTGAAGAGCAATCACATTGAACAAAGAGGGATGATTATATGGCCGATTTTGACGCTCAGGTACGGGAATCTCAGGCACAGGTGGCAGAGGCACAATCCAAAATCACCGAATTGACCAGCCGCATCGAGACCGCGCGCCTCAAGCTGAAATCGGGCGATGACATCTCCATCGATATCGAAAACGCGTCTCTTGAGGACGTGCACGCGCATACTGAGCTGATGAACGCCAATATCGCCGAGCTGATCATGGGGCTCGATGATGTGACCTCCGGCTTCTCCGAAGATTTCAGCGCGATGCGGGACAAGACCGGCTGGGAAAGCTTCGTCGGCATCTTCTCTAAGGGTAAATCTGAGAGCATGCGTCAGGAGCGGATGCGCACAGCCTCCATCGACGACAAGCTGCAGGACCTGATCTCAAAATCCGATCAGATCGTCGCCTTGCTGCAGGGCCAACTGACCGTGTTGGAAGAGCAAAAGGTGAAGGTCGAAGGCAACCTGTCCGGCACATTGGACGAGCGCGAAATGGTCGTGGGCGAACTGGAAGCGCTGCGCGCCGATATCCTTGGCATGGATCCGCAAATCATCGAGTTGGAGAACAAGATCAGCGTCGAACAAGACGCCGCCGCTCGCACCAAGCTGGAAACCGAGCTGGCGGAGATGAACAACCGCTATAACGAGATGGTGCAGCAAGAGCAGGTCAAGCTGGCGAAAAGCCAGACGCTGGAGCGCTATATCGAGAAGGGCAAGACCTGGATCGACTCGCTGCAAAACCAGGCGGCCACCCAGATGGTGCTTATCAACAAGCTGGAAACAGACACCAAGCAACGCGTGGTTCTCTATGACGCGCTGACCAAATCTTTGAAAACCGCGCAGCAGCAGGATGTGGCCCACCAGATCAACGAGATCGGCGTGAAAACCGACCAGGAGGCGCAAGCCGCCATGGCCGGGATCGGGTCAGCCACCAACACCCGCATGGCTGAGATGATGGAAGCCCATGAGGATCAGATGGTCTTTGCGCGCAAGGTCTTGGAACAGAAGGCCAAAGCCGATGAGCGGTTTGCGCGGCGATTTGAGAAGATTGTCGAGAAGCACGACAAGAACTTGTACGGGGCGTAAGCGCAGACGTGTCTGCAGACTCTGACCTTACAATTGACCATCAAGGGCTAACTGACGACCTTGCGGCTCGACGGTATTTCGCGAAATTCGAGCGGATCACCGGGCACTTGGCGCGTGTGGCGGCTGAGCTTGAGGTGGATCGGACGTTTTCGTCTGGGGATGTCGAGATCATCTCGGATTACGTCGCTCGCATTGCTCGGACGTTTCGGGCGCTCAGCCACAAATATCTGCTCACAGGGCGGGAAACGGGTCAGTTTTTCGGCTCATTGACCATCGATAAGCATGAAAGCGGATTTCCGGTTTTCTCCGAGATCCTGACCATGGCCAATGATGCGCAGCAGGCGCAGACGCATTTGGCGGGGATGCGCTCGAAGGCCGAGCTAAAAGACGAGATGATCCGCCAGATTGTCGGCGATCTGACGATCCCGACACGCCTACAATTCGCGATGTCCCAGCGGCTGTATTACGAGGCGCTTGCGCAGCGGGGGCTGTTCTGGGCGACCAATGATCCGAAGGCAATTTGGTTGGATAGCGAGGGCGAGAGGCGCAGGTATCTGATCCATTGGGCCGTTTACGATAGCCGCCAAAACGTGCCGACCATTTATCTGATGGATGTGGACGACACGGGGCCGTCCGCCTTGCCCAAAGACCCGCGCCGCTGGCCTGCGGTTCAGGCGCATTTGACGGCACAAGGGTCCTCAGGGTTGAAGCTGCTGACCATTGCGCAAGGCTTCGACCGCGACTTTGACGACATTCACCCCAAACGCCTACGGCGTATCCATGTGGGGCCAATGTATTCGCACGCCTTCACCCAGCAAACCGGACCAATCCGCGATGTGCTGGCCGAAGCCCAAGGCGGCCCGGGTGAAGATTGGACACTGGCCTGGACCATCGAAACGCTGGTTTCCGAGCGGGTCGAGATGGAAAAGAAGGGCTGGTTCAGCGAAGTGGAACGCGAGATCTTCAAGCTTGATCCATTTGCAGGCCGCGGGGCTGAGACAGGGGCGACGTCGACCCAAAGGGCAGTGATCATGCCGCAGAAACCCTATCAGGTGCTGGCCGAGAAACGCCCGGCAGGGTTTGCGGATGTGCAGAAATTTGTGGTGAGCCCTGCGGGTCGGGTCGTTTCCGCCAGATAGGGCGGATGCCTCCGGCGGGAGTATTTTCAAAGCAGTGATGAGGACAAAATGAGCCAATCAGCCGACTTCATGGAGTTGAAGGAAGACGACATCCGCAAGCATTTCACCCCGGCGGCAGAGATGTTGATGCAGCTCGATCATACCCCGCGCTTGGCGCAGGCGCGGCTGTCGCTGTCCTCCCCTGAAAAATCACCCGATGTGGCAGCCACACGGCGCAGGTTCCGCTCCACCACGCCGGGGCTTCTGACGCGCTCCACAGCGCCGGGTTCGGGCGTGCGGTTGCTCGACCGGATTGCTGAAACAGATGACGATGACCCGCTGACCTCGCCCGCACAGGCCGCCGTGGCGCACGCGCTGCGCCGGGCGCTTTCCATTGCGCTGGCGATGGGGGAAACCTTTGCCGACCAGACCCCGTTGACGGAGCTCAAACGCATCAATCTAGAAGGTCGCCTGCCCGCGGAGCGAAAGGCAGAGTTCACGGAGCTTTTGGCCGCTGAGGCGCTGATCACACTCTATACGTTCGGCAACGCGTCTTCTTTCCTGCTTGCCAGCCATGCCACCGAGGCCAGCGTCGAGGTGGGATCTGTCGACGAAATCCTCACCGACAACGCGCCGCTGGCCCTGCACGGCGCGATTTGGGAGCTAGACCAGAAGCTGGGCCAGTTTGCCACCGACGAGGGCACGTTCATCGCAACGGTTCTTGGCTATTGCGAGCAGCTGATGGACAAGGTGGCGATGCGCGCCAGCACCACCGGAGGCCTCGCGCCATTCACCAACAGCTCTTTCCGCGTCGAAGCCGATGACTTGACCATCAACGGTTTCACCCCGGCGCGCACGGCCAAGGGCTCCAAGCTCACGATGACCTTCAAGAAACCCAACGAGGTTGTCGGCAACCACATTGCGAAATACCAGTCCATGAAGCTCGCCAAGATGCTGATGGCCTATGATTTTGAGCGTAAGCTGAATCCCTTTGCTGACCTTGGTGGTTTCATCTTCACTTTCATGGGCGACGGGGCGCCGGGCACGGGCAAAACCACGCTGATCCAGATGATGGCCGGGCTGATCTCGGGCTATTGCGAGACCGCCGGATACGCCTTCCGCTACCAGAACCTGTCGACCGACAATATCGACAGCTACCAAGGTAAATCTGGCCAAAACGCCAAGGCCTTCATCAACAATATCATTGACCCCAATGTGATCGGCTTCGGCACCATCGACGATATTGATCAGCTCGCAGGCAAACGCGGCGACCGCCAGTCCAGCGCGGGCCAACTCGAAATCACCGCCGTGCTGATGGAAAGCTTCGCGGGCGCCAACACTGTCGTGCGCGGCAATTGCACCTTTGGCATGTTCTCCAACTACCCCGAAAATGTCGACGATGCGCTGCGTCAACGCGCGGGTGCTCGGTTCTTGGTCGATGGCCCTCAGACGCGCGACGATTACGTCGATATTCTGAACCTTCTCATGGGCAAGAACCACGATATTCCGTTGGGCGATTTCGAACCCTTTGCCGCCCAGGAGATCAAAAAAGCCGTCGCCGCAAGCTTTGAGTCTCATGCAAAACCGCATGAGGAGGGCTTGCTGAAAGTCTTCGACAAGGTCTCCTCCGAGATCGGCGAACTGGACACGATCAACAAGCTGGGGACGTATTTGAAAGGCATCCAGGAGGCCGACCACCGCTTCACCGGCCGCGCCATCAAAAACATCACCGACGCGGTGAAAGTGCGGGCGATGGATTTCGAGCTGCCCGACGAATGGATGGAAGAACCCGACCTGTTCCTTTTCAAGGATTACGACACCAAGCTCGGTATGATCAAAGAGCTGCGCCAGCCCATCACGGTCGAGATGGTCATCCAGGAAATCAACCGCTACGCGGATAGCGAATTCCGCTACGCCGACAAATCCGACGAGGTCGCTATTGCCAACTTGGTGCGGGATTACGGGCTGACCGAGGAGGCCAAACGGCGGTATCTGGAGAGTAAGGGGTGAGCCGTTTCGGTTTTTGCTGATGGCCTCGCCAGCAGTGTAGGACGGCGCCTCTCGGTGATTGCATTTCAATCACCCGCCGGTATACGCGTTCGATGCCCGGGGCCTACGGCCGGTTAACCGGGCAAAGTCCTAACGGATTTCAGGAGTGCGGACAAAGCAACCCTCGGCCCGGCGGAAACAAAAGTCTGCTCCGATCTGAGGCGTCAACGGACGGTCGCAACACATCGGCAAACGTCACGGCCGGTGTTTCGCGGCGCAAGGTATTTCACGGGCGCACGTTAAGAGGCTTTCTCATCAAGACGAATGGTCCTTCCGGGTATGATTGCAATTCCACAAATTCATAGCCAAGAGCCGCGTAAAACTCCCGCGCTGTTAGTGAGGAATGAAGCATCATTTCCGGGATTGCTCTCTGTCGCGCTTCTTCTTCAATTCTTGCAGTCAGCACTTTGCCCAACCCTTGCCCCTGAATCGCAGGGGCCACGAACAAAGATCGCAGATAGTTACCTTTCAGGCCCACAGTTCCAACAAGATTGGCACCCGCGAAACACAAGAAAATAGCCTCATTTTCGATTCTTTCGGTGAGCGGCTCCGGTTCAAAAATCGCGCACAGCATATCAATTGATTTTTGATCA
The DNA here is from genome assembly GCA_947494645.1 of uncultured Litoreibacter sp. Classification (GTDB taxonomy): domain Bacteria; phylum Pseudomonadota; class Alphaproteobacteria; order Rhodobacterales; family Rhodobacteraceae; genus Litoreibacter. Next base: position 221,773 of record CANLVO010000001.1, read on the forward strand.
TAGTCCTTGGCATTTGAAACGCGGATTGTGCGCTGGATCAGCCCGCTAAGCGGAACCACATCGGCAACGGTAGCCTTTCGGAATTTGAGCGACTTCATCACACCAACCCTATTCCGGGACATGCGACATCGACAAGCTGACAGTGATGGCGAAAAGGCAGACGTCTTTGGACAGCTCTTTGTCTTTCACAAAGGGGGCGGATTCATAAACTTCATGGCGTGTCCTGCCGGCTATCGGATCAGATGACGCCATCGCGATTGCAGACGTTCGTGCGCAGCGCAGCATTTGTTACATTGGGCTCAAAGCTGCCGTTCGCGCTGGGCAGAAACGCCTGCCCGGCCTAAGCAACCGGACACCACGCCACAAAATCTTACCTCGCCGCTGGCTCTGGACATGACGCTCGCGATATAAGGCCGAATGAGAGAGACTCGGATACATTCACGCACAGCCGTCTTAGCAGCATCAGTGCTCCTGGCTTGCGCATTCTATGCTGCATATCTGATGCAATCCTCCAACCTACTCTCCCTTGTGCCGCCGCCGACCGACGCCAACCCGAATCCGGCCGCTGACGTCTCACCAGACCGCGTCCTGTCGCTCTACCAATCGGCCTTCACCGCGTGGGCGGCGCTCATTTTGCTAGTCCCGGTCTATATCTTTGTCTGGTTCCGCACGCATTACACCTCTTGGTTGGCCTTTTGGACGGTGAGCTACGTGGCTTATGTGATTCATCTCTATGTCTCCGCCTTTTGGTTCTTCGAGGGCGACTTTTCCGCCATGACCAGCTCCCCTCGGGTGTCGGCCTTTTGGCCTGGAATGCTGATCCTCCTATGGTGGGGCATAGATATTGCCATTGGATTGAAGGGCGCGCACGGAAAATTGGTCACCGTTCAGCGCGTCATCGTGCATGTTCTGGTCTTCGTGCTTTTCGTCGGCGGATCAGCCGTCAAAGGGGAGACAGCGCTGATTCAATTGATGGGCTGGGCCCTCCTTGGGGCAGGGGTTGGCGCGCTGGTTGTGTCGCTCGTCAATCGCAGGAAACTGGCATAAATGGCCGCTCTGTTCATCATCGTCTGGCTGATCCCCGCCGCATGGGGCGCCTATTCCGGGTACTGGCGGGCAGCGCGGCCTGCGTTGAACTTAGGCGAGTTCGCCACGGACATCGGCGTCGCGCTTATGACCGCCGCCGCTCCGATCTTCATGTTTCACATGGTCTGGGTCGGCGCGTTCATGGAGATGACAGGCGGGCTGTCGGCCCTTGGATCATGGGCGTGGTACTGGTCTTGGCTGACCGCATTGGTGTGGTTTCCGTTAATGGTGATTGCCTATATCATACGCGCAATGAAGCTGAGAAAAGAGGCGCGGGACGCGGGATAAATCCAATGTTTCTGGGGTTAACATCTGGTAAATGAGATAATGAAACCTTATATATATCATATGGTTACAATTTCCGGCGCATGCGCCGCTTTTCTCTTATGATGCGTCTGATCCAAAAAGGGCTGATGTTTGGGAACCTCTTTCATGTGGGCTCCCCGGCGCTGGTGGAGCGCTACAACCGCGCGCTGAAGGCGCTGACGGGCAAGACCACGGCGCTGACGGATTTTCATGTCGATATCTCCGGCTTCGCCCCCGAAGTCGGTCAAGAGCTGGGCGACGACCTCTACCTCAACCCCAACGGATGCAATCGGCAATTCATCTTGCTGTCGACCGAGCAAAAGACCGCCCCCCTGCTGGACGCAAAATTCTCAACATCGCGCGGCATCCTGCGGCAGTTTATCGAAGAAAACGAAGCCCAACTCTTCGCGCTAACCGCCCGCGACGCCGTGGCGGGCGAGCTGGTGAACTCGATCTACACGGTCGACAAGGCAGCCCATCTCTTTGACATCCGAAAAATTCGCGTCGAGGCGGACACAACCGGCGGTCACGTCGGAGAGGCAGCGCGTCTTGGCGATATGATCGACGAGTTCCGCGCCCGCGACGACGCGTGGTGGGACGATGTTCTGATCGCGGACATGATCACGCTGGCCAAAAAGACCGGCGACGTGACCCGCACCCCGATCCGCTTGAAAAACACGGAGTTTGATCAGAAGAACTTTTGGACGTCGCATTTCGGCGGCATGTATGTGTTCCGCGACGTGGACGAGCCCGCGACAATTTCGGTTGGTCCGAAAAAAGCGCTTGGCCCGCTGCCAACTGACCTGGTCATTGGGTTTGATGAGACCAGCAAGATCGCGGCGTTTCTCGAAGAAAACCAATTGGTCGAGCCAATTGTTAAGGCGAAAGGCACCAATGCAGTGTCGATCTTGCGCCAAAAGCTCGACTTCATCATCGTCGATGTCGCGGCTACAATGGATGCAGATCTGACCGGCATCCGCCGCTCTGATTTGCGCGGGCTGGCAAGACGCTACGCTAAACTTTTGCCGCGCGAGTTTCATCAGCTCAACGATTTGCTCAGATGGGCAGAGGGCGGCGGTGGCTGGCCCCGGATAACTTCGGATGACCCGGCCTATTTCTACACGCTGCGCGCCACACCGCATCAAGACCGCGATCTGGTCAACCAGCTTCTGGCGGAGCTTGCGCCCTTGGACGTGCGCCAGTTGTTCATTTGCCACAAGCAGCTTTTCTATGACCGCTACGCCACATGGCCCGACGAGAAGAAAGAGTTTGTGGCAAACTTTCTGGAGCGAGAGTATCAGGTGGACAAGGCGGGCGCGCGCGAGGCGTTGTTCGGCCCTGAAGAAGCGATGGACGAGCCTGCGCCAACCGACGACTTGATTGGTGCGGTCGGGCCTTGGGGCGCAGTCAGGAGGCGCGGATGATTTTCGGAATTCTAAGACTGATGGTGATCGCATTTGCCATCATGTTGGTGGTCTACTTCATTCTGTCAGCGTGGTCGCGGTCGGTTCGGCGCGGCAAGCTGGCTCAGGAATGGGACGAGGAGATTGCGACCGGCGACCGGGAAGCTTTCATCGAGGAAGGCCTTGAGGAATATGACGGCTCTCTCAGACGCAAGCTGATCTTTGGCGTCTTTGTCGTCCCGTATCTGGTGATTGGACTTCTGGTCTACATCGTTAACTTTCAATAGGAGACCCCTGATGCATATCGTGAAACGCGTTTTCTGGACGGCATTCTGGGTGCTCTTGTTTGCCTTCCTGCATTACACATTGCCGCAACGTGACATCGTTCGCATTGTGGAGACCGAAGTCCGCCGAGTTGATTTTGGCGAGAACTCGATCTTCTGGGCGGGTGCCGATACGGGTCAGGATGCCACTGGCGTGAACCGCGATGTGCGCTTCATCAACACACAGAAACGTGACACCTACCTGCTCGGTTTAATCCGTAGCGAGACCACCCGCCCAATGGTCTACCGCAATGAAGATACTGGCTGGGGATGGCCGCCGTATTTCAAATTGGATTCTTCCAATTTGCAGACTGATGTTGCGGATCTGAAAAGCACCGCGGCCGAGCCGCAATGGGCTGTTCTGACCCATTACGGCTGGCGAAATGAGCTCATGTCGATCTTCCCGAACGCCGTGGGAGTGCGTCCGATCGACAATCCAGACAAGGTTCTAATCCCTTGGTTCAATGCGATTATCCTGTTGATCCTGGCTGGTTTGATGCTTGGCTTTTACCGCATGACCCAGTGGTTCCGCCGTGAGAAGATTGACCCGATCGTGGACAGCGCACAGGACACGTGGGATGGCGTAGACGCCTATGCCGACGAGCAACGCGCAGGTCTTCGGGGCTGGCTGGACAGCTGGAAAAGCAAACCCAAACGCTGACACCTGGGCGGCAGGAATTTTGTCGCCAGATCAAGGGGGAATGGCCGAAATTCTTTCCCATAACGGCCGCTGTCACCGGCAGGCATACAGAGACCAAGAGAGGAACTTGATCTGCTGTTGTTAAGGATCGACGAAGGGTGCTCTGCCGATAATTATCTTTCCCCGAAGGTGTGCCGTGGCCCCTGAGCGTAAGTTTTTCACTCTATAGAACCCGGGCCTAGTGCCCGGGTTTGTCTTTTATACGGGCTCAGTTACTCGCCGTAGGGCACCCAGACGTTTTTGACCTCTGTTGCGGCCGCTAGCATTTCCTTAGTGGAGGGCGGCCCGGGCGCAGTGAGCGTGCGTTTCACGTTGCTGGCCGATTGCGCTTCAACCACTTCTGTTAATGGTGAGGAGGAGAAGTTCCACACTGCGTCAATATCCATGTGGCTGGCCATATGCGGCGCTAACTCTGCGTGACTGCCCGTCAGTATGTTAACCACACCGGCTGGCACGTCGGAGGTTTCAAGCACTTGAATGAAGTCCGTCGCGGCCAGAGGAAACGGCTCGGAGGCAGCGAGGATCACTCGGTTGCCCATCGCGATGGCTGGGGCCAGTGTCGAAACGAGGCCAGACAGCGGCGCGTCATCAGGGCAAAGTGCTCCGATCACGCCAACTGGTTCCTTCATTGCAAGCGCTACGCCGCGGATCGGCACCCCGTGCACCTGACCGTCGTATTTGTCGGCCCATGCTGCGTAGGTAAAGAGCGATGAGATCGCAGATTGAACTTCTGCGGCGGCACTCTTGCCGGTCATTGCCTTGATGCGGACCTCAAACTCGGACGCGCGGACGGAAAGGTTCTCTGCCAGATAATAAAGGATTTGCGCCCGCAAATGCCCGGTTGTTCCAGGCCACCCTTTGGCAGCATGTGCTGCCTCGACCGCGTTTCGCAGGTCCTTGCGGTTCGCGAGGCTGACTTCGCCCAAAGGTTTGCCCTTTGGCCCGTAGACGACACGCGAATAGCCCCCGTCCGGCCGAGCTTGCTTGCCACCGATGTAAAGCTTGGCAGTGCGGTCAATCGGGTCAGACAGCTGGCCGCTGCCGGTAAAGCTTTCGATCTTGTCGATGGGCTTTGCGACCCGCTTCGGCTTGGTATAACCCGCCAGACCTTCCCAGCCGCCTTCGCGCCCAAAGCCGCTTTCGCGGACACCACCAAAGCCTGCGGCCGCGTCCATCATATTTGTGCCGTTGATCCAAACGATACCCGCGACCAGCTTGGGGGCCACGCCAAGCGCTAGATTTATGTTTTCAGTCCAAAGCGTTGCCGCCAAACCGTAGCGGGTGTCATTCGCCATTTGCACGGCCTCCGCCGGGGTCCGGAAGGTGGTGGAGACAAGCACTGGGCCGAATATCTCCTCCTGCATCAAGGTCGAGGCGGTGTGCAGCCCTGTGATCAGCGTAGGCGGATAAAAGCAGCCCTCGGGAGCGGAGGTTTGAAACGTCTCGCCTTCCGTGTTCCCGGCAACCATATCAGTGATGGATTTCAGTTGCTTAGGGTCAACGATGGCGCCGACATCGATACTTTTATCCAGAGGATCACCGACACGTAGTTTTTCCATGCGGGCCTTGAGCTTTGAATAGAACCGCTCCGCAATGCCTTCTTGCACCAGCAGCCGTGATCCTGCGCAGCAAACTTGGCCCTGATTGAACCAGATCGCGTCGACGAGCCCTTCGACCGCGCTATCCAGATCAGCGTCGTCAAAGACGATGTAAGGTGATTTGCCCCCCAGCTCGAGAGACAAGGCCTTGCCGTTTCCTGCCGTCGCTTTGCGGATTTCGCGCCCTACTGCGGTGGAGCCTGTGAATGCGATCTTATCGACTTCGCTGGCCACGATCATCTCGCCCACGCGTCCGTCACCGGTGACGATATTGACCACGCCTTTCGGCACACCCGCTTGATCACAGATTTCGGCAAAGATCATGGCGGTGAGCGGTGTGTATTCGGCTGGTTTCAACACCACGGCGTTGCCCATCGCCAAGGCCGGCGCGATCTTCCAAGCGAGCATCAGCAGAGGGAAGTTCCACGGGATGATCTGGCCGCAAACACCCAATGCCTCGCGGTCGGGTAGCTCATCAGCCATAAGCTGCGCAAAACCTGCATGATGGTAGAAATGCCGGATCGCCAACGGCACGTCTATGTCGCGGCTCTCGCGGATGGGTTTGCCGTTGTCCAGCGTTTCCATCACGGCAAGAAGGCGACTATTCTTCTGTAGGCCGCGCGCGATGGCATAAAGCACCCGCGCACGTCTCTCACCATCCTTGGCCCATGCCGGTTGCGCCTTGGCCGCAGCTTTCACGGCAGCAGCAACCTCAGCCTCGGTGGATTGCGTCACGCCTGCCAGTTTTTCGCCGGTGGCCGGGTTGTTGCTGTTGAAATCATCACGCAACGGGCCCCATTTGCCGTTGATGAAAGGTCCAGCGATGCCGCCGCGTTCAGATAGCCAGGTTAGAGCCTCAGCAGCACTTTCAGGCGCGGGGCCGTATTCCATGGTCTCGAAAATCTCTTTTACAGTCATGGCGTTATCCCATCGGATGTCTGTAGGAAGCGGAGTAGGCGCCAGTGACGTGATGCTCCAACTGACGCTCAATGTCGTTCAGCAAGGACGACGCGCCAAAGCGGAACAGGTCGGGTTGCAGCCAGCGAGGACCGAGCTCCTCCTTGATCAAAGCGAGGTAGGTGATGGCGTCCTTGGCCTTGGAAATACCGCCTGCCGGTTTGTAGCCGACATGCACGCCGGTTGCGTCGAAATAGTCCCGGATTGCGCGGATCATCACGAGGCTGACCGGTAGCGTTGCGTTCACGCTTTCCTTGCCGGTCGATGTCTTGATGAAGTCTGCGCCGGCCATCATGCAGATCAGTGAGGCGCGGGCGACATTGCGCAGCGAGCCCAGTTCGCCGGTCGCGAGAATGGCTTTCACGTGCGCGTCCCCGCAGGCATCTCGGAATGCGCGCATTTCGTCGTAAAGCGCTTGCCAGTTCTGTGTAAGGACATGACGACGCGAGATCACGATGTCGATTTCCCGGGCACCGGCTTTCACGCTTTCCTCGATCTCTGCCACCCGCAAGTGAAACGGCGACAGACCTGCTGGAAATCCGGTTGAGACGGCAGCGACAGGGATGCCCGAGCCGTCCAGTGCCTCAACGGCGGTCTCAATCATGTCATGATAAACGCAAATGGCTCCGGTGGTGATCGGGTCCATCCCAAGCTGGTCCAGTATATCAGCACGTATTGGTCGTCGGGCTTTGGCGCAAAGACGGCGAACCCGACCGATGGTGTCATCACCAGATAGCGTGGTCAGGTCGATGCAGGTCACAGCCTTCAAGAGCCAAGCCGCCTGATGGGTTTTCTTGACAGACCGGCGCGCCGGAAGCGTGGCGGCGCGACGCTCAATTGCAGACGTGTTCGCCTGCACGCGGGCAACCCAGTCAAGATCGAGAGGAAGCCCAGGATTTCGGGGGAGGTGTACTTGCGGCAATTGAGCAGGGGCGAGGGTTTGTTCCATGCGCCGCAGTTTGATCCTCTTGGCGGAGGAGGGCAAGGCGGCTCAGACTTTGACGCGGGGGCATATCGGGTCTAGGGAGAGGCACAGTTCAGGAGGCCCAACATGACCACATCAGATATCAAGATCGCTCCGTCCATTCTTGCCGCCGACTTCGCCAATTTTGGCGCAGAGATCGAGGCTGTTGAAGCGCAGGGCGCGGACTGGATTCATGTAGACGTTATGGATGGGCATTTCGTTCCAAACATCACCTTCGGACCTGAAACCTGCAAAGCGATCCGGCCGCATATAAAAACTGTGATGGACGTGCATCTGATGATCTCTCCGGTCGACGCCTATATCGAGGCTTTCGCTGATGCAGGCGCAGATGTCATAACCGCGCATGTCGAAGCCGGACCCCATATCCACAGGACCTTGCAGGCCATCCGGGGTGCAGGTGCTAAAGCTGGCTTGGCGCTGAATCCCGGCACGGATCTCGATAGCGTCGACTACCTTTTGGACATGGTTGATCTGGTGTGCATCATGACCGTGAACCCCGGCTTCGGAGGGCAAAAATTCATCCATAGCCAAGTCGAGAAAGTGCGCAAACTGCGCGCGATGATTGGCGACAGGCCTATCCATATCGAAATTGACGGCGGGGTGACGCCTGAAACAGCGCCACTGGTTGTAGAGGCCGGTGCGGATGTCTTGGTTGCAGGCTCAGCCGTGTTCAAAGGCGGCAGCGTAGGCAACCCGGCCCCTTATGGCGACAATATTCGCGCTATCCGGCAAGCTGCTGATCTGCGTTAGCGAATGGCGGCTCTGTGAAGAACGGGTCGGCATCATTCCAATAGATCAACAGGTCGGAGCCAGTCGGGCTGAAGTTGCCGCGCTTCTGCATTGCGAACAGATCGACAGAGAGAAGAGAAGCCATGCGCAGGGCTTCTGCAGTTTCCGGGTTCGGTGCATTATCGTCGCCTAAGAAGACCCGCTCAATCGCATGCGCGGCGCTAACCATGACGAAGACAATTTGCAGGCCTGTGACATGCGGCCAACGGGTCGCCAACTCGCAAACAGCCTGACGCGAGCCGTCCGGACCCTCCGACACCCGCGCGATTGCGAAGTCGATCATTTCATCGAGTTGTTTCAGCCCCACAACCGTTACTCTCAAATACAAACTTACAACGCCCCACCAGCATGGCGCATAATGCGAAAGCATATCGTCGTAGGGTCTTGTTTTCCAGCGCACAGGACGTGTTTGATCTCAGCGTCTGCATTGCGCCTTTCCCTGCGATGCCGCAGGCCATAAGTTGGCGTCTCGATGAAGGAGAGCATAGATGGCTTCGATCCTATCAGTCAGCGATGTAAACAAGGTGTTCGAGGGTGGTCACGAGGCCCTGAAATCTGTCTCTCTCGAGATTGAGGAAGGTGAGATTCTGGCCCTTCTCGGTCCCAATGGCGCAGGCAAAACCACGCTCATTTCGATCATTTGCGGAATGGTCAATCCAACAGGCGGCAGTGTGCGCGTTGGTGGGCATGACATCATCGATGATTTCCGCGAGGCGAGGCGTCTGATTGGGCTGGTACCGCAAGAGATCAACCTCGAGCCGTTCGAGCGGGTTTTGAACACTGTGCGGTTCTCCCGCGGGCTATTTGGAAAGCGCCGGGACGACGCCAAGCTTGAGACAATTTTGCGCCAGCTCTCGTTGTGGGACAAGAAAGACGCCCGCATCAAAGAGCTTTCAGGCGGCATGAAGCGACGTGTGTTGATCGCAAAGGCGCTGAGCCACGAACCTCGGATACTGTTTCTGGACGAACCCACCGCAGGCGTCGACGTCGAGCTGCGCAAGGACATGTGGCAGATTGTGCGGCAACTCAAAGAAGACGGCGTCACGATCATCTTGACGACGCATTACATTGAAGAAGCTGAAGCCATAGCGGACCGGGTAGGCGTGATCTCCAAAGGAGAGATTTTGTTGATCAAGGAGAAGGACGCCTTGATGTCGCAGATGGGCCGCAAGGAGCTTGAGATTGAGCTTGGCGCTCCGCTAGACGCGGTACCCGACGCATTGGCGCATCATGCGCTGACATTGAGCGAAGGCGGGCGGTCGCTGATCTACAGCTATGACACCGCCGCAGAGCGCACTGGCATAACCACGCTGCTGACTGACGTGGCCAAAGCGGGTCTGGTGACGCGAGACGTCTCTACCCGGCAATCCTCGCTGGAGGATATATTCGTGGGCTTGGTGGAGGACGCAGGATGAATTTTGAGGCCATCAAGGCAATCTATGTTTTCGAAATGTCGCGTTTCTTCCGCACATTGATGCAAAGCTTCATCTCTCCGGTGATCTCGACCTCACTCTATTTTGTTGTGTTTGGCACGGCCATCGGGTCACGGATCGAGAGTGTCGAGGGCATCAGCTACGGCGCATTCATTGTGCCAGGTCTGATCATGCTTAGCGTGATGACACAGGCGACGGCCAACGCATCTTTCGGCATCTACTTCCCCAAATTTATGGGGACGATCTACGAGCTGCTCTCCGCGCCAGTCAGTTTCTTCGAGATCGTGGTCGGATATGTGGGCGCGGCGGCGACAAAAGCGCTGTTTATCGGGACAGTGATCTTTGTGACCGCGCATTTCTTTGTCGACCTGCCGGTTGCGCATCCAATGGCTATGGTCGCGTTCCTGCTGCTGACCTGCCTCAGCTTCGCATTGCTGGGCTTCATTATCGGGATTTGGGCGCAGAATTTCGAGCAGTTGCAACTGATCCCGCTTCTGGTCATCACGCCGCTGGTTTTTCTGGGTGGCTCGTTCTACTCCGTCTCCATGCTGCCACCGATCTGGCAAACGGTGACCATGTTCAACCCGGTGGTCTATCTCATATCAGGCTTCCGGTGGGCCTTTTTTGGCACCGCTGACGTTCCCATCGCAGTGAGCCTCTTCGCCATAGCGTTGTTCACGGGTGCATGCCTGATGGTGATCTGGTGGATCTTCAAAACCGGCTACCGCATCAAGAGTTGATCCCGTGTGAGCTTCAGATGAGCTAAAACGGTAGGCGAGTAACAAAAAGCGAGACCCAAAATGAGAAAAGCCCTCTCCCCGCGTGGATTTCTGATGCTGATGCTTGGCGGTGCGTTGGCCACGATTGCCTTCGAGCTATACGGGGAGGTGGTCAGTCCTACGCTTGGTGGCTCCCGTCTGGCACCTGTACCTTTGGCGGGCTCTGTTTTCCGCGCTATTGCGGGCTACGGCTCAAAAGAAATGGCGGTCCTGCTACACTACATTGCGGGTGTTATCGGCTACCCGCTGGGCTTTGCACTGGTCGCACGCCCCTTGTGGCAGATGATCGCGCCGCGCGTGCCGTGGTGGGCGGTAGCTGTGGCTTTTGGCTGCGTGCAATGGGTCTTCGCGCTCTACATCATGGCGCATCTGATCGCGGGTCAGCCGCCCTTCCTGGGCTTCACGGGGATCACTTGGGCGGCACTTTGGGGCCATATCGTCTACGCCTTGGTGGCCATCGGGGTTGGCCATCACTTCGCGCTGTCGCGACGTTAGGAGCTTGCCCCCAGCAACTCGTCAAGCTGCTTGGCAAACCATCCACGCGGGATGAAATGCCCGCGTGGATGCTGGTCAAAAACGACTTTTCCAGACGCGCAATCGGCCCATATTGTCCGCGAGAAGTGATCCTTCTCCGTAGTGGAGTAGCTGTCCGTACCAGTTGGTGCCTCACAACCCAAGGTGCGGCGCCATAAGGCGACCGGGTATAGTTCGTCGCCATCGGGGCCATAGGGGTAGTCAAGAACCGTGTCGCGCAGACCATGAGTGTGGCGCACCTCCGCAGGCATCGTCTCGCAGCTCTCGTCTTGATCGAGCGTGCCTGAAACCGCCAAGAGGGCCCGTACCTCATCGCCGTTTTCACAAGAGTAGCGCCAGGCCATGGCAGAACCCCAAGAATAGCCAGAGACAAATATCTGGCTGCGATCAATCGGGTAGCGCTTGGCAGCGTCCTCCAAGACGGCGGCGGCGAAATCCGTGTCCGGGCTGCCGGGGTTCCAGAAATCCCACGATTTTCCTAATCCATTCGGGGCGAGCAGCAGGACACCACGCTTGCGGGTCGCGCCGGATATGCGGCCATGTTTCACAATCAGAGTTCCTTGCCGCGCCCAGCCGTGAAAATGCAGCATGACAGGCATAGGGCTCACCCCGTCCCAATCATCGGGCACTTTGACATGGTAAGATCGGTCGCCCAATTGGCAGGGCGTCTGATCGACGCAATCCTGCTGCGCCGCTGCCAGATCGGGCAGGGCCGCGAAGAATGTCAAAGCGATGAGGGTTGCAATGCCGCGCATCAGCGGGAACTCCTTTTGGCTAATCTCAAATCAGCCATAACCCAGCCCGCAGCAAAGTTAATCTCACATATCCGTCAGTTTAAGCGCCTCAGCTCTCTCTCGGTTTGAGAATGATCGAGCCGAAATAGTTGGACACCACACCGTCACTGTTGTGGGTGGACGACATACCTACAGTTAGCACTTTCTTACGCCCGTCTGCCGTCGTGATTTTGAAGTCATCCTGATAGGGAGCACCGGTGGTCAGCGTATTCTCGCGGTGCTTCAAGAAGCGATCCTGATCGGAACTGTCCACCATGGAGTGGATAAGTTTGAAGCTGGCTTTTTTTCGTGGATCAACCCTCAGAAGCCGGTAGGTGCTGGGGCTCCAATAGGCGCGGTCGGCCAAGACGTCATAGGAATAGAATCCGATATCCTGATGATCGATAAGTATCTCAAGTTCGGACAATCTGTTTTCGTGTGCGATTTCATCTGTGATGTCGCGAAAGGACCCGACCAGCGCTGGCGGCTGGCCTTCGGGACCTTGTACAAGCTCGGCCAGCGCCTGCACCCAGGTGGCAACGCCATCGGGTCGCAAAAGACGCGCCCGGAAAGAGTAACCGCGATTCTCCGAAAGGGCTTCCTCAACGAGTTCCTGGACCATTTGGCGATCGTCAGGATGGTAAGCGTTGATACCGTCTTCTAGAGCGGGCGTGCCATCCTCCGGGCGTAGTCCATGAATTTCAAAGACTTTGTCCGACCAGTGCATTTCCTTGGTGATTGGATCCACACGCCAGTAACCCGTATTTGCCAAATTTTCTACTAGTTTCAGTGAGTTATTTGAAATGTCGAGAACCTGAGCGGATTTTACAATCTCGGTAACGTCATTGGCCAGCACGACAACGTTCAAGCGCCCGCTTGTTGGATCGGTATAGGCATGGCGCATGCCGCCCAGCCAGACCACGTGCCCATCGGGATGTGTCAGCTGGAACGCCTCGTCGTGTTTTTCACCCCGAAGCAACTTATTGAGCCCGTTCTGTGGGTCGACTTTGGCTTGCGTCAGCGTAAGTTCGACGGTCTGTCCGATCAGCTTCTTCTGGGGGCGCCCCAAGAGGTCTGCCATTCGGGCGCTGACGCGGGTAATCTCGCCTTCCTCATTGTGCTGCAGCAGATACACGGGTGCCTTGCTGAGCAATTGTTGCAACTCGGCAGCCAGCGACTGGGTCGCTGGGGAGCGTAAGAAGACCAGCGTTGTCCCGATCATCTGGCCGGCCTCGCCTGCAAATGGTGCGCATTGCAGAGAGTAGGGGCCGTCTTCAGTCTCGAAATCATGGGTAATCGGCGTGCCCAGTTGCAGGGCCTCGTTGCAGATCTCCACCATACGGGGGAAGCCGTCTGGTAGGCTGATCTGGCTCAAATGCGGGTTGCGCAGCGGATTCGAGATACCAAAGAGCTGCATGGCAGCCTTAGAGGCACGCGCGACCTGCAAGGCATTGTCCAGCACAAGAAGCGGGATCGGAACGTTGCCCAAGAGCGAGCCCAATTCGGCGTTCAGACCCATCAGCTCGGCGGAGTTAACCTGCAGCTCCTCATTGACTGTGATCAGCTCTTCATTGGTCGACTGAAGTTCCTCATTCGAGGTCTCCAACTCTTCGTTGGTAGCCTGCAATTCCTCATTGGTTGACTGCAGCTCTTCGTTAAGGGCTTGTAATTCCTCGTTTGAGGTTTCTAGCTCTTCGATGGTCTGTTGAAGCGCTTCGCGGGTGGTGGCCAGCTCGTGGTCCAGCTCACGCAAATGCGCGTCTGTCATCTCTACTGCGGGCGAGTCCGTGTCTGCGGCCAGCTTTGCAAAATCCGCCTCAGACCACGAGTTGATGACAATCAGTGCCAGTCGTTCATCGATCGAAGGCACTTGTATTGGGATGACCTCAAGACGGATCATTCTTGTCTCTGTTCCGATCTCGAGTGTGTGCTTTGCGCCAACGCGACGTTGGTCATGCTTCAGCGACAGGGTTACGAGACTTCGGGCCTCTTCGCGGAACGGAGATTTCAGCAGGCTCAACTGGAGGTTCAGCGTCGAGTCCTCAGACAGATTCACGTAGGGTGTGATATCACCGTAGACACGCAGGAAACTGTGATCGCCGGACACAAGAACCGAGTTTTCACCAAGCGAACGTGCCAGCGCGTCAAACATGAGCCGTTCCGCCTGGACGGCGGGGGCATCTGCAGTTGCACCGATTTTGCGCGGCGTTCGGGTGGCGGAGGGCTTCCACGTCCCGGGAAAGGCCTTTGCGCCTACTTGATCGGTTTTTCGTAACACCCTTTTGCGGAAGATGTGCGGTTTGCCGTCGGCTTCGAGAAACAACTGATCCGACCCGGCAACGGTCTCGGCTGTGCCAACAAAAAGGTAGGCCCGCTCTTTCATGGCGTAGTGAAGCCGGGAGAAGACTTTGCTCTGCAATTTTGCGTTAAAATAGATCAGCAGGTTGCGGCAGCAGATCATGTCCATGTGCAGGAAGGGCGGATCCTGACAAAGGTTGTGGTCGGAAAACAGCACCACAGCACGCAGCGCTTCAATGACACGGACACCTTCGGACTGCTGAATGAAGTACTTGTCTGCGAGCTCTTTCGGCACGTCTAACAATGCCCCTTGCGAGTATTGCCCGCGACGGGCGTATTCAAGCGCCACGCGATCAATATCTGTTGCAAAAATCTGGGTCTTGGACTGAACCAGCTGCGCGGCCCCGCCCATCGCCTCCGCCAGCAGCATGGCTATGGAATACACCTCTTCGCCTGTTGCGCAGCCTGCAACCCAGATGCGCAAAGGTCGACCATCACGGCCATCAACCAGCTCCTGAATGTAGGGTTTGAGCCCCGTAAACTCGCTGCCATCGCGGAAAAATCGCGTCACCGAGATCAGCAAGTCCTTAAAAAGTGCATCCACCTCGGCGGGTTCATTCCGGCAGTGGATCACGTAATCCTCAACTGTAGGAATGCCCAAAGCTGTCATCCGGCGGTCAATACGGCGCAGCACTGTGGACTGCTTGTATTCTCGGAAATCAACACGGGTCCGGGCCAGGACGATTTGCAAAATACTTGAGACCGGTGAGACGTCGCCGTGATCCGTGCGGAACTGGTCCAGACTGCGCGGTGCGGCGAGAATTTTCTTTAGATGGGTGCCAATGTCGCTGGGGCGCAGCACCAGGTCAACGCAACCTGTCTCAATTGCTGCGTTCGGCATCCCGTCATATTTGGCGGTCGCATCATCCTGCGCAATTGTGATCCCGCCAGCTTCCCTGACCGCTTGCACCCCATAAGCGCCGTCCGAACCCGTACCTGACAAGATGATACCAAGCGAGCGATCGCCGCGCTCTTCGGCAAGGCTCATCAGGAAACGATCAACCGATGGTTTGGGCTTGCCCAAGTCGTCACTGGGCGGCAGCAACCGCAACATACCGTCTTTCATCACAACGTCTGCCTTGGGCGGGGTGACGTAGATCACATTGGGCTCTGGCACCATTTCGTCTGTGATATCTACGACGCGAAGATCTGTTTCGCTCGCGATCAAGCTAGTCATCATGCTTTTGTGCTGCGGGGACATGTGCTGAACGATGACGTAGGCGCAGCCGTTGTCGACGGGCAAATGTGTCGCCAATTCACGGATTGCTTCAAGCCCACCTGCTGATGAACCAACACCCACAATGACCGGAAGGTCATGTGCATCACTTTTTTCGTCATTCAAAGCCTTGTTGAGCATGAACGCTCAAATAAGTTTCTCAAAAATCGTCTTCCTTGCCGTGCAGGGTATCGGGTCAGCGGCGTAAAAACAAACGCGAAGTTGGGACCCGTGGAATTCGTCTAAATCTGTAAACGATTTGTTAATAAAGTTTGCTTAACCGTAAACGCAGGGGAAAGTGAGCGATACGAGAACTGGGGATTAGAATGTCTGCCGATCAAAGCCTCGACACCGCCGAGAGCGATCATTTTGTTGTCCACGTTGTGCGTGGAAAGAACCTAGAGGCCCGCGTAAGCTCGGTCGAACTTATGCAGCCCGACATCCGCAATCGTTACTCTTTCCGCCGCCCTCGGGCTCTTAGCGAATTGTTTGTGAATGATCTTGCCACGGCCCTTGAGGAAGCGCTGGCAAGATTTGAGCGCGGCGCCCGCATCCTGTCGATGCCGGATTTTTCGATTCAACTGCCGGGTCTGGTGCTTGGCGGGCTTCGTTTGCTGTCCACCAGTCTCGAAGACGGCACAGAAGCCATCATGGTTCGGGTGCGCGACTATGTGGGCTCGATCAAATCTGCCTTCCGGTTCGATCCCGCCATGGCTATGGAGACTACGACCGTCCGCGAACGCATAGCTGTTGAGGTCTTGCGTGATATCGTTAACCCGCTTCTCGACATCCTTTCTATTGCCAAGGACGCTCCGCCAGAAGTTCTGCGCGACAATTCCGACGCCCTGAACCGCCAATTACGGAGGATGAGTGCACGTCAAGAAGAGCTGAGTTTCTACACAGGCATGCTGCAACGCTACATCGCAGGATGTCGCGAAGATGCTGAAAGCACCGCCTTGCCGGGAGACACTCGCGCCAAACAGCTTTTCAACGGACACTAGCCGCGTTCAGACCATGCCGGTTTGCAATAGGATCTGTTTCCAGATGGCGGTGTCATCAATCAAGGTCCATTCCCGACGCAGCCCATAGGGGCCAAATTCAGCATGGGTGATACCCATCACGTGGATATGCGCTCCGGTGGGTCCACCAAATCGCCCCCAGCCATCATGCAAGCCATCCAAGGACCACCGCACAGCAGCGCGAAGCGGCATGTCCGGATCATCGCGGCCAATCTGATGGTGAACGGTAAATCGGGCCGACGGAAGAGACGCCCGGAACGGCAGCCAGAACCGGTCGGCACCATCGTGGCCGTAGGCGGTGACATAACCCGGATAAGCAAGCGTCGCCGCGCGGTCATACCCGTCAGAAATTGCAGAGAACTCCGCCTGCATCATCCGGGACAGCAAGCTAGCAAGCCGCTCGCCTGCTTCGTGATTATTGCCGTCACCATTGTAAGGGCCGCTAATATCAATGGCCGGTGAAAACGGTTTGACGCAGGCTTCAGCTCCCCCTTCGCGCGCGATTTGGCTACGTGTCCAGCTTTCGATATTGTGACCCATCTGCAAGACAATCGCAGCCTGATCGCGGACCAGCCATTCGTCATACACAGCGTTTTGGGTGCAGTAACAATCGGCTAAAATCCGGTAACGCAACGTCCGCCCTGTTGGCGGTCCGTATGCGCCTGCACCAGTATGTGTGGCCGTACAAATCAGCCGATGAGACGACAGAAACCCTCCCGGTGCTGGGGACCAGATGACGTCTTCGCCCGGAAGCTCACGATCTGGAAATTCCGCCAAAGTGGCCATGGTGGCGGCAATAATCCCTTGATTGCCCTGAACAATGCTGGCCGGTGACCGAACAATCAGATCATCTGCGTAGTATTTTTTCAGCGTGCCGATTTGGCGCTCTTCCCAAATCTCAGAGGTAATGCCGTTGATATAATGGGGGACGTCGCGCCATCGCGGATCGAAACCGTCCAATTCAGGGCCGCGCATCATACACACCTGTAAACGGGTCATGGTCATACTGCACTTGGCTCAAATACAGCCCCTGCGGCGGGCAGACGGGCCCGCAAGCAGAACGATCGCGTGCGTCAAGCGCCCGTTGCATCTGAGCTGGTTCCCAAGAGCCGGTGCCAACTTGCACAAGGGAGCCAACAAAGCTCCGGATTTGGTTGTGCAGGAACGATCTGGCGCGGAAATGAAACACGTATTCCGCACCGTAGGGACGGTCTTGTACCTCTATCCGGGCTTCATCGAGTGTTTTGACCGGGCTGGCGGCCTGACAAATCGTAGAGCGGAACGTGGTGAAGTCGTGCTTACCGACCAACATAGCTGCGGCCTTCTGCATGGCCTCGATGTCGAGCGAATTGCTGATCTGCCAGACCAGACCGCGCTCATGGGCGAGCGGGGCCCGGCGGGACACCAGACGAAACACGTACCTGCGCTCTTTGGCCGAAAAGCGGGCGTGCCAATCCTCGGGCACCTCGGCGGCCTCCAAAATGGCGATTGGATGTGGCTTCAGATGGTAGTTCAACGCCTCGCTCAGGCGAAACGGCTCCCAAGCGCGGCTCAAATCGGCGTGGGCGACCTGACCCGATGCATGCACGCCCGCATCGGTCCGCCCGGCGGCGGCAATCATTTCAAGCCCAGACTCGATCTTGCGCAAAGCGTCCTCGATTGTGCCTTGAACGGTGGATTGGCCCGGCTGGCGCTGCCAGCCATGAAACGGCGCGCCATTATATTCGATTTTGAGGGCATATCTGGCCATAGTGACCGAGTAGCGCGAAGTTTCCCCGAAACCAAGCCCCTACACAGGCGTGCCACCCGGCCCTATGTAGGGCAGCAGGCAAGGAAAGAGACGCAGTGATCATTAACGATATTGTCGATGGGGTGAGCCGCCGGATTGAAGGTGCAGCCGAGACGGTGACAGGTGTGTTCGAGCCGACCATCCGGTTGGGCGTCACCGGGTTAAGCCGCGCTGGTAAAACGGTGTTTATCACCTCACTCATCGCCAATCTGATGGACCGGGGCCGTATGGGCCAGCTGCAAGGCGCCGCCCATGGCAACATCAAATCGGCCTATCTGCGCCCCCAGCCTGACGATACGATTGCCCGGTTTGAATACGAAACGCATCTCGCGGCGATGACTGGCCCCGACCCGCATTGGCCCGAGTCGACCCGCACCATTTCAGAGTTGCGCTTGTCACTGAAAGTGCAGCCCGGCGGGCTTATTGGCACCTTCTCAGGACCGCGGACGGTGCATCTAGACATTGTGGATTATCCCGGCGAGTGGCTCTTGGATTTGGCGCTGATCGACAAATCCTACGCCGAATGGTCGGCCGACAGCCTTGCGCGTGCCAAAGCACGAACAGCTTCCAAGGAGTATCTCACCCGGCTTGATACGGTTGATACAGAAACCAAGCTGGAAGAGCCATTGGCGGCAGAGTTGGCCGATTTCTACACCCGGTATTTGCATGACATCCGCGAGGCCGGGTTTTCGGACGCCACCCCGGGGCGGTTCCTGCTGCCTGGTGAGCTGGAGGGCTCGCCTGTTTTGACCTTCGCACCGTTGCCCGAGCCCGCTTCCCAGCCTCGCAACTCGCTCTACCGCGAATTCGAGCGTCGCTATGAGGCCTATAAGTCAAAGGTGGTAAAGCCGTTTTTCCGCGATCATTTCAGCCGCATAGACCGGCAGGTAGTGCTTGTTGACGCTTTGGGGGCCATTCACGCCGGGCCGCAGGCGCTTGATGCGTTGCGCCAATCCATGGCCGACATTCTGGGCGCGTTCCGACCGGGACATAGCAGCTGGTTGGGATCGATCCTCTTCGGCAAAAAGGTCGAGAAAATCCTCTTTGCCGCCACCAAGGCCGACCACCTGCACCATGCGCAGCACGGCGCTTTGACGAATATTATGGAAGCGCTCCTGCGCGAAGCCCGAGATCGCGCCGATTTCGCAGGGGCTGCGACCTCCGCCATGTCCATTGCTGCCTTGCGCGCCACGATCGAGACGCAAATGACCCATGAGGGGGAGCCGCTTGACGTTGTCCAAGGCAAGTTGCTGTCGACCGGAAAACAGGCTGCGTTCTACCCCGGAGCCCTGCCGTCCGATCCGTCCAAGCTACTCAACCCGGCGCGGGATGGTGAAGAGAAATGGCTCGACGCGGACTACTCCGTGATGGCCTTTGCACCTGCCGAAATCGAGCTGCAACCGGGCGAAGGGCCGCCACATATCCGGCTGGACCGGGCAGCAGAATTTTTGATTGGGGACAGACTGACATGAGCAAGCCGCCAAAGAAAAACGGACCGGTCCTCATCGATCTTGAGACAAAGCCTAAGGCGAAGCCCCGCGCCAAGGCCAAGGTAAAAGAGGTGGATGCTGCACCACTCACACCCGCAACTGCCCCTGCAGTTCCTGACAGCGATATCCCGGCACCAACCGGACGGGCCATGCAAACCCTTACTCAATTGGGGGCACGGCCCGCCTCCAGACTGACGCGGCTGTTCTGGTCCAGTATGGTCGCTTTGCTGGGCTTCTTCGCGTTCGTCGCCGCGTGGAACTTCGTAATGGGGCTCATCACCTCAAACCCGGTTCTCGGCTGGATCGCTGCAGGACTTGCCGGGCTGTTCTGCTTGGCCCTTCTTCTGGTGGCCGGACGTGAATGGCTGGCCTTGGTACGGCTTAAACGGATCGACGGCGTGCGTGCGGAGGCAGACGCAGCCTTGGCCTCGGGTGATCTGAAGGCGGCCCGTGCCACGCGTGACCGGGTCGTGGGGCTTTACAAGGCGCGACCAGAACTGGCCGTTGGCCGCGATGCCGTTGCACGGCGCGAGGGTGACAGTTTCGATGCAGAGGCCGTCTTAGGCGTTGTTGAAAAAAACCTGCTGGCCCCGCTGGATGATGCTGCTCAACAAGAGGTGGAAGCTGCCGCTCGCCAAGTGGCTTTGGTCACCGCCATCGTCCCACTGGCACTGGCTGATCTGATCGCCGCTCTGACAGCCAACCTGCGCATGATCCGCCGAATTGCGGAGCTTTATGGCGGCCGGTCCGGCACGCTTGGAAACTGGCGGCTGACCCGTGCGGTGATGACCCATTTGGTGGCGACAGGCGCGGTTGCGGTGGGCGATGACCTGATCGGCTCCATTGCCGGCGGTGGTGTGCTCGGGCGGGTCTCACGCCGCTTCGGTGAAGGGGTCATCAATGGAGCACTGACTGCCCGCGTCGGCGTCGCCGCCATCGAGGTTTGCCGCCCATTGCCGTTCGTGTCAGAGGGCAAGCCCTCCGTCAGCAAGATCATCAAAGGCGCCCTGACCGGCTTGTTTCCCGGCACGGGCACGTAGCTTACGGCGGTGTTAAAGAGCCCAACGGTGGCAGCAGCGTACCACAAACGAGACGCGTCAAAATGCTTGGCACAGGTTTGATTTGGCTCAGCGGAAAAAACACCCGGTCGCGCAGCTTTGGCAAAAGCAACGAGTCGGATTGATACTGTGGCGTAAAGGCCCATGACATGGCTTGGTAAATGCGAACATGCCATCGCCGTGCTGCTGCGTAATGGCGAAGGGCAACCGGAATATTCCGCTCACACTCTAGCGCCTGTGCCAACGCCTGGGCATCCAGAAGCGCCATATTTGCGCCCTGCCCAAGCTGAGGCGAGGCGCGATGTGCACTATCGCCGATAATGGCTAGATGATCGCCATAAGGCGCTCTCAAAGTTCCGTGGCTGTAGCGCGCTATTGTCATCTGGTCATGCGATTGGATGGTTCCAAGAAACGGAGCAAACTCTGGCCATAAGTCTGAGGCTTCCGCCTTCCAGTGATCGAGCGGCGCTTCGCGCCAAGCGCCATAGGCCTCGCGCGGCATTGACCAGAAAATCGCAGTTTGCTGCTGCGAACCGCCCGGGAGCGTGCCACACGGAAGAACACCCATCATCCGGTCGGCGCGGCGGTAGCTTTGTGTGAGTTGGTTACGCGGAAGATCTGTCGTCTTGGGCCACGGCACCGTGCCCCAGATTGCGCCGTAAGGCAGGGGTTTTGCATTCATGTGGCCCACTACACCGGCCGCGCCTGAGGCATCGACGATCAGGTCGAACCATGGCGACCGCGCGCCGTTTGCGAAACTCAGATGATGAGGCGTGAGCGCGGTGACCCTGTGGTTTGGAACCAACGTGATGCCAGCGGCCTCGGCCGCATCAAGTACGGCCTGAAACAGACTAGCGCGATGAATTGCAAGACCATATGTCTCACCCGTCCCGCTGTTGTCGTACCAGACGTCCAACACCCGTGCGCCGCTGTCGCTCTCATGACCCAGCATCCGAGTGATCTTGTTGCCTGCGGAGCGGGCTGCTGCTCCGGCCCCGATGGCGTCAAGCACGGCAAGCCCCACAGGCTGAATTACCAACCCCGACCCAACAGGGCGCGGGGCGTCGAACTGGTCATAGACCGTGATCGCATGACCCTGACGGGCGAGGAAGGCCGCGGCGGCCAGGCCGCCGATACCTGCCCCTGCAATGGCGATGTTAAGGCTCATGATGGCAGTGATACGCGGTTTGCTGCAGGGCGCAATGCGACACTGGACCCTCTACACCGACCCTTGTATAGGAAGGCTATGCTGACACTTTGCCGCATCATACGAATTACAACCCCGGCGCTCTGATTCAGATGAGACGCCGGGCCAAGGTGTTTGAGACGCTCGCACCGCCCTCTTTTCGACATTCCCGAACACGACTACAAAAGGACGCCTGAAATGTGCGCCGACACGCCTGAAGTGAACTACAAAGACACCCTGAACCTGCCAAAGACCGATTTCCCGATGCGCGCGGGCCTGCCCAACCGGGAGCCGGGCTGGCTGGAGCGCTGGGCTCAGATCGGGGTCTACGACCGGTTGCGCGAAGGCGCTGAAGGCCGCAAGCCGTTCACGTTGCATGACGGCCCGCCCTATGCAAACGGGCATCTGCATATCGGGCACGCGCTGAACAAAATTCTGAAAGATATGGTGGTTCGCAGCCAGCAGATGATGGGCCGCGACGCGCGTTATATCCCCGGCTGGGACTGCCACGGTCTGCCTATCGAGTGGAAGATCGAGGAGAAATACCGCTCGAAAGGCCGCGACAAGGACGCGGTCGATGTCGTCGAGTTTCGGCAAGAATGCCGCGCCTTTGCAGAAGGCTGGGTCGACATCCAGCGCGAGGAGTTCAAGCGGCTGGGCGTCACGGGCAACTGGGATGATCCATATCTGACGATGAACTTCCATGCAGAGCGGGTCATCGCGGAAGAATTTCAGAAATTCCTGATGAACGGGACGCTCTATCAGGGCTCGAAACCCGTGATGTGGTCGCCCGTGGAGAAAACCGCGCTGGCGGAGGCGGAGGTCGAGTATCACGACCGCCAGACCGAAGCGATCTGGGTGAAGTTTCCAGTGATCAAGGGCGATGACGCGCTGGGCAAGGCGACGGTCGTGATCTTTACCACGACCCCTTGGACCATCCCGCAAAACCGCGCGGTGTGCTTTGGACCGGGGATCTCTTACGGGCTTTACGAGGTTACAGGTAGGCCCGAGGAGTGCTGGGCGGCCATCGGTGATCGCTACATCCTGGCCGACGCAATGGCTGAGGAAGTGCTAGGCCTCGCCCGGCTTGAGGACGGCATGTACCGTCGGCTCAGCGATGTTTCGGCGGATCAACTGGCAGCGCTGTCCTGCGCCCACCCGCTGCGCGGGGCAGAGGGCGCGGATGGCGAATGGGACTACGATATCCCCTTGCTGCCGGGGGATCATGTCACCGATGACGCGGGCACCGGGCTGGTGCACACGGCGCCCAGCCACGGGGATGACGACTATGCGGTTGGCGTCAAGCACGGGTTGGAGATGACCTACAATGTGCGTGACGACAGCTCCTATCGCGACGACCTGCCGTTTTTTGCAGGCGAGGTGATCATCAGGCCAAATGGCAAGCCAGGCAACGCCAACAAGGTGGTAAATGCCAAGCTGATCGAGCGGGGCGCTATGCTGGCCTCAAAGCGCATCACCCTTTCGGATGCCCATAGTTGGCGCTCGAAAGCGCCTGTCATCCGTCTGAACCGCCCACAATGGTTCGCTGCCATCGACAAACCGGTGGGCGATGGGCAAGACACGTACGGCAAGACAATCCGTGAGCGCGCTTTGCGCAGCATTGATGAGCTGGTCACCTGGACCCCGCAAACCGGGCGCAACCGGCTGCATTCCATGATCGAGGCACGGCCTGATTGGGTGCTGTCGCGCCAACGCGCCTGGGGCGTGCCCTTGACTGTGTTCACCAAGACAGGCGCGGATATCGCAGATGACGACTACCTGCTGCGCAATGAAGAAGTGAACGCGCGCATCCTAGAGGCTTTCGAGGCCGAGGGCGCGGATGCGTGGTACAAGGACGGCGCGAAAGAGCGGTTCCTCAGCGGCATCGTGAACCCTGAAGACTACACCCAAGTGATGGACATTCTTGACGTCTGGTTCGACAGCGGCTCTACCCATGCCTTCACCCTGCGCGACCGTGAAGACGGGTCAGAGGACGGGTTGGCGGACTTGTATCTGGAAGGCACCGACCAGCATCGCGGGTGGTTCCACTCCTCGCTCCTGCAGGCCTGTGGCACGATGGGTCACGCCCCTTATCGCGGGGTGCTAACCCACGGGTTCACGCTGGACGAGAAGGGCATGAAGATGTCCAAATCCATCGGCAACACCATCGTGCCCGAAAAGATCGTCAAGCAATATGGGGCCGACATCCTGCGCCTCTGGGTCTCGCAAACCGACTTTACACTGGACCAGCGCATCGGTGACGAAATTCTGAAAGGCGTCGCCGACAGCTATCGTCGCCTGCGAAACACGATGCGCTTCATGCTGGGCTCGCTCAACGACTTCTCGGAAAGCGACCGGGTGGAACCCGCCGACATGCCTGAGCTAGAGCGCTGGGTCCTGCACCGCTTATCCGAGCTCGATCAGGTGGTGCGTGAAGGCTATGACAAATACGATTTCCAAGGCGTGTTTCAGGCGGTGTTTACCTTTGCCACGGTGGACCTGTCGGCCTTCTATTTCGACATCCGCAAGGACGCGCTTTACTGTGACGGCGACACGGAACGCCGCCGCGCGGCGCGCACGGTTCTGGACATTCTGTACCATCGCCTGACGACATGGCTGGCCCCGGTTCTGGTCTTTACCTGCGAAGAGCTGTGGTTGGAGCGTTTCCCAGGCGAAGACAGCTCGGTGCATTTGACGGATATCCCTGAGACGCCACAGGCCTGGCGTGACGACGCCTTGGCTGCCAAATGGGCGACCGTGCGCCGCGTGCGCCGGGTGGTCACCGGCGCGTTAGAGGTCGAGCGCACCGCCAAAGTGATCGGCTCCTCGCTGGAGGCGGGACCTGTCGTCCACGTGGACGTCGCTGCTCAAGAGGTGCTTCGCTCAGTCAGCTTCGACGACATGTGCATCACCTCGGCGATTTCGGTAACTACGGAAGCCGCGCCTGAAGGGGCGTTCACGCTGGATGATGTGGCGGATGTGGCCGTGGTCTTTGCAAAGGCAGAGGGCGAGAAGTGCCAACGCTGCTGGAAGATCCTGCCCGACGTCGGAACGCATGACCATGCGGGCACTTGTGCAAGGTGCAATGAGGCCATCGGCTGATGAAGGCCGGGCTGTCCTCTCCGGTTGGGCCGCTCACGCTGATCGAGCGGGACGGCGGCATTGCCGAGCTGGAGTGGGACGCCTCGGGCGGACAGGCGGAGACACCTTTACTACGCGAAGCAGTGGCCGAGCTTGAGGCGTATTTTGCGGGCAAACTCAAAGAGTTCTCCGTCCCGTTAAAGCCCCGAGGCTCGGCGTTTCAGCAGCAGTTTTATGCGGCTCTGAGGGCGATCCCCTTCGGTGAAACACGGACCTACGGTGATCTGGCGGGGGAGCTCGGCGTCTCAGCTCAGGCGATAGGGCAGGCCTGCGGCGCGAACCCGTTGGCGATCATGATCCCCTGTCACCGCGTTCTGGGCGCAACCTCTCTTGGGGGATTTTCCGGGCGCGGCGGTGTTGAGGCGAAGGTGGCTTTGCTCAAGCTAGAAGGGGCTGCCGGCTTGCTGATCTAGGCGCTGCGCTGCGGGATGACCTGCTGCGCGACGCCGGCAAAGAGCAGATAGATTGAGGTCAAGATCAGCCCCCAATGCGCCCAGCTTTGAGGATCGAAATTCACCCACGCTGCCCAGCCTGCGAAGAAGGTCCAGCCCAGCGCCATCGGCAGGGTGACCACGCGCCACCGTTCTGTGCGGACCGGGTGGACGAATTTCAACGGCAGGAACATCGCGACGGCCAGCACGGTGACAAGCACCAAGATGATCCAGAAATTCGGCTCGAGAGCGAAAACAACGACGGCCACCATGTTCCAGCATCCCGGGAAGCCCGAGAATGAATTATCCTTTGTTTTCATACGTGTGTCGCAGAAATACATGGCAGAGGCGAAGGTGATGACGATGATCACGAACCAGCCGGTCCACCCTTCGAACAACCCTGATTTAAACAGGGCAAAGGCCGGGATGAACACGTAAGTCAGGTAATCGATGATCAGGTCGAGCAGCACGCCGTCAAACTGCGGTGCGTATTTCTTGACGTTGTACTTGCGCGCCAACGGCCCATCGATGCCGTCGACCCCAAACGCGACAACCAGCCAGACGAACATAATCGCCCATTTGCCGTCTACGGCTGCGAGCATGGCAAGCATCGCAAAGACCGCGCCGGTTGCGGTCAAAAGATGGACGGAAAGGGCTTTGATTTGCGGTGTCATCGGGCGTTCATGCCGGAATTGGCAGGCCAATGCAACGAAAAGCCCCCGCCAGAGGATGCTCTGACGGGGGCTTTGAATTCTTAAGAAGACGGCTCTTAGTTAGAGACGCGCACTTCCTCAAGCGGATAGCCAAGTGCGTCTTGGCCTTCGAACGCTTCGTGGCAGTTGTGACAGAAGCTTTGCTTGATTTTCATCGGCTTACCGCCCGGCTGCACAGCGGAGTAAATCCAGTCATCCGCGTCAGGTGCTGCACCGGCTTCGCCTTTGGTCATGATGAACAGCGGGCCAACAACGGCTTTGTTCTTCTTGACGTTAATCTTGATGCTTTCTTTCGCAAGCACGGAGCCTGCGGGCATCACGACGCCTTCTTCCTCGAACTTGAGGTATTGCTCAGCGGCAATGTCGTTGGCGAATGTGTTCAGCAGGCGGTTGCCATGCGGGCCAGCGACGGCTGGGCGGGTCGCTGTTGGGGCCCAAGTGCGGTAAACTGCGGCCACTTCGTTGTCGCCTTTGGTGTACCCTTCCAACATTTTGTCGCCGATGCAGGCATAAATTTCTTCAATTTGAGCGGCTTCCAGGTCGAAAGCGTCTTCGACATCGGTTTTGCAGTCAGCAGCAAAAGCGCCGGAGGTCAGCGCGAGGCCAGCCGCGACGGTTGCAAGGGTCGTACGAAAGGTCATGTATAGTCTCCAGTTATCGGTTGGCCATTTTGTCGCAGGCTGGAGGGCAAAAAGCTAATCAAGCAAAGCTCTCGCACAGACACGTTTCTGTGATCCCTAACCCTGTCCGCGGGGGTGCGCTTTCGCATAGATTTCCATCAATCGGGCCGTGTCGACGGCCGTATAAGCCTGTGTGGTACTGAGCGAGGCGTGGCCCAGAAGCTCTTGAATTGCGCGGAGATCTCCGCCTGCTTCCAACAAATGCGTGGCGAAGGAATGGCGCATCGCATGCGGTGTGGCGGTGGCGGGGAGGCCGAGTTGCATGCGGGCGTTTTCCATGGATTTGGCGATGATGCGGGCGGACAAAGCGCCGCCTCGGGCGCCGCGAAAGAGGGATTCCTCCGGGTCGACCTCGTAGGGCAGGGCTTTGAGGTAGCGATCTACGGCGTTTCTGGCGGCGTCCAGAACAGGCACGATCCGGTCCTTGCCGCCCTTACCCTTGATCCGCAGCACGTCCGGCAAGGGCGCATCTTTTCCTTTCAAACCAAGGGCTTCAGAGATGCGCAACCCGCAACCATAGAGCAGTGTCAGCACCGCGACGTCGCGGGCGGCGATCCAGGATTTGGGTTGTTGGGTCTCTACCGTTTCGATCATCGCCTTGGCGGCATCTTTGGCCAAGGGGCGGGGCAGTTTCTTCTGGAATTTTGGGGATCGCGTGGCCAAAACGGCGGTCGGTTCGAACCCGTCGCGCTCCGCAAACCAGCGAAAAAAGCTTTTAACTGCAGAGAGTTGGCGGGCCAGAGACCTTGCGGCGACGCCCCGGTCGCGCTCATGCGCCATCCAGGAGCGCATGTCGGACGTGCTCACGGATTTCAGTGGGTCAAGCCCGACGGCGCCGCCGTGGTGATTGCCGATAAAGGCAAAAAATCCAGCAAGATCATGGCGGTAGGCTTCAATCGTGTTCTCGGACACGCCGCCCAAAGCAGACAAATGTTTGAGCCAGTTTTCGAGAAGATCGCGTGCGGCGGGGGAGATCAGCCCAGCCATCTGCGGATCGCACGCTCGAAGACATTGCAGAAAAAGATAAGAGTATCAGTGCCTTGGTTGGGACGGAACTGATGCGGGTCTTCTGCGCCCATGACCAAAAGGCCGGGCAAACGACCCTTGCCGAGGTCAAGTTTCAGCAGCGCCTCAGACTTGATGTAATCGGCGTTATCCCCGTAAACGTCTGAACTTGCAGGAGAAACCTGCCGCAAAGTCACGGGACGAACGGTGATGTTGCGACCGGCGGTGATGTAATGGTCGATATCGCCCGGGCCAACGATGGACAAAACGTCGTCGAAGCCGACGGATGGGCTCTCGTATTCTTTGCTCTCAAGGATCAAACGCAGTCTGGACACGCGCAGGGCTTCCAGAAGATCGCCAGAGAGGGAGTTCAAAAACGCATTGAAATCAACGGGTTCCAATGTTCTCAAGACGGCGTTGTGGATCAGGTTGGTGCCGGCGAGGTTCTCGTAGGCGGCGGCGATGACGGAGCGGTGGGTGTCTTCGAGACGGTCCAACCGGCTTTCCAAACGTTCCATCGCGATGCCGCGCAGATCGACGATATTGCCGCCCAACGCACGCTCGTTGGCGTCGATGAGGGCGCGCATAACATCTTGATCTTCAAGGATTACTTCGGGGTCTTCCAGAATTTTCTGGCGAAGGGATTCCAGAACTTGGGCCTGCTCACTCATCATGGATCCTCGGAATTAGCGGAACTTCTTTTTCGATGTTGGCGGGATACTACATGCGGAGCCCCGATGAAGGGAATCCGGCAAACGCAAATCCTGGTGATCTGTGTGATTTTAGTCCGTCAGTGTGGGTTTTGTACAAATTGGGGTCAATTAAATAGGGCCAAAACCCATTTTGTACAAAACTCTCAGCGGAAAATCTTAAGCTCAGCTTAATGTTTCGCTGCAGGTTTGCCGCCGCGCAAAGCGGTCCATGCGGGGATCAGCACTTTTGTTGCGACCGGGATCAAGGCGAGGCCCAAGGCCAGCCCGAAGATGCCGTCCAAAGCGGCGGTCACGGCCCATTTGACGAAACCTTGCGCGGAGCTGACGGCATGGGCCGCACTTTCGGCGATGTGGTGGATCGTGTCATAGAGCCAAGAGGCCCCGAGCACGTCGAGGCCGTGCAGCACAATCGAGCCGCCGACCCAAAGCATGGCGGCGGTGCCGACGATCATCAGGGCTTTCAAAAATCCGGGCATGGCTTTGACGATGCCCCGGCCAAATGCGCGAGTCAGTCCAAGGCGGCCCTTAGTCGACATCAGCAGACCCACGTCATCGGCTTTCACGATCAGCGCGACGGAGCCGTAGACGGCAACGGTGATGCCAATGGCGACGGCGGCGAGCGTCGCGCCTTCCATCCAGATGTTGCTGTCGGGAATTTCGGCCAAGGCAATGGTCATGATCTCAGCCGACAGGATGAAGTCGGTCTTGATCGCGCCTTGGACTTTCTCTTCCTCCAAATGCGCGGGGTCTTTTGTTAGGTCCTTGGGCTCGTCGGCGTCATGATGATGCGGCACGAAGAGGTGGTAAACTTTCTCGGCCCCCTCAAAACACAGATACGCCCCGCCCAGCATCAGCAAAGGCGTAATCACCCAAGGCGCAAAATTGGCCAGAAGCAGCCCGATGGGCAAAAGGAAGAGCAGCTTGTTTTTGATCGAGCCACGGGCGATGCGCCAGACGATGGGCAGCTCGCGGGCGGGTTGGAAGCCTTGCACATATTTCGGCGTGACCGCGGCGTCATCAATCACCGCGCCTGCGGCTTTGGCTCCGGCCTTGGCGGCCTGACCGATCACGTCATCGACGGAGGCCGCTGCCACTTTGGCAATGCCAGCCACGTCGTCGAGAAGGGCAAGTAATCCGCTCATAGGGTAGTAATGCGCGTAACGGCGAAAAAGTTCAATCCGCGATGACTTAACTGCGCGGAGCGCGGGCCATCAGGTCTTCGAAAACCGGGCGCAGCTCTGCATGTTTGCGCGATCCGCGCAGGACGTCTTGCAGCTCCCCTTTGGCATTGAAGGTCAAAAGCGTGACATGCGGCACGCCGTGATCTGCCGCAAAGTTGGAGCCCTCAACCGTCTTGATATTGGCCACGAGATATTCCGGCTTGTCGCCATCCATGTCGTTGATCGCCTTGCGAGCCTCGCGTTGCAAGGCGTTGCAAATGGGGCAGTTCGGGTCGTGAATTTGCACGACAGCGGGGACGCCTTGGCCGATCTTGCTGAGGTCCGTTTCACCGATAGAGGCGCGGACCGACCGGATACCGAAGTAGCCGCCGCCCAGAACCACCGCGCCACCAAGTACGCCCATCTGCAACAGGCCCCGGCGGGACATGTTCTTGGCCGCGTTGGATTGTTGCGGGGTACCGGTTTTGACCCGTTTGGCTTTCTTGGATTTTTGAGCTTTGCGCGCCATGTGGCCTCCGCTTGATCTGCTGCCCGCAGCTTAAGCCAAAAAGAGACGACCGCAGCCCGGTATTGGCCCGGCTGCGGTCACAAAAACGTTAGATCATGCTTGCCGGGTGGCCTAGACGATCTTGATATTGGCCTTCTTGGCGTCTTCCATGAAGGCCGCGAGACCTTTGTCTGTCAGCACATGGCCTGCCATTTTCTTGATCACCTCTGGCGGCGCGGTGGCCACATCAGCGCCGATTTTGGCGCAATC
The DNA here is from genome assembly GCA_947494645.1 of uncultured Litoreibacter sp. Classification (GTDB taxonomy): domain Bacteria; phylum Pseudomonadota; class Alphaproteobacteria; order Rhodobacterales; family Rhodobacteraceae; genus Litoreibacter. The sequence continues at coordinate 252,176 of CANLVO010000001.1, forward strand.
GGACATGTGATTGGCCGAGCGGATAGAGGCGGCAAGGATTTGCGTCTCGAACCCGTAATTGTCGTAGACTTCGCGAATGTCGGCGATCAGCTCCATCCCGTCGAGATTGAGATCATCAAGACGGCCAATGAAGGGCGAGATAAACGTGGCTCCCACCTTGGCGGCAAGCAGCGCCTGATTGGCGGAGAAGCACAGCGTGACATTGACCATGTTGCCCTCGTTGGTCAGCACGTTACAGGCTTTCAAACCGTCCCAAGTCAGCGGCACTTTGACGGCGATGTTATCGGCAATTTTGGCCAGCTTGCGCCCCTCGGCGATCATCTCGTCAGCGGTCAGCGCAACCACTTCGGCAGAAACGGGGCCGTCGACCAAATCACAGATTTCCCTGGTCACCTCAAGGATATCGCGCCCGGATTTGGCGATCAGCGACGGGTTGGTTGTGACACCATCAACGATGCCTAATTCGTTCAGCTCGGCGATGGCGTCGATCTCGGCGGTGTCTACAAAGAATTTCATGGAAGTTGGCCTTTCGGTGGACGGTGAGGTTTGCTTAAGTGCTGCTTTACCTTGAAGCGGCAGGTAAGAGCAAACAGGTGACTTCTTCATGACGGCTGGATTTTTCCACGAGGGCGAGTTGGTGGGCGTGTTGACGACGCAGCCGCTGGACCGCGTGCTGGATTACAAAGCCCCGGAGGGCGGCTGCTTTGCGGGGGCGTTTGTCGAGGTGCCGCTGGGCCCGCGCAAAGTGCTGGGCGTGGTTTGGGGGCCGGGCAAGGGCGACTGGGATTACGCCAAGACGCGGTCGGTGATCCGGGTGCTGGACGTCCCGCCAATGCGCGAAGAGATGGTGTCCTTTCTGGAAAAAGCCGGCGCCTATACGTTAACGCCTTTGAGCGCCATGTTGCGGCTGGCGACGCGCTCGCCGGGGCTGGGCGATCCGCCCTCGATGCGCAAGATTTACCGGATGGGCTCGGGCGAGGTGGACCGGGTGACGCCTGCGCGGACCAAGGTGCTGGCGGTGCTTGAGGAGTTCGGCGGGCTGGCGTTTACTTTGAAGGAACTGGCGGAGATGGCCGGGGTGGGGACCTCTGTCGTCAAGGGCATGGTGGCGCAAGGCGCTGTTTTGGAAGAACAATCGCCGCGTGATCTGCCTTTTGCGCGGCTGGACCCTGAGCTGCCGTCAAAGGAGCTGACCCCCGATCAGGCGGCGGCGGTGGCGGTGCTGAACGAGGGGGAGGGGTATTCGACCACCTTGTTGAAAGGCGTCACCGGGTCGGGGAAGACGGAAGTTTATCTGGAAGCTGTGGCCGATTGTTTACGGCGCGGGCGGCAGGCTTTGGTGCTGCTGCCGGAGATTGCGCTGACCAGCGAATTCTTAACGCGGGTGGAGGCACGGTTTGGCGCGAAGCCCGCGGAATGGCATTCGGGCGTCACCATGACGGAGCGGCGACGGGTCTGGAAAATGGTCGGTGAAGGCGGCGCGGAGCTGGTGGTCGGTGCACGCTCGGCGCTGTTTTTGCCCTACCGCGATCTGGGGCTGATCGTGGTCGATGAGGAACATGACACCTCTTACAAGCAGGAAGACGGGGTGATGTATAATGCCCGCGACATGACGGTGCTGCGGGCGTCGATGTGCGGGGCCAAGGTGGTGCTGGCCTCGGCCACGCCGTCGCTGGAAAGCTGGGCCAATGCGGAGGCTGGCAAGTACCGCCGGGTCGAGCTGACCGCGCGGTTCGGGGCGGCTGTGATGCCCGAGATGCGCGCGATTGACATGCGGGTGGAGGACTTGCCGGGGGGCAAATGGGTCTCTCCGACGTTGCAGCGCGAAATTCAGGCACGGGTGGAGCGCGGCGAGCAATCGCTGATTTTCCTGAACCGCCGTGGGTACGCGCCGGTGACGCTGTGCCGGGCCTGCGGGCACCAGATTGGCTGCGACCAATGCGACGCGCGGATGGTGGAGCACCGCTTTCTTAAGCGGCTGATGTGCCATCAATGCGGCGAGACGAAACCGATGCCGACGGTCTGCCCGCATTGCGAGGCCGAAGACCGCTTGTCGCCCATAGGCCCCGGCGTGGAGCGGATGGGGGAGGAGGTGACGGCGCTTTTTCCGGACGCGCGTGTCTCGGTGCTGTCGTCTGATCACTATTCCACCGCGCGGCAGCTGAAGGCGCATATCGAGACGATTGCCAGCGGCGAGGCGGATATCATCATCGGCACGCAGCTGGTGGCCAAGGGGCATAACTTTCCGCTGCTCACTTTGGTGGGGGTGATTGATGCGGATCTGGGCCTGCAGGGGTCCGACCTGCGGGCCGCCGAGCGGACGTTTCAACTGATGCGGCAGGTGGCGGGGCGCGCCGGGCGGGCGGAGAAGCCCGGTCTGGCCCTGTTGCAAAGCTTCCAGCCTGAACATCCGGTGATCACGGCCATTCTGTCGGGCGACGAGGAAGGGTTTTGGCGTGCGGAGGCCGCCGAGCGCGAACAGGCGGGCGTGCCACCTTACGGGCGGATGGCGGGGATTGTGCTGTCGGGGCCGGAGGTCGGGCCAGTGTTTGATCTGGGCAATCATCTGGCACGCAACGACGCCGCGTTGCGCCGCGTGGGGGCTGTGGTTTACGGACCCGCGCCCGCGCCGATTGCACGTATTCGCGGGCGTCACCGTGTCCGTCTTTTGGTCAAGGCCCCGAAGGGCGTGGCGCTGCAACAGGCGCTGTCATACTGGGTGGGCGGGCTGAAGCTGAAGGGAGATTTGCGGCTGCAGGTTGATATTGACCCGCAGAGCTTTTTTTGAGGCGGTGTTTCTTGATTGGCTTTGCCAAAACGCAGTGACAGGCTGTCCTCTTTTCTTTGGCTCTGACGGCGGGTAGACAGGCGGAGCTTGGGAGTTCAGGGACAGTCAGATGACCATCACGCCGCAGCCGGGGATTATGGAAATTGCGCTCTATCAGGGCGGCGCGGCCTCTGTGGAGGGGGTCTCGGACGTGGTGAAGCTGTCCTCGAATGAGAACCCCTATGGGCCAAGCCCACGGGCCTCTGACGCGTTTCGCCAATCGGCGGGCGAGCTGCATGTCTACCCTTCGACCCAGCATGAGCGGCTGCGCGAGGCCATTGGCGAGGTGCATGCGGTAGACCCTGCGCGGGTGATTTGCGGCGTCGGGTCAGACGAGATCATTTCGTTTCTGTGTTACGCCTATGCGGGCCCGGGCGACGAGGTTTTGCACACCGAACATGGGTTCGGGATGTACAAGATCTCGGCCAAGGCGGCGGGGGCTGTGCCTGTTTCCGTGCGCGAGAAAAACCGCGTGACAGATGTGGACGCGCTTTTGGCAGGCGTGACGGAGCGCACAAAGCTGGTCTTTATCGCAAACCCCAACAACCCGACCGGCACGATGATCCCGGAGGCAGAAGTGGCGCGGCTGGCAGATGGTCTGCCCGAAGGCTGCCTGCTGGTGCTGGACGGGGCCTACGCCGAATATGTGGAGGGGTTTGACGCAGGCCTAAGCGTCATGGAGGGCCGCGACAACGTCTTCATGACGCGGACCTTTTCCAAGATTTATGGGCTGGGCGGGCTGCGCATCGGTTGGGGCTACGGCCCGCAAGAGATCATCGACACGCTGAACCGCATTCGTGGCCCGTTCAACCTGTCGGGACCCGCTTTGAAAGCGGCCCATGCGGCGGTGCGCGACGTGAAATACACGGAGCGCTGCCGGCGCGAGAATGCCAAATGGCGCGACTGGCTGGCAGGCGAGTTGGCCAAGCTGGGGGTTCCGTCGGACCCATCAGAATGCAACTTCATCCTTGCGCGGTTTGGCTCACCTGAGGAGGCGCAGGCCTGTGACGCTTACCTCAAGACCAAAGGACTGATCGTGCGGATGGTGGCGGGCTACAACCTGCCGGAGTGCTTGCGCATCACCATCGGAGACGAGAGCGCCTGCCGCCGGGTGGCGGCCGCGGTGGCGGAATTTAGAGGACAGAACTGATGGCGCAAATCTATGAACGGGTCGCGTTGATCGGGCTGGGGCTGATCGCCTCTTCCATGGCGCATGGGATGCGGGCCAAGGGGCTGGCGGGCGAGATTGTGGGCACCGCGCGCTCTGCCGAGACGCGGGATGCCGCCCGCGAGATCGGGTTTTGCGACCGCGTCGAAGACAGCGCCGCTGAAGCCGTGAAAGGCGCGGACCTCGTGGTTCTGTGCGTGCCGGTTGGCGCGATGGGGGCCGTTGCGGCTGAGATCGCACCGCATCTGAAACCGGGCTGTGTGCTCAGCGATGTGGGCTCGACCAAACGCGCGGTGATGGATGCGGTGGTCCCGCATCTGCCCGAGGGCGTGCATTTCATCCCGGCGCACCCGGTGGCGGGGACGGAGCAATCGGGACCGCATTCAGGCTTTGCCGAGCTGTTCGAGAACCGTTGGTTGCTGATGACGCCCGAGGGTGCAGACCCGCAAGCGCTTGAAACATATGTCGAATTCTGGAAGGCGCTGGGGTCGCAGGTCGAGCAGATGGAGCCGGATCACCACGATCTGGTGCTGGCGGTGACCTCGCATGCGCCGCATCTGATTGCCTATACGATGGTGGGTGTGGCCGACGATTTGCAGCGCGTGACCGACAGTGAGGTGGTGACATTCTCCGCTGCGGGTTTCCGGGATTTTACGCGGATTGCGGCCTCGGACCCGACCATGTGGCGCGATGTGTTTTTGTCCAACAAGGAGGCGACACTCGAAATTCTGGGGCGCTTCACCGAAGAGCTGTTTGCCCTGCAACGCGCCATTCGACAGGGCGACGGGGACCATCTGCATGCGTATTTTACCCGCACGCGGGCCATTCGGCGCGGGATCATCGAGGCGGGTCAGGACACGGATGCGCCGAACTTTGGTCGGGGGAGGTAGCGCGATGCGGGCCGTGATCGGAGGCGTTATTCTGAGTGCGTTTGCCCTTGCCGCGCTGGCGGATGCGCCTGCGCAATCGGAACGGCCCTTGCCGCGCGGGGTGAGCATCGAGGCGGTGACGCCTGAGCAAACTGCGCCTCGCGCCGCGCGGCGCGGGCTGGCGGAGGTGTTAGGGTTTTCACGCTCAAACAGACCGACGCGCAGACCGGCTGAGGCATCGCGCGCGCCCGAGATCGCAGCCGCGGCACGTGGGTCAGTGTGTGGCATCCCCGAGATCAAGGGCGTGGTGATACCGCCTGTTCGCGGGCGGGGCGGCTGCGGCATTGCGCAACCGGTGCGGATCAGCTCGGTCAGCGGGGTTGGCCTGACCATGCAGCCGACGATTGACTGCCCAACGGCGCGTGCGCTGAACACTTGGGTCAAAGACGGGCTGAAACCGGCGGTGGGCGACGTTGGCGGCGGGGTCAAGGGGATCCATATTGTGGGCAGCTATGCCTGCCGCAACCGCAACAATGCCCGAAGCGGCAGGCTGTCGGAACATGCCCGGGGGCGGGCCGTGGATATTCGCACGATCGCACTGAAGAACGGCCGTCAGATCTCGGTGCTGGATGGTTGGAAAAAGCGCGAAGATGGCCGGATTTTGCGCCGGGCGCATGCGGCGGCCTGTGGCCCGTTCGGGACGGTGCTGGGGCCAAACGCCAACCGGTTCCACCGCGACCACTTCCACTTTGACACAGCACGCTACCGCAATGGCAGCTACTGCCGCTAAGCGCAGGCTACGGCAGGCGAATTTCGGGTGACGGGCCGACAGGGATCGGGCCGATAAAGGTACGCCCGCCGGAGAAGCTGAGCGTGGCGTCGAGGGCTTCTGCATTGCCGGAGGTTGAGGCCAGCAGGCCGAGGCCCAGCTCGACCGTCGAGGCAAAGCTTTGATCCAGCGCGCCAGAGCGCACCGCCAGATTGATCATCTCGCGCCAGTTGCGGGCGGTGATGGCGACCTCGCCCTGTGGCTGGGCGTTGCGGACCTCCATGTCGCCTTTGGCGCGCAATTCCAGCTCCCCCCATGTGCCGCGCAAGTCGCGGATGATCAGGTTGGTGATCTCGGGTCGGGCGGCCTCGATGGTGGTGCGGTCGAGCGGCGCATCGAGCGCGGCGCGCAGGTCGTAGCGCAATGTCTCGATGGTCTGGGGCAGGGTGCCGCCCTGATCAATGATGTCGCGTACCCGCTCGCCGGGCAAAAGCTGATCGATGGAGGCCGCGACGTCATAGGTGCTGGCGGTGCCCTCGACATTGCGGATGGCGGCGTTGAGCTGCTCGAAGCTGGCGGTCCAGCCGTCTGAGGAGGCGATCACGGCCTCGGCCATCTCGACCTGCGCGGTATCCAGCGCCAGCCGGGTGGAGGGTTTGACCTTGAGGGACGCGCGCAAGTTGCTGGTTTTAAGGGAGAATTTCTCAGCCGGGGTGGCGATCTGCTGCTCGTTGGGCCACACGGCGATCAGGTGATTGGGCTTGTAGCTGAGCGACAGGACCTGAAAGAACGGGGCCTGCCAGCTGATGCCTGTCTCGGGGTCGGTCAGGCGCAGATCGGTGAGGGTGGTGTCGAACCGGTTGGGAAAGCCGCGCACGGCGTGGTCGGAATATTCGACCTGCCAACCTTCGGCGCGACGGTCCTCCAGCCATGTCGATACGGCCGCCTTGTGGCCCTGCATGCCCAGATACCAATAGCCCGACCACGCCAAGGCGGCGACGACAATCAGGGTGATGAGCTTGCGCATGGGCGGCGGTCCTGTCTGGTTTGGGGGTTCCGTTTACAAGGGCAGGTGGGTAAAGCCAATGCCAGTCACGTTGCAGAAGGGCCGGGGCACATGACAGCTACACCGCTTTGGGTTTTCGGGTACGGGTCGCTTCTGTGGAACCCCGGATTTGAGCCCGTCGAGACCCAAATCGCCCGGCTGGACGGGTATCACCGCTCGTTTTGCATGTGGTCGATCCACCATCGCGGCTCGGAAGACGACCCCGGGCTGGTGCTGGCTTTGGACAAGGCCGAGGGCGCGTCGTGTCACGGTGTCGCGCTGCGCGTGGCGGATGAGGAGACGGACGCGGTGCTGGAGGCGTTGCGCGAACGCGAGCTGATTTCATCGGCTTATTACGAGGACATGGTGCCGCTGGACGGCGCGGATGGCCGCAAACTTAAGGCGCTGGCCTACATCATCAACCAAGATCACCGGCAATATTGCGGCGGGTTGGAGCTGGAGCGTCAGGCGCAGGTCATCGCGCATGCGGGTGGCGGGATGGGGCCAAATTCGGAGTATCTCTTCAACACGGTCGGGCACCTCAAGACCCTTGATATCATCGACCCGGAACTGGTCTGGCTGGTGAACCGCGTGCGCACCATCCAAAGCGAAAAGGCGCTTTAGGCGAGGGGCCTGCTTAAACTCTTGGAAAACAGCACCCGCCGCCGTATTGTCCTGAAAAAAAGCATAATGCGGGCGATTTAAGGGTATGGCTATGGACACTCCTGACAGGGAGCGTGGCGTTCAGTTCACACAGCCGGTACGGCAAATTCTATTGATGATGATCATCTTGGCGCTGATCAGTTTTGGCGCCTATCTGATCTACCCTGCCGTGTCGTCGGTCTTTCTGGCCAACCCGTTTCTCAATGGCATCATCATGGGCGTCTTCGTGCTGGGGGTGTTTGCCTGTTTCTGGCAGGTGTTCCAGCTGATCACGTCGGTCTCGTGGATCGAAAAATTCGCCCGTGGCCGAGGGGCGGATGAGAACAGCGCACCGCGACTTCTGGCCTCGTTGGCGGCTTTGCTGCGCTCGCGCGGCGCGCGGATGCAGATCAGTGCATCGTCTTCCAAGACCATCCTCGACAGCGTCGGCACCCGGATGGACGAAAGCCGCGACATCACGCGGTATGTCATCAACCTTTTGATTTTCCTTGGTCTTTTGGGGACGTTTTATGGTCTCGCCACGACCATTCCCGGCATTGTGGAGACCATCCGGTCGCTCAATGTGCAAGAAGGTCAGTCAAGCCAAGAGGTGTTCTCCAACCTGATCGGCGGGCTGGAAAGCCAGCTGGCCGGGATGGGTACGGCATTCGCGTCGTCGCTTTTGGGGCTGGCAGGCTCGCTTGTCGTGGGACTGCTTGAGCTGTTTGCGGGCCACGGTCAGAACCGGTTTTACCGCGAGATGGAAGAGTGGCTGTCGACCATCACCCGCGTCGGCTTTTCGTCTGGTGAAGATGGTGCAGGTGGCGGATTTGACCAATCTGTCGTGGCCACTGTGCTGGACCATATGGTGGAGCAGATCGACAGTCTGCAGGGGCTGTTCCTGCAAGGCGAAACCTCACGCGCCAATACCGACGAGCGTGTGCTGAACATGACCAAGGCGGTGAACCGGCTGACCGACCGGCTGGACACGGCAATTGACCCAACGGACGCGCTGAACCGGGTGGCGGAGGGGCAGGAAAAACTGCTGGCCTACCTCATTCAGGAAAAAACCAACGAAGAGGGGATCGACCCTGAAAGCCGGATGCGGTTGCGCTCTATTGATGTGCAGCTTCTGAAGCTTCTGGATGAGGTCAAGGATGGCCGGGCGGCGAGCGTGTCGCAGATCTCGGCTGATTTGGGACAGGTGACGCATGCGCTGCGGCAGCTGACGCGCAACACAAGGCCGGCATCCACCATTACGAAGCCAAAAGGGGACGGCTAGGCCATGGCGCTCGCACGTCGCAGCGGACAGCGGTTCGAGGCCAATATCTGGCCCGGCTTTGTGGATGCGATGACGGCGCTCTTGCTGGTTCTGGTCTTCGTGCTGTCGATCTTCATGATGGTGCAGTTCATGCTGACGGAGACGATCACGTCGCAGGATTCCGAGCTGGACGAGCTGTCGGGTCAGGTGCAGACGCTCGCCGATGCGCTGGGGTTGGAACGCCAGATCGGCGCGGATTTGCAAGACCAGTTGGCCAACGCACAAACTGCGGCTGAAGAGCAGGCCGCGCTGGTGGCCGCGTTGAGCGCACAAAGCGCCCAGCAATCCACCCAGATCGCCAGCTTCGAGCAGCAAGTCGCAGGGCTTTTGGCGCAGCAGGCGGATTTGCAAAGCCAGGTGGTCAGCCTGACGGGCGAGCGGGACGCCGTGCAGGCGGATTTGTCTGACGCGGAGGCGGGCAACGCCGCTTTGGTGGCACGGATCGAGGATATCGAGGCCGGTCTGGCGCGTGAGATTTCCGAGAAAGAGGCGGCGCAGCTGGCGCTCGCGCAGGCGCGGTCCGAGATTGACGCAGGCGCGGAAGCCGCCCGGCTGGCCGCGGCCCGGACGGAAGCGCTTCAAGCGTTGATTGCCGATCTTGAGAGCGAAACCGAGACCCAAAGCGCCGCTTTGGAAGAAGCAGAGGCAGCCCGGCTGGTGGATGCGGCGGCGGCTGAGGCGTTGCGCGAACGGCTGGCGGGCGCGGATGCAGAGCTGACGGCGATGACGCTGGCCTTGGAAGAAAAGCGCCGGGAGGCGGAGGACACGCTGACCTTGTTGGCTGCGGCCAATGCGGTGAAGGACGATCTGGACGCGCAGCTTTTGGCCGCGCTGGCGCAGAATGAAGAGGTGCAAAGCTCGGCCAATGCCGCCGAGACCGCGCTGGAAGATGAGGTCGCCCGGCTGACGCTGGCGTTGAGCGAGGCGGAAGCTACGCGAGACGCACTGATTGCGGACAGCGACGCCACGCAGGCCGAGTTGCGGGCTCAGATGATCGCCGCGCTGGCCGCACAGGAAGCGGCTGAAGCGCAGGCGGGTGAGGCATTGAGCGAGGCTGAGCAACGCGCGATTTTGCTGGCAACAGCCAATGAAGCGCTAAGCCAGGAGCAGGCGGCAAGCGCTGAAAGCCAGCGCCGGGTGGAGGCGTTGAACCAGCAAGTGGCCGCGCTGCGCTCGCAATTGGGCGCGTTGCAGGGCTTGCTGGACGCGGCTGGCGCGCGGGACGCGGAGGCCAATGTGCAGATCAGCGCGCTGGGGTCGCAGTTGAATACGGCGCTGGCACAGGTGGCCTCGAACCAACGGCAATTGGCGGCGGAAAGTGCTGCATTGGCGGAAGAACAGCGCAAGCGGGCCGAGTTGGAAGAGGCGGAGCGCAAGCGGCTGGAGCTGGAAGCGGTGGATTTGCAGAATTACCGCTCGGAATTCTTTGGCCGGTTGCGCGAGCTGCTGGGCGACCAGGAGGGCGTGCGGATTGAGGGCGACCGGTTTGTGTTCTCCTCTGAGGTGCTGTTTGAGCCTGCCAGTGCGGATCTGTCAGGCGAAGGGCAGGCCGAGATTGCGAAAGTGGCCGAGATTTTGTTGCGGGTGGCGGGCGATATTCCCGAAGAACTGGACTGGGTGATCCGGGTGGATGGCCATACCGATAACTTGCCCCTGTCGGGCACTGGCGTTTATCGCGACAACTGGGAGCTGAGCCAGGCGCGGGCCTTGTCGGTGGTTCGGTTCATGAGCGGGTCGCTGGGCATTCCGCCGACGCGGCTGGCGGCCAACGGGTTTGGCGAATACCAGCCTGTGAACACCGCAGATACCGCCGAGGCGCGGGCGCAAAACCGGCGTATCGAGCTGAAGCTGACTGAAAAGTAGCGTTGAGAAAATGAGCGGCTGCGCCGCGCGTTAAGTTTTGTGCTCTTGGGGAGCTTTGCTCCCCGCCGCACGGGCAACCCCTCGAGAGTATTTTTGAAGCAGTGATAGGCGGGAGGTTCTCACGGGGCGAGCCAGCGCCCCATAAGAAAAGCCGCCGGGGGTGATCCGGCGGCCTTGTGTTTTTGGATTATTCTGCAGTGAGCAGCGGCGGTTTTTTCTTGGAGCCGATGCGGGCTTTTTCGGGCTCCAGCACCTGCAGGTCGATTTCGCCTTTCTTGACGCCGACCTTCACCACACCGCCTTTGGCGAGCTTGCCGAAGAGCAGTTCTTCGGCGAGCGGCTTTTTGATGTGCTCCTGGATCACGCGGGCCAGAGGGCGGGCGCCCATCTTTTCGTCATAGCCTTTGTCACCCAGCCATTCAGCCGCGGCAGGGGTCAGCTCGAACGTCACGTTGCGGTCCATGAGCTGGGCCTCAAGCTGCAACACGAACTTCTCGACCACGCGGGAGATGATCTTCTTGCCAAGCGGGGCGAAGGAGATGATCGCATCGAGCCGGTTGCGGAATTCGGGCGTGAACAGCTTTTCGATGGCTGCCGTGTCCTCCCCCTCGCGCCGGTCGCGGCCAAAGCCCATCGGCGCACGGGCAGCATCTGCCGCGCCCGCATTCGATGTCATGATCAAGACCACGTTGCGGAAATCCGTTGTGCGGCCATTGTGGTCGGTCAGCTTGCCGTGATCCATCACCTGCAACAGGATATTGAAGACATCCGGATGCGCTTTCTCGATCTCGTCCAGAAGCAACACGCAATGCGGGTTCTGGTCGACCTTGTCGGTCAACATGCCACCCTGATCAAAACCGACATAGCCCGGAGGCGCGCCGATGAGGCGGGAAATGGCGTGTTTCTCCATATATTCGGACATATCGAAACGGATGAGCTCCACGCCCAACTGATCCGACAGCGCCTTGGCGGCTTCTGTCTTGCCCACACCCGTTGGCCCGGCAAACAGGTAGTTGCCGATGGGCTTTTCGGGCTCGCGCAGACCGGCGCGGGCCAGTTTGATAGCGGAGGACAAAGCTTCCAGCGCGGTATCTTGCCCGAAGACCTGACGTTTCAAGGCCTTTTCGAGATCCTGCAGCGTTTCGGCATCGTCTTTGGAGACGGTTTTCGGAGGGATGCGGGCGATCTTGGCGACGACGGCCTCAATCTCTTTTACGCCGATGGATTTGCGGCGTTTGCTTTCCACAACCAGATGCTGCGCGGCACCTGCCTCGTCAATGACGTCGATGGCCTTGTCGGGCAGCTTGCGGTCATGAATGTAGCGCGAGCTGAGCTCCACCGCGGATTTGATCGCATCGGCGGTGTATTTGATGCCGTGATGCTCCTCAAAATAGGTTTTGATGCCTTTGAGGATGGCGACGGCGTCATCCACCGACGGCTCCACCACATCGATTTTCTGGAACCGGCGGCTGAGCGCGCGGTCTTTCTCGAAATGTTGGCGGAATTCCTTGTAGGTCGTCGACCCCATGCAGCGCAGCTTGCCGCCTTGCAGGGCGGGTTTCAGCAGGTTGGAGGCATCCATTGCGCCGCCAGATGTCGCGCCTGCACCGATCACGGTGTGGATCTCGTCGATGAACAGCACCGCGTCGGGGTGTTCTTCCAGCTCCGTCATGACGGCTTTCAGGCGTTCCTCGAAATCGCCGCGGTAGCGGGTGCCTGCCAGCAAAGCGCCCATATCGAGCGAGTAGATCGTGGTTTGCGACAGGATTTCAGGCGTCTGGCCGTCGACGATTTTCATCGCGAGACCTTCGGCAATGGCAGTTTTGCCCACGCCCGGATCACCCGCCAGAAGCGGGTTGTTCTTGCGGCGGCGGCAGAGCACCTGCACGCAGCGTTCCACCTCATGGCCGCGGCCAATCAGCGGGTCGATATCGCCGTCACGGGCCTTGGCGTTGAGATCGACGCAATATTTGGCCAGCGCGGATTCTTTTGCATCCTCGCCGCCTTGCGCGGCCTCAGATGTGGCTTCCTCGTCAAAATCGGAGGAGCCTGCGACCGGGCGCACCTCACCGAATTCCGGGTCCTTGGCCACGCCATGGGCGATGAAATTGACCGCGTCATAGCGGGTCATGTCTTGTTCTTGCAGGAAGAAGGCGGCGTTGCTTTCACGTTCCGCGAAGATCGCGACCAGCACATTGGCCCCGGTCACCTCGGTGCGGCCCGAGGACTGCACGTGAATTGCGGCGCGCTGGATCACGCGCTGGAAGGCGGCTGTGGGCACGGCTTCCGAGCCTTCGACGTCGGTGACGAGCGTCGAGAGTTCTTCTTCGATGAATTCCGAGAGCGTTGCGCGCAGGTTTTCGAGATCAACCCCGCAGGCCTGCATGACCTTGGCGGCGTCGGGCTCGTCGGTGAGCGCGAACAGCAGATGTTCCAATGTAGCCAGTTCGTGGCGGTGCGCATTAGCCTGCGCAAGCGCCGCATGGATGGCTTTTTCCAGAGTGTCCGAGAATGATGGCACCCCTTGCTCCTTCATATCAGGGCAGAAAACGGGTCGAGGACCCGGGATCGACCTTTGCCTCTTAGACCTTACAGTTCGGTTTAAATTCCCAACCTTCAAGTCTTTTTTCATCACATTCTCTGTGATCTAGCGTGTATTTCAAACTATCCAGCCTGTCTGACACCTCCTAGACCGTTGCGATCATGGGCAATCTGGCGCAGGCTCAAGGCGAATTTGAGGCGCAAAGATGGGTTTTAGACGATGCATCTCGATGTCCAAGATCTGAAGAACTTCTACTACCGCACAAATCTTGGGCGGGTGGCGCAGCGGGCGATCCGCGCGCAGATGGCGGAGTTCTGGTCCAGCTGGAAGGGGGAGACCGTCGTGGGGTTCGGCTTTTCCGTGCCATTGCTGCGCCCCTACCTCGACGACGCCCGCCGGGTTGTCGCATTGATGCCCGGACCGCAGGGCGTGATGCATTGGCCCGCAGGGGCCCCCAATACCAGTGTTTTGTGCGAAGAGACCTACTGGCCGCTGCAATCAGGTCAGGCGGACAAGCTGATCGTGATGCATGGGCTGGAGATGTCGGAGAACCCGTCAGCCTTGCTGGATGAATGCTGGCGGGTGTTGGCACCGGGCGGGCGGGTTGTGTTTGTGGTGGCCAACCGCGCCGGGCTGTGGTCGCGCCGGGACCGCACGCCCTTTGGTTTTGGGCGGCCCTACTCGCTGACCCAGCTGGAGGCGCAGTTGAAAAAGCACAACTTCTCGCCAGAGCGGCATCTGGCGGCGCTGTTTGCCATTCCGAGCGAAAAGCGGTTCTGGCTGAAGGCCGCCGCGATGATGGAGAATTTCGGGCGCAAGGTCTCGGGCCGGTTTGCGGGCGGCGTGGTGATGGTGGAGGCCACCAAGCAGGTCTATGCGCCCCGGCCCAAAGGGCGCGCGATCAAGGTGCCAAAACCGCTGCGGGCGCTGGAAGGTGCACCTGCAGGGGCGGTCGGGCGTCTGCAGCGTGGCCGGGTGCGTTCGCGCCTGCGGGACGGAGACTGAAAATCCCATAGCTACAATAGGTCGCAGGCCGCGGATGGGCCGCATCGTTGCCCTAAAATTCTGCATCCGCGCATGCTTGCCGACAAGTCCTTGCCCGACAGCGGAGCCCCGCGACCAAACCGAGTGATTTATTACCTGCTTGGGAGTTGCGCCGCGCAGAGGGCTTTGATACATCGCACCTGAATTTGGGGGGACGCGGCGACGCTGCCCCTGCAAGAATGCCTAAGAAACTGCCTGAGGAACAAGCTGCCCAGCTTCCCCCGGCGCTAAGAATCGGAAGGGTGGACGTGTCCGAACCAGTCTCGATCTCAACCGGAATTGCAGCCCGCTATGCAACCGCCGTGTTTGACCTTGCCAAGGACGGCAAGAAACTTCCAGCACTTGAAAAAGACATCGACGCTTTGGGCGCCGCCATTGGCTCCAGCACAGAGTTCAAGTCGCTGATTTCCTCGCCGCTCTATTCCCGCGCCCAGCAAGGCGACGCCATCTCGGCCATTGCCAAGAAGATGAAGCTGTCGCCGACTATGGCCAACACGCTGTCGCTGATGGCCTCCAAGCGCCGCCTGTTCGTGGTGCCGCAGCTGCTGTCGGAGCTGCGCGCGCGCATCTCGGAAGAGAAAGGCGAAGTGACCGCCGACGTCACCGCCGCGAAGTCGTTGACCAAAGCGCAACAAGACAAACTTGCCAAAACGCTGAAAGCGTCTGTCGGCAAGGACGTGAAGATCAATATGGCCGTTGATGAGTCTCTCATCGGCGGTCTTGTCGTTAAAGTGGGCTCGAAGATGATCGACACGTCGATCCGCTCCAAGCTCGCCGCCCTGCAGAATTCTATGAAAGAGGCCGGATAACATGGCAATCCAAGCAGCGGAAATCTCCGCAATCCTGAAAGACCAAATCAAGAATTTTGGCAAAGAAGTAGAAGTGGCCGAAGTCGGCCGCGTGCTGTCCGTCGGTGACGGTATCGCCCGTGTCTACGGTCTGGACAACGTCCAAGCCGGTGAGATGGTCGATTTCCCCGGTGGCATCCAAGGCATGGCGCTGAACCTCGAATCCGACAACGTCGGTGTGGTTATCTTCGGCTCTGACCGCGACATTAAAGAAGGTGACACTGTTAAGCGCACCAACTCGATCGTGGACGTGCCGGTTGGTGACGAGCTGCTGGGCCGCGTTGTAGACGGTCTGGGCAACCCACTGGACGGAAAGGGCCCGATCAAATCCAAGAAACGTGCCGTGGCTGACCAAAAGGCGCCGGGCATCATCCCGCGTAAATCGGTGCATGAGCCAATGGCAACCGGCCTCAAGTCTGTCGACTCGATGATCCCCGTTGGCCGTGGCCAGCGTGAGCTGGTGATCGGTGACCGCCAGACAGGTAAGACAGCCATCGCGCTGGACACGATCCTGAACCAGAAATCCTACAATGACGCGGCGAAAGACGAGGGCGGCAAACTCTATTGTGTCTACGTGGCGATTGGCCAGAAGCGCTCCACTGTGGCGCAGCTGGTGAAAAAGCTCGAAGAGACCGGCGCGATTGAATATTCCATTGTCGTCGCGGCCACCGCGTCCGACCCGGCGCCGATGCAGTTCCTTGCGCCCTACGCCGCAACCGCGATGGCCGAGCACTTCCGTGACAATGGCCGCCACGCGCTGATCGTTTATGATGATCTGTCGAAGCAGGCTGTGTCATATCGTCAAATGTCCCTGCTTCTGCGCCGCCCACCAGGGCGTGAAGCCTATCCGGGCGACGTTTTCTACCTGCACTCCCGCCTTCTGGAGCGGTCCTGTAAGCTGAACGAAGATAACGGTTCCGGGTCGTTGACCGCGTTGCCGGTGATCGAGACCCAAGGTGGCGACGTGTCGGCCTTTATTCCGACCAACGTGATTTCGATCACTGACGGCCAGATCTTCCTTGAAACCGAACTGTTCTACCAAGGTATCCGCCCTGCGGTGAACACCGGTCTGTCCGTTTCGCGTGTGGGCTCCTCCGCACAAACAAACGCGATGAAGTCGGTTGCCGGCCCCGTTAAGCTGGAGCTTGCTCAGTACCGCGAAATGGCTGCGTTTGCGCAGTTTGGCTCTGACCTTGATGCCGCAACTCAGCAGCTGCTGAACCGTGGTGCGCGTCTGACCGAGCTGATGAAACAGCCGCAATACTCGCCGCTGACCAACGCAGAGATCGTCTGCGTGATCTATGCAGGCACCAAAGGTTACCTGGACAAATTGCCCGTCAGCGATGTGGGCCGGTTCGAAAAAGGCCTTCTGGCGCATCTGCGGTCCAAAGCCCCTGAGGTTCTGGACATGATCACCAAGGACGACCCGAAGATCAAAGGTGAGGCCGAAGACAAGGTCAAAGCCGCGATTGACGCATTCGCCGCAGATTTCGCTTAAGGGAGCTGGCACATGCCCAACCTAAGTGACCTTAAAAACCGGATCGCGTCGGTCAAATCGACCCGCAAGATCACCAAGGCGATGCAAATGGTCGCCGCCGCAAAACTGCGCCGCGCGCAGGAAGCGGCGGAGGCTGGCCGCCCCTATGCAGAGCGTTTCAACGCTGTGATGGGTGGGCTTGCCGCGTCTGTGGGATCGTCCGAGGGCGCGCCTCGCCTGTTGGCGGGCACGGGCTCTGACAAGACGCATTTGCTGGTCGTGATGACCGCAGAGCGCGGATTGTGCGGCGGTTTCAACGGCAACATCGCAAAAACAGCCCGCGCCGCTGCGCAAAAGCTGATCGCCGAAGGCAAGACGGTGAAAATCCTGACGGTCGGCAAGAAAGGCCGCGAGACCATCAAGCGCGACCTTGGCGATCACTTCGTGGGCCATGTCGACCTGTCGGAGGTCAAACGTGTTGGCTATTCTGACGCGGCTGGCATCGCCCAAGACGTGCTGGCCCGGTTTGAGGCTGGCGAGTTTGACGTCGCGACGCTGTTTTATGCCCGCTTCGAGTCGGTGATCAGCCAGATCCCGACCGCGCAGCAGATCATCCCGGCAGATTTCGAGGCCTCAAGCGAGGAATCGACAATCTACGACTACGAGCCGTCCGAGGAAGAGATCCTCGCCGACCTGCTGCCGCGCGGCGTTGCCACGCAAATCTTTAGCGCTCTGTTGGAAAACGGCGCCTCCGAGCAAGGGGCCCGGATGTCCGCCATGGACAACGCCACCCGCAACGCGGGCGACATGATCGACAAGCTGACCATCCAGTACAACCGGACCCGTCAGGCCGTCATCACCAACGAGCTTATTGAAATCATTTCGGGCGCTGAAGCGCTCTAGACCCGGAGAACCAACATGGCCAATGCAAAAGGCAAAATCACTCAGGTCATCGGGGCCGTTGTGGACGTCCAGTTCGACGACCACCTGCCTGCGATTCTGAACGCGCTGGAAACCGACAATAACGGCAACCGGCTGATCCTTGAGGTGGCACAGCACCTCGGTGAGAACACCGTTCGCACCATCGCGATGGACAGCTCCGAAGGCCTCGTGCGTGGCGGTGACGTCACCGATATGGGCGAGCCGATTTCGGTTCCAATCGGCTCCGGCACGCTGGGTCGTATCCTGAACGTTGTGGGCGAGCCCGTTGACGAAGGTGGCCCGGTCAAGCACACCGCACGCCGCGCCATCCACGGCGACGCGCCTGACTTTGCCGACCAGTCCACCGAGTCTGAAATTCTGACAACCGGCATTAAGGTCATCGACCTTCTCGCGCCTTACACGAAGGGTGGTAAGATTGGCCTCTTCGGCGGTGCGGGTGTTGGCAAGACCGTTTTGATCATGGAACTGATCAACAACATTGCGAAGGTGCACTCCGGTGTGTCCGTGTTCGCGGGTGTTGGCGAGCGGACCCGTGAAGGGAACGACCTGTATCACGAGATGATCGAATCCGGCGTTATCGTGCCTGATAACCTCGAAGACTCCAAAATTGCGCTGGTCTACGGCCAGATGAACGAGCCTCCCGGTGCGCGTATGCGGGTTGCCCTGTCCGGCCTGACACTGGCCGAGCAGTTCCGCGACGACACAGGCGCCGACGTTCTGTTCTTCGTCGACAATATCTTCCGCTTCACGCAAGCGGGTTCCGAGGTGTCGGCGCTTCTGGGCCGTATTCCTTCCGCTGTGGGCTACCAGCCAACGCTGGCCACCGACATGGGTGCGATGCAAGAACGCATTACATCGACCAAATCCGGCTCGATTACGTCTGTGCAGGCCGTCTACGTGCCTGCGGATGACTTGACCGACCCGGCACCTGCCACATCCTTTGCTCACCTCGACGCGACCACCGTTCTGGACCGTGCGATTTCCGAGAAAGGCATCTACCCGGCTGTGGACCCGCTGGGCTCCACCTCGCGTCTGCTGGACCCGCTGATCATCGGTGAGGAGCACTACAAAGTTGCCACTGACGTGCAGCAAATCCTGCAACGCTACAAATCGCTGCAAGACATCATCGCCATCCTCGGCATGGACGAGCTGTCCGAGGACGACAAAATGACCGTGACACGCGCCCGTAAGATCGAGCGCTTCCTGTCGCAGCCATTTGACGTGGCGAAAGTCTTTACTGGCGCGGACGGCAAGCAGGTGCCTTTGGAAGACACAATCGCGTCGTTCAAAGCCGTTGTGGCTGGCGAATATGATCACCTGCCCGAGGGCGCCTTCTACATGGTTGGCGGCATCGACGAAGTGATCGCCAAAGCCGAGAAAATGGCTGCCGACGCAGCTTAAGGAGCACGCCTCATGGCTATGATGCAATTCGAACTTGTCTCGCCAGAGCGGAAGCTTGCTTCCGTCGAGGCGAGCGAAGTGCAAATCCCGGGCGCGGAAGGTGATTTCACCGCCATGCCCGACCACGCACCGGTCATCACGACCCTGCGCCCCGGCTACCTGACGGTTGTCAGCGCCTCGGGCACGGAGCAGTATTTCGTGACCGGCGGGTTTGCCGAAGTTTCTGGCGAAAGCACCACCGTTTTGGCGGAACGTGCCTACCCGAAAGCCGACATGACCGCTGAGTTGCAGGCCGAACTGGTGGCCGAAGCCGAGGCGGCCCACGCTGCGGCAGGCACCGATATCAGCGCCAAACTGGCCGCTGACATGGCAGACGGGATCGCGCTGTAATATTCGGTTTTCTTGCGAAAACCCTTAAAGAGGCCCCTTTTCGGGGCCTTTTTTGCGTTTTTGGGACCAAATTCTTGCCCAAATCATGATGTATCCAGCCCGTCAGAGGGTAACGAATGAACAAGTTTGCAAGCAACCAGTTGGGCGTCGCGCAAGGCGCCCGTGTCCTGTTTTCCGATTATGCGGATGGCGGTCCGATGTGGACCGGCACCGGTCCGCGCGAGGAGCGTTTCACGGTGGTGTTTGAGGAACGCTTTGCGGCCCCGCCCGCCGTGCAGGTCGCGCTGAGCATGTGGGACATCGACCACAAACATAACCAGCGGATGGATATCTCCGCCGAAGAGGTCAGCGAGACCGGGTTTGAACTGGTGTTTCGCACGTGGGGCGACAGCCGCGTGGCGCGGGTGCGTGCGAATTGGACGGCACTCGGACCGATGCCGCATGAGGATGACTGGGAGCTCTATTGAGCGTCAGCACATGAGTATTTTTGAAGCAATGATGGGGCGAGTGCGTGCCCTGTCAGCCAGCGGAGGTCATCAGGCTCATTGGCCCGGGTACATGCCTTCATAGATCGGCGCGAGCGTGTCTGCGTCAAACAGGCTTGAGACAGACGACCCCCCCGCAATGTTCAGGATCGCTTGTGCCAGCATGGGCGCGATGGGAACGATGCGGATGTTCTTGCACGTCTTGACCGGATCGGTCGGCTCGATGCTGTCGGTGATCACGAGGCTCTTCATGACCGAATTGGTGATCCGCTCTACAGCAGGGCCAGACAGCACACCATGCGTAATGTAGCTGTGCACTTCGGTGGCCCCTGCATCCATGAGCACTTCGGCGGCTTTGCAAAGCGTTCCGGCCGTGTCGCAAATGTCATCTACGATGATGCAGCGTTTGCCTTTGACGTCGCCGATCACGGTCATTTCAGCGATCTCGCCGGGTTTCTCGCGGCGCTTGTCCACGATGGACAAAGGCGCTTTGATCCGTTGCGCCAGCTCGCGCGCGCGGGCCACGCCGCCAACATCGGGCGAGACGATCATTACGTCGGACATGTCCTGGAAGTGGTGCTTGATATCGAGCGCAAAGATCGGCGAGGCATAAAGGTTGTCGACAGGCAAATCGAAGAAGCCCTGAATTTGCGCGGCGTGCAGATCCATGGTCAAAACGCGCTCGACACCGGCCTCGGCGATCAGATTGGCGACCAGTTTGGCCGAGATCGGGGTGCGCGCCTTGGTGCGACGGTCCTGACGGGCGTACCCAAAGTAGGGGATCACCGCTGTGATGCGGGCCGCAGAGGAGCGACGCAGCGCGTCGGTCATGATCAACAGTTCCATCAGGTTGTCATTGGCCGGGTTCGAGGTCGACTGGATGATGAACATATCCTCGCCGCGCACGTTCTCGAACACCTCGACGAAAATCTCGCCATCGTTGAACCGCTCGACCCGAGCGTCGACCGGTTTCATCTTGCCGCCGCGATGCAGCGACATGCGTTTGGAAATGGTGTCGGCAAGATCCTTGTTCGCGTTGCCCGCGATAAGTTTCGGCTCGGAAGAGTTTGGCATGGATGGTCCCCAAGATGGCAGCAGCGCGATGTCTGAACGGCCCCCGCCGCCCGCGACATTGCACACCGCTTAGCACCCCGTTAGCGTGGTGCAAACAACTTATGCCCGAAGGACGCGCAACTTGCCCCATATCGACTACTATTTTGCCACTCTGTCTCCCTACACCTATCTCGCGGGCACCCGCATGGAGGAGGTGGCGGCAAAGCATGACGCCACGATCCGGTACAAGCCGCTTGATATCATGGGGCTGTTTGGCCGCACGGGTGGCACGCCTCCGCCGCAGCGCCACATCAACCGGCAGGAATGGCGGCTGCAGGAAATGCGCCGCTCTGCCTCCAAGCTGGGCATGAAGATGAACCTCAAGCCTGCACATTGGCCGACCAACCCGGCGCCATCCTCCTATGCGATCATTGCTGCGCAGAATGCGGGCGGGGGTGATCTGGCGGGACTGGTACATGGCTTTGTGCGCGCCGTCTGGGCCGAAGAGCGTGACGTGGCCGATGAGGCCGTGGTGCGCGAGGTGCTGGAGGCGCATGGCTTTGACGCTAGCCTTGCCGATAGCGGCATGTTGGCCGGTGCCGAGGAATATGCAGCCAACCTCGAAGAGGCCGTCGAGAAGGGCGTCTTTGGCGCGCCATTCTACATCACCGACAGCGACGAGCGGTTCTGGGGACAAGACAAGATCGAGGACCTTGATCTGTACCTGCAAGGCAAGCTCTAGGCCCGGCCCGTGCCCATTCAGGCGTCCGGCGGCGCGATGACTCATTTCCTGCGGTCGGGCCATGGCCCGGAGGAAGCGCTTGTGCTGCATTGCATGCTGGCGCAGGCGCGTTCGCTGGACATGATGATGGCCAAAATGGGCAATGACATGTCGATGATCGCCGCCGATTTGCCGGGCCATGGGTTGTCGGAAGACTGGGACAAAAGCCGTGACTACGCAGAGATGGCGCGTGACATGGGGCTGGGGCTGCTGGAGCGGCCCGCCCATATCGTCGGACATTCCTTTGGCGGCTACACGGCCTTGCGCATCGCGGTGGACCAGCCCGAGATGGTGCGCAGCCTGACCCTTATCGAGCCGGTCTTCTTCGCCGCGTCGCAATATGATGCGGCTGCCTTGTTCAAAACCTATAAGCGTGAAAGCCGCGCCTTTATGGGCGCGATTGCGGTGGGCGACGTGGTGGCCGCGGCGCGGGCCTTTACCGGCATTTGGGGCGACGGCAGCGCGTGGGAAAGCCTAAAGCCAGACGCGATGGACTACATCACGCAGCGGATGCCGCTGATTGCGGCCACTGAGAGGGCCCTCGTGGAGGACAATGGCAATGTGTGGGAGCGCCTCAGCCAGATAGACGTGCCTTGCTTGCTGATAGAGGGGCAGAACTCCCCGCCGGTGATTGCGGCCATTCAGACCGCTCTGGAAGGCCAGATCCCCAACACCACACGCGAAGTTGTGGAAGGGGCGGGGCATATGGCGCCGCTCACGCATGCGGTCGAGGTCGCGGCGCTGGTCTCTGGCTTTATCGGCGATCAGCCTCGCAGCGTTGAGATCATCTGATCAATTTCCTCTGACGTTTTCGACCAGTCGCAGACCATGCGGCAGCGGATCAACTCGTCATCCGGACCCTCCAGCGAGGCATCCATCGGGAACATGTAATATTGCGCACCCGCCGCCATGGCGCGTCTGTGGGCGGCGCGGGGCAGGTGGGCGAAGATCATGTTGGCTTGCGGGGCGTCTGGGATCTCGGCGCCTGCGACGCTGGCCAGCCCGGCAGCCAGACGTGCCATATTGGCGTTGGCTTTTGCGCCGAGCTCCAGCCAGAGGTCATCCGTCATGTAAGCTTGCATTTGCGCCGACAGGTAGCGGTGCTTTGAGAACAGATGTGCGCCGCGTTTGCGGCGAAGCTCGAACTCCCACGCTTTATCGGGGTCAAACAGGATCACCGCCTCGACGCCTGCGCAGCCGTTTTTGGTGCCGCCGAAGCTGACCATGTCGACGCCTGCTTTCCACGTCATCTCTGCCGCCGAGCAACCGAGCGTGGCGCAGGCATTGGCAAAACGGGCGCCGTCGAGATGGGTTTTCAGCCCGTATTCCCCAGCAATGTCGGTGATCTGGCGGATCTCGTCGAGGCTGTAAACGGTGCCCACCTCTGTCGCCTGTGTGATCGTCACAGGGCCACGTTGCACGGAATGGACGTCTTTCTGGCCGGTCCTTTGAATGGTCTGGCGCAGGCTGTCCGGGTCCATTTTGGCGCTGTTTCCCTCCACCAGGGTCATCTTCGCCCCGCCTGCGTAGAACTCCGGCGCGCCGCATTCATCCTCTTCGACATGGGAGACCCGGTGCGCGAAAATCGTCTGCCACGGGTCCGTATAAGTCGCCAGTGCAAGCGCGTTGGCGGCGGTGCCGGTGGCGACCAGATAGACGGCGGCCTCGGGGGCCTCGAACGTGACGCGGATGCGGTCGCGGACTTCGTCCATGATCGGGTCATTGCCATAGGGCATGGCGTAGCCCTCGTTGGCAGCGGTGATCGCGGCGAGCACTTTGGGGTGCATCGGACCTGCATTGTCGGACGCGAAATTCATGTTACAGATCCTCGATTATATGCTCGTCCCATTCGTCTTCGGGGACCTCGAACTCGGGCACCGTCCAGCCTTGCACCGACTGACCCGCATCATGCACGGTCTGGGAGCTGCCAGAGATCAGCGGGTGCCAGTCGTACAGCGGTTTGTCCTCGTAGAGCAGGCGGTAAGCGCAGGTTGAGGGCATCCAATAGGCGATGTCACTGATATTTTGCGGGGTCAGATGCACGCATTCGGGCACAAATTGCAGCCGGATGTCGTATTGCGCGCAGCGGCAGGTGTCGCCGTCTAGCAGGCGGCAGGCAACGCGGGTGAAGGCGATCTCTTCGGTTTCGGGGTCTTCAAGTTTGTTCAGGCAGCACTTGCCGCAACCGTCGCAGAGCGCCTCCCACTCCTTTGGGGACATGTTTTTGAGGGGGACTTTCTCCCAGAATTTTGGGCGCAGCCCGGCGCGGTCAATGGGGTCTTTCATTGCGCGTCCAAAATCGCGCGGGCCTCAATGCAATCGGCGTCCATCTGGGTGATCAAGGCATCAAGGCTGTCGAATTTCTCTTCGCCGCGCAGGTATTCAACCAGAGCCACCGAGATATGCTCCCCGTAAAGATCACCTTTGAAATCAAAGAGATATGTCTCGCAATTGGGAGTGTTCTCGCCAAACATCGGGCGCACACCGATGGAGGCGGCCCCCTTGTATGTGCCCTTATGCGGCCCGCTGAGCACGTCGACAAACACGGCGTAGACGCCAAATTTCGGCTGGTGCAGCCCGGTCGTGTTCTGGTTGGCGGTGGGGTAGCCCAGCTCACGTCCGCGCTGCTCCCCGGTGATGACCTTGCCTTCGATCCGGTGCAGGTGGCTGAGCATCTCGGCCGCCTCCCGTGGCATGCCGTCCGAAAGCGCTTGGCGGATGTTGGTAGAAGAGACCAGCTTGTCGCCGGTCTCGATCAGGGGGGCGATGGTGACGCCGAAGCCCATTCTTGCGCCAAATTCCTGCAAGTCCTGCGCGGTGCCGCTGCGGCCTTTGCCAAAGCAGAAATCCGCGCCGATCACGACATGGGTTAGGCCCAGGCCGTTGACGATCACGTCTTGCGCGAACTCCTCGGCGGTCAAGCCTGACAGCGCCGCGTTGAAGTTCAACTCGTAGAGCCGTTTGACGCCGAGCTTTTCAAGCCGGTTGGCCTTCGCTTCCGCGTTCATCAACCGGAAGGGCGGTGCGTCAGGGGCGAAGTATTCGCGTGGATGCGGCTCGAAGGTGACGATGCCCAAAGGGGCCTCGGGGGCGGCGTTGCGGGCAATATCGATCACCGCTTGGTGGCCGATATGGACGCCGTCAAAATTGCCGATGGCCACGGTGGCGCCGCGGTCGCTTGGGCTTACGAATTGATAGTCACGGATGATGCGCATTGGGTTTGGGTAAACGGGTCAAACCGCCTGCGCAAGTGGGCGCTTTCGGTATGCTCTGGGGAAACTGACCTCAGGCGTGACGCAAACCCGCGTGGTGTTTTCGTCTAGTCGAACTTTCGCGACGGTGCCAGAACCACAGCCTCGCCCTTGAGGACGTTTTTGCCGTCAACTTCGCAGCGGGTCAGCATGGTGACTTTGCGTTTGGCGTGGTCAATCTCTGTCACTTCAACCTCGGCCGTAACCAGATCACCGGGGCGCACCGGGGCCATGAAGCGCAGGGATTGGCCCAGATAGACGGTGCCATGACCGGGCAACTGCTCGCCAATCACGGCAGAGATCAGGCCGGCGGTCAGCATCCCATGCGCAATGCGGCCCTCAAAGATGGTGTCTTGCGCGTAGTCATCATCAAGATGCACCGGGTTATGGTCGGTGGAGACCTCGGCGAACAGCTCGATATCGCGGTCGGTGACCTGCTTGCGCAGATGGCGCTTCATGCCGATCTCGATATCTTCGATACAGATCGTTCCGCGTGGGAAGTTATCACGTTGCATATCGAGCATCTTCTTCACCTTTAAGTCACAAAATAACATGAGAGTTGCAGATTGTGAAACTTAATTACTTTGCATGCGCAGCAAAGTCTAGTGAAAATACGCCTAGCGCAGCTTGCCGATTGTGTAGCGCGGGGCGACCATTTCGCGGTCCAGATAGTCCTTTAGCAAAGCGGGATCCGGGTCGTGATCGGTTTTGGTCTCCTCCGCCGCAAGCCCGCCGGAAATGAACAGCGCGTCAAGGTCTTCGCCCATTGCCCCGCGAATGTCGGTCAACACACCGTCGCCAACGCACAGGATGCGACTATCGGCGATGGTGTTGCCCAAAGCGGACAACCGTCGGCGCGCGAGATCGTAAATCGGCGGATGCGGTTTGCCGAAATAGAGGCTCTCACCGCCCATCTCGGTGTAGAGCTTGGCCAAAGCGCCTGCGCACCATTCGCGGTGATCGCCACGATCCACCACAATATCGGGGTTGGCGCAGAGCAGCTTGAGGCCTTTCTGCTTGGCGTAGAGAAAATCGGAGCGGTAGACATCAGGGTCCGCCATCGGGTCCTCGGGCCCGCAGCAAATGATGCCCTCCGCGTCCTGCAAAGGGACTTGAGTGATTTCGACCGGGTTCTCGATCAGCTTGAGGGGATCAAAGAAGTTCTGGTCATGCGGCTGGCCGATGAAATGCACCTTCGTGCCAACGGCTCCGCGATACATGGCCGCGCGTGCGCTGTCGCCGGAGGTGGCGATGTCGTCAAAGCTGTCCTCTGCCACGCCGATCTTGCCCAGCTGCTTGGCAACCGAGGCGCGGTGGCGGGGGGCATTGGTGACATAGATCACGATGCCGCCGGATTTGCGGTAGTCCTGCATCGCCGTGACGGCGGTCTCGAACGGGGTGACGCCGTTATGAATGCAGCCCCAGAGATCGACGAAAAGAGCGTCATACTGGGCGGAAATGTCGGACAGCGCGTCGATGATCTGGGTCATGTTGGCCTCGAGTTTGGGGGCGTGTTTCGGCGCGAGCTTAGCGCCATTTGATCGAACAGCCCATGGAGGGCTTTTGGTCCTGCGGACCCTCGCCTGTCTGGGCCACCTGCGTCATTGCGGCGACAAGTTCGCGGGTGCGCCCAGCCGAATTTCCCATGCTGGCATCATCGAGCCGCCCGCGATATTGCAGCTTGGCCTGGGCGTTATAGCCGAAGAAATCCGGTGTGCAGACCGCGCCATAGACTTGGCCTACAGACTGGTCTTCGTCGAAGAGGTACGGGAATTCCCAGCCATGGCGGGCCGCGAAGGCCTTCATAAAGGGCGGCCCGTCGGTTGGCACGATTGCAATGTCGTTCGACATAATCGCGACCGTGTGCACGCCGATGGCTTTCAGGGCGGCAGTGTCCTCTGCCAGCCGGTCCGCGATGGCCTGCACATACGGGCAGTGATTGCACAGGAACGCCACAAGCAGGCCGTTTGGGCCCATCACGCTGGACAGTGTATGGGTCTCGCCGTCGGGATCGCTGAGAGAAAACGCCTCAGCGGGACGTCCGAAATCACAGATCGGCGTGTCGAGTAGGGCCATTGTGGGAGCCTCCGGCGGGGATATTTTCAAACATGGGAAGGTGGGAGGCCGTTCTTTTTAGGCGGGCCGCGTTAACCTTAATGAGGGGTTTAAACTTTCAGGTTCGGGATGATCTGTTTCTTGCGGCTCATGATGCCGGGAAGGACCACGCTGTCGCCTGTGACCGTTGCGCCAAAGCTGGCTTCAGCTACGCGCTTGGACAGATCATTGGGGATCAGCATCGTGGCTTCTTCGTTGAGGATATCGACGACGAAGAGAAGCACCTCGTTCACTTTGTCTTCGCCCGCAACTTTCGGCATGGCCGCCATCAGCTCTGCCTTGCGGTCGAGCACCCTCTTGGGAGAGGTCGTTTCTAGCACGGAGACGCGGAATTTCACACCATCCACCTCGTATTCTTTGCTGTCCATGCGCAAAAGCTCTGCCTCGGAAAAGGCGGAGACGTCGGATTTCGCGGCGAACATGTCAGCAGCGTAGTCCGCGATACCGATGCCCAGATCAGCGGCCAGGCTTTCGGCCAGCGCGCGGTCGGTCTCTGTCGTGGTTGGGGACCGAAATTCGAGCGTATCTGACAGGATGCAACTCAGCATCGCGCCTTTGATTGGCTCGGGCATATGGGAGGCGTGATCGCCCATCAGGTCGTGCATGATCGTCGCGGTGCAGGCCAGAGGGCGGATTGTGATGTCGATGGGGCCTGCGGTCTCCAGCCCGCCGACCAGTTTGTGGTGGTCGATGATGGCCTGGATATCGGCGCTGTTGATGTTGTCCGGCAGCTCGGCGGGATTGTTGGTGTCGACGATGATGCACGGCTGCTCTGCTGCGATTTCGGAAATGATCTCAGGCTTGCTCAGGCCCCAGCGTTGCAGCACGAACGCGGCTTCGGTGTTGGGCTCGCCCAGCAAAACAGCGCGTGCGTCGCCGCCTTGATGGTTCGAGAACCATTCCCAAATCAGCGGCGCGCCGGTGCTGTCAGTGTCGGGTGATTTATGGCCGAAAATCAATGTCGTCATGGAGCGGTCCTAAGTATTCGGTGGGTTTCGCGGCCTTATAGGAGGGGTGGGCGGAGATGTCACGGGGTCGGTGCCGCGTTTTGACATGGGCCACGGGGCAGGGTATGAAGACGCATCTGAACAGGAGATCGCAGACAATGGACCATAGCGCTTAAACCCGCCCGCTTGCGACCGCGCGCTTGCCGCGCCCCATAGCTGTTTCAGGAGTACACTGACAATGGACACCATCCGCTAGCCCCGGTTTCGGGGCGCTGATCGTTTGCGCGCTTTTGCGCGTGCCCCAGTCTTTCCAAAACGAAAGGGCGCGTTATGCCCAAATCCAAAAACACCCGCCTGCGCGGGACCAAATCGGCTGCCTTGTCAAAACAAAAGAAACCGAAGCGCGGCGCGGCGCATGTTTCGCCGGGCCCAGTCAAAACCGGGTTCAACCCTGATGATCTGAAGCGTGCTGGCAAGGCGCAGCGGTGCTCTGGCGGCAAGCCTCCGCGGTTTCCGGGCAGGACCGGCGGTCGATAATTTCTGCGTGGCCTCGCCGCTTCTTTGGCGGCGGGGCTTGAAAGCGGGCTTTGATTGCGCATGCTTGGGGGTGAGCAGCAAAAATGGATCAACCATGCGCGAGACAGAGCTTTACCCGGCCATCAAGAGCTATCTTGAGGGGCAGGGGTACGAGGTAAAATCAGAGGTGGGCGCCTGTGACGTGGTGGCAATGCGCGGGGACGCAGAGCCCGTGATCGTGGAAATGAAGACCGCGATGAGCCTTTCGCTGTTTCATCAAGGCGTGGCACGGCAGGCGGTAACAGATGCGGTCTACATTGCGGTGCCGCGCGGGTCAGGCAAACGCTTTGCCAAATCGCTGAAGGATAATCTGGGGCTCTGCCGCCGGTTGGGTTTGGGGTTGATCACCGTGCGGATGCGCGACGCGCTGGTCGAGGTGCATCTGGACCCTGGCCCTTATGCGCCGCGCAAAACCAAGCAGCGGCGCGACCGATTGCTCAGGGAATTTGCCCGCCGGGTGGGGGATCCGAATGCCGGAGGGGCCACGCGGGTTGGTTTGGTGACGGCCTACCGCCAGGACGCGCTGCGCTGTGCGCAACATCTATCAGATGAGGGGCCCAGCAAAGGAGCGGACGTGGCCGCGGCCACTGGCGTGGCGCAGGCCACGCGGATCATGGCGGCGGATCACTATGGCTGGTTCGAGCGGGTTTCTACCGGGATTTATCAGCTGACCCCGAAAGGCAGGGAGGGGTTAGTGACCTATGCCGGGCGTGGGGCTGACGCAATGGCGTGATCGGGCGGCTGAGATTGCATGGAGGAGTAGGCGACTGTCTTATTCCGCCCCAGTTTCTTGGCTTGATACAGCGCCACATCCGCATGTTTGACCAGCGCATCAAGGTCGATGCCGCCTTGTGGCGCGACGGCGACACCTGCAGAGACCGTCACCGGCGGCAGGTCGGTGCCTGAATATTTGATGACGATGTCTGACACGTGCTCGCGAAACTGCTCGGACATCTGTGCGGTTTCCTCCTCAGACATGGCGCCGCACAGCACGATGAATTCTTCGCCGCCCAAACGGCACGGGGCGCAGTTGTCAGTGAAGAACTCGATCATGCGTGCGCCCAAAGCCCGCAACACCAGATCGCCTGCATCATGGCCATGCAGGTCGTTGAACTTCTTGAAGTTGTCGACGTCGATAGAGATCAGGGAGCAGCTTTCCTTGGCGGTCTTGGCCCGGGTCAGTTGCTGCTGGGCGGCTTCAAGGAACCATCTGCGGTTCCAGAGATTGGTCAGCGGGTCGCGCACGGATTGATCGAGCAGCTCCTGGCGCAACTGGACATTGGCGATGGCAAGGCTGATCTGTTCGGCGCAGAGCAGGGCTAGCTCCCAGCGCTGATCCATGAAGGTGCGGAAGGGCGCACGGTTGTTGCGATCCGGTGAGACGGCACCGAAATCAAGATGCAGCAAGCCGTTGGTTTGACCATGCGCGGTGATCGGGATGCAGAAATATGGGTCGTCCGTCTCGGCCGCATATGCGTGGCCACAAGGAAACTCGATCGGTCGCATGCCAAAGGCATAGGCGCGACCACGTCGCAGCGCCCAGCAATCATCGGGCTGGATGTGGCTTGGACCGTCCTTGCCGCCGCCCCAGTTGATATTGAGGTCCAGCGTGTCACGGGAATTGGAGTAGATATAAAGTTGTCCCTCGGCCTCCGGAATGAGGGTCTCAAGGGAGCGGGCGATGACTTGCAGCAATTCATCAAGTGACTTGGCGGAGTACAGCCATTCGCTGACCTGGCCCAGAAGCCGACGCTCCTGCTGGCGCAATTGCTCGTTTTCCGTGGCCTCCTTGGTGGAGGCCTCAAGGGCGCGCCGCCCCGTCAGATCGCGCGATGAGGACATGAAATGGATATGACGGCCTTGCGCGTCAAAGATCGGGTTGATCCGAAACTCCATCCAGATGCTTGAGCCGTCTTTGCGGTAATATTCGACCTCTGTATCGATTGCGCGGCGGTTGGCGAGCGCATCTTCCACCTCTGCAATGGTTTTGGGGTCGGTGGCTGGCCCGCGCAGCACCTCACCGGGTGTGCGGCCTTCCACCTCCTCGAAACTGAAGCCGGTGAGCCGTTCAAACTCCTGATTGACCCAGATCATGCGGACATTCTCATCGGTAATTAGCAGTGCGTCACGGCTATATTGGGCGGCCAACCCCGCGAGATTGGTGAAATCCTTCTTCGATGTTGGCTTCGTCATTGGGGCACCCGCGATGAACTGTCCCTGTTCTCGGCTCAAAGGTTTAATGAACGGTTCAGAACCCCGGTCTCTCCTTGCCGAATGCAGAAAATTTGAAACAACCGCGCTTGGGATGTGCGTCACATCTTGCCGGGATCGCACATTGCCACTAGCACTGCGTGTCGCACCATCTGCAGGGGAGATCAGCATGCAAAAGACGGTCGTAAACAGCTGGAATGAATGGGACCCGCTGAAACATGTCATCGTGGGCCGTGCAGATGACTGCCACATCCCGCCCGAGGAACCCGCGCTGGACGCGAAGGTGCCTGAGGACAGCGATATGCGCGGTCAATGGGGCCGCCGCCCACAAGAAACCATCGACCGCGCCAACGAGCTGTTGGATAACTTTGCGTCCATGCTGGAAAAACGCGGCGTGCGGGTGGACCGGCCGGACAGCATTGACCACTCAAAATCCGTCACCACGCCGGATTTCCACACCGACAGCCAATTTGGCTGCATGCCGCCGCGTGACGTGCTGCTGACGGTGGGCTCGGAGATGCTGGAGGCGACGATGTCCTATCGCTGCCGCTGGTTTGAATATCTGAACTATCGCCCACTGATGGAGCGCTATTTCGACGAGGACCCGAACTTCCGCCATGAAAGCGCGCCCAAGCCGCGCCTGACGGATGAGGATTACCACCCTGATTACCTGTCCGACAAAATCGGGGTTGAGAAGCGCCTACAATGGGCCGCAGAGAAGTTCTTTGTCACAACCGAGAAAGAGCCGCTGTTTGATGCAGCCGACGTGCTGCGCTTTGGCCGTGATCTGGTGGTGCAGCACGGGTTCACCACCAACCTCAAAGGCATCGAATGGCTGCGGAGGCATTATCCTGATCACCGGGTGCATACGGTAAACTTCCCGGGCGATCCCTATCCGATCCATATTGATGCGACCTTTACCCCGCTGCGCCCCGGCCTGATCCTGAACAACCCGCAGCGCCGCTTGCCGGAAGACCAGCGCAAGATGTTTGAGAAGAACGATTGGGAGATCGTGGACGCGGCGCAGCCTGCGCATAACGCGCCGCCGCCTTTGTGTTATTCCTCGACATGGCTGTCCATGAACGTCCTGGTGCTGGACCCCAAAACCGTCTGCGTTGAGAAATCCGAGGTCTATCAGGCTGAGCAGATGGACAAGCTGGGTATGAACGTGGTCGAGGTCGAGCTGCGCGACGCCTATGCCTTTGGCGGAGGGCTGCATTGCTGCACGGCGGATGTCTACCGTGAGGGTGGGTGCGAGGATTACTTCCCGAACATGTAAGGCCGGATCTTCAGCGAAAATTCCTGAGCGTGCCTGTTGACTCAGCCCCGCTTGCTCCTTAGCTACGGCGCGTTAGCACTCGACATAGGTGAGTGCTAACGGCCCCAGATGGGGGCCAAGTGGAACTAACTTTGAGCTGGGAGCTACAAAGATGGCATTGAAACCGCTTCACGACCGCGTCCTCGTAGAACGTGTAGAGAGCGACGAAAAGACCGCCGGTGGTCTGATCATTCCTGAAAGCGCAAAAGAGAAGCCTGCAGAGGGCGTTATCGTTGCTGCTGGTGAAGGCGCACGCAAAGACTCGGGCGAATTGATCCCGATGGCCGTCAAAGAAGGCGACAAAATCCTGTTCGGCAAATGGTCCGGCACAGAAGTCACCGTTGACGGCAAAGAGCTGCTGATCATGAAAGAGAGCGACGTTCTGGGCATCCTGTCCTAAGCGCGTTTTCCCACCGAAATACTGAAATTCTAAGGAGCACATGAAAATGGCTGCTAAAGACGTCAAATTCGACACAGACGCCCGGAACAAGATGCTGAACGGCGTCAACATCCTGGCAAATGCTGTCAAAGTCACCTTGGGCCCGAAAGGCCGCAACGTGGTTCTGGACAAATCCTTCGGCGCCCCGCGCATCACCAAAGACGGTGTGTCCGTGGCCAAGGAAATCGAGCTGGAAGACAAGTTCGAAAACATGGGCGCGCAAATGGTCAAAGAAGTGGCCTCGCGTACCAATGACGAAGCCGGCGACGGCACGACAACCGCGACAGTTCTGGCCCAAGCCATCGTGCGCGAAGGCATGAAATCGGTCGCCGCTGGCATGAACCCGATGGATCTCAAGCGCGGCATCGACATGGCGACCTCTACCGTTGTGGAAGCCATCAAAGCGGCGGCTCGCCCTGTGAATGACAGCGACGAAGTTGCTCAGGTCGGCACCATCTCTGCCAATGGCGAAGCTGAAATCGGCTCCCAAATCGCTGGTGCGATGCAGAAGGTCGGCAATGAAGGCGTCATCACCGTTGAAGAAAACAAAGGTCTGGAAACAGAAACCGATGTTGTCGAGGGCATGCAGTTCGACCGCGGCTACCTGTCGCCATACTTCGTGACCAACCCGGACAAGATGACAACCGAGCTGGACGACGCGCTGATCCTGTTGCACGAGAAGAAACTGTCTTCCCTGCAGCCAATGGTTCCGCTGTTGGAAGCTGTCATTCAGTCCGGCAAGCCACTGATGATCATCGCTGAAGATGTTGAAGGCGAAGCGCTGGCAACTCTGGTTGTGAACAAACTGCGCGGCGGTCTGAAAATCGCAGCTGTCAAAGCACCTGGTTTCGGCGATCGCCGCAAAGCCATGCTGCAAGACATCGCGATCCTGACCGGTGGTCAGGTGATCTCTGAAGACCTCGGCATGAAGCTGGAATCTGTCACCATGGACATGCTTGGCACCGCCAAGAAGGTTCAGATCACCAAGGACGAAACCACCATCGTCGACGGTGCGGGTGCGAAAGCGGAAATCGAGGCACGCGTGGCTCAAATCCGTCAGCAAATCGAAGAAACCACATCTGACTACGACCGTGAGAAGCTGCAAGAGCGTGTTGCCAAACTGGCAGGCGGTGTTGCTGTGATCCGCGTCGGCGGCATGACCGAAGTGGAAGTCAAAGAGCGCAAAGACCGCGTTGACGACGCCCTGAACGCGACCCGTGCGGCCGTACAGGAAGGTATCGTTGTGGGCGGCGGCGTTGCTCTGGTTCAGGCCACCAAGAAATTGGCTGACCTGTCCGGCGCAAACTCTGACCAGGACATTGGTATCGCCATCGTGCGCAAAGCGCTGGAAGCACCTCTGCGTCAGATCGCTGAGAACTCCGGTGTGGACGGCTCGGTCGTGGCTGGCAAAATCCGCGAGAGCGACGATGCCTCCTTCGGCTTCAACGCGCAGACCGAGGAATATGGCGACATGTTCAAATTCGGTGTGATCGACCCGGCCAAAGTGGTGCGTACAGCATTGCAAGACGCGGCCTCCATCGCGGGTCTGCTGATCACGACGGAAGCCATGGTTGCCGACAAGCCAGCCAAAGAAGGCGCAGCCGCTGGCGGCATGCCTGACATGGGCGGCATGGGCGGTATGGGCGGCATGATGTAAACCGCCTTTGCCTCCCGACAACGGGCGGCAGACGCGTTTGCTTGCCAAACTGCTGAAAGACATGAGCGGCTCCCTTCGGGGGGCCGTTCTTTTTTGTGATATGGCGTCGATAGGCAGGCCGCGCGTTTTGGGTTAGTGTCCGCTCAGACCTCTTCCGCTGCGAGCCAATTTTTTTCATGGACCCCAGTTTTACACGCGACGTCCGGGCCTCGGATCATGACGCCATCGACACCTTGCTGTCTGAGGCGTTTGGGGGTGTGGAAGAGGCAAAGCTGGTGCGCGCGTTGCGTGACGAGAAAGCGTTGTTTCGCGAGGTGATCATGCCTTGGGGTGAGGCAGCGGCGGGTTATCTGGCCGTGTCCCGCTTTGCGGCGCCAGAAGGGTGGCTGTGTCTCGCGCCCGTGGCGGTGCATCCGGCATGGCAGGGGGGCGGACGGGGTCAGTTTATGGTTCAGGCTATCGTCGAGGAATGCGTGAACACGCTGCAACGCCCGATGGTCGTGGTGGGGGACGGCAAGTTCTACCGTCGCTGCGGCTTTCTGGCGACCCGGGCCGCCCGGTTGAACACGCCATATGGCACCCAAAACACCCTGCTGGCGGCCCCGGGGATGACTGTACCAACGGAGACGTTGATCTACCCAAAACCGTTCGAGGCGCTTGGCTGACGCGCTAGGCAACCTCACGATTGTGCCAGCCACAGGTCTTTTCGGTTGCGCCGCTGGGCGGGGCAGGCAAGGAGTTGGCGCATGAAACTTGCTCTGCTCGTCGCCCTGACCATGGTGGCCTTTGCCGCCAATTCTGTGCTCAATCGTCTTGGCGTGGCAGATGGCATGACCGACCCGGTCAGCTTCGCTGCCTTGCGGTTAGCGTCGGGCGCGGTGGCGCTGACAGTGCTGGTACTGGCCTCGCGTAGAACATTGTCGCTTTGGGGGCGCAGCCGGGCCGTCGGGGCAGGGGCGCTGGCGGTTTACATGATCGGCTTCTCGCTGGCCTATTTGACGCTGGATACGGGCGTTGGCGCGTTGATCCTGTTTGGCGGCGTTCAGATCACCATTTTCGTCGTCGTCATGATGCGGGGCGAGCCATTGCCCCGGGCGCGATGGCAGGGTGCGGGCCTTGCCATGATCGGGTTGGCTTACCTGTTGCTGCCCGGCGCTGAGGCCCCTGATTTCGGCGGCGCGCTTCTGATGGGCGCTGCTGCCATAGGATGGGGCGTCTACACCCTCGTTGGCCGCACGGAGACGGATGCCTTGGCCGCCACGGCCGGGAACTTCATCATTGCGACCGTTGCGATGGCGCTTTGTCTGCTGCTTCTGCCCGCCGCGCATCAGATCAGCGCGTCCGGGGCGGTTTACGCGGTGATTTCAGGCGTGGTGACCTCGGCCCTTGGATATGCGCTATGGTACCGTTTGCTGCCGCAGCTTGAGGCCAGCATCGCGGGTATCGCTCAGCTAACCGTCCCGGTGATCGCGCTGGTAGGCGGGATGATTTTTCTCGGCGAGGCCGTCACGCTCAGTTTCGTTCTCGCCAGCGCTTTGGTGTTGGGCGGTGTCGCGTGGTCTCTGCGTTAATGCGCCAACGCCACCAGACCGCCTGCGGTGCGGGTGATCTTGCCTTCCATCTCCAGCGCCATCAGTTGAGGTGTGACCAGATCGGGGTCGATCTTGAGATCGCGGATGAGCTGATCTTCCGCCAGAGGGGAGGGGCCAAGTAGCCCTAGTATCTGCGCATGCGCCGGGCCGTCCTGATGTACAGGTTTTGTCCTTTTGGATTGAGGCGGCACGGATTTTTGTCGCTTCGATGGGGTTGGTTTGGCCAAGGCCTCAGCGATGTCTTCGATGCCGCGCACGAGGGTGGCGCCATCGCGGATTAGCATGTTGCAGCCCGACGACCTTGCATCAAAGGGGTGCCCCGGCACGGCCAACACGTCGCGGCCTTGATCCAATGCCTCGCGGGCGGTGATGAGCGAGCCTGACTTGGCGGCGGCCTCTACCACCACCACGGCGCGCACAAGGCCGGAGATGATCCTGTTGCGACGTGGGAAATGGCGGGCCATGGGTTGCAGCCCGATGGGCTGCTCAGACAGGCGCAGCCCTTGAGCCGCGATCTGGTCATGCAAGACCGCATTTTCACGCGGGTAGACCACATCAATACCGCCAGCCTGTACTGCGATCGTGCCGCCCTGAACCGCCGCAAGATGGGCCGCCGCATCAACGCCGCGCGCCAGACCAGAGACGACGGCAAAGCCTTGGGCGGATAGCTCAGACGCCAATTTGCTTGCCATCCGGGTGCCAAGCGATGAGGCGTTGCGGGCACCTACAAGGCCGATGGCGGGGCGCTGCGTCAAAGACGTGTCGCCCAGTGCCCAAAGAAACGGGGGCGGGTCAGGGATATCGCTCAGCGCTGCGGGGTAGTCGGGTGCACCGAAACATAAAGGTACAGCGCCAATGCGTTTGCCAGCTTTCAGTTCAGCCTCCGCAGCTGCTCTGGCAAAAGGGGTGTATTTAGAGACACCCGCGCTTGCGGCGATGTGCGGCAAGGCCTCAAGGGCCGCTTCGACGTTTCCATGTTCCGACAGAAGCCGAAAGAAGGTCGCAGGCCCAACGCGGCGGGATCTGATCAGACGGAGCCAGGTGACCGTCGCGTCCCATGTCTTGGGGGGTGCGAGGGGGGGTGGGGTAGACAGCAGGTCGCTGGCCATCTGTATGCTCCGTCTGATCAGTGGGATCATGATTGGAGCCCAGGTCTTAACGGAACATTACCCACAAAATTTACATCAGAAAAATATCACAACATACTGTTTTATAACAATAAATATCTGAAATGGTTAACAGGTTCTGTTAACCTCTCCATTTCGTCTTCCCCATAAATGGTGAGGCAATTGTGACAGAAGATTGCGGATGCGTCCGAGCGGACAAACCGCCGCCATATTCGAGGCGAATCGTCCGGCCGATTCCCGTGCCAGTTAGCCGAGTGTTTTGCCGAAGATCATCGCGGGGAGCACGAAAGGCCCTTTTGACGTGTCGACGGTGATCTCCTCCATGCCGCGCGGCTGCCAGCCCATTTTGCGGTAGAAGGCGCAGGCGCGGTCGTTATCGGCGAGGCATTCCAGCTTGGCCTCTTTGGTGCCGCGCGCGGCCAGTTCAGCCTCCACCAACACCATCAGCTTTGCCGCAAGCCCAGAGCCCGCCTGATCTTGTCGGACATAGAACTGGTCGATCTGGTCTGGTTTCAACGCCACAAAACCCAAGGGATCCCCACGTTCCCCTATAACAAGCAGGTCGTCACCAAAGTTACGCAGCCGCAAATGAAAGCTGTCGGCGGTGCGCAGTCGGATCAACTCTTTTGGGGCGATCTTGGCATGGCCAGCGTCCCAGCCTTCCGCCCAAAGCATGGTGAGGGGCGCGAAGTCGTCTTCGGTGGCGGGGCGCAGCGCATAGTCGCTCATGTCTGAGAGCCGCCCACGGTCAGGCTGCCAATCTTCAGGGTCGGCTGGCCAACGCCCACCGGCACCCACTGGCCCTGCTTGCCGCAATTGCCCATGCCCGGATCAAGCGCCATATCGTTGCCGATGGCCTGAATGTGTTTCAGCGCGGTCGCCCCGTCGCCGATCAGTGTGGCACCACCCAAGGCCTCGCCGACTTTGCCATTTCGAACCCGGTAGGCCTCCGTACAGCTGAAGACAAACTTGCCATTGGTGATATCGACCTGCCCGCCGCCAAAGCCCACGGCGTAAATGCCGTCCTTGAGGTCCTTCACAATGGCCTCGGGCTCCGCATCGCCGCCCAGCATATAGGTGTTGGTCATGCGCGGCATCGGCGCATGCGCATAGCTTTCACGGCGTCCGTTCCCGGTGGGCGTGACCCCCATCAGGCGGGCGTTCTGGCGGTCCTGCATATAGCCGACCAAAACCCCATCCTCGATCAGGGTGTTCTTGCCTGAGGGTGTGCCCTCGTCATCCACGGTGATCGAGCCGCGCCGGTCGGGGATGGTGCCGTCATCGAGCACCGTGACGCCCTTGGCCGCAATCTGCTGCCCCATCAGCCCCGCGAAAGCAGAGGTCTTCTTGCGGTTGAAATCGCCTTCCAGCCCATGGCCGATGGCCTCATGCAGCAAAATGCCGGGCCAGCCGGGGCCAAGCACCACGTCCATGACGCCCGCGGGGGCAGGGACGGAGTCGAGGTTCACCAAGGCGATGCGCAACGCCTCCCGCACCAGCGGCTCCCAATAAGAGCGCGCCATCAGGGGTAGCAACAAGTCCCGCCCGCCGCCACCCGCCGTGCCGCCTTCGCGGCGTCCGTCCTTTTCGGCGATGACCGAGACATTGATGCGCGTCATCGGGCGATCATCTTGGACCAGCGTGCCGTCGGGCCGCAAAATAGCCACCTGTTGATGCGACGCAGCCATCGAAGCGGAGACCTGCACCACACGCGCGTCAAGGCCGCGGGCGAAATCGTCGATCTCTTTCAGCACGTCGACCTTGGCGGGGAAGCTGGCCCCATCCATTGGGTTTTCATCGGTGTAAAGCTTGCGGTTGGTCGCCTGTGGCCCGGCGGCCAGCGTGGCACCGCCGGCGCCCACGGCCAACCGCGCGGTCTCAGACGCGCGCAGCAAGGCGGCCTCAGATATTTCGGTGGCGTGGGCGTAACCCGCCGTCTCGCCCTTTACCGCGCGCAGCCCAAACCCTTCGGAGGCGTCGTAGCTGGCGGTTTTCAGGCGGCCATCGTCAAAGGCGAACATCTCCGCGCGTTTGCGCTCGATAAACAGCTCGCCGTCATCCGCCCCGTCCGTGGCACCGCGCAAGATTTGCAAGGCGCGGTCGCGATCCAACATGGTCTCGAACGGGCTGAACGCGTCCATTTTTTGAGGTATTTTCGCGGTCATCCGGTGTATCCTTCTAAAAATGGCAGCATTCGCCTGCGGCAAGGTAGCACGTAAGCGCGGCAGAGCCTTGCCCCGCAGCCTCTAATATGGTTTTGACAGCGGCAGACGCAACGGGGGATTCCGTGCCACGAGCGGCGCGCCTCTGAATAGCAGGGAAAACACTATGCGACTTACGACGATTTTCGGGGCTTTTGCCGCTCTTTCCATGACAGGTGCAGCTTGGGCGCAGTCCAATATCGACAACGCGCTGGGCGATCTGGAGATCATCGGCAAACCCAAGCCCGAAGGCATTGCCTTCCAGCCCGCCGTGACGGAGCTGGCGCGCGACATCCATTGGCTGGACAATTTCGTCTTCATCATCATCACGATCATCACCCTGTTTGTGACTGCGCTGCTGATTTACGCGGCCTTCGCCTTTGCCGCGAAGCGCAACCCGACGCCCAAGACTTTCACCCACAACTCCACCATCGAGGTGGCGTGGACGATCATCCCGATCATCATTCTGGTGGTCATCGGCGCGTTCTCCATCCCTGTGCTGTTCAAGCAGCAACGCATCCCTGAGGGCGACATCATCATCAAGGCGACGGGCTACCAGTGGTACTGGGGCTACGAGTACGTGGACGAAGGCTTTGGCTTTGACAGCTTCATGATTGGCGCTGGCGAAAACCGCCTGACCGCGGATGTCTCAGCTGAGTTACAGGAGGCGGGCTATTCCGACGAGGAATTCCTGCTGGCCACCGACACAGCCGTTGTGATCCCCGTCGGCAAGACCGTTGTGATGCAGATCACTGCGGCAGATGTGATCCATTCCTGGACGATCCCTTCCTTCGGTGTGAAACAGGATGGTGTTCCCGGTCGTCTGGCGCAGCTTTGGTTCACGCCTGAGCAAGAGGGCATTTATTTCGGCCAATGCTCCGAGCTCTGCGGCCAGGCCCACGCCTATATGCCGATCACAGTGAAAGTTGTCTCGGAAGAGGCCTATGCCGCTTGGCTTGAGGGCGCGCGCGAGGAATATGCGGGCATCGCCCCGATCGCGCCGTCCATTCAGGTCGCATCCAAGTAAGACGGGAGCTGCGGGGGTAACCTCCGCCCTACACAGACATGACAGACGCAACCCAACAGATAGGCAGCTTCGAGGATGAGGCACAGTTCGGCGATTACGTCGCGCTGCTGAAACCCCGTGTGATGTCTCTGGTGGTGTTCACCGCCGCCGTGGGCGTCTTTGTGGCTCCGGTCTATGTCCACCCGTTTGTGGCGTTGGTTGCGATCCTGTTCATCGCTTTGGGTGGTGGTGCCTCTGGCGCGTTGAACATGTGGTACGACCACGACATCGACGCGATCATGAAGCGCACCTCCAAACGCCCCGTCCCTGCGGGCAAGGTCACCAAGGGTGAGGCGCTGACAATCGGGTTGTGGCTGTCCTTCATCGCCGTGGTGATGCTGGGGCTGGCCGCCAACTGGGTTGCGGCAGGCATTCTGGCCTTCACCATCTTCTTTTATGCCGTCATCTACACGATGTGGCTGAAACGCTGGACCCCGCAGAACATCGTTATTGGCGGCGCGGCCGGGGCCTTCCCTCCCATGATCGGCTGGGCCGTAGCCACGGGCGGTGTCTCCGTTGAATCGGTGCTGATGTTCGCGATCATCTTCATGTGGACGCCGCCGCATTTCTGGGCGCTGGCGCTGTTCATGAACGAGGATTACTCGAAAGCCGGTGTGCCGATGCTGACCGTAACGCATGGCCGCCGCGTCACGCGCACCCATATCTTCGTCTACGCCGCATTGCTGGCCCCGCTGGCGGTGGCCGCCGCCTTCACCTCTATCGGGGGCTGGATTTACCTTGTGGCCGCGCTTTACCTGAACGCCAAGTTCGTCTTTGGCGCGTGGCAGCTTTGGCACCGCGACGAAGATGCCGCGGAGGCGGACACCTACAAGGCGGAGAAAAAGTACTTCCGCTTCTCGCTCACCTACCTGTTTGGCTCTTTCGGTGCGCTGCTCGCGCAGGCGATCTGGGTGCAGGGCTTTGGCATGGGGGCCTGGTAGCATGGCCGCTCCGCGCGTAGAGCATGAGCTGCACACAAGACGGTTCTCCCGCAATCTGGGCGTGGGGCTGACGCTGGCCTGCTTCGTCTTCATCATTTTCGGGCTGACCTATGTGAAGATCACCCGCGGCGGTCTTAACCAGGGCTTTGACCACGTGGTCCGCCCCGAGCTGGTCCCCACCCAACAGGGGGAGAGCAACTGATGCTGCGCAATCTCGACCCTAAACGGCGCACGATGGTCTATCTCTGTGGCATGGTGTTTACCATGGTCAGCCTCAGCTTCGCCTCCGTACCGCTGTATGATTGGTTCTGCCGGGTCACGGGCTATGGCGGTACGACGTTGGAGGCGGATGTGGGCTCCGACACCATTCTGGAGCAAACCATCAAGGTCCGCTTTGACGGCTCCCTGACCTCTGAGATGGCGTGGGAATTCAAGCCCATGCAGCGCGAGATGGAAGTGCGCATCGGGGAGACCGGCTTGGCCTTCTACGAGGCCTACAACCCCACCGACCGCCCCATTGCGGGCTCTGCCAGCTACAACGTCTTTCCGTTCACCGTGGGCGGCTTCTTCACCAAGATCGACTGCTTCTGCTTCGAAGAGCAGGTTCTGCAGCCGGGCGAACGGGTGCAGATGCCGGTGACATTCTATGTCGACCCGGAGATCGTCGAGGACCGTGACGGCAAATACGTAGACGTCATCACGCTGAGCTACACATTCTACGAAATTCCGCTGGAAGAAACACAGGCTGCGCTGGACATTGAGGCCGGAACCGCCGAAAACATCGAGACCAACTAAGGTCCAATCTGAGGGACAACCATGGCACACGTCAAAAACCACGATTATCACATTCTGCCCCCATCGATTAACCCGTTCCTCGGGGCGTTGGGCGCGATGATCATGCTCTCGGGCGCGGTCGTCTGGATGCATGATGGCGGCCCATGGATGGGTCTGATCGGCCTGGCGCTGGTGCTTTACGTGATGTTCTCCTGGTGGTCCGACGTGGTCGAGGAAAGCCAAGTGGGCGATCACACGCCGGTTGTCCGCATCGGCCTGCGATACGGCTTCATCTTCTTCATCATGTCGGAAGTCATGTTCTTCGTTGCGTGGTTCTGGTCCTTCTTCAAACACGCCATGTACCCGATGAGCGAAAACAGCCCCATGGTGGACGGCGTCTGGCCCCCCGCGGGGATCGAGACGTTCGACCCTTGGCACCTGCCGCTGATCAACACGCTGATCCTGCTCTGCTCCGGCGCTGCGGCCACATGGGCGCACCATGCTCTGGCGCATGAGAACAACCGCAAGGACCTTAAGAACGGCCTGATCATCGCGGTCCTGCTGGGCCTGATCTTCACTGCCTTCCAGGCGTATGAGTACAGCCACGCAGCCTTCGGCTTCTCCGGCAACATCTACGGGGCCAACTTCTTCATGGCGACAGGCTTCCACGGCTTCCACGTTGTGATCGGCACGATCTTCTTGTTCGTGTGCTACCTGCGCGCCCGCGCGGGTCACTTCACACAGGAAAAGCACGTGGGTTTCGAGGCCGCCGCCTGGTACTGGCACTTCGTGGACGTGGTCTGGCTGTTCCTCTTCGCCGCCGTCTACGTGTGGGGCGGCTAAGCGCTGGCTGGCATAACCAAGAATTCAGGCGCGAGGGCTCACCCCCTCGCGCTTTTGAGTTGAGGACGTTGCGTCTCCGATGACCAAACGCATGATCATCCCGCTTCTGTTCGGCCTGATCGGCTGCGCGATCCTGCTGTCTCTGGGCACGTGGCAGGTGCAACGGCTGGCATGGAAAGAGGGCATTCTGGCAGAGATCGAGGCCCGGCTTGCTGCCGACCCCACACCCGTGCCCCTCGCAGCCAGCGAGGCCGAGGACGAGTATAAACGCGTCACACTGGCAGGCACCCCCACTGGCGAGGAGCTACATGTACTTGCTTCCGGCACAGGTGCAGGCACGGGCTACCGGGTGATCTCCAAGTTCCTGCTAGAGAGCGGCCAACCCATTCTGGTTGATCTGGGCCTCCTGCCGCTGGACGCAAAGGACGCCGCCCCAAGCACTAAATTCATGCAGCTGACCGGTACGCTGCTCTGGCCCGACGACCAGAACAGCAGCACGCCCGAACCCGACCTGGACGGCAACATCTGGTTTGCCCGCAATGTGGAGACGATGTCGACCCAGCTGAACACGCGGGCTCTCATGGTGGTGGCCTCCGCCGCTGACCCGGCTGACCCCCGCCTCACCGCTTTGCCGATTGCCACCGCCAATATCCGCAATGACCATCTGCAATACGCGATCACATGGTTTCTACTCGCCGCCGCTTGGGCGGGGATGACAGGCTATCTGCTTTGGCGTATCAGGCAGCGGACTGTTTAAAGGACGCGAGACTCCATGCGCTACATTTCGACCCGTGGCAACGCCCCTGTTCTGAGTTTCGAGCAGGCCATGCTCACCGGGCTCGCCCGCGATGGCGGCTTGTATCTGCCTGAGACCATCCCGACGCTGGACCACGCCGCGATCACGGCCATGCGTGGCCAGAGCTACGAGGACGTGGCTTTCACCGTCATGCGCCCTTTCATTGGCGACACGTTCACCGATGACGAGTTCCGCGCGATCATTGCCCGCGCCTACGCGGGCTTCGGGCACGATGCGCGGGCCCCGCTGGTGCAACTTGGCGACAACCACTTCCTGCTGGAGCTGTTCCATGGCCCCACGCTGGCCTTCAAAGACTTCGCCATGCAGCTTATCGGCCAACTTTTTCAGGCGGCGCTGTCACGCTCCGGCGAGCGGGTCACCATCGTGGGCGCAACTTCTGGCGACACAGGCTCAGCGGCGATTGAGGCCTTCAAGGGCCTCGATGCGGTGGACGTGTTCATCATGTATCCCGATGGCCGGGTCTCAGAGGTGCAGCGTCGTCAGATGACGACTTCGAAGGCGTCCAATGTCCACGCGCTGGCCGTCGAGGGGGATTTCGACACCTGCCAAGGCGCGCTCAAGGACATGTTCAACGATTTTGAGTTCCGCGACGGGGTACGGCTGGCCGGGGTGAACTCCATCAATTTTGCCCGTGTGCTGGCACAGGTGGTCTATTACTTCACCTCCGC
The DNA here is from genome assembly GCA_947494645.1 of uncultured Litoreibacter sp. Taxonomy (GTDB): domain Bacteria; phylum Pseudomonadota; class Alphaproteobacteria; order Rhodobacterales; family Rhodobacteraceae; genus Litoreibacter. The sequence continues at coordinate 296,186 of CANLVO010000001.1, forward strand.
CGTGTCCCTTGGCGCGCCGGACCGCAAAGTGTCCTTCACCGTGCCCACCGGCAATTTCGGCGACATTTTCGCGGGCTATATCGCCAAGCAAATGGGCTTGGCCGTCGAGAAACTGGTGATCGCCACCAACCAGAACGACATCCTCCACCGGACGCTAGAGACCGGCAGCTACACCACCGATGGCGTGAAGCCGTCGATCAGCCCGTCGATGGATATTCAGGTGAGTTCGAACTTCGAGCGGGCCCTGTTCTACGCATATGATCAGGACGGCAAGGCGGTCGCTGATCAGATGGACAGCCTGAAGAAAACAGGCTCTTTCAAAGTCAGCCAAGGGGCCTATGAGGCGTTGCAGGAAACCTACGCCTCTGGCCGGGTCAGCGAGGCGGAGACCTCTGCGATGATCAAGACCGCGCAGGCCACCATGGGCGAGTTGCTTTGCCCGCATTCCGCCGTCGGCGTGCATGTCGCAGGCGACCATCTGGGCGCTACCCCAATGATCACGCTGGCCACCGCACATCCCGCAAAGTTCCCGGCCGCGGTCGAAGAGGCCTCCGGCATCCACCCGCCGCTCCCTGCGCGGATGGCGGATCTGTATGAGCGCGACGAGACCATCACCCATGTCAAAGGCGATCTGGCGGCGATCCAAGCCATCATCCGCGACAGGATCTCGACATGACCGGCCCGCGTCTGCACACGCTGCCCAACGGGTTTCGCGTCGTCACCGAGCATATGCCGGGGTTGGAAAGCGCCTCCATCGGTATCTGGGTCAATGCCGGTGGACGGCATGAGCGCGAGCAGCAAAATGGCATCGCGCATTTTCTGGAGCACATGGCCTTCAAGGGAACCAAGCGCCGCAGCGCATTGCAAATCGCCGAAGAGATCGAGGATGTAGGCGGCTACATCAACGCCTACACGTCGCGCGAGGTCACCGCCTATTACGCGCGGGTGCTCAAAGAAGATGTGGCGCTTGGGCTCGACGTGATTGCCGACATTGTCCGCAACCCGATCTTCGATCTGGCCGAGATCGAGGTGGAGCGCGGCGTGATCCTGCAGGAAATTGGCCAATCGCTTGATACGCCTGACGATGTGGTCTTCGACTGGCTGCAAGAGGCGGCCTATCCGGGCCAGCCCATGGGCCGCACCATTCTGGGCCCGTCCGAGCGCGTCTCTTCTTTCACTCAGGCCGATCTGGCAGGCTTTGTGACGGAGCATTACGGGCCGGGGCAGCTGGTTCTCTCAGCTGCCGGGGCTGTGGATCACGACCAGATCGTACGCATGGCCGAAGACCTCTTTGGCGACATGCCTGCCCGCCCCGCGCTGGTGGCGGAGCCCGCGCGGTTCGTCTCAGGCGAGCGGCGCGAGATCAAATCGCTGGAGCAGGCGCATTTCACCCTCGCGCTTGAGGCCCCCGGCTACCGCGACGACGCCTTCTACACCGCGCAAATCTTCGCCTCTGCCTTCGGCGGCGGCATGTCCTCGCGGCTGTTCCAAGAGGCGCGGGAAAAGCGTGGGCTGTGCTATTCAATCTTTGCGCAGATCGGCAGCTATTCCGACACGGGGTTGATGACCGTCTATGCAGGCACCTCGGGCGATGACATCAAGGGGCTCGCGGGCCTGACCGTGGACGAGCTGAAACGCGCGGCAGGTGACATCAGCGACGCCGAGGTTGCTCGCGCCCGCGCTCAGATGAAAGCGGGGCTGTTGATGGGGCTGGAAAGCCCGTCCAGTCGGGCGGAACGTTTGGCGCGGCTCATTGGCATCTGGGGCCGCGTGCCGGACCTGTCGGAAACCGTGGCCAAGATCGACGCGGTGGACGCACCCCAAGTGCGCGCCTTCGCTGAACAACTGGCCACAAGCGGCGCGGCTGCGATGGCACTTTATGGCCCGGTCACGACGGCCCCAACGCTGGACGATATCCAGACCATGCTGGCGGCCTGACCCCCATGCTGCCGGGTCGCAAAAAGCTTCGCATTGTCACCGAGCGCATGGTGCTGCGGCTGCCGCAACATGGCGATTTCCGGCGCTGGGCTGCTTTGCGGGCGGAAAGCTCGGAGTTTCTGACCCCATGGGAGCCCGCTTGGGCCTCGGATCACCTGACCCGCAAAAGCTTTACCAATCGCGTCTACTGGGCGCAGCGCTCGGTCAACACTGGCTCGGCTGCGCCTGTCTTCATGGTGCGCCGCGAAGATGACGCGCTGTTGGGCGCGATCACCCTCGACAATATCCGGCGTGGGCCTGCGCAGGCGGGCACGTTGGGATACTGGATCGGGCAGCGCTACGCACGCCAAGGCTATATGCGGGAGGCGATTGGCGGGCTGGTGCATTACGCTTTCACCACGTTGGATCTTAGCCGGGTAGAAGCCGCCTGCCTGCCAGAAAACGCCGCCTCGCGCGGGGTGCTGGAGAAAGCCGGGTTCAAATATGAGGGTGTTGCGCAAAGCTATCTGCAGATCGGCGGGCGCTGGCGCAACCATGTGCTTTACGCCAACCTGCGCGGCGACCGCCGTGGCCGCACGGATGTGGGCTGAGCCTATTTTCTAGGCAAATCACTCGTGGCGGCAGGCGATTTGCAAATGTGATTTTGAAATATCGCGCCGCTCGCGCTAGCCTTGGCGCATGCGCATCATCATGTTCTGCCTGCTTCTGTGTCTGCCTGGGATTGCCTCGGGCCAAGACCGACAGCCCTCGCATTGCCTCGCTTTGGCCGACTCGACGCCGGGCGTCACCTACCTGCACAAGGCAAATTGGCAGAACCCGGTTGCCGCTGACACGATCCGGCTGACCTATATCGATCATGCGATGTTCCTGCTGCAAACCGCGCGCGGGCTCAGCGCGGTGACAGATTACGTGGGCTTTATCGGCGGGGTCGACCTGATCCCGGACGTGGTCACGATGAACCACGCGCATGGCAGTCACTGGACCTCTGTGCCTGACCCGGCCATCCCGCATGTTTTGGAAGGTTGGCAACGGGAGCACAGTCTGGACCTTGGCGAAATGCTGGTGCGTAACGTTTCAACGGATATCCGTTCGCGCTTTGGCGGGCCCGTTGAGGTGGATGGCAACTCCATCTTCATATTCGAGGTCGCAGGGCTTTGCGTCGGCCATCTTGGGCATCTGCATCACGAACCGGACCCCGCGCAATACGCAGCCATTGGCAGGCTCGACGTGGTGATGGCGGCTGTCGATGGCGGGCTGTCGCTGGACACGCCCACGATGATGAAAGTGCTGACCCGGCTGCGGTCCTCTGTGGTGATCCCGATGCATTGGTTCGGGCGCAGTTCGTTGAACGTTTTTCTCGACGGCATGCGGGGCACCTTTGATATCGTCGAGCCCGACACCAGTTTTGTCGAGCTGTCGCTGGACACGTTGCCCGGCCGCCCGACGATCATGGTGCTGAACCCGGCCTATTATAACCCGCCGGTGGAGTGACCAAACCCGATTAGCGAATTGCAATTTCGCGCCGCTGCCTTCTAATTGGGCGCATGTTAAATCCCGTCTCTGACGCCCTGCGCGATCACCTCTCCAAGACCCTGCCAGCTGCCGCTTTCAAGGAGGTCACACCTGCCTATCTGGAAGAACCCCGCGGGCGGTATTCAGGCACGGCGGGGCTGCTTCTTGCGCCGGGGTCCGCACAAGAGGTCTCTGCCATTGTGACCGCCTGCCGCGATGCGCATGTAGGCGTAATCCCCTATGGCGGCGGCACAGGGCTGGTCGGCGGACAGATCGCCGAAAATGTGCCTGCGCCAGTAATCGTGTCACTGGAGCGCATGACCGCCATCCGCGCCATTGATCCGGTGGAAAACGTGCTTGTCTGCGAAGCGGGCGCGGTTCTGCAAAATGTGCAGGACGCGGCAGAGGGGGCAGGACGGCTGTTCCCGCTGACACTGGCCAGCCAAGGCTCTGCCCGGATCGGCGGCAATCTGGCGACCAATGCGGGCGGCGTGAACGTCCTGCGCTACGGCAACACGCGTGACCTGTGTCTGGGGCTGGAAGCGGTGCTGCCCGATGGCTCCATCTGGAACGGGCTAACGCCCTTGCGCAAGAACAACACCGGCTACGACCTGCGCCACCTGTTGATCGGGGCGGAGGGCACGCTGGGCATCATCACTGCGGCCAGCCTGAAGCTGTTCCCCCGCCCGCAAGCCGTCGGTGCGGCACTGATGGCCGTACCCAATCCACAGGCCGCGCTCGATCTGCTGGCCTTGGCAGGGGAGCAATTGGGGGGTCAGGTCTCCGCCTTCGAGCTGATCCACCGCCAAGGGCTGGAGTTTCTGGCCGAAGTCGGCCCCGAGGTCAAAGCGCCCTTCGCCGAGCCACCCGAATGGATGGTGCTGATCGATTTGGGTTGTTTCGCAGGCACCGTGCCGGAAGAGGCGCTAGAGGTGCTGTTTGCCGAGGCCTTCGCCCGCAAGCTGGTCAGCGATGGTGTCATTGCCACCTCGTTGGAGCAGCGCCTTGCCTTCTGGTCGATCCGTGAAAGCATCCCCGAGGCCAACAGGCGGATAGGCTCCGTGTCGAGCCACGATATCTCTGTCCCGATCACCCGCATCCCGGAGTTTATCATGCGTGGGGCAAAGGAGCTTGGCCAACTGGCCGAGTTCAGGATCAACTGCTTTGGCCATGTCGGCGACGGTAACCTGCACTACAATGTGTTCCCAACCCGCGGAAAAAGCAGAAACGACTATGAATTGGAGCGGCCAGCGGTCAAAGACATCGTGCATGACCTGACCCACGCGCTGGGCGGCTCGATCTCGGCGGAACATGGCATCGGGCGGTTAAAAACAGACGATCTTGAGCGCTACGGCGACCCGGCAAAGCTGGCGGCGATGCGGGCAATCAAGGCGGGGCTGGACCCGGCGGGCATCATGAACCCGGGTGCCATAATTCGCGCGTAAAGTTGATTGGGTGCCCAATCAAGCCTGTGCCAGTCTTGGGAGCAGCCCAACCGAAAGGCCTGTACATGCTTCGCTTGCTGATTTTCACCGCTACCCTTCTTTTTGGCGCAATCGCCCATGCGCAGACGCCGCCATCGGCCTCTGACATTGCGTCATATACCGGGCTGCATCTGGCCGCCCATGAGGGGCGGGCGGATGATATCACCCGGCTGATTGCTGAGGGAGCTGATGTCAATGCGCGGGACGGCTCTGACAGAACCCCTGCGCATGTTGCGGCCTTTGCCTCGCATGACGACGCTGTCACTGCGCTGGCCAAAGGCGGCGTGGATATGAACGCGCTGGAAAACCGGCTCTATGATGTTGTGACGATTGCGGCGGTCGCGAATGATCCTGAGTTGGTGTCGCTGGCCATCAAGCTGGGCAACAAGCCCGACCTGATCACAAGCGTCTATGATGGAACTGCACTGATTGCCGCCGCCCATCTTGGTCACCACCAGGTCGTTGCGCGTCTGGTTGCAAGCGGCGCGCCTTTGGACCACGTCAACAACCTTGACTGGACCGCTCTGATCGAGGCCGTGGTGTTGGGCGACGGTGGCGCGGATCATATCGAGACGGTGCGCATTCTGGTCGAGGCGGGCGCAGACAAAAGCATTGGCGACCGGGACGGCGTCACACCGCTAGAGCACGCCGAGCGACGCGGCTATGCAGAGATGGTCGCATTGCTGAAGTAACGCCACACGAGGCGCAAACCTAATCCCCTTCGAACTCGCACAGCACTTTGACGTCCATGCCGAGGCTCTCCAGCTTCTCGCGCCCACCCAGTGCCGGCAGGTCGATAATGAACGAACATCCAATGACCTCTGCCCCCAGCTTTTCGATCAGCTTGATACCCGCCTCAGCCGTGCCGCCCGTGGCCAAAAGGTCATCGACCAGCAACACTTTCTCGCCCGATTGCAGGCTGTCATCATGCAGCTCCATCGTGGCCTCGCCATATTCCAGCGTATAGCTCTGCTCGATGGTTTTGCCGGGCAGCTTGCCCTTCTTGCGGATGGGGACGAAGCCCACCGAAAGCTGGTGCGCGATAGCGCCACCCAAAATGAAGCCGCGCGCCTCAAGCCCGGCCACCTTATCGAACCGCTGGCCCGCATAGGGGGCAAGCATCTGATCAACCGCCATGCGAAACCCGCGCGGATCCAGAAACAGGGTGGTCACGTCGCGAAACATGATCCCCTCATGCGGGAAGTCGGGGATGGTGCGGATGTAATCTTTGACCTTGTCCATTATGCCTGTGCCTCTTTTGCCAAAATGCGGCCTGCCACCGCGTCGAGCTTGGCCATCACCGCCGGGTCACGGGCAGGAGGCTGCGTGATCATCGCAAACTCCAGCGCCGTGTCGCAGTGATGCGGGCAGGGTTCACGCTTCGCACCAAGCAAGGCAGGAAGCCGGGCCACCATGCCGCGCGCCTTGCCTGCATTGCCCATCAGCGTGGCGATGATCTGGGTGACATCCACCTCGCCATGATCCGGATGCCAACTGTCATAATCGGTGATCATGGCGACCGAGGCGTAGCAAAGCTCTGCTTCCCGCGCGAGCTTTGCTTCCGGCATATTGGTCATGCCGATCACATCCGCCCCCCAGCTTTCACGGTACATCTTGCTTTCCGCCAAGGTAGAGAACTGCGGGCCTTCCATCGCCAGATAGGTGCCGCCGTCATGCATGGTGATCCCCTCAGCCTGACCCGCCTCAAGGCAGACAGCGCCCAAGCGCGGGCATGTGGGATGCGCCACAGAAACATGCGCCACACAGCCCTGGCCAAAGAAGGATTTCTCCCGCGCGAAGGTGCGGTCAATGAATTGATCCACAACGACAAAGTCGCCCGGCGCCATGTGTTCGCGAAACGATCCGCAGGCCGAAACGGAGACAACGTCCGTGGCCCCCAAACGCTTCAGCGCGTCAATGTTGGCGCGGTAGGGCACGGTCGAGGGGCTGTGGACATGGCCGCGCCCGTGACGCGGCAGAAAGGCCATTTTCACGCCGTCCAGCGTGCCGGTCAAAATCTGGTCAGACGGCGCACCCCACGGGGTTTCCACCTGCTGCCAGTTTGGGGTCTCCAACCCGTCAATCTCGTAGATGCCTGATCCGCCGATAATGGCGATCACCCTGTCTGTCATATCCCTTAACCCTGTCTGAGGACTGCCTGCGGCGGCAATAGTGACGCAGTCTTAACGGAATGGAAACGCTGCGCACGCAGGCTGGCGCTCAATTCAGGACATTTTGACGTGCATCTTGGGGCTTGGGCCGTTATGGGCGGGGCAACGAGACAGACATCCCTATACAAAGAGGCCCGCGTGACCCGCAGCTTTCTGGCAGCCCTTGCCAACAATTCGCTTTTGAACGACCTGCAACTGGTGCCCGAAGGCAATATCAGCGCGGGTCGTTGGCGCATCGAAATTCTTTCCGGGCTGACCGTCGCGCTGGCGCTGGTGCCCGAAGCAGTGGCCTTTGCCTTTGTGGCAGGTGTGCACCCGCTGGTGGGGCTGTATGCGGCCTTTATCGTGGGGCTCATCACAGCCGTTATCGGTGGTCGTCCGGGGATGATATCAGGCGCCACCGGCGCTTTGGCCGTCGTGATGGTCGCGTTGGTGGCGCAGCATGGAGTAGAATACCTCTTTGCCACCGTAATCCTTATGGGCATCATTCAGATTGCCGTTGGGCTGCTGAGGTGGGGTAAATTCATCCGGCTGGTCCCGCACCCTGTGATGCTGGGCTTCGTGAACGGGCTGGCCATCGTTATTTTCCTCGCGCAGCTGAGCCAGTTCCAGAAGCCTGGCACGGCTGAGCATGGCTCCGGGGGGCATGGCATGGCCGCAGGCGAATGGCTTGCTGGCACAGAGCTGAGTTTGATGCTGGCGCTCACCGTGCTGACCATGGCTATCATCTGGGCCACCCCAAAGGTCACCAAAGTCATCCCCGCGCCGCTGGCGGGCATCGGCATCGTGGCTTTGCTGGTGATCTTCTTCAACATCCCGGTGCCACGCGTCGGCGATCTGGCAGAGATCGCGGGCGGCTTCCCGACGTTCCATAACCCGTTCAGCTTTGCGGGCAATGCCTCCGTGGCGCAGGGCATTTACGGCGACCTGCTGGCCCCCTTCACGATCGAGACCTTCTGGATCATCCTGCCCTATGCAGTGATCCTTGCCGCCATTGGTCTGATCGAAAGTCTGCTGACGCTGAACCTTGTGGGCGCGATCACCGGCAAGCGCGGCGGCGCGTCTCAGGAATGTGTGGCGCAAGGCGTGGCCAATACCGTGACCGGCTTTTTCGGCGGCATGGGCGGTTGTGCGATGATCGGGCAATCCATGATCAACGTGAACTCGGGCGGGCGGACCCGCATCGCGGGCATCGCGGCGGCGCTGTTCCTTCTGGCCTTCATCATGATCGGTGCGCCTATCATTGAACAAATCCCGCTGGCTGCTTTGGTGGGCGTGATGTTTATGGTGGTGATCGGCACCTTCGCGTGGAACAGCTTCAACATCATCCGCAAGGCCCCGCGCACCGACGCCTTCGTCATCATCCTCGTGACCATCACGACGGTGATGTACGACCTCGCGACAGCCGTGGTGGTGGGCGTCATCGTCTCCGCGCTGGCCTATGCGTGGCAAAACGCCAAGCGCATCCACGCCAAAACGCATACCACGCCTGAGGGTGCCAAGGTCTACGCCATCGACGGCCCGCTGTTCTTTGGGTCCACCGATGGGTTTGACGAACTGTTCACACCGGAAGAAGACCCCTCGCTGGTAGTCATTGATTTCGCCGACAGCCGCGTTGCCGACCAATCCGCGCTTCAAGCCATCGAGGCCGTGGCCGCCCGCTACGAGGACGTAGGCAAGAAGGTGCAGCTGCGCCATCTCAGCCGGGACTGCCACGAGCTCTTGACCAATGCAGGCCAGCTGATGGTCGATAGCGACGACGATCCGAACTACGCGGTGGCGGTGGATTATTCGGTCAAGACAGGCCAACTCGCCGGGGGGCACTGACCGGGACAAAGGCAGAGATAGATGTCACGCTAATGTCACTTCTTCTGACCTTTTCCCCCTACAGCTTTCAGTTCCGAGCCCCTACATCTTGTGTCAGGGGATCAATATCCTCGTAGCGTAACGAGCCGACTCCACTCACGGAATGCCCGCTCTCTTTTTCAGTTAGATATTGGTCCCCACCTTGCCCCGGATGTCCTCCGAAGGGCCCGAGAACGCTGCGAAGCGCTTAGCTTTCTCCCGGGCGGTTCAGGCTGAACAGCTCCGTCACCCGGGCGTAGTCGCGGTACCCCAACCGAGCCAAAGGCTGGAACGTGGTCACATCAAACATGCCGTCTTTCAGACAGTCGTCGCGCAGGTGAATGCCCGTGACTTCGCCGAAGACGACGATATTTTCCTCCCCCGGCAAGTCCACGACCTTTGTCAGTTTGCACTCCAGATTGGCCGGGGCTCCCTCCACGCGGGAACAGGCAATCGTGTCGCACTCCACGCGTTGAATGCCCGCATGTGTAAACTCATCCACCTCGCGCTCATAGGGGCCTGATGTCATGTTCATCATATCCCGCGCGGCGTACTCGACGATGTTGACGCAGAACACCTCCGTCTCAAGAATGTTGGCCACGCTGTCCTTGCCCTTGTCGCGATCCGCCTTGCCGGACGTCGAGGCAAACATCACCTGCGGCGGCACATAAGCCACGGCATTGAAAAACGAGTAGGGGGCAAGGTTCTCGCGCCCTTGCGCGTCGCGCGTAGAGATCCAGCCGATGGGCCGGGGCGTGACAATGGCGTTGAACGGGTTATGCGGCAGGCCGTGGCCATCTTCGGGGCGGTAGAACACGTCGGGCTCCTCGTGTGGTTTGCCCAACAGCTAACGCCATGTTACGCCAGCGCAAGTGTGAATTTGAGGCCGCGACCGTGGAGATCCGCCAAGAACAACCGGAAGACTGGTGGGAGGTGGAGGCCCTCTATGACCTGTGTTTCGCACCGGGCCGGGAGGCCCTGTCCTCCTACCGCCTGCGCGATGACGTCGACCCGGTCGCCAAGCTGTCACGGGTCGCCCGCGACGCGGATGGCGTCTTGGGCGGGGTGATCCGGTACTGGCCTGTGCGTATCGGCGCGTCACAGGCCTTGCTGCTTGGCCCGATTGCCGTGCACCCGACCCGGCAGGGCGAAGGGTTGGGCGGCGCTTTGATGACCGATAGCCTGCAAATCGCGCATGATCTCGGCTGGTCCCGGGTGCTGCTTGTCGGCGACGCGCCCTATTACGAGCGCCATGGGTTCTCGAAGATCGACAACATTACTATGCCGCCTCCTACAAACCCCGACCGCGTTCTGGCCCGCGCATTGCAACCGGGGGCCTGGGATGGCGTCACAGGACGGGTGGAGCGTTTGCACGGCTAGCTTGAAAGAAACCCCTTCCAGCACCATTTATGATTGAGGAGGGACGTCCATGACCCAGACAATTCTGCCACCCGTGAAAGCGGCCAACCCCAGCAAGGAGGTCCAGCTCGCAGAGCTTGTGACCCGCTACAAAAGCGCGCGCGGCGTTGGTATGCAAGTGGTTGGACTTCTGGGCGCGCAGGCTGAAAACCTGTTGGATAAGCTGCCATCCCCCGCCCGCGCCGGGCTTGATAAAGCCACTCTGCAGGCGCTTGAATTGAGCTTTTCCGCCGCCGCCATCACGCGCGGCTCGATCCCCGACACTGGCAATTGGATGACCCGCATGGTTACGGTGACCACCGGGGCCGCAGGCGGGTTTGGCGGGATGACCACCGCCTTGGCAGAACTGCCATTGACGACCACCGTGATTCTGCGCGCGATCCAAGGCATCGCGGCGGAGCACGGGTTCGACCCAACACACCCCGACACCAAGGCCGATTGCCTGCGCGTCTTTGCCGCCGCCGGACCGATGTCAGAGGATCAGGGCACAGACCTCAGCTTTCTGACCCTGCGGGCCAGCGTCTCGGGCGCAGCGATGCAAACGCTGCTTGCCAAAGTCGCGCCGAAACTGTCGGTGACGCTGGGCCAAAAACTGGCCGCGCAGACCGTGCCGGTGCTAGGCGCGGTAACTGGCGCCGCAATCAACTACGCTTTCACCAGCTATTATCAGGACATCGCCCATGTGCAGTTCGGTTTGCGCAAACTGGCGGAGGAAACCGGTCATGACCGCGCGGCCCTGGCGGCAGAATTTGAGGCATTGGTCCGCGACGCCTAGCTGTCCTGTTGCTGCGTCAGCCACTCCAACACGGCTGGGCGCACGGACTGCGCGCCGCTGGTCCGCGCCTCGTCAATCACACTCCGCAGTTGGGCAATATTGGTCCGCCGTATCAGGCTCTTCACTGGCCCAATTGACGCCGGACGCATCGACAAGGCCCCGATGCCCATCGCGGCGAAACACAGCGCCTCAATCGGGCGTCCCGCGTCCTCCCCACAAAAGCTGAGCGTGGTGCCGGTCTCTGCACACCGGTCCACCACGCGCTCAAGGAAGGTCAAGAAGCTGACATTAAGCGTGTCATAGCGCTTGCGAACCCGCTCGTTCTCCCGGTCGGCGGCGAAGAAAAACTGCTTGAGGTCATTGCCCCCGATCGAGATGAAGTCAGCCATTTCGAAAAACTGCTTTGGCGCAAAGGCCAGTGACGGGGTTTCCAGCATCGCGCCAATCTTCACGTCGCGCGGCACGACATGGCCCATCTTTTCTTCACGGGCCAGCTCGTCCTGCACCATCTGACGCGCGGCACGAAACTCGTCGAACTGCGCGATAAACGGGAACATCACCGAAAGCGGCCGTCCGGCTGTGCCGCGAATGAGCGCCTGCAGCTGCATGCGCATCACTCCGCGTTTATCCAATCCCACCCGGATCGCACGCCACCCCATCGCGGGGTTCGGCTCGTCCTGTGGCTTCATGTATGGCAGCACCTTGTCGGACCCGATATCGAGCGTCCGAAACACCACCTGCTTGCCCTTTGCCGCGTCCATGACGGAGCCGTAGATCGCGGCCAATTCAGACCGACGCGGCACCGTGGCGCGGGTCAGAAACTGCAGCTCGGTCCGAAACAGGCCCACGCCTTCGGCGCCTGAGCCCTCCAACGACGGCAGGTCTGCCATCAGGCCAGCATTCATGTGCAAAGACACGGTGGTCCCGCATAGCCCTGTCGCAGGCTTGTCCCGGATCGAGGCATAGCGGGCCTGCGCCTGTGTCTGCATCGCGATCTTGTCGCGAAACGCGGCCTTCACGCCGTCCTCGGGCCGCAGATGCGCAACGCCTTGATCGCCGTCCACAAGGATCGGGTCGCCGTTCAATGCTTCGGTCAAAATCTTCTTGGCGTTGATCACCAGCGGGATCGCCCATGCGCGGGCCACAATCGCGGCATGCGACCCCACAGAGCCCTCTTCCAGCACGATCCCGCGCAGCTTCTTGCCGTAATCCAGCAGTTCCGCCGGACCAATGTTGCGCGCAATCAGGATCGGGTTTTCAGGCATCTCCGCCCCGGTGTCTGACCCTTGCCCGGTCAGAAGCCGCAACAGCCGGTTCGACAGGTCATCGAGGTCATGCAGCCGCTCGCGAAGGTAGGCGTCAGGCACGCGCTCCATCCGAGCGCGGGTGGCGGATTGCTCCTTCTCGACGGCGGCCTCGGCTGACAGGCCCAGCGCGATGTCTTCTTCCATCCGCCGCACCCAAGAGCGCGAATTGGCGAACATCCTGTAGGCCTCAAGCACTTTGACCTGCTCTTTATCGGCCCCGCGCCCCATCGCCCCCAGCATTTCGTCGACCGAAGACCGCAACGTGTCCATCGCTTCCTGCAGGCGGCGCAATTCTTCATGCGGATCTTCAGAGATGGGGTTGGTGACCACCACACGCGGCTCGTGCAGGTAGACATTGCCTTCAGACGCGCCCTCCTGACCGGTGACACCGCGAAACAGAACAGGCTGGGTGTGCCGCGCGCCCATCGCGCCCTCGCCATCGCCCACAAATGCGCCAAGCTCTGTCATCTCGGCCAACACCATGGCCACAACCTCCAAGGCGTAGACCTCGTCATCGGAATAGCTGCGCGCGTCTTTTGACTGCACCACCAGTACGCCCAGACTGTCGCCCAGACGCTGCACAGGCACGCCCAGGAACGAGCTGTAAATCTCCTCGCCGGTCTCTGGCATGAAGCGGAATCCGCGCTCGCTTGGGGCATCGGGGGTGTTGATCGCATTTTTCGAGCGTGCCACCCGGCCAACAAGGCCTTCGCCGACCCGCATCCGGGTCTCATGAACCGCGGCCTTGTTCAGGCCCTCGGTCGCGCACAGTTCTAGCGTTTCTGCGTCGCGAAACAGGTAGATAGAGCACACATCCGTACCCATCGAATCCGCAATAAGATGCGTGATCCGGTCCAGCCGTTCCTGCCCCGCACTGTCTTCGGCCAGCGTTTCACGGAGACGGCCAAGCAGCTTGCGGCTCTCGCTATCTGTTCTATCGGCCAAGGGTCCCTCCAACACTCTGTGTGCAGGTATAGCGCGGGCGTCGGAGAAAGGGGAAGGGATATAGCAATCCGCCGATGTCTAATGGGCCAATACGGCGACTTTTCCCCCTTTCTGGGCGAGGCACAGGCCTTAGGAAGAAACCGGGCGGGATCACACGAATAGAAAGACCAATATGCCAGTCGTCAAAATAGGTGCTTTGCTCGCCGCATCCGCTTTTCTCTCCGCCTGTGTTCAGGACCCCAGAGCCTACGAGACCACGCCTGTTGAGGTGAAAACCAAGCAGGGCACCGTCGTATGCCAGCTCTACACCCGCGAACGTGTCCTATGGGACCGCGCCATTGATCGCCCATCGAGCATGTCAGTGCGCACTGCAGACGATGTCTGCCGCGCCGAAGGCTTGCGTCGCAAAGACGCCGCTTAAGTCTCTTTAACTCAAAAGCCCGCAGGGGCTTTGCACGGGCACGTGCCAGCGTCAGGGCAGGACTATTGTAGAGGGGCTATGGCGTTGGCGCTTTGGCCAGCCGTCGACGCCATCATGAGCGATGGCGTCGAATTTTTGGCAGTCTTTAAAAGTGTAACCGGGCGATCAAATACAAACCGTGTCACTCATCACATGCGACTGATACGCGTCGCAAGGCACTGATCATCGAGCACTTGTTACAGGTATGTTTTCACCCGAATGCGGTGTTCTGATCAAGACACATGTTGGAAACATTTTTGACACAATTCTGACAAAATCTTGCCCAAGTTGCGCCGAATTGGCCATTTTCCTTAAGAAAACTGTGGGTTAGTTAGGTTTCCGCCGCAGATGAAATATGGCAATAAAGTCACATTTGGGGGCTTTGAGACCCCCCAACCGCTCTAGGCCGCTTTCTCTAACTCGAACGCGTCATGCAGAGCCTGAACCGCCAGCTCCATATATTTGCGGTCAATCAGCACTGAGATTTTGATCTCGGACGTTGTGATCACCTTGATGTTGATCCCGTCATTTTGCAGAGCCTCAAACATCTTGGCGGCGACACCCGCGTGGGACCGCATCCCGATGCCCACCACAGATACTTTCGCAACGTCCGTGTCTGCGACCAGATCATGGAAGTTGATGTCACCGGCGGCCTTGGCATCCTCCATCGCCTTCTCCGCCCGCGCGACTTCGTTCACGGGGCATGAGAAGGTCATATCCGTTCGCCCTTCTTCCGAGATGTTCTGCACGATCATATCGACATTAACACCTGCCTCGGCCAGCGGTCCAAAGATCGCGGCAGCGATACCCGGACGGTCCGCGACCGAGATCAGGGTCATCTTTGCCTCGTCGCGCGAATAGGCCACGCCTGCCACTACGTTGCTTTCCACGATATCCTCCTCGTCGCAGACCAATGTGCCTGCTGCATCATCCATTTCTTCAAAGCTGCTCAGAACCCGCAGCTTCACTTTGTAGCGCATCGCCAGTTCCACAGAGCGCGTCTGCAGCACCTTGGCCCCCAGCGACGCCAGCTCCAGCATTTCTTCAAACGCGATGCGGTCCAGCTTGCGGGCTTTGTCCTCGATCCGTGGATCGGTGGTGTAGACCCCGTCCACGTCTGTGTAGATGTCGCAACGCTCCGCCTCGAAAGCGGCGGCAAAGGCCACTGCGGTGGTGTCAGACCCGCCCCGGCCCAAAGTGGTGATACGGCCCTCGGGGCTGATCCCCTGGAAGCCTGCCACCACGGCAACCTTCATGCCTTCTGCAAATTTGGCGTCCAGATTGTCGGTGGGGATCTCTTCAATCCGGGCGGCGCCATGCGCGTCGGTCGTCTTCAGCGGCACCTGCCAGCCCTGCCAGCTGCGCGCCGGCACGTCCATTTCCTGCAGTGTCAAAGCCATCAACCCGGCGGTCACGTTCTCGCCCGACGAGACAATCGCGTCATATTCGCGCGCATCATACAAAGGAGAGGTCTCGTTGACCCAGCCGACCAATTCGTTGGTCTTGCCCGACATGGCTGAGACGATGACGATCACCTCATAGCCTTTGGACACTTCAACGCCCACGCGTTTTGCGGCCCGCTTGATGCGGTCCAGATTGGCGACGGACGTCCCGCCGAATTTCATTACCAGCCGTTTCGCGGGCTGTTGTGCGGGCGCAGTCATCTCATAGTCCAGTACGTCGCAAGCAAACTCGCCCGCGTCATATGCCGCCACGCCGCCAAGGGCAAGCCATGCTCAGCCAAGCCATGTTCAGTAAGGGTGCGGCGTCCCGTCATAGGTCAGGAACTCGCCGGTGCTTGCAGGCGACAGCGCATCAAACCGCGCCATCAACCCGTCACGTGACTGCGTCACCGTGATCGCGGCGGCCCCACCGCCCATATCCGTCTGCACCCAGCCGGGGTGATAAATGCCCACCGCAATGCCAAGCCCGGACAAATCGCTGGCAAGATTGCGACCCAGGTTCAGCGCCGCCGCCTTGGAGGCCCGGTAGATGTAGGACCCACCCGGGGCCAGCTCGCTCGACGCCATTTGCGACGAGATGATCGCGATCTTCGGGGCCTGCGACGCCTGCAGTTTCGGCAGCATCGACTGAACCGTCAGAAAAACGCCGGTCACGTTGACCGCAAAGGTCTGAGCCCAAGCCGAGGCCGGGTAGCCGTCACCAAGCCTGTCCCCCTTGTCGAGATACACCCCCGCATTGCAGACCAGCAGGTCCAGCGCGTCTTCGGGGTAGGCGGTGCAAAGCCCGTCAAAGGCCTGCGCGTCTTCCACGTCCAGTTGATGCCAACTGCCCCCGTCAGGTCTGGAGCCGCGATAGGTGCCCGTCACCGCATCGCCGCGATCGACATAGCCGTCATAAAGCGCCCGCCCAATGCCTCGGGTCGCGCCTGTGATCAAAACGTTGCTCATTAGTTGGTCTTTCCTTTGGGCATGAAGGGCAGGGGGGTCACGGGCACGCCGTCCTCGATCAGGGCCTTGGCATCTTGCAACTTGGCCTCCCCCCGAATGGCGCGATCCGGGGCTTCCCCGTTGTGAATTTTCCGCGCCTCGCTGGCAAAATTCGTCCCGACATCTTCCGAGCTCGCCTCGATTTTTTCGCGCAACTCCTTGACCGCCTGCTCCGCCGTGCTGGCCGGGCCCGACAGCGGTCTGTCGGGGTTCGCCACGTCTGTCTTGGTGTCGCTCGTTTTGCCAATCCGCGGCGCCATCACCGATTTACGCACCTCGGCGCTGCCGCAAACCGCACAGCCGATATGGCCCGCCTGATGCAGCTTGTCGAACGCGTCAGCCGACTGGAACCAGCTTTCAAACTGGTGGTCCTTGTCACAAATCAGGGCGTAGCGGATCATCGGGGTCTGGCGCTCCTTTTTTAGGTCGTATCTCACATAACCCAAAAGAAACGCCATGCAAGGCTGCGTGAGCTATCGCTCCAGCAGCGCCGGGTCGAAATGCTTCAGAATTTTGCGCAGCTCTGGTTCACGCACCTTTGACGCGGCTTTCTTCACAGAGAACCACTTGCGCCGCCGCTCATTCATTTCGGGGTAGGTCTTGAGCACTTTTTTCACTTTGACCGGGAAAACCGATACTGCACAGGGCAGGTCGTCTTCGCCGTCTGACATCACTTTGGTGTAGGAATAAAGCCCCAGACAAATGTTAAACGCTTTGCCGGTGACCCCTGCCTCCTCGAAGGCTTCCGTCGCTGCAGCTTCAGCCGGGGTTGCACCCTCAACTGGCCAGCCCTTTGGGATGATCCAGCGGCCGCGCTGACGGCTGGTCACAAGCAGGATCTTGGTCTCGCCATCCTCCACGCGGTAGCACAGCGCGGCGAATTGCGTGCGCACTTCCCGTTTGGCGGATCCCGTCATTTTCAGAGGGGCCTGTTTGAAGCTCAGCAGTGACATAGGACGTGTCAAAAACCATCAATTTACAACGTATTTGGGGTGATTCTGCGCCCTAGGGTGGGGAAAATCAACTAAAAACCCGTTAAAATAAACGTTTACGGCGCGAAGCTGCTGCTTGGCAAGCCGAGCGCGCGCCCTAAACTGACACGCTATGGCCGCACCACCCGCACCCCTCCCGCGCTTCATTGGATCCGAGATCTATCGAGGCTCAAGCTACGGCGCATGGCACCCGTTGCGCGTGCCGCGGGTCTCGACCGTGATGGATCTGAGCCGCGCCATGGGGTGGCTCGATGCGCGCCAATATGTCTCTTCTCCGCGTGCCAAGAAGCCGGCGCTCACCGCATGGCATGAGCCCGCGTATATCGATGCGTTGATCCGCGTGGCACAGACCCAGACGGCCACTGAAGCTGACCGAGCCACCTATCAGCTGGGCACCGTCACCAACCCCGTTTTCCCTGAGATGTTCACCCGCCCCGCCACCGGTGCAGGTGGCGCGCTTCTGGCGGGGGAGCTGTTGAAAGACGGCGGCATTGTCTACCAACCGGGCGGCGGCACGCATCACGGCATGCCCGGCCATGCCAACGGGTTTTGCTATCTGAACGATCCCGCCTTCGCCATCCTGTCGCTGCGCCGGAACGGGGCAACCCGTGTGGCCTATATCGACATAGACGCCCATCACGCCGACGGGGTGGAGCACGGCTTTGGTGCTGATGACACCTGCCTGCTGGTCTCCGTGCACGAGGCCGGGCTTTGGCCGCGCACCGGGACCGTCGCCACCAGCCACACTACGACGCTGAACCTGCCCGTGCGCCGCGGCTTCAACGACACCGAAATGGCCTTGGTGCTGCACGAACTTATCCTGCCTGCGGTCACGGCCTTCAAACCGGACGCCGTTGTGTTGCAATGCGGGGCCGACGCGGTGGAAGACGACCCGCTGTCGCATCTGTCCCTGTCCAACAACGCCCATTGGGCGGTGGTCGCGGCATTGATACCTCTCGCGCCCCGGCTGCTTGTCTTGGGCGGCGGCGGTTATAACCCGTGGTCTGTGGGCAGGCTCTGGACTGGCGTTTGGGCCACGCTCAACGGCCATGACTTCCCCGATACCCTGCCACCTGATGCAGAAGCCGTCTTGCGCGGTCTGCGCTTCGACGGCAATCGCCGTGGGCGAAACCCCGATCCGCATTGGTTCACCACGCTGCGCGATCCGCCGAGGGGCGGCAGAATAGACGAACAACTCCGCCGTGATGTGCAATCGTTGCGCGATATCGCCCGGGTTTAAGCCGGGGCCTAAACCTGCGGCACGCCGCCCGCGAGGAGCGTCTGAAACCACTCCGTGTCGACATTGCCGCCGCACAAGATCACGCCCGCCTTCCGGCCCTTCAGCATTTCGCGCTCTTGCATCAACCCCGCAAGCGGGGCAGCACCCGCGCCCTCGGCCACGTTATGTGTCCCGGTGTAGTAAAGCCGGATCGCGTCCGCGACCTCCGCGTCGCTCACCGCAATGATCCGGGAGGCCCCCTTGGAATAGATGTCATAGGCCTCTTGGACCGGCATCCGCACTGCCATGCCGTCGGCAAAGGTCTTGGCCGAGTTTGTCTCGATCAGCCGCCCGGCCTCTACCGACAGTTTCGCGCATTGCGCCTGATCAGACACCACGCCGACCACCTCGGTGTTCAGCCCCATCGCGTCGCGCACGAGAATGGTGCTGCAAATGCCCGACCCGCAGCCAATCGGCACATAGACCACGTCCAGATCCGGCGCGGCGCTGAACAGCTCATACGCATAGCTCGACACGCCGCGCACCAGCTCCTTGTGAAACGGCGGCACGATGAACAGGTCCTCTTCGCAGGCCACACGGAACGCCTCTTCCTTGGCCTCGTCAAAGTCGCTGCCAAATTCGACCAGTTCCGCGCCAAAGGCCTTCATCGCCGCGTTCTTTTCGACAGAGTTGCCATGCGGCACGTACACCAAGGCCCGCAATCCCGCCGCTGTCGCCGCGCGCGCCTGCGATTGCCCGTGATTGCCTCGCGTCGCCGTACAGATACCCTTGCTCTCGGGATGGGTGCGTTTCAGCCAGTCAATGAAGGTGATCCCGCCGCGCACTTTGAACGCCCCGGTGGGCCCGTGGTTTTCATGCTTCACCCATGTCTCGAGGCCCACGGCCTCGTTGATCAAAGGCCAGCTATATTGCGGCGTGGGCGACATGTGGCGGTGCACAAGGGCCGCCGCTTGCTCAATTTCATCAAGGGACAAATTCATCATGGCCGAAGCCTAGCGGGCGGGCAGGGTGGCGCAAGCCGATTTTGTCCTTGCACGCGAGGCCCTGCCGGTCACAATCGCGCCGATGCCGCTGACCCGTCGCACCTTTTTGGCCCTCGGGGCCGCCCTTGCCACGCTGCCCGCCTCCGCCGAGGCCGGGCCGGTGGTGTTTGCCGCTGCAAGCCTGAAACCCGCCTTGGACAGGATCGCGGCCGAGATCACGCCCATGCGCCTCTCTTATGGTGGCAGCGGGGCCTTGGCCCGCCAGATCACCCAAGGCGCACCGGCGGAGCTGTTCCTCTCCGCCAACCCCGCGTGGATGGACGCAGTCGCGCCTCATATCTTGCCCGACACCCGCCGCGACCTTCTGGGCAACGCGCTGGTGCTGGTCGGCACCCCCGACGCGCCGCCTGTCGACATCACTAGCTGGCAGCCCGCCGCCCGCATCGCCATGGGCTTCGTCGATGCCGTTCCCGCCGGACAATACGCCCGTGAGGCATTTGCGACTCTGGGCCTCTGGGACGCGGTCCAGCCCCATATTGTCGAGGTCGAAAACGTCCGCGCCGCTCTCGCCTTGGTCGCCCGCAAAGAGCTGCCCTACGCCGTTGTCTACGCCAGCGACGCAATGGCTGAGCCGTCGGTGACAACGCTGCATCAGTTTGCGACCGACACCCACAGCCCCATCCGCTACCCGCTGGCCTTGCTCAATGAGAACGCCCGCCCGGCCTATGACGCGCTGCTCAGCGTGCAGGCCGCTGAGATTTTCGCCCAATCCGGCTTCAAGGTGCTCTGACATGCTGGGCCTCGGACCACAGGAATGGGCCGCTGTCGCCCTGTCGTTGCAGGTGGCGCTATGCGCGACGCTGCTGTCATTGCCGCTGGCCATCTGGGTGGCGCATCTGCTGGCGCGTAAAACCTTCCCCGGCAAGCAGCTGCTCAACGCCGCCGTACATCTGCCGCTGATCCTGCCACCCGTGGTCACCGGCTACCTGCTGCTTCTCAGCTTCGGCACCCAAAGTGCCATTGGCGGCGTTCTGGCAAAGTTCGGCATTGTGCTGGCCTTCCGCTGGACCGGCGCCGTGCTGGCCGCCGCCATCATGGCGTTCCCGCTCATGGTCCGGGCCATCCGGCTGGGGATCGAGGCCGTGGACCCCAAGCTTGAACAGGCCGCGACCACGCTGGGGTCCTCCCCCTTCAAGGTCTTCACCACCATCACCCTGCCCATGTGCCTGCCTGCCATTATCGCGGGCGCCGTGCTGGCCTTCGCCAAGGCCATGGGTGAATTTGGGGCCACCATCACCTTCGTGGCCTCCATCCCCGGCGAGACCCGCACGCTCCCCTCCGCCATCTATGCCTTTCTGCAGGTGCCGGGCGCAGAGGGCCCGGCAATCCGGCTCACAATCATCGCAGTCATCATCGCGGTCGGCGCATTGCTGGTCTCTGAATGGCTCGCGGCCAAGGCGGCGCGGCGATGAGGGCAGGGCATGACATCCGTATCCGCCAGCAGCTTGGCGCGTTCACGCTCGACGTGGCCCTGCAAAGCGACGCAGGCGGGGTGACTGCCATTTTCGGGCCGTCGGGCTCCGGCAAAACCAGCCTGATCAACGCCATTGCAGGCCTCACCGCGCCGCAGGAAGCCTTCATTCAAATCGGCGACCGGGTTCTCAACGACACGGCTCGCGACATCTTCGTCAAACCGCACCAGCGCCGCGTCGGATATGTCTTTCAGGACGCCCGGCTGTTTCCGCATATGACCGTCGCCCAAAACCTGCGCTACGGCGCGGACGCGGCCACGCCGCTGGGTGACGTCGCAGCCCTTTTGGGTATCGAAAAGCTGCTCGACCGCCGCCCCGCCACCCTGTCCGGCGGGGAAGGCCAACGCGTGGCCATCGGACGCGCGCTTCTCAGCCAGCCCGACGTGCTCTTGATGGACGAGCCGCTGGCGTCCCTTGACCAAGCCCGCCGCGACGAGGTGCTGCCCTATCTCGACCAGCTGCACCGCTTTTCCGGCACGCAAGTGTTCTACGTCACCCATTCCATGGCGGAGGTCGCCCGTCTCGCCGACACCATCGTATTGCTGAAAAACGGCCGGGTGAGCCGTGCAGGCCCCGCGATGGATATCTTGTCCGATCCCGCCGCCGTTCCTGACATTGGTGTGCGGGAGGCGGGCGCAGTGCTGCAAGCAACGCTCGCAAGACCAGACGCGGGCGACGGGCTCAGCGCGCTGACCACGTCGCAGGGCACGATTTATCTGCCCCATGTCGACGCCCCGGCGGGGGCCGCCATGCGCGTGCGCATCCTTGCCAGCGACATCATTTTGTCGCGCGACCGCCCCGACGGGCTCTCTGCGTTGAATATCTTGCCTGCCACGGTCACAAATCTTCAGGAAGGGGCCGGGCCGGGCGTTGCCGTCGCGCTGGTTTCAGGCCAAGATCGTTTGGTGGCAAGGGTCACAAGACGCTCGGCTCGGGCATTGAAATTAAAACCGGGCGTCAGTTGTTTCGCCATCATAAAATCGGTCTCTGTTGCGCCGGGTGCTGTCAGCGCCTCGGGCCAGACCGCTGCAAAGGAGTAGACAGGCATGTGGCAGTTTTGGGTGGATCGTGGCGGCACCTTTACCGATTTGGTGGCCAAGCGCCCCGATGGCGGGTTCCAGACGCTCAAGCTGCTCAGCGAGAACCCCGAGCAATATCCGGACGCCGCCGTCGAAGGCGTCCGCCGCGCTTTGGGTCTGGCCGCTGATGAGCCGCTGCCGAAAGGTCAGATCGAGGCCGTCAAAATGGGCACAACGGTCGCTACCAACGCGTTGCTGGAGCGCAAGGGCGACCCCACATTGCTGCTGATCACCAAGGGCCTGCGGGATCTGTTGCGCATCGGCTACCAAAACCGCCCGCGCCTGTTCGATCTCGAGATCAAGCTGCCTGAGTTACTGTACCAAGATGTGGCAGAAGTCCCCGGAAGGCTCGACGCGGAGGGCACGGAGATCGAGCCGCTCGACGAGGCCGCCGCCCACACCGCCTTGCAAACAGCCTACGACCAGGGCACGCGCGGCGTGGCGATTGCCTTCATGCACGCCTATCTCAACCCGGCCCACGAGGACCGCATCGCCGCTATCGCCAAGGAAATCGGCTTCACGCAAATCTCCACCTCCTCGGCCACCTCCAAGCTGATCAAGCTGGTTGGGCGCGGCGACACCACGGTGGTCGACGCCTACCTCTCCCCCATCCTGCGCCGCTATGTCGATCAGGTGGCCAGCGCTTTGGGCGACGCCAAGCTATTCTTCATGCAATCCAATGGTGGTCTAACCGACGCACGTCTCTTTCAGGGCCGTGACGCCATTCTCTCCGGCCCCGCAGGCGGGGTCGTCGGCATGGTGAAAACCGCGCAGGCCGCAGGCTTTGACAAGCTCATCGGCTTCGACATGGGCGGCACTTCAACCGATGTGTGCCACTACGCAGGCGAGTACGAGCGCAGCTTCGAGACCGAAGTTGCAGGCGTCCGCATGCGTGCACCCATGATGAATATCCACACGGTCGCGGCGGGCGGCGGCTCGATCCTGTCTTTCCGCGACGGGCGCTATCAGGTCGGTCCCGAAAGCGCGGGCGCTGATCCCGGTCCGGCTTGCTACCGCAGGGGCGGGCCGCTGACGGTCACCGACTGCAACGTCATGCTTGGCAAACTGAACGCCGATCATTTTCCTGCCATTTTCGGCCCCAATGCCGACCAGCCGCTGGACGTAAAGGTCGTCCGCGAAAAGTTCGAAGCGCTCGCCAGCGACATTGCAAAGACCACTGGCCTCGACCCGCTGACACCAGAGCAAACCGCCGAAGGCTTCCTGCGCATTGCCGTGGAGAACATGGCCCGTGCGATCAAGAAAATCTCTGTCGAGCGCGGCTATGACGTCACCCGCTACACGCTCAATTGCTTCGGCGGGGCAGGCGGGCAGCACGCCTGCCTGATTGCCGACACGCTTGGCATGAAGACCGTGTTTCTGCATCCTTTCGCAGGCGTCCTTTCGGCTTTTGGCATGGGGCTCGCCGACATCCGCGCCCTGCGCGAAGAACAGTTCAACGCGCCGCTATCTGGCAGCGCAGATGCAGGCGCGCGTCTCGATGCGATGGCCGCTGATGCAGCCCAAGAGGTCGAAGCCCAAGGCGTCGCGCCCGCGCTGATCACCACGCTCAAACGCGCCCATCTGCGATATAAAGGCTCTCACCAATCCCTCGCCGTGCCGTTTGGCACCCCCGCAGACATGACCCGCGATTTTGAGGCCGCACATGTCACCCGCTTTGGCTTCGCCTCACCTTCGGGCGACCTGCACATCGACATGCTGTCTGTGGAGGCCATCGGTGCGGGCGACGCGCTCACCAGCGCGGCTTCCCAGCCGGACGCCAAGGCCCAGCCCTTCGCGCACGTCCAAATGGCGGGCGCAGACGCGCCGCTTTATCGCCGCGAGGACCTGCCGCAGGCCCAGAAGATCAACGGCCCGGCCATCATCACAGAGGCCACCGGCACCAACATCATCGAACCCGGCTGGCAGGCCGAACACGACGCCCATGGCAACCTGATCCTGCGCCGGACCGAAGAAATCCAACGCGAAACCGCGCTGGGTACAGAGGCCGACCCGGTCATGCTGGAGGTCTTCAACAACCTCTTCATGTCCATCGCCGAACAAATGGGCTCGACGCTGGCCAACACCGCATGGTCGGTCAATATCAAGGAGCGCTTTGACTTCTCCTGCGCGCTGTTTGACGCCACCGGCGCGCTTGTCGCCAACGCGCCGCACGTGCCGGTGCATCTGGGCTCCATGTCGGACTCTGTCCGCAAGGTGGCCCAGCTCAACGCAGGCAAGATGAAGCCCGGCGACGCCTTCATGCTCAACAACCCCTATAATGGCGGCACCCATCTGCCCGACGTCACCGTCATCACGCCGGTGTTCGACAAGGCAGGCAAGGACATCCTCTTCTACGTCGGCTCCCGCGGCCACCACGCCGATATCGGCGGCCGCACACCGGGCTCCGCCCCGCCCGATTCCAAGCATATCGAAGAAGAGGGCGTCGTCATCGACAATTTCCACCTCGTTGACGGCGGCACGCTGCTGGAAGACGAAACCCGCGCGCTTTTGGCCTCTGGCAAATACCCGTGCCGCAATATCGACGAAAACATGCGCGACCTCGAGGCCCAGATTGCCGCCAACGCCACCGGCATCCGCGAGGTGCACAAGATGATCGACACGTTCGGCATCGACACGGTGCTGGCCTATATGGGCCACGTGCAGGCCAACGCAGAGGCTTCCGTGCGTCGCGTCATCGGCTCGCTGAAGAACGGCTCGTTTGAGTATCCGTTGGACGAGGGTCAGGTGATCCGCGTCAAGGTCACGGTCGACGCCGAGAAGGGCGAGGCCACCATCGACTGGACCGGCACATCTGAGCAACGCGCCAACAACTACAACGCGCCCCGCGCGATCTGTAACGCGGTGGTGCTTTATGTGTTCCGCTTGCTGGTGGGCGCGGATATCCCGCTCAACGAGGGTTGCCTGACGCCGCTCACGATCATTGCGCCCAAGGGCTCCATGATCAATCCGAACCCTCCGGCGGCCGTCATTTCCGGCAACACCGAGGTGAGCCAGTCCATGTGCGATTGCCTGCTCGGGGCGCTGGACGTCATCGCGGGAAGCCAGGCCACGATGAACAATTTCGTCTGGGGCAACGATCGCTTCCAGAACTACGAGACCATCGCGGGCGGCACCGGGGCGGGGCCGGGCTTTCACGGCCAATCGGCGGTGCAGGTCCACATGACCAACACGCTGATGACTGACCCGGAGGTGCTGGAAACCCGCTTCCCCGTCCGTCTTGACCAGTTCGAGATCCGGCGCGGCTCTGGCGGGGCAGGGCAATGGCGCGGCGGCGACGGGCTGATCCGCACCCTGCGGTTCCTTGAAGACGTCACCGTCACAACGCTGTCGTGCCACCGCATCACGCAGGCGCATGGCAAACATGGCGGGGAGCCCGGTGCGCCGGGCCTTGATCACGTGTTGCGGCTGGATGGGTCGCGTGAACGGCTCAAGGGCAATGACGAGGCTCAGCTCAAAGCGGGCGAGGCCTTCGAGATGCACACGCCCGCCGGGGGTGGCTGGGGCGCATCAGTCGACTGACACCTTGCCCCGGCCCCTATGCACGCAGCCCGCGATCTGCTAATTTGCCAAAAAAGACGACCAATAAAAAACGACAACGATAATAAAAACACGAGCGGGATACGGGTATGGGCACGGGCTTTGGTGGCACGTATGTCCTGGCAACCTCTCAGACGACTTTAGACGGCATTCCGGCACTGACCGGGCAATTGCCGCGTTTGGGTCAGATCTGGGCATGGCAGGGCGAGGCGGTTCGGATGGACGGACCGCAATCAACACTTCTATTGGGCAACTCTCTGACCCATAACGACCTGCACGCGCGGGCGGCCAAAGTGGTCTGTCGACGCTTCGACGTGCAGCCCGCCCCTCCGGCCCGCACGCCAGTCTTCGACGAAATCCCGGAAGGGTTCGAACTGAACGACGGCCAGGACCGCTTCGTGATGATCCCGATCTTCATGCCCCGCTCCGGGGAGGCGCTCTTGTGGTGCGTCAACGGCGTACCCAAGCCTAACCGCCCCTACACGGTGATCCGTACCGCAGCCCCCACCGCGCAGCCCAAACCCGCGCTCGAGCAGCAGGGCGACGTCATCTGCTTCACCGCAGGCACCCGCATCCGCACCCCCGATGGCTACACACGGGTCGAGGATTTGCTGGCTGGCGACAAGGTTCAAACCAAGGATAACGGCCCGCAGGAGCTACTCTGGGTCGGGTCGCGCCATATGTCCGGCGCGCGTCTCCATGCCACCCCGTCACTGCGCCCGGTCCGCGTCCGCGCCCACGCGCTGGCGCAAGGGGTGCCCAATGACGATCTGCTGGTCTCCCCGCATCATCGGATGCTTTATCAGGGCCCCAAGGCGCAGGTCCTCTTCAACGAGCCCGAGGTGCTGGTCCGCGCCTGCGACATGGTCGACGACCACAACGTGTTCACCGATTATGCCGTGCGCGAAGTGACCTATGTGCACCTGCTCTTTGCGGAACATCAGATCCTCTGGGCCAACCGGATGCTGTCGGAAAGCTTCCACCCGGCCAACACCACGCTCGATATGGTGGACCCCGGCCAAAGGGCGGGGCTGCTGGAGCTGTTCCCGCATCTGGCCGATGATCTGCACAGCTACGGCGCGCCCGCGCGGCGCAACCTCGACAAGCCAGAGGCCGCCATTCTGCTGCACGACCTGTAAAGTGGAAAAGGCCAAGGCCTTCCTCAGCCACCACTGGCAGCTGTTTGCGCTTACCGCGCTGATCTTCGCGTTGTGGCAGACCCCGCTGGTCCTGCCGCTGAAAATTCTGGTGGTCTATCTGCACGAGCTGTCCCACGGGATCGCCGCAATCGCCACAGGTGGCGATATCGAGCAGCTCAACGTCTCCCCCAATGTCGGCGGATTCGCCCTGACCCGCGGCGGGTCGCGTTTCGTGGTCCTCAGTGCGGGCTATCTCGGCTCGCTCCTTATTGGGATGGCGCTGCTGGTGGCCGCGCTGCGCAGCGAGGCTGACCGCTATGTCATGGCCGTGCTCGGTACAGTCACGCTGCTGGTCACCGCACTTTACATGCGCGACGCGTTCACCATCACATTTGCCGCCATAACCGGCGTCGCCATGCTTGCCTGCGCCAAATGGCTCAGCCACGCGGTCAATGATCTGGCGCTGCGGGTGATCGGGCTCAGCTCAATGATGTATGTTCCTTACGACATTTACGACGACACGATCCGCCGCCCGCATCTGCGCTCCGACGCCTACATGCTGGCGGAAGAAATTGGCGGGGCGACCATGGTCTGGGGCGCGCTGTGGCTGGTGATCAGTCTGGTGGTGATTGCCGCCGCGTTGCGCTTCGCATTGGGCCAGGCCAGCAACGTGCATTTCTCTGATTGGCGGCACCGGTAAAACACACCTGTTGACTCCCCCACGCCCCTCTATATAAGCCGCGTTTCATTGGTGTTGGTGGCCCCCGCAAGGGGATGCCCTGTCGTTCCGGCAAAATCCGGAAAGAGGACAACGCCCTTCACGCCCGCAAGGGTTCTTTAGAAGGAGATCAGCGTATGACTAAACGTACCGCTGCCAAATACAAAATTGACCGTCGGATGGGCGAAAACATCTGGGGTCGTCCGAAATCCCCAGTCAATCGCCGTGAATATGGCCCCGGCCAGCACGGTCAGCGCCGCAAGGGCAAACTGTCCGACTTCGGTCTGCAGCTGCGCGCCAAGCAGAAGCTGAAAGGCTACTACGGCGACCTGACCGAGAAGCAATTCAAGCGCATCTACACAGAAGCGGCTCGTGTCAAAGGCGACACCGGTGAAAACCTGATCGGCCTGCTGGAGCGCCGTCTGGACGCGGTTGTCTACCGCGCCAAGTTCGTGCCAACCGTTTTTGCGGCCCGCCAGTTCGTCAACCACGGCCATGTCCGTGTAAACGGCAAAAAGGTCAACATCCCGTCCTACCGTGTCAAAGAAGGCGACGTGATCGAGGTGCGTGATCGTTCCAAGCAAAACGTGGCGCTGCTCGAAGCCGTCCAACTGGCAGAGCGCGACGTGCCCGAGTATATCGAGGCGGATCACTCTAAAATGACAGCGACCTTCGTGCGCACCCCGGGCCTTGGCGACGTGCCATACCCTGTCATGATGGAGCCAAACCTCGTGATCGAATATTACGCTCAAAACTAAGCGGCCTGAGTTTTACTCAGAATTTGCTCAGAACTTACGACGAAAGGCCGCCCAATGGGCGGTCTTTTTCCTATTGGGGGTGTCGGCTCAAAGTTATTTTGGACAATCCCGCGCAGCTATCTAGAAAGACGAAGGGGGTCTTCCGCAGGAACGCGGAACCCTTTCGAATGGGTGAGCAGCAAGTGGGGCAGGGCGGTCAACAGCCCACCCCGGGTGAGGGCAACAGAATGGACAAGTCGGGGCGCGGCCCGTCATCGGGCGGCAGGTCATTTCAGGACACCGATTTCCAGCGCAAACTGGAAGCCGCGCGCGCGCGCCGGATGAAAGTGCTGGCCGAGCGTGGCGAGACGATGCCCGTATCGCGACCCGCCACAGGCGCCGCCGTCACCCCGACCGTCATGCGCAACCTGAAAAAGGCCATCGGCCAGCTGCCGGTCGACGGTGAGAGCGATCCGGACCCCGAGCCTGCGGGCGGCGCGCTCCTCTTAACTCCGATCCCGGCAACCGTAGCCACACCTCCTTTGGCCGCGTCCGCACCCGAACCCGCGCCAAAGCCCGCGCCGACACCTACGCATACCCCTGTACCTTTCCCCGCCAAGGCAGAGGCAACGCTTGCGCCCGCACCGCTCCGCCCGCCGATGCAGGTCGCCCAGCAGGCTCAGCCCGCCTTGTCCTTCTCCTTCGTGGCCGTGCTGATTGCCGCCGCAGGCATTGGGCTGACCTTCGACAAAACCGCGCTAGAGCAGATGGGCAGCGAGGCCAGCGCCGCGTTTGCCGCTTTCATCGACCTGCCGCAAGACGCCGCCGCAGCACCAGACGCATCCGCCGCAGCCCCGCAACAGGCGGAGCCAACCCAAGAGCTGATCACGCTCACCCCGCTAGATCCGCGCCCGGTTGTCGCCCTGACGCAGGCCCCCGAGGTCGCACAGGTCAGCCGCGCTGCGATAAGCGTTGCGTCTCCGGGTGTTCAGAACGACGCCACTCAAAGCTGGGCCATACCCTCTGAACGCGGCATGGTTCAGATGCCGCCCCTCACGGGCCGCGTCGATCTTGCGCCGCAAACGCCTTATGAGACGGCCTCAGCAGGGCCCATCGGGGCGCTGACCTCGGTGCAGGAAACCGTGGGCGCGTTCGATCAGAACAACACCTCCGTTACCGTCGATACCGCGTTGCCCGTGCTGAAGGCTCCGACATCTGCCACGCGCACAATCGCAGCCGCGCCCAAGGCGATGGCGAACCCCGATCCAACCTCCGGCACATCGCTCACCCAGATCGCGCTGGCCGCCCTGTCGCCCGCCGACCCGGCGCTTGAACTGGCCTCCCTGTTGCAGCCCGCGCCGCTTGAGCCGCCTGTGCTGGTCGACACTGAAATCGAACAGCTCACGACGCCCAATCTCACCACCGGTCCCCGCCCGCAGGCCCGTCCAGTGCTTCTGGCCGCCAGCCGCACGCCGCTGGCCCGCCCCCAGATTGATGTAACAGTCCCGCCCGCCCAGCTTGTCGAGCTGGCAGAGGGGCAATCCGGCAAAACCGCCGACCGTCCGCTTTTCGTACATATCCCCGGACAAGAGGATGCGGCGCTCTTTGACGAGGTGCTCGACACGGTCCGCGCCCAGATCACACCGCATGCGCAAGCCCGGCCCGTGCCGTTCAAAGTCTCCAACCCGCAGGTGCGCTTTTATCACGAGCAGGACCGGGAGACCGCAACGGCCATGGCCGAGGTGCTGGAAGTCCGGCTACACGATCTGACGAATTTCCGTCCTACACCCAAGCGCGGGCTGATCGAGGTCTGGGTGCAGGGCACGGATGTCAGCCCTGTTTCTGTCGCGGCGACGCCGCGCAGACAGGCCCGCCGGACACCGCAACGTAACAGGCAGGTCAGACGTCAACCCGCCGCGCAACCCGCGCCTGCTCCGGTGATCGAGCCCACCTTGCCCGCGTCCGCCCTTGAGCCCGCCGCCATCGGCAGCGCGGTAGAGGCCGCTTTGCAGCAGGCCGCACCCGCCGCCACGCCAGAGCAGCCCGCGCCGGGCACCGTGACCGCAACGGTGCGCCAAGTACAACAAGGCACAGCCACCACTCAGGAAGGCGTCCGCGTGCGCCGGGTGCAGGTTGCACCGGAAGCAAGCCGCAGCCCGGTGCGCCGTCTGTTCAATTCCTGGGGGTCGCAGAACGTCACCACCATCGAGCAGTTCCGCCGCGAAAACTCCGACTAGCGGAGGCGATCAATTCCTAAGCGGGCGCGGGCAGTCCCAAAGCCGCCCGGCCTTCTGCCGTCTTCAAAGAGAAGTCCTGCCCCAGCCAATCATCGCCGCCGGGCCCGCAAAGATACGCCAGCCCAAGCGCCACCCATTTTGCCGGGATATGCACGTCCGGGTGCAACTCGCTCACCGGGTTTATGCCGCTTTGCTTGATCTGTTTCTGCATCTCCGTGGCCACGGTGCCGGGTGACAGCCCCATGACGCGGATGCCATGCTCGGCCATTTCCTTGTGGCCGCAGCGGGTCAGCGACAGCACAGCGGCCTTGGTCGCGCAATAGTGGCTCCAGCCTTCCAAAGCGCCCGTGGCGGCCCCTGATGAGATGTTGATGATCGTGCCCGACCCTTGCTCTTGCATCACCGGCAGGGCCGCGCGGTAGCCGTGATAGACGCCCTTGAGGTTCACATCCACCATCAGCCCCCATTCCTCTGGGTCGCTGTCGGTGATCCGGGCGATCGGGTCAATCAGCCCCGCATTGTTGATCAGCACGTCCACGCTGCCAAAATTCTCTTGCGCAATATCCACCGCCGATTGGAGGTCATGATACCATGCCACATCGCAGCCCAGCCCAAGCGCGGTGCCGCCCGCTTGGGTGATGTCTTCTGCAATACGTTCCACATCGTCTTTCGAGCGGGCCAGCAACACGACCCGTGCGCCCTCCGTCGCGAAATGGCGGGCGGTTGCCTCCCCGATCCCCCGGCTGGCGCCGGTGATGAGCACGGTTTTATGGGCGAGTGAAGTCATGTTCGTCAGTCCCTTGGTCTTGTCGTATCGTTTCTTGGCCTTTGGCTGCGGCGAAACTTAATACGGCAAAGGCCCGGATCAATACAAAGCGCTCACTTTCCCGCAGTCGCCATCAATAGCGCTCGCCTTCGCGCCAAAGGAGGCGTATCGGTGGGCTATGATCGGAGACCGCATCCCAACGCTGCCGCTGGCCGAGGCCCGCAAGCTGCCCTTCCACCGGCAGCCGGTTTTCCTTTTGTTTTTAATGGCTTTCGCCATGCCCATAGCCTTTGCGACCTGGGCCGCGCTGCTCAATAACTTCGTGGTCGAGGCCGCCAATTTCACCGGGGTCGAAATCGGCTGGCTGCACACCATTCGCGAAATTCCGGGCTTTCTGGCAATCGGCGTGATCTTTTTGATCATCTTTATCCGCGAGCAGGTCTTGGGGCTGGTCTCTCTGATCCTTCTGGGCGGGGCCTCCGCGCTGACGGCCTACTTCCCCAGCTTTGGCGGGATTTTGGTGCTGACCCTGATCTCCTCCATCGGGTTTCACTACTATGAGACGGTCAATCAGTCCTTGCAGCTGCAATGGATCGAGATCGACCGCGCCCCCCAGCTTCTGGGCTGGCTGACGGCGGCAGGGTCATTTGCCTCACTCATCGCTTATGGCGCATTGGTTTTGACGTGGAAAACCTTCGATCTGAGCTACGAGTTTGTCTACATGACCTCTGGCGGGATCACCGTGGCCATCGCGCTATTCGCCTTAGTCTTTTATCCGCAATTCGAGGCCCCCGAGCCGCAGATCAAGAAGATGGTGTTGCGCCGCCGCTACTGGCTTTACTATGCGCTGCAGTTCATCTCAGGCGCGCGGCGGCAGATCTTCATGGTGTTTGCGGCCTTCATGATGGTCGAGCATTTCAACTTCGAGGTCCACGAGGTCACCTCGCTCTTCCTGATCAACTACGTGGCCAACATGATCATTGCGCCGTTCATCGGCAAAGCCATCCACCGCTACGGCGAGCGCAACATGCTGGTCATCGAATATACCGGACTGAGCCTTGTGTTTCTGGCCTATGGCGGCATCTATTATTTCGGCTGGGGCGTCATGGTGGGGGCTGCGCTTTACGTGCTGAACCACCTGTTTTTTTCCATGGCCTTTGCGATCAAAACCTATTTTCAAAAGATCGCCGATCCCGCCGATATCGCACCCACCGCCGCCGTGGCCTTCACCATCAACCACATCGCGGCGGTGTTTCTGCCCGCGCTCTTGGGGTATTTGTGGATCGTGAGCCAAATCAGCGTCTTCGTGCTGGCCGCTGGCATGGCGCTTACGTCGCTGGTCCTGTCCATGCTGATCCCGCGCCACCCGGTCAAAGGTCAGGAGACGATTTTTGCCCGCGGCGCGGCCGCCCCGGCTGAGTAGCAATTTCGCCCAAAGCGCCTATCTTTCAGGGTGAGCCCAAAACGAGGAGATCTCCAGATGTTCGGATTTGCGTCCAAGAAAACTCAAATGGTCACCCGCGACACAGCGCTGCCCGGTCGCGCAAGCGCCATCCCCACCGCTGAGACCCACTTCGTGAACGGCCGCCCGCTGTCGCTGGACGTACCCGAGGGCCTGTCCGAGGCCATGTTCGGCATGGGCTGCTTCTGGGGCGTGGAGCGGATGTTCTGGGGCCTTGATGGCGTCTATTCCACAATGGTGGGCTACGCCGGAGGCTTCACGCCCAACGCCACCTATCAAGAGGTCTGCACCGGCCAGACCGGCCATAACGAGGTGGTGCGCGTGGTGTTTGACCCGGACGTGATCTCGTATGAGCAACTGCTGCAAGTGTTCTGGGAAGGCCATGACCCGACGCAAGGCATGCGCCAGGGCAATGACGCCGGGACCCAGTACCGCTCCGGCATCTATGCCTACACCGCTGAACAAAAAGCCGCCGCCGAGGCCTCGCGGCAGGCCTTTGCCCCGCGTCTTTCTGATGCAGGCTACGGCCCGATCACCACGGAGATTGTGGATGCGCCTGAGTTCTTCTTTGCCGAGGACTATCACCAGCAATATCTGGCAAAAAATCCGAACGGCTATTGCGGCATCGGCGGCACGGGCGTCAGCTGCCCCATCGGCGTGGCCACAACCTAAAGGAGCGTGCCTGCCGGCCCGCGCATGATATTTGGATGGGGGCTCTGCCCCCAAACCCCCGCCCACTGGGGGCTCTGCCCCCAAACCCCCGGAGTATTTTGGAAGCAATGATGGGTGTTGACGCGTCTGTGTTGCAGGCCTAGGGCAGGGGCAAATCGCCTGCGAGGATCTTCATGCCGACATTCACCGCCCTGACCACCTTGATGGGGGAAGCGCCTGCCCAGAAACTTGGCGAAGCGTTGGAAACCATGGACACCCCGCCCACCGGCGTTGGTGTGTTCGAGGTGGAAGACGGCTCCGGCCTTTGGGAGGTTGGCGGCTATTTTCTGGAAGCCCCGGACGACATCGCGCTGGCGCTTTTGGCCGCCGCACATGATGCACGCCCCTTTGCGGTCTCTGAGGTGCCTGATCAGGACTGGGTCGCCCATGTGCGCCGCGAGTTGGCCCCCGTCGAGGCGGGGCGGTTCTTTGTCTATGGCAGCCATGACGCCGACAAGCTGCCAGACGACCGCATCTGCCTGTTGATCGAGGCCGCCATGGCTTTTGGCACCGGTCATCACGGCACCACGCAGGGCTGTTTGCTGGCGCTGGAGGATTACATCGCGGACGGCAACACCTCGCAAAACTGCGCCGATATCGGCTGCGGCACAGCGGTTCTGGCCATGGCCGCCGCTGCAGTTTGGGGCAATGCCGTCATCGCCAGCGATATCGACGTTGTGGCTGTTGAGGTGGCGGAGGCCAATCTGGCAGCCAACGACATGTCCGGGCAGGTCACTTGCGTGGAGGCTGCCGGTTTTGACGCGCCCGCGCTGCAAAATGCCGCGCCGTATGACCTGATCTTCGCCAATATTCTGAAGCCGCCTTTGCTGGCGCTGGCGCCGGATATGGCCGAGAACTGCGCAAAAAATGGGACCATCATCCTGTCCGGGCTACTGGTCGAGCAAGGCGCTGAGGTGCAGGCCGCCTATGAAAAGGTGGGTTTCACCCTGTCGCAAAGGCGCGACATTGGCGAATGGACTGCACTCAGAATGCAGAAAACTGCCTAAAAAATTAGGACAAGACCAAAAAACAGCCTATAAGTATCACAAGGCATTGTTTTTGCTTGGGGTTCATTGTGGCTGACGCCAACAAGGAAAGATTCGACCAACGCCTCGCGGGGCTTGGTAAGAAGAACGATCCGTCGCGACGCGTTGAAAAGCGCGTGCGCGAGGATGGCCTTGTGGTGCATGTCGTCAAGTCCGACAACAAAAAGCGCGCGCTGTTTCCGATCAAGGGCATTCTGATCGCCGCCGGGCTCTTCGTGATGCTCAAGGCCTTCCTCTTTGCAGAGCTGGGTGAGGCGGAATATCTCGA
This sequence comes from uncultured Litoreibacter sp., assembly GCA_947494645.1. Classification (GTDB taxonomy): domain Bacteria; phylum Pseudomonadota; class Alphaproteobacteria; order Rhodobacterales; family Rhodobacteraceae; genus Litoreibacter. The sequence goes on from CANLVO010000001.1 coordinate 330,960, forward strand.
GCGGGTCGACGGGCTGAAAAAAGGTGGCGCGGTGCAGGTCTCTGCGGCGTTCCTGCTTGACGCGGATCCTGCAACGCGGGCTGTGGCCACTTTCCTGAAGAATACCCTGCAATAACAAGCAGCTTTCCCAAACACCGGACATAAAAAAGCCGCGCAGGGAGGGGGCGCGGCTTTTCTACTGTATGAGGCGTAATGCCCTCAATTACATGCGAGCGATATCGCCACGGCTCAGGCCGATATCGGACAGCTCACGTGCGCTCAACGCGTTCAGGGCGTTGCGGGTCACGCGGCGGTCATTCCAAGCCAGGACGGCGCCAAAGACGCGGCCGAACAGGGAAACTGGGTTCAAACGGGCGCCCTCGGTCAGGGCACGGGAAGTATCAAAAACGGCCATCGGGGCGTCCTTTCTTAGAGTGCTTATGTTTTAGGCGTTTTGCCTTGATGATCCGCATGTAGGCCCCGGGAGCGTGCGGCACAATTACGATTTTTGCATGTCGCCTATGCGTCTATTGCATAGGAAAAATCGCCGACAAGTCTCTGAAAATGAATGATTAATAAGAACTATCCACATGCTCCCACCCTTGCCGCCGCGTCACCCATGCACTGAACGCATCCCGGCGGCGGCAACGCAGCCCTGAAATCCGCCCAAACAGCCCGGCTTGGCAAATGTTCGCGTTTCGTGCTACCGCTTCTGGCAACAAGAGCAAAACAACAAGACGGCAGGGCAGCATGCGTGTGATCGGAATTGATCCCGGACTTCGAAATATGGGCTGGGGCGTAATCGATGTGATGGGCAGCAAGGTGTCGCATGTGGCCAATGGGGTCTGTGTGTCTACCGGAACGGATCTCGCCGCGCGGCTTCTCAGCCTGCACGCCCAGCTCACCGATGTGCTCTTCACCCATAACCCGCAAGCCGCTGCCGTGGAGCAGACCTTTGTGAACCGCGACGGCGCTGGCACCCTGAAACTTGGGCAGGCCCGCGGCATCGCCATGCTGGTGCCCGCCCAAGCCGGGCTCAATGTCGGCGAATATGCCCCCAATGCGGTGAAAAAGACCGTCGTCGGTGTGGGCCATGCCGACAAGAAGCAGGTCGATCACATGGTGCGGATGCAACTGCCCGGCGTGCAGATCGCAGGCCCGGACGCGGCAGATGCACTGGCCATCGCGCTCTGCCATGCGTGGCACGGCCGCGCCGCAGGGCAACTGAATGCAGCACTGCAAAGGGCAGGGGCATGATCGGCAAGCTCACCGGGCGGCTGGAGCACCGCAGCACCGATCACGTGATGATCGACGTCGGCGGCATCGGCTATCTGGTCTATTGCAACGAGCGTACGCTGGCAGCCCTACCTGCCACCGGCGAAACGGTTGCGCTTTATACTGATCTTTTGGTCCGCGAGGACCTGCTGCAGCTGTTTGGCTTTACCACCTTGCTGGAAAAAGAGTGGCACAAGCTGCTGATGGGTGTTCAAGGCATCGGGGCCAAGGCCTCCATGGCGATACTTGGAGCACTCGGGCCGGACGGGGTGTCCCGCGCGATCACCTTGGGCGATTGGAACGCCATCAAGGCCGCCAAAGGGGTCGGGCCTAAGACCGCGCAGAAAGTGGTGATCGAGCTGAAAGACAAGGCCCCCGGCGTCATGGCGATGGGCGGCACGCTGGCCCAGGCCACCGGCGAGGCCGAGGTGCAGGTCATCGAGACGCCCGGCGGTGCAGACGGGGCCGCGCAGGCCGAAGCGCTCTCCGCGCTGGTCAATCTCGGCTACGCCCATGGCGACGCCGCCTCCGCCGTGGCCCGCGCCGCCGACACCGAGAGCGAAACCCCCACCCTCATCCGCGCCGCCCTGAAGCTGCTGGCCCCCAAGGATTGATCGGGGCATATTGACCCCATGAACGAGCCTGATCCCACCCTGCGCCCCGAGCGTCGCCCGGAAGATGCCGACCGTGCCTTGCGGCCGCAGGGGCTCGATGAATTCATCGGTCAGGCAGAGGCCCGCGCCAATCTGCGCGTCTTCATCGAAAGCGCCAAGCAGCGCGGGGAGGCGATGGACCACACGCTGTTTCACGGCCCCCCTGGCCTTGGCAAAACCACGCTGGCGCAGATCATGGCCCGTGAGCTGGGGGTGAATTTCCGCATGACCTCCGGGCCGGTTTTGGCCAAGGCTGGCGATCTGGCTGCGATCCTGACCAATCTCGAACCCCGCGACGTGCTCTTTGTGGATGAAATTCACCGTCTGAACCCGGTGGTGGAGGAAATTCTCTACCCCGCCTTGGAAGATTTCGAGCTGGACCTCGTCATCGGTGAGGGCCCCGCCGCCCGCACCGTTCGCATCGAGCTACAGCCTTTCACGCTGGTGGGCGCCACAACCCGGCTGGGCCTTTTGACCACGCCCCTACGCGACCGGTTCGGCATCCCGACCCGGCTGCAATTCTACACCACCGACGAGCTGCACGAGATTGTGCGCCGCGGCGCCCGCCTGCTGGGCGTTCAAACCGAAGATGACGGCGCACGCGAGATTGCCCGCCGCGCCCGTGGCACGCCGCGCATTGCGGGCAGGCTGTTGCGCCGTGTCGTCGATTTCGCGCTGGTCGAGGGCGACGGCACCATCACCCGTGCGCTGGCCGACAACGCGCTGACGCGTCTGGGCGTTGATCATCTGGGCCTCGACGGGGCCGACCGCCGCTACCTCAAACTCATCGCCGAGAACTACCAAGGCGGCCCAGTGGGTGTCGAAACCCTGTCTGCCGCGCTGTCTGAAAGCCGCGACGCGCTGGAGGAGGTGATCGAGCCCTACCTGCTGCAACAAGGCCTGATCCAACGCACTCCGCGCGGGCGCATGTTGGCGGCCAAAGCCTGGGCCCATCTGGGCCTCGACGCGCCGAAGACCACGACCAACGACCTGTTCGAGGGCTAGCCCATGCTGCGCCTGTGCCTCGCTCTGTCCCTGCTGATCACCGCCCCAGCCACAGCCGAACTCGCCCTCGGCGCGTTCAAAACCATCGAAACGCGCTTCGGCACCATCGGCGTGGTCTGGCGTCCCGAGGGGCAGGAATTCGTGCTCTGGAATGGCCAGCCCGTTGAGGGCCTCGAGACCGCCGAGATCACCATCGCGGGCGGCTACGCCACACAAGACGAACCCTTCGACTGGGTCCTGTTCAACACCCGCCATTCTGGCAACATGTGCCCGCATGGCTATGTCTTGGCCAAGGTCTCTGCCGCCGGGGTGCAGCGCACGCAAACCTTCGGCGAGTGTCTGGGCAAGGTCCGTGACCTGCGCGTCACCCCCGGTCAGATCGCGCTTGATCTGGGCGACAGCGACATCCGCTACACCCACCAGACCTTCACCTATACCGGCGACGCTTTCACCCAAACCGCCCACGCGGCCCCAGCCGCGTCAGGCGTGGCGGGCGCCGGGGATCAGGTCACCCGCTGGGCGGGGAAATCCCTCTACGAGCTGTTGCTGGACCCGACCGAGGTGGCTCGCTTCTCGAGCGTCATGTCGCCCACCATGCTTGAGGACCTGCGCATGGCCTCTTTCGTGGCCAACCCCTCCCAATTGCGCGGTGACTGGTTGATCGGCAGCGGCTGTCAGCCCCATGCCTGCAACGCCGTAGCGGGGCTCTGGGCGATCCGGGTCTCTGACGGCACGCCCTTTGGCGCGTTCCTCTACGACACCCAACCCGCCGCGATCCAAGGCGACGCGGCGCTACTCAATGACCCCGTTCTGGCGCAGGCCCTGAACACGCTACAGGCACAGATGAACCGATGACCACCAATGACCTCTCCAAGTTCTTCACCCGCTCCGACGGCACCTACCTGTTTGCCCGCTGGGGCCGCCCCATCGCCCCCGTGGCTTTCGGCGTCGAAGACAGCACAATCAGCACCCTCAAAGGCGCGATCGAGGCCGTCTGCCAGCTCGCAGGCCACACCACGCAGGACACCGACCCCGAGCTCGGCGCGAACTTCATGGCCTTCTTTATCCGCGACTGGCAGGAGCTTCTCGACACCCCCAACCTCGACCGGCTGATCCCCGAGCTGGCCAATTTGGTCACCCGGCTGCGCGCCGCTGACGCCAACCAATACCGCATTTTCCGCTTTGACGAGGCGGGCGGCATCAAGGCCTGTTTCATGTTCCTCAAGATGGACGCGGTCCTCTCCGACATCCCCGCCGACACGCTGTGCTTGGGCCAAGTCGTGCAATCCATGCTGCTGTGGTCCGACGAGGCCTTCCTCAATGCCTCGCCCCTCGCGCTCACGGGCAATGACGTGGCGATCCTGCGCCCCGACGTGGCCGCCATCATCCGCGCGGGCTACGCGCCCAACATGCCCGTCACCGCCGATGACCCCAGCCACGCGCTGCGCCTTGCGGCCCGCGTCCAGATGGCCACGCAATGAGCCACCAATTCCCCATCCGCGTTTACTACGAAGACACCGATCTGGCGGGCATCGTCTACTACGCCAACTACCTGAAATTCATCGAACGCGCCCGCTCCGAATGGGTGCGGGAGGCGGGCATTGATCAGGTGGCCCTCAAGGCGGATCGCGGCATCGTCTTCGCGGTCCGTCAGGTCCATGCCGACTACCTCGCGCCGGCGCAGTTCGACGACCAGCTCACCGTCACCACGAGCCTCGACAAAATCACCGGGTCGCGGCTGTTTCTCACCCAATCCGTGGCCCGCGACGCCACCCAGCTCTTCACCAGTAAAATAACGCTAGTCTGCCTCGCCGCTGGCGGAAAACCCACCCGTATCCCAGCGGATATTCGCGCAAAACTTGACCTTCACAGCTAATTTTTTGGTGCGTCACCAAGAATAATGGCAAAGCCGCGTCTAACGTAGTATGGTTTGGTCATAACAAGCCGCAAACAATGCGGCGCAACGAAAAGAGCGGGTTTATGGAAGCTGAGGCAATTGGCTTGGCCAGCGAGGTGGATTTTTCTCTCACCGCGCTGTTCTGGCAGGCAACTCCAACGGTAAAAATCGTCATGCTGATGTTGATCATCGCGTCCTTCTGGGGCTGGGCGATCATCGTGCAGAAATTCATCAACTACCGCGTCGCACGCCGTCAGGCAGAGGCCTTTGACCGCGCCTTCTGGTCAGGCGAGCCGCTGGACGAGTTGTTCGACAAGGTCGGTGCCTCCCCCACCGGGGCGTCCGAGCGCATCTTTACCGCAGGCATGACCGAATGGCGCAGATCGCACCGCGAAGACGGCCAGCTCATTGCGGGCGCCACCTCGCGCATTGACCGCTCCATGGATGTGGCCATCGCCAAGGAAGACGAGAAACTGAATTACGGGCTGGGCTTTCTAGCCACTGTCGGGGCCACCGCGCCCTTCATCGGGCTTTTTGGCACCGTATGGGGCATCAAACACGCGTTCGAGGAAATTGCGATTGCGCAAAACACCAACCTCGCCGTGGTCGCCCCCGGTATCGCCGAGGCGCTTGTTGCCACGGCCCTTGGCCTGCTCGCGGCTATCCCTGCGGTGATCTTTTACAACAAGCTAAGCGCCGATGCCGACCGCATCGCCTCAGGCTACGAGGCCTTCGCCGACGAGTTTTCCACCATCCTGTCACGCCAGCTGGACGCTTAGACCATGGCTGGTGGAACCATACAGGGCGCGGCCAGCGGGTCGCGTCGTGGGCGGCGTCGCAAGTCCAAAGCCCGTCCCATGTCCGAGATCAACGTGACCCCCTTCGTGGACGTCATGCTGGTGCTTTTGATCATCTTCATGGTGGCAGCCCCGCTGCTGACCGTGGGCGTCCCGCTCGAATTGCCCAAAACCGCTGCCTCCGCCCTCCCGACAGAGGAAGAAGAGCCGCTGACAATTTCCGTGCAAGCCGACGGCGCGTTGTCGATCATGAACACGGAAGTCCCACGCGCCGACTTCATCAACCGCCTGCGTGCCATCGCGGCGGAACGCACCTCCGACAAGGTGTTCCTGCGCGCCGACGGCACGGTCAGCTACGAGCAGGTGGTGCAAGTCATGGGCGCTCTGAATGGCGCAGGCTTCAGCAATATCGGGCTGGTCACCGACACGGACGGGCCCTCTTTTGACGGCACCCCAGCCGCGCCGCAAAGCGAGTAGCATCCCATGTTTGGCGAGATGAAAACCGGTGCCTATGTCTCGGGGGCAGGCCATGTTGGCTTGTTCCTGTGGCTGATCATTGGCGGGTTTTTCATCGCGCGCGACGACTTCGAGGCCCTCACCGTCACCGATGTCTCGATCATCTCCACCGACGAGTTCCAGGCCCTGCAACCCAGCGGGCCCGAAACCGGCGACGCACCCCCCGCCATCGAGGCCCCAGCGCAAGACCAACCCGCCCCGGCACCCGCACCCGCTCCGGCTCCCGCGCCAGAACCTGCACCCGCCCCAGCGCCTGCGCCCGCACCGGCCCCCGAAGCCGCCCCCGTGCCGGACGAAGCGCCTGAGCCTCCCGTGGTGGTTGAAGAAACCATCGAGCCCGAAGGCGACCCCGGTGCCGCTGAACTGGCCGAGGACGCGCCCCCAGCTGTCCCCGAAGAGGCAGACATCGTCGCCCAGGAGGTCACCGAGGCCCCCGAGCCAGACGTCGAAATTGCCGACACCACGCAAGCCGAAGTGGCCCCCGACGAGGCCGCTGAACCCACACCCGAGCCCGAAGAGGCGCAAGAAGCCACAGCCGTGGAACAAACCACGACCCAGATCGTGACCGAGGCCGACGAGACCTCGAACAGCGCGCCCACCATCTCAAGACGCCCCGGCCGCAAACCCACGCCGCCGCCCGCACCTGCGCAAACCGAAGTGGCCGAGACGCCGACCGAAGAGCCAACAGAGCAAGCCACCACCCCCGGCCTCGAGGACCTGATCAACGACGCCGTCACCGAGGCGAACCAGGAAAACGCGGTTGAAGACAACGCCAACCCCGGCGGCGGCACCGGCGAGCCGGTAACCCGCGCCGAAAAAGGCGCCTTCATCCTCGCCATCCAGCGCTGCTGGAACGTGGGCGCGCTCAGCACCGACGCGCTCAAGGTGACGGTGACCGTCGGTTTCACCATGACACCTGACGCCAAGCCTGAGATAGGCTCCATCCGGCTGGTCACTGCAGAGGGCGGCACCGGCGCCGCCGTTGATCGCGCCTACGAGACCGCACGGCGTGCGATTATCCGCTGCGGCTCCTCTGGATTCGGGCTTCCCGCCGACAAATACGACCAATGGCGCGGGGTCGAGGTCCGCTTCAACGCCACCACAAAGGAAATCCGGTGAAACGGTTATTGAATAACACGCCCGCAACCCGGAAACTGCCCCGGAACACAGGCCCAAAAGAAGCCGTGAAAGGACACCACATGATCCACAGGTTTTTCGCCCTTATTGGCCTCGCGCTCATGGCGCTGGCCACCCCGTCGCTGGCGCAGGAACCCCTGCGCATCGAGATCGACAACCCCAATATCGAGCCGCTGCCCTTCGCCGTACCGAACTTCATCGCGGAAACCGCGGCCGCCGATCAATACGCCGCCGATCTGGCCCGCGTGGTGGCCGCCGACCTTACAGGCTCTGGCCTGTTTCGCGAAATTCCGTCCACGGCATTCATCTCAAGCGTGACCAGCTTCGACAGCCCCGTGCAGTTCTCCGACTGGAAGGCGATCAACGCGCAGGCGCTCGTCACCGGCTCCGTCAGCACCGCAGGCGACAACCAGATCGTGGTCAAGTTCCGCCTCTTTGATGTCTTTTCCGAAAGCCAGATGGGTGAGGGGTTGCAATTCGTGGGCTCCGTCAACGGCTGGCGTCGCATGGCCCACAAGGTCGCCGACGCCGTCTATTCCCGCATCACCGGGGAGGGGGCCTATTTCGACAGCCGCCTCGTCTATGTCTCCGAATCCGGGCCCAAGAACGCGCGCCAAAAACGTATTGCGATCATGGATTACGACGGCGCAAACAACCAGTTCCTGACCACGGACCAGTCCATCGTGCTTGCCCCGCGCTTCTCGCCCGATGGCAACCGGGTGATCTACACCAGCTACGAAACCGGCTTTCCGAAAATCTACATGCTCGATATCGGCACCGTCAGCCGCCAGATCGTGGCCGACCAGCCCGGCACCATGAGCTTCGCGCCCCGCTTCGCGCCCGACGGTCAGTCGGTGATCTACTCGCTTACCACCGGGTCCAACACCGACCTTTACAAAATGGGCATCGGCGGCGGCACGCCGCAGCAGCTGACCTCTGATCCGACCATCGAGACCGCCCCCAGCTTCGCACCGGATGGCAGCCAGATCGTCTTCGAAAGCGACCGCTCCGGCACGCCGCAGCTCTATGTCATGCCCGCAGGCGGCGGGGAGGCCACGCGCATCAGCTTCGGTCAGGGCCGCTACGGCACGCCCGTCTGGTCCCCCCGCGGCGACCTGATCGCCTTCACCAAGCAAAACCGGGGCCGGTTCCATATCGGCGTCATGAACACTGACGGGTCGGGCGAACGCCTGCTCACCGCCTCTTTCCTCGACGAGGGACCGACATGGGCCCCCAACGGACGCGTCATCATGTTCACCCGCGAAAGCTCCGGCGAGGGCGGCTCGTCCACGCTCTATTCCGTCGACATCTCGGGCCGCAACCTGCGTCCGATCCAGCAAGGCGCGTCCGACCCGAACTGGTCCCCACTGCTGCAGTAATCACAACCCTACGCGGCGGCGTTTCCTCTGCCGCGAAGCCATGCTAAACTGACAATAACCGAGCCAATAAGAGCCATAAGGATCACACCAATGAAAACGCTTCCCACCGCAGCCCTGCTTGTCGCAGCCCTTGGCCTCTCCGCCTGTTCGGGCGGCCTGTTTAACCAAAACCGCCTTGATACCGACGCCGCTGGCGCGGGTGCTGCTGGCGCAGATGGCGGCATCACCACCGGGGCGCTGGCGCCAAACTCCGTTGAGTATTTCAACCAGACCATCGGTGACCGGGTGCTGTTCGCCGTCGACACCTCGACGCTGACCGACGAGGGGCGCGCGACGCTGACACAGCAGGCAGGCTGGCTGACCACCAACCCCTCTTTCACGGCGATCATCGAAGGCCATGCCGACGAGCAGGGCACCCGCGAGTATAACCTCGCGCTGGGCGCACGCCGCGCCGCCGCGGTTCGCGACTATCTGGTCAGCCAAGGCGTGCCGGATGCGCGTCTGCGCACCGTGACCTTTGGCAAGGAACGCCCGATCGAGGTCTGCTCCACAGAGGTCTGCTACGCCAAGAACCGCCGCGCCGTTACGGTGATCGGTGCAGGCGCGGTTAGCTAGTAAAGGCCTGATCTCATGCGGTTTCTTTTGATCTCACTCTGTCTGCTGGTCGGCGCGCCAGCGGCTGCACAAGACAGCTCTCTGGCCGATATCCGGGCAGAGCTGGGCGTGCTCAACGCAGAAATCGCACGGCTGAAATCCGAGCTGTCCCCCTCCGGTGGGGCAGCCCAAACTGCGCCTTTGTCGGGCGACACGTTGCAACGCATCGACGCCATCGAGGCCGGGCTGACCCGCCTCAACTCCAAAGCGGAAGAGCTGGAAAACCGCATCAACCGGGTCGTGACCGATGGCACCAACCGCATCGGCGATCTTGAGTTCCGTCTGGTCGAGCTGGAAGGCGGCGATCTGGGCGCCATCGGCGAAACACCCGCTTTGGGCGGCGAAGAGGTGACTTCGATCGCCCCGCAACCGGCAGAGCCGGTAAACGACGCCCCAGAGCTGGCAATTGGCGAAAAGCTTGATTTTGAGCGGGCGCAGGAGGCGCTCGCACAAGGTGACTTTCTCGGCGCCGCAGAAAAGTTTGCGACCTTTACGCAATCCTACCCGGGTAGTCCGTTAGAGGCCGACGCGCAGTTTTTCCGTGGGGAAGCCTTTGAAAAGGCCGGGAATAATCAAGAAGCGGCGCGTGCCTTCCTTGAAAGCTTCTCCGGCTCTCCGTCTAGCCCTCGCGCCCCTGACGCGCTCTACCGGCTTGGCCTGTCGCTCGATGCGCTCGGTCAACGTCGGGAGGCCTGCCTGATGCTGCAGGAAGTCGTCAACCGGTATCCCGGCAGCCCGCAAGTGGCCACCGCGGCGCAATCGCGGGCCACATTGGGCTGCACGTGACGCAAGACGCGGCAGAGCGTCTGCGCGGCTATTTCAACGACACACCCGTCACCTCCCTCGGCGTCGCCGTCTCCGGCGGCAGCGACAGCATGGCGCTTCTCGTGTTGCTGCAACAAACACTCGATACGCCGCTTCATGTCGTCACCGTCGATCACGGTCTGCGGCCCGAGGCCAAGGCAGAAGCTCACGCGGTCGCGACCTACTGCGCCGCGCACAAGTTGCCCCACACGTTGCTGACATGGGGTGACTGGGACGGGCAGGGCAACCTGCAAGCCCAGGCCCGCGCCGCCCGCTACCGCCTGATCGCGAAGTGGGCGCAAGAGGCGGGGATCACCGACGTGGCCCTTGGCCACACGTCAGACGACAACACAGAGACTTTCATCATGGGCCTCACACGCGGCGCGGGGCTCGATGGCCTGTCCGGCATGCGACCTCGTTTCACCCGCGAAACGGTCACCTTCCACCGCCCATTTCTGACAACCTCCCGGATCGAGCTGCGCGATATGCTCCGCGCCCAAGACATCACATGGTCCGACGACCCCTCCAACGACGACCCCGCCTTCGCCCGCATCCGCATCCGCACCGCTCTAAAGGACCTCGGTGCCGACACGCCCGAGATCGCCAGAGTGATCGAAAACCTCTCCCAGACCCGCGCCGCCATCGAGCAGATGACCCATGACTGGGCCGCGACCCACCTGACATTTCAAGACGGCGACATCCTCGCGCCGACCAGTGCACTTACCGCGCTGAACTCTGAGCTGCGCCGCCGCGTCACCGGTCACATCCTGCGCTTCATCGCCAGCCGCGACTACCCACCCCGCTCCGAGAAATTGATGCCACTGGTCGACGCAAACGCCCCCCAAGGCACCGTCCATGGCTGCCTGATTACTCAGGAGGCTGGTCACACCCGTTTCGCCCGCGAAGCCGCCGCGCTGGAAAACGTGACCTGCCAAACGACCGAGATTTGGGACAGCCGCTGGCAGCTAGACGGGCCGCATTCGGACGGATTAGTTTTGTACAAATTGGGTTTTGAGGGTCTGAAAATGACCCCAAATTGTACAAAACCCGCTTTGCCCCGCGCATCACTCGCCGCAAGCCCCGCGATCTGGAACGGCCCCGATTTGGTCGCAGCCCCCCTCGCTGGTTTGCTCAACGGTTGGTGCGCCAGATTGACACGATCCCGAGAACAGTTCCTTTCGACCCTTTTAACGCATTGAAGAAACTGTCATTACCCCTACTTTATAGGCAACGCCGCAATTCGCGGCACATCCAAGCTGGTAATCAGGAGATTTTCCTTGGGCAACGCGCGTAACATCGCCTTCTGGCTCGTTCTGCTTTTGCTGATCGTGGCGCTTTTCAACCTGTTCAGCGGGGGTCAAACCCAGATGAACTCGCAAGAAATTGCGTATTCTGAGTTTGTCGACCGCGTAGAGCGCGGTGAGGTCAACGAGGTCACGCTCGACGGCGAGCGGATCATCGGACAAGCCGGAACAGAACAGTTCGTCGTGATCAAACCGGCAGAGGTCGACGTCACCGAAGTGCTCCTCAACAATGACGTTGAGATCAAGGCTAAGTCTCAGGAACAAAACGGTCTTTTGGCCTATGTCGGTACGCTGCTGCCGTTCATTATCATCATCGGTATCTGGATTTTCTTCATGAACCGGATGCAGGGCGGCGGCAAAGGCGGGGCGATGGGCTTCGGCAAATCTCGCGCCAAACTGCTGACCGAAAAGCATGGCCGCGTCACCTTTGACGACGTTGCAGGCATTGATGAAGCCAAGGAAGAGCTTGAAGAAATCGTAGAGTTCCTCCGCAACCCACAAAAATTCTCCCGCTTGGGCGGCAAGATCCCCAAAGGCGCATTGCTCGTAGGCCCTCCGGGTACCGGTAAAACCCTGCTGGCGCGTGCCATTGCGGGCGAGGCAGGCGTGCCGTTCTTCACCATTTCGGGCTCTGACTTCGTTGAAATGTTCGTCGGTGTGGGCGCAAGCCGTGTCCGCGACATGTTCGACCAAGCCAAGAAAAACGCGCCTTGCATCTTGTTCATTGACGAGATCGACGCCGTAGGCCGGTCCCGTGGCGCAGGCTATGGCGGCGGAAATGACGAGCGCGAACAGACACTTAACCAACTTCTGGTCGAGATGGACGGCTTTGAGGCCAACGAGGGCATCATCATCGTCGCCGCGACCAACCGCGCCGACGTACTTGACCCCGCGCTGCTGCGCCCGGGCCGATTTGACCGCCAGGTGCAGGTGCCAAACCCCGACATCAAAGGCCGCGAGAAGATCCTACGTGTCCATGCCCGCAAAACACCGCTGGGCCCCGACGTCGACCTGCGCATCATCGCACGCGGCGCCCCCGGCTTCTCAGGTGCTGAGCTGGCCAACCTGGTAAACGAGGCTGCACTTTCCGCCGCTCGCATCGGTCGTCGCGTTGTGACGATGGAAGATTTCGAGATGGCCAAGGATAAGGTCCTGATGGGCGTCGAACGCCGCTCCATGGTCCTGACGCAGGACCAGAAGGAAAAAACCGCCTATCACGAGGCGGGTCACGCCATCGTCGGCCTCAACCTCGATAAATGCGACCCGGTCTACAAGGCCACCATCATCCCGCGCGGCGGCGCGCTCGGCATGGTTGTGTCGCTGCCAGAAATGGACCGGTTGCAGCTGTTCAAGGACGAAGCCAAGCAACGCATCGCCATGATGATGGCCGGCAAAGCTGCAGAAATCCTGAAATACGGCGCGGACTCCGTGTCCTCAGGCCCCGTGGGCGACATCCAGCAGGCCAGCCAAATGGCGCGGTCGATGGTGATGCGCTGGGGCATGTCTGACAAGGTCGGCAACATCGACTACCAGGAAGCCGCGGCTGGCTACCAGGGCGGCGGCGGCGCGGGCGGTTTCTCTGTCTCTGCGGCGACCAAGCAGCTGATCGAAGATGAGGTCAAAGCCATCATCGACGAGGGCTACGACACGGCCGTGAAGCTGCTCAAGAAGCACAACAAGGAGTTTGAGCGTCTGGCCCAAGGTCTGCTGGAATACGAGACCCTGACCGGGGAAGAGATCACGAAAGTGATCAACGGCCAACCGCTCGATTCCGACGATGATGACGACAAGGACATGCCAAGCTCTGACGGCAAGGCGGCACTTGCTGCCATCCCGAAAACCAAAAAGCCCAAGCCGCCAAAAAGCGATCCGGGCATGGAACCAGAGCCGTCCACCTAAAACACCAAACCCCGGCCTCCGCGCCGGGGTTTTTTATTTGTGATTGCGCTTATCACAAACCGTGACTGGACCCCGGCGCGGCGGCTTGCGAGACTCTTGGCATCACTGTCACAGGAAAGCTCCATGCCAGCGCTCATCAAAACCAAACATGTCGGCAAGATAACCTGGCTGGGCCGGGTACCCGACCGCGATGCAGCCCTGAGCTCAAAGCCGCAACAGCAGTTGCAGGCCTATTTTAGTGGCGTCGAAGGCGAGGATCACGGCGGGCTGACCCGCCCCTCCTGCAGCCGTGTGGTGACGCAGTACCCCAAGGGCACCGAGATCAGGAATACGCGCCAGATTTGCATCGTGTCCGCCGAGGAAATGGCCGCCGTCGCCGCCGAGATCGGGGTCGAGGCCTTTGATCCAAGCTGGTGCGGGGCGGGCATTGTCATCGAGGGCATTCCCGATTTCACCCATATCCCGCCATCGGCCCGGCTGCAGACGGAACATGGCACAACGCTGACCGTCGACATGGAAAACCAGCCCTGCCACTTGCCTGCGCCTTATATTGATGCTGATGCACCGGGGCATGGGCGTGGATTCAAGGCCGCCGCCAAGGACCGGCGCGGGGTCACGGCATGGGTGGAGCGCGAAGGGCCGTTGCATGTGGGCGACACGGTGACGCTCCATGTCCCCGCGCAAAGAGGCTGGCAGCCGGAGGGTTGAAGCTCCCGCCTCGCAGCGGCCTGAGCCGAATCCAAGGCCGGAAATGTCGCAATCGCACGGTGGGCGTGCAGGTATGCAGTTGTATAGCGGTTCCAATGCAGCGGCGCAGTTCGCCGGCGAGGGAGCACTGACATGGCCTATAAAACCGACATCGAAATCGCCCGCGAGGCGCAAAAGCAAAAGATTCAGGAGATCGGCGCCAAGCTCGATATTCCAAATGACGACCTGCTGCCGTACGGCCATGACAAGGCAAAGGTCAGCCAGTCCTTCATCAACTCCGTTCAGAAAAACAAAGACGGCAAGCTGATCCTTGTGACAGCCATCAACCCGACGCCCGCGGGCGAGGGCAAGACGACGACAACCGTCGGTCTGGGCGACGGGCTTTGCCGCATCGGCAAAAAGGCCGCGATCTGCATCCGCGAAGCTTCGCTTGGGCCAAACTTCGGGATGAAAGGTGGGGCTGCCGGTGGCGGTTACGCGCAGGTGGTTCCGATGGAAGACATGAACCTGCATTTCACAGGCGACTTCCACGCCATCACATCCGCGCACTCGCTGCTGTCAGCGATGATCGACAACCATATTTACTGGGGCAACGAGGCCGAGATCGACATCCGCCGCGTACAATGGAAGCGCGTCGTCGACATGAATGACCGGGCGCTGCGTCAGGTCAACGTCTCACTGGGCGGCGTGGCCAACGGCTTCCCGCGTGAGGGCGGTTTTGACATCACGGTGGCCTCTGAGGTGATGGCGATCCTGTGTCTGGCCCGCAATCTCGAAGACCTTCAAACCCGTCTGGGCGACATGATCGTGGCCTACCGCCGCGACCGCACACCAGTGTTCTGCCGTGACATCAAGGCTGACGGTGCAATGACTGTGCTCTTGAAAGACGCGATGCAGCCGAACCTGGTGCAAACGCTCGAGAACAACCCGGCCTTCGTGCATGGCGGGCCTTTTGCTAACATTGCGCATGGCTGTAACTCGGTCATTGCCACCACCACGGCCCTGAAAATTGCCGATTACGTGGTCACCGAGGCCGGTTTCGGGGCCGATCTGGGTGCCGAGAAGTTCATGAACATCAAGTGCCGCAAGGCCGATCTGAAACCTGATTGCGTTGTGCTGGTCGCCACGGTTCGCGCCATGAAGATGAATGGCGGCGTAGCCAAGGCCGATCTGGGCACCGAGAACGTTGACGCGGTCAACGAAGGCTGCGCCAACTTGGGCCGTCACATTGGCAACCTGAAAAGCTTCGGCGTGCCGGTGGTGGTTGCGATCAACCACTTCGTTACCGATACCGATGCCGAGGTGCAGGCGGTCAAGGATTACGTGGAAACCCAAGGCTCCGAGGCGATCCTCAGCCAGCATTGGGAACACGGCTCCAAGGGCTCTGAAGCACTGGCGACACGCGTGGCCGAGATCGCCGATAGCGGCGTCAGCCAATTTGCGCCGCTCTACAAAGACGACCTTCCGCTGCTCGAGAAGATCAACCGGATTGCCAAGTCGATCTACCGCGCCGACGAGGTGCTGGCCGACCAGAAAATCCGCGATCAGCTGAAACTGTGGGAAGAGCAGGGCTATGGCCACCTGCCGATCTGCATGGCCAAGACGCAGTATTCCTTCTCGACCGACCCGACGCTGCGCGGCGCCCCGGTGGGCCATTCCGTGCCGATCCGCGAAGTGCGCCTATCCGCAGGCGCGGGCTTTGTTGTGGTGGTCTGCGGCGAGATCATGACAATGCCGGGCCTGCCGCGGGTGCCCTCTGCCGAGAGCATCCATCTCAACGCGGATGGTCAGATCGAAGGTCTGTTCTAGAGACAAGGGGGCGGGCCAAAGGGGCATCGAGCCCCCTTGGCCCGCGTCGCCGCAAAGCGCGGCTCCATGCCTCCGGCGGGAGGTATTTTCAAAGCAGTGATGGGAGATCAAGATGGCCGCAACGGTGATTGACGGTAAAGAGTTTGCAGCACGCGTGCGGGCACAGGTCGCTGAGCATGTGACGGCGTTGAAAGACGATCACGGCATCACACCCGGCTTGGCGGTGGTTTTGGTTGGTGAAGATCCTGCGAGCCAGGTTTATGTGCGCTCCAAGGGCAAGATGACCGTCGAGGTTGGCATGAAATCGGTCGAGCACAAGCTGGACGCGGACACCTCGCAAGAGGACTTGCTGGCGGTGATTGACCAGCTGAACAATGACCCGGCCATTCATGGTATTCTGGTGCAGTTGCCGCTGCCCGGTCATCTGAACGAAGACCTTGTTATCAACTCCATCGATCCGGCCAAGGATGTGGACGGGTTTCATATCTCTAATGTGGGCCTATTGGGCACAGGGCAGAAATCCATGGTGCCCTGCACCCCGCTGGGCTGCTTGATGATGCTGCGCGACCATCACGGATCATTGTCTGGCATGGACGCGGTTGTGATTGGTCGCTCGAACATTGTCGGCAAACCGATGGCGCAGCTGCTGTTGAACGACAGCTGCACCGTCACCATCGCGCATTCGCGCACCAAGGATTTGCCAGATGTGGTGCGCCGCGCCGATATCGTGGTGGCCGCTGTCGGCCGCCCTGAAATGGTCCCGGGCGACTGGATCAAGCCGGGGGCCACGGTGATCGATGTGGGTATCAACCGGCTGGACGCGCCCGAGAAGGGCGAGGGCAAAACCCGGCTGGTAGGGGACGCGGATTACGAAAGCTGTGCCGCTGTTGCGGGCGCGATCACACCCGTGCCGGGCGGGGTCGGTCCGATGACCATCGCGTGCCTGTTGGCCAATACTGTAACGGCCTGTTGCCGGGCCAACGATCTGCCGGAGCCAGAAGGGCTGACCGCCTAGCGCGGCAGAGGGACGGCGCAGGGCAAAGGCCCGGTCAGGATCGCGTAGGCCTGCGCGTCCAACAAGCCCGTAAGTGCCGCGTCGTCGCTGCGCAACCCGCCGGTATAGGTGCCGAAAGCAGGCAGGATCAGCCGTCGTGTGGACACCAGAAAGCTGGGCCGGGACACCAACCGCCCGCGCAGGCTTACGGATGTTTTGGGGTGGTAATGGCCTGAGACCTCCGGCCCGGTATCGCCCTCTGCGATATGGCGGAACGTGAGCGGGCCGCAGCTTAGCTCAGCCAGATGGGTGCCACCAAATTCCAGCGGACCAGGGTCGTGGTTGCCCTCAATCCAGACCCATTTGCGCCCCGCCATCAGCCCGGTCAGGGTCATGACCTCCGCCTCGGGCAAGGCGGCGCCTGCGTCTAGGTCGTCAAAGCTGTCGCCCAAACACACCACTGTGGCAGGCTCGGTCGCAGTGATCGCGTCCTCCAGCCGGTTCAATGTATCGCGGGTCTCGTAGGGGGGCAGCAACTGGCGCGACCGCCGGGCCACGCGCTCCGATTTCCCGAGATGCAAATCCGAGACCACCAGAAGCTCCTGCGCGGGCCAGAACAGCGCGCCCGAGCCCATGGCCAGCAATTCCGTGCCGCAAAAGGAAAACGCGTAAGAGTTCATGTTGTGTTCCTACGACCGCCCGCGCAAAAGCGCCAGTTCAAATCTGCGCGTCAGTAGGGCACGGCCCAGCGTTTTGGGCTGGTGATTTTCTCAGGCAGTGCGGCGTCGTCGAACAGCCGCTGTGCCTCCTCGGCGAGCAGACGTTCTTCGGCCAGACCCTTGATCGGCACGCGGCCCACTTCCAGAAACAACGGAGCGGCCAAAGGCGAGACGCGGTCAAGCTCCAGAAGGTCAATGCGGCCCTGGGTGCGGCGCACCATCTCTTCCACCCGGCCGAAGTCAACGAGCCCTTTCATGGCCTCCTCTCGCGTGATGTCGAGCATCAAGTGATCGGGGTCATATTTGCGCAACGTGTCATAAAGAATGTCGGATGAAAACGTCGCCTGCCGCCCGGATTTGCGCGCGCCCCGGGTCATCCGATCAATCAGCGCCCCGATGATGGCGGAGTTGCGGAAGGTGCGTTTCATCACCGCGTTCCCGGCAAGCCAGGTTTCCAACCCATCGCGCAAATTTTCCATATCAAACAATGGGGTAGGGTCGCGCAGCGGCTCGAGACCCCAGATCAATGTGGCGTAATCCGTCGCGACAAACCCCAGCGGATCGAGGCCCTGCTGCTCCATCCTTTGGGTTAAAAGCAGGCCCAGCGTCTGCATCGCGTTACGCCCGGCAAAGCCGTAGACCACCGTGTTGGCCCGCCCGTCGCGCGGGAAGCTTTCGATCAGCAAACGCCCGGGCTCTGGCAGTTTCGAGCGCTCTCTTTGCAACTGCAACCAAGCCTGTGTGTGACCCGGCAAATCAGGCCAGCTGTCTTGCTGGAACATGTCGAGGATACGGGTGCTCAGCTGCGTCGATGTCGCAAACTTGGTGCCCATGAATGTCGCGATCCGGGGCTTGTCTGAGGGCGAGCGCGTCACCTGCACCGTCATTTCGTTCAGCCCCTCGTACTTCACAATCTGGCCGCCAATCAGGAACGTGTCGCCCTGCGAGAGCGTGGCCGCGAACCCCTCTTCGATCTCGCCCAAAGGCGTGCCACCCGCGCCGGGGCCTCGCCGGGCTTTCAGGCGGACTTTCAGCGTCTCCGTGTCGATGATCGTGCCGAGGTTCATCCGAATTTGCGCAGCAGAACGCGGGTCGCGCAGCTGCCACAGCCCGTCTCGCTGCACCAGCCGTTGGTATTTGTCATAGGCCCTGAGCGCATAGCCGCCCGTGGCGCAATATTCGAGGCATTCGTCAAATTGTGCGCGGCTCAGTCTGGCATAGGGCCCGGCAGAGATCACCTCGCGGTAGAGCGCGTCGGCTTCAAACGGGCCTGCGGCGGCGCAGTTGAGGATATGCTGGCACAACATGTCGCGCGGGCCTGGGCCGCGGGGATCGCCGTCCAGATCATGGGCCAAAGCCGCGTCGAGCGCCGCCTTACACTCGACGATCTCGAAGCGGTTGGCGGGCACCAGAAGCGCCTTGGAGGGCGCATTATAGCGGTGATTGGCCCGCCCAATGCGCTGCACCAGCCGTTTGACATTCTTGGGTGCGCCGATCTGAATCACCAAATCGACATCCCCCCAATCAATGCCGAGATCCAAGCTGCCGGTGCAGACAATCGCTTGCAGCGAGCCCTCAACCATGGCCTGTTCGACCTTCAAGCGCTGCTCCTTTGCCAAGGCCCCGTGATGGATGCCGATAGGCAAATGTTCCTCATTGGCGAGCCAGAGGTTGTGAAAGAAAATCTCCGCCTGCGCTCGGGTGTTGTGGAAAATCAGCGTGGTGTTATGGGCGCGTATCTGCTCAAGCACCGCAGGGATCGCGTATTTTCCGCCGCCGCCCGCCCAGGGCGGGGCCTCTTCTGTCTCCAGCATCGATATGTCGGGATCAGGGCCGGGGTCGGCCTGTATGATCTGCGTCGGCGCGGGGTGGCAGGCGAGGAAATTGGCAATGCCCAGCGGGTCTTCGACCGTGGCCGACAATCCGACGCGACGCAGATCGGGGGCCAAGGCCTGCAGCCGTGACAGTGCCAGCATCAGCTGATCGCCGCGTTTGCTTTCGGCCAGCGCGTGGATTTCATCAACAATGATCCGCTGCACACCTGCAAAGATGCGCGGCGCGTCCTCATAGGTCAAAAGCAGCGCAAGGCTTTCAGGGGTGGTCAGCAGAATATGCGGCGGGTCGGCGCGTTGGCGGCGCTTCTGGGTATAGGTGGTGTCGCCGGTGCGGTCCTCGATCCGGATATCAAGGCCAATTTCTTCGACTGGCGCGCGCAGGTTGCGCTTGATATCGGCGGCCAGCGCCTTGAGCGGCGAGACATAAAGCGTGTGCAGCCCCTGGCGAGGGGCGTCATGCAAGGCGGCAAGTGTCGGCAGAAACCCGGCCATGGTCTTGCCGCCGCCCGTGGGGGCAATCAGCAGCGCAGCAGGCGCGTCGCTGGCCTCCAGCATGGCACGCTGATGCGGGTGGACCGTCCAGCCTTTGCGGGCGAACCAGTCAGTGATGGGGGCGGGAAGCTGTGTCATTCACTCTTAGCTAGCACGCGGGATGCAAGATTTAATGCCTCCGGCGGGGATATTTTCGAACATGAGAAGTCTGGACGCGACCTACGGGCGGGGTTTCAGTTGCCCCACCATCTGAGCCAGCAGTTCCGGCAGCCGGGTATCGGCGCGCTCCGGGGCTGCGTCCAAGGCGCTTTCCACATCCTTTTTCAGAATGCCCAGCGAGTTTTCTGGCGTATAGCCTTTGCGGGCAAACTCGATCTCCTCAAAGCCGGAGGCCAGCCAGTTTTGGCCCGAGGAGGTATGGATCAGCGACAAGAGCGCGGCCTCGTCGATCCCCGCCTGATCCGCCCAATCGAGCACCAGCCGGGTCATAGTGGTGTTGGAGGCGGCGAGCAGATTGTTGAGCACCTTGGCCTGCATCCCCGCGCCATATGGCCCCATGCGGTGGCTATGCGCGCCCATCGCCGCGAAAAGCGGTGCGCAGCGGTCGAGCACCGCATCGTCGCCACCCAACATAAAGGACAATGTGCCCGCCTTGGCCTTGACCTCCGCCCCTGACATGGGCGCGTCGATCAGGGTGATCTTGCGGGGTATGCGGTCGCGCAATCCGGCGCTGTAACGCGGGCTCAGCGTCGAGCTGATCACCAGCACCTCCAGCTTTTGTGCGTTGTCCAGCAGCCCGCCGGGGGCAAAGAGCAGCGTTTCGGTCTGATCAATGTCGCGCACCACCGTCACCGCGATGCGCAAGCCGTCGCAAAACGCGGCGATATCGGTGGTCATATGCGCTGACAGGTCGCCAAACTCGGCAGGGGGACGAATGTCGAGACCCCGCGCATCAAATCCGGCACGCAAAAGGGCGCCCAAAATAGGCGCCCCCATCGTGCCGCATCCGGCAATGCCGACCGGCTCAGGCTTAGTGAACGATCTCTTCGTCTTTGACATACATGTTGGCCCATGCCCGGTCCAACAGGTCGGGCGTCATCTTGTTGGGGATGCCCTCATACTCGCAAATGCTGATCATCTGGTCGATCAGAAAGTTGCCGTGATAGTTGGCATACACATTCTCGATCGTGGGGTATTTCACCTTCAGCATGTGGATCAAAGTGTCTTCATCCAGCGGCATGTTCTTTTTCTTGGCGACCATGGCGAAGACCTTCAGGAATTCCTCCTGCGTTGGGCCGTCGATCTTGATCTTGTAGAAAATCCGCCGCAAGGCCGCGCTGTCGAACAGCTTGTTCGGGTGGAAGTTGGTCGAGAACACGACAAGCGTGTCAAACGGCACTTCGAATTTTTCGCCCGATTGCAGGGCCAGGATGTCGTAGCCCGCTTCCATCGGAACAATCCAGCGGTTGATCAGCGCCTGTGGCGGTTCTTCCTGACGGCCAAGGTCGTCCACGATGAACACGCCGCCGGTGGCTTTCAATTGCAGCGAGGCCTGATAGGTCCGCGACACCGGGTTGTAGTTCAGGTCGAGCATGTCGAGCATCAATTCACCACCGGTCATAACGGTGGGACGTTCGCACAGCAGGTAACGCTTGTCATAACGGTTGTCGGTGCGGCGCAGCGACGAGCCGCCCACAACCTCTTCCTCCAGCGGAGTATGCACAATCGGGTCAAACAGCGTGATCACCTGACCCGCGTATTCGATGCAATGTGGGATGTAGATCACATCACCAAGCGCGTCGCGGATACCGTTCGAGATCGCCGATTTACCGTTGCCGGGAGGGCCATAAAGCAGCACGGAACGGCCAGAGCTGACCGCAGGTCCAAGATGCTCAAGCAGTTCTTCGGGCAGGATCAGGTGGCCCATATTGGCCAACAGGCTATCGCGCGTGATCTGCACGTTCTTGACCGATTGGTTTTGCACCTGATCTTTGTACATCTCCAGAGGCACGGGAAGCGCGCCGTAGTATTCCGATTGGCTCAGCGCATCCAAAGCGCGGGCCTTGCCGGCGTCAGACAGCTGAAACGCCATTTCCGAGCCGGAACCCGCATGCAATGTACCCTGCGCTTCGACCAGCCGCTGTTCGCGGGCGATCTCGACAAGTTGCTGGGTCAGCGGCAAAGACAGGGCAATCGCCTCTGACATCTCGGAGACATGTTCAAGGTTTTTGCGAAAGATCGTCTTCAACAAGATGTCGCGCATCATGACGATGTTCAGACCAGTGTCTTTCAACGTTTTGGGCGGGGCCGGGGGGATGACCCCTGTGGGAGCGTGCATATTCATAATGCCTGACCTACAGGGCAAATTCGGCTTTTTTTTGACCGCGTTTACCTTTCAATCGCCCAAGAAACGACAAAAACCGGAGCCGTTTTGTCGCTAGAAAACCGCTATAAGATTAATGAAAAAAGACCGAGGCGCAGATATGGAAAGAACGAACGGGGCTCGCCTGTTTCTTTTCCTCACCGGATTGGTGGCCATCCTAAGTGCAGTGACGCTCGCCAAGGGCGGGTTGTTTATCGACCGTCATGAAGGCGACACGCTTCATTTGACCGATATTTTGCTCCGTATGGGGCAGGGGCAATGGCCGCATCTCGACTTTGTCACCCCTTTGGGCTTTGCGGGCTTTCTTCCCATGGCGGCGTTCATCAAGGCTGGCTACGGTGTGGGCGCGTCGATTTTGCTGGCGCAGGTCGCAGTTGCCGCAGCGCTTATCCCGGCCACGTGGTGGGTCGCCCGCACGCGGTTCAACAAACCCTGGGACATGGTCTTTGGTGCCAGCGTGCTGGTCATGGTTCTCGCCATGGTCCACGGAGAGGCGTCGCCCAATGTCTCCATGTCGATGCATTACAACCGTTGGGCATGGGCCGCGACCTTCCTCGCCGTTCCGCTGGCGATGCTGCCCTCTCGTGGTAAATCTGCCGTTTTGTTCGACGGCGTCATCATCGGCGGCGCGATGGCCTTCTTCGTGCTCGGCAAGGTGACGTTTGGCGTGGCATTGGCGCCGGGTCTGTTCCTCGCCTTGGCGCTGCGTGGTGCATGGGCCACGGTCGCGCTCGCTGTAGTTGTGGTCGCGGCGGTGCTGGTCGGGGTCACCGCGACGCTCGGAATGGACTTTTGGGCCGCATATATTGGCGATCTGATGCAGGTAAAGAACTCCGGCATTCGTCCGCGGGCCGGGGTGGATTTCCAAACCCTGCTCTTGGCGCCTCGCTTTTTGGTGGGCAATCTGGTGCTGGCAGCCTCGATTGTTTTGCTGCGCCGGGGCAAGCATCCTGATCTGGGGCTGGTCCTGGTCGCACTGATGCCGGCCTTCCTCTACATCACATACCAAAACTACGGCAATGATCCGAAGTGGCTGGCGCTGCTTGCGCTGTTGATGGTGACGGTTGGCTGCACGGTGCAGGCCCGGCTGCTGGCTTTGGTCGCGGCGGCGCTGATCGCGCCCTCGTTCCTGAACATGGCGGTCAGCCCGGTGCGGCATCTGTTGCTCGACAAATCGCAATTCGCCGCCGTCTTCCCCGACGCGCCGCATACTGACCTGCATGCGCCGGAAAACCGGATGAACCGGGTGCATGAGCGCCACGGCATCACCTTCACCGATCCGCAATTTCAGGCGCTGAACGGCACCGCAGAGGTCAACCCGGACGTGACCTTCCAAGGAGTTAGCCACCCGGCATGTGTCCAGCAATTGGGTCTGTTCGGCGTGCTGCGCGATGTGGGCCGGGACCTGCGCCAGTTCGGCTTATCGGGCGAGGCGCAAATCTTCACCACCGACACGTTCAATGCGGTCTGGATGTTTGGAGGCTTCACGCCGCTGCAGGGCGGGGCCCCTTGGTATTACGGGGATCTGTCAGGCTTTGAAAACGCCGACTATCTGCTGGTGCCAAGCTGCTCCATCACGCCGCGCGCCTTCAAGGCCACGATCGAGGATATCAACGAAATCGACGGGCTCACCTTCAAAGAGCTGCGCCGCACAGAGCTCTACACGCTCTACGAAAAGCAGCCCGAGGCTCAGTAGTCGACGGCTGCGAGGATCAGGTAGACCATCAATGTGCCGGCCAGCGGGTAGCCCATCGGGAACTCCCGCGTCCGCTCCCAGCTTTCCCAGTTCGGGGTCAGCTTGCGAAACGGGGTGACGCGCGCCAGACGGTGCGTGACAAAGCCCAAAACCACACAAATAGTGAAGATCGCGGCCACGTTGATGCCGTCGGCCAGCAGCACAAACGGGGCGGCGGCGGCGGCAAACTTTGCGTCCCCCGCGCCCATGACGCCTGCCAAAGTCAGCACGAAACCCACGACCAGGATCACAACGAAGTGGGTTAGCTGCCACGCCCATTGCTCAAACGGGAAGACGATCAGCCCGACCACCAGATAGACCACGATCAGGGCCAGCACGGCTTTGTTGGGGATTTTCATGGTGGCGAGGTCGGACCACGCCACCCACAGGCAGATGGGCACCACGAAGGGCAGAAACCACAGGGCGGCGCTCACAGACAACAGCATGGTGTCGCGCCTTAGCTTTCGAGCTTCTGCAGCGAGCTGACAGCCGCCTCAAAGTGCCGTGGATGCGCCTCGATGGCCTGCGCGAGAAGCGTGCGGCCAGTGTCGGTATCGCCCTGCTTGATCGCGGCCAAAGCCATGGTGTGCAGCAGTTGCGCGCGCTCCACCTGCGTCGCCTGGATCAGCGGCAGGGAGTAGTTTTTCTGCGCCGCGCGCGCCAGAACCATGTTGTTTTTCGCGGTAAACAAGGTCGGATCATAGGTGATCGCCTCGCCAAACAGCCGCTCGGCGTCACGGTAATCACCGCGTGTCAGCTTGGAATAGCCCCAGTTGTTGAGGATCGAACCCGGTGAGGTCGTCAGGCCAACGGCGGTTTCGTAGAAACTGTCGGCCTTCTTCCATTCCTGATTGCTGTCGGCAATAACCGCTTCCAGCTTGTAGCGCTGAAAGGTTTCGATGGTGGGGGGTACGGCGTCCAAAATGCTCTCGGCGCGTTCCCAGTCACCGGTGCGGATCAGCGCGTCGGCAAAGCTCATCTGGTCTTCGACCGTGGCCTCTTCATGGGTCGTCACACGTTCCCAGATCACCGCACCTTCCGTGGCGCGTTTGGCGCGGACCAGTGAGGTCGCAAGGCCACGCTGTACGTCAATGCGGTCGGGCTCTTCGGCCAAGGTGCGTTGGAAGTAGGACACCGCCTCGTTCGGGTCGGCGGCCGTCAACATGATATCGTTGAGGTTGCTCTCGTCGATCACATTCACGCCTTTCAGCGCGCGCGACACGTCGGCGTTCTCAGACTTTTCACAAGCGGAAAGGGCCAGTGCACCTGAAATGCACAGCGTAATAAGTTTGGTCTGGCGCATGGGGTGCGTCCTCTGCTGCTCTCAATACGTCCCATGATTCTCAGGTCGTTGGCAGATCAGGGTGTCGACAGTATCAGATACTGTCCCCTGCCACGGCGGACCAGGTCAAAGGCTTCGTCGTTGTTTTCAGCAGTGTAGGCGGGGTTTTTAACTTTTGCGAGGGCGCGCCGCAAGTTTTCCCGGATTTCGTCAGAATTGCCACTATCGAGCGCAAAGGCGGTCTGAAACACCCGCGCGGCCTCTGCGGGTTTTTGCCGTTCCATCAAGACCACGCCCAGATTGTTCCATGCAGGCACAAAGGACTGGTCTTCTTTGATCGCCCGCCTGAGCAGCGTTTCGGCCTGTCCCAATCGGCCCAAATGCAAATTGGCCGAGCCCAGAGCCGACAAAACATCCACCGTGGTGCCCGTGTCACCCGCCGCGCGGAGATAGGCTTTCAACGCCAGCTCATATTCGCCCGCGGCCATCAGCCGGTGCCCGACAATCAGCCCGTCGACAGATTGGCCGCGTGTCACGGCACCCGATGGCGCAAAAGGATCAGCCCCCGGGCCGACCGCAAGGTCGGCACCCGAGGGCTTGGGCTCGCATGCGGCGAGAGCTGTTAGGATCAGCGCGGTCCCCACCACATGTTTCAAAGCTTACAAACCAC
This sequence comes from uncultured Litoreibacter sp., assembly GCA_947494645.1. GTDB lineage: Bacteria > Pseudomonadota > Alphaproteobacteria > Rhodobacterales > Rhodobacteraceae > Litoreibacter. Next base: position 356,886 of record CANLVO010000001.1, read on the forward strand.
CACCATTGAGGTTGACGTAGATGTCGTAGATCGACGGCCCGATCAGGATAATCATCAAGGGCGGAACAGTAAACATCATGGTGCCAAGGGTTAGCTTGGTGGGCAAGACGTTTGCCTTCTCTTCGGCCCGCATCACGCGTTTGTCACGCATTTCCGAGGCGTAGACCCGCAGCGCTTCGGCAATCGAGGTACCAAAGCTCGCCGATTGGATCATCACGGTCACAAAGCTCGACACATCCGGCACGCCTGCGCGTTCTGACATGTCTTTCAAAACGGTGATCCGGTCCTTACCGGCCTTCATCTCATGGGCGACGATCTCGAACTCGTCGGCCAGTGCGGGGTAGCCCGCACGAATTTCCATCGCCACGCGGATGATGGCTTGGTCCAGTGACTGGCCCGCTTCAACGCAAACCAGCATCAGGTCAAGCGCGTCGGGAAAGCCTGCCTCGATCTGTTCAATGCGTTCCTGACGGCGGCGCTCGATCCAGTATTTCGGCAGGTAGTACCCCGCACAGCCCGGCAGGATGATCGACAAGATCATGTTGCGGGTCGTAATTTCGTCGCCTGCAAGGAACAGGGCGTAGATCATGCCAAGCGTCAAGAACAGCATGCCCAGCGCAAATTGCATGAAGTGGAAGGTGCGCACGGCCGACTTTTGCTTGTAGCCCGCCTGCAGCAGCTTCAGCTTCATGCCGTCCAGCTGCTCTTGGTCTTCGGGTTCAAGGAACTTGGCGTATTTGTCCAGCTTGTCCGTGCCCGCTTTGCGGCGCAACGCGGCGGCTTCCGGGTTGCCCGGGTTGGTGGTGCGGCCCCGTTGGGCGTCGGCTTTCAGCCGGTCCATCGGGTCCTTTTGCTTTTTCAGCATGACCGGCAAGGTCAGCAGGACGAGGATCAGGCCCAAGAACCCGACAGCAATCACCGGGCCCAGCGGGCCCAGCAGGTCGACAAGCATTGTGTTGAGTTGCTCAATCATGGCCGAAGGCCCCCTAGACTTTGATGTTAACCATGATCTTCATGAAGATCATGTTCACAGTGAGAAAGACGCCAACGGCCAGACAGGCGGGGATGAAGAACTCCGTGTCCTTCACGTCCACGTAATAGTCCGGCTCCATCACGTTGATGCCGACCAGCGCCAAAAGCGGGAAGACCGACAGGAAGGCGCCCGACCATTTGGCCTCAGCCGTGATCGCTTTCACGCGGCGAAACAGCTTGAAGCGGGCCCGGATCACCTGGCTCAACCCATGCAAAATCTCCGCCAGGTTACCGCCAGAGGTTTGCTGAATGGTCACGGCCACCGCCAGAAAGCGCAAATCCTGCATGTCCATGCGCTCGGCCAGATGTTTAAGGCTTTCCGACACGTCACGGCCATACGCGCTTTCATCGGCGATCACGCCAAATTCGGTGCCCAGCGGGTCAGAAACCTCCTTGGCCACGATGTTGATTGCGGACGAAAACGGGTGGCCCACACGCAAGGAGCGCACCATCAATTCAATCGCGTCAGGCAGCTGCTCTTCGAGCATCGCGAGGCGTTTTTTGCATTTGTTGTTCACCCAGACATAGACCGCACCCACGCCCATCGCGAGGGCGATCAGGCCGCGGATCGGGGCGGAGGCCGCCGTCATCTGCGACAGGACAAAGAAGATAAACACGGACAAAACGCCCATGATCACGATCAAGGTCGTGGGAGTAAACGCGATGTTGGCACGCTGCGCCTTGTCGGCGAGCATCGAATAAAGCGGGATCCCGCCCGATTTCATATGCTGGTTCATCTCCTTGCGGAGCTGCTCCAGCACTTTCTCGCGCGAACCACCTTTCTGGATCATGTCCAGACGGCGGTTCACCTTGTTGTTCAGGCTGATCGATTTGCCAAAAACGAGGAGATAAACCCCCTCGATCATCATCAAAACGGCGACGAAGATAATGCCGTACAGAAGCGGTTCAAATGAAATGTTCATGCCCGATTACTCCGCAGCAACTGGTTCATAGATAGAGGCCGGCAGATCGTAGCCCCATTGCTTGAACCGTTCAGAATAATGCGACCGCACACCCAACGGGGTGAATTGGCCAATGATTTTGCCGTCAGGATGCAGGCCCAACCGCTGGTAGCGGAACACTTCCTGCATCGAAATAACGTCGCCTTCCATGCCGGTGATCTCGGTGATCGACACCATGCGGCGCGAGCCGTCTTGCAGGCGCGAGGCCTGCACAATCAGGTTCACAGCGCTAGAGATTTGCGCCCGAACCGCCTTGATCGGCATCTCGATCCCAGCCATCGCGATCATGTTTTCCAGACGTGACACACCATCGCGCGCAGAGTTGGCGTGGATCGTGGTCATCGAGCCATCGTGGCCCGTGTTCATCGCTTGCAACATGTCGATAACTTCTTCGCCACGCGTCTCCCCCACAATGATGCGGTCAGGGCGCATCCGTAGGGCGTTTTTCAGACAATCGCGCTGCGACACAGCGCCTTTGCCTTCCACGTTGGCGGGGCGGCTTTCCATCCGGCCCACATGAACCTGTTGCAGTTGAAGTTCGGCCGTATCCTCGATCGTCAGGATACGTTCCGAGTTGTCGATAAATGAGGACAGCGCGTTCAGCGTGGTCGTTTTACCAGAACCCGTACCACCCGAAACAATAACGTTCAGGCGGCAGGCCACGGCGGCTTGCAGATAGGCGGCCATCTCTTCGGAGAACGCGCCAAACTGGCACAGCTCGTCAATGCCCAGCTTCTCTTTCTTGAATTTACGAATGGAAACCAGCGAGCCGTCGACCGCAATCGGAGGCACCATGGCGTTGAAACGCGAGCCGTCTTTCAGCCGCGCATCCACGTAAGGGTTGCTTTCATCAACACGACGACCTACCGCCGACACGATCTTATCGATGATGCGCAGAAGGTGCTTTTCATCTTTAAAGCGGGTCGGGGTCAGCTCCAGCTTACCGGCGCGTTCGATGAACACTCGGTTCGGGCCGTTGACCAGAATATCGTTGATCGTTTCGTCTTTCAGAAGCGGCTCAAGGGGCCCAAGCCCCGTCACTTCGTCATAGAGCTCCGCATGCAGGTTCTGGCGCTCTTCCTTGTTCAGGACGATGGCCATCTCTTCAAGGCCCTCGGCGCAGATCGACGCGATCTCGGCCTTCAGTTCTTTCTCCGGCGCGTCTTCCAATGCGGCAAGGTTGAGGTTGTCCAGCAGCCGGTGATGCAGCTCGGAGCGGATCTCCTCCAGCTTGTGGCGGCGCTTCATTTCCTTGTCGGCGGCGATGGAATCAGCAGGTGAGACGACCGGCTTCGGCTTGGACATCTCAACTTTCTTTTCCGGTGCAGGTGCGGCAACCGCGGCAGCGGCGGGTGCTTGATCGGACTTTTTATATCTCGAAAACATCTATGGCTCCCCTATGCAGTTTCTTCGACATGCTCGATGTCGATCAAAGATTGCGCCAGTTTGGAAATCTCGCGACGCAGCGGGTTTTTGGCAGCCGTCTCAGCAATGGGCAGCCCGTGGTCGCAGGATTGTGGAACCTGTTTGCCGCCATCGGGCAGGTGCAGGCTCAGGTCGATATCAAGGCTTTCGGCCATGCGCTTGGCGCGGCTTTTGCTCGCCATATCGGTAAACTTCGGTGCGCGGTTTAGCGCGTAGCGAATTTTCTCATGCGGCAGGTCTTCCGCTTTCAGCGCCCGGATCAAACGCAGCGTGTTTTGCGCCGACCGCAGGTCCAGCTCCAGCATGCCGAAATAAACCTGGCTCATGCCCAGAACGATTTCCGTCCACTGAACCAGCGTGGTGGGCATGTCGATGATGACAAAGTCAAAGTTGCGCTGCGCCAATGTCACCAATCGCTCGATATCCTCGGCGCTGACCAGATCCAGCGGCAAAATGTCGGCAGGCGCGGTCAGCACGCTGATCTTGTCGTTGAAGGTCAACAGCGTCTGCTTGAAGGCCTCGTCATCGGTGTTCTCAAGGTCCGAGAGCATCTCGTAGACGGCGTCACGGCGCGGCAGGTCCAGATAGGTGGAGGCAGAGCCGAACTGGAAATCCAGGTCCAACAGGCACACTTTCGGCGTGCGTTTCTTGTCTACAGTTGCCAATTCCCACGCCAGATTGACCGCAAAGGTCGAGCTGCCAACGCCGCCGGCAAGGCCATGCACGGGCATGATCACACCTTCTTTTTCGCCGGGTTTGCCCGAACGCAGTTTCGCGCCGGAGCCCGCGCCGTCATGGCTGTCATCCAGCAAGGCAGGGTTGGCGGCGGCGGCGCGGATACGCTCAATCGCGTCATGCAGCGCGCCTTCGGGAAGCGGGTAGGGGACAAAATCGTCAGCACCCAGCTTCAACAGCTGGTGCAATGCAATCGGGGACAATTCATCCGCGATCAGGATGACGCGGATGCCCATGTCTTTGGTGCGGGTGATCAAATCGCCGATGGTGCTCAGCAGGGCTTCGTCTTCGTTGTCTTCATTGTCGACAGCGATGGCGATGAATTCTAGGGCCGAGGCTTCGGGCTGGCTAAGGTAGGCGCTGGCGTCGGCGAAGTTCAGGTCGCCCCATCCTTCGCCGAGTTCTGTTTCCATGTCTTCGATCAGCAGGTCGAAGTTTTGGACGTCCCGGGCCACGGTACATGCCGTGATCGGGGAATGGTCTGGCTGCAGTGCTACGCTACTCGTCATGCTTATATCCCACCAATCCAATTGAGATCGGGTGCTTGGCTACCCCAGCATGCTTTCGTAAGCGTTACTAAGAGGGCAGCAGATTGTCTCGTTTCACCGAAATTTCCACAATGACGTGGAATTGTCGGCATTCTCGAGACAATCAATGCTTAGGAATAAGGGCGAGATTACGGCCAAAATGTCGAAAATCTGAGGTTTGTCGCTCGAATTTTCGCAGGGCTTATTGAGCAACCCCAGCTGACACTTCGTCAAAGATCACGCGACCACCGGAATCTACATGCTCGCGGTAGATGACGCGGGCGTATTTTCCGTCGAGGCCAAAGCGACCATCCTCAGTGAAACCGGTCACTTCGGTCACCGTGCGGCGGTTGCGGCGTTCGCGACCTTGCGTGGCGATCACAGGGCGGGTTTCGCCGAAGGAAGCAACCGCTTCCAGACGTGATCGGCTGATGCCTTGTTGCGTCAAAAATGCAACAACGGCGTTCGCACGGCGCAGGCCAAGGGCCTTGTTGTAGCCGTCTGAACCCACTGCGTCGGTGTGACCGTAGACCCGAAAGCGAACTTCTGGGAACTGGCGGATCCAGCCGGCCTGACGTTGCAGGACCTGCTTGGAGGCGCCGTCCAACTGCGCGCTGTTGAACGCGAAGGTGACGGAGCTGTTGACCTCGTCCTCAAACCGGCGGGCGAGGCCTTCAACGGCGGCCAGCTCTCCGGTGGAGATCAGGGTGTTGGTCATGGTTGGGTTGCCGAAGCCGCCCTCATCCACTTCCGCACCTGCTTCGCGGTAGAAGCTTCCGCAGGCGCTCAAGGTCAGGGAAAGAGTTGCCATCAAGGCGAGTGTGCTGGTTGATCTAAGCATCTGATATTACTCCAAAACGTAGCCGTAAGAGCCTGAGAAGTCTTGACGTGCAACTTCCCCGGTGCCGCCGCGTGAGCTGCGGACAGATTTTGCGATAGTGCCGTTCAGGAACAACTCGCGCTCGGTGGGTGGGCGGATGCGGTCGGTGGGCAGCACGAAGCTGTCGCCGCGGTGAGGGGTGACCAGATGGGCGGTGACAATGATCACCAGCTCGGTCTGACGGCGGCTGTAATTGGCGCTGCGGAACAGCGAGCCAAGCACTGGCACGTCGCCCAACCAAGGCACTTGCCCGGCCAGATCAACAAAGTCGTCTTGCAACAGGCCTGCGATGGCGAAGCTTTCGCCGTCACGCAGCTCGACGGTGGTCGAAGACGCCCGTGTGCTGAACGATGGCACCGAAACGCCGCCCGTTGTGACCGTATTGGTCGAATCAAGGTTCGACACCGAGGTTGCGAGGTTGAGGTTGATCACATCCTCGTTGACCACGGTCGGTGTAAAGGCCAGCTCCACACCGAAGGGGCGGTACTCGATGGCGATGCCGTCTTCGCTGGACACGGGGATCGGAATTTCACCGCCGGCCAGGAATTCTGCTTGCTGACCGGACAAAGCGGTCAGGTTCGGCTCTGCCAAGGTGCGCACGAGGCCTTTGGACTCAAGCGCTTCGATCAAAACGGCCGCTTGCAAGCTGCCGCTGCCAAAACCGATGGCCAAGGCGCCGTTGCTGGTACCCGCGGCCGTTGCACCTGCCAGACCCGGGCCTGCCAGGATGCCGGTGGTGGTACCGTTGCCGATGTTGCGGCCGGTGCCAGCGTTGGCGCCGAAATTGCCGGAAACGCCTGAGAAGCCGAGGCTGACCGACAGGTCTTTCGAGACCGAGCGCGACATTTCAGCGAAGCGCACCTTCAGCATCACCTGCTGGGTGCCACCAACGGTCATCAGGTTGGACACGGCCTCTGGCGCATAACGCTCAGCCAGGTCCAGTGCGCGGTCCAGCTTCAGGATGCTCGACACGGTGCCCGAAAGCACGAGGCCCGCATTGGCGGTGCGCACTTCAATATTCTCGCCGGGCAGAATTTCCTGCAAGCGCTCTTTGAATTCTGCGATATCAGGCGCGACCTGCACCTCGACATTGGTGATCAGGCGGCCATCTGGGCCCAGCAGGGTCAGCGTGGTGCGGCCCGGCGATTTGCCCAGCACATATATAGTGCGATCAGACAGTGTCGCGATGTCTGCGATGGCGGGGTTCGCCACCGAAAGTTCCGCGAAGGGGACGTCGCTTTCGACAACCACGGCGCGGTTGATGGCCACGCTCAGGTTGCGCGCCGTTGTGCCGCTTGTGACGCTCAAATTCTGAGCAACGCTGGTCACGGGTGTGAATGTGGTAACGGCAAGGCCGATAAGCCCTGCACGGATAATCTGCTTCATTTGCATGTGACCTGCCTCTCAAATCACTATTGGATTGGGTCTATTGCCCAATTTGAAGCGACAATGTGCGATTTCTGATTTTATTGCAAGAATCAGGTGGTTGGAGGCCATCCTTTATGTGGACCTGTGGCAACACATGACCAGAATTGGTATAAAATGAACGTGGCGACACCTATATAGGGTGTCGCCACGTCAATTCTTGTTGTGTGTCGACGTCGACCGGTCCTCGGGTCCGCAAACGGCCAGGGGCAGGCCAGCGAAGCGCAAGGTCAGGACGGTCTAAACCGTTGCCTACTCAGGGCACTGGATCGGGATCTCGACCACTTCGGCGCCTTTGCGCGTCTTGACGGTACAGACCTTCTCCACTTCGCGCTCAACTTTCACGCGCTCCTTGATGCCCAGCAATTGGTTCTGGTCCACTTCGATGGCGGCCAGTTCGGTGTCGTCGCCAGCACCTACCAGTGACAGGGTCAAACGTCCGGTCGATTGGGCTTGCGCCAATGCTGCAACCCGCTCAGGGGAGGCCGCCACGGTCACCGTCCGCGCAATGGTCGGCGCGTTGCGGTCGCCATCGGCGATTTGGTCAACGGCCAGCAAGGGCAGGCGGGTTTCGATCAGGGTGGTGACGTTGCGGCCACGCGCCTCGCCGGTCCAGTACACATCCACCACGTCGCCCGGGCGCAAGAAGCCCGACACGCCGGAGGACACGTCAACACGCAGCGCAAACGCCCGCATACCTTTCGCCAAGCGCGAGGACACACCTGCATCCTCACCCGGCTCGGTCACTTTGACCGCCAGGATGGCTTCGTCTTTTTCCATCACGCGCAGAACGGTCCGCAAGGAGCCGTCTTCGGCAAAGAGCGGGTCGCCCTTCAGAAATTCACCATGTTGAAATGCGCCTTCCGGAATGGCGTTTTCAGGCCATGCGATCAGTTTGACGTCATCTTTGGTCAGCCGTTCGCCATAGGCGATCCGGCGCTTCATCACAAAGACCGATTCCAGCGGTACATTGCTTGCCAGCTTGGCCTGTTGTGCGGCCACGGTGGCTTGATATTCGCCGATCCGGTTTTTGGCCAGGTAGGCGGCGAAGCCGGCCAAGCCGATACCCACTACCAAAACCAACCCAAATAGAATTCTCATTTTGTGCCCCTTTCAGATGTCACATTTTACGCCCGCCAATACGCGACGGTTTTCCAGCTCCGTCAGCTATGGCTGGCAAATGCGGCAAAAGATTGATTGCAGCATGAACAGTGTGGGGCAATTGAGGGTATTTCGGTCGTTTAAGAAACCTTGTCAGGCGGCGCGCGCCAACAGCTCTGTGTGAACGCACAAGTCCGGCCGGTTCCAGAACGCACAGGTCCGGAACGCCGCGACAGGGTAGAGGCCATGTTTGGACCCCATGTCACGGGTCCCAGGTCTCGAGGCGCGCCGGAGCGGCGCGTGCGTTAGACGTCGCCGTCGGTATCGAAGCTCGTGCTGATCAGCTCGTTCTTCAAATTCGTGTCGATCTCACCAGACAGGTTTTCCGTCCCGTCGGTGATCACGCCAACAGCGGCCAGTGCCAGGCTGATCACACCTGCACACAAGATGACCCAATCCACGGTCACCGCGCCATTTTCGTCCAGCGCAAAATTTGCAATCCTAATTAACATGTCTTCCTCTTCGTTGGTCTGCTGCTTCCAGACAACAAACCGTTCCTTTGTACCCTCTTCCCCCATATTAGAATCAAATCTGGCGAAAATGCGTCACAATCACAGCTCTGTGAGGATCTGAGAGAAACGCACCGTTTCAGATTGGAAACAACTCGCCCCCTCTAAAGGACGAGAAAAGGCCGCGCTCTGGAAAGCGCGACCCTAATTCTATCTGCGGCCCGCCCCTCGGGGCGGCCTGTCACTAAGCAGGGCTTAGTTGAAGGTTGTCGAGATACCTTGCGAAGTCAGCTGGTTCTGAATGTCGCCGGACAGGTCCTGCAGACCGCCAGAAACAGATGCCATAACAGCAATGCCCAGGCCAACGATGGCTGCGGTCAGAACGACCCAGTCAACAGTCACGGCACCAGATTCGTCAGCTACGAAGTTTTTGAACAGTTTAGTCATTGTGTATCCCTCCAAGGATATAGTCAGTTTTCAGTTTCCATTACGCCGGGGCGGGGTTTGTGATTTGGAGCGGCCTCTGTTCCGTTCCTCATCTCCGTCTCGGTATGTGGAGAGTTATCAGGGTCAATCTGGGCAACAGTGCGGCGCGTTTCGTTCAATTTCGAAGCAGATGAAGAAATTTCTGAAAAAACTGTTAATGCTATGTTTACAAACAGTTTTTTGTGTAAATTAGACAATTTTCGCCTGAATTTACTGTGTCTGGGATGCCGATTATGGCCAGCTTGCCATAGAATATGGCCAGAAATCCTCGCTCGCACGCAGTCTTCCGCCTATAGATTAATAAAACGTTTCGACGCAAAAAACGGCGCAAAGCCGATAGATCGGGCAGGTCATGTCACAACGCTATATAGCCTTTCTCCTTGCGGCCACGCTTGCCGCAACCACACCCGCCCTTGCGGGCTCGCACAAACCAGCCTTTGGCGGGGATTTCACCTTTCGCAAGATCGCGCCGCCCACCGCGGGCGCGAAAAAGCGCATCACCGTGCAGATCAAGCCGGGCGACCAAGAGGTCAAGCAGGTCGCAAAGGCCAAACCGGCGGCAAAATCGAAAAGCTCCGATCTGGATTGGTTCTGGAACACAGTCTCTCCGAAAATCGGCACGCCGGTTCCGGGGCGCTTCACGGATGCGGTCGAACATGTCGCCAAAGCCCCCTCCGGCAAGGCCATCTCAGAGCCGCGCCTGGAGACATTGCAAAACATCGCCTCCGCCTATGGCACCGATATTTTGATCGAAACACTCAACAAGGACGTCTCGCCCGCGCTGGTGCTGGCGCTGATCTCGGTGGAATCCAGTGGCCGGGTCGCTGCCGAAAGCAACAAGGGCGCGCAGGGCCTCATGCAGCTGATCCCCGACACCGCCGCACGCTTCGGCGTCACGGATGCCACCGACCCCAAGCAGAACATCAAGGGCGGGGTCGCCTATCTCAGCTGGCTGATGAAGGAATTCAACGGCGATCCCATTCTGGCGCTGGCAGGCTACAACGCGGGCGAGGGGGCCGTGCGCAAACATGAGGGCGTGCCGCCCTATGCCGAAACGCGTGCCTATGTGCCCAAGGTGCTCGCCGCTTGGCGTGTTGCTCGCTCCATGTGCTTGACAGAGCCGCTTTTGGTCAGCGACGGCTGCGTCTTCCGCACAAGCGGGCTCTGACGGACCCCCTTAGGGGTTCGCTTTGGCAAAAACACTCAAGTCCCGCCGCGCAGCTAGACGCTCATCTTCTTGAACATGCGCTCCGGGATCGCCTTGATGATCCCCATAATGATGCGCCAGAAAAACGGCGTATATATAGTGTTCTTCTTTTTCTCGACGGCGGCCAGCAGGTCGCGGGCCACATTTTCGGGTGGGGCCACAAGGAACATGCCCTCAATCCCCCAAGTCATCGCGCTGTCCACAAATCCCGGCTTCACAGTCACCACATGCCCGCCCGAGCGGGTCAGTCGGTTGCGCAAACCGCTCAGATAGGTGTGAAACCCGGCCTTGGCCGAGCCATAAACATAGTTGCCGATCCGGCCCCGGTCGCCCGCAACCGAGCCCACGCCGATCACCGTGCCGCCGCCGCGCTCTTCCATGGCCGGGGCCACGGTCTGCAGAAACGCCGCCGGGCCGGTATAGCTGTCGGTCACCACGCCTGCGATCAGCGAGGGGTCCGCGTCAATATCGCTCTGAGGCGGCATAGAGCCCACAAAGACCGCGACATTGATCATCCCGTCTTCCTTGGTGACCCGGTCCACAATCGCCTGAAACCCACTGGCATCGCGCGCGTCAAACTTCACGGCTTCTGCGTCTGATGCGCCCCGCAAGCGGCAATCCTCGGCGCTGGCTTCCAAATCCACCATATCGCGCCCGGCCAGAAAAACCCGTGCGCCGTCGACAGACACCGCGCGCGCAAAGGCCTTCGCCATCGACGACGTTGCGCCCAAAATGATCCAATTCTCGGTCATGACGCGCTCCTGATCTTCAATCGGCGGGTAAGGTCGGTCTCGTAAACCCCGTCAGGGTCTACCTTGTTCACCACGGCGGCGAACTTGCTCAGTTCGGGATACATCGCGGGCACATGTTTGGCGTCCAGCGTGGCATCCTTGGCAAAATACACCCGGCCGCCAGCCTCGGCGGTCATCGTCTCCAGCTCGGCAATCAACTTGAAGGCCTTTTTGCTGGCCCGAAAATCCACCGCCAACGTGTAGCCTTCCATCGGAAAGCTCATCATGCCGCCGCGCCCTGGTCCCATCCGCTTCAGCACCGCCAAAGGCGAGGCCTGTCCGCTATGGGCAATCTTCTCCAGAATGCGCTTCACCGCGCTCAGCTTGTCTACGGGCACCACGCATTGAAACTGGATAAAGCCGGCCTTGCCATAAAGCCTGTTCCAGTCATGGATGCGGTCCAGCGGGAAGAAATAGTCCTGAATGGGCTTCACCGAGGTGCGCCCGCTTTCCGAGACCCGCCGGTAATAGGCGTTGTTAAAGGCCTTCACGACCGGTTTCGACAGCGCAAAGCGCGGCGCGTTGAACGGCACCGATTTGCTCGACTTCTTGCTGGGCACCAAGCCGTAATCGGTCTCGCCTTCCTCAAGGATGCCGCGCCCCAATTGGTCGCCCTTGGCGGTCGCGTCGATCCAGCCGACCGTATAAGTGGCCTTTGAGCCGTCCAGCGCTTCGGTAAAATCGTCAAAATTGTCGATCCGGCGCTCGGTCACGACCATCACGTCGCCCTTGCAGGCCAGAAGTTGCAACTTGGCAGAGACGATCACACCCGTCTGCCCCATCCCGCCCACAGTCGCGCGGAACAGTTCAGCGTCCTTCTTCGGCGTGATCTTCACCGGCTTGCCGCCGCGCATCAACGTGATCTCGGTGACATGCTGGCCAAAAGAGCCCGCGCCATGGTGGTTCTTGCCATGCACGTCATTGGCGATGCAGCCGCCCACGGTGGCAAAGCCGGTGCCGGGCATCACGGTCGGCAGCCAGCCGCGCGGTGCAAACACGCGGGCGATCTCGCCCACTTTCAAACCGGCCTCGGCCTCCAAAATGCCGGTGGTCTCGTCGAACCCGATCATGCGGTCCAGCCGCACCATTTTCACAGCAGGCCCGCCATCATTCAGGCAAGCATCCCCGTAAGAGCGGCAATTGCCAATCGCGGGGCCCGCATCACCGGCCAGAGCCGCTTGCAAGCTCGAGACCCGCTCAGGCCGCGCAACCGGACCCGAGGCGGTTTTAACCCGGCCCCATCCCGCATATGTAAGTGAGTTCCAAAGCATGTCGTTCAGGCTTTCTTTGACAGTTTTTCGGCAATCGGGAAGGTCACCAACCCGACGAAAATGGCAAACCACAAGGTGGTCACACGAATGACGGCCATGGCGGGCAGGGCCACGGCCATTGGCACGGCTTGGGCAGACAGCATGATCAGCATTGCGGCTTCCGCGCCGCCCACGCCGCCCGGGGCTCCGGTCAACCCGCCCGCAAGGGTCGAGAAGATAAAGACGACCGTGGCCGCGGCGAGGCTGATATCGGCCCCCATCCAAGTCAGCAAAAGGTATAGCGCGTAGCCTTCGGCGGTCCAGCCAATGACGCTCAAGGCCAAAGCGGGGATCGCCAGCTTGCCTTCGCGAAACATCGACATCGAACGTGCGGCCCGGCGCAACCCCACAAATCGGCGCGGCCATTTCCCAACAGCGCGCCACAGCATGGTGACAATCCGGTCCAACAAGGTGGGCCGGGTGACAATCGCGGCAAACAGCAATGCGACAATAGAGACAACCACCGCCATCTGCGTCCCTGATTGCGACAGCAGCACGCCCGAGGCCAGCACCAGCCCCATCGCCGCGATGTCGAACACGCGGTCGGCAAATGGCAGGACGAGAATGCGTTCAAAGGGCCAGCCGGTCAGGCGCGAAATCCAACGGACCCGGACCAGCTCGCCAATGCGGCCAGGCGTGACGGTCATGGCAAACCCGCCCATGAAATGCAGCACGTTTTGGTCGACGCGCAACGGCAGGCCAAGTCGACGGGCAAACAAATGCCACCGCAGGCCTCGAAAGGTGTAGTTCACCAGCGACAATCCCAGCAGGATCAGAAATTGGCCGATGGTCAGCTTGCGCAGCTGCTCCATGGTCTCTTCCCAGCCCACCGTCGCGGCAGTGCCGACAATACCCACGACAAACAGCGCCAGAAGGCCGCCAAGGATCCAAAGATCGCGCTTGGGGGTCCGTCGGGTTCGGGGGGGCGCGATTGGCGCGGTGCTGCTCATTGTTAAAATCATTGCCTTTGGCGGCTACCCAGAGAATTGGGCGCAAGTATGGAATTGTTTCCACATTATGAACATAGCAGAGCGAAACCCGGCGATCTGCTCCAAAAACAACGCAGCTCACGCCAGCCGCAGGAACTCCGAGACATCCGTGCTGTTGTTGAAAAACGGAACCGACTGCGGCGCGCCGCCGCTTTTGGCCAAGGCGGCGACCTCAGCCAGCACGACTTCTGTAATAAAAGGCAGGTTCAGCGCACGCGCCTCGTCCAACCGCACCCAGTGCAAATGGCTCAACTCGTCCTGCGCCAACGAAAAATCATCCAGATCCCCCACAGCACTTTCCGCCCGCACCAGAAAGAACCGCGCGTCAAAGCGCCGGGGCCGCATCGGCGGGGTGATCGCGCGAAAGAAGAACTGAAACCCGCGCGCCGAAGGTTGCAGCCCGGTCTCGTAAAACCCGTCCCAATCCGGATCCGTAACAGCAGGGGCAGGGCCGGGCACGCCAAAACGCAAACCCGTCTCTTCCCAAACCTCGCGAATGGCCGAGGCCACAAGCGCGTGCGCCAACCCCTCAGGACTGCGCAGCGCCAGCCTCGCCATGCTGCTTGCATCCGGGAAGTCTGCCAACGGCACGTCGCCATCCGTCAGATCCACCGCCCCGCCGGGAAAAACGTATTTGTTGGGCATGAACGCCGCCGTCTTGCCGCGTTGACCCATCAAGACCTGCGGGTCGCTCTCCGCGTCTCGCAGCAACACCACGCTGGCGGCGTCGCGGATCGGGGTCTCATCGCCCATCAGGCGGTCTTGAAACCGTGCATCCGCTTGGCCCATTGAATACCCACCACGGCACCTTTCATGCGCGGCAACAGGTATAGCGAAAGCGCCACGCAAAACGCCGAGAAGCCAACAGCCACGGAAAGCGGGTCAGGCTCGAAATGCGAGAAGGTCAGGTGCAGCAGCGGGGCCATCAGATGCCCAACCACCAAAATCGTCAAATAGGCTGGCCCGTCATCGGCGCGGTGATGGTGCAGCGCCTGCCCGCATGTGCCACAGCTGTCATGCACTTTCAGATAGCCATCAAACAACCCGCCTTCCCCGCAATTGGGGCACCGTTTGCGCCAGCCGCGCAGCAAAGCGGGTTTGGTGGGCCGGTCTTCGATGTCGAGCATGGTGGTGGAAGCGTCTTGCGCCATGGCCGTGATCCTTGTGGTTGCCCCCGCAATATAGGCCCTCGCGCGCGGCAATGCACGGGCTCAGGCAGGGCGGCGTCGCAATGTCGCAATTAATTTCGACGGAAACCCCGCCCCGCCCCGTTTGAGGTTGTAACAGCGCAAATGAGGCGCTGGCCAAAACGGAAAAGAAACTGGTTAACATAAGGACGCCAAACATGAGCAAGACACGTATTCTCGCCAAAGCCACTCTGATCGCCGCAGGCGCGGCACTGCTGATCACGCCAGCCATAAGCTTCGCCAAAGGCGGCCACCAAGGCCCCCGCGCCAGCTTTGAAACGCTGGACGCGGACGGCAATGGCGAGGTCACCATGACCGAGATGCAGGCCGCAGGCTTCGCTCGGTTCGCCGCCGCTGACGCCAATGGCGACGGGTTCCTCAGCGCCGACGAGATCACCCAGAAAGACAGCGAGCGCGCCGCCAAACGCGTGGCCCGCATGATCGAGAAACGCGACGCCAACGGCGACGGCCAACTGAGCCTCGAAGAGATGCAGCCCGATGAAGAGCGGGTCGCCAAGCGCTTTGCCCGCGTTGATGCGGACGGCAATGGCACGATCTCGCAAGAGGAATTCGACGCCATGAAAAAGCACCGTCAAAGCGCTCGTCACAAGCGCGCATCCGAATAAGGCGCGCAACGTCGTGGCCCGGCTGGACCCTCCCCGCCAGCCGGGCCACAGCGACCAAGCATTGTGCGCCGCCAACCCGGCGGCGTAGTCTGAACCCGGCATGGACATGGCATTGGATCACAGCTCTCAGGTCACGGATGACGCCTTGCTGGCGCTTTATGCGGCTGGCGATCCGCTGGCCGCTTCCGAGCTGACCGCCCGGCTTGCGCCGCGCCTGCTGTCCTTCGCGAACCGCATGTTGCGCGATCTGGCAGAGGCCGAGGATGTCGTCCAGGACACCATGTTGCGGCTTTGGAAAATGGCCCCTGACTGGGTGCCCGGCGCCGCGAAGCTTTCCACCTGGACGTTTCGCGTGGCCTCCAACCTCTGCACGGACCGACTGCGCAAGAAACGAGGCGTCGGGCTCGATGACATTGCCGAGCCGGTCAGCGAAACCCCAGGGGTCGAGGCACAATTGATGCAGGATGAACGGGCCACCGCCTTGGATGCGGCCCTTCAGACCTTGCCGGATCGGCAGCGGCAGGCCGTGGTCCTGCGCCATATCGAGGGGCTGTCCAACCCCGACATTGCCGAGATATTAGAGATCAGCACCGAGGCGGTCGAAAGTCTGACCGCCCGGGGCAAACGCGCGCTGGCCGCCACATTGGCCAGCCGCAAAGAGGAGCTGGGACTATGACAAGACCCCCGAAACCCGACCCGCTGGATGATGCTGCGCTCGATGCGCTCCTCAAAGCCGCGCCTAAACCGCAGCCCTCAGCTGCGCTGACCGCGCGCATCCTGCGCGACGCCGCCACCCACCAGCCTCAAACACCGGCCCCCGTGGTGCCGGAACGCGGCCTCTTTGCCGCGCTGGCGGATGTGCTTGGTGGCTGGCCCACGGTTGGCGGGCTCGCCACGGCCACGCTGGCCGGGCTCTATATCGGGTTCGCCCAGCCCGATCTGCTCAGCCCGGCTGACACCGATTTTGTTTTCGACCTCACCGAGGAAGACGCCCTGTCGGGCCTGCTTCCGGGTGACGCATTGTTTTTTGAAGAAGGGTAGCTTGCCATGAGCGACACCAACCTCCCCCCGGACGCCCCGCAGCCCAAAACCGCTGGCACACCCTGGATGCGCATCCTTCTGGTGATCTCGCTGGGGCTGAACCTTGCCGTGCTTGGCATGGTCATCGGCGCGAAAATGTCGGGCGGCGATCAGCGCGGCTGGAACCGTGGCGGCGAAGACGCCCGGATCGGGCCCTATGGCCGTGCATTTTCCAAGGAAGACCGCGCCCAACTGCGCCGCAGCTTTGGCGCACGTGAGAAAAACTTCAGAGCGCACCGCCAAAACATGCGTGCCGCAGCCACAGCACTTGTTGAAACTCTGCGCGCCGAACCCTTTGACATAGACGCCGTCCGCGCCGTGCTGGCCACCCAGCGCGGGGCCCAGATCGCGCTGCAGGATGAGGGGCAAGAGGTGATGCTGAACCATCTGGCCAACATGACCCCCGAGGCCCGCGCCGCCTTCGCCGACAATCTGGAAAAAGGCCTCAAGCGCCGCAAACCCCGCTAACCTGCCGAGCGATCAGATGGCAACACCAGCCGCAATCGTTCCGCTGGTCGGCCAACCGCCACGGGACCCGCCCAAGAAATCACCGCTGGTCCCCTCAAACGCCGCTGCGTCGCAATATCTCCAGACGCGACCATGCCGGCCAATTGCAACGCAACTCTTCGACGCGGAACGTTAGCCAATTGTGAAAGCTGACAACTGGCTCTTTGGGAAAGGGCAAAAGAGCCATGCGCGAAGTATGATGCAAGCCCTTCAAGCAAAGCCTAATCAAACAAAGCCTGCTCCCGCAGACCCGATCACGTCGGGACGAGTGGCGCGGTGCTTGAACACTGCGTGCTGGGCTTATGCCCCAAACCAACGCCAGCCCAAACAAACTCAAGCCGCCTTGCGATAGCTCACCCAGTGCCGCCATGCGCCTTAAGCCCACACAGCGCTGTATCCGCCCGCACCACCAGCGCGCCGACCTCGAAGCCTGCCCGCCCAACTGCAACATCTGGGGTTCTTTCAAAGGTCTCCCAATCCCGCCGCAAAACTCGATTGCTGGCTCCCAAGACACGGCCACCGCCATGCGACAGCCTCACCAACCTGATCAAACGGCAACCGACAGCCCGCCCAAGCTTGCCCGCCCACCGGCAGGCCTCAGGCTGCCTTGCTGATGCTCACCCGGTTGCGCCCATGCGCTTTGGATCGGTACAGCGCCGTGTCCGCCCGCGCCAACAGCTCGTCGACCTCGATTGCCGCGCCAGTGCTGTGAAACAGACCGATGCTCATCGTCACTTTCAACGCAGGTCCGCCTTTGCTCAGCGGTATCCGGGCGCGGTCGATGATCTTGCGTAGCCGCTCGGCAGTGGCCACGGCCTGTGCGCGGGTGGCGCCGGGCAGGGCCACGAGAAATTCCTCCCCGCCGATCCGGGCCAGAAGGTCGCTGTCGCGCAAATTCGCGCCCAAGGCGTCAGAAATATAGGTCAAGACGTCGTCGCCCGCTGCGTGGCCATGCAAATCGTTGATCTTCTTGAAATGGTCCAAATCCAGCATCAACAGCCCGTAGGCGTCGCCCGCCCCGGCGATCTGGGCCAGTTTGCGGGTGGCGTAGCGGCGGTTGTAGAGCCCGGTCAGCGGGTCGGTCACGGCCATGCGCAGCCCGTCATGCAGCGATTGCCGCCGCGCGTCCTGCCCTTGCTTGTATCGCGCTTGCTTTCGGGCACGGATCGCGAGTTCAGCCGCCGATATGTCGCTGGAGACCACGTTATCCGCGCCCAGATCAAACGCCCGCGCGGCAAAGATCGAGCGGTCCTGGTCCAGCGTCAGAATCAGCCCCGCCTCAGAGCCCGCCGAGCTGCTGCGCAAGTCAGACAGCTGCGTCAGTGCGGCCTCTTCTTCGCCTGCGGCAACCATCAGAACAATCGTATCAATCGCCGCGTCCGAGGCGCCAGGGCCATCCTCGACATCCAGCAGGACGCGGCCAAAATCGCGGACGTCCAGCACCATCGCAGCGCCCGAAGCCTCTTTGATCTGATCCGCGCAGCTTTGCGCCTTCGCGCGAGTCCGCGCGATCACGGAGATGCGGGCAGGGCGCGCCGTGTCGTCCCGCACCCCGTCGCTCAACTCATCAAGCATCAGCTGGTCCTCGCGCCCGCCACCATCGGCGGCGCAGCGTCGCATCACCGCCCGCAATTGCGCCAGCAAGACCCGCTCACCCACCGGGCGGCGGATCACCTCGTCAAACCCTGCCCGGAAAGCGGCGATCATTTGCGCGTCGTCGCCCGTGTCGGTCGTCATGATAACCGGCACGGAGCGAGTCAGCGGGTTGGTCTTTATCGCGGTGCAAAAGGAAAACACGGTCTTGCCGTCCATCCCCTCAAGGCCGGCATCCATGAAAATCACGTCGCATGGCGCGGACTTCAGCTTGGTGCGAGCTTCACTCAGGTCGCAGGCCATCACCACGTCGTAATGGGCGGCACCCAGTTTGGCCTTCATCACAATCCGGCGCGTCGGCAGCGCGTCTACGATCAAAATGCGTCGGCCCATAAAGGGGATACCTTCTGCTTGTGTTACCTCCCCCCAAAGGTAAATGTGAGTCTCTTAAATAAGTCTTTACGAGGGGAGAGATCATGAATGCAGACGCCGCCCAAGCGCTTGCCCTACAAGCGCTGGCCTGGATTTTGGCCACGGATGATCTGGCAGGCGTGTTCATGGGCTCCACCGGTGTCAGCGCCGATGATCTGCGTGCGCAGGCGGGCGATCCGGCCTTTCAGGGCTCGGTGCTCGACTTCATCTTGATGAATGACGAGTGGGTCACGGGCTTTTGCGACAGCGCGGGCTTTGACTATCACGACCCGCTGCGCGCCCGGCAGCTGTTGCCGGGCGGCGATTTGCCAAACTGGACTTAAGCCGCCTGCACGGCGCTTTGCGCGTTCTCCAGCATCAAAGCCGCCCGCGCGGCTTCCCGGCCTTTCTCCACGAAATGGGCTTTGAAAATGCCGATATGATGCGCGGTTTCCTGGAAATGATGCGGCGTCAGCGACACTGACAGCACCGGCACGCCGGTGCTCAACCCCGCCTGCATCAGCCCATCCACCACGGCCGAGGCCACAAAGTCGTGCCGGTAAATCCCGCCATCGACCACCAGGGCCGCGCAGATCACGGCGCCGTAGGCCCCGGTGCCTGCAAGTTTCTGCGCCATCAAAGGCATCTCGAATGCGCCCGGGACGTCGATCACGTCCACCTGTGCGCGCGGTATCAGCTCGCAAAACCCGGCCAGCGCCTGATCAACGATCTCGGCATGCCAATTGGCTTTCACGAACGCATATCGGGTGAGTGTCATTGCATGGGTCTCCTTTCGCAACAAAAACACGTCACCAAGGCGATCCCGTTTGAACGCGGCCCGCCCCCTTGAATTAGGGAAGGCCCCGCCCACACGCTCTCTCTCATCCGGACTATGACCGTCGGCTCAGGAATTACACCTGATCTGCTGACACCTCTCATCAGAAAGGCCGCTCGCGGGCTATCACCGCCGGTGGGGAATTGCACCCCGCCCTGAGAACGCCCTCAATCTCGCGCCAAATCGCCGCTGGCGCAAGCGGTGATCGAGACATACTCTGTTTCCAAAACGACGAAACCCAAGCTGAGGCGCGCCATGATCGCAGGCATATTGTTCGACAAGGACGCGACCTTGCTCGATTTCACCAAAATGTGGGGCGACTGGGCCTACACCCATCTGGGCGAGCTGTCGGGCGGCGACGCCGCGCTGTTCCGCCGTTTGGCCGACGCGGTGCAATACAACCCCGAGACGCGGGATTTCGACCCCACCAGCCCGGTCATCGCAGGCACGCCTGAAGAAGGCGTCGACCTCATTCTGCCGCATCTGCCCAACTGGACCCGCGCAGCGCTCATCGCCCATTCCAACGAGACCGCCCGCACGGCCCCGGTCCACGCCATCGTGCCGCTCGATCCGGTGCTCACCGCGCTGGGCCAAACCGCCAAACTGGGCATTGCCACCAATGACAGCGCCCGCTCCGCCCGCGCTCATATGGAGACACTCGGCATCGATCACCATTTCACCGCCATTATAGGCTCCGACAGCGGCCACGGCGGCAAACCCGCCCCGGGCATGTGCCTGGCCTTCGCCGATCACATCGGGGCGGAGCCCGCCAACATCGCAATGGTCGGAGACAGCCTCCACGACCTCCAGGCCGGCCGCGCCGCCGGCATGATCTGCATCGGCGTCACCTCCGGCTTCGCCACCACCAAAGACCTGTCCCCCTTTGCCGACGTGGTGCTGAAAGACGTCTCCCAACTCCCCGCCTGGGTGGCCGCGAGGTAAGCTAGCGCCTTGCGCGTAACCGGCTGGGAATGTCTGCTGTGCGGACTAAGTTGACCCACCGAAAATGATCATGTTTGACCACTTTTGATTTTGCATCCTAGATACGCGTTACTGAGACGTCGCGCGGCACCACTTTTTGCAAGCTCGACTGTGCGCACAGAACCGAATCCGCAACGTTGCAACCACCCTACTGCCGTTTGCGCATCAACACGATGCGTCCGCCATTTCAATTGAATGTATGTGCCTGCTGACGAACGCTTTGTTATACATGCAATCACAATGCCACCAGGTTTGAGAACTCGGTAGAGTTCCGCAAGGGCCCGTTCGGGCTCAGGCATATGTTCGATGACATGGGCAACAAGGATGACATCAAAGCTATCATCCGGAAACGGCAGACTGTTCACATCACCCCGCAGGAGATGCGCCGCGAGGTTGCGATCTAGCAAGTGGCGTTCAGCTTGTCGTAACATCTCATTCGAGACATCCACACCCGTCAGTTCAAATGTGCGCGGACAACGCGCGGCAAATGCTGCCGCAAACGCGCCTGTCCCGATACCAGCATCCAAGACCTTTAGTGGACCTGAATTTTCAATCATGGTGACTTCCGGGAGCGCCTTATCGACTAGTTCAGCATATGCGGGTTCAAATCCCAAATTTGATATAGTCGTGTGCCAACTATCAGATGCCCTATCGTAGTGGCCTTCAAGTTCGTCCGCCGCGAACGCGCGACGGCCTATCGAGAAATTCCAGCTTCCTAGGGAGCCGGCCCAGACGGGGATGATCCCCGCGTGCGAAGGATTGCTCATCGCGCTGTGTAGGCTATGCGGCATAACGCACCTCACGCATGCTGCCGGCCTTAGCGGTTGTTTGCCAAAACCACGAGGTTACGAAGATGGTCAAAATCGCAATGGCCGACACGCCGCCAAGCAAGTAGTCGTCCGGATCATTTGGGACGAGATAAAAGATGCCGCCAAGGGCTATCGGTGCGACTGCGAGATTCAAGCGTCTCGCGGCATAGGGCTTCAACAACACAGAAAGCTGCGACGTCGCCAATAGAACGATCAAAGCGACGCCGCCAAAGAACAATCCTGCGTCAGTGACGGGATTGCCTTCGTAAACGCCGTCCAGAATGCCTTGGATCGTACTGGCCGTGGCCATTTCATGGATGTCACGAAAAGCCATGATGAACAGTGTGAACACCCAAAGGCGCGAAATCGTGTCGCCAGTGGTGATGGGGTCTTGTCGTTTGAACATGTCAATTGCCTTTTCTCAGACGCAAAGCTCACCAGCCGAGAAACGGGGGCGGTAAGAATGAAACGTGAAGAAAGATGTTTCTCGGCGCGGCTTTTGACCCATTCGACAAACGAATAGAATTGACGAAAATCTTATCAGAGATATAGAAAAATGCATGAACTGGGATGCGATATCATTTGACTGGAACCACATCCGGGCGTTTCTCGCTACGGTTGAGAATGGGTCGCTATCAGCCGCTGCGCGCGCGTTGAAACAAACTCAACCGACGCTTAGTCGACAGATTTCCTTGTTGGAGGAGGCGCTTCAACTGACGCTGTTCGAACGCGGGACGCGGGCGATGCGGCTGACCGACGCTGGGGCGGAGTTGCTGTCTCACGTTCGAGGCATGGCTGATGCGGCCACCCAAATATCGCGGGTCGCTGCGGGTCAAAGTCAGTCGATTGAAGGAACGGTGCGGATCACATCGAGCGATGCTCTGGCTGCTTATGCATTGCCGCCATGTCTGATCTCACTGCGCCAAAAACACCCCGGTATCAGCGTTGAACTGGTTCCATCCAATGAGATGAGCGACTTGACCAGACGAGACGCCGATATCGCGATCCGGCACGTCCGACCAGAACAGCCTGACTTGGTCGCCAAGCGTATCGCAGACATCGAAATCTCGCTCTTTGCCTCAGTTGAGTATCTGAACACCCTTGGTCCTATTGATCGGCTGACGGACTTCTCAGAGGCAAACTTTATTGGCTATGGGCATCCAGAGCGCCTGGTCCCACAAATCAATGCCATGGGGATCAAGGTAACTAAGGCGAACTTTGGGATCACGACAACAAACGGCAGCACCATGTATGAGCTTGTTCGCGAAGGTGCAGGTATCGCCTTTCTGCCAACGGTTGTGGCCGAAGGGCGGTTAGGCCTACGTCGTATTGTGCCGGATGCACCAGTGTTCAATATGGAAACGTGGCTTGTGACGCATCGCGAAATTCAAACAAATCGCAGGATACGTCTCACATTTGACCATCTCGCAAAAGAAGTAGCCCAAGGCGGTTGGTCCAATCTAATCGCGAGGTCTTAGCTAAGGCCGCCGTTCGCTACCTCGGGGCAACTCGGTAGGTCTGGCCTCAAAGCGGACTTTGCCACACCCAGCTTCCAACCTTTCTCGACCCATCAAGTGTCCCCCGCTGGCGTCCCGACCACATCTCCCCATTCCATCTCTTGCCAAATCCTTAACAATCCAGCCCGAGAGTTTTGTACAAAATGGGTTTCGGGGTCCAAAAATTGACCCCGTTTTGTACAAAACGACCAATTCCGTCGGAAAATGCCGTTTTGCGCCGGCCAACCAGTGTCACCCTTAGATCAGCGATTGACGAAGGGAAGACCCATGGCAAAAGACGCCCCCCGCAGGACCCGCAGTGGCGGCCGCAAAGGCAATGCAAGGCGCACCACATCCTTGCTTCCCCCACAAATGCCATGGTCCCCCCCGGTCAACCGAGACCGCCCTACAGAGCCGCTGGACGGCGAGGGGGTTGAGGCCATTCACAAAGGTTGCATGCGCATTCTCAGCGAGATCGGGATCGAATTTCTGAACCCTGAAGCTTGCGAAATCCTACGCAAGGCGGGCTGCAAGGTGGACGGCACCAACGTCAAGATGGACGAAGATTTCGTAATGGAAATGGTGGGTTACGCCCCGTCCGAGTTCACCATCACCCCCCGAAACCCCGACCGCGCCATCACCTTTGGCGGCAAGAACCTGCTCTTTGGCAACGTGTCGTCACCCCCCAATTCATGGACGCTGGAACGCGGCAAAGAGTCTGGCAGCTTCGAGATGTACAAGGACTTCATCAAGCTCACCCAGTTCTTCAACTGCATCCATTTTGCAGGCGGCTACCCGGTCGAGCCCATCGACATCCACGCAGGCGTCCGACACCTTGATTGCCTGTTTGAAAAACTCACCCTCACCGACAAGGTCGTCCACGCCTATTCACTGGGCCGTGGCCGCGTCGAAGACGTCATGGAAATGACCCGCATTGCTGCCGGCATTTCCCGCGAAGAGTTTGATTCTAAACCATATATGTACACCAACATCAATTCTGTCTCCCCTCTGAAACATGACTTCCCGATGCTGGAAGGCGCCATGATCCACGCCCGCCGCAACCAACCGGTGATCGTCACGCCCTTCACCCTCGCAGGCGCCATGGCCCCGGTCACAATGTCGGGCGCGGTGACGCTTTCTCTGGCCGAGGGGTTAGCCGCTATCGTGTTGTTACAATGCGTAAATCCCGGTGCGCCCTGCGCCATTGGCACCTTCACATCCAACGTCGACATGAAGACCGGTGCACCCGCTTTCGGCACCCCTGAATACATGCGCGCCACCCAGATGACCGGTCAAATGGGCCGCTTCTACGGCCTGCCCATCCGATCCTCCGGCGTCTGCGCGGCAAATGTTCCCGACGGACAGGCCATGTGGGAGACGTCAAACTCTCTCTGGGCCGCGGTCCAATCTGGCACCCATGTGGTCTATCACGCCGCTGGCTGGCTCGAAGGTGGGCTCATCGCGAGCCCAGAGAAATTCATCATGGATTGCGATGTTCTTCAACAAATTCAACGGTATATGGAGCCTGCCACCTATGCCACAACCCCGGATGATATCGCGGTGGAGGCCATCAAGGAGGTCGGCCCCGACGGTCATTACTTCGGCTGCCAGCACACTCAAGACCGCTACGAAACCGCCTTCTACAGCCCGCTCATTTCCGACTGGTCCAACTATGAGGCATGGGACCTGAACGGCGCCACATGGACCGCAGAACGGGCCCACAAGATGTACAAAGGCATCATGGCAGAGTTCGAGGCACCCCCGATGGAGACAGCCATCCTCGAAGAACTGACAGATTTCGTCGCGCGCCGCAAAGCCGAGGGTGGCGTGGAAACCGATTTCTAACTCAAGCCAGTTTCATATAAGCTGCGCGGTAGATGCAGAAAACAGCTACATATCAGAGCTCTACGCCCTATGCGCTGGCGGATTGGCGGCGGCGGATCAATGACCTTTACGCTCAGATCCGCGCAATCCCGGACCCTGAAGAAGCCTGGCAGCTTTGGCGGTCAGAACGCACCAACCTCTATCAAAACCATCCAATGTCACCTGTTCCCGACGACCGCCGCGAGACATTTGAGCGGATAAGAACCTTCGACTACGCCCCGCGTTACCGGCTCCACGTCACTTTGGACGCGCTCGACGCCCCTGCTTTGCGCTTCCAGCTTGGCGCTGACGGCGACATGCAAGCGCGTCCGGTCGCGCTGACCAACGGGCTTGCGAAGGCTTTGGGGTCTGAGCTCACCGTCTATTGGATCACAGGCTATGGTGGTGGATTGTTCATTCCGTTCAAAGACTTAACGTCGGGCGATCAAACGTATGGTGGCGGGCGATATCTTGTCGATGCGATCAAAGGCTCCGACCTTGGTCTGACGGAGAGCGGCGACCTCATCCTTGACTTCAACTTCGCTTATTCACCGTCCTGCGCTTGGAGCCCCGATTTCGTTTGTCCCCTTTCGCCTGCTGAGAATACGTTAGGCCACATGATTGAAGCCGGGGAGAAAACCCCTTGAGAGGCCCATATGCGCTCCTTTGACGAGATTTTTGAGATTTCCGCCAGCCGACATGGCGGCCGCGACGCATTAGAGCGTATGCTCACAAAACCCAAATCCGCCAATGACTTAGCGAAAATTCCAGATCACCGCTGGCTTTCCCAGATGACGCGCTCGGTCTTTCAGGCGGGGTTCAATTGGAAGGTGGTCGATGCGATGTGGCCAGGTTTTGAGGAGGCCTTCAAGGGCTTCGACATCGGCACTTGCGCTTTGATGGATGACGAATGGTTCGACCGGCTGGTCACCGACACCTCTATCGTGCGCTACCCCGCCAAAATCATGTCAGTGCGCGACAATGCTGCCTTCTTGAGCGGTCTCGCCCGCGAACACGGATCAGCTGCAAAGGTTTTGGCCGAATGGCCGTCGGAGGATTTCGCGGGGCTTCTGGCAATGCTCAAGAAAGACGGCAACCGTTTGGGCGGCTCCACCGGGCAATACTTCCTGCGCTTCATGGAGCGCGACAGCTATATCCTGTCCCGCGACGTGGTGGGGCGCTTGGAGGCAGAGGGCGTGATCGACAAAGCCCCGACGTCAAAGAAAGCGATGACAGCGGTGCAAGACGCATTCAACACGTGGATGGACCAATCCGGCCGCTCCCTGACGGAGATCAGCCGCGTCTTGGCGATGAGCACGGGCTAAGCCGAAGTTAACTGGGGCAGGGCGCCCCGGCGGCGGTCCATTTCAGCACGAAATCTGCCAACTCGGCAGCGGAGTAGGGCGCAGGCTCACGCCCCGGTCCCGGCTCCCACCCCCAAAGCACCAGCGGATCGCCTGCGACATGTTCTGCGACTTCCAGCAGCGTCTTGTCGCCATTGCGCTCAGGGTCTTGAATTTGCGCACAAATTTCGGCGCTGGTCTTGCCGTGCCATGCCATCTCGACCGGTGGCAGCAACCACACTTCAGCTCCCGGTGCGCCATGCAGTTGTGCAGAGTTCTCCGGCCCGTGGCAAGTGGAGCACGCCAGATATTCCGCCCCGATGCGGCTGTCTCCGGCGGAGATAAACATCCCATGCGGCCGCGCCTCGCCGCCATAATGCGGACCGGACCAGAGCGGGATATTGTCCTCGCCCACATGGCAATTGATGCAGCGGGGATGGGTGAACACCTCGTGGATATTCTCCCACATCTGTGCGCCTTCGGCGGCGCTGACAGAACCCTCGGGCAGCGGTTCAAGCGTGACATTGCTTTCAGCAAAGGCGGGCAGGGCAAAAAGCCCAACGGCAAAGATAATGCGTTTCATGGCGGACCTCAGACGAAATCGATGTGCTTGTTGAACGGCATCTCGCGGATGCGCTGGCCGGTGGCCGCGAAGATCGCATTCGCCAAAGCGGGCGGGGCGGCAGGCACAGGCGGCTCGCCAATGCCACGAATTTTCTCAGCGTTCTCAAGGCCTTTGACGATGATCTCCGGCGTCTGATACATCCGCATGCCCTCGGAAGCGTGGTAGTTGGTCTGCTCCGCCATGCCGTCGGAATAGGTGATTTCCGAGTTGATCGCGTGGCCCAACGCCCAGACCACGCCGCCCTGCACGAGGTTTTCAAAATTCACAGGGTCAATCACGCGACCCACGTCTGCGGCCACGTAAACGCGGTCGATCTTGATGCCCGCGTCCGTGTTGGTGACCTCGATCACTTGCGCCACCGGCACGCCGAAGCTTTCGACCAGCGCGACGCCACGCCCTTTGTTCGCGCCCATGGCGCTGCCCCAATTCGACATCTCGGCAACCGCCTCCAGCACCTTGCGGTGTACATCGTTGTTGCAAAGGCGCATGCGTTCCTCGATTTGGTCTGCCCCGGCGGCGTGGATCAGCTCGTCCAGAAAGCTTTCGGCAAAGAACCCGGCGGTGGAGGCTCCGACAGAGCGCCATGAACTTGTCGGTGCCAACTCCGGCACCGCATAGGCGCGCACCCGCAGGTTCGGGATGCCGTAAGCCATAGCCCAGGCTCCGGCGGCGATTTGGGTGTCTGGCCCGGGCACGGGCACACCCAAGCGCCCTGACATGGATCTGGTGGCGGAGACGGTTGCAATGTCCAGGCTCCAGCTGTCCACCTTGCCGTCTTTCACGGTGCCTTTGGATCTGCTCATGCCGATCTGGCGGGGGTAATCCGTCGCGAAATCCTCCTCGCGAGACAGGGTCAGCTTCACAGGGGTTCCGCGCATTTGTACCGCGATCTCAGCGGCTTGGGTGATGTTGTCCCATTCCAGCCGGTGGCCGAAACTGCCCCCAGAATACTGGTTGTGATAGACCACGTCGTCGGGTTCGCAGCCCACAATCGCCGCCACTTTCTGCTGCAAGAAGCGGGGCAATTGGTGGCCGGTCCAAACCTCAGCGCCGTTTTCATCGGCCCGCACAATGGCGTTCAGCGGCTCCAACGGTTGGTGCGCGACGTAACCGGCGCTGTACTCGGAACTGATCACCTCGGCCCCGTCCATCGCGGCATCCACATCGCCATCGGCCCGCCATTCCTTGTCAAGACGTTCCTCGGTGAAGCTGGCGGCGACCTCGGCCCAATGGGCGTCTTGCTCCGCCGGGTAGGGGGCGTCGGCCCAGTCAAATTCGATCTGGTTCACCGCGTTCATCGCCCGCCATGTGCTGTTGGCCACGACGGCCACGCCACCGGTGATAGGCAGGATGGAGGACACGCCGGGCATGGTATCGGCCCCGTTCGCCTCATAGCCATTCATCGCGCCGCGGCGCGGGCTGACGCGGGTGGAGGCATGGACCATTCCGTCTATCTTCAGGTCGATCCCGTAGATTTGCGCACCGGTGGTCTTGGCCGGAATATCTTTGCGCGCCATGGGCTTGCCGATCAGCCGCCATGTGCTGGGGTCGCGCAAAGTGACGTCAGTTACCGGATCCAGCCCAGACGCGGCCTCTGCCAAATCGGTATAGGTCAGGGACGACCCGTCTGGCAGTTGCACCGCGCCATTTGCGGTCTTTAATTCACCGACCGCGACGCCCGATTGTTGCGACGCCGCCAGCTTCAGCGTCTCCCGCGCGACCGCACCGGCGGCACGTAGTTTTTCGTATTGATCGGGCACGGAGCTGGACCCGCCAGTCCCCATCAAGCCCATCAGTTTCGCCATGCCATCAACCGCGCCGCGCATGGTGCGTGCGCCGAAGCTATCGTCAAAGGAGGCGAACGGGACCGCTTCCGCCGACAAGGCGGTGTTCCAGTAGGCGGGGTCTGGTGCGCCGAAATCTGTCTCGAACTGGCCGAACTCCACGTCCAGTTCTTCCGAGATCAAAGCGGCCTGCATATGCACAACACCCTGGCCAATATCGGCGTGCGGGGTGATCAGGGTGATCGCCTCCGGCGTGATTTTGACGAAGGGGTTGAACGTGGCCTCCCCCTCGCCAAGACCCTCGGCCAGCGGGTTGTCATGCGGGGTTTTGACTTTGTAGACCCCGAAGGCCACGCCCCCGGCGACAGCGGCGGAGCCGATCAGGAAGGTGCGGCGGGCAATTGTTCTGGCGCGTCCCATGCTCAAGCTCCCTTGATCTTTGCGGCGGCGTCGTGGATCGCGGCGCGAATGCGCGGGTAGGTCCCGCAGCGGCAAAGGTTGCCCGACATCACCCGGTCAATGTCTTCATCCGTTGGGCTGTCGTTCAACTCCAACAGCGCGGTCGCCTGCATCACTTGACCCGATTGGCAATAGCCGCATTGCGCAACCTGATGGTCGACCCAAGCCTGTTGGACCAAGGACAGTTTGTCGGGGGAGCCGAAGCCTTCGATGGTGGTCACCTCCGCGCCTTCAAGGTCGCCGATTTGCACTTGGCAGGACCGCCGTGCCTCGCCATCGACATGCACCGTGCAGGCTCCGCACTGCGCGATGCCGCAGCCGTATTTGGTGCCCGTCAGCCCGATCTCATCGCGCAACACCCATAAAAGGGGCGTATCCGGCTCGATCTCTATGTCGTGGGGGGTGCCGTTGATGGTCAGCTGCATGGGGTTTGCTCCTACATGTCGCGATTGCGAAAAGAATAACGCGGGTCACTGTGCAAATGAACTATCACTTCGCGTCAAGCGTCTATCAAATCGCGCCAGGCCCTTTTCGGGATGGCAAGACGCGTCTTATGACAGATGCTAGAACGTCTCCGCGGATCGGAAAGGGTCGGGCATGCAAAGGTACCACGTTTCTAGCTCTGCGGATCAGCTTTGTGGCCTGCTGGGGTTGTCGAAAGAGAGCGTTCTGGCGCAAGCGGGCCTGCCTGCGGATCTTGGCGACGGGACGAAGGGGGTCACAGCGAGAGAGTATTTTGCCTTCTGGTCGGCAGCGAACAGAGCGGCAGGACGTGAAGATATTTCGCTGTTCCTAGGACAGATGACCTCCGCCGCGCCACATAACTCCGAAACCGCCGCTTTTGCGCTGAGCCCTGATGTGCGCACTGGCCTGCAACGTCTGGCTATTTTCAAGCCTTTGCTTTGTCCGGTGCGAGCAAGCTGTGAAGAGACGCCGAGAGGCCTCAGGATAAGCCTGCATTCCACGGACCCGTCGACACCGCTGCCCTTGGATTTCCAAGCGTTGCACCCAATTTTTATCACAGAACTGATCCGCGCCTGCACGGGCGTCCGGGTCGTGCCCTTGGAAGTGGGCTTTGACGGGCCAGAACTGGCTCAACCCGCAATAGCAGAGTATTTCGGTCAAGCCCCGAAACGCGCACCGTTCATCTCGTTGCTGATATCGCACAAGGACGCAGCGTTGCCTCTGACCTCTGGAAATGCTGAGAAATGGGGGTGGCTGGAGCCCGGCTTTCGGGCGCGATTGGAGGCGATGCAGGGCGGCCAAACTGCAGTCGAACGGGTCGCCGGTGTGGTGATCGAGATACTGCCTGCCGGATTGTCCGGGATCGATGTGGCTTGCGAACGGTTGCATATGAGCAAACGCAGCCTGCAAAGACTGTTGAAAGCCGAAGGCGCGAAGTATCAAGATATCCTGACCAAAACGCGACGCGATTTGGCCTTGGGGTACCTGAGGATGCCACAGCTGACAGTTGAGGAGATTTCCCACCTGCTGGCCTACCGTGAGACCAATTCATTTTACCGCGCGTTTCAGGGCTGGACAGGCATGACCCCGCAACAGGCACGTTTCGAACAAGTCTGAGGGGGAATAAACTGCTGGTACTCCCTAGGGGAATCGAACCCCTCTTTCCAGGTTGAAAACCTGGCGTCCTAACCGATAGACGAAGGGAGCATCAGCAGTGAGAGGCTATTTAGGCGAGCAATCCCTGTCTGACAAGTCGAAAACCGCGCAATTTTCGAATTTTTAATGCGAGGCGGGTGCGGCGTCTTCCAGCCGCAACTGGACCGACTGTCGGCCTTGCCAAGTGTTGATTTCAACGCGTCCTGCAAGGTGGAACCGTGCGCCTTTGTGGTTGCTAAGTGCTTGCAACAGCCCGTTTTCCGCAGCTCCAAAGCTGATCGCGTCGATTTTGGCGCCCATACCGTCGGAGAAGCTGAGCTTGAGGTGGCCTTGGCCGACTTCCTTGGTGAATCCGATTTGCTGGTCGGGAAATGCGAAGCGGGGGGCGGCGGCGCCTGCGCCGAAAGGGCCTGCTTTTTCCAATTGCTCAACCAAAGGCACGCTGGCGGCACTTGCCATCATCAACCCGTCGAGCCTCAAATCGCGCGGGCCCAGCTTTCCGGTCCCCTGTTTTTCCATCAGCTCAGACAGTCGGACCATCGCGCTTTCGAGCTTGTCTTCGGCCACCGTCAGCCCCGCCGCCATCTTGTGGCCACCACCCTTGATCAGGTGACCTTCCATGGCAAGCCTTTGAATTTGCGCGCCTAAATCGATGCCAGTGATAGACCGGGCCGAGCCTTTGCCGATGCCGTCCTCCAACCCGATAACCACGGAAGGGCGGTTGGTGGCCTCTTTCAAACGGGACGCCACGATTCCGACGACGCCGGGGTGCCAGCCTTGGCCTGCGGCCCAGACTAAAGGGGTGTCGAAACCGCGTGTTTCGGCTTGGGCGAGGGCGGCGATGCGGACCTGTTCTTCGATTTCGCGGCGCTCGGTGTTCAGTGCGTCGAGGCGTTCAGAGAGCGCTTCTGCCTCAGAATTATCCAATGTAGACAACAGCCTAGCACCCAGATCGGGCGTGCCGACGCGGCCTCCGGCGTTGATGCGAGGGCCAAGTAGGAAGCCCAGATGGTAAGACGTGGGCGCGGTGTCCATGCGGGCAATATCGGCTAAAGCTTTGATCCCAATACGATTTCGTTGACCCATGACCTTGAGGCCCTGTACCACCAAGGCGCGGTTGACGCCGATTAGAGGGGCCACATCAGCGACGGTGCCAAGGGCCACCAGATCGAGCAGCGCGATCAGGTCTGGCCCGGTTTTTCCCTGATTTTTCAATAGCCTATTAAGGGCGACCAAGGTCAGAAACACCACGCCAGCGGCGCAGAGATGGGCGAGATCTCCGGTCTCATCCTGCCGATTTGGGTTCACGACGGCCAAAGCTGGGGGCAGGGTTTCGCCGCCAAGATGATGATCTAAAACGATAATATCGGCGGCGGAGCCTGCGTCGAGGGCGTCGTGGCTAAGCGTCCCGCAATCGACGCAGATGATCAGGTCATGCTCGGCTGCCAAGGCTTGCATGGCAGGCTCGTTGGGGCCGTAACCCTCGTCGATACGGTCGGGAATGTAGAGCGTGGCCGACAGCCCCATGTCGCGGAGCCAGTTGATCAACAGGGCAGCAGAGGTTGCGCCATCCACATCGTAATCGGCAAATATCGCTATCTTTTCAGATGCTTGCGCGGCCCTCAAAATCCGCTCTGCCGCAATATCCATGTCGCGCAGGACGGATGGATCGGGCAAAAGCTCTTTCAAGGTGGGCGTCAAATACCGCTCTGCCTGAGCCGCAGGAACGCCCAAGCGGGAAAGGGTTTGGCACAAAGGTTGCGGCAGATTTGTTTGTTGAGCCATAGCTTGCGCCATGCGGTCTTGCTCCGGGTCGAGCCCGACCCAGCGCCGCCCCGTCAGGGAGGCCTCAACATTCAGAAAACTGCTCATTTGTACAAAATGGGGTAATTCAGAAGGGCCGAAAACCCATTTTGTACAAAACTTTTGAGCCCTCTGGCCCGGTTCACACCGGGTTGCGGTAGATCATGCGCCGGACAGAGCCGGTTTTGGAGCGCATCAGAATCGTCTCGGTCGTCATGAAGCCGACCTCGCGTTTGATGCCGGAGACGATGGAGCCGTCGGTGACGCCAGTGGC
Source organism: uncultured Litoreibacter sp. (assembly GCA_947494645.1). Classification (GTDB taxonomy): domain Bacteria; phylum Pseudomonadota; class Alphaproteobacteria; order Rhodobacterales; family Rhodobacteraceae; genus Litoreibacter. Next base: position 389,561 of record CANLVO010000001.1, read on the forward strand.
GGCAAAAATCACGTCTTGGGTGACCATGTCGTCACGGGCGTAAATCTTGTCGAGATCCGTGATGCCGGCTTTCGCCGCGCGGCCGCGTTCGTCGTCGTTGCGGAAGAGCAGTCGGCCGTACATTTGCCCGCCCATACATTTCAAGGCAGACGCCGCGAGCACGCCCTCGGGGGCGCCGCCCTCGCCCATATACATGTCGATCCCGGTGATGGCAGCTTCGGCGCAGTGCATCACGCCTGCCACGTCACCGTCCGTGATCAGCCGGATGGCCGCCCCGGTGGAGCGGATGTCTTCGATGACCTGCTCATGGCGCGGGCGTTCCAGCACGCAGACGGTGATGTTGTCGGTGTTGCAGCCTTTGGCCTTGGCCAGCGCGGCGACGCGTTCCTTGACGGACATTTCCAGCGTGACGACATCTTTGGCGTAGCCCGGGCCGATGGCCAGCTTGTCCATATAGACGTCAGGCGCATGCAACATGGAGCCGCGTGGGCCCATTGCGATGACGGTCAGCGCGTTGGGCATGTCTTTGGCGGTCAGCGTGGTGCCTTCCAGCGGGTCCAGTGCAATGTCCACACCGGGGCCTGTGCCAGAGCCGACTTCCTCGCCGATATAAAGCATCGGGGCCTCGTCGCGCTCGCCTTCGCCGATCACCACCACGCCAGCAATGTCGAGCATGTTGAGCTGTTCGCGCATCGCGTTCACAGCGGCTTGGTCGGCGGCTTTCTCGTCGCCGCGCCCGATCAATTTGGCTGAGGCCAGAGCAGCGGCCTCCGATACGCGGGCCAGGCCCAGGGACAGCAAGCGGTCCTGAAAATCTACTTTGCTCATAAGGAAATCGTCCTTTGTGTGGTTCGGATCAGCGCACGCAAGCCGCGGCGCGATCATGGTGCCGCCCGGCAGGGCCGGGGAGCGGGTGGGCCAATTCAAGGCTTGGCAGGCAAGCCTTATGCGTCAGGGCCATAGCGAATGAATCGCCTTGAAGCGAGACAAAAATATGATGAATCCGGGGCAGTTGCGGACGTGTCGCGGCGGGTTTTGGCAGGGTCTTGGGGTTAGACCTGCTCGATGCGCAGCGCCACGGGGGCGCCGTTGACCACACCTGTGGCAGGCAGCGCATCCAAAGCCGCCACCAGCGCCTCTGACGAGGTCGTGTGGGTCACGATCAGCACCGGGGCCGAGGCATCCGCGTGGTCATATTGGCGCATCCGGTCAATGGAGACCCCAGCATCGCCCAAAGCGGTCGCCACTTTGGCCAACGCGCCCGGTTTGTCGTCGAGCGCCATGCGCAAATAATAGGGCGCGGGGGCGGCAGAGCCGGCAGCTTTGGCCTTCTCAAGCGTCGCGGCGGGTTGGCCGAATGTGGGCAAGCGAATGCCACGCGCCAAATCCATGACATCGGACATCACCGCAGAGGCCGTGGGGCCTTCGCCCGCGCCAGCCCCGCGCAGCACGATCTGGCCCACATGATCGCCTTCCAGCACGATCATATTGGTACCGCCATCAAGCTGACCCAAGGGCGAGGTGGCAGGCACGAGGCAGGGCGCCATGGATTGCTCAAGGCCGCGACCCGTCATTTGCGCGGAGCCCAAGAGCTTGATTTTAAAGCCCATATCGGCGGCGGCGTTGATATCCTCGATAGTGACATTCTCGATGCCTTCCAGCGCGATGCCCGCGAAATTGACCTGCGTCCCAAAGGCAATGGAGGACAGAATGGCCAGCTTATGGGCCGCATCGATGCCGCCCACATCAAGCTGCGGATCGGCCTCGAGATAGCCCAGCCCGTCGGCTTCGGCGAAAACCTCTTCATAGGTCAGGCCAGCGCTTTGCATGCGGGTCAGGATGTAATTGCACGAGCCGTTCATCACGCCCATCACGCGGGTGATGGAATTGCCCGCAAGGCCTTCTGTTAGCGCCTTGATCACCGGGATACCGCCAGCCACTGCGGCCTCGAACCGGATGACCTTGTTGTTTTCTTCAGCGAGCTCGGCCAGCGCCTGACCGTGCATCGCCAGCATCGCCTTATTGGCGGTGACCACGTCCTTGCCTGCCTTGATCGCGGCCTCGGTGGCGGCTTTGGCAGGGCCGTCTTCGCCGCCCATGAGTTCGACAAACACGTCGACATCATCGCGCAGAGCCAGCTTGACCGGGTCATCCTCCCACGCATAAGCGCTGAGGTTCACGCCGCGATCTTTCGACTTGGACCGGGCGGAGACGGCGGAGATGACCACCTCGCGGCCTGCGCGCGCCCCCAGAAGATTGGCCTTTTGGCGCACGATCTTGACCACACCCGCACCGACCGTGCCCAGCCCCGCGATTCCAAGACGTAAAGGGTCAGCCATGGGGGGTCTCCAATTGGGGTCGGTTCAGGTTTCGAGACCTGTTAGCGCCGAATGGGGCGGGGTGCAATGTGGCGGTTTACTGGGACAGCCGGGTGGCGTTGCGTGCGCCTGCACGTTGCAGCCTGAGCCGGTCGGCCCCGTCAAACACAGAGCGGCCCTGAAGCGCGGCGGCGCGGGCCTTGAGCCCTGCCACGCGGGCGGCGAGCGCATCAGTGTCGTCCTCGATGCTGGAACCCGCATTGGCGCGGGCCAGCAACTGGTCCAGCGGCTCAAGGTTGGGGTAGGGTGCGTTGCGCGCGGCTGCGCTGATGGTCTCCCGCGTGTCCGGCAGACCGGGGGCGCAGGCCGCGAGGGCGGCGCACAGGCAGAGGTTTGGGGCAAGGCGGAGCAGCAGGCGCATGGGGCAGGGGTCCAAGTGTCAGAGCCCCAGACTAGGGGCATCGGCGGTGGCGGGCAAGCGGCGCGGGGGCTCTTTGGGCGGGGAACAGCGCAGAAGAATGCGGGCGCAAGATGCAGAAAGGCTTGAACTGAACGAGCGTTCAGATCAGGATGACCCCATGGTATGTATTGACTGTGCCCATGGCACGTAAAACCGGCTCCCACTCTGACATCACCGGGCCAAAGGTCCGTGAAGCCGCCATGCGGCTGTTCACCGAGCACGGCTACGCCGCCGTGTCGATGCGCCAGATCGCGGCCGATGTGGGCGTGCAGGCGGGGGCGTTGTACCTTTACACGCCCAACAAACAGACATTGCTGTTCACCTTGCTTTTCGAGCAGATGCAGGGCGCGGTGGAGGCGATGAAGGCGGCTGACCTGAAGGGCCCGCCCGAGGCGCAACTGGAGCAGTTTGTCCGTGCGCATCTGCGGTTCCATATGGGCGGCGAAAGCGGCAGCTTCATCCCCTATACGGAGCTGCGCAACCTGACGCCCGCCAACTATGAAAAGGTCGAGGTGATGCGGCGCATCTACGAGACGGCGCTGGAGGATATCGTTGCGGCGGGTGCGCGCTCGGGCGTGTTTGCCGTGGAGGACAGCAAGCTGACGACGCTGGTGCTGATTTCGATCCTGAATGGGGTTTTGGCGTGGTACCGCCCCGGCGGCCGGGTCAAGCTAGACACGGTCGAGGCGCATTACGTTGATATCATTGGCAAAGCCGTGCGACCTGCGCGGGTGGACGTCCCCGCCGAATAGAAACGCGGCCCCGCTTTTGAGGGCAGAGCCGCGGTTCGTCTTTCAGACCAGCTATTACAGATCCGCGTAGATCGGGAACTGGCCGCAAAGTGCCAGCACCTCGGCTTTCACCTTCGCCTCAATCGCGGCGTTGCCGTCCTCGCCATTGGCGGCAAGGCCGTCGACCACTTCAACGATCCAGTCGGCAATCTGACGGAACTCAGGCTCGGAGAAGCCGCGGGTCGTACCTGCCGGGGAGCCCAGACGCAAACCGCTGGTGATCATCGGCTTTTCTGTGTCGAACGGGATGCCGTTCTTGTTGCAGGTGATATGCGCGCGGCCCAGCGCCTTCTCAGCCGCGTTGCCTTTGACGCCTTTGGGGCGCAGATCGACCAGCATGACGTGGCAATCGGTGCCACCGGTGACGATGTCGAGCCCGCCTTTGATCAGCTGGTCGGCCATGGCCTGCGCGTTCTTGATGACCTGGGTCTGGTAGTCCTTGAAGCCGGGTTCCAGCGCCTCGCCAAAGGCCACGGCCTTGGCGGCGATGACATGCATCAAGGGCCCGCCCTGGATGCCGGGGAAGATGGCGGAGTTGAACTTCTTGGCCAAGGCCTCGTCATTTGTCAGGATCATGCCGCCTCGGGGGCCGCGCAGCGTTTTATGCGTGGTGGTGGTGGCGACATGCACATGCGGGAAGGGCGAGGGGTAGACGCCCGCCGCGATCAGGCCCGCAAAATGCGCCACGTCAGCCAGCAGATACGCGCCGACTTTGTCGGCGATGGCGCGGAAGCGGGCGAAGTCCAGCTGGCGCGGGATGGCGGAGCCGCCGGCGATGATCATCTGAGGCTTGTGCTCCAGGGCCAGCGCTTCGAGCTGGTCGTAATCGACGTCGAGCGTGTCTTGGCGCACGCCGTATTGCACCGCGTTGAACCATTTGCCCGATTGGTTGGGCTTGGCGCCGTGGGTCAGGTGACCGCCTGCGTCCAAAGACATGCCGAGGATCGTGTCGCCGGGCTGCAAAAGTGCTTGGAACACGCCTTGGTTGGCTTGGCTGCCGGAGTTGGGCTGGACGTTTGCAAATCTGCAATCAAACAGCTTGCAGGCGCGCTCAATCGCGAGGTTTTCGGCCACATCCACATATTGGCAGCCGCCATAGTAGCGCCGACCCGGATAACCTTCGGCATATTTGTTAGTCATGACGCTGCCCTGCGCCTGCATGACGGCTTTGGAGACGATGTTCTCGGACGCAATCAGCTCGATCTCGTCGCGCTGGCGACCAAGCTCGGAGGTGATGGAGCCGAAAAGCTCCGGGTCGCGCTCGGAGAGCTCTTGGGTGAAAAATCCGGTGTCACGATGCGAGGCGTTCATGGGGCAGCTCCTTTAGCGGTCACGCGCAATGGTGCGCCTCCCTTAAGCTGAAACGGGCAAACGGTGAAGCGGTTAATACGACGCAGGTGATGGCAATTGCGGCGGGTCATTATGAATTCCGCTCAAGTGGCGCGGCCTATCTGGGGACTTGTGTTTTCAGTCCGGGGGCGCAATCAATTGGGCAGGGAGCCGCTAAATCATGCCCAATGTTGAAAAAATTGCCTTTCTGGCCTCCGACACACATGTCGCCGAAGACGCGCTGAGGGCGCTGAAATCGCGCTATGGGCATGTCGCGCTGGAAGAGGCCGAGGTGATCGTTGCCTTGGGCGGCGACGGCTTCATGCTGCAAACGCTGCAATCGACACAAAGCCTCGACACGCCGGTTTATGGCATGAACCGCGGAACGGTCGGCTTCCTGATGAACGAATTCAACGACACCGGGCTGACCGAACGGCTGGCCGCGGCGGAAGAGGCTACGATCAACCCGTTGCGGATGGAAGCCGAGTGCGAAGACGGCACCACGCGCAGCGCGTTGGCGATCAACGAGGTGTCCTTGCTGCGCGCAGGCAGTCAGGCGGCGCGGTTGAAAATTTCCGTCGACGGGCGCGAGCGGATGGCAGAACTGATCTGCGACGGCGCACTTGTGTCCACGCCTGCGGGCTCGACCGCCTATAACTACTCGGCGCATGGACCGATTCTGCCCATCGGCTCGGATGTTCTGGCGCTGACCGCGATGTCGGCCTTCCGGCCCCGGCGCTGGCGGGGAGCCTTGCTGCCAAAATCGGCGCGGGTGCGCTTTGACGTGTTGCACCCTGAAAAACGCCCGGTGATGGCAGATGCGGACGGGCGTTCGGCGGGCAATGTGTTGTCAGTTGAAATTCTGTCGGATCCAAGCGTCACGCACCGCATTCTGTTTGACCCCGGCCACGGGCTGGAGGAGCGGCTAATCCGCGAACAGTTTGTCTAGATCGGATGGTTTCTGGTCGGGGTTTTCGAGATAGTTTAATATTAAACTACTTTTCAAAAAGGGGAGTCACATGGCAGGCAAAAAGAGCGGAAAGACCGGTGACGCCACTGCAGAGGCGCGGCGTCAAAAGCAGCGGCAATCGGCGCTGGATTACCACCAATTCCCCAAACCCGGTAAGCTGGAGATCCGTGCGACCAAGCCCCTGGCCAATGGCCGCGATCTGGCGCGGGCCTATTCGCCGGGCGTGGCCGAGGCCTGTCTGGAGATCAAAGCCGATGCGGCGACCGCGCGGGACTACACCTCGCGGGGCAATCTGGTGGCTGTGGTTTCCAATGGAACGGCGGTGCTGGGACTTGGCAATATTGGTGCGCTGGCCTCCAAACCGGTGATGGAAGGCAAGGCGGTTTTGTTCAAGAAATTCGCCGATATTGACTGTTTCGACATTGAACTGAACGAGACCGACCCCGAAAAGCTGGCCGATATTGTCTGCGCGTTAGAGCCGACATTTGGCGCGATCAACCTCGAAGATATCAAATCGCCGGACTGTTTCGTGGTCGAAAAGCTGTGCCGCGATCGGATGAATATCCCCGTCTTTCACGACGACCAGCACGGCACCGCGATTGTGGTTTCTGCTGCGGGGACCAACGCGCTGCGGCTGTCGGGGCGGAAGTTTGAGGACATCAAAGTGGTGTCGACCGGTGGCGGGGCGGCGGGGATTGCCTGCCTGAACATGCTGCTGAAGCTGGGGGTGAAGCGCGAAAACGTCTGGCTGTGTGACATTGCCGGGCTGGTCTATGAGGGCCGCACGGAGGAGATGACGGAGCAGAAGGCGGAGTATGCGCAGGCCTCGGACCTGCGGACGCTGGATGACGTGATCGAGGGGGCGGACTTGTTTCTGGGCTTGTCGGGACCCGGGGTTTTGACGCAGGACCATGTGAAGAAGATGGCGGCGCAGCCGATCATATTTGCGTTGGCCAACCCGACACCTGAGATTTTGCCCGACCTTGCCCGCGCAGTCGCCCCGGACGCGATCATCGCCACCGGGCGCAGCGATTTTCCCAATCAAGTCAACAACGTGCTGTGTTTCCCGTTTATTTTCCGCGGGGCATTGGACGTGGGTGCAACTGATATCAACGACGCCATGAAGATCGGCTGCGTGGAAGGCATTGCCGCGCTGGCGCGGGCCACCACATCTGCCGAGGCGGCGGCTGCGTATCGCGGCGAAGAGATGCTGTTTGGCCCCGACTACCTGATCCCGAAACCCTTTGACCCGCGCCTAATGGGGGTGGTTGCGACCGCTGTGGCCAAGGCGGCGTGTGACAGCGGCGTGGCGACGCGTCCGATCAAGGATTTGGAGGCGTATAAGGAAGGGCTCGATGCCTCGGTCTTCAAATCGGCCCTGATCATGCGGCCCGTATTTGAGGCGGCCGCGACGCAATCGCGGCGCATCGTCTTTACCGAAGGCGAAAGCGAGCGGGTGATGCGCGCGGCCAACGCCATGCTGGAGGAAACCACGGACAAGCCGATCCTGATCGGACGGCCTCGGGTCATTGAGGCGCGGGCGGAGAAGCTGGGGCTGAACATGAAGCCCGGCGTTGATTTTGAGCTGGTGAACCCCGAAAAAGACGCGCGCTACCGCGACTATTGGCAGACCTACCACAAGCTGATGGCACGGCGCGGTGTGACGCCGGATCTGGCCAAGGCGATCATGCGCACGAACACCACGGCCATTGGCGCGGTGATGGTGCACAGGGACGAGGCGGATTCGCTGATCTGCGGCACGTTCGGGCAATATCTGTGGCACCTGAATTATGTGTCGCAAATTCTGGGCGGGGGGGCGGAGGCCTTGCACCCGGTGGGGGCGCTGTCGTTGATGATCCTCGAAGATGGGCCGCTGTTTATTGCCGACACGCATGTGCATGCGGCGCCGTCCTCTGAGCAGATTGCGGAAACGGTTTGCGCGGCCGCACGCCACGTGCGCCGGTTCGGTGTGGAGCCGAAAATTGCGCTTTGCTCAAACTCGCAATTCGGCAATCTGGACTCGGCCTCGGGCCGCCGGATGCGCGAGACCCTGGCCATTCTCGACAGCACCGAGCGTGATTTTCAATATGAAGGCGAGATGCATGCGGATGCGGCTTTGGACGCCGATGTGCGGGCCAGATTGTTCCCGGGCTCGCGGCTGGAAGGGGCGGCCAATGTGCTGGTCTTTGCCAATACGGACGGGGCCTCGGGCGTGCGCAATATTCTGAAAATGAAGGCGGGCGGATTGGAAGTGGGGCCGATCCTGATGGGGATGGGCAATAAGGCCCATATCGTCACGCCGTCGATCACTGCGCGTGGATTGCTGAATGTCTCGGCCATCGCCGGAACCCCGGTGGCCACATATGGCTGACCAACAGGGGCGGGCTGCCGCCCGCGCGTGATGTTTTGCGCTCTTTGAGGATGCTCCGCATCCTCAGCAGCGCGGGCAAACTCCTTGGGAGTATTTTTGAAGCAATGATGGGGTGAGTTGGGCCTTGTCACTGCGAAGGCTTGGCGGCAAAACTGGCGGCGCGATCTCGGGAGGATATGTGATGGGTTACGCGGACGTCTACCAAAGCTGGAAAAACGACCCTGAAGGGTTCTGGATGGCGCAGGCGGAGGCGATTGACTGGGACCGTGCGCCCACGAAAGCGCTGTTTGACGAGGCCGCCCCGATTTACGAGTGGTTCAAGGACGCGCAGGTCAACACCTGCTGGAACGCGATCGACCGCCATGTCGCGGCTGGACGCGGCGCGCAGACCGCCATCATCTATGACAGCCCTGTCACCGACACGGTGCGCCATATCTCTTATGCGGATTTGCAGGGCGAGGTGGCCCAACTGGCAGGCGCGCTGGCGGCCAAGGGGATCGTGGCAGGCGACCGGGTCATCATCTATATGCCGATGGTCCCGGAGGCGCTGGTCGCGATGCTGGCCTGCGCCCGGATCGGCGCGGTGCATTCGGTTGTCTTCGGCGGATTTGCCGCCAATGAGCTGGCCGTGCGCATTGATGACGCCACGCCCAAAGCGGTGATTGCAGGCTCTTGCGGGATCGAGCCGGGGCGGGTTGTCGAGTACAAACCTCTTTTGGACGGCGCGATAGAGCTGGCGGCTCATAAACCGGACTTCTGCGTGATCTTGCAGCGTGAGCAGGCGGTGGCCACGATGGTGCCGGGCCGTGACTTTGACTGGCACGAGATGCAGCAAGGGGTTGCGCCTGCCGATTGCGTCCCCGTCTCGGGCGATCACCCGGCCTATATTCTGTACACCTCAGGGACCACCGGGGCGCCCAAAGGGGTGGTGCGCCCGACGGCGGGCCATCTGGTGGCGCTGAACTGGACGATGAAAAACATCTACAATGTCGAGCCGGGCGAGGTGTTCTGGGCGGCTTCCGACGTGGGCTGGGTCGTGGGCCACAGCTATATCTGCTACGCCCCGCTGATTGCTGGCAACACCACGGTGGTCTTTGAAGGCAAGCCGGTCGGCACGCCCGATGCCAGCACCTTTTGGCGGGTGATCTCGGACCATAAGGTGAAAAGCTTCTTCACCGCCCCCACGGCGTTTCGTGCGGTCAAGCGCGTGGACCCGAAAGGCAGCTTCATGAAGGGCCATGATCTGTCGGAGCTGCGCGCGATTTACCTGGCCGGTGAACGGGCTGATCCTGACACGATCGAATGGATCGAGGAACTGACCGGCAAGCCTGTCTATGATCATTGGTGGCAGACCGAGACGGGGTATACGATTGCGGGCAACCCCGCAGGGTTGGAGGCCTTGCCCGTCAAGATCGGCTCTCCGACGGTGGCGATGCCGGGCTATGATGTGCAAATCCTCGACGAGGGCGGCCATGAGATGCCTGCGGGCGAACTGGGGGCAATAGCCGTCAAACTGCCTCTGCCGCCGGGCACTCTGCCCACGCTCTGGAATGCAGAGGACCGTTTTCGCAAGAGCTACCTGACCACCTTCCCGGGCTATTACGAGACGGGGGACGCGGGCATGAAGGATGAAGACGGCTATCTGTGGATCATGGCGCGCACCGATGATGTGATCAACGTGGCGGGGCATCGGCTGAGCACGGGCGGCATGGAAGAGGTTCTCGCAGGCCATAAGGACGTTGCCGAATGCGCGGTGATCGGCGTGGCAGATGAGCTGAAAGGCCAGTTGCCGCTGGGGCTTTTGTGCCTCACGGATGGGGTGAACCGCCCACATGCCGAGATCGTGGAGGAGGTCGTGGCGCGGGTGCGCGACAAGATCGGCCCGGTGGCGGCCTTCAAGCTGGCCTTGGTGGTCGACCGGCTGCCGAAAACACGCTCTGGCAAAATTCTGCGTGGCACAATTGCGGCCATTGCCGACGGGCGCGATTTCAAACCGCCCGCGACGATTGACGACCCGGCCATTCTTGATGAGCTGACCGAGGCGTTGAAAACCCTGGGCTATCCACGAGGCTAGCGGGCCTTCGCGCAAAAACGATCTGCCAGATGGGGTTCTTGTGGGTGGGGGGCAAAAATACTCGCGGCGGACCATTGAACCCGGATGCGGCGGCGATCACTATGGGGCATCACCGAAAGGAGCCTCCATGGAGCTGATCGATCACGCGCGCAAGGTTCGCGAAAACGCGCATGCACCCTATTCGAACTTCAAAGTGGGCGCGGCACTGCGCAGCGCGTCGGGTGCGGTGTTCACCGGCTGCAATGTCGAGAATGTCGCCTATCCCGAAGGCACTTGTGCCGAGGCTGGCGCAATTGCCGCCATGTGCGCGGCGGGCGAGTATGAAATCTCGGAAATCGCAGTGATTGCTGACAGCCCGACGCCTGTGCCGCCCTGTGGCGGCTGCCGCCAGAAGATCGCGGAATTTGCCAATGCAGCTGTCCCGGTGACGCTGGCCACGACGGGGGGCGAGAGCCAAGTCACGTCCGTATCGGCCCTGCTTCCGGGCGCGTTTGACGCGAGCCATATGAGCTGATGGATGTCCGCGCGATCATTGCGAAGATCCGTGATGGCGGTGGGCTGGCCCCTGATCAGGCGCGTTGGTTTGGGGAGGCGTTGACGGGCCCGGCAATCAGCGACGCGCAGGCGGGCGCGTTTGCGATGGCGGTTCGTCTCAAGGGGCTCGATGGCGCGGCCCGCGTGGCGCTGACGGAAGGGATGCGCGACAGCGGCGATGTGTTGAGCTGGGATTTGCCGGGGCCGGTGCTGGACAAACATTCTACGGGTGGGGTTGGTGATCCGGTGTCATTGATCCTGGCCCCCGCGCTGGCGGCGTGCGGGGCGTTCGTGCCGATGATCTCGGGGCGGGGCTTGGGCCATACCGGCGGCACGCTGGACAAGCTGGAGGCCATTCCGGGCTATATTTGCGAGATCGGCCCGGCACGGCTGGATCACGTGGTGCGCAACGTGGGTTGCGCCATTGTCGGGGCTACGGGGCGGGTCGCGCCGTCCGACAAGCGGCTCTATGCAATCCGGGATGTGACGGCGAGCGTGGACAGCGTCGACCTGATCACGGCCTCGATCCTGTCGAAGAAGCTGGCAGCGGGGCTGGACGGGCTGGTGCTGGACGTCAAGACGGGCTCGGGCGCGTTCATGGCCAAGATGGCGGACGCCAAGGCGCTGGCGAAAGCGCTGGTTGATGTGGCGAACGGGGCGGGGTGCCAGACCTCGGCGCTGATCACGGATATGTCGCAGCCATTGGCCTCGGCGGCGGGCAACGCGGTGGAAATCCGCGCGGTGATGGAGGCCTTGACCGACCCCAAAGCGCAGACCCGTTTGCGAAAGGTCGTGATAGCACTGGGCGGTGTTGTTCTGACCGGTAGCGGGTTGGCCAAGGACGCAAAAGCGGGCGGCAAGGCGATAGAGGCGGCGCTCACCTCGGGCCAAGCGGCGGAGGTGTTTGCCAAGATGGTACACGCCATGGGCGGGCCATCGGGTTTTGCACAAAACTGGCAGCATGTCTTGCCGGAGGCCACTGTGCTGCGCGAGGTCAGCCTCGGAAAAGCGGGATATATCAAGGCGGTAGACACCCGCGCCTTGGGCGAAGCGGTGGTGCATCTGGGCGGCGGGCGGATGCGCGACGGCGACCGGATCGACCCGGCGGTTGGGCTGTCCGGGATTGCGCGGATCGGGGAAAAAGTCTCGGCCAAGTCGCCTGTTGCGATGGTGCATGCCTCCGATGAGGCGCGTGCAGAGCAGGCGGTGGCGGCGGTGCGGGCGGCGTTCAAACTGGGGACGAAGGCGGTCAAAGCGCCAGAGCTGATCCATGCGCAGGTGACGGCGTGAGGGCGTTTCTGGTGGTGATGGATTCCGTGGGCTGCGGCGGCGCGCCGGATGCGGCAGAATTTGGTGATGCGGGCGCGGATACGCTGGGCCATATCCATGCGCGGGTCGGCCTGAAGATGCCAAACCTGATGCGGCTCGGGCTGGGGCAGGTGATGGGGCTGGGCGGTCCGGCCACGGGCCTTCATGGCCGCGCGACAGAGCATTCGCCGGGCAAGGACACGCCCTCGGGCCATTGGGAATTGGCAGGCGTGCCGGTGCCGTGGGACTGGCACTATTTCCCGGACAAAACCCCGTCATTCCCGGCTGAGGTCACCGACATGGCTGCGGCGTTTTGCGGGACCTCGGGAGTGCTCGGCAACTGCCACGCATCGGGCACGCAGATCATTGCGGAACTGGGGGCTGAGCATATGCGCAGCGGCCAGCCGATTTGCTACACCTCTGCCGACAGCGTGTTTCAGATCGCCGCGCATGAGGAGACATTCGGGCTGGAGCGCCTGCTGGATTTGTGTCGTCACATGGCCCCGGCCTTGCACGACATGAAAGTAGGGCGCGTGATCGCGCGTCCTTTCATAGGCGACGAGACGTCCGGGTTCACCCGCACGAAAAATCGCCGTGATTTTGCGATAGAGACGCCTGCGCCGACGCTTCTCGACTGGGCCAAGGCGGCGGGGCGCGAGACCTATGCGGTTGGAAAGATTGACGATATTTTCTCGGGGCGGGGCATCGATGAGACCCGCAAAGGGGCGGACGCAGCTTTGATGGACCATTTGGTCGATCTGGTGCACGAGGCCAAAGAGGGCAGTCTCACCTTCGCCAACTTCGTGCAGTTTGACAGCGATTTCGGGCATCGCCGCGACCCGGAGGGCTACGCGGGACATCTGGAATGGTTCGACAGCTGCCTGCCGGATCTGTTCGAGCAGCTTCGCGCGGATGATCTGATGCTCTTCACCGCCGATCATGGCAACGATCCGACATGGCGCGGCTCGGATCACACGCGCGAGCAGGTGCCTGTGATTGGCATTGGCGCGGGCGCGCGCGATATTGGGGCTGTGGATTTCGTGGACGTCGCGGCCTCGCTCGCGGATCATCTGGGGCTGGCGGAGCGCGGCCCGGGCAGGAGCTTTTTATGACACCATTGGTTGAGCTGCATTTGCATCTGGAAGGCGCGGCCCCGCCCGCCTTTATCCGTGGATTGGCGCAGGAGAAGGATGTCAATCTGGACGGCGTGTTTAACGAAGATGGCTCCTACCGCTTCGAGACATTCGAGCAGTTCTTGCGGACCTATGAGGCGGCCACAACGGTACTGACGGGCCCGGAGGAATTTCGTCGCTTGACCAAGGCCGTGCTGGAGCAATCCGCAGCGCAGGGCGTGATCTATACGGAGGCCTTTCTGAGCCCGAATTTCTGCGGCGGAGGTGATCTGGGCGCGTGGCGCGACTATCTGGCGGCGATCCAGGAGGCCGCAGAAGAAGCGCAGCGCGACAGCGGGATCATCATGCGCGGCATCGTCACCTGCATCCGCCATGAAGGGCCGGACGCGGCCAAGCCCGACGCATTGTGCGCAGCGGAAACCATGGGCGATTTCATCACCGGTTTTGGCATGGGCGGCGCGGAAGATGTGGGCCATCAGGGCGACTATGCCTACGCGTTTGATCTGGCGCGGGAGGCAGGTTTGCGGCTGACGACACATGCCGGCGAATGGGGCGGGGCGGCTTCCATTTGGGAGGCTGTGCGCGACCTGAAGGTCGAGCGGATCGGCCACGGTGTGCAATGCGTTGAGGACCCGGCGCTTGTCGATCATCTGGCTGAAAACGGGATTGTCCTGGAGGTCTGCCCGGGCTCGAACGTGGCGCTGGGCGTGGTGCCGTCCTGGGATGCGCACCCGATTGAAAGGTTGCGGGACGCGGGCGTCAAGGTCACAGTGTCGACCGATGACCCGCCGTTCTTCCACACCACCCTGACCCGCGAATATGACATGCTGGCGGAGACGTTTGGATGGGACGACACGGTGGTGCGCGACGTCAACCTGACAGCGGCAGAGGCGGCTTTTTGCGACGCCGACACCAAAGAAATATTGCGACAGAAACTGGAGCCGAAACATGTCTGATCACTTAACGGTCGTGGACCACCCGCTGGTGCAGCACAAGCTGACTTTGATGCGCGAGACGAGCACCTCGACGGCGGTCTTCCGGCAGCTTCTGCGCGAGATCAGCCAGTTTCTGGCCTATGAGGTGACGCGCAACCTGGAGATGGAAACCAAGCGGATCGAAACCCCGATGGAGGCGATGGACGCCCCGACGCTGGCCGGGCGCAAACTGGCGCTGATCTCGATCCTGCGGGCGGGCAATGGGTTGCTTGATGGGATGCTGGAGCTGATCCCAAGCGCGCGCGTTGGGTTTGTGGGTCTCTACCGCGACGAGGAAACGCTGAAGCCGGTGCAATACTACTTCAAGGTTCCCGATGCGCTGGACGAGCGGATGGTGATTGCGGTGGACCCGATGCTGGCGACGGGGAATTCGTCGGTGGCCGCGATTGATTTGCTGAAAAAGGCGGGCGCGAAGAACATCCGGTTCCTGTGCCTGCTTGCCGCGCCCGAGGGGATTGCCCGGATGAAAGAGGCGCATCCCGATGTGCCGATCGTGACAGCCTCCGTCGATAGCCATTTGAATGAAAACGGCTATATCGTCCCGGGTTTGGGCGATGCGGGCGACCGGATGTTCGGCACCAAGTAGCGCATCGGACGACGCCCGCCTGTGGATAAGTCTGGGCTTTACGAATCTGCGCCCAGAGGGCAAGATTTCCACAACATTTAGTGGGGATGACTATGCGCGTATACAAATTGATGGCTGCTGCCTGCCTTACCTTTGCGATGAGCAACACCGGGATTGTGGCTCAGAAATTTCAAGGACCCGCCGAGCTGCCACCGGCGTCTTACACCGGCGCTCAGTTCGTCGATAGCAATGGCTGCGTCTTTGTGCGCTCGGGTTTTGATGGGGCGGTCACATGGGTGCCGCGGGTGACGCGCTCACGCGAGCAGCTTTGCGGCGTGCAGACCAACTCCGTGCGGCGCAGTGCGCCCGTGGCGGCGGTCACCTTGGCAAGCACCACGCTGTCGAGCCAGACCCGCGTTGGGCCAAAATCCGCGCCGCGCAAAATTCAGGAAGCCCGCACCATCCGCCCACCTCGCGGCTACAAGTTCTCAGGCATTGTGAAGCAGATGAACCCGTATTCAGGCGTCGGCACGCTGGAAGGTCGCGACAAGATGCGGCTGATCTGGACCGACACGGTGCCGCGCCGTCTGGTTGCCGAAAGCGAGTAGGCCTTACGGGTTAGCCGTTGCAGATTTCCTGCAGGCTGATCCAATCCCCGTCTGACAAAAGCCGTGGCGCTTCTGCGCCGCGGAACGGGTCCGCCTCGATCAAGGGCAGGGTGTCCTCGCCTGTCACATCGACGCCATAGGCGAACGGCGTGGCGGAAACACGGGCGGACTTGAAGAGCGGGATGATCTTGGACTTGTCCAAGGCGGGCTCTTCGGTTTTCAGCAGCACTTCTGAGTAGCTGGCCAGCGTCTCGTTGGACATTTGACCCGTGGTGAGCAGCTTGAACGTGGTCAGGAACCCCGCATGTTCCAGAAGCGGGAACATCGGGTCGGCGTCGCGCCTGTCGCCTAAGGCTTTGAGCATATAGCCCGCCGCCACATCTGGGCTGTCATGGTCTTCGACCAGCGTGGCGTCCAGCAGCAGCAGGCGGCCGGGCAGGACCAGCGTGTCGCGGGTGCCGAGCTTGGGGACCACGTAGGATTTGCGCAGCTTGCCTTGCAGCGTGCGGGTCTTCAGCCGGGCCAGTGCTGTGGCCCCGAGGGTCGCGCGGCAAGTGTCGCCGGTGATGCGCGTCATATGGCCCAAGAGGCTGGTGCCGATGGCCAACCGGGTGCTTTCAGGCAACACCGCGACGGTGTTGCGCACCAGCGCGCCGGGCAGCCAGATGACGCCCACGGCCAGAAGCACGGCGGCAATGCCGCCGGAGACAGCGAGGCGCAACCGGCCCGAATGCGGCCGGGCGCGTTCAATGAGTTTGCGGATTTTCTCGACCGCTGCGATCATCTCGGGATCTGCGATTTCAAGCTCTTCCTCGGCATCCGCGGCGGGTTTGAACAGCGCCGGACGTTTGCCCGGATTGACGCGGTGGATGGCGGGCAGCGACCAATGGGCCACGGGCGTGTCGCCCTTGTCGCGGATGATCAGGGACGCGTCGCCAAAGCTGACCACCACGTCGCGCCGCTGGGCCTGGCCGCTTTCGCGCCACAGCCCCATCGTCTCCAGCCGGTCATATTTGTCGAGCGCCGTCATTTCTCGCGGCTTGCCTGTTTTTTGTTTTTGCTTGGAACGAGCCTAGCGGGGAACGCAGGGCGGCTCAATTAAAAGGTGCGGCTGCGCCGCGCATGGTGTTTTGCGTTCTTTGAGGACGTTCCGTCCTCAGCCACGCGGGCAAACTCCTAGAGAGTATTTTTGAAGCAGTGATGGGGGTCAGAGGGTTTTTGCCTGATTGCGCAGCTCGAACTTTTGGATCTTGCCGGTGGAGGTCTTAGGCAGCTCCTGAAAGACGACCTGTTTGGGGGTTTTGAACCCTGCGAGTTTTGCGCGGGCATGGGCGATGAGCGCGTCCGCGTCGGGTGTGGCGCCTTCCTTCAACTCGACAAAGGCGCAGGGCACCTCGCCCCATTTTTCATCCGGTTTGGCGACCACGGCGCAGAGCGAGACATCTGGATGCGACATGAGCACGCCCTCGACCTCGACGCTGGAGACGTTCTCGCCGCCCGAGATGATGATGTCTTTTGCGCGGTCGGCGATCTGGATATGGGTGTCTGGATGCTGGATGGCGATGTCGCCGGAGTGGAAATAGCCGCCAGAGAAGGCCTCCTGCGTGGCATCGGGGTTCTTGAGATAGCCTTTCATCACCGCGTTGCCGCGCATCACGATCTCGCCCTGGCTTTTGCTGTCCATCGGCACTTGCGCGCCTGCCTCGTCCAGCACGGTGACATGTTCCATCATCGGGAAGGCCACGCCCTGACGGGCTTTGAAGGCGGCGATTTCTTCCGCTGGGGCCGTGTCCAGTGCAGGGTTCCAGATGTTCTCGGTCACGTGGCCATAGGTTTCCGTCAGCCCGTAGACATGCGTGATATTGAAGCCAAGCTTCTCGATCTTGGCCAAGGTGGCGGGCGCGGGCGGGGCGCCAGCGGTGTAGACCTCGACCGTGTGCGAGAACGGCTTGCGCACGGAGGCATCGGCATTGACGATCATGTTCAGAACAATCGGCGCGCCGCCGAAATGGGTGACGCCCTCCTCGGCGATGGCCGTGTAGATGGCCTCAGGGGTGATGTCGCGGCAGCAATGCACAGTGCCGCCCAGAACCGGCATCATCCATGTGTGGTTCCAGCCATTGCAGTGAAACAGCGGCACGATGGCGAGGAATTTCGGGTGCAGCTGCATCCGCCATGAGATCACCGTGCCCATGGTCATCAAATAGGCGCCGCGGTGATGATAGACCACGCCTTTGGGCCGGCCTGTGGTGCCGGACGTGTAGTTCAGCGCAAGGCTTTCCCATTCATCTTGCGGCATGATCCACGCGAAATTTGGATCGCCACCTGCCAGCACGTCTTCATATTCAGGAAAACGCCCGGTGGCGGGGTAGCTGCTTTGCGCGTCGCCCACTTCGATGATCTCAGGGCCGTCGCCATCGCAGGCCTCTTTGGCGGCTTCGGCGAGAGCCAGGAATTGCGTGTCGCAGAGCACGATCCTGGCCTCGCCGTGATCAAAGATATAGGCCACCGTGTCTGTGTCGAGCCGCGTGTTGATCGTGTTCAGCACCGCGCCGCAGGCGGGCACGCCGAAATGGGCTTCGGCCTGTGCTGGCAGGTTGGGGATAAGCGTGGCCACGACGTCACCGGGCTTGATGCCGCGCTGGTGCAGGGCGGAGGCCAGTTGCGAGACGCGGGCATGGTATTGCGCATAGCTGTAGCGGCGGGTGCCGTAGACAACGGCTTCGAGCTCCGGGAAGACCGATTTGGCGCGGTTCAAATGGCTCAACGGTGTCAGCGGCACGTAGTTTGCGGCGCATTTGTCCAAACCTGTTTCGTCTGACAACCAACCCATATCCGGCCTCCCCTGTGCCTGCGCGAAGCATCAATTCGATGGACACAGATACTGCCTAAATGTCAGACATATGAAAAGAGAAAATAGAGCCGCCCCATGTCCTCTTCGCGCACCCTGCATGCCGCCCTGTTTGCCGTCACCGGCATGGCGCTCCTGGGCTTCATCGACAATTTCGTGAAGCTGATGGCGCAAGAGATCGGGCTGTGGCAATTCCATCTCGCGCGCAGCGCACTGGTTCTGGCCGTGTTGCTGCCTGTGGCCTTGGTTCTGGGCTGGCGGGTGCGGCCACAACGTCTTGGCGCGGTGGCGTTTCGCAGCTTCTTTGTGGCCACAGCAATGATCTTCTATTTCGGCGCCGTGGCGGTCTTGCCGATCGCACAGGTGGGGGCAGGGCTGTTCACCGCGCCGATTTTCGTGCTGGTAATCTCGACACTGTTTTACGGCATGCAAATCGGGCCGACGCGCAAGCTGGCCGTAGCGCTGGGCTTTGCCGGGGTTTTGTTGTTGCTGAGGCCGGATGCGGGCAGCTTTAGCGCCTTCTCGCTGATCCCGGTGCTGGCAGGGCTGTTCTATGGCTATGGCGCGGTTTGCACGCGGGTCTATTGCGAAGGCGAGAGTACCGCCGCACTAGTGATTGGCTTCTTCATCGTGCTGGGGCTGTGGGGGCTGGCGGGCGTGGTCTATTTCTGGGCCACGGGCGCGGTCACCGATCCCAAGCTGGACGGGTTTTTCGGCACCGGCTGGCAGCCTTGGACGCAAGCTGGGCTGTTCTGGACCGTCGCGCAGGGCTTGGTGTCGGTGGTGGGGATTGCCTGCCTGACCCGCGCCTACCAAATCTCCGAGGCCAGCCGGGTGGCGGTGTTTGAATATGCGTTCCTGATTTCGGGCGGCGGTTGGGCCTATGTCTTGTGGGGCGAGGCCCCGGACCTGCTGGGCTTTCTGGGCATGGGGTTGATCGTGCTGGCAGGTGTGGTGATCCTGAGCCGTGGCGAAGAGGGCGCGCAACCGGCATGATTTACTCCGCACGGCACAACTATATCTTCATTCACATCCCCAAGACCGGCGGCACCTCTTTGGCGCGGGCGCTGGAGGCGCGGGTCGGTGCGGATGACATTTTGCTGGGCGACACCCCGAAGGCGCTGAAGCGGCGACATCGGGTGAGGGGCGTGCAGGCGGCGGGGCGGCTTTGGAAACACGCGACGTTGAGCGACATTGTGGGGCTTGTCACGCCGGAGCAGGTTGCTGCGGCACGGGTCTTCACCATGGTGCGTAACCCGTGGGACCGGGTGGTGAGCTATTACCACTGGTTGCAGGCGCAAAGTTTCGACCACCCGGCGGTGGGGCTGGCCAAGACGCTTGGCTTCTCCGACTTCCTCAATCACCCGGCCAATGTCGCGTCGCTGAAGGCGCATCCTTACGGCTCTTACGTGACGGATGCGGCCGGGCAGGAACGGTGCGACCTGTTCATCCGTCTCGAGCATCTGGAAGAGGACATTTCGCGTCTTGAGACGCTTCTTGATCTGCGGATTGCCCCATTGGGTCACGACAATCGTTCGGATCGGGAAAAATCCTACGCCGCCTATTATTCCGAGAAAGATCAACATCTTGTGGGTGATATGCTGCAAGAGGACATAAATCGGTTCGGCTACAAATTCGGGTAGGCAGGCACCTGATTCAATTGTTCTCATTCTGGACACAGTTCGCCTCAAAATGGTCCTTTTGCTGCCGAACCCCTGTCGTCTTTTGCCCGCATCAATGTCTAAATTGATGGAAAAAAAGAGCAGGTGGGCCTGATGTTTTTCAAACCAAACCGCAAGATGACCAAAGGGGCGTCCCCCTTGGTGCTGAACGTGGCTCCCGCGCCGGGTTTCTTCGCCGGAACGCGGATCGCGACGCGCTATGCGTGGACCGCCGTAGAAGACCTGCAGGTGGGCGACACCGTCCTGACCGCAGAGAACGGCGAGCAGCCGATTGCTGACCTTGAACGTGGTGAGTTGAGCGTGTCGTCACACGCCGCTGCCGCCGCGCATTGGCCCTTGATGGTGCCTGACGCGGTGCTTGGAAATGACGCACCCCTTTTGATCTCACCTGCCACGCGGCTGGTGATCGAGCATGAGCAGGCAAGTGAACTATTTGGCCAGCCGCGCGTCTCTGTGCGTGGCGAAAGCTTGATCGGGTTTCGCGGCATCGCCCGCGCCCGGATCGGCACATCCCTGCCACATGTGACCTTGCATTTCGACACGCCGCAGACGCTTGTCGCGCATGGCAGCCTGTTTTTCGATGTGCCCTGCACCAACCGCATTCACAGCTTCATGCCGCTTGACGCGCGTCAGGCCCGGCTGCTGCTGCACCATATGGGGGAGGATGACAGCATCCGTCGTGCCTCCGCGCCAAGCCCGGATAGCCCTGGTCTGAACTGATAGTTACCCTCTGATATCCCGCCTCTGAGCGATCCAAACCGGTTCGCGGTTTCCACAAAAAGAGCTCCAGCCACAGCACGGTTGGGGCTCTTTATGATTGAGCTGTCAGGGGGTTACGGGCGTGGCAACAGATCAATCAACCCCCGCAGAACCAGCGCGGAGGCGAGGGAGGTTAGAAAGCCGTACATGGCGTAAAGCGTGAACAAGCCCATGAAGACCAGCAACCCGGCCATCCACAGGAAAGGCACGGTAAAATTCTCGACACGACCGGCGGGTTGGCGGGGCTCATAATCACGCATGGCAGAGAGATTAGCATTCCGGCTCGGCTTGGCCAGCCCCCTGAACGCCCCCTAGGTCTGGGCAGCCGCTTTCAGCGCCTCGGGCAGGGCCTTTGCAAAGGCGTCAAGGTCGCTGTCACGCCCGCAACTGACCCGAATACAGCGGTCCTGTGGGGCCACGAAGGGCATGCGGATGAATATGCCGCGCGCGATCAGCTCCGCCAAGACGGCGCGGGCAAAATCGCCGTCCCGGCCGCAATCAATGGTGACAAAATTCGTGGCTGAGGGCAGGGCCGTCAGCCCGTTTGCAGCGGCAATCTCGGTCAGCCTGGCGCGGGCATGTATGACCTTTTGTCTGATATCGTTCAGATAATCCTGATCTTGCAAGGCGGCCAATGCGCCGGCCTGTGCAATGCGGTTCATGCCAAAGTGGTTGCGGATTTTGTTGAATGCCATGATCAGGTCAGCATGTCCCAGCGCATAACCCACCCGCGCCCCCGCCATGCCGTAACCTTTTGAAAAGGTACGCATTCGAACGAGGTTCGGGGTGGTCATATCCAGCGGTGGCAGGCTGTCATCAGGCGCCAGATCGCTATAGGCCTCGTCCAACAGCAACACCGCGCCAGACGGCACGCGGGCGATCATTTGCGCAACTGTGTCGGCAGAGTGCCAGCTGCCCATGGGATTGTCCGGGTTGCAGAAATAGATCAGCTTGGCCTGCGTGTCTGCGGCGCACGACAGCAACGCGTCCGGGTCCTGATGATCACCCTTATAGGCCACCTTGTGCAGCGTGCCGCCAAAGCCCGCGACATGGTAATTGAAGGTCGGATAGGCCCCGTCGCTGGTCACCACCGCGTCGCCGGGCCCGATCAATAGCCGCACCAGATAGCCCAAAAGCGCGTCGATGCCTTCGCCGATCATCACATTTTCGGGCGCGACCCCATGATGGGCGGCAATGGCGTGGCGCAGATCATGGCTTTCCGGGTCGCCATATTGCCAAACCTCACTTGCTGCTTTTCGTATGGCCGCGATGGCCTTGGGCGAAGGCCCAAAGACGCTTTCATTCGCACCCAGCCGCGCGGTGAACACAGCGCCGCGCGCCCGTTCCTGCGCCTCTGGCCCCACAAACGGGACGGAGGCGGGCAAGGATTGTGCAAGCGGGGTCAGGGTGGGTTTACTCATGGCCCGAGATCAAAACAGATCGCAGGCCGGGCGCAAGGTTGAATTGCGTCAGACGCACTCTTACATGCAAGTCATTCGCAACAGGAGGGCGCATCATGCCTGACCTCATCCCAAAAGGCCTGACCCGCCGGGGATTTATCGCGGCCACGCTGGCGGCAAGCTCTGCCCGCGTCCTGCCGCAGATCGGCAAAGCGCCGCCCGCGCGCCGGGTTCTCACGCTGGTTTACGACCGTTCCATCGGGGCCATGCGGGCCATCGACAAACTGGTTCGCTGATCAGCTAAAAACAGAGGCGGCTGAGGCCCCGCCCCAACCGCCTCAAGGAAAAGACGGGATCAATGATCCCTGTCTCCATCCGGTCCGGTCATCGGCTCTCCAGCCTGTACCGGACGCTCAGAGAGCACCGATTCCCGTTTCCATTTGGTTAAAAATACTCATGGACCCAGCGCCGGTTGCACAGGCAGGAGTGTGAGTATTTAACAACCAAATGGAGACAGGGCGTCTATCCCAGCTCAGCCAGCCGGGCGAGGGCTGCGGTCAGTTTCGCCTCTTCCTCTTCGCGGGCCGCAAGGTTTTCCTGCGCCTCGGCCACCACCTCATCGGGCGCGGAGGCCACGAATTTCGGGTTGTTCAGCCGCCCGCGCAGCCCGCCGAGCTCTTTGGCGAGCTTGCCAAGGCTTTTCTCCAACCGCGCTTTTTCCGCGCTGACATCGACGATACCGTCCAAGGGCAACGCGAAGCTGCCGCCCGCCACGGGGATCGAGACGGACCCTTTTGGGGCGTCGCCTTGCGTAATCTCGCCCAGCCGCGCCAGTTTTCTGATCAGGGCCGCATTGTTGGCAAAAGCGGTTTCGCCTGCCGCGTCCAGATCGACCTGCACCAGCGGCACCTCTAGCGAGGCGGGCACATTCATCTCGCCCCGCGCGGAGCGGACGGATTCGATCAGCGTAATCACCCAGTTCATTTCCCGGTCGGCGCCTGCGTCGACCAGCTCAGCGCCGTAGGTTGGCCAGTCGGTGACGGCTAGCATTTCCGCGCGTTTGGCGGTCTCGCCCCACAGCTCCTCTGTGATGAACGGCATCATCGGGTGCAGCAGGATCATGCACTGGTCCAGCACCCAGCCCATGGTCGCGCGGGTCTCGGATTTTTGAGCCTCTGTGCCATCGTAGAACAGCGGCTTGGACAGCTCGACATACCAGTCGCAGACCTTGCCCCAGACGAATTTATAAAGCGCGTCGGCAGCATCGTTGAAGCGGTAAGCCTCAAGATTGGCGTCAACGGTTTCGCGGACCTTGGCGGTCTCGCCGATGATCCACTTGTTGACGGTCTGCTGAGGGGAGGGCAGCGGGAAAGTTTCCGCGCCCTCGAACACCTCGTTCATCTCGGCAAAACGGACCGCGTTCCACAGCTTGGTGCCGAAATTGCGATACCCCGCGATGCGCTGCGTATCCAGCTTCAACACCCCGCCCAACGCCGCCATGGCAGCAGAAGAGAAGCGCAGCGCGTCAGCGCCGTATTCGTCAATGATATCAAGCGGGTCGACCACGTTGCCGGTGGATTTCGACATCTTCTTGCCCTTGGCGTCGCGCACGAGGCCATGCAGATAGACGGTATCGAAGGGGACCTGATCGACCACGGCCAACTGCATCATCATCATGCGGGCGACCCAGAAGAACAGAATGTCCTGCCCGGTGATCAACGTCGAGGTGGGGAAGTACTTTTTGTACTCTTCCGTTTCCTCGGGCCAGCCGAGCGTGCCGATGGGCCAGAGGCCGGAGGAGAACCATGTGTCGAGGACGTCGGGGTCTCTGAAAACCGGAACCGAGTTAGGATCAATCTCTTGGCCTTTTCCGAGGCCGGCAATGACAGTCTGGACAGATTTCGACGGGAACAGTTGGTCAAACTCTGCTCGGGGCATATGCTCCGCATCGAGCGGAACGATAGGACGGTCGTAGATCGCAGCTAGTTGCGCAACAGCATCTTTTTCATTCGAAGCGCAGACCATGATTGGCTTCGAGGCGTCGTAATACCTGTTGCCGTCCTGTCTATCCTCAAAACTTGGTCCATACCAAACCGGAATCTGATGCCCCCACCACAGCTGCCTTGAAATACACCAAGGCTCGATGTTCTCCAGCCAGTGGAAATACACCTTCCGGTCGCCCTCCGGCATGATCCGGGTGCGGCCATCATTGACGGCGTCCAGCGCGGGCTGGACGATCTGGGCCGTGTCGACGAACCATTGGTCGGTCAGCATGGGCTCGATCACCACTTTGGAGCGATCACCAAACGGCTGCATGATGGGCTTGCTCTCGATGTAAGGCTCAAGGCGGCTGCTTTCCTGGCCGTCCTCTTCGTCAATGACGGGGACGGAGTGCATAACGGCCAAGCCTTCGTCGGTAATGTCCTGGACAACCTTCTTGCGCGCTTCGAACCGGTCGAGGCCACGGTAGGCCTCCGGCACAAGGTTCATCGCCGCGATCATCGCTTCGTCAAAGGACTGCTCACCATTTGCGATGGCCTGCGCGGTGGCGGCCTCCTCCGCATAGGGTTTGCCATCGGCGCGCATCGCGCCTTTGGTGTCCATCAGCGAATACATCGGGATGCCGCCGCGCTTGGCGACTTCGTAGTCGTTGAAGTCATGCGCGCCGGTGATCTTCACCGCACCCGAGCCGAAAGTCATGTCGGGGTACTCGTCCGTGATGATCGGGATCAGGCGGCGATGCTCTTTGGGCCCGACCGGGATTTCGCAGAGTTTTCCAACAATTGGCGCATACCGTGCGTCATCTGGATGCACCGCAACCGCGCCGTCGCCGAGCATGGTTTCGGGCCGCGTCGTGGCGATGGAGATGTAGTCCCGCGTCTCGCGCAGCGTGACGTTCCCGTCCTCATCCTTCTCGACATATTCATAGGTTTCGCCGCCCGCCAACGGGTATTTGAAGTGCCACATATGGCCCGGCGTCTCGATATTCTCGACCTCCAGATCGGAGATCGCCGTCTCGAAATGCGGGTCCCAGTTGACCAGCCGCTTGCCGCGGTAGATCAGGCCCTTGTTGTACATCTCGACAAAGACCTTGATGACGGCGTCGTGGAAATTGCCTTCGTTTCCGTCAGGCGCACCTGGCGCTCCGGACATGGTGAAGGCCTCGCGGGAATAGTCGCAGGACGCGCCGAGGCGCTTGAGCTGGTTGATGATCGTGCCGCCGCTCGACGCTTTCCAGTCCCAGACTTTCTCGAGAAATTTCTCCCGGCCCAACTCCGTGCGCTTGGGCTGCTGGGTCTCAGACAGCTGGCGCTCCACCACCATCTGGGTGGCGATGCCTGCGTGATCCGTGCCGGGCTGCCACAGCGTGTCATAGCCCTGCATCCGCTTCCAGCGGATCAGGATGTCTTGCAGCGTGTTGTTAAACGCGTGGCCGATATGCAGGACGCCGGTCACGTTGGGGGGCGGGATCATGATGCAGAAGGTCTCGGACCGGGACGCATTTGCGCCAGCCTTGAAACAGCCTGCGGCCTCCCATGCGGCTGACAGCCGGGCCTCGGCTTCCTCCGCGTTGAACGTTTTTTCCATCGCCATCTGCGTCTTCCTTGAAACTCTTGGGGCTCGTTTACCCAAACCCATCCCGAAGGGGAAGGTGGCCAAAGGCGGGAAGTTGCGTATTTGGGTTGAAACGAAGCCGTTAAGCGTCTTTGCTCGGGCGAGATACTCAGTCGGGGTTGGTCACAAGCGGCTCGCGTGCGCCGGGGCGGATGACTGCGGGGTCGTATGGCGCGCGGGCAAAGACGTCGCGCACCATGTCGCGGAAAAAACCTATGCCCTCGTGGACGTAGTCCGGATCAAAGGAGCATTGATCCCAACGCTCACAAAACGTCGCACAATCGTCAAAATAGAGATGGCCCTTAAAGGCATCACGCTTGTGCTGGTTTCCGCCCACATGATGGCCGTAGTAAAGCATCTGAAAATCGCCGTGTTTCTCGACCACCCATGTGCATTGCTCGCGCACGAAGGGCTTCAGGATCGAGGCCGCGTATTCGTCGTGGTTATACGGCGCGAAGATGTCGCCGATATCGTGCAGCAGGGCGGAGACGACCCAATCGACATCCGCCCCGTCGCGATGCGCGCGGGTGGCGGATTGCAGCGAATGGCCCAGCCGCGTCACCCGGTACCCCGACAGGCTTTCATCCAGAGTGACGAGGGCGTCCAGCAGCCTGTCTGCCGTGCCAGACGCATATTCCACCTCCAGCGGGTGCAGCAGATCGTAATCGGCCTTGTCGCCGTCCTTCATTGCCGTGAATTTCACCGTTTGCGTCATGCGTAGATCCCTTTGTTTTTCGCAGCCCCTTCCATCATGACCTTGGCCTGCGCGGCGCGGATTTCTTCATATAGCGCCAAGGCGTCGGGCTCGAAATTTGCCTTGGGGGCAGGGATAAGCCGCGCCCGCCCAGCCGTGTCAGACCCGCGTGCCAGCATCGCGTCGGTGCGGCCCTCAGAGGGCACCACATCAGGGCGCATATAACGGATCACGGCGGCGATCCGGCGGTCATCAGAAATATTGGGCCCCGACCCGTGGATGGTCAGCCCGTGATGCAGGCTCATCTGGCCCGGGTGAATTTCGATATTCACCTTGTCCTCATCCGCCACATCCACGGCCACCTCCTGCCCGCGCGACAAAAGGTTGTTGTCGTCGAACGTGTCCTCATGCGGCAGGATGGCCTGTGTGTGCGATCCGCGCACAAAATCCATGCAGCCAGAGGCAGGCGTGGCGGGTGACAGCGGCACCCATGCGGTGACCAGCCCGTCAATCGCGCCCAGCCCCCAATAGGTCAGGTCCTGATGCATCGACACGATCTGCGTCGTGCGTGGCTCCTTGATGAAAAACTCGGCGGCGAAGATCAGGATGTCCGGCCCCAGAATGCCCTCGACCGCGTCCAGCACGCCTTTATGGGTGGCAATCCGGTGCGCCAGCGGCATCACGATATTGGCGTTGATCCGTTTGTAGGTGTTGAGCGGCAAAGGCAGGCCTGCGTCGAGCCAGTCGCGCTCAATGGCCTCCAGCTCTGCGCGCATCTCGGCGGCCTCGGCCGCCTCCATCACCGGCACCGGGAACAAGAACCCGTCCTTCCAATATTGCTTGGTCAGCGGGGCGGGCAGGTGGCCGTTTTCTAGGGTCAATGATGCCAGCACGGGATCGTTCCTCCTTGAGGTGAGCAAACAAAGAATGCGCGTTGCGGTCTTTCCAGAATGCGACACATATCCATGTCGCGAAAGGGCTTGGGCTTCATCTTGGCAAAAATACCTAAGTCCCGACAGTGGCAATCACGCAAGGACAACGCCTTAGTTGCCGGGCCCATCCAGCGTGACCGTTTGTTGCAGGTCGCGTGTCTTGGGACGCCTGACCCATGGCAGGCGACGAGACCATCCGTCGTGACGGGCCAGCACACTGTCATGCAGCGATTCAGACGGGTCGCGGCCGACCTTGCGGGCGCGGCGCTGCAAGAACAGCTTGCCCCACCCGCGAAACGTGCCGACCGAAGGTGCGTTGACGTCAAGCGGGTATCTGGATCGCCAGTCTTCGGGCAGGGGCAGGCCGCATCGCTCAGCATTGGCCAGCATCCAGACCAGCGGAATATTGGCCAAAGGGCGTGCCGGCTCATACCCGGTCAGATGCCCGCCAACATCGCCATGGCTGCCCGCAAACCAGACCTGCTTCAGCGTCCCGGTATAGCCGGGTTCATTGTCCCACAGGACCGGAGAAAACGCGTTGCGGGTCTCGTTCAGCGCGAGGGCCTGAAAGCCGTGACGGACCGTGTCGCCCAGATGATGGCTGTGAAACCCATGCTCAACCGGGGACAGGCGCCACAAGACAGGGGCGCGGAACCCCAGGGCGCGCACGGTGTCCCACACGCCCACCATTTCCACGGGCGCGTCGTCGTAGCAATGCACCGCGCTGAAGGATTTGGCGGCCAGACTGTCGGGGTCAACGCGGTAATGGCGAAAGGCCTGGCGCACGTTGCGTTCTGTCGCGTTGTCAGCTTTGAGCAAGCCAACCCGGTCGATCACACCCGCAAGCGAACGCACCGCATACGCGCCGCGCGAATAGCCGAACAGAAATATCTTGTCGCCGGGGCGGTAGCGCGAGGCGATGAAGCCGTAGGCGCGGCGGATTTGACGGTTGATGCCCACCCCTGCCAGCACATCAATGGCGCGGCGAAAGCCCTGCCATTGGATCCCGGCCTCGTATTTCAGCGACACCGCCTTGTTCGGCCCCATCTCCGACAACAGGCGGAACGTTCGCCCGGCATTGGTCTCGAACCCTTCCTCCAGCGAGGACATGGTGCCATCAAGAATGATCACATGGGTGATGGGCTCACGCTTGCCCGCGCCAGAGGGGTGCAGCGTCTTGTCGCCCGGCCCGAAGCCCGCGAGATGTTTGAGGCTGTTGGACATGGACAACCCATGGCCGAGCAGTCTTTTCATCAGCTTAGGCAGGCGCACGGTCAAACTTCCCTTTGGCAACGCGTTACGCATGCCAGATTAGGGCAGCCTTTGCACCATGTCAGCCGTATCTGCGGTAACGTTTCCCGTGCGTGATGTGTCACAAATGCCTATGAAATGATCGTGGCAAACATCACCGATGCCGCGCCGTAGCCGATCAGCATCTCCAACACCACGATGTTCAGGAGCATATTGCGAAACTTGTGGGCCATGGCGGTAATCGCCAGCCCGGCCAGCAGCAGGTGAAAGCCCGACGTGAAGGCCAGCGCGGTGAAGTAGTAAAATACATCTGGCCCAAAATCCGGCGACATCACCACTTGTGTGTCGACTCGCGCGGCAAAGGACAGGGGCACCAAAATGAGCCCCAAAAGCACGGCCAGAAATATGGACCATCCGCGCGACCGGGCGGAGTGGTCGCGTGGCGAAATTGGCGGTGGAGTGACCCGTTTGGGCGAGATCTGCGCCTCAGCACTCGGTTGGGAGGCCGAGCGGGGCTGCTTGTTTATGCGGCTCATGCGTTCTTCAAATGTGATCTGCGTCATCGGGCACCTATGGTGGTAAACCGTGCTTAAAAATACTCCTCAGCAGGTGTAAACCCCGTCTTCGGCCAAAATATGGCCATCCCGCGACACAAGAATTGGCACGCAAGCCTCTGTTTTTATGTCGAGAAATCAGCGACCGTCCGGCACTCACCTAGCTCTTGTGCATCCAACCCCAGACCCGGTGTGGCGTGAAGGGCATATCAACATGGCGCACGCCATCTTCCCAAAGCGCGTCCAGCACGGCGTTCGACACCGCCGCCAAGGCCCCAACCGTTCCTGCCTCGCCGCAGCCTTTCATGCCCAGCACATTGGCAGTGGAGGGCACGCATTCCGTGTGAAAACCAATCATCGGCACGTCGGCGGCCCGCGGCATCCCGTAATCCATGAACGTGGCGGTCAGAAGCTGGCCGTCCTCATCATAGACCACATGTTCGCTGATCGCCTGCCCGATGCCTTGGACCACGCCGCCATGCACCTGACCTTCGGCCAGCATCGGGTTCATCAACACGCCGAAATCATCGACCACGCTGAACTTGTCCACGCGGGTTTCGCCAGTGTCCGGATCAATCTCGACTTCAGCCACGTGGCAACCATTGGGGAAAGAGCGGCCGGGCAGGGTGGTGGTTTTGCTGGTGGTCAACAGGGCGCTCTCGCCAGCCGCCGCCGCCGCATCCGCGGCCTCGATCAGCGTCATTACGGTGTTGGAGCCCTCGGCGCGGAATGTGCCGTCTTCAAAGGCCACCTCCTGCACGCCCAGCTGATCGGCCACGAAAGGTTTGAACCGGTCAATGATCGCCTCAGACGTGGCGCGGATCGCGGTGCCCTGCGTGGTCACTGAACGCGACCCCCCGGTGCCGCCGCCCTTGGCAATCCGGTCGCTGTCGCCTTGCACGATCTCAACCTTGTCGAGCGGGATGCCGGTGAACTCGTTCAAGAGCTGCCGGTAGACCGTTTCGTGCCCCTGACCATTGGATTGCGTGCCAACGTAAAGCCGCGCGGTGCCTTCGCCGGTGAACGCGACTCTGGCGGTTTCATCCGGGTCGCCAAGGATGCTTTCGATGTAATAACAAATCCCTATGCCGCGACGTTTACCCTCCTTGGCGGAGGCCGCCTTGCGGGTCGCAAAGCCTGCCATATCGGCGTGGGCCTCGGCGCTGGACAGCACCATGTCGAAATCACCCACGTCGTAGATTTCGCCGGTCACGGTTGTGTAGGGAAATTGATCTTTTGCCACAAAGTTGCGGCGGCGCAGCTCCAGAGGGTCGACACCCAACTGACGCGCCGCGTGATCCATGGCGCGCTCCAGCTTATAAATCGCCTCGGGCCGCCCCGCGCCGCGATAGGCGTCGATCTGCGTGGTGTTGGTATAGACGCCTGCGTTGCGGAACCACGCCGTTTTGATGTCATAGGCCCCGGCCAGCACGCGGGACGCCAGATCGGACTGAATAAACTGCGCAAAACCGGAGTTGTAGGCGCCCATATTCGACAAAGTATCAACACGGTAGCCGGTGATCTTCAAGTCAGCGTCAAAGGCCAGCTCCACTACGGAATGCAGGTCCCGGCCTGAATTGTCCGACAACATGGATTCCGTGCGCTCCGCCTGCCAGCGCACCGGCTTGCCCAGCGTGTGCGTTGCATGGCCAACCATGAAATATTCAGGGTAATCAAAGGCTTTCATGCCGAAGCCGCCACCAACGTCGGGCGTGGTGACATGCACGTCCTCCTTGCTCAGCCCCAGTGTCGAAGCCAACGAGCCCTTCAACCCCCAGACGCCTTGCCCGCTATAGGCCATGTGCAGCCGGCCTTCAGTCATCTCCGCAAAACAGCCGCGCGTCTCCATCGCGTTGGCGATGATGCGGTTGTCTGCAACCTCTAGCCGGGTGGTGTGCGTCGCGTTGGCGAAGGCGGCCTCCGTCGCGTCTTTGTTGCCCACAGCCCAGTCATAGGCGACATTGTCCGGCGCCTCCGGATGGATCGCTGGTCCGCCGGGCTGCAACCCCATCGAGGTTTCCAAGTCGTCATAGTCAAACATCACCAGATCGGCAGCATCCTTGGCCTGCGCCAGCGTTTCCGCCACGATGAAGACCAGCGGCTCGCCCACAAACCGCACCCGCCCAGTGGCCAGGATAGGCCGCGTCGGGGCCGCGCCCTTCGTGCCGTCCTGATTGTCGATGATGGAGGCCCCCATCTCGTTCTTGCCCCCCGCCGCCGTGAAGCTGTCGGCGGTCAAAACCATATGCACGCCCTCGGCCTCCGCCGCGTCGGATACATCCAGCTCGGTGATCTCAGCATGGGCCACTGAGGAGCGCAGCACATAGCCATAAAGCGCCCCCTCAGGCGCAGCATCATCCACATAAGAGCCAGTGCCGGTCAGAAACCGCGTATCCTCCATCCGGCGCACAGGCTGGGAGGTTCCAAATTTCGAGGCATGCTGGTTCATCGCGTGGGCTCCTTCTTGCGTGCAGCAGACAGTAGCGGGCGGCGCGGGGCTGTCCAGACAAATGCGGCGCACGGGCCCCGGTGACAGGGTTTCGCGCCGCATGCTAGGCTCGGACAACGCTTCTCGAAGGACCATTCTCATGTCGGACACCTTGCGGCTCTGCCTTGCGCAAATGACCTCGTCGAACCGCTACGCGCCCAACATCGCCTTTGTCGAGGACGCCGCCGCCCATGCCGCACGTGAAGGCTGCGATCTGCTGGCGCTGCCGGAGGTCTCCGGCCTGATGACGCTGACCCCCGAGGACCCGGAGGCCCCCATCGGCGCGGCAAAGGACAACCCGTTCATCACCGCCTGCAAGAGGCTGGCGAAAGAGCACGGGCTGTGGATACATGCCGGGTCTTCGCCGGTCACGGGGCCGCAGGAAAAAACCGGTGGGCGCTTCTACAACCACTCCGACCTGATCAACCCCGACGGCCAAGCCGTTGCGTCCTATAACAAAATTCATCTCTTCGACATCCAGCTGGAGGGCAAGCCGCCTACGGGCGAGTCGCAGCGCTACGCCCCCGGTGACGCGGCGACGCTGGCGCAGACCCCGTGGGGGCCGTGGGGCCTCAGCATCTGTTATGACCTGCGCTTCCCGCATCTCTATCGTGGCTATGCGCAGGCAAGCGCAGGCGTGCTCTTTGTCCCTTCCGCTTTCACCGTGCCGACCGGGGAGGCCCATTGGCATGTGCTGCTGCGTGCCCGCGCGATCGAGAACGGCGCTTTCGTCATCGCCTCAGCACAGGTGGGTCACCACGATGACGGGCGCAAAACCTATGGCCATGCCTTGGTGGTCGACCCGTGGGGCGAGGTCATCTGCGACATGGGCGGGGACGCGCCGGGTTTGGCGGTGGTAGACCTAGACCTGAGCCAGATTGCCCGCACCCGCCGCCAAATCCCTGCCCTGACGCATGACAGGCCCTACAAAAGCTAAGTCCTGCGGGACTTTGCTCGCACCGTCGGCTCTGCCTGCGTCGGGTCTTCCGGCCAAGGGTGCTTGGGATACCTCCCACGCATATCCTTGCGCACATCGGCATAGGAATTGGTCCAAAACCCCGGCAGGTCCCGCGTCACTTGCACCGGCTTTTGCCCCGGCGACAGAAGCGTGATTTTCAACGGAACGCGATCCGGCCCCACAGTGGGGTGGATTGTGCAGCCAAACATCTCCTGCAGCCGCACCGCGATGCCCGGCACGTCCTCAGAGTAATCGACTGCCGCTTTGCGCCCCAAAGGCGTGGTGATGGAGGCGGGCACCAGGTGGTCCAACTGCTGCTGTGTCTCCCAGTCGAGGCTGTTCCTCAACGCCTGCGCCACATCGACCGTTTTCAGCTCTGCCGCCGTTTTGAGCCCCGTAAGATAAGGGGCCAGCCAATGCTCCAAACTGTCCAAGAGGCCTGCGTCGGACCAGTCAACGGTCTCGCCCAGATACTGCCCCCGCGCCCGCAGCAGCGACGCGGGCTTTGACCAGTTCAACGCGCCCAAGCCAAGGTCCCGCACACCGTCAAGCAAAGCCCGCGTCACCGCATCTGGGTCGGGGTCCGGCAACAGCCTGTCTTCCAATGCCAACGCGCCAAACCGCTCTTGTTTGCGGGTCAACACGCGGCCCTCACGCCGCGACCAGGCGCAGACGTCATGCCACGCGATCTGGTCGTCAAACAGCCCGCGCAGCTCTGCGTCGTTCAGCACGGCGGCGGCCCGGACCCGCGCCTCTCGCGTGTCGCCGTCCAGATCAGCCACGGCCAGCAGCCGCTGCCCTGCCAGCGGATCGTCTCCCGGCACCACCGCGCCCTTGCCGCCTGAAAGATGAAACCGCGCGTCGCCGCCCTTACGCCGCAGCGCAATCCGGTCGGGATAGGCCAGCGCCACCATCTCGCCGGTACTGCGATCAGGCCCTTTTGAGAACTGCGCCAACCGCTTCGCTTCCGCCTTGATTTCATGGGGCAGGGGGCCGCGCATGCGCTGGCCAAGATCAAGGCTTTGCGCAGGTCCGGGCCGCGCCGCCAGAACTGCCGCCAGTTGCGCGGCTCCAGCGCCAGAGCGGCTCAGCATATGGCCCAATCGAGGGTGCAGCGGCAAGCGCGCGAGCGCGCGGCCATGCGGCGTGACCCGCCCATCTGCATCCAAGGCACCAAGCATGCGCAGGACATCCCGCGCATTGGCCAAAGCGCCCTCAGGCGGTTGGGTCAGCAGCGCCAAATCCGCAGGCTCCGCGCCCCAGGCCGCCAAATCCAACGCGAGCCCCGCCAAATCTGCCGTCTCGATCTCCGGCGGCGCGAACGCGGCCATCGCGCCCTCTTCGGCGCGGGTCCACAGCCGGTAGCACAGCCCTTCAGCCACCCGCCCAGCGCGGCCCTGCCGCTGTGTGGCCTCCGCCTTTGAGGCACGTTCCGTCACCAGCCGCGACATGCCAGAGCCCGGATCGTATCGCGCCCGCCGCGCCAGCCCCGCATCCACCACAGCCCGGACGTCTTCGATGGTCAACGATGTCTCCGCAATGGCCGTCGCCAACACAACCTTGCGCCGTCCCTTAGGCGCGGGCGCAATGGCGGCGCGTTGCTCGGCATAAGGCATTGCGCCGTAAAGTGGCCTGATATCCACGTCCGTTGGGGTCTTCAGCGCGCCCGCCACCCGCCGAATTTCGCCTGCCCCGGGCAGAAACGCCAGCACAGAGCCCGTGCTCTCCCCCAAAGCTCGCTCAATCAGGCTGGCCATATCCACCTCTAGCCGCGCCCCCGGCCTGCGCGGCCGCTCCAGCCAGCGGGTTTCCACTTCAAAGCTGCGCCCCTCCGAGGTCACCACCGGCGCGCCGCCCAAAAGCGCCGCGACCGGTGCCGCGTCCAACGTGGCCGACATGACCAGCACCTGAAGATCATCGCGCAACGCGGCCCGCGCTTCCCAGACCAGCGCCAGCCCCAGATCGCCGTTGAGGGAGCGCTCGTGAAACTCGTCAAACACCACGCATCCCACGCCGGGCAGCTCCGCATCGGCCTGCACCATCCGCGTCAGCACGCCCTCTGTCACCACCTCGATCCGTGTCGCACTCGAGACCTTGCTCTCGCCCCGTATCCGGTAACCCACGCGCCCGCCCACAGGCTCGCCCAGCAGCGCGGCCATCCGCTCTGCCGCCGCACGCGCGGCCAGACGGCGCGGCTCCAACATGATCAAGCGGTCTTGAAACACGCCCGCCTCCAGCAAAGCCAGCGGCACACGGGTTGTCTTGCCCGCGCCCGGAGGCGCTTGCAGCACACAAACCCCGCCCGCACGCATCCGCGCGACCAGCTGGGGCAGCACCTCTTCGATTGGCAGATCACTCATCGCGCCCACGGCTATCAAACCCGGGCAGACCCGTCACCTTCCCATGTTCGGAAATATCCTCGCCGAAGGCATAAAATCCTAACGGCGGGTCATCGTCGCGTTGCCGTAAAGCGTCTGGGTGATGACTTTCTCGACGCGGTAACGCCCATCCGCGGTTTTGGCGTAAAACAGGTTGAACGGGAACCGCGTTTTCTCCGCCATATCTTCCGCCGAGAACCCTTTCAGCCGCCGATACTCGCCGTCGCATCTGATCATCCCGCCCTCGTCCCGAGGGTTGGCCAGCCGCACTTGCGAGCGACGCTTGCCGTCAAACATCTGCACATTGAGCTTGCAGACCTCTTCGGCATTCACATCACGAAACGCCGCATAAATCGCGGTCTGAGGGTCCACAGTGCCTTTCTGCGTGGCCGGGTTCAGTGTGCCGGTCTCGCCCGCCACCACGCGCGGCACGCCGCCTGAATAGGTCATTGTCGTCTTCGACTTGCGCTTGCCCGTGTCAGCATTCTCGTCATAGCGGCTGGGTTGGAACCGGGCCCCATCCACGCGGCCTTTCGCTGCCGCCGTGTATTTCAGCCGCGCCACCAGCCCGACCAGCCCGCCGGATTGCAGCACACCGGTGGTCGAATAGCTGCCGGACTGCTCGGTGCCCTTCACCGTCAGCGTGCCTGCGTTGATGCCCCGGATGGCCACGTTGAACACCGCATTGGTGCTGCCATCGGCCCAAACTGGCGCGCCCCAAAGCCCCGCGATCATCGCCAAAACGGTAAAGCTGCGTGTCATCCTATCACCTCGCAAATGCAATTCGTGCTTGCCCCTTTATATTGGGGCTTCCAAAAAGGGTCACCAGCCCCCTACCGGATCCGGGGGCGATTGACAGGCGAAAGACCGCGCAGCAGTGAAACAATTGGATGACTTGGCCAAAGACGTCGCGGCGCAGGACCGCCGGGCACTCGCGCGCGCCATCACCTTGGTGGAAAGCGCGCGAACAGATCATCAAGAGCAGGCGCAGGCCTTGCTGCAAAGGCTGTCAGGCCATGGCCACCAAGCGCTCCGCATCGGTCTGTCCGGCACGCCGGGTGTCGGCAAATCCACCTTTATCGAGGCGTTCGGTATACTTCTGACAGGGCGCGGCCTGAAAGTCGCCGTTTTGGCTGTAGATCCCAGCTCAACCCGCTCGGGTGGCTCCATTCTGGGCGACAAGACGCGCATGGACCGGCTGTCACGTCACCCAAACGCGTTCATCCGGCCCTCCCCATCGCAATCTCACTTGGGCGGGGTGGGGCGGCGCACCCGGGCAGTGGTGGCGCTCTGCGAGGCGGCCCGGTTCGACGTGATCCTGATCGAGACCGTCGGCGTCGGCCAATCCGAGACGATGGTGGCCGAGATGTCGGATATCTTCACGCTCCTTCTGGCGCCTGCAGGCGGTGACGAGCTGCAAGGCGTCAAGCGCGGCATCATGGAAAGTGCCGATCTGATCCTCGTCAACAAGGCGGATGGGGACCTCAAGCCCGCCGCCATCCGCACCACTGCAGATTACGCGGGCGCGTTGCGGCTGCTCCGCAAACGCGCTCAGGATCCCGATGGCTTTCCCAAGGCGCAGCCCGTCTCAGCCCTGCATGAAGAGGGGCTCGCGCAGGTCTGGGACGATATGACCACCCTCGCGCAGTGGCGCAAAGACCACGGCCACTGGGACAAGACCCGCAAACGTCAGGCCGTGCATTGGTTCGAGGAAGAGGTCCGCACCGGGCTTCTTGCCCGCCTGAAAGACGACCCTGAAATCAGCGCGAAGATGCAGGCGCTGGCCCTTGAGGTGCAGGACAACGCGCTGGCGCCGGACCTTGCCGCCCAAACCCTGCTCGATGCGCTGCGTTAACCCCCATCATTGCTTCAAAAATACCTCCGGGGGGCGAGCGTAGCGAGCGGGGCAGAGCCCCATAAAACAAAGGCGACCTGCGCAGCAGGGCATTTTGGCTGCATTTGCCCATTCCGGGTTGACGCCCGAAGACTCACTGGCTACATCACGCGGACAGAATTTCAGGGGCGGGCCACCGCCCTTTTACGTTATGAAAAGGAAACGTCATGTCTCGCGTTTGCGAACTCACTGGTAAAGGTCCGATGGTCGGCAACAATGTCAGCCACGCCAAGAACAGAACCCGTCGTCGTTTTCTGCCGAACCTCAATGATGTGACGCTGACCTCCGACACGCTGGGCCAGTCTTTCAAGTTCCGCATCTCGGCAGCGGCGCTGCGCACCGTGGACCACCGCGGGGGCCTCGACGGCTTCATGGCGAAAGCCAAAGACGCAGAGCTTTCCGCGAAAGCGCTCAAAGTCAAAAAAGACATCGCCAAGCAGGCCTCGGCTTAACCGCCACTGCTCCGGCACACTCGAATAATGGCCCCGCTTCGCAAGAGGCGGGGCTTTTTTGTATGTCTGGCCCTGCGCGCTCACGAAAACTGGCCTGCGGCAAAATTTCGCGTGATCAGGCCCCCTCAAACGCTCCCATCTGCTTCACAATGATGGGGTAGGGGCGTATCGCTAGAGAATGAGCATCTTGCGCAGACTTCTCACAACTCTGCTGGTTTTTGCGACGCTGGCGGCGTCCGGGCCAATGGCGGTGGCGCGGGCCACGCCGCAGGGTCAGATCATCGTGATCTGCACCGGCGATGGTCCGCAAGAAATCATGCTCGGCGCGGATGGCACCCCAATGACGCCGGTGCCGCATTGTCCCGAGTGCAGCCTTCAGTTGCTGGCAACCCTGCCTGCTGCGGCCAGCCACACAAGACCCGATGTTACGCTCAGCTGGCTTGAGCCACATCGTGAGACTGTCGCAAATACGTCCCGGCGACCCTGGGTTGCCAATGCCCGCGCGCCGCCGCGCCTGTCTTGACCGAAACTCTCCTCAAGACCCGCATATAAAGGACGACACAGATGTCTCTCAAATCTCTCGCGGCAGCCCTGGCGCTGTCAGTTTTCACGCTTCCCGCATTGGCCGGGGAGGCCAAGATCAAAGTCATGGACCCCTATGCACGGGCCTCCACCCCAAGCTCTACCTCGGGCGCGATCTTTTTCGAGGTGATGAACCACGGCGCAGCAGATAGGCTCATCGCGGCCTCCACGCCTGCGGCCAACATGACCATGCTGCACACCCATGAAGAAGACGCCAACGGCGTTATGAAGATGCTCCATGTCGAGGAGGGCTTCGAAGTGCCCGCCAACGGCACTCTGACGCTGGAGCGCGGCGGCAATCACGTCATGCTCATGGGTCTGACAGGGTCGCTGGAGCAAGGCGACACCGTGCCGCTCACCCTGATTTTCGAGCAAGCCGGTGAGGTCACCGTCGAGGTTCCAGTCGATCTCAAGCGCAAGCCGGGCGCTCATGGTGCTCATGGCGGGCACGGTGATCATGGGGAAGATCATGAGGAATACGACGGCCACGACATCCACGGCCATAACCAAAGCGGCGGGTCAGAAACCGCGCCAACCACGGTTAAGCATAAAGTTTAGGCGTCTCTACCCAGTTTTAGGGAGGGCAATCCCAATTATTGCCCTCTCTGCAATCACTTAAGCGAGAAAATCCGCAATTTCGCGTTTTTTGTGGTTCTCAGAATACATTCCAAAAGGTAAGGAAAACCATACCTTTTGGAAATGCTATGTCCCCTAGTGTCCTCTTCGTTTGTCTTGGCAATATTTGCCGGTCACCACTTGCTGCTGCCATCCTGCGCAAGCAAGCGGCGGAGCTTGGCGCGTCGATCAAAATCGACAGCGTCGGAACTGGCGGCTGGCACATAGGGCAAGGCGCTGACGCACGTGCGGTCGTGGCCGGACGGGTGCATGGGTTCGACCTCGCTGACCACGTCGCCCGGCAGCTTTCGGAAAAAGACCTCGAAGCGTTCGACCTCATTTTGGTCATGGACCGCGAGAACCACGGACAAGTCGCCAAAATGGCCTCCGACGCGCAGATGAAAAAGGTCGCCTATGTCGCGTCCTTTGGCACAAATCCCGATGATCTAGATGTGCCGGACCCATACTACACAGGCCGATTTGACCCGCTGATTGCAAAGCTTGAGGACTGCGTCGCGGGTATCCTGCGTCAGGTCACCGCAGAGCAGTAACGCCGCGCATCCTCGACATAAAGCTTGTAGCGATCCCAAAACGCCTCATTTGATCGGTTGTCCGACTGCCGCACATCCTGAGCCCGTTGCGGGTCGGCGTAAAACCCGGCTGACAGCCGTTGATCCGCCTCCGACAAATGCCGGTTCGCCATCGCTTGGACGCAGCCACACAGGGCGCGGTTTGCTGCATCACGCCCGGACCGGTTGCACGCCTGCGAGATCGGCCCGCTGGCCACCTGAACCGACGCGCCCGCGGACGGCGTACTCAGCCGTGGGCTTGGCCCGCCGCCACATGCCGCAAGGCTCAACACAAGGCCCAAAGCGGCCGCACGAAAATAGGGGGACTGCATGTTCTCTAGAGCCATGTTTCTTGCCTCTCTCGCCTCTGATGTCGGGGTCACGCTGCCAATACCACCGCGCCGCCGATCCGGGTTCGCCCGCATATTCTGGCGCGGGTCATTGCCCTGCATCATGCAAAAAATCCTGCCAAATGACAATTGGCAGGATGCTCACAATCGCGATGTCAAAGCTGGGGCAGGCGGGCGGTCGCCTAGTGCGTAGCGCCGTCTTTCACCAAGATCAGTTTACCGGTGCTGTGCCGTCCCGGCTTGGTGACGCCGGGTCCGGGCAAAACGCTGGTCCCGGTGGTCACGCCAACAGTACTGGAGCGCACGATCTTGGTATTGGCTTCGCTAAACCCCTGAGGTCTGACAAGCAGACGTCCTTCACCATTATTGGGACGGTAATTGATCGGCGACGAGTAGCTCGCCACCACACCGTGGCTATGTGCCCCATGTTTGGGATCACCCGCAATGGCGGGGGAAACAGAGCAGGCAAGAGCGGCAACAAGAGCAAAACGCAACATCGGAAAAACCTTGGAACAGGTGAGGGGTAACAGCGCGAGGCTTTACCTTCTGTTAACTCTTTCAGGCCGTCAAGTTTTCGCCACATTTGGACGGGAATGTCCGGAGATTGCCTTTATTTCCAAGGCCAGAACGCAAAATTCAGGCTCATCGTTTCACAAGTGGAAACAACCGCGCCATCTTCTCGCCTCAATTCACGGCGCCATTCCGACGAAGTGAGTCGCGCTCAGCGCTACTCCGCAGCTTGGCCCGATTGCGAGTGGTTGGCGTAGGTGTCCCATGTCGGCGCGTAGTCATCTGACTGGTTGCCCCAGACTGTCCAACCCTTGCGTGGCCCTCGGGCAAACAGCTCTAGCCGGGAGCCAAAACTGCAGGCCTCGATCAGGTCATATTGCTCGTCCGGTTTGCGGCTGTGCTCGCGTTTCTGGGTGGAGATGATGTTCTCTTGCGACCGCCCCGGCTGCAGCGTCCGCGCATTCTTGCCGCGCACCCCAAAGAGCAGCACCTCGGTGACATTGCGGAAGTAAAACCCCACGCCACGCCGGTCCGGCCCGCCATCTTTGCGGATTTTGTACCAGATGATGTTCGACTTATAGGCAAAGCCCCAGGCCTCCATCACGCGCAGCCCCTCGGGCAGCAGCGCATTGGGCACCCACATATACAGATGCGCCGGATCGCCCGCAAAATCGGCCACCGGCATCTCGCATATCTCATCAAGCGCCATCGTGGGATACCGCGCCAGCCGTTTATGCTCAGGCGCCATCTTCCCGGTGCGGTTTTGAAACTGCCAGGGCGGGTCGGCCAGAATGGTCTGGAAGGTTTGCCCCTTGAGGTCGGCGCGCAAGGCGTCGGCGGCGCTGGTCATGTCTCATCATCCTCAAATAGCTTGGGCGATATGCCGAACACCAAAAGCGGGCAGCCCGCGCCGCCGCCGCCCTCGATCCGGGGCAACAGCTTGCCCATATGCGTCGTCGACGCCCCGTAGGACGTGCCGCGCCCGATCTCTTTGAATATGGTCTGCAAGTCGTCGCACCGTGTGATGATCACGCCCACACTAACCGCGTGCAGATCAAACAACAGCCGAAAATTGTTCAGGTCGCGGTCAAAAAACGGGTCCTTGTTGTTCCACTCGATCTCAAGCGCCACGCGGTTGCGAAAACAATCGACCGAATGAGTGGGGCTGTCGGTATAGGAGCCGTCCACATAAACGCCGGTCTTGAAATCCTTCTCCACCCAGCCGCGCCCATAAAGCGCTCCGTCAATGAACTCCGACACCTTCGACTTGCGCCCGCCCCCTTGGGTGATCCACGACTTCTTTAGCCGAAAGTTTGAGAGCACATCCAGGATGTCCTCCCACTCGTTAGGAAAGTCCTGCGACAAGATCGCCGACGCATGCCGCCACTCATGGCACTCGTAATGCGCAGCGATAAAAGGAGGCAATCGGTCTTGCAACATCTAGCGGGTCCCTCGTGAGTGGCCCACATTAGCTTGTAGCAGGGCAGGGGTTCAATGGGGAAGTCGGGCCTGAATCTTGAGCGGCAATGATTCAATTATCCGCGCTTTGAGAATGCTGACTGGCAGTCCACACCGAAAGCTGAAAGGCTCGCTGAATACCTGCTTGGGAAAGTCATGGCAAAACTTGACTGGAGAACGCATCTAAATCGGAAGTGGCGGGAACGTGTTTTTCTGGCGGCTACCCGAGAGTTCGGCAAGTCCAAAGCAAGCTCCGTCGGAATTGGTGCTGTTGTGGCGTTGGCGGTCGCCTTTTTGGTTTTCGCTTTGTCGGCGATGTTTTTGGCGGCTGGCTTGTATTTGATAATGTTCGACTTCCCGAATTTGGTTGCGGCCCTCATAGGCCTTGTCCTTTTGGCCTTAGCATTGCTTGCCTTCCCCCGTGTCCGAACTCAGGGCGAGGGTTACCCAAGAGGCAGTTTCCCGAGTTTAGAGGCAACGCTCGACAGCTTATCCGAAGAGATTGGCGCACCAAAGATATCAACCATTACACTGACCTCTGACTGGAACGCGGGTGTCCGGCAGTCAGTTCTCGGCCGCAGTTCGCATATTACCCTAGGTTTGCCGTTCTTATATGCGGCTCAAGGCTGCGCACGCTCGGCAATCTTGGCTCACGAACTGGCACATTTGGTGAACGGCGATCCTCAACGCGGTGCTCTTGTTTCAAGAGCGGGCCAAACCCTCGACGGGTGGCTTCGAACGCTGGGTTTTGGTCCAGCTGATCCGTACGGATCAGGCATTGCAGGAGCCGGGGAGGCGGTTCGGCAGGTATTAGCATTTGTGCTCATCGGTCTGCGGTCCGTCATGGAGCGCTCGACCTTTTTTGCGTCGCAGAAGGCGGAGTATGTAGCGGATGGATTATCTGCAAAGGTTGCGGGCAGTGCAGCAATGCGATCAGCTTTACTACTAAGCGCCATAACGGACGACTTGGACCGCGAATTGCAGTCCTTCATCCCGAAAACCGAGAGGCGCGGGCGCGAAACTCTGGAATTCCTTCGGGAACACGTCAGAGGCAAAGAAAGCGCCGATCACGATCTGCGCGCTCAATTAAGCCGCAGCCTGTCACGCACGGACAGGTCTCATCCTCCGACGGCATACAGGCTGGCGTTTCTGGAAACCCTTGGTGAAAAGGGACGGCCAGCGGTCGTGGATGACGAGACATGGAGCAAGATTTGGCGCGAGTTGGAGCCGCATCTGGAAGCTGCGGGGGCAGAGGTTCTAAGTCGCCGCGAGCTCCAAGCCCCGATTCACTGAACATTCACGCCTTGGTAGCCTACTCAATCTTCACATCCGTCCGGACCTGAAACCGCTCGGCGTCGAAGATGGCGACGGAGACTTCCATGAGTGACCCGTCCTCCACGAAAAGCTGGGCCTCGATCTCGAGCGCCGGGCTGGCGGGGGGCAGGCCCATGATGCGGGCGGGGGCGTCGGGGCAGGCGATGGCGCGCACGGACTGGCTGACGCGGCTCACAGAGACCGAAAACGTCTGCTCGATCATCCGGTAAACGGAGGCCTCGCCCGTGTTCAGCAAGGGTTCAATCGCTGCAAACCGCGCGGGCACATAGACGCGGTTGACGCTGAACGGGTTGACCTCGCCCGCCATTGTGCGCGCGCCGGTGACCTCCAGCCAATGCCCCGTTTCGCTGACCAGACCGCTCAAAGCTGCCACGTCTTCGGTGCGCACGGTGCGGGTGTCGTGGATGACAAACTTGGTCTCCCGCCCCAGGCTCAACAGCTCCTCGATCCCGGTGGTGGCCATGTTGAAGCGCTGCTTGGGCGTGTCAGAGATAATCTCCGTGCCCGCCCGCTTCTTGCGCCGCAGCACGCCAGAGGCCTCCAGCTCGGCAAAAGCCAGACGCAAGGTGGAGCGGCTGACGCCAAGCTCGGCGGCATAGTCCCCCTCGGGCGGCAGGCGGTCACCCACCTTCAGGGCGCCGGACTGAATCTCGCCCAGTATCTGGTCGCAAACGCGTGCGTAAAGTGTGCTCATCTCAAGGTCCCCGGCAGCCACAAGGCCAGTTGCGGGAAAATAGCGAGTATCAGCGCGAATACGAGCAGCAAAATGAAAAAGGGCACAGCGGCGCGGGCAATGGTGCCGATGCCTTCGCCGGTTTGCGACTGGATCACGAAGAGGTTGAACCCGATGGGCGGGGTGATCTGGCTGATTTCTACGGCGACCACCACGAAAATGCCAAACCAGATCGGGTCATAGCCCGCAGCCGTGACCAGCGGCAAAGTGATCGGCAGCGTCATGACGATGATCGAGGTGCCATCAAGAAACATGCCGAGGATGGCGTAAAAAGCCAGCAGCACCACGATCAGCGCAAAGGGCGACAAGCCAAGGGCCGCGATCTGCGCGGCGATGGCTTTAGGGATGCCCAGAAACCCAAAAGCGGAATTCAGCAACGCCGCGCCCACGATGATCAGGCCGATCATGGCCGAGGTGCGCACGGCGCGACGCCCGGCACGGATCATGGTGGGCAGCGAAAACCGCCCCATCAGGATCGAGATCACAACCGCCCCCAACACCCCGATTGCGGCGAGTTCGGTCACGCTGGCCAACCCCATGTAGAGCGAGCCCATGATGGCCGCGATCAATGCAGCGACCGGTCCGATGTCGCGCAGCCCGCGCATTCGGTCGGCCCAGCCCGGCGTTTCTGCCTTGGGCTGCGACCCGGTCATGACCTGATGCGCGGCGATGTAGCTCATATAGAGCGCCGCCAAAGCAAGGCCGGGAATGACGCCTGCAATGAACAACTCCAGAATGGATTGCTCCGCCACGACGCCGTAAATGATCATGATAATCGAAGGCGGGATCAGGAACCCCAACGTGCCGGCACCCGCCAACGAGCCCATGGCCAGTTGGCGGTCGTAGCCACGTGCCTCCAGTTCGGGCAGGCTGACCTTGCCCACGATGGCGGTGG
Source organism: uncultured Litoreibacter sp. (assembly GCA_947494645.1). Lineage (GTDB taxonomy): Bacteria > Pseudomonadota > Alphaproteobacteria > Rhodobacterales > Rhodobacteraceae > Litoreibacter. Next base: position 433,972 of record CANLVO010000001.1, read on the forward strand.
TGGCGGCCGACGATCCGGACACGGCGGCAAAGAGCGTCGAGCCCACCACATTTACGTGCAGCAACCCGCCCGGCAGTCGGCCCAGCCACGGGGCCAGCCCGGAAAACAGCGACCGGCCCAGACCGGCGGCGACCAGCACCTCGCTCATCAAGATGAAGAGCGGCAGCGACAGCAATGGCGTCGGGATCACCGAGCCCCAGATGACGCCGCTGGAGAAGATGTCCATTGGGATATTGGGCTTGAAGATCGACAGCAGCACATAGCCGGTGGCAAACAGCGACAGGCCGATCCAGACCGACCCCGCCAGCAAGGCCACGAACAGCAAAATTGTGACGACGGCGATCTCAAACATCTGACGGCTCCGCGTCAGCGTCGCGCCATTCGAACCTTTGCCCAAGGACGCGCCGGGCAAGCCGCGCAAACAGGTCCAGCCACAGCTGCGTCAGGCCCCAAAGCACCACGGCCTGCGGCATCCAGAGCGGCGTTTTGGTGACGCTGGTGGCCAGAATATTGCGCTCGAAAGAGGTGGAGACCTTGGTCCACATCGCCCAGACGATCAGCGCCACAATGACCAGAGCGACGATGTTGGCCACGATATCGAGACCCTTGCTCAGCCGCTCAGGCAGGATTTCCGCCAGCAGCGTGATGCGCACATGGGTGCCCGCACGAATGGCAGGCCCCGAGGCCAAGGCGAAGACGGCGGCCATGGCGTATTGGCTGAATTCCCAGGTGAACGAAAAGCTTTGCGCCTGCGCACGCGCTACCAGCTCGGTCAGCATCAAAGCGCAATAACCGAAGATCAGGGCCACGGCGGCGGTCTCCGCCAGCCGGGACAGGCGATCAATGAGGGTCAGGATAGGGGTCATCAGACATGTCCGCCGGGGCAATCTCTGCCCCGGCGGTTTGGCTTATTTGCCGACCTTGGCGGCGTAGCTTTCGACCACGGCCTGCGCTTCAGGCACTTTGGCGAAGAACTCGCCCCACATTGCCTTGCCAGCCTCAGCCATTTTGGTTTTCAGGCTGTCATCGGCTTGCGAGATGGTCATGCCATTGTCGACCAGTACCTTGGTCTGCGCGCTGTCTTCAGCCGCGGATGCTGCCCAGAAATCGGCCTCCATCTTATCGGCGAGGCCCTGGATGACGCCGCGCTCCTCGTCGCTGAGCGCGTTCCACGCGTCCAGATTGACAGTCACCGCGTCAGGCGACATCGACCAGTTCAACGGGTTGAAATGGCTGGTGAACTGATAGAGCTTCGAGTTCGCGCCGGTGGAGGTCGACGTCGCCGCCCCGTCCACGGTACCAGCGGCTACGGCAGCGGCCAGCTCGCCAAAGGGCAGCTCGACCGGAGCCGCGCCGAGGCGTTCAAGGAAGTCGAACGAGGTGGCATTGAACGCGCGGATGCGCTGGCCGTTCATGTCATCCGCGCTGACCACGGCCTCCTTGGTATAGACGCCCGGTGACGGCCACGGCACGTAGTAGAGCACCTTTTGATTATGCTTGGCGAAGATCTCGTCATAGGTGGGGCCTGCGACCTCCAGCCATGTTTTCATCTCGTCTTGGCCTTGGATCAGGTAGGGCAGGGTGTCGACCCCCAGAAACGGCGCGTCGCCGGCTTGCAGGAACAGCAGCATGTCGGCCATCTGGATGATGCCGTTCTCAACAGAGGACAGCTTCTCGGTGATCTTCACGCCGATCTCGCCCGACAGATGCACGGTGATGTCGACGGAGCCGTTCGTCCCCTCGCGCACGGCGTCGGCAAAGGCGATGGCGCTTTCGGCGTGGAAGTTATTGGCGCCCCAAGCGGTGCTCAGGTCCCATTTGGTCTCTGCCAAAGCGGCCCCGCTGCCGAGTACAAGGGCCGTGCTGGCGGTCAGTATGGTTTTCATCAGTGTCATGTCGTCGTCCTCCCATTGGGTTTGAATGCGTAAAGGGATGTGGCTGCCTCGGTCGAGATCAGCCCGTCTGACAGATCGCGTGCGACCACGTCCCTGTCCCGGTCAGCGGGTATCCCAAACCCGCCACCGCCCGGCGTTTGTAGTATCAACCGCTCCCCCGCCGGAATGTCGTAAATGCCTTTATCGGTGATTTCTGTGCCATCGGTGATGGTCACGCGCCCCGCCGCCCCGTCATGCCCCCCCTGACGGCCCGCGGGCCCGGTGGTCAGCCGTTCAAAGGCCGCCGCCGACAGCGACAGCGTTTCATGCGCACGCGCGCCGATCTCGATACGTTGTCCCAAGCCGCCGCGATAGGCTCCGGCGCCGCCCGTGTCGGGGGCAAATTCCTTGGAATGGTAGATCAACGGCGCGGCCACCTCCGCCACCTCAACCGGCACCGCGCCCACGCCAGAGGGGAAGGCCGTGGTCGACAACCCGTCCATGCCGGGCCGCGCGCCCATGCCGCCCAAAGCCACGTTCAGCGAGGTAAACGGCACCTTGCCGGTGCCCGACAGCGACATCGTCCAAAGCGCGCCCGAGCTTTCGGCCAACACCTCGCCCGGCAAGGCTTGCTCCAGACAGCCCAGCATCAGGTCCGGCAGCGCTTGGCCAATGACGTGGCGGGCAGTGACCGGGCTGGGCCGCTCTGCGCTGACCACAAGCCCCGGCGGGGCGGTCACCCGGATGGCGTCCAGTGAGGCCTGATTGTTGGGGATATCCGGCGTCAAAAGCGCCCGGATGCCAAAGGCCGCATACGCAGCGGAGTAGTTCAGCGGGCAGTTGATCCCGCGTCTCACCGCCTCGGAAGAGCCGCTCAAATCCACGTCGATTTGCCCGTCAGACACAGTCATCGCCGCACTCAGCTCAATCGGCGCGTCATACCCGTCGAGCAGCAGCTTGCTTTCATACCGGCCGTTGGGTGCGCGGGCGAGCGCGGATTTGGTGCCTTGTGCGGAGCTGTCAAAGATGAACTTCGACACGCTCGACAGGTCGTCCAATGCGTATTCCGTCATCAACTTACCGAGCCGCGACACACCGGTGTCGTTGCAGGTCAGAAGCGACAGGATATCGCCGCGGGCCTCATGCGGCACACGGGAATTTGTCGCGACAATGTCCAGCAGGTCCTCGTTCAGCTGCGCGCCCCGGCGCAAACGCATCACCGGGATAGTCACACCCTCCTCAAAGACGGAGGCCGCTTCCGCCGACCATCCCCGTCCGCCCACGTCGACAATATGGCTGGTCGAGGCCAGGTACCCGACGATCTTTCCGTCCACGAATACGGGTGTTACCACAACGAAATCAAAGACATGGCCCGCACCTAGCCACGGATCGTTGGTCACCAACGCGTCGCCGGGCGACAACTGGTCAGGCGGTATGAATTGCAGCATCGCCCGCACGGAGGCCGCCATGGTGTTCACATGCCCCGGCGTCCCGGTCACGGCCTGCGCCAGCATGTCCCCATCAGCGTTAAACACCCCCGCCGACAGGTCCCCCGCCTCGCGCACAATCGCGCCAAACGCGGCTCGCATCAGAGCATTTGCCTGCTCCTCACACACGGAAATCAGGCGGTTCCACAACACGTTGCGGGCCACGATATCCAGCTCGCCGCTCATGAGGCGTCACGCTCCATGACCAGATGGCCATGATCCGATTTGGTCACCGACCAGCCTGGCCGCACAAGAGTGGTGGTTTGCGCCTCGGGGATGACGACGGGCCCGTGATAAGTCTGCCCGTTCAATCCTTCCCGCGCGACCACGTTGTAGGACAGGCTGCCCCGCGCAGTGATATCGTAAATGTTGCGCCGCGCAGATGGGGCGCTTGAGCCATCAACAGGCCTGTACGTCGCATTAGCTTCGTCGCGCATCTGCCGCGCCGTCACACTGACGGAGACCAGCTCCACAGCAATATTATCCAGCGTAAAGCCAATCAGCGCGCGGTAGCGGTCCTCAAACCGCTCTGACAGCCCCCCGAATTCCGCAGCCTCCCCCGTGCGCAAGGGCAATGTCAGATCCAGACCTTGCCCCTGATAGCGCAGCTCGGCCTTGATCACCGTTTCGATCTGATCTTCCGCGACCACGTCGGCGACGATGCTTTTGACATAGGTTTGCGCCGCTGCGATCCGCTTCGCCAAAGCTTCCGCGTCCAGCTCTGACAGCGGTTGCACCACCGAGAGCGCGCTTTCGAAAGCCACCGGAGAGTGCAGAAACCCAACTGCTGAGCCCACGCCCGCGTTTTGCGGCACGATGATCCGGCGGATCCCCAGCTTGTCGGCGATCCGCGCCCCGTGCAGGCCGCCCCCGCCGCCAGAGACCAGCAAATCAAAGCCGGAAATGTCGAGGCCCAACTCGACGCCATGTACTCGGGCGGCGTTGGCCATGGTCTCGTCTGCCAGCTCGATAATGCCCGCAGCCGCAGGCTCCACCGCATCCAGACCCAGCGGCTTTTGCACATGTCTTGCAATCGCCTTGGGCGCGCGGTGCGGCTCCAGTTCAATGATGCCGCCCGCAAACCCGTCCGCGTCAATGTTACCAACCGCCAGATGCGCGTCGGTGATTGTGGCCTCGTCACCGCCTTGACCGTATGCCGCGGGGCCGGGTTCAGCGCCCGCGCTTTTGGGGCCGACTTTCAAACGGCCGAGCCCGTCAATCGCGGCAATTGAGCCGCCCCCTGCGCCGATTTCCACCAGCTCAACCGTTGGCACTTTGACGGGCAGCCCGCTGCCTTTGACGTCACGCCAAGCGCGGGCCACTTCGAACCGGCGGCTGGTCTTGGGCGTGCCGTTCTCAATGAAGCAAATCTTCGCTGTGGTTCCGCCAATATCCAGCGACAACGTTTTGTCAGAGCCCACCTCGCGCGCAATATGCGCGGCCAGTGCGACCCCGCCCGCAGGCCCGCCTTCGACCAGCCGAATAGGAAAGCGCGTGGCCTGATCGACGGTCGTCAACGCGCCATCAGACAGCATCATCAGGAAAGAGCCGTTGAAGCCCTTGCCCTGAAGCTGCGTCTGCAACTTGCCGACATAGCGAGACATCAGCGGGCGCACATAGGCATTCGCGCAAACGGTCGAGAACCGCTCATACTCACGGATTTCTCCGGCCACGTCCGAGCTCAGGCAGATCGTGACGTCATTGCCCAGCAGCCGCTGCAGCCGGGCGGCAACATAATGTTCATGGTCAGGGTTCTTGTAGGAATGCAGAAACCCGATGGCGACAGCCTCGACCGATTGGCGCCGCAACTCGCCCGCGACCGCGTCAATCTCGGCGTCACTCGGGGCAAGCGCGACCGTGCCATCCGCCAGCACCCGCTCCGCAAGCCCCAACCGCAGGGGACGGGCCACCAGAGGTTCAGGCAGCGCGATATCAAGCGCATATTGCTCGAAGCGTTTCTCGTAGCGCATCGCCAGCACGTCGCGGAACCCTGCAGTGGTTATGAACCCGGTCTTGGCCCCGCGCCGCTCGATCAGCGCGTTCGTGGCCAGCGTCGTGCCGTGCACCACATGCGAGATGTCGGCATGGGTCTTTGAGATGCGCGTCAAAAGCCGCTCCACCCCGTCCAGGGCGGCCACTTCCGGGCTGCTTGGGCTGGTCAGCACTTTGACAGAGGACATCCCCTCGGCCGTCTGCGCGACGACATCTGTAAATGTTCCCCCAATGTCGATTGCAAACCGAACCATTCAAAATAAGTACGTACTTAATAAAATTGAGTCAACAAAATTGGAGGAGGCTACGTGGCTGGCTTCCGTTTTGATTAGTCTTGGGCGAGAGGCGGGACACCCAACCGCCACACATCAGTGCAGCCGGGCCCGCCCGATATAGCCGTCAATCATCTCTTCCCCGAGCGCCCGCATCGCTTCCAGACGGTGCAGCCCCTCCATCAGGATATAGTCCTCCCCGTCCTCGCGGACCCGAATGGGGGTGGTCTGGCTATTTTCGAGAATATCCTCGGCCAGCGCCTCGACCTTGTCGGGCTCAAGCGTTTTGCGCCGTTTCACAGGGACACGGATGCGGGCCACAGGCAGGGGGAGTTTCACAGGCATGGCCCCACCTTGCACCCCGCCGCCCCGGATGACCAGACCAAGCGCCGCACCCGGCCAGTGCAGACGGGTTAACAGCGGGTTAATTGGAAAACCCAACGCCTTTGATATCAGCAGCTTACAAGTTCCGGCGCATGCGCCGGGCGGCCCCGCTTGACCGCGTCTCGTTTCAGCCTCATATCCTCCCTCATGACCGATCTCGCACATATCCGTAATTTCTCGATCGTGGCCCATATCGACCACGGCAAATCCACCCTCGCCGACCGGCTCATCCAAGAGACCGGTACGGTGAAGGACCGCGATATGAAAGAGCAAATGCTCGACAGCATGGATATCGAACGCGAGCGCGGCATCACCATCAAGGCCAACACCGTCCGGATCGATTACCACGCCGATGACGGGCAGGATTACGTCCTGAACCTGATCGACACCCCCGGCCACGTCGATTTTGCCTACGAGGTCTCCCGCTCCATGCGCGCGGTCGAAGGCTCCTTGCTTGTGGTGGACTCAAGCCAAGGCGTCGAGGCCCAGACGCTCGCCAATGTCTACCACGCCATCGACGCCGATCACGAGATCGTCCCCGTTCTGAACAAGATCGACCTGCCTGCCTCCGACTGCGACCGCGTGGCCGAGCAGATCGAAGACGTCATCGGCATTGATGCGACCGGCGCCATTCAGGTCTCCGCCAAGACCGGGCAGGGCATCCACGAAACACTCGAGGCTATCGTCAACGAGCTACCCGCCCCCAAAGGCGAGCGCGACGCGCCGCTGAAAGCCATGCTGGTGGACTCGTGGTACGATAGCTACCTCGGCGTCATCGTGCTGGTCCGTATCATCGACGGCGTCCTGAAAAAGGGCGAACGCATCAAGATGATGTCGAACAACTCGACCCACCATGTCGACCGCATCGGCGTCTTCAAGCCCGAACGCGAGGATATCGCCGAGCTTGGCCCCGGCGAGATCGGCTTCCTGACGGCGTCGATCAAACAGGTGCGTGACACCCGCGTGGGCGACACGATCACCCATGAAAAGAAAGGCACGACGGAAGCGCTGCCGGGCTTCAAGCCGTCCCAGCCTGTGGTGTTCTGTGGCCTCTTCCCGGTGGACTCGGCCCAGTTCGAAGACCTGCGCGACGCCATCGAAAAGCTGGCCCTGAACGATGCGAGCTTCTCCTACGAGATGGAAACCTCCGCCGCTCTGGGCTTCGGCTTCCGCTGCGGGTTCCTTGGCCTGCTGCACCTCGAGGTCATCCGCGACCGGATCGAGCGCGAATATGACATCGAGCTGATCACCACTGCGCCGTCGGTGATTTACCACATCTACATGCGCGCCCCCGAAGGCGAGCAGGGCGAAATGATCGAGCTGCACAACCCCGCCGACATGCCTGACCTGACCCATGTCGACCACCTCGAAGAGCCGCGCATCAAGGCGACTATTCTGGTGCCCGACGAATATCTCGGCGACGTGCTGAAGCTCTGCCAGGACCGCCGTGGCATCCAAGAAGACCTGACCTATGCCGGCTCCCGCGCGATGGTGGTCTACGATCTGCCGCTGAACGAGGTGGTGTTCGACTTCTACGACCGCCTGAAATCTGTGACCAAAGGCTACGCGTCGTTTGACTACCAGATGACAGGCTACCGCACCGACCATCTGGTCAAAATGCAAATCCTCGTCAATGACGAGCCCGTCGACGCATTGTCGGTCATGGTCCACCGCGACCGGGCGGAGATGCGCGGCCGCGCCATGGTCGAAAAGCTGAAAGACCTGATCCCCCGCCACATGTTCAAAATCCCGATCCAAGCGGCCATCGGTGGCCGGATTATTGCGAGGGAAACCCTCGCCGCCCTGCGCAAAGACGTGACTGCTAAGTGTTACGGCGGGGATGCGTCACGGAAGCGCAAGCTGCTGGACAAACAAAAGGCAGGCAAAAAGAAGATGCGCCAGTTCGGGAAAGTGGATATACCTCAAGAGGCGTTTATTTCGGCGCTGAAGATGGACTCGTAACTTGCCATGTGCTGCGGCTTTATGGTGAGAGATAGCTCTTACCAGTGCCTATCGCTCTCCCAAGTTATCGAAATTCTAGGTTTATCTTAGTGCCAGCTGTCCCCGGTCAGAGACTACGATCCCAATCATCGCACCCGAGCCATGCCGAAGGCGGGGGGAGTCGGGCATGCTTCAAAATAAAAACTAGTTGGACAGTAATCCACCTCTTCCCATAGGTCTGCTCGCAAGTTTGTCTTGCGCCGATGAGGCAACTGGGTCAAGATTTAGCGGATTATTACAAATTTATTTGGGCTTGCTATGAATCCCGCCGAGCTAATTACACTTGGGCTAAATAAAGTTCCGGCAACGAAATGGGGATTGGGTGTCGCAGCTTTAGCTGCAATGGCGATCGTAGTATTTTCGAATAGCGACGATCCAGTTGTCCCAATTGTGGGCGCTGCTCTTATTATCGCAGGCGCTTTTCTGCTAATATTGATGTCGGCTGCCGCTGGTAGTCTTGAAGGTGGTGTTGGTGATGTACTTGTCGGTCCGCTCAAGTTTCTTGTTTGGTCCCTAACTTTGTTGTTTGTGGCCTTTCTAGTGTTGTTGCTATTGTCAGCATTTGGATTTCTGCCAAATAGCCAAAGTGTTTTTCAAGGATTTGAGAAAGCAGTCAGCGGTCTATCTGGAATAGAGCCAACAATCGAGGATTTGTTTGAATGATTGCCCAGAGATACTTCTACCTTATTTCGTTGATTTTTGCCTTCGCGGTGGCGGATCCATTAAGTGCTCAGAGTTCTTGTCTGGCGGGCTTGACCAAGAGTTCAAAGGCCACAGAATTGCTTTCCTGCTTAAAGAATTTCGAAAGCCGAGTAGCTCAGCTAGAAACTTTAGCCGAAAGCAACAGAAATGGGTTGGCGGGGGTTTCGACCTACGACGACTCAAAGTTAGCTTCGCGCGTTGAAAAGCTAGAAAATACTCAAGGTACGACTGCGTTTCTTTCCGAACAAGCTGCTTCGGCGGGACTATCGGTCGTCGCATCCGGGTTAATCAAATCTTCTGAATTTCGGGACTACAAAGGAAGCTTGCGCGCGAGTGTAAAAACGGACTTGTCACAATTTGAAACCCCAAAGATATTTGTTTCAATCAAAGGGCGTGGATTCAACTGGTACGTTTCTCCATCAATCTACCCCTATCGGTATGAAGAATCGCTTCCCGCCGATTGGGACAGCGGATTCGACGTTTTTGTTTACAAGGGTTTTGGTCTCCAGCAAACAACTGCCACGGCTGTCGAATTGGCCCGCAGCTATGATTGGCAAATAGACTGGGTTGTTGTCGCGCCTGAGGACTAGTTCTAGCAACCCGTAGGGTGCGTGCTCGCACGCACTATTCAACATCTACCACTTTCCGCCCACAGGTGCGTGAAATCACGCCCAGGGCTCCGCCCGTTTGCGACTAAAACCCTCCACTGGAGCGTTTTCAAGACGCCGCAAACCCCTACGGTCTCGGTGAATGGAGGAAAATTCCCACGCAAGTGGATCATCCACAAACCCGTGTTTCACGGGGTTTGACCAACAATACTCTAGATGGGCGCGGTAATCTGCTTCATCGCGAATATGATGTTCCCAAAATCGGCGTTGCCACAAACCGACCTCTCCTTTGCACCGTAGGGCGGGGTTCACCCCGCCATTCTCGAAACCTACCGGGGCAGGCGGGGTGAACCCCGTCCTACGCATCGACATTGAAAATCGTGCTTTGATTGCCGCCATGCGTGTGGAGAAATCGCGGTCACCTGCTGGCAATGTCCACACACAATGCATGTAGTCGGGCAACACAGCACAGGCATCTATGGAAAGGGGCGTTCACGGCGTGTCACCCGGACGGCGTCGCGAAGGCGGTCGATCTCATTGACCAATAGCCGTGACCCACGCGCCGCGAGGTTGACGGTGAAGAAGACGCAGGCGCCGGTGACTTTGGGGCGGCGGTAATTTGGCAGCCACCAAATGCCATGGGCGAGGTTGACAAAAACCAAAGCCACCCATGACACCTTACCCCATAGTTTCCCCATGAATGGCTCCCTAGGTTGGGTTACCCACGCAAAACGCAATTCTTGAGGGGACACCGCCCATGTTCAAATTCCTGTTCGGCAAGAAATCCGTTGAAGCGGTTAAAGAAACCCAGCGCGAAACCGTGGCCCGCGCGATGGGGGAGGTGAATGATGTCCTCGGCCAGATGGCCGTGAAGCCGAACGTGGCTGTCGATCTCAACACCGGGCTGGTCAAGATCGAGCTGCCAGAGCAGATGCCGGACGAGGCGTTGGCCTTGCCTGCGCCCGAGAAGGCCAAGGTCAAACCGGACGCGAAGACCCCTCCGGAACCTAAGGTTAATACCAAAGCCAAGGGCAAGGCCGCCTGATCGTTCTCGGGGCGCAGAGACCGCGAAACCGGCTGCCAGCTTCGCCTCTCATGATTCTGTCACAGGGGAGGCATCCGCGGCGGATTGTCCCGGTTTTGGAACCAAGCTCGGAAACGAAGAAAAACTGACCCGTGCAGATAGGGCGCCGGACACCGTCTGAACCTGCGCTGTCCTACGCCATATGGTGTTGATATCACATCGGAACCCCACAGATTGTGTCATTTTTGCAGCGCTGGGCAGGTTTTGCGAATATCAAATTTACCCTCAGTCGCGGATGAGAGATCCTCGCTTTAGGCGATGATAACAGTCGCGTGAGACGTAGGGCTGTGTTATGGTGCAGCTAACACCTGTGTCTCCATTTATGAGTGAGGATTAATATGACTTTCACCAAACCGATCTTCAAAGCCGCCGTGCTGCCTGCAGCTGCCGCCTTGATGATGTCCACAGCGTCGACTGAGGCCTCTGTGGTCAGCAGCTACGTTCTGGAAGTTGAAGGCAGCGTTAACTACGTTGATTTCGGCTCCGCATACGCGGTTAACAACAATAACGGTCATTACCGCTACGTCCGCAACGCGTCTTACCGCAACACGGACCGTCTTTCGATCAACAGCGGTGCGGCATGGGTTGCCGATCTTGAGGCCACCTCCGGTGCCATGCAGATTGATATCCACGACACAGGCGATATCAGCTATGCAGGCTGCTCCGGTTTCCTGAGCACAATGTGTAACGGCGCATACCAGTTTGCCTATGGTGCAAGCCTCATTGCATCTGACGGCTACAGCTTCTTGTCGCAACTGAATAGCCACGGCTTCAACTACGTGGATGACGGCACTTACTCTTGGGATATTGGCAACCACAGCTTCTTCCAGGCAGGCTACGGCGTGCAGGTCTCCTATGACGTATCGGCCAGCTCGCTTAGCGCGGTTCCGCTTCCGGCTTCCATGGCTTTCCTGATGGGTGGGCTTGGTCTGCTACTGGGAATGCGCAAGCGCTCCAACGGCTAAACACCGACATAATTGATTTTGAAGAGGCCGGGCAGCACGCCCGGCCTTTTTCTTATGCGGTCATCTCTGCGACCGGGGCGTTAACCTGTCAAACCGCGCGTTAATCATGTTTTAAGAAATAGCGAGACATTGGCTGCCCAGCATTCGATACTTGGCCAGGTGTTGAAACGAGCGCGAGGGCGCGTTTCCCGCCGGTCCAATTGTTCAAAATATGGGGTGTACCATGGCGTCTGCTCAGGCGGCTGTCTTTTCGGCATTGTTTCTCTTAGTTTCCAGCTTTTCGGCCAGTGCGGCTACGATCCAAAATTACTCGATTTACGCAGAGGGAAGCTTCACGTCGCTCGGGTATCAGCAGCTGTACTCCCATGACCGGATGACCTCTGCCTTCTCTATGCATCCCAACATGTCCTTTGCTGAGGCGACCAGCGCAGATCTCGATGGACATTATCTGGCGAATGCTTTGCGCGCAAAAACCGGCAGCGCGCGGCTGCGTTATGACGCGGGACCGCAATCAGATGGGGAGCGTGCGACCATCACCGATTGTACAGGTTTTCTAATCTTTTTGTGTGAGGGCAGGGCGCAAGTCTTTGAAACTGAGACAAGAACCCTCCACAGCTACACTGTCAATTCAAGCATCACGAGCTTGTCGGATAATGGGTTACTTCATCGAAGCGATGCAGCCGTTGGTTGGTCGTCAGAAAGCACGATTTTCTTTAACGCTGGCGCATTACAGACGGTCGCCTTCAACATATCCTCGCTGGATATAGATCTGGAAACGGTTCCACTGCCCACCTCGTTGGCGCTTCTATTGGGTGGCATCGCCTTCCTAGGAGGTCTCCGGACAAAACGGGCTCTTTATTCCTGAGGCGAGATACTCCGGTGGCTTTGCTCGGAAAGTGGAGGTCTTTGAGCCTCATTCCCCATATGAGCCACGGCTGCCGTAGCAAGAAGACTAGCGCCTAAAACGACAAAAGGCCGCGGTATGACCCGCAGCCTTTTGTGTCGAAGAACCAAACTGGAGCGGGCGATGAGATTCGAACTCACGACCCTAACCTTGGCAAGTGATAACTGTTTAAAAACAAACGCTTACATCCACAACTTGTGTCAAGGGATGTATAACATGGCAAATATTCGACAACTCCAGTCCGGAAACTGGAACGTTCAGGTAAGAAGAAGCAAATCCGCCCCGCGTTCACAGACTTTTCACACTCAGGAGGAGGCCATTCGATGGGCAATAAGGGAAGAAGGCGTTGACCGTTTCACTCATCCAACCTTCGAAGAGGCTGGTCTAAAATTTTGTGACACCGTCTTGCAAGGAAAGCCCTCCCAACGGTTAACAAGCTTGCAGGTCAGACGCATTGCAAAGCATCCGCGAATGGCAAAGCCAATGGATAGGATTACTTCTCAAGATGTGAATTCATATAAAAAACAAAGAGCCTTGGTTGTTTGTTCTACAACCTTGCGGGATGACCTTCTCAAAGTTCGCAGAGTTTTTAGATGGTACGTGTCGGAATTATTCGCAGAATTTGGGCTCGTTCTCGACAACCCGTGTGATGCAATCACTCTTCCTAAGGCACGAAGGCCTCGTGACAAGGTCGTTAGCCGAAGTGAACTCAAACTCCTTCTGGGAGCCATGAGCCCAGAGATGGCCCAGATTGTTGAATTGGCATTTGAAACTGCCATGCGGCGTTCAGAGATTTTGCGGCTTGTTCCAAACGATCTTTGTCTAGGGAATAGGTTTCTAAGGGTCGTGGATGGCAAAGAGGGCTCGCGGGACGTCCCCCTCACCAAACGAGCCGTAGAGCTACTGAGCGACGCTGTCAGAGGCGCTACAAGTCATTCCGCCCCTTTGTTCCCGGTAGCCGCTTATAGCGTCACACAGGCTGTGAGGAGGGCAAGGGAAACCCTTGGTATGTCATCAGACGTCAGATTCCATCAGCTGCGTCACTCTCGCATCACGGAAGTTGCGAGAATGGGTCTCAATCAGGCTCAGATAATGGTCGTCAGCGGCCACAGAGATATTCGTAGCGTGCAACGGTACACTCATTTGAACGTAAGGGATGTCATCGGATTAATCGACTAAGATGTGTCACACGAGATGGCGCGGACGGCCCAAAGCCGCCGTCTGGTCGGCGTAGCGGATGCTGCGCTCGCAGCTCGCAGAGCTGACATTCGCGTCAGGGTCCGATGTTGCCTCTCGGCCTTGCGAGAGCAGACACTTCCCTTGGTTCCCACCCGGCAATATGTGTTGGAGCATCAGGCCTTTACTGGGTCTTTATGCCGATCTAACGTTCGTCAGTCGATGCACGTGTATTATGCTACACCGCAGAAACTCCTACTCCGTAGTATTCCGACTTTATGCCGAAGGTTAGACTTGAAATTTAAGCGCCGCACCTTGGAACAGATTGCAGACATGATCTGCGGCAATTTCGAAAGCGACACTTCTGTTTTTCCGTATCGCAGTAGCTCCTATCTGACCGAGTTCTTCGCCGACGCCGAGACCGACTACGTTCATGACGGCTCCACGCGGAAATGGTGGGTTGCGAGTACCCTGGAGACCATCTTGGCCGAGCCGAGCTCTGATCCACGTTCGCCGCCGGACAGCTTCCTACGCGTAATTGAAACGCTCATGGACCAAGGCGATGCCCAAAACGAGGCGGGCGACCGGCCGAAGGCTCTGGAGATGCTAAACGCGGCTCTCGCGCGGGAAAACTTCGAAGCCTTCTACGGTGATGACCGTATCTGCTATCTCCGCCACACCGGGACTAACCAAGCCCTCGCGCCGCAAGCCAATCCGCACCGCCCGCTTTCCGCGGAAGAGCTACAGCGCCGCGAGCGGCTGGAGGCATTTTTGGAAAAATGCAGTGAAGATCAGCTCATCGAGGATGTGCTCGTCCCGCTCTTCCGGCAGCTTGGCTTCCACCGGATCAGTGTCTCTGGGCACAAGGACAAAGCGTTAGAATACGGAAAGGATTTGTGGATGCGCTACGTCCTGCCGACGCAGCATGTGCTTTACTTCGGGCTGCAAGCCAAGAAGGGCAAGCTGGATGCCTCAGGGCGCTCTGGCGCGACGAATGCAAATATCGCCGAAATCCTCAACCAGACGACCATGATGCTGGGCCATGAGGTCTTCGATCCCGAAGTCTCGCGCCGCGTCCTGGTCGATCATGCCTTCATCGCCTGCGGCGGTGAAATTACCAAGGCGGCGAAGAATTGGCTCGGCACCAAGTTGGACGCGACCAAGCGCTCCCAGGTCATGTTCATGGACCGGGATGATATCTTGAATCTTTATGTCGTAACGAACACGCCGCTTCCCGCCGCTACGTTGCCGCCGGAGCCAGAGTCAGACGACGAAATCCCTTTCTGATGGTCGCTAGACCAGCACTTGTTAGCGTGGGAATTTTCTTGCTATAGTTGAAGGGCTTACGGGCAGACTTCCTGCTGCGCATCGCGGCAAATGACAACAATGGTAGGCAGGCTGCTTACCTTCAGGTTCCCTTGCGGTATTTCGATTATTCGGTGTATCGCCGACGCTCGCATAAGAGTGCCCGTAAGCACCTGAATCAGAGTACATGCATTTGAGTTCATTAGAAAAATTACAAGAAGCAAATAGCCTCACAGACCTTGCCAAGCTGCTTGGCTTCACCCCGAAAGGCGTCAGCTACGTCCTCTACAAGATGGACTCAGCCAAGAAGTACCGCTCTTTCGATATCCCGAAGAAATCGGGCGGTGTGCGCGCTATTCATGCACCTGAGCCGCAGCTTGCCTTGCTACAGACCCGCCTTGCCGAATTGCTCTATGCCTGCGTGCACGAGAAAAAGAAGACTGACCGGCGTTTCTGGTTTGCCTCGCATGGCTTTCATCAGGGGCGCACCATCGTCTCCAACGCCGAAGTACACAGGCGGCGGCGCTTCGTCTTCAATCTCGATTTGGAGAACTTCTTCGGCACGATCAATTTCGGTCGAGTTCGCGGCTTTTTCATCCACGACTCTATGTTCTCCCTGGAGCCGAAAATTGCCACGATCATCGCCCAGATTGCATGCCACGATAATGCTCTGCCGCAGGGTAGCCCCTGTTCGCCGGTCATATCGAACTTGATCGGAAATATCCTGGATTCGCGGCTTCTCGCGCTCGCGCGCGATGCGCGCTGCACATATACGCGCTACGCCGATGATCTAACCTTCTCGACCAACGAGAAGCTCTTCCCGACCGAAATTGCCGTGAACGTACACGGCGCTGATTGGGAGGTCGGAAAGAAGCTTAGGAAGGAAATTGAGAAGTCCGGGTTCTTCATTAATCCGGTGAAGACGCGCATGTCTTTGCGCCGCTCGCGCCAGACCGTCACAGGGCTGGTGGTGAACGAGAAAGCCAATATCAATCAGGACTACTACCGCGCTGCGCGGTCCATGTGCAATTCGCTCTTCCAGACAGGATACTATTTCAAGCCGAGCGATGACCCTGCAGATGTCACTGACAATCTGAACCCCTTGGAGGGGACGCTATCGCACATCTATTTCGTTAAGGCGCGGCGAGACCGTAAGCCAAGGGTTAACAAGCTGGCCAAAGCCGCAGGTGAGTTTAACCCACCGCGCGCGCCCGAAAACCTCTATCGGAAGTTTCTGTTTTACAAGTACTTTGCCGCGCCCAATGCGCCGCTCATCGTGACCGAAGGCATCTCGGATATCACCTATCTGCAATGCGCTATCCGCACGCTGGTCAAGAAATTTCCGCTCCTTGGAAAAGAGGAAGGCGGCAAGGTTGTCCGTCTGGTGCACTTCTTAAAGCCCACCGGCACGTCGCGGGATATCTTGAACCTCGGCCACGGCGCTGCCGGGCAATCCTCGCTGTTATCCAGCTACACAAATAACCTGAAGAACTACGCTCACAAGCCGATGGCCAACCCCGTGATCATCCTCTGTGACAATGATGATGGCCCCAAGACGGTCTTCAAGAACGCTGAAAAGAAGTGCGGCACCAAGATCACAACGGCAACGACTGAACCTTTCTATTATCTCGGCGAAAACCTGTACCTCGTGAAGGTGCCGGAAGGCGCTACGCCCCATCCGCGAGAAATCGAAGACTTGTTCCAGCCAGCCTTGCTGGCAACCAAGCTGAACGGGAAATCCTTTGATCCGAAGAAGGATCATGGTGATGACACGCATTACGGCAAGGTGGCCTTTGCGGAATCGGTCGTGCGGGCGAATGCCAGTACCGTCGATTTTTCTGGCTTCGAAGAACTATTGGAGCGCATTGAAGCTGTTTTAAAGCACTATGCAACCATTCTGGCGGCTCCGAGCGCAACGCCAGCGCCGGCAGCCGCTGCGGCATCTGCGCCGCCACCCACGGGCACTGCAACACCGTAATCTCTCACCGACAATCTCATTGAGAATGGCCCGCCGTAGCCCCAATTCATCCTCGGTCCAAGACGCCCCATTGCGGCTTTTGATTGCCTCCGTTCGATGGACCCGCGCAGTCATGATTTGCGTCTTCAGACCCGCGATTTCACATGCGACTTGTCCGAACCGAAGATCGAGGGACAACACAGTCTCGGTTTACCGGTCGCTAGGGAAATTGCTAAAGGCGCTGCATCAAGAGATCTCAGAATTGTTAACTTCGTACCAATCCCTGATGGTTTTAGTGAGAGTTGATAATGCAAAGCCCCGACTCATACGCACATCCAGCGAAGCGAATTCTTCCGTAAACTTGACCGTCTCTTCGCCAAGAGCGGTGAACTCAAACCTGCCGCTAGAATACTCATCGTTGGGGTCGTACCCCATCACACACCAACTGCCTATAACCTCGCCGTCACGTGTAATGACGTCGCCCTGCGACAAGCTTGGCTCGTACCCGCTGTGCAGCCACTCATCGTGGCCGATGAAGTTGATCGGGTAAGTTAGTTCCACCGGCCGGACCCGTCCTTATCGGTTTACATTGTCTTTCTTGGATTTGTCTGGATTATCTCGGGCGTATTCGCGGCCATTTATCTTCACGACGTGTGCATCTTGATGCTCGCCTCTCTTGATTTCGGCCACAACGTTTCTGCGAGGAACGTTCTTTCGCCTCCCGATGTCGTAGTGTTCGTTGCGCCCACCAGGGCCATCGTTCTTGCCTTTAATTTTGGTCATCTCTACTCCTGCCTTGCGTTCTTTAATTGGATGACATTCGAGCCCGTTGTCTCCAATACACGCCCAAAAATCTCTTGTTCTGCTCGACGCGACAAAGAAAGCCTGCGACGAACTTGCTGCAGCAAGAGCTCGCCTCCACCCTCGACTGCATCAATTGCCCTTCGAAGCATGCGCGGTTTTTCCAAAGGCATCTCCTTGTCGAAAGGCTCGCCGCGCTTTCCTCGGTAACCGTTCTTAGACGCACGAATGTTCAGCGCACGGGCCCAGTCTGAGTCACAAACGCCAAGGTCCTGAGCCCGTTTGATCTGAGCAAGAATAGAAATGCCCCACTCTTGTTTGTGTGATGCGAATTCCTCCAGTGACGGATACTGGACTGCCTTCAGGAAAGCGTCTCTTGGAAACAGCAGCGCACCAGCAAATCTGTGGGCTTGTTTCTCGATAGCTTGGTAGGTTTGCGGGTGACGAACTTCCTTCTCTGTTACTGAACCGAAGTGCGCCAGCACATGATATAGCTCGTGCGCAAGGTTAAACCGCATACGCACTGCAGATGATTCAAGGGTATTCGCACCGACGACAGGCCGCTCAATGTGATCTGCCCAGCGGGAATACCCAGACTGTTTACTGTTCTCGATTTCGAAGGCGAGAACTGGGATACCCATGTTTTCCAAGGCGAGGCAAACATCCGGGATAGGGTATGAGCCCAATCCCCAAACGTTTCTGCAATGATCGGCTAAATCCTCAATCTGCTCATTTGTGACACTGGCCCAGTTCCCCGGCCATTCTGCCAACCGGGGAAGATCGAAAGCCGGGAAGTCAACATATTCAGAAAGAACCGAGAAAGCCTCCGCGGCCCATTCAATTCTCTGCGATGTTTTACCTTGGGAGCGCAGTGGTTCTGAGGCTTGCCGCCGCCAAAACACTGGCCCGCTCATAGGGGGTGGAGCGGGACGCAAGAAGAACTGCCTCGGGAACGACGTTTTTTCCGCAATAGCTTCAAATGTCTCTGCTCGCGGCAACGACACCCCTGTTTCCAATGCCGTCAGCGCATTGGGCGAGATCTCCAGCATGCCGCTCAGCGCTGCTTTCGTAAGGCCATGGGCCTCTCTAGCTTGCGTCAGTCTTTCGCTGACGAAACCTTCCACTCTTTTCATAGCTCAATGTCTCTTTCTCCCAAACCGCGCTTCAACGAAACGACGACCCGGTCCTCCTGTTTCGGGCGGGCTTCTCCAACCTTCTCAACTTGGGTCCATCCTAGAACGGAGCCCAACTCACCATTCATGACGTTTGCTTGGAAAAGCCACGATCCGAATGATGCATCTGGTACGGCAAGACGCATCATGGCGAGCGAGGTGTCGCGCCGGTTGAAGCCGCCCACCCTCATGCCGTGCTGAATGACCACAAGCATTGTGTTTCGCGCATCTATTCTTTGCCGCCAGCCGTCACCCAGATCCATTTCAAGCTGGCGCACGGCGAAATGTGATGCAGCGAGATCCGCTTTGTAAGCTGCGTGCTCCGGTCGCGCCCTCAGATTGTCGATTGGTTCTGCCAGGACGAGCAGTTGACCAAGCTGGCCAACCACGATCTTCTGCCCGTTACAGGCCAGTGTTTTCACCTGATACGGCGCGCCATGGTCGCTGCAGGACCTCATCAGAGCTTTCATGCCGTTATCTCGACGACCATCACGAACGGCTTGGAGATCCACGGGGTCCCATTCTGCACTGGGACGCTGGATCACGAAACCTCCTGGCGGTTGCGATATGTCATCGTAGGCAGCGGCGTAGGCACCGCGCAATGCATCGAACATTGTCTCAATGAACGGCTCGCGAAGGTCCCGCTGGAGCAAGCTGAGAATTTCTTTGTCGTACATAAGTCAGCCTGTGAATCAAAGTTACGCGGAATATTTCACAAAAAATACCAAGTGACAAGACTCTTGGCGCGTGAAAAGGTAACTGACGCCCTCCGACGATACCCTCGGTGCTTGGCAAGATCCTGCAATGTTCAGGCCCTACTGGCCACTCAACGACGAATGGCTGCTTCCGTGTCGAGAAGCTTGCCATTGGGCAAACGCAGCGAATGACGGCTTCCCGCCCGCTGCGGTGACCAGTTCACGCCGCGAGCAAGGAGGTCTGCTCAACGTTCTGATCAGTATTACCGTCTGCCAGCCAATTAGAAAGCAGGTTGCGCATTCGCTCGCAGGGAATGAAGACCGTTGTGGGCTGGCGGTTGCCACGCTGCCCATATTCCCCGTTTGAAAGCCTTCCGAACCCGCCCTTTCTGATTTGAAATCGAAACAACCATTGCACTAGCTCAGCCAAGGCATACGCTTCACCGAAGTTCGGATCATGATTACAAGAGAGGAAGTTCGCAATTTGGGGATTTGGGTGTTGATCATATAAATAGACAGCATGGGATAGCTCTGAATGCTTGTTAGTCCCGCGAGTAGTATTCGCGATCCAGCTTACTCCAGATGTCGTCCAAGCCCCGTACTGATCCTTTTGGGGGTGGCCAAACATTCTGCTGTTCTTCGACCAATATGAACTGTGAGGCTTCTCACCTTCTTTGTTGGAGAACCAGTTAATTTTTGCACAAGTGAGCCCTATCTTCTCCTTAGCAACTTTCATGATCGCGGGCTCTCTGTTTCTAAAATTCATAAGGCTCACTCCGACCGAATTGCCTGCTCTTAGGCGCATTGGCTTACCTACATACTTGGTTTGAGCTGTATAGCTCATACCGGTACTTTCCAGGGCTGGGATACTTAAGATGGTGAGAGCGCTGGCAACATCACTCTTCCAAGCTCTCAGCGACTCTGAAGGGAGTTTGTCAATGACTAAAGTAATATCCTCTTTGCTACGATCAAGCTGCTCAAGATAGTAACGAAAGAAGCTTCCTTCATTTAGAAAAGTCAGGACAGTCACTGACTTTGACTTCGTCAACAGTTCAAGGGGTATAGTTGAAACGAAGAGGTCTCCCTTTGTCTGGTATAACGATCCAGATTTGGCGCGGTAATAGAGATTGGGGTCAAAGGTCTTGCTGCCTTGCGCTACGCGATCATCCCAGGCCATTGTCGGGCTAATGAGACCTGTTTGATCTATACTCACGAGACCAAGCCCCAAGTAATCGGAGTTAAACTCGTGCGCGCTCACGCCTTGAAACTGCTCAAAGGGGTTTAAGACTTCATCTATTATGAGATGATAGTCGCAGAGCAGAGAAACTTGTTTGTGACCTTTCGGAACTTGTTCCGTAGCGAACGAGCCAAGCCGATAAAAGAGTTCGTGTGTGCAAACAATGTTCTTGCCGGCTTGGATTAACGTGCGCAGGTGGTCTCCCTTTGTGCCGCTTATTGGCTCACCATGCTCAAAACCCGGTCGAGAAAACAAGATGCCGATATCTGCGGCCTCGGTTTCTATTCTTTGTGTTTCAGTCAAGTATGGAACGACAACAATATAACGTTCCTCGGGTTTAAATGACTGGATCATAGCTGTTGTCTTGCCCCATCCACAGGGTCGATCTTTAATTGTAACTGTTGGCATAATAAGCCCTTCTTATGATTGATGTTAATGAATCGCTGTGCTTGACGAACTGACTGTTCGATTGCCAAATCAGGAGTGCTTGATACGTTTGGCGTGCATCACAGGTACCACAAGCGCCATAAAAATAAGGTGCTTTAGGCGTTCAGACGTATAGAAATGTTATTGAAATGAAACATACCCATGCAGGAGATACCACGATGCGCTTGGCTGTTCTAAGTGCAAAAAACTCCGCGGGATAAAATACATATGGGGGCGATCTTGAGAATTTCAAGGGTAAGGCCAAGAATTTAATCGATATTTTGGACGTTTCCATAGTGATGGTCGTAACGAACAAGCAGCGGATGCTGCATGCTGTATGATATTTTGTTTTTAACAACAATAACTTAGATCATTCTTCGTCATGTCGGGAAAGAATTTGAAATGTTGTTCAAGAAATCCAGTCAATAGCTGTGGTTTTGCCAGCGCTTATGAGCGTTGTTGTGCGGATGGCTAGTGTTCTGGATAGGCAAACAAGTGTCTTCGCTTGTCACTGACGAAGAGCGTCTTGGAAACAAGATCTAGTATCGGACTGCTTATCAAGAACGAAGTAACTATGATCATGAGTTTTTCTTTTGGAGTGTTAATAGGACTGCGTAGGCGTCAGGGGCTTTGCCCCTAACAACCCCAACTTCTTGAGATGAGAAAACTCCTAGAACCCGTGCGGAGCGAACTATGTGAGCGTGAGCACTGATCGGCCGATCACTCGGCTCAACAAACAAAAACATCCAGCTACTCACAATAGGATAGTTACGTTGTCCGATCATCTTTCTGATCCAATCAGAGATTTCAGCATAGGTTACAGGCCCCTATACCGGCTTGCTGGACCGTTGGTTAGGTTTCAGACCAACTAGAACCGATTTCCAATAATTTCGGCTAGATTTTGTAGAGCCACCATGCACCATCGTTGTTAACCCTATGCCCCCCGGGGCGGGCCCTTACCGCCATCGTTAACATTGTCAGAGTGTTTTTTGGCCCTGCGATCTCTTCGTTATTCTTTGAGCACAACCTCACCTAGGTTAGGGTCAGGTGAGTTAAGCATTTGTTTTATGGTCGTTTTGCTGGCGTTTGTAGGGCTCGTTCACACAACGTCACTGTGAACCGGATGTGGCTGTACTATCTGGAGCGCCCCTCATGGTAGGATGTGGTTACTTGTCTCGAAGTAAGGTCCAGCTATCAACCTGGAGTGCTTCTGCGATACGGTAAAGGTTGTCCACCGAAATATTCTGTTCGGATCGTTCAACTGCGCTTAGGTAAGTGCGGTTCAGTCCCGCTTCGCCAGCTAACCGTTCTTGAGACCAGCTTCGTTCAGCACGCAGAAGACGCATGTTCCGTGCGATAGTATCTCTCAGAGGGCTTTTTGGCGTCCGTTTCACCGGGAAATCTATTGTGCTTTGATCTCCCCTGGGCTACCTGTTTTAAGATACATTCGACTACCGCAAGTCAGGGTAAGAAGGGAGCGTTCGAGTGCTTGTCATATGGAGTATGCTTAAGCTGTGGATGGGGCTTGCGCTGTATGCGGTTCTTGGTTTCGCAATTTACCTCTGGATCGTCGGCAATATTACGGTTGTTCAGCTTGTCGCTGCGTTCGTAGGATTTTGGGTTTTGGGTTGGATCATTGTCTTAGTGACAAGCGTTGTCGAGAAACTGTTAGGCTATTCGCATCCCTTGGACTGAAAGCTCGGTTGAGATGGACTCCTTTCAAACTCGCAGCCAGTTGGAGTCATGACGCGCGGGGCTTCACGAGAGTTTCGTAGTGCACAGCCTACGAATTTCTCTCAAAATTCACGCTCACTGTCATCATAGCACCATGATTGCATTGAGTCGGGAGGTACGATGATGATTGGTCGGATTCAATCGTCCCCGAGCATCCTTCAATTGAGGGCGAACGAAACGTTCCCTTCTCTTTCGCCAAAGAGGGTTTGCTGTAGGGTCAACAACATCCCTTAAACACGAGGGGGTCGAGCCGGTGGTTCTCGGTTGGCTTCGAAAGCAGCAGCGTTTGCAGTAGGTATGCGCTTCAAACAGACACTTGGACGCCTTGGTAGGGGCGACGGGGGTACAAACTATCCGAAGTAATCAGTGCGGACGAAGCTGCACTTATGGTGCTGTTCTTGGAGCACCGCGTCAGATCAAAATTTGCAATCTACTCTTGAGCTGTTCCACCGCCACCACTCACGTTGCTATTGAGCTAGCGAACCCAAAGAAGCTTTGAGCCTTGCGAGATTGGGACTAGCGAAAACCGCGTGATGCCTCGCCCGTCCAATCCATTTCGTGTCAACCAATCCTCGACCTCACCAGAATAACCAATTCGGTAAAACGTAAAGAGTGCTCGTGGTTCGATAGGTATGTCTGTCCGCATTTGCATTTCATGACAATCGGACGGAATTGGCGTGGCGCTGCACACTGGGCTAACGAGAGGTACCTGAGCATCAACCTTGCTTGCCATTGCCAGTCTTACAGTGCCTTTCGGAAGCACTGTACTTCCATCCCAGTTTTCTGGGTATCCGTTCAGCTTGAGCCAGCTCTTCCGCGTCCTAGAATGATAGTATAGCTCACGCAGCGTAACAGTGCCGTCTTCGATCCGTTGTTCGGTAATTGCCTTGAGGTGTTCAGGTGCGGTGTCAACGTCATAGTAGTCCTCAAGGACGCAAATGACTCTATCTGTGAGGCACGCCGGTGACGTTTTGCTAAGCAACTCTTGAGCGCTAGCGCCTGAAGAAAAGCTCAGGGAAACGACTAAGATCCAAATCCATGCGACTTTTTTCATACTTGTGTTGTCCTTCTGAAACCTAAACCCGTGCCCCTGTGCCACATCACCATGAGTTATCCAATAACATCACAGGTGTGAACAACACTTCGTCGACTACAATTTCTTACCATTTTGCCTCTTGTTTGACTTGCTAGTGAATAGGCGAATGGGACTGCTGTGAGATGGAAGCGAGACAAATGGGCTCAAAGCGGTCGTCTGTTGCTCTCGACAGCATGTTACTTCTTAAGGAGGTTGTTTCTACGATTCCAGAGCGATGGTTTTCAAAAAGAATTGCCGAGAAAGGACAAATGGATCGTAAATCCACCCAGCTTCGGGCGTAGCTCAGGGGTAGAGCAAAGGGCCAAAGCAACGCTTTGAGCACCTTGCCAACCGAACGTTCACACAAAAACTGTGAATGAAACTGCACATTCTTGAATGTTCATGCTCGGAACGCTAAGCTTGAATGGCGTAAGCTCTTGTTTTTACAGATTTACCATTGGAGCGGGCGATGAGATTCGAACTCACGACCCTAACCTTGGCAAGGTTATGCTCTACCCCTGAGCTACGCCCGCATCCGTTGGTGAGCCGTGAGATATAAACTCTCACCCTGTCCTGCAAGGCTTAATTCACATGAGCCGGAGATTTTTTCGGCAAGCCTGCAAACCCAGGCCCTTCGATCAGATATCAATCGCGCCTTCATCCTCGGGGGCCAGCTCGGCCGGGGTCTTGCGGCGGATGATGATGTCGCCATTGGGCAGAACCTCGGGCGGGTGATACGCATTCAGCCCGCGCAACTGGTCAGAGAGGTCCTCCATCAGCGGGGCCACGTCGTCCTGAATACCCTCAAGCAGCTTGCGCATCCCTTCCGCCAACTCGTCCAGCCCTTCAAACAGCGGCGGCTCTGACGGCGCACCCTCTTCCTGCGGCAAGGTTTGCGACAGGGCAGGGGCGGCAAGGGTGCCTAACAAAAGAACGAGGAAAACATGTCTCATGACCCCAATATATGGGCTCAGAGGTCAATGTCCAAAGTAACCGGGAAATGGTCGGATGCGGTCAACAGCGCCGCGCAGAGCTCTTTGCGCCGCCAGCAGTCGGGGTCATCGAACGGGTGCCAGATATGCCATTTGGGCTGCCGGGCGGCCAGATCGGGCGAGACCATGATATAGTCCAGCAACGCGTTAAGGTATCGGTTCTCGCGGCGCACGAAAAAGCGCGAGGTCGATAGCCGTGCGCCCATGCGTTGGGACAGCGCGTGTTGTGCATGGGGATCAAGCATTTGCTGCGCGGCAGGCAACCCCACGCCCATCACGATCTCCACGCTGGAGCGGCCAAACAGCTTTTCATATTCGTCCAGCCCCGGACCGTCATTGAAATCGCCCAGCACGATCAAAGGGTCAGCGGCGCTTAGATGGGCATCTACCCGCTCGCGCAGCCAGATACATTGCGCCAATTGTTTACGGCGATTGGCAATCGACAGGCGCATCACCGCATCTTCATTCCGTGCCCCATGCGGGGCTTTGGACTTCAAGTGCGCCCCAATTAGCCGCAACGCGGCACCGGATTTCAGCGTGAGATCCACCTCCAAAGGAGGTTTGGAGAATTTCACATGGTCCTGGCGGTCATCCACATCCAGATCTATGTGAAACGCCCCGTCAAAGCGCGGCCCGTCTCCCTTGCCGCCGGTTTCGGGGCCCTGCGGGTCATGCGTCGCCTGCATCTTGTCAGGGTCATACATCAGCGCAATCTCTTGCTGCGTGTCGTTGGTGAACCCGATCAGCGATTTGCGGGCCCGCAATCCGAACCTCTTGGCGAAATGTTCCAACGCGGCGGTGCCGTCACGGCGCGGGCTGGTATCAGGGGCCTCGATCACCATGACCGCGTCGGCGTCCAACGCTTGAAAGACAGCGCCCAAGGCCGCCGTCTGCTGCGCCTTGGTCACGTCGCGGCGGCTTGACCAGCTGTCATCGTCGATGAGCCGTCCGGTGTCGTCAAAGAGGTTGGAAAACCACTCGACATTATAGGTCGCGATCTTCACGCGGCGGCCTGCGAGATCTCGTCCCAGGCGCGGTTGATCTGCACCAGCTTCTTCTCGGCCAGTTTCACCGCCTCTTCCGGCACCCCGCGGGCGGCCATGTTGTCGGGATGGGTCTCGCGTACCAACCTGCGCCAAAGCGCGCGCACCTCCTCCAGCGTCATATCCGGGGTCGCGCCCAGAATACAGTACGGGTCGTGGTCGGCATCGGGCACATAGCGTGCCCGCAGGGTCGAGAACTCCGCTTTGGTCATGCCGAAAATCTCGCCGACAATCGACAGGAACTGATCCTCGGCATCGTGGTAATTGTCATCCGCAACCGCGATGTGAAACAGCCCCTCCATCAGGTCCAGAAGGGTGTCATGGCGATCGTCAAACATCGATGCAATCTGCCGGGCATAGCTGTCAAACCCGGTCACATCCTGCCGCGCGAGGTTGAAGACGCGGGCTGCGTTCTCTTCGTCACGTTCCGAGATGGTAAACACCTCCCTGAACGCCGCCACTTCGTTGCGGGTCACGATGCCGTCGGCCTTGGCCATCTTGGCCCCCAACGCGATAACGGCGATGGTGAAGGCGACCGTGTCTTGCGGCTCAGCGCGCAGCTTCTCAAAGACCGCCATCAGCCCTTCGCCATTGGCGAGGGCGGCGAGTGCTTCTGCGATGCGTTGCCAGATGGTCATGCCCGCACGCTAGCTCATGTCACCGGGAATGTCAGAGGGTTTTCTGCATCAGCACAAGATCAATGGCGCGCCCGAATTTTCGCCCAATCTCAGGCAGATGGCCTACTTTTTCGTAGCCGTGGCGCGCATGAAACGCCAGCCCTGCGGCATTTTCCCCTGATACACCCGCGATCATGTGGGTCACGCCTTGCGCGCGCGCCGCAGCTTCCAAAGCGTCAAGCAATTGCACACCCAACCCGTTGCCGCGCGTGGATTGCGCCAGGCAAATGGAATGCTCTTTGACACCCGCATATCCGGGGCCCTTTCGAAAGGCAGAGAAACTTGCAAAGCCAAGAACCTCGCCGCCGTCACAGGCCACAAGATAGGCGTCGGCCTCGCCAATCATGGCGGTGATATCAGCTTCGGATTTCTCATCGGGGGCGAAGGTGATTGTGGTATCGCGGATGATCTGGTTGTAGATCACGGCAATTCCGCTGGCGTCTTCAGGCGTCGCGACGCGGATTTCAGGCGTGCGCATTATTCAAGCCGCAACAGGCCATCCGGGCCGTTGAACATCGCCACCAGCTTGGCCGTCTCATCGGGCATGAACAGCGCCGTGTCGGGTGCCATCAAGGGCCCGAGCGTCCGCGCGATCACTTCTGCCTCTGGGTGGTGCAGCGTCAGACTGGCCAGCCGCAACCCGCTATCGGGCAGGCTTTGCGTCGGGTGCGCGTCACCTTCCCATTGAATAACCGCAGGGGCCCAGCCGCCCCAAGGCAAAACGCCCGTCTCAGGCACCGCCATGCGCCATTTGAACGGCCCGCGCTCCAGCTCAATCGGCGCGCCGAAGCCCGCGGGCAGGGCGGCCAAAGCGGCCTCCATATCATCGGTGCGGACAATCCAGTTGCCCAGCCGGGGCGTGCCTGAAAACGCGTCGAGGTTGAACCAACGGGGCCGGTTCACAGGCCCTGCCTCAGGATCAATCGAGATCACCTCGAAATACAAATCCGGCCCCATGCCCGTCAGCAGGTTATGCGTCCCCATCACCGGGTGCTTGCCGCTGGCGGGCAGCGCGACGCCCAGCGTGTCGCGCACCGCCTGAGCACCGTGCTCAAGCGTCTCGCAGGCCAAGGCCAGATGATCCAGTTCGAGTAATGCCATACGTCCAAACCTAAGCGGCGGATCCCGGCTTGCCAAGCAGGCTTTGCCGCGCCAGACAGGGCGCATGCGTGATATCCAAAGCCTCAAAGCCGTTGCCCGCAAAGCCGCTTTCGCCCGCCGCAAAGCGGCCCGCTCCGCCACAGCCGATGCCCAAGCCGCGGCCCACCTCATTGCGGCCCTGCTGCCTTACAAAGGTGCTGCGATCGCGGGCTATATGCCCATCCGCACAGAGATCGACCCGCTGCCCGCTATGGCCGCCCTGCAAGCCTTCGGCCCCGTTGGCGTGCCCGTCATTCAAGGCGAGGGGCAGCCGCTGACATTTCGCGAATGGTCGCCCGAGGCAGAGATGGTCGACGGGCCTTTCGGCGCGAAAATCCCCAAACACGGCGATGACATCACTCCGCGTGTCCTCGTCGTGCCGCTTGTGGCCTTCACCGCGCAGGCGATGCGGCTGGGCTATGGCGGCGGCTTTTATGACCGCACGCTTGAAGGGCTCCGCGCGCAAGGCCCCGTCACCGCCATTGGCTACGCCTATAGCGCCCAGCTTGCCGAAGACCTGCCGCTTGAACCCACAGACCAGCCGCTCGATCTGATCGTGACGGAAAACGGCCCGCTGACGCCCTCTCGCTGAGAGCCATTGCGCCAGCACACCGGGGCGCATAACACTGCTGCATGAAACTTTTGTTCCTCGGCGATGTCATGGGCCGCTCCGGCCGCACCGCAATCACCACTCACATCCAGAAGCTCCGCGAGGCGTGGAAGCTCGATTTCGTGGTGGTAAATGGTGAAAACGCCACCAACGGCGCGGGGCTGTCTCCCGCCCATGCGACCGCAATGCTGGACGCGGGCGTCGACTGCCTGACTTTGGGCGATCACGCCTTCGACCAAAAGGACATGCTGGGTTTCGTCAATCAGGAGCCCCGCATCATCCGGCCCCTCAACTTCGCCAAAGGTGCCCCCGGCGCAGGTGCGCGGGTGTTCGAGGCCACGCGAGGGCGCAAGGTCCTCGTCACACAAGTGCTGGGTCAGGTCTTCATGAAACGCGCTTTCGAGGACCCGTTCGGCCAGATTGAGCAAGTCCTGAAAACCCATGTTCTGGGCGGCGGTGTTCAAGCCGCCATCGTCGATATCCATTGCGAGGCCACGTCAGAGAAAATGGCCATGGGCCATTGGTGCGACGGCAAGGCCTCCATGGTTGTAGGCACCCACACCCATGTCCCAACCAGCGACGCGATGATCCTGCCGGGCGGCACCGGCTACCAAAGCGACGCAGGCATGTGCGGCGACTACCTTTCGGTGATTGGGATGGAAAAAGCCGAACCCATGCGCCGCTTTGTGACAGGCATGGTCAAAGGCCGCTTCGTGCCCGCCGGGGAGGAGGCGACGCTCAGCGGTCTCTATGTCGAGACCGACGACCGCACAGGCAAGGCCACCAAAGTGGTCTCCGTCCGCCAAGGCGGGCGCTTGCCCCCGTCCGGCCCGCAAGAGGCGTGAGCCAGTCCTAAGATGCGCAGCACGGTTTTTCTCTTCGCCGTTCTGGTGGCGATGGGGGCAGGGTGGGGGATCACCCAGCCGCTCACAAAGATTGCCGTCAGCGAGGGCTATCGCCAGTTCGGACTAATCTTCTGGCAAATGGCCATTGGGGCGATGCTGATGGGCGGACTTTGCCTTGCGACCCGCCGCAGATTGCCGATGCACGCCGGAGCAGTGAAGACCTATCTCGTTATCGCGCTGGTCGGCACGGTTTTTCCCAACGCCGCCTCCTATCAGGCGGCGGTCTATTTGCCTGCGGGCATTCTGTCGATCCTGCTGTCGCTGGTGCCGATGCTGGCGCTGCCCGTCGCGCTGGCCTTGGGCAACGACACGTTCGAGCCGCGCCGCCTGCTGGGGCTGGCCTTGGGTCTTGTCGCTGTGTGCCTCATCGCCGCCCCTGAGGCCAGCCTGCCGGACCGCGCCATGCTGGTCTTCCTGCCCCTCGCGCTCATCGCGCCGCTGTTTTATGCCTTTGAGGGCAATTACGTTTCTCGCTGGGGCACGGCGGGGCTCGACCCAGTGCAAGTCATGACCGGAGCGTCGCTCTTTGGTGTGGCCATCACCCTGCCGCTGGCGCTCTTGAGCGGTCAATGGATCGACCCACGCCCCGCATGGGGCCTGCCAGATTTGGCACTTGTGGCCAGCTCGGTAGTCCACGTCGTGGTCTATACCGGCTATGTCTGGCTGGTCGGCCGCGCAGGCGCGGTCTTTGCGGCACAAGTGGCCTACCTTGTTACAGGCTTCGGCGTATTTTGGGCCATAGTGCTTCTCGGAGAGCGCTATTCCCTCTGGGTCTGGGCGGCGTTCGGTGTCATGATCGTGGGGCTGATGCTGGTGCAGCCTCGGCCCCGGCTGCAGCAAGATGCCGACCTAAAGACATAAGGCCATAAGACAGCGCCATGGACCTATTCGGATTTGATCAAACCACACATGCCATCATCGCGCTTTGCGTGGTGGGTGGCATGTTTGTGCTGTTCTTGCGCGAATTCTACCCAACCGAGGTGGTGGCCATCGCGGGTGTCTCCACGCTGCTGATCACAGGCGTTTTACCTTATGACGCCGCTCTCATGGTGCTGTCGAACCCCGCGCCGTGGACCATTGCCGCGATGTTCATCGTCATGGGCGCTCTGGTCAGAACCGGTGCGCTCGACTGGTTCACCCAAATCGCCAACCGCAACGCCGCCGCGCGCCCAGCCTTGGCCATCGGTGCGCTGATGGCGTTCGTCGTAATTTCCTCTGCCATCGTGTCCAACACACCTGTTGTGGTGGTAATGATCCCGGTCTTCGTGCAACTGGCCAAGACCATGGGGATGCAGGCCTCAAAACTGCTGATCCCGCTCAGCTACGCCGCCATCTTGGGCGGCACGCTGACCTTGATCGGCACCTCCACCAACCTGCTTGTCGACGGTGTGGCCCGCGCCAACGGACTTGCGCCCTTCACCATCTTCGAGGTCACACCCTTGGGCATCATCCTCGTGGCTTGGGGTATGATCTACCTGCGCTTCATCGGCCCGCGCTTGTTGCCGGACCGTGCCAGCATGGCCTCCCTTCTGACCGACGGCTCCAAGAAAAAGTTCTTCTCCGAGGCCGCGATTCCGCCCGACAGCAACCTCATCGGTCGCGAAGCCCTCGACGTCCAGCTGTTCAAACGCCCCGGCGTGCGCCTCGTTGATGTGGTGCGCGGCGACACCTCACTGCGCCGCAATCTCAAAGAGGTTACCCTGAAGGTCGGCGACCGCGTCATCCTGCGCACCGAAATGGCAGAGCTGTTGTCCCTGCAAGCCGACAAGCAGCTGAAACGCGTCGACCAGCTTTCCGCGGTCGAGACCTCCACCGTCGAGGTGCTGATCTCACCTGGTGCCCGGATGATCGGGCGCACGCTCGGCTCCATGCGGCTGCGTCGGCGCTACGGGGTCTACACGCTGGCCGTCCACCGCCGGAACCAGAACATCGGCCAGCAACTGGACGAGCTGATCGTGCGCGTCGGCGACACGCTGCTCTTGGAAGGCGCGCCCGAGGATATCGCGCGCCTTGCCGCCGATATGGGGCTCGTCGATGTCGCCCACCCCACCGCGCGGGCCTTCCGTCGCGGCCATGCGCCGATTGCCATCATCACGCTGCTGGGCCTCGTGGGCCTCGCAGGCCTCGGTGTGGCGCCGATTTTCCTGCTCTCCGTAATCGCCGTGGCCACGGTGCTGATCACCAAGTGTATCGACGCCGAGGAGGCGTTTTCCTTCGTCGACGGCAGGCTTTTGTCGCTGATCTTCGCCATGCTGGCAGTCGGCGCAGCCCTTGAGGCCTCCGGCGCTGTGTCGCTCATCGTCGAGGCGCTGGCCCCCGTCATGCTCGGCCTGCCGCCCTTCTTTGTGATCTGGGGCATCTACCTGCTGACCTCCGTTCTTACGGAGCTGGTCTCCAACAACGCCGTCGCCGTCGTGGTCACCCCGATCGCCATCGGGCTGGCGGCGGCTGTGGGCATCGACCCGCGCCCGTTGGTGGTGGCCGTCATGGTCGCGGCGTCGGCCAGCTTTGCAACGCCCATCGGGTATCAGACCAACATGCTGGTCTATGGCCCCGGCGGCTACCGCTTCACCGACTTCATGAAGGTGGGTATTCCGCTCAATCTCAGCATCGGTATATTGGCCTCTGCGGTCATCCCGATGATCTGGCCGCTCTAGGGAGGGGCCAATGCGGGCATTACTTATCGGACTGGTTGGCTGTCTTGGTGCGGCGTCCTGCGGGTTGATCGAGGACAGGGTCGTCGACCCCGTGCTGGACCGCGTCTTGGAACGCCCCTCAGGCGAGATCACTCTGCCGCCGCCACCCCCAAGCCGGCTGGCCCGCCCGGTCTTCGTGGTGGTTGATGGTGACCGGCTGGTCGTGGAGATGGATGACGGCGCGCAATGTATCGGCGGGGCGCGGGGCACATTCTCGGCAGCTGGCTGGACCGGGCAGCTGACCGAATGTCCCTACACCTACGGCTATTCCGTCGCGCTGGCGGCGGGCAGCCCTGCGGGCGCGCTGGAATTAAACGAGGTCACGGGTCCCATCCTGCCGGCCCCCGAGGGCGAGGTGCCGTTCCGCCCCATCGCCACGGCGCAGATCACCGACACCAGTGGCTTCACCTACCGCTACGAATCTGCGGCAGGCTTCTAAAGCGGCCAGAACACCAGAATGGCCGGGATCGACACCGCGACCACCAGAATTTCGAGCGGCAGCCCCATCCGCCAGTAATCCCCGAAGCTGTAGCCGCCGGGTCCAAGGATCAGGGTGTTATTCTTATGGCCAATCGGCGTCAGGAACGCGCAGCTGGCGGCGACAGCGACGGCCATCAGAAACGGGTCCGGGCTGACGCCCAAGGTCTGCGCCATCTGAATGCCAATTGGCGCTGCCACAATCGCCGTGGCCGTGTTGTTCAGCACGTCCGACAGGCTCATCGTCACCACCATGAGGATCGTCAGGATCGCCCATGGCGGCATGCCGTCCGTCAATGACACAAGCGAGCCCGCGATCAGTTCTGTACCGCCCGACGCCTCCAACGCCTGGCCCAGCGGGATCATCGAGCCCAGCAACACCACAACCGGCCACTCGATATGGTCATAGAGCTCGGCAATCGGGATGATCCGGGCCAGAACATAGGCCACGACCACGATGCCCAAGGCCACTGGCAGGTAAACCAGCCCGATGGAGGCCGCCAACACCGCAGCACCAAACAGCCCAATGGCCAGCCACACTTTCTTGTCGTCGGTCACCACAAGGCCGCGGTCGGCCAAAGGCAGACAGCCTAGCCATTCCGTCACCGAATTGGCATTTTCCGGGGCGACGAGCAGCAACAAGATGTCGCCCGTTTGCACCGTGGTCTTGCGCATCTGCGAGCGTACGGTTTTGCCTTGCCGCGAGATGCCCATCAGCACCGCCTGCTGGCGCCATGTCAGCCCGACGGCCTGCGCGGTCTTGCCATTGATGCGCGACTGATCGGTCACGACCACCTCGATCACAGTCAGCCCTTCGCCTTCGGCGCGCAGAATGTCCTCGCGCTTGTCGTCTGCAAATTGCAGCGATTTGGCTGCGCGAAACTCGTCGAGCGCGTCTGGGGTGGCCTCCAGCACCAGCGCGTCGCCCGCGCCGATCACCCGGTTCTGCCCCGATCCGTAGCGCCGCTGCCCGCCTTGAATGATGCCGATCACGGCCACATCGGCCTTTTCGGCGTCGTCGTTCAGGCTGCTGACGCGTTGGCCGATGAGCTTGCTGTCTTCTGGCACGACCAGCTCGGCAATATATTCGGCGTAATCCTCCATCGGGTCGCCCGACTGGTGCTCCCCGGTTTTTTGCGGGATGAACCGCCAGCCGATCAAAGCGACAAAGGCCAGCCCCGCAATCGCGGTCACGCCACCCACCGGCGCGAAGTCAAACATCTTGAATGGCTCGCCCAGATTGTCTTGCCGGATCGAGGCAATAATAATGTTCGGAGGCGTGCCGATCAGTGTCACCATACCCCCCAGAATGGTCGCAAAAGACAGCGGCATCAGCGACAGTGACGGCGCACGTCCCGCCTTGCGGGCGGTCTGAATATCCACCGGCATCAGCAAGGCCAAGGCCGCGACGTTGTTCATAAATGCCGACAATACGCCGCCCACCACGCCCATCAGCGCAATATGCGCGCCCAGCTTGCGCGACGCGTCGACCAGCGTGCGCGTGATCAGAAACACCGCGCCTGATCGTACCAGCCCCGCCGAGACCACGAGCACCAAGGCCACCACCAGCGTGGCCGAATGCCCGAAGCCCGCAAAGGCGTTCTTGGTCTCCACGACGCCCAGCACGACACCCAGCATCAAAGCGGCAAACGCCACCAGATCATAGCGCCACCGGCCCCAAAGCAGAAACACGAACACGCCGCCAAACAGCGTAAAGAGAATAATCTGGTCTGTCGTCATGACGCCGAGACTGCCCTGTCTGGGCGTCCGGTGAAAGAGGGATTTCACCTTGCGTCGCGGCATGCCCGGCCAGCGCCGTATTGCAGGCCGCCGCTGCCTTGGCTAAGAGGGTCTGCGATATCCAGACGAAGAGGGAACATCCCATGGCAGGCCACTCAAAATGGGCAAATATTCAGCACCGCAAGGGGCGGCAGGACAAGCTGCGCTCGAAGCTGTTTTCCAAGCTCGCCAAGGAAATCACCGTGGCCGCCAAGATGGGCGACCCCGATCCCGACAAGAACCCGCGCCTGCGCCTTGCCGTGAAAGAGGCCAAGAGCCAGTCCGTGCCCAAGGATGTGATCGACCGCGCGATCAAGAAATCGCAAGGCGGTGACGCGGAGAACTATGACGAGATCCGCTACGAGGGCTACGGCCCCGGCGGCGTGGCGGTGATCGTCGAGACGATGACCGACAACAAAAACCGCACCGCCTCAACCGTGCGCTCGACCTTCTCCAAAAATGGCGGCAACCTTGGCGAGACCGGCTCCGTGGGTTTCATGTTCGACCGCAAAGGGCAGGTGATGTACCCCGCCGATGTGGGCGACGCCGACACCGTGATGATGGCCGCAATCGAGGCCGGCGCCGAGGATTGCGAAAGCTCCGAGGAGGGCCATGTCATCATCTGCGCGGACACGGATCTGAACACCGTATCCACCGCGCTGGAGGCCGAGCTGGGCGAGTCGGAATCGACCAAGCTGATCTGGCAGCCCACCACCACAACAGAGCTGGATCTCGAAGGCATGACCAAGCTGATGAAACTGGTCGACGCGCTGGAAGACGACGACGACGTCCAGACCGTGACGGCGAACTTCGAGGCCTCTGACGAGGTCATGGCCCAGCTTGAATAAGCGCATCGCTCGGTTGCCCGGCACGGATTTAGGTATTTTTGCCAAGATGAAGCTGTGAGCCTCAGCGCTCTCGGGGCCGGCTACGCGATTGGCTTTTCCCTCATCCTCGCCATCGGGGCGCAGAACGCTTTTGTGCTGCGCCAGGGCTTGCGCCGCGCCCATGTGTTTGCGGTTTGCCTGACATGTAGTCTGTCCGAGGTGGTGCTGGTCAGCATCGGCGTGTTCGGCTTTGGACGTCTGACCGAGCTGGCGCCGTGGTTCTCCACCGCAATGCTGTGGGGCGGGGCGCTGTTCTTGTTTGTCTACGGCGCGTTCTGTTTCCGCTCTGCCTGGCAGGGCAGCGCCGGGTTGCAGGCAGACGGCGCGGCAGAGACAAGCCTGAAGGCCACCATACTGGCCTGCCTTGCCTTCACCTGGCTGAACCCGCACGCCATTTTGGACACCGTGGTGCTGCTCGGCGCGTTGTCGGCGCAATATGGCGAGGCGCGCGGATCGTTCGGGGCAGGCGCCATTCTGGCCGCAGCGAGCTTCTTCTTTCTGCTTGGCTACGGTGCCCGGCTGGTGGCCCCGGTCTTTGCCCGGCCCTCGGCTTGGCGGGTGCTTGATACGGTGATTGGCCTGACGATGTGGGCCATCGCGCTGGCGTTGCTTTTGCGGCACTGACCGCGATTGCGCTTGCAGCCGCAGGCCGCGCGCTGTCTGAATGCCCCCATGGATGCGCATAAACAAAACCCGGTCCTTGGCGTCTTCTGGATGCTCATCACCGGTGCGCTGTTTGTGGCGGTCACGGCCGTGGTCAAATATGTGGGCGACGGGCTGCCAGCGGCCGAAGCGGCCTTCCTGCGCTACCTTCTTGGCCTGGTTTTCCTGATCCCGATGCTACCGGCCATGCGGGCGGCGAAACTGACGCCGCGCATCTACAAGGTCTTCGCGTTTCGCGGCGTGGTGCATTCGCTGGGGGTGACGCTTTGGTTCTATGCAATGACGCGCATTTCCATCGCGGAAGTCACCTCCATGAATTACCTCAACCCGGTCTATGTCACCATCGCCGCCGCCGTATTTCTGGGTGAGAAGCTGGCCTTTCGCCGCATCCTCGCGATTGTAGCGGCGCTCATCGGCGCGATGATCATCCTGCGCCCCGGCTTTCGGGAGCTGAACTCCGGCCATGTGGCCATGCTCTTTGCCGCCGTGCTCTTTGCGGGTTCTTACCTCAGCGCCAAAATCACCGCCGACGAGGTGTCGCCGTCCGTGGTGGTGTTCATGCTGTCGGTCACCGTCACCATTGGGCTGGCACCCATGGCATGGGCCGTCTGGGTGCCGCCCACATGGGCGCAGATCGGCTGGATGTTCGTTCTCGCCATATTGGCGACAGGCGGGCATTATACCATGACGCTGGCCTTCGCCTGCGCCCCCTTGACGGTCACTCAGCCGGTGTATTTCCTACAACTGGTCTGGGCGGTGCTTCTGGGGTGGCTGGCCTTCAACGAGCCGGTTGATATTTACGTGGTGCTGGGCGGGCTGTTGATCGTCGCCGCCGTCAGCTTCATGACGTGGCGCGAACACGTGCTCAAACGCCGCGCCACGACACCTGCGCCGCCTGCGACGAAGGTATAAGCGACACGGAAGAACTCTGAACCAAGGTGCCCCTATGTCAAACTCCGGCCAGTCCAACATATTGATCATCATGGTCGACCAGCTGAACGGCACGCTGTTTCCTGACGGCCCTGCGGATTGGCTGCATGCGCCAAATCTCAAAAAGCTCGCCGCCCGCTCAACCCGGTTTCAAAACGCCTACACCGCGTCGCCGCTTTGCGCGCCGGGCCGCGCCAGCTTCATGTCCGGGCAATTGCCCTCGCGCACCGGGGTCTATGACAATGCAGCCGAGTTCTCCTCCGCCATCCCGACCTATGCGCATCACCTGCGCCGCGCGGGCTATCAGACCTGCCTGTCGGGCAAGATGCATTTTGTGGGCCCCGACCAGCTGCACGGGTTCGAGGAGCGTTTGACCACCGACATCTACCCCCCTGATTTTGGCTGGACGCCGGATTATCGCAAGCCCGGCGAGCGGATCGACTGGTGGTATCACAACATGGGGTCGGTCACGGGTGCGGGCGTGGCGGAAATCACCAACCAGATGGAATATGATGACGAGGTGGCCTACCACGCGACCCGCAAGCTCTATGATCTGTCGCGTGGCCATGATGAGCGGCCTTGGTGCCTGACGGTCAGCTTTACCCATCCGCATGACCCATACGTGGCGCGCAAGAAATTCTGGGATCTCTACGAGGACTGCGACCACCTGATGCCTGAGGTCGGCCCGATCCCCTATGCCGAGCAAGACGCCCATTCCCAGCGTATTCTCGACGCCAATGACCGCGACAATTTCAACATCACGGATGACCATGTCCGCCGCGCGCGGCAGGCCTATTTCGCCAATATCTCCTATCTCGACGACAAGGTGGGCGAGGTGTTGCAGACGCTGGAGGACACCCGCCAGGAGGCCACGATCCTGTTCGTGTCCGATCACGGCGACATGCTGGGCGAGCGCGGTCTGTGGTTCAAAATGTCCTTTTATGACGGCTCCGCCCGCGTGCCGCTGATGATCAGCGCCCCGGATATGGAGCCCGGCCTCGTCACGACCCCGGTTTCCAATATCGACGTCTGCCCGACCCTGTGCGATCTGGCGGGCGTGGACATGTCAGAGGTGATGGACTGGACCGATGGCGAAAGCATTGTGCCCTTGGGCCAGGGCGGGGCGCGTGACACGCCGGTGGCGATGGAATACGCCGCCGAAGGCTCCTACGCGCCGCTGGTGTCGTTGCGCTATGGTAAATGGAAGTTCAACCGCTGCGCGCTAGACCCCGATCAGCTGTTCGACATGGAGGCTGACCCCCATGAGCTGACCAATCTGGCCAATGATCCCGCACATGCCGGCACGTTCAATTCGCTCTCTGCCAAAGCAGATGCCCGCTGGGATCTGGCGCGGTTTGATGCAGATGTCCGCCACTCGCAGGCTGGCCGATGGGTCGTCTACGAGGCCCTGCGCAAAGGCGGCTATTTTCCGTGGGACTACCAGCCATTGCAAAAAGCGTCCGAGCGCTACATGCGCAACCACATGGACCTCAACGTGCTGGAAGAAAACCAACGTTTCCCGAGAGGGGAGTAGGTCTACGCCGAAGCCGTCCAAGGCTGCCGGGTTGCCCTGTTGGCACGGCCGTCGAATGCCGTCAGCGCGACGCGAAACCTAAGTCAGACCGCTGGCATCTGTTGGGTTGCGCAATGGATGCCGCCGCCCATCTCTCCCAACGGGTCAACGTTCAGCGCAATGATATCGCGACCCGGATAATGGCGGGCCAGAGCGTCCACCGCGACTTGGTCCGTTTCCGGATCACCAAACTGCGCCGCGATCACGCCACCGTTGCAAACGTAGTAATTGGCGTATGACGCGACAAAGTCGATGCTGCGGATGCGTCGGCGGTGAGGCTCCGGGATGACCTCAACCTCAAGCCCCTTGGCGACCAGAATGTCATGGGTCTCGAGCGCGGCCAGATGAAACGGGTCACTCATATCAGGCGCATCTGGCAGGTTGATCAGAAACCGCCCCGGCCCGGTGCAGCGCGCAAGGCTGTCGATGTGATAGTCGGTGATGTCCTCGCCCCAAACGCCATCAGACCAGATCATCCGGTCTGCGCCATAGGCTTGTAGCAAACGTCGTTCGATCTCGTCGCGCGACAATCCCGGGTTGCGGTTGTCATTCACCCAACTGCTTTCATGAGCGATCAGCAGGCCATGCCCATCCTGCTCCACGCCCCCGGCCTCACCCTGCAAACCAGTCGGCAAAAGCGGCAGCCCAAGCCGGTCCGCGACGCGGCCTGCGATCTGGCTGTCGCGCCGGTTCACCTGCTTCTCGCCCCAGCCGTTGAACTGAATATGGCTTACCGCCAAGCCGCCTTGGCCATTCACAACGAAGATCGGGCCCGCGTCGCGGCACCACAGGTCCTCGGTCGGAATATCCCACAGCTCTACCGCGTCTGACAGCTTAGACCGTGCCTTCGCATGCTCATTTCCATCGGCCAACATCGTGACGGGCTCAAAGTCTGAAATGGTATTGGCGATGTCGGCAATGGTCTGCTGCGTCATGTCCAGAAACACGGGGTCAGGATGCACTTTCCGACTGACCGGCCACTGCATGAACGTGCGCTGATGCGGCGCTTCTTCCGGCGGGACGAAATATCCTGAGCCACTCTGTGCGGCCGTCCCAAACAGTCCCGACATTCCGAGCGCCCCTCCACCCAACAGAACCTCACGTCTGTGCATGACAATGGTCCCCCCGTCCGTGTGAACATCAATGAAGCTCTGTTTACATCAGCCAAGGGGGATCGAAAAGCGGCGCTCCCACGCCTTTGAAACAAGACCCGACGCTACAGCGCCAGATCCGCCATCAAAGCGTCTTTGGTGTAATCTGGCTTGGTGGCGCGTCGTTTGACGCGGCCTTGCTCCATGACGGTGAAGGCGTCGGCGATGCGGAAAGCGAAATCGGCGTTCTGCTCCACCAGAATGATCGCCATCTTGCCCTGCGCGCGCAGCGTCTCAAGCGCGTCTCCGATCTGCTGGATGACATTGGGTTGAATGCCCTCGGTCGGCTCGTCCAGAAGCAGGACTTTGGGCTGGGTGATCAGCGCCCGGGCAATGGCCAGTTGCTGCTGCTGCCCACCGGACAGATCGCCCCCGCGCCGCGATTGCATGTCCTTCAGGACGGGAAACAGGTCGAACACATAGTCCGGGATGGCATGCTCGGATGTCGGCAGGCAGGCGAAGCCGGTCTCAAGGTTTTCCAACACGCTCATCATCGGGAAGACCTCGCGGCCCTGTGGCACATAGGCGATGCCCGCGCGCGCGGCATGAAATGCCGAGGTCAGACCGACCGCGTCGCCGCCCACCGAAACCGTCCCACCGGCCAATGGATGCCGTCCCGAGATGGCTTTCAACAGGCTGGTCTTGCCGACCCCGTTATTGCCCATCACCGCCGTGATTTGCCCGACCGCCGCGTCAAGCGAGACGTCAAACAGGATTTGGCTCTGGCCATAGGCGAGCGTGACGTTGCGGGCCTCAAGCATGCGACCGCCCCAGATAGACGTCGATCACCGTCTGGTTAGACGTCACATGATCCAGACTACCCTCCGCCAATACCGCGCCTTCATGCAGCACCGTCACCTTGCAATCGAGCCGACGGACAAACTCCATGTCATGCTCCACCACGACGACGGCCCGGGTCTTGGCGGCCTCCTTCAGAATGTCGGTGGTTTTTTCCCGCTCCTCCGGCGTCATCCCGGCGGCGGGCTCGTCCACCAGCATCAGACGCGGCTCTTGCGCCAGCAGCATCCCGATCTCCAGCCATTGCTTTTGCCCATGGCTCAGCTCTCCGGCGTTTCGGGTCAGGCTGTCTTGCAGGCCAATCTGCTCCGCCACGGCCTCGATCCGCTGCGCGTTCGGTTTGGTCTTCTTGTGCATGAGCACGGCAAACGGCCCGCGCGGGGTCTTCAGCGCCATGGCAAGGTTCTGGCGCACGGTCTGCGCCTCAAACACGGAGGGCTTTTGAAACTTTCGGCCGATCCCTTTGCGGGCGATCTCGCTTTCCGACAGCCCCAGCAAAGAGGTGTTCTTGTCGCCCCAGATTACCTGACCCTCGTCAGGCTTGGTCTTGCCGGTGACGATATCCATGAAGGTCGTCTTGCCCGCGCCGTTCGGCCCGATAATGGCCCGCAGCTCGGCTTCGGCAAAATTGATCGACAGGTTGTTGATGGCGCGAAACCCGTCAAACGTGACGGACACCCCGTTCACCTCCAAAAGCATGCTCACGATGGCTTCCTCACCAGATAGTCAAACGCCCCGCCGATGCCTTTCGGGAAGAACAGCGTCACCACGACGAAAGACAGCCCCAGAAGCACCAGCCACCAATCGGTCCATTGCACGGTGTAGAACCCGAGGTTGATGTCGGGCGCACCGCCGCCGGTAAACCAGCTTGAAAGAAGGGACACGAAGGTCGCGCCAATCACCGCGCCATAAAGCCTGCCGCGCCCGCCAATCGCCACCCAGACGGCCAGATAAATCGAGGCAATCGGCGCGATCTCCCCCGGGTTGATGATCCCCGCCTGCGGGTAATAAAGAGCCCCGGCAATGCCCGCGACCACGGCGGTGGTGGTGAAGATGAACAGCTTGTAGCTTTCCACGTGGTAGCCCAGAAACCGGACCCGGGCCTCGTTGTCGCGGATCCCTTTGACGACGCTGCCCATCTTGCCCGACACGATCCACGCGAAGAACACGTAGCCCGCGGCCAGAGCCACGGCGGAGGCCAGAAAGAACAGGATCGAGATCGTCGCCTGCGAGGTCTCTTCAAAGCCCGGGATATTCTGCAGCCCCGAAAGCCCGTTATTGCCGCGCAGCCCGCTGTCATTCTGAAACAGGTACAGCGCAAGGGCCAAGGTCATCGCTTGGGTCAGGATCGACAGGTAAACCCCTGTCACGCGGCTGCGAAAGGCCAGCCACCCGAAGACCAGCGCCAACAGCCCCGGCACCAGCACCACCATCACCAGTTGCACAAACAGGTTGTCAGCAAAGGCCCAGATCATCGGAAACTCCGAGCTGCCAACCACGCCGAAAATCTGGTTGCCAATGGCGTCCGATATCTCGGCGGGCGTGGGCGGAATGGGCTGACCCGCAAGGCTGTCGAGCACAATTCCCTCGGTCCGCGCATACATCAGCCACATGCCGATCGCATAGCCGCCAATCCCGAAAAATGCGAAATGCCCGAGGCTCAGAATGCCGCAATAGCCCCAGACCACGTCCATCGCGATGGCCACAAGGCACAGGCACAACGTCTTGCCCAAGGTCTTGACGAATGAGGTAGAGATCAAACCGACCCCGGTCACCTCGGACAACAACGTGACTGCTATGGTAAAGACGGCCAACAAGGCGATGAACCACAGCATGGAGGGGTTCTGGGCCAGAAAAGAGTTTCGCATAACTTAGTCCGCCGCCGCGCGACCCTTGAGGGCGACGATGCCCTTGGGTCGGAATTGAATGAAGAGGATGATGAACAGGATCATGTAGGTCTGCGCCGCCAAGGTGTTGGACGGGTTCAGCCACTCGATCCCTTTTTGAAGGAAGCCGATCAGCGAGGCGCCCGCCAGCGTGCCCCAGACATTGCCCACGCCGCCCACCACGACGGTCATGAAGCTTTGCACGATGTAATCCGCCCCCATCTCAGAGGTCACCTTGGCGTAAAGCCCGATGGCCACGCCAGCGATGCCCGCAATGCCAGACCCCAGCCCAAAGGTCAGCATGTTGATGCGGTCCGGGTTGATCCCCATAGAGGCCGCCATGCCTGGGTTCTGAGTGACAGCGCGCACCTCCAGCCCCAGCCGCGTGCGCTTGAGCACGAACAGGATCA
The DNA here is from genome assembly GCA_947494645.1 of uncultured Litoreibacter sp. Lineage (GTDB taxonomy): Bacteria > Pseudomonadota > Alphaproteobacteria > Rhodobacterales > Rhodobacteraceae > Litoreibacter. The sequence goes on from CANLVO010000001.1 coordinate 476,440, forward strand.
GGATCAGAAACAGCACCGCCAGCACGAAGATCGCGATACGGATGTAGCTGATGGCAATTACGTCGTTGAACACCAGCGCCCCGTCCAACCACTCCGGCGAGGTCAGGGGGCGGGCCTGCGTGCCAAAGATGTTCTTGGCCAGCTGCTGAAGGGCAATCGATATCCCGAATGTTGCGAGCAATGTCTCAAGTGGGCGGTGATAAAGATGGCGGATCACCAGCCGCTCCATCGCGACCCCGGCCCCGAAGGTCACCGCAAAGGCCAAGGGCAGGGCGATGATGATCGACAGGGTGTAATCAGGCACGAATTGCTGCACGACAAAGCCGGTATAGGCGCCCATCATGATGAACTCGCCATGCGCCATGTTGATGACGCCCATGACGCCAAAGGTGATCGCAAGCCCGATGGCCGCCAGGAAATAAATTGAGGCCAGCGACAGCGCATCAAGCCCCAGATCAACCGTCTGGCTCAACGCAACGCGGCTCTCAATGTCGTTCAGGGCTTCGCGGGCGGCGTCGGTGATCGCAGGGTCAGGCTCGGCATATTCCAGATAGAACACATGGTCTGCCACGGCCTCCGCCTTGTTGGCGTCTGGCACGCGCGCAGCCACGCTGCCAGTTGCGGCCAGACGGTCATAGGCCTGCGCCCGCGCAACGTCGCTGCCCAGCGCCGAGACAGCAACCCCGCCCACGGTGTCGCCTTCGATATTGGCGACAAGCGCCGCGCGGATTTGCGCGGGCGTCACGGGGGCGGGCGCAAGCTCCGCCTCAACCAGCCGCGCGTAAGCCTCGTCGGCGCTCAGATCAGCGCCCACCTCAAGCGTCTCCGCCAGATTGACGCCTTCGGGTATCGCCACGCCGACCTTCGTTGTCGTGGCCAGCACGGTGTTCAGCACGGCACGCACATCCACCGACAGATCACCCGACAGCGCGTCAATGGCCTCTATGCGCGCCTCGGGTGTCTCGCCAAACGTTGCAACCAGCATACCCGCTAGCCGCTGCTTCTTTTTCAACAGCTCCGCATCAGTCTCCCCCTCGACAGAGGCCTGCAACGGCCCAAGCTGGCTCACATCCATGCTCCGCGCGATGGCATCCACCGCCGCGCGGCGTTTGGCGATATCGGGGTCAGAAAGTTGGAATTGCACCAAGGCGTTGCCGATCGCACGCCGCACGCCGCCATTGGGGCGCAGGTCTTTGAATGCACCGGCATCCGCTTCGATCATCTCGCCGCTGTCGAGATCTTCCAGACGTGCGACGTCACCCTCTTCGATCAGTCGGAAAAACTGCCCGTCCGGGCTGCGCTGCACGATCTCGCGGTCCCGCCAGCCCTCAAGGAAGGGCACCACCTGCGGCAGTCCGCTGGCCACCAGATCGTCCAGAACCACCCCGACACTGTTGCGCGAGGGCTTTTGCACCTCATCTGCATGTGTCTGCAGGATATCTTGTAGCGATTGGGCCTGCAGGGCGGTGCAGAGAAACAGCCAGAAAGACACGGCCAGTGAAAGCAGTCGCAGCATAGGAAAACGTGCCGATCTCTAGAGTGGGAGCGAGCTCAGAAAGCACCAAGGGCGCATGCAGTTTCGCACGCGCCCCCGGATCATTGGCTTAGTAGTTGGAGGTCAACTGAACGCAGGTCTCGGTCTGCGTGTTGTACATCCCGCAGCCCAGTCCCTTCCAGTCGGAGGTCAGGATGGCCGAGTCGGGCAGGAAGTCCGTCCACGCATCGCCGGGCACCTCAGCCGTCTGGCTGACAATGTCGAACTGACCCTCAGCGGTGATCTCGCCGATCAGCACTGGCTTGGCCAGATGGTGGTTTGGCAACATCACGGCGGTGCCGCCTGTCAGGTTCGGGAATTCCTGGCCATACATGGCCTCCCGTACCGCGTCCACGTCAGTGGTGCCTGCGTCCTTGACCGCGTTCACCCACATGTTGAAGCCGATGTAATGCGCCTCCATCGGGTCATTGGTCACGCGGTCTTCGCCCATCTTTGCTTTCCATGCGGCGACCCACGCGTCATTGGCCTCGGATTCGGCGGATTGGAAGTAGTTCCACGCCGCAAGATGGCCGACCAGATCGGATGTATCGAGGCCCGACAACTCTTCCTCACCTACGGAGAACGCGACGACCGGAATGTCATCCGCCGACACGCCAGCGGCGGCGAGCTCTTTGTAGAAGCCGATATTGGCGTCCCCGTTGATGGTCGAGATCACGCCCACCTGCTTGCCATCCGCGCCCAGCGCCACGACGTCAGCCACGATGGTGGCCCAATCGGAATGACCAAAGGGCGTGTAGTTCACGAAGATGTCTTCCTTCGCGATGCCCTTGTCGATCAGGTAGGATTCCAGAATGTTGTTGGTCGTGCGCGGGTAGACGTAGTCGGTGCCCAGAAGCGCAAACTTTTCAACGCCAAGCTCTTCAAGGAAGTAATCCGTCGCAGGGATCGCCTGCTGGTTCGGCGCGGCACCAGTGTAGAACACGTTGCGCGAGCTTTCCTCGCCCTCATATTGCACCGGGTAGAACATCAGCCCGTTCAGCTCTTCCAGGACCGGCAGCGCGGATTTGCGGCTCACAGATGTCCAGCTGCCAAAGATCACGTCGACCTCGTTGACGGTCAGAAGCTCGCGCGCTTTCTCAGCAAAGAGCGGCCAGTCAGAGGCCGGGTCAACAACAACAGCCTCGATCTGGCAATCCAACAGACCGCCCGCGGCGTTCTGGTTTTCAATCAGCAGCTCCATGGTGTCTTTCAGCGTCGTCTCCGAAATCGCCATGGTGCCCGAGAGGGAGTGCAGAACGCCCACTTTGATCGGGTCGGCGCATTCGGCGGCGGCAATCGCGGTGGTGCCGAGCATAACAGCCATCGCCAGAGCAGAAGTTTTCATTTTCATAGGTCATGTGTCCCCGTTAACGTCGCGGGTCGTCGAGAAGACACACGTGCCCCTTTTCAACGGTGGACCAACCAAATAGGCAGGACCCGCAACAGTGATGTTGTAGTCGCGTGGCGGGGTTTATCTGTCAGGATGGCCCGCCGCGTGACGCTCGACTCATTCGAGCCTCTGTAGACCATGCTGCGGCGCGGAAAATGGCGAGGGATTAATGCCCTGTTCACCTGCAGTAAAATAATTTGCCTAATTATTGCGCAGAACTTGGGGGCGATGCCCGCTTTCCGAACACACAAAACGCCCACGAAATGCGCGCTTGTGAATTGTGGTCGCGGGGTCTGAGGGTCTCAGGCGCCCGGGGGAAGCGCCTGAGACCGGGGGTCCAACCTATCCGACCAAAGCGTTATCCGTGCGCTTCACCGTCACGATGGAGGACCGGGGGAGGGCCCCTTCACCGTCGGGGAAAGGTGCGGCCGGGTGTTGGATGCCGACAAACATGGTGCGTTTGTCCGCCGACCACGTCAGGCCTGTGACCTCCGAGCCATTGGGGCCTGTCATGAACCGACGAATTTCGCCCGTCACCGGGTCGCCCGCCAGCATCTGGTTGTTGCCCATTCCGAGGAAGTCGCCCTCGTTGTCGTCATTGCCATCCGTCTGGATCCAGACCAACCCGGAGCTGTCGAACTGCATCCCGTCAGGCGAGTTGAACAGGTTGCCCGCGTTGATGTTGGCCGTCCCTGCATAGAGCCCCTCGCTGTAAACGGTTGGGTTGCCCGCCATCACGTAGAGGTCCCACTCAAAGGTCGCGGCCGCGTGGTCGCCATTATGAGGCCGCCACCGCACGATCTGACCATACCGGTTGATCTCGCGCGGGTTCGGGGCGTTGACCACCATCGGCTCGCCCGCCGCGTTGGTCTTGATCGAGCCATCCTCGTTCTTGTCGCCCCGCCGCGAGTTGTTCGTCAGGCAGCAATAGGCCTCTGCGGCGGTCGGGTTCACGGCAATCCACTCGGGCCGGTCCATGGTGGTGGCGCTCACCTCGGTGGCCGCGATGCGGGTGAAAACCGCGATCTCCGCCTCTGACATGCCGGTGTCTTCGGGCGTCAGCGCGATCCACGTCCCGGTCATGTCGTCATTGAACTTGGCGACAAACAGCTGCCCCTCGCTCAGCAGGGTCGAGGTGTCCCCGCCCGGCGTGTACGTGTCGCGGCTGACCCATTTATACATGTACTCGCCGCGCTCATCATCGCCCATATAGACAACCACACGCCCGTCAGGTGCCACGACAGAGGCCGCGTTCTCGTGCTTGAACCGCCCCAGCGCGGTGCGCTTGATCGGGGTCGAGGCCGGGTCTGCCGGGTCAATCTCGACAATATATCCCGCCCGGTGCGGCTCGTTTGGCTCTTTCGACAGATCAAAGCGCGGGTCAAACCCGTGGTAGTTATAGCGCCCCGGGTCGACCTCCATGCTCACGCCGTAGCGCGAAAAGCCAGCGGCGGTGGTCTCGTCCAGCGACAAATCGGCGGTGGTGCCGAAATAGCCGTTGAAATTCTCTTCGCAGGTCAGATATGTCCCCCACGGCGTCCGGCCGGAGCCGCAATTGTTGAACGTGCCAAGCGAGGCGGTGCCGCTCGGATCCGCGCTGGTCTTCAGCAGATCATGGCCTGCCGCAGGACCTTCAATCTGCATCGGTGTGCGGTGGTGAATACGGCGGTTGTAGGGGCTGTCCACGACAACCTCCCAGCCATCGTCGCCCTCGGCCACTTCCATGACGGTCACGCCCTGAAAATTCTGCAACCGCGTCACATCATCGGCAGAGGCGGGCTGGCCTTCCTGATCTGGTGGCAGGTTGATCTTGCCGTTTACATACTCCGAATTGACCACAAGCAACTCGGTGTCGCCCACCAGAAACAGCTCCATCCCGTCGGTATTCTCGCCAAACACGCGGTCTGAGCCTGCGGTCGGGATGCCAGTGGACGCGTCAAACGCAGGCGCGTCCGAGAACAGCGGATCGCCCCAGCGCACCAGCACGTCCCACTCATACCCACCGGGCACATGCACGGTCCCGTCGGTCTGCGGCGCAAGTTGCTCGAAGGCAAAGCGCGACGCCTGTTGCGCCTGCGCCGATGTACCTGACAAAAGCCCGGTTCCCATCACAGCCGCGCCAGAGCCAAAGGCCAGTGCACCGCCCAGAAACCCGCGCCGCGAGATCGCGCGGTCCACCACATCGTCAAATTCCTGCCGATGGGCGCGAGGGTATTTCATCTCGTCTTCATCATCGAAGGACAGTTCATCATAGTTAATTTGGGACATTTTCCGACTCCTGCTGGGAACCCGACGCGGGTCCTGACTGGTCCAAACGCTAGGGGTCGAAACCGACAGTTTTGTAACAGAGATGTTGGGGTTTGATGAAGTTTCCGAGACCAGTTATTCACAGCCCCCCGATCACGGCTTGACCGCGCTCATGCAGTAATAGGTGAGCGAGAAAAAGAACCGTCCCTGCTGGGCAAGCTCCACCTGTTCGTCAAACCACGCCTGCGTGTCCGCCTCGGTCATATGCCCGTTCTCGGCGGCATAACGCGACATCAGATGCATCAGCATAAAGGCGATGCCATCAGGCCTGAGGGTGACATCGCAAAAGGTGAACGGCGCGACCTCGATCGCAGTAAACCCGCAATCCTGCGTTAGCTTCGGCCAAAGGGCGGCCACGCGCGGCTCTATATAATGGTGATCCCAAGCGGCCAGCACGGCCTGCATCCGGTCGGGATTGTCCGAAAACCAGTCCAACGTCTTGCACCCGGTATCCACGGCCACAAACCGACCGCCCCGCCGCAGAACGCGGTGCGCCTCCCGAATGGCGGCGGGGATATCTGAAAGATACTCCAGCACCTGCACAGCGGCGAGTTTGTCAGCGGCGCCATCCTGCAAGGGCAGGGCGTCGGCAAGCCCGTCCTTGATCACCGTATTGGCAAAGGCCGCGCAGCGATCTTTCGCGGGCCCCCGCATGTCCTCACTCGGGTCAATGCCAGTCACGTGGCCGTCGGGCCCAACAGCGCGGGCAAGCTCCTCTGTCAGCAACCCGTTCCCGCATCCGACATCAACCACCCGGTCCCCTTGGGCCAGATGCAAAGCGTCAAACGCCATGCGCCTGCGTCTCGAGACATCGCCCCCTTGATAGGCAATCTCAAGCAGCGCGGTCGTGGCCTCGTCAAACTTCAACATGACCCAAGCCTATCCGAAAACCTGATCCTTGAACATCGGGCGCGGCGTCAGGCCAGCAGACGGTCCAGCACGACCAGCGCCTCCCGCCGTGCGGCCCCGGCGTCGCACAGACCCGATTGCGCGGCTTCCAGCCAGACACCGTCCATATAGGCCTGCAACATGGCAGTGACGCTGCGCACCTCTGTCGCGGGCACCAGCTGACGCAGTTCTGCATGCAGATGGCTTTGCACCCGACCCCGGTTGATACGGTGCAGCCGGGCAAGCGTGGCGGAGTAGGGGGCGTTTGACCAGAATTGCACCCAAAGCGAGCATTGCGCTGGCGCAAACAGGCGGTCGTCGAAATTGGCGGCAACCAGCCCGCTCAGCCGGTCACGCGGCGTCTCGGCGCGGTGCAGCCGCTCTATCGTGGCATGGCGCAGCTCGCCCAGAAGCCTGCGCATCGTGGCTTCCATCAGCTTCTCTTTGCTGCCGAAATAGTAGTTGATCGAGGCGGCAGAGGCCTTCGCCTCCAGCGCAATGTCATTCATCGTCACCTGCGCGTAGCCATGGCGGTGCACGGCCCGTATGGCGGCGGCGGTCAGCTCTTCATTGCGGATATCTCGGATGCGCGACATGGCGCCAACATGGCACGTCCGGGCGCCCGGCGCAAAACTTGAATGAGCATACAAGTTTTCTTGCTGCGTTGATGCATTTCTGCTAATACGAGGCAAATTATTGCAGGAGAGCCCCCATGCGCGCGCAACCCACCGCCAGCCATTTCATCGACGGCGCCTATGTCGAGGATACCGACGGCGCAGAGATCACCTGCATCTACCCCGCCACCGGAAAGCCCGTCGCCAAGCTGCATGCCGCCACGCCCGCGGTCATCGAACAGGCGCTGGCCTCCGCCCAGAAGGGGCAGAAAATCTGGGCCGCCATGACCGGCACAGAGCGGGGCCGCATCCTGCGCCGCGCCGCGCTCATCATCGAAGACCGCAACCGCGAGCTGTCAGAACTTGAAACCCTCGACACCGGCAAGCCCATGTCCGAGACGCTGTATGTCGACGCCACCTCCGGCCGCGAGGCTCTGGAATATTTCGGCGGGCTGGCAGGCAGCCTGACAGGCGAGCATATCCAGCTCGGCCAGGATTGGGTCTACACCGTCCGCGAACCGCTCGGTGTTTGCGTGGGCATTGGCGCATGGAACTACCCCACCCAGATCGCCTGCTGGAAAGGCGCCCCCGCGCTGGCTTGCGGCAACGCAATGATCTTCAAACCGTCGGAGACCACACCCCTCTGCGCCCTCAAGGTCGCCGAGATCCTGCACGAGGCGGGCGTCCCCGCAGGCGTCTATAACGTGGTGCAAGGCTACGGCGATGTTGGTGCCGCTTTGGTCACGGACCCGCGTGTGGCCAAGGTGTCCCTCACCGGCTCCGTGCCCACGGGCCGCAAGGTCTACGCCGCCGCCGCCGAGGGCATGAAGCACGTCACGATGGAGCTTGGTGGCAAGTCCCCCATCATCATCTTCGATGACGCCGATATCGAAGACGCCGTCTCCGGCGCGATCCTCGGCAATTTCTATTCTTCCGGTCAGGTCTGCTCCAACGGCACGCGGGTCTTCGTGCAAAAAGGCATCAAGAAGGAATTCCTCAAACGCCTCAAGGAGCGTACCGAAAGCGCCACCCTCGGCGATCCGATGGACGAGGCCACGAATTTCGGCCCCATGGTCTCTGCCAACCAGATGAACATCGTGCTGGGCTATATCGACAAGGGCGTGCAGGAAGGCGCAAAGCTGATCACCGGCGGCAAGCTCGCCGACCGGGAGGGCTACTTCATCGAGCCCACGATCTTTGCCGACGTCACCGATGACATGACCATCGCGCGGGAAGAAATCTTCGGCCCCGTCCTCTCGGTCCTCGATTTTGAGACCGAAGAAGAAGCCGTCGCCCGCGCCAATGAGACGGAGTTCGGCCTCGCCGCAGGCGTCTTCACCGCTGATCTGACCCGCGCGCACCGCGTCTCCGCCGCGTTCGAGGCAGGGACATGTTATATCAACACCTACAACCTCGCCCCGGTCGAGGCCCCCTTCGGCGGCGTCAAAGCCTCCGGCGTCGGGCGTGAAAACTCGAAAGAAGCGATCAAGCATTACAGCCAGGTCAAATCCGTTTACGTCGCCATGACACCCGTCGAGGCTCCGTTCTAGATGCAGGCCGATTACGTTATCGTCGGCGCGGGCTCCGCAGGCTGCGCCATTGCCTACCGCTTGGCAGAGGCGGGCCAGTCCGTCCTCGTCATCGAGCATGGCGGCTCCGATATCGGGCCGTTCATCCAGATGCCCGGCGCGCTCAGCTATCCGATGAACATGGCCCGCTACGATTGGGGCTACAGCACGGAGCCCGAGCCCAACCTCAACAACCGCCGCCTCGTTACCCCGCGCGGCAAGGTGATCGGTGGCTCCAGCTCGATCAACGGCATGGTTTATGTGCGCGGCCACGCGGGCGACTTTGACCATTGGGCCGAACAAGGCGCGGACGGGTGGTCCTATGCCGACGTGCTGCCCTATTACAAACGCATGGAAAACTGGGACAGCGGCGGTCGCGGTGGCGACCCCGAATGGCGCGGCAAGGACGGCCCGCTGCATGTCTCTCGCGGGCCGGGACGCAACCCGCTGACCCAAGCCTTCATCGACGCAGGCGTGCAAGCCGGCTACCAGATGACGCCCGACTATAACGGCCAGCAGCAAGAAGGCGTCGGCCCCTTTGATGCGACGATCAAGAAGGGCCGCCGCTGGTCCGCCGCCAACGCCTATATGCGCCCCGCGCTAAAGCATGAAAACTGCAACCTGATCAATGCCTTCGCCCGCAAGGTGACCATCGAAGAGGGCCGCGCCACTGGCGTCGAGGTTGAAAGAAAAGGCCAGATTGAGACCATCCGCGCCAACCGCGAGGTGATCATTTCGGCCTCCTCCATCAACTCTCCCAAGCTGTTGATGCTGTCCGGCATTGGCCCCGCCGCGCATCTGCAGCAGCACGGTATTGAGGTCGTCGCCGACCGCCCCGGCGTGGGTCAGAACCTGCAAGACCATCTGGAGCTTTACCTGCAGATGGCCGCGTCCAAACCCGTCAGCCTGTATAAATACTGGAACATCCCGATGAAGGGCTTTGTCGGCACGCAATGGCTGCTGGCCAAGCTGGGCCTCGGCGCGTCCAATCAGTTCGAAAGCGGCGGCTTCATCCGCTCCAAACCGGGCGTCCGCTACCCTGATATCCAGTTCCACTTCCTGCCCATCGCCGTGCGCTATGACGGCCAGGCGGCGGCAGAGGGCCACGGCTATCAGGCCCATGTGGGCCCCATGCGGTCCAAGTCGCGCGGGCAAGTGACGCTGAACAGCGCAGACCCCAATGCCGCGCCCAAGATCGAGTTCAACTACATGTCCCACCCCGAGGATTGGGAGGATTTCCGCACCTGCATCCGCCTGACCCGCGAGATTTTCGGGCAAGAGGCCTTCGCGCCATATTCCAAGCACGAAATCCAACCCGGGGCAGAGGTGCAATCTGACGACGCGCTCGACGCCTTCATCCGCGAACATGCCGAAAGCGCCTATCACCCCTGCGGCACCGCCCGCATGGGCCGCGCCGATGACAAAATGGCCGTGGTCGATCCCGAAACCCGCGTCATTGGCATAGACAACCTGCGCCTCGCCGACAGCTCCATCTTCCCCCGCATCACCAACGGCAACCTCAACGCGCCGTCCATCATGGTCGGTGAGAAAGCCGCGGACCACATTCTGGGCAAACATCCGCTGCCAAAAGACAATGCGCAGCCATGGGTGCATCCCAATTGGGAGACAGAGCAGCGTTAGTCGCCGACCTTGTAGGGCAGGGTGCCGCGCAGGTTGTGATCCACCGTCAGCTTGCTCTCCAGCGGTGGGACAGAACGTTGGTGGCAGTTGACCCGCTCGCAGATGCGGCATGAAATCCCGATAGGTTCAAACGCCTGCGGCTTAGCGGGCAGCAGGTCGTCGGCGTAGATCAAAGCCTCCGCATGGCTGATCTCGCAGCCCAGACCAATGGCAAACCGCCGCGTTGGCGCGGCAAAGCTGCCCCCCGGTTTCGAGACGTCCCGCGCCAGTGAGATATAGCGCACCCCATCCGGGGTTTCGGCCAGTTGCCGCAGGAAACGCCCCGGCGTCTCGAAAGCCTGATGCACATTCCACAACGGACACGCGCCGCCAAAGCGGGCAAATTGCAACCGCGTGGCCGAATGCCTCTTGGTGATCGTCCCTGCCTGATCCACCCGCACAAAGAAAAACGGCACGCCCTTTGCGCCGGGGCGCTGCATGGTCGACAGCCTATGCGCCACCTGCTCAATCGAGGCCCCAAACATATCCGCCAGCCGTTCCAGATCGTGGCGCGTCTCCTGCGCGGCCTCCAGAAACCGCGTGTAGGGCAGCAAAGCGGCCCCGGCGAAGTAATTGGCCAGCCCGATCTTGGCAATTTGGCGCGCTGCATCGGATTGAAACCGCGCCAAATCCAGCGTGGCGTCCAAAAGGTCGTCATGTGCGATCAGGGCAAGCTGATGCAGCACCTGAAACCGCTGGGTCGGCGCCGAGGCATGGGCCGACAGGCTCAACGTGGCACTGCTCGCGTCAAAGCGGCGAAGGTTCGGCGTATCAACGAATTGCACGTCAAAGCTCAGACCGTCCGCGCGCAGTACGTCGCCCCGCATCTGCGCCGAGACACGCTCCGCCGCGCGATCCACCGCGTCGATGTAATTGTCGCAATAATGAAAGAAGTCGCGCACCTCTTCCCACGGGCTGGGCTGCAACGCCGCGTCCTCGCGCCCCAATGCCTCGTCCAATGAGGCCAGCCGCTCATGGGTGTACCGGTAAGCCCGGTGCAGGCTCAGAAAGGCATGCGCCAAGCCCGGCGCGTTCGACGCCGCCAGCTGCAAATCAGACAAGGGCGGGGTCTGGTCGTCAAAGACCGGATCGCTCAACGCCTCGCGCATGTCGGTGACCATCCGTTCGGCCTCCCCGGGGCGCAGCTCGGTGATGTCGAAGTCAAATTCCTGCGCCATCGACAACACCACGCCGGTCGAGACAGGCCGGTTGTTGTTCTCCATCTGGTTGAGATAGGGCAGCGACACGCCCAGCCGGGCAGCAAAGGCCTTTTGGGTCAGCCCAAGCCGGGTGCGCAGCTCGCGCAGCTTGACGCCGACATAAAGTTTCTGTGCTGCCATCTCAGGCCCCTTTGCAAATTTGCTAATCGCGCTTCTACAATTTGCAAACTTATCTGGCAACGGGGCCGTGGGCGGGGCTCAGCTCCGTGACAATTGCCGGGTGCGGCGCAGCACATAAAGAATCGCCAGCCCGCCCATGATGGCGCTGACAAACATGATCCACTGCAACGGGAAGCTGCCGTCGCCGCCTTCCAGCATCGCGCCAGCCAAGGCCGCCAGCAACGCGCCGCCGCCAATCATGATCGCGCCGCCAATTCCGCTGGCCGTCCCCGCCAGATGCGGCCGGACTGACAAAAGCCCCGCATTGGCGTTGGGTAGAACCAGCCCGTTGCCCAGCCCCACAAAGGTGACAAAGCCAAAGAACATCCAAGCGCTTCCGAACCCCAGATAGGAGACCACCAGCGACAGACCCAGCCCCACAACCTGCACAATGCTGCCCGCCACGATCATCCGGTCAATGCCGTAGCGCACGGAGTATCTGCCCGACAAGAAATTGCCCAAAGCATAGCCCAGCGCAGGCACGCCCAGAAAGAACCCGGTCATCGCCACAGGCTGGTTGAACACCTCCGTCGCCACGTAAGGCGCGCCGCCCAGAAAGGCGAAAAACGTGCCCGAGGAAAAGGCCGCGGCGAAGGCGTAACCCCAAAAGCGCGGCGATTTGAACAGCTCGGGATATTCTGTGACCTGCTGGCGGAAGGTGACCCCTTGCGTCTTGGCAGTCTCGCCCTGATCCGCCCAGCACAGCAAGGCCATCGCGCTGCCAAAGAGCATCAAAAAGACGAACGTCGCCCGCCAGCCAAAAGCCGTGTCCAAAGCGCCGCCAATGGAGGGCGCGATCATCGGCACAATCGACATGCCCATGGTCACATAGCCAATCATCGAGGCCGATTCCTCTTGGCCGTACATGTCGCGCACGATGGCCCGGCTCAGCACCATCCCCACCGCAATCGTGGCCTGTAACATCCGGAACGCCAGAAACATCTCGACGCTGGTCGAGAAATAACAGCCCGCCGTCGCCAGCACGAAGACAACCAGCGACACCAGCGTGACAGAGCGCCTCCCGAACCGGTCTGACAAAGGCCCGATCATCACCTGCAACAGGGCGGTACAGCCCAGATAGACCGACACCGACAGCTGCATCACGGCGTAATCCGTTCCAAATTCGCGCGTCATGGCAGGCAGCGAGGGCAGGAAAATGCTCATGCTCATCGCCGACATGCCCGCCATCAGCACCAGGGTGAAGATATGGGGCGGGGTGGTGCGGTCTAGAAATCGGGTATGGATGCGGTCGGCCATCCCTTGGGTGTAGACCCATTTCACGGATTGTCCATGAGCCACGTCGCGCAGGGCATGTGCGGGGTCAGAATTTGCAGATTTGCAATTTGATGCGAAAGTGGGTCAATAAATTTGCAAATTTGCGGCTTTCCGCTTTGTTGCACCGCAGCAATTGTCTACATTGCGCCAACTCCAGAGCAGAACTCCAAGGGGGAGGCCTCCATGAAAGACATTCTCGCAGAACTCGAAGCGCGCCGGGACGTGGCGCGGCTGGGCGGCGGGCAGCGCCGCATTGACGCGCAGCACGCCAAAGGCAAGCTGACCGCCCGCGAGCGGATCGAGCTGCTACTCGATGAAGGCTCTTTCGAGGAATTCGACATGTTTGTCGCCCACCGCTGCACGGAGTTCGGCATGGAAGGCGAACGCCCGCCCGGCGACGGCGTCATCACCGGCTGGGGCACGATCAACGGCCGTATGGTCTATGTGTTCTCTCAGGATTTCACCGTCTTCGGCGGCTCGCTGTCGGAAACCCACGCGCAGAAGATCTGCAAAATTCAGGACATGGCCGTCCAGAACGGCGCGCCCATCATCGGCATCAACGACTCAGGCGGTGCCCGTATTCAAGAAGGGGTGGCCTCCCTCGCAGGCTACGCGGAAGTGTTTCAGCGTAATATCATGGCCTCCGGCGTCGTGCCGCAGATCAGCCTGATCATGGGGCCATGCGCAGGCGGCGCGGTCTATTCGCCCGCCATGACCGACTTTATCTTCATGGTCAAAGACACCTCCTACATGTTCGTCACCGGCCCCGACGTGGTCAAAACCGTGACCAACGAGGTCGTGACCGCAGAGGAACTTGGCGGGGCCTCGACGCACACCAAGAAAAGCTCCGTCGCTGATGGCGCGTTTGAAAATGACGTCGAAGCGCTGGCCGAGGTCCGCCGTCTGGTCGACTTCCTGCCGCTGAACAATCGAGAAAAGCCCCCGGTGCGCCCGTTCTTTGATGATGTCGCGCGCCAAGAGGCGTCGCTCGACACGCTGATCCCCGACAATCCGAACACGCCCTATGACATGAAAGAGCTGATCCACAAGCTCGCCGACGAGGGAGATTTCTTCGAAATACAGGAAGATTTCGCAAAGAATATCCTGACCGGCTTCATCCGTCTGGAAGGCCAGAGCGTCGGCGTCGTGGCCAACCAACCCACCGTCTTGGCGGGATGTCTGGACATTGACAGCTCGCGCAAGGCCGCGCGGTTCGTGCGTTTCTGCGACGCCTTTGAAATCCCGATCCTGACGCTGGTCGACGTGCCGGGCTTCCTGCCGGGCACAAGCCAGGAATATGGCGGTGTCATCAAGCACGGCGCGAAATTGCTGTTTGCCTACGGCGAGGCCACGGTGCCGAAAGTCACGGTCATCACCCGCAAAGCCTATGGCGGGGCCTATGACGTGATGGCCTCCAAACACCTGCGCGGTGATTTCAACTACGCCTGGCCCACCGCTGAGATCGCGGTGATGGGCGCAAAGGGCGCGGTGGAAATCCTGTATCGCTCCGAGCTGGGCGATGCCGACAAGATCGCCACCCGGACCGCTGACTATGAAGACCGGTTCGCCAACCCGTTCGTGGCCGCCGAAAAAGGCTTCATCGACGAGGTGATCATGCCCCATTCCACCCGCCGCCGCGTCAGCCGCGCCTTTGCCTCGCTCAGGGGCAAACAGCTGAAAAACCCGTGGAAGAAGCACGACAACATCCCGCTTTAGCGCGGCACAGGGACGACGCGGAGCGTATCTGGCAGATGTCGGACTTGAGTATTTTGAACCAAATGGAGACAGGGCGTTGAGCACAATCTGGAAAAACCAGTCCTTTACCATCGCCCATGCGGATAGCGGCGCGTTTGAAGGGCAGGGGCTGCGGCCATTCTTCGAGTACCGTCAATTGGGCATCTCGGAGGCCACGCAAGGCAAGTTCGGCGCGCATGTCATCCGCGCCGTGCCCGGCATGGAAAGCCCGGCAACCTGGCACAGCCATGACCTCGATTTTCAGATGGTTTATGTCACGCGCGGCTGGGTCGTTTTTGAGTATGAGGAAACCGGCGAGCATGTTCTGCGCGAAGGCTCCTGCGTGCTGCAACCGCCGGGCATTAAACACCGGGAGGTACGTCACTCCGACGATCTTGAACTGATCGAGATCGTCTCTCCAGCCGCGTTCGATACGCAAGAGGAACCCGCCCCTTGAGCACCGCAATGGGCCTCTGGGCGCTGACCTGCGCCACCATCGGTCTGGGCTGTGAAGACAGCCCTGAAACCTTTGCCGAGCCCGAGAACGAGCTGCGCGCGGACCAAGCGGAAGCGACCGCCCCCGTGCCGCTGAGCATGGCCGAAGATGGCACCATCACGCTGCCCTCCGGGCTGGTCCTGCGGCAACACGAGCTGCGCCTCGAGCCGCAAGGCGCGGTGTCTCATGGGGTCCACACTGTCAGGTTGCGCTATGTCTCAGAACAATTGGGTGACAGCGCCGCATTTGGCTTTGAACGGATCGAGCAGGATTTCTCGCATCTGTGCCATCAGTTCGGCTTGGCGGTGCAGGGGCGATCCGCCCCCAATGCAGAGCAAATCATTATCTCAATGGCGTCCGCCCCCACCGCTTTCGGCGAAACTGCGCCGGAGGTGGTGCAATATTTTGACAGCTTCCGCATCGAAGATGACCGCTGCATCTGGGAAGGGTTATGAAAAAAACACAATATATTGAGGTAGATAACACCTCCAAAACCGCGATTGATGCAAACACGTCACAGGCGCAATCAGGCAACGCTGGCAGGTATTTTTCCGCGACGAATACAGATACCTTGCATCAAGGTCGCATTTCTGTGACCCATACATCGTGTGTTGACGGAACCAGGGGTGACTCGGGGGAGTTAACGTATGAACTTAATAGGAGACAGACATGTCCAAGAGCATCAAAGCTATCGTTGCACTCGGCTTCGTTGCAGTTGTCGCAGCATGCGGCGGCCAGCAAGAAGAAGAAGTGGTTATTGTTGAGCCAGTGGTCGAAGAGCCCACATTCAACAAGTTCTAATACCTTTGCGGGGCGGCCCTCTCGGTTCGCCCCGCAAAACCCCACGGCCTTTGGCCGCGATCAAAACTCCCTGAAAATTGGCACGACAAAGTCACCATGGTCCTCACGGTTTTGTGAAGGCGCGGATTTCTGCTATGCTCCTCTCATTTCAACACTGAATGAGGGACAAAAATGTCATTTAAAGTTTTACCCGCCGTATGCTGCGCCGCGATTCTGGGCCTCGCCGCCTGCGCCCAGCAGGAAGAGACGGTGGTTTACGTCGAACCGGTCTTCGACAAATTTGGCAACAGCGCACCGTGTGATGACGGCACGCAAATCCCTGGCACAACCGACCTGCCACCATGCGAGCCGGAGGACTGCACCGACGACACGTCAGCCATCGCCGCCGGTGCGACTCCATGTCCGCCCCGATTCGAAGGTGGTGACGATCCATCAGGGCGCGGTGGCTCCTCGCCAACAGGTGGCGCACGCCCATAACCGGACAATGATGCAGCGGGTGCTTGCTCAGGCCCCGCTGCACAATACCCTCAGGAGGCCCCATCATGCTAAAGCATAGGGGCTTCCCCTCCCGTTTGCCGGGCACTGATTTCCAGTTCACCATCCGCCGCGACAACAAGAAGGGCGCCACGCCCCTTGTGGCCCGCGAACGCTTTGCCGACCGCCGCCCGCCCGACCGCCGCGCCGATGAAGGCTTCATGTGGGCGCTGTGGGAGCATTTCGGCCCAGAGCCGTTCGAGCGCGGCAATCTCGATGCCGGTCGGCTCAGCTGGCTTTTCGGTCGCGAGGTGGTGGCGGCTGAAGATCCCTTCGATCCAGCCAGTTACGACGCGATGCTGAGAATCGATGAGACCCGGGCCCGCGCCTCCTTTCCCGCCGCTTTTGACGGCACATTCGGGGGCGATTAAGCGTGTTTATGCCCCTGACTGGAAACAATAAGCAGGAATCGGCTCAAAACCGGTACAAAAATAAGGCACGCTTTGTTTGCTCTGAAACAGCGGGCAATGTCATTTCACGAGCATATCCCTCCAGCACAGTGACGTGCTCGTATGTACAAAACCGTTACCCTTCCCCTCTGAAGAGGTCTGCCTTCCAGGGCAGACCTCTTTTTTATGGCCGTACCCCGTCAGCAAGATATCGCCCAAATCTGCCCCGGCGGCAGAACAGGGAATCTTTTTGCGCGCCTATGTGGTTACGTCTTTCCAAAACCAATAAAAACGGAGAGCGGGAATGCGGAAAACACTTACAACACTTGGCCTTATGGGCGTCATGGCACTGGTTGCGGCATGTGAAAGCGATGCCGAACGCGGTGTGGCAGGGGCCGCAGGCGGCGCCCTCATCTCACGCGCCACAGGTGGCGATGTGCTTACAGGTGCCATTATCGGCGGCGCGGCAGGCGTGTTCTGCGACGACGCGGGCATCTGCCCAGACTAAGCGGACTATTCCCGGGGCCCACGGCCTCAACACACCACCGCGTGGCGCAGATCGACTTCTGCGACACGCGGCTGCCAGACCTTTCGGAACAATTCCGGCCCTTGCGCGTTGTCCTGACACATTCCAGTCAGGAGAAAACCCATGCGTAAATCCATCACAGCCCTCGCCCTTCTTGTCGCCGCTGGCACACTCGCGGCCTGCGACAGCGATGCGGAACGCGGCCTTGTCGGCGCGGGCGGCGGTGCTGCCGTGGCAGCCGCAACCGGCGGCAGCGCGGTCACTGGCGCCATCATTGGCGGGGCCGCAGGCGTCTTCTGCGACGACGTTGGCGTCTGTAAGTAACCACAACCACAAATCGTTAACTCTTCCGAACCGGGGTGCTGTCCAGCGCCCCGGTTTTTCTGACTCTACCGGCGCGGACGCGCAAACTTTGGGGACGTAAACCATGTTCAAGAAAATCCTGATCGCCAACCGGGGCGAAATCGCCTGCCGCGTCATCAAGACCGCCCGCAAGATGGGGATCAAAACCGTCGCGATCTATTCCGACGCCGACCGCAACGCGCTGCATGTCCGCATGGCCGACGAGGCCGTCCATATCGGCCCGCCCCCCGCCAACCAGTCCTATATCGTCATCGACAAGGTGATGGACGCGATCAAGCAAACCGGCGCGGAGGCCGTGCACCCCGGCTACGGTTTCCTGTCTGAGAACGCCAAGTTTGCAGAGGCGCTGGAAAAGGCAGGCGTCGCCTTTATCGGGCCGCCCAAAGGCGCGATTGAGAAGATGGGCGACAAGATAACCTCCAAGAAAATTGCCCAAGAGGCCAAGGTCTCCACCGTGCCGGGCCATATGGGTCTGATCGAAGACGCCGAAGAGGCCGTCAAAATCTCCACAGGCATTGGCTATCCCGTGATGATCAAGGCCAGCGCGGGCGGCGGCGGCAAAGGCATGCGCATCGCATGGAATGATGACGAGGCCCGCGAAGGCTTCCAGTCGTCGAAAAACGAGGCCGCCAGCAGCTTTGGCGACGACCGCATTTTCATCGAGAAGTTCGTCACCCAGCCGCGCCATATCGAAATTCAGGTGCTCTCAGATGGGCAGGGCAACACGATCTATCTCGGCGAGCGCGAATGCTCCATCCAGCGCCGCAACCAGAAGGTGATCGAAGAGGCCCCATCGCCCTTCCTTGACGAAAAAACCCGCAAAGCCATGGGCGAGGAGGCCTGCGCGCTGGCCGACGCCGTGGGCTATTCCAGCGCCGGGACCGTGGAATTCATCGTCGATGGCGACAAGAACTTTTACTTCCTGGAAATGAACACCCGCCTCCAGGTCGAACACCCCGTGACGGAGCTGATCACCGGCGTCGACCTGGTCGAACAGATGATCCGCGTGGCCTATGGCGAGAAACTGAAGATCAAGCAAAGCGACATCAAGCTGAACGGCTGGGCCATGGAAAGCCGCCTCTATGCAGAGGATCCCTATCGCGGCTTCCTGCCCTCCATTGGCCGTCTGACCCGCTATAACCCCCCAAAAGAGATCAGCAAGAAAGGCGTCGTGGTCCGCAATGACACCGGCGTCTTCGAGGGCGGCGAGATCTCGATGTATTACGACCCGATGATCGCCAAGCTCTGCACCTGGGGGCCGGACCGCGCCTCAGCGATTGAGAATATGCGCGTGGCGCTTGATAGCTTCGAGGTCGAAGGCATTGGGCATAACCTGCCATTCTGCTCCGCCGTGATGGACCATCCGAAATTCGTCTCGGGCGACATCACAACCGCCTTTATCGAGGAAGAATATCCCGAAGGCTTTGAGGGCGTCGAGCTCGACGACGAGGCCTTGGCCCGCGTCGCCTCCGCCGCCGCTGCGATGAACCGCGTGGCCGAAATCAGACGCGCCCGCATCTCGGGCCGCATCGACAATCACAAGCGCAAGGTTGGCAAGGACTGGGTCGTCTCCCTGCAAGGCCGTGACTTCCGGGTGAAGGTGAAGGCCGATCTCGACGGCTCTACCGTCAAGCACAAAAAGGGCGGCCCCGCGCATCGCGTGACCTCCGACTGGACCCCCGGCGACAGCCTCGCTGAACTGCAAATCGACGGCAAGCCATTGATTTTGAAGGTCGACAAAGCCACCTCCGGTTTCCGCCTGCGCACCCGCGGCGCGGACCTGCGCGTCCACATCCGCACCCCGCGTCAGGCCGAACTGGCCGCCCTCATGCCCGAGAAAGTCGCCCCTGATACGTCCAAGCTGCTTCTGTGCCCAATGCCCGGCCTGATCGTGAAACTGGACGTCGAGGTCGGCCAAGAGGTCCAGGAAGGCCAAGCCCTTTGCACCGTCGAGGCGATGAAAATGGAGAACATCCTGCGGGCAGAGAAGAAAGGCGTGATCTCCAAGATCAACGCCAGCGCAGGCGACAACCTCGCCGTCGACGAAGTCATTCTGGAGTTCGAATAACCCCCCATGCCCACCGCCCTCTGGATCCTCGTGTTTCTGGCGATGTTCATGTCGCTGAGCCTGATCACTTCAGGTGGTCAGAGCGTGGATCCACTGCTCTTGGCAATATTGCCGGTCTTTCTGCTCGCCGCCGTGGTGATCTTGTATCATCGGCGCGGCGAACGAGCGTTGCTGCACCGCCTGTCGCGCGGCGGCACCGTCGTCCTGCCGTTGCTGCTGCTCGCGCTGATCCCGATCCTCGCCGTGTTTGCCTATATCGGGTCCGATGTCCGGCTCTGGCAAGGCCTCTTGGCAGGGCTTGTTGTCGTGTTGGGCTGGCTGTCCACCTTCCTGTTTCAGGAAGAACGCGTGGCGCAAGACCGCCGCGCCAAGGAGATCGACCTGCTTCTCGCCTTGCACGCGGAAATCGGCAACTATCTCGCCAAGTTTCAGGACGACAATTACGCTAGTAAGCTGGAAGAGTTTGAGGCGCTGAAGTCCAACCGCAAGAAACTGCCGCTCAACTTCATTCCCACACAGGCCGATATGGTCGTGTTTCCGGCGATGCTGGGACAGATGACCGTGGTCAATGACGTGGCCCTGCACTGGGTGGTGCAGTTCTACACACAGGTGACCGACATTTCCGCGTTCTCAGGCGATTTGCGGCAGGAGAGTTTTGCAACCTCCAACACGCGTCGCTTCAAGGTGGAAAAGTTGATCAATTTGGTGGAGATGCAGCAAACCGCGATCACCTTGGGTCGGATCGCTCTGGAGGCCATTGAGCAGGCCGTACCCGCAGACCGCCTGCAGGCAATTGAGGCGCATTACCTCGTTGTGAAAGATCGTTTGGAAATACATCAGGGGGAGGCCGCCTGATGCGGGAAAGATTAGCCGAACAGCCCCACGCCATACCGACCGGGCACGATCGGGGCGGGAATGTCTTTTTCAGTCGGTTGCTGCGGAATCTTTGTCATAATGCCACCTTACCGTTCGAGTCTGAACAATTCAACAACAAGGCCGTCGCGGCCCAAGTTGCCTGCTCTCACCCTTATATAGTTGATCCAAAGGGCATTTTCAAGGCAATGCCCGCTCACCCATCCGTGCTCAAAGCGTCCGCGCGACGGTCCCGCAGCTCCTGTTGCCGCATCGGCATCTTGTCGATGCTGCGCGACAGCTCCCGCACCGACCACGGGAACGGCTTGCGCAGCTTCACGTCGCCATCCTTGCCGATCAGCACCAGCATGAACCCCCGCGGCCGCAGCTCTTCGCGCAGCTCCGACATGGTCTCGGGGTCAGTGTCGGTCAGGATCACCACATCGCGCTCCGCCAAAGCGTCCTTGCGCTCTTCCAGAAGCTCCAGCTGGCGGATGAAGGCGGGGTCACGCTCCGTGTCGGCAAACACCACAACGGGCCGTTTCTCCCACAAAAAGTCCTTCAAATTTAACTCAACCATAGGCAGAGGAGCCATCTCCTCGGCCTCAGCCTCGACCGTCTGGGCCATCATCGGGCCCGCCATGGCAGCGCCAAAAAATGCTGCAAAAACAAGGGGTGTAGTCTGGTTCATATCGCCTCCGGTTCCCTCTTATATAGGGGGTGTTTTGGCCATTTCTAAGTCCAAATCGCTCACAAGCCGGTGCACAGGCGCGATTAACGGCTTTCACACCGATTTACGCGAACTCTCAACCCCACATGGCGCGATACCCGCGTCGCTGCTTAAGGGGTTCGAGAACATGGATATCTGTCTGCATCTGGGGGCGCATCGCACGGGGTCAACCTCGTTTCAGGTCTTCATGAATACCAATCGCAAGGCCTTCCTGAAGGACCGCACCACCTTCTGGGGCCCCGGCCGCACCCGCTCGGGGCTGTTTGCAGGCCTCGTCCGCGACACCCGCCGCCTGACCCCGGGCGACCGGGAGCTGGGGCAGCGCTCCCTTGGGCGCATCAAAATGGAAATGTCGCGCGCCGCGCTTAACGGCAATGACCGGCTGGTGATCAGCGAGGAAAACACCATGGGCACGCTGGCCCAGAATTTCGCGCAATGCCAGCTTTACCCGCAGGCCGCCGACCGGCTGGCGCGCTTCGCCCCGGCGCTGGGCGGGCAGGGGCTGCGCATCGGGCTCGCGATCCGGTCCTATGATAGCTACTGGGCCTCCGCGTTGGCTTTTGGGGCGCGGGCAGGTCGGCCTTTGCCGACCTCGCAAATGCTCGACCGGCTCACCACCCAGCCGCGCCGCTGGCGTCACATCATCGCCGATATCGCGCATGTCTTCCCCGAGGCAGAAATCGCCGTCTGGTCGTTCGAGGCATGGGCCAGCCAGCAGCCACAACAGGTCTGCGCGCTGACCAACAGGCTGTTGCCGCGCGCCATCACCGGGCCCGTGGAAGTCAACAATGCCTCGCCCGACACCGCAGACATCGCCGCCATCGCACGCGAACGGGGCGACACCGCGCTGGCCGACCGGCTGGCCGCCACCATTGGCCGCTATCAGCCTTTCGATGCGGCCCAGGCCCATAAATTACGACAGGACTACGCCACAGATATCGACTGGCTCAAAGAAGGCAGCGCCGGCTTGGCGACTTATTACGATCCGACCGGGGACACATCCGGCGCGTCGTTCCACCCAAGAGGACGTCACAATGACCAAGAAACACGCCGAGAAACAAGCTTGGGCCGACCGCGCCACGAAAGAGTTGCGCGGCCGCTCGCTGGATGAGCTGACCTGGGCAAGCCCTGAGGGCATCGCGATCCAGCCGCTCTATACGCAAGACGACGCGCAAGACCTGCCGCATATGGGCTCGCTGCCCGGCGAGGGGCCCTTCACCCGCGGCCCCCGCGCCACGATGTACACAGGCCGCCCGTGGACGATCCGCCAATATGCGGGGTTCTCCACTGCTGAGGAATCGAATGCGTTCTACCGCAAGGCGCTCGATGCGGGACAGCAGGGTGTCTCCGTGGCCTTCGATCTGGCCACACATCGCGGCTATGACAGCGACCACGAACGGGTCGAGGGTGATGTCGGCAAAGCGGGTGTCGCCATCGACAGTGTCGAGGATATGAAAATCCTCTTCGACGGCATCCCGCTCGACCAAATCTCAGTTTCCATGACCATGAACGGCGCGGTGATCCCGGTGCTGGCGTCCTTCATCGTGGCGGGGGAAGAGCAAGGCCATGACCGCGCGGTGCTGTCCGGCACCATTCAGAACGACATTCTGAAAGAATTTATGGTGCGCAACACCTACATTTACCCACCCGAACCCAGCATGCGCATCGTGTCCGATATCATCGAGTTCACCTCGACCGACATGCCGAAGTTCAACTCGATCTCGATCTCCGGCTACCACATGCAGGAAGCAGGCGCGAACCTCGTGCAGGAACTGGCTTTCACGCTGGCCGACGGCAAGGAATACGTCCGCGCGGCCATCGAAAAAGGCATGGATGTGGACGCCTTCGCGGGTCGTCTCAGCTTCTTCTTCGCCATCGGCATGAATTTCTTCATGGAGGCCGCCAAACTGCGCGCCGCTCGCTTCCTGTGGCACCGCATCATGACGGAGTTTGGCGCGCAGAAAGAGGGCTCTAAGATGCTGCGCACCCATTGCCAAACCTCCGGCGTCTCCTTGCAGGAACAAGACCCCTACAACAACATCGTGCGCACCGCTTACGAGGCGATGTCAGCCGTGCTGGGCGGGACGCAATCCCTGCATACAAACTCTTTTGACGAAGCGATTGCGCTGCCGACGGCCTTTTCAAGCCGCATCGCCCGCAACACCCAGCTGATCTTGCAGAACGAGACCAAAGTGACCAAGGTCGTCGATCCGCTGGCAGGCTCCTACTATGTCGAAAAACTCACCGCTGATCTGGCCGAAGAGGCGTGGAAAATCATCGAGGAAATCGACGAGATGGGCGGCATGACCAAAGCCGTGGCCTCCGGCATGCCCAAACTGCGGATCGAGGAAGCCGCCGCTCTCAGACAGGCGCAGGTCGACCGCGGCGACGAGGTCATCGTCGGCGTCAACAAATTCAAACCCACAGAGCAGGAAGAGATCGACATTCGCGATGTCGACAACGTCGCCGTGCGCAAAAGCCAGATCGCGCGGCTCGACCAGATCCGCGCCACCCGCGATCAGGCCGCCTGCGACGCGGCGCTTACCGCCCTTGAAGACGGCGCAAAAAATGGCACCGGCAACCTTTTGGCTCTGGCCGTGGAAGCCGCCCGCGCCCGCGCAACTGTAGGAGAAATCAGCATGAGTATGGAGAAAATCTTTGGCCGTCACCGCGCCGAGGTCAAAACCCTCGCTGGCGTCTACGGCGCCGCCTATGAAGGCGATGAGGGTTTTGCCACCATCCAGAAAGACGTCGAAAGTTTCGCCGAAGAAGAAGGCCGTCGCCCGCGCATGCTGGTCGTCAAAATGGGTCAGGACGGCCATGATCGGGGCGCGAAAGTCATCGCCACCGCCTTCGCCGATATCGGCTTCGATGTCGATGTGGGCCCGCTCTTCCAAACACCAGCGGAGGCTGCGCAAGATGCCGTCGACAATGACGTGCATGTCGTGGGCATCAGCTCTCAAGCGGCGGGCCACAAAACGCTGGCCCCCAAGCTGGTCGACGCGTTGAAAGAGGCGGGCGCAGGCGAGATCATCGTCATCTGCGGCGGCGTGATCCCGCAACAAGACTATGATTTCCTGTATAAATCCGGCGTCAAAGCCATTTTCGGCCCTGGCACAAATATCCCCGAAGCCGCCAAGGATATCCTCACCCTGATCCGCAAGGAGCGCAGCTAACCCCTGTGATAGGGGAACGTCCGTGATAGGCTAACGCGCATCACTGCTTCAAAAATACGCGCCCCGCAGGGCCGTGCGGCACAGGAGCAAAACCACGCTCCTCAAAGCCCGCACGGCCTTGCGCTTGCCGCCCCACTGCGCCACATCTAAGGCGAGAAAGGGCACACGCATGGCATTACCGGTTCAGGATCAGGCAAAGTACTGGGGCGTCGTGGCCGTCATCTTCGGCCTCGCGCTGTGGTTTCTGGGCGACGTGCTCTTGCCCTTCATCGTCGGCGGCGCAATCGCCTACATGATGGACCCGGTCGCCGACCGGCTGGAGCGGATGAAATTCAGCCGCGTCGCCGCCACCGCCACGATCTCGCTTCTGGCCATTCTGGTCATCGTCCCGGTGATGGTATTTGTCATCCGCGAGGTGACGGAGCAAACCGCAGCCTTGCTGGAACAGGCCCCGACCTATCTCAGCAGCCTTTACGCCTATCTGTCGGACCGCTTCCCCGCGCTGCTGGATGAAACCTCGACCCTGTCCAAAACCATCAGCAGCTTCGGCGCGACCCTGCAGGAGCGCGGCACAGAGCTGGTACGCACCGTGTTCAGCTCCGCCGTGGGCGTCATCAACGCCGCCGTCTTCGTGGTGGTCGTGCCCGTCGTGGCCTTCTACCTGCTGCTGGATTGGGACAACCTGATCGCCCGCATCGACGCGCTGCTGCCCCGCGACCACGCGCCCCAAATCCGCAAGCTCGCAACCGAGATCGACAACACGCTCGCCAGCTTCGTGCGCGGCCAGCTCACCGTCTGCGCAATCCTCGGCACCTTCTACGCCGTGGCCCTCATGGCGGTCGGGCTGCAATTCGGCCTCGTCGTGGGCGTTATCGCGGGCCTCATAACCTTCATCCCTTACGTCGGGGCGCTGGTCGGCGGGGCGCTGGCCATCGGCCTTGCGCTGTTCCAGTTCTGGTCCGACCCGCAATGGATCGTCGTCGTGGCCATCATCTTCGCCATCGGCCAGTTCCTCGAGGGCAACATCCTGACCCCGAAACTCGTCGGCGAAAGCGTCGGCCTGCACCCGGTCTGGCTGCTTTTCGCGCTGTCGGCCTTCGGCACGATCTTCGGCTTTGTCGGCATGTTGGTCGCTGTCCCGGTCGCCGCCATCATGGGGGTGCTGACCCGGTTCGGCATCACGCAGTACCAGTCCAGCAGGCTCTACCGCGGGCTCGACACTGACGACGACGAAGCCAGTTAGCACATGGCAGAGCAGCTTCCTCTACCGCTCCCCACCAAATCGGCGCTGGGGCGTGACAATTTTTTCGTCTCCGAGGCCAATCAAATGGCCGTCGCGGCCCTAGAGGCCACCCAGACCTGGCCCAACGGAAAGCTGATGCTCTGCGGCCCGGCGGCGTCGGGCAAGACCCATCTGGCCCATGTCTGGGCAGGCGAGAACCAGGCCCGGATCATCAGCGCCCAAACCCTCGCCACGCAAGACATTGCAGCCATCGCCACCACCCCGCTGGTGGTCGAGGACGTTGACCGCGCATCGCCCGAGGATGAAACCCCGCTCTTCCACCTCCACAACCTGATGCTGGCCGAAGGCCACGCGCTGTTGATGACCAGCACCACGCCGCCCGCGACAATGGCCACCCAACTGCCCGATCTCAAAAGCCGCCTCACAGGCACCACGCTGGTCGCGCTCGACCCGCCCGATGACGCGCTTTTGGCGGTTGTCTTGATGAAAATGTTCGCCGACCGCCAGATCAACCTGCCTGCGGGCCTGCTCGACTACGTGGTCCCGCGCATCACCCGCTCCTTCGCCGAGGCCCGCCGCTTCGTCGACGAGATGGACGCCCGCGCCCTGTCCGAAGGCCGCCCCATCGGCAAGCGGCTTGCGGGTGACATCTTGGGCAAAGCTTAGCCCAACCACATCTGCTAAACTGGACATGCCCCTGAATTATTTGGCATAAGTGCGCATGACCCTCCATTCCGACATCACGCTCGCGCCCATGACCGGCGCCGATTTCCTGAACGCGGCTTTCCCGAAGCCGGAGGATTTCGACGATGTCGACACCGACGGCCCCAACCGCTTCTTCAACCGCGAACTGAGCTGGCTGGCCTTCAACTGGCGGGTGCTGGAGGAGGCCTCAAACCCGAAAGTGCCCCTTCTTGAACGGGTCCGGTTTTTGGCGATCTCTGCCAACAATCTTGACGAATTCTACTCCGTCCGCGTCGCGGGCCTGCGCGAGCTGGCCTTGGCGGGCAACACCATGCCCTCAGCCGACGGGCGCACACCTACGCAGCAACTCGTCCTGATCGACGCCAATGCCCGCGAGCTGATGGAACGGCAAGACACCGTCCTCGACACCCTGCGCGAAGAGATGACCCGGCAGGGCATGTCCATGCTGGCAGGCGAGGCGCTGACGGAAAATGACAGCGCCTTTCTGGAAACGCATTTCCTGTCGAACATCTTCCCGGTCCTGTCGCCGCTGGCGATTGACCCCGCGCACCCGTTCCCCTTCATCCCCGACACAGGCCTGTCGCTGGCCCTGCAGCTGAAACGCAAATCCGACAATCGCAGCCTGAAAGCGCTCTTGCCGATCCCGCGCCAGATCGAACGCTTCGTCATGCTGCCCTCGGTCGAGGGGGAAACCCGCGTCATCTCCATGGAAGATCTGCTGATCCAACGCATCGGCGATATCTTCCCGGGCTACGAGGCCATCGGCCATTGCACCTTCCGCGTGCTGCGCGACAGCGATCTCGAGCTGGAGGAAGAGGCCGAAGACCTCGTCCGCGAGTTTGAAACCGCCCTGAAACGCCGCCGTCGCGGCGAGGTGGTCCGCCTGACGCTCAGCACCGGCGCCCCGCCTAAGCTGCGCGAATTGATCATGGACGCGCTCGAAGTGACCGAGGCCGATGTGATCGAGATCAGCGGCATGCTCGGCCTCAGCGACATCTCCGAACTGGTTGAGCTGGGCGAGCCGCATATGATGTGGTCGCATTTCTCCCCCCGCGTGCCCGAACGGGTGCAGGACCACGAAGGCGACATGTTCTCGGCGATCCGTCAGAAAGACATGCTGCTGCACCACCCATACGAAACCTTCGACATGGTCGTGCGCTTCCTCGCCCAAGCCGCCCGCGACCCCGACGTGGTGGCCATCAAACAAACGCTCTATCGCACCTCAAACGAAAGCCCGATCGTGGCCGCACTTTGCGAGGCGGCCGAAAACGGCAAATCCGTCACCGCGCTGGTCGAGCTGAAAGCCCGCTTTGACGAGGCCGCAAACATCCGCCAATCCCGCAAGCTGGAACGCGCGGGGGCGCATGTTGTTTACGGATTCATCAACTACAAGACCCACGCAAAAATCAGCGCCATTGTGCGCCGTGAAAATGGCAAGCTGGTCACCTACACCCATTTCGGCACCGGCAATTACCACCCGATCACCGCGAAGTTTTACACCGATCTCAGCCTCTTTACCTGCGACGCCGCCCTTGGCCGCGACGCCACGCGGGTCTTCAACTACGTGGGCGGCTACGCCCAGCCCGACAGCCTCGAAAATCTGGCCATCGCGCCCCTAACGCTGAAATCCACCCTGATCGACAATATCGAGGCCGAGATTGCCCACGCCAAAGCCGGCAAACCGGCAGAGATCTGGGCCAAGATGAATTCCCTCATCGAGCCCGACGTCATCGACGCGCTTTATGCCGCCAGTCAGGCCGGGGTCAAAATCAGCCTCGTCATTCGCGGCATCTGCGGTCTGCGTCCCGGCATCACGGGTCTCAGCGAAAACATCCGGGTGAAATCCATCGTCGGTCGATTTTTGGAACATTCCCGCATCGTGTGTTTTGGCAATGGCAAAGGGCTGCCCTCGAAAAAAGCGCGGGTCTATATGTCGTCGGCCGACTGGATGGGCCGCAACCTCAATCGCCGGGTCGAAACACTGGTCGAAATCACCAACAAGACGGTCCACGCCCAGGTGATGAGCCAGATCATGGCCGCTAATCTCGCCGACACTTCTCAAAGCTGGGTGCTGCGCCCCGATGGCAGCTACGCCCGGCAGGAATTTGGCGACGAAGACGAGGTCTTCAACTGCCACCGCTTCTTCATGGAAAACCCGTCCCTCTCCGGACGGGGCTCAGCAGGGGCCGGTGATGTGCCCGAACTGACCCACTCCGACGACTGAGTGCGAAAAGGTTAAGCCGGGGTAAAGAAATCTGCGGTTTGATTTTGTACAAAATGGGTTTTGGGCCTTTTTGAGTTACCCCATTTTGTACAAAACTCGAATTTCGTCCTCCTGAGGCGCTGATGACGTTAAGGATTGATTGACGATTCCGGCCTGCTAACTGCATGGTCTGACCAGACAAGGAATTCGGGGGATCACAACCCATGTCGATGGATGGCACACCCGCCCCAGAAGGCGAAGAATACGGCCCCTTTGGGCGTCCTTTATTCAATGATCCCAAAGCCAAAGCGCTCAGCCGGGTGGGCACAATCGACGTAGGCTCGAACTCCGTCAGGCTTGTTGTCTTCGACGGCGCGGCCCGGTCTCCCGCCTATTTTTACAACGAGAAAATCATGGCCGGTCTCGGTGCCGACATGCGCCAAACAGGCCGTCTTTCTGTCGAAGGCCGCGCCCGGGCGCTCGCTGCATTGAAAAGATTTTCGTTACTTTGCAATGGCTTAGAGGTAAGTCCAATCACCGCCGTCGCCACGGCGGCTGTCCGGGACGCCGAGGACGGCAAGGAGTTCTGCGAAGAAGTTCTTCGCGAAACCGGCCTCAACCTCTGGGTCGCCTCCGGCAACGAAGAGGCCCGCCTCTCCGCGCAAGGTGTCTTCCTCGGCTGGCCCGAAGCCCAAGGTTTGATGTGCGATATTGGCGGCTCCTCCATGGAGTTGGCAGAGATCGGCGACGGCGTCGTCGGCCACCGCGTCTCCTCCGAATTGGGGCCACTGAAACTGATGGGCCTAAAAGGCGGCTACGAGGCCCGCAAGAAGGTCATCGACACCACAATGCACGGCCTGCGCGACGAGGTCAGCGGCACCTACAAGACCATCTATCTCGTCGGCGGCTCATGGCGCGCACTGGCCCGACTGGACATGGAGAGACGCGGTTACCCATTGAAAGTATTACATGAATACCGGATGACGCCGAAATCCGTGCTGCAAACTGTGAAGTGGATACGCGGCAAATCCATCGACGAGCTACGCGCGATCACAGGCAATTCCGAAGCCCGCATGCGCCTTGTGCCTATCGCTGCGCAAGTTCTGAAATCGCTGATCCAAAGGTTCAAACCCAAGGCCCTCGCCACGTCCAGCTACGGCATCCGCGAAGGGCTTTTGTACGAACAAATGCCCTTCGAACTCAAGCGCCGCGACCCCCTCATCGAGGCTTGCCGCTGGGACGAAGCCAAGAACGCAAGGGTCCCAGGCTTCGGGCGGCAGTTGCACAAGTTCATCGAGCCGATCTTCGGAAGCAAACTTCCCTACGAACGCACCCGCCTGATCCGCGCCGCCTGCCTTCTCCACGACGTCAGCTGGCGCGCCCATCCCGACTACCGCGCCGAGGTCTGCTTCGATAACGCAACCCGCGCCAACTTAGGCGGATTAGACCATCAGGGGCGGGTGTTTTTGGGGGTGGCTTTGCTGCACCGATATAAGAACTCCCGCGACGGCACCCGGTTCGAGGAACTTTACGGACTGCTCTCAGAGAAAGAACTGAAAGCCGCAGAAATCCTAGGGAAGGCGATGCGGTTTGGGGCCATGTTCTCTGTACAACGTCATGAATTAATGGGGAAATTCTCGTGGCACCCGAAGAAAAAGTTATTGAAGTTGAAGCTGCATCCCGAGACACGTGACCTTTACGGCGAGGTCGCCGCTGCTCGACTGGCGTCACTCGCTGCAGCCATGGATGCCGAGATCGACCTGCGCTAAACGAGCCTGACCCGCCCCATCTTACCAAGAGAATTTCATGTCCGAATTTGCCCACTATCCTAGCCTAACAAACAAGTCCGTCCTCGTCACCGGCGGCGCCGGAGGCATCGGTGCTCTGACCGTCGAAGCCTTCGCCGCCCAAGGCGCAAAGGTCGCTTTTGTTGATCGCGACGCAGACGCCAGCGCCACCGTGGCCGAGAAAACAGGCGCCGCATTCGCGCTCTGCGACCTCACCGATATCGAGGCTACCCAAGCCGCCATCAACACTTTGGCCGCCAAGCAGGGCGCCTTCGAGGTGCTGGTCAACAACGCCGCCCGCGATGACCGACACGACTGGCGCGACGTCACGCCCGACTATTGGGACGAGCGCATGCAAACCAACCTGCGCCACATGTTCTTTGCCATCCAAGCCGTAGCGCCCGGCATGATCGAGGCAGGCGGCGGTTCAATCATCAACCTGGGTTCAAACTCCTGGTGGGAGGCCGGCGGCGGCTTTCCTGCCTACGCCACCGCGAAAGCTGCTGTGCATGGGTTGACCCGCACAATGGCGCGTGATCTCGGCGCGCACCGGATCCGGGTCAACACCGTGGTCCCCGGCTGGATCATGACGCAACGCCAGAAAGACCTTTGGGCAACGCCCGAAGCACTGGAGAAACACCGTCAGCGCCAATGTTTGCCGGATTTGATTGATCCGACTTACGTGGCTCGAATGGTCTTGTTCCTGGCCTCTGACGATGCAGCTATGTGCACTGCCAGCAACTACATGGTAGAGGCGGGGTCTATTTGAATTTCGCTGCGGCTGCGCCGCATCGACCCGCTGGAGAGGCGCTGCCTCCCCAGACCCCTCCGGAGTATTTTTGAAGCAATGATGGGGTGGCGTCGTAAATTGGGATGGCGTAATCCGGGTGAGATCAAAACTCAGAAAGCCTCCATGCCATGCGCCTGACCAGATATTTCCTGCCCGTCCTGAAAGAAACTCCCAGCGAGGCGCAGATTGTATCGCACCGCCTGATGTTGCGGGCCGGTATGATCAAGCAAAGCTCGGCGGGCATATATTCCTGGTTGCCGCTGGGATTTAAGGTGTTGAAAAACATCGAGAACATTGTCCATGAGGAACAAGTCCGCGCTGGCCACATTCCCCTTTTGATGCCGACGCTTCAGTCTGCAGACTTGTGGAAGGAGAGCGGGCGTTATGATGATTACGGCGAAGAAATGCTGCGTATTCAGGACCGGCACGGGCGCGATATGCTCTATGGTCCGACCAATGAAGAGCTGATCACCGACATATTCCGCAGCCACATCTCGTCATATAAGGACCTGCCGCTGACGCTTTACCACATTCAGTGGAAGTTCCGCGACGAACGACGCCCTCGGTTCGGGGTGATGCGCGGCCGCGAATTCTTGATGAAAGACGGCTACAATTTCGACCTGACCAAAGAAGACGCGCTGCACGCCTATAACCGCCATCTGGTGAGCTATCTGCGCACCTACGAGCGAATGGGGTTGCAAGCCATCCCGATGCGGGCCGATGGGGGGCCAATTGGAGGGGACTACACGCACGAGTTCCTGGTCCTCGCCGAGACCGGTGAGTCTGAGGTGTTCTACGACAGCGCCGTGACGGACCTGAGCTTTGGCGACCGCGATATTGACTATGATGACGTCGACCAATGCCAAGGCGTTCTGGAAGAATTCACGACCAAATACGCGCGCACGGACGAGACACATGACGAAAATCTGTTCAACGAGGTTCCTGAGGAGCGTCGCAAAGTGGCGCGGGGCATTGAAGTGGGACAGATCTTCTATTTCGGGACCAAATACTCTGAGGCTATGGGTGCTAAGGTCCAAGGCCCCGATGGCAAGCCAGTTGCGGTCCATATGGGGTCGCACGGGATCGGCGTGTCGCGTCTTTTGGGCGCAATCATTGAGGCGAGCCATGACGACAAGGGCATCATCTGGCCTGAAGGCGTAACCCCGTTCCACGTAGGGATCGTCAACCTCAAACAGGGGGACCATGAAGCGGATGCGGCCTGCGAAAGCCTTTGCCGACAGATTGAAGGGCTTGGGCTTGAGCCGCTCTATGACGACCGCAATGAGCGCGCGGGCGGCAAGTTTGCAACGATGGATTTGATCGGGCTACCTTGGCGCATTACGATTGGTCCGCGTGGCCTGAAAAATGGGGTGGTGGAACTGACCTCGCGTCGCAGTGGCGCAAGCGAAGAGCTGACGCCGGAAGCCGCTCTTGCCAAGATCGCCAGTATTTATGCGAAGAGCTGAATGATTTGAGAACTTCTTCTTGGTCTGTGGACAGGGCGTGTGTTCAACAATGGCTATGTTTGGCTCGGGATTGTTGATTTAGATCGCCATGATTTGAACACAATCTGAGTGAAGTGAGGCTGACGCTAAAGCTAGGGTCGACATAGGTTTGAAGTCAGCTGAGTTTTCGAGGGCTTAGATGTTTTGCCTCTAACGGTCTGATAAGTATATTCTTTTGACGCGCTTTTGCGGACTGAGTTCTCACGTCCTTTACGAAGATGAACGGAATGTTAACGGAGCAACATACTGTTTCCGTTCTAAACCATGGCAGAATATTGCGCTTTATGTGGCAAGTCAGGTAACCTGATATTGGGGGCACCAGAGGGTGTGTAATGAGTTATTTTTTCTTCGAGCGTCGAGTCGCCTCGGCGGAGCTGGATAACCGAAAACCGGGCGATCACAGTCGGTTGCTGTCCCAAAAAGAGGAGCGCCACCAGATCGTTCTGGACGTTCCGAACGGTCGAACCATTTCGGACCGAAAACTTGCAGCAATTCGGGATGCTTTGGACGACGAAGCCGTATCGGGCGTGTTTTATACACGTCGGTCGCGCAATGAGCTTCACAGCACTGTGCGTGACCGCAGGCTTCAGGCGTTGCAGACGCTGACGTCCAATCGGAAGGACCGCGACAGCGACGGGTCGCATCCGGCTTAACCAGTTAATGAGTATGTGACAGCTTGTGTTTTTGGGCTGGCATGTGTGTGAAGGTGGGGGCAGGGGCCCGGCGTGTTTTGCCGGGCCCTTCATTTGTGTACTGAATGGTTTTGCAGTCAATCTCCGCTGAGAAACGCGAAGGTCTCTTCAAGAACCATGTCGGGCAGCTCTTCCGCGAGATAATGCGCGCCGGGTAAGGACTTTCCGCTTACAGTTTGCGCCCGTAGTCGCCAGAGGGAGAGGCAATCGAAGAACGCCTCTATCGCGCCGTTTGCGCCCCAAAGCACGTGGATCGGGCAGATTATTTTGGCGTCTCCATTTGCATCATCATGCGCAATATCGATTGTCGCTGCCGCGCGGTAGTCCTCGCAGGATGCGTGTATCACGTCGGCATTGTCGAACGCGGCATGGTAAGCTTTCCTTGCCTCCTCGCTGAATGGGCCGTTGCCGGTCGCACCGAACATACATTTTTTGTCCCAGAAATCTCGGGGGTCTGCCGCAATCATGCGTTCTGGTAGGGGATATGGCTCGGTGAGATAGAACCAATGCGCGTAGGCACGGGCAAACCCCAGCGTGGTATTGGCATACATCTCGCGGGTTGGCGCGATGTCGAGAATGATCAACTTCTTCACGGCCTCAGGCGTGTCCATTGCCAGCCTATGCGCTACGCGGGCGCCGCGGTCATGCGAGAGAATGTTGAATTTTGGAAATCCGAGTTGCGCCATGAGTGCTACCATGTCCGCCGCCATCTCGCGTTTTGACATCTGCGAATGGTCGGCGCGCGTCTTAGGACAGGTGGACTTGCCATAGCCGCGCAGGTCGGGCGCGATGACGGTGAAGTGCTCAGCCAATTGCGGTGCCACTTTGTGCCACATGACATGCGTTTGGGGATAGCCGTGCAGCAGCAGCAGCGGTGGCCCGGTCCCGGCCTTGCGGCCGTGAATACTGACTCCGCCGAGGGCGATGTCGAAGCTGTCGAACCCTTCAAACATGAAAGCAGTATAGGCGGTTTGACGCGCGTCTCCAGTCTTG
Source organism: uncultured Litoreibacter sp. (assembly GCA_947494645.1). Taxonomy (GTDB): domain Bacteria; phylum Pseudomonadota; class Alphaproteobacteria; order Rhodobacterales; family Rhodobacteraceae; genus Litoreibacter. Next base: position 510,662 of record CANLVO010000001.1, read on the forward strand.
TGTCTCCCTTGACCTTGGCTGCGGGAGAGCGCACATCTGAGGGCGCAGCAGCAGGAGAGCAAAGTGGCTAAGATCACTGGCGGCAAGACCGCCCCGTTTGCAGGCTTTGAGTGGATGATCGCATGGCGTTACCTTCGCGCCAAACGCGCCGAGGGCGGCGTGTCTGTGATGACTTGGATTTCGCTGATAGGGATCACGCTCGCGGTTGCGGCTTTGATCATAACCTTGGCCGTAAGATCCGGTTTTCGTTACGAATTTGTTGATACCATTCTAGGCGCAAACGCGCATGTGACGGTCTATGACGAAGGGCGAACCTCCGAGTCTGGCTCCTTCGCGCGGGTCATTTCGGACTACGATGAGAAGGCCGTGAGGCTTGCGGATGCGCCGGGCGTCGTGCGGGCAGCTCCGCTGGTCAAGGGGCAGGTGATGGCCACGGGGCAGGGCCGTAATGCTGGTGTTGAAGTGTTTGGGATGCGGGAAGCGGATTTTCTGAACATTCGCCGCGTGGCTTCGCCGCTTGAAGCCTACGGAGATATTGCAAGGTTTTCTGACGGCATAGCCATTGGAAGCGGTGTCGCCCGCGAGCTTGGGGTGGGGCCGGGGGACCGGATTAGATTGATCTCGCCTAATGGGACAAAGACCCCATTTGGAACTTCGCCGAGAACGGCTGCCTTTGAGGTGGTCTATGTGTTTCGGGTCGGCCGGTTCGATATTGACCGGACCCGCATCTATATGCCGTTCGAAAAGGCACAAGAATACTTCAATCGCGAAGGGTTAGCCGACGAAATTGAAGTGATATTGGAGGATCCGGAGGAGGTGTCGAAAGCGGAAGCAGGGCTTCTTGCGGCAGCTGGCCCCGGTACGATCTTATGGAGCTGGCGAGACTCGTCAGGGGCCTTCCTGCAAGCACTCGCGATGGAAGATAATGTGATGTTTCTGATCCTGTCGGTGCTGGTCTTGATTGCGTCGATGAACATCGTCTCGGGCCTTATCATGCTGGTCAAGAACAAGGGACGCGACATCGGCATCCTGCGCACAATGGGGTTGAGCGAGGGCTCAATCCTGCGCGTTTTCTTCATTTGCGGCGCGTCCACAGGGGTGATCGGAACGATTGCGGGCCTCACCCTTGGGTGTCTCTTTGCAATCTATATCGATCCTATTTTTGATTTGGTGAACTACATCGCAGGGGGCGGGGTGTGGGATCCGTCAGTGCGGATGATTTCAAAACTACCAGCGAGGTTGGAGCTTGGGGACGTGCTCTCAGCCATATCGCTATCGCTGTTTCTGAGCTTTGTGGTCACGATCTTTCCGGCGCGACGTGCCGCACGGATGAACCCAGTGGAGGCGCTGCGCTATGAGTGACGTCGCACTCTCACTTTCGGGCATTGAGAAGCACTACAACAAAGGCAAGCCAAACGAGATCAAGGTCTTGCGTGGTGCTGAGCTATCTGTGAAGCGCGGCGAGGTTGTGGCACTTGTTGCCCCGTCCGGGGCGGGTAAATCCACCCTGCTTCATATCGCTGGTTTGCTTGATACCCCTGACACCGGACGGGTGGAGATCGCGGGCGAAGACCTGACCGGGCGCAGCGATCGGGCGCGGACAAATGCGCGGCGGTCCGAGATAGGGTTTGTCTATCAATTCCACCACCTGCTGCCGGAATTTACCGCTGCTGAGAATATTGTGCTGCCGCAGCTCGCAGCGGGGGTGGCAAGCGCCCAAGCACATGCACGGGCTGTTGATTTGATGGGCAAGGTCGGGGTCGCGGAGCGAGCAGACCATCGGCCCGGTGCGCTGTCTGGCGGAGAGCAACAACGCGTCGCGTTCTGTAGGGCTTTGGCCAACAGCCCCGGCCTATTGCTCGCAGACGAGCCGACCGGGAACCTGGACCCGGCGACGTCAGATCAAGTGTTCGAGGCGTTGATCAAATTGGCACGCGAAACCGGGTTAGCCGCACTGATCGCCACGCATAACATGGAACTGGCAGCCCGTATGGATCGAACCGTCCGTTTGGAAGCGGGCGTATTGGTTTAGGCGGTTTCTAAATTGGCGAGACGCTCAAAAAACGCGCTGGCCTCGTCGAAAACGCGGTCGCGTGTCTCGCGATCCTCCATGACAATCTCATGTTCACCGCGCTCAATGATGTGCAGCTCGCCGTTTGGCCAGCGCGACATACGATCATGGATGGTCGGGATGTCTACAATGCGTTCATTGGTCCCGAGGTAAGTTAGACAGGGCACATCAGGTGTCGGATGCGCGCGCAGGGCGCGACACTCACGCAGCGCCTTATTCAGCCAGCTCAACGTCGGGCCACCCAAGGCAAGGTCCGGATGAGCCGTAACCTGACGCTTCATGTATTCAAACATCTCAACGTCGGTGGTCAACATGTTGTCGTCAAAGGGATTTGCCAGCACGTAGGTTTCGCGCAAAGTGCCAGGGGCAAGCATGTCGCCGAAGCCTAGGGAATGTGCCATCGTAGAGGCCGCCCATCCCAGTGAACGCTTGCTCGTCGTCAATGCGATGCCCCACATGGGCCCAGTGAACACGGCGGATGTCACGGGCAGGCCGTCTATCAAAGCCCGTAATCCGATGCAGCCTCCCATGGAGTGCGCCAGCAGGGTGAAAGGCGTCGGTAGCTCTAGCTTGCGAGCCAAGGAAAGTGCAGCTTGCGCATCAAGTTGGTAATCACGAAATTCGCCGACATGCCCCAGTGCCGCGTCTTCCAGCAATCGGTCCGAGAGACCTTGGCCGCGCCAGTCTATGACTAACGTGGCAAAGCCGCGTTTCGCAAACTCAGCCGCTGCCCGTCCGTATTTCTCAACATACTCAGTACGTCCGGGATAAAGCAGAACGGTGCCCTTCTTCCCGGTTTCAGCGCCCCAAACCGCCACGCGGATGCGCACCCCGTCGGCGCAGATCAGCCAATAGGCTTCGCCGCCGTCGGGGCCGTCAGCCACGTCGTGATAAAGAGGCGCTTTTGTAAGGGTCACGAAAGGACGGCACCCAATTTCATTGCCTGACCCATGTCGCCGTCAACGGTCAACTTACCGGTCATGAAAGCGGAGGTGGGGTTCAAGTCACCGTCCAAGATTGCTTCGAAGGTTTCGGCATCCGCCGACATAGTACATTCTGCATCCTCGTCGCCGGCACGGACACCCGCGCTGTCCACCATGATCGCGCCTTCGTCTTCGATGTTGAACTTGACCGAGCCGTCGAAGCCTCCATCGAGTTTGCTTTGCAATGCCGCTACGGCCTTTGTGATGACGTCGCTCATGTGGGTACTCCTAAAAATGTGACAGCCGGGGTCTCGATTTTTCAAATCATGACGCTAGACTTAAGGCCGTTATGAAATTTTCAAACCCCATCCTCAACTGTGTCGTTGCGGCATTCTTGTTTACGTCACACGCTGTTGCAGGCGAAGATGAACTCAATAAGCTCTTTGATCGCTTGGCGACGCCCGAGTTGCAAGACTGGGAATTGGTCGAGCGTGCGATTTGGCGGGAATGGTCCGATAGTGGTTCCAAGTCCATGAACCTTTTGCTGCAACTGGGCCGGAAGGCCATGTCGGACGGCGATACGAAGAAGGCGATTGATCACTTCACCGCTCTGACGGACCACGCCCCAGACTTTGCTGAAGGTTGGAACATGCGGGCGACGGCGTATTTCGGTGAAGGCCTGTACGGGCTTTCGATTGCCGACATCGGCAGAACATTGGCTTTGAATCCTCGTCACTTCGGTGCGCTGCAAGGTCTTGGCCGGATGTTGGAAGAAATGGACCAGAAGAAGGACGCTTTAAAGGCATACCAGGCGGCCTTTGCTATACATCCCCACAGGCCAGGGTTAGAAGACAGCATTGAGCGACTTGAGGCGGAAGTCTCAGGTCAAGATATCTAACGCGCCAATCATGGCCCCCTAGCAGGCGACGCCAATGACCGGCCAGCCCCGGGTGACGGCGGTCTTGGGACCGACCAACACCGGCAAAACTCACTACGCCATTGAAAGGATGCTCGCGCACCGCACCGGTGTGATAGGTCTGCCTTTGCGGCTATTGGCCCGTGAGGTCTATGACCGGATCGTCGCGTTGCGAGGCCCATCAGTAGTGGCGCTGGTCACCGGCGAAGAGCGGATCGTACCTGAGCGGGCGCAATACTGGGTCTGCACGGTTGAAGCGATGCCAGAAGGTATGGGCGCGGACTTCGTCGGGATCGACGAGATACAACTTTGCGCAGATCCCGAGCGCGGCCATGTCTTCACGCAACGACTTCTGAAATCGCGCGGTCATCTTGAAACGTTGTTTATGGGCTCGGATACGATGCGCAGCGCGATTGCGGCGATGGAGCCCCGCGCACAGTTTTTGAAACGGGAACGTTTCTCTGAATTGAGCTACACTGGCGCCAAGAAGATCAGTCGCCTGAAAGCACGCTCGGCCATTGTCGGCTTCTCAGTTGAGAACGTCTATGCCATTGCTGAGCTGATCCGTCGCCAAAAGGGCGGATGCGCCGTGGTCATGGGAGCTCTATCGCCCCGGACACGCAATGCGCAGGTCGAGATGTACCAGAACGGCGATGTGGACTACCTCGTTGCAACTGACGCGATTGGGATGGGCCTGAACCTCGATATCAATCATGTCGCTTTCTCTGCGCTACAGAAGTTTGACGGCAGACGGATGCGTTATCTGCGCCCCAATGAGCTTGCCCAAATTGCTGGACGGGCAGGGCGCTACATGACGCCTGGGTCATTTGGTGTGACCGGCGAGGCCGCGGCGCTGGAAGAACCGGTCGTGCAGGCCATTCTCCAATCAAAGTTTCGGCCTGTGTCCAAGCTGCAGTGGCGCAATGACCGGCTGGAATTTGGGTCCGTAGATCGGCTGATCAGGTCCCTTGAGATGCGCACGGATGATGAATGGCTTAGCCGAGCGCGGGACGCCGACGACGTGGTCGCGCTCAAAGCGCTCCGCGATGTCGCCGATGTGGTCGCGCGCACCCAAACTCCGCATGACGTCAAGCTGTTGTGGGACGTCTGCAGGATACCAGATTTCCGAGGTATTTCGTCTGGCGACCATGCCAGTATCTTGGACGTGATCTTTGGCTACCTTCATGACAAAGGGCAGGTCCCGCAAGACTACATGGCGCGCCAGATTGCGCGGATTGATCGCTCGGATGGTGATATCGATACGTTGTCCAAGCGCTTGGCATATATCCGCACATGGACCTATGTCGCCCAGCGGAAAGGGTGGGTAGCTGATGAAAGCCATTGGCGCGGGGAAACCCGTGCGGTAGAAGACCGTTTGTCGGATGCGTTACATGGCGCGCTGACCCAAAGATTTGTCGACCGGCGCACCAGCGTTTTGTTGCGGCGGTTGAAACAGAAGGAGAGCCTTGTGGCTGACGTGAATGATAAGGGTGAAGTGACGGTTGAGGGCGAGATGATCGGCCGATTAGACGGGTTTCGGTTCCGTCAGGACGCGTCGTCCAACCCTGATGAGGCCAAGACCCTGAAACAAGCTGCTGTGGCCGCGCTTGCTCCTCACTTCAATCTGCGTGCGGATAAGTTCTACAACGCTCCTGATACCGAGATGGATTTCACCGAGCAAGGTGGCTTGATGTGGGGTGATCTCGCCGTTGGCAAATTAGTCAAAGGATCTGAGCCCCTCAAGCCGATGGTCGAACCATTTGTGGACGAGGAAGCAGGAAGCGATGTTGCTGAGAAGGTCAAACGTCGGCTCCAGCATTTCATTGACCGCAAGATCGCCAGTGCTTTTGAACCCATGATCGCGATGTCAAATGACGACACACTGACTGGGTTGGCCAAGGGGTTCGCCTTTCAGATGGTCGAAGCGCTGGGCGTTATCCCCCGCGACAAAGTTGCAGCTGAGGTCAAAGACCTCGATCAAGACGCCCGCGGTACATTGCGTAAGCATGGCATCCGTTTTGGGCAGTTCACGATTTTCATGCCTTTGCTTCTAAAGCCCGCGCCGACCCGTCTGCGCTTGGTGCTCTGGTCCCTGCAGAACGACCTGAGCGAGTTCCCCGAAGCTCCGCCACCTGGGCTCGTGACTGTGCCCGGTGTTAAAGACGCGCCCGACGGGTACTATAATCAAGCAGGTTATCGGCTTGCGGGCGAACGTGCGATCCGGATTGATATGCTGGAACGCTTGGCGGACCAACTGCGCAACGAGGACTCGCGCGGTGGGTTCGAAGCGAAAGCTGACATGCTTTCCATAACCGGGATGACCTTGGAGCAATTTTCCAACCTCATGGACGGGCTCGGCTACAAGAGCGAGCGTGGCGAACGCGTGAAAGTCAAGGCTGCGCCTGCACCTGAGGCGAAACCCGAGGCTGCGGATGCCGCCATTGAGGCAGAAGTAGTAGAAGCCGAGGCAACACAAGGCTCCGCAGAGGGCGAAGCGCCTGAGATGGAAGTTTTCTACACCTTCCGGTGGGGTGGAAATAAGGGTAGCAGCCGTGAAGGTGGTCGGGGCGGGCGGCCCCAGGGACAGAGCAAACCTAAGTCACGTGGCAAACCAAAAGGCAAAGGTGCACCTCGGGACAACAAGGCGCAAAGCTACAAGGCCCGCCCTCCGAAGAAAGAGAAAGCCATTGACCCGGACAACCCGTTTGCGGCGGCTCTAATGGGGTTGAAGAAAGACTGATCCAAAGTCAGTCAAAATCCATCTGACGCGGGCAACCTGTTTCATGACTTCTGAACGCGAAACCATCCGTCTTGACAAGTGGCTCTGGCATGCCCGGTTCTTCAAGACGCGTTCTCTCGCAGCCAGTGTGGTCAAAGGCGGATCGGTCCGGGTGAACGCAAATAAAATTGCAAAACCCGCTTTTCAGGTCGGCGAAGGGGACGGCATCAGCTTCGTACAAGGCGAGCAAACACGCGTTGTCGTGCTGAGGGCCTGCGGAGACCGCCGCGGGCCTGCAGCGGAGGCACAGGAGCTGTATCTGGACAAAACGGTCTATGTGGAGAAGCAGCCCCGGCTGGTCACGCCTTGGGGAAAAGGTCGTCCAACCAAGAAAGATCGCCGCAGCTTGGAGGTTTCCCGCAAGCCCGCGCTTGAATGATCTGGGAATGGTCATTACGACAGGCACAACACAGATTTTCGGACAACGCTCATGACCTATATCGTCAACGACGCCTGCATCGCCTGCAAATACACCGACTGCGTGGAGGTGTGCCCCGTGGATTGCTTTTATGAGGGCGAAAACATGTTGGTCATTCATCCCGATGAATGCATTGATTGTGGCGTATGCGAACCAGAATGCCCTGCTGACGCCATCCGCCCCGACACGGAGCCAGACATGGAGAAGTGGGTGGAATTCAACCGCAAATACTCAGAGAAATGGCCCGTGATCATCACCAAGAAGGACCCTTTGCCAACCGCCGAAGAGATGGATGGCAAAGAAGGCAAGATGGAGATGTTTTCAGAGGCGCCGGGCGAAGGCGGATGATTCGCCACCTTTTGGCGAATGTTGTGATTATCCAAGCAGGCTTGGCCGCAGCGGTGCTTTAGATAGCTGCTTTTTTGTGCTATGATGCACAGGAAGATGGCAACTGACTGTATCTACGTTAATTGGTATACGGGTCAGCGAAATATCGAATATTTAGCGGATGTGACCGGGGGGTTCCCACCGGCCCTGTCCGTTTTGGCGTGAAAGTGAGACTGTATGAGCAAGAAGAAGCAAGACTTTAGCCCGAACGAGTTTGTGGTTTACCCCGCGCATGGCGTTGGCAAAATCGTAAATATCGAGACGCAAGAAGTGGCGGGCATTGAACTTGAGCTGTTCGTTGTGGCCTTCGAGAAGGACAAGATGACGCTGCGCGTGCCAACCCACAAGGCGCTGGAAGTAGGTATGCGGCCTCTGTCCTCGCCCGATTTGGTCGGGCAGGCGTTCAAAACGCTCAAAGGCAAAGCCCGTGTGAAACGAGCCATGTGGTCTCGCCGGGCTCAGGAATATGAGCAAAAAATCAACTCTGGCGACCTGATCGCTATCGCAGAAGTGGTGCGTGACCTGCACCGCCATGGCGATCAACGCGAGCAAAGCTACTCGGAGCGTCAGCTCTATGAAGCAGCGCTCGAGCGCTTGACGCGCGAGATTGCCGTTGTGCAAGGCAATGACGAGCCGTCCGCGATGAAAGAAATTGACGATGTGCTGGTCAGCCGCGCTGCCGCTTAATCCAGTCTAAATATTTCAAGGAAGCGCCGCGCAGAACCCCTGTGCGGCGTTTTTCATGAGGGGTCACGTAATGGCGGCAGATAAAGCGACCAAGAGCGCGACCTCTGTGATCACCTGACAAGCCCCGAGGACATCCCCGGTTTGCCCGCCGATCTTTTGAAGCGCGATTGATCCTACCACGCCCGCGAACAAGCTTACGACGCAGATAAGCAAGAAGGCGTTAGCCGGGGCCGGGACTGCCGCGCATATCCCGAAGCCAATCGCCACCCACATCGCAGGTTTGCCGGGTCTGCCCGTCTGCGATGAGAGCCCGTCGCCTTTAGCATTTGGCAAAAGTTCCATTACAGCGACCATTGCGGCACGGGACATAATCGCGGGAAGGATGAGTACCCAAACGGGGACCGCGTTATTCGCCAAAAGCGAAGAAACGCTTGCCCATTTAAGAGCGAAAGCAGCAATCAACGCAAAAACGCCGTAAGTGCCAATCGCACTATCTTTCATGATTTCAAGGCGGCGCGCTTTCTCCCATCCACCCCAGAAGCCATCAGCGCAATCGGCCAAGCCGTCCTCATGCATAGCCCCCGTTGTCACGCAGAGAGCAATTAGAACCAGAACTGCGACGATGCCGTGATGCAATTGCATTGCCTCTCCAAGCGCGCCAGTGACCACCGCGATCAGGCCGATGAGCAGTCCGACCAAAGGGTAAGCCCAGGACGCACGAGCCGCGGGGCGATCATTGTTGTCCCAGTTGGCATTTGGGAGGGGCAGGCGGGTCAGCAATGAGCACGCGATCAGCAGGTCATTCATCAGAATATGAGGTGCGGGCAGGCGCATGTCGGTTTTCTGCAACTCCGGGGCGTGCATGGTCTTTTGGTCGGATCACGCTAAGGCTAGAAGGGCAGGCAACACAATCTCAAACAGGCCTGTTTCTCATGACTGCACCGTTCTCCTCACTCGCAGACTTTCGCGCGCTTCTACAGTCACAACCCTCGGCAGACGCTGCGGCGTTACAAGGCGCGATGGACCGAAATGGGCAACTCACCAAACCTCCGGGCGCGTTGGGCCGATTGGAAGAGCTGGCTCTTTGGTATGCTTCGTGGTCGGGCGACCCGCGCCCCAAGATGGACGCACCGCAAGTGGTTATTTTTGCGGGCAACCATGGTGTCACGGATCAAGGCGTCTCAGCCTTTCCGGCGGAAGTCACAGTGCAAATGGTTGCTAACTTTGAACATGGTGGAGCAGCAATCAATCAGCTGTCGAATGCGTTTGGCGCAAAGATGACTGTCCATGCATTGGATCTTGACCGCCCGACGGGCGATTTCACGAAAGAGCCGGCCATGAGCGAGGCGGATTGCGTGGCTGCATTGCAAGCCGGATGGGATGCCGTTGACCCGGGTGCAGATGTGCTGGTCGCCGGGGAGATGGGCATCGGCAACACGACTTCCGCCGCTGCGATTGGTGCGGCTCTATTTGGTGGAGATGCTGAGAATTGGACGGGGCGGGGCACCGGTGTGGATGATGCAGGGTTGATCAATAAGGTACGTGTCGTTTCAGAAGGGCTCGCGCGCCATGACCTTTCGGACCCATTGGAGGTTTTGCGTTGCCTCGGCGGGCGTGAATTGGCGGCGATGGCAGGTGCGATTGCCAGTGCGCGCGCGCATCGAGTTCCGGTGATCCTTGATGGTTTCATCTGCACCGCCGCCGCGTCGGTCTTGGAAAAGACCCAGAGAGGTGCGTTGGATCATGCGGTCGCCGGGCATCTATCTGCAGAAGGCGCACATCGGCAGATGTTGGATGCGATTGGCAAAGAGCCATTGCTGTCATTGGGCCTGCGATTGGGAGAAGGGTCAGGGGCTGCCTTAGCCTTGGGTGTTTTGAAAGGCGCTATTGCCTGTCATTCGGGCATGTCTACCTTTGCTGAGGCGGGTGTTGCCGCCGGGTAAGCACATTTGATTGTAGCCGGGCTCAGTTCGCGGTAGGTGCCAAAAATGGATCGATAACAAGAGGGCAGTTTTCATGGAGATGATACTGACACTGGCTGCGCAGAACTTGCTGTCGCCGATCATCTTGTGTTTCGCCCTGGGGGTCGCGGCAGCCCTTGCAAAGTCCGATCTGAACTTTCCGGAGGCCATTGCCAAGGGCATGTCGCTCTACTTGCTGTTTGCCATAGGGTTCAAAGGTGGGGCCAGCGTGGCGGGGCATGGCATCGACGGCCAACTGATCGCGTCGTTGGTGGCGGGTGCGGTTTTGTCGGCCTTCCTGCCTTTAATCGCCTTCGCACTTCTACGAGCGATGACTCGCCTTTCAACGCTTGATGCGGCAGCTGTAGCGGCACATTACGGGTCTATTTCAATTGTGACCTTTGTTGCGGGGAGCTCGATACTTGAGGCTCAAGGGATCACGTTTGAAGGCTATATGGTTGCTGTCGCTGCAGCGATGGAGGCCCCTGCGATCGTGTCGGCTCTTTGGTTGATATCTAGACATGGCGACGGAGCCAAAGGCATGGACAGCGCCTTGATGCGAGAAATTCTGCTCAACGGCTCTATTGTTCTTTTGGTTGGGTCGTTTGTGATTGGCATGGTTACTGGCAAGGACGGTTTGTCGGAAATTGCGCCATTTATTTCGGCCCCCTTTAAGGGCGTTTTGTGCTTGTTCCTTTTGGACATGGGGCTGGTCGCGGGCCGAGGCCTGGCGCGGGCCAAGGGTGCGGTATCGGGGGCTACGATCGCATTTGGGTTAGTTATGCCGCTGATCGGTGCGGCCATTGGCTTGGTGACGTCGATGGTATTGGGGTTGTCGGTCGGGGGTGCCGCTCTGATGATGGTTCTGAGCGCGTCGGCTTCTTATATCGCGGTACCTGCCGCGATGCGCGTGGCGTTGCCTGAGGCAAACCCCGCCGTCTATCTGACCTTGTCATTGGGTGTTACTTTCCCCTTCAACCTCACGCTAGGCATCCCGCTTTATGTTGCGATAGCAAGCGCCGTCATAGGAGCCTGATATGGATATGCATGACGCAAAACGCATCGAGATCATGATCGAACAGATCATGGAGCGACGACTGACCGATCTATTGATCGAGGCCGGGGTCAAGGGTTTTAGCGTGCTGCCTGTGCGCGGCGGCTCTGGTCGATCTGGACTTTGGAGCAGGCAAGGCCAGGTTGGACGTGCCGAAGGGCTGTCTTGCGTTGTGTGCCTGATCCAGCCGGACCGTTTGGACGCTTTGCTCGAGGCGATTTTCCCGGTGCTGGACAGGCATATTGGGGTCGTCAATGTGACTGATGCCAAAGTCCTTCGGGCTGAATTGTTTTAAGGAGATCGCGATGATCGAACGGATAGATGCGGGCGTGCGCTCCTCGAAAGTTGTGAAACATAACGGTGTTGCCTACATCACCGGGCAGGTCGCGGAAGGCGCGGACATCTCCGTTCAGACAAGAGCCTGTTTGGCGAAAGTGGAAGGTGAATTGCTGAAAGCGGGCTCTTCGAAAGAGAAAATGCTTCGGGCGACAATCTGGCTCAAGGACATGAGCGACTTCGCGGCGATGAACGAGGTCTGGAATGCGTGGGTTCCTGAAGGCCATGCGCCTGCGCGGGCTTGCGGTCAGGTCAAGCTGGCCCGTGAAGAACTGCTGATCGAGATTATTGTGGACGCCGCCTACGACTAAAGCCGCGTTTGGCAGGCTGATCAGAATTCAGTCTCCCAATGCGATCCCTTCTCGCCTCGGGTCTGCCCCACCTCTCAGCCCGTCCTCGTGAATGCTGATCGCATGCAGCCCTGACGTCAGCGCGCGAGAGTTCACCTCGTAACCCAAGCTTGTCAAACCGTCTGAGAGCTGTGTGGCGGCCGTACCGTCCTCCAGATCGTAGGTGCCAAAGCGGTTCACCAAATGTGGTAAGGCGATTGCCTGCTGCACATCCATGCCCCAATCAAGATGCGCGACAATTGTCTTCGCGACATATCCAATGATGCGCGACCCACCGGGAGAACCCACCACAAGGACCGGTGCTCCGTCCTTCAACACAATCGTTGGCGCCATCGACGAACGTGGTCTTTTGCCGGGTTCCACGCGGTTCGCAATCGGAACGCCGTCCACATGAGTTCGAAAAGAAAAATCGGTAAGTTCGTTGTTTAACAGGAATCCACCTGGTGCCATGAGCCTGGAGCCAAATCCGTTTTCAATTGTTGTGGTCATGGATAGCGCGTTGCCATCAGCATCTACGATTGAAATGTGCGAAGTCGACGGCAGTTCCAAAGATTGATCCTCTGCCCATAAGAGAGCGTGATCGAAGGCGGGTTCTCCCGGCGAAACCTCCGGCAACGCTTGGCCACCCTCTGTTTCCAGAAGCAAGGCGCGGCTCTCCAAATAGGCGGGATCGACGAGCCCTTCGGTTGGCACGGGGACGTAGTCGCTATCGGCCATGTACCTGCCTCGATCCGCGAATGCGAGACGAGACGCGTCGCCGATCAAGCGCCAAGCCTGCGGGTCTTCTGGACCCAACCTTGCGAGGTCAAACCTGTCGAGCATCCCCAATATCTGGCCGACCGTCAGCGCTCCGGATGATGGCGGTCCCATCCCGCATATCTCGTGTGCCCTATAGGTGGCACACACAGCTGCGCGTTGCTTCACCTCGTAGTTCTCAAGGTCCCGGAGAGCCAGGACACCGGGATTGCCGGCGGCATTCTGGACTGTGTCGATGATCCCTTGCGCGATTTCACCCTCATAGAAGACATCCGCTCCTTGCCCTGCAATCTTGCTGAGCGTGTCGGCATAAGCCTTGTTCTTTAGTAGATCGCCCTCTGCAATTGGGGTTCCCCCGGGTGCAAAGTAAGCAGCGGTGCGCGGAAAGCGGGTCAACCGCTCAATGTCACTTTCAACTAGGCTGGCCAAACGAGGTGACACGGCAAACCCCTCATCGGCCAAGCGGATGGCGTCTTCAAACAAGGACGCCCAGTCGGATTTGCCCCAGCGCTTATGAGCCTGCTCCATCAAGGCGGGCGTACCCGGCGTTCCAACCGACAAGCCGCCCACAACTGCATCAAAAAACTTCAATGGTTCACCAGCGGTGTCCTGAAACAGTCGAGGCGTTGCCGCCATTGGCGCGGTCTCGCGACCGTCCAAGGTTGTCACTTCGCCGGTTTGAGCATCATACCAGACAAGAAACGCGCCGCCGCCCAGCCCAGAGCTTTGCGGCTCAACCAAACCAAGCACTGCTTGGACGGCCACCATGGCATCGGCTGCACTGCCACCGCTTTCAAGAATTTTGGAGCCTGCCTGAACCGCTAGGGGGTTTGCTGCTGCGACCATCCATGTCTCCGCTTCGACCGGTGTGCCCGCGCCTTTGGCCGCTTGGGAGGATGCCGCTTCTGGGGCGACCGCGTCTGCTGCTTGTTGGGCGGCGGCGGGAACAGCGAGTGTGAGGAGAAGAAGTGACAGAGCCTTGCGCATGGGACAGTTCCTTATGTTGGCCTTCATCAAGATTAGGCAGCCAGAGCGAATTGGTACAAGTGGGGCTTCTATGCCTTTCTTGCTCCAGTCGCTTGGATTTCGATAAGAGGTGGCCAAACGAGACGGCAGTGCTCAAAACGCTGCTTTCGCGGTTGACTCGGTGGCCAGCCCGCGTAAAAGCAGCATCTAACGAATTTCCGAGGCACATAAGCCTCGCGCAGGAGAAGAGACATGGCGAAGCCAACCACGATCAAAATCCGCCTGAACTCGACTGAAGGCACTGGCCACTTCTATGTGACCAAAAAGAATGCCCGGACCATGACCGAGAAAATGGTCGTGCGCAAATACGACCCCGTTGCGCGCAAGCACGTCGAATACAAGGAAGGCAAGATCAAGTAATCTTGCCCGTTCTGGACGATCTTTAGAAAAACCGCGCTCTTGGGTGCGGTTTTTCTCGTTTAAGCTAGGTTAGCGAACACTTTTTTGACCAAGACTCGTCCCGTCTTCATTGCGCCAGCAAGTTTGTGCTCGTCAAAGTTCGGACATTTTAACCACGAGACCGGTTGCAAATTTACAGTAGCTGAGGTCAAACTGTACGCGTTCGAACCACATTGAGTGCAACACTGCTCGTCTGCAACAAGGGCTGGTTCTACCAAAGCAAAAATTGGAGCTGCCATGCTGAGACCTCTAGCAATTACCGTAACTGTCATTGGATCGCTGGCCTCTGGGCCGTTGCTCGCTGACGGGAGCGGTCATAGCCATGCACATACCCACCCACATACAGGTCACAGCACGACAAGTGATGGCACATACCACCACACGCATGAAGAAAACACACGCGGCGTAGAGCACACGCACGAGATCAATGGTGTTTTGCTGAAGCACCAACACCGTCAGTTCGACAGTGCGACTGCACGATATGAGTACCGCGAACGGCTTGCACGCGGCCGCTATCAGGTTGGTGCGGGCTTTGGCCCGTATAGCGTAGCGGAATATCAGGCCCGCGTCTCTGCTGGCCAGCCGGGCCTAGCCCGCAGACAAGAACCATGGCCGGGACGGCGCTATCGTAACCAAAACTAGCCTAAGCGGCTGCAGAACTGGTGATAGTAGATTGAAAGGGCTGGTGCTTCGTGCATCGGCCTTTTCCTTTCTGTGCGGCATTTCTTGGTGAGCGTGCCTTCTTCAGCCCAGCACTGAGTAAGTCTTACACGTGTAAGAATCACCGAAGCGCATCGGAATAATTGTTCGTGGATTCATTATCTGTAAAATTTTTCCTTAAGAAATTTTCATATGTAAAAAAATATTCGACTTAATGAGCGACTTCATTATGGTGGATTTGTAGACGTAAGAAGGACTGGAAATGTGCTGAAGCCCCGGATCAAAACGATGGAGGAACTGTCCGTTGCGATAGGTATTTCCCGACCAACGCTCTCGAGATTTTTTCAGGATCCAAGTCTCGTCAAGCCGAAGACTGTCGCTCGGATCGAAGAAGGTCTGGAGCGGGTCGAGTATGTCCCAAACTTCTTTGCAACCCGTCTGAACCGCAAATCAACTGGGATGATTGGCGTTATCATTCCCTACCTAAATGACCTGTTTTTCACGAAACTACTGGAGTCTGTTGAGGTCGCCGCAATGGATGCGGGGTTAAGCGTGATCACCAAGTGTTCGCATTCGGATCCATCGATTGAGGCCCGCGCTGCGGAGACGTTTATGTCGATGAACGTTGACGGTGCTTTGGTTGCGCCGCTCGGGGATCACAGCGATCAAGCTGTGTATCAGCGGCTGAAATCCAGACTGCCATTTGTGTTAATGGACTCACGACCCAAGACGATGCCCGACGTTGACTTTGTTGGCTCAGACCATATGCAAAGTACTGGTTTAATTACAGAATATCTCTGTCGCGTGGGAGAGCCTCCGGTGTTTCTTGCCATGCCTCGCGTCAACTTCAACGCGTTGGAGCGTGAAGCCGCCTACGTCGCGCAGATGAAGAAACAGGGTTTTCAGCCCGAGGTGATTGGCACAGATGTTGTGACCGAAAGCGGATATTTTGAAGAGCACGGTGAGGCGGTTCTTGACGCTGCATTTGCGCAAGGTCGCCTGACCAACCGCTCTATTCTTTGTGTGAATGATCGCGTAGCGATTGGTGCAATTCGAGCGGCCGCTCGGCACGGCCTTACCCCAGGTCGGGGGCCCAATGGCGGGCTCAGGATTGCGGGCCATGATGACTATCCTCTTTGCCCATATCTCAACCCGTCGTTGACAACGGTCGCACAGAACACAGATGCGATTGGCAAAAAGGCGGTATCTCGTTTGCTGCAAATAATCGGCGGAGAGGTCGTGAAGGACGTTCCCGAGATTACACTATTTGATGGACATCTGAAGTTGCGCGAATCCGCCTGAACCTGGCTGATGCCGCGTTGCGGCATTCAGGGTCCCAAAATCACGCTTGACTCAATGACATTTCGCCGACAATATTTACGTGTGTAAAAGGGAGGACATCAATGTCTATCATGAGAACACTGCTGACCACAGCGGTCGGTGTTGGCCTTTCCGCGGGCGTCGCGTCCGCAGACGGTCACGCAAAGGAACTGACAATTGCGATCGTGAACAACGGTCACATGATCAACATGCAAAAAGTGGCTGAAGCCTACACCGAAGAAACTGGTGTAAAGCTGAACTGGGTTTCGCTTGAAGAAGGCGTTCTGCGCGAGCAGGTCACTTCTGACACAGCAACCGGTGGCGGCCAGTACGACATCATCAATATCGGCATGCAAGAAGCTCCAATCTGGGGTGCTGCAGGCTGGATCGAGCCGCTGAACTTCGGCGAAGCCTATGATCTCGACGACATGCTGCCAGCGATGCGCAACGGCCTGTCCCACGAAGGTCAGCTGTACGCGGCACCGTTCTACGGTGAATCGTCCATGGTCATGTACCGCAAGGACCTGACAGATGCTGCTGGTGTAACCGTTGCTGACAACGACAGCTGGGACAACATCAAAGCCGCTGCTGCTGCGATGCACGACCCGGACAACGGCGTTTACGGCGCATGTCTGCGTGGTAAGCCAGGCTGGGGCGACAACATGGCGTTCATCACTACTATGGTGAACTCCTTCGGCGGCGCATGGTTCGACGCTGACTACAAACCAACACTGGACTCCGACGAGTGGAAAGCAGCCATCAACTTCTATGTTGATCTGCTGGGCAACTACGGCCCTCCCGGCTCCGAAGGTAACTCCTTCAACGAGATCCTCGCGCTTTACAATGAAGGCAAGTGCGGCATGTGGATCGACGCCACTATCGCGGCTTCCTTCCTGGAAGTTGACGGTGTTGCATACGCTCAGTCGCCAAACGCTGGTAACCCAGTTGGTGCGAACTGGCTGTGGGCTTGGGCAATGGCAGTACCTGCAGGTTCGCCAAACGCCGAAGAGTCTAAAGCGTTCATCGAATGGGCCACATCGAAAGAGTACATCAAGGCGGTTGCTGACCACCCTGAGTTTGGTTGGGGCTCCGTGCCAACAGGCACACGTGCATCCACCTACGCGTACCCTGAGTTCCAGGCCGCTGCTCCATTCGCCGCTGCTGAAATGGCAGCAATCGAATCCGCAGCTCCCGAAGCAACTGACATCAAGCCTTACGTAGGCGTTCAGTTTGCTGCGATCCCTGAGTTCCCAGAAGTCGGCTCCGCCGTAGCACAAGAGATGGCTGCTGCCCTCTCCGGTGCCAAATCGGTGGACGATGCGCTGGCCGCTGCTCAAGCAGCCGCAGTAGCGATCATGGACGAAGCTGGCTACTAAGCTCTACTTCTTCCGGAAGGGCCCAAATCATATTGGGCCCTTCCAACCCTAACCTTGCAGAATTTCTTACGTTGTTTTGTCCTCGGGTCGATTTGACCCGAAAGCCTCTGGCGTGCGACATCCGACGACCCGACCCGACCCGAAGCTCCGTTCACCCTGCTGAGAGATCGAAACCATGGCAAATAGAACGATCCCCCGTCTCCTTCAAACGCCAGCAGTTTTGCTTTTACTTGTTTGGATGTTGGTCCCTCTCGGGATGACATTGTTCTTTTCGTTCATTCGGTACGTTCTGAACAATCTCAGACGGCCAGAATGGACGTCGCCCTCCATCGAGAACTGGCGTGGCTTCGGCAACTACAAGTTTGTCTGGAATCAAGACGGTTTCTGGCTTGCCATCCAAAACAGCCTGCTCATCGTATGCAGCATCCTCTTCCTTACTGTCATCCTGGGCGTGCTTATCGCCGTGCTGGTCAATCGGAGCTTCCCAGGTCGCGGAATTGTTCGGGTTCTTTTGATCTCACCATTCTTTGTTATGCCTGCGGTGAACGCAGTGCTTTGGATCAACATGATCCTGGATCCCGTGCTCGGTCTTCAGGGCATCGCTGTTGGCGGCATCAATGAGGTGATTGCTGGACTGAGGAATGCCCCCTTGATTGGTGGTTTCTTTTCTCTGTGGCCGGAACTCAACCCGATCTCGTTCAGAGCGACACAAACCTCTGCTTATGCTGTGATCATGATGGTTACATGGCAATGGACGCCATTTGCTGTGCTCATTTTCATGACATCTTTGCAATCGGAAGATCAGCAGCAAAAAGAAGCGGCCATTTTGGATGGGGCAGGGCGCTGGTCTCAGTTTCGTTTTCTCACGTTGCCGCATCTAGGTAGGCCAATCGCAATCGTGGTGATGATCCAAGCGATCTTTCATCTCTCGCTTTACGCAGAAATCGAGATTGTCAGCCGCGGCAACGGCAACAAAAATCTACCCTACTTCATTGGAGAACTAGCCAACAACAATATTGGGGCGGCTAGTGCCACGGGTATTTTCGCAGTTATTCTCGCCAACATCGTAGCGATCTTCTTGCTGCGCATGGTTGGTAAGACACTCATGGAGTAGAGGGCAGGTCATGGCTATCGTTGCGGAAACCACGAAATTCTCAAAATTTGCCTGGCCAATTCTGGCATGGGGCGTAGCACTGATTTTCTTCTTCCCAATCTTTTGGATGGTACTTACCAGCTTCAAGACGGATGCCGATGCGGTGAAACCAGAGTTTCTGCTCTGGTTCACGCCGACATTAGAAAACTATGCAAACATGACTGACAATTACGACTATTGGCGGTTTGCAACCAACTCGATCATTACGTCCGTTTCAGCGACTTTGCTTACGCTGATCGTTGGCGTGCCATGCGCCTACGCGATGGCTTTTGACCCTAGCCGGGGGACCAAAGACATCTTGATGTGGATGTTGTCGACCAAGATGCTTCCAGCGGCGGCGGTGCTCTATCCGATGATCTTTTTGGCGAAGGGGCTGGGCATCTACGATACGCATTTCTTGGTCATCATGGTGTTGTGTCTGATCAACCTGCCAATCGTGATTTGGATGCTGTTCACCTACTTCAAGGATATCCCCAAAGACATCATTGAAGCCGGGAAAATGGATGGCCTGAACACATGGGGTGAAGTGCGCGAAATTCTCATTCCATTGGCCTGGGGCGGGATCGCCTCCACCGCACTGCTCGCCTTCATCTTTTGCTGGAACGAGGCCTACTGGACAGTCCGACTAACAACGATTGATGCGGCGACACTGTCGAAACTCATCGAAGGCAACCGGGCACCAGAAGGTCTGTTCTTTGGCCGCCTCTCAGCAGTGTCTACTGCCGCCGTTGGACCCATCGTTATTTTGGGTTGGTTTTGTCAAAAACAACTTGTCCAAGGTTTGACCTTTGGCGCTGTGAAATAGGGAACGCACATGGGACGTATCGCACTTAACAAAGTTAAGAAGGTGTTTGGTGACGTCGAAGTCATCCCGCCGCTTGATCTTACAATTGACGATGGCGAATTTGTCGTCTTCGTAGGCCCGTCAGGCTGCGGCAAGTCCACGCTTTTGCGGATGATTGCTGGTTTGGAAGACCTCACGGCTGGCGCTATCGAGATTGACGACGAAGACGTCACCGAAGTGCCGCCGTCTAAGCGCGGGCTTGCCATGGTATTCCAAAGCTATGCGCTCTACCCGCATATGACGGTACGCAAGAATATTGCTTTTCCAATGCGCATGGCTGGAATTGATGAAGCAACTCAGAACGCCAAAATTGATGCGGCCGCCAAGTCTTTGAACCTGACGGATTACCTGGACCGTAAGCCCGGCCAACTTTCAGGGGGGCAACGGCAGAGGGTCGCTATTGGCCGTGCGATCGTACGCGAGCCTGCTGCTTTCCTGTTTGACGAGCCATTGTCCAACCTTGATGCAGCGCTGCGTGTCGGCATGCGTCTCGAGATTATGGAGCTTCATAAGAAGCTTGAGACCACCATGATTTATGTGACGCATGACCAGGTCGAGGCTATGACCATGGCCGACAAAATTGTTGTCCTTCAGGCAGGTGTGATCGAGCAGGTCGGGAGCCCGCTGGAGTTGTACCACACGCCGCGCAACAAATTTGTTGCGGGCTTTATCGGCTCGCCGAAGATGAACCTGATCGAAGGAGCTGAGGCGGAGAAACATGGTGCCGCGTCAATCGGTATTCGCCCTGAACATCTGACTGTGTCTAAGAGCGAAGGCACCTGGAAGGGCCGCGTCGGGGTGGCAGAGCATCTGGGGTCCGACACGTTCATTCACGTGCATGACACTGGGCTTATGGATATGATGACGGTCCGCATTAACGGCGACATTGACGCGCGTCATGGAGACACAATTTACTTGTCGCCTCAAGTGGATCAAATCCATCGTTTTGATGCACAGGACCTTCGCATCGCATGACGCGACTAGCCGGAAAATCTGCTCTGATAACCGGAGCTGCGCGTGGCATCGGTTTGGGTTTTGCAGAGCGCTTTATTGCAGAAGGGGCCCGTGTCGCGATTGGCGATATCGACCTCGATGCTGCAGAAGAGGCAGCTTCCAGGTTGGGTGAGGACGCATATGCGGTTCGGTTGGATGTAAGTGATCAGGACAGCATAGATCAGGCGATTGAGGCGGTTGTCGCGAATGCAAGCAAACTTGACATCTTGATCAACAATGCTGCGCTTTTCGATGCAGCTGAGACCGTAGACATCACACGTGCAAGCTACGACAAGCTATATGCAGTCAATGTCTCGGGCACGTTGTTTATGATGCAGGCAGCAGCCAAACAGATGATCTCGCAGGGCCATGGCGGCAAGATCATCAATATGGCTTCGCAAGCGGGTAGGAGGGGTGAAAGCCTCGTGCTGGTTTACTGCTCAACAAAGGCTGCCGTAATATCGATGACGCAGTCGGCTGGGCTTAATCTGATCAAACACGGCATCAACGTGAACGCGATTGCCCCGGGTGTCGTAGATGGCGAGCACTGGGTGCGTGTGGATGCGATGTTCGCCAAACTTGAAGGCAAGAAGCCAGGTGAGAAAAAGGCAGAAGTAGAGGCCGGGGTTCCCGCAGGCAGGTTTGCTGTGCCGCAGGACTTGACGGGGATGGCCGTTTTCCTTGCCTCTTCTGAATCCGATTACATCGTGTCGCAGACGTACAACGTCGATGGCGGCCAATGGATGAGCTGATGATCCTAAATCTAGAAACCCTCGCCAGCTTGCCTGAAGACATTCGTAAGCCAAGATATGACCGGTCTGATCTCTCTGCCGGTATCGTCCACATCGGCTTGGGAAATTTCCACCGTGCCCATCAGGCCTGGTATCTGCACCGGCTTATGGATGAAGGCCATGCGCACGATTGGGCGATCATCGGGGCAGGAGTAAGGCCGCAAGATGCCGCGCAGCGCGAGCGTCTGCTGGCGCAGGATTGCCTGACGACGTTGATAGAACTGGACCCGTCCGGGAAGTCGGCGGAGGTAACGGGCTCTATGGTTGGGTTCGTTCCAGTCCTGCATGACAATTCCGCTTTGATCGCGCAGATGGCGGACCCGAAAATCCGGATCGTATCGATGACCGTCACCGAAGGCGGCTACTATCAAACGGCAACGGGCGCATTGGATATGATGCACGCAGACATTCAGCACGATGCGGCTTGCCCGAAGAAACCTCAGACCGCTTTCGGAGCCATTATTGCAGCATTGAAGCTACGGCGGGAGGCGGGCGAACTGCCTTTCGCATGTCAAAGCTGTGATAACCTGCAAGGCAATGGCGATATTCTACGCGAAACGATTGTTGGTATTGCCAAACTGTCCGACCCAGATCTCGCTGAATGGATCGACGAAAACGCAACATTTCCAAACTCTATGGTAGATTGCATCGTTCCTGCGACAGGGCCAACCGAATTGGCTTTGGCGCGTAGTTTTGGCGTTGAGGACACGGCACCAGTGTCACATGAAAATTTCCGTCAATGGGTGATCGAAGACAAGTTCTGTGCCGGACGTCCAGATTGGGATCTGGTCGGTGCTACGTTCACGGATGACGTGCATTCCTATGAGGCAATGAAGCTGCGGTTGCTCAACGCCGGTCATCAGATCATCGCAACTCCTGGAGAACTCCTCAGCGTCGATACGATCGCTGAAGCAATGGCGGAGCCATTGATCCGCGACTTGTTCTTGAAGATTGAGACAGATGAAATTGTACCCCACGTGGCGGCTGTTCCCGGGATGGAGCCACTGGACTATGTCGACCTGATCAGCGGTCGGTTTGCCAATCCAGAAATCCATGACACGATCCGCCGTGTAGCCTTCGACGGCTCTTCCCGGCATGTAGGTTTCCTGCACCCCATCATCCGGGATGCCTTGGCAGCAGATGCGCCCATCGAGGGACTTGCTCTTGTTGAGGCGCAGTGGGCGCGTATGTGCGCGGGAACCCGGGAGGACGGGAGTGTTATCGAGCCCAATGATCCATTCTGGGATAGTCTAACGGAGCGCGGGTTAGCAGCGAAAACAGACCCCTCTGCGTGGTTGGCACAAGATAGCTTCTATGGTGAACTCAGCCAAGACCTGCGGTTCCGTGAGAGTTTCTCGCGCTGGCTTCGGATGATTTGGGAAAAGGGCACCAAAGCCGCAATCGAAGATTATTTGAACAGTTAGGTCTTCTGCGCCTCGAGCAAACGGCGAGGCTAGGGGGCAGATAAAGAAAAACCCCACCCAACGATGTGTTGGATGGGGTCGCGTTCGTTCGACGTTTTGAGACGCCTTATTCTCTGTTCCCGAAAAGCTGCAGCAGGAACATGAACATGTTGATGAAGTCCAGATATAGGTTCAAAGCACCCATAATTGCGGATTTCGCCAGCCATTCTTGATCGCCTGCATGGGCCATCTGGAGGTAGTCGTTCTTAATCTTTTGCGTGTCATAGGCGGTCAGACCAGCGAAAATCAGCACACCCAAGATCGACACAGCGAACATGATCGCTGGTGAGCCGATAAAGATGTTGATGATCGAGGCCACGATCAGACCAATGACGCCCATGATCAGGAACGATCCCCAACCGGAGATGTCTTTCTTCGTGGTGTAGCCCCAGAGGCTTAATCCGGCAAAGGCAATCGCGGTCACGAGGAACGTCTGCACGATTGAGTAACCAGTGAAGATCAGGAAGATCGAGCTGATCGAAATACCCATCACCGCGGCGAATGTGTAGAACACGACTTGTGCCGTGCCGGATGAAATCCGGTTAATCGCGGCGCCAAAGCCAAACACGAATGCCAGCGGTGCGAACATCACGACCCATTTCAGGGGTGACAGATACAGCGTCGCGCCGAGTTGGGTCAGGTACTTACCGTTTCCGATTTGCGCAGCGGCCAAAGAAGGCTCTGTTGTCGTCGCCAATCCGGCGATTGCCCATGCCGCGAGGGCCGTGAGCAGCATGCCCACGGACATAAGTCCGTAGACCTTGTTCATGTGAGCGCGAAGGCCTGCATCCATCTGCTCGGCGGAAATGCCGGCGGTGGAGCGTGTGCCTGTATATTCTTGCATGATGGGTTCTCTCCCTTTTACAAATACGGTGGCTGCCCCGGGTCTATCCGGGATTTCTGGCCTAAATGTGGTGTAGTACCGACCACTTTTCAAGGTTTTCGGCAAGTAAATATGAGCTTTTCTCTCAGAAATAGACCGATGGTTCACTAAACGGGCAGAGTGGTAGTGTCTTTGATGTTTTCCATCACAAAACTCGCCGAGATATCACGAAGAGGCACCATTTCGATGAGTTTTTTGTAAAATCGGTCGTAGTCAGCGACATCCGCCACTTGAACCCGCAGCACATAATCCAGATCGCCGGACATGCGATAAGCTCCTACGATTTCGGGCAAGAGCCGCGCAGCACGATTAAACTTCTCCAACCAATCTGGCGAGTGATTTGCAGCGCGCATCAGAACCAGCACTGGTAGACCGAGCCCTATCATTTCCGCATCGATCAGAGCTACGCGAGCTCTAATCAGCTTGGATTCCTCCATTCTCTTTATGCGCCTCCAGCAGGCGTTGCGAGATAGGGACACCTGATCTGCTACCGTATCTACGCTCGCGGTCGCATCCGTTTGCAATATGCGAAGTATCTTCCGGTCTAATTCGTCAACGAAATTTGCCATACGTGGGATACTATCCCAAAGTTTTGCAATTAAAAGGTTATATTTGAGATATTTACTGATCGTTTGCGTGCGATTGTGTGCTCGTCACAAAAGGGGAACGTAGATGAGCAGCAGGGTCGAACACGCAACTGGAAAACGAGGATTCTGGGAAGCATTTAGATCGCATCCGGCAAGTGTCGGGGAGACCTATGTCGGTCACATGCTCTTCGCTTTGAGGTTTTCTATAAAGCTATTCCTGGCCGGTGGGGCAGCACTGATCCATGCCTTCATTCCGGCACTTTGCGAGACGACAGCCAGTCGGCAAGTCAAAGAGCTCTACGAATTGTGCTATCACCGATCCAAGTAGGCGGGTGTTTTCGCGGCCTACGAAATGCCCGGCAATTATTTGCCGGGCAGATTATTATCGGTGCCAGTGGGACGGGGCATCCCACAAAGGGCGACGTGCCTCAGCCTCAGCATCACGGCGACTGACGCCGATGTCGTCTAACAGCGTGTCGTCAAGTTGCGCCAAAGCACGGCGTTGCGTGTAAAGGTCGAGATAAGCCAAAATGCCGCGGCGCACAGGGCGAGAAACGCGGCGTGAGATATGAGCGAGAGTTCTGACGGCCATGACTTTATCCTTCGTTTTGGTGATCCGTTATCTAATTTTGATCATTTCTGTTGATGTTTATGCCAGGTCGTGGTTCATTTGTGAAATGAATGATTAATCGCCCTTACATCACGGAAAATGATATGCCTCGAAATCTTGACCTAACCGCATTACGCTCTTTCGTCGCCGTGGCTGATAGCGGAGGAGTTACGAAAGCAGCCGGGCATCTCAACCTGACGCAGTCGGCAGTTTCGATGCAATTGAAGCGGTTGGAAGAAGCACTCGATGTCAAACTTTTGGATCGTGCAAATAGAGCTGTCACACCGACCGCAGAAGGTGAGCAACTTCTAAGCTATGCGCGCCGCATGTTGTCTTTAAACGATGAGGTTTGGGGCAGGCTGACCGCCCGCGAGTTTGAGGGCGAGATCAAGCTTGGCGTCCCGCATGACATCATCTACCCATATATACCTCCAGTCTTGCGCAGCTTTGCGCAGGACTTCCCGCGGATGCAGATCAAGTTGATCTCTGCGCCGACCACGGAGCTGCGAGACATGTTTGGCCGTGGCGCTTGCGACATGATCTTGACAACGGAAGACCAACCTGGCCCCGGGGGAGAGGTGTTGGTTCAGCTACCACTTGTTTGGTTTGGGGCAGAGGGGGGACAAGCATGGAAGCAACGACCGCTTCCGGTTGCATTTTGCTCGCGATGTATATTCCGAAAGGGCGTTTTGCGCATTCTTGATGAAGCGCAGTTTGAGTGGACCATGGTGGTAGATTCCGATCTGGACAATGCTGTTGAGGCCGTGGTGAGCGCTGATCTTGCCGTGCACGCGGGCGTCGCTGGGTTCTCTCCTCACCAAGCGGCTCCCATCCCGGATCAGTCAGCGCTGCCAGACCCTGGGCGGACGCAGATCATTCTTTACGCACAGCCTAGTACCGACGTTGTCCGTGATGGGTTGAGCCAGATGATACGCCAGACCTATGCAGCAGAGGCGGAGCGATCATCCCCTACCCGTGCAAGGCCTTTGACGCTTACGGGGTAATGACGATTTTGCCGGTGGATTTGCGTGCCCTGAGGAGCTCCAGCCCATCGGCGGCCTTCTCCAATGGAAACTCATGAGAGATGTGAGGCGTCAGTTTACCGGAGAGGTACATCTCGAAGAGTTGTGCGAGGCTGTCGGTCAAGACAGAGGGCTTGAAGGCGAGGTAGCCGCCCCAATAGAAGCCCAAGACGCTGACATTCTTAACCAGCAAGTGGTTCGCGGCGATTTGGGGGACATCGCCTGACGCGAATCCGATTGTTAGTACACGGGCCTCAGGCTTGCATGAGCGAAGCGCGGCTGTGAAAAGATCACCTCCGACGGGGTCGTATACAACGTCCGCCCCGCCCAGCGACTTCACCACCTCACGTAGGTCATCGGTATCCGTATCAATCAGGTGATCCGCACCGTGTTGAGCAGCGATTGCAAGTTTGTCCTCTCCTCGCGCGGCGGCAATTACCGTCGCACCCATAAGCTTGCCGAGTTCGACTGCGGTGAGCCCAACACCGCCCGCGGCGCCGAGAACTAGCAAGGTCTCCCCCTTTTTCAGCCCTGCACGGTAATCGAGTGCCACATGAGAGGTTGAATAAGCGACTTGGAATGCGGCTGCAGTTCGGAAGTCCATCTCCTTTGGCAAAGAGACGCATAGTTGCGCAGGGAAGACGCCGAACTCCGCCAATCCGCCATGCCCGCCAAAGACCGCCACGCGCGTTCCGATCTTCGGGTCCGATACACCGTCACCCTGATCTACCACCACGCCAGCGACTTCCATGCCTGGAGAAAATGGGAGGTCGGGTTTTTCTTGATAGGTCCCTTTGACCATCAGCAAGTCGGCAAAATTGAGCGCGCAGGCTTCGATCGAAATAAGAACCTGACCCTTTCCCGGTACTGGCCGCACGGCATGTTCAGTATAGGCTGTCTGGCCCAGCTCGGTGACCTGAAAGGCACGCATCAGTCTTGCTCCGTAATTTATGTTGAGCGATCCTAGCCATCATCTTGGAAGGCGGAAACCGTATTCATTAGAAAGACTTGATTTCCAAACTGTTTGCATGGCACCGATACCCGGCACTACGACGCGAGGACTTATGGACGACCAGACGAAACGCGACTGTAGGGAGCTTGCCATGGCGTTGGCAGACATTGCTCGCGTAGAAACGCTTCGCTATTTTCGCCGTCCTCACCTTGATGCGGACAACAAGCAAGTGGAAGGATTCGACCCTGTAACAGAAGGCGACCGGGCTGCAGAAGCAGCGATGCGCAGTTTGATCGAATCCCGTCGGCCGTTGGATGGAATTCTTGGTGAAGAGTTTCCACCGAAACCGAGCAGTTCCGGTCTGACCTGGGTGTTGGACCCGATAGATGGCACGCGCGGCTACATCTCGGGAACGCCGACTTGGGGTACACTTATTGCCTTGCACGACGGGGACAAGCCTGTCTTTGGCGTGATCGACCAACCTTATATTCAGGAGAGGTTCTGGGGCGGCTTCGGGCAGGGGCAAGTTGAAGGTCCTCGGGGCAAGCTAGCGCTCAAAACATCTTCGGTGGGTGGCCTTAAGGACGCGATCATCTTCACAACCTTCCCCGAAGTAGGAACGCCGGATGACGCGTCGGGGTTTGCAGCTGTTGCCAAAGAATGCAAACTCGTTCGCTACGGACTAGATTGCTACGCTTATGCTTTGCTGGCGGCCGGTCACATTGAACTGGTCGTTGAGGCTGGTCTGCAGGCCTACGATATTCAGGCCCCAATCGCCGTGATTGAGGCCGCAGGAGGCGTAACTACCAATTGGCAAGGTGGCGCGGCCGACCAAGGCGGTCGCGTACTTGCAGCGGCGAACCCAGACATTCATAGCGCGGCGCTGGCGATCCTAAAGGACGTCCTATGAAAGAGATTTTGATCCGCAATGCCGACGTGATCGTGACAATGGATGACGCCCGCCTTGAGGCCGAAAACGCAGACATACTGGTCCGAGAGGGTGTGATCGTAGAAATCGGCGCAGGTTTGGCTAGCGAAGGCGAAGTCATCGACGCTGAAGGGTGCGTGGTTACGCCGGGACTAGTGAATACCCATCACCACCTTTTTCAAACGCTCACTCGTGCGGTGCCGCCTGCTCAGGATGCAGCGCTTTTCGGGTGGTTGCAGACGCTTTACCCGATTTGGTCTCGGATGGGGCCAGAACATCTTTTTACATCCGCGCAGGTTGGTTTGGCGGAGCTTGCTCTCTCGGGTTGCACGATGACGTCGGATCATCTGTATCTTTATCCCGGCGGCGGCAAGCTCGACGACACAATTGACGCTGCAAGAGAAGTCGGCCTGCGGTTTCACGCGACACGTGGTTCTATGAGCATCGGTGAAAGCAAGGGTGGATTGCCACCTGACGCATTGGTCGAGAACGAAGCCGCAATCTTGGAGGACTGCATTCGTGTAGTAGACCGCTACCATGACGCGGAGGATGGGGCGATGATCCGCGTCGCACTTGCACCGTGCTCGCCTTTTTCTGTGAGTCGGGATCTCATGCGTGAAACAGCGACGCTGGCCCGCGACAAGAAAGTCATGCTGCACACCCATCTTGCGGAAAACGACGAAGACATCGCCTTCAGCCAGCAGGCTTTCGGGTGTCGTCCTGGGCAGTACGCCGAGGAACTAGGCTGGGTTGGAGATGACGTTTGGCATGCACATTGCGTGAAGCTGGACCCGCATGAGATCACTCTCTTTTCGCGCACGCAAACGGGGGTCGCGCATTGTCCTTGTTCGAATTGTCGATTGGGATCTGGCATAGCTCCCGTGGTAACTATGCGCGATGCTGGGGTGCCCGTTGGACTTGGGGTCGATGGATCTGCCTCAAACGATACCAGCAACATGATTGTCGAAGCGCGGCAAGCAATGCTCTTGCAGCGTGTTGAAAATGGCGGGGACGCGTTCTCGGCTCGGGCGGCGTTGGAGCTTGCGACGCGCGGAGGTGCCAGGGTGCTGGGTCGTGCTCATGAGTGCGGCCAGATCGCCAAAGGATTCCGTGCAGATATCGCGATCTGGGACGTAAGCGGCGTACAAAGTGCAGGTAGTTGGGATCCCGCGGCCCTATTGTTGGCGGGGCCGACCCATGTGCGTGACCTGCTCGTAGAAGGACGGCGGATCGTTGCTGGCGGTGAAGTTGTCAGTTTTGATTTGTCTGCTACGATCGCCAAACAAAATAGTTTGGTTCTGGGATTGATGTCATAGTCGCTCTTGGACGAAAGAAGCTCATGATCTTGCGTATTCTTAGCGGTATTTTTCTGTCTGGTTGGGTTGCTGCGTGCGGTAGCCCGGTGGCTACAGGTTCAACTCCTCCTTCAGCCGCGAGCCAAACTACGGTGGGCGCCGTGGATGTCGGCACCCGGCTCAATGCGGTACGTGCTCAACGGGGTCTGAGCCAGCTGGCCCGCTCAACTGAGCTCGAACAAGCGGCGCGTGGCCACGCAAATGATATGTCCAGAAACGGTTTCTTTAGCCATACAAGCCCAACAACAGGCAGATTGGTGGATCGGGTCAGGGAGGTTGGCTACCCGTACTGCTTTGTGGCGGAAAATATCGCGCAAGGGCAAAGATCTGAAGCAGAAGTCATGGCCGCTTGGATGAACAGTCCGGGCCACAGGCGGAATAACTTGTCTGACCGCGCTACGGAATACGGTGTGGCGCGCGCCGCGGGCGACTACTGGGTTTTGGTGTTGGGCTCACGCTGTTAGGCGACAGGTTTAGGAGCCAACTCTCCCGCGATAAATACGTCGGATATGGCTCGGTCATCCCCCATCATGATCGTCGGAAAAATGGACTCCCAAATCGTGTCTGCCTCAGCGTGACGCTGGGCAATAGCTGGCGTCGAAGAAAGGTCCAATACGACAATGTCTGCTTCCATTCCTGCAGCTAGATTTCCAATCAGATCGTCGGCATGCAGCACCTTCGCTGAGCCGCAGGTTGCCAACCACAACAACTCTGCCGGATGCAGTGCGGTCCCATTCAATTGTCCAATCTCATAGGCTGCGGCCATTGTGCGCAACATTGAGAAGCTGGACCCACCGCCAATATCGGTCGCCAAACCGATGTTCTGCCCTGCATCGCTCAACCCTTTCAGATCGAAGACCCCCGAACCAATGAATGTGTTGGAAGTCGGACAATGGGCCAGTCCCGCGCCAGTTTCTAAAAGTCGTGCTTTCTCCCGCTCTGTCAGATGAATAGCATGGCCGTAGACGGCGTTCTTTCCGAGCAGGCCGTATCTCTCGTAAGTATCGAGATAGTCTCGCGCATCAGGAAACAGCTGACGCACCCAAGCGATCTCTTCTAGCTGCTCACTGATATGAGTCTGCATAAGGCAGTCCGGTTTCTCCGCCCACAAAGCGCCTAGCGCTTCCAGCTGTTCTGGAGAAGAAGTTGGCGAAAATCGAGGTGTGATCACATATCCTAGACGGTCTTTCCCATGCCATTTTTCAGCTAAGGCTTTGCTGTCATCATAGGAAGACTGGGCGTCGTCGCGGAGCCCGTCCGGCGCGTTCCTGTCCATACAGGTTTTGCCAGCGTAGGCCCGGATTCCACGTCTTTGCCCTTCTGAAAAGAAAGCATTCACGCTCTCGGGGTGGATCGTCGCATAGCTGCACATGCTTGTGGTGCCGTGCCCGACGGCCAGATCAAAATACCGTTTCGCGATCAGGTCAGCATATTGCGCATCACCAAATCGCGTTTCTTCCGGAAATGTAAACGTATTGAGCCATTCGATCAGCCTCTTACCCCAGCTGGCGATCATCGCCGTTTGTGGATAATGAAGATGTGCGTCAACGAAACCCGCCATGATAAGCTTTTCGCCGTAATGAAAGGTTTCTACGCCGATGGGTGGAGCGACATGGTCGGCCGGACCGACCCAGGAAATCTTGCCACCCTCGACCAAGACCGCGCCATGGCGATAGTGTTCAACAACCCCAAGGCCTTCAGTGAGCGGGTTACCATTGAAGTAAAGCGTCTGGCCCAAGATGAGCTTGGTCGTATTCGTCATGCCGCCCGTCATATCTCTGCCGATCCGAAGAGGAGATTCTTGAAAACGGACCCTACCGCTGCCGAGGGGCATTGTCTAAGCTGCAAAATGACCTCTCCACAATGCCATCGACTAAATTGAGGATCGAAGCATGAGCGATCCAGAGACCCCTCCGAGAGAACCGCGCCAAGACGTGGCTCCTGAAACATATGAGCTAGAACGCGGTTTAGTAGCGCAGGTTCTGGACGCGATTAATCGCGTCGATGCCATTGCGCTGGATCAGATGCTCGACCCATTGCATCCAGCTGATATTGCTGACCTTCTCGAACAAATTAGTGGGCCGGAGCGGCGTGCATTTCTGTCGCTCTGGTCAACGGGACTAGACGGCGAAGTTCTCTCGGAACTTGAAGAAGGCCTGCGCGAAGAAGTTATCGAGTTCTTGCCAGATCATGTTCTGGCAGGCGCAGTCCGGGAGCTGGAGTCTGACGACGTTGTTGATCTTATCGAGGATTTGGAAGGAGAGCAGCAGGATCTCATTCTCGATGCCTTGGATGACGCCGATCGTGCGGTCGTCGAAGATGCACTAAGCTATCCCGAGACCTCTGCCGGTCGCTTGATGCAGCGCGAAATGGTGGTCGCACCGGAAGACTGGACCGTAGGACAGGCGATTGACTTCATGCGTGGTGAAGAAAATTTGCCCGAGCAATTCTATCATCTCATACTTGTGGACCCGGCATACCATCCGACAGGTTACGTGACGCTGGGTCGAATTCTGGGTGCGAGGCGAGACCAAAAGCTAACTACCATGACGGAAGATAGCTTTCGAACAATTCCGGCGCTTCAGGACGAAGCCGACGTTGCCTATGCGTTCAATCAATATCACCTGATTTCAGCGCCCGTTGTGGATGAGGATGAGAGGCTTGTCGGTGTGATCACCATTGATGACGCGATGGTGGTTCTCGACGAAGAAGCAGAAGAAGATATATTGCGCCTCGCCGGGGTCGGGGGGGACGAAAGTGTTTCTGACCGCACATTAGAGACGGTAAAGCAGCGATTTCCATGGCTCGCAGTGAATCTCGCAACAGCTGTTTTGGCCTCGCTGGTCATCGCGCAATTTGAAGATATTTTGAGTCAGATCGTGGCGCTTGCTGTCTTGATGCCGATTGTTGCTTCTATGGGAGGAAATGCAGGTACTCAATCCCTGACGGTTGCTGTTCGCGCCATAGCGACCCGCGACCTAACCGGTTCGAATCTATTGCGCGTTGTGCGCAGGGAAGCTGTCGCAGGATTGCTCAACGGTTTGATCTTTGCCGTCATCATGGGAATTGTTGGTGTGGTATGGTTTGGAACTCCGGCCTTAGGATTGGTGATTTTTGTCGCGATGGTCGTGAACATGGTGGTTGCGGCACTCGCGGGTATACTAATCCCAATCGGATTGGATCGTGCAGGCATTGATCCGGCGTTGGCGTCAGGTGCATTTGTAACGACAGTTACAGATGTTGTCGGTTTTTTTGCTTTTCTTGGATTGGCAGCCGTTTGGCTGGTCTAGCGAGGCGCGTTAACTATTTGGCATCTGAAGCGTAATGGTACGGCCGCCTCGAGTGTAACGGAGCGAGTTGCCGTCAATTGCTGCGACGCGTCCCCCATCAACCCGATCACCGATAGAGACTTTCTTGAAGCGGCCATTTGGCATGCGTACTAACGCCCGACGGTTAGAAGAAGTGCCAAACACGCCAACCAAAGCGACATCGCCCAAAGCAATCGCATTGCTCTCTGTTGCGGCCCTTGCTACGCGGCCACTCACGGGACCCGTCGGATTTATCCGACTGCTGCGCGCAACTGCTGGCCCAGTAGAGCGAGTGGCAGCTGAGGCGGTCGATGCGCTAGCCGTTTGAACTCTAGCTGGCTGAGTTGCTTGGGGTCTGGCGCGTGCAGCGCGAACGATTGCTGCGAAGTTCCCTGGTCGCTGCTGCGCTCGTCTGGAAATACTGACGGCTTGCCTCGTCGCAGCAACAAGAGCAGCTTCAATACTCTCGGCATCCGAATTCTCTACCTCAAGCAAAGCCCGTGCGATGGCTTGTGCCTGTGCCTGTGCCTGAGCCGATACAGGGCGTTGCTGCGGACGGATATTTGCTAGTTCGGGTCGCGAAAGACCACCAAGCGTCGCTCGTTCGCGACGTTCCTGAAGATCATTAGGTCTTTGCGCAGGACGAATTGCGGACAAACGCAGTTGCTCGTCGGACAGGGCAGGGCCCTCTAAAGCTTCAGGCTCGGCAGTGGTTTCGGGAACAAGATCGTTTTCTGTTTCTCCGCCTGGGCGGGGGACCGCGGCCACAGGCGGGCGACCTAGGTAAACAGTTATACCGTCAGGATTCAAAGTGCCTTCAGGTTTGGCGCGGACCAAACCACGCTCATCGATATCAAAGATAATTCCCGGAGGCGGGGGGCGTGTGAAAGAAACCAGCTCGGCTTCATCGTTAGTGAGCTCGCGCGTTATGAGGGCAGGGGCATCTTCAAAGGCAGGATTTGGATCCAGCGATGCGACATAGAGCTCGTCTAGGGTTTCAGTGCGAAGCACATCTGGAGACAAGGTGTCGGTGCGTTGCCAAATCCCGCTAACTGCATAGGCGGTCTGGGCTTGTGCCTCTGTCATCTCCGCAGGCGGTAGGGGGGCTACGGGTGCGGGTTCGGGTTCAACAAACTCCTGCAGTTGCTCGAACTCTGGAAGAGCTTCTTCGATTGGCAGCCGCGCGAATTCGATTTCTTCCTCGACCGGAAGCTCGGTCAGCGGCTCTTCGATGACTACAGGTTCAACAGGTGCGACTGCTACATCTGTTTCTTCTACCGTCTCGCGTCCGAAAAAACTGCTCACCGCATCGTCCGGCAGGACGAAGGAAGACAGCAAAGCAGCTAGCCCCAGGCAAACCAGCAAGATCGCAGTCATAATCAAGCCGAGGAAACGCGGTTTTCCGCGTCGTTCATTCGCTGCAAGGCGGGCCAGGGGGTCACGCTCTTTCGCCAGCTCAGCAGCTAACGCAGCCGGTGGTGGGGTTTTCTGGCCGGATGGCGCTGGAGCGGGAATTACTGGCGCAGCCTTCACCGCAGGGGCGGAGGTCACTCTCCCGGGCGCAGTCGGCGGAGCAGGCATCTTCTTTGCCGTCGGCGTCGTGGCATCAGCCTTACCCTTGTGTTTCGGGCTAGGCGCGTCAGCCGGTGAACCCAGCTTAGGCGCGTTGTTTGGGACAGCAATTCTGGCTGAAAGCTTGCTGATATGCTCTCCAGTCTTGCCGGAACCGTCTTTCTCCAAGCCCTGCCGCCGGCTAGAAAAAGCCGCTGGACTTACGTTTGTGTCCGTCTTCCCGCCGCCAGTACTCTGAGTTGCCGTTGAAGCGCGTTCTGAGAGGACAAGCAGGTCATCTGCGGCTTTTTCATCTTCATCGATCTCGTTCCCAGCATCTGCAAAAAGGTTAGAGAATTCTTCTTCTGCTGCCTCGCCGTCGTCGATCTCAGATGCAACGGGTTGAGCGTCACCTTTACTAACAATCGGCTTTGCCGGTTTGTCGATTACTCGTACCGGCGAAGTATCCACCGCAAAACTGTCATTGCTTGCCAGCATTCCACCAAGCATCGGTTCACCGACAAAGCGTCCGTCCTCAGGTCTGGCAGTGAAACCGATCGGGTTCAGTCCATGCGGTCCTATGAACCCTTCCGCCTCTCCCAACGTTTCCAACGCGACTGCCACAATCTTCGTCTCGTCGCCGTCTTGAGACGTATCAAAGCTAAGCTGATCGATGCGATATGGGGTACGTTCTTCCAACGTGGCGGCTACGTCAGTCCCCGCGGGAACACTCGTGAAAAGCAGCTGTGAGCTCGGCAGTATCAGTTTGGTCGAAAACCCTTCGCCTTCAAGCTCCAACGCACGTGCACGTAGCTTGGCAAGGCCTTTCGCGATATCGTCGGAAGCGAATTCGACACGTCCTTCGCGATACCAGCCCGCGCCGTCAGGTGCACGGTGCAAAAGCTCGATGCCATCTTCAGAAAGGTCGAGAGCAAAATTTGGCGTCATACCTATCAGCTTCGTCCTGCATCACTGTTTAAGCCGAAGTAGGGTGAGAGAATTATGACCCACCCATGCTCAGTTCTTATTATATATGTTCCTCGTCCCTAAAGGGAACGGGGAATTGTTGTTTTGGCATTGCGCGTCAGCTCACAGCCTTGCTGAGAGCCTGATCCAAATCTGCGATCAAATCAGCCACATCCTCAATACCAATGGAAACTCGAACCACATTTGGTGCTGCCCCGGCAGCCTCTTGCTGCTCGGCAGTTAACTGGCGATGCGTCGTGGATGCGGAGTGAATGATCAGCGATTTCGTGTCACCGAGATTTGCAACGTGGGAGAAGATTTCAAGGCTATCGACCAATTTGATACAGGCCTCATACCCGCCTTTGACAGCAAATGTGAACAACGCGCCGGCCCCTCTTGGGCAGACAGACTCGACCCTCTTGAAGTAGGGGGATGATTTCAGACCGGCGTAGGTGACAAAGTCGATCCGGTCATCCTTCTCCAACCAATTTGCGATCTTCTGCGCGTTTTCGACGTGGCGCTCCATTCGAAGCGATAGCGTTTCCATACCCATAAGCGTGTAGTGCGCCGCCTGTGGGTTCATTGTCATTCCAAGGTCACGTAGACCAATAGCGATGCCGTGGAACGTGAACGCAAGCGGGCCAAAAGTCTCGGCAAATTTCAGGCCATGATATGCGGGTTCAGGCTCCGCGAGGGACGGAAATCTTCCAGAAGCCACCCAGTCGAATTTGCCGGAGTCAACGACACAACCGCCAGTAACCGTCCCGTTGCCAGTCAGGTACTTGGTGGTCGAATGCACAACCAAAGTCGCGCCAAGCTCGATCGGTCGGCACAAGTACGGTGTCGCTGATGTGTTATCGATGATCAGCGGAACTCCTGCCTCGTCAGCAATGTCGGCAACGGCTCGCACATCCATGATATAGCCGCCAGGATTAGCGATGGCCTCACCGAAAATCGCTTGAGTGTCGTCATCGATGGCGGCTTTGACCGCGTCCAGATCGTCAAAGTCGACAAACTTTGCAGACCAACCAAAGCGTTTGATCGTCTGAGAGAACTGGGTAACCGTGCCACCGTAAAGACGCGTGGACGCGATGATGTTTTTGCCGGGCTGCATAAGCGGGAAGAGAGCCATGATCTGGGCGGCATGTCCGGAAGAACAGCAGACTGCGCCAACGCCGCCCTCCAAGGTTGCGATGCGTTCTTGCAGGACGGCGACAGTTGGGTTTGTCAGCCGCGAATAGATATATCCGACCTCTTGGAGGTTGAACAAAGCTGCAGCATGATCAGCATCTCGGAAAACGTAGGCCGTCGTCTGATAGATTGGCGTATTGCGCGCGCCAGTAGCAGGGTCGGGTTGCGCACCGGCGTGAATCTGCAAGGTATCAAAGCCGTAATTTTCCGTGTCGGACATTGCCGATCCTCCCGTAAAAGTAATTGTGCGGCACAATAGTCTGATGTGGTGTGAGCGACAACGACAATCAGATTTGCTTTAACCAGCGCGCAGACCCGTTTCGACCAAGAGCCCCAACCGTTTGGCCTCATAGTAATACCCGCGCGCATACCACCCGACGGCTTCTGCTTCGTTGCCACCTGAGACGAGCCATGCGCCTTTCAGGTATTTGCCTGCAAATTGCAGGTTTACCTCAGGATCAAGCAACTCTTCTGGTGCTCCTCTGTGACCCATGGTTCGGGCCGTCTCAGGCAGAATCTGCATCAGGCCCCAATAGGGACCGTTGCGTGCGTCAGCGCGGTAGTCGCTTTCACGTTGAATAACCCTGTGAAGAAGACTTTCCGGTATTTCGTGAATCCCTGCCCATTTGACGATCAGCGCCCGCATCGCAATGGTTTCGCCGGGAAACAGCTCGACCGTTGGCGCAGCTTCAGGCTCGCTTCGGCCGCATGCGGCCAGCGCAAGACTAGAAAGGCAAAATAGACGTCGTTCGATCATAGTGAAGGCTTACTGAAACGAAGCTGCGCTGGCCAGCTAGTCCTGCATCATACGCGATGACTTGCCGACCCGGGGCGGCTGAGGCAGTGTGTGGCAATGCTGACCCCCTTTCATCTCGCTTACCATGTTACCGACCTTGACGCGGCCCGCGCATTTTACGGCCAAATTCTCGGTTGTACGGAGGGGCGTTCCACGGAGACTTGGGTGGATTTCGATTTCTTCGGGCACCAAATCTCGCTGCATTTGGGAGCACCCTTTGAGACGTCCAATACCGGAAAAGTTGGAAACCATATGGTGCCAATGCCGCATCTTGGGTTGGTTCTGCCTTTCGATAGTTGGCGTTTGCTTGCTGACCGACTGGAAGGGGTAGGGACGGATTGGGTCTTGCCACCATCCGTAAGGTTTGACGGCGAGCCTGGGGAGCAATGGACAATGTTCTTCCGCGACCCGTCGGGCAACCCGATTGAGGTCAAAGGGTTCAAAGATATGTCTGGCGTGTTTGCGCCCTAATGCAATGGCAACCGGGACGAGACGATTCCAGTGTTGAATCCGCCCATTCGAAGTTCACCGAATAGACGCTGATACTCAATTTTGGGGCACCGATTCTGGATCACGGTTATGCCTTTTGCCTCCGCACGCCTCGCGGCTTCCGCGTGGCTCACACCGATCTGCATCCAAATAGTCTGTAAATCGGGAAGATGCGTCAGTGCGTCGTCAACGATCGCCGGAACGGCATCAGGCCTACGAAAAATGTCGACCATGTCCACATTTGCCTTTGGAGGGATATCTGCCAGAGACGCAACGACTGTCTGTCCGAACGCAGTTTTTCCTGCCTGACCAGGGTTCACTCCGATCACGGTATAGCCCTTCAACGAAAGATAGCGCCCCACATAGTAGCTTGGCCGTACGGGGTTCGTCGACATGCCGACGCAAGCGATGACCTTTGTGGTCTTCAAGACGCGCCGCAGATGATCATCTTCATAGTCCATAAACGATCGGTATCTGCTCTTGAAGTGAATGGCGAACCAAAAAATGCGCCCGCAAAAGAAGCGGGCGCAAGTCACGGAACGAGGGACAGTTGTATAGGGCGTGCTGTTCCGATGCGGCACCCTACTGAACAGCAAGTAGGAGGTAGTTTGAGATGGTCCAGTGATCTTACAAAGACGTGAACATCGGATCAAACAGCGAGTGTTAGTCAAAAACGTCTTCGATAATATCCCAAGCCTCTTCGATGACCTTGCAGAGAAGAGACTTCCCTCGTTTGCGCTTCTTGCGACGTTTCGCATTGGCAAACACTGGCGCAGGCATCGCGTAACGGTCTCGTTTAGCTTTGGAGGGCTTTGCCGCTTCCGGTTTCTTCAGCCATTTCATTTCGTGTAGAGGAGCACCACAAGACCCGCAGGCCAACTCATGACCGTCTCGTGCAGTTGGTTTGAGCAGCGTTCTGACCGAGCAGTAACTACAAGTCGCTATTTTTGTAGGGTAGGGCATCCGGCACCTGTTCTCACGGTTTCGCTTGAACCTCATATAGTGAGACAGCAGCGGCATTTGAGACATTCAACGACCCAAACTTGCCAGACGCGTCGATGCGTACAAGTTTGTCGCAGGTTTCTTTCGTCTTTTCCCTCAGCCCGGGGCCTTCAGCGCCCAGCACCAAGGCGACAGGTTGCTCAGGCTTAGAAATCACATCGCGCAGGTTTTCTTCTGCCTCTCCATCAAGACCAAGCAATATGAAGCCCATCTCGCGTAGCGCTTCCATTGCGGTCGCGAGATTCTTCACTCTCAAATAAGGTTGACGCTCCAAGGCACCTGATGCTGTCTTCGCCAAAGCCCCGGTTTCAGGCGCCGAGTGGCGATGTGGGGCAATCACTGCTCGCGCACCAAAGACTTCGGCAGATCGTAAGATCGCTCCTACATTATGTGGGTCAGTCACGCGGTCCAGCAAGATCACTCGTGCGGGCTGCCCGCGCGGAGCGCAAATATCGCTCAAACCGCCCCAATCAAGTGGTTTGACTTCTAATGCTGCACCTTGATGAACCGACTGCGGGTCGATAGGTGCCGCAAACTTTCTCGGATCGGATAGCTCAGGTTCCATACCGCTGGCCGCGATCTCCTCGGCTAGACGGTCCGCCGCATTCTTGGTGACGACCAATCGCAACCGCACGCGCATCGGGTTTTCCAGTGCATCACGCACTGCATGGATACCAAACAGCCAAACGGTCTCTGCAGCAGCCGCGCGACGATCACGTTCTTTTTGGACGACCCATTTGGGTTTTTTTTGTTTCATATCGAGACCTTGATCATTTCACTTCAGAAAGCGCAAGTGGCGGGACGTTTTGATGTTGACGGGCGGAGGCAGCACTTATAGATCAGCCGCCTAGTGGGCGACAGGCCGCAAGGTGTGGCAGGGGACTGTAACTCCCTCGCGGAGACGCACGCCTGGTTCGATTCCAGGGTCGCCCACCACTTCAAACAAATCTGACGTTCTTTCGTTGTGCTGTGGTGACCAGGCTCAGTAGAGGTTCGGTTCGGCGAAGCAACTTTATTGTAGCAAGGGTCAAGAAAAGCTGCTGCAAGGTGACGGTGGCTTCGTTCATTGCGATACAAGTGGTCTCAATAGCGGGCGCTGCATGGTGCAAGCCGATAAAACCTTCGACTTGTGCGCGATCCAAGATAATCATCTTGAGACAACTCCTTACAGGTGCACGCGACAATGCCAACCTTGCCTGATTTTCGTCTTGAGACCCATTTTTCCAAATGGGAGTTCAAAGCGCGGTATCACATGACCGCCTCAGATGCCGAAAGCCTTTCATTGTGCGAACTGCTGGCGATGGCCGCGCCTCAGGACCGCGAAGCGTTTGAAGGGATGTGGTTGGGCTATACAGAAACGTTCGGCAGCCCTGAACTTCGAAATGTGATTGCCTCAACTTACGCCACACAATCCGCGTCTGACATTTTGTGTTTTGCGGGGGCCAGCGAGGGCATTTTTGCCGCCAACAATGTGATCCTCGACAAGGACAGTCATGCAATTGTCGTGACGCCGAACTACCAAAGTCATGAAACGCTGCCCTTGGCTATTTGCGAAGCCACTGGGGTCCCGCTTGATCCTGATGACGGTTGGTCTCTTGATCTCGACCAGGTGAAGGCAGCAATCCGGCCCAACACAAAGCTGATGACCATCAATTTCCCGCATAATCCTACCGGTGCAATCTTGCCTTTAGATCGGTACATGGCCTTGGTCGAGCTTTGCCGGACGCATGGAATTTACATCCTACATGATGAGATTTTCAACGGGTTGGGGCCGACTGGCACGCAGCATTTGCCTTTTGTTGCAGATGTTTACGAGCGTGGACTTTCGCTGAACGTACTGTCCAAATCCTTCGGACTACCCGGTTTGCGTATTGGATGGATTGCCTGTCAGGACGCAGAACTTCTGTCGAAGATGGAACGTATGAAACACTATCTGTCGATCTGTAACTCGGGACCGAGCGAGCATCTGGCCATGATCGCTCTAAGGAACAAGGATGCCTTGTTAAGTCGCAATTGCGAAATCGTCGACGAAAACCTTCCAAAGTGGGAAGCCTTTTTTGCCCGCCACCCGGACCTGTTTGAATGGCGGCGGCCTGATGGATCGTGCATGGCGTTCCCGCGTTACATGGGTAAGGAGGGAGTAGAAGAGTTTTGCCGCAGATTGGTAGAGGACAGCGGTGTGCTCTTGCTTCCAAGCACAATCTATCGCTCGGAGCTTGGCCCTATTCCGACGGATCGTTTTCGACTCGGATTCGGACGAAACGGGCTGGATGAGGGTCTGGCCGCACTAGAAGCTGACCTCATGAAAAACAAGGCACGGTAACGTTTGGCAAGTTCTTGTTGATAGGCTGATTGAGGCTAAACGCGAGAAGCCTTCTCTTCGATACCAGACGTTCCCTCTCGTCTGTTCAGCTCAGCTAAAACGCTTTCGAGCGTCACATCACGTGACTTGAGCATCACTAGCAAATGGAAAATTACATCCGCAGCCTCTGAGGTAAGGTTGTCTCGGTTGTTTTGGACGCACGCGATGATTGCTTCGACAGCCTCTTCCCCAAATTTCTCGGCGCATTTTTCTGGTCCCTGAGCTAGTAACTTTGCGGTCCAAGAACCCTCAGGGTCGGCGGCAGCGCGGGCTTCAATTGTCGAGGCAAGAGTTTCTAGAGCGCTCATGCGGCGATCCTCATGTTCAAGCCGGCGGCGGCCATATGTGCTTTAGCTTCAGCGATTGTGAAGTCGCCGAAGTGAAAGATTGACGCTGCAAGCA
Source organism: uncultured Litoreibacter sp. (assembly GCA_947494645.1). Taxonomy (GTDB): domain Bacteria; phylum Pseudomonadota; class Alphaproteobacteria; order Rhodobacterales; family Rhodobacteraceae; genus Litoreibacter. The sequence goes on from CANLVO010000001.1 coordinate 551,729, forward strand.
CCGCGTCGGCGCCGCCCTTGGTCACGCCTTCCACCAGATGATCGAGATTGCCTACGCCGCCTGATGCAATCACAGGAACCGAAACGGCATCAGATATGGCGCGCGTCAGGGGCAGATTGTAGCCATCCCGAGTCCCGTCGCGGTCCATGGAAGTGAGCAGGATCTCTCCCGCGCCTTTTTCGACAATCATCTTAGCGAATTCCACAGCATCCAGCCCTGTGGGTTTTCGCCCGCCAGCAGTGAAAAGCTCCCATTTGCCGGGCGCAGTCGTCTTTGCATCAAGGGCGACCACAATGCATTGCGACCCAAAGCGGTTTGCAGCATCCGCCACCACTTCGGGGTTTGCAACAGCGGCAGAGTTGAAGGACACTTTATCAGCGCCTGCAAGAAGCAATTTACGGACATCCTCATGGGTGCGTACGCCACCGCCAACAGTCAAAGGAATGTAGCAGGCCTCTGCAGTCCGCGTGACGACGTCAAACATAGTGCCTCGATTTTCATGCGTAGCATTGATGTCAAGAAAGCAAAGCTCGTCGGCCCCGGCTGCATCATAGGCCTTGGCGGCCTCGACCGGGTCGCCTGCGTCTCGGAGGCCAACGAAATTGACACCTTTCACGACGCGACCGTCTTTGACGTCCAGACACGGGATGATACGAGTTTTCAGCATTGATCTGCTCCAATTAGGCTGATCGTTTAGCTCGTATTGCGTCGCTATGCCAGAGATGTGATTGGAACATAGCGTGTCACCATGCGGTGATGTTGCGGTGAAATTTTATAGGAGATACATCATGAAGGCTTTTCTAACCTCTGCTATCCTCGCCATTGGAGCCGCCATGCCCGCTTTTGCTGAACTCATAACCGTGCCGTCTTCGAAATCAGTGACTGAGACTGCCGATGCCTTGGCAGCCGCAATTGAGGGTGCTGGCGCAAAAGTTGTAGCCCGTGTGGATCATCAGAAAGCTGCCGCAGGCGCCGATCTTGAAATGGGTGAGGCGCAAGTGCTGATCTTTGGCAATCCCAAGATCGGAACACCTGCAATGCAAGCCGACATCCGTGCGGCCTTGTATCTGCCCCTGAAAGTGTTGGTCTATGCGGATGCCGACGGCTACACGCAGCTGACCTATGATGACCCGGCAGCGATGTTTGATGGTCTGGACATCCCGGCCGATGCGGAGTTCGTGAAGATTATGACGGGCGCGCTAGGCAAATTGACTGGCAAGGCGGCACAGTAAGTTTCTACCGCAGTAGGGCACCAGACTACGTAGCAGTGTGAAGCGCTTAGCTTTTGAGCAAGTTAAGCGCTTCATTCAGGTCAATTGCACCGTCGTAGAGCGCGCGACCCGAGATTGCACCGTTTAAAGGCGCGCCTGAGGCTTTGAGATCTGCAAGGTCGGATAGCGATGAAACCCCACCAGATGCGATAACCGGAATTGAGACAGCGCTAGCTAGGGCAGCCGTGGCCTCTACATTGGGGCCTTGCATCGCGCCGTCGCGATTGATGTCGGTGTAGATCAGGGCCGTAACGCCCGCATCTTCGAATTGCTTTGCTAGCTCCGTGACTTGGATGTCGGTTTCCTCTGCCCAACCACGGGTGGCCACCATGCCGTTGCGCGCGTCGAGACCGATAGCGACATGACCGGGGAAAGCCCGTGCCGCTTCCTTGACGAGTATTGGATTCTCTACGGCGACGGTGCCGAGGATGACCCGCTGTAAGCCTTTACTCAGCCAGCTTTCAATCGTCGCCATGTCGCGGATACCGCCCCCCAATTGGACCGGCACACTTGTCTCTTTAAGGATTGCCTCGACGGCTGCGGCGTTCACCGGTTCTCCGGCAAATGCACCGTTCAAATCCACAAGATGTAACCATTCGCAGCCGGCATCCTGAAATGCCCTTGCTTGGGCTGCAGGGTTGTCATTGAAGACCGTCGCTTGCTCCATCTCACCTTTGTATAGCCGCACGCAGTTGCCATCTTTGAGGTCAATCGCAGGATAGAGGATCATTGAAAAGGCCTTGCATTGGTGGATTTTCCGGCTCCCTATCTCATAGTGACGCGGCGTTTGCAAAGGCCAAGAGACCCAACGTCACGCTTGCCTGAAGCAGGGGCGGGAACGCAATCTGAGTGCAACTCATGGGAGGAAGATATGAGAACACTTATTTTGGCCCTTGGCCTTGCATTGGCTGGCGCAGGAAGCGCGTCCGCCGCAGACCCCGTTCTGGGCACGTGGAAGACGCAAGTCGATGATGGCGCGTTTGCACATGTAGATATGTATCAATGCGGCACTGCAATTTGTGGCAAGATTGTTCGCACCTTCAATGATACGGGTGAGTACAAATCTCCCAACTTGGGCAAAGACATCGTGCGCGGCATGACGCCTTCTGGCGCGAATGCCTATGCAGGCAAAGTCTGGCGCCCCTCAAACAACAAAATCTACAAAGGCAAGATTGCCCTGAGTGGCAACTCCTTGAAGCTTGCTGGCTGTGTGGCAGGTGGTCTTCTTTGCTCCAAACAGACTTGGCAGCGGATCAAGTAAGCTAAGGCTGCCACTTCAGAAAATTAGCGATCAGCCGGAGCCCCGTGCTCTGGCTTTTCTCCGGGTGGAATTGTGTGCCGATCATCGTGTCGCGGGCCACCATTGCGGTCACCGGACCACCATAATCAACATACGCTAACCGGTCACTTGGGTCCGCTACCTCAAACTGGTAGCTGTGAACGAAATAGGCGTGATCGCCAGAGCCAACACCTTCCAAGACTGGATGCGCTCCCTCGATCTGCAGATCGTTCCAACCCATATGGGGAACCTTGAGGCTTGGGTTGGAAGGAGCGATTTTGATGATTTCGCCACCAATCCAATCGAAGCCGGGCGTGTCCATATACTCGCGCCCCACGCTCGCCATCATCTGCATACCCACGCAGATGCCAAAGAACGGCTTGGCGTTTGTCACGGCAGCTTCGACAATTGCCTCATAGAGCGCCGCGCGGTCTTGCATCAATGCGTTGCGACATGCAGGAAAGGCTCCGTCACCCGGCAGAACAATCCTGTCCGCTCGCATAACGTCTTCGGGTCTTGCGCTTACCAATACATCGCCACCATCCACTTCCAAAGCCATGCGTTGAAACGCTTTTTCAGCGGAATGGAGATTGCCTGAATCGTAATCTACCAGCACGGTCAGCATGGCGGCGCCACGGCAAGACCGTCCCCTTCATACGCGCAAACGCGGTCTGATCTACGTCTCAAAGGACACCCTTTGTGCTAGGAATCGCACCGTCCTTCCGCGGATCAGTCTCAACAGCGTCACGCAAGGCGCGGGCGACTGCCTTAAATGCGGCCTCCACAATGTGGTGGCTGTTAAACCCATGCAGCTGATCGATGTGAAGTGTAATGCCACCATGTGTCGCAAAGGCTTGGAAGAACTCCCGCACCAGTTCCGTATCGAAGGTCCCAATTTTCTGAGTTGGCAAGTCGAGGTTGCAGATCAGAAATGGGCGCGCAGACAGGTCCAGGGCGCAGCGTACCTGCGCGTCATCCATAGGCAAATGGCACTCGCCATAGCGTCGGATCCCACGCTTGTCCCCAAGCGCTTTGACAAGGGCTTGCCCAAGAGCGATGCCCGTATCTTCGACAGTGTGGTGGTCGTCAATATGCAGATCGCCTTTGGTGCGGACCTTCATGTCGATCAGCGAATGCCGAGACAATTGGTCGAGCATATGGTCAAAGAATCCAACGCCAGTCTCGTTGTCATAGCGGCCTGTGCCATCGAGGCTGATCTCGACAACAATCGCGGTTTCGGCAGTCTTGCGTTCTACAATGGCGGTCCGCATCAGTTTCTCCTTGGGTGTTGGTGCCTTATAGGCAGGCAATCGAAAATGGCCAAGAGGTTGCCGGGGCTTGCGAAATGAGTGTCGCGCAAATGCCGAGGCGCACAGCTTTGCGGGGGCGAATGGATGATATTTCCCCGCAAAATATCGGTTTTATGTCTAATTTTAGACAGGTTTCGACCCGTATAAGCCGGGTGCCTACTGAAACTTGGATCCGAGCGAATGCCTGCATTGAATGCAAATACAGCTGCCACAGCCGTCGAAATGGCCACAGAGATATTGGGAAGCGGTTTTACCATCGATTCCGCGATGTATTTTGGCGATCCCGCAGCGTCCGGTACTTTTTCCGATGGCGACACAACAAACCCAAACGTCTTGCCATCAGACACAGGCGTCATTCTGTCCACTGGCAACGTTGCAAGTTTCGCGAATGCGACCGGAGCCAACAACCAGGCTGGAAACACGTCCGCTGACACATCTGGCGCGGACGGAAATGCTGTTTTCGACGCAGCATCCGGCTCCTCGACCTTCGACGCGGCCTATATGGAGATCACTTTCACGCCTGAACCAGGCCAAACATCGTTAAACATCGAGTTCCGTTTCTATTCGGAGGAATACAACGAATACGTTTACTCGAACTTCAACGACATCGCTTTGGTTCAGCTTGATGGCGTGACGCAACCCATTTCGGTCGGGTCCGGCGAGATCTCGGTGAACGGGATCAATAATGCCGGAGCGATCGCTCCAACATTTGGTGATGAATCGAATGACCCAAACCCGGGCAACGGTCAGTTCGATAGCGCGAACCCAAACCTATATGTCGATAACACGGCTGGGGGTTTTGCGACCGAAATGGACGGCTTCACCGTTACGCTTTCGTTGGATATTCCGGTTACACCTGGATTGCAGCAAACCTTGTTCATTGGCATTGCGGATGTAGGCGACAGTTCGTTCGACAGCTCTCTGGTGATTGCCTCCAACAACGTTCCGGATACGACCGACACGGATCCGGTTGCCACGGATGACACAGGCATCTTGACCTTCGGCAGCAACGACAAGACCGTCGATTTGCTCGCCAATGACAGCGACCCAAACGGCCAAACACTGACCATTACGCAGATCAACGGCGTCAATGTGTTGGCGGGCGACGTTGTGACGCTGAACACAGGCCAAACCGTCGAACTGAATAACAACGGCACGATTACAATCGTGAATGCCAGCGGAGCGCTAGGTGAAACGTCGTTCAGCTATACGATTGCTGATGCAGATGGCAACACTGACAGCGCATTCGTTACCTTTGATGCGCAACCGATCTGCTATTGCGCGGGTACGATGATCGAGACCCCGTACGGCCCCCGAGCCGTTGAAGAACTTTGCATTGGTGACCTGGTCTTGACGCGGGACAATGGACCTCAGGCCATTCGGTGGGCCGGTGTGAGGACGATGATGACCTCAGCACGTTCAGCGCCAATTAAATTTACAGCGGGCGCGATCGGTAATTCACAAGAACTTCTCGTCTCTCCACAGCACCGATTGCTGATATCCGGTTATCGCGCGGAGCTCTACTTCGGTCACTCTGAAGTCTTGGTTGCCGCCCGGCATCTGGTCAACGGGGACACGGTTTCAAAGTTGGTACCTGGTATCGCAACCTATCACCACATCATGTTTGATGGGCACGAAGTTATCACCGCCAACGGTGCTTTGAGTGAAAGCTACCAGCCAGGTGCGTATTCCTTGCCGGGTTTGGACGTCGCTGCACGCGAAGAGCTGTTCGAGATCTTTCCTGAGCTACGAACTAACCCCCAGGCTCATGTGAAAGCGGCTCGCGAAACTGTGCGAGGCCAAGCTGGCATGCTCTTGGCGAGCTAGAGCAGGTTTCTAAGCGTTGAGGAAAACGCGCACTGCGGCTTCGAACTCACGAGGTTTTTCCGCGTGAAGCCAATGACCAGCATCCGGTATTTTTGCGAACCGCGCGGACGGAAAAAGGGTGCGAATTTTTTCACGGTGCTCAGCAGTCACGTAATCAGACGCAGCTCCTGATAAAAAAAGGACTTCTCGCTGAAAGCTGGGTTCAATGTCGGGAAACCCTATAATGGCAGGCATTTCTGCCTCAAGCACGTCGAAGTTAAGCCGCCATTCGCGGGCCTTCACATCCAAAGACTGCAAGAGAAATGCGCGCACTCCGTCCTCCTCAATCAAGGGCTTCAATTGCCTGTCCGCATCCCCTCTTGTGCTGACAGCGCTAAGATCCAGCTTGCGCATCGCGTGGATCAAGTGAGCTTGGGTATGATCATAACCAACTGGCGCGATATCGGCGATAATGAGCTTGCGGACGTGCTCTGGCTGAGTAAGTGCAAGGACCATCGACGCCTTGCCTCCCATCGAGTGACCCAGCACGTGCGATGGACCGATATGCGTCAGCACTTCCATCAAATCGGCGGCCATGTCGTGATAGCTTTGCGTGTCACCGCGCGGGCTTTGGCCATGATTTCGCATATCAACGACCACGACGTGAAATTCGTTAGATAGCCGTTTGGCGATCACACCCCAGTTGCGCGCAGATCCAAAAAGACCATGAGCGACAAGAAGGTTGGGAGCATTCGCCTCCCCATAGGTGACGTAATTCAGCATGTCTTTGCGGTATCAGGACTGGGAGGGCTTGGAAAGCGTGAGTGCAAGCTTATAAGGGCGCTGGGGATGTTTAGCATCAAGGTGCACAACGCGATGGAACCGGCAGAGATACAGGCGCTCGTGGCGCGGGTCTTCATTTTGTTGGAAAGCAAGCTCGGGGCACGTGGGGCGACTTTGCAGAAGCGTTTAGGATACGTCCAGCGCAAGTTGCCGGGCCGGATCTGGCGGGCAGGGACGGCTCTCGTAGAGGCGGAAAGAATGGCGGAAAACCCCCGGCTCGCCATGCGCGTTGATAGGCACCGCATCGAGCGAGCAACCGAGGATATGGAGCGTTTCCTGAACGAAATTGATGTAGAAGCAGAACGCTCAAAACGCCGCTATAACAGGCTAGCTGCAATCGCGGGCCAATTCTTGCTCGTGACCGGCGCACTAATGGGCCTGCTTGTTTGGCGTGGCTACGTTTAGACGAGGCTGCTCTCAACTAAGAACAGCCTCGTTGGACACGATAAGAGTATCAGTGAACTGGCTTGATAAAGGTGTCGTTTCGCAAATCTGCCATCGCTTGTCGCAGTTCCTCCTGTGTATTCATCACAATGGGACCATGCCAGGCTACGGGTTCTTCAATGGGTGCGCCTGAGATCAGCAGGAAACGAACGCCCTCCGCGCCCGCCTGTACGGTCACTTCGTCGCCTGTCCCGAACTGAACCAGCGTACGGTCGCCTGAGAGATCACGAATGTTGACCTCTTCGCCTTGGACTTCTTTTTCCAGCAGAACGCCCGACGGCTGAGAGGCATCACGGAAACTGGCTGCGCCCTCAAAGACGTAAGCGAATGCACGGCGATAAGTGTCGACTTTAAACGTTTTGCGCAGCCCAGCGGGCACGGTGATGTCAAGAAACTGCGGATCGGCCGCGATGCCGTCGAAGGGACCCTTCTTGCCCCAGAATTCTCCAATGACAATACGTACTTTCGTGCCGTCATCATCAATAACTTGAGGAATATCTCCTCCTTCCACATCTTGATATCGAGGTGTGGTCATCTTCAAGCTGGCAGGCAGGTTAGCCCAAAGCTGGAAACCGTGCATTTGGCCCTGCGCATTACCCTTCGGCATCTCCTGATGAAGAATGCCAGAGCCAGCTGTCATCCACTGAACCGCACCATCTTGCAATTTGCCGGTATTGCCAAGGCTGTCGCTGTGTTCGACCTCGCCTTTCAAGACGTAGGTAATTGTCTCGATCCCGCGATGTGGATGCCAAGGGAAACCGCGCTCGTAATGCGCTGGAACATCATTTCGAAAGTCATCCATCATGAGGAACGGGTCCAGCATGGTGGGGTCGGTAAAGCCAAAGGCACGATGCAGGTGCACCCCTGCGCCTTCCATCGTGGGCATGGCCTTAGTTGTTTCTTTTACAGGTCTGATGGACATAATGAGGTCCTCCTTCGCAGCCTAGGTAAGGTGTCGCTAGTCGCGGAGCAATCGCACCCATGCGCTCTTTCTGTGCATCTGCGCGCCAACCCTCGCACCTAACGGCTTCGGCGAGAGCTCCAGCGCGTTTCGATCCACGCAGCAGCTATTTCGAAACTATCATGTCAGAACGCGCTAGAGGCTGCGGCAAGTCGCTAATGGGAGCGACATGTCGGGAAACGCCGCCAACTCTGCAAGGGCAAGAACAAGGAAGCGAAATATGAAAATTGGGTTTATCGGTCTAGGCAATGTTGGCGGAAAGCTCTCGGGATCGCTGATCCGTAACGGCCTAGACGTAGTGGTGCGCGATTTGGACGAAACATTAGTCGCCGCCGCAGAGGCGCGCGGGGCCAGTTCGGCTGCATCGGCGCGCGAGATGATGGAGGCCTGCGATGTCGTTATTACTTGCCTCCCTCATCCCACAATCTCAGCTGCTGTGGTCGAGGGCAAAGACGGGCTACTAGAGGCCTGCAGGCCGGGCAAAGTCTGGCTTGAGATGTCAACGACAGACGAAGCAGAGATCAAGAGGCTGGGTGAAAAGGTCATGGCAACAGGTGCGGCGGCCGTGGACTGCCCTGTATCTGGGGGATGCCATCGGGCGGACACGGGAAATATCTCGATTTTTGCTGGCTGCGACCGCGCAACGTTTGAACATGTTCTGCCACTTCTGACCACGATGGGCCGCAGGGTGCTGCACACCGGCGATCTAGGGACGGCGAGTATGCTAAAAGTCATGACAAACTATCTAGCGACAGCGAACCTGCTGAGCGTCTGCGAAGCTTTGGTGGTCTCAAAGGCTGCCGGAATGGACCTTGCCACTACCTACGAAGCAATCAAAATTTCCAGCGGGACTTCATTCGCCCACGAGACCGAAAGTCAGGTGATCTTGAACGGATCGCGTTGCGTCGATTTCACCATGGATTTGGTGTTGAAGGATATCGGTCTGTTTCAGGAGATAGCTGACCGAAACGGGGTTCCTCTTGAGCTCTCACCGAAGCTGATCGACATTTTCAAAGACGGGCAGGACCGCTATGGAGAACGGGCGCAATCGGATCGCATAATTGAGCGGCTGGAAGAGGCGACAGGTCTCGATATTCGTGCCCCGGGCTTCCCCGCGGAGCTCGTAGACGATGAAGCAGAAGAACCAGGCTACGAAGTGAAAGTGCTTCGCGGTTGAGGCTGGTAGCCCAACGGGCTAAGCGGTGAGCAACTGTGAAGGAGCCATCTATGCCCGATGAAACGACATCCGAAGTCATCGCCGGTATCCGTCCCTCAGCACCGCGGCGCGTTTTTGGCACCGGTGTTCTTTATGCCTTGGGGCTATTGTTGCTCTACGTGGCTGCGACGAACCCGCCATCTATCCTTTATGCGTTCCTGCTGCTCGGGTTCGGCGTAGCCAGCCTCTACGGCGGCTACCGCATGTGGGAAGTCACAGGCCGTATGATAGAGTTGACCGAGCAAGCGCTGCAATTGTCGGACGGGACAGTTATTTGCAGAACCGAAGATATCCAAAAAGTGGACCGTTCCTTCTTTGCATTTAAGCCCTCCAACGGCTTTTTGGTCACGACGAAAGTCCGTTATCCATTCAAATGGGCTCCAGGACTTTGGTGGCGCTTTGGCAAACGGATCGGTATCGGCGGCGTCACACCCGGCTCGCAAGGCAAATTCATGGCCGACACGCTGTCGGCATTGGTTGCTCAGCGCGATGGCCAGTTCAAAGAACTCGATCTGTAGACACACATCATTAGACCGTGCCGGAACCCCGACGCGGCCTTCTGAAGCTTCTAAATCTGAACTGCAAGGATAGGCCTCTAGAGCCCCTTGGCTCGGTAGCTTGCCGCAATCCGATCAATCGACACGAGATAGGCGGCCATTCGTAAGTCTTCGACGTCATCACGCTCATGCCAGACCTTGCGCATGGCTTGGTAGGCGGTGCGCATCGTGTCATCGAGACCTGATCGGACCAGCTCTAACTCGCCTGCACCGCGCATGTAGTTGTCCTTGAAGTCCGCGCTCAGCTCCCATCCGAGCCCTTTGTCGGCAGACAGGCGCTCAAGCTCCTCAATTAGAGCGCGGTGTTGAGCCTCTTCCTGACGTTTCTCCATCCGGCCAAAACGGATGTGGCTAAGATTTTTGACCCACTCGAAATAAGAGACTGTCACGCCGCCTGCGTTTGCATAGAGGTCAGGAATAATGACACAGCCCTTTTTGCGAAGGATTTCATCCGCCCCCGCGGTTACAGGGCCGTTAGCCGCCTCAATGATAAGCGGCGCTTTGATGTTCTTTGCGTTCGATAAGTTTATCACCCCCTCGAGCGCAGCCGGAATGAGAATGTCGCAATCATACTCCAGCGCTGCAGAGCCATCCGCAACATAGGTGCCTTTGGGGTAGCCCGACACACCGCCATGATCGCCGATCCATGCGCGAAGATCTTCCACGTCGATCCCGTCTTCATTGTGGATTGCGCCGTCGCGTTCGATAATCGCTGTAATGATGCTGCCGTCTTCTTCTGACAAGAACTTGGCGGCGTGATAGCCGACGTTCCCGAGCCCCTGTACAATTATCCGCTTGCCCTTCAGCGTGCCTTCAAGACCAGCTTTGGCCATGTCTTCTGGGTAGCGGAAGAATTCCTGTAGCGCATATTCTACGCCACGACCGGTAGCCTCCGTACGGCCTTGAATGCCTCCTGCGTTGATCGGCTTGCCGGTAACGCAGGCTCGGGAGTTGATATCGGTCGTGTTCATGCGCGCATATTGATCGGCGATCCATGCCATTTCACGCTCGCCTGTGCCCATATCCGGGGCTGGTACGTTTTGCGATGGATGGATCAGGTCGCGCTTTGCCAACTCATAGGCGAAACGACGCGTGATCTGCTCCAATTCATGCTCTTCCCATTCGTTAGGATCAATGCGCAAGCCACCTTTCGATCCCCCAAAAGGCGTCTCAACCAACGCGCACTTGAAGGTCATCAATGCGGCAAGCGCCTCTACCTCATCTTGATGAACGGCCATAGCAAAACGAATGCCACCCTTTACAGGTTCCATATGCTCTGAGTGTACGGCACGGTAGCCAGTGAACGTATGCACTTGGCCACGCAAACGGACGCCAAAACGAACGGTGTAGGTGGCATTGCACACACGAATTTTCTCTTCAAGGCCCGGTGGCAGATCGATCAGTTTGACGGCGCGGCTATACATTAACTCTACGGAATCGCGGAATGATGGTTCGGATTGTGCGCTCATGGTGGCTCCCTCAGGCTCTGAATTTTCTGTGCTCTAAGTGGCTAATTCTTAGGCAGGATAAGAACGAGCCTAACGGTATCCGCGAGCATATGGCCAGCATTCAAGAAAAATTCCTTAATAATCGATCATCGCTGACAAGGACGATTCGAGCGTCGTGGGGCATTGACCGAAATATGGAAACACTCACCCGAATCTGAGTAAATTTGTCTGTTTCCAAAGGTTAATATGGCATGAATTAGACCATTTTCGCCAAAATCTAGCCACAGTATTCGGGTCAATTAGTCCTCGGACGAGTCTCGTTCGAGTGAAGATTTTTGTGCGTGCTGGCACAGGGAAAGGGCAGTCATGAGTGGCTCAAAGGGAAATAGAATGAAGCGTTTAGGCATCGGTCGTGCAATGAGTCGGGCGAAAGGGTTTCGCCGTGACGAAGGTGGCGCGATGATCGTTTTCGGGCTCACGATTTTCGTTATGATGCTGTGGGTCGGAGGCATGGCCATCGACTTCATGCGTTTTGAGCATGACCGCGCCCGGGTTCAGTACACACTTGACCGCGCAGCGCTCGCGGCTGCGGCATTGAACCAGCCGCTCGATTGTGAAGACGTGGCCCTAGACTACTTCAATAAGGCGGGCCTCGACACAACTGCGATTAATGTTGTTGGCGACTGTAACAACCTGTCCAAGACGGTGCAGATTTCGGCACGTACTGAAGTAAAGAGCATGTTCCTGAACTTGCTCGGTATCGATGAAATGGTGGCATCCGGCACGAGCACCGCTGAAGAAAGTACGCAAGACATTGAAATCAGCCTTGTCGTAGACGTCTCCGGTTCAATGGGTCAACTGGACAATACTGGATCGCAAACAAAGCTAGCGTCTCTTAAAGTCGCGGCGAACGAATTCATGGCTACGCTGCTGACTGCTGATAACGCTGATCGCGTCTCGATCAACATCATCCCATATAACATGCAGGTGAATGCCGGCGAAGACGTTCTTGATCAACTGAACGTAACTGACGAGCACGACTATTCGCACTGCGTAGACTTCGCAGCGGATGACTTTGAAACTGTCGAAATTACTGACGATGTGGCTGGTGCTCTTTCGCTTGGCGAAATCTCGCTGGACGCCTCGCCGATGGGCAACACAAACGACCTGCAACGCACAGGTCACTTCGACCCATATTACACGACTATCGATCATCCGAACACAAGTTCCGATGATAATGTGAGCCGTTCATTCGTCTGCCCGGTTACAGACGCGTCTCGCATTACGTTGATGTCGCAGAACCTTCCAAGACTGCAGGATCGCATCAATGCGCTGACCTCAGGTGGTAACACGTCGATTGATCTGGGCGTTAAGTGGGGCTCGTACTTCTTGAACCCTAAGGCCGAGTTGGTTTTGGATGGTCTGCCTTCAGACTCTGACAATTTCACCGACGGTGGTCGCCCGACTGTTTTTGACGACCGCCCATTTGACTACGATCGCGACAACACACTCAAGATCCTTGTCGTCATGACAGATGGTATCAACACGACGCAGTACTCTTTGGATGAGGACTATGCGGAGGGTGACTCTACTCTGTGGTGGGATCCAAATACCAGCGAGGCAAGCACTTGGCTATCGCACTACAAGCAGCGCCCTGGCTGGAACAACGACTACTTCATGTCTCGCGGTGACTATTATGAAGACTACTTCAGTGGGACCCGTCGCCATGCAAGTCATGATGAACGTCTGACCTGGCCGGAAGTCTGGGCAATGATGGGCGTGAAGTACTTTGCGTACTATTACAACTATGCGCGCGATTGGGATGCCGACGAGTATTACGACACACGCAATGCGGTGATGAACTACACCTACGCAGGTGAAAAGAACGACCGCTTAAATGATGCATGTACTGCGGCGAAAGATGAGGAAGTGATCGTATATACCATTGGTTTCGAAGTCTCCGACGCGTCGGCAGTCGTGATGGAAAACTGCGCCAGCTCTGCAAGTAATTTCTTCCGAGTAGAAGGCAAAGAAATCTCTGAAGCGTTTGGTGAAATTGCGAATGCCATCCAGCGTCTAAAGCTGACCTTCTAAGGTATTGGAGTTCGTAGTGAGAAACATGTTTAACATCTGGCGACGTGCAAAATCCGAGGACGGCAACGCGACTGTAGAGTTCGTGCTTGTAGTGCCCGTGTTCTTGCTGCTCTTCGTGTCGATTTTCGAGTTGGGGATGGCAACCATTCGCCTGACTATTCTCGAGCACGGTATGGACAGTGCGATGCGGGACGTTCGTCTAGGCACGAGCCAAACGTTCTCACGCGAGGAAATTCGCGACCGGGTTTGCGACAACGCGGCCATGTTGAAGGATTGCCGGGAGAACTTGCTGCTTGAAATGGTCGTTATCGACCGTGATACGTTTGACCTTCCGCCTGTTCGGGCGACTTGCATCAACAAGAACGAAGATGGGCTTCCGATCACCGATTTCAGCAATGGTGGCCCAAGTGATCTGATGTTCATTCGTGCTTGCTATGTCATTGATCCCTTGTACCCGTCTTTGGGACTCGGTGCGATGTTGAAGACCGATGAAGCTGGAAACATGCAGCTCGTTGCCAGCTCGATCTTTGCTCAGGAGCCAAACTGATGTTTCATACTCAAAATCCAGTGTCCCACACTTGGAAGAAGTTGACGACGTGCTTCCGCCGCGAAGATGGATCGGTCACGACCGAGGCAGTCATCATCATGCCGCTGTTGGCTGCATTCTATTGCGCTACCTTCGTCTGGTTTGATGCCTACCGGCAAAAGACGCTGGTTATGAAGGCCAGCTACGCCGTGAGCGATGTGCTGTCTCGTCAAGAAGAAGTGGATGAGCCGTTTCTTGATAACATGCGCGATGTTCTGGACTACATGATCCCGAGTAATGCAGCTCCGAAAATGCGGATCTCGCTGATCAACAGTGTGCTCGATAGTGATGGCAACAGCGTCTACACGGTCGTCTGGTCCTACGGGCCAAACGGTATGAACGATTTGACGCAAGAAGACATCGACGCAGACTCGTCATGGATCCCGGTTATGGGTGATGATGACAACGTTGTGGTGACCGAAACTGCAGTTCTCTACCAGCCAATCTTCCGAGTAGGGATCGACGACAAAGTCTATCGCAATACCATTGTGACAAGGCCGCGGTTCCATCCTACTTTGGCCAAGGAAGACGAGCCTGACCTTTCCACGGATTTCGAAGACGAGGACGATGACGGCGATGGCGATCAAGTTGGATCGGAAGATGGCAGCGATTCTGGAGGAAGCTCGACCGGAGGGGGCAGCTCTTCAGGGGCTGACTGATCCCCAAACCAGATTGTTAACCCAAGAAATCAGATTGCGGCCCTTCAAGAGGGGCCGTTTTCTTTTTCCGAGGTTCAAATTTGCTGCGTTCCACATTGAATTCCTGAGATGCTGATGCTTTGCTTTTGACCAAAGGCGACAGGGGGCAGTCAAATGGGGTACAATGCCCTTAGAATTCTAAAGGAAGGGTTGACCGGGAACTCAGGTTGGAAACCCATTTGGCGTAGTCCTCAACCCAAGTCCGAATACGACATGATCATTGTCGGCGGTGGCGGCCATGGATTGTCGACAGCGTATTACCTGGCGAAAAACCATGGGATTACCAACGTCGCGGTGTTGGAAAAGGGTCATATCGGTTCCGGCAACATCGGTCGCAACACAACGATTGTGCGGGCAAATTACTTTCTGCCTGGCAATTCAGAATTCTACTCTCACTCGTTGAAGCTATGGGAGGGGTTGGAGCAGGAGCTGAACTATAATGTCATGATGTCGCAACGAGGTGTGATCATGCTATGCCATTCTGATGGTCAGCGAGACGCCTTTGCCCGGCGTGGAAACGCAATGATCAATCAAGGCGATGACGCCGAATTGTGGTCGCCGGAGAAAGTCCGCGCTGAGATACCTTATCTAGACTTCGACAATACGCGCTTCCCAATCTATGGCGGCTTGATGCATGGGCGAGGTGGTTCCGCACGGCACGATGCGGTTGCATGGGGCTATGCACGTGGTGCCGACCGTCTAGGTGTGGACCTGATCGAGAATTGCGAGGTCACCGGGATCGACGTCGTGGGCGGGGTTGTCAAAGGCGTGCATACCTCCCGCGGCGTCATTCGAGCCAAGAAAGTAGGAATCGTAACCGCTGGTCGTTCAAGCCAGGTCGCGGCCATGGCGGGAATTGAGGTCCCAATAGAGAGCCATGTGTTGCAGGCCTTTGTCTCTGAGGGGCTTAAGCCGGCGATTGACCACGTGATCAGCTACGGAATGGGGCATTTCTATATCAGCCAATCGAATAAGGGTGGACTCGTGTTCGGCGGCGATCTGGATTTCTACGCCTCCTACGCGCAGCGGGGTAATTTACCAATGATGGAGCATGTTATGGAGGCCGGAATGACGCTGATGCCGGCAATTGGTAAAGCGAAGGTGCTACGTAGTTGGGGAGGCATTATGGACATGACACCAGACGGCTCTTTCGTGATCGACCGCACCGCCGTCGATGGCCTCTATATGGACTGCGGCTGGTGTTATGGTGGCTTCAAGGCCGTGCCAGCGAGCGGTTGGTGCATGGCGCATTTGATGGCAGAGGACCGCCCGCACGAGGTGGCGAAGCGCCATACGTTCGAACGTTTTGAAACTGGCGAAGGTCTGATGGACGAAGAGGGTACAGGCTCTCAACACAATCTGCACTAGGGAGGCAAAAAATGCGGATCAATTGTCCTCTTTGTGGCGAACGCGACCGTCGTGAATTCTATTACCTTGGAGCGGCGGACTATCTGGATCGCCCATCAGAAGGTGCCTCAGAGGCAATGCATCGGTACCTACACATCCGAAAGAATCCAACGCAGCTTACAAAAGACCTCTGGCAGCACGAAGCAGGCTGCGCAGCTTGGCTGGTCATCGAACGTAACGTGACCACGCATGAAATTCTCTCTGTTGCCCTCGCCAATGAGACTGCGAAATGAGGCTGGATGGAAAGGGATTGGTGAACCGCGACGCCAAGGTGTCGTTCAAGTTTGATGGGGTCACTTATTCTGGTTTTGAAGGCGACACCATGGCTTCCGCCCTGCTGGCAAATGGCGTCTCTTTGGTAGGGCGGTCGTTCAAATACCATCGACCGCGTGGGATCATGTCAGATGGAAGTCAGGAACCAAACGGGCTGGTCGAGCTGCACCGCGCCGGTGAGATTACGCCAAACGTCAGGCTGACCCAGCAAGAGCTGCATCACGGGATTGACGCGAGAGCGCAGAACTACTGGGGCTCGCTGAGCTGGGATTTACTGGAGGTAAATGACCTTTTGGCTCCGTTCCTTGGCGCGGGCTTCTACTACAAGACCTTCATGTGGCCGAA
Organism: uncultured Litoreibacter sp.; assembly: GCA_947494645.1. Classification (GTDB taxonomy): domain Bacteria; phylum Pseudomonadota; class Alphaproteobacteria; order Rhodobacterales; family Rhodobacteraceae; genus Litoreibacter. Next base: position 568,267 of record CANLVO010000001.1, read on the forward strand.
GGCGTTCTGGGAGAAACTGTACGAGCCAACAATCAGACGGGCGGCGGGCCTTGGTCGATTGTTGATGGCAAAGAATACTCAGTATTACGAAAAGGCCTACGCGTTTTGTGATGTTCTTGTTGTGGGGGCGGGACCGACGGGCATCATGGCCGCATTAACAGCAGCCCGCGCAGGAGCTGATGTAATCCTCTGTGACGAAGATTTCCGAATGGGAGGGCGGCTGAACTTCGAGACCCATGAGATTGGTGGTAAGCCAGGCCATGTCTGGGCAGCGGAACGCGTGGCGGAATTACAGGCAATGGACAACGTTCGCGTGATGTGTCGAACAACGGTAACTGGCGCATATGATGGCGGAACCTATGCGGCGCTAGAACGCGTGTCGCACCATCTCGCAAATTCTGGTGATGCCCCGTTGGAAACATTTTGGCGCATTGCCGCCAAGGGATGCGTTTATGCAGCCGGCGCGATGGAGCGACCAATCGCTTTTCGGAACAATGACCGCCCTGGCGTAATGATGGCGTCGGCGGTGCGCGGCTACGTCAACAGGTTTGGCGCAGCACCGGGAAAGCGGGTCGCGATCTTTGGCAACAACAATGACGCGTTTCGAACTGCAACGGATCTCGTTGATGCCGGTGTCCATGTCGCGGCATATATTGATAGCCGCCGTGACACTGATATCGCCGGCGATTTCCCAATTTACAAAGGGGCCCATGTGACCAATGTCCATGGTCGCAAAGAAGTGCAGGGGATCACGGTCAACGGTCGCGATGACATCATGGCTGATTGCCTAGCTGTCTCTGGGGGTTGGAACCCCACGGTGCACTTGGCTTGCCATCTAGGTGGCAGACCTCAATGGAATGCGGCAATCTCCGCTTTCATACCGCGCCCTGGCATGGTGCCGGGCATGGAGGTTGCAGGGGCCGCAGGCGGGACGTTTTCCACAAGCGGCTGTTTGAAATCCGGGATCTTCAGAGCCAAGGAAGTCCTGAAGATGCTCGGTATAAATGCGCGGGCCCCGCGGATGCCAGAAGCCGAAGACAGTCAAACAGCGGTTGAACCTCTGTGGCAGGTCCCGGGAAAAGGACGCGCATGGCTGGATTTCCAGAACGATGTAACCGTTAAAGATGTTACGCAATCTGCCCGCGAAAATATGTCCTCGGTCGAGCATATGAAGCGCTATACGACGCAAGGGATGGCGCCCGATCAGGGCAAAAATTCAAACATTGGCGCCCTTGCGGTGCTGGCAGATGCAACCGGGCGAGGCATTCCGGAAACTGGAACCACCACATACAGACCACCCTACACGCCGGTGAGCATCGCCGCTATGGGTGCCTATGCTGAAGAAGAGGGCTTCGCGCCGCAGCGGTTCACCACTTCAGACGCGACCTCTCGTGAAATGGGCGCGCCCATGATTGAGGCCGCGCTTTGGTACCGCCCCTCTTACTTCCCCAAACAGAGCGAGACCCATTGGCGCCAGTCCTGCGACCGCGAAGTTGCGATGGTTCGCTCAGATGTCGGGATTTGCGACGTGTCAACTTTGGGCAAGATTGATGTGCAAGGTCCTGATGCGGCCGCTTTTTTGGACTTCGTCTACACCAACACCATGTCGACCTTGAAAGTAGGCCGCGTGCGGTACGGTTTGATGCTGCGCGAAGACGGTCACGTCATGGATGATGGTACCTGCGCCCGGCTTGGCAAGGCTCACTTTGTAATCACCACGACAACTGCCGCAGCAGGTCAGGTTATGCGGCATCTGGAATTCGTGCGGCAGTGCCTACGGCCAAATTGGGATGTGCAGCTGATCTCGACGACCGAACAATGGGCGCAGTTTGCGGTAGCCGGCCCAAAATCGCGAGACCTGCTCAACCAATTGTTGAGCAAGAAATTGACGGATGCGAGTTTCCCTTTCATGGCGTGTGGCAATGTCTCTATTGGAGGCTTCAAAGCCAGGCTGTTCCGTATTTCTTTTTCTGGGGAGCATGCATACGAAATAGCAGTTCCGGCACGATATGGTGCGAGCCTGTTTCAAGCACTTTTGGCGGCAGCCAAACCCTTGGGCGGCGGGGCATACGGGATGGAGGCTCTCAATGTCTTGCGGATCGAGAAAGGTTTCATCACACATGCCGAGATCCACGGCAGAGTGACGGCATTCGACATCGGCATGGAGCGCATGATCTCGGCCAAGAAAGACTGTATTGGCAAAACGGCCGCGGCCCGGCCAGGACTGCTTGGAAAAAACCGTGAACAGTTGGTGGGACTTCAACCTGTTGGCGCCGTGAAGGAGATGAACGCGGGCGCATATCTCTTTGAAACCGAAGATGAACCGACGCGGGCAAACCAGCAGGGGTACACAACCTCAGTGGCGTTTTCGCCTGAACTTGGCATGTTGGCTCTGGCATTCCTGCGTGACGGTCGCGCCCGCTATGGCGAAACACTACGTCTCGTGGACCATATCCGGAAGGTTCAAACTTTCGTAGTTGTCACAAATCCAGTGTTCTTGGACAAAGAGGGGGAGAGAGCACGTGGTTGATTTAACGGCCAACACCCCTTGTGCCGGGCTCCTGCCTCTTTCCCATGGCGAGTTGTCCCTCAAAGAGCGCAATTACGGAGCAGTATGGTCAGTCGCGCCATTCAACGGTGCGTCCAGAGACGTATCGGCGGCCTTGAAGAAGGCGATAGGCGCGGGATTGCCCGGCGATGGTCGCCTGCTTGCGGGAAAATCGGGGGAGGTCTTTTGGACAGGGCAGGGCCAGTACTTCGTGCGGGCACTAAAGCTCCCCAAACTTCCTGCAGCCTTAAGCGATCAATCCGACGCATGGGCTTGCGTCGGACTTGAAGGTGGGGGCGCAATAGACGTGTTGGCACGTCTCTGTCCGCTGAATTTGCGATCCATGGACGAAGGCGATGTGGCGCGTTCGCTGATCGGGCATATGCAAGCGATCATCATCATGCGTTCGGACGGAATTGATCTGATGGTTTTCCGGTCAATGGCGGCGACTTTGGTGCACGAGCTAGAACGTGTCATGCGATCCGTTACGGCGCAGCGCGCCCTCTAGACTCTTGGCCAAAGCGCCCCGATATAGGTTGTATGAGCCTGCCACCTGGATTTCTCGACGAGCTTAAAAGCCGCACCTCAATTGCACAGGTCGTGGGCCGCAAAGTGATGTGGGATCAGCGCAAATCTCAACCCGGCAAAGGCGACATGTGGGCACCTTGCCCGTTCCATCAGGAAAAATCGGCCTCGTTCCACGTAGACGATAAAAAGGGCTACTATTACTGCTTCGGGTGTCACGCAAAAGGGGACGCACTCGGCTTCATAAAAGAAACTGAAAATGTTTCGTTCATGGAGGCAGTCGAGATTATGGCCCGAGAAGCGGGCATGACAATGCCAGCCCGCGACCCCAAAGCTCAGGAGAAACAAGACCGTCGATCCGAGCTTGTCGATGTGATGGAGCAAGCCGCACAATTCTTTAAACTACAGTTAAAGACCAATGCCGGAACTGCAGCGCGGGATTATCTTGCAGGTCGCAAGCTGGGCGAGGCGGCGCAAGAGCGATGGGATATTGGCTTTGCACCCGAGGGTTGGCAGAACCTCTGGGATCATCTGACAGGCAAGAATATCAAAGAAGAGCTGATCTTAGCGGCTGGTCTCGCGAAGGCCTCCAACAAAGGGAAGAAGCCCTACGACACGTTCCGCAACAGGATCATGTTTCCCATTCGAGACGCTCGCGGCCGGTGCATCGCCTTTGGTGGCCGCGCATTGGATCCAGCGGATAACGCGAAATACTTGAACTCGCCCGAGACCGAACTCTTCGATAAGGGCCGCTCTCTCTACAATATCTCGCCCGCGCGGGATGCGACAGGCAAAGGCCAGCCACTGCTCGTCGCCGAAGGCTACATGGACGTCATCGCGTTGAGCGAGGCAGGCTTCGGCGCGACCGTCGCTCCCCTGGGGACTGCGGTTACGGAAATGCAGCTGCAAATGCTTTGGCGCTTGGCCCCCGAACCGATCATCACTCTTGATGGCGACACAGCAGGCCAACGGGCCGCAATGCGGCTTATCGATCTGGCCCTCCCGCTCATTGGTCCCGGCCAGTCTTTGCGGTTTTGTGTGATGCCTGAGGGCCAAGACCCTGACGACCTCTTGCGTGCCGAAGGGGTAGGGGCGATGCGTAAGCTGATCGAAAACGCCAAGCCTTTGGTTCACTTGCTTTGGCAGCGAGAGACCGACGGGAAGGTTCTAGACAGCCCAGAACGTAAAGCCGCCTTGGACCAATCGCTCCGTCAGGCCTTAGGAAAGATCACAGATGCAGGTTTGCGCAACCACTACGCCGCTGAAATCAAGTATCTCAGGTCCGAGCTTTTCGCGGCTCAAAGGCCGAAGCGCGACGCCTCCGGGTGGCAGAAAAGCAACAGCACTGGCAAGGCTTGGAGAGAGGGTGGGGCCTTTGGTGGGAAGGGCGTTGCAGTGCCATCCACCAAAAATTCACTGCTTGCACAAAGCACCGATGTAGAAGAGCGGGTCCGCGAAGCGGTCATTCTGGCAATTTTGGCTCAACATCCCAGCCTCATTTCAGAGTTTCTTTCGGACCTTGAGATCCTCGACATGCACGGTCCGGACCATCGCTCTCTCATGCAAGCATTGCTGCGTCACGAGCAAGAAACCGAGCCGGACGTGTTGCGGAATATTTTGGAGGCAGAACTTGGTCCGGCACCCCTTGAAAAGCTGTATTCTCTAAGCCATGTGCAGATCACGCCGGCAGTCAGGCCGGGAGCCGATCCAGACCTAACCCGTATGACCTTGGCCGAAGAATTGGCAAAACTTGAGGCCCGTAGAGGGGTGCAGCGAGAGGTGCAGGATGCGGTCGAAGATCTGGAAGGGCTGGCGGATGAGGGGCTGACTTGGCGCGTCGGTCAAGCGGCAGAAGCTCGTGAGATAGCTAACCGGAAAGGAATGTCGGACGACGACGGTGACTCTGAGGATCGGGGCGCTATGTCTAACTATCTCCAAAGCCTCATAGACGGTGAGGTTTGGGTAAAGAAAAGAAAGTAAATCTGTTTCCGGAAACCGACGTGCGAATCACCATGATTCGCGATAATGATTCGGAAACGAATCGATGCGAATCAAAACACGACTCATTTCGGCGATCCGTAGCCTCGCCGCGTTAGCAGGAGCACTCCATGGCCCCCAAAGACACAGACGACCAAAAGCAGGAACGCGAAGACACCGCGGAAGGTCTGGATATGAGCCAGGCAGCGGTCAAAAAGATGATCAACGAGGCGCGACAACGCGGCTACATAACCTATGACCAGCTGAACCAAGTCCTGCCGCCTGACCAAGTGGCGTCTGAGCAAATTGAAGATGTGATGTCGATGCTCTCCGAGATGGGCATCAATATCATTGAGGAAGAAGAAGCCGAGGACGACGGCACCTCGAAAGAAGTCGCCACCACCAGCCAAGCTAAAGACGTAGTGCTCGCAACCTCTACAACAGAGGCACTTGATCGCACAGACGATCCCGTGCGGATGTACCTACGCGAAATGGGCTCGGTCGAGCTTCTGAGCCGCGAAGGTGAGATTGCGATTGCCAAGCGCATTGAAGCAGGTCGCAAGACCATGATCGAGGGGCTTTGCGAAAGCCCGCTGACGTTCCAAGCGATCACGATCTGGCGTGACGAGCTCTTGTCCGAAGATATTTTGCTGCGTGACGTGATCGATCTCGAGACCACATTCGGCGATCAACTCGAAGAAGAGGGTGAAGAAGAGAATGTCGTCGCTGCCCCCGGTGCTGAAAAAGCAGAAGGCAAGGAAGACGCCCAAGAGCTGGACGCCGACGGCAATCCCATCGCCAACGATGACGATGATGACGAAGACGAAGATGAACAGGCCAACCTGTCGCTAGCCGCAATGGAGGCCGCGCTGAAGCCACGCGTACTGGAAACCTTGGACGTTATTGCAGGCCATTACGAAAAGCTTGCCGAGATGCAGGATTTGCGTATCTCAGCGGCGATTAATCACGACGACACCTTCTCGAAGAAAGAAGAAGGCGCATACCAGAAACTGCGTCAGGAAATCGTCGACTTGGTGAATTCGCTTCACTTGCACAACAACCGTATCGAAGCCCTGATTGATCAGCTTTACGGGATCAACCGTCGTATTATGTCGATCGACAGCTCGATGGTGAAACTGGCCGACCAAGCTCGCATCAACCGCCGTGAGTTCATTGATGAATATCGCGGCTACGAGCTAGATCCCGGCTGGGTTGCTCGCATTACCGAGAAAACCGGCCGGGGCTGGCAGGCCCTGATCGAAAAATCACGCGAGAAGGTCGAAGACTTGCGCGCTGAGATGGCCCAAGTCGGCCAATATGTCGGTGTGGACATCACCGAGTTCCGCCGCATTGTCGCGCAAGTTCAAAAAGGCGAAAAAGAAGCACGCCAGGCCAAGAAAGAGATGGTCGAAGCCAACCTGCGCCTCGTCATTTCCATCGCCAAAAAATACACGAACCGTGGCCTGCAATTCCTTGATCTCATTCAGGAAGGGAATATCGGCCTGATGAAGGCCGTGGATAAGTTCGAATACCGCCGCGGTTATAAATTCTCCACCTATGCGACATGGTGGATCCGTCAGGCGATCACCCGTTCGATTGCCGACCAGGCCCGCACGATCCGTATCCCGGTCCACATGATCGAGACGATCAACAAGCTGGTCCGCACAGGCCGCCAGATGCTGCACGAGATTGGCCGGGAGCCGACACCTGAGGAATTGGCAGAAAAGCTGCAAATGCCTTTGGAAAAAGTCCGCAAGGTCATGAAGATCGCGAAAGAGCCGATATCCCTTGAAACGCCGATTGGCGACGAGGAAGACAGCCAGCTTGGCGATTTCATCGAGGACAAGAATGCGGTGTTGCCGCTCGACTCGGCTATTCAGGAGAACCTGAAAGAGACCACGACACGCGTTCTGGCCTCTCTGACCCCGCGCGAGGAACGCGTGCTGCGCATGCGGTTCGGCATCGGCATGAACACCGATCACACGCTTGAAGAAGTAGGTCAGCAATTCAGTGTTACCCGCGAACGCATTCGTCAGATCGAGGCGAAGGCGTTGCGTAAGCTGAAACATCCAAGCCGGTCTCGCAAACTGCGCAGCTTCTTGGATCAGTAATTTGATCAGACTTAGAACAAGTTAAGGGCGCCGCAAGGCGCCTTTTTCTTTACGATCTTGCAGTTCAGAAAATTGTGCTAGTCTGCCTCCACGATACGAGGAGGGCTGCAAATGCGAGTATTGAAATGGGTTTTTGGATTGATCGCCGTGAGCGCGGTCATATTGGTAGCGATTGGGATGATACTGCCTCGGCAGGTAAACGTGAGCCGCAGCATCGAAATCGATGCACCGGCTGAAAAAATCTTCCCGCATATCAACTCGCTGAAAGGTATGGCCGAATGGTCACCTTGGATGGGCCGCGACCCGGCAATGGAGGTGAGTTACAATGACATCGAGGCCGGGGAAGGCGCGGTTATGGAATGGGCCTCCGAACAGCAAGATGTTGGAAGTGGACGTCAGGAGATTGTCGCTTCTTTGCCCAATGAAAAGGTCACAACAGCTCTCGACTTTGGCGACATGGGTCTCGCGGAGGCCAATCTCGCTTTGGCTGAGACAGCCGCCGGGACGTCTGTGACATGGACCTTGGACGCAGATATGGGCGGCGGGCCGATTGGTCGCTGGATGGGGCTTATGATGGACAGCTGGGTTGGGGGTGACTACGAGCAAGGGCTCGCGAACCTTAAGGCACTGGTAGAACAATGAAGACATGTGTGACGGCAATTCTACTGGCGCTAACCGCGACGCAGGCACAGGCCAGATGCGCCCCGTCCGAGACGGAAGTGTTCTCTTGCAAGATCGCAGGAAGCAGCAAGCGGGTTGAAATCTGCGAGGGCGGTCAGGTGGCACGTTACAGCTTCGGTAAAGCGGGGCAGTCGCCTGAACTGGATTTAAGCGCTCCGATAGCCGCGTTGGACTATGTGCCTTGGAACGGCATCGGTCGCACGATCTACGAACAAGTCACATTTCAGAACAAGGGCTACGGCTACACGGTCTATTTCCTTTTTGACCGTCTCTCCGAGGTGCCGACGCAAGCCGTTTTTGGTGGGGTTTCTGTCGAACAGAACGCGCAAGAGATAGCAAATCTAGAGTGTAATCCAGTTACCATCTCCTCAGGCATGGAGGTTTTGGTAGAACGCAAGCGGGCCGTCGGGCTCTGCTGGGATTACAAGAGTTTCGTATGGACGCCAAATTGTCCGACAAACTGAATTATTGATGCAGACTGTCTTTTCTTTGAGCACGCGAGGTCCAGGCCTGCTGGAGTTCACGCAGGATGTGGTGAGTTGGCTTGATGGGGCAGGCGATGGACTGGTGACACTATTCGTGCGTCATACGTCTTGTTCTCTCCTGATACAGGAGAACGCAGACCCAGAAGTGCAAACAGACCTACAAAACTACTTCGCGCGCCTCGTGCCACCAACGACTGATCCGTCGATGGCCTATTTGACCCACACATATGAGGGGCCGGACGATATGCCCGCCCATATTAAGGCGTCGCTATTGCCTGTCTCACTGCAAATTCCGGTGCGCGAAGGACAAATGGCATTGGGCACTTGGCAAGGGATTTACCTTTTCGAGCATCGAGACAGACCTCATCAGAGGCAAGTCGCGGCCCTCTTTCAAGCCAGTTAGCAGCCAGAACTGTCCATCTATGGGGTGTCCAAATCGCCCCTACCCAAACTCTAGGCGCTGGCATATAGTGGCTGTGGATAACTGGGGATGAACACCCAGCGGATTGAGAAGAGGGAAGATCGGGATGCGCTGTCCGTTTTGTGGAAATGTAGACACTCAGGTAAAGGACTCACGTCCGGCCGAGGACCATGTAGCCATCAGAAGACGTCGGTTTTGCCCGGCCTGTGGTGGTCGGTTTACAACGTATGAACGGGTCCAACTGCGCGATCTGGTGGTAATCAAGACTTCCGGCAAGCGTGAGGATTTTGACCGCGACAAACTGGAGCGTTCAATCCGTATTTCGATGCAAAAACGTCCGATTGATCCTGAACGTATCGATCAGATGATCTCGGGCATCGTACGTCGGCTGGAAAGCATGGGAGAGACAGACGTCCCCTCGACATCCATCGGTGAGATTGTGATGGAGGCACTGGCACGTATCGACACGGTCGCCTATGTCCGGTTCGCATCCGTATACAAAAACTTCCAGGCGGCTGATGATTTCGAGGAATTCGTCTCGGAACTGCGCCCGCCGGTCTCCAAAGAAGATTGACCTCATGAGTGCTGTCGCATCGGCTGGCGTCGATGCGCGCTGGATGCGCTTAGCGCTTGTGCTAGGTCGCCGTGGGTTGGGTCGCGTTTGGCCGAACCCTGCTGTCGGCTGTGTCATCGTCAAGGACAACCGCGTGCTCGGTCGCGGTTGGACCAAGGACGGGGGCAGGCCACACGCAGAGACAATTGCTTTAGCTCAAGCTGGCGCGGCCGCACGTGGCGCAACGGTCTATGTCACGCTCGAGCCCTGCGCTCATACGGGCAAAACGCCGCCATGCGCGACAGCGCTCATAGATGCAGGCGTGTCGCGTATCGTTGTTGCGCTGCAAGACCCAGACCCGCGGGTCGCAGGCCGAGGGCTGAAAATGCTGCGCAAAGCCGGTATCGAAGTGAACGTGGGAACGCTGGAAGCCGAAGCGCGAGCCGACCAAATTGGCTTTTTGTCCCGCGTAACTAACGGACGACCCATGGTCACGCTCAAGCTTGCTATGTCTGTCGACGGCAAAATCGCGCTCGGCAATGGACAAAGTAAATGGATCACCGGCTCTCAAGCACGGCGCGCCGTGCACGCAATGCGGGCAAGCCATGATGCTGTAATGGTCGGAGCAGGCACTACGCGTGCTGATGCGCCGTCATTGACGGTGAGGGGGCTGGGCGTGGACCGTCAGCCAGTTCGTCTCGTGGTAAGCTCTCGTTTGGACTTGCCCGTCAACGGTCCGCTCTTTGAAACATGCGAAGAAGCTCCGGTCTGGCTCATCTGCGGTGCCAGTGCTTCTGCTGAAGCGCAGTCGGCTTGGCGGGACGCTGGAGCCGAGGTGCTGAGCACCGAAGCAGACCAAGTCCAGATCGAAGCGGCCCTGAGGTTGCTTGCTGACGCCGGACTAACGCGTGTCTTTTGCGAGGGAGGTGGCCAGTTGGCTGCCTCACTCCTCCGTGCAGACCTTGTGGATCGTCTGGTGGTATTTACGGCGGGGGTTGCTCTCGGCGCGGATGGTTTGCCGGGATTGGGCGCCCTAGGGCTAACCGAGTTGGATTCAGCGGCGCGGTTCAAGTTGAATGAGCAGCGGCGCATCGGGGATGATCTGCTCACAGAATGGCGCAGGCCTAGACGCGGTAATAGTCGCGATACCACTCCACAAAGGCCTTAACCCCGGTACGCACGTCTGTTGTTGGCGCATAGCCGGTTAAAGATCGCAAGAGATCGGCTTTTGCCCATGTCCCGGGCACATCGCCGGGCTGCATGTCCATCATGTTCTTTTGGGCCGTCGTGCCTAACGCCTCTTCGATGGCTTCGATATAGGTCATCAACTTTACAGGCGTGCCGTTGCCAATATTGACCACCCGGTAGGGTGCTACAGCGGACAGACTATCGCCTTCGGCAATCTGGTCCTCAGAATCCGGGCGCTCCGGCACGGCGTCGATCAACAGGCGAATTCCCTGCACAAGATCGCTTACATAAGTGAAGTCGCGCATCATGTCGCCATGGTTGTAGACGTCAATCGGCGCGCCTTCCAAAATGGCCTTGGTAAACTTGAACAGCGCCATATCGGGGCGGCCCCAAGGGCCGTAGACGGTGAAGAACCGGAACATCGTCGTAGGAATGTCGTAGAGATGCGCATAGCTGTGCGCCATGGCCTCGTTGGCCTTCTTGGTCGCCGCATAAAAGCTCATCTGCATGTCGGCCTTGTCGGTCTCCGCATAGGGCATTTCTGTGTTTGCGCCGAACACGGATGAGGTGGAGGCCATCAAAAGGTGCTTGGGCGCATGCGCCCGAGCGGCCTCGATGATGTTAAAGCTGCCGATGAGGTTGGCATCGACATAGGCGCGTGGGTTTTCGATGGACCACCGTACGCCAGCTTGACCGGCCAAATGTACGACGATGTCAGGACTGTGCTCTTCAAACAGACCCATAACGAGACCGTCGGTCTCAAGCAGGCCCTCTACGGGGTGAAATGCGCCATTTTGAGCCAGCATCTGATGACGTCGCTGTTTCAACGAAATGTCATAATAGTCAGTAAACCCGTCAAGCCCGACGACCTTGAACCCGTCTGCCAACAGCCTCGCGCAGAGATGATACCCAATGAAACCGGCTGATCCGGTCACAAGCGCGCAGCGTTTTGTTTGGGTCATATGGGGTGGCTCCTCTTGACGTACTTGCTTCAATAAAAATGCCGGGTTGGTCAAATGTTGCAGCGCAATTTACGCGATTTACTGCCATAGCGTGATGGTTTTGCTTGCATTATTTCGCCGCATCGTCGTCACTGGAACCGAGCATTCAGAACCGCAGGGCAGACCTATGAGCATTCTTGGTTCACTATTTGGCCGTGGCAAAGCCGAAGACACCACCGCACACACCTCGAAGCCAGACCCAGTGTCTGCGCCACTCGACAACAAACCCGCGCCAGAACAACCGATCTTTGTCGTCGGCGATTTGCATGGCCGCGTTGATCTGCTCGAACATATGCTTGAACTGATTGACCTTCAGATCGGGGCCTTGCGGCTGGACAACCCGAAGCTCGTATTCGTGGGCAATTTGATAGACCATGGTCCCGCCAGCGCAGATGTAATACGGCGGATGCGCGAGCTGACGGGTGAGTTCCCCGCCCACGTCCAGTGCCTTTTGGGCAGCAACGAGCAGATGTGCCTCGACTTCCTAGAAGCGCCCGTCGCACGGCAAGCTCGTTGGCTTAAGGACGGCGGTGCAATGACACTGCAGAGCTTTGCAGTCGGCCTGCCTGGATCAGAGCCGCAAGAGGCCGAACGGGTTGCCGCAGAGCTCAAACAAGCGATGGGCGACGAAGTGATCGCTTGGATGCGTGCGCTCCCATCGAAAGTCTCGAGTGGAAATCTGCATGTGGTACACGCGGCCGCCGACCCCCGGCGCGCGATGGACGACCAAACCGATCGCGTCCTAACGTGGGGCCATCCTGAATTTTTGGGCGTGGCCCGCGGTGATGCGCATTGGGTCGCTCATGGACACTCTGTCTTTGAGCAGCCTGAAATGAAAGACAGCCGCATCTCGGTGAATACAGCAGGGTGGAAGACGTCGGTCCTGTCATCGGCCATGATTTTGCCAGACGGCCGCGTCGATTTCCTGCAAACGAAACCTTAACGCCGCCATAGTGGCGCAAGCGCGCTCAATCTGCGTTGCAGCTTCGCCAGCACTCGATTCCGGGTAGTAGGCTGGGGCAGTTCTGCTGTCGCGAGGCGTTCCACAGCGACTTCGGGAGGACAGGGCAAGCCCGTTTTAGGGTCAAAGTAGCGTGGATACCCAATCAGACAGGCATGGACCAGCTGCGTCAGCGTGGGGTTCGCATTTCTGCGAGGAGGAGGCGTGTCACGGTCATCAGTAAGTCCCCAACCCGCGTAGAAAGGCACGCCGTAGCAGGTAACGGGGATCTCACGGATCAAGGCTTCAAAGCCCAACAGAGAGGTCAATGTCACGACCCGGTCGCAACGCTCTAACAAGGTGATTGGGTCAACGCGTTTGGCGACTAGGTCAACGTTCTCCGAAAAGGCGCCTTCGCGTAGACCCGCTTCAACATCGGGATGCGGTTTGTAAATGAGGAAGCTCTCGGGAAAGTCGCGTCGAGCAGCCTTGATCAGCATATCGTTGCTTGGCATTTCTGATGCCCCTGTGAGGACAGAAGCATCGTTTTCAACCTGTCCAACCACCAAGATCACCTCGCGGCCTTGAGCGTCAAATTCTGGGGCAGGCCCGTCGAGATTGTATTTGCTAAGGCCCGCCTTGATGACATTTCGCCGCAAACGCTCCGCTCGATCCAAGGCATCTTGCGGTAAATCCACCGAAGCCTTGATCAAAAGCTCCAGATCACTCGCTGACCTAGGATCGTAATAGATGCCGGTCTGATCGGTGACCAAAGAAACAGGCGGAATCAAATCGGCGCCCAGCCCATGGGATCGCAGAAAACCGTCCTCGACACGGTAAAGAGGCCATTGAGCCTGTCGCGGCAGCAGATCAGAGGTTTTCCCTGCCCACGAAAGTATTGGTTTGCCTGCCCCGAGCGTATCTTTCTCGGACCCTAAGGTGTCCACGTCCCCAAAGAACTCGGCAAGATGTGGCCGCTTCCACGCGCTCATACCGACGGCGGCATAGCCGTGCCTGTCCTGTCTACGGGCCCTGGTCATCGCTTCCAGAGTATCTAGTACAGTTTCCAGCTCACAGAGCCTATCGCGGTACGGGTCATACCATTTCGGATAGAGCATCATCGCACCCGCAAAAAGCTGCGCCCGGGTAAGTCGTCGCTGCCTGCGGTCAATTGGTTGGTGATCCTCTGTCAGCCCCCATCCGGCATAAAATGGCTGCCCAAACACGTTTGGCTTGTGACCGGCCATGATCGCCTCGAACCCTAAAGTGGAACTGACCGTGTAGACCGCCAATGCGCCATCCATCAATTCATAAGGAGAGACCGGGTCAGTCAGCAGGGTCATCCGATCTGTAAGATGTTCAGGGCCAAAATGCCCGTTTCGGTGACCGGCTACTGTGTCGGGATGTGATTTGATGATGATCCGCGCACCCGGAAAGTCTTGCTGCGCATAGACCAGCATCTCGCGGAAATGCGAGACTGAGGCGTTGCCATACTCAATTGCCGCGTCATCGCGGGTCTGATCAATGACCAGGACATAACCAGGGGCGGGTGGGGATAGGCTAAGGTCGAGGTCGTTATACTTCGATAAATGAAGTGTTCTCATCCGCGCCATCGCGTTCCGTGCACGCGTCAACAGCGCGGCGTCATCAAACGGCGCCTCTGCCAATAGTGTTTCCAAGTCGGATGGTCCGGCGCTGTCAAAATAGGGGCGCTGTCGGTCTAGCGTCAGACCCAGCGGTGGCTCACCGGAGCGGCCGGGTTTGATCGAACGCAAGAACGCATCTTCTACATAGAGCAGGGGGGAGCCCGTAGCGCCGCTCACCACCTCACCGCGTCCAGACGTGGGGCTTTTGCCCCAGACAGCCACCAGGTCATCGGCGCCGGGCTTGCCAAGAGTCAGGTCGAAGCCGGAAAGGTCTAGGATACGGCGCACTCGAGATTGAGTGAAAAAGCCACCACTAAAATAAAAAAGCCGCGAGCGGTGGGAGGTGCCGCTCGCGGTTTTGTTTGGGACCTCGGTCCCGGTCGTCAACTTAGTTGTTGTCGGCGATATTCGCCAACGCGCTAACAGTACCAAGCGAACCCGTCAGCGTGGAGATAGTCTTGCTCCAAGTCACAAAGGGCGCTTCGGTGACATACACGGTGTCGTCGTCGCGAATGACAAAATCACGCGCTTCGAACATGCCGTTTGGCTCTGTCAGATCAAGTACGTAGACCACGCGCTGTTGACCTTGCAGATCAGTGCGGCCAAGCACCTGATTGGCAATCTCGGCGGGCTCGTTGCGGAATACAAAGACGCCAGTCGGGTCAGCAATATTGGCGTTCAACCCACCAACTTGAGCCAAAGCCTCAATGGCAGACAGGGTCTGTGTTTCAAACTCAAGCCGGTTCTGAGCGCCAGTTGAGCCCAGCACAGTAAAGGCGCGGCTGTCTTGCTCGATCAGAATCCGGTCTCCGCCACGCAGGGCGATGTCGAACTCAGGGTTGGTATAAAGGTCTTCGAACCAGATCGTGCAGCGATGCGAGCCACGGATCACAGTGATTTGGGCAACCTCAGGCGGCAATGCGATGCCTCCGGCTCGCGCAATCATGGAAGACAATGTGCGGGTAGGGCGCTCAATGGCGTATAGCCCTTGGCTACCAACTCCGCCGACAAGTGATACTGTCGAACCGTCACCTGCCAGACGGCGTACAATGACCTGCGGGTCAGGGGTCTGGGTGTCCAGTTTGTTGGTGATGATCCGGCGCAAACCCTCAGGCGTGTTCCCAGCGGCCATGATCCGGCCCGCATAAGGCACGAAGATAAAGCCTTGCCCGTCGACCTGCACCTCGTCCAGTGCGGTCGCATTGGCGCCAGCGGCAGCCAAAAGCCCATCATCGACGTTCTCGTATATAAGCAGACCAAGCGTATCGCCAGGATTGATCGTGTCAGAGCCTACAACGCCTGCGTTCAGAAACGACTGGGAGAAGCCAAGAACCGGTTGAACGGCTGTTGCACGTGTCACCCGGCTGTTGACGGACACGATGAACGCGTCGCCTTCATTTTGAACTGATCCTGCAAAGATTTCTTTTTTGCTGGGGCCCGAACGGGGCAAGCCACATGATGCAACCAAGGTTGCCACCAAAACAAAGGACGCAATGCGGGCGCCCCTTTTAGATATAGTAGTCACTGCGTGAGCTCCTCGTTGGGAAACTGCCTCAAGATTTTCTTTTTTTATAAACCTATAGAATCGCAGTGAAAAAGATAGCGTTGTTTCAGCGAACCACGTGTAACTGTTGCCGTGGCGTCGCAGTCCCCGCTGTCAGAGCATCATAAGGGTCATGGATTTGCATCATCATATCGACCACTTGTCTTAGCAACTGCCGACGCCCCCTCGCCGAATAATACCCACCAGGAATTTGCGAGGTTTCCAGCAAATAATGACGATAATCGCGATAGGCCATACTGTCTGGACGGGTCGGGTTTAGGAAGAATTCCGGTAAAGACTGTGTCGAGACAAACTCCGGTTTGTTATAGACTGCATCACCAAACGCTTTCAGCGGGAAGCCGCGCCAAAGGACTTGCTGAGCGGCGGTAGAATTCACCGTGACCGCACTGCGTGCGGTGTTCAGAAGCTCAGCAAGCTTGCCGCCTCTTACAAAATGCACTCGGTCTGTGACGCCATATGTACGGGCCAGCTTCTTAATGAGCCGTCTCAATGGCACGCGTCCATCTTCCAGCGGGTGCGCTTTCAGCACGAGGTGATGATGGGTCGGCGCACCAGAGGCAAATCCCGCGATGACCAGCTCCAAAAACTCTGACATCGTGTCAAAGCGCGAATGCATCCGAAAGCTGGCATCATGTTCCAGTTGCAGCAGACACAGATGATATGGAAACCCGCCCCATTTGATGCGGCGCGTGGCAATTGCGCGCGTCAAAGCAGTGACAGGCATGGTCAACAACCGTTTGACGTATAACCAGAATTCGCTTGAGACTGAGATCTCGCGATGTGGCCGGAACTGTCTGTAGCGCTGATTTCGAAGCAAGACGAAATAGTGGTACAAAGCGCCATAAAATACATGCTCTCGCATGTCTCCCCACCGGGCAGGTGCGTCTGGAAGGTCCAGATCAATGCCCTCCAGAGCGGTCTGCATTTGCTGGACATCCATCTGCATCAAGCGCGAATTTCCGTTTGCACCCCCACGCTCATAGGTCACCCAATAGGGCCGTAGATAGCCTTCCTCAAAGACATGAACCGTGAGCCCCGCATCTTTTGCGATCTGAACGGCTTGTGCATGAATGGGACGCGTATCACCATACAGCACAATGTCGGTAATTGATTTCTCGGTGATAAGTTCGCGGAAACGGTCCGGCCAAGACGCCTGATCTCCTTCAAAGGGAATATAGCTCTGCCGCTTCGGCCAGAAAGCCTGGTCCCCTCGGTTGAAGCCTACGCGCCAGACCTGCGCACCAGCGGCCTCAACCATCTTACCCAATCGGTAGAAAAACGGCCCATGAGGTCCTTGCAAGAAAAGGAAGGTTCTAGAAGCCTCTGGCATAGCGGGCTTTCTCAAGACTTGGTCAACCATTGTTGTACTCTAACCGCTTAAACTCCTCACGCGAGGGGAGAAACCTTTCCCTAGCTGCAAACTTGGGCCGAAATTGGCGCAATTCGGGGCACCTGAAGGCTTCCGGTCGCACTTGCAGCAAACAGAACAGCGGGTTACGTCAAACATACAGCCCAAGGAGTTAGCACTTTGTTTACAGGCATCGTTACAGATATCGGCCAGATCACGCAGATCGAGCAACGCGGTGACTTGCGTGCGCGGATCGCCTGCAGCTACGACACCAAAGGTATCGATCTTGGCGCCTCAATTGCCTGCAACGGGTGCTGCCTCACTGTGGTGACGCTCGGTGACACATGGTTCGAGGTCGACGTCTCGGCAGAGAGCGTGTCGAAAACCAACCTTGGCGACTGGGCAGAAGGCACTCGGGTGAACTTGGAACGCGCTCTGAAGGTCGGCGACGAGTTGGGAGGGCATATTGTCTCCGGCCATGTCGACGGCGTTGCAACGATCACCGCAATGACCGACGATGGTGATAGCACGAGGGTCACCTTGCAAGCTCCTGATACGTTAGCGAAATTTATTGCTTCAAAGGGCTCTGTCGCGCTGAATGGGACCTCGCTGACGGTCAACGAAGTTGAAGGCGCGAGTTTCGGTATCAACTTCATTCCGCATACCAAATCCGTCACCAATTGGGGGGACGCCTCCGTTGGGGATCGTGTAAATTTAGAGATCGACACCTTGGCACGCTACGTCGCGCGGCTGCAGGACTGGGCATGAGTCAGCTCGGCCACAACAACGGTCCCACAATGGAGGCAGGCTATAGCTGGCGCAAGCACAGCTGGGCCAAGGCCCGTACAGACCTTTTGCCAAATCTGCCAATCGAAGTTTTGCGTAACCGTGTCAGGCGCGCAAAAGAGCTAGGCCTCCCATACAAGACCTACGCGTCCGTTCGTGCTGCGTCCGGTCATGACGTTGTCGGTTTTTTGTTCTCGAACAATGCATTGCGCGCCATACATAATGTAGAAAATATCCCGGCTGACAGAGTGGAAAGACTGGCAAAGTGTGACGCGACCCTTGCCGCGCTTGTGCATCGCCCACTAGACCCTGCAGCCCTCGCCGACCTTCTCCGCGATCAGGGCGTGGCGCTCACAGCCAGCCGTGCCCCACATTTTGCGGATCGTTGGTCTGACATTGCAACTGCCGTCGCCGCGCCGCTGCGTAAGGTCGGATTGCCCCGCGACGGCGTCTTGGTCGTCGGTGACACCGCTTTCGAGCAGGAATGGTCTCAAGCCGGACGTTTGGCGGGCTTTATCAGCTCAGACCGGTTCTTTGCTGGCCATACGGCTTAGATGGCCAACCAACACTAGTCTCATTTTGGGTCGTTGGCGTGTCACAACCGGAGTAAGTTCTGATCAAGAGGTTGGAACGCAGCGCTTGGCCTTCCCAAGAGCCCGCAAACGCACTATCTGGCGTGCCAACAAAGGACGCTGACCATGACCGACTATTCCGATGCGATTTCTCCCATTGAGGAAATACTGGATGACGCCCGAAATGGGCGGATGTTCATTTTGGTTGACCATGAGGACCGTGAGAATGAAGGGGATCTTGTGATCCCCGCACAGATGGCGACACCGGAGGCAATCAATTTCATGGCCAAATATGGCCGCGGGCTGATCTGCCTGACACTCACGAACGAGCGGATCGATGCCCTTGGCCTCCCGCTTATGGCTTCCTACAACTCTTCGCGGCATGAGACGGCCTTCACGATCTCTATTGAGGCCCGCGAAGGCGTCACGACCGGCATCTCCGCCCAAGATCGGGCGCGGACCGTTGCTGTTGCGATTGATAGCTCCAAAACAGCTGCAGATATCGCGACGCCGGGGCATGTCTTTCCGCTGCGCGCCCGCGAGGGAGGCGTGCTGGTCCGTGCAGGCCATACTGAGGCGGCCGTCGATGTTTCGCGCTTGGCAGGTTTGAACCCGTCAGGTGTGATCTGCGAGATTATGAATGAAGACGGAACCATGTCTCGGCTCCCCGACTTGGTCGGTTTTGCGCAGCTTCATAACCTGAAGATCGGCACAATCAGCGACCTGATCGCCTATCGCCGTCGCCACGATAACCTGGTGAAGCTGGCCTCCGAGGCGCAGGTGACGTCGGAATTTGGTGGCGACTGGACGATGCGAATTTTCAACGACGAAACACAAGGCGCGGAGCATATCGCGCTGAGCGTCGGGGATCTTGAAGACCCCACCCCGATCCTAGTGCGCATGCATGCGCTGAACCCTTTGCAAGATGTGCTGGGGCTTGGGCCGTCTCCAGCCGACGAGCTCCGCATGTCGATGTGGATCATTGCTGAGGAAGGGCGGGGCGCTGTGGTGTTGTTGCGGGACACGATGATGAAACTGGTGGCCGACAGCGACGCTGCGCCGCAAAAGCTGCGGCAATATGGAGTGGGGGCACAGATCTTGGCGGCGCTGGGGCTGCATAAGCTGGAGCTTCTCACCAACAGCCCATCACCTAAAGTGGTGGGGCTCGACGCCTATGGGCTCGAGATCACCGGCACCCGCAAGATAGCGATGAAGGAATAAGACATGGCTGGAACCGAGACCCATTTCGTGATGCCCACCCCAAAGGTAAGTGCACCGACCAAGCTGCTGATTGTGGTGTCGCCTTACTACAAAGACATCGCAGACAATCTTGTTGCGGGCGCTCGGGCGGAGATCGAAGCGGCAGGTGCCACTTGTGAGGTTCAGGAAATGCCGGGTGCTTTGGAAGTACCGCCCGCAATTCGGATCGCGGACCGGTTGGGCGATTACGATGGCTATGTTGCGCTGGGCTGCATTATTCGGGGCGAGACCACGCATTACGACACGGTGTGTAACGACAGCTCGCGCGGATTGATGTTGCTGGGCCTGCAGGGCTGCAATATCGGCAATGGTATCTTGACTGTCGAGAACAGGGCGCAGGCAGAGGTGCGGGCGGACCCGAGCGATCAGAACAAGGGCGGCGGTGCCGCAGCGGCGGCCTTGCATCTGATCGAGATGCAGCGCACATACGGCCAGACCAAGAAGGGTATCGGCTTCAAGCCAAGCTCTTCGCTTGATGATGACGGAAGCTTCCAGATCGCATGACCCTCTCGAACAACCAGAAACGGGCGATGAAATCCGCCTCGCGGCTTTACGCGGTGCAGGCTTTGTTTCAAATGGAGCACTCCTCGCAATCCATTGATGCGGTGCGGGCGGAGTTTGAGGATCACCGCTTTGGTGCCGTCTATGAGGGCGAGGAGATGATCGAGGGGGATGTCGACACGTTCCGGGCGCTGCTCGAGGGGGCTGTGGCGGAGCAGTCAACAATTGATCGGCTGGCGGACGCGGCCATTGTGGAGACTTGGAAGATTGACCGGATTGATCCGACCCTTCGGGCGCTGTTCAGGGCGGCGGGGGCGGAGCTGGTGGCGGGTAAGACGCCACCCAAGGTTGTGATCGTCGAATTCGTCGACGTGGCGCGTGCCTTTTTTGAAGGCGGCAAGGAGCCGAAATTCGTCAATGCGGTGCTCGATCACATGGCGCGTGCGGCCCAGCCTGAAGCGTTCTCCGGCTAATTTGACGCGTCGCGGCGCATGCGCCGGATTGACCTAAAGCTCTGTCACAGAACAGTTTTTCAAAATTTTGAAAGGTTTTGTTAACCCGCCAATGACGCGGCCTGTCAGCTGGTGCAGTCCGTCAATCTGACCTGCGCGCGGCTGGTATTGTCAAAGACACCGATCCCTTTGACCGAAGCCGTTTCCAAAACGACTGTCGCGCCGGCAATCTCGCTATCGGTTACCCGGATCTGGCCCAGCGAGGAATGCCGCAGCGTATCATCGACGTCGATGGTAAAGGCCACGGATTGCCCAGCAGCGAGCCCGTTGAGGTTCAGGGTGATGGAAGTGTCACCATCTGTAACGGATGTGACGCTGAGAACGCTCTCAGCGCCTGCCACGGTTTCATAGGGTTGGAAGACTTCGACCCCGGCACCGTCACCGGTCGTGTCAAAGATCAAACCGCCGACACTTTGCTCAAGCAACACAATCAGCGTTGCGGGACCGATATCGCAGGCCCCTGTATTGGTGAAGGAGAACCGATCCTTGGGAGCTGACTCAATGAAATTTGCGTCAAGGGTGCCACTGAGGCCAGCGCTAGCGGGCAGGGCGGCGAGACATGCTGCGGTCAGGATATATTTCATAGCGAGGGAGCCTCCGGCGGGGATATTTTGAAACATGGGAAGGAGCGGTCTAGCTGTCGGGGTCAGTGTCCATATTATATTCGGTCAATTGAGCAGGCAGCAGGACGTAGATCTCATCGGGCGGGGTCACGAGCGCGTGGCGCATGATCAGGGGATCGACCCCCATATCATTGAGGTAGGCCATTACCTCGCCTTGTCCACGTTGAATGTCCTCGACCGCCAAAAAGGCAGGCAGCGCAGAGTTGGTTCCAAAATAATGTTGATGGACGCCAACTTGCGCGTCGTCGTGAATGTTACGCGTCACACCAGAGGCCAGAACATAGGGGCAGGCGGAGAGGCAAATATCGCCTGCACCCATCAGCGTATCCACCTCCTTTTCGCGCAGCTGACGCCCGATGCTGAGTGCATCCTGAACCGAGCCGCCGGGCGAGTTGAGACGGATGAAGCTGGGCGGCGTGGCGTTTGTGCCGAGATAGTCTGCAAAACGCTCTGCATCGCCCACCGCAATTTCACCCGTTAGGGTCAGGGTCTCGCCGGAACGGGCGAAATCGAGCCGGGACGGCATCTCTCCGGTGGAGCGATAGGGGCGGTCAGGGTTTCCGTCCTCAGAGGGCCTGAGCGGCGTATCACGCGGATTGTAGCGTCTTGTTTGGTCGCCGGGGATCACCGGCGTGTCAAAGCGTGGCTGCGAGGACGGCCACGCGATGTGCGGGATCGCCCGAAACAGATCGCTGCCCATCAGGAACAGAGCGATGGCAAGCTGAACCGCCAAGACACCAGTGATCGCGGCCTTGGCAGAAAAGCGGCGTGGTTTTGGCTGTGACGCCGCTTTCCGCTCTGCCTTTCGTTCTGCCCGGCTAGGCGGCAGGACTGGGATGTCCGGGCTGCTCACGCCTGCTTGTCCGGTTTAACTTCTGTGGGCAGTGGTTTGATCTTATTGGGATCCGATGCGGGCGGGGTCCAGGTCTCACTGCCTCTGAGCGAGGTTTCGACCTCTTGTATGGCGTTCAGCGCGGCGCGCAGCTCGGCCAAGGTGAGCGTGTCTTCGACGCCCACGCGGGATTTGCCAGAGCGGATCGCAGCCTGAGTGATTGCCAGAATGAAGACCAGCACCGCAGGCAGCAGGTCGATGGCAATTGCGCCGGCCCAGCTGGGCACAAAGTTCTCAGCATACCGGATCACGGCATCCGCTGTGGAAATGGGGGTGTAGATCGTGTCTGCCGCAGGCTCCATTGCCATAACGCCGTCAGCGGCGATGCGCAGCGTATCAGCCCGCTGGCCGAGCAGTTGCAACACGGAGGAGATCGTCGATTGCTGGCCTGCGCGACTTTCAGCGGTGCGCCCGTCCAACTCGGGCAAGACCACGGAGGCGGAAAGGTCCTGCGCGGCGCGGCTGACAAGCGGCGCGACGGAGAGCTGTCTGAGTTGCGTGATGACGCCCGCGAGACGTACAGCTTCCTCGGAGAACTGGACGGAGCGTGCCTCGATCGGGCCGGGCTCGACGGTGAGGGAGCGCATGCGGGACAAGATGGCGTTGCCTTCGGTGAAGGCCGCATTTACCAGCGGTTGTTGGGACGCGATTTGGGTTTCGAGCCCCGCGAGTTCGTCTGATTTCTGGCGCAGCACGCGGAAGACGGCACCCCGGCCCGCGAGGCCTGACAGATCGCCAGTGGCTTCCTGTTCCGACAGGTCTTCGAAGGATTGGCGCACACGGGCGACATCGCGGCCAAGACCCTGGGCGGAAATCGCGATCTCGTTGGAGCGTTCAAGGGCGGATTGGTAGTCTTGGACGGTGCGGGCGAGGTGCTGTTCGACCGCTGCTGCGCCCGCGAGGGCCGCCGCATTCAGCCAGGACGACATGGCAATAATGGCCGCCGAGCCGAGAAGCATAGAGACAAACAGCCCGATGCGCGCGCCCATCGTGCGCACGGCAGGCAGCAGCCGCATGAGATAGGACCAGAACACAAAGATGCCGACAGAGACCGCAATGGAGTAGCTGACGGCGGCAAAGAAGCTGAGCGCCCCGTTGTCATCAAGGAGCGAGGAGACCCCGAGATAGGTGTAGATGCCCGACGCAACAGCCAGCACGCCAAGTGCTGCTGCAGTGAAGCTGTCGAGCCAAGAGACGTGGCCCTCGAGTTCCTTGGCGTATCTGAGGCCCTGCGCCTCTGCGCGGGTCAGCGTGTCTTGGTCGGTCATGAAAAAGGCCCTCCTGCCGGAAGGCCTTAATATGGGGCAGAGGCCCTCGGGTTTCCAGTCTGCGCGAACCGGTGCGGGTGCACGAAAGCGCGAGACAAGGCGTGGTTACGCGGATTGTTCTACGAAATTCAGCGATGCGCCGTTGATGCAGTGTACGACTTGCCCATCCACTTGCAGGTGGTGGCCAAGGTGGCTGCCGCAGCGGCGGCAATGCACTTCGGCAATGGCTTTGCCAGCCGACATGGAGCCGTATTCCGGGACCTTGCCGTCAATACCAAAGAGCACGGCATCGGGGACGGCGTGGAAGAAGAAGACCCATCCTTTGTCGAGGAGGACCTTCCATTGGCCGTCATAGACGGGGAGCTCGCAGCCTTTGCAATTGTACATGCCGGGCTTCACTTCAAGCCAGAGCGGGCTGGATTTGGGCTTCTCTGTGAAGCCTTCGCGCAGGATGGCGTAGTCGTTATCGCCCAAAAGCGCGCGCCACTCCTCTTCAGTGCGGGTGATCTCGTATTCGTAGTCGGAGCTGGTGCCTGCGGCGACGCGGGCCTTGGCGGCTCCGGTGACAGCTGCGAACGCGGTAGCGGCACCCCCTGCGAAGAGGCGGCGACGGCTGAAGGATTTGGCAAGGATGCTTTTCATGCAGCCCTCCTTTTCATAAAGATGAAAGTTTCGGTGCGGCTGTCGTGTTGTGTGTCCCGGGCAGCCGCGTGACGCGTGCCCGGGACGGTGTTCTTAGGTCCGGGCTTAGTTGCCTTCGGAGAATGCGTTGGCTTCAGCGGCCATTTCAGCAGCGCTGTTGCCGTCGCCGAAGATCACAGCTTTTTCCAGAATGCGCAGACGATCAACGTGGTCAGCCTGGAAGAAGGCTTCACGCTCAGCGGCGCTCATGTTGCCCAAAGCGAGTTGGACGCGGGCTGCAGTGATGTCACCCATGGAGGTTTCACGCACCAGCGTCTCAGCTGCGGAAGAGTTGCTCATTGCAAAAAGCTCTGCAGGTGAGGTGTCAGCGAAGGTCGGGGCAGCGGAAGCTACGGCGAATGCGACAGCAAGTTTCAAGGTTTTCATGTACGTCTCCAAAGTTAAATCTATGGCTGTGATACCAAGATGTTAGCTGATGCTATTCATCCCGATTGATCCCAGCAATGGGGTATGACGAAGTTGTCAAATTCCGTGATCAGTTAAAAGGCTTGCCATATGGTTAAATAGTGCCGAAACGCCCGTTTATCTTGCAGATACCACAATTTGGCGTCGCGTTTCTTGGAAGAAAATCGTTTTCCTCATATCCGAATTGGATGAAGCACATGATCTCTGACCTGCTCGACATGATGCGTGTAAGAAGCACGGCCTATGTTGGCAAGAACCTAACCGCGCCGTGGGGCATTTTGGTGTCGGAGCATCCAACGTTTGCACGCTTTCACCTTGTGATGGCTGGCAACACATGGATGCGGCTGGATGACGGCAGCGAGCCCAGAAAGCTGGAGCAGGGTGACATCGTGATCATCCCGCATGGGGCGGCACATATTTACAGCGACACCAAGTTCGGGCCCGTCAGGGGAAGTGGTGATCTGCCCAATTACCAGGTCGGGCCGTATTTCCATCGTTTAGGCGAGGACCCGGACGCGACAAACATCCTGTGCGGCTTTTTTGAAATCTCGACCCGCACACCTCCTGCTATCTTGCAGCGCCTTCCAAGCATGTTGGTGGCAAATGTCGGGGCGTCCCAGTCCGAAGACGCGCAGAGCCCGTTGGTGGAGCTGTTGCGCATCGAGCTGAGCAAGGATCAAGAGCCATCAAACGTGGTATTGAACCGGCTGACGGAGCTGATCTGCCTTTATGCAATCGAGCATTGGCTGGATGAGTCGCTAAATCACGATGAGCGCCTCACGGCTCTTGCGGAACCCAAGATCAAACTGGTGCTGGACCACATTCATGACGACCCCGCTGAGCCTTGGACTGTCGAGCGGCTTGCCAAGCTATACGGCCAGTCTCGCAATGCTTTTGCGGGGCAGTTCAAACATGCCACGGGTCTTGCGCCGATGAGCTATGTGCGCAGGTGGCGCATTCAGGCAGCATGCAGAATGCTGGCCGATCCCGGCCTGACCATTGACGAGATTGCGTTCAAGTCGGGCTACGCGGATACCAATGCGTTCAGCCGGGCCTTCAAACGTGAGATCGGCGACTCGCCTGGCGCGTATAAACGCGGATTGAGGAGCCAACCCCGCATCGCCTAGTCTCTGCGCGCCTTACGGGGCCTTGCGGTTGGTCTGCGCACTCAACTGCGCTTCGAACGCGTCAGCCGGAAGGCCTTCGCGCAGCGCGCGTGCCACAAATTCGGCCTGACTTTCGGGGATCAGCCCACCGACGGGCGGGTCCGCGTCAAGATTGGTAGGAAAAGCGTAGCCTTCTGCAGCGGCGGCGATCACCCGTGCGCGCATATCGTCAGCCAGTCCTTGCAGCACCGGGTAAAGCGCGCGGCACATAGCGTCGCGATTCACGGCCTCGATGGAGCGACCAAAGGGCGAGCCGATTTGCAGCAAATTGGCCATCCGGTATTGATCTTGGGTAACGTTGTTGCCCGCGCCATGCATGACGGCCGGATTGAAGAACACGGCGTCGCCTTTCTCCAACGGCAATTGAGTGTGATGCGCGGCAAAGAAGTCTTGGAACTCTTCACGGCCAAAGGCGACATAGCCTTCAAGCATCTGATGCGAATAGGGCAGGTAAAGCGTCGGCCCCGTCTCAAGGGGCATGTCGCAATGCGCAATAGCGCCCTGCAATGTCAGCAAAGGGGAGAGCGCATGAACCTGCGCCGGGTATGTTGCCACCCGCGCCCCGTCCATGAAGCCCAGATGGTAGTCTCGATGTGCTTTCTGCGCGGCCCCGCCGGGATTGACCCGGTTGACCTGCGCGGTGAGCTGATAGCCTTGGCCGAGCCATGCGCGGCAGGGCAGGTCAATCGCGGGGTTGGCAAAGTAGGCGGCGAAGTTCTGCGGATCTGCGAGGCAATGCTTCTGCGCGGCATTCCAGACCCGGTCATTGGCACCCGGCTTTGCGAAGTGGTCGCCGCCGCCCGTGCCGCGTTCGTCTTCGATCATCTTCTCGAAGAGCGCGGTGGTGGCATCGACTACGTCTTGATCGGGCAGGGCGCCTTTGATGGCAATGATGCCAGGGCCTTGGTCAAATGCGCGATTTATCTCAGACATGAGCGCGCGCGGGTCAGCGCTCAGGAAGGTTTCGCCCTGATAGATGACCGTATTCTGTATGATCTCGAATGCCAGCGGGTAGTCGCTGGCATCTGTTTGCTGGGCGACCAGCTTTTCAAGCTGCGCAATCGAGCCTGCGTCAGCGTCCAGCCAGACAGGCGGATGGGTTGGTGTAAGCATGATCCCTCCAGTTTGAGGCCAGCTTAGCCACAATCAGGGCACGCAGAACAGAGGGGAAATGTGACGGAACCGCCCAGACGTAAGGGAGCTTATTCCCGCAGACCTGTATATACAGGTGGGCGCCAGGTAACTGAACCAGGGTCCAGACAGAGCCAGCTCCCGCGGAATTGCTTAAGGCCACCGGAATGTAGTCCCTATGGCACGAAAAGGGCAGAACCGTCACCTTGTCAGATAGGGGCGCGCGACCCGTCTGGCAAGTTCTGCTATGATGATCTGAGGTAAGGGGGACAGATATGGCAACCGCAGAAAACAAAACCAAACCGGGTCCGGGTGATGTCGCGGCGTTTATTGATGGGGTCGACCACCCAGCACGCCGGGCCGATGCCCAGATCCTGCTGGAGCTGTTTGGCCGGGTCACCGACTGGCAACCGCAGCTTTGGGGCCCCAGCATCGTGGGCTATGGCCGCTACGAATACAAATACGAGAGCGGCCGAGAAGGGAGCTTTCTGGTGACCGGGTTCAGCCCTCGCAAGTCCTATACCAGCCTCTACATCATGCCTGGCTACCGAGACCTGTCAGATCAATTGGCAAGGCTCGGCAAACACAAGGCGGGTAAGGCCTGTATCAACATCAACAAGCTTGCTGATGTTGATTTGGCTGTGGTCGAAGAGATCGTGCGCCACGGCGTTGCCTATATGAAAGCGCATTACCCGGTATATGACCTCTAGGCGCTTTCTTCGGTGTGAAGAGCGGCCCGCATCTCGTTGAAATGGTTGTCCCATCCCTTGTCGAGGGCGAGAGTCAGATCAAACGCCTCAGCACCTTGCGGCAGGCCCGTATGTTCCAGATCAAGCTGAGTGCCGCCGGGCACTGAATGCAGCTTCCAGTTGACCGTGCTCACTGCATCGCCCATCGGACCGACCGTGAAGCTGTATTCCAGCTCATCCGGCGGTGTGAAGGTGGTGACAGTGCCCCAGATCAGCTTGTCGCCGCTCTCGCGCCCATAACAGGCATAGTCTTCGCCTTGCCTGAGTGCGGTTTTGGGTTTGTGAAACCACTTCTCCATCATCTCTGGCTGTGTGAGATAGGCCCAGACCGTCTCCCGGTCCGCTTTCAGGAAGATCGTCTTGCTCAGGCGTGTGTCAGTCATTTGATTGGTCCTTTTCAACCGCAGATTTCAGTGCTTCGAGGCGGTCGTCCCAGAAGTGGTCGAACGTCTCCAGCCAGTTAAAGAGCGGCGCGAAGCCGTCCTTGTTGAGGGCATTGATCTTTTCGCGCCCCCGCGCCCGCACGGTGATCAACCCGCCGTCGCTCAGCACCGTGAGGTGCTTTTTCACCGCAGCGCGGGTCATATCGAAATTTTCCGCGACCTCGGCGATGGTCATGTCACGCTGCGCCAGATGGTGCAGAATGCCGCGCCGCGTAGGGTCTGCGAGCGCACGGAAGGTGGGTTGGCTTGCGGGGGTCATTGCGTCACCGGCAGGAAGTCGAACTTCCCGTCCTGATACAGGAACGTGATACAAGGCGTGTCCGATATGCAGGCCGACACATGCGGCAGGTCCTTGGGGATCTTGTAGAACGCCCCCGAGGGCAGGGGCGTTGGCGTGCCCGCTTCGTCATGGGGCATATGGGTCATGACACCCTCGATGACGATGCCGAACATATTGGCGGATTTGATGTGGGGCGGGCTGACAAGGCCAGCTGGCAGGCGCACCATCGCCATGTAATCCTCGACAAAACGGTCGCCTTGGAGCGGGGCAAAGGCCACACCTTCAGGCGTCGTCGCCCAATTCAGCTGCGGCAAAGGCTGGGTGATAATGTCGTTCTCGGCGGCGATGGCCGGGGCCGCGAGGCAGGAGATCAGGAGGGCGAGCCTGCGCATGAAGGCATCCTTTCGAAAATGTGATACTATTGGGTATCATTTAATATGAAACCAAATGGTATCGCGTCAAGTGATTCCTTTGGGTTGATTTTTGTTTACGGTTTGTTCACTATTTGGAGATGCCCGATGATCTGACACCCTCCGCGCCAGTGCAGCCGCCCCTACAGCCCGGGCAATTGCTGGCGCGTGGCGTTTGCCGCCACCTTGCCAGTCACGGGTTTGCCTGCGTTGAGGAATTGGTGCCCGACCGCGGCCTGCGCGTTGACGTGATGGCGCTGGGGCCGAAGGGCGAGATCTGGGTGGTGGAGTGCAAATCCTCGCGGGCGGATTTTCAGACAGACCACAAATGGGAAGGCTACCTAGCTTGGTGCGACCGATTTTTCTGGGCCGTGGACGACGCGTTCCCGACAGAGCTGCTGCCGGGTGGAACCGGGCTGATCATCGCGGATGCCTATGACGCGGAGATCATCGCGATGGGGCAGGAGGACAAATTGGCAGGCGCGCGGCGCAAAGTGCTGACAACGAAATTTGCCCGCCACGCGGCACGTCGGTTGCACACGCTTCGTGATCCGGGATTTGTCGAGAGTTTTGGCTGACCCGGTTGGGCGCGTGCCGCGCGAGTGATGTTTTTGCGTTCTTGGGGCGTTTCACGCCCCGCCACGCGGGCATCCCCCAGAGGATATTTCAGAACATGGGAAGGGCATGGACGTGATTGCTGTTACGCCATTGCGCGCGCACGGGCAGCGGCGGCGCGGATTTCCTCGGCGATTTCGTCAGCCTCTTCCGGGTCAAAATCGAAGGGGAGGTCAATGCCGTCCCCTTGCACATAGAGCCGCACCATACCTTGATCCGTGGGGCCAATTTGCAGATTGGCTGCGATATCGCTTTCTGAGTTGATGCCCATGGGTGCTCTCCGACTGTTTGGAATGTTGCTACTGAGATGACGCGGGTGTTGCAAGGCTTGCGCCACACTCAGCTGTGCCGTCAAATGGCAGACATGACAGCCGAAAGCTTCGTGATCAAAGAATTTGAGCCAAGTGACGCGCGTTGGATCGCAGCGCGCCACGGGGCGCTATACGCCGAGCATGACAAATTCAATGAGAGTTTCGAGCCGCTGGTGGCCGGGATTGTGCAGGATTTTGTCACCGATCATGATCTGGCGCGCGAACGCGGTTGGGTTGCATGGCAGGCTGGCCGCCGCGTCGGCTGTATCTTTTGCGTGCGGCTGAAGGACGATATCGCCAAGCTGCGCCTGTTTCTTGTAGAGCCGGACATGCGCGGGACCGGCTTGGGGCGCGCGCTTTTGAGCAGGTGCATGGAGTTTGCAACCCAGGCAGGATACCGCGAAATGACCCTCTGGACGCATGAAAGCCACGAGGCGGCGTGCAGGCTTT
Source organism: uncultured Litoreibacter sp. (assembly GCA_947494645.1). Taxonomy (GTDB): domain Bacteria; phylum Pseudomonadota; class Alphaproteobacteria; order Rhodobacterales; family Rhodobacteraceae; genus Litoreibacter. Next base: position 598,331 of record CANLVO010000001.1, read on the forward strand.
ATGCCAAGAATGGGTTTCGCTGCGTGGCCTCTGAGCCTGTGCACTCCTTCGGGCAGGATTTGGTAGAGCAAACCTGGACCCGGTTGTTGCCGGAACCGCTTTAGAGGACTTGCAATCAGCCGAGGGCTTGGCTAAGTCAGCGTCGTGTGCCGCCTTAGCTCAGTTGGTTAGAGCACTGGTTTGTGGAACCAGGGGTCCCCCGTTCAAGCCGGGGAGGCGGTACCATCCTCCCCACTATTGCGCGATGTCTACGGATTGGATCAGCTCGCTGGTAACCCGGTCGAAGATCAGGATCTGGTTTTCTGTTGTGACCACGGCATACCAATCCGCGCTGGCGGTAAAACTCTGCGCCGTGGTGCCGTCTGGCAGGGTGATCTGATTTGGTATCGCCAATCCCGGGCTGGGCTGCTGCACCCTGATGACAATCAGCGCGATCAGGATTAGAAGGCCCCCAATCATCACCGCTGTCAGCACTGTCACCAGACGGCGCAGAAATCTCAGGTTGGCAGGTTCCGCCACCTCATCCTCAGGAAGTCTCATGTCTGACGCCACTCTTGTCTCCGTTGAAATCAGCGACCCAGCGCCTGCGCGACTTGATAAGGCATTGGCGCGGGACGTGCCAGTGGAGGCAAACCTGTCCCGGTCTCGGCTGGCGCGGCTGATTGCAGAAGGCGCGGTGACGCGTCGCGGCGTGGCCATAACGGATCAAAAGGCCAAGGTGGCCGTGGGCGAGGTCTATGACATCGCGGTGGCCGCGGCGGTTGATCTGGAGACCGGGCCCGAAGATATCCCGCTCGATGTGGTATATGAGGACGCTGCTCTGATTGTGGTGAACAAGCCTGCTGGCATGGTTGTGCATCCTGCGCCGGGCTCGCCTTCGGGGACATTGGTGAACGCGCTTTTGCATCATTGCGCCGACAGCCTGTCGGGCATTGGTGGTGCGAAGAGGCCCGGTATCGTGCACCGGATCGACAAGGATACATCCGGCTTGCTGGTGGTGGCCAAATCCGACGAGGCGCATCACGGGTTGGCCAAGCAATTCGAAAAACACAGTGTCGAGCGTCATTACCGTGCGCTGGCATACGGGATGCCAGATGCAGCCGACCCGCGGCTGCGCGGCATGGCGGGCGTCGATTTCGAGGCCGCAAACATCTTGCGGGTGAATGCAAACCTGGCGCGACACAAGACGGACCGGCAGCGCCAAGCGGTGGTCAAGAACGCCGGCCGCCATGCGATCACGCGGGCCCGGGTCGTTGAAGGATTTGGTGCGCCGCCCACGGCTTGCCTGCTGGATTGCTGGCTGGAGACGGGCCGAACGCATCAAATTCGGGTGCATATGGCCTATTGCGGCCATGCGCTGATCGGTGATCCGGTCTATGGCGGCAAACGCAAACTGGCCAAGACTGCATTGTCTGAGGCCGCAATAGCCGCGATTGGGGCGTTTCCCCGGCAGGCGTTGCACGCAGCCTCGCTTGGGTTTGTGCATCCTGTGACGGGCGAAAACCTGCATTTCGAGGCGGATTTACCCGCCGATCTTGCTGGTCTGGTCGACGTGTTGAGCGGGTGAACTCACCTCTACGTGAGCGCGTGTTTCAGCCTCTTTTTATGAGGTTTTGGCGTGTTTACCTCTTGGTAACATCTGTCTCGCACAAGCATATCGCAGAGCATTCGCACAGCTGATGTGCGCTGAAACCGGCGGCATGATCCTTGAAATTGAACCGACCAGTTCATATTTCATGATTAAGAAACGATGAATATCCTCAAAGGGGGGCACATACATGTCCAATATTGGCAATCTTCCCGCACCAAGCCCGGAACAGGGCCTGAACCGGTACATGCAGGAAATTCGTAAATTTCCGATGCTGGAACCGGAAGAAGAATACATGCTGGCCAAGCGCTGGGTGGAAGAAGAAGACACCGAAGCCGCGCATAAAATGGTCACCTCGCATCTGCGGTTGGCCGCCAAAATCGCCATGGGCTATCGCGGCTACGGCCTGCCGACGGCCGAGGTGATCTCGGAGGCCAATGTGGGTCTGATGCAGGCCGTCAAGAAGTTCGACCCTGAGAAGGGGTTCCGCCTTGCCACCTATGCCATGTGGTGGATCCGCGCCAGCATTCAGGAATATGTGCTGCGGTCGTGGTCCATGGTCAAACTTGGCACCACCAGCGCGCAAAAGAAGCTGTTCTTCAACCTGCGTAAGGCGAAGAACCGCATTGGGGCGTTGGAAGACGGCGACCTGCGACCGGAAAACGTTGCCCGGATCGCCAACGATCTGAACGTCACTGAGGACGAGGTGATCTCCATGAACCGGCGGATGTCCGGCGGGGACGCGTCATTGAACGCCGTGATCTCGGCAGATGGCGAAGGGGCCACGCAGTGGCAGGATTGGCTGGAAGACGAAGATGCAGACCAAGCCGGCGATTATGCCGAGAAGGATGAGCTGGAAACCCGCCGTGAGATGCTGGCCGACGCCATGTCGGTGCTGAATGACCGGGAGAAAGACATCCTGATGCAGCGCCGCCTGTCAGAAAAGACGGTGACGCTGGAGGACTTGTCCGGCCAGTATGATGTCAGCCGCGAACGCATCCGTCAGATCGAGGTGCGGGCCTTTGAAAAGCTGCAAAAGCGTATGCGCGAACTTGCAAAGGAAAAAGGGCTGCTGGCTAACGCGTAGCGCCATCGTGGGCCGCGCGTCCAAGTTGCGCCCTACATCAAACAAAGCGTCGGCGGGGAAACCTGCCGGCGCTTTTCCTTTACACGTCATAGGCAGGACGCGGAATGTGGTTGGAAGCTAGGCCTTCCGGCGGGCATTTTTCTGTCCTAGGTTCCAATTGTTCAACCAATGGAGACGGACATGACGCCAGTCAATTGGGGCATTCTCGGCGCCTCGAAATTCGCGCGCGAGCATATGGGGCCTGCGATACATGCAGCGTCAGGCGCGCGGCTTTACGGGGTCGCGTCCCGCTCGGGCGATATCTCGGGTTTTCAGGCCTTCGCGCTCGATTGCGTGGCGTTTACTGGCTATGAGGCCCTGCTGGCCGACCCCGAGATTGACGCGGTCTACATTCCGTTGCCCAACCACCTGCATATAGAGTGGGCCGAGAAAGCCCTACGCGCGGGCAAGCATGTGCTTTGTGAAAAGCCGATTGCCATGACTGCCGCAGAGATCGACCCGCTGATCGCGCTGCGCGAAGAGACCGGGCTGCTTTGTGCTGAGGCCTATATGATCATCCACCACCCGCAATGGCAGCGGGCTCGGGAGATTGTGCAGTCTGGCGGGATTGGCGCGTTGCGCCATGTCAGCGCGCAGTTCTGCTACAACAACGCATCTGATCTCGGCAACATCCGCAACAAGCCGGAGACGGGCGGTGGCGGCATTCCTGATATCGGCGTCTATACATTCGGCTCTACAAGATTCGTGACAGGGCAGGAGCCAATCGACATCAATGCGCAGATCACATGGGAGAACGGCGTCGATGTGAAGGCCGAGGTTGCGGCGCAGTTTGACGGGTTCAGCTTTCAGTCGATGGTCTCGATGCGGCTGGCAAATTATCAAGAGGTGCTGTTTCTGGGCGAGGCCGGTCATGTGAAGCTGACCGCGCCGTTCAACCCGATGGTCTATGGCGGGGCCGTCTTGTATCACGGCGATGCGGCGGGCAACATTACTGCTGAAAAGTTTCCTAGCGCCAATCACTACGTGCTGCAGGTGGAGGCCTTCAGCCGTTCCGTGCGTGACGGCGTCGACTATCCCGCGACGTTGGAATTCGCCAAAGGCACGCAGGCGATGATCGACCGGGTCTTTGCGGCAGCCAATTAAAGGCCCAATTCAGTGCGCAGCTTCTTTGTGAGCTTCTCCACTGCCATGTCGTAAGAGGCTTTGACATGGTTTTTCAGCTCGTCATCAGACAGCCCCGGTTCGGCGTAGTGCTGGACCCATTTCATACCCCTTGAGGCCAGATATGGCGCGGGCCTGATCCCCGGCATATCCGGCAGAATTTCCCACGCCATATCGGAAACCTTGAAGGTAAATGCCGGTGCGTCATCCGCCCAGCCGCTGACAGCAAATAGCTTGCCGCCGACCTTCCACACGTCCGAATTGCCCCATTGCACGACATGTGTCGTGGCTTTGAGCGAGGCGCAGTAGGCATTGAATTCATCGCGGGTCATGATTGGACTCAAACGCTTTTTCGCGCGGGATAGAAGCGAAATGTTAGGCAAGAGCTCAAGCTGCAGAATGCAGCGGTTCTGACAGACGCCCGTTTTCGAGTAGTTGACAAGCGCCCCGCGCGATACACGTTGCCCACTCATATAAGAATGGAGCGCCCGTGACCCGACTGAAGTGGCTGAAACTCATCTTCCTGCGGTACTACAGGAGCATGGGATTGCGCGTATTTCTTTATGCGCTTCTGTCGGTCGCGGCGACGCTTCTCAGCCCGATCGCGAACATGTTTATTGGCATAGACCTGAAGACCGATATCGACTTCGCGTCCGTCACTCCGGTGCTCACAATTCTTGCGAGCTCGATGCTGGCCGTCTCGACCTTTTCCCTCAGCATCATGGTTTCGGCTCACCGGGCAGCGGCAAATACCGCAACGCCGCGGATGCATCGCATTTTGCTCGAAGATACGACCACACAATCTGTCCTGTCGGTCTTTATTGGTGCGTTTGTATACTCGCTGGGCTCGCTCGTCCTGTATCGTCTTGGGTTTTATCCTGATGACGCCGCGCTTGTTGTCATGGCGGTGACAACGCTTGTCGTGGTCGCGGTGATCTTGTCCCTGTTGCGTTGGATCAACCACCTGACAACGCTGGGCAGCCTTCAAAACAGCCTCGAAACGGCACAAGCCCGCGCCGAAGATGCACTTCTTGGGCTGGCACACCACCCAAGGTTCGGAGCCTCAGAACTGACCGAGGACACGGTCCTACCCACCGCGACGACCCCGCTGCGCGCTCCGCAATCAGGATATCTTCAGCTCATTGATATGGCGATGCTGCAAGACCGCTTGCCCGAGCAAACCGTACTTTACCTGAATGTGACGCCCGGCAGGCATGTCTTGGTCGGAGACGTCATCGGTCAGGTCTCTGGCAGCATTGAGGACGCTTTGTGTGATGAGCTGTTGGGCGCTTTCACCTTTGGAACCTACAGAACGCATGAGCAGGACGCTGAATTCGGTTTGGGCGTCATCTCCGAGATCGGGTTGAAGGCCCTTTCCCCAAGTCTCAATGATCCCGGTACAGCGGTCGAGGCGATATTGCTGATGAAAACCCTGCTGTGGCGATATGCACAGGAAACGCCAGATAAAGAGGCGTCGACCGCCCCAAACGTGGTTGCACGTTTTCCGGAAGCTTCCGACTTCATTGAGGCCGCATTTGCTCCGATTGCGCGCCAATGCGATGGAAGCTTCGACGTCCAATTGTGCCTGTTGGAGAGTCTTGCGGCGCTTCACGCGTCGGACAACGGCGGCCTTTCCAAAGCTGCACACGAGCTTGCCGGTCGGATGATTTCAGCGTTGGATGCGTCCAAGTTGACGGATGAGGATTTGAACCGATTGCGATCTGCAGCACCGAAAGCCGCAGCCTAGCTTTCTGCAGCAAACGGTTTTGACCGCTTACCCCTCCATCGCCTCCAACTCATCGATCATGCCAGAAATCATCGACAGACCTTTGTCCCAGAATTTCGGGTCGCTCGCATCCAGACCGAAGGGGGCCAGAAGCTCTTTGTGGTGCTTCGATCCACCGGCCTTGAGCATGTCGAAATACTTGTCCTGAAAGTCGTCGCCGCCTTCCTCGTAAACGGCGTAAAGCGCGTTCACCAAACCGTCGCCGAAAGCGTAAGCGTAGACATAAAACGGTGAGTGCACGAAGTGAGGGATATAGGCCCAGAAGGTCTCGTAGCCATCCATATATTCGAATGCGGGGCCGAGGCTTTCGGCTTGTACCGACATCCACAGGCTGTTGATCTCGTCCGGTGTCAGCTCGCCCTTCGAGCGCGCGTCATGCAGCTTGCACTCGAAGTCGTAGAACGCGATCTGGCGCACGACCGTGTTGATCATATCCTCGACCTTACCGGCCAGCATCACCTTGCGTTGTTCTTTGGTCTCGGCCCCCTCCAGCATTTTGCGGAACGTGAGCATCTCCCCAAAGACAGACGCGGTTTCGGCCAGGGTCAGCGGGGTCGAGCTGAGCATCTCGCCCTGACCTGCGGCCAGAACCTGGTGGACGCCGTGACCCAACTCATGCGCCAGGGTCATCACGTCGCGTGGCTTGCCGAGGTAGTTCAGCATCACATACGGGTGCACATCGGTGACCGTCGGGTGGGCAAAAGCCCCCGGCGCCTTGCCGGGTTTCACGGCGGCATCAATCCAGCCATCCGTGAAAAACGGCTTCGCGATTTCGGCCATCTCCGGCGCAAAATCGGCATAGGCCTCCATGACTGTTGCTTGAGCCGCCTCCCATTGGACCAGCGTCGGGTCTTCCATTGGCAAAGGCGCGTTGCGGTCCCAGACCTGCATGACATCCAGCCCCAGCCATTTGCGCTTCAACTCATAATAGCGGTGCGACAGCTTCGGATAGGCGGCGACCACGGCGTTGCGCAGGGCCTCGACGACTTCCGGCTCCACATGGTTGGACAAGTGCCGGCCCGTTTGCGGCGTCGGCATGCCGCGCCAGCGATCCTCGATCTCTTTCTCCTTGGCCAATGTGTTGTGCACGCGGGAGAAGAGTTTGACGTTCTTGCCAAAGACCGCCGCCAGCTCGCGCGCGCCTTTTTCGCGCCGGTCCCGGTCGGGGTCGGTCAGCAGGTTCAACGTCCCTTCGATGTTCAGCTCTTCGCCGTCCACGGTGAACGTGAGCCCGGCAATGGTCTCGTCAAACAACCGGTTCCACGCAGCAGAGCCGACGGTGGATTGATCATGCAGAAATTTCTCCAGCTCGTCAGACAGCTGGTATGGTTTCATCGCCCGCAGACGCTCAAACACCGGCTTATAGCGGCCAAGATCAGGATTCTCCGCCAGCCAACCGTCCAGCACGGTGTCGTCAATCCGGTTCAGTTCCAGCGAGAAGAAAACCAGCGGGGTGGTATATGTCGTGATTTTGTCCTGCGCGTTGGCCATGAACTGCGCGCGGTCCGCGTCGGTGGTGTTTTGATAATACCGCAGCCCGGCAAAGGACATGATACGGCCCGCCACCGTTTCGATCTTTTCGTAGCGCAGCACACATTCCAGCAGGCCGCCCGCGCCAAGATCGGCCATCTTGCCTTCGTAATCCGCGGCAAAATCGGCGCAGGCTTTCTCCAGCCAATCCATGTCGCGCTTGAACTCCTTGGCATCAGGCGCCGGGTACAAATCGCCGAGGTCCCATTCCGGCAGATTGCCCAGACCCTTGCCGTCCCCTCCAGCGGTGTCATGCGCGTCACGCAATGGGGCAGGGAGGGTGAACTGGAAGGGCGATGTCATGAAGATGTCCTTTGCAATAAGCGGTTAGGGCGAACCTATGTCCGCGCGGGCGCAGTCTCAAGGCATGTCGCGGTCTATCTCAAGCTGAAGTGATGTCTTGCGTGGCGGTGGCCGCCGCCGCAATGGCGAAATCCTCGGTATGGACCACCACGCTGCTCGCGGAGGTCAGCACGATGCCGTAAGCACCGGGTTCCGCAACCGAATGCGCGGAGCCCTCATCGCCCAGCCGCATCGGCATCTGGTGGCAGGGGGATTTGAAGATCGTAAACGGCAGCCCGTCGACATGGCCTGAGATCGTGCGGTGCACATGTCCGCAGAGCAGGTGGATCGTCCCGGAATAGGCCTTAAGCAGAGCGAGCAACCGGTCTGGCTCTTGCAGCGCAATCGCGTCCATGCCGGTGAAGCCGGTGGCAAATGGCGGATGGTGCATCGCCAGACAGACAGGGCGGCCAGCGGCCTGCGCCAAAACCTGTTCCAACCACTCAAGCTGGTCCGCATCAAGCCTGCCTGAATGAAGCGGGTCGGCTTCATCATCAAGCGTATCAAGACTGATCAGGCAGGCCGGACCCATCTCGACCACCTGCTGGACATGGCCCTGCGCGGTCACGTCAGCCTGCGGAAAGACGCTGCGAAAATTGGCGCGGTCGTCATGATTTCCAAGCAGAAAGCTCACGGGCAGCGTCAGTCCCTCAAGGGCCCCTCGCAGCCGCTCATATTGCGCGACGCGCCCATGATGGGTGAGGTCGCCCAGCAGGACAATCCGGCTGGCGTCCGGGTGAAGCGACAATGCATGTGCAAGCCCTTCAGAGAACTGGAACAGGGGGTCAAGGCCAATGATATCTCCGCCATCCTCGACCAGATGCAAGTCCGAGAACACCAAGGTTTTGGTCATCTCAACAACCATTCTGCGCTCCTCGCCTCATCACTGCTTCACAAATACCTCCGGGGGTGCGACCAAAGGGAGCGGGGGCAGAGCCCCCACATCCCGAGCGTCAGCGAGGGGCATGAAACGCCCGCCCGCGCGGGCACATTTGGATCACTCCAGTTCAACCAGCAGGTCTTTCGCGTCAATCTGGCCGCCGGGGGTCACATAGACGGCCTTCACCACCGCGTCGCGTTCCGCATGAATACCAGTTTCCATCTTCATCGCCTCAATGGTCAACAGCAGGTCACCTTCCTTGACCTCCTGGCCTGCCTTCGCCGCCACTGTTGCCACAACGCCAGGCATCGGGGCGCCAATGTGGTTGGCGTTGCCGGCCTCGGCTTTGGCCATTTTGGCCACGGCGGAGGCGATCTTGCGGTCCGGCACCCGGATTGTGCGAGGTTGGCCGTTGATCTCGAAAAACACTTTCGCCTCGCCATCGGCGTTGGTGGCAGAGCGGGCCTGCATGCGGATCTCAAGCGTTTTGCCGGGATCAATCTCGACGCTGATCTCCTCGCTAGGGCTCATCCCATAAAAGAACGTATGCGTCGGCAGGGTACGCACCGGGCCGTAGACCCGGTGGCGGCCCATGTAATCAAGGAAAACCTTGGGATACATCAGATAGCCGTTGAGGTCTTCGTTATCGATCTCCTTGCCGTCCAACTCGGCAGACAGCTCGGCGCGGACCGCTTCCAGATCCACCGGCTCCAGCTCTTCACCGGGGCGTTTTGTCGTAGGCTTCTCGCCCTTAAGGATTTTCTTCTGAATGGGTTTTGGCCACCCACCCGGAGGTTGCCCAAGCGAGCCACGCATCATGTCGACAACACTTTCAGGGAAGGCCACATCCGTTTTGGGGTCTTCCACCTGATCTCTGGTCAGCCCCTGGCTGACCATCATCAGCGCCATGTCACCCACCACTTTGGACGACGGTGTCACTTTCACGATGTCGCCAAACATCTGGTTCACATCGGCATAGGTCTGCGCCACCTCATGCCAGCGCTCTTCCAATCCAACCGAGCGCGCCTGCGCTTTGAGGTTGGTGAATTGCCCGCCGGGCATCTCGTGCAGATACACCTCCGAGGCGGGGGCCTGCATGCCGCTCTCAAACGCCGCATATTGCCCGCGCACGGCCTCCCAGTAATCGCTGATCTGGCGCACGGTCTTGATGTCGAGCCCGGTGTCGCGCTCGGTATTGGCCAGAACCTCAACGACGGACCCAAGGGTTGCCTGCGAGGTGTTCCCGCTGAGCGCGTCCATGGCGCAATCAACAGCATCGACGCCCGCCTCAGAGGCCGCAAGGATCGTGGCGACTGCGGTGCCTGCTGTGTCGTGGGTATGGAAGTGGATAGGCAGGCCAACCTCTTCCTTTAGCGCCTTGACCAGGATCGTGGCCGATGCGGGCTTCAACAGCCCCGCCATATCTTTCAGCCCTAGCACATGAGCGCCTGCCGCTTTGAGCTCTTTGCCCATGTCGACATAGTATTTCAGGTCATATTTGGAACGCTCGGGGTTCAGCAGATCACCGGTGTAGCAGATGGAGCCCTCGCAAACCTTGCCGCTCTCCACCACGGCGTCCATCGCGACGCGCATGTTCTCGACCCAGTTCAGGCTGTCAAAGACGCGGAACACGTCGACACCGGTTTCCGCAGCTTGGCGCACAAATTCCTGCACCACGTTGTCAGGGTAATTGGTATAGCCCACGCCATTGGAGGCACGCAGCAGCATTTGCGTCATCAGGTTCGGCATGGCTTTGCGCAGATCGCGTAGGCGCTGCCACGGGCATTCCTGCAAGAAGCGGTAGGCCACATCGAAGGTCGCGCCGCCCCAACATTCCATCGAGAACAGCCCCGGCATATTCGCCGCATAGGTCGGCGCGACACGGATCATGTCAATCGAGCGCATCCGCGTGGCCAGCAATGATTGATGCCCGTCGCGCATCGTGGTGTCGGTGATCAAAAGCTGCTTCTGCTCACCCATCCAATCGGCCACCGCCTGTGCGCCATGCTCCTCAAGGATGTTGCGCGTGCCATAGGCCGGATCGCCCTTGGGCTCTGGTGGCTTGGGGGTGCGGGCCTCGGCGGGCAGGGGGCGGCCTTCGGTCTCGGGATGGCCGTTGACGGTGATGTCGGCAATGTAGGTCAGGATTTTCGTGGCCCGGTCACGCCGCTTCTTGAAGTCAAACAGCTCCGGCGTCTCGTCGATGAATTTGGTGTGATAGCCGTAATTCAGGAAGGTCGGGTGTTTCAGCAGGTTTTCTACGAAGGCAATATTGGTGCTGACCCCGCGAATACGAAACTCGCGCAACGCGCGGTCCATACGGCTGATCGTGGCCTCGGGCGTGGGCGCCCATGCGGTGACTTTTTCCAGAAGCGAGTCGTAATAGCGCGTGATCACCGCGCCGGAATAGGCGGTGCCGCCATCAAGCCGGATGCCCATGCCCGTGGCCGAGCGGTAGGTGGTGATGCGGCCATAATCGGGGATGAAATTGTTCTGCGGGTCCTCTGTTGTCACCCGGCATTGCAGCGCATGGCCGTCCAGTTTGACGTCATATTGCGAGGCGACCCCGGTGGCCTCCACCAGCGATTTGCCCTCAGCAATCAGGATTTGTGCGCGCACAATGTCGATGCCGGTGACTTCTTCGGTAACCGTGTGCTCAACTTGGACACGCGGGTTTACTTCGATGAAATAAAACGCGCCGGTGTCCATATCCATCAGGAATTCGACGGTCCCGGCGCATTCATAATTCACATGCTCGCAAATCTTCTTGCCGAGCGCGCAGATTTGTTCGCGCTGGGCGCTGCTGAGATAGGGCGCTGGCGCGCGCTCGACGACCTTCTGGTTGCGGCGCTGCACCGAGCAGTCGCGCTCCCACAAATGATATGTCGCCCCGTGGCTGTCGCCGAGGATTTGTACTTCAACGTGGCGCGCGCGCATGATCATCTTTTCGAGATAACCTTCGCCATTGCCGAACGCGGCTTCCGCTTCGCGGCGGCCTTCCAGGACTTTCTCCTCCAGTTCGTCTTCGGACATGATCGGCCGCATGCCGCGCCCGCCGCCGCCCCACGAGGCTTTCAACATCAAAGGATAGCCTACCTCAGCCGCTTCCTTTTTGATCGCATCCATATCATCGCCCAAGACGGCTGTGGCCGGGATCACCGGCACATCGGCGGCAATGGCCACCTCGCGGGCGGAGGCCTTGTCGCCCAGCGCGCGCATGGTTTCCGCCCGCGGGCCGATGAATTTGATGCCGTTGGCGGCGCAGGCATCAACAAATTCGGGGTTTTCCGACAATAGTCCATAGCCCGGATGGATGGCGTCAGCGCCGCTCATCTTGGCGACGCGGATGATTTCTTCAATTGAGAGATAGGCCGCGACCGGGCCCAGCCCCTCGCCAATCCGGTAAGCCTCATCCGCCTTGAAACGGTGCAGCCCCAGCTTGTCTTCCTCGGCAAACACGGCGACCGTTTTCTTGCCCATTTCGTTGGCGGCACGCATTACGCGGATGGCAATTTCGCCCCGGTTGGCAATCAGAATTTTCTTGAAATCGGCCATGGCAGCTGTCCCGTACTGGTCTCAATTATGCAGTCGCAGCATGCATAGGCGGGAAATGCCTTGGCGTAAACTAACTACATGTGGGTATGTGTAAGGCGGTGCGGCTGCGCCGCGCATGTTGTTTTGCGCTCTTTGAGGACGTTCCGTCCTCAGCCGCGCGGGCAAACTCCTGAAGAGTATTTGGAAAGCAGTGATGGGCTCAAAGCAGCGCTTTGGAGATGTCTTTCAATGTCTTGGTGCCGAGCTGGCCCATATTCGCGGTCAGGTCCTTGGCCAGAATATCGGCCATATGCGCAGGGCCTTTGGCGCCAAGTGCGCCGAGCGCGTAATGCCACGGACGGCCCAGCATGATGAAGTCCGCCCCCAAGGCCAGCCCTCGAAGTATGTCGAGGCCGGTCTCAAAGCCGCTGTCGACAATGATCGGTAATTTGGTGGCCTTGCGGACGGCGGGCAGCGTTTCGATCGTTGCTGGGCCGCCATCAAACTGACGGCCCGCATGGTTTGAGACCCAAAGCGCGTCGACGCCTTCTTTTTCCAGCGCGACCGCGTCCTTGGCGCGTGAGACGCCCTTCACGATAAGCGCGCCATCCCATTCGCCACGCAATTTGCGCACATATTCCCAGTCTGGCGAGGTTCTGAGCAAATAGCCGACATGCGCTGTCGAAGACCGCATGGTTTTGTCGAGCTGCACTTGTTCGGCATATCCATCCATCAACTTCATGCGCGGCATGCCTGTCTTGCGGATGCCATTCAGCCAAGCGGGGCATTGCGCGGCCTGCAGCGCCAGCCTGGGCGTCAATCTGGGTGGCTGGCTCAGCCCGCCGCGGGTCTGGCGCTCCCGTCTGCTGGCCACAGGCACGTCGACGGTCATCACCAGTGTTGAAAAGCCAGCTGCCTTGGCGCGTGCCATCATGTCGAGGCGAATGTCGGTGTCGCGCGGCGGATACATTTGAAACCATGCATGTGCGCCCAAATGCGGCGCGACATCTTCCGGCGTCTGGGTGGCGACCGTGGACATGGAATAGGGGATCGTCAGCGCGGCGGCAGCCTTTGCCAGCAGACGCTCTGCCTCTGGCCAGATCAGCCCGGACATGCCGACAGGCGCGATGCCAAAGGGCAAGCCATGCGTCTGGCCCAAGAAAGTTGTGCTGAGATCGGGGGAAAACTCGCCATGCAGGATCGAAGGGCTGAAGAGCACCTCATCAAGCTTGTCGCGGTTGCGTTGCAATGTCCGCTCTTGCCCGGTCGCGCTGTCGAGATATTCCCACACGAAATGCGGGATGCGCTTGCGGGCGGCCGCGCGCAGATCGGAGATGGCGGGATATTTCGCGTGAAGATCCATTGCGCAACTTTGTCAGAGCAATCGCCGCCCGTGTCCAGAGAAAGCTGTGGAACATATATAGAACACCTCTTTCCCTAGAGCAGGCTTGGCGCTATCTTGGCCGCTATGAGCCAATCAGATGATTTCGACGCCTTCGAGGCGGCTTCTTCCGTGCCCTTGTCGCAGCGTGCTTTTGGGGCAGCTGTTGCCTCGCGTGCGCAGCCCTATCTGGAGGGGTTGAACCCCGCACAGCGCGAGGCGGTGGAGACGCTGGACGGCCCCGTCTTGATGTTGGCAGGTGCGGGCACCGGCAAAACACGGGCGCTGACGGCGCGAATTGCGCATTTGCTGACCACGGGCTCGGCGCGGCCCAATGAAATTCTGGCGGTGACCTTCACCAACAAGGCCGCGCGAGAGATGAAAACCCGTGTCGGCAAATTGTTGGGCGAGCAGGTGGAGGGTGTGCCATGGCTGGGCACGTTTCACTCGATCTGCGTGAAGCTGCTACGCCGCCATGCGGAACTGGTGGGGCTGAAGTCGAACTTCACCATTCTCGACACCGATGACCAGTTGCGGCTTTTGAAGCAGTTGATCGCGGCAGAGGGCATTGACGACAAACGCTGGCCCGCGCGGATGCTGGCGGGGCTGATTGATCAGTGGAAAAACCGGGCCTGGACGCCGCAAGCGCTGCCAGCCTCTGAGTATGCGGCCTATAACAACCGCGGCGGTGAGTTCTACGACGCATATCAACAGCGGCTGAAGACCCTGAACGCGGTCGATTTCGGTGACCTGCTTTTGCATATGGTCACTATTTTCCAGAACCACGATGACGTGCTGAAACAGTACCAGCGCTGGTTCAAATACATCCTTGTTGATGAGTATCAGGATACCAACGTGGCCCAGTATATGTGGCTGCGCCTTTTGGCCGCCGGGCACCGCAATATTTGCTGCGTGGGCGATGATGACCAGTCAATTTATGGCTGGCGCGGCGCAGAGGTCGGCAACATTTTGCGCTTTGAATCCGACTTCGAGGGCGCCAAAATTGTCAAATTGGAACAAAACTACCGCTCGACGGAGCATATCCTGGCTGCCGCCGCTGGCGTGATCGCGGCCAACAAGGGGCGGCTGGGAAAAACGCTGTTCACGGAGGCCGAAGGCGGCGAGAAGGTGCGGCTGATCGGCCATTGGGACGGCGATGAGGAAGCCCGCTGGATTGGCGACGAGATTGAGGCCATGCAGGTCGGCACCCGCGGCATGGCTCCGAAGTCCCTCAATGACATGGCCATTCTGGTGCGCGCCTCGCATCAGATGCGGGCCTTTGAGGATCGTTTCCTGACCATTGGCCTGCCGTATCGCGTTATTGGCGGGCCGCGTTTCTACGAACGGCTCGAAATTCGCGACGCCATGGCGTATTTCCGTCTCGCCGTCAGCCCGGAGGATGATCTGGCGTTCGAGCGGATTGTGAACACGCCCAAACGCGGGCTGGGCGACAAGGCGCAGCAGAAAATTCAGGTCTCTGCGCGGGCCAACGGGGTTTCCCTGCATGAAGGGGCGCGGCTGCTCTTGATGTCGAACGGGTTGGGCGGCAAAGGCGCGGTCGAGCTGCAAAAGCTGGTCGACGGTATTGACCGATGGTCTGCGCAAGTGCGGGCAGAAGAAGACACACATATCGAGCTGGCAGAAATGATGCTGGAGGAGTCCGGTTATACCGAGATGTGGCAAAACGACAAAACGCCAGAAGGACCGGGGCGGCTCGACAACCTCAAGGAGCTGATCAAGGCCCTCGAGGGGTTCGAAAATCTGCAAGGGTTCCTGGAGCATATCAGCCTAGTGATGGACAACGACACCGAAGCGGCGGGGGAGCAGGTCTCCATCATGACGTTGCACGGTGCCAAGGGGCTGGAGTTTCCCGCAGTCTTTCTGCCGGGGTGGGAAGATGGCTTGTTTCCGTCGCAACGCTCGATGGACGAAAGCGGGCTGAAGGGTCTCGAGGAAGAGCGCAGGCTGGCTTACGTGGGCATCACACGGGCTGAAGAGATTTGCACCATTTCATTCGCGGGCAACCGTAGGGTCTACGGCCAATGGCAATCGCAACTGCCCTCGCGCTTCATCGACGAGTTGCCGGAAGCGCATGTGGAGGTGCTGACCCCGCCGGGGCTTTACGGCCATCAGGGGTCGATGATGCAGCAGGCGAGCCCGGATCTGCAGGCGGTCTCTGAAAGCGATCTGCACGACCGCGCGGCCTCGGCCAATGTCTATAACTCGCCCGGATGGCGGCGCTTGCAGGAACGCCAAGGTCAGCGTGGCATGGGCCAGCCGCGCGAAAGCAAGAATATGGTGATCGATGCGCAGGCGGTCTCCAGCTTCACCACCGGGGAGCGGGTGTTTCACCAGAAATTCGGCTACGGCACGGTCGACGCGATTGAGGGCGACAAGCTCGATATTGCGTTTGACAAGGCTGGCACCAAAAAGGTGGTTGGCAAATTTCTGGTCGCCGCAGATAGCGCAGGAGACGTGCCGTTCTGATGCTGGAAACTCCGAAAATTCAGAAGCTTAGCCTGCTGTTTTTGCGTGTGGCGACGGGGTTTCTGCTGGTCTGGATCGGGCTGCGGCGGATCGTGAACGGCTCCGCGCCCTCGGCGTTGCGCGACATTGTTGATCTGGGCGAAGGCGCGACAGCGGTCTTGGGCTATGCTGCGGGCGGGGTGCAGCTGGCCATCGGGCTGTTTTGCGTGATCGGCCTGCGGCGGCGCGTGGTCTTGCCCTTGCAGGCGTTAATCCACGGGTTCACAGCGGCCAGTGTGTGGTGGGCGATCATCGATCCTTATCGCTGGTACATTTCAGGCGTGGACCGGATCGTATTCAACAGCCACGTCTTCTACCCCACGATCATCACCTTCGCGGCCTGTCTTCTCCTGATCGCGTTCCGCAACCAAGACGAGTACGCCATCGACCATCTGCGGGCTCAGCCCAAAAGCACCGGGTAGAGCGAGGCAATCAACAGGGCAGCCATCAGCCAGTTGAAGGCGCGCAGCCGGGCAGGGTTCGTCAACACGCGGCGCATTTGCTGGCCCATGATCGTCCAGAGGCTGACCGACGGGCCGTTTACCGCGCCAAAGACCACCGCCACGCCTGCCACTGCAAGGGCAGAGCTGCCGAGGCTGTAAACCGTCACAGCGGTCAGGGCCATGGCCCATGCTTTCGGGTTCACCCATTGAAAGGCTGCTGCCTGTAGAAATGTCATCGGGGTTCCTGCGGCCTCTCCGGGCTTTGGGGGTGCCGCGTTGGCGATTTTCCACGCCAGCCAGCACATATAGATGACACTCACCACTTTCAGGACGTCGTGCAGGACGGGGTAGATGTCGAACACCTGCGCCAGTCCAAGTCCCACCAAGAACACCATCAAAACAAAGCCCAGCGAGATGCCCAGCATATGCGGGATGGAGCGCCAGAACCCGAAATTTGCACCAGACGCCATCAGCATCAGATTGTTCGGGCCCGGAGTGATCGAAGAGACGAAGGCGAAGCCGGTAAGGCCTATGAGAATCTCGGTATTCATAGACGCAACCTTACGCCGCGATCTTTGCCACGAAATTGCGTTGTTGCGCGTGGGGAGGGAAATGTTGCAACTTCGCGGCGTGATGGATCAGATAACCGAGAATATATTGCAAGAGCTTTCCCGCGACGGGCGGTTGAGCAACCTCGAACTGTCAGAGCGGGTCGGGCTGTCGCCTTCCGCCTGTCTCAGGCGCGTGCAGGATTTGGAACGACGCGGTGTGATCAAAGGCTACCGCGCTGTGCTGGACCGTGACCAGATGGGGGCGGGGTTCGTGGCCTATATTGCGGTCGGGCTTTCGGACCACTCAAAGGCCAGCCAAGAGGCATTTGAACGCTCCATTGCGCGGGCCCACGAGGTGCGCGAGTGTCACAACATCACCGGAACAGTGGAATACCTGCTGCGCATCGAATGCGCGGATCTGCCCAGCTATAAGCACTTTCACACGGAAATCTTGGGTGTTCTGCCGCAGGTCAACTCGATCACCAGCTATATCGTCATGGGGTCACCCAAGGACGAGCGCGCCTAAATCCCGCGCTTGAAAAGAAAAAACGGTGACACCGGGAGGAGGTGCCACCGTCTCTTATCAGTACGGTCCATCCAAGGGAGGAGGAGGATTGGACCGTAGGGTGCGGCGTGCTCAGGGAGGAGGACGAGCGTACCGCTATATTGCGCCGGGCCATCAATCGGGAGGAAATCGGACCGGGCGCAAATCTCTTAGTTCAAATACGCAGCCTCATAGGCCAGGCGTTTGATTTCGCTGCGGTGAATGCCCAGATCGGCAAGTTCACGGCCCGACAGGTTGTTGAGCTCTTCCAGCGTGGTGCGATACATCTTCCGGCGGGTCGCACGATCGAGCACATCAGCGAAAACTGCGCGGACACGGTCAGCGATGCCGGTGTTTACTGCGGAGATATAAGCCATGTTAGTATCCTTTGTTTCGGTTATGCGGCTCGGCGTTGTGCCGATGGGCCGCGGTGTTCGTCTCTTGTTGTGACCAATATGTAGGTAAATGCTGCGCTGCCGCAATACCTCTTTCATCAATGCTGCTATGCAGCAATTGCATGGCTTAACATATTGTTTTATATGATTAACCTTACGGCAGATCCCGGCCGAATTGCCTCTATTTCGGGCAAACTAAGAACAATCTCCGCGCATATATCTTGTTGTTTCTCGCCAATTTGCCGTGATCTGCTGACCCTATAAGCAATGTGGGGTTGTTCTTGGGCGATATGGTCTCCAATTAGGCAGATAGAAAAACCCAACAGGTGCCCACATGACCCCGACACATGAGCAGATCCTAGCCGCCCTGAGCAGTTTGGGCCTGCCCGACGGCGGAAATCTCGTCTCGCACGACATGATCCGGGCCTTGTCAGTCGACGGTGGCGCTGTGAGATTCGTCATCGAGGTTTCACCTGAGCAAGCTCCGAAGTTCTCAGGCGTCCGCGATGCAGCACAAGCCATTGTCAGTCGTCTCGAGGGCGTCGAGAGCGTCTCTGCCGTTCTGACCGCGCATGGGCCTGCTGCAAAACCTGCGGCCCCACCGCCCAACTTGGGCACCGGCGCCAAGCCCGCGCTAAAAATTGGCGGCCACCCGACACCGCAGGCCGAGGCGACAAAACCCTCCGGCGTTGATCGCATCGTTGCGATTGCCTCAGGCAAGGGTGGGGTGGGCAAATCGACCCTGTCTTCTAACCTCGCGGTCGCGCTCGCCAAGCAAGGCCGCAAGGTGGGGTTGCTGGACGCCGATATATATGGGCCCTCCCAGCCGCGCATGATGGGCGTCTCGGACCGACCCAAATCACCAGACGGCAAAACCATCATCCCGCTTACCGCACATGGCGTTACGATGATGAGCATCGGGTTGATGATGGACCCAGACAAAGCTGTCGTCTGGCGCGGACCTATGTTGATGGGTGCTCTGCAACAAATGATGGGGCAGGTTGAATGGGGCGAGTTGGACATTCTGCTGGTCGACTTGCCGCCTGGCACGGGCGACGTGCAGCTGACGCTTTGCACCAAAACACAGATGACCGGAGCGATTGTGGTCTCTACGCCGCAGGACGTGGCCCTTCTGGACGCGCGCAAGGCGCTCGATATGTTCAAGACGCTACATACGCCCGTTCTCGGCCTCGTTGAAAACATGTCCCACTATATATGTCCGACCTGCGGCACCGAGGCGCATATCTTTGGCCATGGCGGCGTTGCCGCAGAGGCTGAGAAGCTTGGCCTGCCATTCCTCGGGGAGATCCCGCTAGAGCTGGATATCCGGCTGGCGGCAGATAGCGGCACGCCGATCGCGGCGGGGCAGGGTGCGGTGTCCGAGGCCTATAGCGTGTTGGCCAAACGACTTATCGACGGCGGAATGGCGTAAGCCGACCTCCCTACATCTCATATAGTCCCTTAGAACGAGCCCGGGCCATCACGGGTCGGCGGGCTTTGGCCTGCCGATGGATGACATCCCTGTGGATAACTTGATCTGCGAATCAAAATGACTCAAAACATGGTGATTCGTTGGGCTGGGATGGGCCGAGGCCGCGAAATTCCCGACTAAGCCGGGAAAATCTGGGACTTTATGGGAAATCGTGTAAAAAAGTTATCCACAATATCTAGTGGTTCATGGAGTGGCTGACCGCAACCACGGCCACAAACTGTCTCGCTTACAGCATGATGTCCCATTGATCCCCATCAAAGCCCATAAATTTCCATTGCTTCCCATATTTCCCCGTGGCACAACAGTTCCACGATGAGGACGGGCTAAAAAACAAGGGGCAGCTAAGAACCCCAAAGGCGACCGAAAAGGTTTCATACAGGCGCCCATTCACATCGAACGACGACGGCCCCTGCGCGAGCAGACATCCCCCCAGGTGGCGCGGGACCGTCCTTCCCCAAGCGGGAAACATACGGCGAGTTGATCAGTGGCAGCAGATCAACTCGCCGTTTTTAGTTCAAAGAAATCTGGGCGGGAGACGGACATAAGGGGTCACTTACACGTGGCACAACGGTTCAGAGGCGAAAGCGTCCACAAGGTGGACAGCAAGGGCAGGGTGTCTATCCCGGCCCTCTTTCGCCGTGTGCTTGAGGCCGCTGACCCCGACTGGACCGACGGATTGCAGCCCAACGTGGTGGTGGTCTACGGCGGCGCAAACCAAAAATACCTGGAATGCTATACGGTGAAGGCCATCGAAGAGGTCGATGCCAAGATATCGGCCCTGCCACGCGGCTCAAAACGCCGCCGCGCACTCGAGCGCATCTTTAATGGTCAATCCCTGCCCACGCAGACCGATGATACTGGACGCTTGGTGTTGCCCGCGCAGTTGCGCGAGAAAATCGGCATCAGCGATAAAGCCTATTTCACCGCTTCCGGCGACACGTTCCAGATCTGGGCGCCCGATGCGTTCGAGGCGCGTGATGCCGATCTTGAGGAATTCGTCGCCATGGAAGGTGAGGATTTCGACCCGCTCACTTGGCTTGATGACGACCCGTTCGGGTCCGCAGGGGAGTAGCCGTGGCAGATCAGGCGCGTGATCTTGAAAGTGATGCACCGCACCTGCCGGTCTTAATCGACGCAATCCTTGAGCATGTTGACCCCTCCGGCACTTGGCTGGATGGCACGTTTGGCGCAGGCGGCTACAGCCGTGCGTTTCTGGACGCGGGCACTGAGACTGTTATCGGGGTGGACCGCGACCCGTCCGTGTTTGACCTCGCAGAGCCATGGCTTGGCGATTACGGTGACCGCCTCAAGCTGGTCGCGGGCACATTTTCTGACCTTGATGCGTTGGCCGGAGATCTTTTGCCTTTGGACGGCGTGGTGCTGGACCTTGGCGTCTCCTCTATGCAGCTGGATCAACCGGATCGCGGGTTCTCTTTCCTCCGGGACGGCCCGCTGGATATGCGCATGGCGCAAGACGGCCCCTCTGCGGCGGACCTGATCAATGGGGCAGATGAGGCGATGATCGCCGACATTCTCTTTCAATATGGCGAAGAGCGTGCATCTCGCCGTATCGCGCGTGCAATCCTGTCGGCCCGTCCGATCACCACCACCGGCGCATTGGCCGAGGTGATCGAGGCCGTGTTGCCGAAATCCAAGCCCGGCCAAAGCCACCCGGCGACCCGCAGCTTTCAAGCCATCCGTATCGCAGTGAATGATGAATTTGGACAACTTATCAAGGGGTTGGAGGCCGCAGAGCGCGCGCTCAAACCCGGTGGGCAATTGGCTGTGGTGAGCTTCCACTCGCTGGAAGATCGCGTCGTCAAAAAGTTCATGGCGTCCCGCGCAGGTGCGACATCAGGGGGCTCGCGCTACGCGCCCGCCGTCGAAAAAGATGCGCCAACGTTCGAGCTGACGCCGCGCCGTGCCATTTCGGCCGATAGAGATGAGCTGGCCCGGAACCCTCGGTCCCGTTCTGCAAAACTGCGGGTCGCCACCCGCACCGACCAGCCACCGCGCGAAATCGACCGCGCCGGGCTGGGGCTTCCCAAATTAGTCGGAAAGGACCTGTTCTGATGCGTGGTTTGTTGTTTGGCGCATTTGCGTTGGCGGTGATGGGGCTGGCCTATTGGGCCTATTACGAAAATTACAAAACCCAAGAAGCGCTGCGGACCGCCACATCATTGCAACGTGAAATCGGAGCCTCCCGCGAAACCCTAGCCGTGCTGCAGGCCGAATGGGCCTATCTCAACCGTCCTGAGCGCTTGGCAGATCTCGCCGCGCTGAATTTTGAGCGGTTGCAGTTGCAACCCATCACACGCGAGCAGTTTGGCGCATTGAAACAAGTTGGCTACCCAGTGCCGGAGTTCAACATCGACGAGCTTTTGGGCTCTATCGAAGTGCGCGGCCAGATCGAGAACACCGAAGTTGATGGAGACCGCCCCTGATGCGCACGCCCCTCCGCCCACTTGCCCGCATCCTGCCCGCGCGTCTGCGTGGTGAAAACACTGACCGGATCGAAGCGGAAAACATTCGCCAGCGTCACGAGGAAATGCGCGACCGGATGCGCGCCCGCGCGGAATCGCGGCTATTGTTCGTGGCCGTTCTGTTTCTCGCAGGCTTCTCGGTGGTTGGCGCCCGGATGACCGTGCTGGCCTCATCTGAGCCCGTCGAGCCGCAAGCGTCAGCCTCCTCCGCCGCCATCGTGGCGCAACGGGCCAATATCGTGGACCGTCAGGGTCGCGTTCTGGCGACCAACCTGATCACCAATTCGCTTTATGCCCAACCGCAGCTGATGATCGAGCCGAAACGCGCCGCCAAGGCGTTGGTTGAAATCTTCCCCGACCTGGATGAGGCGAAGCTGGTCAAGGACTTCACAGGAAAGCGCAAGTTCCTGTGGGTAAAGAAGAAAATCAGCCCCGAACAGCAACAGGCCGTGCATGAAATCGGTGATCCCGGTCTGCTGTTTGGCCCGCGCGAGATGCGGCTTTATCCCAATGGCAAGTTGGCCTCCCACGTTTTGGGCGGGGCCTCTTTTGGCCGCGAAGGGGTGCATTCTGCCGAAGTCATCGGCACCGCAGGCGTAGAGAAAGCCTTCGACGATTTCCTGCGTGACCCCGCCTTGGAGGGCGCGCCGCTGCGTCTCTCAGTGGACATGACGATCCAGTCCGCCATGCGCCGGGTGCTTTATGGCGGCATGAAACTGATGAATGCCAAAGGCGCCACTGCCGTGTTGATGAAGGTCGACACAGGCGAGGTGGTCTCCATGGTGTCGCTGCCGGATTTCGATCCCAACACGCGGCCCCGTGGGCTGATAAAGGGCGACCCGTCGGACAGCCCGCTGTTTAACCGCTCCGTGCAGGGCGTCTACGAGCTTGGCTCCACCTTCAAGGTCTTTGCTGCCGCGCAGGCGCTTGATCTGGGGTTGGTCAACCCAAGCACAATTCTTGACACCAAGGGCCCGATGATCTGGGGCAAATACAAAATTCGCGACTTCCACGACTATGGCGATACGCTCAGCGTCACGGACGTGATAGTGGAGTCTTCCAATATTGGCACCGCCCGCATGGCGCTGAGCATTGGGGCACCGCGGCAGCAAGCGTTTCTAAAGTCGCTTGGCTTCTTTGACCCCACCAAGGTTGAGCTGGTCGAGGCCCCCGGCGCAAAACCGCTTTTGCCCAAGAAATGGTCCGAGCTTCACACAATGACGATCAGCTACGGTCACGGGATGGCCGCAAGCCCTCTGCATCTGGCTGCTGGGTATGCCACAATGGTGGGCGGCGGCACGCTGGTCACGCCGACTTTGTTGAAGGTTGATCAGGTCGCCCCCGGGCCGCGCATCATTTCAGAGCAGACCTCGGGCCAGATCCGCGACATGCTGCGGCAAGTGGTTGACCGTGGCACCGCGTCTTTCGCCAAGGACACAGGCTACCAGATTGGCGGCAAGACCGGCACCGCCGACAAGCCAAAACGCAAGGGCGGCGGTTACTATAAGGACAAGGTGATCGCCACCTTCGCCTCGGCCTTCCCGATCAATGATCCGGAATATGTGCTGGTCGTGACGCTGGACGAGCCCTCCGAGAACTCAGGCGACAAGCCGCGTCGCACCGCCGGGTGGACCGCCGTGCCCGTGGCAGCCGAGATCATCAAACGCACCGCGCCGCTTCTGGGCCTCAGACCGATTGAACCTGCCGCGCCAACTGGGGTAACAGCGGTTAAGTTCGAATAACGCAAAGCCAAGCGGGGGCGGCATGGGGCAAAAGACGACAGAGTTATCTCAGCTGGGTCTGACCGCTGTCGGCGGCAAGGACGTCGTGATCACGGGCCTGTCGGTGGACAGCCGCTTTGTCAAACCCGGACACCTCTTTGCCGCTCTCCCGGGCTCCCAACGTCACGGCGCGGATTTCATCCAATACGCCCTGCGCATGGACGCCGCCGCCATCCTGACCGACCCCGCTGGAGCAGAGATTGCATCAGATGTGCTGGAAGGCTCAGACGCAGCCCTCGTGATCACCGAGGATCCGCGTCAGGCGTTGGCCTATGCTTGCGCCATCTGGTTTGGTGCGCAGCCGGGTCATATGGTGGCAGCCACCGGAACCAACGGAAAAACCTCTGTCGCCAGTTTCACCCGCCAGATTTGGAGCGAGCTGGGCTTAGAAGCCGCGAACCTTGGCACCACGGGCGTAGAAGGCGCGTTCAGTGCGCCGATGACCCACACGACGCCTGAACCCATCACGTTGCATAACCTTTTGGCCGATATGACCAAGGCAGGCGTGACCCACGCCGCGATGGAGGCCTCCTCGCATGGGTTGGCCCAAAGACGATTGGACGGCGTGCATCTGATGGCCGGCGCGTTCACCAATTTCACGCAGGACCACCTCGATTATCACGAAACATTCCAAGAGTATTTCGAGGCCAAGGCCGGATTGTTCTCTCGCGTGCTGGCCCAGGACGGCGTGGCGGTGATCAACATGGACGACCCGCGCGGCCGCGACATGGCGGGGATTGCTAAAAAGCGCGGCCACCCGCTGCTGCGCGTCGGCGGCGCCGAGGGATGCGAGCTGCAATTGCTTGGCCAGCGCTTTGACGCGACGGGCCAAGAGCTGCGCTTCGCTTATGGCGGCGATGTGCATCAGGCCCGACTTGAGTTGATCGGCGGGTTTCAGGCCTCCAACGTCTTGGTCGCAGCCGGGCTGGCCATTGGCTGTGGCGCGAAACCCGGCGAAGTGTTCGAAACCCTGCCGATGCTGCGCACAGTCAGAGGCCGGATGGAGAAAGCCGCCACGCGTGACAATGGCGCGGCTGTATTTGTCGATTACGCCCACACCCCAGCAGCATTGGAAACCGCGCTCAAGGCGATGCGGCCACATGTGATGGGGCGTCTGTTGGTGGTATTTGGAGCGGGCGGCGACAGAGATAAGGGCAAGCGTCCGTTGATGGGCAAAGCGGCGCAGGATCATGCGGACGTGGTTTTCGTCACCGATGACAACCCGCGTTCGGAAGACCCAGCCAGTATCCGGGCCGCGATTATGGAAGCGGTGCCGCAGGCCAATGAGGTGGGCGACCGGGCAGAGGCCATCTTGCGCGGGGTCGACGCGTTGGGCGCAGGTGATACGTTGCTCATCGCCGGAAAGGGCCACGAGACGGGTCAGACCGTTGGCGACGATGTCTTGCCCTTTGATGATGTCGAACAGGCCAGCGTCGCGGTGGCGGCTCTCGACGGGAGGCTCTGAATGGCGCTTTGGACAGCAGCAGAGGCGGTCGCGGCTACGGGCGGCAAGACCAGCGGCGAATGGCAGGTCTCAGGCGTGTCGATTGACACACGGACCCTTACGCGGGGCGATTTGTTCGTTGCATTGAAAGACGTGCGCGACGGGCATGATTTCGTCGCTCAGGCTCTGGCAAACGGGGCAGGGGCCGCGCTCGTGTCCCGCATCCCGGAAGGTGTGGCCAAAGACGCTCCGCTTTTGCTGGTGGATGACGTGTTGGAAGGTTTGGAGGCCCTGGGCCGCGCCGCGCGGGCACGGATGAAGGGTAAGGTTATCGGAGTGACGGGCTCTGTCGGAAAGACCTCCACCAAGGAAATGCTGCGCAGCTGCCTGTCTGGCCAAGGCGTCGTGTACGCGGCCGAGAAAAGCTACAACAATCATTGGGGCGTGCCCCTTACGCTGGCCCGGATGCCGCGCGAAACGGAATTTGCGGTGATCGAGATCGGGATGAACCACCCCGGAGAGATCTCGCCGCTCGCTCAGATGGCTGATCTGGACGTAGCGCTGATCACCATCGTGGCCCCGGCCCATCTTGAGGCTTTCGACAATATTGAGGGCATTGCCCGCGAGAAGGCCGCGATTTTTGACGGGCTTCGCACGGGCGGCAGAGCGATTATCAACGGTGATCTCGAGGTCGCCACCCTGTTGAAGGAACTGGCCCCTGAAGGCGTTCAGAGTTTCGGGCGCGCTGACGGCAATGACTGGCACCTGCTGGACGCCGAGCAAGGACCACATGCCACCGTTTGCCGCGCGCGCCATGAAGGTGAGGCCGTGCTTTTCAAGATCGCAACCCCCGGAAAACACTTTTCAATGAACGGCTTGGCCGCTTTGGCCGCGTGTGTGGCGGCGGGAGCGGACCTGGGACAGTCGGTGGTCAATCTTGGCCAATGGCAGCCGCCACAAGGTCGCGGGCAGCGCCATTTTCTGTCGCTTGATGGCTCTGATGAGAGCGTCGGCATTGATCTGATTGATGACGCCTATAACGCCAACCCCGCGTCGGTTGGCGCAGCGCTGGATGTGCTGTCTGGGACCAAGACCTCTCAGCCACAGGGCCGCCGTATCGCTGTGCTGGGTGACATGAAAGAGCTTGGTCCGACCGAAGCCGATTTGCATGCAACACTTGCACAACATCCCGGGCTGGAAAGCATTGCAAAAATCCATTGCGTCGGCCCGCTGATGAAGCATCTTCATGCGGCGTTGCCATCGGATAAGCGCGGTGCATGGTCCGAGACCGCCGAGGCGCTCGCGCCAGAGATGCGCAAGCTGGTGCATGCGGGCGACGTGGTGATGGTCAAAGGATCATTGTCGATGAAAATGGCGCTGATCGTTGACGCGATCACGAAATTGAGCCAATCCGGGCAGGCAAAACGCAAGGGGCACCACTAGATGTTGTATTGGATGACGCTGTTCTCAGACGGCGGGGACTTTTATAACCTGTTCCGCTACATCACGTTTCGCGCGGGCGGAGCCTTCTTCACAGCTTTGATTTTCGGCTTCATCTTTGGCCGCCCGCTGATCAACCTGCTCAAGCGCAAGCAACGTCATGGCCAGCCTATCCGCGATGACGGGCCGGAAAGCCATGTGCTGACAAAGCAAGGCACCCCGACCATGGGGGGCGTGCTGATCTTGGGCGCGCTGATCCTGTCGACACTGCTTTGGGCACGGCTGGACAATGGATATGTCTGGATTGTGTTGCTGGTCACCATCGGCTTTGGTGCGATTGGTTTTGTGGATGATTACGCCAAAGTCACGTCGAACAGCCATGGCGGCATCTCAGCCCGTTCACGCCTGATTGTGGGCTTTGCGATTGCGGCCGTTGCGGGCTACGCAACCACGCTTTTGCATCCTGAGGCGCTGGTGAACCAACTCGCGCTGCCGGTGTTCAAGGACGCGCTGATCAACCTCAGTTTCATGTTCATCCCCTTTGCGATGTTTGTGATCGTGGGGGCCGCGAATTCGGTCAATCTGACGGATGGCCTCGATGGTCTGGCGATCATGCCGGTGATGATTGCCGCCGGTGCGCTGGGTGTCATTGCCTACGCTGTGGGTCGGGTCGACTTCACCGACTATCTGGGCCTGCATTATGTACCCGGCACCGGCGAGCTGCTTATCTTCATGGCGGGCATTATCGGCGGCGGGCTTGGCTTCTTGTGGTACAACGCGCCGCCTGCTGCGGTCTTCATGGGTGATACTGGCTCGCTGGCATTGGGCGGTGCGCTGGGAACCATCGCAGTGCTGACGAAACATGAGCTGGTCATGGGCATCATCGGCGGGCTTTTCGTGGTCGAGACGCTGAGCGTCATCATCCAGGTGCTCTACTTCAAGAAGACTGGCAAGCGCGTTTTCCTGATGGCACCAATCCATCATCACTTTGAGAAAAAGGGCTGGGCCGAGCCGCAGATCGTGATCCGGTTCTGGATCATCTCGCTGATCCTCGCGATGATCGGGCTGGCCACGCTGAAAATCAGATGATCCCGGTTCTTGGGTTTAGCGGCCTTCGGGTTGCCGTACTGGGGCTGGGGCGCTCTGGCCTGTCTGCCGCGCGTGCTTTGCGTGAGGGCGGCGCAGAGCCGGTCGTTTGGGATGACAATGCCAAGGCCCGTGACGCGGCAAAGGCCGAAGGTTTTGAGGTCGCTGATCTGTCCAAGCAGGGCGCTTTGGACGGGGTCTCCACGCTCATCGTCTCCCCCGGGATCCCGCATCTTTATCCCGCGCCGCACCCGGTTGTAGCTGCCGCATGGGCCGCTGATGTCGCGGTGGACAACGACATTTCGCTCTTCTTCCGCTCCTTCGCGACGCAGGCCTGGGAAGGGTATGACCAGATGCCGAAAGTCGTGGCGGTCACCGGCTCGAACGGTAAATCCACCACCTCTGCGCTAATTCATCACATTCTGACGGAGGTGAACCGTCCCACGCAGCTGGCGGGCAATATAGGGCGCGGCGTGTTGGACCTAGAGCCTGCGATAGACGGTGAAGTTGTGGTGCTTGAATTGTCGAGCTACCAAACAGAGCTGGCCCGCAGCCTGACGCCGGACGTCGCGGTGTTCACGAACTTGAGCCCCGATCATCTGGACCGGCACGCAGGTTTCGGTGGGTATTTCGCAGCCAAGCGTCGGTTGTTCTCTGAAGGTGGCCCAGACCGTGCGGTCATTGGTGTGGACGAACCCGAAGGGCGCATGCTGGCCAATCAGCTTTCAGGCGGCAACGGCGATGACCGCGTGATCCGCGTCTCTACTGGTGGCAAGATTGCGGGGCCGGGCTGGGCGGTGTTTGCAAAGAAAGGCTTTCTGGCCGAATGGCGCAAGGGCAAGCAGCTTGCCAATATCGACCTGCGCGGCATTGCAGGACTGCCCGGCGCGCATAACCATCAAAACGCCTGCGCTGCCTATGCGGTTTGCCGCACGCTGGGCTTCGCGCCTCGGGTGATCGAAAAGGCGTTGCACAGCTTTGGAGGGCTTAAGCACCGCTCCCAACAGGTGGCCGAGATTGACGGCGTGCGCTTTGTCAATGACAGCAAAGCCACCAACATCGACAGCGCCGCGAAGGCGTTGCAGGCGTTTTCAGATATTCGCTGGATTTGCGGCGGGTTTGAGAAAGAGGGCGGCTTGGCGGCGCTGACCCCACATTTGGGGGCAGTGAAGAAAGCCTATGTGATCGGCCGGGACGCACAAAAATTCGCATTACAGCTGGACGGCGTGGACCTTGAGGTCTGCACCACAATGCAGGCGGCGGTGGCACTGGCGGCGCAAGAGGCCGAAAAGGGCGACACCGTGCTTTTGGCCCCGGCGGCGGCGAGCTTCGATCAATATGACAGCTTCGAGCAACGCGGCGATGACTTTGTGGCCGAGGTCGAGAAGCTCGGTTCTCGTTAATTTATCGCGCATGTTCCGGTGTTGCGGCTCCGTGATAGTTTGCGCCCCGCGGCCATATTCCCAAGGCGTTAACCACCGCAATTTCGTATGCGAAACGACGGCGGTGTTAACCGGTCAAGGCGTATAGGCCGTCTCGCGCTCCGCTTCGGTCAGCGTGTAAGGCGCCACCACGGCCCGACCGCTTTCCACATCGAAAAACGGTGTCTGTTTCCAGCGACCTGAAATCCGCGCGCTCAACATGTTCTTCATGGTACGAAAGGCAAAGGCGGCAACACTGCCTGCAGGGCCGTCCACGGGACCCAGTGCCTGCTCTTTCTTATACCGAAACCCGACGGGCATCAGCTGCGCCGTGTCTTCGAAATTGCAGGTCAGAAAGCCCACGAAAGACAGCTTCGGCTTGCCCATCGTGTTGCCAAGAGGTGTGTTGCAGCAACTGGCGTACCACCGAAAAAGCCCCTTTGGCCTGAGCCTGAGAAGTGCGAGGTGCTGACGGCCTTCGATAATGTCCACTTTGCTGGGCTGCGTCTGATAGATGTCAGTTCCGCCTGCGGCGTCCAAACACCTATCTGCTTGCCCCAAGTGGCGCGGGAAGGCTTGACAATCAACGCAATAGCAAATGCCGTGGTTATCAGTGGAAGGGCTTGGGTCACGAATAACGGCGTGAAGCTGGCCGCATGTGCAGCGCAGTGAAATGTCTTTGGCCATGCGAAATGCCCCCTTTGCTTGGTCGGCAAGTTAACACGTGCCAACTGGGCTGCCTACGATCATCGGCGCGAACTGTCTGACGGGGAAAACTCGGGCTGGATTGAGCCGTTTTTTCACGCTATGGTGATCGAATAGACCCGAAAAATCGGGCACCGGGGAACCGGATGTGAGGCAGTAATGGCGGTATTCTCATGACTGAGATGGTGTATGGCACCGTAACGGCACGCGTGGGCGAGCCGATCCTTCCCAAATGGTGGCGCACGGTAGACAGGTGGTCGATGGCCTGTGTGTTCGCCTTGTTCAGCTTTGGATTGCTGCTGGGACTGGCGGCCTCGCCACCGTTGGCGGCCAAGAACGGGTTGGACCCGTTTCACTATGTTTCCAAACAGGCCTTCTTTGGCTCAGTGGCGATGACGGTTATGATCTGCATCTCGATGATGTCGACGCAAATGGTGCGCCGTCTGGCGGTGATGCTTTTCGGTGTGACGTTTGTGGCGCTTATCCTGTTGCCGGTTTTTGGCACGGATTTCGGCAAAGGGGCCACGCGCTGGTATTCGCTGGGCTTTGCCTCAGTGCAGCCCTCGGAATTCCTCAAGCCGGTTTTCATTGTCTTATCCGCCTGGCTGATCTCGGCCAGCCAGGAAATTAACGGCCCGCCGGGCAAGACGGCCTCCTTTGTCTTGATGACGATTGTCGTGGGCTTTCTGGCCATGCAGCCCGACTTCGGGCAGGCCTGCCTGATCCTGTTTGGCTGGGCAGTCGTTTACTTTGTCGCCGGAGCGCCGTTGTTTTTGCTCATCGGCATGGCTGGCGTCGTCATCGTGGCAGGCGTCAGCGCCTATAACATGTCAGACCATTTCGCGCGCCGCATCGACGGGTTCCTGTCGGCGGAGGTCGATCCGACCACGCAGCTGGGCTACGCCACTAACGCAATCCGCGAAGGCGGGTATTTCGGGGTCGGCGTAGGCGAGGGATCCGTCAAATGGTCGTTGCCGGACGCGCATACCGATTTCATCATCGCGGTCGCGGCAGAGGAATACGGGCTGGTCTTGGTGATCGCCATCATCGCGCTTTACGCCATTTTCACGGTTCGCTCGCTGCACCGTCTGACGCGCGAGCGTGACCCGTTCATTCGCCTCGCAGGCACTGGGCTGGCCGCGCTATTTGCGATGCAGGCAATCATCAATATGGGTGTCGCCGTCCGGCTGCTGCCAGCCAAGGGCATGACACTGCCATTTGTATCGAACGGCGGGTCGTCCCTGATTGCGGGCGGTATTGCGCTGGGCATGCTGCTGGCCTTTACCCGAAAACGCCCGCAAGGCGATATGCGCGACATCATGATCCAGGGCGGCCGCGGATGAGCGCGCCGCTGCTTGTGATCGCTGCTGGCGGCACAGGTGGGCATATGTTCCCTGCCCAAGCGCTCGCGGAAGCCATGTTGGCACGCGGCTGGCGGGTCAAGCTGACCACTGATGCGCGAGGTGCGCGCTACGTCTCGGGGTTTCCGCATAGCGTGCAGATCGAAGAGCTGAAATCGGCAACGTTCGCCCGCGCAGGGCTGGCCAACAAACTGACCGCGCCCTTCAAGCTGGCCGCCGGCGTTCTGTCGGCAGTTATGAACTTCAAACGCGACCGCCCGTCTGTGGTGGTGGGCTTTGGCGGCTACCCGTCTTTTCCGGCCACGGCGGCGGCGTGGCTGTTACGCTTGCCGCGCATGATCCACGAGCAAAATGGCGTGTTGGGCCGGGTTAATCAGGCCTTTGCCACCCGCGTCGACAAGATCGCCTGCGGCACCTGGCCGACCGAGCTTCCGCAAGGTGTCGAGGGAGTGTTCACCGGCAATCCCGTGCGCCGCGCAGTGTTGGAACGGGCGGGGGCGGCATATATCCCGCCCGGTGATTATCCGATGAGCCTTGTGGTGATTGGCGGCAGTCAAGGTGCCCGCATTCTGGCGCAAGTTGTGCCGCGTGCCGTCGCACTTCTGCCCTATGAGCTGCGCCAACGCATCCGTGTCGCACAACAGGCCCGCGACGAGGACGCGCAGGAAGCCGCGACCATCTACGCACAGGCAGGCGTCTCTGCCGAGGTTGAGCCTTTCTTTCATGACATTCCCAGCCGCTTCTCTGAGGCGCAATTGGTTATTGCCCGCTCTGGCGCGTCAACGGTAGCGGACCTTTCGGTGATTGGCCGCCCCTCCATCCTTGTGCCGCTGGCCGCCGCGATCCGCGATGAGCAAACGGCCAACGCGCGTGGGCTGACAGGGGCGGGCGCGGCTGTGCTGATGCCTGAAAGCCTGTTTACGCCTGAAGCGCTGGCCGAGCAGATCAACAACATCCTGACCAACGAACCCGCCGCTATCCAAATGGCCAATGCGGCGCTTAGCACCGGGAAACCTGACGCCACTGAGGCGCTGGTGGCCCTGACCGAAGAGCTCAACGAGAAGAACCGCACATGAACGCTGCTGCCACCAAATTGCCCCTCGAGCTGGGCGCCATTCACTTCGTGGGCATTGGCGGTATTGGCATGTCGGGCATTGCCGAGGTGCTTTTGAACCACGGCTATTCGGTACAAGGCTCGGATCAGAAAACCTCGAAGATCACCGATCGGCTTGCAAAGCTGGGCGCGACGATCTTTGAGGGGCAAAAAGCAGCTAACCTTGAAAATGCAGATGTTGTGGTGATCTCGTCAGCAATCAAACCGGGCAACCTCGAACTGGATGCGGCGCGTGCCCAAGGCTTGCCCGTGGTGCGCCGGGCCGAGATGCTGGCAGAGCTGATGCGGTTGAAGTCCAACATCGCGGTGGGTGGCACCCACGGCAAGACGACCACAACCACAATGGTCGCGGCCTTGCTGGATGGCGGTGGTATTGATCCGACGGTGATCAATGGCGGGATCATCCATGCCTATGGCTCCAACGCCCGTGTGGGGCAGGGCGAGTGGATGGTGGTTGAGGCAGATGAAAGCGACGGCACATTCAACCGCTTGCCTGCCACCATTGCGATTGTGACCAATATCGACCCCGAGCATATGGAGCACTGGGGGGATTTCGATACGCTGCGGCAGGGGTTCTTCGATTTCGTGTCGAACATCCCTTTCTACGGTCTGGCGGTCTGTTGCACCGATCACCCTGAAGTGCAGGCGCTGGTGGGCAAGATTTCCGACAGGCGGGTGGTGACCTTTGGGTTCAACACGCAGGCCGATGTGCGGGCCATAAACCTGACCTACAAGAACGGCACCGCCTATTTCGACATCGCGCTGCAAAATGACGGGATGGTAATAGAGGGCTGCACGTTACCGATGCCGGGCGATCACAACGTTTCTAACGCTTTGGCGGCGGTCGCGGTGGCGCGGCATTTGGGTCTGAAAGCCTCTGAGATCAAGGCGGCGCTAGCGGGCTTTGGTGGCGTGAACCGACGCTTCACCAAGGTAGGCGAAGTGGGTGGCGTGACGATCATCGACGATTACGGCCACCACCCGGTGGAAATTGCCGCCGTGCTGAAAGCTGCGCGGCAGGCGACAGATGGCCGGGTGATCGCGGTGCATCAGCCGCACCGCTACTCGCGGCTACATGATCTGTTTGACGATTTCTGCTCCTGCTTCAACGACGCCGATATTGTGGGAATCTCTGACGTGTTTTCGGCGGGCGAAGACCCAATCAAAGGGGCGAGCCGGGATGATTTGGTTGCCGGACTGACACGGCATGGCCACCGCGATGCGCGCGTGATCGCGGATGAAGATGCGCTGGAGGCCTTGGTTCGGGGCGAGGCGAAATCCGGAGATATGGTGGTCTGTCTGGGCGCGGGTACTATCAGTAGTTGGGCCGTTGGCCTGCCTGCGCGATTGAACGCATAGCAGCCCGAGCGGTGGTCCCATTTTTGATATAGGAAATTGAAATAAAATGAGACGCCAAAGCCATAAAGAGGCTGACTCTATACGGAATTTATGCAATTGCAGGCTCAGTTTTTGCGCATGTGTGGGGGACACGTCGTGAGTTTGTCGCTGTTATTGGCAGCCATTTGGGCAATTCTGGCCACTTTGGTGGCCTTCCTTCCGATGAGGTTTCAATACCCGCCGGGTCTGGTGCTGCTGATCGCAGGTCCTTGCCTCCTGGTCTATGTCGGGGTCCAACACGGTCTTTTGGTGGCTCTGTTGGGACTGCTTGGGTTTGCGTCAATGTTCCGCAACCCGCTCATGTTCTTTTGGCGCATGGCGCGTGGTGAAAAGCCGGAGGTGCCACGATGAGCTGGCCTTTGGTATTGGCGCTGTGCTGGTTGATTTTGGCGAACCTGCTGGCGATTATTCCGTCAAATGACAATCATTGGCGTCGCGCCTATGTTCTGATTGCAATCGGTATCCCGCTTCTGGGGTGGCTGACTTGGGAAAACGGACCGTGGATTGGTCTGATCGCATTGGCAGCCGGGGCCTCGATCCTGCGCTGGCCGGTGCGGTATTTCGGCCGCTGGGTGCGCCGGATGCTCGGGCTGCAAAAGCCGATTGAGCCTGCGGAATAAGCATCAATCGGCTCTGCGGGGCGGATATTTTTGAACATGGGAAGCGGTATGGGGTTTTGAGAGTGACGCAAGACTGGCCTCAGACCCGAGGAGCTTTGACCCCGGACCGCCCACTAGCCGACCTGACTTGGTTGAGGGTCGGTGGGGCCGCAACGGCGTTGTTTCAGCCTGCTGACCGTGACGACCTTCGCGAATTTCTAAAGGCCTATCGGGGCGATGTTTTTATCATGGGGGTAGGCTCCAACCTGATCGTGCGGGACGGAGGGCTTGATGCTGTTGTGATCCGGCTGGGGCGCGGCTTTAACGGATTTAGTGTTGATGGGACGCATGTAACCTGCGGCCCGGCGCTGTTAGACGCTCATGCGGCGCGCAAAGCGGCGGATGCAGGGCTGGACCTGACATTCTTGCGCACCATCCCGGGGGCGATCGGCGGCGCGGTCGCGATGAATGCGGGCTGCTATGGCAGCTACATAGCGGATGTATTTGTCGAAGCGACGGTTGTTTTGCGCTCGGGCGTTGTGGCGGTCTTGAGCCGTGAGGAACTGGCGTTTGGGTACAGGCAGTCGGCGTTGCCCGCGGGCGCCGTGATTGTCGAAGTGGTTTTGGAGGCTCCCAAGGGGGACCCAGCAGAACTGCATAGGCTGATGGAAGACCAGCTTGCCAAGCGTGACGCGACCCAGCCCACCAAAGAGCGGACGGCGGGGTCGACGTTTCGCAACCCAGCGGGGTTTTCCTCCACCGGGCGGGCAGATGACAGTCAGGATTTGAAGGCCTGGAAGGTGATTGACGACGCAGGGATGCGGGGCGCGACGCTGGGCGGGGCGCAGATGAGCGAGAAACATCCTAACTTCCTGATCAACACCGGCGGGGCCAGCGCGGCGGAGCTTGAAGATTTGGGGGAGCTGGTGCGGAAAAAGGTTTTCGCCCACAGTGGAATTGAGTTACAGTGGGAAGTGCTTCGCATCGGCAACAGGTAGCCGCGCGACGCAACACTTGGAACCGTCAGAAGGCGGTCCATGACAAGGCCCGGCAATAAGGGTCAACAATGGCTTCGGTGACGGGAGCCAGGAAATACACGAGGCGGCGATGTCGAGCAGGGCATTCCGTAAAGTGGCGGTACTGATGGGCGGCCCCTCGGCTGAGCGCGAGGTGTCTTTGTCAACGGGGCGTGCATGCGCCGCAGCTTTGCGGAACGAGGGTTATGAAGTGGTTGAGCTGGACGCGGGTCCGGACCTTGCCGCGCGTCTGACCGAGATCTCTCCGGATTGTTGTTTCAATGCCTTGCATGGTCGCTGGGGCGAAGATGGCTGCGTCCAAGGCCTGCTTGAATGGATGGAAATCCCGTACACACATTCGGGTGTGTTGGCCTCTGCTCTGGCGATGGACAAGGAGCGCACCAAGGAGGTGTACCGGTTGCACAATCTGCCGGTCGCCGACAGCGTGCTGGCTGACAAGGGCGATGTGATGGCGGGCCACGTGATGGCCGCGCCTTATGTGGTGAAGCCCTACAATGAAGGCTCTTCAGTCGGGGTGTATCTGGTCAGCGATGGTGCCAACGGTCCCGCGCAATTGGCGGATGACATGCCGCAGACAGTGATGGTCGAGGCGTTTGTGCCGGGGCGCGAATTGACGGTCTCTGTGCTGGGCGATCGTCCGTTGGAGCTGACTGATATCCTGACCGATGGCTGGTATGATTACGAGGCGAAATACGCTGAAGGCGGCTCGCGCCATGTGGTGCCGGCGGACGTGCCCGCAGATATTCGCCAGCTGTGTTTCGACCATGCTGTGACCGCGCATCAGGCGCTGGGCTGCAAAGGCGTGTCACGCACGGATTTTCGGTGGGATGACAGCAAGGGTGCCGCGGGCCTTGTGCTGCTTGAGACCAACACCCAGCCGGGCATGACCGGCACTTCTCTGACGCCGGAACAGGCGCAGGTGGCAGGGATGAGCATGGGCGCGCTCTGCGCTTGGTTGGTGGAGGATGCGTCATGCGGGCGGTGAAGCGAACTCCGACATTGAAGCGTGACCCGGCGCCGAGCAAATGGGCCTACCGCGCAGAGCGGCTTTGGCTGCGTCCGGGGTTCCGGCGACTGGTGCGCACGGGCGCCCCGCTTGGTCTCGCTGTCGCCGCTGGCATTTGGTATTTCGGCGACGACGCGCGCCAGCAGGCGATTGCCGATTGGATGGTGGAGGCGAGGGCGTCCATCGAGACCCGGCCCGAATTCATGGTCAAGGTGATGGCAGTCGACGGCGCGTCAGACATACTTGATGGCCATATTCGCGAAGTGATGCCGGTGGACCTGCCGGTCTCCAGCTTTGATCTGGACCTGGAGGCCATGCGTGCGCAGGTCGAGAGCCTCGACGCGGTTGAGCGCGTGGACCTACGAGTGCGTGCTGGCGGTGTGTTGCAAGTGACCGTGGAAGAACGTGTGCCAGCCATCATCTGGCGCGGGCCGGATGGGTTGGAATTGCTCGATGATATGGGGCACCGCGTGGCGCAGATCGCAGTGCGATCAGAGCGGCCTGACCTCCCTATCATTGCAGGCGAGGGCGCGAATGCGGCTGTGCCGGAAGCGCTGGCTTTGCTGGAGGCAGCAGAGCCGATTGGTGGGCGTGTGCAGGGTCTGGTGCGGAT
The DNA here is from genome assembly GCA_947494645.1 of uncultured Litoreibacter sp. Lineage (GTDB taxonomy): Bacteria > Pseudomonadota > Alphaproteobacteria > Rhodobacterales > Rhodobacteraceae > Litoreibacter. The sequence continues at coordinate 635,059 of CANLVO010000001.1, forward strand.
CAGCGAATTACGTTGGGACCTGGTGATGGACCGCGACCAGCGGATCATGCTGCCGCAAAACGGCGCAGGCCCGGCATTGGACAGGGTGATTGCGCTGAACGAGGCGCAGGACCTTTTGGCGCGCGATATTGCGCGGGTGGATATTCGAAACGGCGACAGGCCAACGGTGCGGCTAACGGAGGGTGCCTTGGACGACATGCGCATACTCAAAGGCATTGAGATCAAAGGGAATACGGACGAATGAGCGATCTTTACCAAACACAACGGGCAATGCGGAACAAGCGGCAGGCGGCCATTCAGCGCGGCGTGATTGCGGTGCTGGACGTGGGCTCTGCCAAGATCGCGTGTTTTGTGTTGCGTTTTGACGGGCCGGAGCGGTTTCGCGACGCCGAGGGCATTGGCTCGATGGCGGGGCAATCGGCATTTCGTGTGATCGGTGCTGCGACCACGCGGTCGCGTGGCGTACGCTTTGGCGAGATCGAGACGATGCACGAGACCGAGCGCGCCATTCGTACGGCAGTACAAGCAGCTCAAAAAATGGCGAATGTGCGCGTTGATCACGTGATTGCCTGTTTCTCCGGGGCAAAGCCGCGGTCCTATGGCGTGACAGGGTCGGTGGAGCTGCAGGACGGTCAGGTCAGCGAGAACTGCGTGGCGCGGGCGCTCGCGAGCTGTGACTTGCCGGATTATGGTGGCGAGCGGGAAGTTCTGCACGCACAGCCTGTGAATTTTGCGGTGGATCACCGCTCGGGACTTGGCGATCCGCGAGGGCAGGCGGGCAATGCCTTGTCGACGGATCTGCACATGCTGACCGTGGACCGCACGCCGATTGAGAACCTGCTTTACTGCATCAAACGGTGCGATCTGGACGTCGCAGGGATTGCGTCTTCGGCTTATGCGGCCGGGATTTCCTCGCTGGTCGAGGATGAGCAGGAACTGGGCGCTGCGTGCATTGATCTGGGTGGCGGCTCGACCGGCATTTCGATCTTTATCAAGAAGCACATGATTTATGCCGATACGGTGCGGATGGGCGGGGATCACGTGACCTCGGATATCTCGCAAGGTCTGCAAGTGCCCATGCCGACAGCGGAGCGGATCAAGACCTTCTATGGCGGCGTTGTTGCAACCGGTATGGATGACCGCGAGATGATTGATCTGTCGTCTGATACCGGGGATTGGGAGCATGACCGTCGCACGGTCTCGCGCGCCGAGGTGATCGGCGTGATGCGGCCTCGGATGGAAGAAATTCTGGAAGAGGTGCGCGTGCGTCTGGACGCGGCCGGGTTCGAGCATTTGCCATCGCAGCGGATCGTGCTGACGGGCGGGGCCTCGCAATTGCCGGGCCTTGACGGGCTGGCCACGAAAATTCTGGGACAGCAGGTGCGGCTGGGACGACCTTTGCGGGTCCAGGGCCTGCCGCAGTCGGTAACGGGGCCAAGCTTTGCCGCCGCCGTTGGAACCTGTTTGTTCGCCGCTCATCCGCAAGATGAGTGGTGGGATTTCGACGTACCTGTGGACAGCTACCCCGCGCGATCCCTGAAACGGGCGGTAAAGTGGTTCAAGGACAACTGGTAGAATTTTGAGAAAAATGTCGCGCTAACGCGCGGCATCATGATTGCGCGGGACTGCGTCCCCCGCGGTGCCTGCGGCGCAGGTATTTGTGCCAAGATGAAACCCTGCAGTACTGCGCAAAGCGTCGGCGGGGCCAGAATTATTGTGCATAGGGATAGTGGTAGGACATCAGCCGACTGCCATATTTGCCTGATTTGGCAATATGCCGCTGATCCCCGGCGAGTTTTCCCCAGATTTTGTGGCATAATTGCCTTTTTCCACGTGACGCCACGTGCGACTCTCGGTAGGATCATCGGCAAAGAGGCAAAACTATAAGGGCCAAAGGCCCATTTCAGTGCACTTTCAAGTACAGACAGGCGGACACACTCATGACACTCAACCTTCGGATCCCCGAGCAACCAGAATTGAAACCACGCATCACCGTTTTCGGTGTCGGCGGGGCAGGCGGCAACGCGGTCAACAACATGATCGACAAGGAGCTTGAAGGGGTAGAGTTCGTCACCGCAAATACGGACGCTCAAGCGCTGCAGCATTCCAAGGCTCAGGCGAAAATTCAGATGGGTGTGAAAGCCACCGAAGGTCTGGGGGCTGGTGCACGGCCTACCGTAGGCGCCTCTGCCGCTGAGGAAACCATCGAAGAGATCGTCGACCATCTGGCCGGCGCGCATATGTGCTTTATCACCGCCGGCATGGGTGGCGGGACCGGCACTGGCGCTGCCCCGATCATCGCGCAAGCTGCGCGCGAGTTGGGTGTTCTGACCGTGGGCGTCGTCACCAAACCGTTCCAGTTCGAGGGCGGCAAGCGCATGAAGCAAGCCGACGAAGGCATTGATGCGCTTCAGAAAGTTGTCGACACGCTGATTATCATCCCGAACCAGAACCTGTTCCGTCTGGCCAACGAGAAAACCACCTTCACCGAGGCGTTTTCGATGGCGGATGACGTGCTGTACCAAGGTGTCAAAGGCGTCACCGACCTGATGGTCCGTCCTGGCTTGATCAACCTCGACTTTGCAGACGTGCGTGCCGTCATGGACGAGATGGGCAAGGCTATGATGGGTACCGGTGAGGCTGATGGCGAAGATCGCGCGATCCAGGCGGCGGAAAAAGCCATTGCCAACCCGCTGCTGGACGAGATTTCACTGCGTGGCGCGAAAGGTGTACTGATCAACATCACCGGCAGCCACGATCTGACACTGTTCGAACTGGACGAAGCGGCGAACCGCATCCGCGAAGAGGTTGACCCAGAGGCGAATATCATTGTGGGCTCGACCCTCGACACAGATATGGACGGCAAAATGCGCGTCTCTGTTGTTGCGACAGGTATCGAAGCCTCCGAAGAGCTGCTGGCCCAACCCGTGCCGCGCCGGTCGCTGGCCGCACCTCTGACGCAGGATCGCACCGTTGAGGCACCGGTGGAAGAAGCACCCGCGATAGCCGCAGAAGCACCCGTGGTGGAAGAGCCAGGATTGTTCGAAGGGGCGGCTGCGCCCTCGCCGCAACCTGCGCCACAGCAACCCGCACCTTTGCAAGCCCGTGGGTATGCCCCGGCACCGAGTGCTGCCGACCACCTCCCACAAGACGGTTTGCCAGAGCCTGTGTATCAGCCGACCCCTGAGCCTGCGCCGACCATCGTGACCGAGCAGCAACCTGCTGCATTTGTGGCGCCACAGCCTGGCACGCCGGGCGCTCCAGGTACGCCGACCCCGGAAGCTATGGAGCGTTTGCGCGCCGCGGTCAGCCGTCAACCTGCAACAACGGCTCCTGCTGCGCCTGCGCCGCAGCAAGCAGCGCCAGCGGGTGAGAAACCCCGGTTTGGCATCAATTCGCTGATCGGTCGGATGACCGGAGCGGCGGAAGAAACGCCTCAACCAGCGCGTCAGCAGCCTCAGGTCAACACGATCCAGCCTTCCGCGGAAGTCGATCCAGAGCAGGAAAAGATTGAGATTCCTGCCTTCCTGCGCCGTCAGGCGAACTGATCCAAACACATCGGACGTAACGTCAGAGGCCGGGCATGCCCCGGCCTTTTTCGTTTCAGTTCAATGACTTGCTGCGACTGCATAATGAATTATGCCGAATATTACAGCTATGTTGCAAACGGACATAAAGAGTGAGTTGAGAGATGCAGGTGCCCTCCCTATTTTCCCATCAACGGACAGCTATGTCCGCTGACGACGAACTGTGAACCCTGCCGCTTCCCAAGGAGGCACCACCGTGCAAGCGACCTTGAACACTGCAGTCACCTTTGAGGGTGTCGGATTGCATTCCGGCGTCCCGGTGATCATGACGGTTCGCCCGGCAGGCGAAAACCACGGCATCTGGTTCAAACGCGTCGACGTGACCGACGCCGACCCGATGATCCCTGCGCTTTACGACGCGGTCGAGCACAAACCTCTGTGCACCCGTATCGTTAATGCGGCCGGAACTGATGTCACAACAATCGAACATATCATGGCCGCTTTGGTGGGCTGCGGTGTGCGCAACGCGTTGATCGAAATCGACGGCCCGGAAGTGCCTATCATGGACGGCGCTGCCGGTGAGTTTGTACGCGCCTTTGTCGAGACTGGCGTTAAGTTGCAAGACGCCCCTCTTTATGCCATCGAAGTGCTGGAGCCCGTCAGTGTCGAGCTGCACGGCGCGGTCGCAACGTTGTCGCCCGCGGGTTCGTTGGAAATCGCTTTCGAGATTGATTTTGAGGATGCGGCTATTGGCGCACAATCAAAGACGCTGAACATGGCCAACGGCACATTCGTGCGCGAGCTGTCCGACAGCCGCACGTTCTGCCGCAAATCCGACATCGACATGATGCATGCCAACGGCCTTGCGCTGGGCGGCACTTATGAAAACGCGGTTGTCGTCGACGGTGACGCAGTGCTGAGCCCTGGTGGCTTGCGTCACGACGACGAAGCGGTGCGCCACAAGATGCTCGATGCACTGGGTGACTTGTCTTTGGCGGGGGCTCCAATTCTGGGTCGTTACACTGGTATTCGGGCAGGCCACGCAATGACTAACATGTTGTTGCGAGAGCTTTTTTCCACACCGTCGGCGTATCGTCTGGTAAATTGCACGCATGAGCAACTGAGCCGTTTGCCAGGTGTTGGCGTCAAGCAAGCGGATCTTGCACTGGTCGCCTGATCGGTCTGCACAGGTTCAGCACGTTTTTGTTTTTCAAAAACCGCACCAAAGACGTTTTGCCTTCCCAACACATGTGTTAGAGCTATGCGAAGGGTCCGACCAAGCCTAGCTATGGTGGACAAAAAGTGCAGGGTTGGCGGGCTGATATGCCGAACAGGTCTTTGATCAAAACAGCGATCATGCTGGTGCTTGTAGCAGGCGTTTCCGCATGCGGAACCCGCGATCGCGAGCGCGGCGGTTTCTTGTCAAACTTCTTTGTTGGCGAGCCAGAAGTGCCGTTGGAAAGCTTTACCGCTGACGAGATTTACCGCCGTGGCGAGGCCGAATTGTCCAAGGGCGATGTGGACGACGCGGTGCGCCTGTTTGGTGAGGTAGAGCGGCTCTATCCCTACTCCGAATGGGCCAAGCGGGCGCTGATCATGCAGGCCTTTGCCTACCATTCGGACCGCGAATACGAGCAGTCGCGTGCGGCGGCGCAGCGGTTCCTTGATTTCTACCCGGCTGACGAAGACACGCCTTATGCCCAGTATTTGCTGGCCATCAGCTATTACGACCAGATCGATCAGGTGGGCCGCGACCAAGGGCTGACCTTTCAGGCATTGCAGGCGCTGCGCACGGTGATCGAACGCTACCCAGATAGTGAATATGCGCGCTCTTCCATCCTGAAATTTGACCTCGCCTTTGACCATCTGGCGGGCAAGGAGATGGAGATTGGCCGTTACTACCTCAAGCGGGGGCACTATTCCGCCGGGATCAACCGGTTCCGCGTTGTGGTTGAAGAGTTTCAGACCACGACCCATACCGCAGAGGCATTGCACCGGCTGGTGGAAAGTTATCTGTCGCTGGGTCTGACGGACGAAGCTCAGACAGCGGCTGCCATTCTGGGGCATAACTACCAATCGAACGACTTCTATCAGGATAGCTTTGATCTGCTGGCCGGGCGTGGGCTAAAACCTGCCCCTAAAGGGACCGGTTGGTTGGTCGACATTTACCGGCAGGTTATCCGCGGCAAGTGGCTGTGAGGGTGGCGGGGTGAGCCCCGCGCCAACTGCGGCCCGAACCACTTAGGGGGTGGGTGTAACATGCTGCGATCCCTAGATATTTCCGACATGCTGATCATCGATCGACTGGTGCTTGAGTTTCAGCCCGGGCTGAATGTGCTGACTGGAGAAACAGGTGCGGGCAAGTCGATCCTGCTGGATTCCCTTGGGTTCGTGCTGGGGTGGCGCGGCCGTGCGGAACTGGTGCGCGCGGGCGCAGAAAAGGGCGAGGTTACGGCTGTGTTTGACCTTGCCAGGGATCACCCGGCCCGGGCCGTTCTGAGCGACGCCGGATTTGAGGCTGAGGGCGAGCTTATCCTGCGGAGGGTGAACCATCCGGACGGCCGCAAACAGGCTTGGATCAATGACCGCCGCGCCAGTGGCGAGGTGTTGCGGGCGCTCTCGGATGCGCTGGTCGAATTGCATGGGCAGCATGATGACCGCGGGCTTTTGAACCCTCGTGCCCATCGCATGTTGCTCGACCAGTTTGCGGGTACGGACTTGGGACCGGTGCGCGCGGCTTGGCAGGCGATGACCGCGGCGCGAAAAGCGTTGCAGGCCGCAGAGGCGGCTTTGGCAAAGATGGGCGCGGAAGAGGATTTCCTGCGTCATTCTGTTGAAGAACTGGACGCGTTGTCGCCGGAAGCGGGCGAAGAACCGGAACTGGACACAAGACGCCGAACCATGCAGGCGGGTGAGCGTATTCGAGAAGATATTAACAAGGGATTACAAGCGCTTGGCGCGTCAGGCGCGGAAGGTATGGCCATTGATGCCGCCCGCTGGCTGGACGGTGTGGCCGACAAGGCTGACGGGCACTTAAACGCCCCTCTGGCCGCATTAGAGCGGGCAATGAATGAGTTGGGAGAGGCCACACAGGGCGTGGAGGCTGCATTGGACGCAGTGTCTTTTGACCCGTTCGAGTTGGAGCGGGTGGAGGAGCGGCTCTTTGCGATCCGCGCACTGGCGCGCAAACATGACGTGATGCCGGATGAATTGACTGAGCTGGCAATACAATACCGTGCCCGGCTGGACGCGTTGGATGGCGGCGCGGCGGAGATTGAGGGGCTGGAACAAGCGGTGGCCGCCGCTGAGGAAGCCTACGGCGTTGAGGCCGATGCTTTGCGGGAGGCTCGGACCGAAGCCGCTATACGGCTGGACGCGGCGATGATGGAAGAGTTGGCACCGCTGAAGATGGAACGTGCGGTGTTTCGCACCGAGATCACCGACGAGGCCTACGGGCCCGAGGGCCATGACATGGTGGCGTTCACTGTAGCGACGAACCCGGGCACCCCGGCAGGGCCGCTCAACAAGATCGCCTCGGGTGGCGAGCTGTCGCGCTTTCTTTTGGCACTAAAAGTGTGCCTGACAGGTACCAGCGGTGATGTGACGATGATTTTCGACGAGATTGACCGAGGCGTCGGCGGGGCGACCGCAGATGCAGTGGGCCGCAGGTTGGGGGCTTTGGCGCAGGGCGGGCAGGTTCTGGTTGTGACGCATTCCCCGCAAGTGGCAGCCTTGGGTGGTCATCATTGGCGCGTGCAGAAATCAGTGCAGGATGAGGTGACGCTGTCGACTGTGGTGCCGCTTGATGCGGATGCGCGTGTGGACGAGATCGCACGTATGGTCTCGGGCGACACGGTGACGGATGCGGCACGAGAAGCAGCACGGGCCTTGCTGGGTCGATAGGGCGGGATGCCTTCGGCGAGAGTATTTTCAAACCAAATGGAGACGCGGGGCCCTTGGCGAAGGGGTTAGTTGACCTGCACCATTTTGCCGGGGTTCAGAATGTTTTGTGGGTCAAAGCTGCGTTTGATGTCGGCCATGACGCCCCATGCGTCGCCGTGTTCGCGGGTCATGTATTTCATCTTGCCCATGCCAACGCCGTGCTCGCCTGTCACCGTTCCGCCCATCTTGAGCGCGCGGTCGACCATGCGGTCTGCGAGGCGCTTTGCTTCTGTCAGTTCTTCGGGTTTGTCTGGGTCCATCATCAAGATGGCGTGGAAATTGCCGTCCCCGACATGGCCCAAGATGGGGCCGGGGATGAAGCTGTCTGCGATGTCAGCCTGGGTCTGGGTGACGGCCTCTGCCAAGCGCGAGATGGGCACGCAAATGTCAGTGGACATAGCGGTGCACCCCTTGCGGGAGGCCAGGATGGCATAATAGCCGTCATGGCGCAGCTGCCAGAGCGCGGTGCGATCTTCGGGCTTGGTGGCCCATTCGAAGTCAGCACCACCGTGATCTGCGACGATCTCGCCGAACCGATTGGCGTCTTCAGCGACTGCAGCAGGCGAGCCGTTAAATTCAATCAGCAGATGCGGCAGCGCAGGCATGGAGCGGCCGGAATAGGCGTTGAAGGCCTCAGTGGTGGCCGCGTCTACGAACTCGATCCGGGCCATGGGGAGGCCCATTTGGATGGTTTCCATCACGCAATTCACGGCGCTGTTCATGTCGGGGAAGGCACAGATGCCGGCGGAAATGGCTTCGGGCTGACCTTGCAGTTTTAGCGTCAACTCGGTGATCAGACCGAGCGTGCCTTCCGAGCCTACAAAGAGATGCGTCAGATCATAGCCGGCAGAGGTTTTGCGTGCGCGTGACCCGGTACGGATGATGCGGCCATCGGCCAGCACCACCTCAAGGCCCATGACATTGTCGGCCATGGTCCCGTAGCGGACCGTCGTGGTGCCAGAAGCCCGGGTGGCGGCCATGCCGCCGATAGACGCGTTGGCACCGGGATCCACTGGGAAAAACAGCCCTGTGGCGCGGAGCTCTTCATTCAACGCCATGCGGGTGATGCCGGGTTGCACGCGGACGTCCATGTCTTCGGCGTTCACCTCCACCATTGCCGCCATGCGGGAGAAATCCACCGTGACCCCGCCTTTGAGCGCGAGCGCGTGGCCCTCAAGCGAGGTGCCCGTGCCCCATGGGATCACGGGGCAGTCATGCTTGGCACAGATCTTGACCAAAGCACTGACCTCTTCGGTCGTTTCGGGGTAAGCGACGGCATCGGGGGGCATCGGGGCGTAATACACTTCTGAGCGGCCATGAATGTCGCGATCGGACTTGGAGGTCGCCAGCCTTTCGCCTAAGAGGGATTGTAGCTCTGATATGGCGTGTTCGATGGTCATGTGTCGGCCTTGTGCGAAATTTCAGGGAGTTTAGGCCAGCCGGCCTCTCAGGGAAAGCGCGAGGCGGGTATGGCCGAGCCGGAAAAGTCGATGATCGCGGGCCAGATTGGCGACGTGGTGCAGTCCTGCAAAACGGGCTGGCTGGTGCTGCGGCATCGCGGACCTTCCAAACTGCAATTCTGGTTTATTGCGCTGATGGTTGGCATCGCCGCGGGCGGCGCTGCTGTAGGTTTTCGGATCGCCATTGAGTGGTTGCAGGGCGTGGTCTACGACGCCAAAGACGTGCGCAGCCTGCAAGAATTTGTGGCGGATGTGGAATGGTACTTCATCCTGCTCATACCTGTGGCCGGTGGTTTGCTGACTGGCATCGTGCTGCATCTCTTCACCCCGGACGGGCGGGCGCGGTCTGTGGCCGATGTGATCGAAGGTGCGGCAATGAAGAACGGCCGGGTTGGCATACGTTCCGGGCTGGCCTCTGCCTTTGCGTCGATGATCACCTTGTCAACGGGCGGCTCGACAGGGCGGGAGGGGCCGGTCGTGCACCTTGCCGCCGTGATATCAAGCTGGGTGTCTGGGGTGTTGAAAGCTGACGGCATTACAGGACGGGATCTGTTGGGCTGCGCGGTGGCCGCCGCCGTTTCCGCGAGTTTTAACGCACCAATTGCGGGGGCGTTGTTCGCGCTGGAGGTCGTGCTGCGCCATTTCGCGGTACATGCGTTCGCGCCGATTGTGATTGCGAGCGCTGCAGGCACCGTGATCAGCCGTTTGACCTTTGGCGACGTAACCGAGTTCTCACTGCCCGCCGGATCTGCGCTAAGCTTTTACCAAGAGCTGCCCGCCTTTTTGATACTGGGGCTGTTATGTGGGCTCGTCGCTGTCGTGATGATGCGGTTGATCTTTTGGGCCGACACGATGGGTACCGCGTTTCAGAATGCCACTGGCTTGCCGCGCTGGTTGCGGCCTGCAGCGGCAGGTCTGGTCCTGGGTGCCTTGGCGATCTTCTTTCCGCATATCATCGGTGTTGGGTACGGTACGACCTCAGCCGCGCTGACAGGTGAGTTGTTGTTATACGAGGCGGTGGTGTTCACGGTCCTAAAAGTTATCGCGGTTGCGGTGACCATGGCTGGACGGATGGGGGGCGGGGTGTTCTCGCCCTCCTTGATGGTGGGCGCGTTGACGGGGCTGTCCTTTGGGATGATTGCAACCGGGCTTTTTCCCAATGTCTCCGGCGCGGAGACCTTGTACGCCTTGGCGGGCATGGGAGCCGTTGCAGCTGCGGTTCTGGGCGCGCCGATATCAACCACCTTGATCGTTTTTGAGCTGACCGGTGACTGGCAGACAGGCCTCGCAGTGATGGTGGCGGTTTCCCTGTCATCAGCGCTCTCGAGCCGGATGGTGGACCGGTCCTTCTTCCTGACCCAATTGGAGCGGCGTGGCGTGCATTTGGCGGCGGGCCCACAGGCCTATTTGCTTTCGATGTTTAGGGTCAACAACGTGATGCGCAAGCCCGACCATCCTAAGGCCGCGACGGATGACGCCATTTGGCAGGCGATTGAAGCTGGTTACTTTATTGACCCCAACGCCACGTTGGAGGACGCCATGCCAATCTTTGAAGAGACGAACGAACCGTTCTTGCCTGTCGTTACTTTGGGCGCGGAAGGAGAACCGCCCACCGTGCTGGGTGCGCTTTTTCAGATGGATGCGCTACGGCAATATAACCGGGCGTTGGCGGCGACTGCGGCGGAAGAGCATTCCTGATCCATGAGGTCAGGTCGCCTCGACAGTGACTTTCTCAGGATAGAAGGCAAGGTGGCCGGCGATTTGCTCTAGACCGGCTTTGGGGGTCTCATAGGACCATGCCGCATCTGAGATCGGCCCGCTCTTGGCTTGTAGTGTGTAATAGCTGGCATCGCCTTTATGCGGGCAATGCGTGGACGTTGCGGTTTTGTCGAAAAACGCCATGGCAAGATCTGCGCGTGGAACGTAGAGCACGGGCGCATAGTCACCTTCCCGCAGTTCGATCACATTGGCGCTTTCACCCAGAACGGCACCGGCGGCGCGGATAGAATACGTCCCGGTGAGGGCAGTCAATTTGATGTGGTCGGACATGGCAGCGGCCTCTTCTTCGTCTGTCGGCTGAATTAGACGCACAACATGACAGGTTTGTGACCCCGGTGACAAGGACGCAGATGCCGCAGGCGACGTGTGCGGCGCAGCGCGCTTAAAGAGGTGCGGTCGCGGCAGTAAGCCAGTCTTGCTCGGCCCCGCTGACATCGAGCCGGCGGGCGATCTCTGCATGATAGGTGTCGATCCAGGCACGTTCTTCAGGGCTGAGCAGCTCGGTCATGATTAGGCGGCGATCAATAGGGACCCATGTCAGTGTCTCAAAGCTGAGATGATCTCGGTTGTCGCCGAGATCAGGTGCGGGTTGAACCACGATCAGGTTTTCGATGCGAATGCCAAACGCGCCTTCGCGGTAATAGCCGGGCTCGTTGGACAAAATCATGCCTGCCTTCAATGGCACTTCCGAGATACGGCTGATGCGTTGCGGGCCTTCGTGGACAGAGAGATATACCCCAACGCCGTGGCCGGTGCCATGGTCATAGTCATATCCGTGCCGCCAGAGGGGCGCACGCGCCAACGCGTCAAGGTCTCGACCGGCGAGGCCGCGCGGGAAGCGCGCCAGCGACACCGCGATCATGCCCTGCAACACCAACGTGAAGCACTTGCGTTGCTCGTCTGTGGGTTGGCCAATGGCGATGGTACGGGTGATGTCGGTTGTGCCGTCGACATATTGTCCGCCCGAGTCGACCAGCATCAGGTCGCCGTCTTCGACAACGCGGTTGGTCTCTTCCGTCACGCGGTAATGGACAATCGCGCCGTTTGGGCCTGCGCCTGAAATGGTCTCAAAGCTGATATCGCGCAGCGCGTTGGTCTGGGCTCGGAAACCTTCGAGGGTGGTGGCCACGTCAATCTCGGTAAAGCTGCCGGGAGCTTGTGCGTCGAGCCAAGCCAGAAAGCGGACCATGGCTTGCGCGTCACGCATATGGGCCTGTCTGGTGCCTGCAATCTCTGTTTCATTTTTGCAGGCCTTCGGCAGGATGCAAGGGTCATCGGCATAGGCAATATCTGCGGAGCTCAGCGCATGGCTGACTGCGAGCGGGGCGGTTTGCGGATCGACGCGGACTGTACCGGTGAGCCTCCCAAGGACCTCTGCAAATGCGCCGGGATCATGCTCAGTGATGTCCGGGTCCGCTGGCATGTGCGCCACCTTGGCACGGTCTATGAAGAGGTCGGTCTGGCCCGTGTCGTGGAAGATGGCAAAACACTGCACGATGGGAATGCGTGGAATGTCGGAGCCTCGGATGTTCAGCAACCAGCAAATCGAGTCGGGCAAAGTAAGCACGGCTGCAGAGTGGCCTGTGTCTTTCAGCAGTTGGGCAATGCGTTTGCGTTTTTCTGTCGAGCTTTCGCCAGACAATTCCAGCGGATGCGCTTCCGCTCCCCCCTGGGGCGGGGCGGGTTGGCCCTCCCAAATGGCATCAATTAGATTCTCAGTGGCACGCAGTTTGATTTCAGAGCCATCCAATCCGCGTTCGATCTCGTCAATCTGGCCTTTGGTAAAGAGCCAAGGGTCAAAGCCGATAATGCCTGACTTCAGTTGAGATTTGAGCCACTGGGCGGGTTTGGTCTCTGGCCAATGCACGGGTGCAAAATGGGCAGTGTCGACCTGCTCTTTGACCTGCAATCGGTATCGGCCATCGATGAAAACGCCTGCAGTTTCTACGAGCGCGATGCAGAACCCCGCCGACCCGGTGAAGCCGGTCAGCCAGGCGAGCCGGTTGTCGCACTCGGCGACGTACTCACCCTGATGCGCGTCAGCGCGGGGTATGATGAAGCCATCCAAGCCATCCTGCTGCATTTGTGCGCGCAAGGCCTTGAGCCGGACCGGACCGTCGGCGGGCGAAGTCGTCTTGGTATATGTCTGAAAACTCATGTTTGCGACGTTGCAGCGGAACGCATTCTTGCGCAAGCCTTCGACGTGGGTGTGTGCGCGCACGATTGCTGAGTCGTCGACCCACACAGATGCAATCACCAAGATGCGTTAGAATGTCTGGCCAAAGCGCATCCTAAGTGGGGTCCCTCGCGGATGAGGTGGCTCACGCGTCGGTGTGCGCTCTGCGATCTGTGATCCGGGTTCGCTAGAAAAACAGTGCGTTTTCCGTGGTTTCTGATCCTGCACCGATCACACGTGACATCAATCCATCTCAATGGCTCACGGACAGTCTTGGAAAGGTGATGCGTCGCGTTTTGCTTTTGCCACGCGTTCAGCCGGACTGTGAAAAAATGTCGCAGGCCGCGGCATCGCAACGGAGGAGTGTAAGAGATGAGACGATACATTACCGGTACTGTTGCCATCCCAGCTTTACTGGCTGGCATGGTTGGGACCGCAGCCGCGCAGGACAATCAGACGCGCTTTGAACAACTCGAGGCCCGTGTCGCCGGGCTTGAGGCACAAGACGCAGAAAGCTCACGACTGAAGTTTAACGTCACCGCAAATACTGAAATCCAGATCTACGGCTTTGCACGGTTCGAGGCGTTTTATGACTTCGACACGGACCAGGGTGATCTGACCCGTACTTCGCGGATCGGTGATCCGGCTTTCGATACCGATGGCGAATTTGGCACAAGTGTGCGGGTGTCGCGGCTTGGCGTTAGAAGCAAGACGCAGACTGATATTGGCGAGATTGGAACACAGCTGGAGTTTGACCTGTTTAGCGGGTCGGACGAAACGACCTCTCCGAACCTGCGTTTGCGTCATGCCAACGTGACCATTGGGGACGCTTGGCTATTCGGTCAGTTCTGGACGAACTTCATGCCGTTGCAACACTATCCACGGACCGCAGATTTCAACGGACCCGTCGGCATCACCTTCGCCCGCGTGCCGCAAATTCGGTATACGCATAGCGTGAGCGATGAGCTGACCTTTTCGGCTTCGATTGAGGAATCCGTTGGCGACTCAAGCGATCCGGTCCTGACAGCGGCGGCCTCTTACCAGGCGGAGAAGTACTCCGCGAGAATTGCAGGTCTTGTTGGCACGTTTGACGCCGGTGGCGTGGAGCTTGACACCAACGCGGTCACCATCTCTGGCGCCGTGACCCCGTGGCAAGGTGGCGAGTTTGCTGCGACCTACGTAACAGGGCAGGGGATTGGGAACCTGCTCATTGGCGGCGGCGCACAATCTGTCGGCGGCGTTGAAAATGATGCTACCGGGTTCACTTTGGCTTTCACGCAAAGCGTGTCGGACAAGCTGTCGCTTGGCGTTGGCTACGGTAACGAGAGCTACGATCTTGTGACCACGACGGGCACGGGTGCGACATTCACCGATCTCGAAACCGTGTATTTGAACGCGTTCTACACGCCGGTGGACAACCTGACGATTGCTGCTGAGTACATCCGCGGTGAACGCACGGACGCCGCAGGCGCGACGTTTGACGCAGACCGGATCGGGGCGTCCATTACCTTTGCATTCTAACGGCGTCTTTACCCCGTCCTGACCCTCGAAGCAGGACGTTAAAACGCCGAAGCGGGCCAGTTTTCATCGTCTGGCCCGCTTTCATTTTGCGTTTCGCTTCCGGCTTAACCCGCGCGCTTCATGCCCATCACACGGGCGCGCGCACGCGGGTCGCTGTCAAAGAGCGCGGCCAGCTGTTCGGTCATCGCGCCCGCCAATTGTTCGACATCTGTAATTGTGACCGCCCTGTCATAGTAGCGCGTCACATCATGTCCGATGCCCACGGCGATCAATTCCACTGCTTTGCGTTTCTCGACCATAGCGATGACGTCACGAAGGTGTTTTTCAAGGTAATTCGCGGGGTTAACGGACAGAGTTGAATCGTCCACCGGCGCCCCGTCCGAGATCACCATAAGTATCTTGCGGCTCTCAGGACGGCCTATCATGCGTCTATGCGCCCACTCGAGGGCCTCGCCGTCAATGTTCTCTTTGAGCAAGCCCTCTTTCATCATCAGACCCAGATTTGGGCGCGCCCGACGCCAGGGTGCGTCGGCGGACTTGTAAATGATATGGCGCAGATCGTTGAGGCGACCGGGCTGTTGCGGACGACCATCATTGAGCCAATTCTCGCGGCTTTGACCGCCCTTCCACGCGCGGGTCGTGAAGCCCAGGATTTCCGTTTTGACCTGACAGCGCTCTAAAGTGCGCGCCAGAACATCGGCGCAAATGGCCGCGATGGAGATCGGACGACCGCGCATGGAGCCTGAATTATCCAACAAGAGCGTGACGCAAGTGTCTCTGAACTCTGTATCTTTCTCGACCTTGAACGAGAGCGGTGTCGTGGGGCTGACAATCACGCGGGCAAGGCGGCCTGCGTCCAGAATGCCTTCCTCGAGATCAAACTCCCATGACCGGTTTTGCTGTGCCTGAAGGCGGCGCTGCAACTTATTGGCCAACCTCGAAACGGCACCTTTCAAAGGTTCCAGTTGCTGGTCGAGATAGGCGCGCAACCGCTCCAACTCAGCGGGTTCTGCCAAGTCTTCGGCTTTGATTTCCTCATCAAATTCAGTAGCGTAGACGATGTAATTCGCATCGGCCTCGGAATGCGGAGCGGGCGGCGGCGGGTCCATGGGAGCCTCACCTTCAGGCATTTCAGCCTCATCACCCATTTCGGCATCGGCCATGTCATCAAGCTGCACGGTGGCTTGGGAAGCATCTTCCTGCTCTTCCTGCGACTGCTCGGCAGAAGCGTCGGCATCCTCGGAATTGTCTTCCTTGTCGGCGTTGGACTGATCGTCCTGGTCCGCCTGATCCTCGTCTTGGCTGGCTTCGTCTTCCTGATCTTCGTTGATGTCGTCAGGGTCGTCGCCCAACTGGTCGCCATAGCCGAGGTCTTCAATGATCTGGCGGGCAAACTTGGCAAAGGCCTGCTGGTCAGACAGGACATCTTGCAAGTTGTCCAGCGTACCACCCGCCGCGCCTTCGATGAAATCTTTCCAAAGTCCCATCACATTGCCAGCCGCTGGGGGCAGGTCGCGTCCGGTGGCCAGGTGCCGGATCAGATAACCCGCCGCGACAGAGAGAGGGGCCTGTCCGGCTTCCGTGATCTGCCCGTACCCCTTGCGATCTGCTTCCGTACCGATCTTGGCGTCGATGTTACCGGCGGTGCCGGGCATGGTGCGGGCACCCATTGCCTCGCATCGCGCGGTTTCCATCGCGTCATAGAGATCGCGGGCCATGTTGCCTTGGGGCAGATACTTGTTCGACGTGGCGGGGTTATGAAAACGGCGGCGCAGCGCGTAGGCGTCGGCCGTGCCACGCGCCAGCATCACTTCGTCGCGCGTCATACGGCGCGTCACCTGCGGTAAGCGCACCTGCTCATTGGTCATGCCCGGAGGGTCAACGGAGTAGCTGACCCCAAGATCAGGGTCATTTGCCAGCGTCTTAGTGGCTTCTGCCAACGCCTTCTTGAAAGGGTCGGCGGGGTTGTCGTTGTTGCTAGCCAAGGCTCACCGAAGCCGCGCTTTCGGGCAGCTCCTCGTCGAAACAGCGTTGGTAGAACTCGGCCACGGTTTCGCGTTCCAGCTCGTCGCATTTGTTCAAGAAGGACAGGCGGAACGCATAGCCTACATCGTTGAAAATCAACGCGTTCTGGGCCCATGCGATGACAGTCCGGGGCGACATCAAGGTGGAGAGGTCACCGTTCATGAAGGCGGTTCGGGTCAGGTCGGCAACGGTTACCATCTGGCCCACCTTCTTGCGGCCATCTTCCGTGTTGTAAAACGGGTTCTTCGCCAGCACGATCGCAGCTTCGGCGTCATGGCTGAGGTAGTTCAGCGTAGAGACCAGCGACCAGCGGTCCATCTGGCCTTGGTTGATTTGCTGGGTGCCGTGATACAGACCGGTTGTATCGCCCAAGCCCACCGTGTTCGCCGTCGCAAAGATGCGGAAGTTAGGGTGTGGCTCGATCACCTTGTTCTGATCCAACAGTGTCAGCTTGCCGTCGACCTCCAACACGCGCTGGATCACGAACATCACATCGGCGCGGCCAGCGTCATATTCGTCGAACACAATGGCCGTGGGATTGCGCAGGGCCCATGGCAGGATGCCTTCTTGAAATTCGGTGACCTGGACGCCGTCTTTCAGCTTGATGGCGTCCTTGCCGATCAGGTCGATCCGGGAGATGTGGCTGTCGAGGTTGACGCGCACGCACGGCCAATTCAGGCGGCTGGCGACCTGTTCGATATGGGTGGATTTACCGGTGCCGTGATAGCCTTGGATCATCACGCGGCGATTATGGGTGAAGCCAGCGAGGATCGCGAGCGTGGTGTCGCGGTCAAACTTGTAGGTGCTATCGAGATCTGGGACCCGGTCGGTGCGGTCTGCGAAGGCCTTGACCTTCATATCGCTGTCAATTCCAAAGACCTCGCGGACCGAGATCTCCTCAGTCGGTTTCGCGCCCAGATCGATGCTGCCATCCGCCATTGTCTTGTCCTTTGATCGTAACGGGTTCGGGATGCCTGAATTTGCACTCAAGAGCAAGGGGAGCCCCGTGCCAAAAGGCACATTCTACCCTGCGACCAAACGTAGTAATTGAGTTCGCGGGGCCCGGCTCGATTATTGAGATCTCGGGCCGGTAACGCTTGCCGCTTTATTCAGCGAAATTGCGGCTTTCCTTGATCTGGTCCCAAGCCCAGACCACCTGCTGCAGCTGGTCCTCATCCGCGCGGTTGCCGCCATTCATATCCGGGTGCAGGACTTTGATCAGCGACTTATAGAGCTTGCGCAGGTCTTTCTTGGTCATATCAGGTTTGCCGTCGAGAATCTCGAGCGCTTGACGTTCCGTGGGGGGCAGCTTGCGGCCCGCATTGCCGCCATTGCGACCGGGATTTCGCGTAGCGTTCTCGCCTAGTACCGCCATCGGATCATCAATCCCCAACCGCGACCAAGCCCGCTGTTCCTCACCTTTTTTCATCGGCTTGGTGGGACGCTCCCAAACTTTGTCGGAAGACATTTGCCGCTCCATCTCTTCTTGAGTGTGTGTCTCGAAGAAGTTCCATTTCAGGTTGTACTCACGAGCATGCGCTTTGCAGAACCAATAGTAATCATCCAGCACGTCGGGGCTTTTCGGCGCGCGGTATTGGCCGGGTTCCTGGCAATCGGGCGCTTCGCATTCGCGCTGTGACGTCTCTACCGCGCCAGACATGCCGCGGCGGCCGCGGGCACGCTTTTTCTTGTCGGAGGACACAGACATATCGAACTCGAACGGGTCAAATGGGGCGCGCGCCATGAACATGCCTTTCGTAATGGGAGAGGAGAGTTTAGGGTTTTTGCCAGCAAGGTGAAGAGGCAAAGCGGACAAAAGATGGGGATAGCCAAAGAAATTGAGCAAAAGCTTGCCAGCGCGTTTGCGCCGCAGCTCTTGGAAGTGGTCGATGACAGCGAAGCGCATCGTGGGCACGCCGGATTTCAGGAAGGTGGCGAGAGCCATTTCAACGTCAAAATCGTCTCGGACGCGTTCAAAGGCCAATCGCGATTGGCCCGTCATCGGGCGGTACATTCGGCAATTGGGCCAGAGCTGATCGCGCGGATCCATGCGCTGGCGCTTGATATCTCCGTCGGGGATGCTTCTTAAGGCGGCTAGCCTAGTCGTTGTCTCGTGTCACGCCGCCAAGCGCTTTGCTTCTAAATTCAATTTCGGGCTCAGTCTCGTCAGTATCTGGCTCGGCGTCAGCTTCGACCTCGCTGACCGTTTCTGGCTCGGGCTCAGGGTCGTGACGTTCAAGTGCAAGAGGTTCTTCTTCGGGCGTAACCTCTTCGGCGACAGGGCGGCGGAACACGAGCATCGAATGGTATTTCACCGTCTTCGACGTCAGCCCCTGCCGCTCTTCGCATGGCAACGTATCTGCGCGCAAATAGTCCCAGCCGTCGGCGGCCATGTCGTTCATCAGTGTGCTGATTGCATTGGCAAATTTCGCAGGACCGCCTTTGACGCCTTTGCCCGACTTGCCTTTGCGCGGGGCGGCGACGACCCGGTATTCGTAGTTGGACATGGCAGATGCTCCCCTTCGCAATGCGATGGTTGGGGTAGCACCCATGCGGGTGCGCAATCAAGGGGAGTTCTAGATGGTCTGTTTCATGGGGCGTCCGACAGTGCGGGCAGGCCTATGTAGGACGGCCGGGCTCATCCGGGTTGTTGGAAAAAAGTGCAATCTTGTTGCCTTGTGGATCACGCATATAGCTCACATAAAAATGCACCCCATAAGATGCACGGAAGCCCGGCTGCCCCTCGTCGGTTCCGCCTGCGGTCAGTGCAACCGCGTGAAGGTCACGGACCTGTTTTTGGCTCTGCGCCTCGAAGGCGACCATCGCGCCATTTCCCGCAGAGGCTGGTTTTCCGTCGAAGGTCGGTTTGACGTAGAAATCTGGCAAGGCGACTGGCAGGTTCGTATTGCTTGCAAGGGTATAGCTGAGGCCCTCAGGGCCTTCCTTCAAACCATACCCTAAGGCTGGCAAAAACGCCGAGTAAAACCGTTTGGCCAGTTGGATGTCATCTGCTCCGACGGTGACATAAGCGATCATTTTACTGGCTCCGGTTAAGGTCGTCGCGACACTGTAGCGGGACCTTTGAAATTGGGCATCTAAAGTTTGTCTCTGGTCCTATTTCACGATGTGACGAGAAGATTTGGACCGGCAACCGATTGATCGCATTCATGGGATAATAATCATCCAGCATAACTACTGTTTCCTAAATGGAGACAAAACCCGTGCTTCTTCCTGAACTAGGGCGGAATTGCCTAAATCATTGCGTTTTTTGGACCGAAACGGATGGCAATAGTTAGCGATTGATTAACGGACGACCATCGAGGGGATTCGTCGTGAGCTTTAGAACTCTTGCGCTCGCTACAGCGCTCATTTTCGGAACAGGCGCGGCTTCTGCAGCCGTCGTGACCAATGGCAGCTTTGAGCTTGATCCGGGTGTGGTCAGCCAAGGTGTTGCCGGCCATGGGCGTGGGGCTGTATTCTCTGAACTTCCAACACCTCAGGGTCGCAGTTGGGGTATCTGGACTTCTGGCGTAGCTGGCTGGTCCTCAGACCCAAACGGGATCGAGTTTCAGACAAAAAGCACATTGAACCCGGACCTGACGCCATCACATGGCAACTACTATGTCGAGCTGGACACGCGTCGTAACAGCCGGATCTTTCAGAATGTGAACCTGAATCCGGGCCGCTACAATCTGAGCTTCGACTATGCTCCGCGGGTCAACTCGAACAGTTCCAATGCGATTGCTGTGACACTGGACGGCTATGTCGATGAGCTGGTGTCGAGCAGCTACTCAGGTGGCACACGTGAATGGACAACGTTCAACTATGGCTTTGATGTGGCCGCTAGCGGCCTAGCTGAGTTGGGCTTTTCGGCAAGAGGCAGTTCAAACTCACTGGGCGGTTTGCTCGACAACGTCTCCATCTCTGTCGTGCCGCTGCCAGGTGGATTGGCCTTGATGCTGTCGGCGCTTGCGGGGCTTGGCTTTATGCGCCGGATGCGATCCGGCGCAGCTTAGCCTTTTAGCTTTTCCGCAACCAGCTGGTTAACCGCCTTGGGGTTCGCCTTGCCGCCGGTAGCTTTCATCACCTGACCGACGAACCAACCCGCAAGTTTCGGGTTTTCTTTCGCCTTGGCGACCTGATCTGCGTTTGCGGCGATAATCTCGTCCACAGCAGCCTCAATCGCGCCGGTATCGGTGACCTGCTTCATGCCGCGCGCTTCCACGATTTCCGCTGGGTCGCCGCCTTCGGTGTAGACGATCTCGAACAGGTCCTTGGCAATCTTGCCCGAGATCGCATCTGAGGCGATCAGATCAATGATGCCACCCAGCTGCGCAGGAGAGACGGGGCTGTCGGTGATCGCCTTATCGTCGTCCTTCTTTAGTCGACCAAACAGCTCGTTGATCACCCAGTTTGCAGCAAGCTTTCCGTCGCGGCCGTCTGCGACCTGCTCGAAATAGGCGGCGTTGACGGTGTCCGCGGTCAGAACAGAGGCGTCATATTCCGACAGCTTGAAGTCGGTCATGAACCGCAAGCGTTTTTCATCCGGCAGCTCAGGCAATTTCGAGGCCAGATCATCGACCCACTCTTGCTCGATTTCCAACGGAAGCAGGTCGGGGCAAGGGAAGTAGCGGTAATCATGCGCCTCTTCCTTCGACCGCATGGAGCGCGTCTCGCCTTTATCAGGATCGTAGAGGCGGGTTTCCTGCTCTACCTCACCGCCCGCTTCAACGATGGCGATCTGGCGTTTGGCTTCAACTTCAATGGCTTGCTGGATGAAACGCAAGCTGTTCATGTTCTTGATCTCGCAGCGGGTGCCGAGATGGGAGAAATCTTGCGTCTCTTGGTATTTCTCGTAAGCGCCAGGCAGGCAGATGGAGACGTTCACATCGGCCCGCAGATTGCCGTTTTGCATGTTGCCATCACAAGTGCCGAGATAGCGCATGATCTGACGTAGTTTGCTCACGTAGGCGGCGGCCTCTTCAGGCCCGCGAATGTCGGGGCGGGAGACGATTTCCATCAGCGCCACACCGGTGCGGTTGAGGTCGACGAAAGACATGGTCGGGTCCATGTCATGGATGGACTTGCCGGCGTCTTGCTCAAGGTGGATGCGTTCAATGCGGACCGTGCGAGCGACGCCCGGTTCCATGTCGACATGCACTTCACCTTCACCGACGATGGGGTGGTAGAGCTGGCTGATTTGGTAACCCTGGGGCAGGTCCGGGTAGAAGTAGTTTTTGCGGTCGAATGCAGAGTAGAGGTTGATATCGGCTTTCAGCCCGAGGCCGGTGCGAACGGCTTGGGCCACGCACTCCTCGTTGATGACCGGCAACATGCCTGGCATGCCCGCGTCCACGAAAGCCACGTTTGAATTGGGCTCCGCCCCGAATTGGGTGGACGCGCCCGAAAAGAGCTTGGCGTTGGTCGCAACCTGCGCGTGGACCTCAAGGCCAATGACCAGCTCCCAATCATGCTTCGCGCCCGCGATGGTTTTGGGCTTCGGGGTCTCGTATGTGAGGTCCAACATGGGGGCGGCTCCGCTTCGGGTGGTGTCGCCATGCTTTTAGGTGAGGGCAGGAAGGCGGGCAAGGTCTAACGAGGGATGCGCAGAGCTGTGCCGCTGAAAGCTGGGTGCACCAGATGGCCTTGTGCTCACGGGCGTTGTCTGGTCTGACTCCCACTCATGCGCTGCCACGCTCTTATATTGACTCTTGCCCTGACGGGCCTGTTTCTTGCCAGCCCTCTGACGGCGGCTGAGCCCGGGGTCTTGGAAGGGTCCGCCGAAATCAGGCCGGTCCCACGTCAGGATATAGTGCCTCGTGCGCGTTGGGACTTTCGGCGGGATGGACATCTTTGGACGCGGGCCACGTTGTCGGCGCTCAAGGGCCATGGGCATCCGTTGATCGAGATGGTGCCCGGCGACATCGCCGATTGGTGCCCCGCTTACGCCCAAAACGGCCCAGATCAACGTGCCGCGTTCTGGAATGGGTTCATTTCAGGGCTGGTCAAGCATGAAAGCACATACAAGCCCAGAGCCGTTGGGGGCGGCGGGCGCTGGTTTGGGCTGACGCAGATATTGCCTGCGACGGCGCGGGGCTATGAGTGTCGTGCCCGAAGCGGCGAAGCATTGCGCGAGGGTCCGGCAAATCTAAGCTGCGCCGTGCGGATCATGGCCACAACCGTGGCACGGGACGGTGTCGTTGCGCTCAAAGACGGCAAGCTCGCAGGAGTGGCGGCGGATTGGGGCCCGATGACAAAACGTGCCAAGCGCGCGGACATTGCCCGATACACCAAACGTCAGAAATACTGCCGACTGTTATCTTCGGTCCCGCCGGTGCCAAGACCAGAGCGGCTGGCAGTCTCCGCCTCGAACTAGCGTCCGCCAGAGACATCTATCGACGTGCCGGTGATGTAGCTCGCCCCTTCGCCCAACAGATAAAGTATGGCGTGGGCGCATTCCTCCGCGTCGCCGGGGCGTTTCATCGGCACTGTATCGGCCAGATCATCGCAGCGATCAGGAAGTCCGCCTTTGGCGTGAATAGCCGTCTCGATCAGGCCCGGGCGGATCGCCACAACGCGGATGCCCTCTGAGGCGACCTCGTCGCTCAGGCCTTTGGTGAAGATATCGATCCCGGCCTTGGATGCCGCGTAGTCCACATATTGCCCCGCAGAGCCCAATCGTGCGGCGGCAGAACCGGTATTGACGATCACGCCGCCTTCGCCGCCATAGGCGGTGGACATGCGCAAGACGGCCTCCTTGGCGACCAATATGGGTGCGATCAGGTTGATATTCATCATCCGGTGCAGTCGCTCTGGCGTCATTTCATCGACGCGTTGGGGCTGGTCCACCACGCCTGCATTATTGACCAGCGCATCAAGCTCAGGAAAGACAGCGTCCAGTTCTTCGAACACCCGGGTGATCGCTTCGGGTTGGGAGAGATCCCCTTGGATCATGTAGGTGGTGGCCCCTTCCTGTTCGCACATTTGGGAGACCAGTTGCGCGCCCTTCAGGTCGGAATTGTAGTGGATCGCGATGTCATAGCCATGCTTTGAGGCCAAGACGGCGGTCGCGGCCCCGATGCCGGAGCTGGCCCCGGTGATGAGAACGGTTTTTTTACGTGCCATGTTGTGTGGCCCTCAGCTTATTTTGAACGCCGTCTGGATATCATCCAGAGCGGATTTCTGATTGGCGTTCATCGGCCCCTCGGCCTCGTTCAATATGGTCTTGAGCACCGACATCAGGGGGGTGAAGGAGCCACCTTTGTCCAGCTTGTAGAGCTTGTGGGCCATGCGGTCGATGCCCTGCTGCGCGCCGTTGCATTGGGTCATCATCCAACGGCCCAGCACGGCGATCTCCGACGCGTCATCCAGCGACAGGCCTAGTTCGGACTGGATTCCGCGGATCATGGCGTCTTTCTCTTCATGGGTGGGGTAGTCGTCCAGTTCCAGAAAAGAGACGGCGATGCCGGCGATGGCGATGTTTGGGTCTTCGATATCTTCGACGGGGTGGCGGTTCTGGTTCCGCCTGAACCCGAAACGGCGGGCGGCGGCGCGGATGTCTCCGGCGACGTCGAGAATTTCATGTGCTGCGTCGGCGGCGTTTCGGGCCCGCCAGATCCAGAAACCGACTGCAGAAATAATTCCCAGAATGGTGATAAGAAGGGGCATCGTTAAGCACTCGCTGAGGTTTGAACCATCTCTAAACCATGCGAGTTTGGCGCGTTTATGGCGTGCAGAGCAAGTTTTTTGCACTTGCGGCGCATGCGCCGGACTATAGTAACATATTGAACACAAAGGAAACTGCGTGTTTCGTTAAGAGAATATTTACCCCTGCTTTGCGTGTTGCGGGGAAGATGACCGGGGGCAGGGTATATGAGCGGTGAAACAAATCTGGACGTCTTGATCGCATCGCTTTCAGCGGAGCTTGTGGACGGCACTTTTGTCTTTGCGACAATCCCGCAGGGAGATATGCCAACGGGCATCTCGCCACGCATGGTTTTTCAAGAAGCGGAAGGCACCACGCTTATCTTGCTGAAATCTGAGGCCGAGGCGCTTGATCTGCCTTATGAGTTCCCGTGCCGCATGATCACGCTGAACATCCATTCGTCGCTGGAGGCCGTGGGTTTCATGGCTCGGATCGCGACAGCGCTGGCCAAACAGGATATGGGCGTGAACCCTGTATCAGGGTTTTACCATGACCATCTGTTCGTGCCGCTGGGGCGGGAAAAAGATGCGTTGGCAGTGCTTGATGAGCTAACTTCCTTGGAACGGTCCCGGCTACAATGATCAGAGGTGACTCATGAAAGCAGATGTCCAAGTAGCTGTAATTGGGGGCGGGATCGTCGGCGCGTCAGTTTTATATTGGCTGGCCAAGATGGGTTGGACCGACAGCGTTCTTCTTGAGCGCCGGGAGTTGACGTCTGGATCAACTTGGCATGCCGCTGGCAATACGACCTATTTTGGACCCTATCCGAAGATGACGGCGCTATTTGCAGGGTCCATCCGCACTTATTTGCAGGCCGAACAAGAATCCGGGCAGTCGGTCGGCTTTCATCAAACAGGCAGCCTTCGGCTTGCCGCAACCGAGCGGGAACTCGAGCTATTTCATGTCTATGCGTCGAGGTATTCGGAGCTTGGCATTCCATTTCACATTCGTAGCCCGGAGGAGGTGGCCAAGCTTCATCCCTTTATTGACATCAGTCCGATTTTTGGAGCGGCCCATACGCCGACCGACGGTCATGTAGACCCGACCGGAGCGACAAATGCGCTTGCGCAAGCCGCTCGGCAATTGGGGGCTTCGATCGAACGTCACTGTCCCGTTGGTGGTATCAGCCCGGCATCCGGCAGATGGGTCCTTGAAACACCAAACGGTCGAGTGACCGCCCAGAATGTCGTTGTCGCCACATCGTTCTGGGCGCGCGAAATGTTGGCTCCCCTTGGCCTGAACCTGCCGCTTTACCCAGCGCAGCATCATGAAATTATCACACAGAGCCTGCCTCAGGTTGCCGCATTAGAAACCGAGCTGCCCGCAATGCGAGACAGTTGGGTGTCTTGCAATGTTCGGCAAGAACGAGATGGCCTGCTGATCGGCATCTATGAAAAAGAGCCCGAATTCTGGGCGTTGGATGGTATCCCACCGGACTTCAAAGAAGAGTTGTTGCCGCCAAATATTGATCGGCTCATGCCACATCTTGAACGGCTTATGGAGCGGATGCCGCTTTTTGCAGATGCCGGGATCAAGGTCGCCAACAATGGGCCGTTTTGCATGACGCCGGATGGCCTGCCCGTCGTTGGTCCTGTTCCAGAGATGGATGGTCTCTGGCTTGCAACAGGCTTTAATGTCGGTATCGGAACTGGTGGCGGCTCAGCTGAAATTCTTGCGAGATGGATGACAACGGGGCAGCCTCCGCAGGGGTTAGATGCGATCCATGCAGACCGGTTTGGAAATGACATGGATAGGGGTGCGGCGCTAAAGTCGATCCGGGACGTATACGCGCGTGGGTATCAATTGCCCGAGTCGATCTAAGGCCACCTGCAAGCTCGAAGGTCAGGGGCGTTTAACGCATGGTCTCATGGTCGCCCAACCGCAGTTTCCACGGAAGGAATACCATAATGAATGACGAAACCATGGGGCAAGAGGTGACGCACAAGAGCATTCTCGGGGCCAGCTTCAGATTCATCTATTCAGATGAGACCTATCGCATCGACGTCTTGTCAGAAAAGCGTCTGCGCTGGGAACGTGTGGCCGGTGACAATGCGGGTCAGTCTGACGAAGAAACCTATGTCTTCGACGTGCTGAGCCCGGATCTCATCCTTCTCACTTGGATTGAAGCAGACGGCTTAGGGCTTTCGAACGTCTTGAATGTAAGGAATGGGGTTTTGGTGACGCATGCCAACCATGGGCGGGATGTATTCCAAAACAAGGGGCGTCACAGTCTTGAGATAGGCTGAACGCCATGGTGCATCTGCGTTCGGGCGGGCAGGGTTGAATAGACCCCTTTAGTCGCTACGCCCCCAAGATCCGCGTCACCATTTCGGTTGTGTCGCCGCTGAGACCGTCGGTCGCCTTGATCCGCTCCAAGGCCTCCCGCATCATGGCCTGCCGGTCGGCGTCGTAGCGTTTCCATGTGTCGAACACGGTGCTCATGCGGGCGGTGGTTTGCGGGTTCATCTTGTCCAATGCGATCAGCGCGTCGGCCATGACGCGGTAGCCTTCGCCGGATGGGTCGTGGAA
The DNA here is from genome assembly GCA_947494645.1 of uncultured Litoreibacter sp. GTDB lineage: Bacteria > Pseudomonadota > Alphaproteobacteria > Rhodobacterales > Rhodobacteraceae > Litoreibacter. Next base: position 661,723 of record CANLVO010000001.1, read on the forward strand.
GCCCGCCGCGTTCCCACCGAGCGCGCCATAGACAGCGCGGAAGCGGTTGGGGTTGGTGATCGTGAAGTCTGGATGCGCCGCCATTTCCTCTGCCTTAGGGGCGGCGCGGTCGAGCTTGGCATTCATCACCTGCATGGAGAACCATTTGTCCATGACAAGACGGTCGTTTTTCCATTGCGCGTAGAAGGCTTGGTTCTGCTCTTCGCCGACTTCTTCGCGCAACAGGCAGCCGAGGGCCGCGAGTTGCTGTGTCATGTTATCGGCGCTGGCATATTGTTTGGCCGCTTGCGCGCCGCCATCAAGCCGCGACAGCATGGCGAGGGCGGCATTGCCCCAGAAACGGCGGTCGGCATCTTCGCTGCGTGGGGAGTAGGGACCTTCGACCTGCATCTCGGCGTAGATGCGGGGCAGTAGGTCCTGCATCGCCTGGCTGATCGCGAGGTTCAGCGTCTGCCCGGTGAGATAGATTTTGGTGGGGTCGGGCGTGATACCGCCATCGACCAGCGCTTGCTGGATGTCGTCATTGGAGGGACCAGAGAAGCACATCGCCCTGAAGCCGGGCTCCAGCGTGTCGTCACGGGCCACGGCGACGAGCGCATCGAGATAGGCCTGATCGGGCGTCGCGTCCTCCGTCACCATGCGGATCAACACGTCGCGGGCCAATGCGCGACCCGCCTCCCATTTGTTGAACGGGTCGGTGTCATGAGCGAGAAGGAACGCGCGTTCCGCGTTGGTCTGGTCACGCTCCAGAATGATCGGGGCGGAGAAACCGCGGTTGATGGAGGGGACTGGCTGCGCGTCGAGGTTCGGGAAACGGAACTTGTGGACCTCGTCGGTGACCTCGCAGATTCTGGTGGGGTGGATTTCTGCTCCCTGGTCGTTGAGCAGGCCCACAGCGATGGGGATGACGCGCGGGTCCTTGGTGTCTTGGCCCGGTGTGGGTGGCGTACTTTGCGTGAAGGTCAGCGTGTAGGTGCCGTCTTGGAAGCTTTCATCAACTTTGACCCGAGGTGTGCCGGCCTGTTGGTACCACAGCTTGAACTGGGTGAGGTCGCGGCCGGTGGTGTCCTCGAAGCATTTCAGCCAGTCCTCGATGGTGCAGGCCTCGCCGTCATGGCGGTCAAAATAGAGGTCGCAGCCTTTGTAGTATTCCTCATCCCCGATCAAGGTCTTGAGCATGCCGATCACCTCCGCGCCTTTTTCGTAGACGGTGGCGGTGTAGAAATTGTTGATTTCGACGAAGCTTTCGGGCCGGACGGGGTGGGCGAGCGGGCCGTTATCCTCGCGGAACTGGCGAGCGCGGAGCTGCATGACGTCAGCGATGCGTTCGACCGCGTGGCCGCGGGTGTCGCCGCTGAATTGCTGGTCGCGGAAGACGGTCAGGCCCTCTTTGAGGCACAGCTGGAACCAGTCGCGGCAGGTGATGCGGTTGCCGGTCCAGTTGTGGAAATACTCATGCGCGATGATCGTCTCAATCCGGTGGAAATTGTTGTCGGTCGACGTGTCGGGGGAAGCCAGCACAGCCGATGAGTTGAAGATGTTCAGCCCTTTGTTCTCCATCGCGCCCATGTTGAAGTCATCGACGGCCACGATGTTGAACAGGTCCAGATCATATTCGCGGTCATAGACGTCTTCATCCCATTTCATCGAGCGTTTGAGGGCGTCCATGCCGAAGGGTGTTTTGTGCAGGTCGCCGTCGCGGACGTAGATGTTCAGATCGACCTCGCGGCCCGATTTGGTGGTGAACGTGTCGTGCAGGTTTACCAGATCACCTGCCACCAGCGCGAAGAGGTAGGCAGGTTTGGGGTGCGGGTCGTGCCACTTTCCGCCGCCAAGGTCGTTGCCGTTAGACAGCTTGACCGGCTCATCGCCTTCGATAGTCACCGTGAACACTGCCATCACGTCGGGGCGGTCGGGGTAATAGGTGATTTTGCGGAAGCCCTCGGCCTCGCATTGGGTGCAGTACATGCCGTTCGACATGTAAAGGCCTTCGAGCGCGGTGTTGGTAGAGGGGCTGATTTCGACCTCGCATTCAAACATGAAAGGCGCGTCTGGGACTTGGGCGGTGAGGCCCAGATCGGTCAGCTTGGCGTCCGCATTGGCCCCGTCGATGGTTGCGGAGATCAGTTTCAGCTGCTCGCCATGCAGGTAGAACGTGCGGTCCTTGGCATCGGGGTTCGGACGGAACGCGACACGTGACAGAACCCGCGTGGCCGTTGGATGCAGCTTGAAGGTCAGCTCGACCGTATCCACCAGATATGCGGGTGGGGTGTAGTCGCTGAGAAAGATCTCAAGAGGAGCGGTGGGGCTTGCGTCTTTCATGGCATCTCAACTTTTTTGGGAACCGAATGCGAGACGAGAGGTTATGTCTGCGAAGCAAAGCACACAACTCTCAATTGTGTGTGGGGGACTGAATTGAGAAACTTAGAAGGAGACGCACCATGTCGGCACCCGACACCAACCTAGAGACGCAAGCGCACCGCCACGCAGGTCCTTTGACCGGCATGCGCCTTGCCTTGACCTTCGCAGGCGCGTTGCTGTTGGCGTTGATCACCTGGACCGTGTTCTGGGGCGGCGAGCCAACGGGCGCGGAGGAACAGATTGACGGCCGGACCGGCGCAGTTGAAGAGACGGCCCCCGCCGTCGTAGTGACCGAGTAGCGTCTCAAGAGATGTAAATGTGTAAAGCCGGTGCGCTGTTGGCGGGCCGGCTTTTTGCTGCGAGACTGCCCAACATGGCCAAGATGCGAAAGAAATCAGACCTGCCGAAGAAGACCTGCGCCACCTGCGGCAAGCCTTTCGCTTGGCGCAAGAAATGGGCGGAGGTCTGGGATGAGGTCAAGTACTGCTCAGAACGGTGCAGGCGGTCGCGAGCATAGGGTCTTTGTCCCTCTGCCGACGGCGGTTACCGGCGCAGTTTTCCTCCAAACCCCCGGATTGGTAAATTTATTTGACCAGTTTCTTGCATTGAGGCACTTTGTTTTGTATCCGGCTAGGGATCACTATCGGCAAGGAACCCAACAATGACAGACCGTGTGCAGCGCCATGACTTGGCCGTCGACAAAACCCTGTGTGATTTCATCGAGGCGGGCGCGCTGGACGGCACCGGGGTCGAACTCGACGCATTTTGGGGCGCAATGTCCAAGCTGGCCCATGAGTTTGGCCCGCGCAACGCGGCTCTCTTGAAAGAGCGCGAAGATATTCAGGCCAAGATTGATGCATGGCATGTTGAACGTCGGGGCGAGGCACATGACCACCGCGCCTACAAAAAGTTTCTCTCGGAGATCGGCTATCTGGTTCCCGAAGGCGATGGTTTTCAAATCGACACCGCCAACGTTGATCCAGAAATTGCAGAGATTGCTGGCCCACAACTGGTCGTTCCCATCACCAATGCGCGTTACGCGTTGAATGCTGCGAATGCGCGCTGGGGCTCGCTTTATGACGGGTTTTACGGCACGGACGCGATGGGGTCCGCCCCGCCGAAAGGGGCCTATGACAAGGGTCGTGGTGCCCGCGTCGTGGCCCGCGCCCGCGTTTTTCTGGATCAGGCTTTTCCCGTAGAGGGCACCAGCCACGCCGATGTGCGGCGCTATTCCATCAGGGATGGTGCGTTGTTGGTTGATGACATGCCGCTTGCCCAACCGGACAAGTTTGTCGGCTATCGCGGTCATCCCAAAGCGCCCGACGGAGTGCTGTTGCGCAACAACGGCTTGCACGTGGAGCTGGTCTTTGACCGGACCCATGTGATCGGCGCGCGTGATCAGGCAGGCCTTGCCGATGTCGTGATGGAAAGCGCGCTGTCTGCGATCATGGATTGCGAGGACAGCGTTGCCTGCGTGGATGGCGAAGACAAGGCGCTGGCCTATCGCAATTGGCTGGGGCTGATGAAGGGCGATCTGGAAGAACAGGTAGAAAAAGGCGGCAAGTCCTTTACACGCGCCCTGAACCCGGACCGGGTCTATTCCGCGCCCTCAGGTGGCGAAGTAGTCATCAAGGGCCGTGCGCTGATGCTGGTGCGCAATGTGGGTCACCTGATGACCAACCCAGCAATTCTGGACCGCGATGGCAACGAGATCTACGAAGGCCTGATGGACGCGCTGGTGACCACCGCTTTGGCGATGCATGACCTCAAGCGCGACGGCGGAAACTCTGTGCACGGGTCGGTTTACGTGGTGAAGCCGAAGATGCATGGCCCCAAGGAAGTCGCCTTTACCGACGAGATCTTCACGATGGTCGAGGGCGCGTTGGGCCTGCCTGCCAACACGGTAAAGATCGGTATCATGGACGAGGAGCGCCGCACCACGGTCAACCTTAAGGAATGCATCCGCGCCGCCAAGTCGCGGGTGGCCTTTATCAACACAGGCTTTTTGGACCGCACCGGCGACGAAATTCATACGTCGATGGAAGCAGGCGCGTTCTCACGCAAAGACTTCATCAAGCGCAAACCCTGGATTGCCGGGTATGAGAACCAGAACGTTGATATTGGGCTGGAATGCGGCCTGTCGGGCCGTGCGCAGATCGGCAAAGGCATGTGGGCCATGCCGGACATGATGGCCGCCATGCTGGAGCAAAAGATCGAACACCCCAAATCGGGTGCAAACTGCGCTTGGGTGCCATCGCCCACGGCTGCGACGCTGCACGCGCTGCACTACCACCAGGTCGACGTGTTTGCGGTGCAAAAGAAGCTGCTGGCCGGAGGACGCCGGGGCCATGTGGAGACGATTTTGGAGATCCCGCTGGCGACCTACGGCATGTGGACCGAGGACCAGATCATGCGCGAGGTTGAGAATAACGCTCAGGGCATCTTGGGATATGTGGTGCGCTGGGTTGGGCAGGGCGTTGGCTGCTCGAAAGTGCCTGATATCAATGATGTCGGTCTGATGGAGGACCGCGCGACCTGCCGAATTTCCAGCCAGGCGCTGGCCAATTGGCTGCACCATGACGTGGTCAACGCCCAGCAGGTGATGGGTGCCATGCACAAGATGGCCGCCGTTGTGGATGCGCAGAACGCAGGCGACCCGCTCTATGAGCCGATGGCGCCAGAGTTCAACGGCATTCCGTTTCAGGCGGCGTGTGATCTGGTGTTCAAGGGTCGGGTGCAACCCTCGGGCTATACCGAGCCGGTGCTGCATGCGCGCCGGTTGGAACTGAAGGCAAGCTAGCTTCGCCGCGCTTGCACGCGACGACCGGCAGGGGGCATTGTCCATCGTTCTTGAACCAATGGCGATGAAGGACGACCCCCAAGCCCCCGGGATAAATTTGAACAAAGAAAGAGGATCTAACATGGCCGAGATCTCATTGAACAAGGCGCGCACGATTGTACGCAAAGCGCTCGTGAAGGGGCGGGAGCTGGAGCTGAAACCCCTTTCTGTTGTGGTGCTGGACGCGGGCGGCAACGTGAAGGCGTTTGAGCGCGAAGACGGCGCGGCCCCCGGCCGGTTTGCCATTGCGCATGGCAAGGCCTACGGCGCGGTGATGTTGGGCATGGCCGGGACGGCGCAGATGGCGCGGGCCGAGCAACAGGCGTATTTCATGAACGCGGTCAATGGCTTGTTCGGCGGGCAGGTTGTACCGGTGCCAGGCGGCGTTCTTGTACGCGACAAGAAAGGTGCGGTGATCGGTGCGGTTGGGGTAACCGGAGATACTTCCGACAATGACGCGATTGCCGCGATGGCAGGGATCGAGGCCAGCGGCCTTACGGGAGAGGTCTGAATCCTGCTTGCGCTGCACAAGTAATGTGCGCCGCAAGTTCTCGACACTGCACGGATATTTTGGCTATGTTGCCGGAAATAAGAGAAAGCGTAACATGTCCAGGCCTGTCATCGGCATCATTGGTAACTCGTACCTGATTAACGACGAATACCCCGCCTATGCCTGTGGCAAGATGAATTGCGACGCCGTGGCGCAAGCCACCGGGGCGTTGCCGGTGATTATTCCGACCAATCCTGACTACGCCTCTACCGCCGATCTCATGGAGATGTGTGACGGGTTTCTGTTCACCGGGGGGCGGCCCAATGTGCATCCAGAGGAATATGGCGAACCCGCCACCGAGGCGCATGGCGCGTTTGACCGAGAACGCGACGGTGTGGCACTGCCGCTGATCCGCGCCTGCGTGGCCGCCGGGCAGCCGTTCTTTGGCGTTTGCCGCGGGTTTCAGGAAGTAAACGTGGCGATGGGCGGCACGCTCTATCCCGAAATTCGCGACTTGCCGGGGCGTATGAACCACCGGATGCCACCTGACGGCACGCTGGAAGAGAAATTCGAATTGCGTCACAGCGTGACGTTCACCGAAGGTGGCCCATTCCACAGAATTCTAGGGGATGCGGAGGTCATGACCAACACGCTGCATGGCCAGGGCATCAAGGATGCGGGTGAGCGGGTGGTGATTGACGGCTATGCCCCCGATGGCACGCCAGAGGCGATCTATATCAAGGACGCTCCGGGGTTCTGTCTGTCCGTGCAATGGCACCCAGAATATTGCGCGTGCGAGGATCCGGTGTCGAAGCCTCTCTTCCGTGCCTTCGGCGACGCGGCAGCGGCCTGGAAAGCTGGTGACCGCCCGTCCGTTCTTAAGAGCGCCTAGGGCAAAGCCCTATAACACCCCGCAAACTTTAACGTGGAGAATGTTGCGCGGCGTAGCGGCACATTTCGGTCAGGACGTGAGAATCTCACTGACCTTTAAGGCACGCATCTGGTTTCCGTCCACTTTCAGCTTGCCGGACATCACTGCCATGATTGGATTTTGCGAGCCGTTCAGGATGGCACGAAAAATGGTCTCGGACGCCTTCAACGTAACATCCGCCACGCCGTCTGCGGCTTCTGCGCCATCTTCGGTCAGCATCACAACGCCTTGATCCTCAATCACCAGTTTGGCGGTGCCCTTGATCTGGCCTTGGGCCTTGGGATGAAGGGTGGTGACGAATTCTTCCAATACGGTTTGCATTGTGTCTCCTGACGTTCACGTCACTTTGGGGCTGGAGACCTGCTTTGCGCAACAGATACGTGGCGTCAGTCTTCAAACCCGTAGAGCGCGACCGGAGCATCGACGAGGATCGTTTGACGGTCGCTCTCGCGGCTGACGACCCGGTGAAACGCGTCGAGCGCTTGCCCCGCATCCGGCATCTTGGCGTCGGCCAGCATGATATACGGAAAGTCAGATCCCCAGAGGCAGCGTTCCGGATTTGCAGCGACAAGTGCGGCGACAAGAGGATCGGTGTCGGTCCAGGGGGCTTTTGATGTGCGGTAGAGACCAGACAGTTTGGCATAGGCATGACCGTCTTTCAGCAAATCGCACATGGCGGCGAAGCCGGGCTCTGTGGGGCCGGCTGCTACATCGGGCCAGCCGATATGGTCAAAGACGACCGGGCAGGGCAGGTCGCGGATCTCAGCTGCCAACTCAACCATGTGCTTGTCGGCATTGATCAGCATTTGCAGATGCATCCCCCGCGCGGCCAGAGCAGGGGCAAGGGCCTTTGCCCCATCCCAAGTCAATACGCCGCCATGCACGTAATTCAGGCGGATGCCTTTGATATTGGCCTCTGCCAACTGGTCCAGCTCTGCCTCTGATGCGCCGTCTTGCAGCAATCCGATGCCGCGCGCATCGGGGCCGAGGCGGCGAATTGCCTCGACCGTGACCGCATTGTCTGACCCATAGACAATGGAATGCACGACAACGGTGCGGCGAATGCCGAGTGTCTGGCATTGGGACCTGTAGGCGTCGAGGAACCCGTCCATATCGAGCGGCGTTGGGTTTTCAACCCGGGTTGGCGACAGCGAAAACTCATCGGGTCCGGCCAGAACATGGATATGGGTGTCCACAGCCCCGCTGGGCGCTTTTTGTTCGGGGCGGGATGCGGGCCGAGGGGCGGCGCTGGTTGGGATCATGGAAGCCTCCGGCGGCGATATCTGAAAATATGGAAAGCTGGTCAGCCGTATTGATCGAGCATTTCCTTCAGGTCGTCCAGCGTGTTTGCCTCTTGCATGGGTTTGTCATGGCGCCAGCGGGACATGCGCGGGAAACGCAGGGCCACGCCAGATTTATGGCGCGGCGATCTCTGGATGCCCTCGAAAGCAATCTCGAACACATGCTCAGGCGTCACTTGCCGCACGGGTCCGAATTTTTGCAGCGTGTTGCGTTTGACCCAAGCGGTGATCTTGCGGAACTCCGCATCGGTGAGCCCTGAATAGGCCTTGGTGAAGGGCACCAGATCATTGCCGTTCCAGACGGCAAATGTGAAATCAGTAAAGAGATTGGCTCGCCTGCCAGAGCCCGCCTGCGCATAGATCATCACCGCGTCGATCATCAGTGGATCGACCTTCCATTTCCACCAGTCCCCTTTTTTGCGACCCGATAGATAGGGGCTGGCGCCGCGCTTCAGCATGAACCCTTCGGCAAGTCTCTCGCGCGACGTCTCGCGCAGAGTGGCCAGTTCATCCCAATTCGAGAAGGGCTGGTTTGCTGACAGCCGGATCGGGGCGTCGTTTGGAAGTGTGCCGATCACCTCAGCCAGATGCGTGCGCCGGATATCGTAAGACTGTTCGCGGATATCTTGGCCCTGATGCTCCAACAGATCATAGACGTAGAGCACCGCCGGAGCCTCCTTCAGCAGCTTTTTGGGCACGGTTTTGCGACCGATGCGCGGCTGCAGGGCGTTAAAGGATTGCGGGCGGTCTTCCGCATGGTCCCATGCCAGGATTTCGCCGTCGAATACGGTCCCGTCCGGCACGAAATCCGGCAACATGGCAAATTCGGGGAAACGGTCTGTGATCAGCTCCTCGCCGCGCGACCAGAGGTGATGTGTGCCCCGACGGATCACCAGCTGGCCGCGGATACCGTCCCATTTCCATTCCGCCCGCCAGTCTGAGGCGTCACCCAAATCACCAAGGTTCTCAAGCTGATACGCCAGATAGAAGGGGTAGGGCTTGGACGCATCGGCTTCGGGGTTTTCAGAGAGGATGAGGTCGTCGAATGTGGTCGTGTCTGGTGTCCAATCCCCCATCAGCCTGTGGGCGAGGGTGGCTTCTTCGATGCCCGTGGCCTGTGCCAGGGCCCGCGTCATCAGCTTCTGCGACACTCCGATACGAAGGCCGCCGGTGATCAGCTTGTTGAACAGAAAACGCTCTATGGAGGGCAGGCTGTCCCACGCTTCCAGCACGATGCGTTTCTTGCCGGGCGGATCATGCTGGCCAAGGTCGCGGACAATCTCGATCCATTCGGTGAGAGGTTTATCGGAGCTGCGCGTGGCGGGCGGCAGGACAAGGGCGATGGTCTCGGACAAATCGCCGACGATGGGATAGGATTCCTCGAAAAGCCACAGCGGGATATCTGCTTTTTCAGCGGCCCATTCGCGCAAGAGCGTGGTGGTCACGCCGCGTTTCGGGCGGCGGCCCGACAATAGCGCAATCGTCCAGAGCTTGTCGGTGTCAGGGGCCACCGCGAAATAGGCCGCGAGTGCCGCCACCTTGGCGTTTGTTTTGGTCGTTTGATCCAGCGCGGTGAAGAGGTCTGCGAAGCGTTTCACGCGACCACCTCGGGGTCCACCTGATCAAGGCTTTCCCCTTCAAATTCAGTCTCAACCACCGCCGCGTCGTAGCCTTGCTCCCCCAGCCAGCGCGAAAATTGCTGCGTGTATCCATGGGTCACAAATACACGCTCCGCGCCAGTGGCCCTGATGGCGGTGTTCAGGCCTTCCCAATCGGCATGGTCCGACATGACAAAACCACGGTCGGCGGAGCGGCGACGGCGCACCCCGCGCATGGCCATCCAACCGGATGCAAAGGCGGTGGAGGTCGCAGACGCCCCGGTGCCAAACTTGCGCGCCCAGGGGCCATTCATTGCGGAGGGTGTCGCGATAACCAGCCCACCGGCATGATCCTTGATGTTTGTATCAGGTGTCACCCGGACCGTGTCGGGCAGCGCGATGCCTTGGGCCCGCAACACGGCATTGGTGTTCTCAATCGCGCCATGGGTCAGGATCGGGCCGATGGAGGTGTCAATATTGGCCAGAATGCGCTGCGCCTTGCCCAGAGCGTAAGCACCGATGATCGAAAAGCGGCCTGCCTCCCGGTTGGCCTGCCACCACGCATTGATGCCCGCAATAACGTCTTCCTGGCGGTCCCATTTGAAGACCGGCAGCCCAAATGTGCTTTCGGTGATGAAGGCGTGGCATTTGACCGGCTCGAACGGCTCAGACAGCCCGTCATCGACGGTTTTGTAATCACCTGAGGCGACCCAAACCTCGCCGCCCACCTCGATACGGATCTGGGCAGAGCCCGGCACATGCCCGGCGGGGTGGAACGACACTTTGGCGTCACCGATTTGGCGCGCGGTGGCGTAGGAGATCGTTTCGATATTGATGTCGCCCAACCGGTGCTTGATGACGGGCGTTGCGGCCTCGGTGGCCAGATAATGCTTCATGCCCCAGCGCGAGTGGTCGGCATGACCATGGGTGATCAACGCCCGCTCCACCGGTTTCCACGGGTCGATGTAAAAATCGCCAGCCGGGCAGTAGATGCCTTTGGGTTTAAATTCGAGGACCATAACCGCCAATCTAGCAGCCTTCGGGTCAGTTGCGAGGGCAGGCTTGAGTATTTTTGAAGCAGTGATGGTGTTGGGGGTTTCGCTTGCGCAGATGCCGCGTAATGTGTGGAAAGCTTTATGGGAGAGAGTTGATGGGCATTGCAGATTTAAAGGCGCGGATGGTGTCAGGTACCCGACTGGTCGGGACGTTCTTGAAAACGCCCACGGTCGACCTGATTGAAATTCTGGCGGGCTCTGGCCTTGATTTCATTATTTTGGATGCCGAGCACGCGCCGTTTGATCGCAACCGTCTGGATGCCTGTCTGGCGATTGGTCGAGCGTTGGATTTCCCTTTGCTGGTCCGGGTGCCTGCAGGGACGCCAGACGAGTTGTTGAAGGCGCTCGATGCCGGGGCTGTGGGGGTTGTGGTGCCCCATGTGGACAGCGGCGAGAAAGCGCAGGCGATTGCGCGTGGGTCGCGCTTTGGCAAGGGCGGCCGAGGATATGCGGGCTCGACCAGGTGGGCAGGTTTCGCGACGCGCCCCATGGCCGAGGTGCTCGAGCAGTCCAAGTCGGAGACGATTGTCATTGCCCAGATCGAAGAGCCTGAGGGCGTCGACAATATTGACGCGATTGCAGGGTGCGACGGGATTGACGGGGTTTTCGTTGGTCCGGCGGATCTGAGCGTTGCGATGGGCAAGACGGATACCAACTCGCCCGAACTGGGCACGGCCATGAAACGGGTTGGTGAGGCGGCAAAGGCGCATGGCGTGGCCTATATCACATGGGTTCCGAATGCCGATACAGCGCAGAATTGGCATCAGTATGGGTTCACCACTTACGTTGCTGCCTCTGAGCATAGTTGGATGCTTCAAGGTGCCAAAGCGGTGAGCGCCGCGATAAAGGCGATTGAATAACAAGGGCTTGCCACTTTGCTATGCGTTTGATGCATGGCGGCGTTTCGAGTTTGTGGGATGTAGGGGTTAGGGCGGAGCACTAAGTTGGGGTCAAGAAAGCAGTATGACAACTGAGGACCACCCAATGGAATATGATCTCTCCCCAGCCCGTATCGCCCGAGTGGAAGCACAAGCGCGTGTATTGCGTGCCCAAGCAGCCCGCGACGGCATGAAAGCCTTCTCAAGCAGCCTGTCGCGCCTGATCGCGTCGCTGTTTGGCCGCCATACGAACGCTGCGTAACCAGCGGAAATTCTGACTGCCCCAAACCCGCGCTGATTGAGCGCGCTGGCTTTTGGCACCGAATGCGGCTTTCACCGTCACATTTAAATGATTAGAGGAGGGGCATGACTGGCTCCTCCTCATCCCCCGCTTCTTCGCCCTCCCTTCCTATCGTTCGGTTGAAACCCAAGGCCGATGCCTCGCGTATTCGGCGCGGACAACCATGGGTTTATGCCGATGACGTGGTGACCGACCGTCGCACCAAGGCGATCTTGCCCGGCAGCCTTGCGATCCTGCAAGATGCGGGGCGCACCGATATCGGACTGGTCGCCGTAAACGGCGCGTCAAAGCTGATGTTGCGGCTATTGAGCCGCGAGATTGACACGCAGATTGATCAGGCCTGGTTTGAGGCCAAGCTGACCCGCGCTTTGGAACTGCGCGCCCGGATCTATGATGCACCGTTCTACCGGCTGGTGCATGCAGAAGGCGACGGATTGCCGGGCGTGGTTATCGACCGGTTCGGGGACACTTGTGTAATCCAACCCAACGCGGCTTGGGTCGAGGCGCGGTTCGATATGCTGGTTGCCGCTTTGGTGGCGGTGACGGGCGTTGGCACCATCTACAAGAACGCCTCTGGCCGGACCCGGCAACTGGAAGGGCTGGACGACGAGAGTGCTGTTATCGCTGGCGCGATCGATGGGCCGATTGAGGTCACGATGAACGGCGCCCGTTACTTTGCCGACATCGCAGGTGGTCAGAAAACCGGGCTGTTTTACGACCAACGACCCAATCATGAATTTGTAGCGCGCCTCGCTAAGGATGCGCGTGTCCTCGATGTTTTCTCCCATGTTGGCGGCTTCGGGCTGGCGGCGCTGGCGGGCGGCGCGTCGTCGGTTATTGCTGTGGACGGCTCTGAGCCCGCGCTGGCCTTGGCAGAAAAAGGCGCTACCGCGTGCGGGTGGGCGGATCAATTTGAAACCCGCAAAGGCGACGCGTTCAAGGTGATGGAGACCCTCAGCCAAGAAGGTAAAACCTTTGATCTGGTGATCGCCGACCCGCCAGCTTTTGCCCCGTCCAAGACGGCGTTGCAAAATGGGCTGACGGCCTATTCCCGCGTTGCCTCGATGGCTGCGCGACTTGTGGCACCGGGCGGCTATCTGGTTCTGTGCTCCTGCTCACACGCGGCCGAGCTGAGCAAGTTTCGGCAGGCCTCGTTACGGGGGATTGGCAAGCGGGGACGGCAGGCGCAATTGCTGCACACGGGGCAGGCGGGGCCGGATCATCCCGTCCATGAAGCATTGGCCGAGAGCAGCTATCTTAAGGCGCTGTTCTTCCGGCTGGACTGATGCGCGCCTGTCTTGACGCTTGTGTTCTGTTCCCGACGGTGCTGCGCGAGGTGCTGATTGGCACGGCTGGATTGGGGCTGTACGACCCCCTCTGGTCTGAACGCATTTTGAAAGAATGGGCGCGGGCAACCGTTAAGCTAGGCGCGGAGGCGGAACTGCAGGCCCGTGGTGAGGTCGCGGTGCTGAAAGCGCAGTTTCCCAAAGCCTCTGTCCGGCCCAGAGACGGCGATCTGGCGCGGTTGCACTTACCGGATGAGAACGACATCCATGTGCTGGCGGCGGCAATCAAGGGCTCGGCGGATGTGCTTGTGACGCTGAATGCCAAGGACTTTCCCCGGCAACAACTGGCGGTTGAGGGCATCAAGCGGATGAGCCCGGATGAGTTTCTAATGGGCCTTTGGATGGAGACGCCCGCCGCGGTAGAAGAGGTCGTCCGAGACGTGCATGGTACGGCCCAGCGCATGATGGGCGAGGAGATTGCCTTGCGTGCGTTGATGAAGAAGGCGCGACTGCCCCGGTTGGGGAAAGCGCTTAGCGCGTGACGCCCCATTTGGCTTCATTGGCCTCAATCGCGGCGATGCGGTCCACTGTCTTTGGGTGGCTCATCATCCACGCCAACGGCGTGGCCCCCTTGGCCCCGGACAGCTTTTCGAGCTTGGAAAATAAGCTCTTTTGCGGACCGGTGCCGATGCCGGCCTTGGTCAGCAGGGCGGAGGCATAGGCGTCGGCCTCATATTCATCCTGGCGCGACAGACGGGCCGCCAGCATGGACGTCAACATATTGGCAAGCCACATGCCGGCAAATGGGATGAAGCGTCCTAAGATGGTGCCAAGCACAAGCCGGATCGCGTTTTGCCCCGAAAAATCGATCATTCGGCGGCGGGAATGGCCCAGAGCCACATGGCCCAGCTCATGGGCAATCACCGATGCAAGCTCCTGGGCTGTAACCTCGCCCGCCTTGTACTTGTTGTAGAACCCGCGTGTGATGAAGATGCGCCCGTCCGGTGCGGCAAGCCCGTTGACCGGCTCCACCTCATAGATATGCACCTTGATATGATCAATTTCGAGCGCCCGGGCCATGTCCTTGTTCATCTGCTCCAGCGTAGGATCAGCCAGCCGGGAAGACTTCTGGTCCAGCATCCGCTTCGTGTTCCAAGCCGAGAAGCGGTACATGGCCAGACCGTAGAGCACGGCAATCAAGAGAGGCGCGAGTTTCAACATGGGTTAGATATGGGGTGCGTGAGGGGCTTAATCAAACGGAATACCTGCGGTATCCGCTTTTGTTTTGCGCCCTGCGGGCGGTGCGCTGTCGAGACGGTTGCCTTTGGGTTCGTTTCTTATTGTCTTGTTGACGGCCATCGGGAAGGATGCAGGCCAAAGGAGCATCCCACTTGGCCATCACCATTACAGCCATCATTCTGGTTCTTTATGCGATTTGGGCGTTGCGACGGCGCGGCACAGGGCACGGAGCGCGCGTCGGAAGGAAACCCGCGAAAAAGGCCTGCAAATGGGTGGAGACCGGCCATAGCAAGGGGCGGTTTGTCGAGTTTCGCTGCGAGACCTGTGGGGTCAGCGCCATGCCGCATACAGGCAAAGCGCCGGTGGATTGCAAGAGCAACTTGTCAGGAAAACTCAACTGATCTCAGACAAGATCGCCTGTGCCGCGTCGGTGGGCGAGGGGGCTTTTACGATTGGACGTCCGACGACAATGTGGTCCGCTCCTAGCGAAAGGGCTTGGGCCGGGGTCGCGATGCGTTTTTGATCGCCCGCATCGGCACCGGCGGGGCGGACACCGGGTGTTACGATCAACTTCGATTTGGCTTGGGGAAGGGCTCGGATGCTGCGTGCCTCATGCGGAGAGGCAATGACGCCGTCAGCGCCTGCTTCAAAAGCCGTCGCGGCCCGCTCCAGTACGAGATCTTCCATCTCTCCAGGGCGGATTTGGTTGGCGTCCAGATCACTGCGGTTCATCGACGTCAGGATCGTGACAGCGAGAATTTTCATCTGCGAGCCCGACGCGCCTTCCTTAGCCGCCCGAACCACATGCGGGTCGCCATGCACCGTCAGGAAATCAAGGTCGAACTGGCTGAGGCCGCGCACCGCGTTTTCGACCGTATTGGCAATGTCGAAAAGCTTCATGTCCAAGAAGATGCGTTTCCCGTGCTCCTGCTTCAGCTCATTTGCCAGAGCCAATCCGCCACCGGTCAACATCCCGAGGCCAATTTTGTAGAACGACACCGCGTCGCCAAGGCTTTCGGCGATCTGCAGCCCTTCAAGGGCGTTTGGTACGTCGAGGGCGACGATCAGACGGTCGTCCTGAGGGGCGTTTGGCATAGCAGCGGTCTCCGGGCAGGTCATGTTTGCCCTGATTGCGCGGCTACGGCGCTGAGGTCAAGCGGCCCGCTGCGACGAGGTAAAATTGAGGCCCTGGCTCAACTGACGTGCGAGGTCGCCCAGATGGCCAAGTTTGGTTTGCCCTTTGGGACCCCGCGCAACCAGAGAAGAAGCGTTACTTGCCCGTTGTTTCTTGGCCTGAGCCACCAGCTTATGGGTGACGAAGCTGAAATCGCTGTCGATGGGCAATTGCAGGGCGGTTGGGAATTTCCTCGCCTCGTGGCCCTCATGCATGACGACCAGCGCCTCAAAGCATTGGGTGGCTGCATTATAGTGTAGGTTTTGCACTTCGGTTTTGTAGCTGCTCATGTGATGACCCTTTGTTAGGTTTTGTGTTCTGCTGGCTTAACTCTAGAAGTCCCGTTTTGGTTTCATAGAGGGGCTCGCGCAGCTGTGAGAGGCAGCGATTCCGCGTGATCTGGGGCCTATGGTCGAAATTTGGGTGCCGGAGGCCTTGCACCAACCGAGCCGCGTTTCCATATCCAATACAAGGTTTGCCGACCGAGGGTGCCGCGTGCCGGGCCTATGTTTGACAGGCAGATGCTTACAGAAAGGAAAACCAATGAATTTGGAAAAATTCACCGAACGGTCGCGCGGTTTCGTGCAAGCCGCCCAGACCATAGCGATGCGCGAAGACCACCAGCGCCTCTCTCCTGAACACTTGCTCAAGGCACTTATGGATGACGAGCAGGGCTTGGCATCCAATCTGATCAGTGCTGCAGGCGGACAACCCGCGCGGGTTTTGGAAGCTGTTGATCTGGCAATTGCCAAGACCGCCAAAGTGTCTGGCGACACGGGGCAAGTCTATCTGGACACGCAAACCGGCAAAGTGCTGGCCGAAGCAGAGAAACTGGCAAAGAAAGCTGGGGACAGCTTCGTGCCGGTCGAGCGTCTGCTAACGGCGCTGTGCATGGTCAAATCGAAAGCCCGCGACGCGTTGGAAGCCGGTGGCGTATCCGCCCAAGAGCTGAACTCCGCCATCAATGACGTGCGCAAAGGGCGCACGGCCGACAGCGCCTCGGCTGAGGACAGCTACGACGCGTTGAAGAAATACGCGATGGACCTGACTGAACGGGCGCGTGAGGGCAAGATTGACCCTATTATCGGGCGCGACGAGGAGATCCGGCGGACCATGCAGGTGCTGTCGCGGCGTACGAAGAACAACCCTGTGCTGATTGGGGAGCCTGGCGTCGGTAAGACGGCGATCGCGGAAGGGCTGGCCTTGCGGATCGTGGATGGCGACGTGCCTGAGAGCCTGCGC
This sequence comes from uncultured Litoreibacter sp., assembly GCA_947494645.1. Taxonomy (GTDB): domain Bacteria; phylum Pseudomonadota; class Alphaproteobacteria; order Rhodobacterales; family Rhodobacteraceae; genus Litoreibacter. The sequence goes on from CANLVO010000001.1 coordinate 678,418, forward strand.
AACAAGAAGCTGATGGCCTTGGATATGGGCGCGTTGATTGCCGGTGCGAAATATCGCGGTGAGTTCGAGGAGCGTCTGAAGGCGATCCTGAACGAGGTCACGGATGCCGCCGGAGAGATCATTCTGTTTATCGACGAGATGCACACGCTTGTGGGCGCAGGCAAGGGCGAAGGCGCGATGGACGCGTCGAACCTGCTGAAGCCTGCTTTGGCACGGGGTGAGTTGCATTGCGTGGGGGCCACCACGCTCGATGAGTACCGCAAGCATGTCGAAAAAGACGCGGCTTTGGCGCGGCGGTTCCAGCCTGTGATGGCGGAGGAGCCGACGGTGGAAGACACCATTTCCATTTTGCGCGGTATCAAGGAGAAATATGAGCTGCACCATGGGGTGCGGATCTCGGACTCGGCCTTGGTGTCGGCGGCGACCTTGTCTCACCGGTATATTACCGACCGTTTCTTGCCGGACAAAGCCATCGACCTGATGGACGAGGCGGCGTCGCGGCTGCGGATGGAAGTGGACAGCAAGCCCGAGGAATTGGACGCGCTGGACCGCCAGATCATGCAGTTGCAGATCGAAGAAGTGGCGTTGTCGAAGGAAGACGACGCGGCCTCGAAGGACCGGTTGGAGGCCTTGCAAAAGGAGCTGGCCGATCTGCAAGAGAAGTCGTCTGAGATGACGGCCCGCTGGCAGTCGGAACGCGACAAGCTGGAAGGCGCGCGCGAGCTAAAGGAGCAACTGGACCGTGCGCGGGCCGAGTTGGACATCGCAAAACGCGATGGTGATTTGGCGAAGGCGGGCGAGCTGTCCTACGGCGTGATCCCCGATCTGGAGAAGAAGCTGGCGGAGGCGGAAGCCTCTGAAGGCGACGTGGTGGTCGAAGAGGCCGTGCGGCCTGAGCAGATTGCGCAGGTCGTGGAACGCTGGACCGGCATTCCGACATCCAAAATGCTGGAAGGCGAGCGCGACAAGCTGCTGCGCATGGAAGAGGCGATTGGCAAGCGGGTCATAGGCCAGCGACAAGCCGTCAAGTCCGTGGCCAACGCGGTGCGCCGTGCACGGGCTGGTTTGAATGACGAGAACCGGCCTTTGGGGTCGTTCCTGTTTCTTGGGCCAACCGGCGTGGGTAAGACTGAGCTGACCAAATCCGTGGCCGAATTCCTGTTTGACGATGACAGCGCGATGGTGCGCATCGACATGTCGGAGTTCATGGAGAAACACGCGGTCGCGCGTCTGATCGGGGCCCCTCCGGGCTATGTCGGTTATGACGAAGGCGGCGTGTTGACGGAGGCCGTGCGCCGTCGTCCATATCAGGTCGTGCTGTTTGACGAGGTCGAGAAGGCGCACCCAGACGTGTTCAACGTGCTGCTGCAGGTTCTGGACGATGGCGTGCTGACCGACGGTCAGGGCCGTACGGTAGACTTCAAGCAGACGCTGATCATTCTGACATCGAACCTTGGGGCGCAGGCTTTGAGCCAGTTGCCGGAAGGGGCGGATGCCTCGGACGCCAAGCGTGATGTGATGGATGCCGTGCGGGCGCATTTCCGCCCTGAATTCCTGAACCGTCTGGACGAGACGATCATCTTTGACCGCCTTGCCCGTGACGACATGGCGGGGATCGTGGATATCCAGCTGGCGCTTTTGGACAAACGTCTGGCGTCGCGCAAGATCACGCTTGATCTGGATGACGGCGCGCGCAAATGGCTGGCCGACGAAGGCTATGACCCTGTCTTCGGCGCGCGGCCGTTGAAGCGGGTGATCCAGCGGGCGTTGCAAGACCAACTGGCGGAGATGATCTTGGCTGGAGATGTGCTCGACGGGGCTACCATCAAGGTCAGCGCCGGGGCGGATGGGCTGATTGTTGGGGACCGCCTGTCGGCCTCCAACAGGCCCAAGCCGGATGACGCAGTGGTTCACTAAGCCGCATGTATAGAGAGAAGGCCGGGTCTTGCGCCCGGCCTTTTCGCATTGAATGGTCGGGTATGACCAAACTCACGGCCCTTTTGGATGAATATGAGGAAAGCCACCGGCACCCGGTGAACATTGCGATTCATTGGGTCGCAGAGCCGTTAGCCATACTGGCCCTTATGGCGTTGGCGCAGGCTGTCTCTATCGCTGGGGTATCGCTCCTCTGGCCGTTTCTTCTGGTGATGCTGATCTACTTCGGCAGCCTGTCCATGAGGGTCGCTGCGTCTTTCATTCCGGTAATTGCGGTCTTCATTTTGGTAGTCGGTATGATGAATAGCTGGACAGAGGGTGCGACATGGCGCTGGGCTGTGCCGCTATTTGTGGTGAGCTGGCTTGCCCTGCTGGGCGGGCACAAGATCGAAGGACGGGTTCCGTCGGTTTTTCAGAACCCCAACCTCATTTTCGTTGGGCCGGTCTGGTTGATGCGCCGAATTTTTCGGCGGTTGGGTCTTTCCGACCCCTAAAGACTACGGGCCTTGCGACTCGATTCTGGAACCTTTTGGGGCAGGTGAGAGAATTGTGACAGCCTTCTCACGCGATGTGAGCGCGATCTCACGGCGGCGTGTGGGTGTCGGCCATCTCGCACCAAGCTATGTGCATGAATGCACCTATCTCACACAAAAGACAGCCGATGTGCGTTGAGATGCGGGATGGCAAGGTGCATATTAGTCTCATCAACCGGCAACACACCGCCGGACACACACACTGCCCCGAGGGGCACACACATACTGGAGATTAAAATGAAAAAGATCATCGCAACCGCACTCGTTTCCCTGTCTTTCGCAGCACCTGCTGCTGCAGACGTCTCGAACGTGAAGCAGTTCTTCGCACTGACCAACGACTCCGCCGCTGAGCGCATTGTTGGTGAGACGTCCGTCGGCAACCCAGTTGGTACAGCCCAGGAGCTGGCTCTGGTCAATGACAGCCCGGCAGAAAACAAAGTTAACTTCGACCGTGCACGCAACGTAGACGTCAAGGCGATCCAGCAAATCTTCGGTCTGACCAACGACTCGCCTGCCGAGAACATCGTTCGCTAATCACCCCTGTCTGTCCCCCCCAGACGCAAAACGGCCCCTCTGATAATGAGATCAGGGGGGTCGTTTTCGTTTAGCGGCTCAGAAGTCGCATTCCGCGGTCGATGCCGTTCAACGTCATCGGCACCATCCGGTCCGCGCCAAAAATACTTTGGATCATCTGTGTCGATTGGGTGTGGCGCCAGTAGCGTTCATCCAGCGGGTTGATCCACAGGTTTGACGGCCATTGATCGCGGGCGCGTCGCAGCCAAACCTCGCCCGCCTCTGCGTTCCAATGCTCATTCGCACCGCCAGGATAGGCAACCTCGTAGGGGCTCATTGAGGCGTCTCCGACAAAGATGCATTTGTAGTCCGGCCCAAAACTGCGCAGCAATTCCCATGTTTCGATTTGCTCAGACCAACGTCGCTTGTTGTCGGTCCAGACGCCTTCGTAGAGGCAATTGTGGAAGTAGTAGTGCTTGAGATGTTTGAACTCGGTCTTGGCGGCAGAGAACAGCTCCTCGACCAGTTTGACATGGGGGTCCATTGAGCCGCCGACGTCGAGAAAAAGCACCACTTTCACAGCGTTGCGCCGCTCTGGCCGGGTCTTTACATCCAGATAGCCATGTTCTGCTGTCGCCCGGATTGTACCGCTTAAATCCAGTTCCTCGGCGGCCCCGTCTCGCGCCCAGCGGCGCAGACGCTTGAGTGCAACCTTGATGTTACGGGTGCCCAATTCCACATTGCCGTCGAGGTCGCGAAACTCCCGCTTATCCCAAACTTTGACCGCGCGTTGATGGCGGCTTTCGTGCTGCCCGATGCGGACGCCCTCAGGGTTATACCCATAGGCCCCAAAGGGGGAGGTGCCGGCTGTGCCGATCCACTTACTGCCCCCCTGATGGCGCTTCTCTTGTTCCTTTAGACGCTGCTTGAGCGTCTCCATCAGCTTGTCGAACCCGCCCAGCGCCTCGATTTCGGCGCGTTCCTCGGCGCTGAGATGCTTTTCAGCAAGCTTCTTGATCCAGTCCTCAGGAATATCGACAGCCTCAAGCATCTCGCCCGTATCAATATGCTCCAAGCCCTCAAAAGTCGCCGCAAACGCGCGGTCGAAGCGGTCAAGATGGCGTTCGTCTTTGACCATTGCTGTCCGGGCGAAATAGTAAAACCCGTCCAGATCATAAGTGACCAACCCGGCACTGAGGCCTTCCAGAAAAGAAAGGTATTCGCGCAGCGAGACGGGGAGTTTAGCACCGCGCAGATTTTCGAAGAAGCGCAGGAACATGGCAGTCTACCCTGCCTGGCGGGCCAGAAATATCGTAACGAACAGGGCGACAAAACCGAAAGCTACGGCGTAGCCGAACGCGTATTGTGCCATGTCTTTCTTATTGCCGCCTCGGCGCGCCATGACCATGGCTCCGACAATTGCGCCCAGCAAAGCTCCGATGAGAAAGCCAGTCATATCAGCGCGTTATCCTTGTCTTGGGGTCAGCGCACTGATCTCATTGAGCCGCGCGCGCACGTTTTCGTCGGAGCCAAACCCATAGCGGCCCCAACCCAGCGCGTCCAGCCGTACGGCACGTGCCTCATCGTCGCGGCCCATGGCCTCGAAGGCTTGTGCTTTGATCATCAGAAGCGTCGCCAGAAGAGCTGCGTTCTCGCCACCACGCGCGGCCGGGATTGCCTCGTCGGTCATCTTGACTGCGGTCTCAAACTGCCCGGATGACAGTGCAAACGCCGCCATTTGCGTGGCGACATGCGCGGCCTGCACGGAGGTACCATAGAGGCTTTTGTAGAGCTTGCCCGATTCAACGAAGGACGAGATCGCCAGCTGGGGTTTTTGGCCCAGTGTCACACGTCCCTGAACGAACAACGAGAACGCGAGACGGTTGTCAGTCCACCCCTGTGCCTGCGCGATACGCACAGCTTCCGCCGCAAGTGCAGCACGCTTGGCTGGTGACACGCGTGGTGCGAGCGCGTCTGAGATCGTCTTGTTCCATGCTTGCGGTGTTGCAGAAACGGTCGTCCGCGATTGCCTTTGGCCTGTCGGGTTGATCCGAGCAAACAGGGAGGGAAGCGCCGCGCGAGCCTCGGACCGGGACATGCCATTGCGCAGCTCGGGTGCGTAATAGGCCCGCAGGATCAACATGTCGAAACCGGTCAGGACGGTATGGAAGTTGTCGTCATTGAAGATCGAGTTTGGCAGCCGGTAAAGGTCATTAAGCGGACCCAGCGCCTGCGCGACTTCTTCATGAAGACAATCGCGCACCTCTTGCGGCGACACATCGGACGGGATGATGATCGTGGCGCGATTGCGTTGCGCCAGCTTGGACCAGTCTGTGGTGCCACGATGACGGTTCTTACGAAACTCCCGCCATCCGGTGACATTCGGGACCACAAAGCAGGCAGCTTGCGGGACCGCGCGTTGCAGGGTCTTGCGCGGCACAGCGTCGATGATGATCTCCGCGTCTTCGCCGGGACGAGCGCGCGAAATGTCGATGCCCGCCTCGCGCTGTAGCCGCGCGAGCAGCTGTGAGAGGTCAAATTCCAGGCTTGCAGGGGCGCTGCCAATAACGCTGACCCGAACAGGGCCTTTGAAACGGGTCAGGAAGGGCAGGGCGCGGCCGCTCTCCATCTGGAAGGACAGCTCCAGAAAATCCTCGACCAGTTCGGCATTCGAACGCGAACTCGGCGCGGCGGCCCGGGCAACGAAGCTTTTCATCGGTGGAAGATCGGTGCTTTGCGCCGCGCGCGATGCCACTTCGCTTAGCGAACTGGGCGCACAAGCGGCCAAGCCGATGACCGAGGCCATCAACAAAGAACGCAGAATCAGTGGCTTAGAGCAACGCATTCGGCGTTTATACCCGTTTATATTTGATAAAGGGGGTTTTTTCGCCAACGCGGTCGTAGAGTTTCCGCGCTGTTGCATTGAAATCCTGCGTCAGCCAATAGACGCCCGATATGCCGGCCTTGTCTGCCTCGCTATAGACCGCCTCGATCAATGCTCGACCCGCACCGGTTCCGCGTGTGTCGGGGTCGACATAGAGGTCTTGTAGATAGCAGGTGTTTTCGACAGTCCAGCCATGTCGATGAAACAGGTAATGGGTCAGGCCGACGAGCTTGCCATCAAGCTCAGCGACCAGCCCAGAGAAGTCCTGCGGGTCATCGCCAAGTAATCTTGCGAAGTAGATGTCGTAGATGTCCTGCGGCAGGCTGGTTTCGTAGAACGCCAGGTAGCCGGTCCACAGCGTGTTCCATGCTTCGCGGTCAGAGGCGGCAAGGGGACGGATGAGTAATGCCATATCCGGGCCTAACGCTGAGAGCGGGCCATAAAGGCCAGCCGTTCAAACAGATGCACATCCTGCTCGTTCTTTAGCAACGCGCCGTGCAGTTTCGGCAGGGCATTTGCGCCGTCGCGTTTCAGGTCGCTCGGATCCAAATCTTCGGCCAGCAGCAGCTTGAGCCAGTCCAGCACCTCTGATGTGGACGGTTTCTTTTTGAGGCCCGGTGTGTCGCGGATCTCGAAAAATTCGGTGAGCGCAGTGGTGAGCAGGGCCGGTTTGATGCCCGGATGATGAACCTCGACAATTTTGCGCAGCGTGTCGATTTCGGGGAACTTGATGTAATGGAAGAAGCAACGGCGCAGAAACGCGTCTGGCAGCTCTTTTTCGTTGTTTGATGTGATGATGACGATCGGGCGGTGCTTTGCGGTGATCGTCTCGCCTGTCTCGTAGACATGGAACTCCATCCGGTCGAGTTCCTGCAGCAGATCGTTTGGAAATTCGATATCAGCTTTGTCGACCTCGTCAATCAACAGCACTTTGCGTTCGTCAGCCTCAAAGGCTTGCCACAGCTTGCCTTTGCGAATGTAGTTTTTGACGTCATGCACCCGCTCCTCGCCCAACTGGCTGTCGCGCAGACGAGAGACGGCGTCGTATTCATAGAGCCCTTGCTGCGCCTTGGTGGTGGATTTGACGTGCCACTCGATCATCTCGAGTCCCAAAGCGGCAGAGACCTGTCGCGCCAGCTCAGTTTTCCCCGTGCCGGGCTCGCCCTTCACCAAGAGGGGGCGTTCCAGTGTGACAGAGGCGTTTACGGCCACAGTCAGGTCCTCGGTGGCGACGTAGGAATCGGTGCCGGTGAATTTCATAAGTGTTTCAAACCTCTGTGGGTCGGAGCTGCGGATTGCGCGGCTCTGTTCAAATTCCATTCATAGCGGCCCTTATCTGCGTGACAAGAGCAGGCTCATTCGCTAGATCATCCGCACCGAAGGTTAAGCGCGACAGTCCGAGTCGGGGGCTGAGGTCGCTTAAACAGTTAAGGGAGTTTAGGGGATGAAAGCCGAAGTATTTTTGCCAGATGACTATCGTCCGGCGGAAGATGAACCCTTCATGAATGAGCGCCAGACCGAGTATTTCAGGCGCAAACTGCAAGATTGGCGCCAGTCCATTCTTGACGAAACCAACCTGACAATCGAAGGCATGCAGGAAGGCACACGCAATATTCCTGATGTGGCCGACCGTGCGTCCGAGGAAACCGACCGCGCGCTTGAGCTGCGTACGCGGGACCGCCAGCGTAAGCTGATTTCCAAGATCGACAGCGCGATCCGCCGCATCGACGAGGGCGAGTATGGCTATTGCAACGACACGGGCGAGCCGATTTCGCTGAAACGTCTCGACGCGCGTCCCATCGCCATGCTGAGCCTAGAGGCGCAAGAGCGCCACGAGCGCCGCGAGAAAGTCCACCGCGACGACTAGATCACAGCCAATTATCTTGAAATTGCCGGGCCTGACGCCCGGCTTTTTCTTTTGTAGGTTCGTTTCATGCTGAGTTTTGCTGCTGCCGTTTTCTTGCTGATTATTACCCCGGGTCCCGGCGTATTGTCACTGGCGGGCGTCGGTGCGGCCTACGGGTTTCGTGCCGGTTTGCGATACTTCACGGGGCTATTCATCGGGACCAACTTGGTCGCTCTGGCGGTGATTACCGGGTTGGCTGCGTTGATCTTGGCCAGCACAGCGATCCGCACGGTATTGATGATCGCCTCTACCGCATACCTGCTTTATTTGGCTTACAAGATTGCGACCGCAGGAAGCCGCATCGGTTTTACTGCGGCGCCCCGTCAACCCGGCATTTGGGACGGGGTCGCCTTGCAGCTGATCAACCCCAAAGCCTATGTCGTCAACACCACCTTGTTTTCAGGGTTCGCTTTTCTACCGCAATCATACGTTGCAGAAGTGGCGCTTAAGCTACTGATCGCAAACGTGATTTGGGTCAGTTTGCATTTCTTGTGGTTGTGGGTTGGTGCGCGGATAAAGGCGATGAACCTCGCGCCGCGCACACAACGCATGATCAACGTCTTTATGGCCTGTGCAATGCTCGCGGTGGTGTTTCTGGCGCTTTGGAGCTCAGGGATCGGTTAGCGTCAAAGCTGCAGATCGACCCAGACCGGTACGTGGTCAGACGGCTTTTCACGGCCTCGGATTTCATAGTCAATCTTGCACTCTTGCAGACAGTCGGCGGCCTGTGGGGACAAGAGCAGATGGTCGATCCGAATGCCGTCATTCTTGTTCCACGCGCCAGCTTGATAGTCCCAAAAAGAGAATTGCTCAGGCAGTTGGTTGCGGGCACGGAAGGCGTCCGTGAAGCCGAGATTGAGGATGCGCCGGAACGCGGCGCGGCTCTCCGGGCGGAACAAAGCGTCTTCGACCCACGCTTGTGGCCGTTTAGCATCTTCGGGCTGGGGGATGATGTTATAGTCGCCAGCCATCATAGTAGGAATCTCTTCCGCCAGAAGCGCCTCAGCGCGGGTACGCAGACGCTCCATCCAAGCCAGCTTATAGTCGTATTTGGGCCCCGGAGCGGGGTTCCCATTTGGCAAATACAGGCCGCAGATACGGATCGGTTTGCTTTCGCCCATCACAAGGGCCTCGATCCAGCGGGCTTGCTCGTCCTCGTCGTCGCCTGGCAGGCCACGGCGAACGTCTTCAAGGGGGAGTTTTGATAAGATCGCCACGCCATTGAAGCTTTTTTGTCCATGGGTTTCAACGATGTAGCCCATGTCTTCAAAGATCTCTCGCGGGAAGGCCTCGTCGACGGATTTGATCTCTTGCAGCACGACGACGTCAGGCTCTGCCTCTTTCAACCAATCGGGGAGTGCATTGATCCGCGCTTTAATGCCGTTGATGTTGAAGGTTGCAATTTTCATGCCAAAGCCCCGATCCGCCACTCTGGCTCAGGTATCGCGCGAAGTACGATTGGGAGCAAGGGCGGCATCGAGCCAAAGCGCATCAAGGTCGCGCAATTTGGCTGCGTCAAATCGGTTTTCTTCTAGCCAATAGCGGCCTGACGGCACGAAGTAGTTCAAGTCCACCTCCATCTGTCGCGCGCGTGCCGCGATACTTCTATCAAACTGCTGGGGTTTTGCGTGGGGCAGGGTTTCGAGCGTGGCGCGTGGAAAGACGAGGCGGCTAGGTTCATTCGACAGGTTCACGACTGCACATCCCTGTTCCGCGGCGGCGATCATCAGACGGGCTGATTTCGCTTCGAGCGATTGCAATGTCACGTCTTCACGCAACGGATCCGCCTCGCCTTTTCCGTAAAAATGGGTTTGCGCGCCGTCATAGGTCAGATCGCACCCCATATAGGCGAGCACGCGGGGCCTGTGCGCGTGCAATGCCCAATAACCGGCGGTATAGGCCATCGTGCCCCCTGCATAAACGAACCCGCCATAGAGGTTCTGTGCCGGCACATAGTCATCTGCTGAAACCAGCTGCTGACCGGGCGACAATGCGTTTGGCAACCGGTCTTGAGAAAAATCCTCTGGAAAGATCAGGCTGTCCCAATCGGGGCGCACAGCAAAAGCGTTGTTAATTGCCAGAATATGGCTGATATGTGCCCGCGGCCAATCGCGGGCCGTCACCACATTTGGGCCACTGCCAAGGATCAAGCACGTCGTCATATCGCTAATCTTTCTTGCTCATATGCAGGCCACGGTGGTCGGCTGATTGTTGCCAAATTCGTGTTAAAACAGGCAGATAGCACTGATTGTGTCAAAAACGAGAAAACCGCCACATTTTTGCCCCATTCCCGTGTTTTGCGGATAAGATAATAAAAAAAATTGTATGAGGCAGTCATGCACAAAGCAGCAATTCTCGCCAGTTTGGTGGGTCTCATCGTCATTACAGCATGTGGTGTCCCTCCGTCAGAGGATGTGGCGACGAAGTCTGAATTCAAGCCCTTGGGCCAAGCCTATTTCGTGCCTGTCGCACCTGAAGACCTCGCGCAATCTGAAGCTTGGGCTGAAGTCGTCGCGGAATATAACTGAGCGCGCCCGAGACCGTAGCTACATCGAAAACGAAGTGCCGCATCCGCAAGAGGACGTGGCATTTGGATTGTCGATCACAAAACGCGCGCCAATCAGTTCTTCTGTGAAATCAATGACGGCATTTTCCAGAAATGGCAGTGACACGCTGTCCACAACCACTTTCTGGCCGTCTTTCTCGAGCACCAAGTCATCATCCGATGGCGCATCGAGCTTAATTTCATATTGAAATCCGGAACAACCGCCCCCCTCGACCGCAACACGCAAAGCGTGGCCTTCGGTATCCGCACCGATCTCTGCAAGCCGGGCAAAGGCACGGTCGGTCACTTTTGGGGGCAGTGCAAGTTCCATGTCATCTCTCGTAACTGGTGTGTCATCAATGTAGGATGACAACGGGGCAAGAACAAGAAGAGGCGGCTCAATGACACGGGCAAGTTACGCATGCCATCCGGAACACAGCCGTGGCAGGCTGTATGCTGAAGAAGAAAGCGCATTTCGTAGTTGTTTCCAGCGCGACCGTGACCGGATTATCCACGCCTCAGCCTTCCGTCGCCTGAAGCATAAAACTCAGGTGTTTATCGAGCATGAAGGCGACTACTTTCGTACACGCCTGACCCATTCCATCGAGGTGGCGCAGGTGGCGCGGACCATTGCAGGCGTATTGGAGTTGAATACTGAGCTTTGCGAGGCCGTTGCGCTGGCACATGACCTTGGTCATCCGCCTTTCGGCCATACTGGCGAAGAGGCGCTGGACGCGCTCATGGCGCCTTATGGCGGCTTTGATCACAATGCTCAGGCTTTGAAGATCGTGACTTCTTTGGAGCGGCATTATGCGGAGTGGGATGGGTTGAACCTCACCTGGGAAACCCTTGAAGGAATTGCAAAACATAACGGTCCGGTGGTTGGTGATCTACCTTTCGCCTTAAGCGAATACTCGGCGCGCCATGATCTTGAACTGAATAGTTATGCAAGCGCGGAGGCACAAGTCGCCGCTCTTGCTGACGACATCGCTTACAACAATCATGATCTGCATGACGGTTTGCGGGCGGAGCTGTTCTCCACAGACGAACTGGCAGAGCTGCCCCTAGTGGGCGACTGCTTTGCGCGGGTCGATGCGCTTTATCCCGGCCTGAACTACTACCGCCGCCGCCACGAAGCTTTGCGGCGGTTTTTTGGGCTGCTTGTCGAGGACGTGATTGTTGTTGCGCGGGGGCGGCTCGACGAGCTTGGACCGCGCGCAGTTGCCGACATTCGCGGCGCTGGGCGCCCAATGGTGCAGTTTTCGCCTGAGGTTTGGGCGCAATTGAAGGTCATCCGACGCTTTTTGTTCGAGCGCATGTACCGCGCACCGGCTGTCGTTGAAATGCGCGTGCAAGTGACCCAAGTGGTCAACGAGTTGTTCCCGTTATTCATGTCGCAGCCAGAACTGTTGCCAAAACAGTGGCGCAAGGACGTGGACGCCGCATCAGACGAGATTGGGCTCGCGCGGATTGTGGCGGACTATATCGCGGGGATGACAGATCGTTTTGCACTGCAAACGCATCAAAACCTGATTGGCGGGATTGCTGCGGACAGCTATGTGATTGCACAGAATTGATCCAGATGTGCCTGCGGCCCGCGATCTTTTAGGGGGCTCTGCCCCCAGCTTCGCTTCCCCGGAGTATTTCCGGACCAAATGGAGGGGGTGGACGGCGCGTCGCTGCATGGTAAACCGCGCTGAACACGCAAGGAACCAACCCGATGAACCTGTTTTCAGATATCCGCGCACTTGTGATCACCGCTTTAGACGCGTTGGTTGCGCAGGGCGATTTGCCCGCTGGTTTGGATTTCGGCAATGTCGCTGTGGAGCCGCCGCGTGATGCGGCGCACGGAGACATGGCGACAAATGCAGCGATGGTGCTGGCCAAGCCGGCTGGGATGAAGCCGCGCGATATTGCCGACAAGCTTGCAGGGCAACTCGCCAATGACGACCGGATCAAGAGTGCCGAAGTGGCCGGGCCGGGGTTTTTGAACCTGCGGCTCGATATTTCGCTTTGGGCGCATGTGGTTCAGGCCGCTTTGAGGTCGGGTGAGGATTTTGGGAGATCTAACATTGGCTTGCAGCGCAAAGTGAATGTGGAATACGTTTCGGCAAATCCAACAGGTCCTTTGCATGTTGGCCATACGCGGGGCGCTGTTTTTGGTGATGCACTCGCCTCGTTGCTGGCTTACGCGGGTCATGAGGTCACGCGGGAATATTACATTAATGACGGCGGCGCGCAGGTCGATGTCTTGGCGCGCTCTGTGTATCTGCGGTATCTCGAAGCGCATGGAAAGGAAGTGGCTTTTCCGGACGGCACTTATCCCGGGGACTATTTGATCGAGACCGGCAAGGCGCTGAAAGACAAGGTCGGTGACGCCTATCTGGACCAAGAGGAAGCGGTTTGGCTTGAGGACGTACGGGAGTTTTCCACGGAAGCGATGATGCATCTGATCCGTGAGGATTTGCGTGCTCTGGGCGTTGAGATGGACCTGTTCTACTCGGAAAAGTCGCTCTACGGCACCGGCCAGATCGAAGCAGCCATTGCTGATCTGGACGGCAAGGGGCTGATTTACCGGGGCACATTGGAGCCGCCAAAAGGCAAGAAGCCCGAAGACTGGGAGCCGCGCGAGCAGCTGTTGTTCCGGTCCACTGCGCATGGCGATGATGTGGATCGCCCGATCCAGAAATCAGACGGGGCATGGACTTACTTTGCGCCTGACATCGCCTACCATTTTGACAAGGTTTCCAGGGGGTTCGACGCTCTTATTGATGTGTTTGGCGCGGATCATGGCGGCTATGTGAAGCGGATGAAAGCAGCTGTTTCGGCACTGTCTGACGGTGCTGTGCCGCTTGATATCAAGCTGACGCAGCTGGTGAAGCTGACCAAGAATGGCGAGCCGTTCAAGATGTCCAAGCGGGCGGGCACCTTTGTCACTCTGCGTGATGTGGTCGATGAGGTGGGCTCGGATGTGACGCGGTTCATCATGCTGACTCGAAAACAAGACGCGCCGCTGGATTTTGACCTTGATAAGGTGACCGAGCAGTCGAAGGACAACCCGGTTTTCTATGTGCAATATGCACATGCGCGGGTCTGCTCTGTGCTGCGAAAGGCGCAAGAGGCTGGATGGGATGTTTCCGACAAAGCGCTGGCCCTAGCAGACCTGTCTGGTAACACGCATGAGGCCGAATTGACGCTGGCAGCCAAGCTGGCTGAATGGCCGCGTCTGGTTGAAATTGCCGCGCGGACAAACGAGCCGCACCGGATTGCCTTCTACCTTTATGAGCTGGCGGGCGAGCTGCATGCGCTGTGGAACCGGGGCAATGATGTGCCGGAATTGCGCTTCCTTCAGGACAGCGCCGATGAAAGCTTGCCAAAAATTGCCCTCGCGCGTGCCACAGCGATTGTTATTTCTGCCGGTCTTGGTATTCTGGGCGTAGTACCGGCAACCGAGATGCGCTGACGCTTAACGATCAGCGCGCCACGCCGAGTGCTGCGAGCAGAGAAAAGACAGACCACCCGGACTAGAATTCGGGGGCAGAGAGGCGAGTATGGCAGACATGGAATATGGCGCTTATCCGGCGCAGGGCGGCGCGTATGATCCTGAGCGCGACGCGCATATATCCTATCACCCCGGCATTATGTCAAAAGCGGTCAGCTATTTCGGCGCCATAAGCTCGGTGGCGCTGGTCATTGGTTTGGGCGTCTGGGGCTATCAACTTACCATGCGCGACGTTAGCGACGTACCGGTGATCCGGGCGCTTGAGGGTCCTGCGCGGGTACAGCCAGATGATCCAGGTGGCCAACTGGCGCAGCACCAAGGCCTTGCGGTCAATGACGTACAAGCTGAAGGGGAGGCCACGGGCCCGGCGCCACAGGTTATCCTTGCGCCAGAGCCGATTGACTTGACCCCTGAAGATGTCGTCGTTGCGGCACCCCAAGAGATCGAAGAGCCCCAAGACGAACTGGCGGAAGCGATTGGCACTGTGGTCGCGCTCTCGCTCGAGGAGCAAGACTTAACGGTTGAGCAAAGAGCCGAGTTGCTGGCGTCTCGTTTGGCGGAAGGTGTTGAGCCGATTGAGCCTGTGGAAGGCGCGGTAGGAGAGGTCACAACGACCTTGTCGGAGCCTGACGTCGCATTGCTTGATGCATCTGTTCCAGGGGTGAAACGCTCGCAACGGCCTTTGGTGCGGCCCAAGTTTGATCTCACGAATTTGCAACAGACCTCGGCTGTGTCAGCAACGCCAGCGGTCGCGACAGGCACGGTGGAAACTGTTCTGGACGTGGACCCCGCGACGGTAGCCTCGGGCACCAGATTGGTACAGCTTGGCGCATTTGACGATCGCGAAACGGCTATTGCGGAATGGGACAAGATCGCCGGGTCTTTCGCTGACTACATCGATGGAAAGCAACGCCTGATCCAGGAAGCCAAAAGCGGGGGGCGGGTGTTTTACCGTCTACGTGCGGTCGGATTCGATGACCTGAACGCGTCTCGACGCTTCTGCGCCGTGCTCGTGGCTGCAAATGCGGCATGTATCCCGGTATTGGCGCGTTAAGTCGTCCAAAGGCAAGTGCCTTGCATGAGGGGTTTGGCCTAATGTCTACTAAACAGGTCATTTTTGGATGTGAAGGCACGGGCTTATCTCCGCAGGAATATCGGTTTTTTGCAAGTTCCGCCCCATGGGGCTTCATCCTTTTCGCCCGAAATATCGAGTCTCCTGACCAAGTAAGTCGGTTGACGGCGCAGCTCCGCGAGGCGGTGGGCTGGAATTGCCCGATACTCATTGACCAAGAAGGAGGACGGGTGCAGCGGATGCGGTCGCCGCATTGGCGCGAGTACCCGCCGGCTCTGGATCAAATCCGTGCCACTGGAAACAACGCCGCCCGCGCGATGTATCTGCGCAACCGCTTGATTGCAGAAGAGTTGCATGCCGTTGGCATCGACGTGAACTGTGCACCGGTGGCCGACGTGTTGCAGCCGGAAACGCACCCGATCATGCACAACCGATGCTACGGATCTGACGTGAAGACGGTGATAGAGATGTGCCGTGAAACCGTGCGTGGATTTTTGGACGGCGGCGTGCTGCCTGTTCTGAAGCACATACCGGGATACGGACGTGCGGTGGTTGATGGACACAAGGATTTGCCGACCGTCGACGTCCCATTGGAAGAACTGGAGACTTTGGACTTCGCGCCGTTCAAAGCGCTGAACGACATCAGAATGGGAATGACGGCTCACATCGTTTTTCCAGCGGTGGACGATGCCCCGGCGACAACTTCGCCCAAAGCCATGGCGATGATCCGAGACAGTATCGGATTTGATGGTCTGATCATGACAGACGACATCTCGATGGAGGCCCTGTCGGGCACTACGGCGGAGCGCTCAGCCGCAGCCATTAAGGCGGGCTGTGATTTGGTGTTGCACTGCAACGGCGAGATGGAAGACATGGTGGCGGTCGCAGACGCTTGTGGCCCGATGACGCCGCAGGCGCAAAGCCGCGCGGAGCGGGCATTGGCGCAACGCGCACGCCCTGAAGAGATTGACATTCCGGCGGCGCTCCAAGAGTTTGAGGCTCTTCTTTCCGGGTAGGGCCGCAGCCGCATCATGTCGGACGACACGCAGACCGAAACTGTTGATATTTCGTGGGAAACGGAAGGTGTCGAGGCACGTCTGGCGGCCGAGGCGCTGATCGTTGACGTGGACGGGTTTGAAGGTCCGCTGGACCTGCTGTTGACCCTGTCACGTACTCAGAAGGTTGATCTGCGCAAAATCTCCGTTCTGCAATTGGCGGAGCAATATCTGGGCTTCATTGAGAAGGCGAAAGAACTGCGACTGGAGCTTGCAGCTGACTATCTGGTGATGGCGGCTTGGTTGGCCTTCCTGAAGTCGAGGCTATTGCTGCCGCCAGACCCGGCTGAGGAAGGTCCCTCGGGCGAGGAACTGGCCGCGCATCTGGCATTTCAATTGGAGCGATTGGCGGCGATGCGGGACGCTGCGGCAAAGCTGATGGCCCGCGATCAATTGGGCCGTGATTTCTTTGCCCGCGGCATCCCCGAAGACGTCACCCGCATTCGCAAGGTGACCTATACAGCGACCCTGCTCGATCTGATGCAGGCCTACGCGCGGATCAAGACCAAGGACGAGTTCCGACCCTTCGTGATGGACCGCGAAAAGGTCTTCACGATGGAGCAGGCTCTGGACCGGATGCGCGGGCTGATTGGCTTTGCGGGAGAATGGTCTGACCTCAACAGCTGGCTGCCCGAGGGATGGGAAAGCGACCCTGTCAAGCGACGCTCGGCCACGGCTGCAACCTTTGCGGCCTCGCTGGAGCTGGCAAAGGCTGGCCAGATTGAACTGAAACAAGGCGACGTGTTCGCCCCTATACAAATCCGCAAGAGGCCCGACGGTGACCGACGAAGCTGAAACCAACCCACCGAATGACAGCCTGTTCGAGGCACCGCCCATGGGCGAGCAAGAGAGAATGGTCGAGGCCATATTGTTCGCCTCAGCCGAGCCTATTTCGACGCGAGAACTGACCGCACGGATGCCGCACGGATCGGATCCGGCAGAGGCGCTGGTGCATCTGCGCAAGCGCTATGAGGGGCGCGGTGTGCATGTGGTCAAAGTCGACGACGCTTGGGCAATACGAACCGCGGGTGATCTGGGTTTTCTCATGCAAAAAGAGACGGTTGAGACCCGCAAGCTGAGCCGTGCCGCGATTGAGACCTTGGCGATTGTCTCCTACCACCAGCCGGTGACACGGGCAGAAATCGAAGAAATCCGCGGCGTTTCTGTGTCTCGCGGGACGGTGGACCAGTTGATCGAGTTGGAATGGATCCGGTTTGGTCGTCGTCGGATGACGCCGGGCCGGCCCGTCACCTATGTGGTGACCCAGCATTTTCTGGATCATTTCGGGCTGGAAAATGCCCGCGACCTGCCGGGCCTCAAAGAACTGCGTGCAGCGGGGCTGTTGGACAACCGTCCCTTGCCGGGCAATGAGGCTTTGTCGGGTGATGATGACGAAGACGAAAGCCCGGAGGGCCAGAACGAGTTGTTTGAAGATTAACCTGCTCATGCTAGGGCTGAGCCGGTCGGATTTGTATCCAAGCCTGCTGAGGAGGCCCACATGAACCAAATCTTGAACATGGTCCTGCGTCAGGTCATGCGCCACCTGATAAATTTTGGCATCAACAAGGGCGTCGACGCCATGGCCCGCCGCAAGACGGATAGTGCTGAACTGACGCCAGAGCAGAAGAAACAAGCGGCAGAGAACAAGAAACGTGCCAAGCAAGCCATGCGGATTGCGCGAAGGGCTGGTCGGTGAGTTTTGAAGAGGCCGTTGCGCTCCAACCAGCTTGGGTTGGTATTTGGCTCAACGTATTGCTGCTTGGGGCGTTTATCTTGCCGATTGCGTTGCTGTTTTGGCGGCAAAGCCGCATGGCGGGTATCTGGACGTTGATTGCCTCCGTCCTGTCAGGCGTCAGCGTGACCTGGATGTTCAATCAGCTGGGATATGTGAAGCTTTTGGGTTGCCGCATCTCATCTTCTGGGGACCTTTGCTGGTGTACCTGTGGGGGCAGTCCAAACGTGCTGATATGCCGATCTGGCCGCAACGGATCATGAATGTGGTAATGACGGTCATCGCGATATCCTTGGCTTTTGACCTTGTTGACGTTCTCCGCTACGTTCTCGGAGAACGGTCGTCTTTTGCGGTTGCCGGTTAGGGCAGGGCCATCGCACTCCCGCCCGCCTCCCCAGTAAATGCCGCACCTCCTTTGCCGCAGTCGCCGCGTCGTACGGAAAGCGTCAAAGGTATCGCCTGCATGGCTTTGGGGATGTTCCTGTTTTCGGCCGGAGATACAGTCGCCAAGCTACTGACGGATACCTTACACCCCGTTCAAATTGTCTGGTCGCGTCAACTGGGACTATTGCTCGGGGTAGTCGTGCTTTTGATGATGCGGGGCAGGGGGATCCTGAAGTCGGCCAACCCAACCCTTCAGATTGGCCGCGGCGTCTTGGCGGTCTGCTCCGCGACCTTGTTTGTCGCCGCAGTCGGATACGTCCCGCTGGCCGACGCGGTTGCGGTGACCTTCGTGGCACCTTTTCTGGTCACCGTGATGGGCGCTTTGATCCTGCGCGAGCGAGTCGGGCCCCGTCGGTGGACGGCGGTGGGCTTGGGTTTCATCGGGATGTTGATCGTGATCCGTCCGGGCATGGGGGTGGTGCACCCGGCGATGCTGCTGATCATGGCTGCCGCCTTCTTCTTTGCGATGCGTCAAATTCTCAGCCGGATGCTTAGCGGCGGAGACCGCACTGTGACGACCGTCGCCTATACCGCGATCACATCCAGCGCGATCCTAACCGTACCACTGCCGTTTTTCTGGCAAACTCCGGATTTGGGGCGCGACGTGCCGTTGCTGATCGGCGTGGCCGCTCTTGCGGCTGGTGGGGAAGTATTGGTGATCAAGTCACTGGAGTTGGCCGAGGCTGTGGTTCTGGCGCCGGTGCATTACTCATTGTTGATCTGGGGCACGGCCTACGGCTGGCTTGTGTTCGGACAGTTCCCGGATATCTGGACCTGGGTTGGGGCTGCCGTGATCATGGGGACCGGGCTATATGTTGTTCACCGCGAGCGTGTCGCTGCCCGGTAGCGTCGACGCGCTTTCGCGCGACGATCCGCGGGGCGCTGCCCCGCACCCCGGAGTATTTCAGACCAAATGGAAACTAGGGTGACTTGAAATGTTTCGACAGTTTCAGGCCTTGGCCCTGATAGTTGGACTTGATGTCTGTGCCGTAGAGCTGTGCCGGAACCTCAGACATGTGCTCATAGACCAGGCGGCCGACGATTTGGCCATGTTCCAGAACGAAGGGGGCTTCATGGCAGCGTACTTCCAGCACGCCGCGTGAGCCCGTTCCCTCGACCGAGTGGCCGAAGCCGGGATCGAAAAAGCCCGCGTAGTGCACGCGAAATTCGCCAACCATGGCAAGGTAAGGTGCCATTTCGGCGGCGCAATTGGGGGGGATGGTGATCGCCTCACGGCTTACCAGAATATAAAATGCGCCGGGATCAAGAATGATGCGCGCGTCGATTGTGCGTATCTCCTCCCAATACTCTGCCGGGTCGTAATGGGCGAGCTTGTCGAGATCGATCACGCCCGTATGGGGTTTTGCTCGGTAGCCAACGAGATCGCCCTGATCAGGCTTGAGATCGACCGAAAACCCAAGCCCGTCTGAGATCACGGCTTCGCCGGATACGATTGGCGAATGTGCATGCAGGGCCTTGAGATCATCATCCTCAATGATTGTTTTGCCGGAGCGGAAGATGATTTGGTTCAGCATTTGCCCAGTGCGGGCGACGACAGAAAAGGAACGCGGACAAATCTCGACATAGAGCGGGCCTTGATAGCCGCTTGGTACGCGGTCGAATTCCACTCCGTCATCGGTGATGACCCGTGTCAGCAGATCAAGCCTGCCAATTGAGGACTTTGCCGAGGCCGCGCCCGACAGCGCACTGGGCAGGGCGAGGGCCTCTTGCAGTGGAACGACGTAGACGCAGCCTTTCTCGAGCACAGCGCCGCAGCTGAGATCAATTTTGTGCATCTCAAAGAGTTTCAAGCGGTCTGCGACCGTGTTGCCCTTGCCTGCCAGAAACGAAGCGCGGACCCGGTAAGCGGTCTGGCCCAGCCGCAGGTCGAGGGAAGCGGGTTGAATTTGGCCGTCAGCAATTGGCAATGTGGCAGTGATCCGGCCCTCAGAGATCATTACGGTCATCTGGCGGTCAGACAGAACGCCGTTTGCGGTCTTGGCCATGATCTTCAAATCCCCTGATACACGAAACGCTCGCGCCCGAGGGCTGCGAGCGTTTGATGATTGGTCGGGCTAGCAGGACTCGAACCTGCGACCTTCCGTCCCCCAGACGGACGCGCTACCAGGCTGCGCCATAGCCCGACGAATGGCTCTTCATACGAGATTTCACCGCAAGGGCAAGGGGCGGTTTCAGATTTCGGATATGTCATGCGAGGCATTCGCCGGATCATCACCTATTGCGACGGCGGCTCAGCGTTCATCCGGTCACGCAGGGCGACCAGCCGCTTGTGGATCGCACCCAGCGCGCTTTCCGAACCGTCGGCAAGATGCGTCGCAACCTCCAGGCTGCGAAGATTCTTCAGAACCGAGATGGACTTTGCATGCGCTTCGGAGACCTTGCCATCACTGGAAGCGGGGTCTTCTGCCACAAAAGGTGCCTCAGGCGGGGCAGGTGCATCCTCTGTGGACATCTCATCAAGCTGCGCGCCCACGTCTTCATCTTTGTCGACAACATCGACCTCAGTTGGGGCGTCTGCGTCTTTCGGGTTCTCGCCGCGCAGGGAGACAACATTGTCAACCGTTTCGCCAGAGGTGTCGCTGGCTTCCTCATCCACATGCACAAACGGCGCTTCGGGGGCGTCGTCAGCGGGCGTTGCATCGGCAACGGCGCCTTTTCGTTCGTCCAAACGTGCTTTCCGGCGGGCGCGGCGCGCGGTTCTGCGGGCGGCACCTTCTTCGTCAGATGGCATGTCCAACGCGGGGGAAAGCTCGGAGATCTTTTTGACGCCTTCTTCTTTCAGCATCTTTTGGACGCCACGTATGGTCAAACCGTCATCATGCAGCAGCACTTTGATGCCGCCAATCAAACGCATATCGGCAGGGCGGTAGTAACGACGTCCTCCTGCGCGTTTCACGGGTTTGATCTGGGTGAACTTGCTTTCCCAGAATCGCAAAACATGCGCGGGAACGTCCAACCAATTCGCCACCTCTGAGATGGTGCGGAAAGCTTCACGCGCCTTTTTTGCCATCTAGGTGCTCTCCAGCCTCATCGGCGTTTCAAGTCTTGTTGCCGGCGGCAACGCGATCTTTCATCAGATGGGAGGGGCGGAATGTCAGGACCCGGCGGGGCAGAATAGGCACCTCTTCCCCGGTCTTTGGGTTTCGGCCAACGCGCGCAGATTTTTCGCGCACGGAAAAGGTTCCGAAAGACGAAATTTTCACCTGCTGACCTTTGACCAACGCATCAGACATATGCTGAAGCACGCTTTCGACCAAATCGGCCGATTCATTTCTCGACAGACCGACCTCGCGAAACACAGCCTCGCTTAAATCCATACGTGTCAATGTTTTAGCACTCATAGTGTCCCCCGACAGCAAAAACGAATAATTTTAAACCACGATAGGGCGGAGGCATTTTAAGAGTCAATATCAAGGGCTTGCCGCACGCCCTTTAAGCGGGAAAACAGCCCTTAAAGCCGCAAAACCACGGCACCCCAGGCCAATCCGCCACCAATCGCTTCCATCACAAGCACCTGGCCGGGTTCAAATTTACCCTCCTGCTTGGCCACTGAAAGGGCCAGAGGGATAGAGGCGGCGGACGTGTTGCCGTGGTCCTGCACTGTCATCACAACGCGTTCCATGGACACGCCCATCTTCTGCGCGGTTCTGGTGATGATGCGCGAATTGGCTTGATGGGGGACAATCCAGTCAACGTCATCCGAGGTCAGGCCAGCGGATTCCAATGCCGCATGGGCTGTCTGGGCCAGCTTTTCGACGGCGTGGCGGAACACCTCTTTGCCTTGCATCACCAAAACGCCAGTGGTCTGGGTCGAGGAGACCCCGCCATCCACATAAAGAAGGTCCCGGAACCGTCCGTCACTGTTCAGGTCAGTTGACAAGATACCAGCATCTTCAGACGTCCCAGTGCCTTCTTGGGCCTCTAACACCACAGCGCCGGCGCCATCGCCGAACAAAACGCAGGTTGTACGGTCTTCCCAATTCATGATCCGGGA
The DNA here is from genome assembly GCA_947494645.1 of uncultured Litoreibacter sp. Lineage (GTDB taxonomy): Bacteria > Pseudomonadota > Alphaproteobacteria > Rhodobacterales > Rhodobacteraceae > Litoreibacter. The sequence goes on from CANLVO010000001.1 coordinate 700,554, forward strand.
GAAAGTCTCGGCGCCGATCACCAGAACACGTTGGGACTGGCCGGATTGAATAAACGAGTTTGCGGTAGCCATTGCGTAGACGAACCCGGCGCAGACGGCCTGTACGTCAAATGCAAACCCTCCGGTCCGTAGCTTGCCTTGTACAATCGTGGCGACCGAGGGGAAGGTGGTGTCAGGCGTAGACGTCGCCACGACCAGCGCGTCGATGTCTTCCGCGGCAAACCCAGCGTCTTTCAAAGCGGCCTCGGCGGCCTTAACCGCAAGATCGGATGTCAGCTCGCCCTCAGCTGCGAAGTGTCGGCGTTCGATGCCGGAGCGGGATTTGATCCATGCGTCGGTTGTGTCGACCATGGTCTCCATTTCGGCGTTCTCGACAACGCGTTCAGGCAGATAATGCCCGACGCCGCGCAAGATGGCTCTGCGTGTCATGTGGTTCCCGCGTTGTCGTTACTGTTTGAATTTTCGGCGTCGTTTGATCCCGCTTGAAGATCACTTTGGTCCGCAGTCATGTTCGATGCAACCCGGGCTGCCAGCTTCTCGTTGAAGCCAGTTTGCGCCAGCGTGAAGCTAAGCTTGATCGCGGCTGAGACCCCTGTCGCGTCGGCAGAACCATGCGACTTGACCACCGTGCCGTTAAGGCCAAGGAACACGCCGCCATTGACTTGCCGGGGGTCGATGCGTTTGGACAGTCGTTTGAGAGAAGGGTAGGCCAGCAAAGCCGCGATACGGCTTAGCGGCGTGTATTTGAAGGCCTCGCGCAACAATTCCGAAATCAGAGAGGCCGTGCCTTCGGCAGTTTTCAAAGCGACATTGCCAGTGAACCCGTCAGTGACAATCACATCAACCCGGTCCGATGGGATATCTCCGCCCTCGACGAATCCCACATAGTCAAAATCGTTTGCCTTAGCCGCGTCCGCGATTAGGTCATGCGCCACTTTCAATTCGGCGCGGCCCTTGTGTTCTTCAGTGCCGACATTGAGCAACCCAACGCGAGGCCGTTTCAATCCAAACCCGTTTCGCGCATAGGACATGCCCATCAGCGCATATTGCAGCAGGTCGTCTTGATCCGCTCGAATGTCGGCACCGACATCGAGCATAATGTTGAACCCCGACGGGTTGCGCGAGGGCCAAAGGCAGGCGATGGCGGGGCGGTTCACGCCCTCAGCCTTGCGTAGCCGGATCATCGCCACAGCCATCAGCGCGCCGGTATTGCCGCAGCTGACGCAGACATCGGCTTCCTTGTTGCGCACACTCTCAATGGCGGACCACATCGATGTGTCTTTACCGTGGCGCATCACATGGCTGGGTTTGGCGTCCATCGACACCACCTCGCCGGCGTCGCGCAGGTCGCACAAAGCCTCCAGCTTGCGCTTGGCCACAAGCGGTTCAAGCACGTCTTTCGGTCCGTGCAGAATGAAGCGAATGTCAGGGTTCTTTGCAGCAGATTTGGAAATACCGGCCACAACTGCGGCCGGTCCGCGATCACCGCCCATAGCGTCGATCGAAATCACTGTCTTTTGTGTGCCCAAAGGACTGCCTGCCTGAACTGCGTTCTCACACCTTACGGTGTTTCAGGCAGAGTAGGCTTATGCAGCGTCGTCGTCCAGTTCAACGTCATCAACCATAGCCACAACTTCTTTATCGTCATAATGGCCACAGGACGCGCAAACATGGTGGGGGCGTTTCAGCTCACCACAGTTGGAGCATTCGTTGCGGCTATCAGCCGACAAGGCGTCATGCGCGCGGCGATTGTTGCGGCGTGACTTGGAAACTTTATTCTGCTGGACAGCCATTCGTGTCGTCCTCGGGTTGGGGGACAGGACTTTGGCCCCGTCGCATGTTCAAATCTGTGCAGCCACAAAGGGCCGGATCGGGCCGCGTCTAACGACTCATAAAGCGCCCGTCCAGACCGTTTTGGAGCGGAAACCCGGGATATACGGGGATTTCCCGCTTTTGCAAGGGGCCAAAGGCAAAGAGCAGGGTTTGAAATGCCTCTGAGCTATGTATTGCCGTCCATTTTCTTCTTAAGGTCAGCAAGCCCGGCAAATGGCCGCACCGTGTCCTCATTCAAAGGCTCCACACCAGGCTCTGCGTGGATCAATGCGCCCAGTTCAGCCCCGTCGGCGCGCGGGTAAGCTGGAATGGCCAGAGATAATGCCTCCGCAATGGCTGACATGACGTCAATCTCCGCTCCCAATGGCTCGGAAGCGTCATCTTCTGGCATCTCGACCTCGGTGTCCTCGGGGTCTTGCCAGTCCGAGATATAGTGGCGGGCCACGTCTTCCTCGATGCGGGTGACAACCGGTTCCAGCGTGATCACGCAGGGTTGGACAACCGTGGCGCCTAAATGGCCAGTAAGCGTCCAATCCGTCTTGCCCGAGGCCCGCAACTGGCCTGCAAAGCTCAACTTGCGGATCTGCGTGACGCCATAAGTCTCGGCCAGCTCTTTGCGAAGGTCGGCATCTGCTGTCAGTTCAACGGCGGTACTGCGCTTGGTGGCCAAGTCGGCCACGCGGAAGGTCAGGGGAGTATTTGGCATGTTGGGCCTCTGAGCATCTTTCTTGAACAGGGTCGCGTCCTTCTGTAAGCCTTGTGCAAGCTAAAGAGCAAGGCATGAGGCGGTGGGCATGAACGGGGTCAACAACCTAAGACGGGCGAGAGCTATTCCTGCCCTGTTATGTGCAGCGCTGTTGGTGCTTGCCGCGTGTTCCGCAACGGTGCGCAAGCATGGCTATGTTCCGCCCGAAGAGGCCCTGAACGCTGTCATTGTAGGTGTGGATACCCGCGAAAGTCTTGAGGCCAGCATCGGTAAGCCCTCCACATCAGGGGTGCTGCGCGAGAGCAGCTGGTTTTATATCGGCTCGCAGGTGCGCCATTTCGGCGCTCGCAAACCGGAAGAAATCAGCCGCGAGGTCGTGGCTGTTCGCTTTGACGAAGGTGGCACGGTCAGCAATGTCGAGCGGTTTGGTCTTGAACGTGGTGAGGTCGTGGTTCTGTCTCGCCGCGTCACGGAGACCACCGTGCGCGACGTGACGTTTATTCGCCAACTCATCCGGAACTTCGGTAATTTCGACTTTGGCGAAGCTCTCGGCGGTTAGACCCAAGGCGCTTAGCCTTCTGAAGGTTCAAACTCCAATGCGACGCCATTGATGCAGTAACGCAATCCTGTGGGCTGTGGTCCGTCGGGAAAAACATGGCCCAAATGGCCCTCACAGGCGTTACAATGCACCTCGGTCCGCTTCATGAACCAGCTGTTGTCGCTGCTCTCTCCCACATTTTCGGGCGCAATCGGGGCATAAAATGAAGGCCAACCGGTCCCTGAATCAAACTTGGTCTCACCCTCAAACACAGGCGTCCCGCAACCCTTGCAAAAATACGTGCCTGGGCCCTTGGGAAAGTTGTCATTGGTGAATGCGCGTTCCGTTCCGTGCTTGCGAAGCACCTTATAGGCCATGTCATCAAGCTGAGCGCGCCACTCTTCGTCCGATTTCACAATTTTGTTGACCATTGCATTCCCTTTTCATGATCCCGCCGTCCAATCCAACAGGCGTTGCCAATTCATTCCATTGCGCCATAGTTAAGCTTGCGAAGCGCGCTGTCCAAGCCCCACTCACGGGCAGGTGACACGGCAAAGGGGCGGGACATGGGATTTCCGGTTTGGAATTTCAGCAAAGGCAGGTACCGGGTTCGGTTTTCGGACGCTGACAAGGATCTGAAACGTTGCCTCGCCCTTCGGGCGTCGGTGTTTCGCAAAGACCCACAAGCCGATGATGGCGACGCATTCGATGCGCGATGTCTACATGTTCTGATCGAAGAGGTCGCCTCTGGCCAGCTTGCCTGCTGTTTCCGCATCCTGCACATGAGAAGTGGCGCAGAGCTGCCCGGTTGCTACGCCGCATCGTCCTATGACCTGTCAAAGTTGCAAGCTTATCCAGGAAAACTGGTGGAGCTCGGTCGCTTTTGCGTGGCCCCAGAGGTATCTGACCCTGACGTCCTGCGTGTCGCTTGGGGTGCTTTGACGGGCTATGTGGACAAAGAGGATATCTCAATGCTCATTGGTTGTTCTTCTTTTCAAGGTACCAACGTCGCCTCACATGCCCATGTTTTCGAATATCTTTTTGCAAATCACCGTGCGCCAGATCGTTGGCAACCAGAACCAAAAGCCGCGCAGACCATTCCGCTGTGTATTCGAGGTGGGCGTCCCAGCGTGGACGACAAGGAGGTTCTGGCCGATATGCCGCCCTTACTGCGCAGTTATCTGATGATGGGCGGTTGGGTCAGCGATCATGCGGTCGTCGATACCGATCTCGATACCTTACATGTGTTCACCGCTGTCGAGGTCGCTTCCATACCCGAAACCCGCAAACGGCTGCTAAGAGCGGTCTCTGGCTGAGCATCAAATCAAGGAGCGCGTTGGGTGTTGACGCCTGTGGCCCTTGGGCTTAGCTGCGGCGCATGGCGCGTACTCCTCTCTTGCAACTGACCGATATCTCGCTGACCTTTGGCGGTGATCCGATTTTCTCTGACCTGTCGATGGTGGTGCAACCGGGCGACCGGGTCGCCCTGGTGGGGCGCAACGGCTCGGGAAAATCAACGCTGATGAAGGTCATGGGAGGGCTCGTTGAGCCCGACAGCGGCGGCAGAGTTCTGGCACCGGGCACCAGCACTGGCTACATGCAACAAGAGCCCGACCTGAGCGGATTTGCGACTTTGGGTGACTTCGCCTTGAGCGAGTTGGACCCAAGCGAAGAATACAAAATTTTAAGCGCTGCCGAGGGTTTAAAGCTCAATCTTGATGCAGATGTGAATGCCGCTTCGGGCGGCGAACGTCGCCGCGCAGCCTTGGCCAAGCTTCTGGGCGAAGCCCCGGAACTTATGCTCTTGGACGAGCCGACCAACCATCTGGACATTGAAGCCATTGCTTGGCTTGAGGATCATCTGTCCTCCACCCGTGCCGCCTACATTCTAATCTCTCACGACAGGGCTTTCCTCCGCGCCCTGACCCGCGCGACCCTTTGGATCGACCGCGGACAGGTCCGCCGCCAGGAACAGGGTTTTGACCGGTTCGAGGAATGGCGCGACAAGCTATGGGAAGAAGAAGACCAGCAACGCCATAAGCTGAACCGCAAGATCAAGGCAGAAGCGCGTTGGGCCGTGGAAGGTATTTCCGCCCGGCGCAAACGCAATCAGGGCCGCGTGAGGGCCCTCCAAGATCTGAGGGCGGAACGCGCAAATCAGATCAAACGGCAAGGCACCGCTGCTATGGAGCTGGCCGCTGGGCCCAAATCGGGCCGTCAGGTCTTTGTCCTCGACAACGTCTCCAAAGCCTTTGGCGACAAGACCATTGTTCAGAATTTTTCCCTCAAGGTGAACCGTGGCGACCGCATTGCGCTTGTCGGGCCGAATGGCGCAGGCAAGACGACGCTTCTAAAGCTGATGACGGGCGAGGTCACGCCGGACCAAGGCACGCTGAAAACCGGCACCAATCTCGAAATGGCGGTGTTTGATCAAAACAGAACCGCCCTAAACCCCGAGGACACGCTTTGGGCCGCGCTCACCGAAGACCCCGCCACACGCGTGCGGGGCATGGGCGATCATATCTCTGTGCGCGGCACACCCAAGCATGTTGTGGGCTATCTCAAGGATTTCCTGTTCGACGAGGCGCAGGCCCGCGCGCAGATCAAGTCGCTGTCTGGTGGCGAAAAAGCCCGGTTGCTGCTCGCACGTATCATGGCACGGGAAAGCAATTTGCTGATCCTCGACGAGCCGACCAACGATCTTGATATCGAGACGCTGGACCTGTTGCAGGAACTCATCTCGGACTATGACGGTACGGTTCTTCTTGTCAGCCACGACCGTGACTTTCTGGACCGCGTGGCCTCCACGACCGTTGCGTTGAAGGGCGGCAAGGCCACAGTTTATGCAGGCGGATGGTCTGACTACCAAGCCCAAGCCCGTGAAGGCGGCGCGGAGCAGGTCCTGTCCGACAAGCCAGTTCAGTCACGCCGCGCCAAGGGGCGGGAAGCGGCAGAGGCAAAGGCACAACAGGGGCTTACTTTCACTGAAAAACATCGCCTAGAGGCGCTACCAGCAGAAATCGAGCGGCTGGAGGCAGAGATCGCAAAGCTGACAGAGGTCATGTCGGACCCGGAGCTGTTTTCGTCGCAGCCCGCGAAGTTCGCCAAGGTCTCGGAGGCTTTGGTGGAGCGCAACACTGCGTTGCAAGATGCCGAAGAAGAATGGCTGATGCTGGAGGAGAAGACCAATGCCTGACGTTACGCTGGATCAGATTGAAGACGCGTCTTTCAATGCCCTTCGGGCGCATGGTGCAGCCGATTGGATTGCTCGCGAGGTCGCCAAGGCAGTGCGTCGCGCGGAACAGACAGGCAATGTGATTTGTGGCCTCTATTACCTCGAAAGCTACTGCACACAGCTGGCCTCTGGCCGGGTGTCAGGCGTGGTGGAGCCCCAAGTGACCCGGCCCCGGCCGGGCGCGGTCATGGCTGATGCGAAGTTTGGCTTCGCGCAACCCGCCTTTGCGCGTGGCTTTGCCGAGGCCTGCGCTGCTGCGCGAGATAATGGCGTGGCGACCCTAGCCGTGGCCCATGCTCATACCTGCACCTCGTTGGGCTTCTTCACTGAACAGTTTGCGCGTGAAGGGCTGATCGCCATTGGTATGACGAACGCGTCGCCGGTCGTCGCTCCACCAGGTGGCAACGCCAAGACCATTGGGACCAACCCCATCGCAATGTCCGTTCCTGGCCAAAAGGGTGGTGTGGCGATGCATTTTGACTTCTCCACCTCTGCTGTTGCCTTGGGCAAAATCACCATGGCCAAGGCCGCAGGGGAGAACATTCCACTTGGCTGGGCGGTCGATGCCTCAGGCGCGCCTACCACCGACCCCGAGGCGGCGCTTGGCGGGGCCTTGGTGTCTGCCGGTGGCTACAAAGGCTGGGGCTTCGGCCTGATGGTTGAATTGCTGGCCGCTGGCATGACCGGCTCGGTAAACTCGTTGGATGTTGCTGGCTTGAAGCTACCAGACGGGGCGCCGCACGGGTTGGGACAGTTCTACATCATGATGGATGCCAGCACCTATGGCCCTGATTTTTATGATCGTTTTGCCCGCGTGGCGGAGGCCGTGGACGCTCAGGATGGCGCGAGAATGCCGGGCGCGCAACGTCGTGAGATGGACGTCGTCGCGGTACCTGATGCCCTTTGGAATGGCGTCAAATCGCTGGCCTAACGCGCTGCTATCTGCGTCAGAAACACCCCAAACCCCATTACCGCGATGCCGCCCGCTCTGATCAGGGTCAGTGGGGTATGCGTGGCTCCAAAGAGTGCGAAGTGATCGATTGCCGCCGCTGAGATCAACTGGCCCAGCAACACGAAGAATACCGCATTTCCGACCCCGAAATGCGGCGCGATATAGGTGATCGACAGGACGTAGAAGGCAATCAGTGAGCCCGCCAGCAGAAGATGTTTCGGCGCACCTGCGACTTTGGCAATGGCCTGCGGGCCGGTGATAAGCGCGACAGCGAGAGCAGTCAGAAACGCCACAACAAACAAGACCACCGAGGCCGCTGCGGGGGCGGAGATGACCCGGCCTAAGCTGGCATTCAATGCGGCCAATACGGGAATGCCGATACCCGCGACCAGCATGATCAAGGCGTAGGACGTATTGGACATGGGCCCTCCGGGGGGGATATTTCTGAACATGGGAAGACTGCGACGATGCGCTTCAAAAGGAAAGGGGTGCGCAATGGATGTGCGCTGGCTCGCGATGTTCTTTGCGGCTTTGTGACGGTAGACTTGGGCATTAGAAGGAGCCCGCCCATGCCAAATGCCTACCACGAGATCGCATTTACCCCGGCCGTCAAATCCGTACAGGATGCGCAGGGAAGCCGTGAGATCTACGCCAAGTACGAAGCGTCAGAAAAACGCATGAAAACAGAGCTTTCCGATCCGGAGATGATGTATTTACAGGAGCGAGACTCCTTTTACATGGCCTCTGTCTCGCAAACAGGCTGGCCTTACATGCAGCATCGAGGCGGCCCTTGCGGCTTTGTCAAAGTGCTGTCTTCGCAGGAGTTCGGATGGGCCGAATATGTTGGCAACCGGCAATATATCACGACTGGCAACTTGGTAGATGAAGATCGCGTATCCCTGTTCTTTATGGACTATGCGTCGAAAACCAGATTGAAACTCTTCGGCCATGCCCGCGTCATTGAGCCCGGTGATCCATTGATGGATCGATTGTCGCAAGGGTCCGCGGGCACGCAGATCGAGCGCGGCATGGTTGTGCGTGTGGCCAGCTTTGAATGGAACTGCCCGAAATACATCACGGAGCGCTATGACCGTGAAGAAGTGCAAGGGGCTTTGGTCCAAATGGGCGCAAGGATCAAGGAATTGGAAAACGCTTTAGCCGCAAAGGGTTAGTAGGTCGCACGTCCGCCGGACAGGTCAAATACAGCCCCCGTCGTGAAAGAATTTTCGGCGCTGGCAAGCCAGACGATCATATTGGCGGCCTCGTCGACTTCGAGGAAGCGCTCGCGCGGAATTTTGGAAAGCATGTAGCCGATATGCTCTTCACTCATCTGGTCAAAAATCGGAGTTCGCGCGGCAGCAGGGGTGACGCAATTTATGCTTAAGTCTTTGTCAGCATTCTCTTTTCCGGCAGATTTGGTGAAACCGATGACACCAGCTTTAGACGCGGAATAGGCGCAGGCATTTGGGTTGCCTTCCTTCCCCGCAATCGAGGCAATGTTGACGATGCGGCCGTAATTCCGATCGCGCATGCCTGGGATGACCGCCTTGTTGGTGTTAAACGTACCAGTCAGGTTCACAGCAAGGATCTGCGCCCAATCAGCGTCAGGATAATCCTGGACCGGCATATTGGGACCAGCGATTCCGGCAGAGTTGATCAAAATATCAACGTTACCAATGGCTTGCTCGGTGTTCTTCAAAGCAACTTGAACGGAGTCAATATCGGCAATATCGCAGCTTATTGCGAAATCCCCGACTTTCGCGGTTTGCATATCCCACACCGCGACCTTGGCCCCGGAGGCCTGCAGGCGGTGCACGATCGCCAACCCGATCCCTTGTGCGCCACCCGTCACGACGGCGGTTTTTCCTTTAAGATCAATGCTGTTCATCACATGTCCTAGCTGCATATTCCTGAAATGTCGGCATCTTTCCAAGGGATGACGACGGGGGTATTGGGGAGCGCCTTGCTCAGATCCTGGATTGGAAATTCTTGTTCTAACAACGACTTAAGCCGTTTCGTGCGGCTGCCGTCCGGGTCCAGCTTGGCGCAGCAGACATATTCGGCGGCGATGGCGCCTTGCTGCTCATAGCCATAGTCCAAGAACCTGGAATCGTTATTGAGATCAAAGAGATAGGGGTCCTCAGAGAACCGATGTTCGGCGGCGGCCTTGAACGGGTGGTAGCCTGTGCGGGCGCGATGCTGCCATTGCCATGTGTGTACCAGCTCGTGGGCGAGGAACATGGCGGCGCGCAGATTGGCGGCGCGGGGCCATGCGGCCATGTAGTCTTTGGCGCTAACATCCGGATTTATAGTGATTTTATTGAACAACACCGTTGCGGCCGGTGCGCCGGTGAAGTGGGTTGTGGTTGCGGGGGGGAGGATGTTTTCGGCGCAGGTGGTGCGGGGCGGGATGGGGGATGTGGTGACGTAGAGCTTGATCAACGGGTTGCGCACGATGCGGACTTTGGAAGTGTCTAACCCATTGCCATGAAAGGCTTTTGCGAAGGCTTCCTCCCCGTCGGAGAGGGGTCGGCCGCAGGCGGCGAGGCAAAGAAGGATCGGGAACAACCAGCGCATGGGGCGGAGCGTAGCGGCTCTGTGGGGGGTGTCCAGAGGCGCAGCTTCGGGTTTTGTACAAAACGGGGTCACTTTTTCAGGGCCAAAACCCATTTTGTACAAAACTCTTCTGCAAATCTGGAAAGGTTTTGGAAAGCTTTGATCTTGGTCAAGGCGGCGTGCGCTCTTTGTGACCATCCTGGCGGCAAAACCAAACAGGAGGTCGCGATGCGAATTGCGTGGATCGGATTGATTTTGGCGGTGGCGGGATGTGCGGTTGAGCCGCCCGCGCCATCGGGGACGGCGCTCTTTGCCGAAAATTGCGCGACGTGTCATGGGGCCGGGGCCGGCGGGACCGAGATCGCTCCGGACCTGACCGGGATCGCGGCGCGACATGGCGGGGTGTTTCCGCGCGCAAAAGTGCTCAGCACAATCGACGGGTTTCACCGCACACCGGCCTTGGGCAGCGAGATGCCGCAATGGGGGCTGATCTTTGGCGATCCCACCGCGCGGGTCGATGTGGGCGACGGGATCGAGACGCCTGTCTCGCCAGAACTGCTCGCGGTGATGGAGCATCTGGAGCGGCTGCAGCGCTAGCTGGAGGGCTCTTGCGGGGCTGTGAGGGACGGGACGTCTCCGCCGCGCTCGAACATCAGGGAGGCGACATAGGGCAGCGACACGCCAAGGCCTGCAAGCACGCCCAAAAGCACCACCCAGCGCAGCCCCGCGACCATGCGGCGAAAGACCAGCTCGACGGAGAACCACGTGAACAGCCCCAACGCGAACGCGACGGTGCCGGGCAGGTCATTGACGGTTGCGCCGATGCCCAGAACCCAGCCGATCAGCAGGTCGGTGATGGTTGAGAAATCCATAATGCCCCTTTCCCGTACTCTGGGCCTACCGGATCAGGCGGGCGGGGGTCGAGGGGAAATTTACCGAATGCTAAGAATGGGCGGGTTAGGGTGGGGCGTGACCAGATCAGATTGTTGTGGGGGGCAGGTCTACACGCTCTGGCTTTGCCCTGTACCCGGCCTGCGACGCATCCAGAGCATCATGCAACCAGAGGCAAGAAGGAGCCCGGAAAACGGCGTATCAACAGTGGTGATATCGGTGATGCTGGTGAATGTCGCGCTGAAACCCTCCCTGACACCAGTAGCCTGATCGCGGCCGCTGAACGTCAGAGTGCGCGCTATGATGAAATCGTCGAGATTGAGGGTCGTCGGAAGCGCGCTGCTGTCGAAAAACGTCTCATTCGTTCTGAGGTCAATCTGGGAAATAGCAGATGAGTATCCGCGATCATCGCCCGTGATCGGGGCTGGAAAAATCATGCTGGAGTCGGCCACGACATGAAACTCATCTTCGAAGGTGTTGGTGTCCTGATTAATACGATTGTCAAAGACCTGGATGGTCGCAAATTGAAGGGTCGTCGAGGTCGGGCCGAAATCGAAGCTGATCTGCCCGATGGATGGCGAGATCCGCCCACCTGGCTGCTGGTAGGCCGTGAAGGAGCCTGTTTCTGACTCGGAGCGGTAGTTTGCCGGTGTGTTCAGGTCATAGGAAAATGACCCTGTGATGGTGTCACCCGGGGCCAAGCCCAGTTGTGGCAAAGGATCGAGTGTCTCATTGCTAATGCTGTTGATAAAGGCTGAAAAATTGAATTCAGCGGCGTAAGCCTCGGTGTTGAATGATGCGGAAACAGAGACGACGAGCGCTGCGGCAAATGGCTTGAGCATAAAAGACCTCGGGCGGCGGTGATGAAAAATTTTGTCAATTTCATCCCAAGTACCGGGAAATCGGGACGAAACTGTGGCTGAAGGCATGGGTGGTTCAGAAAGGTTTCTGCCGCGCTGCGCTGTGCAATCTGTGCGCCCGAGCGCAGCGCAGGCTGGCCGGGTCGTGCGGAGCGATGCCCGCCAGACGGCTCGCCGGGTTTTGCGTCACACCCTTACGAAGTGGCTCCTGTCATCCCCATGAAAATGGGGATCGCGATGGTCCGCGAGGTTCCCGCTTTCGCGGGAATGACAGGGGGAGTGGTGTTTTGCTGTTCGCGTGGAATCAAGGGCGAAGCCCGCCGCGCATCGCCGTCACGCCCCCCGGGGCGGCGATTTTGTTGGTGTTTGTGGGACGTTCTTTCTGGGGAGAGTGCTTGGCTGCCATAAAGCGCTTGCGTTTCGCGGGACGGTCGCCTTCCCGCGTGACGGCGATGCGCGGCTTACCCCGCTTCTAGGCTTGCTTGCTGGACTGCCAAATTGCCCCGGCGGCAAATCCCATGAGTGCAGACAGGGTCTGTCTGCCCCAATCTCTAGTAGGCTCATCGCCCGAAAGGATGAGTATTCCCAGCCCCGTGAGAAGAACTGATAGAATTACGAGTATTGATACCCATACAATCGCCTTCTCTTTGAACCAATAGTTCTTGATGCGATTTGCCTTGTCTAGGCGTTCTAGCGAGCCTTCCGAATAAACCGAAAGCTCGCTAGCTTCTTTGTCGATATCGACCTCTTTTTCCTTGATCGTAACCGGTTTCGTTGGTTTTTTCATCAGAGTGCCCCAAAACGACCAGTTTTATTAAGTTAGCCGAAGTTTACGAACTCACGCTCTCTACGCTGGTCGGGGCGATCTTCCCATGCCCCGACATGCATCCCTTCGTCACGAGCATCTCGCGCCGTGGAGAGCAGCTCAATTGCTAGCCTAAAAACTTCAGCCTTACTTCTTCCGGTTTGAGCAGCAATCTTTTCAATCTCGTCTGCAAGCCGACGAGATACGTCAACCGTAAACCGAAATTTCGAGTTGTCGTTCACTGATTTGGTCCCAGATTTCATGGAAAGTACCTCACAATTTTCTTGATTCTCTGTGCATATATATGCGCATCAGAATACGGAATACTTGTGACATTTTGTCATCTTTCTGTGTTTCATCGTCATTTCCTCCCTTATGTAGCGCTATTTTTACCGCCAACGGGATAAGAACACAAGGGATATTAATGAAAAATTAAAGAGATAATAATGAAAAGATTGACTGCAACTTAAATCCTCGGTAGAAGGAGTGAGCTCTTTCAAAGGGTCGGGAGAAGCTGTGCTAGCTTGGAGGGAAGCATGGAACCACCAAAACTCGTGGAGAACAACGAGCACTACACTTATTCAAACGAAGCCTTGCAGGTAATTGAGGCGCTGGAAGTCAAAGAGCAAAAGAAACTCTCTAAGGGCCTTGCCAAGATTTATTCGGAAACATTGGCGGCGATGTTTCGAATTCAAACGCAGTCTTTTGTGCATAGATCAGAAGTGAATATACTGAGCTTGATGAATAACCCGATAACCCTTCTCGTTGTAGAGACCTATAGTCTCAGGGTTGAAATCTGTACTGACACGTTTCACTGGCATGTATTGTCAGTGCAAGCTGGTGCGGAGGCTAGAGGCTACGACGTTCAAAAAATAGTCTAACCTAAACATCCACATCCTCAACAAACCGGGCGTTCTCCTGGATGTATTCGAAGCGGAGCTCGGGTTTTTTGCCCATGAGGCGCTCGACGAGGTCTCCGGTCTCGCCCGGCACGTCCTCGTCCACCGTCACCCGGATCAGTTGCCGCGTTTTGGGGTTCATGGTGGTCTCTTTCAAATCCTTGGCGTCCATTTCGCCGAGACCCTTGAATCGCTGCACGTCGATTTTTCCCTTCCCGCCCAGACCTTTTTCCAGCAGCGCGTCTTTCTCCATGTCGTTGGCGACGTAGATGCGGTTGGGGCCTTGGGTGAGGCGGTAGAGGGGCGGGCAGGCGAGGTAGAGGTGGCCTTTGTCGATGAGCGGGCGCATCTGGATGAAGAAGAAGGTCATCAGCAGCGACGCGATATGGGCGCCGTCGACATCGGCATCGGTCATGATGATGATCTTCTCGTAGCGCAGATCGTCGATGTTGAAGCGCGTGCCCATGCCGCATCCAAGCGCCTCGCAGAGGTCTGAAATTTCCGCATTGGTGGTGAGCTTGCCCGACGCCGCGCCGAGCACGTTGAGGATCTTGCCCTTGAGCGGCAACAGCGCCTGCGTCTCGCGGTTGCGCGCGCCTTTGGCGGAGCCGCCGGCTGAGTCTCCCTCGACGATGAACAGCTCGGTGCCCTCGCGGGTTTTCGAGGTGCAATCGGTCAGCTTGCCGGGGAGGCGCAGCTTTTTGGTTGCGGATTTGCGGGCGGTTTCCTTTTCCTGACGGCGCTTGAGGCGTTCCTCCGCGCGGAGCACCAGGAAATCGAGGATGGCGCCCGCGGATTTGGTGTCGGCGGCGAGCCAATTGTCGAAATGGTCGCGCACGGCGGCCTCGCAGTATTTCTGCGCCACCTCGGTGGACAGGCGGTCCTTGGTCTGGCCCACAAAGGCGGGGTCGGCGATGAAGCACGACACCAGCGCGCAGCCGCCTGACATCAGGTCATCGCGGGTGATGGCGGTGGCCTTCTTGTTGTTGGTCAGCTCGCCGTAGGCCTTGATGCCCTTGAGGATCGCGGCCCAGAAGCCCGCCACATGGGTGCCGCCCTCGGGCGTGGGGACGGTGTTACAGTAGCTCTGGATGAAGCCGTCGCGCGAGGGGGTCCAGTTGATGGCCCATTCGACCTTGCCGGGCGCGCCGAACTTTTCCTTGAAGTCCACCGTGCCTGCGAAGGCCACGTCGGCGTAGGTGGTCGCAGAGCCGAGCGTCTCGGAGAGGTAGTCGGAGAGGCCACCGGGGAAGTGGAAGGTGGCCTGCGTGGGGGTCTCCCCGTCGTCGATGGCGGATTTCCAGCGGATTTCGACGCCAGAGAACAGATACGCCTTGGAGCGGATGGAGTTGAACAGCCGCGCGGGCTTGAAACGGTGCTTGCCGAAGATCTCCTCGTCGGCGTGGAAGGTAACGGTGGTGCCGCGCCGGTTGGGGGCGGCGCCGACCTTCTCAACCGGGCCCAGCGGCAGGCCGCGGGAGAAGCGTTGCTCGAACACCTGTTTGTCCCGCGCGACCTGGACGACCATGCTATCGCTGAGCGCGTTGACCACGGAGGCCCCCACGCCGTGCAAACCGCCAGACGTCTGGTAGGCCTTGCCGGAAAACTTGCCGCCCGCGTGCAGCGTGCACAAGATCACCTCCAGCGCGGATTTGTCGGGAAATTTGGGGTGCGGATCAATGGGGATGCCGCGGCCATTGTCGCGGATGGTGATAGAGTAGTCGTCGTTCAGCTCCACCTCGATGCGGTTGGCGTGGCCTGCGACGGCCTCGTCCATGGAGTTGTCGAGCACCTCGGCCACCATGTGATGCAGTGCCCGCTCATCGGTGCCGCCGATATACATGCCGGGGCGTTTGCGCACGGGCTCCAGCCCCTCCAACACCTCGATGGAGGAGGCGTCATAGGTCTCGGGACCCGTCTCAAGTAGATCGTCTGCCATGACCGCTCTCTTCTTGTTTTGCCGCAGTATAGGTGGGGGGTCATGGGGGTGCAATCACGCCAGTCAACTGATCTCCGGCGTTTTAAGGCGCCCTTGAAGGAACGCTTCCAAGCGGTGGAGTGCTGACAGAACAGCGTCGAAGGAATAGCCAAACAAGAAACACGCGAGAAATATCACAGTCGGGTTGCTTTGAGCGTTGATACTGAAAACGTTAGCCGGAATGAAGAGCATCGACAGAGTCATCGCCGAGAACGCCCCAAAAAGAACTCGCAAGAATGCCCGGGCTGGCCCTAGATCGGACAGTGCCGGTGTCAGAACGCGGATCAGGCAAAAAAGGGCGGCACCCAGTGAACCATAGATCATTGGCAGAGCGAAGCGATTAACGAGCGAGATCTTATCCTGCATC
Source organism: uncultured Litoreibacter sp. (assembly GCA_947494645.1). Taxonomy (GTDB): domain Bacteria; phylum Pseudomonadota; class Alphaproteobacteria; order Rhodobacterales; family Rhodobacteraceae; genus Litoreibacter. The sequence continues at coordinate 716,174 of CANLVO010000001.1, forward strand.
CGCTTGACTTGTTTGAGTAGGATCAGCCGCGACAACACATGATCTGAGACAGCATTGCCTGAGTCCCGTCCAGTCTCTTTCGCGACAAGATTGACAACTTCCTTAAAGTCACGATGGCCAGCGATCGCAAATTCGACGAGTTCCATCACGTCTTCCCCCTCCAGGTCGGCCGGGGTTCTAGGAGCAATTTGGCTCGGCGTCACACTCGCTTGTGTGGGCTCTTGCGTCGAATCGGCCTTCGGAGCAACCAGCTGATTTTGGGTCTGTCGTTCCAATTTCCTAAGTGCGTTAGCAATTCTCTCCGCGCCCAAAGCTGCGTTCTCGTTGGCCTTGTCGACTTCCTCTTTGGCAGACCGAGCGACTTCCTCGACCTGATTAACCTGGGTAGGTTCTTTCGAATCATTATTTCCCTCAGCGATTTGCTTTCGTCCGAAAAGATTTGCCCATAAATCCCTTGCTGACCCTTGAGTTGCGACGATCGGATTGAAACCGGCGAGTTGCTCGATCATCTCGAGATTAAGTGTGCCTTCATGGTGATGGTAAGAGCGCAGCTTGCTCATCGTTTGACTGAAGAGCCGCTTCGCGGGAGTTGACGTAATGGGTTGATTTTCAACGGGCTGATTTACTTCGATGGCGCGGGCCACGACAATAAGGTCGCGGACTTCTTCATGAACGTCAGTTGAAATGTGTCTATCGATCTGGGTGATCGTGAGGTTGGCCTTGAAGCTCCATTGTGTGAAATGCATTGCCAAAATCAACAGCACCACTGCCAAACTAGGCAACAAGACTCGTTGCCAGATCTTGGGCCAAAGACTCTTTAGGCGTGCAAGGATCATCTTGAACCAATCTTGGGGCGCAGTATCACTGGCCTCGTCGATTTTCGGTCGCCTTGAGCCATCACCAATCCAAATTGGGGGGTTTCCAGCCAATACTTGCGTTAGAGTATATTCATCAATGTTGCTACATGCGTCGCGCATTGACTTGCGCAACCGAATAAGCTGCTTTGGTTCGATAAGCTCCGCATCTCCATCAAAAGGAGCGAGGGCATCGATCAACTCGTCAGTGCGTTCCCTGTTGCGTCCTGTAAGCATGCAATAGGTGCGGATGGCGCGAGCGGCGGATAGCAGCTCGCGTACCTCGGGTTTTTCCCAGAATGCCATAGCGCGCCACCTAGCTCTGAGTGCCGTTTTGCCAGCCACTGTCTGTCATGCAACGGCAGATAGTCCCAGGTGGCGTATTGGTTGCCGACACACACCAGCGGCCATCATCGAGCACGCAAGCACCGCGTGGAGCAGATTGTGCAACGCCTTGATAAATGGGAAACGTGAGCGCGAAAATTGCCACGACAGCACAGCCGAATTTAGTCATGATTAATACCCTACTAAAAAAAAGTCGTTATAATACCTCAGAAAGATACCACATTTTTCAGAATAAACCAAATTAGGGACCGGGCGCAGTATTGTGAAAGGAAAGGGGCACGCATAATCGCGCGCCCCTAGGTTAATTAGATACTCGTGAAAACAACTTTGATTCAATTGCCCGCGTTGAAGATCAGCCGCAGGGTGACGGGGCTGACGCGGGTGATGCCGTCGAGGCTGGCGAGCTCTTGTAGCTTGTCGATGCCCGCGTCGATTTCGGCATCCTCGGTTGACAGCATCACCATGCCGTTGCTGTCAACGAGCACCTGATCGTCAGATAGGCGCATGACGAAGAAGCTGGCCTCCAGATCGTTTTCGACGCCCAGCAGCGACAGGGTGCCTTCGGTGTCGATTGTGGTGCTGCCGCCTACGGGCAGGGCGTTCAGCGCCTCCATGTCGATGGCGGCGGTGATGGTGGCGTTGGGGGCGTTGTTGAAGACGAACTCGACCATGCGCTCATTGCGGATGTCGATATTGGTTTGCACCGAGCCCAGACCCAGCTCGATTGTGACCGCGCCATCTGCGCTCACCGTGCCGCTGGTTTTGCCGAATGTGTGGCTTTCACCGACATAGTCATTCTTGATCGAGCCAAAGGAAATGTTGGACAGCTCTGGGTCCAGCACCCACCCCCCGGCGTGACCATCGGCGATGGTCGGTGTGGCCGCAAAGCCCAGCGCCGCGACGATGGCGGCGGCGGCGACGGTTGTTATGAATTTGCGCATGTTGGGTTCCTCCCATAGTTTCAAACTTGGCCCCGGTCTTTCGCGGCTGATGAGGTAACACGCAGGGAGTGGAATTTATTCAAGGCCAGGGCGAAATTTCTTCACAAGCCCTTGTAGGACAGGGTTTGCCAGAGCTGTTTCCGCGGCTTTGGCGGTTCTGCATGGTGCTGACCAAGGCCCGCGACCGTGCCGACGATCTGGCGCAGGCGACCTGCGAACGCGCACTGATCAACGCCGAAAAATTCCAGCCGGGCACCGATCTGGACCGCTGGGTGTTCACAATGGCGCGACGGATTTGGCTCAACGACATCCGCGCGACCAAGGTGCGGCGCGGCGAGGGGCAGGTCCCGGTCGAGGATGTGGACGTGGCCGACGACGCGCCTCACATCGATGTGAATATTTTGGCGCGTGAAGTGTTAAACATGGTGCAGGCCTTGCCAGAAGGCCAGCGCGTGACCACCTTTTTGGTGTATGTTGAAGGGTATTCTTACCGGGAGGCCGCAGAGATGCTGGAGATCCCGATAGGCACCGTAATGAGCCGACTGGCCGGCGCTAGAAAAGCTGTTGCCGCGAAAGTGGCAGCAAAAGGAACCGTGGCATGAGTGACGACCCAATGGCTGTGACGGACGAAGAGCTGACCGCCTATCTGGACGGAGTGCTCTCGGAAAAGGATTACGCGCGGGTTGCGGCTGCCGTGGCGGCGGAGCCTGCGCTGCAAGGCCGTCTGGACGCGTTGCGGCTGCCGGGTGGTCTGATGAGCGCGGCCTACGACCTGTCAGCGATGGGCGCGCCGCAAATGCCTGCGGCGTTGCAGGAGAAGATGGCGCAGGCGCAACTCATCCAGTCTGATGCTGCAATGCCCCCGGTGGCGGGCGTAGCACCCGTTGTTCCGCCGGTGCATGCGGCAAACACCAACACCGCGCCGCGCCTCTTGTGGCCCGTGGCGCTGGCGGCGTCTTTTGCGCTGGGCATGGTGGCCATGTCGATCATGCGGCCCGCAGAGCCCGAGCAGGTGGCAGCGGCCAAGCCCGGCTGGGTGGCAACCGTGGCCTCCTACCAATCGCTTTATACGACGGAGACCCTGTCCGGCAGCCCGCAGGACCCTGCCGCGTCGCAAGCCATTCTGGCGCGCGCAGAAACGGAGTTGGGGGTCGATCTGAGCGGGGCATTGAACATAGAGGGGCTGACGTTCAAGCGCGTGCAGTTGCTGGCGATTGACGGCGCTCCGCTGATTCAGATGGCCTATCTTGACGCGCAAGGCCAGCCCTTTGCCTTCTGCCTGACCATGCGCGACGCCGAAGACCGGGGCAACAAGACCGGCATGTCCTGGGACCTTGCGACCTCCAGCTGGATTGAAGACGGGGTGGGCTACGTGCTGGTTGGAGGGCAAGACACCGACCGCGTGGGCGAGATCGCGGCCCGCTTCCAAAGCGTGATCTAGCTGCTCTCGGCTGGGGCGGGGAGATTGCCTTTGATCTCGATAACGCGGCGGGGGTAGGGCATCTCGATGCCTTCAGCCTTCAGCGCGTTCCAGATCAGGAACAGCACGTCAGAGGTGAATTTGTTATCTCCGTCGTCGAGCCCGTTGACCCAGAACTCGCAGGCAAAATCTACGCCGCTTTCGCCAAATCCGCGCAGCTCGCAATCAGGTGGGTAGGGCAAGGCCAGCACGCCGGGGTGATTGGCGACAGCAGCCTCGACGATATCCGGCACGCGGTTGATATCGGTCTCATAGGTGACGGAGAAGGGCGCCTCGTAGCGGTTGGCGGAGCCGCTATCGGAGTAGTTCACCACCCGTGTGGTGATGAAATCCTCGTTGGGGACCACGATCCAGCGCCCGTCGAAGGTTTCCAGAATGGCAGCGCGGGCCATCATCTTGACGATCTTGCCTTGCTCGCCGCCATCAAGTTCGACGTAATCGCCAACGGTGGCCTGACCTTCCAGAAGGAGGATCACGCCAGAGATGAAATTCGACGCAATTTTCTGAAGACCGAAGCCGAGACCAACGCCGATGGCCCCCCCCAGAATGGCCAGCGCGGAAAGGTTGATCCCCATGACGTTCATCAAGATCAGGAAGGCCGCGCCAAAGATGACGAACTCTACGGCCTTGATCAGCAAGGTCCTGAGGGATGGGCGCATTTCCTGCTGTTCGATATAGTCGGCAGATTGCTTGTTCGACCAGCCGCCCAGCCAGAACAGGATAGACCCAGCAATAACCCCGCGGACGATGGCCATGAGCGAGAAGCCGATATTGCCGACCTGAACGCGGGTTTCCTCTAGAAGCAGCGTGACATCATCGAGAAGCCCCACCGCATAGAGCGCCGCCACCGGCAGCAACAGGTATTTGCCCAGCAGCTTCAGGAACGGCACTTGCACGATATCGCGCACGAAGATGCGGGCGGCGATGAAGATGAAGACCCGCTTGCCAAAGGCGATGACCTCGCCCGAGCCGAAGATCGAGCGGGTGGCCTGCTCGCCGACGCCGGTGAGCACGAAGGCGATGAGCGGCAACAGAAGCGGCAGGAACTGCAGAACGAAGCGGCGGGCGGTCGAAAAGATCGACGTGTTTTCCGCAGGTGGTGTCAGCAAACGCGCCAGACGCGGCACCGCCACCCGGCTGATCAGCACCGCCAGCATATAGGCCGCGATCAGCACCGCAAATTGCGACCACGCGGCGGGCGACAGGAGCCAGCCCTTCGCCAGCTCGACACCTTGGGTCAGATAGCCCAGCGCCTGCGCCACAAAGGGGGGGAGGGTGTCGGTGTCCATGGGCGGCGTCCTTTGTGCTGGTGGATTTCTCTTAGCGTGGGTCGCGCGTGGCTCCAAGTGGAACTGTCATCAATGAGCGCCTTGCGGCGCGCGTGATATTGGCCCGCCTGACGGCGGGCGCCGCCTCCCTGTGAGAGGGTGGCGCGGGGCTGGTGGGCCGGGCGTTTGAGTATTTTTAACCAAATGGAGACTTGCGGGGTGCGCTTTGCGTGATAGGGCTGGGACATGACCTACCCCCAGCACATACGCGCGATCTTGATCCTGGGGCTGCCGCTGATAGGCAGCCATCTGGCACAGTTTGCCGTGCATGTGGTCGATACGATCATGCTGGGCTGGTACGACCTGACCGCTTTGGCGGCGAGCGTTTTGGCGACCTCGTTCTTCTTTGTGATCTTCATCATGGGCTCGGGCTTTGCCTTTGCGGTGATGCCGATGGTGGCCGAGGCGGCCGAGCAGCAGGACGCAATGCGCATCCGCCGCGTCACCCGGATGGGGATGTGGCTGTCGGCGGTCTACGCGTTGGCCGTGCTGCCCGCGATGATCTGGTCGGGGCCTTTGTTACAAGCCTTTGGTCAGACCGAGGAGCTGTCCGGGCTAGCGCAGGACTATTTGCGGATCGCCGGGATCGGGCTGTTTCCCTCGCTGCTGGTCATGGTGCTGAAGAGCTACCTTGCCTCGATGGAGCGCACGCAGGTGGTGTTGTGGGTGACGGTTGCAGCCATTGGGGTGAACGCCGGGCTGAACTGGCTTTTGATCTTTGGCAATGCGGGCATGCCGGAACTGGGCTTGCGGGGGGCGGCGCTGGCCTCTGTGCTGACGCAAGTGGCGACCTTTGTGGCGATGGCGCTGTTTGCTGCGCGGGCAAGGGGGCTGCGCGAGCACGCGTTGTTTCAGCGCATCTGGCGCTCGGATCCGGGCGCGTTGCGTGAGGTGTTCCGGTTGGGCTGGCCCATTGGGCTCACCAATCTTGCAGAGTCGGGCATGTTCAGCGCCTCGGCCCTGATCATCGGGTTGATCGGCAAGCTGCCCCTTGCCGCCCACGGCATCGCCCTTCAGATCGCAAGCGCCACCTTCATGATCCATATCGGCCTCAGCCAGGCCGTCACCGTGCGGGCGGGGCGCGCGCTGGGGCGGCGCGACATTGTGGGGCTGGGGCGCGGCGGGGTGACCGGCGTCGGGCTGTCACTGGCCGTGGTGGGCATCACGATGATCATTTTCCTTGGCATGCCAGAGCTGCTGATCCGCGGCTTCATTGCCCCCGACGAGCCGCAGCGGGACGCGATTTTGCGGGTTGGCGCGCAGCTTTTGGCGGTTGCCGCCTTGTTCCAGCTGGTCGACGCGGGGCAGGTGATGGCTCTGGGCGTGTTGCGCGGCATCCAGGACACCCGCGTGCCGATGGTGCTGGCGGCGGTCAGCTACTGGGTGATGGGGATCCCGGCGAGCTACGTTTTGGGGATCACGCTGGGCTATGGCGGCGTGGGCGTTTGGCTGGGGCTGGTGATCGGGCTGGCCTTTGCCACGGTGCTGTTGTGGTGGCGGTTCCTGCGGATGTATCGCGGCTTGCAGCAAGGGGCCTAGTCTGGAAGGGGCCATGCGGGTGCGAAACTGATCGCGGCCTCGGTTCGGGACTTGGGGAACATGTCGTGGCGCAGATTGGGGGCGTCGGTCTGGCGGTCTGGCAGATCGACCGAGCAGCGCAGCCAGGCCTGCCCGAATTGCCACTCGCGGCCAGTGCTGAGATCAGTGCCGTTGTAGCTGCCCTCTCCGAACAGATCACACAGCGCCTTGATGGCGCGGGCGTAGTTCAGGCGGTGATCGGCGCTTTGGCGCAGGGCGGCGTAAAACTGCGGTGGCGGCAAGCTCAGATCGGTGCTGGCGTCAAAGCGGAAGCTGGGCGGATGATCGAGGCCAGCAAAGAGCGGCTTGATGCAGGGCGGCGTGCAGATGTCGAGATCAGGCGCCCAGCCGATGGGGTGAGACCCATGCTGCGCGATCAGGTCGCGCATCGGGCTGCGAAAATCCAGCCCGCAGGCGTCGAGGTGATCCCAAAGCGGGGCTTCGGGCGGGCGATTGCCGGCAGGGGTCTTGGGTGTCAGAAAACGGGGCAGGCGGGACATCACAGCATCATGGCAGCAAAGGGCGCGCGCTTCCAGCGGTTGGGTCTGCAGTTTTCTTGCGTCATCCGGACTTGGTCACCCGGTCAGCCTTCTTGCGCACCAGCACGGTGCGCAAGTCATGCATGGCCAGCAGGAGCGCGTCGGTGACGTCTTCGAGCTGGTCTGCCTCTGCGCGGGTCTGGGCCCAGTGGGTGGTCAGGTTGAGGTAGTCAACGGCGCGGTAAATATCATCCATGTCGCGGGTGGCCACAACGGCGATGCGCTCTGACGTCCAGTCGGAGATCACGGCCAGCTCATCTTCTGTCAGCTCGTGATCGCCATGCGGGCGGACCTGACCGTTCTTGATGTTGACCACTGCGATCTCGGACATCTCTATGCGGCGCTGCCGGTTCTCGGTATCGACCCGGAACACGGTGGCCCCGTTCTCGCGGACGCGGAAATAAAACTCGGGTAACTCGTCTGCCATATGCCTGATTTTGCCTGTTGGGTGGCGGTTATGCGTGCCTAGCACGATTGGGCGGGAGCGGGGAACAGGGATTTGTGGGCACCGCTGGCTATCGTTTAATACGGTGACCCGTTTGCGGAGGTCTGGTCTGCGGGACTTTGCTGCCTTTGGTGATCTTAGTGCTGCCGACCTCAAATGTTATGTGTCTGGAAACGTCCGCTTCGGAATTCATCCTTTCCCGGAAGGTTTCAGGTCGCGAAAGGCTTGCCCCGTCGCGGTTAGGTATTCTTCCTCATCCCAGAACCCAATGAGAATTCCGTCTTTGGCGGCCGTTTTCTGGCGGGCCAAAACGGCGGGTGTGGCCGTGATCCGGGTGTGGTGACGTGTCGCCCACCTGAGCAGGGCCGCATCCATTCGCACGCGCTGCTCGACATGTTCTGGTGCGTCTGAGCGCCCAAGATCGTGGAGCTCATTCGGGTCGGTCTCAAGGTCGAAAAGGACCGGCGCGAATCCTTCACAGCGGATGTATTTCCATCGGCCATCAAAGATCATGACCGTATGGGCGTCTTCCTGCGGAACGCCGAGTGACGCCGCCATTTCCGACCAGTGATAATCATGTTCGCTGATCACGTATTGGCGGGAAAACCCTTCGGTTCCGTGCAAAAGCGGCGTCAGGTCGCGGCCCTCGATCACGTGGGGTTTTGACCTGCAGCCGAGCGCAGTCATGAAGGTCGGCGCAAGGTCGATCATTTCGACTAGCGCGTCCGAGACCATGCCTCGGGTGGCATCGGCCTCGGGACGGGGGTCTGCGATGATCAGCGGCACTTTGACGGCCATTTCGTGGTAGAAGTCTTTGTCCCCCATCCAGTGATCGCCCATGTAGTCGCCGTGATCGGAGGAAAAGGCGATGATTGTGTTCTGGCTTAGGCCTGTCTCGTCCATCCAAGCGAACAACCGGCCCAGATTGTCATCCAGCTGCTTGATCAGGCCCATATAGGCCGGGATGACATGCTCTCGGACATGATCACGCGAGAAACTGCGGCAGACGCGGGCGTCGAGATAGGCGCGCATGAGGGGATGGTCGGTGTCTCGTTCGGCATCCGACCGGATGGGATCCACAATATGCGTCTCGTCAAACATATCGTGATAGGGGGCCGGCACGATGTAGGGCCAATGCGGTTTGATATAGCTGAGATGGCACATCCACGGACGGCCATCTTCCTCGGCCTCTTTCATGAAATCCATCGCCCGGTCCGTCATATAAGCGGTTTCCGAGTGTTCTTCGGGGACATTGGCGGGAAGTCGGGAGTTTTTCAGCAGCCAAGCCGATAGTAGCTCTCCGTCCTCGTCCAGGCCGGAATTGGCGAAGTCCTCCCATGGGTTGTCGCTGTCATAGCCATGAGCCACGAGATAGTCATCATAGGCGGACCATTGTTGACGCGGGCTGTCGGGATGAAGGCCATCGTCACGCTCGAAGGGATCAAACCCGCATTCCGACCGGTGCACCCCGATTTCGCTTTTCGGATCGATGCCAAGCCATGCCATCCCTTCTTTGTCGGCGATCATGTGAGTTTTGCCGACCAGTACCGCGCGGGCACCGGCTTCGCGCAGGTGATCGCCCAGCGTGGGTTCTCCGACCCGAAGCGGCATGCCGTTCCAGGTGGACCCGTGGCTGCGGACATAGCGCCCTGTGTAGGCGGACATGCGGGACGGGCCACAAACGGGCGATTGCACATAGGCACGATCAAAACGCACGCCGCGCTTGGCCAAGGCGTCAATATGGGGCGTGTGAAGATGGGGGTGGCCGTAGCAGCTGAGGTAGTCGAACCGAAGCTGATCTGCCATGATCCACAAGACGTTGGGTCTATCAGTCATGCTGCGCCCTCTGTCGCCGGGGTAAGGGAGGCGGGGTCTTCTACGAACTGCTCGAAACGGTCGATCAGGCCGAGGAAGGTGTCGAGATCGGCTTCGGAAAATGCGTCTGAAAGGGCCGCTCGTCGCTGTGACATGATCACTGATGTTTCCTCGAAAACGGAACGCCCAGCTGTGGTGAGCGCGACCAGAGACGTCCTGCGATCGCTTGTGCCTGTCGTGGTTGCGACATAGCCCTTCTCGATCATGGCCGGGATGGTTCGGCTGATCAGGGCGTGATCGGTGCGTTGGATGGAGGCCATCTCTGTTACCGTCAAAGGACCGGCCTCAGCCAAATCCCACAGTACACGCCATTCGGTAATTGAGAGGGTCCCTTTGGATTTGAGCAATCGTTTGGCTTGCGTGCGGGAGGCCAGCGCCGCCGCCTGCAACCGCCCGAACAGGTTACGCTCCTGTGTGAGACACCGCGCATTGTAGCGATCAACGCGATCATTCTGGGTTGTTGTCATGGGTCCTCCTTCCCGCAATAAGACCAGCAATTATTTTGCGTGACAAGTCACATAATTTTTGCAAATCTTCCTGCGATGCCCGTGACAAGCGGGACTACTGTGCGCCCGCATGCGCACCGTTCAGGGAGGAAAACATGATCAAGACATCTATTGCAGGTGCTGTGCTGGCGCTATTGCCCGCAGCAGCCTTCGCGCAAGCGACACTGACGGCGGAAACCACCTCGCCGGGGTCCACACCGCATTACATTGACACGACGCTTGCCGCCGCTCTGGACGCGGATGGTGTGGCGACCATGCAGATCACCGAAGGGGCCACGCTGACGAACTCGGTTCAGGCCGTGGCAGAAGGCCAGCTCGATATGGCACCTGCGCCGCTGATCCTGCCCTTCCTGCTGTCGCGCGGCGTTGGCCCCTATTCCGGCGTGGGAGCCGAGAAGGGTGCGGAGCTTGCGGGCAACATTCGGGCACTGTTCTTCTCAGCCCCGTCGGCACAGCTATTTGGTCATTACAACAGCGGTGCGATCCAAGGGATCGAGGATATAGAAGGCAAGCGCATCTACAACGGCCCGCCGCGTGGTGCCGCGCTGACAACGGGACGGGCGGCGATCCAGCTTTTGTCTGGTCTGAAGGACGGCGAAGGTTATGAGGGCGTCCAAACGCCTTGGCCAGACACGGTTTCGACGATCACGGGCGGCGCGGTCGATGGCTGGACGCTTCCCGAAGGCCTGCCCTCTGGACGTCAGATTGCGATTGCGGCCGCGGGCGGCACGACACTTTACGATATGCCGTCTGACCTGCTGAACAGCGAGCTGGGGCAACAGATCATCAACGCGCCGGGCAACACGGCCTATTCGATTCCGGTCGAAGAGTATCGCGCCGCCTACGCAGGCAACGACATCACAATTGTGACGGATGATGACACGTTCGACACGTTTGCCTTGGCATTCGCGCAGATCGTGCCCGCGACGATGGACGAAGACCTCGCCTACCAGATCACCAAATCCTACCTCGCGGCGCAGGAACGGTTTGAGACCGGCTCCCCCCGTGGCCCCTACCTGTTCCTGAGCTTCGGGGACATTGACGGGACCAGCCAAGGTGTTTGCGGTGCAGTGACGATGAAACTGCACCCCGGTGCCGTCCGCGCTTATGAAGAGGCGGGCCACAGCATCGCGGATTGCGTCAAGCCTTAAGGTTTCTGGCAATCCGCAATAAGGTTTGGTCATGAACGACACGACCACCAACAGATCACAGGGGCAGCGCATCGCGCTGCTCCTCGCGGTTTTGCTGGTCTTGGTGGGCATGGTGAACACCCTGCCAGAGATACCGGGGCTTCAGAACTGGGCGCGCGAGCTGACCGGCATTCGGTTCTTCCGTATCTCGGGATTTCCGACCGAATATCTGTTCCCGCCGCTCTTCGTGCTGATGATGGTGATCGTCGCCCTTGATGCGAGCCTCTACCGAATTTGGCGCGAGACGCGTCCCAAACGGGCGTGGCTTGGGGCCGCGCTGGATATCGGTCTTGTCGCGGCAGCGCTTTTGGGGGCCTTGGGGTATTGGATCGAAATCGATTCCGTCTGCCTGATCGACCAGATCACCGGCGAGCGCGCGCGCCTGATCGATGACGCCCTGAGCCGGTCTGAGAACTTGATCCCCGGCTTGACCCTAGAGGCCGAGGTGCCCGCTTGCCAGGCCCGGCTTGGGGTCTGGAGCTTACCGCTGCTCTTCACCATCATCCTGCTCTTTTTCCTGTACAATATCCGGGTCTGGGGCCTGCCGCTGGTCATCGTGGCCAGCGTGGTGGTGCTGTATACCGTTGTCACCGCGCTGGTCTGGGTGTTCGACCTGAGTGACAACAATTTCTTGCTGACCAAACTGGGGGCCGATGGCGGTGATGCCTTGGCTGCAGCGGTGCAAAAGGCCACGAACGTGTTCATAACGCCGGATGGGTTCATGGGCCGTTTCATGGACATCATCATCAATCAGGTTTTCCCCTACGTGGTGCTGGGCGCATTGTTCGGCGCTTCCGCGGGCGGCACCTCGCTGATCAAGCTGGCGGTGCGCTTGACGCGCAACTTGCGGGGCGGTCCCGCGCATGCTGCCATCGTTTCTTCTGCGATGTTTGGCACCATCACTGGCGGCCCTGTGACGAACGTCCTTTCGACCGGTCGGCTCACCATTCCCATGATGCGGCGCAACGGGTTCTCTCCGCAATTTGCGGGCGGGGTCGAGGCGGCGGCGTCCTCGGGCGGGCAGATCATGCCGCCGGTCATGGGCATTGCGGCCTTCGTTCTCGTGGCGTTGACGGCGGTGCCCTACACCAAAGTGATCACGGCGGCCTTCATCCCGGCCATTGCGTTCTTCGTGTCGATCTTCCTTGCGGTGATGTTTCAGGCCCGACGCGAAAACGTTGAGCCGATGCGGGACATTCCGGACGACCTGATCATGACGCGGCAAGACTGGCGCAACCTTTGGATCATCTTCCTGCCAATTCTGACGATCCTGTTCCTGTTGTTGGGCAATAAGGATACGATCAGCCAAGGGTGGATGGCCGCGCTTCTGCCACAGGTGGTCGTACAAACCATTGTAAATGCCGCCGGCGATGCGGTTTCCGCGGGATGGTGGGCAGTCGCCCTGCTGCTTCCGTTGATGTTTTTGGACCCTGAAACGCGCGCGCACCCAAGCAAGGTTCTGACCGCGCTCGGGGAGGGCGGCATTCTGATCTCGCGGCTTTTTCTGCTGCTGTTTGCAGTCTCCATCATCGCGGCCTTCCTGAATGAAAGCGGTTTGACGGGCGAGCTGACCCGCGCGGTGACATCCTGGTTGGCACAGGTGACCTCCATCAGCCTGCTTGGGTTCCAGATCCCGATCGTGGGCGGGGTCTATCTGATGCTGGCGCTCATGTGCGCCATGCTCTGCGCGATCCTTCTGGGCATGGGGATGCCGACGGTCCCGGCCTATGTGAACGTCGCATTGTTGCTGGGCCCGCTGCTTGCTCAACTTGGCGTCAGCTTCTTCACCGCCAATATGTTTGTCTTCTATTTCGCCGTTGCCTCGGCCATCACACCCCCGGTCGCTGTGGCCGCTTTTGCCGCTGCATCCATCACCCGGACCGAGCCGATGCGGACAGCCTTGTCCGCCGTTCGGGTCGGCATTGTGATGTTCACGATCCCCTTTGTGTTTGCGTGGTATCCGGAATTGCTGCTTATCCCCGAGGCCGTCACGATCACCGACGAGACCGGGCGGCGCGTCTTTATGGATGGATATACGGAGGACACCGACATCGGCGCGCTTTTGGTGTTGCTGTGCCGCCTGCTGGCCGCGCTCTATCTGATCGCCTCTGCACTGGCGCGGTTCGACCGTGCGGCTCTCAGGTCGTGGGAAGTGTTCCTCCGCATCTTGGCAGCCATACTTATTCTCTGGAAATCACCTGTCGTGATTGCGGCGGGTGTTGCGCTCGCCCTCTTGTTGGTCTCAACCCACATTTTTGCGACCTCGAAAGCCGCCAAACCGGCGCGGAACAGAGCTTAAGCAAGAGAACAGCGTACCTGGTCCTGCGATGAGCAATGCCGCTGCTTTTCTAACCACGCTTGGAAACGCAATTGGGGCGAACCTTCTCTGAGATCGACTGGATCGAGAGCGTAAGCTGACGTTGGTGCAATCGGCGTCGCGCCAAAAAGAGGGCTCCTAGCGACCATCAGACGGGGCGCAGGATTGGACCCTGACCTGACTGGCACGGACCTCTCAGACGGCCGATACCGGCCATTCAACGAACCTATGCCATGCTGGCCTGCAGCCCGTCGCAGGAGACCTTCGCTGCGCCTGCAGAGTTATAGGTGGATTGCACTCAAAGAACGCGGACCGGAGCGGTCATTCGCCGCGTGAGCAGAGAACCGTTTGCACAGGGGCAGTTCTCAGCAGGTTCACGGTAGGGGCGAATGATCGCAATTCTGCAAAATTCTTGCTCTCAAATTCGTGTCGGTGTCAGAGGAGCCAAGCGTCCGTTGTGTTTGAGCAATTGAAGCGCATACGAATTCATGCTGGGGGCCATTTCATGATACTGCAAAATCTCGTGCTTGGGCTTACGCTCGGCGCCGTCGTGGCAATTTACTTTCCGATGATCGCAAAATCCGCTCAGGTCCTTGGCTCGGCACCCTTAGCAAATGTCCCATTCTTTGGAATTGCTTTTATGTCGTCCGTGATCATCGCGTTTGCTTCGGGCAGTCGGTTGACGGACTTCGGGAAGTTCACACAAATCCCTCCGGTTCTTCTGAGCGCAGGTGTGATGAGCGCCGGGTTGATCATCGGTTCGTCTTTTCTGATCCCAAAAATCGGATTGGGCGCTTTTGTCGTTCTGCTCGTTGCGGGTCAAATTCTCGCGGGCCTCGTTTTGGGCAGATTGGCATCTTCGGGATAGAGCCGCAGCAATTGACGCTCGCAAAGGTCGCCGGTGCCGTGATGGTGATCGTGGGGGTATACCTCGTCAGCCTAGTGGGGTGACAGGACGTCTCTATAAGAAAAACGTCGCGGCGACCGCTTGAGCGATTTACCGGTGCCGCGCGGCTTCAAGCACCTGCCTGATCCACACACGGTCAGGCCATTCGCTGTGCAACCACACGCTGCTTAAAGCGTTCATACACAACCGGCTCGGAGTAATCATTGGACGCTTTTGGTTAAGCCTGTCGCAGTGTTCTTGGGGCCGAATGTCGGCTATGCGGGACATCGCAGACATTGGTTGATTTAACCTCAACGTCTGCTGTCCCAACGCTACCGTTTTTCATCCAAAACAAGCCGGGCAGCGAGCCCTGTGAAAACGAACCCAAGAAAATAGCCTGAGTACTTCTTGAGATTCCGGCGACCAGTTGAAAACGATTTTACACTTCCCGCTATCCAGATCAAAACTCCATGAACAGCAAAATCAATCGCGACAAACAGCGTTGCAAGTAGCATCACTTGAAGGCCGATGAGTCCTTTTTCTGGATCAAGGAACTGCGGAAAAAGGGCGAGAAAAAAGAGAGCGACCTTTGGGTTTAGAAGGTTGGTAATCAAACCCTGCCGAAAGATAACCAACAACGAGAGGTCGGTGATTGGGGCAGAATTTGCCGCTGCGTTTTCGGGGCCTCTGATCGCCTGCCAAGCGAGGAAGATGAGGTATGCCGCCCCAAGATATCTCACAGTATCGTAGGCGTATGGTACGGCAAGGAACAGTTGCGATAGTCCTAGTGCAAGTATGAGGGCATGAACCAATGTGCCCGCGGATATTCCAACCTGTGTCATCAACCCGGCCATCCGGCCTTGAGCAGCACTTCTGGCCGCCACGAGAAGCATGTCTGGTCCAGGTGTCACAGCCAAAGCAAAGCTCGCTGCGGCGAAAATCCATATTGTTGGCCAATCGGGCACTATCAAAACCTCAAACAACGCTAGCGGTTCCAACAAACCCCATAGCTCACATGGATGCAACGCTCAGCATCGGTCACTTTGGGCTCAAAGCTGACACCCAACCGTTCCGATCGGGTTCAATACATGTTGCGCCTGTGTTGCGCCGGCCGTCTTAGCTCAGCCCGGCGCAGAAGGTTTGGATGCGGGTGCAGGCCTCTTTCAGCTGCTCATCTGACGTGGCGTAGCTGACGCGGAAGTTGGGGGAGAGGCCGAAGGCGGCGCCGAACACGACGGCGACACCGTGGTCTTCCAGAAGGGCAGTGGCGAAATCCTCGTCGGTCTCGATTTTCTTGCCGTTCGGTGTGGTCTTGCCAATGCAGCCGGCGATGGAGGGGTAGACGTAGAAGGCGCCCTCGGGCATCGGGCAGGCGATGCCTTCGGCCTCGTTGAGCATTTTGACGACCAGATCACGGCGGCGGATGAACAGCTCGTTATTGGGCGCGAGGAAATCCTGCGTGCCATTCAGCGCCTCGACGGCGGCCCATTGCGAGATGGTGCAGGGGTTTGAGGTGGATTGCGACTGCATGGAGCGCATTGCCTTGATCAGATGCTCGGGGCCCGCGGCATAGCCGATGCGCCAGCCTGTCATGGCGTAGGCCTTGGAGACCCCATTGCAGGTCAGCGTGCGGTCATAAAGCTTGGGCTCGACCTGCGCGGGCGTACAGAATTTGAAATCGCCATAGGCGAGATGCTCGTACATGTCATCGGTCATCACCCAGACATGGGGGTGGCGCAGCAGGACGTCGGTGAGCTCTTTCAACTCGTCCCACGAGTAGCCCGCGCCTGTGGGGTTCGACGGCGAGTTGAAGATCAGCCATTTGGTCTTGTCGGTGATCGCGTCTTCCAGTTGGTCGGCGGTCAGCTTGAAGCCGGTCTGGATGGAGGCCTCTGCAATCACCGGCGTGCCGCCCGCGATTTGCACCATGTCGGGGTAGGACACCCAGTAAGGGGCGGGGATCACGACCTCGTCGCCCTCGTTCAGCGTGGCCATGAGGGCGTTGAACAGGATCTGCTTGCCGCCGCCGCCGACAGAGACTTGCGCGGTGGTATATTCGAGATCATTGTCGCGCTTGAACTTGGCGACAATGGCCTCTTTCAGTTCGGGGATGCCGTCGGGGGCGGTGTATTTGGTTTTGCCGTCCGCGATGGCCTGGATGGCCGCATCCTTGATGTTTTGCGGCGTGTCGAAATCCGGCTCGCCCGCGCCGAGGCCAATGACGTCCTTGCCCGCGCGTTTCAGCTCTGCCGCCTTTTGCGTGACCTGAATAGTCAGGGACGGCTTTACGGAAGAGATGGTGTCGGAAATGAAGGACATGGTGTGACGCCTCGTCAGGTTGCATACATACCCTTCGGCTTTTAGGGAGGGGGCGAGGCGCGTTCAAGCGCCTAAACGCCCCAAAGGAGTGCGACCATGAGCGATCACGACGAGACCTATTTCGGAAACGAGAGCGCGACCTTTGGCGACCGGGTGACCGCGGCCCGCGAGGCGGCAGCATTGAGCGACGAAAACTTTGCCCGCAAGCTGGGCGTTAAGCTGAAAACGGTGCAATCCTGGGAGCAGGATCTGGGCGAGCCGCGCGCCAACAAGCTGCAGATGATGGCGGGCATGCTGAACGTGTCGATGCGCTGGCTGCTGACGGGCGAGGGCGACGGCCCGGTGGTTCTGAGCGAGGCCGAGCCGATGCCGGGCGATCTGGCGGAGCTGCTCGCGGACCTGCGCCGCAGTCGGGCGGACATGAAGAAGATGACCGATAATCTGGCGCGGATGGAAGCGCGGGTCCAAGCGATGGTGGCCAAGGCCTGATGCGCGAGGAACCCCGCCACGACGAGCCGCGCGATGTGCGGGTGCGGCGCTTGAAGCTGCGCTCGATGCGGCGGGGCATCAAGGAGATGGACCTCATTCTGGGCGGGTTTGCCGATGCGGGGCTCGCCGATCTGAGCGATGCTGATCTGGCACTTTACGACGAGATGCTGAGCGAGAATGACCATGACATGTATGCTTGGGCCTCGGGGCAGGTTGCGGCACCTGAGCGCTTCGCGGCACTGATGGCGCATGTCGTGGGCAGCGTGAAGCTTGGCCGTTAACCGCTTGTTGTCAAAGTTTTTTAAAATACCGGTCTTCGTTTAACCGATTGTTCAAGGGTTCGCCTCTATCCCTGTCTCCAACGCGCAGAGATGCCGCAGATTGCCACGGAGAGACAGATGAGTATTCAGCAACGCTTCATGCAAACCGAGACCCGCGATTTCATGACCGGGTATCTTGAAAGCCTCGCGCTTTTGGAGCGGCTGCACCGTCTGCTTCTGGATGTGATCAAGGACGAGTTCGAGCGTCTGGGCCTTCTGGACATCAACGCAGTGCAAGCGCTGCTGCTGTTCAATATCTCCGACAATGAGGTCACCGCCGGCGAGCTGAAATCGCGCGGCTATTATCAGGGCTCAAACGTGTCCTACAACCTCAAGAAGCTGGTTGAGATGGGTTATATGCGCCAGCAACGCTGCGAGATTGATCGCCGGTCAGTGCGAGTGAAATTGACGCCCAAGGGCCGCGAGGTGCGCGACAATGTCGCCGACCTGTTTGCCCGCCATGCCGAAGGGATTGAAAGCAACGGGCTGCTGGGTCGCGACGGGGTCGATGACATCAACAGCTCCCTGCGTCGGATGGAGCGGTATTGGAGCGACCAGATCCGCTATATCTACTAGCGGGACCGCTGGCGGCAAACATCGTGGCCGTGCCCCATCGCCAGAGGCGGACGGGTCGCTGAACCAGAGTATTTAATGAGTATCAGAGGCCTGCTTTGCGCGGGCCTCAGCGTCGTTCAGCTGCTGCTTGACCACTTTGGCGCGCCACAGCGACAGCGCGACAATAGCCGCCATCAGCAGCAATGAGATGCCATAGGCGGACAAAACCGCGCCGGCATATTTACCGAGATCAGGCATCATGAGGCGGCTCTTTCGCGGGCCAGCAGCGCTTGCAGGCGGCGGGCGCGAATTTCCGTGCGGGTGCGCAACAAGACCAGCACGACGAACATCAACGCGAAGCCTGCCATGGAAATGGCAAGCGGGATGAAAAACACATCCGCCACGGTACGGCCCCCAGTGGCCACGGGCACGGAGGTACCCTGATGCAGGCCCTGATTCCAGAAATTGACCGCATAACGGCTGAGCAGCGCGAAGACTGAGCCTACAAGGCAAAGCACGGAAGTGAGGTCTGCGGCGGTGTCCTGCGTCTCTACCGCCTGCCACAGCGCGATATAGCCGAGATAGAACAAAAACAGGATCAGGAAGGATGTCAGGCGCGGGTCCCAGGCCCAGTATGTGCCCCACATGGGTTCTCCCCAGATGCCGCCAGTGATCAGCGCGATGAGCGTCATAACAAGGCCCACAGGGGCAGCGGCGCGCGCCAGAAGGGCGGAGACATGATGGCGTCTGATCAGCCAGATCAGCGAGGCCACCAGCATCATCAGCCACGCATTGATCGCCATCAACGCGGAGGGGACATGCAGGTAAATGATCTTGACGGTGGAGCCTTGGCGGAAGTCATCGGGGGTAAAGAAGAACCCCCAGATCAGCCCGGTGCCGACCGACATGATAGCCAACGCGCTGAGCCACGGCAAAAGCCAGCGTGTGGTGCGCATGAATTGCGTAGGGTTGGCGTATTTCCAGATCGACATGGCCGCTTCCTATGTGAGCGCGGCTGGTGCTGCAATAGGGGGCACGTAAATGTCAGCGGGCGCAGGGTTTGGCGGGCGTTGCGTCTGGATATTTTTGAACATCGATAGCATTGGGCAAGGGGCCGGATCAGCGCAGGTTCATGCGCAGGGCAGCGGCGGACGCGAAGGGCATCAGTGCAATGGCGGCGGCGGTGATGCCTGCCATCAGAAGCAGCGGGGTGGTGGCGTCGAGGCCTTCTGCCCCGCGCCGGGCGGCCTCTGCGCCGAACAGCAGCGTTGGCATGTAGAGCGGCAGGACGAGGAGCGAGATCAGTAGGCCTCCGCGTTTGAGCCCGACGGTGAGCGCCGCGCCGAAGGTGCCGATGACCGAGAGCGCGGGCGTGCCAAGGGCGAGGCCTGCGACCAGCCACGGGGTGGCTTGCGGGGGCAGGTTCAAAAGCAGGCCAAGCGGCGCGGCGGCGAGCGTCAGCGGCAGGCCTGTGGTCAGCCAATGGGCCAGCGCCTTGACGGATGCGATGCCTTCCAGCGGCAATGGCGAGGTGGCCAGCAGATCAAGGGTGCCGTCCTCTGCATCGAGCTGAAAAATGCGATCCAGCGACAGCAGGCAAGCCAGCAGCGCACCGACCCAGAGGATGCCGGGGGCAATCTTGGCCAATGTCGCGGGCGCGGGGCCGACGCCGAAGGGCACTAGCACGCAGAGGATGAGGAAAAAGGCGAGACCCAGCCCGAAGCCGCCACCGGCGCGGATGGCGAGCATGAGGTCGCGGCGCAAAAGCGCGATCACTGGAGCGCCTCGTCGAGAAACGGGTCGGTGTCGGTTTGCGGCGTGGCACGAAAGGGCGCGATGTCAAGCTGGGCTGCATCGGGCAGGCCGAGATCGATATGGGTGGCGATGATCGCAGCCCCGCCCGTGGCCAGATGTGCGGTGACGGCCGCGCCAAATTGCGCGACGGCTTGCACGTCGAGCGACACTGTCGGCTCGTCCAGCGCCCAGAGGGGGCGGCCTGTCAGCACGAGGCGGGACAGCGACAGCCTGCGCTTTTGACCAGCCGAGAGCGTGTGGATCCGGCGGCTGAGCAGCGGGGCCAGCGCGAAGCCCTCGATGGCGGGCGTCACATCGGCTGCGCCGAACACCGTGGCCCAGAATTGCAGCGTCTCAGTAACACTCATCTGCGCCTTCAGCCCGTCGGCATGAGCGGCATAGGCCACGTCATCAGGCGTGAAGGAGGTGGTGCCATGGACCGCAGGCGTGAGGCCCGCAAGGCAGCGCAGGAGCGTGGTCTTTCCCGAACCGTTGGGGCCGCGCAGGATCAGGGCCTGACCGGAGCCAAGCTGAAAGCTCACCCCTGCAATCACCGTGCGGTCGCCGCGTGCGCAGGCCAGATCATGTGCCACATAGTCCATGCCAGACCGCTTAGCGGATTGGCGCAGCACTGGGAAGGGCGGGGCTGGAAGGGTTGCATGCTGGGTCACGAAAACTGTGATTTGGTAAATTGTATGCGATTGTATACAATATTTTACTTGAACCCTTTCCCCCCTTGGATGTAGAGCGGGGGCAAATCCAGCCACCATCCTTTGCTCTATAGGAGAACAGCCAATGACCGTTACCGTCGGACACGATTCCTCCAACACCCGCAAAACGCTGAAAGTAGGCGACAAATCCTACGCGTTTTACTCCATCAAAGCCGCAGAAGAGGCGGGCTTGGGTGATTTCTCGAACCTGCCAGCCGCGCTGAAAGTGGTCTTGGAGAATATGCTGCGCTTCGAGGACGGCAAGACGGTGCATGTGGATGACATCAAGGCGTTCTCTGATTGGGGCAAGGCCGGAGGCAAGAACCCCAAGGAAATCGCCTACCGCCCGGCGCGGGTGTTGATGCAGGATTTCACGGGTGTTCCGGCGGTGGTCGACCTGGCCGCGATGCGTGACGGGCTGGTGGCCTTAGGGGGCGACGCGGAGAAGATCAACCCGCTGAACCCGGTGGATCTGGTCATCGACCACTCGGTCATGATCGACGAGTTCGGCAACCCGCGCGCCTTCCAGATGAATGTGGACCGCGAATATGAACGCAACATGGAGCGCTATACCTTCCTGAAATGGGGCCAATCGGCGTTTAACAATTTCCGCGTGGTGCCACCCGGCACCGGTATTTGTCATCAGGTGAACCTTGAGTATCTGGCGAAGACCGTTTGGTCCGATGAAGATCAAAACGGCGAGCTGGTCGCCTACCCAGACACGTTGGTGGGTACCGACTCTCACACCACGATGGTCAATGGCGCAGCTGTGCTGGGCTGGGGCGTGGGCGGCATTGAGGCAGAGGCCGCGATGCTGGGCCAGCCAATCTCGATGCTGATCCCGGAAGTGATCGGGTTCGAGCTGACCGGCGCGATGATGGAAGGGACCACCGGGACCGATCTGGTGCTGAAAGTTGTCGAAATGCTGCGCGAGAAGGGCGTGGTTGGCAAATTCGTGGAATTCTACGGCGCGGGTCTTGATACTTTGCCGCTGGCGGATCGCGCAACGATTGCCAATATGGCACCGGAATACGGCGCGACCTGTGGGTTCTTCCCAATCGACGGTGAGACGCTGCGCTATCTCAACAATACGGGCCGCGACGAAGACACAATCGCGCTGGTCGAGGCTTATGCCAAAGAGAACGGCTTCTGGCGCGACGCGGATTACAGCCCCGTTTATACGGACACGCTGAGCCTGGATATGGGCACGATTGTGCCTGCGATCTCTGGCCCGAAACGGCCACAGGATTACGTGGCGCTGACAGAGGGTGGCGTGGCCTTCCGCCGCGAGATGGAAGAGACCTTCAAGCGCCCGATGGGCAAAGAGGTCGCCGTCGCGGGCGAAGACTACACGATGGAAAGCGGCAAGGTTGTGATCGCGTCGATCACCTCCTGCACCAACACCTCAAACCCTTACGTGATGATCGGCGCCGGGCTGGTGGCCCGCAAAGCGCGCGCGCTGGGGATGGACCGCAAGCCATGGGTGAAAACCTCGCTGGCGCCGGGCTCTCAGGTGGTCTCGGCCTATCTTGAAGCGGCCGAGCTGCAAGAGGATCTGGACGCCATCGGCTTCAACCTCGTGGGCTATGGCTGCACGACCTGTATCGGCAATTCTGGCCCGATCCAGAAAGAGCTCAGCGACGCGATTGCCGAGGGCGATCTGGTGGCCACGTCGGTTCTGTCGGGCAACCGCAACTTTGAGGGCCGTATCTCGCCTGACGTGCGCGCCAACTATCTGGCCTCCCCGCCGCTGGTTGTGGCCTATGCGCTGGCAGGTACGTTGGATATCAATCTGGCGGAAGACGCCATCGGGCAGGACCGCGACGGCAATGACGTCTACCTGAAAGACATCTGGCCTACCTCGCAGGAAGTGGCGGAGCTGGTCGAGAAGACAGTGACGCGCAAGGCCTTCCTGGAGAAATACGCGGAAGTCTTTACCGGCGACGAGAAATGGCAAGGCGTGGAGACCACTGACAGCCAGACCTATGACTGGCCTGCGACCTCTACCTATGTGCAAAACCCGCCTTACTTCCAAGGGATGAGCAAGGAGCCGGGCGTGATCTCGGACGTCAAGGGCGCGAAAGTTCTGGCGCTGCTGGGCGACATGATCACCACAGACCACATCTCGCCTGCGGGTGCGTTCAAGGAATCGACCCCTGCGGGTCAGTACCTCATTGAGCGGCAAGTGGCCCCGCGGGAGTTCAACTCCTACGGCTCTCGCCGCGGCAACCACGAGATCATGATGCGCGGCACCTTCGCCAACATCCGGATCAAGAATGAGATGCTGGACGGCGTTGAAGGGGGCTACACCAAGGGCCCGGATGGGGCGCAGACCTCGATCTTTGACGCGGCAATGGCGCATCAGGAAAACGGCACCCCGCTGGTGATCTTTGGCGGCGAGCAATACGGCGCAGGCTCCTCGCGTGACTGGGCGGCCAAGGGTACGGCATTGCTGGGCGTGAAGGCTGTGATCGCGGAAAGCTTCGAGCGCATTCACCGCTCCAACCTGGTGGGCATGGGCGTGATCCCGTTTGAATTTACCGGGGGTGACAGCCGCAAGTCACTTGGCCTGACCGGTGAGGAGACCGTGGACATCACCGGGCTTGAGGGCGATTTGCAGCCGCTGAGCGAAGTGCCATGCACCATCACCATGGCCGACGGCACGGTGAAGGAGATCATGCTGAAATGCCGGATCGATACCGCGATTGAGAAAGAATATATCGAGCATGGCGGCGTGTTGCATTACGTGCTGCGCGATCTCGCTGCGGCGTAAGCCGTTCGATCTTGAGGAAAATGGCCCGCCCCAACGATGTTGGGGCGGGTCTCTTTTTTTTATGGGGGCGCTGCCCCCAAACAAGTGACCTAATGGGGGCGCTGCCCCCAAACCCCCGCCCAATGGGGGCTCAGCCCCCAAACCCCCGGAGTATTTTTGAAGCAATGATAGGGGCCGGGCCTGTCACGCGGGGGCGGTTTGTTGTTCGGGGAGCGGCTGTCTTAAGGGGGTTGGCGGCAGACAGTTTGGCGGGCAAGGTGCGGGTTATGAAAGGCTTTCCTGATCTTCCTCCGATATGGCTTGTGGTGTTTCTGGTGCTGAACTGGGCTGTGGCCTCATGGCTGCCGGGTTGGTCCGGCGGCGTATTGGACGTGTTGAGCTGGGGCCTGATTGGCCTTGGTCTGGTAATGATCGGCTGGTCTGCTTTGTGGTTCTGGCGGCGCAAGACCACCATCGAGCCGCATCACGTGCCGGGCGCCCTGATCGTTGAAGGGCCGTTTCGTCTGTCGCGCAACCCGATTTATCTGGCCCTGCTGATCATCTTGCTGGGCGCCGTGATTGGGCGGGGCCAGCCGCTATGTTTGATCTTTGTTGTGCTATTTTACTGGGTGCTGAGCACCCGTTTTGTGGCACCAGAAGAGGAGGCCTTGCGTGCGGCCTTTGGTGCAGAGGCGGATCGCTATATGGCCCAGACGCGCCGCTGGTTGTGATCAATTTCTAACATTTGCTCGCAAAGGCTTGATTGGTCAGGCAGAACGCGGCCAGATAGACAGAGCTTAGTCGAGCTAGAGGAAATAACGAAATGCGTAAGGTTTTGGCAATGCTGACAGCCGTTGGCCTTGGTGCGGGGCTTGGTGTGGCAACACCGCAAGCGTCACAGGCAGATGTGGTGGTTGAGCTGTACACCTCGCAGGGCTGTTCCTCCTGCCCGCCGGCAGATGCGCTTTTGGGCGAGCTGGCGGGCCGTGACGACGTGATCGCCTTGTCGCTGCATGTTGATTATTGGGATTATCTCGGCTGGAAAGACGAATTCGCCAACCCCGCATTTAGCGCCCGGCAACGTGGCTACGCCGCCACCGCAGGGCAAAGCATGATTTACACGCCACAGATGATCATCGGCGGCAAGGATCATATTGTCGGCACCAAGGCGATGGATTTGGCCGACACGCTGGCCCGCCATAAAGAGCAGGAAGCGCCGATTGGTCTTGAAGCCCAGCGCCAGGGCGACACCGTGTCGATCCGCGCCGACGCCGCACAAGGCGGGCAGGGCGGGCTGGTTGTGCAACTGGTGCAATACAGCGTGTCGGAGACGGTTTCGATCAAACGCGGCGAAAATGCGGGCCGCGACATGACCTACCACAATGTCGTCAAAGGCTGGAGCCGGGTTGGCGAGTGGGATGGTGCGGCACCGTTGAGCATTGACGCGCCCGCAAGCGGCGACAACCCGATGGTTGTGATCATTCAGCGTGCGGGCCCCGGTGTCATTCTGGCCGCCACGAAGGTCAAGTAGCGTCTTTACTGTCTGCCTCGGGGGCGTCCTCCACGACGAGCCCGGTATGGCGTTCCCACCATGCCTCTTGCTCCGGCTTCCAGCGGCGGTGGATCCAGAACCATTGCCCCATATGCTGCCGCACCAGCGCCTCGAGTGAATTGTTGAGCGCCTGTGTCATCTCGCGCGGGTCGCCATGCGGGATAGGGGCCTCGCAGATCACCTCGAAATCGAGGCCGTTGGGCTGACGGATACCGTAGACCGGCACCACCAGTGCATCATATTTCAACGCCAGCTCGGCGGCCGACAGCGCGGTGGGTGCGCGTTTACCGAAGAAGGTCACATCGGCCCCGTCGCGCATATACTGATCGATCAGAAACCCGCCCATATTGCCCTCGCGCAGAAAGCGCAGCAGGCCCGACAACCCGCGCCGCCCGCGCGGAAAGACCGGCGTGCCGACTTTGCTGATGGCGGCCACGTAATGGTCGTTGAAATAGCCGTTATTCATCTCGCGGTAGAGCGCGCCAACGTTGAAGCCCTTGGCAATCAGCGCCGCGCGGGGGGCGTCGTAATTGCCAAAATGCCCGGTGACCAAGACCACGGGGCGGCGTTCGGCATGCGCCTCTTCCAGCGCGACGACGCCAGGGCCGGTGAGCGGTGCGTCAGCAAATCGGCGGGTGAAGGCATGGCCGGAATAGATCTCGATCAAGGTGCGCCCGGTATTGTCGGGCACCTCACGCGCAAGCCTTTCCACATCGGCCTTTGGAAGGTCGGGCATCACATGGGCGAGGTTGTCGCGCACCCGTTGGTCGTAGCCCGCCCACGGGGCCACCACCCGCGAAAACAGCCAGCCCACCATTGGCACCCGCCAACGGTATGGCACCAGCAACGCCGCGCCAATGACGGCCCGGATCGCCAGATTGCTCGCAAAGTCTGCCTTGGTCCTGCGGCCCGAGGCGGTTTGTCCCGCTGCCATAAGCTACGCCTGTTGTCTTTCCCGGTGCCAGACATAGAGACCGGCCGCCGCGATCACAAGCGCACCCAGATAGACCGGGGCATCGGGGTAGTGATCAAAGATGACGATGCCCCACACTGCAGAAAAGATCAGCGACGTGTAGGACAGAGGCGCAAGGGCCGAGGCCTCTGCATGCACAAAAGCGGTGGTCAGACAAAGTTGTGCGGCCGAGCCGAATGCGCCGACACAGAGCAGCATGACCAGATCGAGGCCCGTTGGCGTTTGCCAGTAGAACGGCACTAGGACGGACAACACGAGCGTGGCGATGAGCCCGGTGTAGAACAGCGAGGTCCAGACATCCTCGTCGCGGCCGACAAACCGCGTGGCCAGCGCGTAGCCTGAATAAAACAGCGCGCCCAGCATCGGAAAAAGCAGCCACGCAGAGAACCCGTCCGTGCCGGGGCGCAGAATGATCAATGCGCCCACAAGGCCAGCGCCCACACTTGTGGCCCTGTGCCAGCCAATACGCTCGCCCAGAAACAGCACCGCCCCCAGCGTCAGAAAGATCGGGGCGGTCTGGGCGATGGCGTTGCTCTCGATCAGGGAGTTCTTCTGGTAGCCTACGAAAAAGCTGGCCGTGGCGAGCAGCACAAAGACAGAGCGCAGCACCTGGACGCGCGGGTGACGGGTCTGGATGACCTGCCGCAATCGGGGGGCAGCGATGGCGGTGACCAGCGCCAGCTGGCCCGCATTGCGAAACCACAGGATTTGTACCGTGTCGACACGGGCCGACAGCAGTTTGACGAACACCTCCATCGCCGAAAAACAGAACACCGCCATGACCATGAGCGCAAATCCGTTGCGCAACATGGCAGGTCTAGCCCGGAACTTTGGGCAGGCCGGTGCCGATCATGCTGTCGCGGGTGACCAATTCGGCCAGCTGCTCCTGGCTCCATCCTTCTGTGCCAGCGGGACGGGCGGGCAGCACGATGTAACGCATGTCGGCGGTGCTGTCATGGACGCGGCAGGTGGTGGCTTCCGGCAGGTCCACCCCAAATTCAGCCAGCACCTTGCGCGGCTCTTTCACGGTGCGCGAGCGGTACTCGCGGGTCTTGTACCAATCGGGCGGCAGGCCCAGCAGGTTGCGCGGGTAGCAGCTGCACAGCGTGCAGACGATCACGTTATGGGTGTCTTCGGTGTTCTCGACAGCGACCAGGTTCATCGGGCCGATGTCGAACCCCATCTCGCGGGTCGCCTTTGACCCGTCAGCCAAGAGCGCCGCCTTGAACGATGGCTCGTCCCACGCGCGGGCCACAACCTTTGCGCCATTGGTGGGGTTGCGGGCGTCCATCGCTTCGATCTGCGCGTTGACCTCAGCGGCGGTAAACTCGCCCTTTTCGATCATGATCTCGCGGATCGCGATTTCCATGGTCTGCCAGTAGCTGAGCGGCGCGTCATTGTCTTCGCGGTAGGGGTGGCCCGACGGCGAGAGGTGATGATGATCGTAATGGTCATGCGGCATGTGTGTCGATCCAATGCTCGTAGATTTCAGCGTCGAGCGTGTCGTCGGGCGTCTCAGCCTCATCGCCCCACAGCTCTCTCATCGAAAAACGGACGCGGTAGAGCTGCTTTTCTGGCGCCGGCAGGCAATAGGCCCGTTGCTCAGGGTTCTCATAAGGCCCAAGCGCGCGTTCGATCACCCCGGTCTTGCCGCGCAGGTAATGTGGCGTGCGGATATGGCCCGGCGGGGACATGTCGCGGATGCGGACCTGAGCGCCTGCCTCAAGCATTTTGAGCCGCCCCGTAGGTGTCGCCGCGCGCCTTGACCTCTTCCATCTTCGCGCCAAGCTCTTCGAGCGTGTAGACCCCGGCCTCGATGAAGTTCTGGTTCACGGATGCCACCCAGCGCTCGTAATAGGTCATCTCTTCAAAGGCTTTCTCGCCCATGTCCTCCAGACAGCGGCGCAGCCCGTCGACGGTGAAATGGCCACGCGCCGATCCGAGGATCATCAGCGCGTCGACGCGCTTTTCCCACAGGGCGAAGTCATGTTGGTCGTTGGGCACGGGACCGGCGGCATCGCCACCCATGTCATGCCAGCGGCGGGCTTCGGGAAAGTCGTGCTCGGGGTGGTCTGGTGATTTGCTCATAGCGGCAGGCTAGGGCGGGGCTTACTGCTGCGCAAGCATATCCAACTGCCCGCGCATCTGTTCCATCGGGTAGCCTGCATCGGCCATGGCTTTGAGGATGTCATCGGTGGGCATCTGCCCCGCCTGCGACAGCCCCCACAAGATTGCCGACCGCGTGCCGGAGGCGCAATAGGCCAGCACTTTGCCGCCTTCTTTGTGGCCTTCACGCTGCGCCGCGATCATCTCCATATTGAGCTGCCCGCCCGCCATCGGATTGTTTGTCCAGCCCAGCCCTGCACCCTCTGCGGCCTGCTTGATGAGGTCGGGCTGCTGATCCGGCGCGCTTTCAAAGGCGGGGCGGTTGCAGATGACATGGGTGAAGCCTTGCTCGGCCAAAATGGCCAGATCATCGGCGTCTATCTGCGGGGCCACGGCGAAATCAGGGGTGAGGGGGCGTATGTCCATGCCTTCAGGTTCCTCTTGCAAGCGCCGCTGTCACCCGCGGCTGCGCCATCATGGCCGCGCACATGGCCACGAAGAACACCAACCCTTGCCAGCCGCCAAAACTGAGCGAGGCCATGGCTGGGCCGGGGCAGAGCCCTGACAGGCCCCAGCCGACGCCGAAAAGCCCTGAGCCAACAGCGAGTTGCGGGGTGATTTTCGCATCTGACGGCGCGGGGATGGGGCCGCCCAAAAGCGCCTCTCGCCTGCGGGCTGCGACGCGCCAGGCGATGGTCATGGGAAGGATCGCGCCTCCCAAGACGAAGGCCAGCGTCGGGTCCCACGCCCCGAACACATCCAGCCAGCCCTGCACCTTGGCGGTGTCCGTCATGCCCGATGTCAAAAGGCCCAGCCCGAACAGCCCGCCTGCGGCCAGCGCAATCAGCCCGCGCATCAGATCACCCCCAGCATCTGGCGAAACACCAGCACGGTGACGGCGCCTGCCACCAGATAAAACACCGTGGCAGTTATCCCGCGCACTGATAGTCGCGAAATGCCGCAAACCCCATGCCCCGAGGTGCATCCATTTGCCAGCCGCGTGCCGAACCCCACGCAGAGCCCGGCGGCAATCAGCACCGCAACGTTCGAGGTCAATTGCGTTGGTGGCGCCCCGCGGAACAGGTGCCACAGCAGGGGCGCGCCGATCAGGCCTGCAAGAAACCACAAGGCTTCCGAGCGTGCCGCCCCTTTGCGGGACCCATCGACAACGCCGCCCAAAAGGCCGGAGGCCCCCATGATCCGCCCGTTCATCAGCAAGAACACAGCCGCTGCTGTGCCAATCATCAGGCCTCCGACAAGGCCCCATATCCAGTCAACTGGCATCTTTCATCTTCCCATGTTCAAAAATATCCGCCCCGCAGGGCCGCTCACAACCCGTCGACCGGCACTTTCAGGAACACCTTCCCGTCGTCATCCGGCTCGGGCATGTTGCCTGCGCGCATGTTGACCTGCAGGGACGGGATGATCAGTTTGGGCATGCCCAGCGTCGCGTCGCGGCCTTCGCGTAAGGCAACAAAATCCTCGCGGCTGACGCCCCCGCCGATATGCACGTTGCTGGCCTTTTCCGCCGCGACCGAGGTTTCCCACGCGAACTCGTCGCGGCCCGGCGCCTTGTAGTCGTGACAGACAAATATCCGCGTCTCGTCGGGCAAGGACAGAATCTTCTGGATCGAGTCGTAAAGATCGCCCGCTGACCCGCCCGGAAAGTCGCAACGTGCCGTGCCGAAATCGGGCATGAACAGCGTGTCGCCCACAAAAGCCGCGTCGCCGATGACATAGGTCATGCATGCGGGCGTGTGGCCCGGCGTGTGCAGCACGTCGCCGCGTAGCTGGCCGATATGGAAGCTGTCGCCTTCCTTGAAGAGTTGGTCAAATTGCGAGCCGTCGCGCTGAAATGCGGTGCCCTCGTTGAAGACCTTGCCGAACTCTTCCTGCACGGTGGTAATCGCCGAGCCGATGCCGATTTTGCCGCCCAGCGCCTCTTGCAGATAGGGCGCGGCGGACAGATGGTCGGCATGGACATGGGTTTCCAACAGCCAGTCGACCGACCAGTCTTTGTTTTTGACAAAGGCGATGACCTCATCGGCAGAGCGGGTATCCGTGCGCCCGGACGCGTAGTCAAAGTCCAGAACGCTGTCGATAATCGCGCATGCCGACCCGTTCGGGTCGCGCACCACATAGGACGCGGTGTTGGTGGCTTCGTCGAAAAAGGCGTGAACTTCGGGCTGCATGTCCATGACGCTGTCCTCCTGCGACCAGTTTTCGCAGAATGATAGTCCCGGTCCACTCACGATTGCTAGATTTTTTCCTGCGTATAGTGTCGCAGCTCGGCGCGGGCCACCTGCCTGCGATGCACGGCATCGGGTCCATCCGCAAGGCGCAACGTGCGCAGATGTGCCCATTGACGGGCGAGCGGAGTATCTTGGCTGATGCCCTGCGCTCCGAACATCTGGACGGCCTGATCGGTGACCTCTAGTGCCACGCGTGGGGCCTCAACCTTGATCTGGCTGATCCACGGGGCTGCGGCGCGGGGGTCGCCCTGATCCATCATCCATGCGGCTTTCAGGCACAAGAGGCGCGCCTGTTCGATCTGCATCCGGGCATTGGCGATATGGTCAAAATTCGCGCCCAGCTGGGCCAGCGGTTTGCCAAAAGCCTCGCGGTCAAGCGAGCGGCGGCACATCAGCTCAAGCGCGCGTTCGGCCATGCCGATGGCGCGCATGGCGTGGTGGATGCGACCCGGCCCAAGGCGGCCTTGCGAGATCTCGAACCCGCGCCCCTGGCCAAGCAACATGTTGGCGGCAGGAACGCGGACATCAGTGAAGCGGATATGCATATGGCCATGCGGGGCCTCGTCGTCGCCGTAGACCTGCATCGCACGGAGCTTCTCAATGCCGGGCGTATCCGCGGGCACCACGATCATCGAATGTTGCTGGTGGCGCGGGCCGTCCCGGGTGCTGCGGACCATGACGATATAGACGGCGCAGCGCGGGTCGCCTGCGCCGGTGGCCCACCATTTCTCGCCGTTGAGAACGTAATCGTCGCCGTCGCGCACGCAGCTGAGCGAAATATTCGTGGCATCCGAGGAGGCCACGTCGGGCTCCGTCATCAGATAGGCCGACCGGATCTTGCCTGCCAGCAGCGGGGCCAGCCAGCGCTCCTGCATCTCAGGCGTTCCGTATTTCTGGAACACCTCCATATTGCCCGTATCCGGCGCGTTGCAGTTGAAGCTTTCAGGGGCCAGATGCGCCCGGCCCATTTGTTCGGCGAAATAGGCATATTCAACAGTGCTGAGCTGATGGCCCTCATGCGATGACCAGAGGTTCCACAGACCGCGCGTGCGCGCTTTCTCTTTCAGCCCCTCGAGAATTTCGGTCTGCCGCGGGGAGTGCTGCCAGCGGTCGCCGACCTCGACCTCGCGAAAATACTCGGCATCGAGAGGCGCAATCTCGTCGCGGACCATGGCGGTGACACCCTCCAACAACGTGGCGGCGTGGGGGCTGAGGCCAAGCATCATGGCGCGTTCCTTCATGGTGGTAGCGGGTCGGGCCAGCCTATGGTCGCCTCGCCGCTTGTCAATTGCTGACGCAAAGGTAAAGTCAGAACCATGGGTGGTTTGGGTGACATCGACGCGGGGGCGCTGGCCCCGTATCTGGCTGAGGCCGTGCCTGAGCTGGACGGCGTCGTGGCGTTGGAGAAATTCGCCACGGGGCAATCGAACCCGACCTACAAACTTCAAAGCCGCAATGGAACCTACGTGCTGCGGGCCAAGCCGCCGGGCGCATTGCTGAAATCTGCCCATCAGGTGGAGCGCGAATACAAGGTCATGGCCGCCCTGCAAGATAGCGCCGTCCCCGTGCCGCGCATGGTGCATTTGGCCGAGGACGCAGCATCGCCCTTCGGGCGTGCGTTTTTCATCATGGAGATGGTGGCAGGGCCGATTTACTGGGACCCGGCGGTCCCGGAGGTGGACACCGCGCGGCGTGCGGGGATTTACGACGCGATGAACCAGACGCTGGCCGCCTTGCATGACGTGGTGCCGGGCGAGGTGGGATTGTCCGAATTTGGCAAGCCGGGGCAGTATTTTGCCCGGCAGACCGACCGATGGTCGCAGCAATACCGCGCCTCCAAGCTGGAAGAGAGCGCCGACATGGAGCGGCTGATGGCGTGGCTTGCCGAGGCCATGCCCGCCGAGGACGGGCAGGTCTCGCTCGTGCATGGCGACTTCCGGCTGGACAACATGATCTTTGAGGCGGAGGCCCCGGAAGTTGCGGCTCTTTTGGATTGGGAGCTGTCGACGCTGGGTCATCCGCTGGCCGATCTGGCCTATCAATGCATGCAATGGCGGTTGCCGCATCAAGGCGGCATGCGGGGCTTGGGCGGGTTGGACCGCGCGGATCGGGGCATCCCGTCCGAGGCGGATTATGTGGCGCGCTATTGCGAGCGGCGAGGCATCGCGGAGCCTGACAATTGGGCGTTCTATCTTGCGTTCTCCTTCTTCCGGCTGGCGGCGATTTTGACGGGCGTCGTGCGTCGGGCCCATGACGGCAACGCCTCGAACCCCGAGACGGCGCGCAGCTATGCCGCGGCCATTCCTTTGTTGGCGGGCGCCGCCTGCGCATTGATTGATGAGGGGCCGCGATGACCCACCCTGTCCGGCTTGACCGCCACGGATCCCTTGGGTTGATCGTGATCAACAACCCGCCTGTCAATGCGCTAAGCGCCGCTGTGCGCCAGGGTATCGAGGCCCGGCTGCAGGAGGTTCTTGGCGATGACAGCCTGAGCGCCGTTCTGCTGGTGGCGGATGGGCGCACCTTTCCGGCGGGCGCGGACATCACGGAGTTCTCCAAACCGCCGCAAGCGCCGCTTTTGCCAGAGCTGTGCAACATGATCGAGGCCAGCCCGAAGCCGGTTGTGGTGGCGCTGCATGGCACGGTGCTGGGCGGCGGGCTGGAACTGGCCATGGCCGCGCATTACCGGGTGGCTGACGAAAATACTTTGCTGGGCCTGCCCGAGGTGAAGCTGGGCATCTTGCCCGGCGCTGGTGGCACGCAGCGCACGCCGCGTCTGGTGGGGATCAAAGTGGCGCTCGACATGATGCTGAGCGGCCTGCCGATCAAAGCGGCGGACGCGGAACGGTTGGGCCTGATCGACGAGATAAGCCCGATGACGACCTTGCGCGGCGACGCTGCTGATCTGGCGAGCGAGGTCGGCGAGGTGCGGCGCACGCGCGATGCGCGCTCGCAGTTTCTCGATGGCGCGACCTGTATGGCCGACATTGCCGCGCGCCGCTCGGTGCCTGACCGGCCATTGGCCTCGCGCAAGATTATCGACTGCGTCGAGGCGGCCTTGCTGGTGCCGTTTGAGGTCGGGGTCGAGATGGAGCGGGACGCCTTTGTGGAATGCCTCGCCTCGGACGCCTCAGCCGGGCTGCGGCACGCGTTTTTCGCCGAGCGCAGCGCGGGGAAGTTCCCGGAGTTGTTAAGTGCTGTGCCCAAGCAGGTCGACACGGTCGGCGTGGTGGGGGGCGGCCTGATGGGCAGCGGTATCGCGATTGCCTGCCTTGATGCAGGCTTTGCGGTGACTGTCGTCGAGCAGGGAGAGGACGGCGTGACCGGCGCCTTGAACCGGATTGGTGCGCTGTACGAGAAGGGCCTGGCCAAGGGGCAAATGGGCGAAGGCGCGCTGACGGACCTGAACCTCACCACCGAAATGGAGGCTCTTGGCAGTGCCGACATCATCATCGAATGCGCCAGTGAGGATGAAGAGATAAAGCAGGGCATCTTCGCCAAGCTGGGGCAGGTGGCCAAGCCCGATGCGGTGCTGGCCAGCAATACCTCCTACCTTGATCTGGAGCCCCTGACCCGTGCGTCGGGCCGGGCGGCGGATGTGGTGGCGATGCATTTCTTTGCGCCGGCCCACCGGATGGCGCTTGTCGAGATCGGCGTGCCAGAGACAGCAAACGCGCAGGCGATGGCCACAACGCATGCGCTGGCCAAGGCGCTTGGCAAGACCCCGGTGCGCAGTGCGGCGGCTCCGGGGTTGATCGGCAACCAGATGCTGACCGCCTACCGCGCAACGGCGGACCGGCTGCTGTTGCGCGGTGCGCAGCCCGCGCAGGTTGATGCGGCGATGCGCAGCTTCGGGATGCCGATGGGGCCTTATGAGGCGCAGGACTATTCGGGGCTGGATATCGCCTGGGCGCGGCGCAAGGCGATGAAAACCCCTGATCTTGAAGCGCTGCTGCTGCCCGACATTCTGTGTGAGGCAGGACAGTTCGGGCGCAAGGCGGGCAAGGGGTATTACGTCTATGACAGCGAGGGGAAGCGCGGCGCGGCGAACCCGGAGATGCTGACCATGCTGTTAGGCGAGCGGCGGATGCGCCCGATGGCAAAGCTGGCGCTGACGCCAGAGCTGATCCAGGATCACCTGATCGCCGCTTTGATCAATGCAGGCGCTGGGTTGCTGGAGGCAGGTACCGCCGCGCGGCCTAGCGATATTGACGTGGTGATGGTGCATGGTTTTGGCTTCCCGCGCCACAAAGGTGGACCGATGCATCAGGCCGATATGCTCAGCACATTTGAGGTGGCCCGCCGGATCACAGAATATGCGCAAACCGACCCGGCGCATTGGCGCATTTCTCCGCTTCTTGCCCGTTTGGCCGCCGAGCGGATGCGATTTTCGCAGTATCAAGACGCCGGGATGCAAAAATAATCTTGCAAAGCCCGGCAGGGATTGCGAACGTACGGCATCTGCTACAGAATACGTATTCTCTTGAGGTAATTGCGTGTTTTCAGGCGAAGTACAACGAAGCGGCGCAGAGGTTTTCGCGCCGCACACAGGGAGAACCACATGAAACATCTCAAAATTGCACTGCTCAGCGGCGTTGCGGCGTTCGCGCTTGCCTCCACTGCCTATGCGGATGGCCATGCCTGCGATATCGGCGAAGGCCGCGTCAGCATCATTGGCAACGAATTCCCGGCGATCCAGACTTTGGGTGCGGGTGCTGCGGCATGTGCCTCGGACTCTGCTGAGGTCACGGCCAACCTGACCAAAGAGCACAAGAACATCCAAGTGCCCGGCATGACCAACAACCCGGCGGAATACACTGTCGCGATCATCTCGAACGGTTCCATCGCGCCGCTGATGACCGACAACCTGATCCGCCCGCTGGACGATCTGATCGCAGCCCACGCGCCTGACCTGCCCAACCAGCAGAAGATCACGCTGGACGGCAAGGTGATGGCTGTGGCCTTCATGGCGAACGCGCAGCACATGGTCTACCGCTCCGACATTCTGGCAGAAGCCGGTCTTGAAGCGCCGAAATCCTACGAGGACGTGCTGGCGAACGCCAAAGTCCTGCGTGAGAAAGGCATCATGGAAAACCCGGTTGGCGGCGCATATTCCGCAGGTTGGGGCATCGGCCAAGAGTTCAACAACATGTTCATCGGGCATGGCGGCGAATTCTTCAAAGCTGGCACCGCCGAAGCGAACATCAACAACGAGAAGGGCGTCGCCACTCTCGAAATGATGAAGGCGCTGTCCGAGTACATGAACCCCGACTTCCTTGCGCTGAACAACAACGAGATTTCCGCTGAGTGGAAAGCTGGCAACGTGGCCATGCTGCAAATGTGGGGCTCGCGGACACCTGCGCTGCTGGACCCTGAAGGCTCCGTGGAAGGTGTGGCCGAGAACACGGCTTTGACCGGCCCAATGATGGTTGGCGACAGCGGCACACCTGCAACTACCCTGTGGTGGGACGGCTGGACCATCGCGTCCAACGTGTCTGACGCAGACGCAGAGGCTTCGTTCAAAGCGATGATGGCATCGATTGATCCATCCATCCTTGAGCAGGAAGGCGTGAACGAGCAGGCTGTTTGGTTGATCGAAGGCTACGAGCCAACCAACCTGTCTGAGGGCGTGTTCCAGACCATCAAGTCCGGCGCCACACCTTACCCAACGCTGCCTTACATCGGCTTGCTGCACACCGCACTGGGTGCAGAGCTGCCTGACTTCATGCAGGGCAAAGAATCTGCAGAGCAGACGCTGGCTGACGTCGAAGCGGCTTATACCGCTGCGGCCAAAGAAGCAGGCTTCCTGCAATAAAACGACCTTGGCGCGGGGGCTTTCGGGCTCCCGCGCCAAACACATATGATTGCTATCTCACTTACGTGAGGGTCGGGGGACACGGCATTGAAACATAAGACATTCTTCTGGTTCTTTTTGCCCACCGGGCTGGCCATGTTGCTGTTCATTTTCCTGCCGATCGTCTCTGTTATCAGCCAGTCTTTGCATGTGCCCGTCGACGCCGTTCTGGTGACGGTCGAGGAATGCGGGCCGTTCGGCTGCAAACCTTCCACCACGATTGACCAAGAGGCCACGCAATTGCTGCGCGATGCCAACCCGTTGGGACAATGGGCGGGCTTGGAAATCTACTTTGACCGTAGCCACCTTGCCGTGGCCGAGGTCGGGGAATTATGGCGTAATTCAGAGAGTTGGGGCGCGTTCTTCAACCGCCTTGGCAACCTGCCATTCTACCGCGCCATGGCCTTCACGCTGACCTACACATTCGTGGCCACCCCGCTGCTGATCATCTTCGGCCTGATGATCGCGCTTGCGGTAAATACGCTAAGCAGCTGGATCAAGGGCCTTGTCATCTTCTTCTCGCTGCTGCCTTTCATCGTGACGCCGCTTGTCGGATCGCTGATCCTGTTCTGGATGATCGACGCAAGGGGAGTCGTCGGCTCCTTCATACAATGGGTGTTCAATGACCCCACGCTGAGCCTCAAGGCCTCCACGCCGCTG
This sequence comes from uncultured Litoreibacter sp., assembly GCA_947494645.1. Classification (GTDB taxonomy): domain Bacteria; phylum Pseudomonadota; class Alphaproteobacteria; order Rhodobacterales; family Rhodobacteraceae; genus Litoreibacter. The sequence continues at coordinate 752,794 of CANLVO010000001.1, forward strand.
ACTTGGATCACGCTCATTGTCTACGGCATCTGGCACTCCGCCCCCTTTGCCTTCGTGATCTTCTATGCCGGCCTGCAAACGCTGCCGCAGGACACGCTGGAATCAGCCGTGATCGACGGCGCATCCCGCTGGCAGCGCATACGCTACGTTGTGATCCCGCATCTGACGCCGCTGGTGACCTTCGTGGCGCTAATTCAGCTCATGGACAACTTCCGGGTGTTCGAGCCCATCGTGGGGTTCAACGCCGAGGCGCATGCCACGTCGCTCAGTTGGATCATCTACAATGACCTCAGCGGGGAGCAGCGATTGCTGACCTCGGCTGCGAGTACCTCGGTGCTGACGATCCTGTGCGTTGCCATCCTTCTGAGCCCTGTGCTGGTGCGCACATGGCGTGACTTCAACGGGAAGACCTAAGCCATGTCAGAAACAGCAGTCTCCCAAGCGCAGTCCCGCTCCTTCATCCTGAACATCGTGATCTGGATCTTCGTCGCCTTCTGGCTGATCCTTGCCGCGTTCCCGTTCATCTGGACCCTCTGGGGGTCGTTCAAGGTCGAGCTGGACTTTTTCTCTTTGCAGGACTGGACCAACGCGCTGTTTGGCCCGCAAACGCAGGCGGTGCACGGCTCGCCTTTCACGGGTGAGGGTTATCACGGCGCCTGGGTGCAGGAGGAGTTCTGGCGGGCGGTGCTGAACACCTCCATCGTGTGTTTCTGCGTGGTCTGCATATCGCTGACCTTCGGCACGCTGGGCGGCTACGCGCTGTCGCGCTCTGGTTTCCGGTATACGTTCTGGCTGCTGATGATCGCGCTGATCTTCCGCGCCATGCCGCCAATCACGCTTGTCTCGGGCTATTTGCAGCCGTTCTTTGCATGGAACGTCTGGGGCATACTGCCCACGTCGATCATCGTGCTGGTGGCGATCAACCAGCCGTTTACGCTGTGGATGCTGCATAGCTTCTTTACCAAGATCCCGATGGATCTGGACGAAAGCGCCAAGGTCGATGGCTGCACGCAATTCCAAGCCTTCCGATATGTGATCATCCCGGTGATGTGGCCGGGCGTGATAACCACGGGGCTGTTCTCCTTCCTGTTGGCCTATAACGACTTCGCGGTGACCGCGATGCTGCTGGCCAAGGAAAACCAGACCATGGTGCCCAAGATCGCGGGCTTCCTCGGCACCACGCAGACCGAGGGCAACGTCATGTTCGCCGTCGCCGCCGTGGTCTCGGCCACAGCGCCGCTTTTCGTGCTGGTGCTTTTCTTCCAACGTCAAATTGTCAGCGGCTTGACCGCAGGCGCCGTGAAAGGCTGATCCCATGGCTCAGATTGTCCTCAAGAATATCAACAAGCGCTGGGGCAGCTTCGTGGGGGTGAAGGATTTCGACCTGACCATCCCCGACAAGGAGTTCCTGGTGCTGCTCGGCCCCTCGGGCTGCGGCAAGACCACCACCATGCGCATGATCGCAGGGCTGGAGGACCCGACCGAGGGGGAGATTTATATCGGCGACCGGATGGTCAACAATGTCGACCCCAAGGACCGCGATATCTCCATGGTGTTCCAGTCCTACGGGCTGTACCCGAACATGACGGTCTACGAGAACATCCGCTTCCCGCTGAAGGTCCGCAAAGTGCCGGAATCCGAGCATCACGACCGGGTCATGAAGGCCTCGGCGATGGTGGAGCTGGATGATTTTCTGGACCGCAAACCCGCCGCGTTGTCCGGCGGGCAACGTCAGCGTGTGGCGCTCGCCCGTGCCATTGTCCGTAAGGCGCAGGTGTTCCTGATGGACGAGCCACTGTCAAACCTCGACGCCAAGCTGCGCGTCTCAACCCGTGCGCAGATCAAGAACCTCAGCCACGAGCTGCAGGCCACCACCATCTACGTGACCCACGACCAGATCGAGGCGATGACCCTGGCAGACCGCGTCGTGGTCATGGAGAAGGGCGTGGTGCAGCAGGTCGGCACGCCGACGGATATTTACGACAACCCGGCCAACACGTTTGTGGCGAGCTTCATCGGCAACCCTGCGATGAACCTTGTGGAAGGCGAGCTGAAGGGTGGCACATTTACGGCCAAGAATATCGAGGTCAAAGGCCTCAGCGGCCCGGACGGCGCAGTAACATTGGGGTTCCGTGCGGAGGATGCCTCCGTCGCCAACGCGGGTGCAGGACAGATCACAGCGCCGGTCTATTCAATGGAGCTGTTGGGAGACGCAACCATGGTCACCGTACGCTCAGGTCAGGCCCTGATGGCGGTGAAAGCCGACAAGGAATTCCGTGCGGAGATCGGTGACAGTTTCTCAGCCTCAGTACCAGCAAGCATTTGTCACCTGTTCAGTACGCAGACAGGTGAGCGGTTATAGGGCAGTAGACGCTTTATAGAGAGGGCTGCGGGGGCGCTACTTTAGCGCGATGACGATCAGGTAGGCTGCAATGCCACCCGTCAAGATGATCACTGCCAATGGAAGCCATTGTTCGTAGGGCATATTTTTCTCCAACTACTCTTTGTACTCGCTACGGCCCGGTTAGGGCGTTCTTACACATTTGTCAGTTATCGGTATGAAAGAATGGCACGGCAAAAGTAAGGAGAACCTTACCGGATATCGGAAACACTGCGTTTCTGATCCCGGTAAATTGATCTCTATTTGGCCGCAATTGAAAGGGGGGATCTGGTCGTTTTGCATGGCCCAATCACTCTTGTTGCAGCGCAGCATAGTGGTCATACTCGCGGCATGATCATTCGTCCCGCTACCGCCTCAGACCATGCCGCCATCTGGACCCTTTTGGAGCCGGTTTTCTCTGCAGGCCAGACTTATGCGGTACCCAGAGATATCTCCCAAAGGGCGGCAATTGACCTTTGGTGTACCAAGCCCGCGGCCACTTTTGTGGCAGAGGAGGGTGGGGAACTACTGGGGACATTCTACATCAAAACCAACGCCCAGGGCGGGGGTGCGCATGTGTGCAACTGTGGCTATATCACGGCCCAAGCCGCGCAGGGTCGGGGCATCGCGCGGGCAATGTGTGAACGCTCCCAGATCGAGGCGGCAGAGCTTGGCTACAAGGCGATGCAATTCAACCTTGTCCTAGCGTCAAATACGGCCGCCGTGGCGCTGTGGCACAAGCTGGGGTTCGAGACCGTCGGCCTGCTGCCGCGTGCCTTTGACCACCCGCAGCTGGGCTTTGTGCACGCGCATGTCATGTATAAGGAACTCGACGTCTAGGCCCGCTGGTTTCGCGCGGGCAGGGGCTTAGCCCAGCATGATCCCTACAACGACAATGATCAGCCCGAGCGCCGACAGCAAAAGCGCGGCCAGGTTGAGCGGTACGGTGCCCTCAAGCACGCCGCGCAATTCGTCCTCTGGCAGGTTGGCTTTGCGCGCCTTGCCCACCCGGAGGATGCAGACCATCAAAAGCGCCAGCCCCAGCAGAGTAATCACTGCCCCGGCGGGGATAAGATAAGCCATGATATCAATCCTTTAGGCGGCGTTCTTGCCCGGTTTCGGCCAGCTGAGCAATCTGCGCTTGAAGCTGGTTCGTGGCACTTGTATCTCAGGGCCCAACCCATATTCAAGGAAGGTCTCTTGCGATGTCTGATAGCTCTGTTGTCGATTCAACCTACCGCGTGACCGCCGACGAGCTGCGCCAATTTGTCGAGCGTTACGAACGGCTTGAGATGGAGAAAAAGGATCTCGCCGACGCCCAGAAAGAGGTGATGGCAGAGGCCAAAGGCCGCGGCTATGACACGAAGGTGCTGCGCAAGCTGGTGGCGATGCGCAAACGCGACCCGCAGGATATCTCTGAAGAAGAGGCGGTGCTTGAGCTGTACAAGGAAGCGCTGGGCATGTGAGCCGGACCTTTGGGCTTTGAGGTTAAGGCCCTTTAGGGTTCAATGAACGTCACGCCCGGCAGTTGCCGGATCAAAGTGAGGTCCCGCTCATAGAGCGTCGAGAGCCGCGCGACATACTCTTCTGTCCAGCCGGGCAGGTCTATCTCCTCCTCCAACGCGTCCGAGATGGAGTATTTGTCGAGGAAGGCCTCAACGATTTTGCGCCGCTGCTGCTCCGTTTTTGGCGGGTGCGTTTCGAGATAGGATTGCAGCCGGCCCGCGCCCGGTGGGCTCATCAACCCGTTGATAAAGTCGTCGCGCCCTTCCAGCACCGTATCTGCGTCATGGCCAGAGAGCGCCTGCAGCACCGTGTTCCAGATCAGCGGCGTATCTTCGTTGCACCAGACTGTCACGGGACAATCGGGGACGGCCTCACGCAGCCGGGCGATCATGTTTGACCACCGCAGGGTCAGCGCGTCGCTGCCTTCCATAAACGCATCGAAATTCGTCTCTTGCGCCCGCTCAAAGGCCGCAGGGATAAAGCTGGCCGGGTCGCGGATGGCGAAATAGAACTGCACGTCACAATCAGCAAAAAGCGCCCGCAGACGTGGCGCGCGATACGCGACAGTGGTGTAAAGCGTATTGGCCTCGACTGCGCGGCCGGGCACGCCGAGAAAGCTGTCATGGCTCAGCACGATGCGCTGCGCGTGGTCATCATCCACCATCGCATCAATCAGGGTCTGCTGCGTTTCAGGGGAGGGAGCCGTGTCCTTGAGCACTTGCAACATCTCGCGGATCACCGGCCGATAACGCCCGATCTCGGGCACAAGAATACCTTCGGAGGCCAGCTGATTGGTGTTCTTTTGCAAGCACTTCAGCAACCGATCCTCATCGGTGCAATGCAGGCCCAGATGCAGGGCGATCTCCATAGCGTTGCGTCTCCGAAGCGGGCATTTGAACGTGGCCCCTTCGGTCATAGCGAGCGGCAGCGCCCCGCGCAAACGGCTTTCGGGACGAGGCCCGATAGCACCGCGGGCGCGGCTACGCGACATGTTCTTTCATCAAGCGCATTTTCCAGCTTGCCAGCCCGCCCCCGACAGCGCTATAGCACCGCCAACGCCCCTATAGCTCAGCTGGTAGAGCAACTGATTTGTAATCAGTAGGTCCGCGGTTCGAGTCCGTGTGGGGGCACCATAAAAGCCACTTGAGGGCTTTGTTTTTCAAGGATATCAGGCACTTCGCGCCCATCCCGAGACACAAAACGGGACACAAATGGGACACATGCGATGGTGGTAATGTTGAAACTCAAATACGTAGATAACCTGCCGGGAGGCCGCAAACGCTTTCGGAAGCGCCATTCTAAGGCCGCCATGGGGGTCTTGGGGGAGGAGTTTTTTCAGGTTCCCATGAAGGCGCGTGAAGGTGCTGCCCTTGTTGCCGAGCAAGAAACACTACTCGCAGAATATGAGAAGATCGAAAAGAAAGCCAAATTGAGGGCTGCGGGTCAGGGCGCGCTATCGCCTCTTGAACACTGGCGTGAAGCGGTTGCCGAAGTCACGGCCATGAAGGACGCCATAGTTGGCGGCCTCAGCGAGGACGACAAGCAAGCCGTCTTGGCAGATGACCTTCATCGCCGTGGCGCTGACCCAATCATGGTTCAAGCCTTAATGACCCCTAATGCGGAAGAGCCTCCGGCGTCCCTTCAAGATGCAAAAGAGATGTATCGCAAGTTGCGAGTGGATGGGTCTAGAGGGCGCTACAAGCGAAACCAGTTGGAACGCGTGTGTGGGCGCGTTGAAAAGGCGCTTGGTCCGCTGGGCAAGCTGGCCTTGGTAGACCTTAAGAGAGCGCACGGGCGTAAGCTGGAAGACACCTACAAGAGCGAACGGAAGAAAGATGGCTCCCCGCTCGCGCCTGCTTCTGTGGAACGTGAACTCAACATGCTTGTGGCGATGGTGAACCTTGCCATCGTTGAGTTTGACTTAGAGGGCAAAGCAAAGAACCCCTTCATTGGTCTCAATACAGCCGACCCTGACGCGCCACCGGAAAGCGAGGGCCGTAAGCGCGACCCTCTCCCTAACGACGTTATCTTAAAGATGCGGGAGCGCCTGAAAGAGAATGTAAGAGAACCTGCGCTGGGGCTTATCTGGCGACTTTTGCAAGGCACGGGTTGCCGAGTATCGGAGGTTGCTGGTCTGCGCGTCGAAGATGTTAGGATTGATGGTCCGTATCCTCACATTTGGGTCGAGTGGCACGAAGAGAGGCGAGTAAAGACCAAGGTTTCCATCCGAGCGGTTCCCCTTGTCGGTGACGCATTGTTGGCCGCTAGGGAAGCGGTAAAGCTGGCCGATGGGGAGCGAATGCTTTTCTCAAGGTATGCCCATGAAGGGGGATATGAAGCGGTCTCTCAGGCGCTGATGAAGCATCTGAGGCAGGTCACAAGGGACAAGCGTCACGTCCTGCACTCCCTCCGGCACAACATGAAAGACTGGCTTGTTCTGGCTGGCGTTCCCGAGAGAGTGGAGCATCGTCTTCTCGGACACTCACTGGGTGGTGAAGGTGACCGGGTCTATGGAGGAGATGAGGCTAAGTTGAAAACAGCCACGGAAGCGATGGAAAAGGCGATTGATCTGGCCCCCTAGCGTTCATTTCTCTCGTCAGAAAGTTGCCCCGCCACCTCCTGAAAGGCAGCGGGGACGTAGTCAGGTCATGCTAAGTCTTCGTTAGAGAGCCATCGCTGGGGTTCACTCTTGGACCCGCCTTGCGGTGTCTTCTTGGCCCGCCTGTAGGCTTCCTGAGAGGCCCGATCAGCGGCTCTCTTGCGCATAGCCTGCCCAGCCACGTCGACGGCGTTGGGGATGCTGGGAGAAGCGAAGTGAGCGCCTGAGGCTTGGTTGCACTTGGGGTTGAAACCACCGCTTTCGCCTTCGGTGATCTTGGGTTTGTAAATCTCGGCCATGATGCTCTTGGCTCCTTTTCTTTGTGAGAGAAGTGCCCCCGAGCGATGATGCTCAGGGACACTTGAGGGCGGGTTAGATAAACCGGATGATCTGCTGCTTCACGGCCACGTCGAAGGACACGAGGGTGCCGTCAATGACGACCTTCAATCCCTCTGGGGTGTCCTGATAGTCGAACCCGGCCTCGGTCAACGCAGCGCGGGTTTCCTCTGGCATGAACTTGTCGGCGCTCTCATAGAACGAGGATTTCAATTCCTTGAGACCCGAGGTGTCGTTGGTCATGACCAGAGCGCGCGACGCTTCCATGAGCTTCTGTGCCATCGCCGGATGGGAGTTGGCCCACTGTCCGAAGGCTTCGTCGTCAATGCCGCCTTCACCGAGGATGTCGGCACCAGCTTCATAGAAGCCGCCATGTGCCGCTTGCCAGAGCGCGTTCACCTCTGAGGCTTCCATGCCCATCTGTCCAGCCATGCGGGTCAGCGTGTTTGCGTCCACCTCACCGTGCATGAGGATACCGTCCACGGCCTTGGTGATGTCACCGGGCATTGCGGTTGTGGCAATCTTCGTCAGAGCGTCGGTGGTCTCTGTGGATAGGCTAAAGTCCGTGGTGCCCTCAGAGGCTTGCTTAAGGGTCTCCTCAGAGGGGGCCTTAGCGCGTGCCTCAGCGGCGGGATTGCGTAAGGCCTCGGGCATTGCCTTGTCCGTGAAAGACCCATCCTGATTGCGGATGAGGTAGCCAGCCGCGACGGCGGCGTTGATGGTGGTGGTCATGCCGCCGATGCTGACGATGTCGTTGCCGTGGGGAGAGCGCCCGATGATCTGCCCGCCGTGGTCAGCTTTGACAGTGTCCATAATGGACGATGGCTGGGCAGCGTCTTGACCCATCGTGTGGGTCACTGGTGAGTGATGTTGCACGGGGCCTGTGCCGTTGATCTCAAGCCCGCCGGTGCCGACGACTGCGTGAGGGGTGACCTTCTCATCCTTGTTGATGAGGGCCGATGTGTTTTGTTCCGGTGTTCCGGATACAGTTGTCCAGTCAGTCATTGTGTTCTTCTTTCACGTTCGATTTGTAGAGAGGCTCAGGCGGATGTGCCGCCGAAGTCCTCGTGGTTGATGATGGTTTCGAGGCCGGTCGCCATCAGGGCCGCCAAAACTTCCGCCTTTGAAATTTCCTTGCCGGTGGCCTTGAGGTGCCTCTTCTGCAGGAGACTTAGGGTTGCCAATTGGTCGATGCGGATGCGGGTCGTGGTCCAAGTGGGCCGGTCTTGCCAAGGGTATTTGCTTGAGGCCAAGCGCTGTCGGTTGATCTCGTTCAGCATGTGGCCTTCTTCTGCGGTCATGAATGCTACCGGCGAGACTAGGGACTTGATGCGTTCTCGCAGATAGCGGGACCAACGGCGGCGGTTTCGGTCTCCAACTGCCGTGGCTTTAGACCCCGTGGGTCGTGTGTAGATGTCGGTCATAAGTTTCCTTTGAGAATAACAAGCCCCCGCCGGGAGGTCCGACAGGGGCGGTGAAAAGTGTGAGGGTGGTCAACCAGACCATACAACGTGACCACCCTGAGGCCCCTTCAGGTGCCCGTGCAGGCTCCCTCAGCGGGTGTCCGGTGGTTCAGCATGGTTGGGGTGGTCAATATGACCCCCCTGCGGGATGACCCTGAAGGTGCCCCCGGTGGTTTCTGTTTGGTGTCCTAGAAGTCGTCGTTCGCCATGGCGTCTTCCCAATCATCGATACACCGTATGGCTTCCACGAGATCGTCCTTCGTGAAGGCTTCTATGAGCGCCGTGGAGAAAAGCCTGAAGTTGTGCCTCTGGGATTTCCCTGCGGCCTGCCTGAGCTTGCGCTTCATGACAGTGGCCCTTTGTCGGAACTCTTCCTCAGACATCTCTTCAGGGTGCCACTCAGCGGTCTCTTTATCGACCATCCAGTTGCCGCTCACGTCGGTCTTTCCGGTCTCTTCAAGTTCCCGCCATCGGCTTCGCATGGTGCCCACCGTCGTGCGCGAGACCCCGGTGGCCTCCACGGTCTCCTTCTTGGACACTTCAGGGAACTCTCTAACGATCTTCCACGCCGCGTTGACGCGCTCCATAGCGGTTAGGCAGCGGGACACCTTTCGGTTCGCCATGAGGGCAGCCATGAAAGCGTCCTTTTGGTTCCCTTCAATGATCACGCAAGGGATACCTTCGTTGGTGCCCGGAAAGGCTTCCTCAAAGGCGGTGAGACGGTGCATGCCGTCAACGAGGACATATTCGTGGTTCGCTTCCGAGGCATCGGAACGGGTCACTTTACGGACGGTGATTGGGTCCACCGTAACGCCGTTGCGATAGAGGTTTCTGAGAGTGCGGACATGGGTCTCATCAATTCCGGTGGCGCGGATATTGAGGCCATCGTCGAAGCCGATCTCTCTGGGGAGAAGGCAAGTCTGGTCGTGCATGGTCGTTTCCTTTCTACATGCGCGTAAGTTCATTTGTGATTTGGGGGGCGCTCATGCTCAGAGCGCTGGGGGCTTGGTCGCTGGTCTGTAACAACTTGCGAAAAACATTGGTCGCACCCCATGACACACAGACGCTTCCACACGTTTCCCTCCCGGCAACCGTTAAGGCCGCCGAGAAGGTCTCGTGAAAGAAGTCAACATCACAGGTGCCTAAGAGAGGCCGTCCCGTCGTCGCTTAGCCACGGCGAAGGCCATTCCTTACCCGCTTTTCAGCAGCCGCTTCGCTGTGACCGCTCGGGGTCAGCGCTCTCTTAGGGCCAAGGTGTGGGATTTTTGAGTATGCGAACGCTCGCGGCACTCGCACGACCACTTCCTTATGGCATAGTTGCGGGCTAATTGAGGAGAGATCATCGGACGGCTGACCGCACCGTTGGCTCCTTACCTCTTGTTTCGGGGTTATTTGATTTCAGGCGCTTTGGCGTCGTCGAGAATGCGGTAGACGCTGGACTTACCGATGCCGAGGGTCTCCGCGATCTTGAGCGGCTTCATGCCTTCGTCAGCCAGCCTACGGATATCGTCGGTCTTGGCCTTGGCGGTCGGTTTGCGGCCTGTGTATTTGCCTGCGGCCTTCGCCTTGGCGATGCCCTCTCGCTGTCTCTCCAACATGATCGACCGTTCGAACTCCGCCACACTCCCCAACACGGTCAACATGAGCTTGCCCGTAGCGGTGCCCGTGTCGATGCCCATAGAGAGGATGCGGAGGGATGCGCCCTTGGCCGTGACGGCCTCCAAGACCTCCAACAGATGCGCAACTGAACGGGCAAGACGATCTAGCTTGGTCACCACCAGCGTGTCCCCTTCGCGGATGTAGTCCAGCGCCTCGGCCAGCTTCTCGCGTGCCTTGGTGTCCACCGACGACACTTGCTCCGTGAAGACCTTCTCGCAGCCTGCGGCCTCAAGTTCTCTCTGCTGTGCCTCCAAGCCTGCCTTTTGGTCGAGGGTAGATGTGCGGGCGTATCCGATGATCATGGTCAATCCTTCCAACTGGTCTCTTAGACTATTTGGGAAAATATTCCCAAAACATCAAGACCATTCTTTTGGGAAAAGATCAGACACGCCCACATTGTTCCCACGAGGCCTTGGTCTATTGGGAATGACTGACGGTGCGCCGATAGTTGGTCAGGACGATGGTGGCATATGGCAGTTCTACAGCGATCTCTCCCGGTCCCTCTCGGGTGACCTTAAACGCGTGCCGGTCGGGTTCACGCAGGGCGAGGATGGAGAAGCGGCCAAGGCGGATGTCGAAGATGATCATGAAGGCGTCCTTTCGGGAATGCTAATGGCAGCACCAAGGTGGTGCAGGACCAACATGGCCATCCCAGAGAAACACTTCAAGCCATTGATTTTATTGCATTAGTGGAGCAACTCCGCAGGTGGAGCTAAGTGGGTCGTGAAGGTGCCCCCACCGGGGGAAATGCTCCACCTCTTCTATATATCTTGGACTGTCAGATTTTTGCGGTGAATTGGTTTTGACCTCGCGTTGCTATGGCATGGCGCGGGAATGGACGCTAAGCTGATCTAAAAGTATTAGGCGAGTATTGAGCAATGGAAATTGACCCTGACGATTTAAAGTTCGCGCAAATATTTCATGCCGAGGTGTTAGAGGCGCAGCTTTCTGTGGTCGCGAAGAATAGCCGATTTGTTCATTACACCTCCGCCGACACGGCCATTAAAATAATCGGCAACAGCGAACTTTGGCTGCGAAACGCCGCAGTGATGAACGATTACTCTGAAATAAGTCATGGGCTAGAACTCATCCACCACGGCTTCAACTCGCCCGAAGGCGAAGATTTCAAGGCAGCAGTTGATGGTATCTTTCCTGAAACTCGTATGCGCGTGTCAGAACTGGTGGATGGATGGGCGGCAGACTGGCGTTTGGAAACGTATATTTCCTGCCTATCGCTGCATGAAGACCATGAAGACGAACTCGGTCGTCTTTCGATGTGGAGGGCTTATGGAGATGTCGCTTTGGTGGTCAACAACACGCCTATGGTTGCCGTTACCGATAAACTCGGCGTGTTCTCGATACCGGTGATGTATCTTGACCTTCCGGCATTTAGGGCGCGCCTAAAATCAATCTCAGAGAAGATCAAAAAGGAGGAAGCATTCCTAAGAGGCGCGGGTGAGGAAAGCCTAACGAACTATCTCTTCCATTTCTTTCTGAATGTCGCGCTTGGCACCAAGCACCCCGGATTTGCAGAGGAAAAGGAATGGAGGATTTTTTATCGCCCAGCCGAACGAACAAGCGAAGCATTGGAACGCAGGCTAGTTGTTATCGGCGGCATACCCCAAGATGTGTGGGTCTTACATCTAGAGGATGACCCCGAGAAAGGGCTGCACTCTGCCGATATCCCTAAGCTCCTTAACAGGGTAATCATCGGGCCAACGGAGCATCCTTACGTCAGCGTTCAGGCCTTTCGCCGATTGCTTGAAAAGGTCGGTGTCGAGAACACTGAAGAGAAGGTTACGGCGTCAACTATTCCTCTCAGAAGCCAATAGGCGTTTTCTTCACCTGATGGTGGACTTCATCTCACTGATGTGAGACACAAATAATGCACGTTTCGGGACACACCGCTTGAAAGCTGGTCTGGTTATCCCTTGAAAAACATTGCCTTAGGGCCGGTCTTGTTTCGACAGACAGTCCGTGTGGGGGCACCATTTCACCTCAGTTGAAGTTTTGGCGCTCTTCGTTGAGCCCTGATTTATAGGCATTTCTTGCGAGTGACAGTGCGAGTTGAACGGTGTCATCGCCCGCCTAAGAGCACTGCACAGTTGACTCAACTTCAATCCCGCTCAATGCTTCACGAATTCGTGGGGGATTTCTGTAAATTTTTTTGACTGTCATACGGCGGTTACCTTTGTTCCTCCATAAGCACTTTTGTGACCACTCTGTGATCCTTAGAAAGGGGCGATACTATGAAATTCTTAACACTGATGACGACGGGGCTTTTGACCGTCGCGGCGCCGGTTTCGGCCGCCACCGACATTCAGTTTTGGCACGCGATGGGCGGGCGACTGGGCGAGGTCGTCGAGGAAATTGCGGCGAAATACAATGCCAGCCAGGAAGAGTACAACCTGGTGCCGACCTACAAGGGCGGCTACGAGGACACGATGACCGCAGGGATCGCGGCCTTCCGCGCTCAGCAGCAGCCAAACATCATTCAGATTTTTGACGCAGGCGCGGCGACCATCATCAATGCCAAGGGTGCGACCGTGCCTGTGGCCGAGTTGATGTCTGACTTCAATGCGGAAGACTATATCGAGGGCGTGCGCAACTTCTATGCCGACAGCGATGGCAACATGATCGGCATGCCGTTCAACTCCTCCACGCCGCTGCTGTATTGGAACAAGGATATCTTCGCGGAAGTGGGCCTAGATACGCCCCCTGCGACCTGGGAAGAGTTCGAAGCGATGGCGCCGAAGTTCAAGGATGCCGGGTATCAGGCGCTTGCGCAAAGCCACAGCCCATGGATTTTCTCGGAGAACTTCCACTCGCGTCACAACCTGCAGCTTGCCACCGGCAACAATGGGTATGACAGCACCGATGTGGAGATCCTGTACAACAACGACCATCTGAAAATGCACTGGGGCAAGGTCAAGGAATGGCTGGACGCTGGCTATTACGGCTTCTACGGCCGCGGTTGGGGCGACAACCAGGATGCGTTTGTACAAAAGAAAGTCGCCATGTGGCTGGGGTCCTCCGGGTCGTTCGGCGGTCTGGCCAACTCCGCGGAGTTCGAGTTTGGCGCGGCTGAGCTGCCATACTGGAAATCCATCACCGAGGAGCCTTATGGCACCTTTATCGGCGGCGCTGCCCTGTTTGCCATGGCTGGCAAGCCCGACGAGGAGAACGCTGGTGTTGCAGACTTCATGTCCTTCCTGACCAGCCCGGAAATGCAGTATTTCTGGCACAAGGAAACCGGCTACGTTCCGATCACCAATGCGGCTTATGAGCTGGCCAAATCGGATGGCTATTACGAAAGCACACCGGACGCCGAGGTGGGCATCACCCAGCTGACACAGCGTGCCGGTGAGTGGACCAAAGGCTACCGCCTTGGCTTCTACGTGCAAATCCGTGAGGCGATGTACAAGCAATACGACAACATCTTCTCGGGGGCCTCGACCGTGGATGCAGCATTTGACGCGATGGAAGAAGAGAGCAACGCGCTGCTCGACCGCTTCGACGCCTCGATGAACTAAGACCTCTTTGGCCAGCGGGGATGTCCCTCGCTGGCCAATTCTTTGACCCCGAAAGCCCTGCAATATGAAGCGCGTTCAATACGAACACAGCCCGATTCCCTATTTATTCGTGGCGCCGCAGATCATCATCATCGTGATCTTCTTCCTCTGGCCCGCCGCGCAAGCCGTCTACCAATCCTTCCTGCTTGAGGACGCTTTTGGCCTGTCCTCGCAGTTCGTTTGGTTCCGCAACTACTCTGACACCATCCTGTCCGGCGCATGGCTTCAGGCCGCGTGGTTCACGATGATCTTCTCCTTCCTTGTGACCTTCCTGTCCTTGGGGCTGGCCTTGCTGCTGGCCGTAAAAGCCAACGAGGTCATCCAAGGGGCCAGCACCTACAAGACGCTGCTGATGTGGGCCTACGCAATTGCACCGCCCGTAGCGGGGCTAATGGGCAACCTGATGTTCAACCCGCTGATTGGCGATCTCTACGGGTTCATGAACGCGGTGGGCTTTGATTTCGACCACAAGCTGGACCCGGTGGATGCGGGCTTTGTGGTGGTGCTGATTTCGGTGTGGAAACAGGTCAGCGTGAATTTCATCTTCTTCCTATCGGGGCTGCAGGGCATCCCCAAATCGGTGCAGGAAGCCGCGCTGATGGATTGCAAAAGCTCCTTCCGCCGGTTCTGGACCATCACCTTCCCGCTGCTGGCGCCGACTACGTTTTTCCTGATGGTGATCAATATCACCTACGCGTTTTTCGAGACCTTCGGGATCATCGACACGACGACCCAAGGTGCGCCGGGCGGGGCCACGACGACGCTGGTGTTCAAAGTGTTCCAAGACGGTTTCCGTGGGGCCGACATCGGCGGGTCTTCTGCCCAATCCGTGGTGCTGATGCTGCTGGTGCTGGCGCTGACGGTGATCCAGTTCCGCTTCATTGAGAAGAAGGTGCATTACTGATGAACCGGTCTTCTATCGCCACTCACCTGATCCTGATCTGCGGCGCGCTCTTTATGACGCTGCCGGTCTGGGTCGCCTTTGCCACATCCACCCACGCGCCGGAGACCATCCTGCGCGAAGGGCTGCAAATCTGGCCCGGCGGGCATTTCCTTGAGACCTATAACGAGGTGTTGTTCGTCGAAGGCGGGGTGATGAAGAAGGTCACCGCCACGACCATGCTGAAAAACAGCCTGATCCTTGGCATCGGGTTCGCGGTGGGCAAGGTCGTGATCTCTATGCTGGCGGCTTACGCCATCGTCTACTTCCGCTTCCGGCTCGCCGTGCCGCTGTTCTGGATCATCTTCATGACGTTACTGCTGCCTTTGGAGGTTCGGATCATCCCGTCCTACAAGGTGGTCGCCGATATGGGGATGCTGGACACCCATGCAGGGTTGATCATCCCGTTGATCGCGTCTGCCACGGGGACGTTCTTCTTTCGGCAGTTCTTCCGCTCCGTTCCGGATGAATTGCTGGAGGCCGCACGGCTGGACGGGGCCACGTCTTGGGGCTTCTTCATCGACATTCTGGTGCCGCTGTCCAAGACGATGATCGCCGCCATCCTGATCATCATGTTTGTTGTTGGCTGGAACCAGTATCTGTGGCCGCTGATCATGACCACCAAGGAGGAGAACTACACCTTGGTGATCGGCATCAAACAAATCTATCAGGTGCTGAACGAAGGCGGCGAGCTGCCGCAATTCCAAAAGGCCTTCGCGCTGACCATTCTGGCGACCCTGCCGCCGGTGCTGGTGGTGCTGATCTTCCAAAACTGGTTCGTTAAGGGCCTCGTAGAAAGCGAGAAATAATGTCGGGTGTTCAACTTAAATTCGTCCGCAAAACCTATCCCAACGGGGCAGAGGCCATTCGCGGCGTCGACATGGATATCAAGTCGGGCGAGATGATTGTGTTCGTTGGCCCGTCAGGCTGCGGCAAGTCCACTTTGCTGCGGATGGTGGCGGGTTTGGAAAGCATCTCAGGTGGGGACATCTCCATCGGGGACCGGGTGATCAATGACGTCTCCCCGTCTGAGCGGGACGTGGCGATGGTGTTTCAGAACTACGCTCTCTATCCACACATGTCGGTGCGCGGGAACATGTCTTACGGGCTGAAGAACCGGAAGCTGGACAAGGCGGAGATCGAGAAACGGGTCAATGAAGCGGCAAAGATGTTGAAGATCGACCAGTTCCTCGACCGCCAGCCCAACCAGCTGTCCGGCGGCCAACGTCAACGCGTTGCGATGGGCCGCGCGATTGTGCGTAACCCGCAAGTGTTCCTGTTTGACGAGCCGCTTTCCAACCTTGATGCCAAGCTGCGTGTGCAGATGCGGATCGAGATCAAGCGGCTGCAACGGCGCATGAACGTGACCTCGATCTATGTGACCCATGACCAGACCGAGGCGATGACCTTGGCGGACCGTTTGGCCGTGATCAATGACGGTCTGGTCGAACAAATGGGCGCGCCGATGGAGCTGTACTCCAATCCGAAAACCCTGTTCGTGGCGTCCTTCATCGGGGCCCCGCAGATCAACCTGATCCCGGTAACGTTTGACGGCAAAACGCTGAATAACGGCTCGCTGAAGCTCGCCGGCTTCAAAGACCTGCCGGAGAACACTGATCTGGTGCTGGGCGTGAGGCCTGATGTGATGACCCAAACCACCAAAGGTCAGCTTGATATGCGCGTCGATCTGGTGGAGCAACATGGCGGCGAGAACCTCGTCTACGGCGCCCTGCAAGGGGCGGTCAACGACGAGGGCGAGGAGCTGGAGATTTGTCTAAAGGGCGACAAGGCATTGCTTCCCGATCTCGACGCGGCGCTGCGACTGAGCTTTGATCCCGCGACCGCCTTCGTGTTCCGCAAGAATACGGGCGAGCGGCTGCTATGAGCGCGGACCGGCTCGACGCGGCGAAGGCAATCGCCCGAGAGGCCGGAACTATGGCATTGGATTTCTTCAAGGACCTCTCCGCTTTGGATATTAAATCCAAAGGGGCGCAGGACATGGTGTCCAATGCGGATCTGGAGGTAGAAACCTTCGTCCGTGCCCGGCTCGCCGAAGCCTTTCCGGAGGACGGGATTGTCGGCGAAGAACACGGTGATGTGGCGTCCTCATCCGGCTGGACCTGGGTCATCGACCCGATTGATGGCACCGCGAATTTCGTGGCCGGCATCCCGCAATGGTGCGTTATTCTGGCCTGTGTGAAAGACGACCAAACCCAGCTTGGCGCGATCTATGAGCCCTGCAACAACGAGATGTTTTGGGGCGCGCGTGGCAAGGGTGCTTACGTCAACGATGCCAAGTTGGCCATTGCGAGCACGACGGGCCTGAATGACGGCAGTGTCGGCGTCGGCATGAATGGCCGCACGGAAACGCATATGGCGTCCAACCTGATCGCGGACCTGTCGGAACGCGGCGGCATTTTCTTTCGCAACGCGTCGGGTGGCCTGATGCTGTCATACGTCGCGGCAGGGCGTCTCATTGGCTATACCGAGCCGCATATGAATGCGTGGGACTGCCTCGCAGGCCAGCTGTTCATCGCAGAGGCAGGCGGCCGTGTCGAACACCAAAGCGCAGGGCAAATGTTAGAGACCGGCGGGCGGGTCATCGCCGGGTCTCCGGACATTTTTGACGAACTACTCGCGATGTCAGAGACCGCTTTCAAAGCGTGACATCCGCCCGGAAACACCTTCTGCAGCAGTTGGGAAATCATGTGATCCTGCTCGCTGGCGTGGCGTTCCTTATCCTGCCCATCGCCATCATGTTTGCCTCGTCGACCCATGACACCGCCACTTTGGTGGGAGAGGGATTAAAGCTGATCCCGGGGTCCCGAGGGGTCGAGAACTACACCCAAGTGCTGAGCCTGCAGGCCGGGTTCACCGACCAGATCACCGCGCTTGATATGATGAGGAACTCTTTCATCATCGCGCTGGGCGTGGCTGGCCTGACCACCTTAGTGTCGCTCTGTGGGGCTTATGCGCTGGTCTATTTCCGGCTGCCACTGGCTGGGTTTCTGTTCTGGTTGACACTTGCTACGCTGCTGCTGCCGCTCGAAAGCCGGTTCATCACAACCTTTCTGGTTACCGACGCGCTGGGCTTGATCAACACCCATCTGGGCATGGTGTTGCCGACCTTGGCTCTGGCGCTCGGCACGTTGTTCTTCCGGCAATTGTTTCTCAGCATTCCCGACGAGTACCTCGAGGCCGCCAAGCTCGACGGGGCAGGGCCGGTGCGGTTCTTTGTCGACTTCATCCTGCCTTTGTCCTGGAAACGCGGCGGGGCGATCTTTGTGGTGACCTTCATGATCGGGTGGAACCAGTATCTTTGGCCGCTGATGATCAGCACCGACGAGAGCCGCTACACTTTGGTCCGCGGGATCCGGCTGATCGGGCAGGAAAGCGGGACAGGCATGGCGCTGATCATGCTGTCGATCTTGCCGCCACTCATCCTCGTGCTGATCTTCCAGCGCTGGTTCTTTCAGGCCTTGGCCGACGAGAAAAATGCCTTCTAGCGCGCCCATCACCGGGCAGGCCAAGGCGGCGCTGCTGTTGTTGCTGACGGGTGTGAGTTGTAACGCGGCCACAATCCCCTTCATGAGCGTCTACATCGTGGAGACCCTCGGCATGGAGCCGTGGTTTATCAGCGTTTATGCCTCGATCACGCTGACGCTGACAGTGCTGATCAACAGGCAATATGGAGAGTGGATCGACGCGGGCGTTCCGGTTGCCCGTTTGGTCTTGGCGTCCATTTTGGCGTTTATAGCGGCGGTGCTCTCCATCCTGATCGTCCCGAATTTCTGGGTGCTCGTTCTGTTCGGCGGCCCGTGCTTTGCTGTGTCCAATGCGGCTGTGTCGACCATGTATAGCTACGGCAGGTTGCTGGCTGAGAAAGAGGGTTTGGATGTTCCTCGATACAATTCCTACCTCCGCGCTATGACTTCGCTGGGTTGGATGTTGGCACCAGCGGCCAGCTTCTACATTGCCAGCTTATCCAGCGCATCCGCTGTGTTCTGGTTGGCGTTGGTTTTAGGCGGCCTTTGGGGGCTGCTCTGGCTGGTGGCGATGCCAAAAACCTTTTCGTCAGGGCAGGGTGGGTCCGACCTCCCCGAGATCAAGAGTGCCGTTCCCACGAACCGGAAGCTTTGGATGGCGGCGGCTGTGTGTCTTGCTTTCGCAATGGCGCATTCGATGTCGATGAGTGCGCTGCCGCTGTTTTACATCCGTGAGGCGGGACTGCCGACCTATGCGCCGGGTGTCTCGCTCTCGGTCAAAACCCTGGTCGAAATTGCGGCCATTCTGGCCTCGCCTTGGATCATGACGCGGCTTGGGTCACGCAACGCGCTGCGTTTCGCTGCCGTCTTGGCCATCGCCGCTTTCTTTGTTCTCGCCCGGGTCGAGACGCTGCCGCAGTTGGTCGTCGGGGCTGCTCTGGAGGGGCTTTATTACGGTCTCTTCGCCGCGGTGGGGCTGAGCTACGTGCAGGACTTCGCAAAGGGGCGCATGGCGCGGGCGACGTCGCTCTACATGAACAGCTTGTTTCTGGGAGGGCTGATCGCCAGCCCGTTGATGGGGCTAACGGCACAGTTTGTCAGCTTCGAAATGGCCATCCAGTTGTCCACAGTTTGGGCCGTGCTGGCCTTCGCGCTTTTGACAGCGAGCGGGCATAATAAAGGCGAGCGGTCACGCCCATGAAATAGGTGTCACAACGATTGACTCACTTTGTATACATTTATTATACAAAGTGAGTTGGGAGACATCATGGCCAAACTCAAAAAGACGAAATGTGCCGCGGATTTGCGGGCGCGGATACTCAGGCAGGAGCTTGCCCCAGGGTGCGATCTGGACGAGGTGAGCCTGGCCGCCGAGTACGGCATTTCACGCACGCCGCTTCGGGAAGTGTTTCACCGGCTGGCCGCCGAAGGGTATATTCGCATCGAGGAAAACCGGGGCGGCAAGGTGGCCTCCATGGACTTTCCGGTGCTGCGGGTGTTTTTCCAAACCGCGCCGTTGGTCTATTCGTCAATTGCTCGCCAAGCTGCTGAGAACCGTACCAGCGTGCAGGTAGCCGGGCTGAAAGACACGCAGTTGGCCTTTACCAAAGCCGCCCGCGCAGGCGACGCGGCGCAGTCGGGGCTGTTGAACCACGCGTTTCACGAGCAAATCGGCGAGATGGCGCAGAACCCCTATCTGTTCGCAGCGCTGATGCGGATGCTGATTGACCATACGCGGCTGGGTCAGACGTTTTTTGCACCGCAATCCTCCGAGGACCAAGCGCGGGTCAAAAAGGCGATCGAGCAGCATGACGCGATGATTTCCGCGATAGAGGCGCAAGAGCCCTCGCTGGCGATCGATCTGACCCTGCAGCATTGGGAATTGTCACGCGACCAGCTTGAGAAATTCGTCCGCCCAGACCCGTTGCCGATTGATGTGATCTCCATGAAAGACAGACCCCGTGCAGTTTGAAGGTATCTACACCCCGCTCGTGACACCCTATCATGACGACTTCTCCGTCAATGAAGAGGCGCTGGCCCAAACCGTTGAGCAGCTGATCGCCGCAGGCGTGCATGGCATCATCGTCGCGGGCTCGACCGGGGAATACTACGCCCAGACAGAGGAAGAACGCCTTTGGATGATGAAGCGCTGTTTCGAGCTGATCGCAGGGCGGGTGCCGATGATCGTGGGCACCGGGGCCATTCGCACCGAAGACAGCGTTCGCTTTGCAGAGGCCGCCAAAGCGGTCGGCGCCGACGCCTTGCTGGTGGCCACACCGCCTTACGCCTACCCGACCGGGCGCGAGATTGCGCTGCATGCTTTGGCGATTGACCGGGCGGCGAACCTGCCGGTGATGCTCTACAACTATCCGGGCCGCATGTCCGTCAATATGGATGAGGAGACCCTCGACCGGCTCGGTCGCTCCCCCAATTTCTGCGCCATCAAGGAAAGCTCGGGTGACGTGAACCGGCTGCACATGCTCGCGCGGGACTACCCCCATATCGCGCTGAGCTGCGGTATGGATGACCAAGCTCTGGAGTTCTTTGCATGGGGTGCGCGGTCTTGGGTCTGCGCGGGCTCGAACTTTGCGCCGGAGGCGCATATCGCGCTCTATCAGGCCTGCGCGGTGGAGGGCGATTTCACCAAGGGCCGGGCCATCATGTCGGCGATGCTGCCGTTGATGAGCGTGCTCGAGCAAGGGGGCAAATTTGTGCAATGCATCAAATACGGCCTCACCCTGCGCGGCATCGATGCGGGGCCGCCGCGCAGGCCGCTGCAACCCCTGAACAAGGATGACAAGCGCCAGCTGGCCGAGGTGATCCGCACCATGAACACCACCATTTCGCGCATCACGGGAGACGCAGCATGACCGATCTTTTGACCCATGCGGAATATCAGGCCATAGCCCGCGACATGGCGTTCCCGAGAACCGCCTTCATTGACGGAAAATACCGCGCCGGCAGCGGCAAAAGCTTTGCGACGACGAACCCGGCAACGGGGGAGGTGCTGACAGAGATCGCAGGCTGCGATGCGCAGGACGTGGATTTTGCCGTGTCCAAGGCGCGGGAGGCGTTTGAACAGGGCCATTGGTCCAAGCTGCACCCTTCAGAGCGCAAGGATGTGCTGATCCGCCTGTGTAAACTGATGACCCGCAACCGCCGCGAGCTTGCGGTGATGGAGAGCCTGGAAAGCGGCAAGCCGATCCTCGATTGCGAAACCGTCGACGTGCCAGAGACGATCCATTGCATCAAGTGGCACGCCGAAGCCATCGACAAGATTTATGACCAAACCAGCCCCACGGGCGACGACGCAATATCGATGATCGTGCGTGAGCCCATTGGCGTGGTGGGCGCCGTATTGCCTTGGAACTTCCCACTGATGATGCTGGGCTGGAAGATCGGTCCAGCGCTGGCGGCGGGGTGCTCGGTGATTGTCAAACCGGCGGAGCAGACCTCGATGACCGCTCTGCGCGTCGCGGAACTGGCTCATGAGGCAGGTGTGCCGCGCGGCGTGTTGCAAGTCTTGCCCGGGGACGGGCCTTCGGTGGGGGAGCCGCTGGGGCTGCATATGGGCGTGGACATGGTCAGCTTTACCGGCTCGACTGAAACCGGGCGTCGTTTCCTGCGCTACGCAGCCGACAGTAATCTCAAGAAGGTCGTTCTGGAATGTGGCGGCAAGAACCCGGCGGTGGTGCTGGATGATGCTGAAAACCTCGACCATGTCGCGATGCATGTGGTGAACGCGGCGTTCTGGAACGCCGGGCAGAACTGCTCCGCCGCATCGCGGCTGATCGTGCACGCCTCGGTCAAAGCCGAGCTGATGGACAGGATTACCGCCCGTCTGCGCGATTGGAAAACCGGCGACCCGCTGGACCCTGGCACGCATATCGGTGCGCTGATTGATGCAGAGCACTGCAAGAAGGTACGCAGCTATCTCTATAAAGAGGACCAAGGGCAGGGGGCCTTTGTGTCGCCCGTGATCTGCGAGGTCAGCAAGGATGACCCCAAGGCCAGAGAAGAGATCTTCGGCCCGGTTCTGTCGGTGATCGAAGTGGCCAGCAATGACGAAGCCATCGCGGTGGCCAACCAGACCGAATATGGGCTTGCCGCCAGCGTCTTCACCGCAAACACCCGACAGGCGATCCGCGCAGCACGCGACATTCAGGCGGGCACGGTGACGGTGAATTGCTACGGGGAGGGCGACATTGCCACGCCCTTCGGCGGCTACAAACAGTCGGGCTTTGGCGGGCGCGACAATGGCATCCACGCCCATGATCAGTTCACCGAGCTGAAGACCATCTGGATCGACCTGAGCGATCCTGTTGAAGGGGACAATGTCGGATGAGCGTCGATGCGGTCGGAACGGTGCGCCGCGGGCGCGGCGCACGCAAGGCCCAGCGCCAAACACGCGACGTGACTATGCTGCCCGCGCTCAAGCGTGGCATCCCCTTAATGGAGCCGATGAACGCCGAACGGGTGGCACAAATCGACGCGGCTTCGATGGATATTCTGGAAAATGTCGGCGTTGTCTTTCGCGACCCCATTGCGCTGGAAGATTGGAAACGGGCCGGGGCCGATGTGCGTCGCGAGACGGTACACTTGGACCGTGGCCTCGTGAGCGAGTTGATCAAGACGATCCCGTCGAGCTTCACCTACCACGCCCGCAACCCGGCCAATAACCTGCCCTTTGGCGGGGACTACGCGATGTTCGTGCCGATGACCGGCGCGCCTTACCTGCGCGACATGGACGACGTGCGGCGCAACCCGACGCTTGAGGATTTGGCCAATTTTCACAAGCTCAGCCACATGCTGCCTGCAATGCATTCCTCGGCGCATCACATTGTCGAGCCCTATGATCACCCGATCAGCCAGCGGCATTTGCGGATCACCTATTCGTCGATGAAGCACTCCGACAAGACCTTCATGGGGATGACCACCAGCCCGAAAAACGCCGAAGATGTGCTGGAGATGTGCGCCATCCTGTTTGGCCGCGACTATATGCTGACCCACCCCGTGGTGACCGGCAATTGCAACGGCAACTCGCCTTTGGTTTGGGACGAGACGATGCTGGGCGCGATGCGAGCCTTCGCGCGGATGAACCAACCGGTGCTGTGCTCTCCATTTGTGCTGGGCGGCGCCAATACGCCAGCGGGCACCGCGCCTACCGTGGCACAGCTAAATGCCGAGGCGCTGAGCGCCTTGGCCTATACGCAAGTGGTTCAGAAAGGCGCACCAGCGATCTACGGCCACTACCTCGCGACAGTCTCGATGAAGTCAGGCGCGCCGATGGCAGGCACGCCCGAGATCAGCTTGATGAACATGATGATCGGCCAGATGGCGCGGTTCTACGACATCCCGTGGCGCACCTCGAACACGCTGGGCGGCTCCAAGACCTTTGACGCGCAGGCAGGCTATGAAAGCGCGAGCACGATGATGGCGGTGCTGATGTCAGGGGCGAATTACATCTGGCATTCGGCGGGTTGGAACGAGGCGGGGATGCATTGCTCCATGGCCAAATTCGTCGTCGATGCGGAGCAATGCGCGATGGGCTACCGTATGGCGCAAGGCATCAACTGGGACGGCTTTGACGAGGCGATTGCGGCGGTCCGTGACGTGGGCCCCGGCGGGCATTATCTAGGCCACCCGCATACGCTGGAGAACTTCCAGGAGGCATTCTTCATGCCGGAGCTGTTCGACAATAACTCGATTGAGCAATGGCAGGCGGACGGGTCTGTCGAGACCAACGAGCGTGCTCTGAAACGCGTGCGGGAGCTGTTGGACGAATACCAGGAGCCCACGCTGGACGCGGGTGTAAACGAGGCTCTGCTGGACTACATCGCCCGGCGCGAGCGGGAAATCCCGGCGGCAGACGCACTGAACCAAGACCTCTGATATGACGGCAATCCGCGTCAAGAAGCTGCCCGTGGATCCCGGCCCCGCCGCGTGGAACGCGCTTTTGCCGGAGCGTACGGCGGCTGTGACGCTGGAAGAGCATATCACCAGCGACTGGCTGGTCATCGGCGCGGGGTTTGCAGGCCTCGCCGCCGCCCGCAGGTTGTCGCAGCTTTGCCCCACCGATAAGATCACGGTGCTTGACGCGGCCCGCGTGGCCGAAGGGCCTGCCGGGCGCAATTCTGGATTCATGATCGACTTGCCGCATGACCTGTCCTCGCAAGACTATGGCGGTGCGCTTGAGCATGACCGGCACCTCACAGCTGACAATCGTCACGCGATCTCATTCGCTGCCGAGATGGCGCGGGACTACGGGTTGGACCAGACGGCCTTTACGCACAGCGGCAAGGTCAACGGCGCGGCGACAGCCAAGGGAGACAAACACAACCGCAGCTACGCAGCACATCTGGAGGCCTTGGGCGAGCCGTATGACATGCTCGACGCGACGGCGATGGAAGCATTGACCGGCACCAGCTACTACCAAAGCGGGCTCTTCACGCCCGGCACCGCGATGATCCAGCCTGCGGCTTTTGTGCGCGGGGTGGCTGCGGGGCTCACCTCGAACCGGGTGCAAATCTTCGAAAACAGCCCTGTCAGGGAGTTGTCGCGGGATGGCAGCTGGACTGCGAAGACCCCGAACGGGTCGGTCACCGCGCCGAACGTTATCCTGGCGGTGAACGGTCATCTGAACAGCTTTGGCTACCTGCAGAACCGCCTGATGCATGTGTTCACCTACGCGTCGATGACCCGCGCCTTGACCAATGCCGAGGTGGAAGCGCTTGGCGGCAAGCCGCTTTGGGCGCTGACGCCGGCCGATCCCGTAGGCACCACCGTGCGCCGCATTGCAGGGGCCGGCGGCGACAGAATCATCATCCGCAACCGCTTCACCTATGACCCCAGCATGGAGGTTGATGCGGCACGGATGGCGCAGGTCGCACGCGATCATGACCGGGCCTTTCTGGCGCGCTTCCCGATGCTGCAAGGGGTCGAGATGGAGCACCGCTGGGGCGGCCGACTTTGTCTGAGCCGCAACAATGTGGGCGTGCTGGGAGAGCTCGATAAAGGGCTTTTTGCGGCCTGCTGCCAAAACGGGCTCGGCACCACGCGGGGCATGTTGTCGGGACTGCTCGCGTCGGAGCTCGCGACCGGAACGGCGTCGGACCGGTTGACCAGGGCGCTGACAGCGCCTGCACCAACGCGTCTTCCTCCGTTCATGAAGCTTGGCGCGAACGCCTATCTGAAATGGCAAGAGGCCAAGGCGGGGGCCGAATTGTAAGACGGCTTTCTCAATGGTCGATGCTTTGCTATGTAGGATCAGTTTTTTCTATCACTGAGCCACCTATGATCAAAAGTCAGATTACCCTAAAACAGCTTGAGGCCTTTGCCTTCGTTGTCGACACAGGCACGTTTCGGGCCGCCGCAGCGGCACTCGGAACCACGCAGCCAAATATCTCCGCGCGGATTGCGGCGTTGGAAGGCGCGTTGAAGACGTCTTTGTTGTCGCGTGACGCAGGCTCGGTCCGGCTGACGGCGGATGGGGCCAAGTTGATCGGCAAGGCCCGCGATGTGCTATGGGCCGGCGAAGCGTTGATCGAAGAGGCCGGGCGGCAAGAACTGATCGAAGAGCGGCTGCGCCTCGGGGTGTCAGAACTGGTCGCTTGCACGTGGTTGCAAAACTTCCTGCGGCTGCTCAAGTCGGCCTATCCGAAATTGCGGGTCCAGCTCGAGGTCGACCTGACCGCTGTGATCGAGGCGCGGCTCATGGAGGGACATCTTGATCTCGCCATTCAGACCGGCCCCTTCAAGTCAAATGCCTATGCCGCCAAGGCGCTGGGGCAGGAGCCCTATTGCTGGGTGGCCAGCCCTGATCTGTCGGCGAAACTAGGCAAGGCGCGGTCCTTGCCTGACCTGTTCGAGCACACGATCCTGACCCATGCCAAAGATACGCAAGCGGGGTACGCCCTTCATCAGCAGGCACGGGAACGGGGGCTGAGCAGTGACCAGATCGTGCATTCAAGCGCCCTGTCGGCCTGCGTTCCGATGGCGCTCGAGGGTCTGGGGGTCGGGTTGCTGCCCCGCCGTCTGGTGACCCGCGAGATCGCGGCGGGTGAGCTGCAGGAACTACACTCAGACTGGCTGCCGGATGCCCTGTCTTTCTCAGCCAGATACGCCTCTCAGCGCGCGGCACTTTATGTAAGTAAGGCCGCAGGTCTGGCGGCGCAGGCGGCCTAGCGGATCAGAGGATAAATAAAACTGATCAAGCTGAAAGAATTAATCAATTTGCATTTGAAAACCTGTGGTGGGCAACTGGGTCGAAGAACAGGACAACGACTCGGAGCGCGCTATGCAGAACAACACCATCCGCCTTGGCGTCGATATCGGCGGGACATTTACCGATGTTGTCATGGAAAAAGACGGCACGCTCTTTTCGACCAAGGTTCTGACGACCTACACGGCGCCGGAAGACGCCATTATCGACGGGATGCATCAGGTCTGTGCCAAAGCAGGGGTGAGGCCCTCAGAGATTGGCCAGATCATCCATGGCACCACGCTGGCGACCAACGCCCTGATCGAGCGGCGCGGGGCCAAGACCGCGCTGATCACCACCGAAGGGTTTCGCGATGTCATCGAGATGCGCACCGAGTCGCGCTTTGAGCAATATGACCTGAACCTGCAATTGCCCGAGCCGCTCTTGCCGCGTCACATGCGGTTCACGGTTGCGGGGCGTGTTGACGCCAACGGGCAGGTGTTGATCGATATTGATCGTGCGGAGGCCGAGGCCGTGGTCGACAAGATCGCCGAGGCCGGGTTCGAAAGCGTCGCAGTCGGACTCATCCACTCCTACCTGAACCCCGCCCATGAACAGCTGGTGCGCGAGGTTTTGGCAGAGAAACTACCGGATGTGTCGGTCTCCATCTCCTCCGAGGTCAGCCCGCAGATGCGCGAATATGAGCGCTTCAACACGGTCGTTGCCAACGCCTATATCAAGCCGCTCATGGCCTCCTACCTGGGCCGTCTTGAGGACCGTTTGAAAGCCGAGGGCGTCCAGTGCCGTATCTTCCTTATGCATTCGGGCGGCGGCATTATCTCCTTGCAAAACGCGGCGGATTTCCCGGTGCGGCTGGTTGAAAGCGGCCCCGCAGGCGGCGCTGTCTTTGCGGCCCATATCGCCGCTCGGTATGGTTTGGACAAAGTGCTGAGCTTCGACATGGGCGGCACCACCGCCAAAATTTGCTTGATCAAAAACCAGACGCCCAAGACCTCCCGCGTTTTTGAAGTGGCTCGTACCTACCGCTTCAAGAAGGGCTCCGGCATGCCCATTTCCATCCCGGTGATCGATATGGTCGAGATCGGCGCGGGCGGTGGGTCGCTGGCCCATGTGGACGCGATGCGCCAAATTAGGGTCGGGCCGGAAAGCGCAGGCTCGGAACCTGGGCCAGCCTGTTATGGCCGCGGCGGGGAGCGCCCCGGTGTGACAGATGCCGACCTCGTTTTGGGCAAGCTGGACCCGGACAATTTCGCGGGCGGGACAATCAAGCTGCACCCTGAGCAGTCGAAATCTGCGCTTTCCAACCATGTCGGCAACACGCTCGACATGGACGCAGTGGAAGCCGCCTTTGGGGTGGCCGAGGTGGTAGACGAGAACATGGCCAACGCCGCGCGGGTCCATGCGGTCGAAAACGGCGAGGACCTGTCCGAATACACCATGATCGCCTTTGGCGGCGCGGCACCGCTGCATGCCGGACGGCTTTGCGAGAAACTCGGCGTGGACCGCTTGTTGGTGCCTGCGGGCGCAGGCGTAGGCTCTGCCATCGGGTTTCTGCGGGCTCCGTTCAGTTTCGAGGCCAACCGCTCCGTCTATATGAAGCTCAGCGATTTTGACGGGGACCGGATCAAAGGTCTGCTGGCCGACCTGCAATCCGAGGCCACCGCCTTCGTGCGCACCTGCGACGCCGAAAGCCCGATCCTGTCGGAATTCAAAGTTTATATGCGCTACACCGGGCAGGGCTGGGAAATCCCGATCGAGTTGACGGAGGCGCAGGCGATGAACCCTGACGCCGCCACATTCGAGGCGCGGTTTATCGAGGATTACACCAAGCTTTTCGGCCGACCCGTTCAAGGCATGGATATCGAGATCACCGTTTGGTCGGTCAACGCAACCACGCCCCCTGAACCCGTCGCACGCATGGACGAGGCAACCGGCACAGGGGCCGCCAGCACGTCAGAAAGCCGCTCGGTCTTTGATCCGGCCACGGGCAGCTATCTGGACGCGCAAGTGGTGGACCGGTTCGGCATGGACCCGGGCGCGCGCGCAGACGGCCCCGCGGCCATCGTCGAGGACGAGACCACCATCATCATCCCGGCCAGCCGGGACGCCATCTGCCAGCCGGACGGCTGTATCGACGTGATCACCAAGGAGGCCGCCCAATGACCAAGCAACACTCGAACGTCGCCTATCAGGTCATGTGGAACCGGATGATTTCCGTGGTGGAAGAACAGGCGCAGGCATTGGTCCGCACCGCTTTCTCGACCTCAGTGCGCGAGGCGGGTGATCTGTCGGCGGGCGTCTATGACACTCACGGCAACATGTTGGCCCAGGCTGTCACTGGTACGCCAGGACATGTCAACGCCATGGCTGACGCGGTGGCACATTTCATCCGCCGCATCGAGCGGCAGAACATCTTTGAGGGCGATGTCTACATCACCAACGATCCCTGGGAGGGCACCGGCCATCTGCACGATATCACCATGGTGACCCCGTCTTTCCACAAGGGCGCGCTGGTGGGCTTCTTCGCCTGCACCGCGCATATCGTCGACATTGGCGGGCGCGGTTTCGGGGCCGATGCGCAATCGGTCTACGAGGAAGGGCTCTACATCCCGATTATGAAATTCGCCGAGCGCGGCACGGTGAATGAGACGCTGACGCGCATCATCCGGGGCAATGTGCGCGAGCCAGATCAGCTGATTGGCGACGTCTATGCTTTGGCCACCTGCAACGAGATCGGCCACCGCCGCCTCATTGACATGATGGAGGAGTTTGACCTCGATGATCTGGACGGCATCGCCCACTTCATCCTCGACAATTCCCGCCGCGCCACTATTGAGCGCATCGCCGCTTTGCCGCAGACCAGCGCCACTGGCGAGATGACCATGGACGGCTTTGACGTGCCGATTACGTTGAAAGTGAAAGTCAGCGTGGAAGGTGATCGGATCATCTCGGACTTCACGGGCACCTCCGGCCTCGACAAGAAGGGCATCAACTGCCCGCTGGTCTACACCAAGGCCTATGCCTGCTACGCGCTGAAAGTGGCCATCGCGCCGGAGATCCCCAACAACGCGGCCTCGCTCGCCCCGTTCGAGATAGCGGCACCCGAAAACACCATCGTCAACGCGCTGCACCCCGCGCCCGTGGCCTTGCGCCATATCGTGGGCCACTTTGTCCCCGACGCGATGTTCGATGCATTCGACAAGATCGTCCCCGGACTGGTTCCAGCAGAGGGGGCAGGGTGCTTGTGTAACTTCCAGGTCTCGATGCGGCCCCGCACAGATGCGCCTGCGCCCAAAACGGCGCGGCGCTCCGAAGTGCTGACGTTCAACTCAGGCGGCTCTGGCGCACGGCCTGAACATGACGGCCTCAGCGCGACGGCCTTTCCGTCGGGCGTCATGACGATGCCCATCGAGGCCACAGAACATGCAGGCCCCGTCATCATCTGGCGCAAGGAGCTGCGCCCCGACAGCGGTGGCGCGGGCAAAACCCGTGGCGGGTTGGGGCAATATATGGAAGTGGGCGCACAGGAAGGGCACGAGTTCGACATCCAAGCGATGTTCGACCGCGTGAACCACCCCGCCCGTGGACGGCGAGGCGGCAGCGCCGGGGCGCCGACAACCATCGCCCAGGATGATGGCAGCGCGATGAACGGCAAGGGCAAACAGTTTGTGCCACATGGCCGCAAAGTGGTCATGGCCTTCCCCGGCGGCGCGGGCTACGGCGACCCTGCGGAGCGCCCGGCCTCACAGATCAAGCGCGACCTCGCACGCGGCTATATCTCCGCGGAGACCGCGGCAGAGGCCTACAAGCTGTCGAAGGCAGACATCGCCGAGGTCGCCGCTGCTGTGGCCCGCGGCGAAGATATCTAGGCCCGCCTCCTCGGGCGGCGCAACGAATAGCAAAAGGAGCATCCAGATGACTAAAGTTGCAATGATAACCGCCGGTGGCTCTGGCATGGGCGCAGACAGCGCGCGCGCTTTGGCCGCTGACGGATTCAAGGTCGCCATCCTGTCCTCGTCGGGCAAGGGAGAGGCCTTAGCCAAGGAGCTTGGCGGTGTCGGTATTACCGGCACCAACAAATCCGTCGAGGACCTGCAAAAGTTGGTCGACGCCGCGATGGATCACTGGGGCCGTATCGACGTGCTGGTCAACTCCGCAGGTCACGGCCCCCGCGCCCCGGTACTGGAGCTGACAGACGCAGACTGGCACGAGGGCATGGAGGTCTATTTCCTCAACGCGGTCCGCCCGACCCGGCTTGTCACCCCGATCATGCAAAAACAGGGCGGCGGTGCGATCATCAACATCTCGACTTTCGCGGCGTTTGAGCCGAACCCCGTTTTCCCGACCTCTGGCGTGATGCGGGCCGGTTTGGCGGCGTTCTCCAAGCTCTTTGCGGACAAATACGCTGCCGAAAATATCCGCATGAACAACGTGTTACCGGGCTTCATTGACAGCCTGCCCGAGAAGGAAGAGTTCCGCGTGATGGTGCCTATGGGCCGCTACGGCAGCTCGCTGAACGAGATCGCCAGCGTGGTGGCGTTTCTGGCTTCAGAGGGCGGGGCCTATATCACGGGCCAGAACATTCGCGTCGATGGCGGCATCACGCGTTCCGTCTAGGTGAGATCGAACCCCTTGGCGCGGATGAAGGCCCCGAAATCAGCCCGTTCCGGCTGCGCATACTGCCGCACTTTGTCCTCCGACCAGCCATAGCTGTCGCTGTGGCCAAACTTCTCGGGAGACCGCTGGCTGGCATAGGGCTGTACGGCAGAGCGGTCCGCGTCATAGGTGGTGACGGCCTCCCGCAGGTCGGGCTCGGTATAGCGATCTTTATGGACCGTGACGTGCAACGGCAGGCGCTTTGACACTTCTGGCGCGGTGGCCCGATAGCCAATCGCCAGACCCGCAAACGGGAAGACGTGATCCGGCAGGCCAAGCAGGTCGGATACCGCCGAAGCCTCGTTGCGCACAGCGCTGATCGGGCAGCAGCCAAGCCCCGCCGCCTCGGCGGCTGTGACGAAGGCACCTAGCGCAATCGCGGCATCTGCGGTGGCGTTGAAGAAGGCGTCGCAATGGTCATTGGCAAAGGCGGTCCCATGCCACTCATGCAGCAGCCGCTGCCGCCGGTTATTGCCGCAAAACACCGCAAGCATCGGCGCGCCAGCGACCCATGCCTGCCCAGAGACCAGCGCGCTGAGTTTCGAGCGTGTCTCTGGCTCGGTCAGCAGGATGATATCGCGCTGCTGCAGGTCGCTTTTCGTCGGCGAGGCCAGCGCCACGGCACAGAGCGTCTCCAGCAACGCCATCGGCACCGCCCGGTCCGTGAAACGGCGACACGACCCTCGCGCAGACATCGACCGCAGAACCGGGTTATCGGTCAAAGAGGCGCAGGCCTCCGGCGCGTCGCTATAGCGCTGTTTCAGGGTTTCAACCAGATCAGGAGGGGGGTGGTGCGCCATCTCGTGTTCCCAAACGTCAGGGCACGCGCCGTTAGGAACGCTAACGAAAACATAAAGAATTTATCGCGTTCATAAAGCCGTGCTATTGCTTTAACTATGGCACTGAACCCGCCTGCATGGGAAGGCCCACGGTACAGATGGCTCAAATGACGTTGGACAATTTGAAAGTCACAATCGCGCGGGGAGACGGATCTGACGTCCGCCCACAGGTGTTCGACGTGCCGGCCTACGCCAACCAAACCGTGCTCGACGTGGTCTCCTGGGTACAGCAAAATGCGGATCCCACCTTGAGCTACCGTTTCGCCTGCCGGGTCGGCATGTGCGGCAGCTGCGCGATGATGGTCAACGGCGTGCCGCGCTGGACGTGCCGGACCCATATCTCCAAGGTGCTGGAGGGCGACGCGGTCACTATCGCACCCCTGCGCAACCTGCCGGTGATCAAGGATCTGGTGGTCGATATGGATCCCTTCTTTGACAAATGGGTCGGGGCTGAGGGCGTCCACCACGGCGCGCTGACGCGGGACGATCCAATCGCGGAAATCGACGAGGCCAGCGAAACCCGGGTAGAGGCCAATGCAGGGATCGAGTGCATCAACTGCTCCGTCTGCTACGCCGCCTGCGACACCGTGGCGGGAAATGCGGACTATCTCGGCCCGGCGGCCTTGCAACGCGCATGGACCCTGTTGAACGACGCCAAAGACGAAGGGCGCGCGGCGATCCTTGATGCGGTCTCTGGAAGCGGCGGCTGCCACAACTGCCACTCCATGGGCTCCTGCACGACCTACTGCCCCAATGATCTTGATCCGATGTCCGCCATCGCAGGCCTCAAACGCGAGACCGCCAAATCGTTTTTCCGGGGGCGGCGCTGATGCTGACGCTGCGCCTCTACATGCTGCAACGCATCACTGCGCTTCTCATGGCCCCGCTGGTCATAGGTCACCTGGCGGTCATGATCTACGCAATCCAGGGCGGACTAAGCGCGGCTGAGATTCTAGGCCGTACCCAAGGCTCGGTAGCGTGGTTTGCGTTCTACGGCACGTTTGTTGCGGCGGTTTCTGTCCATGGAGCCATCGGATTGCGCACCATTGCCCACGAGTGGGGCGGGGTGCGCGGCTCGGCGCTTGAGGCCGTCATGTGGGGCATTGGCGCAGGCCTGTTCATCTTGGGAGCACGTGCCGTCTGGGCCGTGACCTTCGCGCAAGGCTTGGGCGCACAAGGACTGAGCACATGAGGGCCGCGCGCGGCATCACCTCACGGGCGCATCCGCTCTGGCTGGCCTATATTCTGCACCGCCTCTCCGGGCTTGCACTGGCGCTGTTTCTGCCGCTGCATTTCTGGGTGCTGGCCATGGCCGTCAGCAACCCCGACAGGCTCGACGGGTTCCTCCAAATGACCGAAACCGGCACGGTCAAGCTTGCTGAGTTCGGCCTCGTTTTCCTTCTGGCTGTCCACATGTTCGGCGGGCTGCGGCTGATGGCGATGGAGTGGCTGCCGTGGAGCGCCCCTCAAAAGACGCTCGCCGCGTCGGCCACCGCGCTCTCCTTTTTGATCGCAGGCCTCTTCTTGGTAAAGGCGGTGTAGCCCATGGCGCTGACGGATGTTGAACGGCACGACACGGATATCTTGATCATCGGCACCGGCGGCGCTGGCCTCTTTGCCGCACTCCACGCTCAGCAGACGGCACCAGAAGGCACCAAGATCACCATCGCCGTGAAAGGCCTGATCGGCAAATGCGGCTGCACCCGCATGGTGCAAGGCGGCTACAACGTGGCATTGGGCGGCGGCGACACGGTCGAGCGGCATTTCATGGATACGATCCAGGGCGGCAAATGGCTGCCTAATCAGGACATGGCCTGGCGGCTTTGCGAACAGGCCGTCGTGCGCATCCGGGAGCTCGAAAACGAGGTTGGCTGCTTCTTTGACCGCAACCCAGACGGCTCCCTGCATCAAAAGGCTTTTGCGGGCCAGACCGCCGATCGTACCGTGCATAAGGGCGATCTCACGGGGATCGAGATCATCAACCGGCTCATGGAAAAAGTCCTCGCCAGCGGCGTCGAAAAGCTGCAAGAGCACCGCGCCGTGGGGCTGATCCCCACCAAGGATGGCAGCGCCTTGGCAGGCGTCTTGATGATCGACATGCGTAGCGGCGCATTCCGTTTGGTCCGCGCCAAAACCGTGCTGATGGCCACGGGTGGCGGCCCGTCAATGTACAAATACCACACACCCTCAGGCGACAAGACGATGGATGGCCTCGCTATGGCGCTGCGGGCAGGGCTGAAGCTGCGCGACATGGAAATGGTACAATTCCACCCCACCGGGCTGTTGGCGGGCGATCACACCCGCATGACCGGCACCGTCCTCGAAGAGGGATTGCGCGGGGCAGGGGGGCAGTTGATCAATCATGCGGGCCAGCGCTTCATGTTCGACTATGACGGCAAGGGCGAGCGCGCGACGCGCGATGTTGTCAGCCGTGGCATCTATGCCGAGATGCGCAAGAACAATAACCCCGAGCAAGAGGGCGTGTTTATCTCCATGTCCCATCTGGGCCCTGACACTGTGCGCAAGAAATTCAAGGGCATGGTCACCCGCTGCGCCGATAGCGGTTTTGATCTGGCCGCAGGCCGCGTCGAGGTCGTGCCCACCGCGCATTACTTCATGGGCGGTGTCGTCGTTGACGTGGATACGCGCACGGCGATGGAAGGCCTTTACGTGGCGGGCGAAGATGCAGGCGGCGCGCATGGCTCAAATCGGCTGGGCGGCAACGGGGTGGCGAACTCCACCGTCTATGGCGGCATCGCAGGCGACGTGATGGGGCACGATATCCGCTCAATGCCCGCCCTGCGCGACCCCGATGAAAGCGTGCTGGCCTCCGAGGTCGCCCGCGCTGTTCACCCGCTTGGCCGCAAGCCCGATCTGGTCCTGCCCCTGCGCAAACAGTTGCAGGACGTGATGTGGGAAGAGGTCGGCGTGATGCGCACCGCCGCCGGAATGAAACGTGGCCTGTCTGGCATCGCGGACGTCTCTGACGCGCTGATGGATGTTGGTGTGGCCAGCGACAATCTGGCTTTCAATCTAACATGGCATGATTGGCTGAACCTGCGCTCGCTCTGCGATGTGTCGGAGGTCATCACCAAAGCTGGCATAGCCCGCGAAAACTCCCGCGGCGCGCATTACCGCGAGGATTTCCCCGACGATGGCGGGCTGGAGAATAGCGATTTCACCGTGGCCACCCTTTCAAACGGCGTCCAAGTCACTCGCGAACCCGTGGCCTTCACCATCGTGAAACCCGGCGAAACGGTCCTGCCCGAGGGCGAACCCGAAACGCTGGTGGCGGCGCAATGAGGGTGCACGCCAAACCCAACCGGCACGCATGTGCCAGGCCCGGCCTCTCCCCAGGGAGGGCCTTTCGCAACAAATGTCACGCAGCGTGCCGCCAGCCAGTTTTGAACTCTGGTTCCGGCCTGGCCCAAAGCCTCCCGAGGCCGGGCCCGGCCCATCCGCTCGCATATATTGGAGCTGTCCGATGATCCCCATCTCCCTCATCCAATCCACCGCCGAGACCCTCATGGACAAGGCGGCCATCGAGATTCCGCAAGACTATCTCGACGGGCTTCAACATGCCGCCAAAACCGAGGACGGCGACCTGTCTTCCTTTGTCCTCAAGGCGATGCTTGAGAATTACGAGGCCGCCAAGGAAGACCGCCGCGCCATGTGTGGCGACACGGGTGTGCCCCGCTGGTTCGTGAAACTCGGCAATGAGGCGCAGGTGGAAGGCGGCATGGTGGCACTCGAAGCG
Organism: uncultured Litoreibacter sp.; assembly: GCA_947494645.1. Taxonomy (GTDB): domain Bacteria; phylum Pseudomonadota; class Alphaproteobacteria; order Rhodobacterales; family Rhodobacteraceae; genus Litoreibacter. Next base: position 788,207 of record CANLVO010000001.1, read on the forward strand.
GCCCTCAGACGCGCCACGGCCAACGCCACGAACGGCGTGCCGCTCAGACCCAACCGGGTCCATCCTCTTTGGCGCACGGATCACGACAACAACGTCGGCATCGGCGCACCAGAGATCGAATACGGGTTCGAGCCCGAAGGCGCATGGATTGATCTCATCACGGTTCACAAAGGCGGGCTTTTCGGCACCGATTACCGCATGCTTTTCCCCTCGGACGGCATCCAAGGCATCAAGCGGTTTTATCTCGACAGCCTCATGGCTTTCGGCAAACGCGGCCTCGCGTGCCAGCCCGCTATCATCGGCATCGGGCTGGGCGGCAGCAAAGATATCTGCATGACACTCGGCAAACGCGCCTCAACGCTCCGCGTTGTTGGCAGCCGCAACTCCGACCCCAAAATCGCCGAGATGGAGGACGAGTTCAAAGAGCTCGGCAACTCCATCGGCATGGGTGCCATGGGGTTCGTCGGTAAAAACATGGTCATCGATTGCAACATCGAGGTGGGCTATTGCCACACCGGAGGCATGCCCATGTCGGTCCACGCCTTCTGCCTCTCGTCGCGCCGCGCGGTGGCCCGCATCCACGCCGATGGCCGGGTGGAACACCGCACCGACCCCGACTGGTTCACCTCCTATCAACGCCGCGAAACGGTGGATTGGGAACCCGTTAGGGAGGCTGCGCAATGAGAATCCGCGAAATCCGCCTCTCCACCACCCCCACCGATGAGGCCATCGCCGAACTGCGCCTTGGTGACATCGTTTACCTCGATGGCCTGATGTATACCGCCCGCGAAGGTGTCTACATGCGGGCGCTGGAGGATAAAGCAAATATCCCGATGGAGCTGCCTAGCCAATCCGCTGCAAATTTCCACTGCTCTCCTGCGGCGCGGATTAACCCCGATGGCAGCTTTGACATGGGCGCGGTGACGGCCACCGCCAGCTTTCGCTTTGCCAAATGGCTGCCCGAATGGATGGCCAAAACCGGGGCCAAGCTGATCGTGGGCAAGGGGGGCATGACCTCAAAGGACTACAAGGAGTATTTCGTCCCCAATGGCGCGGTGTATTTGTCCACCGTTGGGTATGGCACCGGGGCGCTGCTCGGGCGCGGGGTCGAAAAGGTCGAGGCCGTCCATTGGAACGAGGAACTGGGCCTGGCGCAGGCCATGTGGGTGATCAAGTGCAATAAGATGGGGCCCTTCATTGTGGCCTCCGACATGCAGGGAAACTGCCTGTTCGAGCGCGAGAATGCCAAGATCGCGGAGAACGTGGCGCGGGTCTACGAGGGCACAAAACCGGCGGTGTTGAAGCGCTACGGCGAGAGCGATGATCGCACGGACGAGGTGATCTAGCGCGCGCCCTCGATCACACCCATAAGCGTGTCAAACAGCTCGTCAATCATCCGCAGCTTGATCTGGTCGCTGCGGTAGGCCAGCCCCAAAACGCGCATCGGGGCGTCGGAGCCAAGCGGGATATGCTTGACAAGATTGGCGTCCTGCGGAGGCACCGCGAGGCTCGGCACTATGGAGACACCCAGATTGGCCTGTACCATGCTGGCAATGGCCTCGGGGCTGTCGAGCTCCATCGTCTCGTTCACCCGGATGCGTTTGGACAACATCCAGTTGTCAATCAATGTCCCCACGACGGCGCTGCGGTTGAAGCGAATAAACGGGCGGCTGCGCAGCAGGTCAATCGGGTCGCTGCCGGTCTCCTGTCGGGCGGTGATCAGCTCCATCGGTTCTTGCGTCAGCTCGCGAAACTTCAGACCCACCGGCATCAGATGCGGCTTGGTGACGATGGCCGCGTCCAGATGGCCGCGCTCAATCTCGGTGAGCAACGTGCTGGTCAGCCCGGGCCGAATTCTGAGGCCAACCTCGGGGAACTTCGCCTTCAGCACCGCCATCGCGCGTGGCGTCAGCCCGGTCAATGTGGTGCGCAAGGCGCCCAGCGTCACCACGCCGCTCAACCCGTCATCGCCCAGCACCGAGGGCACCAGATTGTCGTAGTCCTGAATGAGCTTACGGGCCTTTCGTACGACCTCATGCGCTACGGGGGTCAGCTCGGGCGTGCGGGTCGAGCGGTTGAACAGCGCAATGCCAAGATCGGCCTCCAGCGTTTGCATCTGCTGGCTGACGGCGGCGTGTGTCACATGCACCACCTGCGCCGCGGCGCTGAATGTTTTGGTGTCGGCGATGGCAACCAATGTGCGCAGCAGGCGGATGGTCATGGGGCAGTCAGTCCGATTGTGAAATGAGCGCTTTCAAAAGCTGTAAGCCAAATTAACTACTATTAAGGAAGGCTTACCAGTAGAGTTTTCACCAAGCCCCGGTCACCGGAGCAGTTTTAGGGAGGAAGCTATGAAAAAGACGACACTCACGGCCACCATTTTGCTCGGCGCTGCCTTTGGCGCGACCGCCGCTCTGGCGGAATATCCGGAACGCGCGATCAATATGGTGATCCCGTATGGCGCAGGCGGCGCGACCGATATTTCCGCCCGCACGATTGCAGAGCCGCTGGGCGACGCGGTGGGCCAGCCGTTAATCATGGCCAATGTCACCGGCGCTGGCGGGGCCACCGGGTCCGTCGCGGTGCAGAACGCAAAAGCCGATGGCTACACGATGCTGTTCGCCCGCGTGGGCTCGCATTCCGTGAACCCTGCGATGAAGGCGACGCTGCCCTACACGCTCGATGATTTTCGCTTCGTCACGGTCTACGAGATCAACCCGGTCGCCTGCGCGGTGACGCCCGCCTCGGGCATCAACTCGATGGATGATCTCGTGGCCAAGGTAAACGAAGGCGGCGTCAGCTACAGTTCGTCCGGTGTGGGCTCGCTTTTGCATCTGGCAGGCGCGATGGTGCTCAAGGAATTCGGTGTCGAGGACCCGCTGACCGCAGCCACGCATATCCCGCAAAAGGGCGGCGGCGCGGCGGCGACGGCGGTGCTGAACGGCACAGCGACGTTCCTGTGCACCAACTCTTCGGCGCTTGCGAGCTTTGTCGCTAATGGCCAGTTGAAGCCGCTGATGGTCACCACGCCGGAACCAGTGGTGGGCTTCGATGCGCCAACTGCCAATGATCTGGGCAAGGAAAAACTGAACAAGCTGGTTGGCTGGACCGGGATTGCCGGGCCCGATGATCTGCCTGATGATGTCGCAGCCAAGTGGGGTGAGTGGATGGCCACTGCCACGCAAGACGCGAAGTTCAACGAGACCATGTCCGCGCGCGGCTCGGTCATCGAGTTGATGAATCCGGTCGATGCCAACGCGTTCATCCAGGGCCAGTTCGAGATCTTCCGTGATCTGGTTGACGAGCTGGGCATGCGGATCGAGGGCTAGCGCCTAAGCTTTTCATTGAGACGTTTCGTTGCGGCTGCCAAACTGGTGGCCGCAACTGCATGAGGGGCCGTTCATCATGTCGCCACAGGTCATCCAAACCCGCCTTGGAATAGGCGCCTGCATCGCTGCGGCGTTTCTGATCTTCGTGGGCATCCCGGGCTGGGTGTCCTCGCCCTCCAATGTGCAGAACATCGTTCTGGCCCCAACCTTTTGGCCCTACGTCCTATCGGCGATGACGGGGCTCATAGGGCTCGGCCTGATCCTCGCCGGCCGCCGCACGGGCGGCGCGGCCTCTGACGAGGAGGTCGTGGAAACAGACGGCCTCGGCTGGCCGCGCCTCGTCGCGTTGGCGCTGATCATGGCGCTGACCATGTATGCCCTGCCACGCCTTGGCATGGTCTGGACCACAATGCTGGTCTTTGCCGCAACAGCCTTCCTGTTTCGCACCCGCCACCGGGTTACGGCGCTGATCTGCGCCGTGCTGATCCCGCTGGCGCTCTATGCCTTCTTCGCCCATGTCGCGGGTGTCGGCATCCCGCAGGGCAACTTTGTGAGACTGCCATGAGCCTTTTTGACAGCCTGATAGCAGGCCTGAGCTTAGTGGCCTCGTTCGAGGCATTCTTCGCCCTTTTTGCGGGCATCTGCATCGGCGTGGTCGGTGGTGCCATCCCGGGGCTATCGGCCACGATGGCTGTGGCCCTCACCTTGCCTTTCACCTTCTCGCTACAACCGATCACCGGCATCCTGTTGCTGCTGGGCGTCTACAAGGGCGGCATCTTTGGCGGCTCCATCCCCGCGATCCTGATCAAAACTCCCGGCACGCCCGCGTCATCCGCCACCATCCTCGACGGCTTTCCTCTGGCCGAGAAGGGCGAGGCGGGCAGGGCGCTCGGCATGGCGCTCTGGGCGTCGTGCACCGCCGATCTGATCTCCAACCTCGCGCTTATTCTCTTTGCGGGTTGGCTCGCCTCCTTCGCGCTCAGTTTTGGGCCGCCGGAGTTCTTCGCCCTGATCCTGTTTTCCCTGACCATCATCGCCGGCGTCTCTGGTGAAAGCCTGCTGCGCGGCGCGCTCTCGGCCATGCTGGGGCTACTGCTCGCAACAGTTGGGCTTGATCTGGTCTATGGCACCAACCGCTTCACCTTCGGCGATCCCAACATGATGGGCGGCCTGAATTTCATCGCCGTGCTCATCGGTCTGTTTGCAATCCCCGAGATCATCGCCATGGCATGGAACCCGACAGCGCATCTGGGCAAAGCCCGTGCGCTGGGCAAAACCAAAGTCACGTTCGCCGACTACAAACGCAGCTTCAAGTCCATCGTACGCGGCAGCCTGATCGGCGTCTTTCTTGGCTCCATCCCCGGCATCGGCGCGGCCCCTTCGGCCTTCCTCAGCTACTCTGAAGCGCGGCGCAAATCGCCCAACAAGGAAAACTTCGGTAAGGGAGAGATCGAGGGCGTCGCAGCCTCAGAGGCTGGCAACAACGGCGTCGCGGGCGCAACCCTGATCCCGCTTCTAGCCTTGGGCGTGCCCGGAGACGTCATCACCGCCATTATCATCGGCGCGTTCATGATCCACGGGCTGCAACCGGGACCCATGATGTTCGTGCTGAATGTTGACATCATCTACGGGCTGTTCATCGGCCTGATCGTCAGCTCGGTCTTTCTGTTTATCGTGGGCTCGGTGGCCATTAAAGGCTTCAAATTCGTGGCCGATGTGCCCAAGCGTATCCTGATGCCCGCCGTTCTGGTGCTTTGCATCTACGGCGTCTTCGCGGTGAACAACAACATCTTCGATGTGGGCGTGATGTTCGTTATGGGCTGGGTCGGTTATGTCATGATGCGCCACCATGTCCCCGCAGCGCCCTTCCTCATCGCCTTCATCCTGGGCCCACTTCTCGAAGACAACTTCCGCCAGGCCATGCTGATGTCGGGCAGCGACCCGATGATCCTGCTGCGCGGCCCGATCACATGGTTCTTCTGGGCGCTGACCGTGATCACCATCGTGGCCATCATTCGCGGCATCGCCCGCAAGGCCCCCGCAACTTGAGCCTCGCGCCGGGCGGCTGAGACGCGTAGGCTCGCGCCAACTGGTCCCTTGGAACGGCGCGTCACGTGATCAATCGCATATCCCTCGCTCTTTGCCTCGCCGCGCTTGGCGTGGCGGTGTTCATCGTGCTCAACCTGCCGCTGCCATGGCTCTTGGGTCCCATGTTCGCCTGCCTGATCGCGGCGCTCGCGGGCATCAAATTCAAGGGCCCGCCGGTGATTGGAGATGCGATGCGCACGGTGCTTGGCGTGGCCGTCGGGGCCTCCATCACGCCCGCCGTCGCCGAACGCATTCCCGAGATGGCGCTTTCCCTCGCGCTGGTGCCACCCTTCATCCTGCTGATCGGGCTGGCGGGGTATCCCTATTTCCGGCGTATCTGCAAATTCGACCCCGTCACCAGCTATTACGGGGCGATGCCCGGCGGATTGCAGGACATGCTGGTCTTCGGCGAGGAGGCGGGCGGCAATGTCCGTCACCTCTCGCTTATCCACGCCACCCGCGTACTGTTGGTCGTCTCCGCGCTGCCGGTAGTGCTGACCGTTATCCTCGGGCTCAGCCTCGATCAGCCCATCGGCGCGCCCGCTACGTCATTGCCTCCGCACGAGCTCCTCCTGATGGTGGTCATTGCCGGGGCCGGGTGGTGGGGTGCCAAGCGTGTCGGCCTCTTTGGGGCCAGCATTTTAGGCCCAATGATCCTCGCCGCCATTGCCAGCCTCACAGGCCTCATCCATTCCCGTCCGCCGATGGAGGCGATTCTCGCCGCGCAGTTCTTCATCGGCCTCAGCGTCGGCGTCAAATACGTGGGCATCACATGGACCGAGCTGCGCCGCGTCGTGCTCGCCGCCACCGGCTACACCGCCATTATCGGCCTCATCGCCTTCGTTGTGGCCGAATGCGCCGTGCTGCTGGGTCTCGCCCCGCAAGCCGAGGCTTTGCTGGCCTTTTCCCCCGGCGGGCAGGCGGAAATGACGGTGCTCGCGATTGTCGCAGGCGCCGATATCGCGTTTGTCGTGACCCACCACCTGACCCGCATTGTGGTGGTAATCATAGGCGCGCCAATCATCCGAAAATGGCTCACGTAAATCTGTCTTGTTTTGAAAATCGACCTGTACTAGCGTCCCTGCATCGACGACGGGAGAACCGGCAGCAAGCCGGTGCCGAAGGAGCAACCGCCCCGGAAACTCTCAGGCCAAACGGACCGTCTGCGTAACAAGACTCTGGAGAGAGGTGCCACGAAAGGCATCCGCCGAAGGGATAGCGATCTCAGGCGAAGGGACAGAGGGGGCACCAACCGCGCGGGCCGATGGCCGCGCCCCAATGGTGCCGAGAATGATGCCTGAGACCTCGACTAGCGCGTTACGCACAACCGCCCTGTATGCCCTTCATCTCGAGCTGGGCGCCAAAATGGTGCCCTTCGCAGGCTATGACATGCCGGTGCAATACCCTCTCGGCGTCATGAAAGAACACCAGCACACCCGCGCCAAGGCAGGGCTGTTTGACGTCAGCCATATGGGGCAAGTGATCGTGCGCGGCGACAGCTATGATGACGCGGCGCTGGCACTGGAAACCCTGATCCCCGTCGACATCTTGGACCTGGACTTGGACCGCCAACGCTACGGGTTTTTCACCAATGACGCGGGCGGCATCGAAGATGATCTGATGCTGGCCAATCGCGGCGATCATGTTTTCGTCGTCGTCAACGCGGCTTGCAAGACCGCAGATATCGCCCGTATGAAAGCGGCGCTTGAACCGAAGGTACGCGTTACCGAACTGACCGACCGCGCGCTGCTGGCCCTGCAAGGTCCGGCCGCCGAAGCCGTCCTGTCAATACTCGACCCCAACGCGGCCAAGATGCGTTTCATGGATGTGACGACCCTCAATCTGGACGGCATAGAGGTCTGGACCTCCCGCTCCGGCTATACAGGCGAGGACGGGTTTGAGATCTCCGTCCCCGAAAAACACGCCGAGACCTTGGCCCGCAAACTCCTCGCCCATGAAGATGTCGAGCCCATCGGCCTTGGCGCACGCGACGCCTTGCGTCTGGAGGCGGGGCTGTGCCTCTACGGCCATGACATTGACGCAACCACATCCCCTGTCGAAGCTGCCCTGACATGGGCCATTCAAAAGACCCGCAGACCCGGAGGCGCGCGGGCAGGGGGCTACCCCGGTGCGAAAATCATCGAAGATCACCTGATTAACGGCGCAGCCCGCAAACGCGTGGGCCTGCTCCCCGAAGGTCGTGCCCCCATGCGCGAGGGCGTCGCGCTTTTCGCCACTGACACCAGCGCAGAGCCTATCGGCACCATCACCTCCGGCGGCTTCGGCCCGACCTTCGGCGGCCCCGTGGCCATGGGCTACGTGACCCAAGAAAACGCAAAGAATGGCATCGTGATCTACGGGGAGCTGCGCGGCAAACGCCTGCCGCTGACCGTAGCCAAACTGCCGTTCATTCCGGCCAATTTCAAACGATAGAAAGCAAGAGGGAGAGACCAAAATGAAATTCACAGAAGAGCATGAATGGCTCCGCGAAGAGGGCGACGTGATCGTCGTCGGCATCACGGAACACGCCGCGACGCAACTGGGCGATATCGTCTTCGTCGAACTGCCTGAAGTGGGCGACACGGTTTCCAAAGATGACGAGATTGTCGTGATCGAAAGCGTCAAAGCGGCCTCCGACATCCTTGCGCCGCTGGATGGCGAAATTGTCGAGGTCAACGAGGCCCTCGCCGACGCGCCCGCCACCGTTAACGATGACGCAATGGAGGCTGGCTGGTTTTTCAAGATAAAGCCTTCCGATCTGAGCCCCATGGACGATTACATGGACGAGGCCGCCTACAAAAAGCTGATCGACTAAAGGGACTTACGCCATGACCTTCACCCCCACCGACTATCTGCCCTACGACTTCGCGAACCGTCGCCATATCGGGCCATCACCTGCCGAAATGGCGCAGATGCTGCAGGTGGTGGGGGCCAAAGACCTCGACGCGCTGATCGATGACACGCTGCCCGCCAAGATCCGCCAGAAAAAGCCGCTGGACTTCGGCAAGGCCAAATCAGAGCGCGAGCTGCTGCACCACATGAAGGTCACGGCCTCCAAAAACAAAGTGCTCACCTCGCTGATCGGGCAGGGCTACCACGGCACCGTCACGCCCCCCGCGATCCAGCGCAACATCCTCGAAAACCCCGCATGGTACACCGCCTACACCCCCTACCAGCCGGAGATCAGCCAGGGCCGTCTCGAGGCGCTTCTGAACTTCCAGACCATGGTCTCCGACCTGACCGGTCTGGAGATTGCAAACGCCTCGCTATTGGATGAGGCCACCGCCTGCGCCGAGGCTATGACCATGGCGAGCCGCGTCGGCAAATCCAAAGCCAAGGCCTTTTTCATCGACGAAAATTGCCACCCGCAAAACATCTCCGTCATGAAGACCCGCGCCGCCCCGCTTGGGATCGAGATCATCATCGGCAACCCCGACGATCTGGACGCGGCAACTGTGTTTGGCGCGATCTTCCAATACCCCGGCACCCACGGCCATATCCGCGATTTCACCCCTGAAATTGCAGCCCTCCATGCCGAGAAAGCCATCGCGATCATCTCCGCCGACCCCCTCTCGCTGACGCTCTTGAAAGAGCCCGGCGCGATGGGCGCCGATATCGCCGTCGGCACCACCCAACGCTTCGGCGTGCCCGTGGGGTACGGCGGCCCGCACGCGGCTTACATGGCCACCAAAGCCAGCTATGCGCGCAACATGCCGGGACGCATCGTCGGTGTGTCCATCGATAGCCACGGCAACCGCGCCTACCGGCTGAGCCTGCAAACCCGCGAGCAGCATATCCGCCGCGAGAAAGCCACCTCCAACGTTTGTACCGCCCAAGCTCTGCTGGCCGTCATGGCGGGCTTTTACGCCGTGTTCCACGGCCCCGAGGGCCTCAAGGCCATCGCGCAACGCATCCACCGCAAAACCGCCCGTCTGGCTGAGGGGCTGCGACAAGCAGGCTTCGACACCCGCCCCCGCAGCTTCTTTGACACCATCACCGTCGATGTGGGTCCACTGCAATCAGCCGTCCTGAAATCGGCAGTCGACGAAGGCATCAACTTGCGCAAGGTCGGCGACACGCAAGTCGGCATCACCCTAGACGAGCGCACCCGCCCCGACACGATCGAGGCCGTCTGGCGCGCCTTCGGCATCACGCGAGAAGACAAAGACTACACCCCGCATTACCACATGCCCGAAAAGCTGATCCGCAGCTCTGACTTCCTCACCCATCCCGTGTTCCACATGAACCGGGCGGAAACCGAGATGATGCGCTATATGCGTCGTCTGGCCGACCGTGATCTGGCGCTTGACCGTGCCATGATCCCGCTGGGCTCCTGCACCATGAAGCTCAACTCCGCCGCCGAGATGATGCCAGTCACATGGGATGAATTTTCCCTGCTGCACCCTTTCTGCCCCAAAGATCAGGCGGCGGGGTACACTGAGATGATCGACGACCTGTCGGCAAAGCTCTGCGACGTGACGGGCTATGATGCGATCTCCATGCAGCCTAATTCCGGCGCGCAAGGTGAATATGCGGGTCTGCTGACCATCGCCGCCTATCACCGCGCCAAGGGCGAGGGCCACCGCAACATCTGCCTCATCCCAATGAGTGCGCATGGCACCAACCCTGCCTCCGCCCAGATGGTTGGCTGGACTGTGGTGCCCGTCAAATCTGCCGAGAATGGCGACATTGATCTCGACGATTTTCAGAAGAAAGTCGATCAGCACAAAGGTAATCTTGCAGGCTGCATGATCACCTATCCCTCCACCCACGGCGTGTTCGAGGAAACCGTTATTGACGTCTGCCGCATCACCCATGAGGCAGGCGGGCAGGTCTATATCGACGGGGCCAATATGAACGCCATGGTCGGCCTGTCGCGCCCCGGCGATCTGGGCGGCGATGTCAGCCATCTCAACTTGCACAAGACCTTTTGCATCCCGCATGGCGGCGGCGGCCCCGGCATGGGGCCCATTGGTGTGAAAGACCACCTGATCAAGCACTTGCCCGGCGATCCTAATACGGGCGAGGGCGCAGTCAGCGCCGCCCCCTTCGGCTCTCCATCCCTCTTGCCGATCTCATGGGCCTATTGCCTGATGATGGGCGGCGAGGGGCTAACGCAGGCCACGCGGGTTGCGATCCTCAACGCCAACTACATCGCCAAACGCCTCGAAGGCGCGTTCGAAGTGCTTTACAAGGGCCCCACCGGCCGGGTCGCACATGAATGCATTATCGACACGCGCCCCTTCAATGACAGCGCCCATGTCACCGTCGACGACATCGCCAAGCGCCTCAGCGATTGCGGCTTCCACGCGCCCACCATGTCATGGCCCGTCGCAGGCACCCTGATGATCGAGCCCACCGAGTCGGAAACCAAAGCCGAGCTTGACCGGTTCTGCGACGCCATGCTGGGCATAAGGGCAGAGATCAAGGCCATCGAAGACGGCACAATGGACCCAGAAAACAACCCGCTGAAAAACGCGCCCCACACGATGGAGGACCTCGTCAAGGACTGGGACCGGCCCTACACACGCGAGACAGGCTGCTTCCCCGTGGGGGCCTTCCGTGTTGATAAATACTGGCCGCCGGTGGGCCGCGTCGACAATGTCTGGGGCGACCGCAACCTGACCTGCACCTGCCCGCCAATGGAGGACTACGTGGAAGCAGCCGAGTAACTCGCTTGCCCTTCGCGCCGGATCTGGTTTCACTGGTGGCAGAACACGCCATCAGGAGGCCCCCATGTTTGCAGTCACAGTCACCTTCACCATCCATGACGGAAAGATGGAGGCCTTCCTGCCGCTGATCCGCAAGAACGCGCAAGCCTCTGTGGCCAACGAGCCCGGCTGTCAGCAATTCGACGTATGCACCGACCCCGACCGCCCGGGTCAGGTGTTCCTCTACGAGCTCTACGACGACGAGGCCGCATTCGAGGCGCATCAGCAGATGCCGCATTTCAAGGCCACGGGTCCGGCCGTCGCAGACCTCGTTGCGGATAAGGAACTGCGCACATTCAGCACCGTTCAAAGATGACAGACTGGCAGGTTCATGCGGTCAAATACGCCGACCGCAACGCCCGCACGCGGGCCGACAGCTTCATCTTCGACGACAATCACGACGCGCCGCACGCGATGGACTACTTCATCTGGGTATTGCGCCGCGGCGAAGAGGTCATTCTGGTCGATACCGGTTATGATCAGCCAGAGGCCGCCTCTCGCGATCGCCCCATCTTGATGGATCCGCGCGAGGCGCTCAAACCGCTGGGGCTCAAGGCCGAAGATATCACCCAGCTGATCATCACCCATCTGCACTATGACCACGCAGGCGGGCTGCACCTGTTTCCCAACGCCACGATCCACCTGCAAGCAGCAGAAATGGCCTATGCCACCGGCCCCTGCATGTGCCACGGCACGCTGCAAATGCCCTTTACGGCGGATCATATTTGCGAGGCCGTGAAACGTGTCTATTCCGGCCGCTGCATCTTTCACGATGGCGATGGCGCGGTTGCTGACGGGGTTACGGTGCATTGCTTGGGCGGGCATTCGCGGGGCCTACAAGCGGTCCGCGTCCGCACGGAGGCAGGCTGGCTTTGCCTCGCCTCGGACGCCACGCATTATTACGAGAACGTCTTCGACAAAAAGCCGTTTCCCATCGTGGTCGACCTCGAAGACATGCTGCGCGGCTTTGATCGCCTCCACCAGCTCGCCTCCGCCCCCAACTTGATCATCCCCGGCCATGACCCGCTGATCCGCACACTCTTCCCGCAAGACGGCCCCGACCACATCTTCCGGCTAGACCAAGGCCCAGACAGCTGGCCTTTCTAGCACGCCCCATCTTTCCATGTTCCGACATATTCCCCGCCCACTGCTGGGCGGGCGATGCAATCGTCGAGAAGGGAGGCATCCGGTATGGATCAAAAGCGCATCAGTCACAGTTCACAAACCGCCTAAAATTTACCATTTGATAAAAAAATATTCTGTGCCATTCTAAGCCCCGACTTCAGCGAGGGAGGGCAGGGATGTCCAACAGCCAGATGACACCAGGAATAGCGGCTGGCCGCCTGTCACAGGATCAACTTGCCCAGAATTTCGACGACCTGCACGCGCCTTTCGCCCCGCATAAGGCAGCGGTGGCAGCGGATCGCTGCTATTTTTGCTACGACGCCCCCTGCGTCACCGCATGCCCGACAGATATCGACATCCCGCTTTTCATCCGCCAGATCCAGACCGGCACGCCGGAGGCAGCGGCCAAGACCATCCTGAACCAGAACATTCTCGGCGGCATGTGCGCCCGCGTCTGTCCGACAGAGACGCTTTGCGAACAAGTCTGCGTGCGCGAGGTCTCAGAAGGCAAGCCGGTCGAGATCGGCCGTTTGCAGCGCCACGCCACCGACACGTTGATGGAGGCCGGGATCCATCCGTTCAGCCGCGCAGCGCCGACAGGCAAGACCATTGCCGTGGTTGGCGCGGGGCCAGCAGGTCTGTCCTGTGCGCATCGCCTTGCAATGCACGGCCATGACGTGACGCTCTACGATGCGCGTCCCAAGCCCGGCGGCCTCAACGAATTTGGCATCGCGGCCTATAAGACCACGGATGACTTTGCAGCCCGCGAGGTCGATTGGCTGATGCAGATCGGTGGCATCACCCTGAACTCTGGTCAGGCTCTTGGCCGGGATTTGGACCTCGACAGCTTGCAAAAGGATTTTGACGCCGTGTTTTTGGGCGTTGGTTTGGGCGGCGTGAACTCCCTGCGCGCCGCCGGTGAGGAACGGGACGGCGTGTCAGATGCCGTCTCGTTCATTGCCGAACTGCGTCAGGCGGATGATCTTTCCACGCTTCCCGTGGGCCGCCATGTCGTGGTGATTGGCGGCGGCATGACCGCCGTGGACGCCGCGGTGCAATCCAAGCTGCTCGGGGCCGAGCACGTCACCATCGCCTACCGCCGCGACCGCGACGCGATGAGCGCCTCACGCTACGAGCAGGACCTCGCCGCTTCGCATGGGGTCAACATCATCTTCAACGCCCAGCCAAAAGAGGTGCACGGCAATGGTGCTGCAACAGAGGTCGAGTTTGAATATACGGCACTGGTTGACGGCAAGCTGACGGGCACCGGAGAAACCTTTCGCGTGAAGGCCGATCAGGTGTTCAAGGCCATCGGTCAGACCCTCGAGGATGCGCCCGGCGCAGTGAAAATCGAGCATGGCAAGATTGCAGTCAGTGGCGCGGGCCAAACCTCGCTCAAGGGCGTCTGGGCAGGCGGCGATTGCGCCACCGGCGGCGATGACCTGACTGTGACGGCGGTGGCAGAGGGCCGCGACGCGGCAGAAGACATTCACACCACATTGATGGGTTAAGGAGAGCATCATGGCAGACCTGACCAGCACATTCGTAGGCATCAAAAGCCCCAACCCGTTCTGGCTCGCCTCCGCGCCGCCAACGGATAAGGAATACAATGTCCGCCGCGCGTTCGAGGCCGGGTGGGGCGGGGTCGTGTGGAAGACCCTCGGTGCCGAAGGCCCCCCGGTAGTCAACGTTAACGGGCCGCGATACGGCGCAATTTACGGTGCGGATCGCAGGCTCTTGGGCCTCAACAACATCGAGCTGATCACCGACCGTCCGCTCCAGCAAAACCTGCGTGAAATCAAAGCCGTCAAGCGCGACTACCCCGACCGCGCCATGGTCGTCTCCCTCATGGTGCCCTGCGAGGAAGAGGCATGGAAAGCCATCCTCCCTGTGGTGGAGGAAACAGGCGCCGACGGCATCGAGCTGAATTTCGGCTGCCCGCATGGCATGTCCGAGCGTGGTATGGGCGCGGCGGTGGGGCAGGTGCCCGAATATATCGAAATGGTCGCCCGCTGGTGCAAGCAAAACACCCGTATGCCTGTCATCGTCAAGCTGACCCCCAACATCACCGACATCCGCAAACCCGCCGAGGCCGCCAAGCGCGGCGGGGCGGATGCGGTTAGCCTGATCAACACGATCAACTCGATTACGTCCGTCAATCTTGACACCATGTCGCCGGAGCCCTCCATCGACGGCAAAGGCTCCCATGGCGGCTATTGCGGCCCGGCGGTCAAACCCATCGCGCTGTCCATGGTCTCCGAGATCGCGCGGCATGGCGAGACCGCGGGCATCCCGATCTCGGGCATCGGCGGGGTCACCACATGGCGCGACGCGGCCGAGTTCATGGCGCTGGGCTGTGGCAATGTGCAGGTCTGCACCGCCGTGATGACCTACGGCTTCAAGATCGTCTCTGAAATGGTCTCGGGCCTCTCCGACTGGATGGACGAGAAGGGCCACACCAGCACCGCCGACTTTATCGGCTCCGCCGTGCCCAACGTCACCGATTGGCAATATCTCAACCTCAACTACGTGGCTAAGGCTAAGATCAATCAGGACAGCTGCATCTCCTGCGGGCGGTGCTACGCGGCCTGCGAAGATACCTCGCATCAGGCCATTGCCATGTCGCCGGATCGCACCTTCTCCGTGATCGACGCGGAATGTGTGGCCTGCAACCTGTGCGTGGATGTCTGCCCGGTCGAGGACTGTATCACCATGGAAGCCATGCAGCCCGGCGAAACCGATCCGCGTACCGGCAAGGTGGTGGAAAAGGAATACGCCAACTGGACGACGCATCCCAACAATCCGGGCGCAGTGGCGGCGGAATAGGGGCACGAAAATCCGCGCCGAAACGCTTGACCTGCACGAAAGTTCCCCAGAAAAATCATGGGGGTTTTCGGAACCACGTCTGTCTTCACCCGTTGTCTTTCCAGATCGAAAATGAACGATGAAGGAGACAACAATGACCAAGACATTTCTGACCACCGCCGCGATGATTGCAGCACTGGCCGCACCCACATTTGCCGACACGCAGAGCGTCGAAGAGCGTCTGGCTCTCGACGAAGACAG
The DNA here is from genome assembly GCA_947494645.1 of uncultured Litoreibacter sp. GTDB lineage: Bacteria > Pseudomonadota > Alphaproteobacteria > Rhodobacterales > Rhodobacteraceae > Litoreibacter. Next base: position 803,526 of record CANLVO010000001.1, read on the forward strand.
CGCCGCCGAGCGCATCGTGCCAGACCTTGAAGACATCGATTCAGAGGAAGCAAAACTGCTGCTGCGCAAGCAACTTGACGAAAAGAAAGCAGCCGTGCTTGCCCCTGAGGATAACGGCACAACCGAAGAAGACCTGACCTCCGCCGAGAATAAATTCTCGCAGTCCGAGGACAGCGCTGCCGAGATCAACGACTAAATACACAAACGTCCAAGACGGGGCGGGCCTCAGTTGGCCCGCCTCTGTGCGTTGCGGCCGGACCAAACTGGGCTAGCATGCCCGGCAACATCCGGCCCCGCGTGTCACGAGGAGAAACCATGTTCACGAGACGACGATTGATGGCAGGCCTCGGGGCCGCCGCCGCGCTGAGCCATTCGGCCTTTGCATCCACTCCGCCCACTGCAGAGACATGGGTGGTCCCGCCAGAGCACCAGCCCAAGCAAGTCCGCTTCAGCGGCAATGTGGCCGCCAATGAAATTCACGTCCTGCCCACCCGCCGCCAGCTGTTCTGGACCCTGTCTGAGAACGAGGCGATGCAATATGCGGTCGCGATCGGCACGGACGACCAATACGAGCCCGGCACCTTTTTCGTAGGCCGCAAGGCCGAATGGCCAAGCTGGACGCCCACCCGAAACATGATCCGGCGCTTTCCCGAAAAATACGCGCAGTTTCGCAACGGCGTGCCCGGCGGACCCGACAACCCGATGGGCGCGCGTGCGCTCTATCTCTACAACGCAAATGGCGGCGACACGCTTCTACGTATCCATGGCACCCCGCATCCGTGGACCATCGGTCAGGCAGCCTCCAACGGCTGCGTGCGCATGGTGAACGAACATGTCACCGCGCTCTATGATCAGGTGCCACGGGGCACCCGCGTGGTGCTGCACCCGCGCTAGGACGGCTGAAATAAAAAAATATCACAAACTTGGGAACCAACCAGCGGCGACGCGGTTGAGTTGTCGGACAAGATAAGGAACATACATCATGAATATCAAGACTTTGGCTATCTCCGGCGCGCTCGTCGCACTTCTTGGCGCATGCGCCCAGCAAGAAGAGCCCGGCGACGACATCGTAGCCGTATTCGCAAAAGACGGCAGCGTCATCGGCTACCAACGGACCAGCGACGGTGCATCTGTCGATATCGATGGCAATCCGGTTGCGGGCTTCGGCGAAGGCAACCCGCGCGGCTTTGGCTCCGGGGCATCTGGTGACCCTTCAGCAGACGGCTCCACCGATACGGATGACGACGAGGACTAAAGCACCTCAGTCACTCCGTAGGTTTCCGCCTGTCACCCTCCTAACGGGTGGCGGGCGGTTTTCGTTTGGGGTGACCGCGCTTGAAAGTTCTCACTCAGGCGTCAGAATTTTCGCAAACAGCACATCCAGATAGGCCCCGGCGCCCTCAAACGGGTCTTCCTTGCCAAGCACGGCACGGATCTGGACGTCGAAATCGGCGTAGTGCTGCGTCAGCGACCAGATCGAGAATATCAGGTGATGCGGGTGCACATCGGCAATCTTGCCCTCTGCCGCCCAGCCGCGGATGACCTCCGCCTTGGCGTCCACCAGCTCTTTCAACTCACCGCTCAGCGCGGCCTCTATACGCGGCGCGCCTTGCAAAATCTCATTGGCAAACAACCGGCTTTCGCGGGGAAACTGACGGCTCATCTCCAGCTTGCGGCGGACATACCCCAACAGCTCGGTCACCGGGTCGCCGTCGGCCTGCATCAGCTTCAACGGGTCCAGCCAGGTGGCCAGAAGCCCGGTCAGCAGTTCCGCATGGATCGCCTCTTTCGACGGGAAGTAATACAGCAGGTTCGGCTTCGACAACCCCGCCGCCGTAGCGATCTGATCCAGCGTTGATCCACGAAACCCGTAGGTTGAAAACACCTCCAGCCCCGCATCCAAAATGGCCGCGCGGTTCTTGGTCTGAATGCGCGTCAGCGGCTTGGGCTCGGCGGGGGATGCGGTCATCTTCTTTGGGTGCCAAAAAACCGGGCATTTGTCTACCGAAAGAGCGCCTTATAGGGGGTTCTCCTTGACTGACCCGGCCCCTCTGATAGCGTTGCTTTGACCGGTTGGTAAAATAATCTACTTGCCGGGAAGGAACAGCGACCAAGAAGATGTCCAAAGGGGAGCAGGGCATGGCAGCACCTGGCGAAAATCTTAAGATTGACGGCGCGCGGCTGTGGGACAGCCTGATGGAAATGGCCAAGATCGGCCCCGGCGTGGCGGGGGGCAACAACCGCCAGACCCTGACCGACGAAGACGGCGAGGGCAGGGCGCTGTTTCAGAAATGGTGCGAAGATGCCGGCTGCAAGATGGGGCTCGACCAGATGGGCAACATGTTCGCGAGTCGCGAAGGCACCGACCCTGACGCGCTGCCGGTCTATGTCGGCTCACATCTCGATACTCAGCCCACCGGGGGCAAATATGACGGCGTGCTGGGCGTGCTCGGCGGGCTGGAGATCATCCGCTCGCTCAATGATTTAGGGATCAAGACGAAACACCCGATTGTGGTGACAAACTTCACCAACGAGGAAGGCACGCGCTACGCGCCCGCCATGCTGTCTTCTGGTGTATTTGCAGGTATCCACACCCAAGACTGGGCCTATGAGCGTGAAGACGCGGACGGCAAAAAATTTGGCGACGAATTGAAGCGCATCGGCTGGCGCGGCGAGGAGGAGGTCGGCACCCGCAAGATGCACGCCTTCTTTGAGCTGCACATTGAGCAGGGCCCGATCCTTGAGGCCGAAGGCAAGGATATCGGCGTCGTCACTCACGGCCAAGGACTCAGCTGGGTGCAATTCACCATTACTGGTAAGGACAGCCACACCGGCTCCACCCCGATGCCGATGCGCAAGAATGCAGGCCTCGGCATGGCCCACATCCTTCAAAAAGTGGACGAGATCGCGCTCAGCCATGCGCCCCATGCGGTCGGCGCGGCGGGCCATATCGACGTCTATCCGAACTCCCGCAATGTGATCCCCGGCAAGGTGGTCTTCACCGTCGATTTCCGCTCGCCGGATTTCGACGTGATCAAAGACATGGAGGACCGCCTCGCCGCCGCCGCCAAAGAGATTTGCGACGACTTGGGTCTCGGCCTCGAAATGGAAAAAGTCGGCGGCTTCGACCCCGTCACATTTGACGAGGGCTGCGTCACCGCCGTACGCAATGCGGCGGAGCGGCTGGGCTACAGCCACATGAACCTGATCTCCGGCGCGGGGCACGATGCCTGCTGGATAAACCGGGTTGCGCCAACGGCGATGGTTATGTGCCCCTGTGTGGACGGCCTCAGCCATAACGAGGCCGAAGAGATCAGCCCAGACTGGGCGGCGGCGGGCACCAATGTGCTGTTCCATGCCGTCGTAGAAACAGCGGAGATAGTCGGTTGACCAAACTGTCACGCCCCTTGCGCAGCTCGGTTTTGGCCCTTCTCGGGGCGACGCTTTTGGCCGCCTGTGCGCCGCCGCCGGCGCAAGTGTCGATCAGGCCGGGCATCGGGCAGGACGTGGACCTAGACACGCTGCGCCCCCCTTCCGGCGTCACCTACCGCTACATGGTCGAGATCGAGCAACTGCCCCTTCCGGTCGAGCTGGTGCTGACCTCCCGGCGGCGGGGCAATGGTCAATATGACTATGTCGGCAACTACATCTACACCTTGCCCAGCGGCGAAGGTCTTGAAGACGTCACCCGGGTGTTCCGGGAGGCACTTGAGGTGGATGACCTTCAGGTCACGGTGCGCGGCAATCAACTGCTGGTCCCCTACCGCCATACCTCGGACAACCGGTTCCGCATTGCGGTCTCCACCTATCAGGCACAAAGCCGCCGCACGGTGCCTCATGACTGTTTTGCTACGCTCGGCAGCTGCCAGTTCACGTCCACGATCAGCGGCGATCCGTTGCAGGTCAAATTTCTCGCCGAGACGTCAGAGGCGGGCGGCGTCTGGACCTCCCGGCTGCGCGCTGATCCAAGCCAGCGCGTCGCCCGGCAGCTGGCCCGCCAAACTTTGACCTATTCCCTCGACAAAAACGCGGTGCCAATTGATCTGGTGGTGCAGTCCAGCTTGGCGGGCATGCGCGAAACCACCGTCTTCCGCCGTCAATAGACCCAAGCCCGAAAAGGAGACCTCGATGAGCAAAGTGATCAAAGGCGGCACAATCGTCACCGCTGACCGCCAATGGAAAGCGGATGTGCTGGTTGAGGGCGAGAAAATCACGGCCATAGGTGAAAACCTAAAAGGCGACGAGGTGATCGATGCGGATGGCGCCTATGTCATCCCCGGCGGTATTGACCCGCACACCCATCTCGAAATGCCCTTCATGGGCACCACAGCCGCTGAAACCTTCGAATCTGGTACCTTCGCAGCAGCCGCAGGCGGCACCACGATGCTGGTTGATTTCTGCCTGCCGGGCGAGGACGGCTCGCTCTTGAACGCCATCGACGAATGGGATCGCAAATCCAAGGACCAGATCTGCTGCGACATCTCCTACCACATGGCCATTACCGGCTGGAACGAGAATGTTTTCAACGAGATGCAGGACGTTGTTGAGAAACGCGGCATCAACACGTTCAAGCATTTCATGGCCTATAAAGGCGCGCTGATGGTCGAGGACGATGAGATGTACGCCTCCTTCAAACGCTGCGCGGAGCTGGGCGCGCTGCCGCTGGTCCATGCCGAGAATGGCGACATCGTTCAGGAGCTGCAGCAAAAATACATGGCCGCCGGGGTCACTGGCCCTGAGGGCCATGCCTATTCCCGCCCACCAGAGGTTGAAGGCGAGGCCGCGAACCGGGCCATCATGATTGCAGATGCCGCAGGCACCCCGCTCTACATTGTGCATGTGTCCTGCGAGCAGGCGCATGAGGCCATCCGCCGCGCCCGCCAGAAAGGCATGCGCGTCTACGGCGAGCCGCTCATTCAACATCTGACGCTCGATGAGAGCGAGTATTTCAACAAGGACTGGCAATACGCCGCCCGCCGGGTCATGAGCCCGCCTTTCCGCTCCAAGGACCATCAGGCCTCCCTCTGGGCCGGGCTGGCCTCTGGCAGCCTGCAGGTGGTGGCTACGGATCACGCGGCCTTTGACGATAGCCAGAAACGCATGGGCGTGGATGATTTCACCCGAATTCCCAACGGCACGGGCGGTCTGGAAGAACGCATGGCCATGCTCTGGACCGAAGGGGTCGAAACGGGCCGCCTGACGCCCGAAGAGTTCGTTGCAGCGACCTCAACCAATATTGCGAAAATCCTCAACATCTACCCGCTCAAGGGCGGCATTGCGGTGGGCGGCGACGCAGATATTGTTGTCTGGGACCCCAAGATATCGAAGGAAGTCGCGGTCTCCACGCAGAAATCCATCATTGATTACAACGTGTTCGAGGGCAGAACCGTGACGGCCCAGCCGCGCTACACCATGTCGCGCGGCGACGTGATCTGGGCTTACGGGCAAAACTCTCAACCCCAGCCGGGCCGTGGCAAGTTCATTTCACGCCCGGCCTTCGCCTCGGCGTCACAGGCGCTGAGCAAATGGAAGGCTCTGAACACCCCTCGCAAAATCGAGCGTGACCCGATGAACATTCCCGCTGGTGTCTGACCCAACATGTTAAGAATTGATGAATACGCGGGAAATGACCCAACAAGGTCACAGAATTGCCCGATTACCTTGGGAACACTTCGGCCCAAAGTTGTTTTTGGCGAGGGACTTTCTAATGGGTACGACGATAATCCGCATCATGTTGGTGGTGGCGCTTGGGCTTCTGGCCTTTGCCACTTGGGCAAACGACGTGGCCGCGGCCGACGCGATGTTCATCTTTGCAGCCTTCTCGATCGGTGGCGTCTGGGCAAAATACAGCAGCGCAGCGCTGCCTGCCGCCTAAACGACCAGTCACTATTCAAGGCGGCCTGCTAGCATGGCCGCGCCTGATCTTCCCGTCATCTCTGCCTCTGCGCTTGATCTGACCTTTCAGACAGGCGACGGCCCGGTCCATGCGCTCAAAGATGTGGCGCTAGACATTCACAAGGGCGACTTCGTGTCGTTCATCGGACCGTCCGGCTGCGGCAAGACGACTTTCCTGCGTTGCATTGCCGGACTTGAGCAACCCACTGGGGGCACGCTGTCCGTCAATAACATGACCCCTGACGAGGCCCGCCGCGCTAGGGCCTATGGCTATGTCTTTCAGGCAGCCGGGCTTTACCCTTGGCGCACGATTGCCAGGAATATCTCGCTGCCGCTGGAAATCATGGGATACGCGAAATCTGATCAGGCGGCGCGCGTGGAACGAGTGCTCGAACTGGTCGAACTGACGGGCTTTGGCGGAAAATACCCCTGGCAGCTCTCCGGCGGCATGCAGCAACGGGCCTCTATCGCCCGTGCACTGGCTTTTGACGCAGACATCTTGCTGATGGACGAGCCCTTCGGGGCGCTCGATGAAATCGTCCGCGACCACCTCAACGAGCAGTTGCTGGCGCTCTGGGCCCGGACGCAGAAAACCATCTGCTTTGTCACGCATTCCATTCCAGAGGCGGTTTATTTGTCGACCAAGATCGTCGTGATGAGCCCACGCCCGGGCCGCATATCGGACGTCATCGAAAGCACATTGCCCAAAGAACGGCCGCTTGATATCCGCGACAGCCCCGAATTCATAGAGATCGCGCACCGCGTGCGTGATGGCCTCAGAGCGGGGCATGCTGATGACGCATAAAGCCCGCATTAAGGTTAACGCGCCTTGCCCGGGAGCCCGGACAAGGCACTTGCAATGTGGAGCCCAGGCCCCCCATCACCGCTTACGGCCATCGGCTCTCCAGCCTGTACCGCTCGGAGACGCTACACCCGCAATGGTGAACGAACCCTTACCATCACTGCTTCAAAAATACTCAAACACCTCCATGTCAAACCGCGCACGGCTTGTGATCGGAGGAGCCTCCGGCGGGAGTATTTTTGAAGCAATGATAGGGTCAGGGGCGGCGCATGCGTAGCCTTGGTCCGATCCTCATGGTTATCGCGGCACTGATCGCCCTTTGGTATGCGGCCGTGCCGATCATGAACATCAAGGAAACCGTCACCCAGTTGGAGCGCGGTGGCGCGCAAGTGGTCCCGGCCTCTGCCCAAGAACGCCGCGACGCGGGCCATGTCGGCCTTGTTGCCCAGAACAGCTTTGCAATCCCAGCAACATTCGCCCAAGAGCGCCCCCGCCTGCCGGCCCCCCATCAGGTGGGCGCCGAGCTGTGGGACGGAGTCGTGGGCAAGAAAATCACTTCGAAACGCAGTCTGGTGTATCACGGCTGGATCACGCTATCGGCGACTTTGCTGGGCTTTGCCATCGGCGCGGGTCTGGGCATTCTGCTGGCCATCGGCATTGTGCACAGCCGGGTGATGGACAAATCCGTCATGCCCTGGGCCATTGTAAGCCAAACCATCCCCATCATCGCGCTGGCCCCGATGATCGTTGTTGTGCTTTATTCCGCAGGCCTCCAAGGGCTGTTTCCAAAGGCGGTGATCTCCGCCTATCTCAGCTTCTTTCCCGTGGTCGTCGGCATGGTCAAGGGCCTGCGCAGCCCGGATGCGGCCCAGCTTGATCTGCTGAAGACCTATAATGCCAGCACGTCGCAAGGCTTCTGGAAGCTGCGGCTGCCCGCCTCCATGCCCTATCTGTTTGCCTCGCTCAAAATCGCCATCGCGGCGGCCATGGTCGGCGCCATCGTGGGTGAGCTGCCCGTCCAAGGCGGCGGCCTTGGCAACCGGATGCTGACGGGCAGCTATTACGGGCAAACCATCCAGATCTGGTCCGCGCTTTTTGCGGCTGCCATTCTCGCGGCCTCGCTCGTAGCGCTGATCTCGCTCATCCAACGGGGCACGCTAAGACGGATGGGGCTGGTATGATCTACCTCGTCGTAGCCCTCGCCATCTGGCTCGCGCTCTGGGCGCTGAACACCCGGCTCGCCAACGGACCCAGCGCCGACACCCGCGTCGTCAGCCTCGCCATCCCGTTGATTTTCGGGGCCACGCTTCTGATCATCTGGGAGCTAGTCGTACGCGGGCTGAACGTCCCGCTGGTGATCCTGCCGCCCCCCAGCTTGATCGCGCAGACCTTTGCCAGCCAAACGGCGATCCTCTGGGCCGACTTTGTGCAGACCTTCATCAAGGGCGCGCTTACAGGGTATGTCATCGGCTGCGCGGCGGCCTTTCTGACGGCGATCCTCGTTGACCGCTACGCGCTGCTCAAAGCCGGGCTTTTGCCTGTCGGGAACTTCATGGCGGCGTTGCCCATTGTCGGCACGGCCCCCATTCTGGTGATGTGGTTCGGGTTCGACTGGCACTCCAAGGCCGCTGTGGTGGTAGTGATGGTGTTCTTCCCGATGCTCATCAACACGGTCGCCGGGCTGGCCGAGACCACCGCCATGCAGCGCGACCTGATGCGCACCTACGGGGCCAGCTACACCCAGACCCTCGCGAAGCTGCGCTTGCCCGTGGCCATGCCGTTCATCTTCAACGGGCTTAAAATCTCAACAACCCTCGCGCTGGTCGGCGCAATCGTGGCCGAATTCTTCGGCTCGCCCACTTTGGGCATGGGGTTCCGCATTTCCACCTCGGTCGGCCAGCTGGCCCTTGATATGGTCTGGGCCGAGATCGTCGTGGCCGCCCTTGCAGGCTCCGCATTTTACGGCATCATTGCCGCAATAGAGAGAGGGGTGACCTTCTGGCACCCCTCACAACGAACCTAAACCAACTGGGGAGATACCACATGAAAAAGCTACTCACATCGGCAGCCATCGCGCTGGCCCTCGCGGCAACACCGCAAATGGCGGCCGCAGACGGCCATGCCAACTCGGTCAAGCTGCAGCTGCAATGGGTCACGCAGGCGCAATTCGCGGGCTATTACGTGGCGCTGGACAAGGGCTTCTACGAAGAAGAGGGCCTTGAGGTCGAAATCCTGCCGGGCGGGCCGGATATTGCGCCGCCTCAGGTCCTTGCCGGTGGCGGCGCGGACGTCATGCTGAACTGGATGCCGTCCGCCTTGGCCGCGCGCGAAAAGGGCCTGCCGGTCGTCAACATTGCGCAGCCGTTCAAAACCTCCGGTCTCATGCTGACCTGCTGGAAAGACACAGGCATCACCGGCCCGCAGGACTTTAAGGGTAAGACCATTGGCGTCTGGTTCTTCGGCAATGAATACCCGTTCCTCAGCTGGATGTCTCAGGAAGGCATCTCCACGGATGGCGGCGATGACGGCGTCACGGTGTTGAAGCAAGGCTTCAACGTTGACCCGCTTCTGCAGCGTCAGGCTGACTGCATCTCCACCATGACCTATAACGAATACGGTCAGGTGCTGGACGCAGGTGTCTCTGAGGACGAGCTCGTCACCTTCAAATATGAGGAACAGGGCGTCGCCACTTTGGAAGACGGCATTTACGCGCTGGAAGAAAACCTCGAAGATCCGGTCTTCAAGGACAAGATGGTCCGCTTCGTGCGCGCCTCCATGAAGGGTTGGAAATATGCCGAGGCCAACCCCGATGAGTCCGCAGGCATTGTCTTGGACAATGATGAGACCGGCGCGCAATCCGAGGCGCATCAGGTCCGTATGATGGGCGAGATTGCCAAGCTGACCGCAGGCTCGAATGGCGCACTGGACGAAGCCGATTTCCAGCGCACAGTTGATACGCTGTTGGCAGGTGGCTCCGACCCGGTGATCTCCAAGCAACCTGAGGGCGCTTGGACCTCTGACATCACCGATGCCGCGCTGAACTAAATCAGCCGGGCGCGCCGCGCTCGCTGACATGTCGCACAAATAGACGCGCCTCTGTCGGGAGGCGCGTTTTTTCGTGCTGCAATCCAGTCAAATTTTTGCCCACAACAGGTTTGATACAGGACCGCAATCAAATGGAGGGCGTCCATGCGCTGGTTTTTGAAACGTCTCTACCGCGACCGCAGACGCTTGGTTGTGGTCTTGTGTCTTACATTTCTCGGCGGGGTGATTGCCTTCCCGACGACGCAGGCACATATGTTTGGCTTGCCGTTTTTTCTGGTCGCTGGACTGGCGTTCATGTTTGGTCTGACGGCCTTTCTGGCACTGCTTGCGATCCTCTTCCCGACCATCCGCTACAGCGCGGAGATTGCGGCGATGCAAATCCCGTTTCTCGCGACGATTGGCGCTTTCGGGATGCAGCGAGGCGCTATGACGGTATCCCAACCTGGGCAATCATCACGGGTTTGGTGATCTGTATGGTAGCCGCGTCGCTTTATACCGGGCCTCTTCTCGACCGCTTCCTTCCGCTGAGAAAACATAGCTTTACCAGCTACACATTCAGCACGCTTGCCCCGGATCAGCTTTGGCCCTTTTTCTCGCAGACGCCAGACACAGATACCGCGTTTTGGGACGAGGACACGCTGTCCATGGACTGGATCGAGAAGGGCAAAACCTTCATCGTTACAGCGCGGATGAACGATGTCGGCAAGATCGAGGAACATCACAGGCTCGAAAGCATGTTGCCCGGTGACCATTTTAAGTTCGATTTCGCCGTACCTGACGCCAAGCCAAAGACCTGTGGGGCGCGCGGGAAGGTCGAGCTATGGGTCGAGCCCCACGGCACAGGAAGCCGGGTCAAGCAGGTTCGGACCTATGACTGCTCGACATGGCGGATGATGATATATTCATGGGTCGATGATCATTTCGGCAGAGTTGATGATGACACCGTCCGTCGGGCCGAAACCGCAACCAGCTAACGCCGTGCCTCCAGAAAGCCTCGGATCCAAATCAAACGCCCCCACCCGGAAGATTGGCGGGGGCGTTTTCTGATGCGCCATTCAGGGGAGGGGCAGGCGCATCGGTGGTAGACGTTAGTCAGGCATGTCAAATGGCAGGTCCGCGGCAGCGATCTTGGGCGACGTTGTTGCGCTCATTGCTCTCGGTCATGTTTTGCAGCGGGTCTGCCGTCACGGTGAAATTCACGATCGGATGGTTGGGCTGGCGCCATGCATCCGGCGGGATCACCTGAGTGACCGTGCGCTGACCACCCGGCGGCAAAGCGGCGATGTTTTGTACGAAGCTCGCGTTCTGAAAGGAGATCTGCACCAGCGTGCCGGGCACCGTCATGCTGCCTTGATTGCGGATGTAGAACACCATCGTGTGGTTCTGGCCATTCTGCCAAAAGCCGCAGAACCCGGTGCCCGGCATGCCAGTGCTGCCGCCAAACCGGGGGACGATCACAAGATCAGGCCGCCCCGCGCCGCTAAGGCCACCGACGGTCAATCCGCCAATGGACACGCCGCCTGAAGGCGCACGGCCATCCAGCGGTAAGACAAGGGAAAAGCCGGAAGAGGTGCGAGGTGCGGCACCGGCCCGCTCATTTGATTGCGCTTGCGCCAGCCCAGCCGCAGATGCGGCAAGGGCGAAGCCGAGAACGAAGAGGAGGTAGGTCTTTAAGGCGAAGGTCATTGGGCTGTCTCCTGACATATGCTGTTATGTCAGTAAGTCGTGGCCCCTCTGGATACGGTTCAAATTTAATTCGCCACGGCGAGCCTGGGCGTTTCAGCCCCTTAGCCCTGATGCATCATGATCTGCTTCCAGATCGACACTTCGTCAAACAAGGTAAACTCGTTTCGCAGCCCCCAAGGGCCGAACTCCGCATGCGTGATCCCCATCACATGCACCTCGGCGCCGGTTGGAGCACCGAACAGCCCGTAGCCGTCATGCTTGCCGGTCAAGGACCAGCGGATCGCGGCACGCGGGCTCATCATCGGGTCTTCGCGGCCAATCTGGTGGTGTATTTCAAACTTTGCCGACGGGAAGGACGAACGCAGCGGTAGCCACGCACGGTCCGCCCCTGAATGAGAGATCGTATCCCGCGCACCCGGATGGTGGATATGGCAGGCCCGGTCATACTCGGCCGGGATCACGGCGAAATCCTTGTCCATGATGCGGGTCAGAATATCGGCCAGCCGCTGTCCCCACTCGTTGTCATTGCCCCGCGCAGTGTAGGGGCCTTGCACGTCCTGATCGGGCGTAAACGGCCGCGTGGCGTTCTCCACCCCGCCTTCACGGTCGATCATCTTGCGCGTGAATTTCTTCACGTCCTTGCCCAGTTGCAGCACTATGCCGGAGACGTCACGGATCAGCCACTCGTCATTGATTGCGTTGTCTTTGGCCGCGCAATCGGCCAGCGCGCGGATCACAAAGCGTTTCCCGGTTGGTTTACCAAACGCGCCATGGCCCAGATGAGTGCCCGTCGTCAAAATACGGTGCGAAGACAGAAAGCCTGCATCCTCATCGCCCGACCAGATCACGTCTTCGCCCAACAATTCGCGATCCGGGAACTCGGCAATTGTCGCCATTGTCCCGTTGATCACTGCCTCGTTGCCGGTCACCAGCCCTGACGGGAACCGCATCGGCAGCTCCTTGGCGTAATACTCGTGCAAGGTCGCCAGACCCCGGTCCTCCCAGATCTCGCGGGTGATCTTGATGATGTAGTCCGGTAGGTCCTCGAATTGGTTAGAAAAGCCTCTCATGTGGTCCATCCCTGCGGTATTCTCGCCGACCCTCTGACAATCAGAGGACCCTCAATTTCAATATGTCTCGCATCAGGCGCATTGCCCTCGATCTGGCTCAACAGTTGGCTGACAACGGCCTGCACCATCCGATTTGCTGGTTGGCGTACGGTAGTCAAATCAAAGCTGGCCCAACTTGCCATCGCCACGTCGTCATAGCCCACAATCGAGACGTCTTGGCCGGGCAGCAGTCCCAGCTCGGAACGCAGCACTTCAATCACGGCAAAAGCCATGTGGTCATTGCCTACAAAAATGGCATCTGGTGTCACAGCACCAGAAAACAGCGCGCGCGTGGCTGCTGCTGCTGCCTCGCGCGAGTAGAGCGCGTCGGTCACAGACAATGCTTCTGCGCCATTTGCCTCCAGCCCCGCGAGGAAACCCGCGCAGCGGTCCGCCCCAGTAGAGGCCCCTTGCCAGCCTGAAATATGCGCAATGCGCTGATGTCCGCCTGACACCAGAAACTCTGCCACCTTCTGACCGCCAGAGTAATTGGCCGAGGTCACCGCGCTGATCGAGCGGTCGCTATGGCCTCGGTTGAACAGGATCAGCGGCACACCCTCTTCGCGAAGCCGGTCGGTCAGCGCGGAAGAGGCCGAGACAGAGGCGAGGATGATCCCGTCCACCTGATGATCCAGCAAGTCATCAACCACCTGATCGACGTCGCTGGCATGGTTGGCCGCCATGAAGATCATGATGTTGTAACCCCGCTCGCGCAGGGTGTGGCTAAGCTTTTCCAGCGCCTCAGTGTAGAACGGGTTGTCCAGATAGGCGACGATCAACCCGATGGTCATCGACTGCCCGGTGATCAACGACCGGGCCAGCGCGTTGGGGCGGTATCCAAGCGTCTTGGCCGCCTCGCGGACCTTCTTCTCCAATGCGGCGGACACGGTCACCCCCGGTGTGAACACCCGGCTGACCGTCGGCTGCGACACGCCTGCGGCCTCAGCGACGTCCTGCGCGGTGACCTTACCGGATGCCATGGCGGCACTCCCCTCTCAGAAGAGAAGCCTGTCCCTGCACATTTCGGAGGCCAGCAAAACGACGCACTATTCCGCAGCGTCCTTGTAAGGCGCGGGCCCACCATAGGGCACGTTCAGCCCTCCGTAGCGGCGCACGCGAAGGTTGCACTGTTCGGCATGGCCCACAAAGCCTTCCAGCAAGCAAAGCCGCGAGCCGTAAGCCCCGATATCCGCGGCGGCCTCGTCGGTGGTGATCTTCTGGTAGCTATGGGTTTTGAGGTACTTGCCCACCCACAGCCCGCCCGTGTAGCGCCCGGCCTTTTTGGTTGGCAGCGTGTGGTTGGTGCCGATCACCTTGTCGCCATTGGCCACATTGGTGCGGGGCCCCAGAAACAGCGCTCCATAGCAGGTCATGTTCTCAAGGAACCAATCGTCACGATCCGTCATCACTTGCACATGCTCCGACGCGATGTCGTCGGCCACCTCCAGCATCTCGTCATAGGTGTCGCACAGGATCACCTCGCCGTAATCCTCCCAGCTTTTCGATGCGGTGTCGGCGGTCGGGATGATTTTCAGGATGCGGTCAATTTCCGCCATCGTGTCATCTGCCAGCTTGCGCGAATTCGTCAGCAGCACGGCAGGGGAGTTATACCCATGCTCTGCCTGACCCAGCAGGTCGGTGGCGCACATTTCGCCATCCACGGTGTCATCGGCAATGACCATGGTCTCCGTTGGACCGGCGAACAGATCAATCCCCACGCGACCGAAAAGCTGCCGTTTGGCCTCCGCCACGAAGGCATTGCCGGGGCCGACCAGCATGTGTACGGGGTCGATTGTTTCCGTCCCAATGGCCATGGCGCCGATCCCCTGAATGCCGCCGAGGACGTAAATCTCATGCGCGCCACCCAGATGCATCGCGGCAATCACGGCCGGATTGGGCTCGCCCTTAAAGGGCGGAGTGCAGGCAATGATACGCGGCACACCCGCGACAGAGGCGGTGGCCACAGACATATGCGCGCTTGCGACCATCGGAAACTTGCCGCCCGGGACGTAACAGCCCACCGATTGCACCGGGATATTCTTGTGCCCAAGGATCACGCCGGGCATCGGCTCCACCTCGATATCCAGCATCGAGTCGCGCTGGGCCTGCGCAAATTTGCGCACTTGCTCTTGGGCAAACTTCAGATCCGCCATGTCGCGGTCTGAGACCTTGGACATCAGCGCTTCAATGTCGGATTGTGACAGTTTGAACGCCTCTGGGCTGTATCCGTCGAATTTTTCGGACAGCTCGCGCACGGCCGCGTCGCCGCGGGCCTCGATGTCTTTCAGCGTCTCCTCAACCACGTGGCGCACCTGAGCGTCGTCCTCTTGGCGGTCGGCCTCCGACTTGCCGCGTTTGAGATAGGTGATGGTCATGGCGTCGCCCCTGCGCTGTCTGCATTCATTCCGCGTCAGTCTTACCAATCATGAATACGTATTCAAGCCTATTCACGTTTGTGCCTGAGACCTGGCACTGACCAAAACGTGAGGTTTTGGGACACCCTGTCGCGGCCCGTCACCTTGACCCCGACCTCTGTATCAGAACATATCAAACCGTATGAACCAAAGGCGTTGGCCATGATCCCCGAACTCGGACAATTCGCGATTGCTTTGGCGCTTATTGCGGCCTGTGTGCAGTCGGTACTGCCCATCGTCGGCGCGGCCCGACGCAACGCGCTTTGGATGGCCAGCGCACAGGCCACCGCCGTCATTCAGGCGGGGCTGCTGATCTTCGCCTTCGGGGCCTTGATGCATGCATTCGTGGTCAGCGACTTCACTGTGCGCAACGTGGTGGAGAACTCACATTCCCTGAAACCCATGCTCTACAAGGTCGCAGGCACGTGGGGCAGCCACGAGGGCTCGTTGCTCTTATGGGTGCTCATCCTCGCGCTGTTCGGCGCGGCCGTCGCGGTGATGGCCACAAATATCCCGCTGGCCCTGAAAGCGCGGACGCTCTCGGTGCAGGCCTGGATATCGGTGGGTTTTCTCAGCTTCATGATCCTGACCTCGAACCCGTTCGACCGGGTGTTCCCGCCGCCGCTGGACGGGCAAGACCTCAACCCGCTCTTGCAGGATTTCGGTTTGGCGATCCATCCGCCGCTCCTCTATATCGGTTATGTCGGCTTCTCGATTGTCTTCTCGTTTGCCGTAGCTGCCCTGATTGAGGGCCGCGTTGACCCCGCTTGGGCACGCTGGGTGCGCCCGTGGACCTTGGCGGCTTGGATGGCGCTGACAGGGGGCATCGCGCTTGGCTCATGGTGGGCGTATTACGAGCTGGGCTGGGGCGGCTGGTGGTTCTGGGATCCCGTCGAAAACGTCTCCTTCATGCCGTGGCTGGCGGGCACAGCGCTGCTGCATTCGGCCATCGTCACTGAGAAACGCGACACGTTCAAAGCCTGGACGATCCTTCTGGCAATTCTGACCTTCTCGCTGTCGCTTCTTGGGACCTTCATTGTCCGCTCAGGCCTGCTGACATCTGTTCATGCGTTCGCCGTTGATCCTGAGCGTGGCGTCTACATCCTCGCGCTTCTGGCGGTGTCCATCATCGGTTCACTGGCGCTTTTTGCGTGGCGCGCGCCAGCAATGGAGGGCGGCGGGCTTTTTGCGCCGATCTCCCGCGAGGCAGGTTTGTTGATCAACAACCTGCTCATCGCCACAGCCTGCGCCACGGTGCTGTTCGGCACGCTCTACCCGCTCTTTCTGGAGGCCATCACGGGGGAGAAAATCTCCGTCGGGCCGCCATTCTTCAACGCCTCCTTCATTCCGATTACCCTGCCGTTGATCATCGTCATGGGGCTGGGCCCGCATCTCAGCTGGAAACGCGCCGATCTGCCGGGTGTTTTGGCACGGCTGAAATGGGTTGGCATCACCGTGCTGGTAGGCACGCTGGTTGTGGCATGGATTGCCGAAGGTGGCCCGCTTCTGGCGGTCATCTCCATGGGCATCGCGCTTTGGCTTATCGGCGCCACGATACAAGATTGGGCCCGCCGGGTGAAGCTGACCCAAAGCGGCGCTTGGGCGCGGATCAAGCGCCAGCCTCGCGCAGCCCATGGCATGAGCATGGCGCATCTGGGTCTCGCCGTGCTGATGGTCGGAGCGATTGGCGCAAGCGCGTGGAAAACCGACACGGTCAGTTTTGCAGAGCCCGGAACAACCGTGCCCATTGCCGGTTTCAAGGTGACCTTTGAGGGCGTCGAGCAGGTGCAGGGTCCCAATTACATCGCACAGGTGGCCACGCTCAACGTGACCCGTGACGGCGCTTTCGTGACCCAGCTGTTTCCAGAACGCCGTGTATATCCGGTGGCTCAAGCCACCACGACGGAAAGTGACATTCGCCAGACGTTGGCGGGCGATCTCTACGTCTCCATCGCGGAACCTGCGGCGGAAAATACGGAAGGCCTCTGGACCTTGCGTTTGATCCACGAGCCGCTGGTCAACTTCCTCTGGCTTGGTTCTGTCATGCTGGTGCTGGGTGGCGCGCTGTCGCTGTCGGATCGCCGCCTGCGCGTCGGTGCGCCGCGCCGCGCGGCACCTATCAATGCCACCCCTGCGGAGTAGGTCGAAATGAACCGCATTTTTCCGCTCACCCTGCTGGGCCTCGTCGTCATTTTCGTGGCTGTGGCCGGCTACTTTCTGACAAAGCCCGACTTCAACCCATCCTCCATCCCGTCGGCACTGGTCTCGCAACCCGTGCCGGAGTTCGCGCTTGAGCCAATCGACGGGGTCGACACGCCGGGTCTGACCACTGCCGATCTGAAAGGGCAGGGGCTGACCCTCGTGAATGTCTTCGCCAGCTGGTGTGGACCGTGCAGGGCCGAACATCCAATCCTGACCCGGATGGGACAGGACCAAGACCTGCGTATCGTGGCGATCAACTACAAAGACCAGCCCGCCGCCGCTGCCGATTGGCTGGAAGAGCTTGGCAATCCCTATGAGCTGATCGGCTCCGACTTTTCCGGTCGCGCTGGGATCGAATGGGGTGTCACGGGCGTGCCCGAGACCTTTATCGTGAGCAATGACGGCATCGTGCTGCACCGCTTTCCCGGCCCCGTGGTCGGTGACGGCCAGCGCCGCTTCCAAGAGGCGCTCGACGCCGCGAAAGCCTCGCAATGAAACGTCTCGCCCTGATCCTCTGCCTGCTGGCCGCACCGCTTTTTGCGGTGGAACCTGACGAGGTGCTGGACGACCCTGTCCTTGAAGAACGCGCCCGCGAAATCAGCGCCGAAGTGCGCTGCGTTGTCTGCCAGAACGAGCCGATTGACAGCTCGAACGCGGGCGTCGCCCGCGACCTACGCCTGATCATCCGGGAACGGCTCGTGGCCGGGGACACCAATGACGAGGTGTTCGAATATCTTGTTGCCCGCTACGGCGATTTTGTCCTGTTCAACCCGCCTTGGCGGCCTTCCACCTACGCGCTCTGGCTCGGGCCTTTCGTCATTCTGGCCCTTGGCTTTCTCGCCGTTTTCATGGCGCTGCGCAGCAAGCGGGGCCAGATGACCCCATCGCTGACACCAGAAGAACAAGCCCGTCTTGACGCGCTGCGCAAAAAGGATATCCCGTGATGCTTTGGGTTCTTTTCGCCCTGATGGCCGCCTGCGTTATCATTGGAACCTTGTGGCCGCTTGGCAAAGAAAGCACAGCGCAGTCAGGCCGCAGCAGCAAGGCCATGGCGATCTACGAAGACCAGCTTGCCGAGGTGGAACGCGACACGGAACGCGGTCTGATCACCGCAGAGGAAGGCCGCGCCGCCCAGGTCGAGATCAAGCGCCGCATGCTTGCCACGACGGAACGCCCGGAGGTGAAGCACAGCGCTTCTGGCCGCGCGGCTGTTCTGATTGCCGCGTTGATCGTCCCGCTTGCAGGCTTTGCGCTCTACTGGCAGGTCGGCGCGCCGCAGATACCCTCTGTGCCGTTTGCGGAGCGCGGGCAGGAGCAGGACGATGCCCGCCAATTGCAAGCCCTCGTGACTGAGCTGCGCAGCCGTTTGGAAGAAGACCCCAAGGGCGGGGAAACCCGTGGATGGGAGCTTTTGGCCACCACCTATATGAACATGGGCCGCCCGAGTCTGGCGGCAGACGCCTTCGCCCAGATCGTGGAACGTCCGGACGCGACATCGGCCACATGGTCGCAATATGCCGAGGCGCTGATCTCCGCTGAAAGCGGCGCAGTCACGCCACTGGCCCGGCGCGCCATCGACCGGGCGTCCGAGCTTGATCCAACCAACCCGGCCGCAACGTTCTATAGCGCCATAGCCATGGAGCAGGAGGGCAATACCGCCGACGCCCGCGCCATGCTGCTTGAGCGTATCGCGCAAGAGGGCCAGCCCGCGCCGTGGATGCCGACCTTCCTTACGACCGCAAACCAGATGGGCGAACGTCTTGGGCTGGAGCCTGTAGGCCTGCCAGACATCCCTGAGCGCCGTGGCCCGTCACAAGAAGATATCGAGGCGGCAGAAGGGCTGTCAGTCGAGGAACGCGCGGCGTTTATTCAATCAATGGTCGACGGGCTCGAAGCGCGACTGCAAGACGAGCCGGATGATCTTGACGGCTGGTTGCAATTGACCCGAGCGCTAATGGTGCTGGGTCAGGAAGATCGGGCCTTGGCGGCGCTTCGCGGGGCGGAGCCTTTGGTAGCTGATCTGCCCGCAGATGACCCGCGTCGCACGATGGTAGAGAACGGCCTCGCGCAGCTTAGCGGCAGCAACTAGCCCCGCGCTTTGGCCAAGGCGTCAAGCACGCTTTCCTTGCTCAACAGCTCAGGCAAGGCGATGCCGTCAGGGGCGCCCGGACCGTAGACGATGTTGAACGGAATGCCGTAGCGCCCATGCTTCTTGAGATAGCTCAGGATGGTCTCATCAGGCCGGGTCCAGTCGCCGATCATCGGCGTGACATCGTCGGCCCCAAGCGCCTCCACGATGGCGTCGCGGTCTAGCACAAGTGATTTGTTGGCCTTGCACGTGAGGCACCAATCAGCGGTGATATCGACAAAGACAATTTGACCTGAATTCACTTCCGCCGCGATCTGCTCTGGCGCGAATGTCACCCAATCAGAGCTGCCCGCCATCGCAGTTGGTGCGGGGGCTGTGGTCACCATCGGGACAATCAACGCCGCTGCTGCCAGACCCGCGATTGCAAGCGGGCGGGCTTTTGACCAGAAGGCCAACACAGCAAGCATGCCCAGCAGGAAAAGGGCGATCAGCGCTGTCGCCGTGCCGCCGGTCACACCCAGGATGACGCTCAACAGCCAGACTGCGGTGCCCAGCAGCAAAAGCCCCATGATGAAGCGGACCTTGTTCATCCAAGCGCCCGGTTTGGGCAGGGCCCGCACCGCCTGCGGCCAAAGGGCCACCAGCAGATAGGGCAGCGCGAGCCCGAGCCCGAGCGCCGTGAAGATCACCAGCACCTGCATGGCAGAGCCCGCCAGTGCAAAGGTGATCGAGGTGCCAAGAAAGGGTGCCGAACAGGGCGTCGCCAAAACGGCAGCCAGCGCCCCCGTCCAGAAATCGCCGCCCAGCCCTTTGGAAGCGCCATTGCCAGCCATCTTGGTGTTCCAGCTTTGTGGCAGATTGATTTCGAACAGGCCAAAGAGATTGGCGGCAAACAACGTCACGATGGTGACCATCACCGTCAGGAAATACGGGTTCTGGAACTGGATGCCCCAGCCGATTGAGCCGCCACCCGCGCGGATTGCCAGCAGCACCAAGGCCAGCGCCCACATGAATGACAAGACCCCAAGGGCGGACATCAGGAAGCCTGCCCGCACCCGGCCCGGGCTCTGGTCGCGAGCCTTCAGCGCAGAGGCAAATTTGATCGTAAGGACCGGCAAGACGCAGGGCATCACATTGAGGATCACCCCGCCGATAAACGCCAAGAGGAAAAACCACGCCAGTCCGCTGCCCGCCGACGGCGCACTGATCCGGTCACCCAGCTCAGGTGCAAAGCTCGCGGCGCGGGCGCCATCTGTCACGACCAGTTGCAAGGGCGGCATAGTTTCAGGCGTGGCCAGAACGTCAAAGCGCACATGCGCGGTCTTTCCGCCGTTTGATAGAGCAATATCCGGTGGCCCAAAGCTCGCATCGAGCCCCATATCGGGGATCACCGACAGGTCGCGGAACGGCGTGTCACTCTCCACGACAACCTCAAGCATGCTCCGTTCGCTTTGCAACGCCGCGCTTGTAACCGCGATATCGCTCAGGTCAGACGCTACAGGCACCTTGGCAGCAGCCTCTGCAATCAACGCCCCTGCGTCGCGGTCGATCTGGATGCCTTTGGGCAGTACCATCGACAAGGTGAACAGCTCCGGCACGCAGATTTCTGCGCAGACCAGCATGTTGATGTCTGTCTTCAAGATCAGGTCGTCGCCGGGAGTGTCCAGCGCAAGGCGCAACGGAAAGGTAACGGCGCTTTCATAGCCGTAATTCTCGATCTCGAATGCCGAGAAACGTTTGGGCGCGGGCCATAGCAGCTCGTGGTCGGACAGGTTGACGGAGCCGGACCAGTCCAGCTCCATCGGGTAGCCGACAGCGCCCGGCGCGCGCCAATAGGTTTTCCAACCCTCGGCCAGCGTCACTTCAATTGCTGCAGAAATGCTTTTGGCTTCCGGGGCCACGCCGTTTTCTGCCGTGATCAGGCGCGCGGTGATACGGTCGCTCACGTATGCAGGCGAGCTGCCAGCATGTGCCGTCACAGCTGTCACCAAGAGGCACAGCATCAAGCAAAGACGCGCGAACAGGTGGCTGAGGCGGGGCAGGTGCATCATGCGAGGTCTCGACGGTCTCGTTGCAATGCGCATCAGATGCGCGGGGAGGGCTGTCTTGCGACAGGGTAGGTGGACCGTCAATCAACATAGGCGTGAAGGCAAGAAATATAGGGGTATTTCACCGTCCTGTGATCACGTCTCGGTTTGACAATCGCGGGGCTAACCCGCAGGGTCGGCGCAACTCAAATTCACGCCAACTCTGATAGGTTGCTCATGTTCAAATTCGCCCTTTCTGCCGCAACCGCTTTGGCGTTGTGTTTGCCTGCATCTCTTCAGGCGCAAGAGCTGGACGAGGCTGCCGTGCGCGCCTTGGTGTTGGATACGATCCGCGAAAATCCCGAGATTATCCGCGAAGCCATCGAGCTGCTGCGCGAGCAGGAAGTGGCCGCGCAGGAAGCGGCCACCGCCGAAGCGCTGCAACGCCAGATCGGGGCGCTGCACAATGACCCAAACGCCGAAGTGCTGGGCAACCCGGATGGCGACATCACCGTCGTGGAGTTCTTTGACTACAATTGCAGCTACTGCCGTCGGGTCTATCCGTCGGTCAAGGAACTGATTGAAGGCGATGACAACATCCGCGTCGTCATGCGCGAATGGCCGATCCTTGGCGAAGAAAGCGAATTTGCCGCCCGTGCCTCGCTCGCTGCACGCAACCAAGGCAAGTACGAAGAATTTCACAACGCAATGATGGCCAACCCGGGCCGTGCCTCGCAGGCCACTGTGCTCAGCGTGGCAGATGATCTGGGAATGGATGTCGAGGTACTGATGGCCGATATGCAAAGCGCCATCATCGACGCACATTTTGAGACCAGTCGGCAATTGGCGCAAGAGTTGGGCGTCAACGGCACCCCTGCATTCGTGTTCGAGGATCAACTGATCCCCGGCGCAATTGAACTGGACCAGATGCGCGATCTCGTGGCCGAGCTGCGCGGCTAAGACGCGGTCATCGTTAACCTTTTAATCTAAGCCATCGCGGTCGCAATGCCGCTTCTTGGCGGCAGGATCAGGGTGCATTCAGCCACTTAGCCAAGAAGGTTTCGTATGCGAAACCTCTTTAAAACATAGGCAATAGGGCGATTTCTTAAGATTTGTCAGGCGCTGGTGATCAAGGCGCTGATCTCCTCGACCTTTGCCTTCAACAGGTTGCGGTCGCCCTTGGTCTCTACGTTCAGGCGCAGCACCGGTTCAGTGTTGGACTGACGCAGGTTCACCCGCCAGTCGCCCATATCAAGCGACACGCCGTCCAGCCGGTCGACGTCCTTGGCTTGCGCAGTATAAGCCGCCTCAAACGCGTCGATGGCAGGCTGTTTGTCGGCCAGTTTGAAATTGATCTCTCCCGAGGACGGGAAGCGCGCCTGCATGTCGGCCACCAGATCAGACAGGGTCCGACCGGTGCGGCACATGTGTTCGGCCACCAAAAGCCACGGGATCATGCCGCTGTCGCAATACATGAAGTCGCGGAAATAGTGATGCGCCGACATCTCGCCGCCATAGACCGCGTCCACTTCGCGCATTTTCGCTTTGATATGAGAATGCCCGGACTGAGAGACCACAGCCTCCCCGTCGCCGCTCGCCACAAGGTCCAGTAGCGCCCAGATCACACGCGGGTCGTGGATGATCTTGGCACCGGGGTATTTTGGCAAGAAGGCGGAGGCCAGAAGCCCAACAACATACTCGCCATCCACAAAGGCGCCGGTTTCGTCAAAGAAGAAGCAGCGGTCAAAGTCGCCGTCCCACGCCACACCCATTGCAGCGCCTTCCGCAATCACGCGCTCAGCGGTTTGCGAGCGGTTTTCAGGCAATAGCGGGTTGGGGATGCCGTTTGGAAAGCCTCCATCGGGCGCGTGGTTGTGCCGGATGAACTCAAACGGTGCGCCTGCCTTGGCCAGCTTGTCCGCGATCACATCAAAGGACGGCCCGGCCACCCCATTGCCGGCATTGACGACGATCTTCATCGGTTTCAGCGCATCCATGTCGACAAAGGAAACAACACGCTCCGCATAGGCGTCGCGCGGGTCCTGCTTGGTGTAGCTGCCCTGTTCTTTGATGTCGCCAAAGGCGTCATGCTCACACAGAATAGAGATATCGCCCAAACCATCTGCAGCTGAAATAGGGCGGGAGCCCTCCCGCACCATTTTGATGCCGTTATAGTCAATCGGGTTGTGGGACGCAGTCACCATCAACCCGCCGCCGGCATTTAGATGCGTGGTCGCGAAATAGACCTCTTCCGTGCCGCAAAGACCAATGTCGATCACGTCAACACCTTCGTCCCGCAGACCTCTGGACAGGGCCTCAGCCAATTCAGGCGATGTGGGGCGCACGTCATAACCAATCACGACGGTCCCAGGCGTCATGGCGATCGCAAAGCCGCGTCCGATCTTGTAGGCGATATCGGTGTTGAGCTCTTCACCCAGTTTGCCGCGTACGTCGTAGCTTTTGAAACAGCTTAGCATGTCACACAATTCCTTGTTATCTGGCCCGCGTCATTCGACGTCTGCCTAACCGTGATTCTGGACAAAACCAAGGCGCTGAGACACGAAAAACTCCCCGCGTTTCGTAGCTGCTATAATCCGACGTCCTTATGGCTAAGCGTCCGGGAGCATGTCGGTGAGGCGGTGAAAGGCGATACGTTCCACCTGCGTGCAGGCCTCTTGGAACTCATCCTCGCTGGTGTTGTTGATACGCCGCAGAAAGGCTTTCATGATCGAGGCCTTGGTGTTGTCACGCACAGCAATGATGAACGGAAAGCCATGCTTGGTGATGTAATCCTCGTTCATCTGGGTGAACGTGGCCCGTTCCGCATCTGTCAGCGCGTCCAGCCCGGCGGAGGCCTGCTCTGATGCGCTTTCCTTGGTCAGGCGTTTGGCCGCCGCCAACTTGCCTGCGAGGTCCGGGTGGGCATCCAGAACTTCAAGTCGGTCCGCAGACGGGGCTGCGCGAAACACGCGGACCATTGCCGCATGAAGCCCGGCGGCACTGTCGTGAGCGGGGCCTAACTCGAGATCCCAGGCACGTTCTGCGACCCATGGGGAGTGCTCGAAGACGCCGCCGTAAGTCTCTGTGAAAGTTTGCTTTTCCATCAGTGAAGGTCGCGTTCGTGGGGCAGGGGGATGGGTCTTGCGCCAATGATCTGCGATCTCTTCGCGGGTGGCGAACCACACGCCCTCGTGGCCGCGCACATAATCGAGAAACCGCCGCAAGGCTTGAACGCGTCCGGGGCGGCCCACAAGGCGGCAATGCAGCCCGACGGACATCATCTTGGGCGCACCGTCCACGCCCTCCGCATAAAGCGCATCAAAGCTGTCGCGCAGATAGGTTTCGAACTGATCGCCCGAATTGAATCCTTGCGGGGTGGCAAAGCGCATGTCGTTGCAATCGAGCGTATAGGGCACCACCAGCTGATCATGCCTGCCGATCCGCTCATAGTACGGCAGGTCGTCGGCGTAGCTGTCGGCGCAATAGGCAAAGCCGCCTTCTTCTGCCACCAGCTTCAACGTGTGGTCGGAGCACCGGCCCGTATACCAGCCGCGTGGCCGCTCGCCTGTCACCTCGCGGTGCAGGGCGATGGCCTGTTGCAGGTGGTCGCGTTCCTCGTCTTCTGTGAAGTCCTTGTACTCAATCCATTTCAGCCCGTGGCTGGCAATCTCCCACTGCGCCTCCTGCATGGCAGCGACCTGTTCGGGCGAGCGGGCCAAGGCGGTGGCGACACCGTAAACGGTAATGGGGAGGTCCTTGAGCAAACGATGCAAACGCCAGAACCCGGCGCGGGCACCGTATTCATAGATCGATTCCATGTTCCAATGCCGCTGCGCATCCCAAGCACTCGCCCCTACGATCTCTGACAAGAACGCCTCGGAAGCTTTGTCGCCATGCAGGATGTTGTTCTCGCCACCTTCTTCGTAGTTCATCACGATCTGGACGGCGATTTTCGCGCCATTGGGCCAGCTGGGATCAGGCGGGGTCGGGCCGTAGCCGCGCATATCACGGGGGTATCTGTTCATGGGCGTAGCTTTAGGCAAAACCGACAGTCTGGCAAAGCCCTAAGCTGTGCGCGCCGCCCACGACACCTTCAAAAATGTCAGAACAAACAGCGCGGACAGGATCAAAACAATCGTTGGCGCAGGGGCGCTGTCTATGAAGAAGCTCAGATAGATGCCTGAAAAGCTTGAAAAAACGGCTACGCTAACTGCAGCAAAGAGCATCTGACCGAAGCGCCGGGTGATCAGGAAAGCCACAGCGCCGGGGCCGACAAGGAAAGCAATTGCCAGGATGATGCCAACCGCTTTCAATGCGGCCACCACGGTCAGGGAAATGATCGCCAAGAGGCCGAAATGCAGCCAGCGGACATTGAGGCCCAAGGCGCGGGCTTGCTGCTCATCAAAGGCATGCAGCAACAAATCGCGCCAGAACACGAGCAGCAGAATGGTAACGCCCACCGCAATCACGCCGGTGAGCCAAAGATCCGTAGGCCCCACGCCCAGCATGTTGCCAAAGAGGATATGATCTAGATGCACGTCGCTCTCAACCTTGGTGTAAAGAACGATGCCCAGCCCGAACATTGCAGAGAACACAACGCCCATCACCGTGTCGCGTTTCACGCGGGAATTCTCGTCAATCCAGCCGGTTAGCAAGGCACACGCCATGCCCGCCACGAAAGCCCCGATCACCAGAGGGATGCCGATCACATAGGCGATGACCACACCCGGCAGCACCGCGTGGCTGATGGCGTCGCCCATTAGGGACCAGCCTTTCAGAACAAGAAAGCAGGACAAAAGCGCTGCAGGCACGGCCAGCATCATCGTGATGACGAAGGCGTCTCGCATGAAGGGGAATTGGAAGGGCAGAAGCAGGTCTTCCATCACGCGGCCTCCCCCGCGCGTTTGCGGGAGGCGAGCATGCCGTGTTTTGGCGCGAACAGGAAGGCCAGCCCGAAGACCACGGCCTGCAGGCAGACGATGACGCCGCCCGTGGCCCCGTCAAGAAAATAGCTGATATAGGCGCCAAAGAACGAGGTCAGGGCGCCAATGGCCACGGATACCATCAGCAGGCGCGGGAAGCGGTCTGTCAGCAGATATGCGGTGGCACCGGGGGTGACCACCATAGCGATCACCAGAAACGCGCCGACGGTCTGCAGGGCGGCCACGGTGCAGGCGCTGAGCAGGGTGAAGAACAGCAGCTTTAGCCGGTCCGGGTTCAAGCCAATGGACCGAGCGTGGCTTTCGTCGAAGAAGGTGACCATCAGGTCTTTCCACTTGACCAGCAGGATGCCCAGCGACACGAACCCGATCAGCGCCAGCTGGATGATGTCTGATGGGGAGATCGCAAGGATGTTGCCAAGGATAATGGTCTGAATGTTGATCGAGCTAGGCGACAGCGACACCATGAATAGGCCCAGCCCAAAAAACGAGGTGAAGATCAGGCCTATTATGGCGTCTTCCTTTAGCCCCGTGCGCTGGTTCAGAAACAGCATCGCGGCCCCAGCCAAACCGCCCGCGAAGAACGCACCCAAGGCAAAGGGCAGCCCCAGCATATAGGCCCCGGCGACACCCGGAACGATGGAGTGAGACAGCGCGTCGCCGATTAAAGACCAGCCCTTAAGCATCAGATATGCCGACAAAAAAGCGCAAACGGCCCCGACCAAAGCAGAGACCCACATCGCGTTGAGCATGTAGCTATAGGCGAAGGGCTCAAGAAGCGTCTGCATCGCTCTTTTCCTCTTCATCCTCGTCGTGATGATCGTAAATCACGAAAGGCCGCTCGTCGTCGGAGATGACAGTCAGACGGCGCTTATCCTCGTCATCATCATGCAGATCGGCACCTTGCATCACGAAGTGCCGCAGCACGCCGCCAAAGGCGCGTTCGAGGTTTTTGGAGGTGAAGATCTCCTCCGTCGGGCCATGGGCCAGCACGGTGCCCTTGATCAAAATGGTGCGATCGCAAAACTCGGGGACGGAGCCAAGGTTATGGGTCGAGACCAGCATCACCCGCCCTTCGTCACGCATGGCGCGCAACAGGTCGATGATCTCGTCCTCGGTCTGCACGTCAACGCCGGTAAAGGGCTCATCAAGCAAGATCACCCGGCTGTCTTGCGCCAAGGCGCGTGCCAGAAAGACGCGTTTTTTCTGTCCACCGGACAATTCGCCAATTTGGCGTTTGCGAAATTCGGACATGCCGACGCGGTCCAGTGCTTCTTCGACTGCGCGGTGGTCGGCAGGCTTCGCGATGCGCAAAAAGCCCATATGGCCGTAGCGGCCCATCATCACCACGTCTTCGACCAGTACCGGGAAGGACCAATCAACCTCCTCCGCTTGAGGAACGTAGGCTACCACATTGCTTTTCAACGCATCTTTGACGCTGCCGCCCAGCACGCTGATCTCGCCGGAGGCTGTCGGCACAAAACCCATGATCGCCTTGAAGAGCGTCGATTTACCCGAGCCGTTCACGCCCACGAGGGCCGCAATCGTACCGGTGGGCAGCTCAAATGAGGCGTCGCGCAGCGCAGTGTGACCGTTGCGGTAGGTGACGGTGATGTCGCGCGCGATCAGGCCAGGTTGGCTCACTTGGTCAACCCTTCAGCGATGATGCTGACGGTTTCACGCAGCAAGTCGAGATAGGTGGGGACCGGGCCGTCTTCAGCGCTGAGACTGTCGACATAAAGCGCGCCGCCATAGCGCGCACCAGTTTCTCGTGCGACCTGTTCAGCCGGATCAGAAGAGACGGTCGATTCCGAGAAAACCACCTTGATATTGTTGGCCCGTACCGTGTCGATGACGTTGCGAACCTGGCTGGGCGTGCCTTGCTGATCGGCGTTGATTGGCCAGAGATACAGCTCTTTCAGCCTCAAATCCCGTGCGAGGTAGGAAAACGCGCCCTCTGAGGTGACCAGCCAGCGTTCTTCCTCCGGCACCGCGGCGAGCGCTTCTTTCAAGGGGCCAAGCTCCGCAAGAATACGGGCCTTATAGGCCTCGCCATTGGCGCGGTAGGTGTCACCATTCTCTGGGTCATGCTCGGCAAAAGCGGCAACGATGTTATCGACATAGATTTGCGCCGCATCGACCGACATCCAGGCATGTGGGTTGGGCTTGCCGTTATAGGGGCCTTGGGTGATGCCCATCGGCTCCACCCCTTCGGAGACGACGGCAGAGGGCACATCGCGCAGATTGCGGAAAAACTGCTCGAACCACAGCTCAAGGTTCAGCCCGTTCCACAGGATGAGGTCAGCATCCTGCGCCTTGACGATATCGCGCGGGGTGGGGGCGTAGTTGTGAATTTCAGCGCCGGGCTTTGTGATGCTTTCGACCACCGCAACGTCACCGGCCACGTTGCGGGCCATGTCGGCAATCACGGTGAAGGTGGTAACGGCCTTGAATTTGTCCTCCGCAAGGGCGGGTGACCCAAAGGCCATAAGGGCGCATAGCATCAGATAACGCATGAAAAGACCTCAGATTGCGGGTTGTCTCCACACAATATGAGAACGATTCTCAATAAGTCAATCTAGATGCGATCAATTCTCAGCTAGAGCGCGGGCGCGGAGGTGACGTGGGCCGCCCAAACCTTCACGCTGCGCCATCTGGCGGCGGGTTAGATGCGTCGGTATCTCCCCGGCCATGCCCTTGTTGAACATCGGATCAGACGGCAGGCAGCCCATGCCGCAGATTTGCTTGGCTGTGCGTGAACGGTGATCAATCACCCAAAACCGCCCGCCGGGCGTGGCAACGAAGCCGAACACGCCTTGGTGGTGGTCCATATCCACGTCGTCCGTGGATGGCACTTCGCTATCCGCATCTGCGTGATAGGACCCATGCGTGTGGTAAGAGGCCACAGGCGTGATCGAGCGATCCGAGAAGCCGCGCTCGTTGCAACCGCTGGTGCGACCGCGTCGGGCGGGAGAGACAACCAGCTCTCCTGCGGTTGTCTTGCCAATTAGGCCACAATATTCGCGCTGTGACGTAAAGGATTGGTTCTGAATGGAAGCAAGGCTCTTGCGCGCGATATTGATCAGCTCCTGACTAAGCACTCCATTGCCCGCATGGGCCGCCGGTGCGATAGAAAGTGCCGTCAACAATGCTGTTAGCGTAAGCGTCTTCATATTAGCGGTTCTCCCCAGAACTCGTTGGATAATGTGGAGATTGGCAGCATCGCGTCAACCCCCGGCCTCCCGTTGTTCAAGCTCCGCGCCAGTGTACACAGCCTTTAGCTGCTCACTTGACGCGACGTCATAATTTGGGTCGCGCGGCAGGCATCCCATTCCGCACAACATCCTGACCCGATCTTTTTCCGGTTCAATGATCCAAAACCGCCCGCCCGGTGTGGAGACAAAACCATAAATGCCTTCCTCGGCATCCGCGTCCAGATCATAGGTAGAAGGCACCTCGACCGTCTCGCCTGGAATATGGGCACCATGGGTGTGGTAGGAGGCCAGCACCTCGATATCGCGGAAAATGAAGAACGACCGGGGGCGGCACCCGTCGGCGCTTCCTTTGCGGGGCCTTGTGACCACCAGATTGCCTTGAGCGTTGCGACCGATTAGCCCGCAGATCTCCCGGTTTTTACTGAAGGAGTCGTTCTGAATGCCCGCGAGTGTCACCCGCGCTGCCTCGATCACGTCTTGGTCTTGCGCCGCAGCAGGCGCAGCGATGCCAAGCGCAAGCGCCACAGTAAGAACCGTATTCAGCCTGTACATTCGTTGTCTTCGCTACTCTCTTCCCTTGTTTTCAAGGATAAACAGGCGCGGAATGGCGAGTCAAAACACGTTTTCAGGACGGGCCTAGCCTGTTTTGGGCCAAACCAGCGGTGTTTAAGCGCTGTAAATCACCGGAAACCAATCCTCCCGCAGCCGCGCATCTTGCGCCATGCCGTGTCCGGGGAAGGGGGGCGATGTGGGGCCGGGGCGTTCCGTATATTGTGCGTCATCGCCAACAAGCCTGAGCGAGAAGGCCCGCCTGCGCGTGTCGGACTGATTGCCACGCGCGCCATGTAAGGTGTTGAAATGAAACGCCACGGCGTCGCCGGGGTCCATGTCATATTCGCGAATGTCCATGCCTTCCGCATCCGGGTCTGGGACTGGGATGTAATCGTCCTCATTGGGATAAAACGCGGTTTGCGCCAACCAACGTGTAGGCAAAACCGGCTTGGCCCACTTATGCGACCCGGCCACGCATCGTAGGGAGGCCGCGCGAACGGGGTCAACCGGCGCCCAGAACGAGACGTTTTGTCGTCCTGAGACAAAGTAATAGGGCCCGTCCGAGTGCCACGGGGTTGCTTTCGAGGTACCGGGTTCCTTGACCAGAACGTGGTCGTGAAACAATTGGGCCCTGCGCGACCCCATCAGCTCTGCCGCCACGTGTGCGGCGGGGCTGTCGCGGATCACCTGCTCGAAGGCGGGGATACGCTGCCAGTTGCAGTAATCGTCAAAAAACCGTCCGGCCTCGGCATCTGTCAAGTTTTCGGCGGCATAGGGACCGGGCTCGGCCATGTTGAGCTCGATTCCGTCGCGGATGGTCTCGACGTGATCGGCAAAAAGGCCCTTGATCAACACAACTCCGTCGCGCTGATAAGCATCTATATGATCTTGGCTGATGAGGGGATGCGGCATTGCGGTCTCCGAAGTGGCTCAAGCGGCAAGTTGCACAGCGTCGCCAGTCCCTTCAAGCCCTTTCAAAGAGGGCGCGGCGATGCTACCTGCAGGCGCATGACCAAGACCCTCGCCACCCAAGCCGCACGGCTTTCTGTTGCGCCGATGATGGATTGGACAGACCGGCATTGCCGGTTCTTTCACCGTCAACTGTCGCGCCACACACTGCTGTACACCGAGATGGTGACTGCGCCTGCATTGGTGCGTGGCGGTGCCGTGCATTTGCTGGATTACGACGCGGCAGAGCACCCGGTGGCCTTGCAACTTGGCGGCTCGGACCCGACAGAGTTGGCAGAGGCTGCCAAAATTGGGGCGGATCGCGGATATGACGAGATCAACCTGAATGTGGGCTGTCCCTCGGATAGGGTGCAATCGGGTTGCTTTGGCGCAGTTTTGATGGAGCAACCTGCTTTGGTTGCAGAGTGTGTTGCGGCGATGATCGCTGAGCAACCCGTTGAGGTGACAGTGAAATGTCGCATCGGAGTGGATAACCAAGACCCCTCCATCGTGCTGCCGGATTTCCTGACGCGTATCCGGGATGCAGGCGTCAGACGCGTGTCCATCCATGCCCGCAAAGCATGGCTGCAGGGCCTGAGCCCGAAGGAAAACAGAGACATTCCACCGCTGGACTATGATCTGGTGCACCGGATGAAGGCCGAATTTGGCGATATGCATATCTCGCTGAATGGCGGTTTGGCGACGATCGAGGCGGCGACGGCGCATCTTGACGTCTTGGACGGCGTGATGATCGGCCGGGCAGCCTACCATCAGCCATGGGATATTCTGGGGCAGGCGGATAGCATGGTTTTTGCTCAACCTGACCCGTTGAGCAATGCCGCGCAGGCTGCCCGCGCGATGTTGCCCTATATCGAGGCGCATCTGAGCGCCGGCGGCCGCTTGCATCAGGTGACGCGGCATATGCTGGGGCTGTTTGCCGGACGACCTGGCGCCCGTGCATGGCGTCGTTGCCTGTCCGACGGGGTTGCTAAGCCGGGCGCAGGGCCAGAATTGGTGGAGCAGGCTATAAGCTTTGTCGACACCTCCGCCTATGCCGCGCAATGAACCCGGACGCAGCGTTTGACCGGCTCGGCTGGTGCCGGTTTCCCTTTGACAGCTCTGTAGCGGGATGGGTCGAGGCGGCCTTGCCAGAGGCAT
The DNA here is from genome assembly GCA_947494645.1 of uncultured Litoreibacter sp. Lineage (GTDB taxonomy): Bacteria > Pseudomonadota > Alphaproteobacteria > Rhodobacterales > Rhodobacteraceae > Litoreibacter. The sequence continues at coordinate 835,608 of CANLVO010000001.1, forward strand.
TGCGCGTAAGCCAGGACCCTGACTGGGTTGCCAACTGGTTGCGTTGTGGCGGAACCTGGTTTGCCGGGGTGAACGCGCTGCCCAATGATGCGCGTGGTGCGGTGCCCGGTGGGCCGAAGTTCAGCGGCGCGGCAGCGGAGTTTGTCGAAACGCGGTTTGGGTCGCAGCACTGGGACCGCGCACAGATCTCGGTGATCTATCCCGGCTACCCGCGCGAGATGGCCGGAGAAAGCGTCAGCGCCTTTCGATTTCGACGCGACCGCGATGCAGCCCATGTGGACGGGCTATTGCCGGAAGGCTCTGAGCGTCGCAGGCATTTGCGCGAAGCGCATGGATTTGTCCTTGGCTTGCCGCTGAATGAGACCTCACCTGAGGCCAGCCCGATGGTCGTTTGGGAAGGCAGCCATCTTGTGATGCGTGCGGCGTTTGCTGAAGCCCTGAGTGGCGTTGACGCTACAAATTGGGGCGATGTAGATCTTACGGATATCTATCAGCAGGCACGGCGCACATGTTTTGAAACCTGCCGGCGCGTCACTGTCCACGCGGTGCCGGGCGAGGCCTACTTGATCCATCGTCTGGCACTGCATGGCGTGGCACCTTGGAGAGGCGGAGCCCCCGATACTGCCCGTATCATCGCCTATTTCCGGCCAGAACTGCGCCATGTGGCCGACTGGCTTGCCTAGCCCGTTCTAAAGCGCATCTGTTTGAAACAGCCAGATTTTCAACCCGCCATGCGGCACGGGGGCGGATTTTGGCTTGAACGGCAGGCCCGTGGATTTGGCAAGCGACGGCTCTGAGGTGATCACTGCCACGCGCCAGCCGGGAAAATGGCTGCGCAGCGTGTCGCCCAAACTGGCATAGAGGCCATGCAGCATATGTTTGTTTCCGATCCGCCCCCCATAGGGCGGGTTGGTGATCACAAGACCCGGAGGGCCGTCTGGCGGGCGTGCGTCGGTCAGGCTGTGGTTGTCAAAGGTGCAAACGTTGCTGACAAAGGCTCGTTCGGCATTCGCCCTGGCCATGCGCACAGCGCCTGGGTCGCGGTCGGAGCCAAAGAAGGTCTTTGGTCCTTTGAGAGGCGTGGCAGGGCGGCGCATCGCCTCGAAAACAGCCGCGTCAAACCCTGTAAGATTCTCGAAGGCAAATCTGCGGGAGCGGCCGGGTTGCAGGTTATGCGCGATCTCGGCGGCTTCAATCGGGAACGTGCCAGAGCCGCATAACGGATCGAGGACAGGCTCGGCGCCCGTATACCCCGCCTGCCTGAGAAACAGCGACGCGAGGGTTTCGCGCATTGGGGCTTTGCCAACAGCTTCTTTATGGCCGCGTTTGTGCAGGCTATCGCCGGATGTGTCCAATGACAGCGTGACGCGGTTGTCGTCGATGCGAGCTTTCAGGCTGACTTCTGCTTTGGGTGAAATTTCGTAACCGCTGGATATCAAAGCGTTTTCAATGCGTTGCGCAGCGGCCTTGTCATGATAAATCTTAGATCCCGTGCAGGTCGCCTCGACTTTGACGCTGAGACCTACCGGCAAGTAGTCAGCCCATGGAAACTTGTTGGCCCGCTTGTCGAGCTGGGCCAGATGAAAGGCCATGAAGCTGCCAATGCGCACCAGAATGCGCGTGGCGCCGCGCAGCTCGAGATTGGCGCGCCAGACCTCCGGCCAACCGCCCTTGAAGCTGATGCCGCCGGGGATGGCGGTGACGGATGCAAACTTCAGCTCCCTGATCTCGGTGAGCAGAAAGTGCTCAAGCCCGGGCGGTGCGACGGCGAAATTGTCAAACTGATCTATTGGGGCGCTCATAGGTGACCTTATAGAGCGGCTGCGCCGCGCAGGGTTTATTTTGCTCTTTGAGGGATTATATCCCTCAGCCGCAAGGGCAAACACCCTGAGCGTGTGGCTGGCAGAAAGCCGCTATTTCGGCAGGCGCGCGGCGCGACCGCCCCGACGTTTTGTGAAGCGCTCCGCGCGGGCAGGCAGCTCGGCTTTCAGTGTGCGACGCTCCTCGTTGGACATGCGCGACCAAGCGGCGATCTCGTCCATGCTGCGCAGACACCCGGTGCAAATCCGCTCCGCCGGATGAACGACGCAGATCTTGATGCACGGGCTTTCCACCTCGTCACGCTTCCACAGATCGTCCATCAGCTGCCTCGCCTCAGATGCGCCAGCCGGTCCAGCGCCCCTTGCAGGATAAACCCGGCGGCCACGTGGTCAATCACCTGTCCACGACGTTTGCGTGACGTATCCGCCTCCAAGAGCGCGCGTTCGGCGGCCACTGTGGAGAGCCGCTCGTCCCAAAAGACGATCGGCAGTTCCGTGAGCCGCGACAAGTTGCGGGCGAAGGCCTGCGTGGATTGCACGCGCGGCCCGTCTGATCCATCCATATTCAGAGGCAGTCCGAGGACCAAGCCGCCGATCTGGCGTTTGGCGCAGATGGCCAGCAGGGCCTCGGCATCCGCGGTGAATTTGGTGCGCCTGATGGTCTCTAAAGGGGTCGCCACGCTTTGCATCACATCACTGACCGCGACGCCAAGCGTCTTGGTGCCGAGATCCAGCCCGGCCAACGCGGACATGGCGCCGGTGGCTTGCGCGAATTGCTCAATACCTTCGTGGATCTCGCCCATGGGGGACCTGCTTTCATGAACGGCCAGTTAGCGGTGGTTGTGGACAAGAGTCCATCCGGCCCGAGACGAAAAATCGCAGGCTGCGACGCTGGTATGTCGCGGGGCTCGCTTATATTGTCGCGCGGGGTCAAACGGCATTCGCGCAGATGGCGCTAAACCCGAACGTGAACACTGTCTTGGGGCCTTTCCGCATGAAACGCTATTCCGCCTTTGCCATCGCGCGTGAAGCCGCTCGCTATCATCAGGGCTGGGAACGGGCGTGGGCGTCGCCTGAGCCAAAAGCGCACTATGACGCTATTATTGTGGGTGCAGGTGGGCATGGGCTGGCGACGGCCTATTACCTTGGCAAGAATTTCGGGATCACCAATCTGGCGGTGATAGAGAAAGGCTGGCTCGGCGGCGGCAATACCGGGCGCAACACCACGATCATCAGATCGAACTATCTTCAGGACCCGTCCGCGGCGATCTACGAGAAGGCGCGCAGCCTCTACGAGACTATGAGCCAAGACCTCAATTACAACGTGATGTTCAGCCCGCGTGGCGTGTTGATGCTGGCGCAGACCCATCACGAGGTGCGCGGCTACCAGCGCACAGCCTATGCCAACGCGTTGCAAGGTGTGAAGACCGAGTTCATCGGGCCTGAGAAGGTCAAGGAAATCTGCCCGATCATGAATATTGAAGGTCCGCGTTATCCGGTAATGGGCGGGCTGTGGCAATCGCGCGGCGGCACGGCGCGCCATGACGCAGTGGCCTGGGGGTACGCGCGGGCGTGCTCTGACATGGGCATGGATATTTTGCAGAAGACCGAAGTCACTGGCGTGACCCGCGAGGGTGGCAAAGTCACTGGCGTGGAGACCTCTCGCGGCCATATCGGTTGCGACAAGCTTGGCATCGTGGTGGCCGGTCATTCCGGACATGTTGCAGAGATGGCAGGCTTCAGGTTGCCGATTGAGAGCGTCGCGCTGCAGGCGTTGGTGTCCGAGCCGATCAAGCCTTGCATGGATATCGTGGTGATGGCCAACACCGTGCATGGCTACCTGTCGCAATCCGACAAGGGCGAAATGGTCATAGGTGGCGGGACAGACAGCTATAACAATTACACGCAGCGCGGCTCCTTCCATCACATCGAGGAAACGGTGCGGGCGCTGATTGAGACCTTCCCTATGATCTCCCGGCTGAAGATGCTGCGCCAATGGGGGGGGATTGTGGATGTGACGGGCGACCGCTCACCAATCCTGTCAAAAACGCCGTTGGAAAACTGCTTCATCAACTGCGGCTGGGGCACGGGCGGTTTCAAAGCCATTCCGGGGTCTGGCTGGGGCTTTGCGGAGCTGATGGCAAAAGGCTATTCGCCTCTGACCGCAGAATTTGGGCTCGACCGATTCAAAGAGGGCCGCTTCATCGACGAAAGCGTCGCCGCCGGGGTGGCGCACTGATGACAGGCGGGGCTCAGACGCCTTTGTGGATTGTTTACGCTGCGAACACGATATTGTCGCGGAAACGGAAACAATGGCAAAGTGCAAGCAGAAAATTGGCAAAATTGTACCGGTTTTGGGAATTGGCAAACTTCTGCTGCCCGTCTCAGGGCGGTTTGGCGCAAACAGGCCGAATTTCCTCTTATTCAACAGGTGGAATTGATAGAAATGACCTGACAGGCGATGAAGACCTCACTCAAACGGAGGAACACTCATGTCTGACTATACAACACACGACGAAGGTCTGGGCGGCAAGGCACTGGTTGTTGCGGCGGCTCTTATTGGGCTGCTTATCCTCGTTCTCGCGTTTATGGGCGCGAACAGTGCTCCGGAACTCCCGGCAAGCCTTATTGACCAAACAGCCGTTGGCGGCGCAGCCACAACGGACTAACCGCTCTTTCCGCTCCCCAGCGGGCCCAATTACAATTTCCGAAGGCAGTCGCGCATGCGTGGCTGCCTTTTTGCATGTCCGTGAGGTTTCTTCATGCTGATCCTGACCTGTCCTTATTGCGGCATCGACGCCGATGAGACGGAACTGGCCGCCGGTGGGCAGGCCCATATCAAACGCGAAACCGTTGGCGCGTCAGATGATGCGTTCGAAGAATACATGTTCATGCGTGAAAACCCCAAAGGCGTGCATTTCGAGCGCTGGCGGCACGCAAATGGCTGCGGCAAGTGGTTTCACGCGGCCCGCTGCACGATGACATTGGAAGTGTTTGGCACCTATGAGGCGCAGACCTATGAGCCGCCCGCGGAAATCCGTGCGGCGATTTCGGCCAAACGGCCGGGTTGGAGCTGGGGGAGTTTCTCATGAGCACACGTCTGAGCAGGGGCGGCCGGCTGATCGACCGCAGCAAATCTGTTGGGTTTGATTTCAATGGCCGCAGGTTGAAGGGCTTTGCGGGCGACACCTTGGCCTCTGCTCTTTTGGGCAATGATCAAATGCTGGTGGGCCGGTCGTTCAAGTATCACCGCCCCCGGGGCATCGTGGCGGCAGGACCCGAAGAGCCAAACGCCTTGATGAACCTTGGCAAAGACGGGCATTTCGAGCCCAATGCCCGCGCGACTACGACAGAGCTGTTTGACGGGCTGACGGCAACCTCGCAGAACCATTGGCCTTCGCTGGAGATGGATGTCGGCGTGGTCAACAATTACGCCGCGCGGTTTATGCCTGCGGGGTTCTACTACAAGACATTTATTCACCCGCGCGCGGCGTGGAAACACCTGTTCGAGCCCTTCATTCGCAAGGCCGCCGGTCTGGGCAAAGCACCCAAGGGTCGGGACGCGGATACTTACGAGCATTTCTACCTGTTTGCTGATCTGCTGATCGTCGGCGGTGGGGTTGCCGGGCTGCAGGCCGCGAAAGCAGCAGGCGAGGCCGGGCTGAGCGTCGTGCTGCTGGAGCAGAGCGCTCAATGGGGCGGGCGTGCCCCTGTGGACGGCGCTGTGATTGATGGCGCAGATGCGGATGTTTGGATCAAAGACGCCGTGCAAGCCCTTGAGAATATGAAAAATGTCACCTTGCGTCTGCGATGCATGGGGGCGGGCGTTTATGACCATGGATACGCGTTGGGCTATGAGCGGGTCACCGATCATTTGGCCCCATCCACGTTGCCGCGCCATCGGTTGTGGCGGATCAGGGCCAAGCAGATCATCACCGCGACAGGTGCGCTTGAGCGGCCATTGTCTTTTGCAGGCAACGACATTCCGGGCGTAATGCTTGCGGCCTCGCTGCGTGACTATTTGGTCAATTACGGCGTCTCGGCAGGTGACCGCACCGTTGTAGTGACCAACAATGACGACGCTTATCGCACGGCGCTGGCCTTGAAAGAGGCGGGGCTCGAAGTGCCATTGATCCTCGATGCGCGCCCCGCAGGTGGTGGCGCGTTGATGGAGGCCTGCATCGCGCAAGGTATCCGTGTTGAAACCGGCAAGGGCATCTCGAGCGTGAAGGGCGGCAAGCGCGTGGAAAGCGTCACGATCTGCGCACAGGCAGGCGAGGGTGCCCCGCTGGAAGAGGTCAAATGCGATGCGGTTGCCATGTCAGGCGGTTGGTCGCCGGTGGTGCATCTGTGGTCTCATTGCGGTGGCAAGCTGATCTGGGACGACGCACAGGCGCATTTCAAGCCGGATCACGCCCGCCCTCCGCTGGGTGCAGATGGCGAAGGGTTTGTAAGTGTCGTTGGCGCGGCCAATGGTGAGTTGAGCACCGGTGATTGCCTGAGCGACGCGCATCAGCGGGCGCAAACCGTGATCAAAGCTCTGGGAGCAACCCCCAAACGCAAGGCTGCTGCGACCGCTGCCGAAGAGCCGATGGCCCCCATGGCCGCCGTCTGGAAAATGCCGCAAGGCGCGGGCTACAAGCTGCGCTCCAAGACCTGGCTGGACTATCAAAACGACGTGAAAGTCTCTGACGTGCAACTCGCCGCGCAGGAAGGCTTTGAAAGCGTCGAGCACACTAAGCGCTACACCACATTGGGCATGGCGACCGATCAAGGAAAGTTGAGCAATATAAACGGCTTGGCGATCCTTGCTGACAGCCTGAACGATGAAATTCCGAAGGTGGGAACGACGACGTTCCGGCCTCCGTATCATCCCATATCTATGGGTTCGATCGCCGGTGAGGCTTCACGCGAGCTGTTCCAACCCGTCGACAAAACCCCGCTGCATGGCTGGGGGGAAGACAACGGTGCGGAATGGGAGCCGGTGGGCCATTGGCGTCGCGCCTATTGCTACAAACGCAACGGCGAAAGCACGGAAGAGGCGGTGAACCGAGAGGTCAAAGCAGTGCGCGACTCGCTCGGGCTGCTGGACGCCTCGACACTTGGCAAGATCATCGTGAAAGGCCCGGATGCGGGCAAATTCCTCGACATGATGTACACAAACATGATGTCCAACCTGAAACCGGGCAAATGCCGCTATGGCTTGATGTGCTCGGAAAATGGCTTTCTGTCGGATGACGGTGTCGTGGCGCGGCTGGATGCGGACACGTGGCTTTGCCACACCACCACCGGGGGGGCGTCTCGCATTCACGCCCATATGGAGGAGTGGCTGCAAACAGAATGGTGGGACTGGAAGGTCTACACCGCCAATGTCACCGAGCAATATGCTCAGATTGCCGTTGTTGGCCCCAATGCACGGAAAGTGCTGGAAAAACTGGGCGGCATGGATGTCTCTAAGGAAGCGCTGGGCTTTATGGAATGGGCCGAGGGGCAGATCGGCGGTTTTGACGCGCGGGTGTTCCGCATCTCTTTCTCCGGTGAATTGAGCTACGAAATTGCGGTGCCTGCAAGCCAGGGCCGCGCGTTCTGGGACGCGCTGCACACAGCAGGAGAAGAGTTCAACGTCACTGCCTATGGCACTGAGTGTCTTCATATTTTGCGTGCCGAGAAGGGCTTCATCATGATCGGTGACGAGACAGATGGCACGGTCATCCCACAAGACCTTGGCCTGCATTGGGCGTTATCGAAGAAAAAGGACGACTATCTGGGCAAGCGCGCCCAGCAGCGCGACCACATGACCGACCCGCGCCGCTGGAAGCTGGTGGGGCTGGAAACGGTCGACGGCTCAGTGATCCCGGATGGGGCCTATGCGGTGGCAGAGGGCACAAACGAGAACGGCCAGAGGGAGACGCAAGGGCGTGTGACCTCCACCTATTACTCCGCCAATCTGGAGCGTGGCATCGCCATGGGGCTCGTGCTGAACGGGCCGGACCGGATGGGAGAGGTGATTTCCTTCCCGCTGCTCGATGGCTCGGATGTGAAGGCAAAGATTGTTGATCCGGTTTTCTATGACAAGGACGGGGAGAAGCAAAATGTCTAATGCGGTCAGCGCACTACAGGGCGTTTCTTACGATGGTTATGTCAAAGTTACCGAGCAAGGCTTGCGCGGCATGATCACGCTGCGGGGCGATTTGGCATCGGCGAAATTGAAAACGGCAGTGTCCAAACTGTCAGGCGTCAAAGTGCCTGCCGTAAACGCGTGCGCTTTCAAAGGTGCCTATGGCGTTGCGTGGATGAGCCCCGATGAGCTGTTGATCCTGTGCCCATATGATGCGGCAGAAGCGGGCGTGGCCCAGCTGTCCAAAGCGCTGAAGGGGCAACATTTTCTGGCGGCGAATGTGTCCGACGCCCGTGCGGTGTTTCAAATTGAAGGTGCGCAGGTGCGCGAGGTTTTGGCAAAACTCGCGCCGGTTGATCTGTCTGAAGGCGCATTCCAGCTCGGTCAGCTGCGCCGCACCCGGATCGCGCAGGCTCCAGCGGCGTTTTGGCTGAAAGACGCAGGCACCGCAGAAGTGATCTGCTTCCGCTCCCAGGCGGATTATGTGTTCGAGCTGTTCAAACGCGCCGCCATGCCGGGGGCTGAGGTTGGGGTCTTTTGACACGACTTGCTTGACGCAGCGCGTTCGGGCGCTCAGTTAGAGAGACAGAGAACAACACCCAACTGATGAGGGCTTCCAATGGCTTTTGAACTTCCTGACCTTCCCTACGCCCATGACGCGCTGGCCGATAACGGCATGTCGAAAGAGACGCTGGAATATCACCACGACCTGCACCACAACGCCTATGTCACCAACGGCAACAAGGCGATTGAAGGCACCGAGTGGGAAGGCAAGTCGCTTGAAGAGATCATCAAGGGCACTTATGACGCCTCCGCCGTCGCGCAGTCGGGCATCTTCAACAACATCTCGCAACTTTGGAACCACAACCAGTTCTGGGAAATGATGGGCCCGGGCAAATCCGCGATGCCGTCTGAGCTGGAAGCGGCGTTGAAAGACAGCTTTGGCTCGGTCGATGAGTTTAAGTCGCAGTTTTCTGCAGCGGGCGCCGGACAGTTCGGCTCTGGCTGGTGCTGGCTTGTGAAAAACGCTGACGGCTCGCTTGCAGTCACCAAGACTGAGAACGGTGTGAACCCGCTGTGCTTTGGCCAGACCGCTCTGCTGGGTTGCGACGTCTGGGAGCACAGCTATTACATCGATTTCCGCAATGCGCGTCCCAAGTACTTGACCAACTTCCTGGATAATCTGGTCAACTGGGAAAACGTCGCCTCGCGCATGTGACCCAATTGTGCCGCTGACGCGGCGCATGATTTTTTGCAAAGCCCCGGTGCCTGACGGCGTCCGGGGCTTTGTGCGTCTTGGCTCGCGCTTGCGCAACCGTGATTGGCCTTCGGGCGCGGGCTCTGGCAGAGGTATTTTGAGTATTTCTGACCAAATGGAGACCCTGAGCGATGCGCGCTGTTTTGATCTTTGTGATGATGAGTTTTGGACTTGCCGCCCAAGCTGAGATGGCCCCGCGCGATGGCTGGGTGGTCATGGAAAGCGACAAAAGTTTCAAAGTGCTTGTGGATGCGGTCAAGGGGGCTGCGAAAGCCAACAAGATGGGCGTCGTGACCCAAGCCGGCCCGACAGCGGCCGCAAAATCGCGTGGCATCAACATTCCGGGCAACCGGGTGATCGGGCTGTTCAACAATGTCTACGCTGTGCGCATTCTGGGACTGTCGACCGCGGCCATGATTGAAGCCCCGATCCGGGTTTACGTGACAGAAAACGAAGATGAGACCGCGACGTTGTCCTACAAGATGCCGTCTACGGTCTTTGCGCCATACATGGCGGAAGCGGATGCCGATCTGGGTGTTGCCGCATCTGAGCTGGACGCAATCTTTATGGCCATTGCTGAGGCGGCCGTGCAATAAAGCGTCTGACACAGACCGCCCCGGGGGAGCTCTTTCATGACACAGCCACAACGCGCCGCTGATCTGGTGGCCCAACGCCTGTATGAGGCGGGGTGCCGCCATGCGTTTGGGATGCCGGGCGGTGAGGTTCTGACCATTATCGACGCGCTGGAGCAGGCCGGGATCGAGTTCATCTTGTGCAAACATGAAAACGCGGCAGGTTTCATGGCGGAAGGCGCTCATCACGTTACTGGCGCGCCGGGCATTCTGGTGGCCACAGTGGGGCCGGGGGCGATGAACGGCGTCAATGTGGTGGCCAACGCGCATCAGGACCGGGTGCCGATGATTGTGCTCACGGGCTGCGTCGATGCCGATGAGGCGCTGACATATACTCACCAAGTGCTGGATCACCGCGCGGTCTTCGACGAAATCACCAAGGCCACGTTTACGTTGACGGCGGACGGCGCGGATATCATTGCCGACAAGGCTGTTGGGATCGCCACTGAGGGCCGCGAGGGGCCGGTTCATATCGATGTTCCGATCTCTGTGGCAGATACGCAGGCATCCCCGAAGCGCCGCCGTCGCGCGGCAGCGGCACCCGTTGTGCCGGCGCAGCGTGATCTGGCCGAAGCGGTCTCTTGGCTGTCGGAGGCCAAGCGACCTGTGATCATCGCCGGACTGGATGTTTTAAAAGATGGCAGCTCTGACGCTTTGGCTGCCTTTGCGACCACGCGCGGTATTCCGGTGATCACCACCTACAAGGCCAAAGGAGTTTTGCCGGAAGATCATGAACTCGTTCTTGGGGGCGCCGGCTTGTCGCCTCTGGCGGACAGGCACCTGCTGCCGTTCGTGAAGTCTGCCGATCTGGTGATCTGCGTGGGATATGACCCGATTGAGATGCGACCCGGATGGCGGGAAGTCTGGGACCCGGAAGAAACGCGGGTGATCGACATCACCGCCGTGCCCAATGACCACTATATGCATCAGGCCGGGCTGAATTTTGTCGCCCATACCGGCGCGACGCTTGAGGCGCTCAGTGTCGCTGAAACGCCAACGCTCTGGCCGGATGGCGAGATCGCGCAGGTCAAAGCGGGTTTGGACGCGGCGTTTCCGCGCGACGAAGACTGGGGCCCCGGCGCAGTGATTGCACTGTGCAACGAAATCCTGCCCGACGACACCATTGCGACCGTAGACAGCGGGGCGCATCGCATTTTGTTGAGCCAGATGTGGCGATGCTCTCACCCCAAGGGGTTGGTGCAGTCCACCGCGCTTTGCACGATGGGCTGCGCCGTGCCGCTGGCGATGGGCGCAAAATACGCCGACCCGTCGCGCACGGTCGTCAGCTTTTCGGGCGACGCAGGCTTCTTGATGGTGGCAGGTGAGCTGTCAACAGCGGCAGAGCTGGGGCAAAACACCATCTTTGTGGTCTTCGTCGACGCCAGCCTTGCGCTGATCGAGTTGAAGCAAAGGCAACGGCAGATGGCCAATAGAGGCGTGGATTTCGGGCGTCATGACTTTGCCGCTATCGGGCAGGCCTTCGGTGGCTTTGGGCATACGGTCACCAACCGCGACGAGCTGCGGGAGGCTCTGCAAGAGGCGCAGGCGGCGAAGACCTTTACGGTGATTGCCGCTGTCATTGACCGCAACAGCTATGATGGGCGCATCTGATGTTTGAAAAAGGTGCTTTGGACGGCCTGCGGGTGCTGGATTTGTCGCGTATACTTGCTGGACCCACATGCACCCAACTTTTGGGCGACCTGGGTGCAGAAGTGCTGAAGATCGAGAATCCCAAGTCGCGCGGCGATGACACGCGGGGATGGGGCCCTCCTTTTGTCAACGGGCCGGATGGCGAGAAAACCGATCTGAGCGCGTATTTCATGTGCGCCAACCGTAACAAGCTGTCAGTCTCGGTTGATATCGCGAGCGAAGAGGGGCAGGAAACGATCCGGGCGCTGGCGGCCTCCGCAGATATCGTGATTGAGAACTTCAAACCCGGCGGGCTGGTGAAATACGGGTTGGATCATGAAAGCCTGCTGAAAGAGCATCCGCATCTGATCTATTGCTCGATCTCGGGATTTGGGCAAACCGGCCCGAACCGCGAAAAGCCGGGCTACGATCTGATGGCACAGGGCTTCGGAGGCATCATGTCGCTGACCGGTGAGCCCGAGGGCCAGCCGATGAAAGTGGCGGTGGGCATTGCAGATGTGGTCTGCGGGTTATACGCGACCGTGGGCATTCTGGCGGCTCTACGGCACCGGGATCAAACCGGCGAAGGGCAGCATATCGACGTTGCACTTGTCGACACGCAGATCAGCTGGCTGATCAATGAGGGCGTAGCGCATCTGACGACCGGCAAGCCGCGGCCACGGCGGGGCAATGAGCACGCAACCATCGTGCCCTACCAGACCTTCAAGACCAATGACGGGCATGTGCTCGTTGCGGTCGGCAATGACAGCCAATATGCGCGGTTCTGCGAGTATCTCGGCCGTCCCGATCTGGCTGAGGGCGACAACGCCGTGAATGCCAACCGGGTGGTGAACCGTGAATATCTTATCGCTGAATATAAGGCCGAACTGGCCAAGCGCGACATGGCTGACGTGATAGCGGGGCTCGAGGCGCGCAAAGTGCCGGTGGGACCTGTAAACACGTTGGAACAGGTCTTTGCCACGGATCAGGTGGCGGCACGCGAGATGAAGATTGCGATGCCTCGCGATGACGTGGAAAACGGGGCGGTGAGTTTAATTGGCAACCCGCTGAAACTGTCGAAAACGCCCGTGACCTACCGACATGCGCCGCCGCGTTTTGGGCAGGACACAGATGAGGTCTTGGCCAAGCTGAAAGGCAAGCCGACCTCGACATGATTAGTGCGGTCTGCTAGGCGTATCGTGATTTCAGAGTTCTGACACATCTCTCATGACGGCATGTCCCGTCGTGCGCCTTTTCTTTTTCCGAACCGAGATCACTCAACATGACACAACAAGACTTTACCATTCGCAGCGCAGCGGCGAACGATCTGACTGCACTAATGGCCGTAGCCCGAGACACTGGGTTGTTCACGCCTGATGAGCTGGATGGCTTTACCCAGATGACAGGGGCGCATTTTGCCGAGCCGGGCATGGATCATCACTGGCTCGCGGCGGAGACGACAGAGATCATCGGGGCGGCTTATATCTCCCCCGAAGAGATGGCAGACGGGGTTTGGAACCTGTGGTTCATCGGGGTTAAATCAGAAGCCAAGGCGAAGGGCGTGGGCTCTGCGCTTCTCGCGGAGGCGGAACGCCGCGCGAGAGCCGCAGGCGCAAGGCTGATATTGATCGAGACTGCCAGCGGCGATGACTTTCTGGCGACACGCGGGTTCTACAACCAGCGGGGGTACGAGCATGAGGCCACGATACGTGACTATTATGGCGACGGCACGGACAAGGTCATCTTTCGTCGTGCCCTGTGACGCAAGGTCGGCGGGTGACATCTGCTCAGTCACGCCTATCCTAAGGAGTAACGCATAGTCTGAGGTCCTCACCATGGCCTTTCCCCGCCTGCACGCTCGGGTTCACCCTGAGATTGCCGTTAAGTTTCTGTTCTTCCCCTACCTGGTGGCCCAGGGTGCATGGCTGCGCAAAACCGCACTGGTTTTGCCGGAACCTGAGGGCGCGCGGGCGGGTCGCGTGGGCGAAGGACCGCCCCTACGGATGCTTCTGTTGGGGGACAGCTCGGCGGCCGGCGTCGGCGTCAGTGCGCAATCGGAAGCGCTCAGTGGTCAGCTTTTGGACCGGCTGAGCCCGCATTTCTGCGTGGACTGGGTGCTGGAGGCCAAAACAGGGCGCACCACGCAGCAAATGTTCAAGCGATTGGTCAGGCTGCCAGCGGCGCAATACGATATCGCGGTGACGGCGCTGGGGGTGAATGACATCACCAAGCGCGCCTCGCGGGAGAACTGGCTGGAAGACACAGAACTGATGTGGGACCTGCTGCAAAGCAAGTTCGGGGTGCGCCAGATCTATGTCTCGGGCATCCCCAAGATCGGGCAGTTCCCGCTTTTGCCACCGCTACTGCGCTGGCTTTTGGGCCGTCAGGGCCTGCGTTACGACGAGGGCCTGTCCAGATTGGCGGCAGATCGCTCAGAGTGTTTTCATATCCCCGCAGACTTGCCGCTGCACGGGCTGATGTCGCAAGACGGCTTTCACCCTGGACCGGTGGTCTACAGCGCCTGGGCGGACCGGTTGGCGGATCAGATCGTGCCTCATTTCCAAGCAATTTCGGGAGAACAGGCGCAAAACGACCTGCGGTAGGCCCAGACAGGCAGAAACCTGCGCGTTTTTGCGATGTCATGCGCCCGCTGATCACTGTTTTCCCGATTGCCCTCACATGTCCGTTATTGAGCATGCACAAGCGTTTACGGATGAACACATGGCTCGTTATGCAAGTGAAACGACGCGCTTTCGCGCTGCAGGAGAATCGGATCCGACATGAACCAAGACGTCATCGACCACGACGCCCGCTCAATCCTCAACCCCTGCGCCCCGACAGCGGGTTGCGCGTACTGCAGTCGTGCGAAATAAGCAGCGCAGCGATGCGGCCCGGTTCGGTTAATCCTGGATGACAATGACCCTCTCAAGAAATGCAACGACAGCCGCGCCACTGGCGCAGGGCGCCTCCGGCACGTCAGGGGCCACGACGCGCGATCCGCGGCTCGATTTCTATCGCGGCATCGCGATGTTTATCATCCTTTTCGCCCATACGCCTGGCAATTTCTTCACCAGCTGGATCCCGGCCCGCTGGGGCTTCTCCGACGCGACGGAGATATTCGTGTTCTGCTCCGGAATGGCGTCAGCAATTGCCTTTGGTCGCACATTTGACCGTGCAGGCTGGGCCTTGGGCACCGCGCGCGTCGGATACCGCGTCTGGCAGGTCTATTGGGCCCATATCGGCATGTTCTTCTTCATCGCCATGATGTTGGCCTTCTGGGACAGTTTCGGGATTTTTGAGAAGCGCTACATCGGCACGCTCAACCTTGTGCCATTTTTTGATGGCGTCACCCGAGGCGGCGAGCTGGTTTCTACCACCGCGGATCAGCTGGTGGGACTGTTCACGCTGACCTATGTGCCGAACTATTTCGACATCCTGCCGATGTACATGGTGATTTTGGTGATGATGCCGGTCGTCATGGCGCTGAGCCGGGTCAATCTCTATCTGATGTTTGCTGCGATTGGTTTGGTCTGGCTCTTCGCGCAGGAACTGGTGCTGGGCTTTGTTGGCCTTGACCACCTGACCCTGAACTTCCCTGCCGAGCCGTGGTCGGGCCGCCAGTGGTTCTTCAACCCGTTTGGCTGGCAGCTGGTCTTTTTCACTGGTTTTGCTTTCATGCGCGGATGGATCCCGGCCCCTCCGGTCAAATGGTGGCTGATTGGGCTGGCACTGATCATCGTGCTGGCCAACATCCCGCTGTCAAATATCGGCGTGCGCGCGGTCAACCGCGAATGGTTCGGGCTGGTCATGGAGGGCAACCCGGTCGTGGAGTGGCGCGTGGCCAACAAGGCGTGGATCACCAAATCCGACTTCGGCCTGTTTCGCTACGTTCACTTTCTGTCAGTGGCCTATCTGGCATGGGTCGCGGCGGGCGTTGGCGGTCACCGGTTGATTGCATCGGGCGCAAACTGGCTGTCCCGCCTCTGGGGCGTCGTCGTCGCGATCATCATGAAGGTCGGACAGCAATCCTTGGCTGTCTTCGTTTTCTCGATGGTGTTCGCCCGAGTGCTGGGCTTCGCCTATGACCAGATCGAGCGCTCTACGTCCGTCGTCACGACTGGGAACCTGATCGGCTGTGCGGCGTTGATTGGCGTTGCCTACTTCGTGGGCTATATCAAACGGCAACCTTGGAGGGTGAAACCCACATGACGCTGTCGCGCCGTTCATTTCTGGCCATGTTGGGGGCTGCCGCTGTAGCGGGCAGGGCGGATGCTTTGCCAATGTTCAAAGGCTCGCCGCAACCCTTCTCTCGTGAGCTGCTGGTAGAGCGCGCGCGGACAATGGCGACGCAGGATTACGCCCCAATGCCAGAGGTGCCTGCGGGCTGGCGCGACCTGAGCTATGACCAATACCGCGCGATCTGGTTTAACTCGCAAAAAGCTCTGTGGTCGGACACCAAGCGCCCGTTCCACATGGATTTTTTCCATCCGGGCCTGTACTTTCCGCGTCCTGTCGAGATCAACATTGTGGACGGTGATACCGCGCAGACGCTGGCCTTTGACATCTCGCTATTTGATAGAACGGATACCTTCCCTGATCTGCCGGTTGACGACACGATGGGGTATTCCGGCTTCCGCCTGCGGGCTGAGTTGAAGACGCCGGAAATCTTCGAAGAATTCCTCGTGTTTCAAGGTGCGAGCTACTTCCGTGCCATTGGGACCGGACAGAATTACGGCCTGTCGGCACGCGGCCTATCGCTGAACACTGGCGACGCGGCGGGGGAGGAGTTCCCCGAATTCACCCATTTCTTCGTCGAGGCACCCGAACCCGGTGCGCGGATGACACGGGTCCATGCGATCCTCGACAGCCCGTCGGTCACAGGCGCCTATACCTTTGATATCACTCCGGGATTGCCCGCTGAGATGAAGGTGAAGGCCACCCTGTTTGCACGCAAAGAGCTGGATCATGTGGGCGTCGCACCGCTGACCTCGATGTTTTTGTTCGACGAGACCAATCGGACCCGTTTTGACGATTTCCGTTCGGCTGTACATGACAGTGAGGGCCTTTTGGTCTGGAACGGAGCCGGGGAGCTGCTGTGGCGGCCGCTGGCGAACCCGAGAGAGCTGGAAATCTCCAGCTTTGTTGATGACGGTCCGCGCGGATTTGGCCTGATGCAACGCGCCCGCGAGGCCGAGGATTTCGCCGATCTGGAAGCGTTTTACCACAATCGACCCTCGCTCTGGATCGTGCCGTCAGAGGATTGGGGCAAGGGCTCTGTGACCCTGGTCGAGATCCCGTCCGACAAAGAAATCTACGACAATATCGTGGCCTACTGGCGCCCGCGCGAACCGCTGCAGCCGGGCCAAGCCTATGATTTCAATTACACAATGGAGTGGGGCGGCGAGCCCGTGCGGCCACGCAATGTGGCCAAGGTGCTCAATTCGCGGATTGGTAGAGGGTACGACAAGAAGGTCCCGTACCAGATCATCGCGGTCGATTTTGACAACCATCCGGACTTTGGTGGTGATGCTGACCTCGATCTCATCACGCGGTTCATCTCGAGCAATCGTGGCACCGTGTCGGACGGGGTGTTGCAGCGCAATCCGGGGACGGGTGGGCTGCGGTTGGCGTTTAAGTTCGACCCGGGCGAGGCCACGGGAGCGGAGCTGCGGGTGCAACTGGTCAAGGACGGCGTGTCGCTGACCGAGGTCTGGCTTTACAGGTGGACGGCATGACGCAATTTATGCCGCCAAATCAACCCCTTGCGCATCCAAAGCAGAACCTGCGGCGGGACTATCATGATCAACAGGCGCCGGACTTCAGACCGACGACAGGCGTGTCGTGGTGGAGGGGGCTTGTCTTCGTTCCGGCCTTCTTGACGACCTTCGGGTTGATCATGGTGTTCACGGATTTCTTCGCCATGGACGGGCTGACCTGGTTCGAGACGGGCCTTATCACCCTGATAGCATTGACATTTTTCTGGATTTCGCTCTCGGTCTCGACCGTGACTGCGGGTATATTGAACCTGCTCAGACCAGAACGACCTCGGGCGGCCTTGAACGTAACGCCTTTGAAGACCGCATTGCTTGTCCCGGTCTATAATGAAGACCCGATCGAGGTTTTCGGCAACGCGGCAGCGATGCTCAATCAGTTGAACAACGCTGCGCATGTGCATGATTTTACGCTGTTTATCCTGTCTGACACACGCGACGATATGATCGCGCTGAAAGAGTGTCAGGCGTTTGCCGAGCTGCGCAGCCGGATGGACGGACGGATGCAGGTCTATTACCGGCGAAGGGCCGACAATACGGACCGCAAAGTCGGCAATCTGGCCGATTGGGTGGAGCATTGGGGCGGCGGCTACGAGGCGATGCTGGTGCTTGATGCAGATAGTCTTATGTCGGCCGAGGCGATCATTGCATTGACTGACGAGATGTCTGCAGACTCGAGTGCTGGTCTGATCCAGTCAGTGCCGCAACTCTTTGGCGCAGATACATTATTTGGCCGCGTGCAGCAGTTTTCGAATACGGTCTATGGCGCTGTATTGGCTGAAGGACTGGCAAAATGGGCTGACCGCGAGGGCAACTACTGGGGTCATAACGCGATCATTCGGACGGCGGCGTTTGCGGCTTCGGCGGGGTTGCCGAAACTGGATACGTTCCGCTCTAAAGGGGCGTTGATCCTGAGCCATGATTTTGTGGAGGCGGGTTTGTTGCGTCGGGCGGGGTGGGCGGTGCGCTTTTTGCCTCGGGTCAAGGGCAGCTATGAGGAAGTGCCGGGCAATCTGATTGACTATGTCCGGCGTGACCGGCGCTGGTGTCAGGGCAACCTGCAACACCTTAACATATTGGGATCAAAGGGTTTCCATACGGTAACGCGGTTCCATTTGTTCCATGGCGCGATGTCATATCTGCTGTCTCCGGCGTGGTTTATCTTGCTGGCGGTGTGGGCTGTGATCGGGGTGAGTGCCGAGGAAAACGTCATCACGTATTTCACCGGGGACAACCCTCAGGTGGCTTGGCCGGAAATCGGTCACGCGAACAATTTGTTCATTTTATTCTTTATGTACGGGATGTTACTGGCTCCGAAGTTCCTTGGTGCCACTGCGATTGGCCGCACTGGTGTCAGCTTGAGAGACCTTGGGGGGCCGGTTCAGTTTGTGTTTAGCTTTGTGACGGAGATCGTTGTCTCCGTCCTGTTTGCGCCGATCCTGATGGTGCAACAAACATTAGCTGTGGCCCGTACCTATCTGGGATTCAAGGAAAAATGGATACCTCAGTCGCGTCATGGGGCGCGGTATTCGCTTTTGGATCATGTGAAATTCCATGCCGCTGAGACCATAATCGGCGCGGCCTTGGTCTTTGGGATGTATGAAGGCATCATCACTTTGTGGCTGTCGCCGATTGCGATCAGCCTGCTTGGGGCGGTGTTTTTCTCATATATTTCAGGGGTTAAGTTGGATCGCTTTGAATGGACGCGTCGGCAGATGGGCACCGCAGAAGTGTTCAACGCGCCGTCCATCATTCGTGCGGCGAAGCGGGAAAGGCTGCGGTTGAAGCGGGCGTTGGATGAGGCCGATCACGTCCCGGCGGAGTGACCGAAACTCTGTTTTGTACAAAACGGGGTAGGTTTTTAGACCCCAAAACCCATTTTGTACAAAACTCTGCGCCGGTTTTGGTAAGGCCCTGTTAACCATGCAGCGCATCCATCCACAGGCTGTGGATAACTTCGACAATCAGATCAGATCAGCTTGAGGACAGGTCGAGCCCCTCGAACCAGTCGAGCGCGGAGTTGGACCAGCCTTTCGGAATGCCGTGGGCTCCGGGGTGGAGGATGAACTCCAACGCGCCGTTTTCGCAGGTGTCCCATTTCCGGATCCAGAACTCTCCGGATGTGTCGAAACTGTCGGCGCGTTTTCCGAGGCAGCGGTTGGTTTCGCGCCAGACCTGCATTCCGTACCAGACGTCCCCTTGTTCGATATCGGCGACGCTGAGGGGGCGGCCCTCAAGGGGGACGGTCTTGTCTTTCCAGCCGTGGGTGTGGAGCAGCTTGACCGGACCTTCGCAAGCGTCAATCGCGGGGTGGGGGCGCCAGAAACTGCCCGCAACCGGCGCGTAGGCGGCGGCGAGGTCGGGCGCGTCACAGGCCATGTAGCTGACCATCGAGCCGCCGATGGAAAAACCCGCGAGCAAGACACGGTTCCGGTCGATGCCGTGGGTTTGTGCGGCGTCGTTGAGGATTTCGCGCATGAAGGCGATCTCGTCGCGTTGCTGGGGCCGGGCAGGGTGGAAGGACCAGCCGGGGCCAAAGCGTGAATTGGGGCGTTTCAGCCCGTTGGGACCGATCACGGCATATCCACGGTTGAGCGCGGTGCTCATGCGCATGGCCTGTTTGCCGTTGCCGCCTGCGCCGTGCAGGAACAGCAACACGGGAGGGGCCTCGACACCTTCGGGGAGCATGATGTGATACTCGCCCAGCGGCGTGGTGCAGGGCACGTCCGTGTCATCTGCGCAGCCCGCTTGCGCCTGACTGGCCAAAAGCGTTGCGGCGGCCAGAGCGGCGATGCGCATCATGGGTCTTTGTTCAGAGGCAGGTCGCGTTTGATCCAGCCGGGGCCGCGCTTGTTGCCGAGCATGCCTTCGGGCACGTCGATGACGTTGGTGAAGCCTGCCGCGATCAGCTTGTTGTTCTCGCGTGCAGAGCGGACGCCGCGTGCGCAGATCAGGGCCAGCGGCGCGGAGCGGTCACCGCCCACAAGCTTGTCGAGCTCTTCGATAAAGTCGTCGCGGCGCAAATCGAGGCGTACGGCATGCTCGCCCGAACCCGTCTTGGCCCATTCGTCGGGGCGACGGATATCAACCAGTGTGATTTTACCTTCGCCCGCCAGCCTATGCGCGGTGGGCGGGTCGAGGTTTTCGGCAGCACTGGCCTCGGTGATGACCGCATAGAACAGGTTGCGGCCTCCGGCGGCGAAGAACGCGCCAGTGCCCAGGGCTGCGACGCCGCCTGCAAGAAAGGCGCGACGGGTGAGTTTGGAGGCCATCAGCCCAGCTCCTTGGTGTATTTTGCAACGATACCGGCCGCCTGTTGCGGTGTCACGATGGGCGGCACGAGGGTGAGGAACTTGCCCTGCGCATCAAGCAGATAGACGAAGCTGCCATGCGCATAGACGGGCCCGAACTCCGGGTCGACGAAGACCTCTTCTTTCTCGATGGAATAGGCGTCATAGGCCACTTGCAACTCCGCCTCTGTGCCTGTCAGACCGACAAACTCGGGGTGAAATTCCGCGAGCTTTGGGCCCATCGTCTCGACTGTGTCACGGACCGGGTCGACGGTGATCATGACGGGGGTGATTTCCATGCCCTGCGCCTCGATCTCGGCGACGACGTCGGCCATCATCGGGAAGACGGCAGAGCAGATTTCCTGACAATTCACATAGCCAAAGAACAGCAATTGCGGGCGGCCCTGCGGGTCCACCTGCGTGTAGCTTTCGCCATGCTGGTTGGTCAGCGCATAGTCCCCGCCCAGATCAAAGGGCAGGGGCGTTTCGGCCAAAGCGGGTGACGCCATGGCCAAGCCGAGCGCTGTGGCGCGGATCATCGAGAGGGCTTTCATGGCAGGCCTAGCGGGTGATCTCATAGGCTTCCTCAGCGGAGAGGCCCTGACCCAGATGGCCGGTATCGGCGATGATCGCGTTGACACGCGGATCACGGCGGAACCACGGGCCTTTGCCTTTGGCCTCGGGATGTTTGGCCGCCCAGACCTTGGTCCATTTATTGGCCTTGGCCCATTCGGCCGCGCCTGCATCCTTGATCTTTTGCACGAGATAGATGTTGGTGGCGCCGGGGATATCTTCATCCTCGATCAGCAGCCCGTCCACGTCGACCATCTTGCCGCAATAAGGGTGCAGGTCATAGGCCGCGCCGTTGAAGGAGCTTTGCGAGTTCTTGTTGGGGTAGACCAGCACATTGTCGGCGGAGCGGACGAGACCAAGCTGGCGACCCTCGGCGCATTGGTTGGCGCAATCGCCCGCGACGGTGCACAGGATATCTACGACTTCGGCCTCAAAGGTGGCGGGCACTTCGGCGTAGAGGTTCCACGACTTGGCGGTGGAGCCTTCAGAGAAATCCTGCGCGGCCAGCGGCGTTGCGACCAGTGCCAGAGCGGCGGCGAATGTTTTGAGATGTTTCATGCTGTTGCCCCTTACTTCTTCGGCTTGGGAATGGCGAAACC
This sequence comes from uncultured Litoreibacter sp., assembly GCA_947494645.1. Taxonomy (GTDB): domain Bacteria; phylum Pseudomonadota; class Alphaproteobacteria; order Rhodobacterales; family Rhodobacteraceae; genus Litoreibacter. The sequence continues at coordinate 857,298 of CANLVO010000001.1, forward strand.
GGGCACCACGCCGTAATCTTCATGGTTCAGGTTGGTGATGCCACGATCTTCGACGACCGCCTCGACCACCAGATAGTTCAGCCCGTCGCGCTTGTAGAGCATGCCGTCGGCCACGATCTCGTGGCTGGCCAGCGTCAGCTGGGTGTCGCCCGATGCCGACTGGTCGTCGCCGTTGATCTTGAGGACCATGTAGACCTCCCCATCATCGCCCAGCAGGCCCACGGGGATACCACCGGCAGAGCACCAGAGCGCGCAAGTGTGATGCGCCGAGCCGACCACCGCATCGGGGCCGCCCATGACGCCGGAGAAGTAGCACCATGTGTCGATGATCTCGCCTGTGATCTGGACGCGTTCGCCCTCTGCCGCGAAGGCCGGGGCTGCAGCAAGGGCCATGGCCGCTGCAGCGATTGAGGTTTTCAGGGTCATGGGGTGCGCTCCGTCTGTTGTGGTGTTTTTGATTCTTGCTCGGAGCGTAGCAAGAAAACCGGGCCGGACCGCATCACTTTCTGGTTAAATTCGTGAGGGTTGGGCGTTGCGGCAAGAAAATCGCGGTGAACTGCGGCTTTAGGCCCAGCTGGCGTGCAGCGCGGCCTCCATCTCGGCGGGGGTGTCGCAGGGGGTGACGAAGGCGAGCATGGAGGCATCCGCAAAGCCCTGCGTGACCACGTGTTGGGCGAGCGCGAGCAGCGGGTCCCAGTAGCCATTGGTGTTGAGCAGCAGGATCGGCTTGTCGTGCAGGCCAAGCTGGCGCCATGTGAGCACCTCGAAGAACTCGTCAAGCGAGCCCGCGCCGCCCGGCAGCACCACGATGGCGTCGGAGTTCATGTACATGACCTTTTTGCGCTCATGCATGTTCTCGGTGATCACGAATGTGGACAGGTCGCGCTTGCCGACCTCGCGGTCAAAGAGATGGACCGGGATGACGCCGAACACCTCTGCGCCGTTGCTCTGGGCGGCGTTGGCGACCTCTCCCATTAGGCCCACATCGCCCGCGCCGTAGACCAGCCGCCAGCCATTCTGCGCGATGCGCGCGCCTGCGTCGCGGGCGGCCTCGGCATAGGCCGGATCGGCCCCCATGCGCGAGCCGCAATAGACGCAGACGGAACGGGGCATGGGCGTTGCTGGCATGGCGGGAGGTCCTGTTTCTTAGGGAGCACATCTCGGGGAGCACAAGGGGATGTGACTTGCTTTGCCATGTGTTAAAGGGCCTGCTAGGTTCGCACAAGTCCGCAAGGGCGAAGCGGGGCGCAGGCATGCCGCAAGATGTGCCGCGTTGCGGCGGCATGGGCATCGCCCGGTGCCGCGGGCCGCGATTGGGGGAAAGAGGAACAGGCGATGGCTGGGAAGAAGAGTTTTGAGTTGACCGGGTCCACGGTCATGCTGCTGGCGGGTGCTTTGGCGCTGGCCGCGGCTTTGTACTGGGTGGTGTTTCTGGGCCGGGGCGCGGAGGCGCCGGTGAGCGAGGCAGAGACGGACACGCCAGCGGCCGTTGCGGCGCAAGACGATGCGACACCTGAGGCGACCGAGGAGGTCGTGGTGCAAGACGACGCCGCGCCTGAGGCAGACGCTGTGGTGGAGGCGGAGCCTGCTGCCGACCCAGTCGTTGAACCGGTGGTTGAGGCGGACGCGGAGCCGGAGGGCGACACGGAAGCCGATGCTGAAACGGAGACGGCGTCTGATACCGGGGCTGAGGGCGATGCGGAAGCAGGGTCTGAGGAGGCACCTGCTGAAGAGACGGCCAATCAAGAAACGGCCAGTGACGAAACTGGTGAACAAGAGACCGCCACCCAAGACACAGCGCCTGAGGTTGTTGAAGCCCCCGTTGGGCCGAGCTTTGATGTGGTGCGGATTGACCCTCAGGGGGCGGCGGTGATCGCCGGGACGGCGGCTCCGGGGGCGGAGGTGATCTTGCGGGCTGACGGTGTTGAAGTTGGCCGCGCCAAGGCAGATTTGACCGGGAATTTTGTGGCGCTGTTTGACATGCCGCCCTCTGATGCCCCGCGCAGCCTGTCGGCGGAATCGGTTGTGGAGGGGGGCGAGGTTGTGGCCTCTGCCGGGACGGTGCTGATCGCGCCCGTGCGTCCTGCGCCGCCGGTGCAGGTGGCGGAAGCTGAGCCTGAACCGGCACCTGAGCCGGAAGCTGTGACAGAGCCTGAGGTGGAACCCGAAGTCGTGGCTGATGCGGCTGTCGAAGAGGAGGCCGCGCCGGTCATCGAAGAGACGACCGAGCTGGCAGACGCCGAGCCGAGCGCGGATGAAGAGACGAACACCAACACGGATGTCGCCGTGGCCGAGGTGGAAGCCCCGGAAGGAGCAGAGCCAGAAGTTGCGGAGCCTGAGGCCCCAACCATTGTTCTAGCCGATGACAGCGGGATCACCGTTTTGCAGGGTGCGGAGCAGCCTGCTGTGCCGTCACAAAGCCCGCAGGTCGCGGCCAATCTGGTGATCGACACGATCACCTATGACGACAGCGGCGAGGTGGCGCTGGCCGGGCGCGGGCAGGGGGCTGGCTTTGCGCGGGTCTACCTTGATGGCCGTCCCGTGCAAACGGTGCAGATTGCCCCGGATGGCACATGGCGCACGCCGCTGCCGGATGTGGATGCAGGCGTCTACCGGCTGCGCATTGACGAGCTGGACGCCGAAGGCACCGTGACAAGCCGTGTCGAGACGCCGTTCCAGCGCGAAGAGCCGGAGGTGGTCGCGGAGGCTGCCGGACGGCCCAATGTGGTGACGGTTCAGAAGGGCTTTACCTTGTGGGCGATTGCAGAGGACCGCTTTGGCTCGGGCATCGAGTATGTGCGGGTCTATGAGGCCAATCGGGACCTGATCCGGGACCCGGACCTGATCTACCCCGGACAGGTCTTTGCGATCCCTGAAGGCTAAGGCGTCCTAGCGGCTGCCAAGGAGCGGCTTGTCATTCTGGATGTGACGCTCCAGTAGGCGCTTGGTTTGCTTCGCGCGGACAGGCACATGGCGTGCAAGGCTGGGGCTGTGATCCGGGCAGAGCAGCTCTGGAAAGAGCGCTGTGATTTCTTCAACGGCCGCGTCGCCAAGGCTGGCGAGGGCCTGCGGGCCGGTAAAGAGGCTCTCGGACGGGGCATCCTCGGCAAAGATGATCTCGTGGGCGTCAAAGAGGACATGCACATATTTGACCTCAGCGGTGGTTTCATCAACAAACACGCCGGGCATCTCGACCAGTTTGATGGCGGGAACAAGGATTTCGGATGTGTCGAACATGCGTTTGGCAATCGGCGAGCGGATCAGCATCCGGTGTTGACGTGACACGACAAGATCATGGCGCGGCAGGCCCAGCCCAAGCGCTCCGGCAGAGATACGGACCGGGCGCAGTTTGGGCGCGGCTTTCAGCGCGTCTGCGTCCAGTGTCCGCTGGCCAACCCAACGCACCGGCTGCATCCCGTGATCGGCGGTTTCGACCAGATCGCCGGGGCGCAGGTCCTCGACCAGACAAGAGCCGCTTGGCGTGGCAATGCGCGTGCCTGCCGCGAAGCAGGGCACCACTGTGTCGACGTCGATTTCGGGGCCATTGTCCTGAACCGGCCCGAACGTCAGCGTTGTATTGAGCGGCGGCACCTGCCCGTCGACAAAGCCGATGAAAAACCCGTCTTCTGCATCGGTCCCGACACTGTTGCCGTTGCCGTTAATATCATAGTCGAAGATGCCGATATTGTAGGTGTTGACCCCGTCATTCACCTGAATCGTGTAGTCCCAATAGATGGCATTCCCCAGATAGGTCTGGGTGGGATCGTTCGGGTTTTCGTTTGCGATGCTGTCGCCTTCGATGACCGTGGCATCTGCACCATCTGAGATGGTGATTTGACTATAGGCACTGATCTGGAAGCTGGAGCCAGCCGTCGCGAAACTGGCCATGGCATCTGTCATGGTCGAGTCGGTTCGAAACGCTCCAAAGATCGTCGTCGGCATGCCTCTTACCCCAGTGCTGGGTTCCGTCTTTTTTCTTTGTTTACCATGAACCAGCGTTTCAAGGGAATCCCGGGGAACCGGGATCGACTTGCGTCAGCATAATTGCAACATTGGCAGGTATCCGCTGGCAGGTCTGGAGGAGGGTTTTTGGGGTGTTGCGAGGCTTTTCTTGGCCCGCCCTCTGGCCCTCGGGGGGATGCGGGACTAGGTTACGGAGCCCAGCCCTCCCGAAAGCCGCAAACACCCATGGTCACCGAAGTTTCAAACGCCCGCCTGAACCAAGATTTGCGCCGCGATGGCTGGCGCGTGGTCAAGCGCGTGATCCCGTATCTGTGGCCTGATGATCAGCCCTGGGTGAAGCGCCGCGTGGTGATCGCGCTGGGGTTCTTGCTGCTGTCCAAAGTTGTGGCCGTGCTGGCCGCACCGCTTTTTGGCGCGGCGACGGATGCCTTGGCGGGCGAAGGCGCGGGCCCGGCCTGGATGCTGGGGGCAGGCGCGATTGGCCTGACGCTGGCCTACGGCGTGGCCCGGCTGATCAATGTGGGGTTCCAGCAGCTGCGCGACGTGGTGTTTGCGCTGGTCGGGCAACGCGCGCTGCGGATGCTGGCGCTGGAGACCTTTACCCATATTCACCGCCTGTCGATGCGCTACCACATCACCCGCAAAACCGGCGGGCTGAGCCGCATCATCGAGCGCGGCGTCAAGGGTGTGGAGTTTCTGCTGCGCTTCCTGCTGTTTTCCATCGGACCGCTGATCCTTGAGCTGCTGATGATCGGCGTCATCTTGGCTTTTGTGTTTGATATCTGGTACTTGGTGGTCGTTCTTATCACGCTGGCGCTTTATACCTGGTTCACCTTTGCGGTGACCGAATGGCGCGTGAAGATGCGCAAGGAGATGAACGACCAGGATACCGACGCCAATCAGAAGGCGATTGATAGCCTGCTGAATTTCGAGACGGTGAAGTATTTTGGCGCGGAGGCCCGCGAGGCCGAACGTTATGACAGCGCGATGGAGAAATACGTCGCAGCGGCGTTGAAGACGTCCTACTCGTTGGCGTTTTTGAACTTCGGGCAATCGCTGCTGATCACCGGCGGGCTTGTGGTCGTGATGGTGATGGCCGCGATGGGCGTGCAGGAGGGCAGCCTGACCGTGGGCGATTTCGTCATGGTGAACGCCTATATGATCCAGATCGTGACGCCGTTGAACTTTCTGGGCACGGTCTACCGCGAGATACGGCAGGCGCTGGTCGACATGGGCGAGATGTTCGATTTGCTGGGCCAACCGGCGGAGGTCAAGGATAAGGAAGGCGCCACAGAGCTGGAAGTCGCGCGCGGCGTGGTGGAGATGCATGACGTCCGCTTCGGCTATGACGCGGCGCGCCCCATATTGAAGGGCGTGTCGCTGCGGGTAGGCGCAGGGCAGACGGTGGCGATTGTGGGGCCGTCTGGTTCGGGCAAATCGACGATCGGGCGGCTGCTGTTTCGGTTTTACGACGTGGGCGCGGGGGCGCTGACGATTGACGGCCAGGACGTGCGCGACGTGACCCAGGACAGCCTGCACGCCCAGATCGGCGTGGTGCCGCAGGACACGGTGCTGTTCAACGACACGGTTCTTTATAACATTGCCTATGGCCGCCCTGAGGCGTCACGCGCCGAGATCGAGCAGGCGGCGCGGGATGCCAAGATCCATGAGTTCATCATGTCTTTGCCAGATGGCTATGAAACCACGGTGGGCGAGCGCGGGTTGAAGCTGTCCGGCGGCGAGAAGCAGCGTGTGGGGATCGCCCGGACGCTGTTGAAAAATCCGCCGATCCTGCTGTTGGATGAGGCGACCTCGGCGCTCGATACCGAGACGGAGGCTGACATTCAGGAGGCTTTGCAGGGGCTTGGCGCAGGGCGGACGGTGATCACGATTGCGCATCGGCTGTCGACCATTGCCCATGCCGATGAGATCGTGGTGCTGGAAGGCGGCGTGATTGTGGAGCGCGGGCCGCATGAGGAGCTTCTGGCGCGTGACGGGCGCTATGCGGCGCTGTGGCACCGGCAGCTGTCAGAAGATGAGGCCGTGGTCGCTTAGGGTCTGGGTTTGCGCCGACTGCGTCGTCGCGACGCCGGGGAGGCGCTGCCTCCCCGGACCCCTCCGGAGTATTTCTGAAGCAGTGATAGGCGAGAGGCTATCGCGGGCAAAGCCTATCACGGGGGCTTAGGCGTCGTATTGGCGCAGGAAAGCGCTGAGTTTGGGCAGGCCTTCGCGCAGGATGTGAGGGTGGTTGGCAAAACCTATGCGCGCGTAGCCTTCGAGATCGAAGGCGGAGCCGGGGGTGAGCAGGACGCCGGTTTGATCCAACAGCGCGGTGCACAGATCATGGCTGGGGATGTCCATGTCGTATTTCAGCAGACAGATCGTGGCGGCTTGCGGTTTGATGTAGCTGATCCGGGGCTCCGTCGCGACCCATGCATCGAGTGTTGCGAGATTGGCGCGGGTGATCTGGCGGGAGCGGGCAAGGAGCGCGTCTTTGGCCTCCAGCGCCATGGTGGCGAAATGCTCGTCAAGCTGGCCCACGCTGATCGTGTCATAGTCGCGGTGGATCATCACCTGAGCGATGACCTCTTCAGGCGCGGCGATCCAGCCAAGACGCAATCCTGCGAGCGAGAAGGCCTTGGACATGCCGGCCGTGGAGATGCCGCGGATGTAGAGATCGGCGATGGCGGGGGTCATCTGGTCACCCGTCTGTTCCGTGCCGCGATAGACCTCGTCGGACAGGATGTAGGCCCCCGAGGGTGCCACGACGTCGATCAACTGCGTGAGATAAGCCTCATCCATTAAGGCCCCGGTGGGGTTGTTGGGATTGGTCAGGGAGACCAGCTTGGTGTTGGGCCTGATCAGCGCCTTCAGCGCGTCGAGATCGGGCAGAAAGCCGTCCTCTTCGCGCAGATGCAGGGCGGAGACCTCAGCGCCCTGACTCTCAGGGATCGAGTAGTGCTGCTGGTAGCTGGGTCGGATCGCGAGAACATGATTGCCGGGATGGACCAGCGATTTATAGACCAAGGCGTTGGCCCCGATGGTGCCATGGGTGGTGACGATAGTGTCGCGGGTCTGCCCGGTATAGAGCGTGGCGATGGCGTCGCGCAGGCGGGGCGCGCCCTCGATGGCGCCGTAGGTCATCGGGCGCGACATCAGCTCTGACAGGCTGTCATCATTGCGGCCTGCAAGCTGGGTCAGCTCGGACAGGGTGAGGGAGGCGACGCAGGTCTCCGCAAGGTTCAGATCGCAATGGGTTTCGGTGGCGTTCATCCACATCTCGACGCCAAACGGGCTGATTTTCATGGTCTATCCTTTCTGTAAAAACGGGCCCTCCTACAGAAGCGGTGTCAGAAGGCGCGCGGCCTCATCGGCGCAGGGCGTCAGGGCGGCGCGGTCCTCGCCCGGGTAAAACCGCGCACGGGTTGCGGTGGGCATCGGCGCAGGCTCGAGGATATGGACGGTGATGCCCGAGGCCGTGGCCTCGTCCTGCCAGCTGCGGGCGAGCCGCATCTGCGCGGCTTTGGTCAGCCCGTATGTGGCGTGGAAGCGCTTGGATTTGACCGGGTCGTTGAAAAATACGGCCTGACCCTTGGCGGCTTTCAGCAGGGGTTCGGTATTGGCAATCAGCCGCGACGTGGCGCGGATATTGCCCGCGATGGATTTGTCGAGGTCCTTCTCGTCAATATGAGAGGCCGGGCTGAGCGGCGGGGCGTGGATAGCGGCATGGATCAGCAGATCCAGCTTGCCCCAGCGCTCAAAGATCGAGCGGCAGATCTGGCGCATTGCATCGTCATTGCCGATATCGACCGGCACCAGCGTTGCCGCACCCCCCTTTGCCTGAATGCGGTCATCCAGCTCTTCAAGCGCGCCAGTGGTGCGGGCCAGCGCGACGATGTGATAGCCATGTGCGGCCAGATGCTCTGCGCAGGCGGAACCAAGCCCGCGCGACGCGCCGGTGACCATGGCGATTTTGTCTGTATCTTGTGTCATGAGGCTCGGTGTCCCACCCGTCAGGCTGCAATTCAAGAGGCAAAACGAGATCGCTCTTGCTTGACTTTACATGCTGCACTGCCGAAAACAGGGCAAAATTTGGAAAGAGGGCCCAACCATGACATTCACCCAAGCCGCCTTTGGCGCGGACACGCTTCTGAAAAAGACATTGCTGGTGATTGCCGGCACAGTGCTCATCGCGATTGCGGCCAAGGTGCAGGTGCCGTTCTGGCCGGTGCCGGTCACGCTTCAGACGCTGGCGATCTTGTTTGTGGCGCTTAGCTTCGGCGCACGTCTGGGCGCGGTCACAGTGCTGGCCTATCTGGCGCAGGGCTTTGCGGGCCTTCCGGTTTTCGCAAGCCTCGTGGGCCCCGCTGCTTTTGTGGGCCCAACCGCAGGCTTCCTCGTGGGCTTCGTGCTGATGGCCTGGGTCGCAGGCCTTGCCGCGGGCAAGGGCGTTGTGACCATGGCCGGTGCCGCCATTCTGGGGGGCGCGTTGCTGTACATCCCCGGGCTGGCCTGGCCGATGTTTGGCGCCGAGATGCTGGGCATCGAGGGCAAGTGGGTTGGCTCCAGCTGGGCGTCGATCTGGCAATACTGGCTGTCGCCCTTCATTCTGGCCGACATCACCAAAGCCATCTTGGCCGCAGCCCTCGTGGCCGGTGGCATGAAGCTCGCACGCAAGAGCTGATTGGTCTTTGAGAACGAGAAACGCCGCCTCGGGGCTAACCCGGGGCGGCGTTTTCTATTCAGCGTTGGTGTTTGGTCGGCTGTCTGACCTACTGCATGGTTGCAAAGATCATGAGCCCGAAAAACGCCAACTCCATCATCGGCAATCCAAGCCCGAAAAACCGCATACTCATTTACCCCCTAAACACTGGAGTTAAATGTGGCGGAAGCGGCGGGAGGCCTCAAGGTGTGGGATTGGAAACAATACGTTTCGAAACCGGTGGATTTAACGCAAAGCTACTCTGCAGCTTTCAGCTCGAACCCTTTGGTGATCTGGTCTGACGGCGCCACCGGATACTCCCCCGAGAAGCAGGCATCGCAATATTGCGGGCTGTCATTGTCGCGCTTGGCCTGACCCACGGCGCGGTACAGCCCATCAAGCGTGATGAACTTCAGGCTGTTGACGCCGAGGTGATCGCGCATCTCGTCCTCGGACATGGTGGCGGCCAGAAGCTTTTCGCGCTGCGGCGTGTCGACCCCATAAAAACAAGGCCATGCGGTGGGTGGGCTGGCGATGCGGAAATGCACTTCGGCCGCGCCTGCATCGAGGATCATCTCCTTGATCTTGCGAGACGTGGTGCCGCGCACGACGCTGTCATCGACCAGGATCACCCGTTTGCCCTTGATCAGCGCCCGGTTGACGTTGAGCTTGAGGCGCACGCCCATGTTGCGGATCTGCTCCGTGGGCTCAATGAAGGTGCGGCCCATGTATTGGTTTCGGATGATGCCCATCGCGTAAGGGATGCCCGATTGCAACGCATAGCCGATGGCCGCTGGCGTGCCGCTGTCCGGCACGGGGCAGACCAGATCGGCCTCCACCGGGTTCTCCTTGGCCAGCTCGCGGCCGATGTTTTCGCGGGTTTCATAGACCGACCGCCCGCCAAGGATCGAATCCGGGCGGGAGAAATAGACATGCTCGAAGATGCAAAACCGCGACTTGGCGGGGCGGAAGGGGAAATGGCTCTCCACGCCCTTGGCGGTGATCACCACCATCTCGCCCGGCTCGATTTCGCGGACGAACTCCGCCCCGATGATATCAAGCGCGCAGGTTTCCGAACTTAGCGCCCAGCCGTCGCCAATGCGGCCCAGCACCAGTGGGCGAACGCCCAGCGGGTCACGCACCCCGATGATCTTGGTGCGGGTCATGGCCACGACGGAAAACGCGCCCTCGACCTTGCGCAGCGCCTCTTCCATGCGGTCGGGGATCGACCGGCCCATGGAGCGCGCCATCAGGTGGATGATGCATTCGCTGTCGGATGAGCTTTGAAAGATCGAGCCCCGCTCAACCAGTTCTCGGCGCAGCGCGTCGGCATTGGTGATATTGCCGTTATGCGCAATCGCCGCCCCGCCCATGGCGAACTCGCCAAAGAAGGGCTGGACGTCGCGAATCGCGGTCTGGCCTTTGGACCCGGCGGTGGAATAGCGCACATGCCCAATGGCCACGGGGCCGGGCAGAGTTTCCATCACCTTGTGTGAGGTGAAATTGTCGCGCACATAGCCAAAACGGCGGGCGGATTGAAACCCGGCCTCAGGGTCATGGCTGACGATGCCGCCTGCTTCCTGGCCGCGATGTTGCAGCGCATGCAGGCCAAGGGCCACGAAATTGGCGGCGTCGGCGACGCCGACCACGCCGAATATTCCGCATTCTTCCTTGAGCTTGTCGTCATCAAACGGGGTGGCATACCACGTGCCCGTGTCTGCGTCGTCCTGGGGTATTTCCGCGTCTGGCATGAAGGGGCAGCTCCGAATCCGCGTGACAGCTTTGTGACAAGAAATAGGGGAGCGCGACGGCAAAGTCACCCCACAGTTGGGGGGCAGATTGCATCACTGCCCCCAGATGTGGCAGGTCGGGGCCATGGGACGCATAATTCTGTTCAACAAACCGTATGACTGCTTGTCGCAATTCACCGATGAGGGCACGAAACGCACCACTTTGGCCGATTTCATTGACGTCAAAGGCGTCTATGCCGCCGGTCGTCTGGACCGCGACAGCGAGGGGCTGATGGTGCTCACCGATGATGGCAAGCTGCAGGCGCGGATTGCCCATCCCAAACACAAGCTGCCCAAAACCTATCTGGCGCAGGTCGAAGGCGTGCCGGATGCGGCCGCGTTGAACGCGCTGCAAACCGGTGTCACCCTGAAAGACGGCCGCACATTGCCCGCCAAGGCCACACTCACCGAGGCCCCCGATTGGCTCTGGCCCCGCACCCCGCCAGTGCGGTTCAGAAAAACCGTGCCCGACAGCTGGCTAAAACTGACAATCTCAGAGGGTAAAAACCGTCAGGTCCGCCGCATGACTGCCGCCGTGGGCCACCCCACCTTACGTCTGATCCGCATCAGCATCGGCGACTGGCATCTGGGCGCGCTCAGCCCCGGCACATGGAAAGACGCCTAGCAGCTTCCCATGTTGAGAAATATCCTCAGGGAGTTTGGCCCTGCGCCTGAGGGCAGAATGCCCTCAAAGAGCAGAATAAACCTGTCGCGGCGCAGCCGCCCCGTCAGGTCAAACGGATCAACCGTTATCCGCAGGCGGGGTAGCAGCGTCCGTGGCAGGGGCCTCGATACAATCGGCGATCAAGGTTTCATAGGTTCCCACGATCCAGCCCGGTGCGTCATTTGGCACAAGGCTGTCAATCGGGCCCGACATCTCGCCCACAACACGGGCGGTGCGGCTGTCATCGATCATCGGAATGGACTGATCTGCGACCACGCGGTCATAGATCACGATGGCCACCACAACCAGCAACACGCCGCGTGCAACGCCGAACAAAAAGCCCAGACCTTGATCCAAGCCCCCCAGAACAGAGCGCTGCACAGCGCCTGAGAAAATCGGCGTAAAGATGGACACCACCACCAGCACCACGGCGAACACCAGCGCAAAAGCGGTGATCGTCGCGGGCTCGCAGCCCTCGATCAGCGTGTCGATATAGGGGATTTCGCGCGCCAAAGGCACGGCGCGGGGGGCGAACATGAAAGCCACGATACCGGCCACGACCCAGCCTGCGATGGACAGACATTCGCGAACAAACCCGCGGGAATAGGCGAGGATGGCGGATATGACGATGACAAGCGCTGCCACCCCATCGACAAGTGTGAAACCTTCCATCTCGCGGCCCTTTCGTTTCGGCTCTTATGGCGGAGCTACTCGGCCCCGAATATCTCATTGACGACAGTGACAAGGTCATCCGTCTGACGCAGGCTCATTCCGTCCACCTTCGGCAACTTCTTCAGCACCGGGGTGATGGCAGAGGCAAATCCCAGCTTGGACGCCTCTTTCAGCCGGTTTTCGGCCTGCGTAACTGCTCTTAACGCACCTGACAGGCTGATTTCACCAAAAACAACCGTATCTGCGGGCAAGGCATGGTCTTCGCGGGCAGAAAGTAGCGCACAAGCAACAGCCAGATCCGCCGCAGGCTCATTCACGCGCATGCCGCCCGCGACGTTCAGATACACATCCAGCCCCGCAAACGGGATGCCGCACCGCGCCTCCAGCACGGCCAGAATGGTGGCCAGACGCTGCCCGTCCAGCCCCACAACGGTGCGCCGGGCCTGTGAATGCGGTGAGGGGGCCACCAGCGCCTGAATTTCGGTCAGCATCGGCCGCGTGCCCTCAATGCCTGAGAACACCACCGATCCGGGCGCAGGCCGGTCGCGATCCGACAAAAACAGCGCTGAGGGGTTCTTGACCTCGGCCAGCCCGCGGCCCGTCATTTCGAACACACCGATCTCGTCGGCGGGGCCGAAGCGGTTTTTGACGGCTCTGAGGATACGGAACTGATGGCCGCGCTCGCCCTCGAAATAAAGCACCGTGTCGACCATATGCTCGACCACGCGTGGCCCCGCGATGGCGCCTTCCTTGGTGACATGGCCCACGATGATCACGGAGGTCCCGCGCTTTTTGGCGAAGGTGACCAGCTCATGGCAGGCGGCACGGACTTGGCTCACGGAACCGGGCGCGCTGTCGACGCTATCGGCCCACATGGTTTGGATCGAGTCGATGATCACCAACTCGGGCCGGCTCTTGTCGAGTGTCGTCAGGATGTCGCGCAGATTGGTCTCAGCCGCCAGCTTAACGGGGCTTTCCTCCAGCCCAAGCCGTTGCGCGCGCATCCGGATTTGCTGCGAGGCTTCCTCGCCAGAGACGTAGACCACATCCATCCCGTTGCGCGCGAACCGCGCGGCGGCTTGCAACAGCAAGGTCGATTTGCCGATACCGGGATCGCCGCCCAGCAGAATGGCAGAGGCATCGACCAGCCCGCCGCCCAGCACCCGGTCCAGCTCGTTGACGCCTGAAATAGTGCGTTTTGGCGGGTCGTCTTTGGTCGACAGATCGCTCAGCTCAAGCGTGCGGCCCCGCGCGTTGCCCAGAGATTTCTTGCCGGGGCCAGAGGACAGCGGCGTTTCCTCGATGATGGAATTCCACGCGCCGCAGGCCTCGCAACGGCCCGACCATTTGGTGTGGGTCGCACCGCATTCGGTGCATTTGAAACTGGGTTGCTTGGCCATATGCCCGTATTTGGCCCAGCCCGGGCGGAGTTACAAGCGCCTTACAGCGCAGGCGGTGCGGGCAGGGACGGACCCGCCAAAAGCGCATAGCCCGCATAGGTCGCGCCAAGGCCCAGCAGCAGCTGAACAAAGGGCAACAGCTTGCTCCAGCGGCGCTCGTACCACAGCGCGATCAGCCCCAGTACGGAACAGGTGATGCCGCCGCTCACCAGCATGGCGTGCAGGTCCCAGGTCACCGCCGCCACCACGATCACCGTCGAGATTGCCAGAAACCCCTGCACGACCCGGTGCATGCCCGATTGCGTCACGGCCTGATAAACGGACCACAAAAGGGCGGCGAAAAGGCAGGCGGCCAGAGCGACGCCGATCAGAATGGGGATCATGGGGAGGGGTCCTGTTTTGGTTTGGTCAGATAAGAGCAGGCCAGCGACACCAACACGCAGGCCGTGAAGGCATAAAGCCCCCAGCCGGTTTCCAGCCGCCCGACGCCGACGCCTTTGGCCAGCACAATATAGAGCGCGATCAGAAATATATCGGCCATCGCCAGCTTGCCCATCAGCGTGATCGCCGGCAGCAGCCGGGCAGAGGCCAGATCAAAGTGAATAAGCGCCAGCCCAACGGTCTTGAGATAGGGGGCCACCAGCGCAAAGAAGGTCACGGCCAGCGCCAGAAAGATGTCCTTCTCCCACAGCGATTGCAGGCCCGACAGCACGGAGATTTCAGACAGTTTGAAGAACGGCAACAGCCCCGCCTTCAACAGCGGCGCGAACCACGCGATGGGGAAGGCCACCAGAAGCGACAGGTTGAGAAGTTTCACAAACATGTCGCCCACATAAGAAAGGCCCGCGCCTAAGCGCAAGGCCTCCCCTATCATTACTCCAGCACTGGTGACCAGACTGCAATAATCTTCCCGAAGAGCCACCCGGTTGTCGGGCGGCCAAATGCGCAAGTGATGCGAAACAGGAGAAATGCGTCGAAACCGACTTTGGACACGGTGTTGTCACCGACGCATGTGAGAAATATCAGCCCCCCGGCACGCTTCGCGCGATGGCGTTATGGTAGGCGACAGGGAGATCGGTGCAAGCCGCTCAATGCAGCGTTGATGCTGGTAAATCAGGGGTTTTGCGAAACAATAGGGGGCCAGTTCAAGAATTGTCTTTATATGAGAAACAGTTCACGCGTTGAGGTCAATCCTCGTCCCCTTCGTCCTCCTCTGCCCGCATGTCGGGGATTTGCTTGGGCTCCTCGTCCTTACCAATGGCCGCCTGCTTCTTGAAGAACTTCCAAGAGTTGGTTACGTCTTTCAGCCGATCAGTTACAGGTTTGACTCTCTTACCTGACTCGCCCAGCGCGTCGGCCAAGTCCTTCATACGTCCTAGTCCGCGGTAATAGCTGCTAATGTCCTTGCTGAATTCCGTTTGCAGCTCGTTCACCTTCGTTAGCAAGCGGTGGCAATAATCGCCATTCATCTTCTCATCTTCAAAAAAGGTCGCGCCGTCGATAGCGTCGCGCAGGTCATTGATTTGTCCCTGAACATGCGCCTTTTGATTGTCCGCAAGCCGAAGAAATTCCTGATCGGCAACCGTTTCATCAGGAAGGCCCAGCTCCTCCAGTGCCTTGTACCTTTCGATCTCGATCTCTTCTGCGATCAAAGACTTGGCAAGCTCATCTTCAACTTGTCTGACAATCGACTCAGTCATTCCATGGAATGAATCCAGATCAATCCTGTTGGCAACTAAGCTCGTCTGCTCGAACCAGTTCATCTTTGGTAACTCGAAGGTCAGTAGGTCGGCGAGATGCTGCAGCTTGAAAATTTGTCGCCCAATGGCCTTAAACAGTTCTTCATCGTCTGTCGGAGCGTCCCTGAACTTCATACGCAGCTTGGTTAAGGACTTAAATTCATCAACAAATTTTCTTTTCGCTTCTATGTCTTCAATCATCAAATTATCTCACACTTTCAATCGGCCCCTCGGCGGAACCTCTAACAAACTGATTTAAATACGGATCGTCCGCGCTGTCCATCTCGCCTACGGGTCCTGTCCATTGGATGACCCCGTCATGGAGCATGGCGACCTTGTCGGCGATGGTGCGCACGCTCGACATGTCGTGGGTGATGGTCATGGTGGTGGCGCCCATCTCGGTCACGATTTCGCGGATCAGGTCGTTGATCACACCCGACATGATCGGATCGAGGCCGGTGGTGGGCTCGTCGAAGAAGATGATCTCCGGATCGGCGGCAATGGCGCGGGCGAGGCCGACGCGTTTTTGCATGCCGCCGGACAGCTCGGCGGGGAGCCGGTCAGCGACGTCTGGCTTTAGACCGACGCGGCGCAGTTTCTCGATGGCGATTTCGCGTGCTTCCTCCTTGGGACGTTTCAGCGCGCCTCGCATCAAGCGGAAAGAGACGTTTTGCCAGACGGGCAGGCTGTCAAAAAGCGCGCCACCTTGGAACAGCATGCCAAAGCGGGCGAGAAAAGCGTCGCGGTCGCCTTTGGTGGCGTCCTTGCCGTCCACTTCGATGGTGCCTGCATCAGGGGTCACGAGGCCAAGGACGGATTTGATCAGGATGGATTTGCCCGTGCCGGAGCCGCCGATCACCACCATGCTTTCGCCCTTGGGCACATGCAGATTGATGCCGCGCAGGACGTGGTTGGAGCCGAAGGACTTTTTGACATCGGTGAGGCGGATCATGCTGAGAAAAACACCCCTGTGAGTATGAAATTTGCAGCCAGGATCAGGATGGCGGCGGCCTGGACGGAGGCCTTGGTGGCCGCCCCCACACCTTGCGCGCCCCGGCCAGAGTTCATGCCGTAATAACACCCCATCAGTGCGGCGATGACGCCAAAGACCGCGCCTTTGGCGAGGCTGGACAGGATGTCGGAGAGCTGCAGGAAGTCGGCGGTGTTTTGCAGATAAGCGGCCTCGTTGAAGCCCAGCGTTTTGGTGGCCACAAGGAAGCCACCGAGGATGCCGATGATATCGCCGACGCCAGTGAGAAGCGGGACCACGATGAGGGCCGCAAGGACGCGCGGGACGGTGAGGTATTTCATCGGATGGGTGGAGAGTGTGACGAGCGCGTCGAGCTGTTCGGTCACTTTCATTGTGGCGATCTCGGCAGCAATGGAGGAGGTCACGCGGGCGGCGATCATCAGGCCCACCAGCACCGGGCCAAGCTCGCGCACCATGCCGATGGCGACAATTTGCGGGACCACGGCCTCGGCGTTGAAGCGGGCCCCGCCTGCATAGATTTGCAGCGCGAGGGCGCCGCCGGTGAAAATAGTGGTGAGGCCCACGACGGGCAGGGAGAAATAGCCGATCTGCAGCAGTTGCTGGGCGAATTCCTTGAAATAGAACGGCGGGCGCAGGACGTGGCTGGCGGTCTGGCCCGCAAAGATCGTGATGCGCCCGATGGCTGCGAGCATGGCGAGCGTGGCAGCCCCAATCGCGGCGATGGTGCTCACGCGAGGACCCGGGTGTACCGGCCCCCCAGCGATGTGAGGATTTCGTAGCCGATGGTGCCTGCGGCCTCTGCCAACTGATCGACGGTTTGGTGGGGGCCGAGGATTTGCAGGGTCTCGGGAACATGATCGAGCGCGGTGACGTCGACGGTCAGCAAATCCATGGAGACCCGGCCTGCGAGGGGGACGGCGATGTCGCCTGCATAGAGCGTGGCTGTCCCGGACATGGCGCGGATCAGGCCATCGGCATAGCCCGCAGAGACGGTGGCGATTTTGGTGGGCTTGGTGGCGGTGAAGGCGCAGGCATAGCCCGCCGTTTCACCCGGTTGCAGGAGGCGGGTCTGGATCACCGGCAGATCGAGCGTGACCACGGGTTTGGCTTGGGAAAACGGCAAACCACCATAGAGGCCCACGCCGGGGCGGGTCAGGTCAAAATGGAAGTCCTTACCGAGGAGCGTCCCACCGGTGGCGGCCAGTGATTTGGGGCAAGAGAGCCCGTCCGTCATGGCGCGGAAGGCCTTGAGCTGGGACGCGTTGGCGGCGTGATCCGGCTCATCGGCGCAGGCCAGATGCGACATGACAAGCGTGGCCTCAGTGGCCATGTCGGCGGAGAAGTCTTCGGGCTCAAACCCGAGCCGGTTCATGCCGCTGTCAAGCTGCAGGCCGAAGGCGTGGCCGGGCAGGGCCTCCCGATGTCGGGTGAGCTGCTCTGGCGCGTTGAGCATTGGGGTCAGGTCATGGTCGCGCAAGGCTGCGGCGTCGCCCGCCATATGGCCCGAGAACACATTGATCACCGGGCCGGGGCCAAGGGCTTTGCGCACAGCGACGCCTTCCTCGGCCACGGCCACAAAAAACTGCCTTGCGCCCGCTTTGGCCAGTGTTTCCGAAACCAGCCCAGCGCCGAGCCCGTAGCCATCGGCTTTGACCACGGCGGCGGTTTCGACATGTGTCTGCGCATCCAGCGCGCGCCAGTTGGCGGCGATTGCGCTTTGATCAATGGAGAGGGTTCCGGTGGCCATGCGCCGTTTGTGACAGAGGCGGGGCTGTGGTCAAGGGGGATGTGTTTGTCAAAGGGGGCTCTGCCCCCAAACCTGGTCCAATGGGGGCTCTGCCCCCAAACCCCCGGCCCAATGGGGGCTCTGCCCCCGGCTGCGCCTCCCCCGGAGTATTTTTGAAGCAGTGATGGGCGAGAGCCTATCACGGGGGGAGGGTCTGTCGCGTGCGGTTGTGGTTACTCCGCGGCTTTGAGTTCTGGTGGCTTGGGTTTGCGTTTGCGCTTTGGTTTGGGCGCTGGCGCGGGATCGGGGACCTCCTCGGTCGCGACAGGTTCCTCGGGGTCGGACCACAACAGCAGCGGGTCGCGGACGCGGGATGCCTGACGGCGGAGCAGCAGGTCATGGCGGGATTGCGACTTGCGTGACGCCAGTGCCAGAAGGCCCTTCCACGAGGCGAAGGCGCCCATGGAGATCCAGACGCGCAGCGCCAGCAGGGCAGGCGTAAAGACCAGCGTCAGGACCGTGGCGATGCCGAGGCCGAAGACGACAGCGGTGGCGAGCTGTTTCCACCAGAGCGCCGTCGGGCTGTCGACGGAGTAGCCACCGCCCAGGAAGTCGAGCGACAGGCCGAACATCATTGGGGCCAAGCCCGCCATCGTGGTGATGGTGGTCAGAAGCACGGGGCGGATGCGGTCTTCGGCGGTGCGGATGATCGCCTCCAGCCGCGGCATGTATTTGGAATAGTCCTGATAGGTGTCGATGAGCACAATGTTGTTGTTCACCACGATCCCTGCGAGCGCCACGATCCCGGTGCCGGTCATGATGATGGAGAATTTCTGGCCCATCACCAGCATGCCGATGAGCACGCCTGTGGTGGACAGAACCACCGCCAGAAGGACGAGCGTCGCATTGTAGAAGCTGTTGAACTGCGCCAGCAGGATGACGAACATCAGGCCAAGTGCTGCGGCGAAGGCGCTGCTGAGGAAGGCCTGGGATTCGGCTTGCTCTTCGGTGTCGCCAGCCCATTCAAAGCTGACGGAGGCGGGCAGGGGCTGCTCGGTCTCGATCCAGCTGGTGAGGGTGGCGATGCGTTCATTGGCGTCGATGATGGCCACGTTGTAGTCGCCCGCCTGGAAGCCTTCGGACAGCGCGTCCTGACTGAGGTCCGGGTCGAGTGCTTCAACCAAAACGAAGCCTTCCCCGGCGGCATTGGTGATCGGGCCGGAGGGGTCGGATTTCAGGACAGCAACGGGGGTTTCACCCTCCACCAGCTTGATCAGGCCGGGGGCGACGTCGGCTTTGACGTCGAAGAAACGGGACTGATCGATGCGGTCGATCTGGCCAAGCTTCTTGACCGGGGTGCGGGTAATAAAGTTGGCCAGCGGGATCAGGCCGCGCGGGGTCCGGACCTTGAGCGTGTCGAGGGTGGACAGGACGCGGGATTGCTCCGGCAGGCGAACGCGGATCTCGATCTCTTCGTCGGAGCTGTCGACGCGCATGGTATCCAGAAGCAGGCCACGCGTGACGAGTTGCACCATGGCGCCCACGGTGGCGACATCTGCGCCGTAACGGCCTGCGGCCTCCACATCGACGTCAATCTGCCAATCGATGCCGGGCAGCGGCAGGGTGTTTTCGATGGTGATCAGGCCGGGGACGGTTTCGAAATGCGCGGTGGCGTCGGCGGTGGCTTGTTGCAGCTCCGCCCAGTTGTCGCCTGTCAGGCGCAGGTTCACCGGCTTGCCGGAGGCGGGACCGCGATCCTGGCTGAGAATTTCGGTGCGGATGCCGGGGATGGCGTCCATCTTGGCCTGCAGCTCGTCAAGGATGACGGTGTCATCTGGGCGGGTGCCCCAATCGGCAAGCTCGATCTGCACCTGCCCGACCGTATCAAGTGGCCCGGCGGCACCACCATTATTGGTGTTCAACCCGCCGCCGCCTGCAAAGGCGAAGACGGAGACGATGCCGTCGGTGCTGAGCGCGGCCTGTTCGACCTCGGCGACCATCTGGTCTTTTTCCTCAAGCGAGAGGTTGCCGCGGGCTTGGACGTAGATGATGGCCTGCTCGGTCTCGGATTCGACGAAGAACTCGACGCCATTGTTGTTGGCCCCGAAGGTGGTGAAGACAGTGATCACGAAGAACACCACACCCGCGATAACCGCGATGGGCATGATCGGGTTGTTCGCGATAAGCGAGGTGAATTTTCCGAAGAGGGAGCGGCGGTAGCCTGCATTGACGCGCTGCTGCTGCGTGCGCCAGGAGACCGCGCCCATCATGACAGAGGCGAACATGGCGGCGATGACGAAGAACAGACCCGTGGCGACCATCGCACCGACCGGGCCAAGCGCGCCCAAAGGCAGCAAATAGTTGGGGTTCAGCAACTGCATCGCAGCCACGAAGAGCACGAAGAGCGAGACCAGCGCGAGGGGCAGGCGGATCAGCAGAGGAACGGCGCGCATGGCCTCGGACACGTTGCCGATGACGCGGCTGATGCGGCCTGAGACGCCGCCCATAACAGGCAGGTAGATCAGCGCCACAATGAGCGAGGCGGACAGCACGAAGATCAGCGTGACGGGCAGCATGCCCATGAATTCGCCGGGGACGCCGGGCCAGAAAAGCATCGGCAGGAAGGCGCAGAGCGTGGTGGCGGTGGAGGAAATCACCGGCCAGAACATGCGTTTGGCGGCGTCTGTGTAGGCCTCCATCGGGCCGGCCCCGTCAGAGATGCGCTTGTCGGCATACTCCACCACGACGATCGCCCCGTCGACGAGCATACCTACCGCGAGGATCAGGCCGAACATGACGATATTGGAGATGGAGATGCCCATCAGGCCGAGCAGGATGAAGCACAACAGGAAGGACGTCGGAATTGCGAAGCCCACCAACAGCGCAGAGCGGGTGCCGAGAGAGGCCAGCACCACGATCATCACCAGCGCGATGGCGGTCAGGACCGAGCCTTCAAGCTGTTGCACCATGCCGTTGACCTGCTTGGACTGATCGAGCGTGACGTCGACACGGATGGCGTCTTGCAGCTCTTGCGGCCAGCGGGTTTGCGCCTCGGCCACGGTCTCGCGCACAAGGGCGGAGGTGTCGATGATGTTGAAGCCTTTGCGTTTGACGACCTGCAGCGCGACGGTGTCGTTGCCGTTGAAACGTGCCGTGCCTTCGCGGTCTTCAAAAGTGAGGCGGATATCGGTAAGCTCGCCAAGGGTGACGACGCGGTCGCCATTGACCTTGATCGGCAGGTCATACACGTCGCGGGGCTCATCAAAGCTGGACGGGATCTTGACCGCGAAAGAGCCTTGCGCGGTGTCGACCTCGCCAGCGGCGATCAGCAGGTTGTTGTTGGAGACGACGTTGATCAGCTCTCCGGCGGTGACGTTATAAGCCTCAAGCGCCAACGGGTCGATCAGCACCTCGAGCATCTCTTCCCGGTTGCCCGCGATGCCCGCTTCCAAGACGGGCGGCAGGGCCTCGATAATGTCCTGTAGGTCTTTGGTGACTCGCAAAAGTGTCCGTTCCGGCAGATCGCCAGACAGCGAGACGATGAGGATCGGGAATTCGGAGAAATTCACCTCCTCGACAGTGTATTGCTCAAAGCCAGTGGGGAATTCGCCCTCCGCCTGGCCCATCTTGTCGCGCACATCGGCGAGGATTTGGGTCTTGTCCCAGCCGAACTCGAACTCCATCACGATATTGGCGTAGTTCTCTGCCGCCGTGCCACGGAGCGATTTCAGCCCGTCTAGGTCCTGCAGTTTGGCCTCCATCGGTTTGACGAGCAGCTTTTCGCTGTCCTCAGCCGAAATGCCGGGGAAGGGGACGGAGACCACGAGGATCGGGATTTCAATGTCAGGCTCGCCCTCTTTGGGCAGGTCGCGGTATGCGAAGGCGCCAATCACCACCGACATGATGATGAAGGCGATGATCATCCGGGCGCGACCACCGGCCCAATCGACGATGCCGGTCATCCTTTGGCCTCCTTATAGGTGACCTCTATGTCGACACCATCGGTGACATATTCCTGACCGGTGACGATGATGTCGGTTTGCTCCTCCAGCCCGTCGACCCAGACGCCGTCGACCGTGTCACGCAGGATGGTGACAGGGGCGAAGCGGGCCTTGTTGTCGACCGCCAGCCGGACGCCGAGCGCGCCGTCATCATTGAGCGTCAGCGCGGAGGCGGGGACCAGATGGGCGGATTTGCCAGCGGCTGCGATCACGATCTCGGCGGTTTGGCCGTCGCGGATCGACAGATCATCATTGGGCACCTGCACTTCGACGCGGAAGGTGCGGGTTTCGGGGTCAGAGGAGCGCGACAGGAAGGTGACCTGACCCGCAACCTCACGGCCCGAGACCAGCCTTGCGCCTGCCATTGTGCCGACGGTCACCTTGGCGACCTCTGCCTCTGGCACGAAGCCCACCAGCTTGATCGGGTTCAGCTGAATGATTGTGGCACAGGGCGCGCCGGGTTGCAGCAGGGCGCCAAGCTCTGCGGTATCGGTTTCCAACAGGCCTGAGAAGGGCGCGCGGACGTCGAGGCGTTCGATTTCTTTGCGTGCGGTGGCGACGGTGGCAATCACGGATTGCACGCCCGCTTGCGCCGCTTCGATCCCGGCCTTGGCGCTTTCAACGCCTGCAATGGCGGCGTCCACGCCTGCGCGGGCCGCAGATACGGCAGCACGGGTGGAGGCGACGCGGGTGTCAGAGGCAAACCCGTCTTCGGCCAGCGTCCGCGCAGCATTGTCATTGATCATCGCCTCTTCCAGCCGGGCCTGCGCTTCAGCCAAACGGCCCTCGGCCTCAGGGACACGGGCGGCGGCCTCGGGTATGCGGGCTTGTGCTTCGGGGACGCGGGCCTCTGCCTCGGCCAGCGCTGTCAGGCGGGTGCCGGGGTCGATCTCGCACATGATCTGGCCTTTTTCGACCGTGGCGCCTTTGCGCAAGGGCTCCGATTGAACGAGGCCTGATGTCTCTGCCCGCACTTCGATCTGACGCGCAGCCTCCGTGCGGCCGCGGAGCAGCACGGCGCTGTCAATCTGGCTGGCTTGCGACTTGAGCGCCACGACATGGACCACGCGCCCGCCGGCGGCCTCTGGCTCTGGCGGCGCAGTTTCCGCGATTTCCTCGATGGTGGGCACCGCGCTGTCATCAGCGGCGAAATCCAGCAGGCGGTCCCGCTCGAACACCAACAAATACAGGGCGGAGGCCACGATGATGGCGATCACAATTGGAAAAATGCGCATGTCTATGTCTTCCTGTGCGGCGGTTTCCCGACAACGGGCGGCAGAGCTGACTGCGCGCGGGCATCGGGAGGGTATGCCTTGGTCTACGCTAAACTAACCAGTTTAGATTACTTTCTTCCGCAAAGCTGTGCAAGGTGCTGAATGACGCAGGAGTGTGTGTCAGATCACGCAGCCTGTGCGTTGGCTCTTGGCAAGGCTCTTGGCTTCGGGGTATGACCGCGCAAATACGGGCCGAAACAGGCCGCAAGGGTGGATCAGGAGCATCTCGAATGAGCAACACCGACAGCTTTATCGAAGAGGTCACCGAAGAGGTGCAGCGCGACAAGCTGTTTGGCCTGCTCAAACGTTATGGCTGGATCGCGGGCGTGCTGGTGCTTTTGATTGTCGGCGGCGCCGCATTCAACGAGTGGCGCAAGGCCAATGAGCGGGCGAGCGCCGAGGCCTTTGGCGACGCGCTTTTGACCAGCCTCGACGGCGAGTATGACCCAAGCGCGGGCGTGGTCGAGACTGAGACCCCAGCGCAGGCCGCCGTTGCGGGCCACATCGCCGCCGCGCGTGCGCTGGCCGAGGGCGACACGGACGCCGGGACCGCCGCACTTGAAGCGGTGCAGAATAACCCTGAGGCCGAAGCAATTTACCGTGAGCTGGCGGCCTTCAAGGCCGCTTTGGCGCTGCCGGCGGACGGCGACGCGCAGGCACGGATGGACGCGTTTGACGCCATCACCGGCCCGTTCCGGGTGCTGGCCCAAGAGCAAAAGGCACTGGTGCTGATCGAGATGGGTGACCGCGAAGCCGCAGCTGAGCTGCTGCAAAGCCTGATCCAGGACGCGGAGGCCACGCCGGGCTTGCAACGGCGCGCCGCAGAGTTGAGTGTGGCCTTGGGGGCTGATTTCGGTGATAGTGCGGCCCAAGAGACGTCTGACGACGGCTGACGAGATAACGACCGGGCCCGCGCCTGCGACCGCAACACCCTTGTTGCGCAACGCTGCCGGGCCTTTGGAGAAGGGGCTGAGTGCAGTGAACACCTCTATCAAAGCAGTAACATGCCTGATGCTGTTGGGGCTTTCGGCCTGCGGGGAGCGCGAGCTGATCCTTGATGGCGAACGCTTCGACGTGCGTGCGCCGTTGCCGGGATCAGATGCGGCAGCCGTCACTTTGCCCGAAATTGCGCCTGAGGGGGCACGGGCCTTTGCCGCCCCTGCGCCGCGCAACTATGCCAGCTGGACCCATCGCGGCGGCGACAACACCCATAACGTGGAACATCCCGCGCTGGCCGCAAGCCTGTCGCCGGTCTTTTCCGTGGATATCGGCCAAGGCAACACCCGCCGCGCCCGTATCACCGCCGACCCTGTGGTCGCCGACAACCGTATTTTCGCATTGGACAGCGCCAGCCGGGTGACGGCTGTGGGCACCAATGGCCAGGTGCAATGGTCGCGCGATCTGGTGCCCTCGACGGACAAGGGCCGAGACGCCTCTGGCGGCGGGTTAGCCTTTGGCGAGAACACCATTTTTGCCTCAACCGGCTTTGGAGAGCTGTTTGCGCTGGACCCGGCCACCGGTGCCACGCGCTGGCGTCAAAAGCTGGACGCGCCGGTGACGTCGTCTCCGACGGTCTCTGACGGCAAGGTTTATGTGATCACCCGCGACAGCCGTGCTTGGGCGCTGGACATCACCAACGGGCGGATCAAGTGGCAAATCGCGGGCGCACCCAGCGACGCGACGCTTTTGGGCGGGTCCGGCCCGGTGATGGCCAGCCGCGTGGCGGTGCTGCCTTTTGGCTCGGGCGATATCGTGGCGGCGCTGAAAAGCTCGGGCATCCGGGTCTGGGGCTCTGCGGTGGCGGGGCAGCGGCGGGGCCGGGCCTATGCCAATATCTCTGACATCACCGGCGATCCGGTGATCTATGACGGCGTGATCTACGCCGCCAATGCGGGCGGACGGATTGTGGCGATCAAGCCCAGCTCGGGAGAGCGGCTCTGGACCGCCAATGAAGGCGCCTATTCGCCGGTGCTGCCGGTGGGCGACTCGATTTTCATGATCTCGGACCAAGGCGAGCTGTTGCGGCTGGACCGTACCACCGGCACCCGCATCTGGGGCGAGCGCCTGCCTTATTTCGTGAACCGCAAGATCAAGCGTCGTCAGGCGGTCTATGCCCATTACGGGCCCGTTCTGGCGGGCGGACGGCTGCTTGTGGCCTCGGATGACGGCCAGATTCGCAGCTATGACCCGGTGAACGGCGCGCTTGTCGGCACCACGCCCATTCGCGGCGGCGCTGCATCCAACCCCGCGATTGTGGGCGGCACCATGTATGTGATCACCAGCAAGGGGCAACTCGCCGCTTTCCGTTGACCGCAATTGCCTGTAAGAGCCGCCTCTTGACCCATTGAGGCTCGTGACATGTCGTTTACCCTTGCCATAGTTGGCCGCCCGAATGTGGGCAAATCCACCTTGTTCAACCGTCTGGTGGGCAAGCGTCTTGCGCTTGTCGATGACCAGCCGGGCGTGACCCGTGATCTGCGTGAGGGCGATGCGCGGCTGGGGGACCTGAAATTCACCATCATCGATACCGCCGGGCTTGAGATGGCCACCGACGAGTCGCTGCAGGGCCGGATGCGGATGCTGACGGAGCGGGCCGTGGGCATGGCCGATGCCTGCCTGTTTCTGGTCGATGCCCGCGACGGGGTACTGCCCGCTGACGAGATTTTCGCCGACATTCTGCGCAAGAAAAACGCCCATGTGATCCTGGGGGCCAACAAGGCCGAAGGGCGTGCGGGCGAGGCAGGGATGATGGAGGCCTATGCGCTGGGGCTGGGCGAGCCTATCGGGCTGTCTGCCGAGCATGGCGAAGGGATGGCCGATCTGGCCGCCGCGCTGCGCCCGCTGATGGAATTACATGCCGAAAACGCCGTGGTGGGCGAGCCTGAGGTGGAGGTCTCGCTGGATGAGGAGGACGCTGAGGAACATGAATATATTGCACCAAGTGCCTCTAAACCTTTGCAAATTGCCGTTGTAGGCAGGCCAAATGCGGGCAAATCGACGCTGATCAACAAGATCATCGGCGAAGAGCGTCTTTTGACCGGGCCGGAGGCGGGGATCACGCGGGACGCGATCTCTGTCATGACGGATTGGAGCGGCGTGCCCACGCGTATTTTTGACACCGCGGGCATGCGCAAAAAGGCCAAGGTGCAGGACAAGTTGGAGAAGCTGAGCGTCTCGGACGGGCTGCGGGCGGTGAAATTTGCAGAAGTGGTGATCGTGCTTCTGGACGCGGATATCCCGTTCGAGCAGCAGGATTTGCGGATTGCCGATCTGGCGGAGCGTGAGGGCCGCGCGGTGGTTGTCGCCGTGAACAAATGGGATCTGGAAGGTGACAAGCAGGAGAAGCTGCGCGCTCTGAAAGAGCAGTTCACCCGGCTGCTGCCGCAGCTGAAAGGCGCGCCGCTGATCACCGTGTCTGCCCTGACGGGACGCGGCCTGGAGCGGCTGAAAGAGGCGGTGCTGGAGGCGCATGAGGTGTGGAACCGGCGGGTGCCTACGTCGCAGCTCAACCGCTGGCTGGTGGGCATGCTGGAACAGCACCCGCCACCCGCCCCGCAAGGCAAGCGCATCAAGCTGCGCTACATGACGCAAGCCAAGGCGCGGCCCCCCGGTTTCGTGGTGATGTGCTCGCATCCCGAGCTGCTGCCCGCGAGCTATTCGCGCTATCTTGTCAATGGGTTACGGGAGGACTTTGACATGCCCGGCACGCCTATTCGGATGTTCCTGCGCTCTCAGGCGGAGGCCAACCCGTATAAGAACCGCAAGAAGGCCGGGCCGTCGAAACTGCGCAAACATATCGGCAGCAATCCGAACCGCGGCGAATAAATGGGGACGGACTGATATGAGCTGGATCAAGACCATTGCCTACGCGGACGCGGATGCGCGGCTGAAGCCGCTTTATGACCGCGTCAAAGGCCCCGACGACAATGTCGACAACATCATGATGGCGCATTCGCTGCGGCCGCATTCGATGGAAGGGCATATGCTGCTCTACAAGAACTGCATTCATCACGCGTCAAACACCGTGCCGAAATGGTATCTTGAGGTTTTGGGGGTCTGGGTGAGCCTGCTGAATGGCTGCGATTACTGCGTGGAGCACCATTTTGCCGGCCTGCGGCGGCTTTTGCGCGACGACACCCATGCCGATGAGATACGTGCGGCACTGGAGGCGGGCAATGCGAGCGCCACGCCTTTGGAGGCGCGGCACCATGCGGGGGTGGCCTATGCGGAGAAGCTGACGCGCCGTCCGGCGGAGATGAACGAGGCGGATGTTGTGGCCTTGCGGGATGCAGGTTGGACGGATGGCGAGATTCTGGAGATCAATCAGGTCGTGGCCTATTTTGCCTATGCCAACCGGACGGTTTTGGGGCTGGGCTGCTCGACCAAGGGCGATATTTTGGGGCTGTCGCCGAACAATTCGGACGATCCGGATGATTGGGGCCACAGGTAAAATTGTGCGCCTGCGGCACGTTTCATGATTTTGCTCTTTGAGGGGGTGTGACCCCCTCAGCCGCAAGGGCAAACTCCCGCAGAGTATTTGCAACCAAATGGAAATGCTTAGAATTCGTCGGATGGGCCGTCGTTCTGCCAGGGTTTGACGAGGTTGCCGAAGCGGGTGTAGCGGCCCTCAAAGCTGAGCTCGACCGTGCCGATGGGGCCGTGGCGTTGTTTGCCGATGACGACTTCGGCTTTGCCGTGCAGGCGCTCCATCTCTTCTTGCCAGATCGCCATTTTTTCGAGGTCGTGATCGCCGGGCTTTTCGCGTTCTTTGTAATATTCCTCGCGGTAGACGAACATCACCACGTCGGCGTCTTGTTCGATTGAGCCGGATTCGCGCAGGTCTGACAGCTGCGGGCGCTTGTCTTCGCGATTTTCCACCTGACGGGACAGCTGGGAGAGTGCGATGACGGGGATGTCGAGCTCTTTGGCAATGGCTTTGAGGCCTTGGGTGATTTCGGAGACCTCGTTGACGCGGCTGTCTTTGGCTGTCGCGGGGCGGACGAGTTGCAGGTAGTCGACGATGATCACGTCCAGCCCATGGGTGCGTTTGAGACGCCGCGCGCGGGCGGCAAGCTGGCTAATGGGAAGCGCGGGCGTGTCGTCAATATAGAGCGGGCAGGTTTCCAGCGATTTGGCGGCTTCGACAAAGCGGCGAAATTCCACCTCTGTCATGTCGCCTTTGCGGATCTGCTCTGAGGGAACCTCGGCGGCTTCCGACAGGACCCGCGCGGCGAGTTGTTCGGCGCTCATCTCGAGGGAGAAAAAACCCACTGCGCCGCCTTCGATCGCACCTTCTGTGCCGTCATCGGTAAGGCCTTTCTTGTAGGCTTTGGCGATGTTGAAGGCGATGTTCGTCGCCAGCGAGGTTTTCCCCATGGAGGGCCGGCCCGCAAGGATCAGCAAGTCGGAGCGGTGCAGCCCGCCCAGTTTCTTGTCCATGTCGATGAGCCCGGTGGACAGACCCGCCATGCCGCCTTCGCGCATATAGGCGGCGTTGGCAACTTGAACTGCGTCCGTTACCGCTTTGAGAAAGCTTTGAAATCCGCTTTCGGACTTACCCTCTTCGCCCAGCTTGTAGAGCCGCTGCTCGGCGTCAACGATTTGGCTTTTGGGATCGCTTTCCGTGTCGACGGTGTGGGCCTTGGCTGCGATTTCCTCGCCCAGATCAATCAGCTCGCGGCGGATGGCGAGGTCATAGACCATCTGCGCATAGTCGCGCGCGGCGAATGAGGAAATGGAGGCGCCTTGCAGCCGGACCAGATAAGCGGGGCCGCCAAGCTCCTTGAGGCCTTCGTCTTCTTCGAAATAGGGCTTCAGCGTGACCGGGGAGACCAGCAGGTTCTTGTGGATACGGGCAGCGGCGGTCTCGAAAATGCGGCGGTGGACGGGATCGAAAAAATGCTCCGGGCTGACGATGGACGCGACGCGGTCCATGATGTCGTTATTGGTCAGAATTGCGCCCAGCAATTGCTGTTCGGCCTCGATGTTATGGGGCAGGGCGGTCATCGCTTCAGCTGCTGCTGGCTCGCCTTGCATGTTGCTCATGTCATTCATCTGCCCAACCCCTTTTTCTTTTGATTCTGCTCTGTCTCACCCGCGGCCCGACCCCCGGTAACACTTGGGTAACACTGGTCTGACCGATCTTCGGGAGGCAATCAATCTGGATAAGCTGTGGACGGATTGTGTGTTCTTCACAGGCCTATTCTGCGGTGCGCGAGGGCATGAGGTCAACATATTGTGGCTGAACCGATTATTGCCAAGGGGCGGCGTGGGTTATCTGCGGCTTATCCCCGGTTAGGATGTTCGGAAAGGGAAAGTCAGGTGTCAGGCGCACCGAATCGTCGGCTGTTTTGCGGTTCGGGCGGCCTTGGGACAGGGGCGGCTCAGGCCGGATGTGCTTTGACCCAGGCGTCTTGCCAGTCGCGGGGGGCTTTGAGGAAGCGCTCCACCTCGGCGAGGGTCTCGGCCGTGAAGGCTTGTCGCTCGCGGGCAACCTCCAGCACGTCCCACCATGTGCACAGGTGGTGCAGGGTGACGCCGTGATCGGCCAGCCGGGAAATGGTTTCGGGGAAGATGTCATAATAGAAGATGACGGCCGTGTGGGCGCAGGTGGCCCCGGTGTCGCGGATCGCGTCGACAAAGCTGAGTTTGGAGCCGCCATCGGTGGTCATGTCTTCGACCAGCAGCGCGTTTTGACCTTCGCGCATCACACCCTCAATGCGGGCGTTTTTGCCGTAGCCTTTGGGTTTCTTGCGCACATAAGTCATGGGCAATGCCATGCGCTCCGCCACGAGGGCGGCGAAAGGGATCCCGGCGGTTTCGCCGCCCGCGATATTGTCGAAGGCCTCAAACCCGGCATTGCGCATGATGGTGACGGTGAGAAAATCCATCAATGTGGCGCGGATGCGCGGGTAGGAGATCAGTTTGCGGCAATCGACATAGCTAGGCGAGGGCAAGCCGGACGCGAGCGTAAATGGCGTGTCCGTGTTGAAATTGACCGCGCCGATCTCAAGCAGCATGCCCGCGGAGAGGCGGGCGATTTCATCTTTGCTGGGGTAGCTTGAGGGGATCATCGGTGGGTCCTTTCTGGCGCGGGGTGGAGCCTCCGGCGGGAGGTATTTTTGAAGCAGTGATAGGGGCTTACGTCACGCGCCAATGGAGCGGCATTTGTGGATCAAAGACGGTGACAGGGCCTGATTTGGTGTCGATTTTTGCGGGGTATGCAACGGGCTCGCCCTTGGTGAGGGTGATGTGGCCCTCATTGGGTGCGAGGCCGTAGAAGGTGGGGCCGTTGAGCGAGGTGAAGGCTTCAAGCTTGTCGAGCGCGTTGTCCTGCTCGAACACTTCGGCCAGAATGGAGAGCGTGTTGGTGGCGGTGAAACAGCCCGCGCAGCCGCAAGCATGTTCCTTGAGATCATCCGTATGCGGCGCACTGTCGGTGCCCAGAAAAAACGTCGGATCGCCGGATGTGGCGGCTTTGCGCAAAGCGAGGCGGTGGGTTTCGCGTTTGGCGACGGGCAGGCAGTAATAATGCGGCTTGATGCCGCCTGCGAGGATGTGGTTGCGGTTGATCACCAGATGATGGGTCGTGATCGTAGCGGCCGTATTGTCATGCGACTGCGCATAGTCTGCACCCTGGGCAGTGGTGATATGCTCCATGATAATCTTCAGTTCGGGGTAGTCGCGCCGGATCGGGTCAAGGACGCGGTCGATGAACACGGCCTCGCGGTCGAAAATGTCGATCTCTGCATCCGTGACCTCGCCGTGGACGCAAAGCGGCAGGCCGATCTGGGCCATGGTCTCGAGCTGGCGACGGATTTTGGTGAAGTCAGCGACACCAGAGGCGGAGTTGGTGGTGGCCCCGGCGGGGTAGAGCTTTACGGCTGTGACCAGCCCGATCTCATGAGCGGCGCGGAGGTCTTTGATGTCGGTCTCTTCCGTCAGGTAGAGGGTCATCAGCGGCTGGAAATCGGAATTGTCGGGCTTGGCGGCCATGATCCGGTCGCGGTATTCGGCAGCATCGCGGGCTGTGACCACGGGCGGCACGAGGTTGGGCATGATAATGGCGCGGGCAAAATGGCGGGCGGTCTCTGGCAGAACGGCTTTGAGCATATCGCCGTCGCGCAAATGCAGATGCCAGTCGTCGGGGCGGCGGATCGTGAGCGTGGTCATAGCGGGTGCATCCCTGAGCGCGTGGGGGTTGGCTCCGGGTGTAGCCAATTCATGCGCGGGGTGCCAGCGCGATTGGCCGCGGGCCGAAACTTGCCGGTTGCGGGTCTGGCCGCATTCGCGCTGCCCTTTATGAGGGGAGGGCGATAAGGTGAAAAGAAAACGAGCAGGTGCTGAGATGAAGCAGATTTCTTTCGTGATGATATGCGCGGTTCTGGCAGGCTGTACGCCGCCGGCAGTTGCGGTGCAAACGGTGCGCGAGGCGGGGCCGGACGAGGTGGCCGGGTGCCAGACTCTGGGCCGTGTGACAGGCGTGCCGGGCGTGTTCGGGCCGCTGGCAAAAGTGGGCCTGAGAGATGCGCGCAACGCCGCGAAACGCACGGCGCTGGAGCAAGGGGCCAACACGGTGGTCTTTGATGCCGTGCCAGCTGACACGCAGGTGTTTGAGGTGACTGGGACGGCTTACCGCTGCTGATGCCCTTGACTTGACGCGACATTCCGGGGGCTGTTTAGCCCGCCGATCTGTGCACACATGTCATTTCGCAACATTCACGCGTTTTTCAGGGATCTGCGATACGTCTTGAAGGCGGCGGTGAATTTGGCGCGTCGCTCAGGCTGACCACGGGCATCGAGATAGCCTTCGATGTTCTTGCGGTAGAGGTAGATGCTTTTGCGGGCCCGGATGGTTTTGTAGAAACTTTCCTCGGTCAACGTGCCTTGGACGCCGCCCTCCATCACGGTTTTCAGCGCGTCCATCCGGTTGAGGACCAGAGCGGATTTATGGCCCAGCCCGAAGCCTTTCAGATGGATCAGGTTGTCGCCTGAGAGCCGATCGATATGGGCGCGGTCACCTGCGTGAAACGGGTCATAAATCAGGTAGACTTTCGAGGCCTCGGAGGTCTGCAACGCGGCGTCTGAATAGGGCAGCGTCCAATCGGCCGCGCGGCCTTTTGCGAAGCGTTTTTCCCAAGGCACCTCGGCGCTGTCGAGGGTGGTCTGCGGGCTGAAGGCCACCACGGTGGCGCCGGGCGCGAGGCTGGAGAAGGTCACAGCGCCGAAGGCCCCCATGGACGTGCCGACGAAAGAGACGGCGTCAAACCGTTTGAAGAAGCCTGCGTCGCGCAGCACGTTGAGATGGGCAATCAGGCCCGCGTTCCGAAACCATGTCGAGCTTTGAGCGTAGACGCCAAGCTGCGAATAGTCCCTGTCTGCACAGAATTTCTGGGCCCAGGGTTCGCGGGCGGTATTGGGGTTTCCGGCTTGGCTGAGATTGTCGAAGCTGACGACAAGCTGTGCACTGGACCGCTCGACAAAAGAACAGCTGTAGTCGTCGAATTTGTGAAACCAGCCATTGCGGGGGCCTGCGGGGTAAATCTCGGAGTACCATGTGGGCAGGACTGGGGCGTCTTCCTCGGATTCGGGCTCGATCTCTGCCTCACTCTCAGCAGGGGCGACGGTGGAGGGGTCTTCGGCGGTGGTTTCGCTGTCTTGCAGGCGACGGGCATGAAGGTTGCCGATGGCTTTCAGAATGGCCTCCATCGCTGCGGCGCGGTCCTTGAGCTGCTGGCGGCTTTCTTCGGCGGCGCTTTCCTCGGACAAGTCGATATCGTCGTAGCGGAAGAAATCGGCATGGTCCGGCAGGTAGGTCTTGATGAGTTTTTCCGTCTCGGGGGTCATGCTTTCCATCAAGGCCACGCGCTGGGCCCCGGTGAAGACGTCGCGGGAGCGGATGGTGCCGGGGTGTTGCAACGCGATCAGCTCTCGGATCACCTGCCGGGTGCGGAAATCGGTGACCTCCCCCATGATGGCCAGCGCTTCCGACATCTCGGCAGAGAAGGTCTTGTTGGCAAATCCCTCGTCGCGGTCGAGATCTTCGGGCAGCTCCACGCCAAGCTGGTCTGCGAAATCCATCACCATATCGCCTTGGGCCAGATGGGTCGGGCTAAAGGGGCGCAGAACGACATTTTCAGGGCCCAGAACCTGCCCGTAGCCGTCGATGACGTCCCAGTAGCGGATCAGTTTCGGGGCTTTGGCCAGAAAAGCCTCCCGGTCGGGCGGGATGCGGCCGTTTTTCAGGAACTGCTTGTAAAGCGCCTCGAGATAGCTGTCTTGGCGTCGGATGTAGCAGATCAGCTTGGTGCGGCCCTGCATGGCCTTGGGAATGGCGGCGGTGAGCTTGCGGGCGACATGCGGATTGAAGAGCATCTCGGACGAGATGACATGTTGCGCGTCCGGCTGGGCGTCGGCCTCTGCGAGAATGGCGTCAAAGAGCGGCCCGGTGGTGCCGATGCGGGCATTGGCGGCCAGCTCGTTATGCGCGACATGGCTGCGCCCGGCTTGCATGTAATTCAGCCCTCCCTCGGCGCGGAGCCTTGTCTCATTGACGTTGAGAAAGGTCTGCAACGAGGTGGTTCCCGTTTTGGGAGAGCCTATGTGAAGCCAGATCGTGCCCATCACAGGAACTCCCCAGGGGGTATCTGGCCACGTTTGCGCAACAGCCTGTCGGCGGCGTTTTTCTTGCGGCGAAACACCGGGGCGCGGCCTTGGGCGAGGACGTGATTGGCCACGATAGAGACGCGCATCGGGTGCTTCTTTTCATCAATGCGCAGCATCAGCTCGCGCATGTAGCGTTTGAAATTGCGCCGGGCGCGCAGCAGCTTGTAGAAAGTCTGGCGGTCCAGCGAGCCGTTCACGCAGCCCCTGACGACCTGTTTCAGAATGCCCATATTCACAAGGCCCGAGGCGATGCGGTGGCCCTGAAAGCGGCATTTGAACTTGGTGACATTGGGGTTTTGAAACAGCGCGGCATGCATCGCGTCTGGCGGCTCCAGCGGGTCATAGAACAGGTAGACATGCGCGGCTTTGGCCGACATTTCGGGCGCGTAGCCGTACTGCGAGTTGAAGTCGCGTGACCAGACCGCGCGGTAGCGCCGCTCCCAAGAACACAGATCGCGGTCCAGCGAGGCTTGCGGGCTGATCGCAACCACGGTGGCGCCGGGGCAGGCGACTGAAAACGCGCAGGCCGCGTAGCCGCCCATGGAGGCGCCGTAAAACACGACGCGGTCGAATTGCGCAAAGAACCCCTCGTCCCGCAGGCGGTTAAAGAAGGCGAAGACGTCTTCGTCGCGGTACCATGTCCAGCCATGCGCCATCATGCCGAGGATGGACCAGCCCTGCTTTTGAACGAATTCGAAGCCCCATGGCAGGCGGTTGCCGTCCTCATAGACGTGGTCAAGATTTTCGAAGGAGATGATCAGCGTCTTGCCGGATTTGACGAACAAGGCTGTATGCTCGTCGCCGATCTCTTCGTAAAACCCGTGTGTGTCGCCAAGCGCGCGCAACTCCGCGCCCCATGCGTCGCGGGTCAGCTCTTGCTCTGTGAAGGAGAGGTCCAGTGCGGCGGTCATGGCGCGGGCGCCTCGGTTGCGGCCAGCAGGTCGCGGCTCATCTGCGTGTCGCGCAGCTTGGCGATGGAGTTCTCGTGCCAGCGCACGGCGCGGCGGTGCAGGCGGTTGAGTTTGGGGTCCTCCATCAGCTTGGCATGAATGGCGCGGGCGGCAGGCAGAAGGGGTTGGATCGTCTCGTCCACCTCCTCGTTGCGGTTCATCTGGTGCCAGTAGGTGGCCCCCATCGTGCCGTCTGTATTGACCCTTGTGCCAGCCCGTCCGCGCACGCTCTTCATCAGATAGGTCTCGCGGTTGCGCAGGGCGTAATGGTTCAGCTGGCCCAATTTGTAGCCGATGGTGCTGCGCTTCATGCGCCAGCCTTGGGCGTAGTAACCTTCGGGCATCTTCTCGCCCGAGCCGTTGACCCAGCCCAGCGCCTTCCAGTCGTCATCCGGCACGACCTTGGGGCGATGAGCGCCGGTGACGGTGACCGCGTCGGTGCGGTGGATGCTTTTCATGCCCCAGGCCTGCGCGGGCTTTGGGCAATGCAGAGGGGCCGCGCGGCGCAGGTCTTCGGTCAGGAATACGTCGCGATAGGTGGTCCGGTCACTGATCCCGAACAGCCGCCATGTCAGCGAGATACATTTGGCGTCAGGCACGGCGGCGGTCAGCGCCTGAATGGAGCGGTCGCCGACATGGATGTTGATGAACTCGTCCGTGTCGATCACCGCGACCCAGTCGGCCTGCTGATAGGCCTGTTCGCGCGGCGCTTTTCGAAAGGCGCGCACCTGATGGGAGGGGCGCTGACCGGGCTGATGGGTGTTGTCGACATGGGTGACATAGCCCATTTCCTGCAACCGGGTAAGGATGCGAACCGTCGGGTCCTCGCAGTCATTGGTGAAGACCAGAAAGTGGTCGAAACCTATCGACAAGTGATACGCCACCCATTCCAGAATGAACGGCCCCTCGTTCTTCATGCAGGTCAGGACCAGATACCGCTCCGCCATGGGGCTACCGCTTATGGACCACAAGCACCTGATCGCGCTTGTTTTTATTGAAGTGGGCCTGAAAGACGAAGCAGCCTGAGATATCCAGACGCTGCGCGTTCAGCTCTTCATGCAGCACCGGGTCGGGATGGTCGAAAAACCGCTTCTTGATGTAGCCTTGGAACAGGTCAGCGGTTTTCGGGAAGCTGTCGAGCTCCATTTTCGGGGGCTGCCAGCGCAGGTCTTCGATCACGTAAAGCCCGCCAGAAGCGAGCTTGGGAAACAGTTCAAGGAAAGCGTATTGCTGGTGATGGCTGGCATGTGACGCGTCATCAATGATGATGTCGAGCCTGTCCATGTCTTGCGCTGCGCGGCGAATGTTTTCGCGCTCCCCCATGTCGCATTGGACGAAGCGGAAGCGGTCCTCTTTGAACCAACTGAAATCAGACACGTCGAGCCCGATGATCTGTGCCTTCTCAAAAAACTCCAGCCAGATGCGCACGGATGGCGCGTCGGTGGTTTCGCGGGTGGCGTCCTTGCCATGCTCTGGCCCGCCGATTTGCAGACCCATTTCCAGAAGCGTGATCGCGCGGCGGCGGAAGGGCTGGAAGAGCATGTTGTAAAGCTCGGTATAACGGTGCTTGGTCGAGCCTTTGTCAGAGCCGTATTTGTCGGCCAGATCGGTGAGGTTCAGCAGCCCGCGCCCATATTTTTCGACCGCCTGCACCGGGGCAGGGGCCGGGTTTTTCGGGGTTTCGGCTTTGGGCTCGGGCTTTTTGGCTTTTGGGACGGCCTTGACGATATCGTCTTCCAGATCAGTTGCGCCCTTTTGCGGGACGTATTCGGGCATTGGGGCATCCGCGGGGTTGATCTTGTGCTTCTTGATAAGCCGTTCCAGCAAGCTGCCTGCAGGCGGCAAGCCGTCCTCATGGGTCATCAGGCGGCGGCGCATGCGGCGGCCATAGAAATGAATTGAGTAGGTGTTGTCAGTGACATTGCGCGAGATATCGAAGCCCGGGCGCAGCATCATCAACCGGTTCTTGAAATGAAACGGGTAGAGGCCTTCGGGCGGCAGCGCATACCGCGCCTCGCCTGTTTTTTTCAGGAAATAGGTGATGGCATGCGGGCCCCAGACACCCCAGGGCTGCTCGCCCGCATGGATGGGGTTGCCCGCCTCCTTGGCGGCCTCAAGCTCTGCACGATATTCCTTACCGTACCATTCGGGGATCGCAAACTCGTCGCTGGTGTAATCCAGCAGGGCCGCCAGCGTTTCGCTGTCTTGCGGCAGACCCAACACACCGCCGTTGATATGGGTCTTGGACTCCCAGCCATAGAAATGCCCGTTGGGAGTTTTGAACCTTTTCACGCAATAGGCGTCAGTGTCGGCCCAGATAATGTCATCATGCTTTTCCAGAAGCTTGTAGCGCCACAGGTCGGAATGCAGCGCGGGGGAGCCGGTGCGCTCGTGGATTAGAAAGCCTTTTTCGGGCAGAATTTCATTGGCATCGCACACCTCGATCCCGTCCGGAATATTGCCGACCTCGCCATACGTATACATCTTCACATGATGGCCCGCGTCTCGGTACGAGACAGCGCAAAGCTGCTCCAAATAGGTGAGATTGCCGCCAATCCATAGCTGCGCGATTGCGTAGTCTTTGCTCACGATGTGCCCCGCGATTGAGCGGGTTCATCCCGCCTTGTTGGTTATGCTTGTTTCGATTCTCGCAAAGGGCAGGGTAAAACGCAAGGAAAAGGTGATTCGGTTTTGTGCGGAATCCCTTGCAAAAAAGAGGTGCCAAACCTTGGTGCAGAGCAGCCCCATGACCGTGACCATCGTCACCACGATGCGCAATGAAGGCGCGCATCTTCTGGAGTGGATCGCCCATCACCGCGCCGCCGGCGTCACTGGTTTTCTGGTCTATGTAAATGACTGCGAGGACGGCACCGAAGCCCTGTTGCGGCTCTTGCCGGGTGTCGAGGTGATTGAGATGCCAGCGGGTGACAAACCTCCGCAATGGCGTGCGCTGAAGGCGGCTTGGGATCATCCCATAGTGGCCGGCTCCGACTGGCTGGCGTGCGTTGACTGTGACGAATTTTTTAATCTTGGCAATGGGTTGCGGGGCGTTCCTGATCTTGTAAATTCCGCAGGCGGTGACGCGATCATGCTGCCTTGGCGGCTTTATGGTCATAGCGGTCAGGTCGCGCTGTCGGACGCGCCCACATGCGCAAGGTTCACCCGCTGCGCCGCGCCCGACATGCTTTACCCGGCGATTGGTAGCTACTTCAAAACGCTGTTCAGGCGGCAGGGACCATTTCGCCAATTTGGGGTGCACCGGCCCAAGCAGAAAAACCCTGAGCGGCACGGGGTGCCCATCTGGCGCGACGGGTCGGGGCAGGCCTTGTCCGGCAAGCTGCCCGCCGACGATGGGCAGATCATGCATTGGGGCGCGCCGATTGCGCGGGATCTGGTGCAGTTGAACCACTATTCCGTGCGCTCGGCGGCTGATTTTCTGATCAAGCAAGAGCGCGGGCTGCCCAACCACCAATCCAAGCGCATCGACCTGACCTATTGGGTGGAGCGGAATTTCAACACGGTGGAAGATCGCTCGATTGAAGCGATGGGCGCAGGCACGGCTGAGGTGCTTGCAGAATTCATGGCAATTGACGGCGTGGCAGAGGCGCAGGCGGCATGCCGCGACTGGCACCGCGCACGGTTTGACGCGCTGATGCGCACGCCCGAAGGGTTGAAGCTGTACGGTCGCCTGTTGTTGGCGGGCAGCAGCGAGGCCCTGCCGCAAGACGCCGCCCTTGGGCTGATCAAAGCATATGGCGAGGTGCATTCGGGTGAGTGATGTCTATCTGCGCCGATCCCTGAATATATATCAGGATCAATCGCTTACGGCGCTTGATTGCATTGGGTCACCGGACGCGCTGGGCAGTATGGCGCTGCGGGTGTTCTGGGCCATTGGGACGGACGCGCGGCGGTTTGACCCGACGCCCCGCGCGGGTTGTCTTGCACTGAGCGAAGCGCGGGTCATCAATGGCGGGGTGATGCTGAGCGGCGTGCTGGAAGAGGCCGCAGCCGAGGCGCACATCGCATTGCAGGACGGTGAGATTGCCGTGCCGGTGCAGCGGCCTGAGACGGACTTGTTTGCCGGGCTCAACGTGTGCCTTGCTGAGCGGAATGGTGAGCCTCTGTCCGTGCTGGAAGACTGGCTGCGCTACCATGTGGACCGGTTTGGGTTACAGGCTGTGCTTCTTCTGGACCGTGATAAAGCAAGCGATGTAAAGAAGTTAGAGCGCGAACTTGAAGCACTGTCCGAGGCAGTTGGCCTCACGCGGCTGGTGCATGTGACCAGCGATGTGTCTCTGGGTGACCCCGCAGCGCCCGCCGCCAGCCATCCGTTTCACGGGCCAGATGCGCCGGGCAAGGACCGGATGGGAACGCTTAAAGGCAATGCGTGGGCGTCTCCGTTGGCTGAGTTGCAGCTTTATGAATGGGCCAAATGGCGGTTCTTGGGTCAGGCGCGGGCCGTGATGAACCTTGATTTGGGCGATATTCTGATGCCCGGAGCCAACCCGTTTGAGCAGGTGCAGGACGCAAGCGCGGGGATGATACAGTTGCTGGGGCAAAGGATTTATCCTTGGCGGGTCAGGGCCGGGCAGGTGCCGCGCTTTGGGGATCACATTTGCCGCCAGTTTGACAACCCGAGGGCCAACCGCCGCTGGTGCCTTGCGCCTGCTCAACTGAGGCCGGAACAGACCTGGCGGCTGGTTCGCGTCGCTGAGGCAACGCCTCAGCCCGAAGATCAGGCTGGCTTCTACCGCGCGATGGGCATCCGCCACCCGGACAGCACCGCGGCCGAGATCGTCCCGAAAACCTCGTTGATCGAGGACCCGGCGCTTTTGAAGATGGCGCATGAGGTGTGGTCGCACAAACCGGTACGCCCGCCGGAAAGCAAAATGCAGACGGCGCCCAAGGCGGCCAACAAAGCGGGCCGCACGCTGATCGTGACTTGCATGAAAAACGAAGGCCCGTTCATTCTGGAATGGATCGCCTATCACCGTGCCATCGGGGTGGATGACTTCCTGATCTACACCAACGATTGCGACGACGGCACGGATGAGATGCTGAACTTGCTGATGGAGAAAGGCATCGTGGAGCGCCGAGACAACCGCTTTCATGGCACGGGTGTGAAACCGCAGCACTGGGCGCTTGCGGCCTCTGACAAGGAGCCTCTGGTGAAGGATGCTGGCTGGATCATTTCCATGGATGTCGACGAGTTCATCAACATCCATGTGGGCGAGGGCCGGTTGAGCGATCTTTACAAAGCGGTGGGCGAGGCGAACATGATTTCGCTGACCTGGCGGCTTTTTGGCAATGCCGATGTGCATGGCTTTGAAGACCGGTTCCTGATCGACCAGTTCACCCGCTGCGCACCGCAGCTGATCCGCAAGCCGCATCAGGCTTGGGGCTTCAAGACCCTGTTCCGCAACCTCGGGATCTACAAGAAGATGGGGGTGCATCGCCCCAAGGGGCTGAAGCCGGACCTGTGGGACAAGATCAATTGGGTGAACGGCTCGGGCCAGCCCATGCCGCAAAAACTGATGCGCAACGGCTGGCGCTCGACCACGGACAGCTACGGCTATGATCTGGTGACGCTGAACCATTACGCCGTGCGCAGCGCAGAGAGCTTTCTGGTCAAGCGCGACCGCGGCCGGGTCAATCATGTCGACCGAGATCAGGGGCTCAGTTACTGGTTTCGGATGAACAATAACGAAGAGGAAGACCGCTCGATCCTGAACCGTCGCGCCTTGTTGACCAAAGAGTATGACGCGCTGATGCAAGACACAGAGATTGCGGCGGCGCATGAGGCCTGCGTCACCGCCCACCGCGACAAGATCACCGCGTTGAAGGCCACGCCGGACTACGCCGCTTTTTACGCTGAGCTGACCGGCGACCGGATGCAGCGCCTATCCCGGATGCATAGCCATTTCGGCGCGAATGTGTTCTTGAGCGGCCCCGAAGTGGTGCCCGACGCCGTCGCGTTCGAGGAGGGCCTGCCGCAGGATTTCTTCTTCACCGTCGAGCGGGCGAAAACCTCGCATTAGGCTTTGGGTCAGGGCAGCGGCACCGCGATTTTGTAGTGGATGACGATGTCTGACAGATGCAGCGGGCCGTCTTCGGCGCGAAACTCGATCCGCAAGCTGCCGATGGTCTGACCAATCGACTGGCTGGTGGCCGAGACGATCGCATCGAGATCAAACGCCTCTTGATGCATCCGTGTGTGACTTTGCGAAAAGCTGCGCCGGTTCATGATGACTTCGGGCCCGCTGCCTATCGCCCGCACCGTCAGCCTGCCGGCATTTGCGGGGCGGATGTTGAAGGTCAGCAGCCCGTGGTTGCGCAGCGCGTTCGAGTAGTGAAACGCATTCTGCATATCAAAGGAGAACTGCTCGCTGTCGCCGTCGTCCAGCCGCAGGTCGCCGTCGCGCAGCACTTGATAATCGGAGGCAATAAGTGTGGGCATAGCTGAGATCCTAAAAACCTCACTCTAGGCGCAAGCCCCGCGCACTGTCCAATTCGCCCCGGTGTGGCGCCTTTAGAAAAACGCCTGCAACCCGGTGATGGCCCGGCCCAGGATCAGCGCATGGACGTCATGCGTGCCCTCATAGGTGTTCACCGTCTCAAGGTTAAGCATGTGACGCATCACCTGAAATTCTTCCGAGATGCCATTGCCGCCATGCATGTCGCGGGCGTGGCGTGCTATTTCAAGCGCCTTGCCGCAATTGTTGCGCTTCATCAAAGAGATCATCTCAGGCGCGGCACGCCCCTCGTCGATCAGGCGGCCCAAGCGCAGGGAACCTTGCAGGCCCAGCGTGATCTCTGTTGCCATGTCGGCAAGCTTCTTTTGGAACAGCTGGGTTTGGGCCAGAGGTTTGTTAAATTGCTTGCGGTCCAGCCCGTATTGACGCGACGCGTGCCAGCAGAACTCTGCCGCGCCCATGACGCCCCAGCTGATGCCATAGCGCGCGCGGTTCAGGCAGCCAAACGGGCCTTTCAAGCCTTCAACGCCGGGCAACAGCGCATCCGCGCCGACCTCCACCCCGTCCATGACAATCTCGCCGGTGGTCGATGCCCGCAAAGACAGTTTGCCGCCGATTTTGGGGGCGGAGAGGCCTGTCATGCCTTTCTCAAGCACAAAGCCACGGATTTTGCCGCCATGTGCTTCCGATTTGGCCCAGACCACGAAGACATCCGCAAAAGGTGCGTTGGAAATCCACATCTTGGAGCCGCTGATCACGTAGCCGTCGCCCTTTTGCTTGGCCACGGTCTTCATGCCTGCGGGGTCAGAGCCCGCATCGGGCTCCGTCAGCCCGAAACAGCCGATAAACTCGCCCGACGCCAGCTTGGGCAGGTATTTGTTCCGCTGCTCCTCTGAGCCATAGGCGTAGATCGGGTACATCACCAAAGAGCTTTGCACCGACATCATCGAGCGGTAGCCGCTGTCGACACGCTCAATCTCGCGTGCGACCAGCCCGTAGGTCACGTAATTCGCACCGAGCCCGCCATATTCTTCCGGCACGGTCAGCCCCAGAAGGCCAGCCTCGCCCATTTTGCGGAAGATCGCGGGGTCGGCGGTTTCCTCGCGGTAGGCGTCGATCACTTTGGGGGCCAGCTCACTTTGCGCGAAACTCGCCGCCGCGTCGCGCAGCATCCGCTCGTCCTCGGACAGTTGGTCTTCCAGCCGGAACGCGTCTTCCCAGTCAAAAGGCCCCATATCTGGCGCGTCTTTGGCGGTGATTTTGGTGCTGATATTCATGGCCGAGCTCCCTGAGATGTTACCGCGTTTCTACGCCCCCCCGCGCCCGGAGGCAATCGCTTGGCTTGACGCCCGGGCGCATCGGTGCAGCTATGGGGGACCGGAGGAACCTATGACTGCACTGCCCAGCTCAATCGACGACACCCAGACGCTTCTGGCGGGCCAAGACTATGTGTGCGGCCGCGCGCTGGCCACGGTGGTGTTTCTGGCGCTGAAACTGGGCCGTCCGCTGTTTCTCGAAGGCGAGGCCGGGACCGGCAAGACGGAAATCGCCAAAGCGCTGGCCGCAGGTCTTGGGCGGCGGTTGATCCGGCTGCAATGCTATGAGGGGCTTGATGCCTCCTCTGCGGTCTATGAATGGAATTTCCCGGCTCAAATGGTGGCGATCCGCGCGGCGGAGGCCTCGGGCGGGGCGGATAAGGCGGCTTTGCAGGCAGAGCTGTTCTCTGACGACTACCTGACGGCGCGGCCCTTGCTTGAAGCGATGCAGCCCCAGGATGGCGGCCCGCCTGTCTTGCTGATCGACGAGTTGGACCGCACCGACGAGCCGTTCGAGGCGTTTCTCTTGGAAGCGCTCAGCGACTTTCAGGTCACCATTCCCGAGATCGGCACGATCACCGCCAATGAGCCGCCGATTGTGATCGTCACCTCCAACCGCACGCGGGAGGTGCATGACGCGCTGAAACGCCGCTGCCTCTATCATTGGGTGGATTACCCCGATTTCGAGCGCGAGCTTGAGATCCTCGCCGCCCGCGCACCTGAGGCGCAAGAGGCGCTGAGCCGCCAGATCGTGGCCTTCGTGCAAAAGCTGCGCACGGAGGATTTGTTCAAAAAGCCCGGCGTGGCTGAAACCATCGACTGGGCCAAATGCCTGTTGGC
Source organism: uncultured Litoreibacter sp. (assembly GCA_947494645.1). Classification (GTDB taxonomy): domain Bacteria; phylum Pseudomonadota; class Alphaproteobacteria; order Rhodobacterales; family Rhodobacteraceae; genus Litoreibacter. The sequence continues at coordinate 900,464 of CANLVO010000001.1, forward strand.
TTTGGACGCGCTGACCATGTCGCCCGAAGTCATCGCCGACACGCTGGGCGCGATCCTGAAATACCAGGACGACATCCAGAAAATCCAAGGCTCCGAGGCCAAGCGCATCCTCGACGAGGTCCGCGCAGAACTCACCCCTGCATGACCATCATTGCTTCAAAAATACTCCGGGGGTTTGGGGGCAGAGCCCCCATGATTGAGCGCGGGTTTGCAGGCGGAGCCCCCATGATAAAACGCGGGTTTGGGCGCTAGCGCCAAACAGTTGGATTATGGCCGAACATCTCCCATTGGATATCCCCGAAGACGGCAAGCTGGCGCATAACCTGATCTGGTTTGCCCGCGCCCTGCGCAGCGCCGGGCTGCCGGTGGGGCCGGCTCGCGTATTGGACGCCGTGCGCGCGGTGGAGGTCGCAGGCTTCTCGCGCAAACAGGATTTCTACCACATCCTGCAGGCCTGTTTTGTCTCACGTGCCGAGCACCGGGTGGTGTTTGCGCAGATCTTCCGGCTGTTCTGGCGCGACCCGCGCTATCTTGAGCATATGATCGCGGCGCTGACCCCGGCCATCCGGGGCGTGCAGGAAGAACGTCGTGCCAAACCGGCGGAGAAACGCGCCGCCGAAGCCCTGCTGGAAGGCGCCAACCAGAATGTGGAGCAGCCCGAACAAGACGAAGACGGCAGCGAGATCGAAATCGACGCCTCGCGCACCATGTCGGGGGAGGAACGGTTGCGCAGCCTCGATTTCGAACAGATGAGCAACGCGGAAATGGCGCAGGCCAAACAGATGCTGGCACGTCTGAGCCTGCCGGTGAAACCGCTCCGCTCGCGCCGCCTGCAGACAGCGCACCAGGGCAACATCATCGACCTGCGGGCCACGTTGCGCCGCGCCATGCGTGAGGGCGGCGAGATGCAGACCCTGTCGCGCAAGTCACAGCGACAGCGTTGGCCCAATCTGGTGGTGCTGTGCGATATCTCCGGCTCGATGAGCCACTATTCCCGCGCCATGCTGCATTTCCTGCATGCCGTCAGCAGTCAGAAAGGTGCGGGCTGGGCCAAGGTACATGCCTTCACCTTTGGCACACGGCTGACCAATATCACCCGCCATCTGCGCGCCCGCGACGTGGATGCGGCGCTGGCCGCCGCGGGGGCTGAGGCGCAGGATTGGGAGGGCGGCACGCGCATCGGGGATTGCCTGCATATGTTCAACCGCGACTGGTCGCGGCGCGTCATGGGGCAGGGCGCGGTGGTGCTGTTGATCACCGACGGGCTGGACCGCGATGATCCCGACGCATTGGCGCGAGAAATGGAGCGGCTGCATCTCTCTGCGCGGCAGGTGATCTGGCTCAACCCGCTGCTCCGCTGGGACGGCTTTGCCCCAAAGGCCCGCGGCATCGCTGCCATGCTGCCCCATGTCGACAGCTTTCGCGCGGGCCATAATGTGGCCTCTCTGGAAGGGCTCGCGCAGGCAATCAGCAGGCCGGATGATGCGGGCGAGAAGCAGCGGCTGATGCGGCTGATCACGTGAAGCCGCAGGAAACGGGTCGCAAGGGACGGGCGCGCTTTGGCATGTAATGGGCACAGCCAAACAGGAGCTCTGATCATGAAAGCCATCCCTTACGATCTTGAATTCATCGCCTCCATCCGCGCAGGCGGCCCGGACGCAAACGGCCAACCCGCAGAACGCGCCTTCTCGGATGGGAAGGGGAAACCTTGCCGCTGCTGCCTGAACACCGTCCCCGCGGGTGAAGAGATGCTGATCCTGTCGGCGCGTCCTTTTCCAAAGCCGCAGCCCTACGCCGAACAAGGCCCGATTTTCCTCTGCGCGAAAGACTGCACGCCATGGACTGGCACAGGAGTGCCGCCCATTCTTGAAACCTCAACGCATTATTTGTTGAAGGCCTATAGCGAGGATGACCGCATCATTTACGGCACCGGGCAGATCACCCCAAAGACCGAGGTGGAGCCTTATGCAAACACGCTGTTCGCGCGTGACGATGTCGCCTACATTGACGTCAGATCTGCTGTGAACAATTGCTTTCTGACGAGGATGCCGCGTGACGATAGCCCAAGATGATATTCCCGCCATTGCGCTACGCTGGCACCGCGATGGCACTGGTGCGGCGCTGGCCACAGTGATCGAGACATGGGGTTCGGCCCCGCGCCCGGTGGGCAGCCAGCTGGTGATCGGCGGGCAGGGCGACATCATGGGCTCGGTCTCGGGCGGCTGCGTCGAGGGCGCGGTGGTGGTCGAGGCGCTGGAGGCGCTGGAAACCGGCGCGCCGCGCCTGCTGGAATACGGGGTCAGCGATGACGAGGCCTTTGCCGTGGGGTTGGCCTGCGGCGGCACGATCCGCATTCTGGTCGAGCCCGTGGGCGACGCCCTTCCCGAGGCGCTGTTGGAGGAGCTGGTCTCTAGAACCAATGCACGGCAGGCGGTGGCCTATGAGGTGGACACCGAAAGCTGGGCGCGGCGGCTGGTGGGCCCGGATGAGGCCTATGCGGAGCGGTTCATCTCCGACAAATCAGGCTTTGAGGACGCGCGTTTCATCGCCATTCACAACCCGCCTTTGCGGATGGCGATCATAGGCGCTGTGCATATCGCGCAGCCTTTGGTGACGATGGCCCGGCTTGCAGGTTTTGACCCGGTGCTGATCGACCCGCGCGAGGCCTTTGCCAGCGAGACCCGGTTCCCCGGCGAGACGCTGGTCCACGACTGGCCGGATGAGGCCATGCAGGCCTTCGCGCCGGATCATCGTTGCGCCGTGGTCACCCTGAGCCATGACCCCAAGATTGACGACCCCGCCTTGCTGGAGGCCCTGAAAAGCGACGCCTTCTACATCGGAGCTCTGGGCTCGACCCGGACCCATGCAAAACGGGTGGACCGGCTGGGCCAGGAAGGGGTGAGCGCAGAAGACATCGCGCGGATACACGCGCCGGTGGGCCTTGATATTGGCGGCAAGTCACCTGCGGAAATTGCCGTCTCGATCATGGCGCAGATCATCTTGCAACTGCGCGGCCCAAAAGGACGCAAGGCGTGAAGTTTGGCGCGGTGGCTGTAGGGGACGCAGTGGGCGCGGTGCTGGCTCACTCGGTGCAGGCCGGTGATCTGCGGATGCGAAAGGGCGCGGTCCTCAGCGCGGACGATGTCGCGGCCCTCGCCAACGCAGGGCTGGCAGAGGTCACCGTGGCCCGGCTGGACCCGGGCGATGTGGACGAAAACACCGCCGCGGCGCGTATCGCATCGGCGCTGGCCGCAGCGGGCGTGACGCAGAGCACGGCGTTCACCGGCCGGGTAAACATTCTGGCCGAAGGGCCGGGGGTGGCCCGGATTGATGCCGCAGCCATAGACGCCCTGAACGCGTGTCACGAGATGATCACCTGCGCCACGGTCGCGCCGCTGACCCGGATGGGCGCGGGGGGCATGTTGGCGACAGTGAAGATCATCTCCTACGGGGTGCCGGAGGCGGCGGTGGCGCAGGCCGAAACGGCGGCCCGTAAGGCTATCGAGGGCGCGGTGGGGCTGGTGTCGGTAGCGCTTGCAACTGCGACGCTGATCGTCACGCAAACCGGCGCAGAGCCGCAGATGGACAAGGGTGTCGCCGCGGTGCGCGGCAGGCTGGAGGCGCTGGGCATGACACTGGCAGAGGTTGTGACGGTGGCGCATGATACGGGCGCAATCGCGGATGCCGTGAAAGCCGTGCGGTCCGATCTGGCTCTGATCTTGACCGCCTCGGCCACCTCTGATCCTGACGACGTCGGCCCGCAGGCGCTCCGCGTGGCGGGCGGTGCCGTCACCCGGTTCGGGATGCCCGTTGATCCCGGCAATCTGCTGTTTCTGGGGCACCTTGAGGGAAGACCGGTCATTGGCCTGCCGGGCTGCGCCCGCGCGCCTGCGCTAAACGGGGCTGATTGGGTGCTGGAGCGGGTGGCCTGCGGTCTGGAGGTCTCCAGCGGCGATATTGCGGGCATGGGCGTGGGCGGCCTTCTGAAAGAGATCCCGCAACGCCCGCAGCCCCGACGTGGGCCGGGGGCCTAATACAGAAAAACCCCGCAACCAAAACGGCGCGGGGCTTCGAATTCGGTATGTGCCGAGGCTTAGTTTTTCAGCGGCCCGATCAGCATGATCATCTGGCGGCCTTCCATCTTGGGCATGTTTTCGACCTTGCCCTTGCCTTCCACATCGGCGGCGACACGTTCCAGCAGCTCACGACCCAGATTGAGGTGGGCCATTTCCCGGCCACGGAACCGCAAGGTCACCTTCACCTTGTCGCCGTTTTCAAGAAACTTGAACACGTTGCGCATCTTGACGTCATAGTCATTGGTGTCGGTGTTGGGCCGGAACTTGACCTCTTTGATCTCGATGATCTTTTGCTTCTTGCGGGCCTCGGCCTCTTTCTTCTGGGTCTCGTACTTATACTTGCCGAAATCCATGATCTTGCACACAGGCGGGTTGGCATTTGGCGAAATTTCCACCAGGTCGAGCCCGACCTCGTCGGCCATCTGCATGGCGCGGGCTGGCGTGACCACACCCACATTTTCACCTTCTGCGCCGATAAGGCGGATTTCGTCTGAGCGGATGCGATCGTTGACGCGGGGGCCGGTTTCGCGCTGCGGAGGCGCGTTGTGAGGTCTGCGGGCTATGGTGTCTATTCCTTGTGTGATTGCCACGTATTGTGAGTGGGCAAGGTAAGGGGCGCGGTGGCGCGGTTCAAGCGCCATTTCGGCGCAATGCCGCTATTTGGCAACCTTTCCCCCTGTTGTGACGTTGTTCTTACGGCTGATAGGCCATAGATCAGCACCGTGGGGGCCAAATGCCCTTGAAACCAAAGGAATTTGAAAATGCGCAAGCACGTTGTATCCGCTTTAGTCCTCGCCGCCGTCATGGGGGCCACATCCGTCGCGCCAGCCAGCGCAATGGGCTGGTTCTCTGGCGATGACGGCGTTGCCGAGGCCACGAAAGCTGCAGAAGAAGCTGCCGCAAAAGTAGAGGCAGAAGCTGCAGAGGCCGCGAAGGCCGCAGAAGAAGCGGCTGAAGAAGCCGCAGCAAAAGCCGAAGAGGAAGCCGCCGAGGCCGCCGCTGCTGCTGAAGAAGAAGCCGCGAAACTGGCCGAAGAAGCAAAAGCCGCTGAAGAAGCCGCCGCCGCAGAGGCCGAGGCCGCTGCCGCTGCTGCTGAGGAAGAAGCCGCGAAACTGGCCGAAGAAGCAAAAGCCGCTGAAGAAGCCGCTGCCGCAGAGGCCGAGGCCGCTGCTGCTGCCGCAGAAGAAGAGGCCGCGAAACTGGCTGAAGAAGCAAAAGCCGCTGAAGAGGCCGCCGCTGCAGAAGCCGAAGCTGCTGCCGCTGCTGCTGAAGAAGAGGCCGCTGCCGCTGCCGCCGAAGCGGAAGCCGCTGCCGACACCGCAACGGACGCTGTAACGGAAGAGGCAGAGGCTGCCGCAGACGCTGTGACTGAGGAAGCAGAGGCTGCAACGGATGCGGTGACCGAAGAGGCAGAAGCCGCCGCTGACGCCGTCACCGAAGAAGCCGACGCCGCGACCGATACCGCCGCTGACGCGGCAGCGGATACCGCTGCTGAGGCAGAAGCGCTGACCGTGGCAGGGTTCGATTACGACCAGGTGGTCACGATGATCGACGAGAATGTCTCCAATCCGCTTTTGAGCACGACCCTGAAAAAGGGCCTCGACGCGGCGCGGGACAATCCTGAGTTGCTGGAAACTGCCTTGGATGCGGTGAAGTCGGCCATCGGCCAATAGGCACCGCTCAATTGCAAAAACAAAACCGCGCCAGCCTGATAGGTTGGCGCGGTTTTTTTATTGCTTTCCGTGGGTTGTCGCGGGGTCTTTAGATGTCAGACCCGGCGTGCACGGCTATGTCGGCACTGCATGTTTCAGCCTACGAATGCTTTCTCGACGACATAATGCTTGGGGTCGCTATTGGCCCCTTCTTCCAGCCCGAACCCTTCGAGGATCTCTTTGAGGTCTGTGTTCAAACCCATCGAGCCGCAGACCATGGCGCGGTCGGTCTCGGCGCCGATGGTGTCGATGCCGAGATCCTTGAACACGGTGCCGTCCTGCAACAACGTTGTGATCCGGCCCATCTTCGGCGACTGTTCGCGGGTGGTGGTGGGGTAGTAGACCAGCTTGGCAAGGTTCTCTTCGCCCAGCAGCTCGCCCATCATCTCGTCGCTGCGGATATTTTCGATCAGCTGCTTGCCATATTCCAGCTCCGCCACGTCGCGGCAAGTATGGGTCATGATGATCTGGTCGTAATCCTCAAAGGTCTGCGGGTCGCGCAGCAGGGACGCGAAGGGCGCAAAACCGGTGCCGGTGGCGAAGAACCATAGACGCTTGCCGGGCAAGAGCGCGTCATGGACCAGCGTGCCCACGGGTTTGGGCCGCAGGATGATCTGATCACCCGGCTGGATGTGCTGAAGCTTCGAGGTCAGCGGGCCGTCTTGCACCTTGATGGAGTAAAACTCCAGCTCTTCATCCCAGCTTGGCGACGCGATGGAATAGGCGCGCAGGAGCGGCTTTTGCTTGCCGGTCTCGGGATGCGGGTCGCCCATCAGGCCGATCATCACAAACTCGCCGGAACGGAACCGCAGCGACGCTGGGCGTGTCACCCGGAAGGAGAAAAGCCTGTCCGTCCAGTGCTTTACTTGCGTTACGGTTTGCGCGTCCGGAAGGGTCGGGACGGCTCTGGTCGGTTCGGTCATGGTCATGTCATTCATGTTTTTATCGCAGGGCCAATGCTCTGCACCTCGTTTGTATACGAACAATATTTGCTTGGGAAGTGCGGCTCAGCCGCGCAGGCGGTTCTGGTAGTCATGGGCCTGCCAGTTGGCGCGGGCCAGCCACTGATCTTCCGGCTGACGGGCGGCCAGTTCGTCGGGGATTTCGACCTCGTCAAAGCCCGACCGGCGGGCCATTGCGTATTGATCCGCAATCACATGGCCATTGGCCCGCAAGCGGCCCTCATAGCCCATCAACCGCAAGCGGCGGGCGATGGTAAAGCCGCGCCCATCCGCAGAGGAGGGGAAGTCGATGCGGATCATGTCTGTCGTGCTCAGCCGATTGGCCAGCCCCGCAGGGTCAGCGTCGCTTGGCAGGTCGATGCAACACACCGTGTCATTGGCGGGCAAATCAGCCAGCGGGGTGAACCCGCGGTCCCAGTCATCGGCAACGAAGCCTGTGTCTTGTACCAAAACGCTCATGCCGCGCTCTCCTGTCTGATCGCTTTGCTACCCTCAAAATGGATGCCGCATTCGGTTTTGTCTTGGCCGCGCCAGCGACCGGCGCGGGGGTCCTCGCCCTCGGCCACTTTGGTGGTGCAGGGTGCACAGCCAATTGAGGCGAACCCACGCGCCACCAGCGGGTGGCGGGGCAGATCATGCGCGTCGATATACTCGGCAATCATCTGGGGCGTCCATTCGGCCAGCGGGTTGATCTTGATCCGCATACCGTCGTCTTTCTCAAACAGCGGCAATTGCGCCCGTTGCCCGCCTTGCACGCGTTTGCGCCCGGTGATCCAACCGCCAAAGCCTTGCAGCGCGTGTTCCAACGGCTCTGTCTTGCGCAAGGTGCAGCAGGCGTCGGTGTCAAACGTGTGCAGGATGCCGTCAACGTCCCGTTCCATCACCTTGGCGCGGTCCGGGGTCACGACGCGGATATCAGTCAGGCCCAATACGTTCGCAAGCTCGCGCTGATAGGCCAGCGTTTCTGGGAACAGCATTTCGGTGTCCAGAAAGATCACCGGTGTGGCCGGATTGATCTCTGCCACCATGTGCAGCAGCACGACGCTTTCCGCACCAAAACTGGAGACGAGAGCGACCTCGCCGATCTCCACGTCTGCAAGCGCGTGTTTCAGCAGGCTCTGCGCATCGCTTTTGCGGTGCAACAGGCTGCGGCGATAGGCAAGTTCCTTAAGCGGCATTGGCTTTGACCCCCTCAGAATTTGACGGATAAAGCGCGGCCTTGAACGGCGCCATGCCAAGACGGCGATAGGTCTCGATGAACAGCTCATCCTCGCCTGAGCGCAGCTCAAGATAGGCGGCGATCAGCCGTTCAATGGCGGGCACAATCTCGTCATAGGCAAAGCCGGGGCCAGCCCGTTCGCCCACGGCAGCAGTTTCCGTGTGGTCGCCGCCCAGCGTGATCTGGTAGTTTTCCACGCCTGCGCGGTCGAGGCCCAGAATGCCGATATGACCCACATGGTGGTGCCCACAGGCGTTGATGCAGCCCGAGATCTTGATCTTCAGCTCCCCGATATCATGCTCAAGCTTCAGCTCGTCAAAGCGGGTCGCAATCTGTTGCGCCACGGGGATGGAGCGGGCCGTTGCAAGCGCACAGTAATCCATGCCGGGGCAGGCGATGATGTCGGAGATCAGACCGATATTGGCTGTCGCTAGCTCCACCTCGCGCAGCCGCGCATGGATCGCGGGCAGGTGTGACTTGTGCACATGCGGCAGGATCACGTTCTGCTCGTGGCTGATGCGCAGCTCGTCATGAGCGTAGTCGCGTGCAATCTCCGCCATGACGCGCATCTGCTCAGACGTCGCGTCGCCGGGCGTTTTCCCCTGCTTTTTGATGGAGATCGACACGATGGCGTAATCGTCATTGCGGTGCTTGGTGATGTTGGTGTCGACCCAAGACCGGAAGACCGGGTTCTCGTGATAGGCCGCGTTGAAGGGCGCGATGGAGGCTTGCGTCCATTCGGGCGTGGCAAACTGCGCTTCAATGCCCGCGAGCATCTCCTGATCAATACCGCCAAACTGCGGTTTTAGCAGCGCGAAACGCTCCTCGACCAGATCGCGGATCGTGTCGATGCCGTTCTCATGCACGGTGATCTTGATCCGTGCCTTGTATTTGTTGTCGCGGCGACCCAGCAGGTTGTAGACGCTGACAATGGCCTCTGCATAGGGCAGCAGGTCGGCCTTTGGCAGGAACTCTCGCAGGACCTTGCCGATCATTGGCGTACGGCCAAGACCACCACCCACGATAACCTCATAGCCCGGCTCGCCCGCTTCGTTGCGTATCATGCGCAGGCCAATGTCATGCGCTTTGGTCACGGCGCGGTCATTCGGCGAGCCCGTCACAGCGATTTTGAACTTGCGCGGCAGGAACTGAAATTCCGGATGATCCGTAGACCACTGACGCAGCAGCTCAGCCGTGGGGCGCGGGTCCTCGATCTCGTCTGCCGCAGCGCCTGCGAAATGGTCTGACGTCACGTTGCGGATCGTGTTGCCGGAGGTCTGGATGGCGTGCATCCCAACCTCGCCCAGCGCGTCCAACATGTCAGGCACATCGCGCAGCTCAGGCCAGTTATACTGAATGTTCTGGCGCGTGGTGAAATGGCCGTAGCCCTTGTCCCACTTGTCCGCGACGTCCGCCAAGACGTTCATCTGGCCGCCATTCAGCGTGCCGTACGGAATGGCCACGCGCAGCATGTAGGCGTGCAGTTGCAGATAAAGCCCGTTCATCAGGCGCAGCGGTTTGAACTCGTCCTCGGTAAGCGAGCCGTCGATGCGGCGCTCCACCTGGGCGCGGAACTGCGCGTTGCGTTCCGCCAGAAAGTCACGGTCGAATGAGTTATACTGATACATTAGGTCAGCTCCGCTTGTTTGCCGTGGTTGTAGTTGGACGGGCCCTTGGTGCGGAATTCCTCGCGGAAATGCACAGGCTCTGGGCCGGTCTCGGTCATTTTGACGTCGGCCAGATAGACGCCGACGACCTCGTTGGGTTGTGACTGACCAAAGAGCACGCGCAGGTCGCCATGCGCCTCGTCTTCGATCACTTCCGCATCCTCGATGGCGCGGGACCATTGGTCATCAGCGGTCAGGTAGATCACGTCGCCTTCCAGCAGCGCGTTTGCGGTGACCACTTTGGGGGTGAAGGGCTTGCTCATACCGCAGCCTCCTTTTGTTCAAATTCTTCAGCCGCCTGCAACGCGGCGCGGGGGGCGAGGCCAAGGAACACAAGCGCGGGGCCGTCAAATTTGGCCTCTGTCAGGGAGGGTTCCAGCTCGCTCAGTTTGGTCGACAATATCCGCTGCGACGCACGCGACGCATTCTCGATCACGGTGACGGGTGTCTCGGGGTGGGCCCCGTGCATCAGCAAGCGGCCTTGGATAAACCGCGCCGATTTCTTGCCCATATAAATCGCGGCAACTTCGCCCTCCTGCGCCAGAGCGCGCCAGTCGTGATCAGCGTAGCCTTTGGTGTCATGGCCCGTGATAAAGCGCACGGCAGAGTTGCGGCCGCGTTTGGTCAGGCTCTGACCCAACGCAGCAACCCCGGCGGAGGCGGAGGTGATACCCGGCACGATCGTCCAAGTGACGCCCGCAGCCTCACAAGCCTCGATCTCTTCATCCAGACGTCCAAACACGGTCGGGTCACCCGATTTCAGCCGCACCACATGGGCGCCGCTTTGGGCATGGCTGACAATCATCTCGTTAATCGCGTCTTGGGTCACAGAAGGCCCAAACCCTTCCTTGCCAGCCGACAGCATCACCGCTTCGCGGCGGGCCAGTTCCAGAATTTCTGGGGCGACGAGGCGGTCGTAGATGACGACATCCGCGTTATCGAGCGCCTTGCGCGCTTTCAGCGTCAGCAATTCAGGGTCGCCGGGGCCTGCGCCGACCAGATCAACCCAGCCCTCGCGCTCTGGCGCGTGCAGGTGTTTGTCGAGCAGGTCTTCAAGCCGCTCTTGCGCGACATCAGCATAGCCCACGTCCGCGGCATAGTAATCGGACCAAAACGCGCGGCGCTTGGCGCCAAAGGGCAGGGCCTCCACCTTTGTGCGGAAGGCTTTGCCGATGCGGGCCATCAACCCCAGATTGGGTGACAGCTGCTCTTCGAGCGACTTCTTGATAGACCGCGCCAGAACCGGAGCCGCGCCTTCCGTGCCAATGGCCACGGTCACAGGATCCCGGTCCACGATGGCGGGCGTGATGAATTGGCTGTCTTCAAGGTTGTCGACGATATTGACCAACGCCCCGTCCAGATGCGCCAGCTGCGCGACACGCGCGTCTTCCGCATCGTCCTCGTTGGCGGCATAGAACAAGGTGGCGCACAGCGCGTCGCCGGGCTCCATCGCGCGAGGGATCAGGGTGAGTTTGCCGCTTTCGGCCCAAGCTTCGATCTCTGGTGCTGCTTCGGCGGCGACCACAGAGATATTGGCCTCCGTCTTCAAAAGCAGGCGCAGCTTGGCCAAGGCCGCTTCGCCGCCGCCCGACAGGACGACGCGGCGGCCTTCTAGGGCCATAAAGATCGGAAAATGCTTCATCTCAGACAATCCATCCGTTGCTTGAGGCTATAAATAGAAAATAATCCTAATAAATCCTACCCAATCGACCAGATAAGGAATAATGTTCCAGAATAGATGAATTGACGAACGCTTGTTCCTGAATGAAAGGAAAGCCGGGATGGCAGACCAACTCGACGCGATGGACCGGAATATCCTCGCAGAATTGCAACGCGACGCCTCACAGAGTCTTGATGAAATTGCCAAAAATACAGGCAGTTCGAAAACACCTGTGTGGAACAGAATCAAGAAAATGCGCGCCCGCGGGGTGATCAAGCATGACACCGTGGTACTTGATCCCGAAAAGCTGGGGCTGGAGGCCTGTTTCTTCGTTCTGGTGCGCACATCTGAGCATGAGGCGGAGTGGCAAAAGAAGTTCCTCGCTGCCCTGATGGAGCGCCCCGAGGTGATGGAAGCGCACCGGCTTGCGGGTGATATCGACTATATCCTGAAGGTGCGCGTCGCCAATGCGCGGGCCTATGATATCTTCTATCAGGCGCTGATTTCTGAGGTTCGGATCTTCAACGTCACAGCGCTTTTGTCGATGGAGGAGATCAAGTCGACCACGGCCCTGCCGCTTTAGACGACGCAGCTATAGCTGGCCTCGGAGGCCAACTCGTCCTCAAAGATGCGCTCCAGCGTGGCGGGGTCGATACGGCCGAAAATGGCGGTGCGCCCGATCAGCAGGAACGGCGTGCCGATCACTCCGAACCGGTTGGCAATCCCTTTGGACAGGCTCAACTGGGCAGCCACATCCGGCGCGCTCATATCGGCGAGCAGCTGTTGCGCATCAAGGCCAAACTCGCCTGCCAGCGCCTCGACATAGCTTTGCGTGATCCGCACCACGCCCGTGTTGAGCCGCGCATGCATCAGATCGTAGGCCGATTGCTTGCGGGCCGCCAAAGCGGCATGCGCCCCAAGAACGGAGCTTACCCCCAAGAGCGGCAGCTCGTGATAGATCAACTGCGCGCTGTCTGGCCGGGAGTCCACAAATTCCCGCAGGTCTTGGCCAAGGACGCGACAATAGGGGCAATTATAGTCGGTGAAATAGCTCAGCGGCACCCGGCCCGGCACAACCTCCGCGAATAGAGCCCGGCAAAGCGCCGCATCATCCAACACGTCCGCAGGTTGCGGGGCCGTGCCGTCGTCGATCCCAATCAGCGGGTTGGCCAGCCCCGCAGACAGCTCCGCTGCGCCGTCACGCTTGCGAAACCCGTCGGGCATGCCCTCCGTGCTGAAGCTCGGCAAAGGGGCCAGCCGCGACCACAGCGCGGGGCCACCTTTCGTCAAGGCGACATAGCCCAGCGCCAACGCGCCAAGCCCAAGGATGGCCCGTCTGGTCGTCATCTATTTTGACAGCGCGTCCAGAACCCGCACCCAGGACCGGATACCTTTGTGGAAGCTCGACAGATCGTATTTCTCGTTCGGCGAATGGATCTGGTCATCGTCCTTGCCGAACCCAATAAGCAGCGCGTCCATCCCGAGGATTTCCTTGAAATGCCCCGCAATCGGGATCGAGCCGCCGCAGCCCACGAAGGCCGCCTCGTTGGGCCACTCATCCGACAACGCGCCCCGCGCCTGCTCAAATGCAGGATGGTCGGTCGACATCTCTGAGGCGGCAGAGGCGCCATGATCCTTAAACGATACGGTGCAATCCTCTGGCAGCTGCTCTTGCACAAAGGCGCGGAACGCCTCGCGCAGCTTCAGCGGGTCCTGGCCCGGCACCAGCCGGAAGCTGATCTTGGCCGAGGCCTGCGAGGGCAGCACAGTCTTGAACCCGTCGCCCTGATAGCCGCCCGAGATGCCGTTGACCTCGCAGGTGGGCCGCGACCAGATCATCTCCAGCCCCGTGCGACCATCTTCGCCCGCAGGCACGCCAAGGCCAACCTCGCCCAGAAACTGCGCGTTTTCAAAGCCCAGCGAGCCCCACTGTTTCGCAATATCGGAGGGCAGCTCTTCGACGCCGTCATAAAACCCCGGCACCATGATGCGCCCGGTCTTGTCATGCAGCGACGCAATGATCTTGGCCAGCACCCGGATCGGGTTGCGTGCGATGCCGCCATACATGCCCGAATGCAAATCCTTGTCGGGGCCAGTAATAGTGAGCTCCTCGCCCAGCAATCCGCGCAGCCGGGTGACAATCGCAGGCGTGCTTTCGCCAAACAGCCCAGTGTCGCAGATCAGAGCGACATCTGCGGTCAGCTCTTCCTTGTTGTCCTTCATGAAGGGCACCAGCGACGGGGAACCACTTTCCTCTTCCCCTTCAAAGAAGATCGAGACCTTGGCGGGCAGGGTGCCATGCACCGCCTTCCAGGCCCGGCAGGCCTCTACGAAGGTCATCAACTGGCCTTTGTCATCAGAAGAGCCGCGCCCCCGGATCACGCGGCCTTTCTCGGTGTCTTCCAGGGCGGGCTCAAAAGGCGGGTTTGTCCACAGCGACAGCGGGTCAACGGGTTGCACATCGTAATGGCCGTAAAACATCAGATGCGGGCTGGCGGTCTCAGAGCCGTGCGCCACAACCATCGGGTGGCCGAGGGTCGCGCGTTTCGAGGCATCGAGCCCGATGGAATTGAGGTCTTCGACCAGCCAATTGGCCGCGCGGTCGCAGTCGTCCTTATAGGCCGGGTCGGTCGAAATCGACGGTATCCGCAACAAATCGAGCAGACGCTCTACCGCTGCATCCAAATCCGCGTCCACGCGGTCCAACACCTGTTCGACGGTCATAGCCGTGCCCCCACTTTTCAGTTCCACCGGGGCCGAACATAGAGGCGCGGGCAGGGCTGTAAAGCCAAACCGACAGGCCCGGAAACAATGCAGAGGTGGCGCTTGTGACTATTGCGACAAACGGCAATAATGACGCATATTCGGAGCGTTAGGCGGGGATGTGCGATGAAATTTTACGGAAAAGCAGTGGCCTCGATGGGCCTGTCACTGGCCTTGCTGGCTGGTGGCGCCTTGGCCGAGCCGCTCAGCTTCAAGGACGCCCGCAAAGCCTTGCCGCGCGCCAATGCCAAACCCGCGATTGCGTTCAACGAGGCCGTGGTGCCGCAAGCCGACCGGGCGCGTCTCGAAAACGCCAAGCAATCGCTTGGTGACGTGTTGACTACGCTAGGTGAGGCGATCCCGCATTACGGCGCGGTGGCGATCTCGCCCAGCGAAGGGTTGTTTGTCGAATGGCTCAACGGCGTCGGGCAATATCACAGCCTGCCTGCCGCTCGAGCCGCCGCGCTGGCCTATTGCAACGCGAACCGCAACTCCGCCTCCGCACCGTGTCAGGTGCTGGTTGAGGTGGCGCCCAAAGGCGCAAAGCCCGGTGACGCGATCACGATCAGCGGGCCTGCCAATGCCGCGCTGCGCGGGGCCTACCGCAAAATGAAATCGCCAAAGGCCTTCGCCATTTCGCGAAGCACTGGCAATTTTGGATTTGACCGGGGTGATGGCGGTCGGGCACTCAACGCCTGCGCGTCAGCGGGGCCGGGCGCAAATGACTGTATCATCGTCGTCGCGGATTAGCGTCGCGCGGGTCTGATCTCACAACACCGTGGGGGCGGCATTTTGTAGCTGTGGCCCGGCGGCAGTTTGAGTCTATATACCAACCATCACAGCCGCGAGAGTATTTGCCCGATGTCCTACGACGCTTTCCTAGACACCGCATTGAACCGACTTCACGAAGAGGGCCGCTACCGCACCTTCATTGATGTCGAGCGGGATCGGGGCAATTTCCCGAACGCGGTCTGGACCCGCGAAGACGGCACGACCCGCGATGTGACGATCTGGTGTGGCAATGATTATCTGGGGATGGGGCAACATCCCGTGGTGCTCTCCGCGATGCATGAGGCGATTGACGCCACCGGCGCGGGCTCTGGCGGGACGCGCAATATCTCGGGCACAACCGTCTATCACAAACGGCTCGAAGCCGAGCTCGCCGACCTGCACCAGAAAGAAGCCGCGCTGCTGTTCACCTCCGCCTATATCGCCAATGACGCGACGCTCTCGACCCTGCCGAAACTGTTTCCCGGGCTGGTGATCCTGTCGGACGCGCTGAACCACGCCTCCATGATCGAGGGCATCCGCCGCAATGGTGGCCACAAGCAGGTTTTCGCCCATAATGATCTCGACGATCTGCGTGCCAAGCTGGAAGCGCTGCCGGCCAGCGCGCCCAAGCTGATCGCCTTCGAGTCGCTCTATTCCATGGACGGCGACTTTGCCCCGATCGAGGCAATTTGCGATTTGGCCGACGAGTTCGGCGCGCTCACCTATATTGACGAAGTGCATGCCGTGGGCATGTACGGACCGCGCGGCGGCGGGGTGGCGGAACGCGACGGGCTGATGGACCGGATCGACATAATCAACGGCACCTTGGCCAAGGCATATGGCGTGATGGGCGGCTATATCGCGGCATCAGACAAGATGTGCGACGCCATCCGGTCTTACGCGCCGGGCTTTATTTTCACGACCTCTTTGCCGCCAGCCGTGGCCGCAGGCGCCGCCGCCAGCGTGGCGCATCTGAAAACTGACAGCGCGTTGCGCGAAGAACACCGCCAAGGCGCAGAGGTGCTCAAGCTCCGTCTGCGCGGTCTTGGGTTACCCCTGATTGACCACGGCAGCCACATCGTGCCGGTGCATGTGGGCGACCCTGTGAAGTGCAAAATGATCTCCGATATGCTGCTCGAAGAGCATGGCATTTACGTTCAGCCGATCAATTTCCCGACCGTGCCCCGCGGCACAGAACGTCTGCGCTTCACCCCGTCGCCTGTTCACGACCCAAAAACAGTGGATGGTCTCGTTAACGCATTAGACATGCTTTGGGGACAATGTGCCCTAAGTCGGAACTCTCTGGCCGGTTAACCTTCTGCACGTGCATCATCACAATGAGTTGTGCTATATCTAAGGACAATTGAGCCATCTGGGGACGAATCGTGGCGCGATTGCTAAGACCAAGTTGTAGATTCAAGTAGCGGGCAGAAGCGGATGCTGGGACGGAAGTCACATCCAAAAGCCAATGAGGCAGAAGAGAAACGCGGCTTTGACGCGTATGATCTTCGGCTGGGCGATATCATGCGTGGCGAACGGGCCACGATGGGCAAGTCGCTGCTCGACGTTCAGCGTGAGCTGAAGATTAAAGCCAACTACATCGCCGCTGTCGAGAACTCGGATCCGTCCGTTTTTGAAACCCCCGGCTTTATTGCGGGCTATGTGCGCTCCTATGCGCGGTTCTTGGGCATGGACCCGGACTGGGCCTTTCAACGCTTCTGCGACGAATCCGGGTTCACCGGGGTCGAGGGGCTGTCCGGCAGCAAAGCGGCAACTGGCGCTGGTGGGCGCGGAAAACAAGCCGCAGCCGTGCGGATGGCTGGCGAAGACGCGATCATCAAACCGGTCGCACCCTATGCCCCCACAGGGGACGGGCTTTTCTCCCGGATCGAGCCCGCCGCGATTGGCTCTCTTGCCGTTATGGTCGGCCTGATTGGCCTGCTGGGCTATGGCGGCTGGACCGTGCTTCAGGAAATCCAACGCGTGGAATTCGCTCCGGTGGAGCAAACGCCGGGCATCGTGGCAGAACTGGACGGCTTTCAGACCGACGCCATTGTCGCGGAGGCCGAAGACATTGCCTCCGGCCTGACCGCGCCGTCGACAGATGCGCTGGATCGGCTGTATCGCCCACAGGCGCTGGAAGCCCCGGTGCTGACCGCACGTGACGGCCCGATTGCCTCGCTTGATCCACGCTCGAACGGCGCGCTGGCGCAAGCCACCGACAGCTGGCGTCTGGCCGAGGCCCCGATTGTCACAGAAGCCGACGCGCCGGCACCACCCACGGTCACGCCTGTGATTGTCGCCGAGGCGGCGCCCGATGTGGTGCTCTTTGCCGTTCGCCCTGCATGGGTCCGTGTGGCCTCCGCCGATGGCACGATTCTGTTTGAAAAGACGCTTGATGCGGGCGAAAGTTACGTCATGCCCGTCACTGACGAGCAGCCTTTACTGCGGGCAGGCAATTCCGGCTCGCTTTTCTTTAATGTCCAAGGCAAGACCTACGGCCCCGCCGGGCCTGGCACCTCGGTCGCCAAGAACGTGGCCCTTGGCGTAGACGCCATCACCGAGAATTACGCCGAAGCCGACCCCGACGCAGAGCCGCTTCTGGCCGAAACCCTGACCGCGATGGCAGCTACCGCAGTCGATGCCGAGGCGGAAACACAAGACGCGGTGATCTCGGAATAAGCCCACCCGATCCCGCCTGACGGATTGCGGCCCGCGCCCAGCGCTTCTATATGTTTTGTATTGGCAATTTAGAGCAGGTCAGCCCGCATGTCGCTTCACGCAATTCGCCCTTGGCGCCAGATCGACCGGCGCAGCTCCCGTCAAATCATGGTGGGCAATGTGCCCGTGGGGGGCGACGCGCCGATCACCGTGCAGACGATGACCAACACCATCACCACCGACATCAAGGCGACCATTGAACAGGTGCAGGCCTGCGCGGAGGCCGGGGCCGATATCGTGCGGGTCTCTGCGCCAGACGAGGCCTCTGCCAAGGCGCTGAAAGAGATCTGCGCCGAAAGCCCGGTCCCCATCGTGGCCGACATCCACTTTCACTACAAACGCGCCATTGAAGCCGCGGAGGCCGGAGCCGCCTGCCTGCGCATCAACCCCGGCAATATTGGCGACGCCAGCCGTGTACGCGAGGTGATCAAGGCCGCCAAGGACCACGATTGTTCGATCCGTATCGGCGTCAACGCGGGCTCGCTGGAAAAGCACCTGCTCGACAAATATGCCGAACCTTGCCCCGAGGCGATGATCGAAAGCGGGCTGGACCACATCCGCATCCTCGAAGACAACGACTTTCAGAACTACAAGATCAGCTGCAAGGCCTCCGACGTCTTCCTCGCCGCCGCCGCCTATCAGGGTCTGGCGGAGGCCACGGATGCCCCCATTCACCTAGGGATCACAGAGGCCGGCGGGCTGGTCTCCGGCACCATCAAATCGGCGATTGGCCTTGGCAATCTCTTGTGGATGGGCATCGGTGACACCATCCGGGTATCACTGTCTGCCGACCCCGTGGAAGAGGTCAAAGTGGGCTACGAGATCCTCAAATCCCTCGGTCTGCGCCATCGCGGCGTCAACATCATCTCCTGCCCAAGCTGCGCCCGTCAGGGCTTTGACGTGATCGCTACCGTGGCGGAGCTCGAAAAGCGGCTGGAGCACATCAAGACCCCGATGAGCCTTTCGATCATCGGCTGCGTGGTCAACGGGCCGGGCGAGGCGCTGATGACGGATGTGGGGTTCACCGGCGGCGGCGCGGGCTCCGGCATGATCTATATGGCGGGCAAACAGGACCATAAGCAAAGCAATGACGGCATGATCGACCACATCGTGGATCTGGTTGAAAAACGCGCAGCAGAGCTGGATGCCGAGGCCGTCGCGGCCGAGTAGCGCCCCTTTAGCACTGGAAGGAACCGGCGGTGGGTTTGAAAACTGTCCTGATCGCGATTGGCGTGTTGGTACTTGCCACCATGCTCTATGTGCGGCTGTCGCCGATCGACGCGGCAGCGGCCAATCTGGACCCCGAAACCGTCGACAAACCTGGCTATCCGGGCCATGTCTTGGTCCGCCCGGACGGTGACATCGCACCCAAGACCTACCCGATTGAGCCCGAACTACTGGCCGCGCGGCTGGAGGCGATCATCCTTGCCACCCCGCGCACTGACCGCGTGGCGGGCGATCTCAACACCGGCGTTGCCACCTATGTGACCCGCTCCGCGCTTTGGGGGTTCCCCGACATTGCAAATGTCAAAGTGGTCGCCGTCGAAGGCGGCAGTACCGTGCTTGTTTTCTCAAGACTGCGCTTTGGTATCGCGGATATGGGCGTGAACCGCGCCCGCGTCGAAGGTTGGCTGAGCCAGCTTTAGCCCGTCAGGCAACCGCCTTGCTGTTCGCGCCACATCGGCACATTCAGCGACATCTCGCAGCGGGCCGTAAACATCCGCCCGCCAACGCTCAAACATCTGGTCTCTCCCAGCTCAACCCGCGTCCCGGCCTTGTCCGTGCAGTAACACTCGACCGTTTTACGCGCCTGCGCCAAGGTTTGCGTGCCAACCGCCACGCCCAAGAGCACCAGTATCACCGCAGAATGTCTCATACGGACTTAATAGCATAGTTGACCACCCCGCGCCAATCAGGCAGCAGAGACACCATGGTAGCCCAAGAAAAACTCGCCCAGATCACCCAACGCTTTGAGTTCCTCGAAGCGCAGCTTGCCTCTGGGGCCACAGACGATATCGCCGCCATCAGCCGCGAATATGCAGAGCTGAAACCTGTCGCAGAAGAGGTCGCGGCCTTCCGCGACATTGTGGACGGCATCGCGAATGCCGAAGCCATGCTGGCCGACCCGGAAATGAAAGAGCTGGCCGAGGAAGAGCTCGCAGAGCTGCGCGCGCAACTGCCTGAGGCAGAGGCCTCCATCCGGTTGGCGCTGCTGCCCAAAGATGCCGCCGACGCCAAACCCGCGATGATCGAGATACGCCCCGGCACCGGCGGCGACGAGGCCGCGCTTTTTGCAGGCGATCTTTTGAACATGTACCGCCGCTACGCGGAGAATCGCGGCTGGAGCTTCGACATCATCGAGATGCAGGAAAGCGAGCTCGGCGGCATCAAGGAGGTCACCGCCCATGTCAAAGGGGCAGGGGTCTTTGCCCGGCTGAAATATGAAAGCGGCGTCCACCGCGTGCAGCGCGTGCCGGTGACTGAATCCGGTGGCCGCATCCACACCTCCGCCGCCACCGTCGCCGTGCTGCCAGAGGCGGAGGAGGTTGATATCGACATCCCCGCAACAGATATCCGCATCGACACCATGCGCGCCTCAGGCGCGGGCGGCCAGCACGTCAACACGACTGATTCAGCGGTCCGCATCACCCATATCCCCTCCGGCATCATCGTGGTCAGCTCTGAGAAATCCCAGCACCGCAACCGGGAAATCGCCATGCAGGTGCTCCGCGCCCGGCTCTACGATCTGGAGCGCCAGAAGATCGACGACGCGCGCTCTGCGGATCGCAAAGCGCAAGTGGGCTCCGGCGACAGATCGGAGCGCATCCGCACCTATAACTTCCCACAAGGGCGCATGTCCGATCACCGCATCAACCTGACGCTCTACAAGCTGGATCAGGTGATGCAGGGCGATCTCGACGAAATCATCGACGCGCTGACCGCGGATGCTCAAGCGCAGATGCTCGCGGATGAGGGGCTGTGACAGAGGCCGAAGCGGTCGCCATCCTGACCGCCGCCGAAATAGAGGGCCCCGCCCAAGACGTCAGGCGGCTGCGGCAGGCGGCCCGCGATGACAGCCAGTTTTCCGACTTTATCACCCGGCGCGCCGCCCGCGAGCCGGTCTCCCTGATCATCGGACGCCGCGCCTTCTGGACCCATGACTTTCGCGTCACCCCCGCTGTGTTGGACCCACGACCTGACACGGAAACGCTGGTAGAGGCCGCTTTGGCCGTGCCATTCACCCGTGTCCTTGATCTGGGCACCGGCTCTGGCTGCATCCTCTTGAGCCTTTTATCGGAACGCCCAGAGGCGCAGGGGCTCGGCGTGGATTGCTCCGAAGACGCCCTCGACGTGGCACAGATCAACCGCGCCGAACTGGGCCTGGACGCCCGCGCCACCCTGACGCAAAGCGACTGGTTCAGCGCGGTCAACGGCCCGTTCGACCTGATCGTTTCCAACCCGCCCTATATCACGGAGGCGGCCTTCTCCACGCTCGCCCCGGAGGTAAAGGACCACGACCCCAAAATCGCCCTTACCCCCGGCGGCGACGGGCTGGACGCCTACCGCATCATCTGTGCGGAAGCCCCCCGCTACCTGACAGATGGCGGCGCGCTTATGGTCGAGATCGGCTTCGATCAGGCGACCGCCGTCAAAGCGCTCTTTGCCCAAGCGGGGTTCAGCGATATCCGCATAATCCGTGACATAAACGGCAAAGACAGGGTCATAGCGGCAGTTTTGCGCTGAAAGCTGACGAATCCTCTTGCAATAGCCGCCCGCGCACTGTTTTACTCTGCCCTGTAAGAGTTAGGTGCCTAGGCGCCCCTTACAGTTAAGCCAAAAATAAGGTCTCGGTCCTACGTCATAGTGACACCGCGTTTAGAAGCGGACAGGCCCGAAAGTTAAGACCGCTGCTGACAAGGCTGGAACCCAAACCACATGAGATCTCAGAAATCCCGCTCGCGCGGCAAGAACCGTAACAATAACAACCGTCCGTCTGGCAATATCGTCAATCGGGTGTTTGACAGCTCCGGCCCAGAGGGCAAGGTGCGCGGCACGCCGCAGCAGATCATCGAGAAATACCAACAGCTGCACCGCGATGCGCAGCTCTCAGGCGACCGCGTCTCGGCTGAAAACTTCCAGCAACATGCGGAGCATTATGCCCGCATGCTGGCCGAAGCGATGAAAGAGCAAGAGGCCAAGCGCGAAGCGCAAGAGGCCCAGCAAGCCCAACAACGCGAGCGCCAGCAGCGCGAACGCGAAGAACGTGCGGAGAAGCAACAACAGCAATCCGACGGCAAACCGCAGGGCCAAAGCGAGGGCGGCAGCACGGACGAGCCCAAGGCCAACCGCCCGCGTCGCGACCGCAAGCCACGCAACGAAGGCAACCGCGACGGGTTGGAACGGGTCCTTGGCGGCGGCGATCAGCCTGACGTTATTGATCTGGGCGGCGATGGCGGCGCAGATGATAATGGTCTGGTCGAAACCGTAGAGCAGGCCCCCAAGCCCGCCCGCAAACCGCGCACCCGCAAGCCAAAGGCTGACCCGGTTGCGCAGGACGCAGACGAGAAACCGGCGGCAGAATAACCGCCTAGCTCTGCGCCATCACCCGGGCGAGGGCGCAGAACTCCTCCAATGAAACCTGTTCCGCGCGTTGCGTGGGCTTGATACCCGCCGCGAGCAGCCGGTCCTCAATGTCAGGCGACAGCGATTTCAACGCGGAGCGCAGCATCTTGCGGCGCTGGTTGAATGCCGTGGCCACCACCCGGTTCAACACCTGCGCATCTGCCTCGAAACGGGGCGCGGCAAGCGCCTCAAAATGCACCACGGCTGAGCGCACCTTGGGCGCAGGCACAAAAGCCTCGGGCGCCAGTTCCATGACAATGCGCGGCGTGCTGCGCCATTGCGACAGCACCGCCAGCCGCCCGTAGGCCTTGCCGCCCGGCTGCGCCGTGATCCGTTCTGCCACCTCACGCTGAAACATCAGTGTCAGGCTTTGCCAGAACGGCGGCCACACCGCAGGCGTCAGCCAGCGCACCAGCAGCTCGGTTCCGACATTATAGGGCAGGTTGGCCGCCACGCGGATCGGCGGGGTCAAATGCGCAAGCGGGTCCACCTCCAACGCGTCGCCGCTGATCACCTGCAGCCGTCCCGGATAGGCCTCCGCGATCTGCGCAAGCGCAGGCAGGCAGCGCGGATCCTTCTCAATCGCCAGCACCCGCCGCGCGCCCTCGGCCAAAAGCCCGCGCGTCAGCCCGCCGGGTCCGGGCCCCACCTCCAGCACGTCACAGCCGGTTAAATCTCCCGCCTGCCGCGCAATCTTGGCGGTCAGGTTCAGGTCCAGAAGGAAGTTCTGCCCCAAGGATTTCTTGGCTGACAGCTGGTGGTCGCGGATCACCTCGGACAAAGGCGGCAGGTTGTCTATTTGCGCCACGCGAGGGTCTCCATTTGGTTAAAAATACTCAAACTTGCCCTCGGGCCAAAGCCATGTCCCGCGCCATGCGCAATGCGGCAATGGTTGATGTCGCATCCGCAATCCCGCGCCCGGCAATGTCAAAGGCGGTGCCGTGATCGGGTGAGGTGCGGATGAAATCCAGCCCCAGCGTCACGTTTACGCCACCGGCAAAATCAATCGTCTTGATCGGGATCAGCGCCTGATCGTGATACATCGCGACCGCCACGTCATAGCCCGCCCGCGCGGCGGCATGAAACATCGTGTCCGCAGGCCACGGCCCGGTCACGTCCATGCCGGACGCCGCCAGCCCCGCGATGGTCTCGTTGATCCAGGCCAGCTCTTCGTTGCCCATTGTCCCGCCTTCGCCCGCATGCGGGTTCAGCCCGCAGACCGACAGTCGCGGTGCCGCAATCCCGAAATCCCGGCGCAGCGCGGTTTGCGTGATCTGCAACACATCGCTCAGCAGAGACGGCGTCAGCACCGAAGGCACATCCGCCAAAGCGATATGGATCGTCGCAGGCACGACACGCAGCTCGGGGCAGGCCAGCATCATCACGACCCGGTCCTTGCCGTCCAAAGCCGCCAGATATTCGGTATGGCCGGGATAGGCAAAATCCGCGCCGTCTTTCAGCGCCTTCTTGTGGATCGGCAAGGTGCACAGCGCCGCCGCTTTGCCCGCTTTGACCATCGCGACCCCTTGCGCGATCACCTCAATCACGCCCGCTGCGTTGCGCGGGTCGGGCGTGCCCGGGGTGGCCGCGCCCTCAAACGGGTGATCAAGCACGGGCAGGGGCCCGTCGGGATCAATCGCCAGATCATCCCCCAGCCGCTGCACATCGCCCGGCACATGCCGCGCGTCGCCTAGCAGATAGAACGGCAGGTCGCGACCCAGCACCTCCCAGGCCTTCAGGGCAATCTCAAGCCCCACGCCTGCAGGTTCGCCGCAGGTCAGGCAGACCGGCGGCAGCGGCCCGGGCGCTGTGGTCATTGGCTCGGCGAGATGATCGCGTCGGCGCGCAGCTCTTCGAGAAAACTGTCCGCATAGGAGGCCAGCCGCTGCGCAAACAGCCGCTGCCGCAGCTCTTCGCGTTCGTCGCGCACAGGCACCGGCTCGCCGTTTTCATCCAGCTCCGGCTCTGCCAGTTCGGGGGTTTCCAGCGTTCTGCCGCAGAGCATCAGATAAACCATCACTGCGCCGTTTTGCCGGGTCAAAGAGGTCGACACTTCGTTGTCGTCCAGTTTGGCCAACTCCAGTGCAATATCGCCGGGCACCTGAGCCGCAGGCAGGATCACGCGCTCGAAATTCTCTGCCGGCAGCGATTGCGCGGGCTTATACAGGTCGTCACAGGTGTCATAGTCGTCCTGCAGCGTCTGGGCGCGGTCCCGGGCGCTGGCCGATTGGCCGCCCGGAATAAGGATAGAGACATATTCAAGCGCCAGTGTGTCCGGCGTCTCGCCCTCGGTTTCTTCGAGGGCACGCAGTTGGAAGATGCCAACGCCGGGCCCAAGGGTGATCGGGTCTGTCACTTCGCCGGGTTCCAGCACAAGCACCGCGGCCCGCAGGGCAGGGGGCACCTGGCCGATGGGCAGCCAGTCCAGACGCCCGCCCCGGCCCCGTGTGGCCGATGCCGAATAGCGACGCGCCGCGGCGGCAAACGCGCTTTCGCCGCGCAGGGTGTCGGACAGCCGCTGGATCAGCGCCTGATTGGCTTCAGCGTTGGGGCCTTGCGCGGGCACGATGATCTCAGACAGCAGCACCCGGACGCCGCCGCGCTGCAGGCTGTTTTGCGACAGGGCGCGGTCCACTTCGGCGTCGGACACTTGCGAGCGGGGGCCAAAGCGGCCCTGCACAAAGGTCCGCCATGACAGACCGGCAGACACGAAGTCGCGGAAGGTCTCCACATCGACGCCAGCTTGACCGATGGCCGCGATGAACTGCTCGGCGCTCAGGTTCGCGCGCGCGGCAAATTCCGTCATGCCTTCTTGGATCTCTTCGGGCGTTGGGGCCACACCTGCGCGGCGGGCCTCACCGATCCGCAACCGGTCCTCGATCAGCCCCTTGCGGGCCTCAACTTGAGGATCACCGGGCGCACGCAACAGCGCCAAAAGGCGCGCGCGCTGGTCAATTTCATATTGGGTAATGGCGGCGTCATTTACCGTTATGACCGTCTCGAACGGGCTCTGCGCAGACATTGGCAGCGCCGAGAACACAAACAGAAACAGGGAGGTCAAGATACGTGTCAGGGTCATGGTTTGCTCGTTGTTCTTATCCGTCGTTCTAATCCGTGGCCGCATCCGGCCTATCCGTCACACCTGCGGGCGAAGCTTTTGCCGCCGGTCCCGTTCGCGCCGAACCCGGCAAGCTGGACCGACAGGTTCACATCCGTTGTTGCCGAGACACTAGTCGAAGACGTGAAGCGGCGCGAGAGGGAAAGATCGACCCGCGCACATTCGTTCTCGTAACGCGCCCCGAAGCCCGCGCGCGACGTGCGGTCCTCGACAAAGTCGTAGCGCAGGTTCGACGACAGCGTCCAATGGGTCGACACCCGGTAGGCGCCATCCACCGCGAATTCAGAGGTATCAATCGGGCGCCCCTCGGTCGGGTCGGCCTCAAGCCAAACAAAGGTCGAGCCCAGCCGGTAGTCGTCTTGCACCCAGTTCAGCCGCATCTCGTTGCGCGCGAAAGAAAAGTTATCTTCAAACAGCGCCCGGTTTATCACGTCGAAATGCTCCCCGATTTTCAACTGTGCGGCCACCAGCCAGTCGCTTGAGCTGCCCTGCAACCCGGTCGACGCGCTGAATTGATTGAAATCGCCGTCGCGGAACACCCGGCCCACGGTCAGGCCCAGCGACCAGCCGTCATGATCTTCGCGGGTATAGGTGACCCCGATATTGGTCCGCCGCCCGGTCTCTTGATCATCCACCCCCGGAAAGCGCGAGTAGGAGAACAGGTTCGCCTCGTCAAATTCAACCAAGAGGCTGTCTTCGTTGTCGACATCGCGGCCTGTCTCTTTGGCCCAGACCAGCTGCACCACCGGCTCCAGCAAATGCGTGGCCCCGGGGGCCTGACGCAGCATGGGCCAGCGCCATTCCACAGAGGCGTAGGGCGTCACTTCCGTTGTATCATTGAAGACAGGCCGGTCGTCTTGGCGCACCTGATACCAATCGGCCCGCAGCTCGGTGGCGGCAGCGACGATCATGCCATTGCCCAACACCCAGTCGCGCCGCCAATCCGCGACCGCCGACAGCCGCGCCACGTCCCGCGCGAGCCCGCTATCGGTGACATCGTCATCCGCGCGGCGATAAAACCCGGCCGCTTCAAACTGCAGCGACGCGATGCCGCCGACATGGCTGGGCACGAAGCGTCGCTCGTAGATTGCGTCGCCCACAATCGTCGGCAAGGTGCGGTTGTCATCACCCTCCCTGAGCGAGCGGTAATGGATCAGCCCGGCCCCGATGAATTCGTCCCGCTTTGTCCGGCTCACCCCGATGGCGCTGTCCAGCCGGTCCTTGTCGGAATAGTCATATTGCAGCAGGTAGCCGTCATCCGAGGTCGCCTCCACGTCAAAGGTCAACGTGAAGTCGCGCGGCAGGGAGAAGCTGCCATCGGCAAACACATATCCCCGCAGATTCTCGCTTGGCAGAAGGTTGTCATCGGTCACCGCGCCGTTGATCTCAAACTCACCGTAGCTCAGCTTGCGTCGATACCGCGCCTCCAACGTGCGCGACCCACGGGTGGTCAGCCACGGCGTCAGCGTCAGGTCTGAATGGTCGTTGATGACGTAGAAATACGGCGTCTTGATCCCGATCCCCAAATCGCCACTGGACGCAAACTCAGGCAGCAGGAAGCCACTGGCGCGTTCCACAGACGGGTCGGGCAGGCGCAGGTACGGCCAATAGAACACCGGCACGTCGAGGATACGGAAGCTGGCATTGTCGAAGTAAAGCTGGCGTTCTTCGGCGTCATGGGTGATCCGCTGCGCCCGGATTTCCCAAAGCGGGGTAGGGTGCTCCTCGCAAATCTGGCAGCTTGAGGCGACGGATTTGTAGAACTGGGTGTACCGCCCGCCCGTACGCCGCACCTCGTTGGAAGCCAGCTGCAACTGCTCGGAAAACACCACGCGGGCCTGAGACAGAATACCCTCGCGCAGGTCCCCCGACAGCTCCGCATAGCTGGCAACAATGGTGACGTCCTGACCGTCGATCAGGTAAAGAGGCCCGTTGACCGTCAGCGTGTCCGCCGCCCCGTCATAGACAATCGACGAGGCCCGCAGCCGCAGCCCGTCCTGCAACACCTCTACATTGCCCTGCGCCTCCAGCCTTTGGCTCTGCGGGTCAAAAAACACAGCATCCGCCACCAGCGAGGCAGTTTGCTGAGCCAGGGCCCATGTCGGCGCAAGTCCGAACACAAAGAGCAAAGCGAGGACGCGGATCATGTCAGCCATCCTCCATATGAAACAGCAGCCCGAGCGACATGAATATCCCCGCCAGCGGCGGCGCCCATGCCGCGACGATCACCGGGATCTGCCCGTTCTCGCCCAGCACCTGGGCAAAGTTGCGCAAGAAGTAGATCGAGAACCCCATCAAGATGGCCAAAAGCACCATCAATCCGGTGCGGCCAAACCGCGTGTGCCGCATGGTGAACCCTGCGCCAATCAGCACCATGGCGGCCAACAGAATTGGGTTGGCCAGTTCCATATGCAGCCAGACACGGTGTTGCAGCGCCGAGAACCCGGCGCGGTCAAGCTGGCGGATAAAGCCGGGAAGCTCCCAGATCGGGATGGCGGAAGGCGAGCCGAAGCTGTCGCGGATCTGGTCGCGGGTCAGGTCTGACGCAAGGCTGAACTCTGGGTAGAAATTCGCGCTTTCCTCGGCATTGCTGTCTTGCTCAAAGCTCCACCGCTTGGCCTCAGACAAAGCCCAAGCGCCCGGCCCCAGCACCGCTTGCGCGGCGGCGATGCGGTAGGTTGGCTCCCCCATCGGGTCAAAGCCGTAAAAGGTCACCCCAAAGAACTGCGTGCCGTCCAGGTTGGATCTGTCCGCGCGGATCACCACTTGCCCGTTCTCGCTGGCCTGCCGCAACCAAAGTCCCCGGTCACTGACCGACAAAGTGTTGGTGTTGCCCGCATAGGCCTGCGAGGCCAGCTCGAACTGTTTCGAGGTCGCGGCCACAATCGGGTTCAGCGCCGCGATGCCCAAAGCGCCAAAGAAAAACGCCGTCATCACTGGCGCGAAGAGCGACCGGATCGCAGAGCGGCCAGAGGCGCGGGTCACGACCATCTCGGAGGTCCGTGCAAGCCCCAGATACAGCATGATCGTCGCCAGCACCGTCAACAGCGGCAGCATCCGGTACATGGTGGCGGGCGCTTTCAGCAATGCCAGCTCTCCGGCCTCCACCAGCCCGACCACGTCATTGTCAAAGCGGCGCATCTGCTCGACCATGTCGATCAGGTAGACGATCCCGAAAAAGACCCCGAAGACCAGCAGGAAGGCGCGCACAAAGCGCCGGGCGAAATACCAGTCCAGCTTCATGTCGCGGCCCCGCTGGGCTCGGGCAAGTCAGGCACATCGCGTCGTCGAAACTTGCGCATCTGTGACACCAATAGCAGGCTGGTCGTGATCAATGCGCCCGCTGCCGGGGCCAAATAGGCCATCCACCATAGCCGCGCGTCACCCCGCGCGACTTCTTCTGAGGAATTCGCGATCAACTGCACCAGAATGATCATCACCACGGCCAAAACCACCTGACGCCAGACCCCGAAGCGAGAAAACCCGCCGACCATCAGCGCGGCAAACCCCATCATCGGCACCACAATCGCCAGCAGGGACCGCGCCACCCTGTCATGTGCCTCGAACAGGAAATCCGGCAAATCTCCCGTGGCCCCGTCCAAATCCTCTTGCGTCGGGTTCAACAGCACCGACGTCGGCAGCTCGCGCAGGTCGCGGATTCCTGCGCCGCCCTGACGCATCAACGCGCCAATGTCATAGGCGAAGTCTTCAAACTCAATCGTGCTCAGCCGCCCGGTATCGCCGCGATAGGTTTGCGCCAACCCGTCAAACATCACCAGCCGGGGCCCGGTGTCGCCGCGCACCAGCAAGGCCCGCTCCGCCGTATAGGTCACAATGGCCTCAGGGTTGCGGGCATCTTCCAGAAACAGCTCCTCCATCTCGCCCCGCGCCGTGATCTCGCGCACATAGACGGTGATCCCGGTGGCAGGATGGATAAACTGACCCTCTTTCAAAAACCGCGCCGTGATGTCGCGCGAAATCTCAGCGCTGCGCCCCGACAATTCGCTGCGCGCCGCAGGCACCAGCAAATGCGCCAAGACGGCCACCAGCACGGCGACGATCACCCCAAAGAAAAACACAGGCCGCGCGATCCGCGCGCTTGAGGCCCCGGCAGTCTGCAGCACCACCATTTCACTGTCAGATGACAACCGGTTGGTCACGTAAACCGCCGCCACAAAAGCAGAGATCGGCAGCACCGTCATGATCACGTAAGGCAGCGCCAGAAGCGTGAATTCAAGGAACACAAGCGCCGTTTGCCCGTCGCCGATCAGCTGATCAAACAGCGAAATCGCGCGGTTGATCCAATAGACCGACACCAGCACAAGAGAGAAAAAGCCGAACAAAAGCAGCAGCTGCGACAGCATATATCTGTCAAATCGCGCCAACCTGCTACTCCCTACCCATTTTTGCGATCAACTTAGCCGAATTTTTCGGGGCTCAAAAGGGCCTTCTGGCCTTCACGGCGCAGCCACGCTAGCTATAGCGCAACACCACCCATTTGCAGACAGCTCAGAGGTCCCCATGACAACGCCCATCGCCCCCAATTTCATCGCCACCGATATCGACCTGATCAAGGAGGCGCAGGGCGTTCTGGCAGTGTTTGTCCCCGAAGCAGGGACGCTGGACGCGACAGCCAAACGGGTCAATCGCCTGTCGCGCGGCGCGGTTGCGCGGCTGGTGGAAAGCGATGGTTTCTCCAAGCTCGACGAGGGCAAGGCCATCATGCTGGCCTACCCGGTGAACATGGCCGCCGAGGGCGTGATCGTGGTCAAGCTGTCGCGCCGTCCCGATGTCTCCTCCGCCCGCAAAGCGGGGGCGACGCTGGCCAAAATGGCTGCTGGCAAGGAACTGCACGTGCTCTGCGGCAATCTGCGCCGCGCCGAAGAGGTGGCATTGGGCATCGCGCTGCGCAGCTACGCCTTTAACGACCATTTCACCAAGGAAGACCAAGCCCCCGGCGCGGTCCATGTCATGGTCAACGCGCCCGATGACGTCAAAGCCGCAGGTGCCGCGCATGGCGCGATTGCCGACGGTGTCTTCTTCACCCGCGATCTAGTCAACGAGCCCGCCAATGTGCTGACCACCACCGAATTTGCCGACCGTCTGGCAGAGCTGTCCGCGTTGGGCCTCAAGGTCAAAGTCATGGAAGAGGCCGAGCTGGAAAAACTCGGCATGGGCTCGCTGCTTTGCGTCGGCCAAGGCTCCGACAGCCCTTCGAAAGTCGTCGTCATGGAATGGATGGGCGGCGACAAGGATGACCAACCTTTCGCGCTGGTGGGCAAAGGCGTGGTCTTTGACACAGGCGGCATCTCGCTGAAACCGGCGGGCGGCATGGAAGACATGACCATGGATATGGGCGGCGCGGGCGTCGTGGCAGGCGTGATGAAAACGCTCGCCGCCCGCAAGGCCAAGGCCAACGTCGTAGGCCTCGTCGGCCTGGTCGAAAACATGCCATCCGGCAACGCGGTGCGCCCCGGCGACGTGGTCGCCTCCATGAAGGGCGACACGATCGAGGTCATCAACACCGACGCCGAAGGCCGCTTGGTTCTGGCCGATGTGCTCTGGTACGCGCAGGAAACCTATAACCCCATCGGCATGATCAACCTCGCCACGCTGACGGGCGCGATCATCATCGGCCTGGGCCATGAAAACGCGGGCGTTTTCTCCAACAATGACGCGCTGGCCA
Source organism: uncultured Litoreibacter sp. (assembly GCA_947494645.1). Classification (GTDB taxonomy): domain Bacteria; phylum Pseudomonadota; class Alphaproteobacteria; order Rhodobacterales; family Rhodobacteraceae; genus Litoreibacter. Next base: position 931,442 of record CANLVO010000001.1, read on the forward strand.
ATGCCTTCCTGAAAGCCGCAAATGCGGAAGAGGAGGGCGCATGGCGCATGCCCATGGGCAAAGCCTACGATGACCAGCTAAAGTCCCGCGTCGCCGACATGAAAAACGTCGGCGGGCGCCCCGCAGGCTCCATCACCGCCGCGCAGTTCCTCGAGCGCTTCGTGAAGCCCGAAACCCCGTGGTGCCACCTCGACATCGCAGGCGTGGCCTCGCTCAAGACCGATAGCAACTTCGCCCCGAAAGGCGCGACAGGCTGGGGCGTGCGCGCCCTGAACCGGTTGATCGCGGATAATTTCGAAGGCTCCTGATGGCGGAGGTCTATTTCTACCACCTCACCCTGCAGCCGCTCGAAAACACTCTGCCGCAGCTCTTGGGGCTGGCCCGCAAAGCGGGCTGGCGCATTGCCATCCGTGGCACCTCGGCAGAGCGGCTGGACTGGCTCGACGGCAAGCTGTGGGAAGGCGACGGCTTTCAACCCCATGGCCGGGCAGGCGGGCCGCATGATGCGGACCAGCCGATCTTGCTGACCGAAGGCGCGGCGGGCAACGCGCCCGATTGCCTGATCTCCGTTGACGGCGCGCCGCTTGACCCAAGCGAGGTCACGGGCCTGAAGCGCGCGATGGTGTTGTTTGACGGCAATGACGGCGACGCCGTCGCCCATGCCCGCACCCAGTGGAAAGCCGTGACCGAGGCCGATCTGCCCGCGAAATACTGGTCACAGGAAAGCGGCAACTGGCAGATGAAGGCCGAGCACCCGAAGCCCTAGCGCTCCAGAAGCAACCTGTCGCCGCGTATCTCGATCCGTTCAAACCGCTGCAAATAGCTCATGCCCAGCAGCGAGGTCTCCAGATCGCCCTCATTGACCGAGGCCCGCACCGTCCCCTCGTCAATCCCCCCGACGCTGACATCCGCTAGTCGCACCGTCGCTGTCCGCACGATCCCATTGGCGGTGGAGGCCTGCCCGTCAAAGAACAGCTCATCTTCCACAAACCCAACCCGCGCGGCATCCGGAAGGCTCAGCACCACATCTGTCGCCCCGGTATCAACGACAAACTCAATTGGGACCCCGCCCACATCAAGGGTCATGTAGAAATGCCCGTCAGGTCTGCGCGGCACCTCAATCGTGCCTTGCTCTACGGACACGCTTTGTTGCGGCAGCACCGTGTCCTTGACGTCGTTCCACAGCCCGTAAGCCACGATCACGCCAATGAATATGAACACCCACAAGCTGGCCGCCCGCGCGGTTTCGCCCAGCTGCTTGCGGCCTGAGACGAAGAAATAACTGCCGATCACGGCGCCCAAAAGCACCAGGTAAATCAGCTGGCCGGTGTCATCTGCGCTCATAAACTCGCCTCCTTGTGGCACCATATAAGCACGATGTCAGACCGCTGCCAGAACCCCAAGGTCGCGCATCCCGTCCACCACAAACTGCACCGACAGAGCCGCCAGAAGCATCCCCATCAGCCGCGTCACCACCTTGACGCCCGTGGCCCCCAACAGCCGCTCAATCGGCGCGGCCAGCAAAAACAGCGCAAAGACCAGCAGCACCACAAACGCCATCACGCCCAAGACGCTGCTCACCACCAGCCAGTCCTCGCCGGAGGCCAGCAGGATCATCGTGGCCATCGCGCCGGGTCCGGCAATCAATGGCATGGCAATCGGGAAAATCGACGGGTCGTCATCCAGCCCCGCATCTCCCGATTGCTCCTCCCGCCGCGCCGAGCGGCGCTCAAACAGCATGTCCAACGCGGTGATGAACAGAAGTATGCCGCCCGAGATCCGAAACGCCGCCAGTGAGATCCCGATAAAGTCCAAAATCGCCTGACCGGCCAGCCCGAACACGGTCAAGATCACCGCTGACACAACGCAGGCCCGAATGGCAATCGCCAGCCTTTGCCGCTGCGACATACCGGTGGTCATGGCCACGAAAAGCGGCGCCAACCCAATGGGGTCGATCACGACAAACAGGGTGAAAAACGCGGTGATCGCCAGCGTCAGCTCCATCTCAGGCCTCCGCCTTTTCCAGCTTGCTCTGCGCCTTCAGCCACATCGCCTCCGCGCGGTCCATGGCTTCCATCACCTCGGCATATTTCTTCTGGTAGACGTCCCGCTTGGCCGCGTTCTGGTCCTCGTAAATCGCGGGGTCCGCCAGCCGCTTGGCAATTTCCGCCTGCATTTCCGACAGTTTCTCGACCCGCGCTTCGCATTTGCGCACATCCGAGCGCATCGCCAGAACCTCGTCCCGGCTGGCCTGCTTTTTCTTCGGCTTTTCGATCTTGTTGCCCGATTTGTCCCGCTCAGGCGGGGCCAGCAGCAGCTTGCGGTAAGCTTCCAGATCTTCCGTGTACGGCGTCACGCGCCCGTCTTTGACCAGCCACAACCGGTCCGCGACAAGCGACAGCAAATGCATGTCATGGCTCACCAGAATGACTGCGCCCGAATAGGCGGTCAACGCCTCGACCAAGGCCTCACGGCTTTCAATATCAAGGTGGTTGGTCGGCTCGTCCAAAATCAGCAGATGCGGGGCAGGGAGCGTGGCAAGCAAAAGCGACAACCGCGCCTTCTGCCCACCCGACAGCCGCCCGACCTCGGTATCCGCCTGATCCGCACCCAACCCAAAGGAGGCCAACCGCGCCCGCAGCTTGGCCTGACCCTCATGCGCCCGCTCCCGGATCAGATGCTCCAGAGGGGTCTCGTCAATATGCAGCTCATCCACCTGATGCTGGGCAAAAAACCCGACCCGCAGCTTGTTTGAAGACGTCACGCGCCCGCCCATCGGCTGCAGCCGCTCCGACAACAGCTTGGCCAGCGTCGACTTGCCCTCGCCATTGCGCCCCAACAGGGCAATCCGGTCATCTTGGTCAATCCGCAGGTTCAGATGGCTCAGGATCGCCTTGCCGTCATACCCGACAGAGGCGCTTTCCGTGTTGATAATCGGCGGCGACAGCTCTTCCGGCTCAGGGAAGGTAAACACCGTCCGCGCGGCGTCCTCCGGCGCGGTGATCGTCTCCATCTTCTCCAGCATCTTGACCCGCGACTGCGCCTGCTTGGCTTTCGAGGCCTTCGCCTTGAATCGGTCCACAAAGCTCTGCAAATGCGCCCGCTTCAAATCCTGCTTCTTCGCCGCTGCCGCTTGCACGGCCCGCTTCGCTGCACGCTGCCGGGCAAACTGGTCGTAAGGCCCTGTGTAATACGTCAGCTGCTTGCCTTCGAGATGCAGGATCGCGTTCACCGCCCGGTTCAATAGCCCACGGTCGTGGCTGATGATGATCACCGTATGCGGGTATTTGGCCAAATAGGCCTCCAGCCACAACGCGCCTTCCAGATCCAGATAGTTCGTAGGCTCGTCCAGCAGCAGATAATCCGGCGCGGAAAACAGCACGGCGGCCAAAGCCACCCGCATCCGCCACCCACCCGAGAAGGCAGAGCACGGCATATGCTGCTCTTCATGCGTGAAGCCCAAGCCCGCCAAAATGGACGCGGCCCGCGCCTCCGCAGACCAGGCCTCGATATCGGCCAGCCGGGTCTGCACCTCCGCGATCCGGTTGGGATCTGACGCCGTGTCTGCCTCTTTCAGCAACGCCGCGCGTTCCGTGTCAGCGGCCAGCACCGTGTCGATCAGCGACACCTCATTGCCCGGCACCTCTTGGGCTACGCCGCCGATCCGCGCTTTGTCGGGCAGCGATACAGTGCCGCCTTCCAACACAAGTTCGCCGCGTATCAGCTTGAAAAGTGTGGTTTTTCCGGTACCATTGCGCCCGATCAACCCGACCTTGTGGCCGGTTGGAATCGTGGCCGAGGCGCCCTCCAACAAGGTGCGGCCTTCCACAGAGTAGCGCAGGTCAGACAATCGTAGCATAGCGCCCGTGTCGCCCATGCCGCTGCAAGTGTCAATCAACCGCTTTCCAAGCGATCAGGCCCATGCTAGGTCCGCGCCAAATTCACTCTCAAAGGAGCCTCCCCATGGCCGTACAACGCACGTTCTCCATCATCAAACCCGACGCTACCAAGCGCAACCTGACAGGCCAGATCGTGGCCAAGTTCGAGGAAGCCGGTCTGCGCATCGTCGCCTCCAAACGCATCCAGCTGACGCTGGCCCAGGCCCAGCAATTCTACGGCGTCCACTCCGAGCGTCCGTTCTTCGGCGAGCTGTGCGAGTTCATGATCTCCGAGCCGATTGTGGTTCAGGTTCTGGAAGGCGAAGACGCGATTGCGAAAAACCGCGAAGTCATGGGCGCAACCAACCCGGCCGAAGCGGCTGAGGGCACCATCCGCAAGGAATTCGCGCTCTCCATCGGCGAGAACTCCGTCCACGGCTCCGACGCACCGGAAACCGCAGCTGAAGAAATCGCCTTCTTCTTCTCCGGTCTCGAACTGGTCGGCTAAGCCGCTCAGAACAAAAACATCAGCCGCTCTGCTTAGCGCAGGGCGGCCTTTTCTTTGCCGAGTTCTTCGCGCAAAATCTTGGTGTTCCGGATATTGGCCTTCCAGCCGAAATCGAACAGATCGCCCAGCACGGGCACCAGCCCGACCACGTAATCAACGCCCACATTGAACCCCATCCGCCCCAGCGCATGGTTCGATGCGCCCAGCCGTTTGGCTTCCAGCAGCACGTAGAGCGATGGCACCAGCGCCAGCGTGTCGCCAATCACCGGAAACAGCCCCAACACGCTGTCCAACCCCAACGTCAGATTGGTGCCGGGAATACGCACCAACGCGTCCATATTGACCGCAAACTTGTCGAGCCGCTCTAGGTCGGCATCCAGATCGCGGCGTGCGGGCAAATCGCTCATCTCCGGCGCCCCACACCGACCGCATCCAGCTCCCGCTCGATCGAGGACAACCCTTCGTCGAAATGCGTCACCTTCATCGCGTCAAACCTCTTGCGCAACGCCTTCTTCTCCTCGCCTTTGCAGTCGTTCCAGGGGCGGCCCTGCAGCGCCATGACCAGCACGTAATACCCGATGAAATGCGGGCGGGTGCCCGCCTCCAGTAACTTGGCATAGGCCGCATCTGCGCCGATCTCGCGCAGCTCTTCGGCGCTGTTGATCCCGACCGCGCTGAGGCTCTCCTCATAGGCGGGGCCAAGATTGCGGATGGAGGAAACAGGTGTGTTCATCCCCGACATTTTACCAACTCGCCCAGACAATTGGTAGCCCTCTGAGCTCACCGCGCCCCGTAGCTGGACGCGTCATAGCTCATCACACCGTCCAGATATCCCAAGGCCTGCACCCGCTTGCGCCCCGACAGCCACGACAGTGGCGAAAGCAGCTTGCCCGCAGCCCGCAAATAGGCCCCTCGATAGGGCCGGGGCCGCGCATGTTTCTGCTCCACGTAAAGCCGCGACTGCGCAATGGCCCGCGCTTTCGCCCGCACGGAAGCCTTCGAATAGCCCGTCGAGCCGCTGCCGATATGGCGCACGGCTGCGCCATGCTCCAGCCGCAGCGACCAGCCCGCTTGTCGCAGTCGCAGGCAAATCTCGTCATCCTCGTGATACAGGAAAATGCGCTCGTCAAACCCGCCGACCTGCGCAAAGGCGTCCTGCCTGCAAAACAACGCCGCGCCATGCAGGATCTTGACCTCCGCGCTCGTGGCCTCCACGGCCAACTCGCGCGGCGTCCAGTCGCTCGGGCCAATCAAACAAGACCGCCGTTTCATCGCAAACGCCCCGTCCGGTTCCAGAATGGCGGGGTTCATCGCGCCCGCGGTCGGATGCCGCTCTGCCGCGGCCACCAGCGCCGCGCAGCAGCCCTCTTCCAAAACTGCATCGGGATTTACGAAAAACACAAAAGCCTGCGTGCTGCCTTGCGCACCCAGGTTGCACGCCGTCCCGAAACCGCGATTATCCGTGGCTCGGATCACCGTGGCCCCGGCTTGCTCCGCAATGGCGCAGCTGTCGTCTTGGCTGGCATTATCGACCACCACAACCTCGACACCGTCGGGGATACTGCCCAGCAAATTCCCGATCACGCCCGCGCTGTTATATGTGACGGTCACAATGCGGATGGGCAGGGTCATAGGGCTCGCAAGGGGGTGACCGGGGGCGCGTGTGGCTCCGATTTCAGGCCTGCAGGCTAGCGGAAACGCGCGGCCCGCCGCAAGCGGTTAGGTCGCAGGCGCCAGCTGGAACGCGTCACGAGCAATCGGTGTGTCAGCCTGCGTGCGGATCAGCTTGTTGGGAATGAACACTTCCGCGCTGAGCCCGCCCAGACCGGTGGATGTGGCCAGCCGCAGCTCCGCGCCGTATGCGTTGAGCAAATCCATCGCAATCGCCAGACCAAGACCGGTGCCGGGTTTCGAGCTGTCCAGCCTACCGCCAGAAGACAGCGCTTCGCGGCGATCATCCTCAGGAATGCCCGGGCCGTCATCTTCAATGAAAAGCGTGATCCCGCCTTTGACCTGTTCCAGCGACAGTCGCACGGTGGCGTCGCACCATTTCAGGGCGTTATCGAGCAGGTTGCCCATAACTTCTTCGATGTCCTGCGCATCAATGCGGACCACAAACCCTTTTTCGCAGAAGGTCTCCAGCACCTTGCCATCCCGCGCGGCCATCGCGCCAAACAGGCGGTTGAACCGGCTGATCGACGCCGCGAGGCTGGTAGACGCCTTGGCCGACGCGCCCGAATTTGCCGCCCGCATCCGCGCAAGTGAACGGCCCAGTTGCGCGTCCACCCGGTCAAGCGCATCGACGGAAGCGGTCACAGGCAAACCCTGTTCCGACAGCGCCGTCAGCTCGTTGCGCAAGATCGCGCTTGGTGTCTTCAACGCATGGGCCAGATCCGCGGCCTGACGCCGCGCGCCGCCGATGATCTCTCGGTTGCGTTCCAGAAGGTCGTTGATGTCGGTGACCAGCGGGGCCACCTCTTCGGGATATTCGTCGGGGTTCAACCCCTCTTCCAGCTCCCACCTGCCGGCGACGTCTTTGCGCAGCTGGTCAATCGGGCGCATGATCGCGGTGGTCTGCACGATCGCGCCCGCAAATACCAGCAGCGCCAACAGGGCAAAGGCCAACAGCAGGCTGCGCCGCGTGGCCGCCTGCTCCAATGTCAGGCTTTCGCGGGCCTCGGCCACGGTGATGCCCCAGGTGCTGCCATCTGACAGCCGCACCGATTGATGCACGGTCCGCACAGGTTCCGAGCGCATTTCGATTGCGTCCTGAAACAACGCGCCTTCCACGATGCCACCGGGCACATCCAGCGTTTCACTGAGCATGGACTCTGAGGTGAACACCCGCCCATCAGGCGATACAATTTGCCAATACCGCCCCGAAAACGGGGTGCGGAAGGCCGGGTCAAAGATGTTTTCAGACAGCCGCGCCGGGTCACCTTCGGCATCATTGAGCGCGATGATCAGTTGTGTGTGGCGGTCTTTCAGCGTGTTGTCGAAACGCGATAAGGCAATCGTGCCCATCAGCGTGTAAAGCAGGTAGGTCCCGACCGCGAGCACGATGATCGCCGTCATCCCGCTGCCAATCAGCGCGCGTTTGCGCAGCGACAGCATCAGGCGGCGTCAATCATGTAGCCGCGTCCGCGGATGGTCTGAATAAAGTCCGAGCCCAGCTTCTTGCGCAACCGGGTGATGAACACGGCGATGGTGTTGCTGTCGCGGTCGCCGTCATAGGAATAGATATGCTCTGACAGCTCTGTGCGCGATATCAGCCGGCCGCTGTTATGGACCAGATAGGACAGCACCGCGACCTCCTGGGAGGTCAGATCAACGGGGATCCCATGCGCCGCAACCCGGCCATTGCGGGTGTCAAAGCTGATCCCGTCTTTCTCGAACATCGGGTTGGTTTGCCCAGATTTGCGCCGCAAGGTGGCACGCACCCGGGCGGCCAGCTCAGACATGTTGAACGGCTTGGTCATGTAATCATCTGCGCCCGCATCCAGCCCGTCGACGCGGTCAGACCAGCCGTCCCGCGCGGTCAGGATCAGCACCGGCGTATCGATCCCCTCGGCCCGCCATTTCTTCAGCACAGAGATCCCATCCTGACCGGGCAGACCGATATCAAGGATGATCATGTCATACGGTTCCGTGGACCCCAGAAAATGCGCCTCATCCCCGTCAGCCACGGCATCCACCGCGCGCCCCTCAGAGATCAGAAGCGTTCTGATCTGGTCGCTCAAGACCTGCTCGTCTTCTGCCAATAAAATTCTCATGCGTAGAAACTAGCAAAGCAATTGGGCAAAGCTGTGGCCGAAACGGGCCAATTCTGGTGCGAAAACCCCTGCGTTCTATAGGATTTCAGGTATCAACGCCCCAAATAGAAAAGACCGCCCGAAGGCGGCCTGTTCTATACGTGAGAGGTGGAAAGTGAGGGGGTCTGGAGGGACAGGTCTCTAAAATTCTGTGTCGTCTTATCTGTGTGTCGTCTTATCTGTGTCTCGTCTGCTCGGTCTCGCTCTGGCGCTTCTGTCGCCGCCGGACCGTGGCGCTTTGCGGCTGCAACTCTGGGCTGGAAGACCCGGTCTTGCGGTCGCGCTGTTGGCGCTTTGGTCGGCTCGGCTCGTCGTCGTTTCAAGTCCTATCGGCGGTTCGGGCTACCCCTTGGAGGGTCTAGAAGAGGCTAGATGACTAGGCAGCTCTCTGCGTCGATGTCCTATTTATGCCGCAATCGATTTTAATGAAGAGCGAACAAGCTGTTCATATTCGGTTCATCTTGCGAAATCTAGATTAAGCCTTTGATAAACAATGAATATTACTGCCAATAGACCCGAGGTTCCGACACCAAACCCAGCCCCAAAACCCCGAAGATGAACGCCAAGTCCCGTCCCCAAAGAGAATCACGTCCGCCCTCTCAGGCAGATTCGACCTCTTTCGGGGCCTCTTTCGCGCCGGTCATAAAGGCCACGGCGTCAGACATGGTGTAATCCTTGGGGTTGATCACGCACAGCCTGCGCCCCAGCCGGTGCACGTGGATGCGGTCGGCCACCTCGAACACATGCGGCATGTTGTGGCTAATCAAGATGATCGGAATTCCGCGCGACCGCACATCCTGAATAAGCTCCAGCACCTTGCGGCTTTCCTTGACGCCCAAGGCCGCCGTCGGCTCGTCCAGAATAATCACCTTGGAGCCAAACGCCGCGGCTCGCGCCACGGCGACCCCTTGCCGTTGCCCCCCTGACAGCGTCTCCACCGCCTGATTGATGTTCTGGATGGTCATCAGCCCCAGCTCGGTCAGCTTGTCGCGCGCCTGACGCTCCATCTCCGCGCGGTCGAGCTTGCGAAAGATCGAGCCCATGATGCCCGGTTTGCGCAGCTCGCGGCCCATGAACATGTTGTCGGCAATCGACAGGGCAGGGGACATGGCCAGCGTCTGGTAGACCGTCTCGATCCCGGCATTGCGCCCTTGTATCGGGTTGGAAAACTGGATGCGTTTGCCTTCCAGATAAATCTCCCCCGCATCCGGCACCACCGCGCCCGAAATCGCCTTGATCAGCGAGGACTTCCCCGCGCCGTTGTCGCCAATCACCGCCAGAATTTCCCCCGGCATCAGGTCGAAATCGCAATGATCGAGCGCTGTGACCTTGCCGTAGCGTTTGACCAGCCCGCGGCCTTTGAGAATAGGGTCGGTCATGTCGAAGCCTTTCTGATCCATTGGTCCACGGTCGTGGCCCCAATGATCAATGCGCCGATCAACAGGAAGGTCCATTGCGGATCCGCGCCGTACATCCGCAGCCCCAGCTCGAACACGCCCACGATAAGCGCGCCGAACAACGCCCCAAGGATCGAGCCGCGCCCGCCAAACAGCGAGATGCCCCCGATCACCACGGCGGTGATGGATTGAATGTTGCCGATCACCCCCGTCGTGGCCGAGGGCGACACCGAGCCGAACCGCCCGATCATCACCCATCCCGCCAAGGCGCAGATCAGCCCCACCAGAGCATAGACTGAGATGATGGTTTTCTTGACGTCGACGCCTGCCAGCTCCGCCGCCTCCGGGTCGTCGCCCACCGCGTAGACATGCCGCCCCCAGGCTGTGTGTTTCAGAACGTAAGCCAGCACGAAAACCAGCGCGATCATGAACACCACGCCAAGGGTAAAGGACGCCCCGCCCATCTGATACTTGGTCCCGAAGAATTGCAGCATCGGGGCCTCCGCCTCGATATCTTGCGAACGGATGGTCTCGTTGGCCGAATAGATGTAATTCGCCGCCAGCACGATCTGCCACATGCCCAGCGTCACGATGAACGGCGGCAGCTTGACCTTGGCCACCAGCCAGCCCGAGCACGCCCCGATGGCCGTCCCCGCAATCAACCCCGCAGGGATCGCAATCGACGGAGGCATCCCGTAGCGAAACGTAAATTGCCCCATGATCACAGAGGTCAGCACCGCAATCGCGCCCACCGACAGGTCAATCCCTGCCGTCAGAATGATCAGGCTTTGCGCGGCGGCCAGAACCCCCACGATCTGCACCTGTTGCAAGATCAGCGTCAGCGCGAAGGGAGAGAAGAACTTGCTCCCCAAAAGCACCGCAAACAGCAGCAGTGACAGAACCAGAACAATCAGCGGCACCAGCGCGGGGTTTTCATGCAGCAGGTGCTGCAGCTTGCCCAATGCAGAGCGCCGGTTGTCGTCGAACTCGGCCACGGTTGCGTCGGAATGGGACAGGTCAGATTCGTAATCCGAGCCGGACGGGGTGGTCTCTGCCATGAAAAGCTCCCTCGGGAATTTAGGTTCAGCACAGCCTTAGAGGGCCAGAAAGGCACGAAGGGGTCGCGAATTGAAGGAAAAACTGTGGATGAGGGGGGCGGCACGCGCCCCCTCTCGATGTCATTTGGCTAAAGGCCTAGCCCCAGCAGCGCGCCGTACCTTCTTCGACGGAGATAGACTCGACCCCGTCCGCAGGCTTGTCGGTCACCAGCGAAACGCCCGTGTCAAAGAAGCTCTTGCCCGGAGTGTTTTCCGGTTTGGTGCCGTCCTTGGCCCAGGCTGCAATTGCTTCAACGCCCAAGGACGCCATCAGCAGCGGGTATTGCTGCGAGGTCGCACCGATCACGCCATCGGCCACGTTTTGTACGCCGGGGCAGCCGCCATCGACCGACACGATCAACACGTCATTCTCGCGGCCAATCGATTTCAGCGCCTCATAGGCACCGGCAGCCGCAGGCTCGTTGATGGTGTAGACCACGTTGATGCCGGGGTCCTTGGCCAGCAGGTTCTCCATCGCGCGGCGTCCGCCTTCCTCATTGCCAGCGGTCACGTCGTTGCCGACGATGCGTGCGTCATCTTCGTCGCCCCATTTGTTCGGGTCGCCCAGATCAATGCCAAAGCCCTGCAAGAAGCCTTGGTCGCGCAACACACCCACGGTGGGTTGGCTGATCGCCAGATCCAACATGCCGATCTTGGCGTCCGCGGCAGCGTCACCCAACGTAGCAGCGGCCCAGGAGCCGATTAGCTCGCCCGCAAGGAAGTTGTCGGTCGCAAAGGTGGCGTCCGCCGCGTCAATCGGCTCCAGCGGGGTATCCAATGCGATGACCAGAAGGCCTGCGTCGCGAGCTTGCTTGACGGATGTCACGATGGACGAAGTGTCCGACGCGGTCAGCAAGATGCCCTTGGCACCATCCGCTATGCAGGTCTCGATAGCTTGCACTTGCGTCTCATGGTCGCCGTCAACCTTGCCCGCGTAGGATTTCAACGTGATGCCCAGCTCTTCGGCCTTGGCGGTCGCGCCTTCCTTCATCTTGACGAAGAACGGGTTGGTGTCGGTTTTCGTGATCAGGCAAGCCGAGACGGCGTGCCCGTCAGCAAAGCTCGCGCCGCTCATGGCGGTCAGGGCGAATGCAGTTGTTGCGAATAATTTCTTCATGGCTGTCCTCCCAAGACATATCAGTCCTCGCCGTTCTGGCGAATATGCTCATAGGGAAACGGGTTTTTGCGGGAAGGTCAATAAATAAATAAACTTGATTTATTAATCAGCAATCGGTTCACTCACACAGGGTTTGCTTGAATAACGCGCATAAGGAGGTATGGATCGCCCGCGTGGATGGATCGAAAATCAGATCGCTCAGCGGAGGCGCGAACCAAAGCGGGTTGCGCGACTATAACGAGCGCTTGTTGCTGTCGATGTTGCAGCGCAACGGGCCGATGCCTGGCAGCGACCTTGCGCGCAAAGCAGGGCTGTCGCCGCAGACTGTCTCGGTCATTCTGCGCAAGCTGGAAAACGATGGGCTTCTCAGGCGGGGTGACCCGATGCGCGGCAAGGTCGGCAAGCCCTCCATCCCGATGGCGCTGAACCCCGACGGGGTGTTTTCCTTCGGGCTCAATATCGGGCGGCGCAAGGCCACACTGCTGCTTTTGGACTTCGAGGGGCGCACCCGCGCCAAATGCACCACCCGCTATCCATACCCGTTGCCCGGCCAGATCTTCGCCTTCCTGCGCGACAGCTACGAAGAGATCGCCTCCGCGCTGCCCCGCGACCATGCCGAACGGGTCTGCGGCATCGGCATCGCCGCACCCTTTGAGTTGTGGAACTGGCACGAGCTGGTCGGCGCACCCGCCGCCGAGTTTGCCCGCTGGAAGGATGTCAGCTTTCAGGCGGAAGTGGCCGAGATATGCAATCTGCCCGCCTTCGTGGTCAATGACGCCACCGCCGCCTGCCGGGCAGAGCATATCTACGGCCGGGGCAAGGAGTTTCGCGACTACGCCTATTTCTTCCTCGCGGCCTTTGTGGGTGGTGGCATCGTATTGAACCACTCCGTCTATGAGGGGCATCAGGGCAATGCCGGCGCGCTGGGCTCGCTGCGCAGCGTCGGGCCAAATGGCGAAAGCCGCCAGCTCGTCGACATCGCCTCCATCCATCTGCTCGAGGCCCGCCTGCAAGAGGTCGGCATGGACCCAAGCGGGCTGTGGACCAAGGATGACTGGTCCGACTATGACCGCTATGTCGAGCCGTGGATCCGCCAGACCGCGCAGGAGCTGGCCAAGGCCGCGCTCTCCACCTGCTCGGTGATCGATTTTGAGGCCATCGTCATCGACGGCGGCTTGCCCCGCGACGTCAAGGAAACGCTGGTCGCCCGCACCCGGCGCTACCTGTCAAATCAGGACAAGCGCGGGCTGATCCTGCCGCAGGTCGAGGCCGGAGAGATCGGCGGCAACGCCCGTGAAATAGGCGCCGCCTGCGGCCCGATCCTGTCGCAATACCTGCTCAACACCAACGCAGGCCTGTCAGATCTGGCCTGACCCGCGGCCCGCGTCAGCTCAGAAACTGCTCAATCACCGCCGCCTGTTGCTTCTTGCCGGTCGGGTCCGGCTCTGTCTTGAACCGGGTGAAGGTTTCCCCCCATTTGGACGTCCGCGTCCGGATCGGCGGCTCCTTGGCGGCCATGCACTCCAGCACCACGGCCGCCACCTCATCAGGTGTCTGGTAAATATCGCCCGCATCCTGCCGGTTCTCCGCACCGCCAATATATTTCTGCAGGATCGGCAGATACTCGTCCTCCAGCATCCCGCCGGTCTCCTGCACATGTTTCAGCACGCTGGTGGCAAATTCCGATTGGATGCCGCCCGGCTCAACGGTGGTAAAATGGATCCCGAAATGCGGGCTGACATAGCTGGCCAGCGCCTCTGAATACCCCTCCACCGCAAATTTCGCGGCGCAGTAAATCTCGTTGAACGGCTGCCCGACCAGCCCCCCAACCGAAGAGATCGTGATCACGTGGCCCGACCGCGCCTTGCGCATATGCGGCAGCACCGCCTTCGTGCAACGCACCACGCCCATGAAATTCACGTCCATCACCCAGCTGATGTCCTCCTCCGTGGCTTGCTCCGTCGTGCGCACATAGCCCGCGCCCGCGTTGTTGATCAGCGTGTCGATCCGCCCGTCTACGTCCATCACCGTCTCCACCGCCGCCGCAATCGAGGCGCTGTCCTGCACGTCCAGCTGCAACACGCTCACCTCAACCCCTGCCGCACGGGCCGCCTCCTCAAGCGCGTCCCTTTTGTCCAGATTGCGCATTGTGGCATAGACCTTGTGCCCCGCCTGCGCCGCCTGCACGGCAATGCTGAGGCCAAGACCCGACGAGGTGCCGGTGATAAGAACAGTTTTGGTCATACGAAATATCCTTGAAGCAAGGGGCGCAACGCCGCGCCACAGTTGGGGAAGGGGTCAGAACCTCCCCAATACTGTCAGCGCAGGGCAGGGCGGTCAGAAATGAGCAGTTACTCATCTTAAAAGTGAGCACATGCTCAAAGTCAATGATGCGTCACAGCCCCGCAGTTTCAACCGCAGCACTATCGCAAAAAGAAGCCCAAAGCGGACCCAGTCAAAGGCATCAGATCAGCCCGCCAGAAACCCCAGAAGATGCTTGGTCAGCTCTGCCGGAGCCTCTTCCGGGATCGCGTGGCCGCATGGCAGCGCCACGCCTGAGACGTCGACCGCTTTCTCCCGCCACGTCGCCGCAACGTCATACAGCTCCCCGACAACGCCCTGCGCGCCCCAAATCGCAAGCAGCGGCGCTTGAACCCGAGCCGACTGATCCGCACGGTCATGCTCCAGATCAATGCTCGCCGCAGCCCGGTAATCTTCGCAAATCGCATGCAACGTCGCCGGGTCGCGGTACGTGCGCAGGTATTCGGCAATCGCCGCCTCTTCCACGGCCCCGCCGGTCTTCACTTGTCCCGCAATATGTCGGCGCAGGAAATAGTCCGGGTCCGAGGCGATCAACTTCTCCGGCAACCCGTCCGGCTGGATCAGGAAAAACCACCAGAAATAGCGCGTCGCAAATTCTTGGTCGGTGCGCTCATACATCGTCAGCGTCGGCGCAATATCCAGCACCACGACCCGCTCAACCGCCTCCGGGAAATCAAGCGCCAGCCGATGCGCCACCCGACCGCCGCGATCATGCCCCACAACCGCGAAGCTCTCATGCCCCAGATGGCGCATCAACGCGATCTGATCCGCCGCCATGACCCGCTTGGAATAGGGAAAATGCGTGGGGTCACTCTCAGGCTTGTCGCTGTCGCCATACCCTCTGAGGTCGGGCGCAATCACCCGGTAGCCCGCCGCCACCAGTTGCGGGGCCACCTTGCGCCAGACCACATGGGTCTGCGGATGACCATGCAACAGCAAAACCGGCGGGCCGGACCCGGCGCTGGCGTAATTGACGCTCAACCCCGGCAGCTGAACCCGTTGGACCTCGAAGCCCTCAAGGAACGCTGACGCTGCCATCTACGCGCCCTCTGACATAGCATCCGCAATGGCCGCGCCGCAGGCCTTGGTGTCCGCAGGCCCGCCAAGATCAGGCGTGCGCAAAGCCTCCTCCGACAAGACCCGCTCAATCGCCGCGACAATCGAAGCGCTGGCCTCATACGCGCCCAGATGCTCCAGCATCATCGCCGCCGCCCAAATCTGGCCGACCGGGTTGGCAATGCCTTGCCCCGCGATATCAGGCGCGGAGCCATGCACTGGCTCAAACAGCGACGGAAACTTGCCCTCAGGGTTGATATTGCCCGACGGCGCAATCCCGATGGTGCCGGTGCACGCAGGCCCCAGATCAGACAGAATGTCGCCAAAGAGATTAGAGGCCACCACAACGTCGAACCAATCCGGGTGCAGCACGAACTGCGCCGTCAGAATATCAATGTGGTACTTATCGACCTTGATGTCTGGATACTGCGAAGCCATCTCCGCCACCCGCTCGTCCCAATAGGGCATGGTGATCGAGATCCCGTTGGACTTGGTCGCCGAGGTCAGATGCCCGCCGCGTTTCGCCGCCAGCTCAAACGCATATTTCAAGATACGGTCGACACCAACCCGGCTCATAACCGTTTCCTGCAGCACTATCTCGCGATCCGTGCCGGGGAACATTTTGCCGCCGATAGACGAATATTCGCCCTCCGTGTTCTCCCGCACGATCATCATATCGATATCACCGGGGCCGCGCCCCGCCAAAGGCAGCGGCACGCCGGGCATGGCGCGGGCAGGGCGCAGGCTGACATATTGGTCAAACTCGCGGCGGAACTGAATGAGCGACCCCCAAAGGGAGATGTGATCCGGAACAATCTCAGGCCAGCCAACCGCGCCGAAAAACAGCGCGTCACTGCCGCTCAGACGGTCCTTCCAGTCATCTGGCATCATCTGCCCGTGCTGGGTGTAATAATCGGCAGAGGCGAAATCGTGGTCGGTAAAGTCAAACCCAAGGTCAAACCGTTTCGCGGCGGCCTCCAGCACACGAATGCCCTCCGGCGTGGTTTCTTTCCCGATCCCGTCCCCCGGGATGACAGCGATCTTCCAACTGTTCTTTGACATGTGCGTTTTCCTCTCGGTCCCGCTCTGAGTAAGCGAGACCTAAAGCACAAGCAACAAAGGTCCTTGGCTATACAAACGCGACTTTGGGAAAATGGCTCCGGCGGTAGGGATCGAACCTACGACCAATTGATTAACAGTCAACTGCTCTACCGCTGAGCTACGCCGGAACGGTTTGCGCGATATAGCAAGGGGTCTCAGGCTCGGCAAGTGGGTAGGGCGCGAAAATTACGCCTGCCGCGAGAAAACCGCGCTCTCCGAGAGCGGCCCGTCCGGCGTAACCCTGTTTTGCGTTGTCAAATCAATGAGATGGGCCAGAACATTGCGCGCGGCAGCAGGCAGCAGCGCAGGGTTGAGATCCACGTAAACGGCCTCCGCCACCTCTGCGGCGCGCATCGGGCGGTCGGCCAGCGCCTGCAATATCTGGCCTTCCCGGTTACGCCGATGCGCCATCAGCTCCGCCATCCGCGCGACAGGCGCCTCGATCGGGGCGCCATGGCCCGCGTGATAGACCGCATGGCCCGCCCGCGCCGACATCATCTCCAGCGATGCCATGAAGTCCGACACATGCCCATCCGGCGGGGAGACCAGCGACGTCGACCACCCCATTACCAGATCGCCGCAGAACACATGGCCGCTGAACGCGCCGTCTACGCCCAGCTCGAAACTCAGATGGTTGCCCATATGCCCCGGCGTGTGCAGTGCCCGCAGCGCCCAGTCTGAGCCCGCGACCTCTGCCAGATGCGGCAAGGCGACGTCGGGCATGAACGTCTCGTCCACGCCCTCGCCGCCGCCCAGCGCGTCCAGCCCCGTCATCACCGCCGCCCGCCCCGCGCGGCTCGGGCCAAAGGCATGCACCTTGGCCCCCGTCACCTGCGCCAACACCATCGCCAGCGGCGAGTGGTCGACATGGCTGTGCGTCACGAAAATATGGCTGATCCGCTGATGGCCCTCCAACGCGTCCATAATGGCTGCCAGATGCGCCTCGTCCGGGGGGCCGGGGTCAATCACGGCCACATCCCGCGTGCCCACCAGATAGGTGTTGGTGCCGCGAAAGGTCATCGGCGAGGGGTTGGGGGCCAGCACCCGGCGAATGGCGGGGCCAATCGGCTCGGGGGTTCCAACAGGCGGGTCGAAACGGCTTAGATCGTCCATTGGGCTTTCCCTTGTCCGCGCAGCCGCCTAGTTTGGCGGCCTATGCGGAATATCTCTCTCAAACGCTATTTGCCCCGCAGCCTCTATGGCCGTGCGGCGCTTATCCTTTTGGTGCCAATCGTCACCATCCAGATTGTCGTGTCTTTCGCCTTCATTCAACGTCTCTATGAAGATGTCACGGTGCAAATGACGCAAAACATGGTGCCCCAGATCGCACTTCTGGCGGAGGCGGCGGCCCAAAGCCAGGACGAGCTGGAAATGCGCGCCCAAAGGCTGGGGGTGGAGGCCGACTATCCCGGCACCCCCATCGACACCCGCATCCGATTCTATGACCTGTCGGGCCGCGCCATCTACACCACGCTACAGCAGAGCTTCGACACGCTCACCGGCATTGATCTGGTGGAAAACCGCAAGGCCGTGCGCATCTCCACTGCGGTGGAGGGCGAGGTGCTGGAAATGACCTTCCCCCGCAGCCGCGTCTCCGCTCGTAACCCGCACCAGCTGATCGTGCTGATGCTCGCCACAGGCGCGCTGATGACGCTGATCGCTTATTTGTTCCTGCGCAATCAGCTACGGCCCATCAAACGGCTGGCAGAGGCGGCGGAGTCTTTCGGTAAGGGCCAGGTGGTGCCCTACCAGCCCTCCGGCGCCAACGAGGTCCGCTCCGCAGGCGGCGCCTTCCTCAACATGCGCTCCCGGATCGAGCGCCAGACCCAGCAGCGCACGCTCATGCTGTCAGGCGTCAGCCACGACCTGCGCACGCCCTTGACCCGGCTCAAGCTGGGCCTGTCGATGCAGCCCGCATCAAAAGACAATGACGCGCTGATCGGCGACGTGTCCGAGATGGAAAGCCTGATCACCGCCTTCCTCGACTTCGCCCGCTCCGACGCCACCGAAGAGCTGGAACCCTGCGACCCGGTGCAGCTGACCCGCGAGGTTGTCGAGAACGCCAAACGAGCCGGCCAAAGCGTCACCTTGGGCGAGATGCCCAAGACCGGCGTCGACATGAACCTGCGCCCGATGGCCATCAGACGCGCGTTGGAAAATCTCACCGGCAATGCGGTGCGCTACGGCACCAATGCCCGTGTTTCAGCCGAGGTGCTGGAAACCGCAATCCGCATCAGCATCGAAGACGACGGCCCCGGCATCCCCGAGGCCAAACGCGAAGAGGCCCTCAAACCCTTCTCCCGCCTCGACGCGTCCCGCAACCAGAACAAAGGCTCCGGCGTCGGCCTCGGCCTCGCCATAGCCGCCGACATCGCCCGCAGCCACGGAGGCTCCCTCCGCCTCGGCGAAAGCCCCGAACTGGGCGGGTTAAGCGTAGACCTGGTGCTGCCGCGGTAGGAACCTGCAACTAAGGTCTGCATTGGGCCTACAGCGAGATGTACGGAGGACTGTGTGGATGGCTGATGAAGAGGGAAGAAAATGACCTGTATGACTTTGTCACGTGTTGTTTTGATTTTCTCGCTTCTATTGGCTGTCGGCTGCGGGTCTCCCCAATCTAGTGCTTGCACGCAGACGGACACCGCGACCAAAAGGCAGGCTTTGAAAGTGGTCCAGGTAGCATTGGAAAATTCCTACGGAGGTGACGGGTCTAACTTTAGCTTCGATGTATTCGCGTTACGGAATGACATGATCATCTTAAGGTGCGGAGAGATTGTCGTGGTTCGAACTGCTCCCAAGAGCGACTTCCATGGGGGGGCCGTAACAGGTCCAGAATATGAGTTCAGGGTGAATCTTGAGGCAAACAAACTGATGTAGGTGGCAACTGAACTCCACGGCAAAGCGTCTAACTCTACCTGTTGCGTGTTCTCTGACCGCTTCGGTTTCATTTTCAGTGAAACTGCTGCACAATTTGGCCCTGCATGGCGCGCGATAAAGTCTGAGACGTCTTGGTGGCCCAAACCACCTCATACGATTTTAGAGGAACTTCACATGAACGAGTTAGCCCCACTTATTGGAGTGATGTTGGGTGTGCTGTGTGTTTCAGCAGCCGTCGCCGTTCTTATAGTGCGGGTTTGGCGTGGCCGAGGGTTGGTCTACTCCTACGGCGTACTCGGACTTGTCCTCATTCTTTGGATGGCCTGGTTTGCTATCTTCGGAAACTTCTCGACGGGCATGGAAGGGCTGGCCTTCATAATCTGGACGTCGCTCTACGGTGCCGTTTGTTTTGGTGCTCTTGTCGGATATGCCATTTTTAGAACATTCAAGCGAGATTAGTCTGAAACAACGACACAGGAGCAGGCTGCTGCAACTTGGGGGCGGCGCGACATGGCGCGACATAAGGAAATACCACGCCGTCCGCCATTTGACCTCTGAGTTCGAACCGAAAATCCGCCTCTCCTCCGCCACAGTTTCTCGCTCTAAAAATAGATAAAAATCTATACATCCCAACGATATGGGCGGCTCAGTTAATTCAAACTTCAAATCTCACCGCTAGGGCTTGACCAGTTCTTTTGCGACGCGGTGATGAGTATGGCTATATTTCTTTTCGACACGGTTTTTCTTGGCAACTTCGCCGATACTTACATTGATGAAACTGATCAGAATGCTGAGAACGCGGCGGATCTTCTGGGGGCATACTCAAATATCCCCAAGACGCAGCTGACGGTGGATGATGCCGATGATGACAACGTTATCTTCGACAATGAATTCCTAACGCCCGACACGATCAGTTACGACACCGGGTCTGGTACGATTACAGTCGCGTTGGACTCGTCGATTGAATACATGGCCACCATCACGCGCGGTGACGGCACCACATACAGCGAATCCGTTAGCGTCTATCAGATGGACAATGGGGACGTGTTCGTTCTTGGCGACATCTTTGAAGGGGAAAACATTCAGGCGATCGAGCTGACCTCCGTCATCAAATCGGATTTCGGCGGCGCGTCTGCGCGTGACAAAACCTACAATTTCGATGTCGTCTGCCTCACCAGCGGGACCATGATCCAGACCCGAAGTGGCGAGACGCCTGTGGAGACCCTGAAGGAAGGCGATCTGGTGCAAACGCTCTCCGATGGGTGTCAGCCGGTGTTGATGACAGGCTCTCAGAGCCGCAAACCACGACCCGAAACGGCACCGATCACCTTCGCCAAAGGCTGCCTTGGGGCAAACACGCCCAAACGCACCCTTCGTGTCTCTCCCCAGCACCGCATGTTGGTGACCTCTCCCGTAGCCTATGACCTCCTCGGTTGCCCGCATGCCTACATCCCGGCCAAGAAACTTGCAGGCGTGGATGGTGTCTCTAAGGGGCAGGGCGTTCAGCCCGTCACCTACTGGCACCTCCTTTTTGAGCGGCACCAGTCAATCCTCGCAAACGGCACATGGGTCGAAAGCCTGCTGATAGCCCCTATGTCGATGCGAGCATTGCCCATGACCTCCCGGCTGAAGCTGCATGGCCTCCATCGCAAACTGCACCCCGTCGCCAGCCGGACACCGGAATTTCCCATCCTCAAAGGCAAGAGCCTGTCAGCATTCCTGACCCAAAGCCGCCAGACCCAAATCCCCATGGTCAGCCCCGCGTTGTTTGAGCCGACCCGTCAGTCAGCCTGAAGGGGCTTCGGTCTCCCGCGTCACGACCCGCCATTTCGCGCAAGCGGACTGTTTGAGATGACATCGCAGAAGGTCTGGTAGGCCCGGCAGGACTTGAACCCGCAACCAAAGCGTTATGAGCGCTCTGCTCTAACCAATTGAGCTACAGGCCCCCAATGGTGATGCTCATGTTGCTACCAGACCAAGCCCGGGCGTCAAGCGGGCTCGCGCGGCTTCAAAGATGAACAGCATCCTAACAAAACCGCCCTAGAGTTTTGTACAAATTGGGTTTTGGCCCGTTTTGTTTCGTACAAATTGTACAAAACCCCAAGACGGGCTCTGTCGCATTGCATGAACGGGTCGGTTGCTCTATCGCGTCTGCAACAGAACTTGGGGGCGTTATGAGCGACAAGAAAAACGGACTGACCTATGCCGATGCTGGCGTTGATATCGATGCAGGCAACGCACTTGTGGACCGCATCAAACCTGCCGCCGCCGCCACCAATCGCTCAGGTGTTATGGCTGGTCTGGGTGGGTTTGGCGCGCTGTTTGACCTCAAGGCTGCAGGCTTTTCGGACCCCATTCTGGTAGGCGCAACCGACGGTGTGGGCACCAAGCTGCGCATCGCCATCGACACCGGGCATCTGGACACAATCGGCATTGATCTGGTCGCCATGTGCGTCAACGATCTGGTCTGCCAAGGCGCTGAGCCATTGTTTTTCCTCGATTATTTTGCCACTGGCAAGCTCGAGATGGAGGACGCCGCCACCATCATCGAAGGCATCGCCGAGGGCTGCAAACGCTCTGGCTGCGCGCTGATCGGTGGCGAAACCGCCGAGATGCCGGGCATGTACGGGGCAGGGGATTTCGATCTTGCAGGCTTCTCCGTCGGCGCAATGGAACGCGGCGCAGGCCTGCCCGCAGAGGTATCCGAGGGCGACGTATTGCTGGGGCTAGCCTCTGACGGGGTGCATTCCAACGGCTACTCGCTGGTGCGCCGCGTGGTCGAGCACTCCGGCCTTTCATGGGACGCGGCCTCTCCCTTTGGCGAAGGCACTCTGGGCCAAGCCCTGCTGACACCTACAAGATTGTATGTAAAACAATCACTTGCAGCCATTCGTTCAGGTGGCGTCCGCGCGCTGGCGCATATCACTGGCGGCGGTTTGACCGAGAATATCCCCCGCGTTCTGCCCGATGGTTTGGGTATCTCCATCGACCTTGACGCATGGGATCTGCCCCCCGTCTTCAAATGGCTCGCGTCCGAGGGTGGCATCGCAGAGCCTGAGATGCTCAAGACGTTTAATTCCGGCATCGGCATGGTTTTGGTCGTCGCCAAAGACGAGGCCGAACGCTTGACCTCGCTCCTCACGGAAGCAGGTGAAACCGTTGCCCAGCTTGGTCATGTCACCAAGGAGGCAGGTGTCGCCTATCGTGGCAACCTGCTTTGAAGAACGTCGCGATCCTGATCTCGGGTGGTGGGTCCAACATGCTCAAACTGGTCGAGAGCATGCGCGAAGATCACCCCGCAAGGCCTTGTTTGGTATTGTCAAATGATCCGAGCGCAGTCGGTCTGGCGCGGGCTGCAAGCCTTGGTGTGACCACGGTGGCGGTGGATCACAAGCCTTACGGAGAAGACCGCGAACTCTTTGAGGCAGAGCTAAACGCCCACCTCGAACGCGCCAATACCGACATCATCTGCCTTGCCGGTTTCATGCGCATTCTGACGCCGTCCTTTATGGAAAAATGGGCTGGCAAGATGCTCAACATCCACCCGTCGCTTCTGCCGAAATACAAGGGACTAAACACCCATGCCCGCGCGCTGGAGGCCGGTGACACCCAAGCAGGCTGTACCGTGCATGAGGCCACCGCCGAGCTGGATGGCGGCCCGATCCTGTGCCAGGCCCGTGTCGATATCGAGCCTGGCGAAACCGCCGATAGCCTCGCCGAAAAAGTGCTGCGTCTTGAGCATCAAATCTATCCCGCAACATTACGCAGATTTGCCGCCGGGGACAGGCTTCGGCGTGATTGGAAAAGTGACGCAACGTGACTTCGGTCTCTTTCCATTTTTGGTGTATGGGCTTATGAAACACAGGTCGGTGGGCGGCCTGAAGCAAGAAAAACGATAAACCGGACCCAAATGAAAACCATCACCACGACACAAGAGCTTGCCGCATATTGCGCGCATGCAGCCAAGTTTGCCTACGTTACCGTCGACACAGAATTTCTGCGCGAGCGGACCTATTACGCGAAGCTGTGCCTGATCCAGCTTGCCGTCTCCGGAGATGATCCAGAAGAAGACGCGGTTCTTGTTGACCCCATCGAGGGCGCGGAGATGTCACTTGAGCCGCTCTACGACCTCTTTCGTGATGAGGCCGTTGTGAAGGTTTTTCATGCGGCCCGCCAAGACCTTGAGATCTTCTTCGTCGAGGGCGGCGTCATCCCAACTCCCCTGTTTGACACGCAGGTCGCGGCGATGGTGTGCAACTTTGGCGAACAAGTGGGCTACGAGACGCTTGTGCGCAAGATTGCCAAGGAGAGCGTGGACAAATCATCCCGGTTTACGGATTGGTCCCGTCGTCCCTTGTCAGATGCGCAGAAGAATTACGCGCTGGCCGACGTGACGCATCTCCGCGATATATACGAATACTTGTCCGCCAGATTGACCCGCACCAAACGGCTCAGCTGGGTCGAGGAAGAAATGGCCGTTCTGCGCGCGCCTGAGACCTATGTGGTCGAGCCCGAAAATGCGTGGCGTCGCGTGAAAGTGCGCACCAACGCCCCGAAATTCTTGGCAATTGTGCGCGAACTGGCGCAATTCCGCGAGCATTACGCGCAGACCAAAAACGTGCCGCGCAGTCGGGTCTACAAGGACGACGCGCTGCTGGAGCTGGCCTCCGCCAAGCCCAAGGCGCACTCTGACTTGAGCAAAACCCGGCTGCTGCTGCGCGAAGCCCGCAAAGGCGAAATTGCAGACGGTATTCTGGCGGCCGTGGCGGCAGGCCTCGCCTGTGATCCAAACGACATGCCAAAAGTACCCGCGCCGCGCGACAAGAGCACGATCAACGCGGCTTTGGCCGATTTGCTACGGGTCTTGCTGAAGGCCAAGGCAGAGCAGGCCGGTGTCGCTCAAAAGTTGATTGCGACGGCAGCAGAGCTGGACAGCATCGCCTTGGGAGAGCGCGATGGTTTGGCCCTATCGGGCTGGCGCAAAGAGGTGTTTGGCGATGACGCCCTGCGCCTCTGCGGTGGCGAAGTGGCACTGACGGCGGATGGCTCCACCGTGAAAATCATTGAGATTTAGAGGCTTAGGATTAGCGACTGACCGTGCGTTGGCTTCGCTGCCCGCGCACAACAATGCCGCGAATGCTTGCAAGCTGACGATTGCTGAGCGCGGCTCCGGCAATGATCTCGCGCGATTGCGTTGTGGATTGCGCCCGACGCTCTAACGGCGGCAGGACCCGGAACTCATAGACCGCAAGCGAGGGATCAGCGCTGTTCACGCGCACCAATTCTGCATCCCAAAACCCTTGAACTGGCGGCAGGCCCACGGCTCGGATGATCGCGCCACCCGGCGTCTGATCCACTGCCAGCTCTGTCACCTGATCAACCAACTGCCTGCCATCTGTTGTGACATCCGCGTTGGCCGCGACCGTCTCGACGCTTTCACGCCCGAACCAGTTGAACGGGTTGAACCGGCTTTCAGCCACACGGCCGCACGCGCCCACTGTCAGGGAAATGGCCATGACGGCCAAAATGGGTGTTCTCATCCGGTCAGTTTTCATCAGGTCCACCTGTACAAGCGGTCTTCACCGCCGCGTTCATAGCAAAAAGAGGTAGCGCATCATCTCGGATTTGGAAAGCCAAAGGTGGTGGACGCCCGGCGTGGCGTGGCTATATCTGCTGGGACCGGTGCGACGCAGAAAGCAGGCAAATGGCACAAGACAGATTTGAAGAGATTGTCGAGACGTTCGAGTTCCTCGACGATTGGGAGGATCGCTACCGCGAGGTGATTGATCTGGGCAAGGCGATGCCGCCTTTGGACGACGCGCTGAAAGTGCCTGCCACCAAGGTCGACGGGTGCGCCAGCCAGGTTTGGCTGCACCCGACCATCGAGGGCGAGGTCTTCACGTTCGAAGGCGAAAGCGATGCGATGATCGTGCGTGGATTGATTGCGGTGCTGCACGCGCTCTATTCCGGACTGAGCCTGTCTGAAGTCGTCAAAGTGGATGCAGGCGCGGAGATGGCGCGGTTGGGCCTCAACGATCACCTGTCTGCGCAGCGGTCGAACGGATTACGGGCGATGGTTGAGCGGATCCGCAGCGTGGCGAACGCGGCGCTCAGCTAAAAGCGGCCCTTCGGGGAGGATATTTGTGAACATGGGAAGTCTTGTGGACTTACAGACTGGCCAAGGATGTTTCCAAGTCGCCATAGCCGGTAAAGCGGTACTCATAGGCGAGACCTAGTTTTTCGGCGCAGTCACGGGCCTTGGCCTCGAGGTCGGGATCTTTTGTTTGGGCTTGGTAAACCAGCTTTTCGTAGTGTTCGAAATACATGTCGCGTAGCTGGGGGTGGCGGTCGAGGCCCAGAGGTTTGGTCACAAACGCATCAAACTGCCTGACCAGGAAGTCGGTGAGGTAGAAGGCGGTGATCTCGTCGCGCGCCTCAAAGGCGTCATTGCCCTCGAAGAAGCTGTAGCAATGCGGGCCCTCGACCATTTTCACGCCCATCTCTGCGCAGGCCGCTTGTAGCAGACCCCCGGTGCCGCAATCGGCGTAAACGACGAAAATTTCGTCATAGTTCTGGCGATGCTTGGCTACGGCCTCGCGGACGGCCGGCACAATTTTGTCCGGCGTATTGTGGTAGATGGCAGGCAGGCAGGCCAGCACCATATGCTCCCAGCCATTGGCTTTTTGCACCGCAATGATCTCGCGCGCCAATGCTCCGCAGGCCAAAAGCAAGATGCGGCCTGTGCCCTGCGCTTCCAGCCCGCTTTGGGTGAGCTGGGTGTCGTCAGGTGTCGTCACGGTTCAGCCTCTTGTGAAGCGCACGGATCACGAGCCCGGCCAACATGGCCAATGGCAGGATCACCGGGATGCCCATGCTGGCCTGTCCTTGAGGTTGCAACTGGGCAAACAGAAACACAGTGAGCGCCGCAGCGATCAGCACGTAGCACAGGATGAGGGCGAGGCGGGTAAACGGCACGAGTGGGGCTCCCTTTCGGGGTTCAGGTATGCAGTTCCAGCGCAGATGCAACCGCTGGACGCTTTGACATACGATCCCGAAATGCGGACAGGGCTGGGAATTGAGCCATGTCGACACCGTCGCCTTCCAGCCAGCGGGATACGGTGAAGAGGTAGATGTCGGCGGTGGAATAACGTTCGCCCAGCACATAGGGGCCAGCGAGGTAGTCCAGCTCGATCAGGGCTGCATTGTCGGTCATGTTGGCAGGAACTTTTGCTTTCATGGCCGGATAGGTGGCGGGGTCGTCAGACCAACGGTGGCCACGCATTTTGTGGGCGTGGTTGATGTGAGCCGTGGCCGCTAGGAAAAGATGGACTTCGGCGACTTTTGCCCGCTCCCAGACAGTCTCAGGCATGAGATGCGCATCGGGAAAGGTCTCTGCGAGGTAGCCAAGGATGGCGGAGGTCTCAGTCAGGATACCGTCTGGCGTCTCTAACGCAGGCACCCTGCCTTTGGGATTGACCCCAAGATAGTCGGGCTTGCTTTGAGCGCCGGAGGCGAAATCGACCCAGACCAGCTCGTAATCCGCCCCAACCTCATTCAAGGCAATGTGCACCGCCAATGCAACGGTGCCCTTGGACAGATGCAGTCTGTAAGTGGCCATTTGGGCGGGTCCTTTCTTAGGTCGCCGCGTCGAAAAAGGCTTATCCTGCAGCGAGTTGGTTATGTTTGCGGGCCATGAATTCCTTGGCTGTCTCAACCGCGACAGCGGCGTCCCGGCAATAGGCGTCAGCACCGATGGCCTTGCCAAATTCTTCATTCAGCGGCGCGCCGCCGACCAGCACGGTGTAGTCATCGCGACGGCCTTTCTCGACAAGGCTGTCGATGACCACTTTCATGTAAGGCATGGTGGTGGTCAACAGGGCTGACATGCCAAGGATATCAGGCTGTTCGGCGTCCAAAGCGGCAAAGTAATCTTCTACGGAGTTGTTGATGCCGAGATCGACAATCTCGAAGCCTGCGCCTTCCATCATCATGCCGACAAGGTTCTTGCCGATGTCGTGGATGTCGCCTTTCACGGTGCCGATCACCATCTTGCCCACCCGCGGAGCGCCGGTTTCGGCGAGGAGCGGCTTCAGGATTGCCATGCCGCCTTTCATCGCGTTGGCGGCCAGAAGTACTTCTGGAACAAAGAGAATTCCGTCCCGGAAGTCGTTGCCGACGATGGTCATACCACCGACAAGCGCTTCTGTCAGGACGCGGTAGGGCTCCCATCCGCGCTCCAGGAGGATGTCGACGCCTTCTTCGATCTCTTCTTTCAGACCGTCATACAGGTCGTCGAACATTTGCGCGACAAGGTCCTCGTCGTTGAGTTCGCTGAGGATGATGTCGTCTTCTTGGTCTGACATGGCGGTGCCCTTTGGATAGCGTTCGTAGGCGGAGTGTTGCGCCAACGCTCTGCCTCCGCAACGGGAATTGCGACATAGGTTAACGCAGGACCGACTTTTCCTTGTCGATGTTCCTGCTATGTTCTATTGTCGCAGAATGGAATTGAAACCACAGCTGGACCCACGACGCAGGCCGGGGCGCGGTGCGTCAACAAACCAGACCAACCGCTTTGAATCATTGGTAAATGTCGGCATCGATGATGGTTGGGGCCGCGAAGAAGACTTGCCACCATTGCGCACTGAAGTGAGCGTTGAAGTGCCGCGTAAGGTGATCACGCGCAACAGCTCGCCTGATCTGCATTTCGACCGTTCCATTAACCCTTATCGCGGATGTGAACATGGCTGTGTGTATTGCTTCGCCAGACCAAGCCACGCCTATCTGGGGATGTCTCCTGGATTGGACTTTGAAACGCGGTTGATTGCGCGGCCGGATGCGCCGGGGGTGCTGAAAAAGGAGCTGCGGGCGAAGGGGTATATGCCTCGGGTGATGGGCATTGGGACCAACACGGACCCGTATCAACCTATTGAAAAGGATAGACAAATCATGCGCGGGCTGCTGCGCGTGTTGGCTGATCACCGTCATCCTGTGGCGATCGTTACGAAAGGCACGCTGATTGAGCGGGATCTTGATATTTTGCGGGAGATGGCGGCGGAGAATCTGGTGCGGATCGGGATCTCTGTCACCACGTTAGATGTTGATATTGCACGGAAATCGGAGCCCCGAGTGCCGTCTCCGGCGCGTAGGTTGCGGGTGATTGAGCGATTGGCTGAGGCGGGGATTGAGGTGCGGGTGATGGCGTCGCCGCTTATTCCGGGGCTGAGCGATCATGAGTTGGAAGCGATCTTGGAGGCTGGGAAAAATGCGGGCGCGAAGGCGGCTTCGGTCATTCCGCTAAGGCTGCCACGCGAGGTCTCTGAGCTGTTTCAGGATTGGCTAGAAGAGCACTTTCCCCAAAGAAAAGAACGGGTTATGGCGCGGGTGCGGGAGATGCATGGCGGGCGGGACTATGATCCTGAGTTCGGCAAACGGATGACAGGGACCGGAACCTACGCGCAATTGTTGCAGCAAAGATACCGCAAGGCCTGCAAAAGACTGGGGCTGGCGACGAAGTTGGCTCCACTGCGTAGTGACCTGTTTCGGGTGCCCGTCGAAAAAGGCGACCAAATGTGCCTGTTTTGAGAGTTCTGTACAAAACGGGGGCCCTTTCTAAGGGCCAAAACCCATTTTGTACAAAATTATGCGGGTTATTTCTTAATCCATAGGTAACTTAAGCGCGTGCTCGAGTGCGACGTGCGCCGCGAGAACTTGTACGGGTCCGGGTGGGGCCAGCGCCGTCCGTTCCGTCGCTCTCTGACGAGAAGCCGCCGAGCGCGGAGACGATCTGTTCGAGCGACGGTTTCGGGCCTGAGGGACGGGTCTCTAGCGCGTCGCGCATCTGGCGCAGATGGGTGGGCGTGGTGCCGCAACATCCGCCGATGATCCGAGCCCCTGCATCACGGGCAAGGACCGCGTAATCGGCCATCAGCTCGGGCGTACCGTCATAGTGAATATGGCCGTCATGATATTTCGGGATCCCGGCATTGCCCTTGGCGATGACATGTTTGGGCGTCTCGCCAAATCCAAGCACGGTGCGCAACAGATCAGAGGCGCCAACGCCGCAATTGGCCCCGAACGCCAGTGGCGGGTGTTTCAGGCGGTCCATTTGAGCGGCCAGCGCTGGGGCAGTGACGCCCATCATGGTGCGCCCGGCAGTGTCAAAGCTCATCGTGCCGCACCATGGCATGCCGGAAAGCGCAATGGCCTCAGCGGCAGCTTTCATTTCTTCGGGGGCAGATATGGTCTCTACCCACAGCACATCCGCGCCGCCTGCTTTCAGACCTTCGGCTTGTTCGTGAAACATCTCGACCGCGCTGGCGTGGGACAGGGTGCCGACGGGCTCCATGATGTCGCCGGTTGGACCCATGGAGCCTGCGACGACCACGGGGCGGCCTGCCTGGTCGGCGACCTCACGGCCTATCTCGGCGGCGAGCTTGTTCAGCTCGAACACGCGGGACTGGGCTTCGTGCAATTTCAGGCGAGAGGCGTTGCCGCCAAAAGAGTTGGTCAGGAAGATGTCGGAGCCCGCATCTACAGGCCCCTGATACAGCGCTCGGATGCGGTCGGGGTGATCGGCGTTCCACAGCTCGGGCGCGTCGCCCGATTGCAGCCCCATGTTGAACAGCTCTGTGCCTGTGGCCCCATCGGCCAACAACCAGTCCTGTGTCTTCAGCAGTTTCGAGAGCGCGTCCATAGCGGGTGATCCTTTACATCATGCGCTTCAGCGCATGGCAGGGATCACCTCTTGAGGCAAATTCATAACCTGCATGATGATTATGAGGTTTGTTGGGGCCACCATTCCCGTGGAGGCGGGAACCCCGAAGCTATGTAGGGCTTCGATCTGCGAGGTCCCCGCACCCGTTGTCACGGGCGCAGGCGTTTCGCAGGCGAAAATTATAAAGAAATGACCGGTAGAGCTTACAGCTCGGACATCACCTGAGCTTTGGCCTCAACGGTCAGCTCGGCCATTTTGGCGCGGATCGTGGCCTCGTCGACTTTGCCGTCGAGATCGTCTGAGATCTTGCGGAACACGTCTTCGTCGCCAGCTTCTTCAAAATCGGCTTTCACCACCTCTTTGGCATAGTTAGCGGCGTCATCGCCGGTTTTGCCCATCATCTCTGCCGCCCACAAACCTAGAAGCTTGTTGCGGCGGGCGCCGGCTTTGAATTGCATTTCGGCGTCATGGGCGAATTTGTTTTCAAATGCGTCTGCGCGGTCGTCAAAGCTGGCCATGGGTGGCTCTCCTCAAGAGGTCTGGTGTTTTCCTAGATATGGCCCCGGTTGGGATGGGGCGCAAGGGGGCGTTTGCCATCGCTTGCGGCCATAGCAGGTGTGGCGTATAGCCACGACAAGAGCTTCGGCCCGCGCGCCCGCACCGGTCCCGCGCCAGAGGCTCAGGCAGATTGGGGACCGCATTTTATGGCACGTGGCAAGAAAATCTACGAAGGCAAAGCCAAGACACTTTATGAGGGCCCCGAGCCGGGCACGCTTGTGCAGTATTTCAAAGATGACGCCACCGCGTTCAACGCCGAGAAGCGGGCCACCATTGAGGGCAAGGGCGTGCTCAACAATCGGCTGAGCGAGTTCTTCATGACCGGTCTCAGCCAGATCGGCGTGCCGAACCATTTCCTGAAGCGGCTGAACATGCGCGAGCAACTGATCCGCGCCGTCGAGATCGTGCCGCTGGAAGTGATCGTACGCAACTACGCCGCCGGAACAATGGCGCAGCGGCTGGGCATGGAGGAGGGCACCGTGCTGCCGCGCCCGCTGGTGGAGTTCTCTTACAAGAATGACGATCTGGGCGACCCGCTTGTGCCTGAGGAATATATCATCGGCTTTGGCTGGGCGAGCCAACAGGATCTGGACGACATGATTGCGCTGGCCCTGCGGGTGAACGACTTTCTGTCGGGCGTGATGTACGGCGTCGGCATCAAGCTGATTGATTTCAAGATTGAGATCGGGCGGCATTACGAGGGCGATTTCCAACGGCTGATCGTGGCTGACGAGATCAGTCCCGACTCGTGTCGGTTGTGGGATATCGAAACCGGCCAGAAGCTGGACAAGGATGTGTTCCGCCGCGATCTGGGCGATCTGGCGGATGCCTACACCGAAGTGGCCCGCCGTCTGGGCGTGATGCCGCAAAACAACCCGCAGCCGGGCAAACCGCAACTGATCAACTGACCGCGCCCCGTGTTGGGCGTTGGGATTTGGATATTTGAGAACATGGGAAGAAGGGGCGTCGCGCTATGAAAGCCAAAGTGCATGTGATGTTGAAAACCGGCGTATTGGACCCGCAAGGGGAAGCGGTGCGCCACGCGCTGGGGACGCTCGGGTTTGACGGCGTCGAGGGCGTGCGTCAGGGCAAGGTGATCGAGCTGGACCTGGCCGACGGCACCTCGGAGGCGGATGTGACCGAGATGTGCGAGAAGCTTTTGGCCAACACCGTGATCGAGCGCTACTCCATCGAGATGGTCGGCGCATGAAAGCGGGGGTTCTGACCTTTCCCGGCTCGAACTGCGACCGGGATCTGGCGCAAGGCTTCAAGCTGGCTGGCGCCGATGTGGAGATGGTCTGGCACAAGGAGACGTCTTTGCCGTCCGGGCTGGATGTGATCGGCATTCCGGGCGGGTTCTCATTTGGCGACTACCTGCGCTGCGGCGCGATTGCCGCGCGCTCGCCGATTTGCGCCGCCGTGGTGGAATTTGCCAAGGGCGGCGGGCATGTGATCGGGATTTGCAACGGGTTTCAGGTGCTGTGCGAAACCGGGCTGTTGCCGGGTGCCTTGATGCGCAATGCCGGGCTGACATTCGTGTGCCGCCAGCAGCAGTTGGTCGTCGACAGCACCGACAGCCCCTATACCAGCGGCTTTGACAAAGGCGCGCGGATCACCGTGCCGATTGCGCATCACGACGGGAATTACTCGGCCGATGAGGATCTGGTGGCGCGGCTGCGCGGCGAGGGTCGGGTGGCGTTTTCCTATGCGGATAACCCCAATGGCTCGGCCGGGGATATTGCGGGCGTGTTGTCGGAGAACCGCCGGGTGCTGGGCATGATGCCGCATCCCGAGCGTGCCGTGGAAGCGGCGCATGGCAACCGGGACGGGGCTGCGGTGTTTGCCTCGCTGATGGATGCAATGGCGACAGCCTGAAAACGGCCTGAAAACGGGCGTAAAACCGCCGACAGGGGCGTGGCTGCCCTTAGGTTCGCGTGCGTCTTTGTTGAGGCGCAGGGCGAGACCTCGTAACGTCTACCTATGAGTTCTGTAGACCCCCCTGTGACTGAGCGGCGCAGAGCCGGACCGCCGCGGCCCATTGGGGCGCGTTGGCAGGTGCGGCTGTTTGCGATCATGCTGATTGCGCTGGCGGTGACGATTGTCTGGGTGTCGAACCTGTGGCTGACCGACCGCTTTACCGAGCGCACGCGTGCCGCCGCTGACCTGCGGGTGGCGCTGTATTCCAACGCGATCACCTCGGAGCTGCAGCGCAACAGGGTGGTGCCGCTTCTGCTGTCGCGCGACCCGGTGATGGTGGCGGCGCTGAACTCGGATGATTTTACCGCGACTTCGCAGCGGCTGATCACCTTCTCGGAGGAAATTGGCGCGGCGGGGCTGCGTCTGATGGATGCGGAAGGGCGGGTCGTGGCGTCGTCCGACCGGACGCAGATTGGCGAGGTGCGCCGCTCAGAGAGCTATTTCATCGACGCGTTGCGCACCAATGACACGCTGTTTCATGTCAGCCAGCAGGACACCGGCGCGTATCAGTTCACCTATTCGCGGCGCATCGCGTCAGAGCGGCAGGGGATCGGGGTGATCGTGGTCGACGTGGACCTGCGCCAGTTCGAGAACCGGTGGCGCTCGCCCAATGACGCGGTGATGATTGCCGACAGTGAAGGCCAGATCGTGATTGCCACTGACCCGCGGTGGCGCGGGCTTAAGGTCGAAGACGCGCTGGCCAGCCAATCGCCTGCGGGCGCGTTGCGCCGTGCGATTGAGCTGACCAATGGTTATTTCGAGCTGGGCCGCTCGCCCGACGCCTATCTGCGGGGCGAGGCGGTTATGCGGGTTGACGGGCGGATACCGTTTCGCGGCTGGCGGCTGATCAATTTCTCGACCTATGCCTCGGTGCGCGAACGTGTGAACGGCGTCTTGGCGCTGGAGATCATGGGCTTCGCCATTTTGCTGGCGCTGACCTTTTATGTGCTGTCACGTCGCGCGCAATCGGCGGCGGGCTTCTTCCGGCGCGAAAGCGAGGACCTGAGGGACCTCAATGCGCGACTGAGTCGCGAGATCACGGAGCGCAAAAAGGTGCAGGAAACCCTCGCCGTGGCGGAGCAATCCTTGGTGCAGTCGCAAAAACTTGCCGCTTTGGGCGAGATGTCGGCGGCTGTCAGCCATGAGCTGAACCAGCCTCTGGCGGCGATGAAAACCTATCTGGCCGGCGCAAAATTGCTGCTGGAGCGCAAGCGTCCAGAAGAGGCGCAAAGCTCGTTTCAGCGCATCGACGACCTGATCGAGCGGATGGGTGCAATCACCAAACAGCTGAAATCCTACGCCCGAAAGGGCGGCGATGAGCTGCTGGAAGTGGATTTGCGCGACGCGGTTTCAGGCTCTCTGTCGATGATGGAGCCGCAGCTGAAAAAGGGCGATATCAAGCTCGTTGTGTCGCTTCCCGATCAACCTGTTAAGGTGATTGGCGACCGGGTGCGGCTGGAACAAGTAATCATCAACCTGTTCCGAAATGCGCTCGATGCGACCAAGTCGCAGGAAAAACCCGAGGTGCAAATCCTGCTGAATGCGGGCGAGACCGCAACGTTGACCTTGCGCGACAACGGGGAGGGGATCGAGAACCTCGATGACCTGTTTGAGCCCTTCTACACGACCAAGCAGCCGGGCGAGGGCGTGGGGCTTGGGCTGGCGATTTCGTCCAGCATTGTGAGCGAGCTGGGTGGGTCCTTGACGGCAAGAAATGGCCAATCGGGCGGAGCGGTCTTTGAAATGCAGCTGCCATTGGCTAAATCTAGGGGGAAAGTGGCCCTGGACATGGGCCCGGAAACAGGCGCGGAAGCGGGCTCTGAGACAGGGTCCGTCAAAGCCGCCGAGTAGCGTACGCCCCTCAGGACAGCCGATTTGGCCGGGGTGGGACAAAGGAAAGTAGTCATGCAAAGTGCAAGTGCCTTGAAAATCGCAATCGTCGATGACGAACAGGATATGCGTCAATCCATCAGCCAGTGGCTGGCCCTCTCGGGCTATGACACCGAGACCTTCGGCTCCGCCGAGGATGCGCTGAAGGGGATTGGCTCGGATTATCCCGGGATCGTTGTCTCGGACATCAAGATGCCGGGCATGGACGGGATGCAGTTTCTCAAGCGCCTGATGAGCACAGACAGCTCGCTGCCCGTGATCATGATCACCGGCCATGGCGACGTGCCGATGGCGGTGGAAGCGATGCGCGTGGGCGCGTTTGATTTCCTCGAAAAACCGTTCAACCCCGACCGGATGACCGAGCTGGCCAAGCGGGCGACGACCAATCGCCGCCTGACGCTGGACAACCGCGCGTTGCGCAAGGAGCTGTCAGACGGCACCAAGCTGATGCAAAAGCTGATCGGCTCCAGCCCGGTGATGGAACGGCTGCGCGAAGATATTCTGGATCTGGGCCAGGCCGACGGCCATGTGCTGATTGACGGCGAAACCGGCACCGGCAAGACGCTGGTCGCCCATGCGCTGCATGCGGTGGGACCTCGGGCGGGCAAGAAGTTCGTCTCGCTGAGCTGTGCCGCATTTGACGAAGCCGCGCTGTCGTCGAAACTGTTTGATCCCGTGGAAGAGGGCGACACGCTGCCTTTGGTGGAAGAGGCCCGCGGCGGCACGCTGGTGCTGGAAGACATCGAGGCGCTGCCCGGCACGCTACAGGCCCGGCTGCTGCAATTTATCAACGACCAAGGCAGCCCGGCGGAGACGCGGAT
Organism: uncultured Litoreibacter sp.; assembly: GCA_947494645.1. Lineage (GTDB taxonomy): Bacteria > Pseudomonadota > Alphaproteobacteria > Rhodobacterales > Rhodobacteraceae > Litoreibacter. The sequence goes on from CANLVO010000001.1 coordinate 966,564, forward strand.
CATCGCGATCTGTAACACGCAGGAGCAGGACAAGACCTGCGAAGACCTGATCCGGGGCGACTTGTTTTACCGTCTGGCCGCGATGAAGATCACCATCCCGCCACTGCGCCAACGTGGCGAGGACATCTTGTCGCTGTTCAACCGCTTTGGAGAACAGTTTGCCGATGATTACGGCTCCGAGACGCCGGAAGTGTCCGCGCAGGAAGCGGCGCAATTGCTGCAGGCCCCGTGGCCGGGCAATGTGCGCCAGTTGATCAACGTGGCGGAACGGGCGGTGCTGCAAAACCGTCGGGGTTCGGGCTCCATCGCGTCGCTTTTGATGGCGGACAATGCGGAGATGGGCCCCGTGATTACCACCGAAGGCAAGCCGCTGAAAGAATATGTGGAAGCCTTTGAGCGGATGCTGATTGACAACACGATGCGGCGTCACAAGGGCTCGATCTCGGCTGTGATGGACGAGCTGTGCCTGCCGCGCCGAACGCTGAACGAGAAGATGGCCAAATACGGACTGCAACGGTCCGACTACCTCTGATCTCAGCAAAATTGTGCGCTGCGCGCGCGTGATGCTTGGTCCTGGGGGCTCTGCCCCCGGCGCTGCGCACCTCCCCCGGAGTATTTTTGAAGCAGTGATAGGCCAGAGGCTTTCACGCCGTGGCCCCTGTGTTTTTGTGAGGTTGTTTCAGTATTGGAAACAATGACCTGCAGGCCACGGGTTTGTGTTTCTTATGGGCTGCGTGAATTGCGCATTGTAAAATGCATGTAAAATCCCCTATGTGTAGAGCACGTACCGGTGGACGCTTTGATGGCGCATTGGACGGTGAAATTTTACTGGCTCAGCCCCGAAGGACAAAACGGCGGTTCCAGAGCCAGGACGAACGGCTTCTTAAATGCAAGCCAAAGCCAAGGTTGGCCAACGCGCCCGCCGGCAAAATCAACGGGCAGCCCCGATAACGGCGCTGTCGGAGATAAGAACGCGATGAGACGCGCCAGAGACAGACAGGCATCAAGGGACAGGGCCGCATTGCGCCCGGCCCGCGCCATACGTGTCCGCGCGGCTCCTTTCGCCCAGACAAGTCATTCCGCCAACGTTACGTCTGCCTCCGGGTCACCACCCGGGGTAAGTGCCTTTGCGGGGTGCACACGGATATTATGGCTAAGAAAATGCTTATTGACGCCACCCACCCGGAAGAGACCCGGGTCGTTGTGGCGGACGGAAACAAGGTTGAGGAATTCGACTTTGAATCGGAAAACAAACGCCAGCTAGCTGGCAACATCTACCTCGCAAAAGTCACAAGGGTTGAGCCGTCGCTGCAAGCGGCGTTCATCGACTATGGCGGCAACCGCCACGGCTTTCTCGCGTTCAGCGAGATCCACCCCGACTATTACCAGATCCCCGTCGCCGACCGGTTGGCGCTTCTGGAAGAAGAGGCGGAATACGCCCGCCAGCAGGCCGAGGATGAAGACAAGCCCAAGAAGGGCCGGGGCCGGGGGCGTGGACGCTCCAAGGCGGCCAAGGCGAAATCCGAGGACGCGGTGACCAGCCAAGAGGTTGAGGACGCGGATGCGGACGCGATCTCGGGCATGGATGTCGTGGAACTGGACGATGATCAGGCGGCAGAGATCGAGGAAGGCTCTTCCCCGATGGAAACCGTGGCGGAGACGCCGGTCGAGACCCCAAGCCGCGACGAAGATCAAGGCGTCGATGATGACGGCGATGACGATGCGGAGGATGAAGCGGAGGCCCTGCAGGCTACCGACAAGGACGAGAATATTGAGTCCGTCGCCCAAGAAGATGACGCAGACGAGGTGCGCCCGGCCCGCAAGCCGCGCCCTAAGCGCTACAAAATTCAGGAAGTCGTCAAGGTGCGCCAAATCCTGTTGGTGCAGGTCGTCAAGGAAGAGCGTGGCAACAAGGGCGCGGCCCTGACCACCTACCTCAGCCTTGCAGGGCGCTACTGCGTCTTGATGCCCAACACGGCACGGGGCGGCGGGATTTCCCGCAAGATTACAAACGCCGCCGACCGCAAGAAACTGAAAGAGATCGCAGGCGAGATCGACGTGCCAAAAGGTGCGGGTCTGATCGTGCGCACGGCAGGCGCCAAGCGGACCAAATCCGAGATCAAGCGTGACTATGAATATCTGCAGCGCCACTGGGAGCAGGTGCGCGCGCTGACGCTGAAATCCATTGCGCCCGCGCCAATTTATGAAGAGGGCGACCTGATCAAACGCTCGATCCGCGACCTCTATAATCGCGAGATTGACGAGGTTCTGGTCGAAGGCGAGATGGGCTACCGGACCGCCAAGGACTTCATGAAAATGATCATGCCGTCCCACGCCAAGAACGTGAAACACTACGCCGAACAGATGCCGCTTTTCGCGCGTCATCAGGTTGAGAGCTACCTCAGTGGCATGTTCAACCCGACGGTGCAGCTGCCCTCGGGCGGCTATATCGTGATCGACACCACGGAGGCGCTGGTCGCGGTGGATGTGAACTCGGGCCGCGCCACCAAGGAAGGCTCGATTGAGCAAACCGCGCTGAAGACCAACTTGGAGGCCGCAGAAGAAGTGGCGCGCCAGATGCGTTTGCGCGACCTTGCTGGTCTGATCGTGATCGATTTCATCGACATGGAAGAGCGCCGCAACAATAACGCGGTAGAGAAGCGTCTGAAAGACAGGCTGAAAACCGATCGCGCGCGTATTCAGGTGGGCCGCATCTCGGGCTTTGGCCTGTTGGAGATGTCGCGCCAGCGTCTGCGTCCGGGCATGTTGGAGGCCACCACGCAGCCTTGCCCGTCGTGCCACGGCACCGGGCTGATCCGCTCGGATGACAGCCTGGCTCTGACGATTCTGCGTCAGCTTGAGGAAGAAGGCACGCGCAAGCGGTCGCGTGAGGTGCTGCTGACCGCGCCAGTGGCGGTGATCAACTATCTGATGAACGCCAAGCGTGAACATGTGGCCGCCATCGAGGCACGCTACGGCATGGCTGTGCGGATGGAGGCGGACCCCCATAAGGTCAGCCCGGATTTCCACATCGAGAAGTTCAAGACGGCAACCCGTAACATCACCCCGGTGGTGGCCAAGACGGCTGCGATCTCGATGGATTCGATTGATATGTCGGATCTCGAGGATGTGGTCGACGCCGATGAGGTGGAGGATGAAGCACCCGCCCCGCGTGGTCAGGAGCGTGCTCAACAACAGCAAAACGAGCCGGAGCTGGATGAAGACGGCAACCCGAAGAAGAAAAAGCGCCGCAGACGGCGCGGTGGTCGGGGCCGTAACCGCAACCGGGATCGTGATGGCGAGAACAAGCCTGAAAATGGCGAGGCCGAAAACGGCGGTGAAGATCAGAGCAAGCCCGCGACCGCAGATGATGATGACGACCCACGTCCGTCGATTGCAGAGGCCAAGGCAGCTGCTGCCGCTGAGGACGGGACGGAGGATGAGGTGAAGGCCGAGAAGCCGAAACGGTCCCGCACCCGTTCGCGCAGCAAGAAGGCCACCGAGGACACCGCTTTGGAGGCGGAAGAAAACGCTGCTGAAGCAGCAGCGCCTGAGGCGGAAGAAAAGCCCAAGCCAAAACGCCGGTCGCGTGCCAAAAAGGCAGAGGATGCGCCCGCAGAGGCCGCTGGTGAGGCTGCCCCTGATGGCGACGCGGCGGAAAAACCAGCCAAGAAGCCGCGCAGCCGGGCCAAGCCCAAAAAGGCAGAACCCGTGGCCGAGGCTGCCGTGGTGGCGGATGCAACCACGGAGACCGTTGCCGAGGCTGTGGTTGACGACGCGCCCAAGCCTAAGAAAACGCGGACGCGGACCTCTGGGACCACCGCCTCATCGGTGACTGAGCCGGTGGCCGAGACGGCGGAGGTGGCCGAGAAGCCGAAGAAGAAGCGACGCGGCTGGTGGTCGCTCGGCGGTTAAGGCGCACAGATTGAGAAAGGCCCGGGGCACCTGCTTCGTGCCTTTTGCATAAGAGAGCAGCCCGGGGACGTCGGATGATGATTGACCATTTTAACCTGCCTGTCAGCGACATGGCCGCCGGGCGGAGGTTTTATGACGCCGTGTTAGGCGCATTGGGCGTGAGCGTTTTGATGGAGGATGGTGACGCGGTGGGTTACGGCTCGGAGCGTTGGGTTTTTGGTTTGGTGCCGGACCCCATTGGGGCCCCGCTGCATCTGGCCTTCGCTGCGCCGAGCCGTGCTGCGGTAGATCAGTTCCACGAAGCGGGGTTACGCACGGGCGGCACCTGCAACGGGGCGCCGGGCCTGCGCGAAGAGTATGGCGCGGGGTATTATGCCTGCTACCTGCGAGACCCGGATGGGCATAATATTGAGGCTGTGGTCCGAGATTGACTTGGGATCGACGGGCCTGCGGCCCGCCGATCCGCTGGGGGCTCTGCCCCCAGATTTTATTTTAGTGGGGGCTCTGCCCCCAGACCCCCGGAGTATTTTTGAAGCAGTGATGGACGAGAGCCTGTCACGGGGCAGGACCGTCCGTTTCGGGAGGGATAGGAGAGGGAGCAGGTGCGCGTGGGTCGAGGGTTAGCGGCGTTTGGCGGTGGCGGCTTTGGCGGTGAGGTCGACATCTTGCGCCCGGAGCCAGCCGGACGATCCCTGAGGCAAAGCGCCCATGGCGCGCTTGGCCAACTGGCGGGCCTCATCGGGACGGCCAATGATCAAGTAGCGTTCTGCGGTGGCCACTGCAGCCATGCCGTTTTGGCCGTTTTGCGCATGCGCCACGGCAAGATCGCGTAGCAATGTGGGGTTTCCCGCATCGCGGCCTCGGGCGGCAGCGAGCACTTTGAGCGCCTCGGCGTTGGCTTGCGCGCTGCCGACCGCCAGAAGCGCCTTGCCGAGACCGGCCATGATCAGCGGCTCGCCGCGGGCCAGATTGGCGGCGTTGCGGTAGGAGGCGACGGCGGCGGATGCATTGCGCGTCTCCAGCAGGATTTGACCCTTTAGCTCATGATAATAGGGGTCGCGCGGCCGCATCTGCAGCAGACGGTTCATCTCTGCCAGCGCTTTTTTAGGTTGCGGGCGTTTGTGGTAGGCCACGGCGCGGCGCAGGGTGGCGAGCTCGGTCTTACCCTTGGCATCAAAGCCGCGCAGCGTGGCGCGGGGGCTGCCCAGAAACCCGTCGAGCTTGGCGTTCATCCGGCCATACCAATAGGCGGCCTCGGGCGATGTAGGCCGCGCCCGGTTGCTATACCCTGCCGCATAACCGCGCACGGCGCGTAATCGGTCATTTGTCAGCGGATGGGTGCGGGCATAGGGGTCTTGGGCGCGCCGCAGTGCCTCCTGGCCCCGGAAGATTTCGAGAATGTCGGACATGGCGGCGGGATCAATCCCGGCGCTGGCCAGATAACGCAGGGCGGATTGATCGGCAGAGGCCTCCTCCGCGCGGGTATGGCCGAAAAACACCCGTTGGGCAGCGCTTGCGGCCCCCGCAGCGAGGCCCGCGCCCGCTTGTCCTTCGCCTTTGGCGATGGCGGCGAGCGAGACGGCAAAGCCAATCGCGGCGACGCGGCTGGCGACGCGGGCATTGGCGGCACGGCTCAGAAGGTGGCCATTGGCCAGATGCGCGACCTCATGGGCGATGACGGCCTGCAGCGCCTCGGGGCGTTTGAGGCGGCGGATCAGTCCGGAATGGATGAACACATGACGCCGGTCGACGACAAAGGCGTTCAGCGAATTGTCGTTGATCACCAGTATCTTGACCGAGCTGCTGCCAAGACCCGCAGCGCGCAGCACCGGTTTGGCAAGCTCTTGCAGGGAGCGCTCGATCTCGGCGTCGCGGATCACGCTGATGGCGTGGGCGGGCAGGGGCAGAGACAGCGTCAGCAGGAGGGCCATGAGGCGAAGCAGCATCGGAGGGTCCCTTTCAGGTCGCGCGCGGTTATTGACCTTTGCAGTGGCGCTTGGTTCAAGCGGTCAGGCCAGTCTGTGACGCCATTACACTGCGAGGAAGCGATGCGAAGTTCAAGCCGGGGCGAGGTGGATCCGTTCATTGTGATGGATGTGATGGAAGCGGCGCGCAAGTTGGAGGATCAGGGGCGCAGGATCATCCATATGGAAGTGGGCCAACCGGGGACGCCCGCGCCCGCCCGCGCCCGCGCGGCTTTGGCAGAGGCGATGGAACGCGACGCCCTGGGCTACACGGTCGCGCTGGGCCTGCCGGAACTGCGCGAGGGGATCTCTGCATTGTATCAAGACTGGTACGGGATCACGCTGGACCCGGCCCGCGTGGTGGTCACGGCGGGCTCGTCGGCGGCGTTTGTGTTGGCGTTTACCGCGCTGTTTGACGCGGGCGAGCGCGTGGGCGTCACCGAGCCGGGCTATCCGTCTTACCGCCAAATTCTGAAGTCTCTGGACCTCGTGCCTGTGGGCCTGCCGACCCATGCGGAGACGCGCCATGTGCCTGCCGTGCCGGAGGAGGCTTTGGACGGCCTGATTGTGGCCTCGCCCGCCAACCCTACGGGGACCATGCTGAGTAAAACCGATCTGGGCCTGCTGATTGACAGGTGCAAGGCGGCAGGGACGGCGTTTATCTCGGATGAGATTTACCACGGCGTGCAATACGGCGCGCGTGCCGTGAGCGCCTTGGAGGTGAGTGATGAGGTTTATGTCATCAACTCCTTCTCAAAATATTTCTCCATGACCGGGTGGCGGCTGGGATGGATGGTGGTGCCGCCGGATCATGTGCGCCGCATCGAGCGGCTGGCGCAGAACATGTTCATTTGCGCGCCGCATGCAGCCCAAGTGGCGGCCCTTGGGGCGCTGGGTGCGCGGACGGAAACGGACGCTATGTTGGAGATCTATGCCGCCAACCGGTCGTTGATGCTTGAGGGGCTTGCCAAGGCTGGACTTGACCAGATAGCGCCGCCCGATGGGGCATTCTACATTTATGCGGATGTCTCTGATTGGACGCAGGATTCGCTTGGGTTTTGCCGCGAGGTGCTGGAAGACGCCGGCGTCGCGATCACGCCGGGACTGGATTTCGACTCTGTCCGGGGCCATCAAACGGTGCGGTTCTCCTATGCGCGGGCGACGGAAGACATCATCGAGGGCATTGCACGGTTGCAGCGCTTTATGGCAAGGCGCGCGAGAGCGTAGGGACTTGGGTGGGGTTTTGTGCCCGTGCCGGATGTTCATGGGGGCTCTGCCCCCAAACCCCCGGAGTATTTTTGAAGCAGTGATAGGCAAGAGGCTATCACGGGAGAGAGGCTATCACCGGCGTGAGCCTGCGATGGGTTTTTAAGGGTTGGGTGCAGCGGAGAGGCGGCTTGTGCAAGATGGTGGAATTGCGTGAAATCGGGTTGAGACAAGCGGGCAGAGACGCTGTATACTGAGCCGCAAAACAAGAATGCCAAAAGGCAGGCGAGCAGCCATGCATCGACTTTTCATATTTGGCCTGGTCTGGGGCCTGATCACCAGCGCGTGCGCCGCACAGGACCTGCGGGCCGTGGCGCGGGTGGATATGGCCCTGTCGCAGGTGACCGATACCCGCAGCGGCGCAGAGCTGGTCCTGGCGCTGACGCAAGCAGTACCCTACCGTCTTTATGCATTGGACGCGCCGATGCGGATCGTTATCGAATTTCGCGAGGTCCGGTTTGAGCAGGCCCTCGACGCGCTGGACCGCTCCGAGCGGATCGAGACCGTGTCATGGGGTCCCGGACCCACCGGCTGGTCGCGACTTGTCCTGGGGCTGAACGCCCCGATGGGTGTTGACACGGCGGCGCTGGAAACCGACCCCAATGAAGGCACGGCGGTTGTGCGGGTGCGGATGCGGGACGTCTCTGCAGAGGCGTTTGCGGCAGGTGCGGCGGAGCCTGAGGGCGCGCGGCGCGACCCGGTCCCTGCAGAGCCGGTGCGCAGCGATGATGGCCGGTTGGTCGTGGCCCTTGATCCGGGCCATGGCGGCGTCGACCCCGGTGCGCAGCGGGGCGGCCATGACGAGGCGGACCTGATGTTGCAGTTTGCCCGCGCGTTGAAAGAAGCGCTTTTGCGCGGCGGGGTGGATGAGGTGGTGATGACCCGAGAGGAAGACAGGTTTGTGTCGCTGCCAGCACGGGTTTCGATTGCGCGGGCAGGGGCGGCGGACCTGCTGATCTCACTTCACGCGGATGCCTTGGCCGAGGGACGCGCCACAGGTGTGACGGTTTATACGCTGTCCAAGGAGGCCTCTGACCGGGCGAGCGCCACTTTGGCAGAGCGGCAGGACCGGCAGGACATTCTGGCCGGGGTTGATCTGCGTGCGCAGGATGACCAGATCGCGACGGTGCTGATGGACCTGGCCCGCGCGGAAACCGAGGTTCGCACAGAGCGGCTGGCGAGCCATATGGTGGAAGGGCTGCGTGGGCAATTGGGCGAGCTGCACAAGCGGCCGCGCTTGCAGGCCGGGTTCTCGGTGCTGAAGGCACCAGATATTCCATCTGTGCTGATTGAGCTGGGGTTCATGTCCTCTGAAACAGACCTGAGCCGTCTGACCGATCCCGTCTGGCGCGGACAGGCCGCGGAAGGAATTGTTGATGCGGTCACGGCTTGGGCCGCGGATGAGGAGGCCCGCAAGTGACGCGGCAGGAAACAACGTTGCGGCAATGTTTCGCCCCCAAGCGGGTTGTGATTTTGACCCCGCAGCGTCAAAGGCTTATAACCAAGGCAATTGGTGTGGGGAGTAACCCGTGATTTTACGCGCGATCCTATCGTTTTTCGGCTCGATCTTCAGCCTTGTGACCATCGGGCTGGTGGCGGTCGCCCTGTTGGTGGGCGCGATCTTCATGATGTATGCCCGCGACCTGCCGGACACCGACCAGCTGGCGCAATACACACCACCCACGATCAGCCGGATTTATTCGGGCCAAGGCGAGCTGATCGACGAGTTTGCGCAGGAGCGCCGCTTGTTTGCCCCGGCAGACGAGATCCCCGACATGGTGAAGCAGGCCTTCATCTCGGCGGAAGACAAGAATTTCTACACCCACAAGGGCTATGATCCGCTTGGTATGGCCAAGGCTGCGGTGGATGCGGCGCAGGGCGCACGGCTGCGTGGCGCCTCGACCATCACCCAGCAGGTGATGAAGAACTTCCTGCTGGGCGGCGAGCGGTCGGCCGAGCGCAAGATCAAGGAGCTGATCCTCGCCTCGCGGATCGAGGGCACGCTGGACAAGGACAAGATCCTTGAGCTGTATCTCAACGAAATCTTTCTGGGTCAGAACAGCTTTGGTGTGGCCGCTGCCGCGCAGACCTACTTCAACAAGACGCTGAGCGATCTGAATGTCGAGGAAGCCGCCTATCTGGCGGTGCTGCCAAAAGCGCCTTCGCGCTACCACCCTGTGCGCCAACTGGAGCGGGCATTGGGCCGGCGCAACTTCGTGCTGCGCGAGATGTATGAGAATGGCTATATCGATGAGGCCGAGTATGAGCGCGCCAAGGAAGCGCCACTGAAGACCGTGCAAAATGGCGATTTTGACGCTTTCAAAGGCCAGATCCGCGACCGCGACTACTTTACGGACGAGATCCGTCGCCAGCTGTCAGGCGATTTCGGCGAAGAGGAATTCTTTGGCGGCGGGCTGTCGATCCGCGCCACGGTGGACCGCGAATTGCAGGACGAAGCCGCGCGGAGCCTGCGGCAGGCGCTGGAGAATTACGACCGCAGCCAAGGTGTGTTTCACCGGGTGAAAACCAAGATCGAGCCGGAATTGCTGGACGGCGACGGCTGGAAAGAGGCGCTGAACGACACGGTCTTCCCGCGCGATGTGGAAGGCTGGAACGTCGCCGTGGTGCTGGGCTTTGACGGCGAAGATGCGCGCATCGGCGTCGAGGGCGCGGGCCTTGGCGTGGTGCCCGGCAGCGATGTGAAATGGGCGCGGCCTCGGCAGACAGATGGCAAGCTGGGCTCTGCGCGGGCGGCGGCAGATAACCTGCTGGCGGTGGGCGACGTGATCCATGTGGCGTCCCGTGGCGAGGAGAACTGGTCGCTGCGGCAGGTGCCGCAGGTGCAGGGTGGCTTCATGGCGATGGACGCCCAGACCGGCCGGGTGCTGGCGATGCAAGGTGGGTTCTCCTACCAGCATTCGGTGTTCAACCGGGCCACGCAGGCGAAACGGCAGCCGGGCTCGTCTTTTAAGCCGTTTGTCTATGCGGCTGCGCTGGATAGTGGCTTCTCGCCCAACACCATCGTGGTGGACGCCCCGATCGAGATCAACACGCCGCAAGGCCTGTGGCGGCCCAAGAACGCTTCGAACAAGTTTTATGGCCCTGCGCCGTTGCGCACCGGGATTGAGCGCTCGCGGAACCTGATGACGATCCGTCTGGCCGAGGAAGTCGGCATGAGCACAGTGGCGCAATATGCGGAGCGCTTTGGCGTCTACGGCAAGATGAACCCGTTCCTGTCGAACGCGCTTGGGGCGCAGGAATCGACCTTGTTCAACATGGTTGCGGCCTATGCAATGTTTGCCAATGGCGGCGAGCGGGTGGAGCCGACCTTGGTGGACCGTGTGCAGGACCGTTGGGGCCGGACGGTCTATCGTCACGACCAGCGCGTTTGCGAGGATTGCCAACTGGCCTCCCTTGATCAGAACTTTGCGCCGACCATCGTGTCGAACCGCGAACGGGTGATGAACGCGATTACGGCCTATCAGCTGACCTCGATGATGACAGGCGTTGTGGAACGCGGCACGGCAGCGAATTTCGTGAAACTGCCTGTGCCGACGGCCGGTAAGACCGGGACAACCAATGACGCCAAGGACGTGTGGTTTGTGGGCTTCACCTCAAACATCGTGGCGGGCTGCTACATTGGATATGACCGCCCGCGCAGCCTTGGAAAAGGCGCATCAGGTGGCGGCATGTGTGGCCCGGTGTTCAACAGCTTCATGCAGCAAGCGACGGCCAAATACGGCGGCGGGGACTTTCAGGTGCCTCCGGGTGGATACTTTGTGCCTATTGATCGCCACACAGGAGGCGTGTTGCCGGAAGGATCGTTTGGCGATCATGTGGTGATGGAGTATTTCCGCGACGGCGAGCTGCCAGCTTATGGTCTTGGCAACATTCTGGATGGCGGCTTTGCGATGGGCTCGAACCTGAACCTGTATTCACGCGGTGACAGTTCGGTCAATCAGGTGCGCGAGGTGACCTCGTCCAGCGGCAAGAGGGCGGTCATCCCGACGCGGGCCAATTTGGGCACGATCAGCGCGGGCGGCCTCTATTAGCGGTTTCGCATTTTTGCACTCGTCACCGCAGCCTGACCCGCCTATCTAGGGTGTAACCCAATCACGAGAGACCGAACGCATGCGCGCAGACGCACAAAACGCCGTCGAGGCCATCACCAAATCCCTTGAGCTGCTGAAATCCCGCATGGATTGGGAGACCGCTCCGCATCGGCTGGAAGAGTTCAATGCGCGCGTCGAGGACCCGACCCTTTGGGACGACCCGGAAAAAGCGCAAAAGCTGATGCGCGACCGCCAGCAATTGGTTGACGCGATGGAGGGTTACACCTCGATGAAGGCGGAGCTGGACGACAATGTCGAGCTGATCGAGCTGGGCGAGATGGAAGATGACGCCGAGGTTGTAGCCGAGGCCGAGGCCGCGTTGATGGCGTTGGTCGAGAAGGCGGCGGCCAAAGAGCTGGAAGCGCTTTTGGACGGCGAGGCCGATGCCAATGACACCTTCCTCGAAATCAACGCAGGCGCGGGCGGCACGGAAAGCTGTGACTGGGCCTCAATGCTGGCACGGATGTATGTGCGCTGGGCCGAGAAACGCGGCTTCAAGGTCGAACTGCAATCGACCAGCCCGGGCGATGAGGCGGGGATCAAATCGGCGGCCTACAAGATCAGCGGGCACAACGCCTATGGCTGGCTGAAGTCGGAAAGCGGCGTGCACAGGCTGGTGCGGATATCGCCCTTTGACTCGGCGGCCAAGCGGCATACGTCGTTTAGCTCAATCTGGGTCTACCCGGTGGTGGACGACAATATCGAGATCGAAGTGAACCCCTCAGATATTCGGATCGACACTTACAGATCCTCGGGCGCTGGTGGGCAACACGTCAACACCACGGACTCGGCAGTTCGGATCACCCACGAGCCCACGGGCATTGTGGTGACCAGCTCCGAGAAATCGCAGCACCAGAACCGTGACATCGCGATGAAGGCGCTGAAATCGCGGCTCTACCAGATGGAATTGGACCGCCGGAACGCGGCGATCAACGAGGCGCATGAGAACAAGGGCGACGCGGGCTGGGGCAACCAGATCCGCAGCTACGTGCTGCAGCCCTACCAGATGGTCAAAGACCTGCGCACGGGCCATGAAACATCGGACACCAAAGGTGTGCTGGACGGTGATCTGGACGCGTTCATGGCCGAAACCTTGGCCCAGAACGTGTCTGGGAAAAGCCGCGCCGACGCGCAGGGCTAACGGCTCAGGAGACCACGCTGGAGAGGCTTTTCTCAGCCACCTCATCGGTCTTGCGAAGTTGGCCGGGTTTGCCTTTGAAGCCGCTAAACAGTGAAATCGCCGCCGCAATCAGGCAGAGCACGGCAGCAATGGCAGCAAACCGTGCAAAGGCCGCGTTGGAGGCCATGGCGTGGCTGGGCATCTCGTTATATTCGCCGAAGCTGCCACCGCCGCCCTCCGCGCCGTAGGTCACCGCGATCACGCTGCCCATCGCCGCAACAGAGATTAGCCCGGCCATGCGTGTCACCGCGTTGTTGACGCCCGAGGCCGTACCGGTCTTGTGGCTTTCCACCGAGCCCATGACCGCCGTGGACAGCGGCGTGACAACCAGCGCCATGCCGATGCCCTGTAGGCACATTGCAGGCACCACCGCGCCCCAGAAATTCTGCGTATGCGCCACCATGGCCAGCGCAGTATAGCCGCCCGCCAGCACCAGCGAACCTGCAACCAAAAGCGGGGCAGGGCCGTAGCGGTCTGCCATCCGGCCCGACAGGCCCGACAGCGTGGCGATGAAGAACGACAGCGGCGCGTAGGCGGCTGAGGCCTCGATCTCTGTGATGCCCCAGCCGCCGATTACGGCCATGGGCAGATACATCGAGATTGTCGAGAAAGAGAAATAGATGAAGAAGCTGACAATGTTGGCCACGGTGAAATGCAGGTTGGAGAACAGGTCCAGCGGCATCATCGGATGCGGGCTGCGGGACTCGACCCAGATAAAGGCAGCCAAGGCCAACAACCCGGCACCGCCGTAAGCCAGCGCGCGGGCATCAACCAGGTCGCCGTGTTCTGCACCTGTCAAAGCCCATGCGATGAGCCCAAGGCCGAGTGTCGCGAGGAAGCCGCCGGGGAAATCAACGCCGCGCTCCGGCTGCGCCGGGTCTTGGTCGATCTTCGACCACAGAACAAAAAGCGCGAGCCCCCCCAAGGGCAGGTTGATGGCAAAGATCCAGCGCCAGGTCTCCGTGTTGCCGTAGGTCAGAGCCAGCCCGCCGATGATCGGGCCAAGCGCCGCGGTGATGGCCGCGGACGCCGCCCAGATGCCAATGGCCCGGCCACGCTCTTCAGGTGGATAAGCGCGGGAGATCAGCGCCAGCGAGCCTGGCACCATGAAGGCCGCGCCGATGCCCTGAACCCCGCGCGCTGCGATGAGAAATTGCGGGGTCGGGGCCAGCGCACAGGCGATGGAGGCAATGACAAAAAGGCTGATCCCGCCGGCAAAGACCTTGGCCAGCCCGAACCGGTCGCCAATGGCCCCGCCCACCAGAATGAGGGCCGAGAGCGTCAGCATATAGGCGTTCGATATCCATTGAGCCTGAACCAGCGTGGCGACCAACGAGTCCCGCATCCCCGGAAGTGCTATCGCAACCATTGACCCGTCGATAAATCCGAGGGCGGAAGCAAGAATAGCAGCAAACAGAATAAATTTTCGCCCTTCAGGGGCGCATAAAGTGTAAGTCTCCGAGCCAGAAATATGCTCGGAGGCCGATGTTTGGGTCATTCAACTAGCTTTTTGCGGGCTCTGCTTTTGGTGCTGCAGAGGCCTTGGTTGCACCGGTATTCAAAGGGTCGTCTTGGCGCTGTACGGAACCCTCAAAATGGGCGCCAGATTCGATAGCAATCGTCTTGTGGATGATGTCACCCTCCACCCGAGCGGTGGAGGTCAGCCGGACTTTGAGGCCGCGTACACGTCCGACGATGCGGCCATTGACCACCACGTCATCAGCGATAATTTCGCCTTTGATGACGGCGGTTTCGCCGACGGTCAGAAGATGCGCCCGGATGTCGCCCTCAACGGTGCCTTCCACCTGCACATCGCCAACGGTCTTGATGTTGCCGGTGATTGTCAGGTCGTTGGACAGCACAGACGGCGCGGCTTTCGGGCGAGGCGCTGAGCTGCTGAGGTCTGATTTGGGGGCCATGCCACCCGCGCTGCTGGGCGCCGGGGCCGCAGTGTCGCCTGCGTCTTTGGAAGAGTTGGGCTCGTTGATCTTGCTTTTAGAAAACATCGCGTCCTGCCTTGATGTAAGTCATCGGGTTCACTGGGTTTCCGTTGATCCGCACCTCATAGTGCAGATGCGTCCCTGTGACCCGTCCAGTGGCTCCCATATCACCGATGCGATCCCCGCGCGAGACTTTTTGACCAACATTCAGCCGAATTTTCGACAGATGCGCATATCGTGTTTCGATACCAAACGCATGCCGTATCTTGATGAGTTTACCATATCCTGACTGCCAGCCCGCGAAGGTCACAACACCGTCCGCCGCTGCGTTGATGGGCGTGCCGCGAGAGGCTGCGAAATCGACGCCGGAGTGCATCCGGCGGCCTGCGCCTTTGGGGTCATTGCGGAAGCCGAAACCAGACGTGTAGCGGAAGTTACCGGACACGGGCAGGCCGACGGGTGTTTTGTCGGCTGCGATGCGGAACAGGTTGATGCGGTCCAGCTCTTTTAGAAGCGTATTGGCACGCAGCGATGTGCTGTCAGGGATGGATGCCCCGCCGGAGGTCGACTTTGTCACTGGCAAGAGCGGGCCGCCTTGGCCCGAATAGCCACGGCGGACCTCGTCAAGGATGCGCTCTGTCGGCATGCCGGCGGCGCGGAACATCTTGTCGAGCGGCTCAAGCGACACGGTCACTGCCTCTTCAAGACGTTGGAAAATGCGGTTGTTGCGGTCCTCGTTGAGGTCCATTTCAAATTGCAGGTCGGACACGATCTGCTCGGCCTCGGAGGAGAACTTGATCGCCTCGTCACGCTCGGCGGCGGTTTTCTCCAGCGCGGCGGTCAGGAAGGCGACGGAGCCGTCTGCCGTTTGTGCGCGGGCCAGTGTGGGGTTTGTGCCCTCGGCACCTTCTTCGATCTCGGCCAGCAGGGTTTCATGCGCGCCGCGTGCGGCGTCCCGTTCCTTGATGGTGCGGCGCAGGGTTTTCTGGATCACCTCGATGCCGGTTTCCAGCTCGGTGCGGCGGTCCTCGGAGGCCAGCAGTTCGCTTTGCATGTTGGAGACCTGATCAAGCGCCACAAAGAACCGTTCCTGCGCGGCAGCAGATTCGGAGGCGCGGTCGTCACGTTCCTGGCTCAGTGCGTTCAGGCGGGCTTCGTAGATCGCGCGTTCGCGCTGGGCCTGTTCACGCTGGTTGCCCGAGCTGATGGCGTCCATCAGGAAAATCGCGGTGACCACAATGGTCCAGCTCATCAGCAACGCGCCACCGGCAAGGATCGCCGCAGAGGTGGCGGGCCGCAGGCGGATGAACCGCGTGCCGCTCTCGGATTTCAGGAACATCCGTTGTTCCGGCAGGTGGCGTTCTAACGCTGTGTTCAGCGTATCGAGCAGTCGTTTTTGCAATGTTCCGGCCCCGTTTGTCCCATACCCAGCAGTCTTATGCATGCCTCGTGTCCCCACACGAATGTGGCACGCACCCGTCGTGCATAGAAGTTTGGGCCCCATGTCGCAAGATTTTGGGTTCGTTTTTTTGCCCGACTAGCGACTTTTTGCTGACGGCAGAGCGACTTCCGGGCTTAAGTTGACGCGCCGTAGCTTCACGTCAACTCAGGGCAGGCGGGGTCTGTGCGAGAGGCCAATAGAAGTCTGGCGCGATGCCCGCTTCCGCGCGTTTTTCTTCGTTGAAGGGCGGTTTCAGCTGGCTGTGGAAGTAGCGCTGCACGAGGCTGTGAAAGGCTTCTTTGGGGTCGCGGTCCTCTCGGCCGCACAGAAAGTGGAACCATTTCGACCCATAGGCCACATGCGCGACCTCTTCGGCATAGATCACATCAAGCGCCGAGACGGTGTCTTTGTCCTTGGCCTGCTTGAAAAGTGCGATCATGCCCGGCGTCACATCAAGACCGCGTGCCTCCAGCACCATCGGCACCACGGCCAGACGGCCCATTATGTCGGAGGCCGTGTCACTGGCGGCCTGCCACATACCCGCATGGGCGGGCAACGCGCCGTAGAAGCTACCATGCCGTTTCAGGCAATCGGAGAGCAGCCCGAAATGCTTGGATTCCTCGTCCGCCGCCTTCACCCAGTCATCGTAGAAGCCCATCGGGAACCGCGTATCCGGGAACCGCGCGATAATGTCCCAATGCAGATCGACTGCGTTCAGCTCGATATGGGCGATGGCATGCAGCATCGCGATGCGCCCCTCCGGCGTTCCGGGCTTGCGATGCGGCACGTCACGCGGCGAAAGCAATTCGGGCGCATCGGGCCGGGACGGGGCGTCGGGCGGTGTGGCATGGCCCAGCGCAATATCCTCGCCCGCCGCACGGGCCGCCTGCCACCGCGCCGCATGAGCGCGGCTGCGCGCCACCTTGGCATGGGCATCCGGGGTCGTAAGCACGTCGACCGCCATGTCTCGCAAGCTGAGGCTCATGCGTTTTGCGTGGCCTCCAGCACGGCTTCCACATGGCCGGGCACGCGCACTTTATGCCATGCGTTCAGGATTTTACCGTCGCCGCCAATCAAGAATGTCGAGCGCTCAATCCCCATATAGGTTTTGCCGTACATGCTTTTCTCTTTCCACACGCCGTAGGCCTCGCAGGTCTGGTCTTCTGCGTCGGAGGCAAGGATCACGCCCAGATCATGTTTGGCCAGAAACTTGTCATGCTTGGCGGCTGTGTCCTTGGAGATGCCGATGACCTCGCAGCCCGCCGCCTTGAACGCATCGAGATGCTCCGTGAAGCCGATCGCTTCTTTGGTGCAGCCGGGCGTGTCGTCTTTGGGATAGAAGAACACCACCACCTTCCCGGGGCGCAGCGCGGACAGGGACACGGTGCCACCGCCGTCGCGGGGCAGGGTGAAATCGGGGGCCATATCGCCTTGATCAAGCATTGTATCGGTGTCCTTTTTTGTGAGGCCTGAGAAAAAGTGATGTGACGGCAAGCTAGGGCAGTATAAACAAAGTTAAACCCCGTAAAGCGATGCAACGTAAGATTGCCGCGGCGGGGCGGTAGCAGACGGGGCCCGATGGCGCAGCAAGACCCAAAGGATTTGGACGCAAAGGACAGCGTCGCTGAGGACAACGCCGAGGGCGTGGACCTTGCGCCTCCTTTGCCCGGCGGCAACCCCGGCGAAGTGAAGAAGAAACGGCGTCGAACCCGCAAGCGCTGGGTGTTTTTGTCCATCGGCACGGCGCTTGTCAGCTTTGTCGCCGCCGTGGTGATGGTGGCGATTGTGATGGTGATGGGCCGCTCCGTTGCTTTGCCCGATTGGGCGACAGAGGAAGCAGAGGCGCGGATCAACGCGCAGATCGCGGGGCCGGGGCTGGAGATTGCAGGCATCCGTGTGGGGCTTCTGGACGACCAATTGCGACCCACTGTCGAGCTGCAAGGCGTGCGGATGCGCGGCTCTCCGACTGCGCCGCTGATGGCATTGCCAAGCCTCCAGGTGCAGGTGGACACGTCGGAACTGCTTCAGGGCCGTATCGCGCTTGAGACCCTGCGGGTCAAAGACGCCCGCGTGAACCTGACCCGAAACCCTGACGGGCAGTTCGCCTTTGCCTTTGGCAGCGACCTGACGGGTGGTGGCGATCTGGCGGCCAATTCCGTGGCCGAGGCCATCGCATTGGTGGATGAGCTTTTTGCCAACCCCGCTTTGCGGGAGCTGGAAGATATCACAGTGAGCGGCGTGACCCTGACGCTGGATGACCAGCGGGCCGGGCGCGAGTTCTCGATCCAAGACGGTCAGCTTGAGCTGATCAATGAGGAGAAATTCCTAGCGCTTGAGGTGGCCTTCGACTTGGCGATGGATGGCGAGGCACCTGCGACGCTGGTCCTGTCGGCGGATAAGGCCAAGGGCGCGGGCGGCGGGCGGTTTGAAGCGGAGTTCTCGCAGCTGCGCGTGCGCGACGTGGCCGAGCAGGTCAGCACGCTCAACTTCCTGTCGCTGCTGGACGCGCCGGTGGACGGTACTCTGACAACGGAATTCGGGACGGAAGGCGAGTTGGTCAGCTTTTCTGGCGGTCTCGATATCGGGCGCGGCTTTGTGCAGCCCGCACCGCAGGCCAAAGCATTGCCTTTGAACAGCGCAACGACGTCTGTGCGTTTCAGCTCGGCCACGCAGCGGCTGCATCTTGAAGGGCTTGAGATCGACGCGCCCGAGCTGCGTTTGTCGGGGCAGGGACATGCCGACCTGAAGGATTTCGAGGCAGGCATTCCCGAGACTTTGCTGATGCAAATCCGGCTGGCCAACATCTTGCTGGACCCCGAAGGCATTTTCGAGACCCCGGTGCGGTTCAGCGAGGGGCAGGCCGACCTGCGGTATCGCCCCAATGACTTGACTGCGGATATCGGGCAGCTGGTTTTGCGCGGCGCGGACACGGAAATTGTTGCGGGCGGCAAAGTGTCGATTGACGACGCGGGCTGGATCGCTTCGGTGGATGCGAAGCTGGGGCAGATCGCGCAAGGCGACCTGCTGTCTCTTTGGCCGACCTCGGCGGTGCAAAACACCCGCGACTGGCTGACCGACAATGTGCGCTCGGGCAATCTGAAGAATGCCGCTGCCGCGATCCGGGTGCGCCCCGGCGCACCGCCCGACGCAGCCGTGACCTTTGATTTCGACAATGCGGCGGTGCGCTACATGAAGACTCTGCCGCAGGTCGAGGGCGGGCGGGGCTACGTCACCATCGCCAAGAACGCGCTGACCCTTGCGTTGCATGAGGGCTACGTCACCGCTCCCAATGGCGAGCAGCTGGATATGACTGGCACGGTGATGCAGATCCCAGACGTGGACAAGAATATCCCCGACGCCGAGATCGCGCTGCGTGCCCGTGGCCCGATGACGGCAGCCTTGGCGCTTCTGGATGAAGAGCCGTTTGAGTTTCTGAGCAAATCCGACCTGAGCACGGAGCTTGCGGACGGGCAGGCTGATGTCACGGCGAACTTGTACTTGCCGCTGGCCAAGGACCTGCTGGTTGAAGACGTGCGCTACGATGTGGCGGCGGATCTGCGCAACCTCAGCTCGACAGAGCTGGTGCCGGGCCGTGTGGTGACATCAGAGGCGCTGTCGCTGGTCGCGGGTGACGGGGTGCTGGCCATAGAGGGTGGCGCGGCGTTGGACGGTGTGCCGATCACCGTTGCCTGGCAACGCGCCCTGGGACCGGAGAGCCCGGACAGCTCGCAAATCACCGGAACGATCGAGCTGACGCAGGCAGCCCTGAGAACCTTCGAGATCGACCTCCCCGACGGCAGCGTGTCTGGCCGGGGGCAGGGCAACTTCACCTTGTCGCTAGATAAGGGCGTCCCGCCCGAACTGGAATTAACCTCGAACCTGCGCGGCGTAGGGCTGAGCATCGAGGCGCTGGGCTGGCGCAAAACGCCGGATCAGAACGGCTCGCTGCGGCTCGCCGCCACGTTGGGAGAGCAGCCACAGGTGCGCGCGCTGGAGGTGGCGGGCGCGGGGCTTGAAGCCTCAGGCAGCGTGACCCTGCGCCCCGGCGGCGGTTTGGACCGCGCGGTCTTTAGTCCACTGCAAGTCAGCGGACGGCTCAACAGCCGGGTCGAGGTGGTCGGGCGCGGGCGCGGCACCCCGGTGCAATTGCTCGTGCGGGGCGGCACGGTCGATATTCGGCAGTTTGGCGTGGGTTCAGGGCGCAACGCGGGGCAAGGTGGCCCGCCGCTGGATTTGGCGCTCGATAGCCTGATCGTGACGGATGATATCCGCATCGACAATTTCCGGGGTCGGTTCCGCAACGAGCGGGGTCTGGACGGCACATTCACCGGCAATATCAACGGGTCGGCTGTGATCAACGGGACGGTCGTGCCGACGGAGCGGGGCCTCGCAGTGCGTGTGGGCTCGGCAGATGGGGGCGGGGTGATCCGCTCCACCGGCATTTTCCGCAACGCGCGGGGCGGAGAGATGAACCTCGTGCTGCAGCCCACAGGCCGGGCTGGGGAGTTCAACGGGCAGCTATCCGTGGCCAACACCCGCATCAAGGACGCGCCCGCTTTGGCGGATTTGCTGTCGGCCTTGTCGGTCATCGGCTTGTTGGAGCAGCTCTCTGGCGATGGCATCCTATTCTCGGAGGTGGAGGCCTACTTCACCCTGTCCCCCGGCGGGGTACGGTTGCGCGAAAGCCGTGCGGTAGGACCCTCCATGGGCATCACCATGGACGGTGTCTATTCCACCACGCAGCGGCGGATGCAGATGCAGGGCGTGGTTTCGCCGCTTTATCTGGTGAACCGACCTCTGGGATTCTTGTTCTCGAAACGCGGCGAGGGGCTTTTCGGGTTCAACTACACGCTGGCAGGTGCGGCAGATGCGCCGAAAGTGGGTGTGAACCCGCTATCGGTCTTTACCCCGGGCCGGTTTCGCGAGATTTTCCGCCGCCCGCCCCCACAGCAACCGCAGAACTGACAGATCGCAGACCTGACCCGATGAAACTTGATGATTTCGACTTTGAGCTGCCCGAGCGGCTGATCGCCACGCGGCCCGTGTCGCCGCGAAGTGCCGCGAAGATGCTGCTGGCATCGGGGGATACAGTAGAAGACCGCCACGTCCATGACCTGCCGGAGATGTTGCAGCTCGGTGACCTGCTGGTGCTCAACAACACCAAAGTGATCCCCGCGCGTCTGTTTGGGACGCGGACCCGCGAAGGCAATGTCTCCAAGATCGAGGTGACGCTGCTGAGCCCGGATACCCAAGGCCATTGGCGGGCGTTGATCAAGCCGCTGCGCAAGGTGCGCGACGGGGAAGAGATCGCCTTTGACGCAGGCCTGTCTGCCACGCTGATTGACCGGGTGGACGGGCAGGGCGTGCTGTACTTCAACCTGCAGGGAGAGGCGTTTGACGCAGCTTTGGCACAAGCCGGCCAGATGCCGCTGCCCCCGTATATTGCCGCCAAACGCGCGGCTGACGCGCAGGACAAGGAAGACTACCAGACGGCCTTTGCCAAACACCAAGGCGCGGTCGCGGCCCCCACGGCCTCGCTGCATTTTGATGCACCGCTGCTGGAAGCGCTGAAAGCCCGAGGCGTGGAATTTGCCGAGGTCACATTGCATGTTGGCGCGGGCACTTTCCTGCCCGTCAAGGTGGAGGACGTGACCACCCACAAAATGCATGCTGAATGGGGACAGGTCGACGACGCAACCGCCGCCCAGATCAACGCGGCGAAGGCGCGCGGGGCGCGGGTGATCCCGGTGGGCACCACCGCTTTGCGGCTGATCGAGACGGCGGCAACGGGCAGGGGCACCATCGCTCCATGGGTGGGGGAGACGGATATCTTCATCTACCCGGGCTTCGCGTTCCAGCTGACCGACGCGCTGATGACCAATTTCCACCTGCCGAAGTCAACACTGCTGATGCTGGTCTCTGCCTTGATGGGGCAGGACCGGATGCGCGAGATTTACGCGCATGCGGTCGCACAGGAGTACCGGTTTTTCTCTTACGGCGACAGCTCTCTTCTGATCCCTTGAAGGCGTGTCAGACGCGACACTCAATTGGTCGTTGCGGGGCGCGAAAGACGGGCGTAGAGGGGCGATGATTGCGCTCAGACGCATCCGAATCTCATTGGCGTTTCCAACGCCATAGCCGAAAGGTGTCGACGCGATGTTCAGAGTGATTGGCAATGCCTGGGCGCTGCTGCTGGGAATGATGTTCCTGATGGTGGGCAACGGGATGCAGGGCACCATGATGGGTGTGCGCGGCGCGTTGGAAGGTTTCACGACACTTGATTTGTCGCTGATCACCTCGGCCTACTTCCTGGGCTTTTTGGGCGGTTCACGACTGGCGCCAGATTTCATCCGCCGCGTGGGCCATGTGCGGGTGTTTGCAGCGCTGGGCAGCTTGGTGTCTGCCGCGCTTATCCTGTACCCGGCAATCGCCCATCCCACGGCATGGATCCTCTTGCGCGTTCTGGTCGGGTTCTGCTTCTCGGGCCTCTATGTGACCGCGGAAAGCTGGCTGAACAATGCGGCCACAAACGACACGCGCGGGCAAACATTGTCGGTCTATATGATGGTGCAGATGCTGGGCATCATCGCGGCGCAGGGCCTGCTGAACGTCGCCGACCCGGCGGGCTGGATACTGTTTGTGATCCCGTCGGTGCTGGTTTCGATTTCCTTCGCGCCGATTTTGCTCTCCGTGGCCCCGACACCAAGTTTTGACACGACCAAATCCATGGGGCTGCTGGACCTCTACCACCGCTCCCCCTTGGGCTTCGTTGGCATGTTCCTTCTGGGCAGCGTTTTTGCGGCGCAGTTCGGGATGTCGGCGGTCTACGCTACCCAGATCGGGCTGAGCGTCGGACAAATCTCGATTTTCATCTCGGCCATTTTTGTCGGCGCGATGGTGCTGCAATATCCCATCGGCTTCCTGTCTGACCGCATGGACCGCCGGGTTCTGATCATCGGCGTGTCGCTCATCGGGGCGTTATCGGCAGCCATGGGCTGGCTTCTGGCAAGCCAGTTCTGGGCGCTGTGTGTCTCCGCCTTTGTGCTGGGCGGGATGTCCAACCCGCTTTATGCGCTGCTGATCGCCTATACCAACGACTACTTAGAGCCTGACGACATGGCCGCGGCCTCGGGTGGGTTTATATTCGTCAACGGTCTGGGCGCAGTGGGCGGCCCGGTGCTGATCGGCTGGATCATGACGCAGTTTGGCCCCGGCGGTTTCTGGTCAGTGATCATCGTCTTGATGGTGGCCATCGCCGTATACGGCGCCTACCGGATGACCCGGCGCGAGTCGCTATATGCGGTGGAGGCAGACGCCTACGATCCGACGCCCTTTGCACCTGTCACGGCCGCCGGCATGGCCATCGCGGCCGAGGTGGCACAGGAATACTATTCCGATCTGGATGAAGACGCAGATGAGAGCTGGTCAGAGGGCAAGGACCCAGAGGGCGACCCGAACCCACCCGCGTGATTGGCCGCGTGATTGGCCGAAACACTTTGTCATGAATGTCACGATATCGCTGCGGGGGAGCCATTGTGCAGAAAAACCCTTGCGTGACGCCGATTTGCTTGCAACGCTTCGGTAACGCCTTGTTAAGGTGTGCGGGGGCCTGTCGTAACGGAGGACGCTGTGGCTAGACCTGAAGATGTACTGAGTTTTTGGTTAGATGAAGTTGGGCCAGCAGGCTGGTACGACCAAAGCGACGCGCTGGACGCGAATATTCGCAAACGCTTCGAGCCGACATGGGAGCGCGCAAGGGAAGGGGCCTTGTCGCTGTGGATGACCTACCCAAGCGGCGCTCTGGCCTATTTGATCCTGACGGATCAATTTCCACGCAACATGTATCGCGGCACGGCCAAGGCCTTCGCCACCGACCGCGCGGCTTTGGCCCTGTCCAAGATCGCGGTGGACCGCAACTGGGACCTGAAGATCGACGGCCCGGCCCGACAATTTTTCTATATGCCGATGATGCATTCGGAATGTATCTCGGATCAGGAGCGCTGCATCCGCATGTTCACCACACGTATGGAGGGTGAAGATAGCAGCAACCTGCTTCATGCGCAGGCGCATCGCGACGTGATCCGCCGCTTTGGCCGCTTCCCGTTCCGCAATGAAGCGTTGGAACGCCGCACGCTGGAGACCGAAGAGGCCTTCCTCGCTGCAGGCGGCTACGGCGCAACCGTGCGCGAGTTGCAGGCCACCGCGTAAGTCATATCTCTCAAGAGGGACGTACACGGGTTATGCGTTTCGCGCATGGCAGGGTTAAGCGCGCGCCCGGTTGCTTTATGGAACCCCGACAAATAGTTTAGCGTTAAACTATTTTAGCCGCCTTCGCGGCTTTTCGAGATTGGGAGAAACGTCATGGCCTCTGAAACATTTGACCTTGTTGTGATTGGTGCCGGACCGGGCGGCTATGTGGCCGCGATCCGGGGCGCACAGCTGGGACTGAACGTGGCCATTGTGGAGCGCGAACATCTGGGCGGTATCTGCCTGAACTGGGGCTGTATCCCGACGAAAGCGATGTTGCGCAGCTCGGAAGTGTTTCACCTGATGCACCGCGCCAAGGAGTTCGGCCTGAAAGCTGACGGGATTGACTATGATCTCGACGCGGTGGTGAAGCGCTCGCGCGGCGTGGCGGGGCAGCTTTCTGGCGGCATTGGCCACCTGATGAAGAAGAACAAGATCAAAACGATCATGGGCGAGGCCAAGCTGGTCGGAAAAGGCAAGATCTCGGTCAAGACCGAGAAAGGCACAGAAGAGCTCAGCGCCAAGAACATCGTGCTGGCCACAGGCGCCCGTGCTCGTGAATTGCCGGGGCTCGAAGCCGATGGCGATCTGGTCTGGACCTACAAACACGCGCTGACACCGGCGCGGATGCCCAAAAAGCTGCTGGTGATTGGCTCGGGCGCAATCGGCATCGAGTTTGCCAGCTTCTACAACACGCTCGGCGCGGACACGACAGTGGTCGAGGTGATGGACCGCGTGCTGCCGGTAGAAGATGAAGAGATCTCTGCCTTCGCCAAGAAAGCATTCGAGAAGCAGGGCATGAAGATCATGCAGAAGGCGATGGTCAAACAGCTTGATCGCGCCAAAGGGAAGGTCACCGCGCATATTGAAGTGGGCGGCAAAGTCGAGAAACAAGAGTTCGACACCGTGATCTCTGCCGTTGGGATCGTCGGCAATGTCGAGGACCTCGGGCTTGAAGAGATGGGCGTCAAAGTTGACCGCACCCATGTGGTGGTCGATGCCTATTGCCGCACCGGCGTTGACGGTGTCTTTGCGATTGGCGATCTGGCGGGTGCGCCATGGCTTGCGCATAAAGCCAGCCATGAAGGCGTCATGGTGGCCGAACTGATCGCGGGCAAGAACAACGTCCACCCTGTGCGCCCAGAGGCGATTGCAGGCTGTACCTATTGCCACCCGCAGGTGGCCTCCGTGGGGTACACAGAAGCGAAATGCAAGGAAATGGGGCTCGATATCAAGGTCGGCCGCTTCCCGTTTATCGGCAACGGCAAGGCGATTGCGCTGGGCGAGCCGGAAGGCATGGTGAAGACCATTTTTGACGCCAAGACCGGCGAGCTGCTGGGCGCCCATATGGTCGGCGCGGAAGTGACCGAGCTGATCCAGGGCTATGTCGTAGGCCGCGCGTTGGAGACCACGGAAGAAGACCTGATGAACACCGTCTTCCCGCATCCGACCCTGTCGGAGATGATGCATGAAAGCGTGCTGGACGCATATGGGCGGGCAATCCACTTCTAGGACATTGCGCCGACTATCGTCGTCGCCAAGGCGGGGGGCCTGCCCCCCGTCGCTGACGCGACTCCCCCCGGGATATTTTTGAACATGGGAAGTATGAGCGCACCTCAACGGACCAACTGGCTGCTGGTGTTCATGCTGCTTTTGGCGGGGCTGTTCGCGGCGGCGCAGTTCGGCAAGCTGACGCTGACCCTGCAGGTGCTGCGCGAGACCTACCCGAGCGGCGGCGCATTCGTGCCGGTGCTGATTTCCATCGTTGGGATCGTGGGCATCGTCCTGGGCGCAGTTGCAGGCTCTGTCGTGGCCCGCGTCGGGGTGACGCGGTCGATCATCGGGGCGTTACTTGCGGGCGGGGCGCTGTCTTTGCTGCAGGCGATGATCCCGCCAATGGCTGCCTTTGCGTTTCTGCGCGTGCTCGAAGGGATCGCACATCTGGCGATTGTCGTGGCCACGCCCACCTTGATGGCCAGCATTTCCAGTGACGCCGACAGGCCGTTTGTGATGGGCATCTGGGCTGCGTTCTTCGGGATATCCATGGCGATCCTTGCGGCGATCCTGCCCTGGGTGTTGGGACAAGGCGGCCTGCCGCTGGTCTTGGTCGGGCATGGCGCGGGGATGCTGATCATGGCGGCGTTGCTTTATCCGCTTTTGCCGAAGAGGCGTATCAGTGAACCCGTAAAGGTTTCCTACTGGGCGGAGCACCGGGTGATCTATACCACGCCGCGGCTGCTGATCCCCGGGGCGGGGTTCGTGTGGTACACGATCCTCTACATTGCGCTGCTGGCGGTGCTGCCGATTGCGTTGGCCTTGCCCGTTTGGGTGATCACCGCGCTGCCGCTTATCTCCATCGCGGGGACGCTTTGGGGCGGGATGCTGGCCAAGCGCGTCGCCCCTGACATCCTCGTCGCCGTGGGGTTTGCGCTGACGGCTTTGGCCACCGGGCTGGTTTGGGTCCTGTCGCCTGCGCTTTGGCCTCTCTTTGTGCTGTTCTTCGTGATGGCGCTGATCCCTGCGGGCTCTTTTGCCTCCATCCCGCATTTCAACGCCACAGCCACTGACCGGGCGCGGGCCACAGGCGGCATAGCGCAGCTGGGCAATGTGGGTACCACTTTGGGCACGCCGATCTTTGTGTTGGCGCTGGATGGCGGCGGGTTGGCGCTGATCTGCGCGATCCTGACAGCCTTTTGCTTGCTGGGTCTGGGCGCGACCCGCGCGCTGGCGGCGCGGATCAAATAAATCTGTGGATGTTCTCTTTACGTTCTGTTAACCCGGTGGCATTCCCCGCAAGGAAGGCTATCTCTGGCGGGATTGCTGTTTGGGGTGGACCATGGCCGAGCTGAAAAACATCGAAGTACGCGGCGCGCGCGAGCATAATCTCAAGAATATCGACGTCGACATTCCGCGCGACCAGCTGGTGGTGATCACCGGGCTGTCGGGCTCTGGCAAGTCCTCGCTGGCCTTTGACACGATCTATGCCGAGGGGCAGCGTCGCTACGTGGAATCGCTGTCTGCTTATGCGCGGCAATTCCTCGACATGATGGAAAAGCCGGATGTGGATCATATCGCGGGGCTGTCGCCTGCGATCTCGATTGAGCAGAAGACCACCTCGAAGAACCCCCGCTCTACCGTGGGTACCGTCACCGAGATTTATGACTATATGCGGCTGCTCTATGCCCGCGTTGGCACGCCCTATTCGCCTGCCACCGGCAAGCCCATCGAGGCGCAGCAGGTCCAAGATATGGTCGACCGCACGATGGCCATGGAGGACGGCACGCGCGGCTATTTGCTGGCTCCGATCGTGCGCGACCGCAAGGGCGAATACCGCAAGGAGTTCGCAGAACTGGCCAAGCAGGGCTTTCAGCGGGTCAAGGTGGATGGGGAGTTCTACGAGCTGGACGCACCGCCCACGCTGGACAAGAAGTTTCGTCATGACATCGACGTGGTGGTGGACCGGATCGTGGTGCGCGAGGGGTTAGAGACCCGGCTGGCGGACAGTTTCCGCACCGCGCTGGACCTGGCCGACGGCATTGCCATTCTGGAAATTGCCCAGAAGGCGGACGAGGAAGGTGAACCGGAACGTTTTACATTCTCCGAGAAATTCGCCTGCCCGACATCGGGCTTCACCATCCCCGAGATCGAGCCGCGGCTGTTTTCCTTCAACGCGCCCTTCGGGGCCTGCCCAAGCTGCGACGGGCTGGGGGTAGAGCTGTTCTTCGACGAACGTCTGGTGGTGCCGGATGCGACACTGAAGCTTTATGACGGTGCGCTGGCGCCGTGGCGCAAGGGCAAGTCACCTTACTTTTTGCAGACCATCGAAGCGATTGCGAAACATTACGAGTTTGACAAGAACACACCTTGGAAGGACCTCGACGCGCATGTGAAGCAGGTCTTCCTCTATGGCTCCGGCGATGATGAAATCCCGTTCCGCTACGATGAGGGCGGGCGCGTTTACCAAGTCACGCGCAGCTTTGAAGGGGTGATCCCCAACATGGAGCGGCGCTACCGCGAAACCGACAGCTCGTGGATCCGCGAAGAGTTCGAGCGCTACCAGAACAACCGCCCCTGCGGGACCTGTGAAGGCTACCGTCTGAAGCAGGAGGCGCTGGCGGTGAAGATCGGGCCGGCCTCAAAGCCTGACGCGCTGCTGCATGTGGGCCAAGTGGTGCAGATGTCGATCCGCGAGGCGTTCGAGTGGTGCGAAAGCGTGCCGCAGAACCTGACCAAGCAGAAGAACGAGATCGCCAAAGCCATCCTCAAGGAAATTCGCGAGCGGCTGGGCTTCCTGAACAATGTGGGGCTCGAATATCTGACGCTGTCGCGCAATTCCGGAACGCTGTCCGGTGGGGAGTCGCAGCGTATCCGGCTGGCCTCTCAAATTGGCTCGGGGCTGACGGGTGTGCTCTACGTGCTCGACGAGCCCTCTATCGGGTTGCATCAACGCGACAATGGCAGGCTGCTGACGACGCTGAAGAACCTGCGTGACCAAGGCAACACGGTGATCGTTGTCGAGCATGACGAGGAGGCCATTCGCGAGGCCGACTACGTCTTCGACATTGGCCCGGGCGCAGGTGTGCATGGTGGCGAAATCACCGCCAAAGGCACACCGGATGAGGTGGCGGGCAACCCCAACTCGATCACCGGGCAATACCTGACCGGCAAGCGTGAGATCGCGGTGCCGGCCAAGCGGCGCAAGGGCAATGGCAAGAAGCTGACGGTCAAGAAGGCGACCGGCAACAACCTGCAAAACGTCACGGCTGATTTTCCGCTGGGCCAGTTTGTCTGCGTCACCGGCGTCTCAGGCGGCGGCAAGTCCACGTTGACCATTGAGACGCTGTTCAAGACTGCCTCCATGCGGCTGAACGGCGCGCGGCAGACGCCTGCGCCATGCGAGACGATCCAAGGGCTGGAACAGCTCGACAAGGTGATCGACATTGACCAGCGGCCCATCGGGCGCACGCCGCGCTCGAACCCGGCCACGTATACCGGGGCCTTCACCCCGATCCGCGAATGGTTCGCCGGGCTGCCAGAGGCCAAGGCCCGCGGCTACAAGCCCGGGCGGTTCAGCTTCAACGTCAAGGGCGGGCGCTGCGAGGCCTGTCAGGGCGACGGCGTCATCAAGATCGAGATGCACTTCCTGCCCGATGTTTATGTCACCTGCGAGACCTGCAACGGCGCGCGCTACAACCGCGAAACGCTGGAGGTGAAGTTCAAAGGCAAGTCCATCGCCGACGTGCTGGATATGACCGTCGAAGATGGGCAGGAGTTCTTCAAGGCCGTGCCGTCGATCCGTTCCAAAATGGACGCGCTGATGCGGGTGGGCTTGGGCTACATCAAGGTGGGTCAGCAGGCCACGACGCTCTCAGGCGGTGAGGCGCAGCGCGTCAAGCTGTCCAAGGAGCTTGCCAAATCCTCCACCGGCAAGACGCTTTACATTCTGGATGAGCCGACCACCGGCTTGCATTTCGAAGACGTGCGCAAGTTGCTCGAAGTGCTCCACGAGCTGGTCGACCAAGGCAACAGCTGCATCGTGATCGAGCACAACCTCGACGTGATCAAAACCGCCGATCACATCATCGACATTGGTCCCGAGGGTGGCGATGGCGGCGGCAAGATCGTCGCCAAAGGCACGCCCGAGCAAGTGGCTAAGGTCGAGGGCTCCTATACCGGGCACTACCTCAAGGACATGCTGACGCCAAAAACGGCGAAGAAGCCCAAGAAGAAGATCGCGGCAGAGTAGGTGGGACGCGGGGGTTAACCCCCTGCGATTTCCACCACGTTCAGGATCACCCGGCTTTCATTATCGACAGAGATCACCCGATTGCCGATCTGGTAATATGTGGCGGCCTCCAGCGGCGGCAGGTCGACGGCGGCGGGGTTCACCATCGCAGGCATGGCGCTTTCAAAGCGCTGGCCGGGCATCAGAATAACCGGATGGCGCAAGGAGCCATCGGTGACGCTGCCCCGGCTGGCGCAATGGCCGGCCTTACGAACTTGCCCGGGCGCACAGACCCGGCTGACGGTGCCTTTGACACGGGCAGCGCGGGGTTTGGCGGCTTTCGCGGCAACCTTCTGTTTGACTTGCGGCTTGGCACTTTGGGCCATCACGGGGGTCGTCACAGAACCGGCAAGCGCCACGGAGGTCGCAAGAGCGGACAGAAGAAGTTTGGGGGTGAGCATGGCAGTCTCCTTACACTCGTCAAAACGCCCGAACCAACCGCGCAGCGCAGGAGGGCTGGGTGAAACGTCAGCGTGCTGCAGATTCAAAACGCGGGCGCGCTGGTTCATTCGAAGTTAGTATATCACAGGCGCAGAACAAGCGCACGTCGCTCGTTTCTGAGGGCCTTGGCGAGTTCTGGATCAGTCGACCAGCCGCGTCTCGATCTCTGCGGCGCTTTCCAGCGTTTTATGGACGGGGCAGCGGTCAGCAATCTCTAGCAGGCGGGCGCGTTGTTCCTCGTCCAGATCGCCTTCGATATGGATTTCGCGCACGAAGCGGTCGATCTTTGAGTGGCCGCCATCGGCGTCCTGCGCATGCATGGCATCGTGTTTGACGTCCACCCAGACATGGGTCATCGGCCATTTCTTGCGCCGCGCATACATCCGGATCGTCATCGAGGTACATGCCCCCAGACCGGCCGACAGGAAACCGTAGGGCGTCATTCCCTTATCCGTGCCGCCATAGGCCACCGGCTCGTCGGCCTGCATGTGAAACTTATGGCCCAGATTGATGTCTTGCAGGTACCCGTTGGGGTCTGCTTCGCGCACCCGCAACACGCCTTCAGGCGCGCCAATGGGCGGCGCAGGCGGGCGCAGGTCGAGATATTTGGACGACCAGGCGGCGATCACGTCGGCGGCGTATTCGGCATCTGCCTCGCGGGTGATCAGGTGGTCGGCATCACATAACGTGATGAAGCTCTTGGGGTGCTTGGCATGGACGAAAATCTGCGTGGCGTTTTCCACGCCCACGGTCTGGTCAAGGGGCGCGTGCAGCACGAGAAGGGATTTGTTCAGGTGGCGCAATGCCTCTTCAAGGCGGCTTTGCGCGACGTCTTCCAGAAAACCTGCGCCGATCTTGATCGGGCGACCGCCCAATTGCACTTCGGCAGCCCCTTTGGATTTGATCTCTTCGACCGCGCCGCCGAAGTTATGGGTGACATGTTCTGGGTCAAACGGCGCGCCAATAGTCACCACCGCGCGGGCTTGAGGCACATGTTCGGCAGCCGCGATAATCGCGGCCCCGCCCAGCGAATGGCCGATCAACAGCTCCGGCCCCATGTCGCGCTTTGCCAGTTCGGCCGCAGCAAGCGACAGGTCCTCGACATTCGAGCTGAATGTGGTGTTCGCGAACTCGCCGGAGGAATGACCCAAGCCCGTGAAGTCGAACCGCAGCACCGCGATGCCCATATTGGCCAGCCGGGACGCGATGCGCCGGGCCGCCGGAATGTCTTTCGAGCACGTAAAGCAATGCGCAAAAAGCGCCGTGGCCAGAATTGGACCCTCAGGCAGGTCCAGTCGCGCAGCAAGTTCGTCGCCGGAATGTCCGGTGAAGGTGAATCGTTCGGTGGCCATCTACTTCAATCCTTTGTTGGCACCAACGATGGGGGCATCACGCCAGCATAGCAACGCGGAGGGGCTCAAAGTCACGAGATGGTGAGCAGGATTTAACGCCCGTGATCCCCCATCTTTCAGACGCTTAGCCGCCCATGAGCCTGTGGTCGAACGGGTATTTGGTCAGATTTTCATAGCCGTCCTCGGTGATGATCACCTGATCTTCCAGCTTGATGGAGAAGTCGCCGCCGACCTCACCCACCAACGCCTCGACGCAGATCGCCATGCCGGGTTGCAGCTCATGATCAAACGCCCCCTCGACATATTTGTCGGGGTAGGCGACCAGCGGCCACTCGTCACACAGCCCGACACCGTGCATCAGACAGCCGTATTTCTGGTCTTGGTATTTCTCGTGCAGCACATGGGTGTTCATCGTCAGATCGCGGATCGCCACGCCGGGTTTCAGCATCTCCATATTGGTCTGGATATGTTCCACGCTGTGCTTCATCGCCTCGATCATGTCGGGCCGCGGGGCGGCGTCGCCGATCCACCATGTCCGCGAGATGTCGCAACAAATGCCGTACGCACCGATCAGGTCGGTATCAAAGGCCAGAATTTCGTTGTCCTGGCAAATCCGCGGGCCGCATTCCTGGAACCACGGGTTGGTGCGTTGGCCAGAGGCCAGCAGCCGGGTCTCGATCCATTCGCCGCCGCGCTTGATGTTCTCGGCATGCAGCACGGCCCAGACGTCATCTTCCGACACAGTGCCTCCGGGGATTTGGCTGCGGGCAAAATCCTCCATCTCGTACATCGCCATTTCGCAAGAGTGGCAGGAGGCGCGCATGGCCAGTATTTCATCCGGTCCCTTGATGGCGCGGGCATGCTCGGTCAGGTCCTCGCCCTCATGAACCTCGAACCCCGCAGCTTCCAACGCCCGCAGGCCCGAGATCATGATCTTGTCCACTGCTAGCCGCCGGTTGCCACCGCCATGCTCTTTCAACAGGTCATCCACCTGCGCGGCAAACCCTGAGGCCGCTGCCTGCGTCTTGTCGCCTGTCGCAAAGTAAAACATCGACGCACCAGACCGACGTTCGCGCACCAGCGGGTTGAACTCGCTCAGAAACGGCGCGTTCTTGTAGTCCCAGATCACCATATATCCATCCGCGCAAACCAGCGTGGCGCGGAACGGGTTATGGGTGTTCCACAGCTGCATATTGGTGCTGTCGGTGGCGTAGCGAATGTTGAGCGGGTCGAACATCAACAGCCCACCCATATCGTTTTTGACCACTTGGCCCACCAGCCGGTCGAGCCGGTATTGTCGCATCCGCTCCAGATTGGGCAGGGAGAGCCCGGCCTTTTCCCATTCAGCATAGGCCAGCAGCGTCGGCCCGATTTCCATCCGGTCATTGTCATTGGCCAGCCCGTCTCCCAGATGGCTGCCTTTAGACGGATCGATCTTGCGCGTATCGCGATAATGCTGGTTCATAACTGGCCTCCCGATACGGTTCAGGATGGAAGCGCGATGTCGCCCGTGCTACCCAGAAAACGGCATGAAACGCGTCGCAAAGAGGGCAAATTGACAGTTTTCGAACAAAAGCCTGCGATCTGCCAAGCAGTGCTGCCGGACGCGCCATGGCTGAGCCCAGCTACCCGCAAGCTGCCCGGCGTGCAGCCTTTGGACATGGCGCACTGGCTGATTGTTGACGATGCCTATGCCGGGCAAATGCGTGAACGTGCCCGGTTGTTGGCGCATCAGCGGGAGGACGTGCTGGCCTGCCAAGAAGCTGCGCTGCCCGCCGTGGTCGAGCTTTATGACATGGTGCTGGCGCATGTGGCAGATGATCCGCGCTTTCAGTTTGACGGCGCGACTTGCACCCGCCCGGACGGGGCGGTCGTGCCACTCGACCGCAACGCGCCGCTTGAAACCTTGGGCCACCTCATCGCCGATGACCTGTGCATCATGCAAAAGCGCGGCGCAGAGCACGTGCTGACGGCGGCGCTCTTGTGTTTTCCGGCCAGCTGGTCCCTGAAGGAGAAATTCGGCCATCCGCTGAGCACCATCCATGCCCCGGTTGACAGCTATGACCCGGATATCGCGCGCCGTGTGCAGCGCCTGTTTGATGCGGTCAAGCCGGGCAAGCCGCTATGGCGGGCCAACGCGCTGTCCTATGCCAATCCCAGCCTTTATCAGCCCCGCAGCATGCAGGCCCCACGCGGGCCCGAGACCCGGGGCAGGTACCTCCGCTCTGAGCGGCAATGTATCCTGCGGCTGCCTGAGACGGGTGCGGTGGTGTTCTCCATCCACACGCGGCAAGTTGAAATGTCGAACCTTACCGCCGTGCAACTGGCCGGGCTGGACGACCACCCGCTGTTTCAGGTGCCGTAGGGTAAGCCGTGGAAAAGTCGCACAAAATCGCCGGGTCATATCAAGAGGCTGGCCATAAGGTTAGGGGATCGTTAGCTTCCTTGGCATAACAAATCCAAAAAGGATGACAGGCCATGGCTCAGAAACGCGCAACAGCAACCCGCAAAACGGTGACAGCGAAAGCCCCGTCATCGCGCGCGGCAGCCACGCCCAAGCGGTCCACGACAAAGGCAGCAATCCGCAAACCTGTGGCCGCAGCTAAGCCAAAAGCGCTGAGACCTGCCAAGCCCCCGAAAGCGACCAAGGCCACGAAACCAGCGGCCAAGTCTGAAAATATCGAGCTGTCAAAACGCCAGCTTCTCGACCGGATCGTCACCGAAAGCGGTATGAAAAAGGGCGACGCCCGCACCGCGCTTGATGCGGTTCTTGCCGGGCTGCGCAACGCGCTGGCCGATGGTCACGACATCTCTGCCGCGCCTCTGGGCAAGGTCAGGCTGGTGCGCAAAAAAGACACCCCCAATGGCGAGTTGGCCGTGCTGCGGGTGAAGCTGAAAGATCCCAAGAAAATGGCGGCGAATAAGGCAGTCAATCAAGCGGTTGCAGAGGGCAGTGAACCCGGCTAAATCACCGCCCAATGGGTGATTAGCTCAGTGGTAGAGCGCTTCGTTCACATCGAAGATGTCAGGAGTTCAAATCTCTTATCACCCACCATTATCCCGTCTTCGCAGGACTTAAGGCGATAAGCTGATCGCCTGATTGGTGTAGTCGAAAAACGGCGCGCAGCCAGCGTCGCAATCGCGGCTGACAATCGCATCACCGCCTTCGCGGTACAGCATCTTGCCGCTGGGAAACACCACCACATTGGGCCCTTCGGCAAACAGGCTATCCGAGATCGCGGTGTCGCTTTGCGGCAGCCCGAACGCCTCCAATATGGTCGGAAACACATCGACGGTTGAGGCCAACTTGTCGACCGCACGCGCCTCGAAGTCAGCATGGCAGACCAGCATCGGGATATGTCCACCTTTCAATTGATCGCCGCCCGTATGCAGGTAGCTCGGGTGATCCGAGGTCACGATGAACAGGCTGTCGCCCGCCTCAAAGGCCTCTTGTTGCTGAGCAAACAGCTCGGCAATGGTCTGATCAACCTCATGCATTGTGGCCATGTAGTCGGAGACGATATCCGACCCCGTTTCCAGCCCAAATATTTCAGCCGTTTCAGCCTTGTAGCCGCGAAACGGTCCATGTGACTGCACGTTGAAGAAGTAGTAAAAACTGCGCTCCGAGCCAGCAACCGCCGCGTTCATCGTATCCAAAGCGAATTGGCGTTCGTTATTCTCTGCGCCGGGTTCAAGGAAGGTGGCATTCACGTTCTCAAGCTGAGCGTAAGCGTAGTTGCGCCCGTAAAAGCCGATCGTGTTGTTATGGGCGAAATACGAGCTGATCCCGTTCTCCTCCAGCACATCATAGATCGTCTTCATCGTGCTGAAATCCGTGCTGCGGATCGATTGCAGCTTGGAGGAGGGCAGGCGGCCCGTGGCCACGGAATACTCCGAATCCGCAGAGCCGCCGACGCTTTTGACGGTGTAGTAGTTGCTGTACTCAAGGCAGGCACTGGATTTCAGCTGCGACGTGAAGGGCATCACGGCTTTGTCGTTCAAAGTGGTGTCGATGGCTTCACGATCAAACGACTCGATCTGGATCAGAAACACACGGTCCACAGGCCTTTGGAGCGCCGCGACGGACGTCGCCGCTGTTGGAATGTCGCCGTAGGCAATTTGCGTCAGCTTGCCCGGATAGGCCGTTTCGGCGGCCAGAAAACCCGAAGAAAAGCTGAACCAATCGCGGGCAGACAGATACACAAATGTGGGCAGACCGAAGCGTTTGATGACCGAACCATTGCCCAGGCGCTTTGTCTCGGCCGGCGTCTCGTAGATGGCGGCGCTTGCGCCGAACAGCAATACTGGCAGCAACAAAAGGGCGAGTGTCGCGCGGTGCAGTTTTTGGTGGGGCAGCAAGGTGAAAAACAGAGCGGCGAGGACCAGTATCACCACCTCGCGCAGGCCAAACACCTGGCGGAAATAATGCCCCAGTACCCCCGCCATATCGGGCGCGTTGGCAGCACCCAGCGCATAGATCTCGGGCACAAACCCGAAATAGGCATAGTAAGACGTCAGGAAAAATACATAGGCGAAGGTCGCAATCAGCACCGCATAGCCCAAAACCCTAAGCGCCAGCCAGCGAGACTGGGCAAAAAAGACGGGGATCAGCAGCAGTAGAAAGTAGACGCTGGCCACGCCCATCTTGGCCACCTGCACCCATGCGGGCACGATGGGGATAAACGCAAATAGTCGGCTGTAAAGGACAAAGCCCAATGCGTAGATGCACAGCACAAGCAGCCCGGATTTAGCGATGGTCAACGTATGAGCCTCTTTTCATGCGCCGTTAGGGTCGGCAGTCTTTTTCCTGAAACAGGTTTACTCGATACGCAGCCGCGGCACACAGGCTGTATCGGCAGCAAGGCCCCAACTCTCGGCCATTGTCACCTTATTGTCGCGCGTGACGCGGGCCCTGTATCTTACGCGTTTGCGGCGAGAAATTGACGCCTTGGTGTTTTGCTGTAGAGAGAGGCACAAAAGAGACCCTTTGGGAGGATAAACCTATGATCGCTGTTGGACTTTTGGGCGCTGGACGCATTGGGCAGGTCCATGCACCAAATATCGCGAACCATCCCGGCAGCAAATTGGCCGCCGTGTCTGACTTTGTGCCTGAGGCGGCCGCGGACCTCGCGGCAAAATTCGGTGCCGAGGCGCGCAGCACCGAGGATATTATTGCCGACCCCGCCATTGACGCGGTCCTGATTGCCACATCGACCGACACCCATGCCGATTTGATCGAGGCCGCAACCTCAGCGGGCAAGGCCGTGCTCTGTGAAAAGCCGGTGGATCTGTCGCTGGAACGCGCACGCGCCTGTGCCGCTGTGGCGAAAGCCAACGGGCAACCCGTTATGGTCGCCTTCAACCGAAGATTTGATCCCAATTTCAACGCGATGAAGGCCGCTCTTGATGCAGGCCAGATCGGCAAGCCCGAGCTGCTCAGCATCACGTCTTTTGATCCTGCGCCTCCACCTTTGGCCTATGTTAAGGTTTCGGGCGGGCTGTTTCGCGACATGATGATCCATGATTTTGACATGGCCAATTTCATGATGGGCGCGCTGCCAGACACCATCCATGCCGTGGGCAGCTCGATCATTGATACCAGCATTGGTGAGGCAGGTGACGTGGACACCGCAGCTGCGACGCTGAGCTATAGCGACGGGCGTATTGCGGTGATCAAGAATTCCCGACGTGCCGCACATGGCTACGACCAGCGGGTCGAACTTTTGGGCTCAGAAGGGCTGTTGCAGGCACAGAACATGCTGGAAAACACTGTTGTTAAGTCCAATGGCACAGGCGTGATCGGAGCGAAGCCCACGTATTTTTTCCTTGAGCGCTATGCCGCCGCTTATGTCGCGGAGTGGGACAGCTTCGTCACTGCGCTGCGTGACGGAACGGCGATGCCTGCGACGTTGGACGACGGCGTGGCGTCGCTGGCCATGGGCGAGGCCGCGACACGGTCCTGCCAGACCGGCCAGCCCGTGGCCCTTGCCGACGTGGCGGGCTAGGGGCTGTGCTGCCCGTCCTCTATGTGCTGCGCCACGGAGAGACGGAGTGGAATGTGCAGAGCCGTTTGCAGGGCTGGCAGGATTCGCCTTTGACCGCCAAAGGCCGGGCGCAGGCCGCCCGACAACGCGATATCTTGCGCACCGCACTCTCTGGCGATGAGGACTGGGTCACCAGCCCCTTGGGGCGGGCGGTGCACACGGCCCAGATTGCGGGCGGCGGGGATCAGATCGCGCAGGACGCGCGCCTTCGCGAGATCGACATGGGCGCATGGACCGGGCTGAGCACCGCCGAGATTGCGCAGGAGCGGCCTGATCTTGAAGGCTTCGCCCGCTATAGCGCGATCCCGAGTGGTGAAACGCTCGAAGACGTGATCCGCCGCGTTGAGGCGTTTCTGGCTGATTGTACCGGGGCGGGGGGAGGGCCAATAGTGGTGATCACCCATGGCATCACCTCACGGATTCTGCGCTGTCTGGCGACCGGGCAGCCTGCGGACCGCTTCCTGCAGATCGGTGGCGGGCAGGGGGTTGTTTACCGGATTGAGGGTGACGTGCAAAACTTGCTCAGCTAGGGCTTGCCCTTTGTCCCTTTCGTGCAGTAAGACACGCGCATCCGGGTCGTTAGCTCAGTTGGTAGAGCGCTTCGTTTACACCGAAGATGTCGGGAGTTCGAGCCTCTCACGACCCACCACCTTCCCCGCCTCTCTGTTTGCTTGTGCCGCCGCTGCTTTGCGTTTCTGTGTGAGGGCCAAGTTTTTCCCTTTGTGTGCTTTATCGCGCTTGACGGGGGGCAGGCTGGGCCATAATACAGCCAAACATTCGCGCAAGCGGATGCGCAATGGGCGGTTGTAGCTCAGTTGGTTAGAGTACCGGCCTGTCACGCCGGGGGTCGCGGGTTCGAGCCCCGTCAACCGCGCCACCATTGCCTGAAAAAGCCTCGCTCCGCGGGGCTTTTTTCGTTTGCGGGCCATGTGTGATCCAAACGGGCCTTCGGCACTCGTTTTATTGCGCTCTTTGAGGGCGTTTCACGCCCTCAGCCGCGCGGGCAAACTCCCCAGAGGATATTTGCAAACATGGGAAGCCCTAGCCGCGTCGGCGCGAGACAAAGCGGGGCAACATGGCGGAGAAATCCTTGCCTGCGCCGTCTTCCTCTTCGACGAAGCTTTGATAGAGCGCGGTTGCGGCCTGACCCAATGGAGTGTCAGCATCCGCGGCCTCTGCGGCTTGCTGGCTGAGGCGCAGGTCCTTCAACATCAGGTCGGCGGCAAAGCCGGGCGTGTAGTCATTATCCGCTGGGCTTTGCGGGCCCACGCCCGGGGCCGGGCAATAGGCGTTCATGCTCCATGAATAGCCAGAAGACGTCGAGACCACGTCGAACATCTTCTGGCGGTCGAGCCCGAGCTTGTCCGCCAGCGCAAAGGCTTCGCAGGTGCCGATCATCGTGACGCCGAGGATCATGTTGTTGCAAATCTTGGCGGCCTGACCATTCCCTGACGGACCGCAATGGACCGCCTTCTGCCCCATGATGTCAAAGAGCGGCGCAACCTTGGCAAAGCCCGCCTCTGTGCCGCCCGCCATGAAGGTCAGCGTGCCGGCTGCAGCCCCACCGATCCCGCCTGAAACCGGAGCGTCGACCGCCAGCAGACCCGCACCTTGCGCAATCTCGGCCACATCACGGGCGCTTTGCACATCGACCGTGGAGCAATCAAGCAGCGCCGCGCCAGGCGACATCTGCGCGATGATCTCGCCTGCGACGGCGCGCAGGATCGTGCCATTGGGCAGCATGGTGACCACCACCTCGGCACCTTGCGCCGCTTGGGCCGCATCTGATGCTTTCGCGACACCCTCGGGGCAGGGGGCGGTCAGATCAAAACCCGCAACCTCATGGCCCGCCGCGACCAGATTGGCGGCCATCGGAGCCCCCATGTTTCCCAAACCGATAAACCCGATTTTCATGGCATGTCCTTCCAATTCAGGGCATCGATGCCCAGCGGGGCCAGCATGTCGCAGACCTGGTCTCTTGTCACCTCTGCCGGGCCGCTTTGTGCCCATTTCGGCTGCCGGTCACGGTCGATGATCGCGGCGCGGATGCCTTCGATGAAATCGCCCTGTGCCATGGCACGGTAGGTGTAGCGAAACTCAAGATCGAGGGCGGGTCGGATCTGGGTCTCGCCGTCAAGCGTGTTGAGAATATCGAGGCAGCAGGCCATCGCCATGGGCGCGTTTCGGGACATGGCTTTCAAAGTGTCGCGGGCGAAGTCGCTGCCATCTTCCGCGAGGCTGTCCGCGATAGCTTGCAGGGAGGGGTTCGAAAAATGCCGGCTGATGTGCGCCTGTAAGCCGAGCAGGGTGCCTTGCGGAAGTGGCGTTGCCATGCGGCTGACCAAGTCCAAATCGCCTTGGATCAGGGCGCTTTTCAGGCTGTTCCAGTTGGCCTCAGGCACGAAATGGTCCGCAAAGCCCGCATAAAGCGCATCCGCCGCGCCCATGCGAAACCCGGTGAGGCCCAGATAGGCACCCGTGACGCCGGGCGCGCGGGCCAGCATCAGCGAGCCGCCTACATCCGGGACCAGCCCGATGCCGCACTCGGGCATCGCGATTTGGCTGCTCTCGCCAACGATGCGGTGTGATCCATGGCAGCCGACGCCTACGCCGCCGCCCATGGTGAAGCCTTGCAGGAAGCTAACCACGGGCTTGGGGTATTCAAAGATCTTGGCGTTCAACCGGTATTCGTCGCGCCAGAATTGGCGGCCATAGGCATAATCGCCGCGCAGGCCGGAGGCGTACATCTCGGCTATATCGCCACCTGCACAGAAGGCTTTGTCACCCTCCGCATCAATGATGACCAACGCGACGTCCGCCGCGCGCCAGCGGTCAAGCGCGGCTTCGATCTCGAGCACCATGTCATAGGTCAGCGCGTTGAGAGCCCCGGGGCGGGCCAGCGTGATGCGACCCGCGCGACCCTCTTCCCGGATGGAGATATCGCTCATCGTGCCGCCAGCATGTCGCGGGCAATGATGACCCGCATGATCTCGTTTGTGCCCTCGAGAATTTCATGAACGCGAAGGTCACGGACAAGTTTCTCAATGCCGTAGTCTGCCAGATAGCCGTAGCCGCCATGCAGCTGCAGACAGCCATTGACGACCTTCGATCCGGTCTCAGTGACGAACTTCTTGGCCATCGCGCAGTGACGCATCGCGTCGGGTGCGCCTTGGTCCAGCTTCCAAGCTGCTTGGCGCAATAAAGCCCGGGCGGCTTGCAGCTCGATCTCCATATCGGCGAGGCGGAATTGCAGGGCCTGGAACTGGTCAATGGGTTTGCCGAAGGCCTTGCGCTCGGCCATGTAATCAAGCGTTTTGGACAGGGCCGCGGTGGCCGCACCAAGCGAACTGGCGGCAATGTTGAGCCTGCCGCCATTGAGGCCCTTCATCGCATAAGTGAAACCCTGACCTTCTTCTCCGATCAGATTACCGGCCGGAATGTTGCAATTGTCCAACTGAACTTGGCGTGTCGGTTGGGCGCGCCAGCCCATCTTGTCTTCCAACCCGCCAAAACTCAGCCCCTCTGTGCCGTCTTCCACAAACAGAGCCGAGACGCCTTTCGGGCCGTCCTCACCCGTGCGGGCCATCACGATATAGGCGTCCGAATAGCCGCCACCGGAGATAAACGCCTTGGTCCCGGTCAGCGCGAAGCCTTCATTGGTGCGCGCGGCGCGGGTCTTCAAGGCGGCGGCGTCCGAGCCCGACCCGGGTTCTGTCAAACAATAAGACAGGAAGGTGTTCATGCCCACTGCGTCTGGTAGCACGCGGGCCTTCAACGCGTCGTCGCCGAACGTGTCGATCATTGCCGCGCACATGTTGTGGATCGACAGAAACGCCGCGACCGAGGGGCAGGCCATCGACAGGGCCTCGAAGACCAGCGTGGCGTCGAGGCGGCTAAGCCCGGAGCCGCCGCTGTCTTCGCTGACATAAAGCGCGCCGAATCCCAGCTCTGCCAGATCACGCCACAGCTCTTTGGGGATGGTCTCGTCTTTCTCCCATTGCAGGGCGTGGGGCGCGATATGGTCCTGACCAAACGCATGCGCCATGTCGAAAATTGCGGTCTGCTCCTCCGAAAGTGCAAAATCCATCTTGGCCGCCTCCCTCTTTGCGAAACCATGTAATTGAACGTTTGTTTAATTGTGGGATCAAACGCGCGGCGATGCAACAGAAAATGGCGCAGCGCGGCTCACATCAAAAAAGGCAGGCCCGAAAGCCTGCCTTTTGAAATTATCAATGCGGGTTGAGGTTAGACCAAACGCACCTGCGTTCCGACGGGGGTGATCGAGAACAGCTCGGCAATCTGCTCGTTGTAAAGCCCAATGCAGCCCGATGACGACCGACGGCCGATCTTGCGCGTGTCATGCGTGCCGTGGATCAGGTAGGCAGGCCAGTCGAGATACATCGCATGTGTGCCCAGCGGGTTGTCAGGCCCGGCTTCCATGAAGGCGGGTAGGGACGGGTCACGGGCGCGCATGTTGGCGGTGGGGGTCCAGGTTGGCCCCTCGCGCTTGCGCACGATCTTGGTGTAGCCGCGCCGGGTCAATTCGTCGGTTTTGGGCACGGAGGTTGCGAAGACCCGGTAATCGGTGCCAGTGGCATCCCAGAAATGCAACGCGCGCGACTTGGTGTCGGCGACAATCGTGGCCACGCCCAATGTCGAGAAATGGTCGCGCCAGTTCTGGCTGCGGAAGCTCGACGCATTGCGCCGCACACCGCCGCCGGTGGCCGGGATCTGGGCATCGGCCTCGAAATCCTGCGCGCGCAGCACGGTGGGCGCAAACAAGGCGGCCCCGCCTGTCAGAATCAGGGTGCGTCTGGTGGGTTTGGTCATGCGTACACTCCTAGAAGGGACGAAATTAAGTCCGCTTTATACCTTGCGCCGGGCCATACGATAAGGGGACAATCTGCGCAATTGCCCCCTCTCACAGCTTTGTGTTTCGGCCAAAACAGGCCGGTAAGTGGTGCTATTCCATCACGGGGATCGAGAACTCGCCGCCTTCTTTCAGCCCGGAGGGCCAACGCGAGGTCACCGTTTTGGTCCGCGTATAGAACTTGAAGGCGTCCGGTCCGTGCTGGTTCAGGTCGCCAAAGACCGACTTTTTCCAGCCACCAAACGTGTGATAGGCCAAAGGCACAGGGATCGGGACATTCACCCCGACCATGCCGACATTCACACGGTTGGCAAAGTCACGCGCCGTGTCGCCGTCGCGGGTGAAGATCGCGGTGCCGTTGCCGTACTCATGGTCCATCGCCAGCTTCAAACCGTCCTCATAGGTATCAACGCGCACGGTCGACAGCACGGGGCCGAAGATCTCGTGCTTGTAGATGTCCATGTCAGGCGTGACGTTGTCAAAGAGGTGCGGCCCCACGAAGAACCCGTCCTCATAGCCCTGCAATTTGAAATCGCGCCCGTCCACGGCCAGTGTGGCGCCTTGGTCAATGCCGGTTTGCACCAGACGTTCGATATTCGCCTTGGCCGCCGCGGTTACGACGGGGCCGTAATCCACGTCATCACCCGATGTGTATGGCCCGACCTTTAGCGTCTCTACCTTGGGCACCAGCTTTTCCAGCAAGCGGTCCGCGGTGCCGTCGCCCACGGCCACAGCCACCGAGATCGCCATGCAGCGCTCGCCCGCCGCCCCGTAGCCTGCGCCCACCAAAGCGTCTGCCGCTTGGGTCATGTCCGCATCAGGCATGATGATCATGTGGTTCTTGGCGCCGCCAAAACACTGCACCCGTTTGCCGTTGGCGCAGCCCTCGGCATAAATATAGGCCGCAATCGGGGTGGAGCCCACAAAGCCCACCGACTGGATCACCTCGTTTTGCAAAATGGCGTCAACGGCTTCCTTGTCGCCATTGACGACCTGCAGAATGCCTTTCGGTGCACCGGCTTCTTCCATCAGCTCGGCCAGCATCAGCGGGACAGACGGGTCGCGCTCGGATGGCTTGAGGATAAACGCATTGCCGCAGACAATCGCGGGCGCAAACATCCACATTGGGATCATGGCGGGGAAGTTGAAAGGCGTGATACCCGCTGTCACACCCAAGGCCTGACGCATGGAATACATGTCAATGCCGGGGCCTGCGCTGTCGGTGAAATCACCTTTCAACATCTGCGGCGCACCGATGCAGTATTCGACCACCTCAAGCCCCCGGATCACGTCGCCCTTGGCATCCG
This sequence comes from uncultured Litoreibacter sp., assembly GCA_947494645.1. Taxonomy (GTDB): domain Bacteria; phylum Pseudomonadota; class Alphaproteobacteria; order Rhodobacterales; family Rhodobacteraceae; genus Litoreibacter. The sequence continues at coordinate 1,010,428 of CANLVO010000001.1, forward strand.
GCAGGGTTTTGCCATGCTCGCGGCTCAGCGCCTCGGCCAGCTTGTCCATGTCGCGGTGCAGCAGGTCGACAAACTTCATCATCACCCGTGCCCGGCGCTGAGGGTTCACCGCGGCCCACGCAGGCTGCGCGGCTTCGGCGGCGGCAACCGCCTGATCCATCTCGGCAACGCTGGCCAGTGGGCATTTGGCCTGCACCTCGCCTGTGGCGGGGTTGTAGACATCGGCAAAACGGCCCGACGTGCCTTTGACATGCGCCCCGTTGATGTAATGGGTCAGCTCTTGCATGGAATTCTCCCTGAATTTGCGTTGTCCGCATCTTAATCTTGCAATTTCGTCGGATAAAGCGCCAGTTTGCCAAAATCATTTTGCAATAATGCAAAGGACGCCGATGTCTGATCCGAAATGGGACGACTTGAGGGTCTTCCTCGCCGTCGCCCGCGAAGAAAGCCTGTCTGGCGCAGGCAGAATGCTGAAACTCGACCCCGCCACCGTCGGCCGCCGCATCGCTCGTCTTGAGGGTGATCTCTCCGCGCCGCTTTTTGTCAAATCCCCGCAAGGCTACGTTCTGACCCCGTCCGGGCAGCGTCTGCTCGACAAGGCCGCGACCATGGAAAGCGCCATGATGGGCCTGCGCGACGAGGTCACAGGCAGCGGCGGGGCATTGAGCGGCCAAATCAGGCTCGGCGCGCCTGATGGAGCTGCGAATTACCTGCTGCCGCAGGTGTGCTCTGCCATCTGTGCGGATCACCCCGGGTTGGAGGTCCAGCTTGTCGCCCTGCCACGTGTGTTCAATCTGTCCAAACGCGAGGCCGATATGGCTGTCACGGTATCGCCCCCGGCAACAGGCCGCTTGACGGTGCAAAAGCTGGGCGATTACCGCCTGCATCTGGCCGCCAGCCGCGCGTATCTTGACCGTGCCGGGCGGCCCGGATCCATTGAAGACCTGACATCCCACAAGATCATCGGCTATATCGCCGATCTGATCTTCGACAAGGAGCTCGACTACCTCTCTGCCATCGGCTCGCCACGGGTGGATTTCGCGTCAAACTCTGTCTCTGTGCAGCTCAATTGGGCACGCAGCGGGGCGGGGGTGGTGATCGCGCATGACTTCGCGTTGCCCTCCGCGCCTGATCTGGAAAAGCTGCTGACCGACGCCGTGTCGCTGACCCGCAGCTTCTATCTGGTACGCCACGCAGATGACCGCAAGACCGCCAGATTAAGCCGGTTTGCCGAAGAATTGGCCGGGCGTCTTCCAGCCGAGATCGCACGTCTGGAAAGCCTGACTTGACCAAAGCGCGGCGCGAACGCCAATTTTGTGCTATAGATAACGTCTCTGTGAACTTGATTTTCGAAATAAGGGGGAGGCCGCGATGCGTGTCAGCCAAATTCTCAAAGCGAAACCTGGAGCCGGGGTTGTCACCATCCCGCCGCAAGCCTCGGTCGCGGACGCAGCCAATCTGTTGTCGCAAAAACGGATCGGCTCGGTGGTTGTCACCACGGATGGCAGCAATGCCGAAGGGATACTGTCAGAGCGCGATATTGTGCGCGAGCTGGGCAAGCGCGGGGCAGGGTGCCTGAACGATCTGGTTTCCGACATGATGACCCGCGACCCCGTCACCTGCACCAGCTCAGACACGGCCGATGCCGTCTTGTCGCGCATGACCGAAGGGCGGTTTCGTCACATGCCGGTGGTCGAGGAGGGCAAGATGATCGGCCTGATCACCATTGGCGACGTCGTGAAATCGCGCCTGACCGAGCTGGCGATGGAGAAAGACGCGCTGGAAGGCATGATCATGGGGCATTAGCCTCGCACCACGACCTGACGGCCAAATGGAAAGGGAACACTCATGAGCAAATCAGGAGGATGCCTGTGCGGCGCGGTGCGCTATGACATCGCTTCGGAGCTCTCGCAGATCGGTGCATGCCATTGCGAGATGTGCAGACGCTGGAGCGGCGGGGTCTACATGGCCGTCAAAGCCGCCGGGGCCGACGTCACCCTGACCGGGACGGAGCATATCGGCGCGTACAAGTCCTCCGACTGGGCGGAGCGGGGCTTTTGCAAGACCTGCGGCTCCAGCCTGTATTACCGCGTCACGCTCGACGGGCCGCATAAAGACACCTACCACTTTGCTTCCGGCACGCTGGATGACCATGAAGGGCTGACGCTGACAGAGCAGCTGTTCATCGATCTCAAGCCCGCGGGCTACGGCTTCACGCAAAAGACCCATGATATGACCGCCGCCCAGATCGAAGAAATGTTCGCGGGAATCGCAGAGCAATCCTAGCCCAAAGCACAGCGCGGCCCCTAACCAGGCCCCGCATTTTCGGCCTTGAAACGCCGCGCTCAATACTGTTGCGTGGCAGGGCTTAACGAAAGGCCTGCACTATGCGCACAGGATTATACCCCGGCACATTTGACCCAATCACATTGGGCCACTCAGATATCATCCGCCGCGCCTGCAGCCTTGTGGACCGGCTGGTCATCGGCGTGGCGATCAACCGCGACAAGGGTCCCCTGTTTACGCTCGAAGAACGTGTCGCCATGATCGAGGCCGAATGCGCCGCGCTGTCCAAACAAACCGGCTGCGAGATCGTCGTTCATCCGTTCGAAAACCTGCTCATTCATTGCGCCCGCGACGTTGGCGCCAGCGTCATCGTGCGCGGTCTGCGCGCCGTGGCTGACTTTGAGTATGAATACCAGATGGTCGGCATGAACCGGGCCATGGATGACAGCATCGAGACGGTGTTTCTAATGGCAGAGGCCGAGCATCAGGCCATCGCTTCCAAGCTGGTCAAGGAGATCGCGCGTCTGGGCGGCGACATCTCCGGCTTTGTCACCCCCGCCGTGGCCAAGCATCTGGCGGGCAAGTTCGGCTAAACCGCTTTCCCTCCGCGCCCAGCCGCACTAAATACGCTCGCAAGCACCAATCCCAAAAGGAGGCCCCCATGGCCGAGATCAAAGATCCAGAGAACACCATCCTCATCGAGCTCAAAGACGGCACTGTCACCATCGAGCTTCTGCCTGACGTCGCCCCCAAACATGCCGAGCGGATGAAAACCCTCGCGCGCGCTGGGGCCTATGACAACGTGGCCTTCCACCGGGTGATCGACGGCTTCATGGCGCAGACCGGCGACGTGGCCAACGGCAACATGGAAAAAGACTTCAACATCCGCATGGCAGGCACCGGCGGCTCCGAGCATCCCGACCTGCCTGCTGAATTTTCCTCCCTGCCACATGATCGCGGCACCATCGGGGCGGCCCGTTCGGCAAACCCAGACAGTGCGAACTCGCAATTCTTCATCAACTTCTCCGACAACGCCTTCCTGAACGGCCAGTACACCGTCTATGGTCGCGTGACCTCCGGGATGGAGCATGTTGACGCCATCGCCCGCGGCGAGCCGCCGATGAACCCCGACCGCATGATCTCCGTCAAGGTGGCTGCTGATGCTTAAATCCGCACTCGCACTGGCCTTGATGACCGGTTCTGCTTTCGCGACCGGGCTGACCATCGACGTGGCGGGCAAAGGCACCGTCACCATCGACCTTCTCGAAGATGTCGCGCCGCTCCACGTCAAGCAAATCACCGACATCGCAGCCGGTGGCGGCTATAATGGCGTCGTCTTCCACCGCGTCATTGACGGCTTTATGGCCCAAACCGGCGACGTCGAATTTGGTCGCGCCGAGGGCGATCTGAGCCGCGCCGGCACGGGTGGCTCTCAATTCGACGACCTGCCAGCCGAGTTCTCCGACATCAACTATGATCGTGGGGTTGTGGGCATGGCGCGGGCGCAAAGCCCGAACTCCGCCAACTCGCAATTCTTCATCATGTTTGACGAGGGCAGCTTCCTGAACGGCCAATACACTGTGGTAGGCCGCGTGACCGAAGGTATGGAAGTCGTCGACGCGATCACACGCGGCGACGGCAATAACGGCGCTTTCGTAAACGCTCAGCAGGACGTCATGGAAAACGTCACTGTCACCGACTAGCAGCCGTTCAATCCACCGTGAGGGGGGCTGACGCCACCCGATTTTGCGGGCCATGATACGCCGACCATCAAGGGGGAGGCAGTCATGGCCCGTTTTCTTTGCATCATCGCCTGTCTTTTGGCGCTGCCCGCGCTTGCGCAAGGCCAGTTTTCCAGAGCGCAGTGGCCCAATACCGACTTCGGCAAAACCACGGTCGATCTGAACTCGATCCGCTCCGGCGGTCCCGGCAAGGACGGCATCCCGGCCATAGACAACCCGCAATTCATCAAAGTCGCCGACGAGACCCGGCTGGCCGACCGCGAGCCCGTCATCGCGCTGGAGCTTGGCGGCCCGCCCCGCGCCTACCCAATTCGCTACTTCATGGTCCACGAGATCGTAAACGACGTGGTCAACGGCATCCCCGTCGCCGTCACCTTCTGCCCGCTTTGCAACTCCGCGATGGTGCTTGACGCCCGGGTGAATGGCACGCCACACAGCTTTGGCGTGTCGGGCAACCTGCGCAACTCCGATATGGTGATGTATGACCGCCAGACCGAAAGCTGGTGGCAGCAGGCCGTGGGCGAGGGGATCGTTGGAAAACACGCAGGAAAAGAGCTGAAACAGCTGCCCAGCTGGATGGAAAGCTGGGCCGATTTCAAGGCCCGCAACCCCGAAGGCATCGTGCTGAACGCCCCACGCCGCAACGCCAATTACGGCTACAACCCGTATGTGAATTACGACAGCGCCGCCCGGCCGTTCCTCTACAGCGGCGAGCTGCCGCCCAATGGCATCGACCCGATGGAGCGCGTGATCCGTGTCGGCAGCACCGCGTGGCCCATGACCCGCATCGCGGCGCAGAAGAAGATCACAGAAGACGGCGTGACGCTGACCCATGAAGGGCAGCAGGCCTCGGCGCTGGACACGGGCAATATCGGCAAGGGCCGTGCAGTCTCAACCATCCGGGTGCGCGACGCGCAGGGCAGGGATATCCCTCACGATGTGATGTTCGCCTTCGCCTTTCACGCCTTCTTCCCGGACGGCACCTGGCGCACGAACTGACGCCGCAGCCCTGCGAGGCCGGGCACCGACACCCATGTGCCGCCAAGCGGGCGCGCATTTGCCCCCGTCCCCAGTTTGAACTGCGCCAGGCCGGGTGCCGCGACGCGGTCAACCGTCCCGAGATCCAGCCGCGCAACCCCGCACTGCGCAAAATGCGCCGCCGCCCGCCACAGCATCGCGCGATGCGCCTCAAGCCTGCGCCCCAATGGCGTTGCGTACGAGATATGATATGTCGCCACATCGCCATGGCGCAGGAACACCATACCCGCCACCAAAGCGCCCTTGGCCCGCGCCTCGATCAGCAACGTGTCCTGCGGGTGCAGCGTGGCCCAGGCCCGCGTTAGCCACAGTGGCAAGGCTCTGTACCGCCGCTCCCGCGCCTGCCGTTGCTCGGCCATCAGCAGCCAATGATCGCCGCTATCAGGCATAGGGGACAGCGACAATTTCAGCCCCGCCGCGCGGTCCAGAGCATGACGCCAAGTCTTGCGCAGACCGGCCCGCAGGTCCGGTGTTGTGATCTCCCATTCCGCGACCTGCACCGGCGGGCGCAACTGCACAAATCCATGGCGGCGCATCTCATCGTTCATCGGATGATCGGGGGTAAACAGGCGCAACGTACGAGCAGGGGCCTCGGCCTCCAACATCGGCGCGCCTCCGCGGGAGACCAGCCCGATGCGAAACGGACCCGCCCGGCGCAACAGCATCAGCCCCGCGTCGCAGGTCAGAACCTCGCGCCCTCCAGCGCGCAGGCAATCGGCGAAATGAGAGTGTTGTTGTAAAGGCCGCAGCATCCGCGCAGCCTTCGTCAGACATGGTTAAGGGGGCGTTAAGCCAGCTTGACCAACGCGTGGCGCTTCTTGCCCGCGCTCAGCTTGATTGGCTCTGCCAGATCGCCCGGCGTCATGAACAGACCCGCATCGTTCAAATCCGCGTCGTTCAACTTGGCCCCACCTTCGGCAATCAAACGCTTCGCGTCCTTGCCCGATTTGGCCAGCCCAGAGCGAACGATCAACTGCACGATGGAAATCCCTTCGCCCAGCTCATCAGCGCTCAGAGACAAGGTCGGCAAATCGTCCCCCGTGCCGCCCTTCTCGAACACCTCACGCGCCGTGGCCTCCGCCGCCTCTGCGGCCTCCCGGCCATGCAGAAGGGCCGTCACTTCACCCGCCAGCACGATCTTGGCGTCGTTGATCTCTTGGCCTTCCAGCGCACCCAGCCGCTCGCATTCCTCCACCGACAACTCGGTATAGAGCTTCAGGAAGCGGCCCACATCCGCATCCGTGGTGTTCCGCCAGAACTGCCAGAACTGGTAGGGGGAAACCAAATCCGCGTTCAGCCACACAGCACCGTCCTGAGACTTGCCCATCTTCTTGCCGTCGCTCGTGGTCAGCAAGGGCGAGGTCAACCCGAACACCTGATCATCGAGAATGCGCCGCGTCAGGTCGATCCCGTTGACGATGTTGCCCCACTGGTCCGAGCCGCCCATCTGCATCAGGCAGCCGTAACGGCGGTGCAGCTCCATGAAATCATAGGCCTGCAGGATCATGTAGTTGAACTCGAGGAAAGACAGCGACTGCTCCCGGTCCAGCCGCGATTTGACGCTCTCGAAAGACAACATCCGGTTGACCGAGAAATGCCGCCCCACGTCGCGCAGAAACTCAAGGTAGTTCAGCCCGTCCAGCCATTCGGCGTTGTTCACCATCACCGCATCCGAGGCCGCGTCGCCAAACGAAACATAATGCGAAAACACCTGCTTAATGCCGTCAATATTGCTGTCGATTTGCTCAGCGGTCAGCAAGGGCCGCTCATCTGCACGAAACGACGGATCGCCCACCTTGGTGGTCCCGCCGCCCATCAGAACGATCGGCTTGTGCCCGGTCTTCTGCAACCACCGCAGCATCATGATCTGGATCAGCGAGCCCACATGCAGCGAGGTCGCCGTCGCGTCAAACCCGATATAGGCCGGTACCACGCCTGCGACCAAAGCCTCGTCCAACCCTTGCAGGTCGGTGCAGTCAGCCATGAAGCCGCGCGCGACCATCACGTTCAGGAATTCTGATTTGGGGTGGTAAGCCATGGGGTTTCCGTCCAGTATTTTTGCAACGGTATAGGGTTTGGCAGGACGAAGGGGAAGCGTTGAAAATCTCGGACCCCATCTGGGCCCTCGGGGCCATGTCGGGCACCTCTCTGGACGGGGTCGATGCCGCCATGCTGCGCACTGATGGCCACACCATATCCGAGTTCGGCCCCACTGCGTTCCGCCCCTACAGCGATGCGGAGCAAGCCCATCTTCGCGCGGCGCTTGGCCAGTGGCCGGGTGGCGCTGACGTGGCGCAGGCTAGCGAGGTGGTCGAGACCGCCCATGCCTCGTTGCTCACGCGCTTCTCGGACGCCCAGCTCGTGGGTTTCCACGGCCAGACACTGGCGCATGATCCATATGGCGAACAAGGCGCCCCGCGCACGCATCAGGCTGGAGACGGCGCTTTGATGGCCGAGCTGTTGGGCAAACCCGTCATCTGGGATTTTCGCAGCACGAATGTCGAGATGGGCGGGCAGGGCGCGCCGCTGGCCCCGTTTTTCCACTTCGCCTGCGCGAGGTTCATCGCGGCCACCACCCCGGTGGCTTTCCTGAATATGGGCGGCGTCGGCAACCTCACCTATGTCGACCCCAGCCGCGCCGCGCCAGAGGCCGAGGGGGCCCTCATGGCCTTCGACACTGGCCCCGCCAATGCGCCGATCAATGACCTGATGCGCGCGCGCCGAAACCTGCCTTATGACAAGAACGGCGCATGCGCCGCACAGGGCAAAGCCGATGCCGGGATCGTTCAGATATTCTTAACCGATCCCTACTTCCTGAAGATGCCGCCCAAGTCGCTGGATCGCGACAGTTTCGCGCAATTGCCAACCCTCGTTGAAGCCCTGCCGGACGCGGACGCCGCCGCCACGCTGACCGCCTGCGCCAGTGCCGCCGTCGCCCGCAGCCTTGAGCATTTGCCGGACCAGCCTCAAACCATCTATGTCACCGGCGGCGGGCGCAAAAACGGGGCGCTGATGACTGCGCTGCGAAGCGATATCAACGCCCAAGTCATCGACATCGACGAGACCGGCCTCGACGGCGACATGCTCGAGGCGCAAGCCTTTGCTTTTCTCGCCGTCCGTGTCGCGCGCGGCCTGCCAACCAGCGCGCCCTCAACCACCGGCGTGGCCGCCAGCGTCGGTGGCGGGCGACTGTCGCACCCGCAAAATTAGCGCAGGGCGCGGGAACCACGTGGCCTGAAACGGCGTTTGATCCTGAAACATCGGAGATCACTATGGCCAACTACACGCAAGGCGACCGCGTCGAATGGGACTGGGGCAATGGCACCGGCTCAGGCACGGTCGAGAAAACCTACACCAAGAAGATCACCCGCAAGCTGCAAGGCAGCGAGGTCACCCGCAACGGCTCTGACGACGACCCCGCGCTCTATATCGAGCAAAAGGATGGCGACGGCGTGCTCAAGCTGGCGTCCGAGGTGCGCAAAGCGTGAACGCACCTGAGGGGCTGGTCTACTACCTTGATGACCAGCCGGGCATAACGCGGCGCAGACGCGGGCGCGGCTATCAGTATCTCGCCCCGGATGGCACGTCCATTGATGCGGGGCCCGAGCGCGAACGTCTCAACGCATTGGCCGTCCCGCCTGCCTATAAAGACGTCTGGATGTCGCCGCTTGCCAATGGGCACTTGCAGGCCACCGGCCGCGATGCCCGCCGCCGCAAGCAATACCGCTATCACGATGAATGGGCGCAGGCGCAATCCGAAACGAAGTTTGCGCAGCTGGCCGAGTTCGGCGCGGTCCTGCCGCGCATTCGTCGCCGGGTGAAGCGGGACCTGCAATCAGAAGTGGGCGCTTTGCCGTTCACGCTGGCAGCCGCCACCGCGCTGATCGACCGGGCCTCCATCCGGGTCGGCAACCCTGACTACACTGCAGAGAATGGCAGTTACGGCGCGCTGACGCTGCGCAACAGGCACGTCACGCTGGACGGCAACCGCATCCGGCTGCGCTACACCGCCAAGGGCGGGCGCAAGGTCCGCAAACAGCTGGCTGACCGCAGCCTGGCGCGGGTGCTGCAAAAGGCGGGCGACTTGCCGGGGGCAGAGCTGCTCAGCTGGATCGACGAGGACGGCACCCCCCACGCGCTGACATCCGGGCGGCTCAACGGCTTTCTGGCAGAGGCCTCCGGCACAGACGGCATCACCGCCAAAACCTTTCGCACTTGGGCGGGCACCGTCGCGGCCTTCGGCGTGGCCGAGCAGGGCAACGCCACCATCAAATCCATGGCGCAAGCGGCAGCCCAGCGCCTCCACAACACAGAGACGGTCGCGCGCAACAGCTACATCCACCCCGCCGTGACAGCGCTTGCCGGCGAGGACGCCTTGGACCTAAGCGAGGCCACCCGCAAAGCCGACCTGTCCATGATCGAGGCGCGACTGCTTCACTACCTCGACAGGGCCGACACATAAGCGCAAGCCAACCCGCCAATTTAAGAAACGATAACAGGTGCTTACCCCGCGTTGTTTCCATCGCCAGATCAATGTGGCGTCTCACGCATTTGTGAGGCGGCAAACGGCCCATCTAAACACTGCATCTCCTTGACAGGTTAGGCCCCCCGGCGCGTAGTTGCCTTAATGTTGGCGCATTTCGGTTTGCCAGCAGCGTATCTACATAACGAGTTAGGAATAACGATGACTTCCAAGACACTGAAGCTGGCCGGCGTGGCCGCAGCTGTGAGCATGGCGCTCACGTCTGGGGCGCTCGCAAGCACAGCGTATTTCGGCGATTACGCCGCCACCAGCACAACCACCCGGACCACTGATCACGCGTTCTGGTTCCAAAGTGCGCCGTTTGGCGGCGACCGTGAATGGCAATTCCAAGGCGGCCAGGGCGCTTTCTCTGTAGGGGCCGATGGTGACAGCACCGTGGCCAGCCTCACCGGCACAATCGTGCAGAACGGCAGCCCGGAAAACATGTTCAGCGTCAGCGCGATGTTCGATCTGGCAGACGGCCCGAATGACGCGGACCGCAAATGCGGTGGCAGCTGTGACGACTATGACAGCTGGTCCTTCTTCGACTTCGCAGCCGTGACCCTGTCGGGCACAGGCGGGATCGTCGATGGCCTCGAAGTGGCCCTGTCCACGCTTCCGGGCGCGCCGCTGGCGCAGCTGGGCTTTGGCGCGAATGACAAAGACGAGGGCTTCGGTTTCTCGACATGGTTCGAATGGGAAGTCACCGCGAACACAGGGTCATATGACGGCGTCAGCATTGGCGACACAGGCCGTGGCGACATCAACATCCAGCTGGCACCTGTGCCACTGCCTGCAGGCGGCTTGCTGCTGCTGAGCGGTCTGGCTGGCATGGGCGTCATGCGCCGCCGCCGCAAGACCGCAGCCTAGTTCAGGCACCATAGAACGAGGAAAGGCGACCCAAGGGGGTCGCCTTTTTTTGTCCGGCAGTGCGGCGCGGCTTAGCTTTTCAGGATCGACGTCCCGGCATAGACCGCGGCCTCGCCCAGCGCTTCGTCGATACGGATCAGCTGGTTGTATTTCGCCAGCCGGTCAGAGCGTGACAGCGACCCGGTCTTGATCTGCCCGCAATTGGTCGCGACAGCCAGATCCGCAATCGTCGCATCTTCCGTCTCGCCGGAGCGGTGGCTCATCACATTGGTAAACCCCGCACGATGCGCCATGTCCACGGCGCGCAAGGTTTCGGTCAACGTGCCGATCTGGTTCACCTTCACCAACATGGAATTCGCCGATTTGCGCTTGATCCCGTCTGCCAGCCGCTTGGGGTTGGTCACAAACAGGTCGTCGCCGACCAGCTGCACCTTATCGCCCAGCTCAGCCGTCAAAGCGGCCCAGCCGTCCCAGTCATCCTCGCCCATGCCGTCTTCAATGGAGATAATCGGGTAGTCCGCAGCCAGCGCGGCCAGATACTTGACGTTCTCGTCAGACGACAACACGGAGCCTTCGCCCTTCATGTCGTACTTCCCGTCGCGGTAATATTCCGTCGCCGCGCAATCGAGCGCCAAATAGATGTCTTCGCCCGGCGTGTAGCCCGCTTTTTCAACCGCTTTCAGGATGAAATCCAAAGCCTCGCGGCTCGAGGAGATATCCGGCGCAAAGCCGCCTTCGTCGCCGATGCCTGTCGAATAACCACCTGCCGACAGTTCTTTCTTCAGCACGTGGAACACTTCGGCCCCCATGCGCACCGCGTCGCGGATATTGTCCGCCGCGACCGGCATGATCATGAATTCCTGAATATCGATCGGGTTGTCGGCATGCTCGCCCCCGTTGATGATGTTCATCATTGGCACCGGCAGCACGCGGGCAGAGGTGCCGCCCACGTAGCGGTAAAGCGGCATCGTCGTGAACTCGGCAGCCGCCTTGGCCGTAGCCAGCGACACGCCCAGAATGGCATTCGCCCCCAGCCGCGCCTTGTTCTCGGTTCCGTCCAGCTCGATCATCATCTCGTCAATGGAGACCTGATCCGTCGCGTCCTCACCCAGCAGGTTTTCTGCGATCTCGCCATTCACAGCTGCCACTGCGTCCAGCACACCCTTGCCCAGATAGCGGTCCTTGTCGCCGTCGCGCTTCTCGTTGGCCTCATAGGCCCCGGTCGACGCACCCGAGGGCACAGCCGCACGACCCATGGTGCCGTCTTCCAGCACCACGTCGACCTCAACCGTCGGGTTCCCCCGGCTGTCGAGAATTTCGCGGGCGTGAATGTCGATGATGGTGCTCATAGCTTGGGGGTCCTTAGCTCAGGTTGCCGTTGGGGCCGGGTATAAGAGGGACCGCCGCGCGGGGCAAGTTAGTGACGCTGTGCCAACTCCCAGCCACGCGCGAGGTCGCTTTGAAACGCGTCCCGTGCTCGCACGGCAACCTCTGGATCCTGCGCCCTCAGCAAATAGGACGGGTGATACGTAACCAGTACCGCTACCCCGTCCGCCTTGTGCTCCACCCGTCCACGGCGGTCTTTCAGCGGCGCAGCGCTGCCCGTCAACGCAAACGCCGCCGAGGCGCCCATCGCGATGATCACGCGCGGGCTGACATGGCGGATTTCCTCTTCCAGCCAAGGCTTGCAGGCGACGATCTCCGTCCGGTTCGGGCTTTGATGGATACGCCGTCGCCCACGCGCGACGTATTTGAAATGCTTCACCGCGTTGGTCACATAGGCCTGACCCCGGTCAATACCGGCGCTTTTGGCAATCTCGTCAAAAAGCTGTCCTGCCGGGCCAATAAACGGACGCCCTTGCAGGTCCTCCATATCCCCCGGCTGCTCGCCCACGATCATCAACCGGGCGCTCGTCGGGCCCTCACCATGCACCGCTTGAGTGGCGTTACAATGCAGCGGGCAGCGCGTGCATTTGTCGACCTCCGCCACCAAGGCGGCCGTGTCGCGCGTCCAGGACGAGGCAAACCGCGCCTGCTGCGCCTGCGCCTGTTTGACCCGCGCAGGCGGCAGCGTGGGTGCAGCCTCAGCCATCGCGCGGGCGCGGGCAGGGGCCTCGGCAATCAATTCAGAAATCGCCGCCGCCTCCGGCATGTTCTTCCAGTACTTCTTCGGCATCTCCGAGGTCATGGCTTTGATCTTCAGCCGCGCCGGATTGAAGATGTTTTGAAAGTAGGTCACCCACAGTTGCTCATTGGCGTCCTCGGGCAGATCCGGGCGCGGGCAGTCCTCGACAAATCGCAACGCGCCATCTTCAAACACCGCAGAGACGTCCGGCGTGTAAATCCGCCAATCCATGTCGCCAAACCGCCGGGCAAAGAACTGCGCGGTCGGCTCAACCGTGTGATGCGTGGGCTCAAACCACGCGGCAAAAGACCGCCGCTGCGCGTCCGGGTCGCCGATCTCGCGAAACCGGACAAAGGCCTTCATCTTGTGCTGGCAGCGATGCACGTTCTTCTCCATCCGGCGCAGGGCGGCAAGGTCACGGTCGCCGCGGTCCGCCATCAGATGCGGCGCGTCGCGCAGCCGCCAGAGAAACGCGTAGAGCTTGGCAAACCGGGCGGGGTCGCTGTGCCAGACCACGCTGTTGGCCATCGAAACGAACCCTTTTGGCACCGTGACCTCTCGCGCCTCGCCGCGCAGTTCGCCGCCGCCAAACAGGTCTGGTGCCGTCTCCGTGTCGCCCCAGATCAGCGCCTCGGGCGGGACATTGCGCTGCAGGAACCCCCGCGCCGCGTCGCGCCACGCCTCCGCCACGCCGATGCGCGGCATCTTCACAAAATGGCTCACAGCAAAGAAAGCTGCTCAGGCGGCGGCGCGAACCGTGCGCGCAAATCCGCGCTGTCCGTCAGCGCCCCCGGCGTCCAGCCGCCCGCCGTCACAAAGGCCCGCGCCTTTTTCATCGACCCGCCCATCCGGGTGATGTCCTCGTAGCGCACATGCCGGTGCCGCCGCGTGCTCAAAATCCGCCCGACGGTCTTGGTGCCAAAACCCGGCACACGCAGCAGCATCTCCCGGCTGGCGCGGTTCACATCCAGCGGAAACAGCTCCCGGTGCTGCAAGGCCCAGGCCAGCTTCGGGTCAATCTCCAGATCCAGATTGCCGTCCGGCGTGACAGACGTGATCTCGCCCAGCTCAAAACCGTAAAACCGCAGCAGCCAATCGGCCTGATACAGCCGATGCTCGCGCTGCAAGGGCGGGCTGATCAGCGGCAATTTGGCAGAGCTGTCCGGGATCGGCGAAAACGCCGAGTAATACACCCGCTTCAGTTTGTAGCCCGAATAAAGCCGGGTGGACTGCCCCAAAATAGTGGCGTCGTTCGACCCATCCGCCCCGACGATCATCTGCGTCGATTGCCCCGCAGGCGCAAAGCGCGGCGGGCGTTTGCCGGTAAAGCTGCGATCCTTCGCCTCTTGCTTGCGCAGCCTGACATCCGCCATGGCCTTGCGAATTTGAGATGGGTCTTTCTCGGGCGCGTGCTGGGCCACGGCGGCATCCGTGGGCAGCTCTACATTTATCGACAATCGGTCGGCCAGCAATCCAGCTTCCGCAATTAACTCCGGGGCCGCGTCGGGGATGGTTTTCAGGTGGATATAGCCGCGAAAATTCTCTTCCTTGCGCAGCCGCCGGGCGATCTGAACCATGTCCGACATCGTGGCATCCGGGGAACGGATCACCCCAGACGACAAAAACAGCCCCTCAATGTAATTCCGTCGGTAAAAGTCGATCGTCAGCTTGACCACCTCATCCACCGAGAACCGTGCGCGCGCCACATTCGATGACACCCGGTTCACGCAGTAAGTGCAGTCATAGATACAGAAATTCGTCATCAGAATTTTCAGCAAACTGATGCACCGCCCGTCCGGCGCATAGGCGTGACAAATCCCTGACCCCTCGTTTGAGCCCAGCGATTTACCCACCCGCGAGTCGCGTTTGGTCGAGCCTGACGAGGCGCAGGACGCATCATATTTCGCCGCATCGCTCAGAATGGCGAGCTTCTTCTCTGTCGAATATTGGACCATATGTTCATGCTACGTTCTTCACGTCGTTTGCGCAATGTCATAGATTAATCGCGGGCGAAATTGTCGCGCCCACATCCCCATTTTGCGCAATTTTTTCGGGAACCGGATCGCAGCAATCCGTGTTGTTTGGCCATGATGCTGGGACACCAGCGTAACGCAACGAAAGGAGAAACCATGACACGCTTTCTGACCACCGCCGCGACGGCACTCGCCTTGGGCACCGCTGCATTTGCCGGAGAGGTAAAGTCCTCTGCTGCTGACACAACGGTGGACAAGGAACTGCCGCTGACAACTGAAACCGCAGGCGTGACCGACCGTCCAATTCTGGAAAAACCTGAAGTTGAAATGGAAGGCTATGCCTCCGTCGAGATTGACGATCTGACGACCGAAGACCTGACAGGCGCTCGCGTCTATGGCCCCAATGACGAAGACGTGGGCGAGGTGAGCGAATTGATCATCACGGAGTCAGGCGAGCTTGACCGCGCCGTCATCGATGTAGGTGGGTTCCTGGGCATTGGCGAGCACCCGGTCGCCGTGACCATGGACGAGATCGAGATCATCCGCGCCGACAATGGCGATGACCTGCGCGTCTATATCGACAGCACACAAAGCACGCTAGAGCAGCAGCCAGAGTACCAAGGCTAACGCTCGAGACTATCCCGGGGGCGGGCAGGGGCCTGCCCCCGACCCATGAGGCCACGAACACAGGAGACAAAGACATGAAGACCTTTGAGCACACGAGCATTACCGAAATCCCGACGGACGGCGCGAACGTCCACGCCTTTAAAATCACCGGCCACCTCGATGATGATGCGTCCGAAGAGCTGGCCGAGCATATGAACAGTGTTTTTGACAGTGGCGAAGAGGTCAACATGCTGCTGGACCTCACCGCCTTCACCGGCAGTGACTGGGACGCCATGTTCGACGGCGACGTTCTGGAATCGCGCTACCGCGCCCTGAAGCACGTGAAACGCTATGCCGTCATCGGAGCGCCAGAGCGCGCCTCCAAGATGATCGGCATGATGGACAAAGTGATCCCGGTTGAGGCCAAAGCGTTCGACAAAACCGACATGGACGCGGCATGGGCCTTTGTGGGGGCCAAACCACTATCCGCCGCGGCCTAACCAGTCACTCACCACTGAGAAAGCACCGCTCGCCCACTTGGCGGGCGGTGTTTTTCTTGTTGACGATCTACTGCCGCAGCCGCCCGAAGGTCGAAAGCTGGTTGATCGCCTCCAGCCGTTCCAGATTGACCACCGTCGACAGCATCAGCCGGTCATGGCTCCAGTCACCGGGGCTCTGTATGGCCATCGCGGTAAACATCACCGCCGCCAGCAAGGGCAACACCACTGCCGCGTAGACCAGGCGCGGGTAGCGCAACAGCCGTGCGTCAAACAGCTTGGTGATCCGCTGCTCCAGAAAGCTCATCTTGCCGTCCCGCAGCACAGACCGGTCCGCCGTCACCAACGTGACCTTCGGCACCGCTACCACAAAGGTCCGGTCGCGGCGCAGGGTCTGCTGACACACGCTCAGCAACGTCTCGCAATAGTCGCGAATGGCGATCTTGCCCGCGGTCAGAACCTGCTGGTCACAGCTCAGCTCCCGCAGGTCTTCGACCTGCCGCTTCCACGCATGATAAGCCGGGTTCAGGAAGAAGAACGGCTTCAGCACCTCCAGCACGATCTCCCACTCGATATCGCCTTGCCGCAAATGCTGGAACTCATGCGCGATGGAGACCTGCATCTCGGCGGCGTTGGCCAACATGCCTGAAGGTATCACCACATAGTAGTTGCGCAGCCCACGGGTCGAGAAGGGCACAAGGCACCGGTCAGACAGCCGGATTTTCACCCGGCCAAACTGCCGCCACGCGTAGCTCGAAGACACGATCTTGTGCAGGCAAAACACCGAGAACCCAAGCCGCACGGTGCCAATGGCAATGCCGATCAGGAACGCGCCAATCGCGGCCATCGCGATCCAGCTGCCCGCTCGCATCACGTCGGTCGTAAACGTATCGCGCATCGACAAAAGCCGCTCGAACTCGCTGGCCTTCATCTCGAAGCCGCCATTGAGGTAATGCGCCACCACCATGTCAGACAGCGTCACGTTGAACCCCGGCCCCAGCAGCGAGTTTTGCAAGGCAGTCAGCCCGAGTATCAAAAAGGGAGAGAAGACAATCGCAAGAAACACGGTGTTCAAAAGTTTCAGTTGCGTTGTGTAGGCGTGCCTCAGCCCGGTGCGGTCAAGCGCCAGACGGGCGATGCGCCAAAGCGCGAAAACGACGACAAACAGGATATTGGCATTGAGAAAAGCGTCTAGGACAGCGTCACCCGGTATCATTTTTCAACCTCCGATCCACAAGTGCCCGGATTTGCCCCAACGCCTCTTCGCTTAAATCCACGTCGTCAACCAACCGCGCCACCAGCGAGGCCGGTGCGTCGTCAAACAGTTTCATCGAGAGGTCTTTCAGTGAGCGGGTCTGATACGCGTCCTTGGCCAGCAGCGGTCTGAAGATATGGCGCTTGCCATCCTTGCGGCTGCTGACAAAGTTCTTCTGTTCCAAAATACGCAGAATGGTGGCGGCCGAGGTATAGGCCAGATTGCGGTCTTCAGGCAGCTGGTCCAGCACGTCACGCACCGTCCCTTCTTCCAAGGCCCAAAGCTGGGTCATGAATTCCAGCTCGACTTCCGTCAGTAGATCACTTTTCTTCTTCTGTCTCATACCGTCCCATTCGCGAATGCTCGCTCACTCTTTATGGAGGAGGAGTTAATACTAAAAATTTCGTAACTCAAAACGGAATCTCACACTTTCCAAAAACAAAACACACCCCAAGCAAGGCTGATCGCCAGCGGCCACCACAGCGGCTCGCCAATGAACCCGAGCCACGCGAGGAAAATGTAGGCCGAGCCCAGCATGGTCAGAAACAACCGGTCGCCACGTGTTGTGGTCAGACCCAAAGCACCCTTGCGCTCTGACGTGCCGGGTTTTTTGATTTCGATCACCGTGATGATCGCCATGGCCGTGAACAGCCCGATGAAAAACAAACCTGTGGGCCAGGTCCAGGCCATCCAGCTCAGCATATCAAACTCTCCCCAGGGCGAAGCCCTTCGCGATGTAGTTGCGCACAAAGTAAATCACGATCGCGCCGGGGATGATCGTCAACGTCCCGGCGGCGGCCAATAGGCCCAATTCATAGCCCGCCGAGGACGCCGTCTTGGTCATCGTCGCGGCAATTGGTTTCGCGGCCACGGCGGTCAGCGTCTTGGCCAAGAGCAGCTCCACCCATGAGAACATGAAGCAGAAGAACGCAGCCACGCCCACGCCCGCTTTGATCGTCGGCAGGAAGATCGTCACAAAGAAGCGCGGGAAGGAGTAGCCGTCCACATAAGCCGTCTCGTCCAGCTCCTTCGGCACGCCGCCCATGAAGCCCTCCAAAATCCACACCGCCAGCGGGATGTTGAACAGGCAATGGGCCAGCGCCACGGCCAGATGCGTGTCAAACAGCCCGACCGAGGAATAAAGCTGGAAGAACGGCAGCGCGAACACCGCCGCCGGGGCCATCCGGTTGGTCAGCAGCCAGAAGAACAGCGTCTTGTCGCCAAGGAAGCTATAGCGCGAGAACGCATAGGCGGCGGGCAGGGCGACCGTGATCGAAATCACCGTGTTCAGCGACACGTAGATGATCGAGTTGATGTAGCCCCAGTACCAGCTTGGGTCGGTGAAGATGACCTTGTAATTCTCCAGCGTGAAGGTCTGCGGGAACAGAGAAAAGCCCGACAGGATCTCGTTCGTCGTCTTGAAGCTCATCGCCACCAGCCAGTAGATCGGCAGCATCAGGAACAAGATATAGAGGATTGGTATGATGGACCTTTTGCTCATTTCGCATCGTCCTTGGTCATGAGTGTGTAGAAGAGCCACGAGACCAGCAACGTGATCGCGAAGTAGATGAGGGACATCGCCGCTGCGGGGCCTAGATCAAACTGACCCAGCGCGATTTTGACGAGGTCAATCGACAGAAGCGTGGTCGAGTTGCCCGGCCCCCCGCCTGTCAGCACAAACGGCTCGGTGTAGATGTTGAAGCTGTCCATAAAGCGCAACAAAATCGCGATGGTCAGCACCGTTTTCATCTTCGGCAGTTGGATGTAGCGGAAGACTTTCCACGGGCTCGCCCCGTCGATCTTGGCGGCTTGGTAATACGCATCCGGGATCGACACGAGGCCCGCATAGCTGAGCAGCACCACCAGCGACGTCCAGTGCCAGACATCCATCACGATGATTGTCACCCACGCCGCCACGGGGCTGCGGGTCATGTTGTACTCGATGCCCAGCGTATTGTTGATGAAGTACCCCAGAAGGCCGATGTCGGGCAGGGTGAAGATGTTCCACATCGCGCCCACCACGTTCCACGGGATCAGCATCGGCAATGCCATGGTCACCAGACAGACCGGCACCCAAATGCCCTTCTTGGGCATCGACAGCGCAATGATGATGCCCAGCGGCACCTCGATGATCAGGATCAGGAAGGTAAACAGGAACTGGCGCCCCAACGCGTCATGGAACCGGTCCGAGCGCAGGATTTGTTCAAACCAGCTGAGCCCCTCCCAGAAGAACAGGTTGTCGCCAAAGGTCTCTTGGACGGAGTAGTTGACCACCGTCATGATCGGGATCAGCGCATTGAACGCGACCAGCAACAACACCGGCAGCACAAAGAACCACGCCTTTTGATTTTCGGTTTTCATGATGCCACCGCCCCGTCAGTCTCAATTGAAAGCCAGCCGTCTCGATAAAGCCGCGTCTGATCTGGTCGAAACGCCAGATGCACGGCGTCGCCTTGCCCCGGAGCCTCCCCGTCAATCACCGCCTTAACGGGCGTGTCGCCCACCATGGCCTCAACCACAGAATGCCGACCAATATCCGAGACCTTGCGCACCCGCGCAGGCAGGCCCGTTGCGCCAATCGACACAAATTCCGGCCTGATGCCCACTTGCGTGGCGCCGCCTTGGCCCGTGACTTTTCCTTCAACAGCAATCTCTTGCCCCTCAAAGCTGACACGGCCACCGGCTTCCGTGGCATCCAGCACATTCATTCCCGGTGAGCCGATGAAATGCCCCACGAATGTATGTTGAGGACGCTCGAACAGCTCAACCGGCGTGCCGATCTGCACAACCTCGCCGTCCTGCATCACCACCACTTGGTCGGCAAAGGTCAGCGCCTCGGTCTGGTCATGGGTCACGTAAATCATCGTGGCTTTCACCCGCTGATGCAGCTCTTTCAGCTTGCTGCGCAGCTTCCACTTCAGATGCGGGTCGATCACCGTCAACGGCTCGTCAAACATCACGACATTCACGTCGTCACGCACCAACCCGCGCCCCATCGAAATCTTCTGCTTGTTGTCAGGCGACAAATGCGAGGCGCGAATATCCAGCAGCTCGACAACCTCTAGCATCGCGGCAATCTCCGCCACGCGCTCCGTGATCCGCGCCTCGGCCACGCCGCGATTGCGCAGCGGAAAGGCCAGATTGTCACGCACGGTCATCGTGTCGTAGATCACCGGGAACTGGAACACCTGCGCAATGTTGCGCTGATCCGGCGGCAGGTCGGTCACATCCACATCATCAAACAGAATGCGCCCCTCCGAGGGCGTCAGCAGCCCCGAAATGATGTTCAGCAAAGTCGACTTGCCGCAGCCCGACGGCCCCAGCAGCGCATAGGCCCCGCCATCCTGCCAATCCAGATCAATTTCCTTCAGCGCATAATCCTCAGCGCCTTTTGGAGAAGGCAGGTAGGAATGGCGCAGGTTCTTCAAAGTAATTTTCGCCACGTTAAGCCACCAATTTTCCGTCAGGGGTAAAGTAGAAACACTGAGAAGCATCCATGTAGAACGCGTGCTCTTCACCGATCTCGTAAGGGTGCACGCCGTGTGCCAACGACACCCAACCGTCATCGCCCATCTGGAAATGCGCGCTGGATTCCGATCCCGACAGCTCTGTGACCTGCACCGTGCCATTCAACGCCACAGCACCCGGCCCGGCTTGCACCGGGGTCACGTGATGCGGGCGCACCGCGACGGTATAAACCCCGTCCGGCAAATCCGCCGCGACGCCGCTCATGGTCCAGCTCACACCCGTTCTCAGCCGCGCCTCGGACCCCGCCTTCACGATCTCCGCCGAATTGATCGGCGGGTCGGAGAACACCCGCGCTGCCGTCAGGTTCTCGGGCTTGCGGTAAATCTCAGCCGTGGTGCCAAATTGCGTGACCACCCCGTCATCCATCAAGGCGGTCTTGCCGCCCAAAAGCAGCGCTTCTTCAGGCTCCGACGTGGCGTAGACCACCACCGCGCCGCGCCCTGCAAACAGTTCCGGCAACTGCTCACGCAGCTCCTCGCGCAGCTTGTAGTCCAGATTGGCCAGCGGCTCGTCCAGAAACACCGCGCGGCTTTCTTTGGCAATGGCGCGGGCAAGCGCGCAGCGCTGCTGTTGGCCGCCTGATAGCTCCTGCGGGCGGCGCTTCAGCATCGGCTCAAGCTGCAAAATCTTCGCAGCCTCCGCCACGCGGTCGTCAATTTCGGATTTCGCCATGCCTGCAACCCGCAAGGGGGAGGCAATATTGTCATACACGCTCATCTGCGGGTAGTTCACAAAGAACTGGTGCACCAGCGATATGTTGCGCTTCTGGGTCGACAGCTTCGACACGTCCACCCCGTCCATGAAAATCTGGCCCGACGCCAGCGGGTCCAGCCCCGCCATCAGCTTGATCAGCGATGTCTTGCCCGATCCGGTCTGGCCCAGAAGCACGTTGAAATGCCCCGTCTCCAGCACCAGCGATGTCGGCTTGATATGGGTGATGCCGCGCGTCACCTTGCTCGCGGCCTTCAGCTCGAGTGTCATGTTCCGTAACCCTTGGTGCCCGCGTCACGCGGGAAAATTGGTTATGACCGGGGCAAAAGTTGGCTCAAAGCCCCGGCCAAAGTCGGCCCCTTCACAGGAAGGGACCAACGGGGAGGTTTACTGGTTCCAGCGGGCCACAAGCTCGTCGTAGTTGACGGTCTCACCTTGTGGTTTTTCGTTGTCCAGTTTCGCCTTGGCGCCACCTTTGCCAAGCCATTCAGAGGCGTCTTTTTCCTCGTTCAGGCGTGGGCCGCAGCCGCCATAGACATCAGCGGCCTCATCGGCTTGCTGCATCCGGGCCATGGTGATGTCCATCTCCTCGGCCAGACGGTCCATCGCTTCCTGTGGCGTAAAGGCGCCAGAGTTCACGTCACCGATCTGCTGCCACCAGATTTGGGCGAGCTTCGGATAGTCCGGCACGTTGATGCCGGTTGGCGACCATGCCACGCGGTCAGGGGAGCGGTAGAACTCGACCAAACCACCCAGCTTCGGCGCACGTTCCGTAAACGACTCGTGGTTGACGGAGCTGTCACGCGTGAAGGTCAGACCCACATGGGACTTCTTCACGTCGACGGTCTTCGAGGTCACGAACTGAGCGTAAAGCCACGCGGCCTGCGCACGATCAGAGGGCGTGGACTTCAGGAAGGTCCAGGACCCCACATCCTGATAGCCAACCTTCTGGCCTTCTTCCCAGTATGGGCCATGCGGGGAGGGAGCCATGCGCCACAACGGATTGCCGTCATCATCCACCGTATTGTTGCCTTCCGACTTAGGCTTCACCATGTCGGCGGTAAAGGCGGTGTACCAGAAGATTTGCTGGGCCACGTTGCCTTGGCTCAAAGCCGGCAGGGACTGGTAGAAGTCGTAAGACGCAGCCGCAGGTGGTGCGTAGTTGCGCAGCCACTCATCCCATTTGCGGATCGCATAGACCGCTGCCGGGCCGTTCGCAGCACCACCACGGGTGACGGAAGCGCCAGCCGGGTTGCACGAGCCCGCTTCCATGCGGATGCCCCATTCGTCGATAGGCACGCCGTTCGGCTCACCCTTCGACCCGGTGCCCGCCATGGACAGCCACGCATCGGTCATCCGCCAACCCAGATCCGGCGCGCGTTTGCCATAATCCATGTGGCCGAAGATCTCCACGCCGTCGATCTCTTTGACATCCTTGGAGAAGAACTCCGCAATGTCTTCATAGGCCGACCAGTTCACTGGCACGCCCAGATCATAGCCGTATTTGGCTTTGAACGCGTCCTTGTTGGCTTGGTCGTCAAACCAGTCCTTGCGGAACCAGTACAGGTTCGCAAATTGCTGGTCTGGCAGTTGGTACAGATCGCCATCCGGCCCGGTGGTGAACTGGATCCCCATGAAGTCTTCAAGGTCCAGCGTGGGCGATGTTGTCCCCGCCCAGTCACCTGCCATCTGGTCTGTCAGGTTGTAGGCCAGTTGCAGGCGCGAATGCGTCCCGATCAGGTCACTATCGTTGACGTAGCCATCATAGAGGTTCCGCTTGGTCTGCATCTGTGTCTGCACAGCCTGCACAACTTCGCCCTCACCAAGGATTTGGTGATTGACCTTGATGCCGGTGATTTCCTCAAAGGCTTTGGTCAGAACTTCCGACTCGTAGCCATGCGTCGGGATACCTTCCGACAACACGTTGATCTCCATGCCGGAATACGGTGCTGCGGCGTCGATGAACCACTGCATCTCGGACATTTGCTCGTCTTTCGACAAGGTCGATGGTTGGAATTCTGAATCAATCCATTTTTGAGCTGCTGCCGCGTCGGCAAAAGCAGTTCCATGCCCCGCGATGACGGCCATAGCCGCAGTCGCGGAGAGCAGATACTTGCGCATCTTGTCTCCTCCCTAGATTTTTCTGTGAGCCGGTTTTCGCCGACTGCCCCAAGCTAGGCTCAGCAAACCGAGGCTGTCAAACTAAAAAGTTAGTAGAATAAATGAACACATAAAATCAGAAGGTTAGGGTGGATCATGGCTTTCGGAATCAACGTCCCGCAAACGAAAAATCCTGCGCCCCGTGTTCTTTTGGGTCCCCATTCAAACACCAGCTGCCTCAGCGAGCAGACGACTTCCCACAGCGTTCCAGATCACGAAAACGTGCCGCGGGGCTCTGGGAACTTTTATCGCAGCCGCAGGTTTTCTCCCCATCACAGCCAAAAGCTGAAAGGACCTAAAAATGACCACCAAGTTTAAATCCGCCCTCTGCGCCGCCGCTCTTTTGACCGGGAGCGCCGCACTGGCCGTCACACCGATCGGAAACGTCAATGTCGATGTCGATCTCGACGCAATCCAGAACGCCAAAGCCGCGAATTACTGGACTGACATTGCCGACGATCTGGAAAACGAAATCGTCGCCCGCTTGGCATCGCAAATCGAAGAGCAGGGGGCCTCGGTCTCTGTAGACATCGACGAGGTTTCGCTGGCCAACACTTTTGAAAGCACATTTGGCTGGGAAGAAAGCTACCTCATCGGCGACGTGTCCGTGTCGAACCTGCAAGACAATTCGGACCACGACTTCTACACGCTGAAAGTCAGCTTCCAGCAAGCGCAGGCCTTCTTCCCGGAGGGCGTTGATTTCAACAAGCTGACCTCCGACAGCCCGTATTACTATGAGAGCATGATCGACGCGTTCGCAAACAACGTCGTTGAAAAGCTGCAATAACAGCTTTGACGAGAGAACCTGAAACCGCCCGGCTTTTGCCGGGCGGTCTTGTTTGTGGGTGAGACAAAGCCCAGACTTGCACGACCCAACACGGAGACGGCCATGACCGCGCCCCACGACGAACCAGACCACGGCTTATCCGAAGCCGCCACACTCTCCTCCAAGGAAATATTCGAGATCATCCGCGAGGAGGGCGACGAGGAGCTTGAACGCCCCAACCGCTCCCTGATGTGGTCGGGCATCGCCGCAGGGGTCATGATCTCGCTCTCCGTTCTGGGGGAGGCCATCTTCCGCACCTATCTGCCAGACGCGAAGTGGGCCTACCTCGTCGAGAACCTCGGCTATAGCCTCGGCTTTCTGGTGGTCATTCTGGGCCGCATGCAGCTCTTCACCGAAAACACCATCTCCACCGTGCTGCCCGTGATCAGCGACGCATCGCTCAGCAAATTCAACCGCATGGCCGTCCTGTGGGCCATCGTGCTGAGCGCCAATGTGGTCGGCGCCTTCCTGATTGCCACCGTCTTCGCCTACACCGCCGCCATCCCGTCGGAGCTTCTGCCCGCCATCGAAGAGCTGTCCCGCCACGCAACAGGCTTCGGCGCCTCCGAGGCCTTCCAGCGGGCCATTCCAGCAGGCGTACTGGTCGCGGCCATCGTCTGGATGCTGCCCAAATCCGAAGGGTTCGCGCTCTTCGTCATCGTTATCTTCACATGGCTGATCGCCGCAGGCGATTTCACCCATATCGTTGCGGGCTCGGTCGAGATGGCCTTCCTGATGGTGCAGGGCCTGTTGCCTTTCACCGACGCGCTCTTCGGGTTCTTCCTGCCGGTGCTTCTTGGCAACATCGTCGGCGGCACGGTCATCTTCGCGCTGCTGGCCTTCGGGCAGGTGCGCAACGAGCTTGACGAGGATCTGCTCGATTAAACTTCCGGGGAACCGATCCTGCATCCGCCGCGTTGGTTGGCAACGACACACAAAACTCAAAGGAGTGACGCAACATGGAATATGCAGGAATTGGCGGCTTTATCGTATTGGCCCTGAACATCTGGGCAATCGTCTCAATCATCGGCTCTGGCGCATCGACAGGCGCAAAAGTGGGCTGGACATTGCTGGTCTTGGTGCTGCCTATTGTAGGCTTCATCATCTGGCTCATCGCAGGGCCAAGGGCACGCGGCTCGCTCGCCTGAACGGCAGCCCACGCCTCATACGTTTTCTAACCGACGGCCTGCGCATTTCGATGTCGCAGGCCGTTGGACGTCTTAACCAACCGAGTGCCCAACGTGCCGACATCAAAGCTCCCTGACGACCCGTCCTCGGACGACCTGGCCGACACCCGAACCGCCTGGGCCGAAGACCGCACGCTGCTCGCCAACGAGCGCACCTTCGCAGGCTGGATGCGCACCGGCATGGCCTGCGTCGCCCTCGCGCTGGGTCTCAAGGCGGTATTTGGCGACACGGATTACCCGGTCATCGCCAAGCTGGTCGCCGAGGTCTTCATCCTCTGCGCCATCCTCATCTTCTGGTCCGCCGCCCGCAAAAGCGGCAAGGCGCAGCATCGCATCGACAGCCACGACGCCGAGGCGCAGCCCGTCACCGGCATGATCGTCATCGCGTCCATCCTGACGCTCGGCGCGGTGGCCACTGGCCTGATCCTCTGGCTGCTGTAGGAGGGGCGCGCGTGATCTGGGTGCTTCAAACCGCGTTCTGGATCGGCTTCGCCGTTGTCCTTTTCACCACATTGGCGCCGCTGACAAACAGCGTGCAATGGTGGGTGCGGGGCTGGGACTTCCCGCGCATCCACATAGCCCTCGTGGCGCTCGCCCTCATGGTCCCCGCACTGCTCGTCGCGCGCACCGAGATGCTTGTCGCGGCCTGCGCGCTGTTGGTCTGCGCGGTCTATCAATTCATCCGCGTCTACCCCTACACATCTCTTGCCCCCACCGAAATCGCGCTGCGCGACGACATCCCCGAGGACGCGCAGATCAATGTCATCTCCGCCAACGTCCTGATGGAAAACCGCGACCACGCCGCGCTCATCAACCTGCTGGAGCGCGAGGCCCCTGACATCGTCTTCCTGATGGAAACCGATCAGGTCTGGGCCGACGGGTTGGCAGACCATCTGGCAAGCTACAAGACCGTGGTCTCGCAACCGCAAGACAATCATTACGGGCTGATCTTCGCGACCCATCTCGACGTCATCTCCGCCGAGGTCGTGCATCTGGCCGACGACGCCACACCCGCGCTGCTGGCAGAGCTGAACGGCCCAACGGGCGCGTTTTTCTTCGTGGGTCTGCATCCGCGCCCACCCGTGCCCGGCAACACCACCAAAGAGCGAGACGAGCAAATCAAACGCGCAGCCCTGATTGCCGACCGCAAGCGTTTGCCTGTCATTGCCATGGGCGATTTCAACGACGTCGCGTGGTCCTACAGCTCGCAGCGCTTCAAGGAATACGGGGAGTTTTACGACCCCCGGTTGGGCCGCACCATGCTGCCAAGTTTCGACGCCAATTCATGGATCATGCGCCTGCCTATTGATCAGCTTTACCTGACCGAAGGCTTTGATCTTGCGTCGTTTTCAAGGCTGGAGGCATTTGGCTCCGACCATTTTCCAATTCAGGCCCGGTTTGCCGTAAAGCCTAAGTAATCCGTCCCACAGTCCGTCTCTTGGGAACAATCTTGCCGCCAGCAAGTTGAGTCCCGACTGCAGTAAACTATGAGACACACCGGATTACCTATGGAAACGCTTGAGCAAACCGCAACCACCGCGTGGGACAGCCTGCGCTCGGTCTTCACCGCTGACGTGTATAACGGCAAATCCTTTGCCGATTACCTGACATTCGAAACGCTGATCTCGTTGGCCTCCAGCGCTATCGCTGCGGGCCTCATCATCCTGCTGGGCGTGATGCTGGCCGGGTTTCTGAAACGCCGCGTCCGCAAACTGGGCGAAAACCACAAAAGCCTCGACAACACGCTCTTCGGCTTTTTGGGCAACATCGTCCGCTACATCGTGTTGGCCTTCACAGCGCTTTTCGTTCTGAACACGTTCGGGGTGGAGACAACCTCCATCGTCGCCGTCATCGGTGCCGCCGGTCTGGCCATCGGTCTGGCGCTGCAAGGCACGCTGTCCAATATCGCCGCAGGCGTGATGATCATTCTCTTCCGTCCCCTCAAGGTCGGCGATTTCGTCAAGGTCAACGACGTCATGGGCACCGTGCGCGAGATCACACTGAACTACACAGAGATCGCTGATCTGGGCAATGTGCAGGTGGTGGTGCCAAACGCCGATGTCTGGGGCAACACGATCAAGAACTACTCCCGCTATCCAACCCGCCGCGCCGAATGGAGCTTCGGCGTCGGATATGGTGCCAACCTTGCGGATGCAGAAAAGATCATCCGCGACACCATCACCGCAGACGAGCGTAGCCATGCCGACCCTGAGCCCTTCATTCAGGTGAACAATCTTGGCGCAAGCAGCGTCGATTTTCTGGTCCGTGTCTGGTGCGATTCAGAAGAGTATTTCCAGTATCAGGCCGACATGAAACGCAAGGTCAAAGAAGCGCTGGATAACGCCGAAATCGACATTCCATTCCCGACGCGGACGCTTGTCGCCGACAAATCTCTGACGGACGCCATGCGTTCATCCGAAGACAGCGCGGCCAATACAGACGACGGCACTGCGCATCAAATCGCCGCCGAATAACGTATCGCAACCGCCACCGCCTGCTCCAAAAGGCCAGGCGGTGGCTATTTAGGAGCCTCCATGGCCAACCTGTCGCTCAACCGGATCAGCATCGCGCTGATCGCCGTGATCCTCACCTTCACGTCGCTCAAATATGCGCAGAACATCTTTGCGCCAATGATGCTGGCCTTCGTGTTGGGGATCATCCTGTCGCCGGTCTGCGACTTCTGGGACCGCTTGGGCGCACCCCGCGCGGCCTCCGCCTTCGCCACGCTGATCATCGGCTTGGGCGCCGTGTTGACGTTGGGCTTCCTTTTGGAGCCTTCGGTGACCATGGCCATCAATCAGGCTCCGGTCATCTGGAGCGAGCTGAGCTTTGCGGTCAGCGAGGTCAAAACCATGCTGCGTGGCCTTGACGAGATCAGTGAGAACGTGGCGGAGGCGATTGATCCGCAAGCCGCGAACGCGGCGTCCTCCGGCACCTCCGTTTCTATCCCGTCGGCAGCAGAGGCGGCCGTTATGGCCCCGCAATATCTGGCGCAAGTCATGGTGCTGATTGGCACGCTCTATTTCTTCCTGCTTGCCCGCACCGACATCTACACTTTCTTCGGGAAGACCTTCCCAAAGCTGGCGGAGGCCGACCTGTTTCTGGCCGAAAAACAGGTGGCCCGCTACTTCCTGACCGTCTCCATGATCAATGCCTGTTTCGGGGTGATCGTAGGCGCCACCATGACCGTGCTCGGGATGCCGTCCCCGGTGTTCTGGGGCATCCTGGCCTTTCTGGTGAACTTCATTCTTTATCTCGGCCCCGCAACCTTGGCCGTGGCGCTGCTGCTGACAGGCATCATCACCTTCGATGGGCCCTACAGCTTCTTGCCAGCAGCACTATACCTCGCGATGAACGCCACGGAGGGTCAGTTCGTCACACCGAGTCTCGTCGGCAAAAGCATGTCGGTCAACCCGCTGCTGGTCTTTTTGTCGCTGGTCTTCTGGCTGTGGCTTTGGGGCCCGCTCGGCGGCTTCATCGCCATCCCGTTCCTGATCTGGGCGCTGGCCGTGTCCAAGCCCATCCGGGCCGCGGCCACGTCTTCACCGCACACATCACCCGAAATGCAGCCTAGTAATCCGTAGCCTCATTGGTGAAGGACGCAATCTGGAAGGTCAGCACCATCGTGTAGCTGTCCTCCGTCTCCTGCGTCTCGATATCGCCACCCAATTGCAGCGTGAACGCATTGATCAGCTGCGCCCCCAGACCGGTGCTCTCTGCAGTAGTCTCCCCCGCAACCGAGTTGGCAAACCTGATCACGCAGCCCGTATCGCCTTGCGTCGTCAGAGACGCCTCGATCCAGCTGCGGCCCTCTTGGTCCGGGCCCAGATACTTCATCGCATTGGTCGTGGCCTCCGACATCAGCAGCGACAACGGCACCGCCTGATCGGGAAACAGCATGACGTCTTCAATATCGATCTCCGTACGCATCGCGTCGTCGCCATCGGCGGCAATCTCTAGCGACTTCTCGATAATCTCGCGCACCAGGTTGCCCGCATTGACCCGCCCGCCAGATTGCGACTGGTACAGGTCCCGGTGGATCGTAGCCAAGCTCAGCACGCGGTCTTGCAGCCGCCCGATCACTTCTTTTGTCTCAGGGCTCTGGGCCCGGCGTATCTGCATGTTCATGATCGACGAGATCAGCTGAAGGTTGTTCTTCACCCGGTGGTGCACTTCCTTCAGCAGCACGTTCTTGTCGCGCAGGTTGTTCTCCAGGTTGGCTTCGTCTTGCAAGATCACCCGCGCCATCTCGTGAAAGTCATCCTCCATCTCCGCCAGCTCGACAGTGGGAATGGCCTCGTCGCGCTCCGTGGGTAGGGCGCGCGACTTGGCGAAGTCCCGCATCAACCGGCCCAGCCTGCGCACGTGGCGGATCACCAGCCGGTGCACGGCAAACAGCGCCACGGCAAGGCTCACGACCCACATCAGCGCTGGAAAAATCCACGGCGGCAACTGGTTCAGATATCGCTGGGCGGCTTGCGTGTCCGTGGCCCAAACCCCGATGGTATAGACTGTCCCGTCAATGATCGGCACGATCGAGAAAATGCGCGGCTGCCCCTGTCGGTCTCTGCCGGAAAACGAATAGGCACCCTGGCTGATCAGCCCCACCAGATCGCTATCCCTTGGCGTATCGAGCAGCGCCTCGTCCAACGGCCCGCTGGCCGTCAGAATGTCCCCTTGCGCGTTGAAGGTGATGACATTCATCAGGTCGTCGAACTGCGCGTCCGTGTCCTGCTCGGTCAGCCGCTCATGCGGCACAGACACCGAAATCATCCCCTGAAACGCGCCCAGCTCGTAATAGGGCTCAGAGACAATGATCACCGATTTGCCGCTCAGCGGTGCCTCCTGGTTCACGGTCACATTGGCGCTTTCCGCGTCCATCATTGGCTGGAAATTGTCGAACCCGCTGAAGTCAAAAAGCTGCCCCGAGGAGGAGCATTCCATCACCCCCGATTTGGGCAGCACGCCGATAAAGCTGAACCGGGAATTCGTCGCCAGAAACGCCCGCAGGTATTCTTCGCATTGCCCGGGTTCGTCCAGTTCCTGCTGCAGCGAGCCGAGCAGGCGCGCGGCCCCACGGGCCTGCTCAATCACGATCCGCTCCCCGAAGGAGGCCTTTTCCGTCCGCGTCAGCAGCAACAATTCGGCATTCTCACGGGCAATATCCGAGACCCGCTTGGTCTGATTCACCGCGATTAACCCGATGGGCAAAAGCGCCAGCGACAAGAGGCCAAGGATACGGAACGGAAGGCCGCCAAAGACCCGCGCACTATCGGATCTGTTCCGAGCGTTGTGTGGCGTCTTCAACGCGAGACGGGCCCGCTATCGGTTACGACCGCCATGGTCGCCTGATCTGTCAATTCCATTGGGGTCTCGTCGTTATGATCCAAAAGCTCCGCCAGATGCGCGCGGCCACGGTTGGCCCGGCTTTTGATGGTGCCAATCGCCACGCCGCACATCTCTGCGGCCTCTTCATAGGAGAATCCGCTCGCGCCCACCAGAACCAACGCCTCGCGTTGCTCGTCTGGCAATTGCTCGAACGCCACCTTGAAGTCAGCCATTTGCAAACGGCCGTCATGCTCGGGTTTGACCGACAGGGTCTCGGCGAACACGCCGTCCACGTCAGGCACCTCGCGCTTGGCCTTCCGGCGGCTCGAATAATAAGTGTTGCGCAAAATGGTAAACAGCCAGGCCCGCATGTTGGTGCCGACCTGAAACTTCTCGATATTGGTCCACGCTTTGACGACGGTGTCTTGCACCATGTCGTCTGCAGTTGCGCCGTTGCGCGTGAGGCTCAGCGCAAAGGCCCGCAAGGCTGGCAAATGCGTTACCAGCTCGTCTCTGGGGTCAGAACTGCTCATTTCTTTGAACTGCCCTGTGCGTCCTGCTCCTTGAGCTGGGACAAAAGGTCCTTGAAACGATCCGGCAATTCCTCTTGCACGAGGTCCGAATACAACCGTTTCAGGTTGTCATCTACAAGCGCCTCAAATCGTTGTTTCTTTTGGTTATTGTCTTCAGTCATGCTCTACTACCAGTGTTTTGGTACGAAAAATTTTGGGACATTCGGAACCAAACGCCCATATTAGGTGTTGGGTTCCATAAAACATCAAAAAAAGGCCAAAGAAAATGACGACAGCGAATGACGATCTGGATTTCTCGGAACAGATCGGAATGGTTTTACCCTATCTGCGCCGTTACGCGCGGGCTTTGACGGGGTCGCAGAAAAGCGGCGACACCTACGCGGCTGCAACATTGGAAGCGATCTTGGAAGATCGTTCTGTCTTTGATGGGGGCATCCCGGTCCGGACAGGCCTGTTCAAATGTTTCCACACAATCTGGTCCAGTTCAGGCGCACCCATTGCCTCTCCCGAGACCGATTTGCAGGCCCGCGCCCAAGACTTGCTGGGCCGTCTGACAGCCAACACCCGCGAAGTGCTGCTTTTGCGCACGATCGAGGATTTCAGCTTCACCGATATCGCCACCATCATCGGCGCGGACGTGGCGGAGGCCCGCAATCTTCTGGCCATCGCGCAGGAAGAAATGGCGCAGAACGTCTCTGGCAAGGTGCTGATCATCGAAGACGAGGCGATCATTTCGACCGACCTCACGGGCATCGTGACGGAACAAGGCCACACCGTAACCTCCGTCGCCCGCACGCGCGACGAGGCAGTGATCGCGGGCTCCAAAGAGCGTCCAGACCTGATCCTCGCCGACATCCAGCTGGCTGATAATTCATCGGGCATTGATGCGGTGAATGACCTCTTGGCCGTTCTCGGCTCTGACCTGCCGGTCATCTTCATCACGGCATTCCCGGAACGCCTTCTGACAGGCGAACGCCCAGAGCCCGCCTTCCTGATTTCCAAGCCGTACCGCGAGGAACAGGTCCGTTCCGCTGTCAGCCAAGCCATGTTCTTCGCCTCGACTGAGACGCTAAAATCCTGAACCACAAACTCAGTAACACATAAGAAAAGGGCCGCCGATCACATTGATCGCGGCCCTTTTTCCGTTATCCGCCTTCATGTCAGTTATTGCGGAACGCGCGCAGAAGCAGCGTGCCGAGAAACAGCGCAATGAAGATGAAGAACAAAAGCTGTGCGATCCCGGCCGACGCGCTCGCAATGCCGCCAAAGCCAAATACGGCGGCGATGAGGGCGACGACTAAGAAGACAAGTGCCCAGTGTAACATGATGTAATTCCTTTCGATTTCGGTCTTGAGGCTGGCTGGTGTCTGCAAGCTCAACCCCGCGCGTCTCAAACTGTTCCAAGAAACATCGTTCAACTTATTTGGAACCTTCGTGACGCCCCACACGTTGGGAGGTGAACCGAAACGCAAGAACAAAGGACCAAACAGACATGGCACGTAAACTCGCAGAAGTAACCACCGCCCCAAGCACCGACGATCTTTCCGAGCAGGTCGCAACACTCCGCAAGGACGTGGGCGCACTGACTGAACTGCTTGGCGAATTTGGCAAAGCACAGGGTGAGCAACTCACCAAAGCGGCCAAGCAGAAAATCGACACCATCAGCGCCGAAAGCAAAGCCCGCGCCTCAGCCGCTGCAGACACAGCCAGCGCGCAGTTCTCGCAAGCACAGGCACAAGCCAATGACTTCGTGAAGACCCAGCCCGCAACGGCTCTGGGCATCGCGGCAGGCTTCGGCTTTCTTGTGGGCTTCATGAGCGGCCGCAAATAATGCTGGGCAGCTTAAAAAGCAAAGCGGCCAAAACCGCCAAGCGCGCAGGTCTCCTCACAGGAGGCCTGCTCGCCATGACTGTTGGCGCCGCGTTTCTCACTGTGGCCGCGTGGATCTACCTCGCAGCTGTCACCGACACGCTCACCGCAGCCTTGGTGATCGGCGGTGCCTATAGCGGCATCGGCTTGCTTTTGGCAGGGATGGCCTCAACCGGATCGTCGCAAGACACCGAGGCAGAGGCCGCGCACCACGCCGCACAGCAAAGCCACACGGCAGGGGAGCAACCCCCGCTGGTTCAGGCCTTCTTGGTCGGAATGCAGGCAGGCGCTAACGCGACAGCAAGCCGGCGTTGATCAAAGCCTCGGTCAGCGACTCGTTGGTGAAGGGCAGGGCGAGCGGAACCCACCCGCGGGACATAATGTCCTGCACGGTCTCGGACTGGCCAAAGTAGGACACGATCACCTTGCCGTTCTTCGCCTCGATGATCTCGGGCAGGTCGGTCGTGCTGAACGCCTTCGGCGGCATCCCGATCATCGCCGCGGTGATCTCGGGCAGGCGGGCAATGTGCTCACGTGCCTGCGCCAAGGTGGTGCTGCTTTCGATGCCCGCGTCAGGCCATCGGTCCCGGACCATGCCGACAAGGTCCAGAAGGACCACCGGGTCAGATGCAACGATCAGAAATGTCATGCCGTGCCCAACCCCAATGCGTTCGAAGAACTGCACTAATCTTAGCCAGCCGAATGTGATACCGCATTAATCTATGACATAGGGAGCATCATTTAATGTCCACCAAATGCTCAAACTGCCCATTGCGCCGCAAAGACCTCTTCATCCCCATGTCGCAGGACGATGTGGCCTTTATGGACAGGTTCAAAGTGGGTGAGCTGGTCATTGATCCCGGCACCCCGATCCTGATGGAAGGGTCCAACAGCCCCCAGCTCTACACCGCGTTACACGGCATGGGGCTGCGACATAAGACACTCCAAAACGGCCAGCGGCAGGTGCTGAATTTTGTCTTCCCCGGCGACTTCATCGGACTTCAGGCGGGCATCCTGGGCGAAATGGGCCACTCGGTGGACGCCACAACCCGCATGACGCTCTGCGTCTTTGACCGTTCCGAGTTCTGGAACTTCTTCAAACACCACCCCGAACGCGCTTTCGATCTGACCTGGCTCGCCGCCATGGAGGAGCACTTCCTCGGCGACGCCCTCGCCACGGTCGGACAGCGCACCGCATTTCAGGCCATCTCATGGGCGCTCCTACGTCTTTTTCAACGCGCCGACGCGCTCGGCCTCGCCCAAAACGGCGTCGTCCGCTTTCCGTTCCGCCAACGCGACCTCGCCGACGCGCTGGGCCTGTCGCTGGTGCACACCAACAAGACCCTGCGCCAGTTGCGCGAGCGCCAACTGGCCCATTGGGTGAACGGCGCGCTAACCATCTCGGACCTCGAAGCGCTCGCTGAACAGGCAGAAATCACGCTCGAGGACCCGGCTAAGCGACCGCTGATCTAGCCCGCCCCCACGATGCCTCGCCTTGCAACCCGGTCGCAACCTGCGACTATGGCCGCATGAGCAAAACCACATCGACGCAGGAAGATCAGACCAAGGCGCAAGAGCGCCGCGCCAAGGGTGAGTTCGTCCGTGGCGTCAGCGGTTTCCGCCACGCCATTGGTGACGCCGACTTTCCACCGGAGCCCGGTCGCTACCACCTGTTCGTGGCGCTGAACTGCCCGTGGTGTCACCGCGTCACCTTGGCTCGCAACGCCCTCGGCCTGCAAAACGCTATCACCTTGGACGTGGCCTTCCCCAACCGCACCGGGGATGACGACCCCGAAGGCCCCAACCTGTGGGAATTCGCGCCGGACCGCATCGCCAGCCTGACAAACGCGCCGCTGCCCG
The DNA here is from genome assembly GCA_947494645.1 of uncultured Litoreibacter sp. GTDB lineage: Bacteria > Pseudomonadota > Alphaproteobacteria > Rhodobacterales > Rhodobacteraceae > Litoreibacter. The sequence goes on from CANLVO010000001.1 coordinate 1,045,344, forward strand.
AATGCACACCCGAGACCGCGACTGGCAAGTCCTTCCGCCTGAGCAAGGACATCTACCGCGCCGAAGGCTCGGACGAGCAATCCGTGCCAATCCTTTACGACAAACGGACCTCCCGCATCGTCAACAACGAAAGCGCGGAGATCATCCGCATGCTCGACACCCACGCGGACCCCCTGGGCAGCACCACACCAACCTCCAAGCGCCCTAGGCTCTACCCCGACGATCCCGAAATCCGCCAGAATATCGAGGAGCTGAACACCCTGATCTACACCACCATTAACAATGGCGCCTACAAGGCCGGGTTTTCTTCCGATCAAGCCATCTACGCCAAAGCGTTCGAGGCCTATTTCGACACGCTCTCCACCCTCGAGGCCCGGCTGTCAGACGGCCGTCCTTTCCTGACCGGCCAACAGTTCACCGAAGCCGATCTGCGCCTCTTCCCCACGCTCTACCGCCACGACCCGGTCTACTACCTGCGCATGAAGCTCAACGGGGCCCGCATCCTTGACTACCCGCATCTCTGGGGCTGGCTCTGCCGCACCTATGCGCTCAGCGGCGTGGCCGATGCAGGCTCGCTTATCCACTGCCGCCAAGGCTATTTCGGGCGCAGCTGGAACGGGGTCGTCCCCCTGGGCCCCATAACTCCAATGAGCTACCCGGACGCCTACAACCACCCCGACCTTGCGCGCACATGAGCCAGCCGCCATTTGAGTTCTCGGCCAAAGCCAGTCAGACTTGGGCCAAGCCAGCACTGCAAAAGAAGGAATGACCCAGATGAAACGAACCGCCCTCACGCTTTTCTTCACCATCTTCGCGTCCAGTGCTTTCGCCGACCTGATCGTCATCAATGACCGCTACATGGTCGCCAAGGATGACGTGCGCGGCTATTTCTACCGCGACCGGGACAAGCTGACCGTCTTCGATATCCGCTGGAGCGACTGGTCCACGCAATACCGCTGCCAAGACCAATATGACCGCACCCGCGTCACCGCCGCGTCGCTCAACTTCGTCCTGCAAATGAAAGAAGCGCAATCCATGGACTTCGCCACGTTCCTCGAAGGCGAAGGCTTCACTGACTGTAAGAAATTCTGAGCGCGCCGTCCGTCAGTAGAAATACCGCATATGGCTAACCCCGTGCTTCCCGCCTAAGCTCGCGCCATGGATCAAAAGAACCTTAAGACCCTCGCCGCCTATGACGTGATCTCCGGGCAAACGGCCCCTGTCTCAGAAGCGTGGCCCGAACCAAAGCCCAAGTCCAAGGCAGGTTATCGCTGGCTCCATCTCGATATCAACGACCCTGCGACCCGGCCTTGGGCCGCCGACCATATGCCCGATATCGCGGCCCGCGCCCTGTTGCAAAGTGAGACCCGGCCACGTTGCGAGCGGATAAAGGACGGCCTGATCCTGAACCTGCGCGGCGTGAACCTGAACCCCGACTCCGATCCCGAAGATATGGTGTCGCTCAGACTGTGGGTCACACAAGACGCGATCATCTCTGCCCGCATACGTAAAGTTTGGGCCATCGACACGATCCGCCAGTCAGCAGAGCAGGGGACAGCCCCCGCCACACAAGGCGCATTTCTGGCAGAGCTGGTCTATGGCCTCACCAGCCGGATCGAAAAAATCTCTCTCGGGCTGGAAGAACAAACCGACGAGCTAGAGGAAACCGTCTCCCAAGGGCAACGTCTGGCCTCTGGTCAACTCAGCCGCATCCGCCAAGCCGTCATCAAGATGCGCCGCTTCATCAACCCGCAGCGCGAGGCCGTCACCGCACTCGCCGCGCTGAACGATTGGATCATCGCCCCCGACGAGCTGGCTCTGATCGGCGAAAGCGCCAACCGCACCCGCCGCGTGGTCGAGGAACTCGACGCCACCCGTGAAAGGCTCTCCGCGCTGCAAGACCATATTGACGCGGAACGCGCCCATGCGCTGGGCCGCAACAGCTATGTTCTGTCCGTCGTCGCCGCCATCTTCCTTCCGCTCGGATTTCTGACCGGACTTTTCGGCGTGAACGTCGCAGGCATGCCCGGAATGTCGGAGCCCTCCGCCTTCTGGATCCTCACCGCCGTCTCGGCACTTCTGGGCGTCGGATTATTCCTGATCTTCAAATTCTCGAAATGGCTCTAGGGGTGATCTCGGCATGAGAGCGACCCGGTCGCGTATTCCGGTGACTGTTCTCGGCCGCCGTAGAACTGACCCGACCGCACCCCGTCGCCAGTCCTTTCCAGAAGGTTAAAAAATCCGGCCTCGAGTTTTGTACAAAATTGGTTTTGGCCCTGAAAAAGTGACCCCATTTTGTACAAAACGCGTTTGGCCTGCAAAATTCATGGTAAATGAGAAGTTAATAAAGTCTTTGATTTGAGAGGCTTGCACGGCGCTTCCCGTCTTTCTCGAAAATAATTGAAATTCGTTTGAACCATTCCCTGACCCCGTCCGACCTACTTGTATCGAAACCAAGTAATCAAGGACCTCTGTCATGAAAACCTTCACAAAAATCGTTATCGCAGCGGCACTTAGCGTGACCGCAACCTCTTCTTTCGGCGCCGAGCGCATGGGCAAATGCATCTCCCATGACGGCAACGTCTTCGACTGCATCATCGCCGTCCCAGACCATCAAGCCAAAGCAAAGCGCATCCTGAACGGCGGCCACGCTGACGAACGCTCCGCTTCTTTTTCCGGCTCAACCACCCCCTCAACCCCCACTTCTCCCGGTGGCGGAGGCGGAATTTATGAAGCAGGGCCTGGACTTGGCGGATTTGACTTCGGTGGCCCCGGCGGCGTCGACCTCGGTGGCATCGATCTCGGCATCGAAGCCCCACGCTTCTAATGCCCCTCTGCTGGCGGCACGATCCTCCCCGTGTCGTCAGCCCTTCCAACCACAACAAAACACACTGAAAACAAAAGGATACACATCATGAAACTCTTCAACATCGCATTGATCACAACCGGCATCGTCCTGGTTGCAGCCACCGGCAACGCCCAACAGCTGCGCGTCGTAGACTGCATCTCCCCAACCGGCGAAGTCATGCAATGCATGGCCCCCGAAGCCGCGCACATGACCAAAGCCAAGGCCATTCTGGCCGGTCAGGATGAGAATGACGCGCTGGCATCTGGCACGTCCAAGCCGTCCGGCCCGTCGAGCCCACCACCTGTTCCAGAAGGTCTGGGTTTCTCCTCGGGCAGCTAAGCAAAACCCCAGCGAACCCCAAACGCCTCGACATTCAGTCGGGGCGTTTTTCTGTTTGTTTTAAGTGTCTTCTGGGAGTTTCACACCGTAAAGCTCGAGGCGATGACCCTTCAGTTGATACCCCAGCCGCTTGGCAATGCGCTCCTGCAACTCTTCGATTTCCGGGTCAACAAACTCGATGATTTCGCCGCTCTGCAGGTCAATGAGATGATCGTGATGGTCGCGTTCAGCATCCTCATACCGCGCCCGACCATCGCCAAACTCGAGCCGTTCTAACAGTCCGGATTCCTCGAAGAGTTTCACCGTCCGGTAGACCGTCGCAATCGAAATGCTCGCGTCCCGCGCCACCGCGCGGGCGTGCAATTGCTCAACGTCAGGATGATCCTGCGCCTGTTCGAGGATCTCAGCAATTACAACCCTCTGCCCAGTCATCCGCAGCCCCTTTTCGGCGGCGCGTTCGATCAATGTGTCCGCCATGGGCCCTCCAAACTTACTGCGTGGTATTTAAGCCAAATCCACAGGGGCACTCCACCCGAAAAAAGGTCTAAGGCATTGACTTATTGCGCCCAAGAGCGCATCTGAGCGCCAAGACGACGCCAAACGTGCCGCGTGAGGGTTTTGCAAAACCCGATGCACAGCGTCGCACCACGTTCCCAATTTCACGCGAAAGGGTCCGGCGGAGCATTCGGCTCTGCGACCTTAGAAACGCGACCGATGCCCTTTAAAATAGGGCTCGTTCCACATGTCTTGAAAGGACATGACTTGAATAAATTTGAAGCACTGGGCGTGAGCCCAAAGCTCTCCGCGAAGCTGACGGAAAACAAAATTGAAACCCCAACCCCGATACAGGAAGAGGCGATCCCGATCATCCTGACCGGTCGCGATGTGATGGGTCTGGCACAAACTGGTACTGGCAAAACCTTGGCATTTGGCCTGCCGATCATCCACAACCTGATCAAAATCGGCACCAAGCCGGACCCCAAAACCGTCCGCGCGTTGATACTCGCGCCGACGCGGGAGTTGGCGAAGCAAATTCAGGACAACCTGAAGATGTTTCAGGGTGGTGGACACCTGAAGATCAACATGGTTGTCGGCGGTTTGTCGATGAACACCCAGCGCAAGGCGCTGGAACGCGGCACGGACATTCTGGTCGCCACGCCCGGTCGGCTCATTGATCTGCTGGAGCAAAAGGCAGTGACTTTGAAAGATGCGGAATACCTTGTGCTCGACGAGGCGGACCAGATGCTCGACATGGGCTTCATCCATGCCTTGCGCCAGATCGCCAAGCTGTTGCCTGAGAAACGCCAAACGCTACTGTTCTCAGCAACCATGCCCAAGCTCATGGAAGAGCTGGCCGCGACTTACCTCGATCACCCGCGCAAAGTGCAAGTTGCTCCGCCGGGCAAAACGGCTGACAAAATCACTCAGTCGGTTCATTTTGTCGCCAAAGCGGCCAAGAACGATCTGCTGGCAGAGCTGCTTGATAAACACCGTAACGAGCTGGCGCTTGTCTTCTCTCGCACAAAACATGGCGCCGAAAAGCTGAAGAAGCTCTTGGAAAAGAAAGGTTTTGCTGCGGCGTCTATCCACGGCAACAAATCGCAAAACCAGCGTGACCGCGCATTGAAAGCTTTCAAGGATGGCGAAGTGCGTATCCTGGTTGCGACAGATGTTGCGGCCCGCGGGATCGACATCCCGGACGTGGCTTTTGTCTATAATTTTGATTTGCCGAATGTGCCGGAAAATTACGTACACAGGATCGGACGGACGGCGCGGGCTGGTAAAGAGGGCGAGGCGATTGCGTTCTGTGCGCCCGACGAGATGTCCGAGATGAAAGACATTGAGAAACTTCTGAAGATACAAATCCCCGTTGCAGGTGGTCGTCGGTGGTCACCGGCCGAGGAAGAAGACAAGCCCAAGCGGGGCGGCGGCGGAGGCCGTGGTCGCGGTGGGCCAAAAGGTGGCGGGCGTCGCGGCCAAGCTGGCAAGCCGAAGGGCGATGCACCAAGCGGTCCGCCCAAGCGCAAGCGCAACCGGCGTCGTCGGGGGCAGGGGCCCAAGATGGCCGCTTGAGGCAAGTGACAAAAAAGGGCGGCCCGCTGGGGTCGCCCTTTCTCATTCTGGTGGTCTAAGGACCGTTAGCTATAAAGACGCTGGACGCCAAAACTGTCGTGAATTTCATTCACTGTCGCCTGACCAATGCCCAGCGATGTGGCCAAGGTATGAAGGTATTTCGCTTCTTCAGGATGGTCCGGCTCAATCGCCATCAGTGACATGGAGTAGACCTGTGTCTCCATGCCTTTGGGTGTCTCTTCTGCGATTTGGCGCGCGTTCACTGGCGCGTCCATTGCGGCGCGGACGAATTCCATGTCTTCCGGTGTCGCGTCCTCGCCAATGGTCGCCATGAGTGTCTGACGCTCGTTGGCGTCGATCTCGCCGTCGCAACGCGCAGCCATCACCATAGCACGGATCATCAGGCCTGCATTGTCCTCTGCAGGTGGCTCTTCGGCAGGTGCATCTCGGCTTAGAAGGTCTTCGAGTGTCTGTGCTTTCTCCGGTTGCCCCGAACGGCCCGCGGCCAAGCCACCCAACAATCCGCCAAGCCCACCGAGCGACCCACCGCCGCCGGCGCCTGCGCCAAGGCTGCCCATAATGTCACTCAGCCCACCCGGCAGACCACCCGTCGAGGCTCCGCCGGCTTGCGTATCAATCCGGGTACCAGTGCCAGCGCCATCAGGCTTCTTGCCAGCCAGCTTGCCCAGCCCGCCGGATTTGGTGACGGCTTGCATGCCTTTGGCCACAGCGACCCCGAGGACGACCTTCGTCAGCATTCTTCCAAGTGACATAATGTACTCCCTTATGTTCTGCGTTTCAGTCTAGAGCGATCTTTCGAAGGGGAACAGCAGGTTTCCAAGCTCATTGATCCCTTCGGTGCTTTATGGCTGAGACTTAAGCTTGTTCAGCTTCACATCAACTCCGGTTCACGACCTAGCCGTTTGGCGAGGGGGGCAATGGTGAGACCTTGAATGATGATCGAGAAGATCACCACCACGTAAGTCGCGGTCAGGATCGTGGCCTTCCATTCGCCATCCGGCAAGGAGAGGGCAAGTGCAACGGAGATGCCGCCTTTCAACCCGCCCCATGTCATGATCGGTATCACCCCTTTGGAAAACTCGCGGAAGGGACGCAGGATCAGAACCGGTATGGCGACAGCGGCCAGACGGGCGAGCAGGGCAAGCACGATGGCCAAGAGGCCAGCTGTGACCGCATCGGCGGAGAAGGCAACAGCAAACACTTCGAACCCGATCATCAGGAACAGCACGGCGTTCAGGATCTCATCGATTAGCTTCCAGAAGGCGTCGACATAGTCTTGCGTCTCGTCCGACATGGCATGTTGCGTTCCGATATCGCCAATCAAAAGGCCCGCGCAAACTGCCATGATCGGCGCAGACACATGAAGGTAGACCGCAAGCGCGTAGCCGCCAAAGGCCAGTGCAAGGGTGATCAGAACCTCAAGCGAGTAGTCATTGATGCGACGCATCACGCGGAAGGTCAGGTAGCCCAATCCAATACCCAAAGCTGCGCCGCCAACGGCCTCTTGGAAGAACAGCTGAGCGGCTCCTGAGAGACCGCCGCCATGGTCGTCTCCATGCGGGAAGGCGATGCCGACGAGCACCAGAAAGACCACGTAGCCGACACCGTCATTGAACAGGCTCTCACCCGCAATCTTGGTTTCCATCGACTTCTTCAGGTTCGCTTCCCGCAGCACACCCAAAACAGCCACGGGATCGGTTGGCGAGATCAGCGCCCCAAAGACAAGCGCCACAAGCAGGGGCATGCCGGTGATCCAACTGAAACCCACGCCCGCGATCACAGTCGACAGCGCGACACCCATTGTCGCCATCAGGGCGACCAGCCGCCATTGGTCGCGCAAGTCGTTCAGCTTGACATGCAGGGCGCCCGCAAAGAGCAGCAGGCCCAACATGCCCTCAAGCAGTGCCTCCGAAAAGTCGATTCCCGTGACGACGCCGCGTACCGTGTCGGCCATGCCGAGGGCAGGAAACATGAAGTCCGCTGCCATCACCCCCAGAGAGGCCACAAGTGCTACGATCAATATGCCGATGGAGGAGGGAAGTTTGAGGAACCAGTAGTTCAAGGTTCCAAAGACCGCCGCCAACACAATCAGGAGCGACGCAATTTGTAAAAGATCCACTCTGTCCCCCTCAGGATCGTTTCGGGCAGCTTAGCTTGCTTCTAGGTTCCGCAAAAGGTCTGACGTACCAGTTCTTGCTCTGTCGGAGGGGCTTGCAGGTCTTCTTGGCCGGGTTGGTTTGAATAGGGCCGCGTCAGCACGTCACACAACCTGTGAAAACGCGAAAGATCACCCGAGACGGCCTCCGTTATCGCCAGCTCAATCTGGTGATTGCGAGGGATATAAGCGGGGTTCGCGTCGTTCAGCGCCTGCATATCGGGGTTTCGAGCCGTCCAGCCTTCGGCCCAGGTGTCAAAAACGGTCGGGTCTACAAATTGCTCCCGCGCCGTGCCGTCAGCAAGACCTCGAAAAGTCAGGGTGAAGTCAGCCTGATTTTCAGCCATCGCGGTGAGCAGGTCTTGCACCAAAGTGATCTCTGCCTCGCCGCCAGTTTTAAGGCCCAGTTTGGCGAAGAACACTCGTTTCCAGGCGTCTGTGTAGAGCGAACTGAATTCTTGTAGTGCCTCTTGTGCGACTTTCACTGCGTCGTCCATGTCTCTGTTTATAAGGGGTAAAAGAGACGATGCGAGTTGCGCTAGGTTCCAAACCAGTATCTCGGGTTGAGCACCATAGGCATAGCGTCCGTGCTGATCGATGGACGAAAAGACCTTGCGCGGGTCATAGGCGTCCATAAAGGCGCAGGGTCCATAATCAATCGTCAGACCGCCAATATGGCAGTTATCGGTGTTCATCACCCCGTGGATAAAGCCAAGCCCCATCCATTTGGCGACCAGCTCTGCCTGCGCGGCGATGACAGCTTTCAGAAAGCCTAGAGCGTCATCTTTTGCCAAATCCGAGTAGTGCCGCGTGATTGCGAAATCCAACAATGCGCGGAGCCCCTCGACGTCTTGTTGCGAGGCGAAATACTGGAAGGTGCCAACGCGTACATGGCTAGAGGCAGCGCGTGTCAGGATTGCACCTGGCATGCGGTCTTCGCGCAGAACGATCTCGCCCGTGCTGACCGCCGCCAGCGCGCGTGTCGTAGGCACGCCAAGCGCGTGCATTGCTTCGCTCACCACATATTCGCGTATGACCGGGCCCAGCCACGCGCGGCCATCGCCCATCCGCGAATAGGGCGTGGGGCCGGAGCCTTTCAACTGAATGTCCCAATGGGCGTTACCGGGGCCGTCGACCTCGCCTAGCAATAACGCGCGTCCGTCACCGAGGCGGGGCGACCAGCCACCAAATTGATGGCCCGCATAGACTTGCGCCAAGGGGTCTGCACCGGGGGGCATCACGTTTCCAGACAGCATCTGTATCCCCGCCTCAGAGGCCAGCCAGTCGGCGTCTAGCCCCATCTGAGCGGCCAAATCCGCGTTCAGCCGAATAAGTGTAGGGCCGGCCACCGGAGTTGCCTGCATTTTGGTATAGAACCGCGGCGGCAGTGTTGCGTAGCTGTTGGTGAATTGGGGCGAGGCAGGCGAGGTCACAACCGCCCAATCCGGTCAGTAAGGAGAGCGAAGAAGCCGTCCGCATTTACGTCGCCCATGAAGAGCGCGTTTGGCGCGCGATCAGTCACGCGCCACCAATCCGCGACGGTCATGCCAAGGGTCAGCTCTGAGTTGGTTTCAACCATCACATTGACCTCGCGCCCTTCGAAAAGCTCCGGCTTCAGAAGGTAGGCGATAACACATGGGTCGTGCAGTGGCGCGCCCTCAGAGCCGTACTTCTCCTTATCGAAGCGTTCGAAGAAATCTGTCCATTCGGCGACCATTCGACCGGGTTCAGTTCCCAACGCACGAAACGCCTCGACACGCGGGCGCGTGGTCAGCGCTTTATGGGTAACATCGAGCGGCATGACGACAATCCGAATGCCGGATTTGAAAACAATATCAGCGGCCTCAGGGTCGACATAGATGTTGAATTCCGCCGCGGGTGTGATGTTGCCAACCTGAAAGTAAGCGCCCCCCATCAGGACGATCTCTTGCACCCGGCTTATGATATCCGGTGCACGACTGAACGCGGTTGCAATGTTGGTCAATGGCCCCAATGGGCAGAGCGTAACCGTGCCCGCGGGCTCGGCCCGCAAGGTCTCGATGATGAAATCGACCGCGTGGCCGTCCTGCAAAGCCATCTTGGGGGTCGGCAATTGCGGGCCGTCCAAGCCAGTTTTGCCGTGCACATGTTCAGCAGTCACAAGCTTGCGGGACAGCGGTGCTTCGCAGCCAGCAAAGACCTTAACGTCGGTCCGCCCCGCCAACTCGCATACAATCAGCGCATTTTTCGTTGTGAGTGGTAAAGGCACATTGCCTGCGACGGCGGTGATCCCCAAAACCTCGAGTTCTGGTGAACCAAGTGCCAAAAGAACGGCCACTGCGTCGTCTTGCCCGGGGTCCGTGTCGATGATGATCTTGCGCGCAGTCACAGCGGTCGGACCTTCAAGCTCGTAATTCGGTTCTCTGTTTTCTGCGTAACTTCAAAGCGATACCCGTGAAAGCTAAACTGCTGCCCTTCATTGGGGATTGATTGCGCCTCGTGGATTACAAGGCCAGCAACGGTATTGGCTTCCTCGTCCGGCAGGTTCCAGTCCAACTGGCGGTTCAGGTCGCGAATGGTCATGGCTCCATCGATTTGGTAGGCACCATCCGCGCCGGGTTCGGGGGCTTGCTCGTCGCCGATGTCGAACTCGTCGGTGATCTCGCCAACGATTTCTTCCAAAATGTCTTCGAGCGTGATCAGGCCTTGGAGGCCACCATATTCGTCCACAACCATCGCAAAATGGGTGCTTTGAGCCAGAAACTGGCGCATTTGCTCTTCGAGCGTTGTGGTCTCGGGCACGAAATACGGTTTGCGCATCACTTGGGACACATCAAACCCTTTGAGGGTGCCGGTAATCCCGTCTGGCGAACGAAGCGCCTTGTCGACGGCCCGAAGCAGGTCTTTGGCATGGAGAACGCCGATGATGTTCTCCTGATCTTCGCGGTAGATCGGAAGGCGCGTGTATGCGGACTTCAGGGCCTGTTCGATAATGTCCTCGGGGCTGTCATCGCCATTGATCATCTCGATCTCGGAGCGGTGTAGCATAATCTCTTCAACGTCACGCTCGGCGAGGTCCAATGCGCCAAGCAGGCGATCACGTTGTTCTTTTTCGACGACCCCCTCTTGGTGGCCCAACTCCAGCGCACCGGCAATTTCCTCATGAACGGACAGGATTTGGCTGTCGGGATCAGTTTCCACCCCAAACACTTTGAGCATCCCACGCACCAGGGCACGCACAACCGTGACGACGGGGGCGAACACCAATACTACAACGGCAATAGCGCCTGAGACGCGGGAAGCCGCAGCTTCTGCGTTCGTGATTGCATATGTCTTTGGCAGGACCTCGGCGAAGATCAAAACCAGGAGAGTCATGACCAAGGTCGCCAAAGCCACGCCGCTTTCACCAAATAACTTTGTGAAAAGCGCAGTCGCTAAGGAGGCCGCAAGAATATTGACCAAGTTGTTGCCTAGCAAAACCGATCCGATCAGCCGCTCGTTATCTTCGGTGATCTGAAGCGCCCGCTCTGCCCCGGGAGAGCCCTTATCAGCTTGTGAACGCAGTTTGCCTCGAGAGGCAGCTGTGAGCGCGGTCTCGGAACCGGAAAAGAAGGCCGACAGGACCAGCAGAAAGATGATCGAGCCGGCGGTGATCCAGGAGGCCGTGTCGATCAGCGAGTTGGGGTCGTCCATTTGGGGTGTGTGTTCCGATATCTGTTGAGCTTGATACCGTTATGGGGCCAAGGTGGGCGCGGTTCAAGGGGAGGCCAAAGGCGGAATGACCCAAAGGTTTGTGGATTTAGGAGTGCTAGACGGTCCCGTGTTGTTGTTTGGTGGCCCGTACTCGAATTTGCACGCGACCCGGGCGCTATTGGCGCAGGCACGCGATATCCCACGCGGCAACCGGATATGTACGGGCGACGTTGTCGCCTATTGCGCCCATCCCGTCGAAACCACAGCCCTCGTTGCCGATCAGGTGGGGACGATTGTTGCGGGCAATTGCGAGTTGCAACTGACGAGCGGCCAAGAGGATTGCGGCTGCGGTTTTGAGGAAGGCTCGGCCTGCGATTTGGCATCGAAGAGTTGGTTTCCATATGCGGCAGAGCGCATGAGAGGTTCATTGGATCTGCTAGAGAATCTTCCGGAGATCGCGGTTTTCCAGCACTCGGGCCGCCGCTATGCGGTGATTCACGGCGGCGTCTCTGACGTGTCTCGGTTCATTTGGTCGGTGGATAGCGATAACGTATTCAAAAACGAAATCAGTAGCCTAGAAGGCGAAGTTGGTGAAGTCGACGGTATAGTCTGTGGCCATAGCGGCATCCCGTTCGAGCGCTTTGTTGACGGGAAGCAATGGGTCAACGCAGGTGTTGTTGGGATGCCGCCGCATGATGGACGACCCCAGACCAGGTACTGTGTGATGCAGGACGGGCAAGTGATGTTCCACGAACTTAGTTATGATCACCAAGCCGCCGCTCAAGCAATGCGCGAGGCAGGGCTTACGCAAGGCTATGAGGTTTCGCTCATCAGTGGCATTTGGCCGTCTGAGGACATCTTGCCGGACAAAATGAGACGCGAACGCCTATATGCCTAGTCCGTATCGGCCAAGGGATGTTTTTGAAGCACGAGTTCCTTGAGACGCTCGTCAATCACATGGGTATAGATCTCGGTGGTTGAAATGTCGGCGTGGCCAAGCAACGTTTGGATTGCTCGAAGGTCCGCGCCTCCCGCCAGAAGATGGGTCGCGAACGCGTGGCGCAACGTATGGGGCGTGACCTTGTCGGGAGCGACGCCACCTGCGACGGCCAATTCCTTGATCAGCATGTAAAATCGGTGCCGGGTGATGTGGCCAGCTTTGCTGTGTGACGGGAACAGGAACTTTGACGGGGCCGCGCCTTTCTTGCGCGCAAGGTCTTCTTGCGCGTCACGGGTATCGATCCAGAGCACAAGTGCATCACGGGCCGCAGGTGAAAGGGGCACCATGCGTTCCTTGTCGCCTTTGCCGCGCACGAGGATCATCCGAGGATCACCTCTTGTGGCGGATACCGGCAGGGTGACCAACTCGCTGACGCGCATACCAGTCGCGTAAAGCAACTCCATCATACAGGTGTTACGAATGCGGTCTTCTTGGGACTTGGCGGAAGTCTGAGCGACGCCAAGCAAGCGGTCCACCTCGTCGATGGACAGGGTCTTGGGAAGGGATTTCTCTTTGCCGGGGCCTTTAATCTGGATCGCCGGATTATCTGTGCGCCAGCCTTCTTCATAGGCAAAACGATAGAGCTGCTTGAGCGAAGAAAGGCGTCTGGCGCGTGTGGACCGGGCAAGTCCCGCAGCATCGCAGGCGATCAAGTAGCCCTCGATATGGTCACGGGATGCGGTTTGGAAGCTCTGGTTCTTTCGTTCAAGCCAATCGGCCGCGTCGATGAGGTCGCGTCCGTAGGCAAGGCGAGTGTTCTCGGACGCATCCAACTCGGCAGCTTGAGCCTCCAGAAAACTCTCTATCCAGCGGGACGCGTCTGCACTGACGGTGCTCATGCACGCGGCCGTGTCAGCAGCATATGCAGCGCGGTTTGGCGGGCGACATCGTCCAGCCCCAAGACGCTCAATGCGGCAAGCCCGCGTTCCACATCGGCGGGATCTGTGCGAGGGCCGTCCGCAAGCAAGGCGAGAGCTTGTAATGCGACCTCGCCTAAGCGGCGCTCATCAAGCAGTTCAGAGAATGCAGCAGGCAGTTCGTCGGCGTTGAACCCAGCGATGATAGCGGCTTCCAAAGCATCTTCGCTATTTTGCTCACCCAGCTGGCCTTTGGCCACAGCCGACCAGAGAGGTGGGGCTGCGTTCGCGAGCGAACTATTCGCGGCCTTTTCATAGTCCTTTGACATGAAGGCGGCTCTGGCTGCGCTGCTCGCGGTGTTGTCGACTAGTTCGGCCTCGATTAATTTGGGGCCGTAGCTTTGCGCGAAGGCATGATCCAGCCCAGCGCTGCGCATGGCCCGCATGGCCGGGGTCAGGGTGGCGGCGATGCGCGAGGGATCGGCAGAGCTGAGCGCAGCCTCGAAGTCCTGAATGGCGCGTGCGCGGTCCCAAACGCCGCCTGACGCTGCAGGGCTGCGTTCGGAGTAAAGCGAAAACAAGGTGTCCGGTGCGATTGCGCCAGTGCGCACAAGGCGCTCCGCTGCTGACAGCCTTGCTTTCCAACCGTTGGTTTCCGACAGGCCGCGATACGCGAACGCATGGGGCAGCCCACCTAGGCTTAAGGGCTCTCCTATGGCTTCGTGCATACGAAAGTACAGAGGCGTTATCCGTTCCGGTACGGGCAAGAATGGCTCGCCTTCAAACAGCTCCGGGTCCAGGAATCGTGCAAGCAGCGCGTCTTCTTTTTCGGAGATCACGCCGAGCGCCTTGCCAGTGTTCAAGGTCAATGCCGCTGCGTCCCAATCGCCGGTGCGGGCCAAGCAAAGGATCCGGGCAGGATAAGTTGGCGCAATTGACGGCGTTTGCAGCATCATAACGCAGGCTTGGTCTTCTTGGCCGGTGAGCAAACTTACGTCAAACCAGCGACCGAACACTTCGGGACGTGCGGGGCCGGCTCGGGCCAGAAGAGCCTGTGCCTGATCCAAAGCACCAAGTTCAAGAAACTTGTCGACGCGCGCGAGAAACATCTCTGCGCCATCCGTGCTGTCTGCCGGGGCAGGGAGCTCTGCCAGAAGAAGCGTCGTTAGGAACTGGGCCAACGGAGGGGGTAGGTCGCCACGCAGGTCACGCAGCGCTGGGACCACGTCTTTCACGGATGAGTGAGCCCAGAAATCAGCGGGCAGCCCTGTCGACGTGCGAGGCAACAGGCCCACCGCGTCTAACTTCAGTTGGCCCAAGGTCATTGTCGTTACCTGTGTCGCTGTGGCCGAAACAGCGACGTCGTCCGCACCCTGATCTGTTACTTTTGGCAAAGGGGTTGCATCCCCACGCACGACATCTGAGAGCCAATCAATTGCAGAGAGGGGTGCGTCCTGCGATTGCGCCTGTGTCGGAACAGGCGCCAAATGCGCTGAAACTGCCAACGCTGTCCAAACGACCGATGCGAGGGTCGATTTACTAATTCGCATCAAGCTCCACCGGTTGATTGACCTCGATCCGATTGGGCGTCAGGTCACCGAAATACGCATAGCCAATAATGGCGGCGATCCCCATCACGATCAGGAAAACCAATAATTTGAGAAGCCGCCTCATTGTGCTGTCGTCCCGGTCCTTTGCTCCGTCACTTGCACAGAATACGCGCAAGTCCAGATGTTTCCATCATTTATATATGGCATTTGAGGCGAGATCACGCCATTCAGAGAAAAGAAAAAGTTTTTGAGCGAGAGAATGCCGTCACCAACGCTGATTTTGACCAAACCGGTTGCGCTCGTTGGGATGATGGGCGCTGGTAAAAGCGCTGTGGGTCAGGCTTTGGCGGAGCGTTTGGGCGTTGCTTTCAAGGACTCTGACGAGGCTTTGGTCCAGGCTGCCAACATGAGCATTGCCGAGATTTTCGACCGTGACGGGGAAGAGTTCTTCAGGGCTCGTGAGACGGAGGTCATTGACCGATTGCTAACGGAGGATCCCGGCATTCTTTCCACTGGTGGCGGAGCGTTCCTTTCAGAGTTGAACCGCGATCTGATTTCGAACAAGGGCGTATCGGTTTGGCTGAAGGCTGATCTTGAACTGCTCTGGACACGTGTTCGCCATAAGACCACACGGCCATTGCTTCGCACGGATGATCCTTATGCGACATTGGCAAAGATATTTGCCGAGCGCGATCCCGTCTATGCCTTGGCCGATCTGACGGTTGAAGCGGATGAAGACTACTCAATTACGCAGATGACGGAGGCCGTACTTGCCGTGCTTGTGGCTGCCGAGATTGTGAAGGAAGACTGATGGAAGTGCTGCAGGTCAGCTTGGACGAACGCTCATATGATATCGTGATTGGCGAGGGACTGCTCGCACAATCCGGCGCGTATCTTTCCAGATTGGGCGTCACTGGCAAGGTGGCGGTGGTCAGCGATGAAACGGTGGCTGCGCTCCATCTGGAGAGCTTTCGTCATGGGCTGTCTGGCGCGGGCATCGACATGGTTTCGCTGGTCTTACCGACGGGAGAGGCTACCAAAAGCTGGCCACATTTCTCGCGGACCGTTGACTGGCTTTTGGAGCAAAGAGTCGAGCGCGGCGACGTTATCGTTGCCTTGGGCGGCGGGGTCATTGGCGATCTTGTGGGTTTCGCAGCCGCGGTTCTACGTCGTGGAGTCCGCTATGTTCAGGTGCCGACATCTTTGTTGGCGCAGGTTGACAGTTCGGTCGGAGGCAAGACGGCAATCAACTCTGAACATGGCAAGAACCTGATCGGCGCATTTCACCAGCCATCTCTGGTTCTGGCCGACATTTCCGTACTCGGCACGCTTACAGAGCGCGACTTTCTTGCGGGCTACGGTGAAGTGGTCAAATACGGTATGTTGGGAGATGCAGACTTCTTTGAATGGCTTGAAGAAAATGCTGCTGCCATGGCGGCTGGCGACGTGGAGAAGCGTATCTATGCCGTGAAGCGGTCTTGCGAAATGAAGGCGGCCATCGTTGCCCGTGATGAGACAGAGCAAGGTGAGCGCGCGCTTTTGAACTTGGGCCATACGTTTTGCCACGCGTTGGAGGCCGCGACTGGATACTCCGACCGCTTATTGCATGGCGAAGGGGTTGCCGTTGGGTGTGCTCTTGCGTTTGAGGTCTCGGCTCGGCTTGGGCTTTGTAGCCAGGAGGACCCCAGCCGGGTACGGGCGCATTTGTCTAAGATGGGACTGAAACGGGACCTCCGCGACATTGAAGGAGACTTACCTGATGCAGATCAGCTGATCGCGCTGATGGGGCAAGACAAGAAGGTGGTCAAAGGTCAGCTTAATTTCATCATGGCGCGTGGCATAGGCAATGCGTTTGTCACCTCGGATGTGGACTTGGACGTTGTGCGAAACGTGCTTGAAGAAAGCGCTTAGCCTCCCGTCTTGGTTTTTGTGATCGCCGCGACGGAGCCTCGTTCCACTATCGTCGTGGCCAATTTTTGCGAGACGCCTTCGCGTTTCTCCTCAATCATCGCAACGAGTTCCGCTGCCGCCATCTGGCCCATCGTGTGATGTGGAACATGAACGGTTGTGAGTTCAGGGCTCGTGACCTGTGCCAGCTCAATGTCGTCAAAACCAGTAATGGAGACATCATCTGGAACGCGCAATCCCATTAGTCGGGCGCCTCGGATCGCCCCGACAGCCAGAACATCGCTTCCGCACAGAACGATAGTGGTTTCAGGATTCCGCCTCATCAGCGTTATGAATGCATCTGCACCGTCATCAAAAGTATAGGGCACCTCAATGAGGTCGAGGGTGTCCGGTTCTAGTCCATGGGTTTCCATTGCGTCCCTTACACCAGCGATACGCATGCGCGCCCGGTCATTCTGGGCGCTCGTTGACGAGATCATTCCAATTCGGCGATGGCCTAGCGCCAAAACCTTCTCAGCAAAAACGCGCATCGCCGCTCGGTTGTCGAACCCAATGGACGGGGTCGCCTCGGCCTTGTCGTAAGACCAAGTCACAAGCACCGGAACACGCTGCTGTTTGAGGTAGTCGTAGATTGCAGGATCACGGTCGTGGCCAATAACCAGCAGGCCGTCAGCGCCCCGGGCCACAAGATTTCTGATCTGTTTCTCTTCCGCATCCGTCTTGTACGCGGTGCTAGAAACGAGAAGCGTATAGCCGCGCCGATCAAGCTCTTCCTGAAAGGCCTGCAAGCCGCGTGCAAATATCGCATTCTCCATTGTTGGGATGATCGCGCCGATTGTGAATGTTCGCTTGGCCGCCATTGAGCGCGCAGCAAAGTTCGGGGTGTATCCAAGCTTATCAATTGCGGCCAAAACACGCATGCGGGTGTCTTTGGTCAATTTGTCAGGGTCATTGAGGCAACGTGAGACCGTAGCCGTTGAGACGCCCGCCATGCGTGCCACATCGTCTAGGGTCGGGGCGGTTTCGTTGGCGGGCATGCTGTATCCGTAATTTTCGAATGCGATCGGGCCGTGGGCCATACTTCTCTAAGTGCGAATGTATGGGCTTGCATTCGAAATGTAAACGCTTACAAATGCAATTAACTGATCATGCGGCGCGACAAGTGTGCGAGCGAGAATGCGGCGAGGTGATCAAATTGAACGCGCAAGTTTTACCAATAGGACCTCATGACATGACGCTTGAATACTTGAAGAAGGCCACGTTGACCGCAAAGTCAGACGCATCCGAAGTGCATGAGACGGTCAAAAATATCCTCAGCGATATCGAAGTTGGCGGTGATGCGAAGGCGATGGAGTACGCGGCGAAGTTTGATCGTTATGAAGGCAACGTGATGCTGACGCCTGAAGAGATCGAGGCCGCTATTGCGTTGGTGCCGGAAAAGCTGAAGGCCGATATTCGGTTCGCACATGACAACGTGAAGCGCTTCGCGGAAACGCAGAAATCAACGCTTACGGACGTGGAGATGGAAATTGAGCCGGGTTTCATTGCCGGGCAAAAGGCGATCCCAGTCGACGCGGCTGGCTGTTACGTGCCGGGGGGGCGCTACAGCCATATCGCAAGTGCAATCATGACTGTGACGACAGCGAAGGTTGCCGGGTGTCGGCACATCACGGCCTGTTCGCCTCCGCGTCCTGATGTGGGTGTGGCTCCGGCTATTGTGTATGCGGCTCATATTTGTGGTGCAGACAAGATTTTGGCCATGGGCGGTGTGCAAGGTGTCGCTGCGATGACATTTGGCCTGTTCGGGCTGCCGAAGGCGAATATTCTTGTTGGGCCGGGCAACCAGTTTGTTGCGGAAGCGAAACGCATTCTCTTTGGTCGTGTGGGCATTGATATGATTGCGGGCCCAACAGACAGCCTGATCCTTGCAGATAAAGATGCCGATGCGCATATCGTCGCGACAGATTTGGTGTCTCAGGCGGAGCACGGCTATAACTCACCAGTTTGGCTGGTCACCGATGATCGCGCCCTGGCCGAAAAGGTCATGGAGATGGTGCCGAACCTGATCGAAGACCTGCCAGAACTGAACCGTGAGAACGCATTCGCGGCATGGC
Organism: uncultured Litoreibacter sp.; assembly: GCA_947494645.1. Lineage (GTDB taxonomy): Bacteria > Pseudomonadota > Alphaproteobacteria > Rhodobacterales > Rhodobacteraceae > Litoreibacter. Next base: position 1,063,881 of record CANLVO010000001.1, read on the forward strand.
GGGACTACGCAGAGGTGATCCTCTGTGCTGACCGTGAGGAAATGGCGGCTTGCTCGGATGACTATGCGCCAGAGCATCTGACGGTTCAGGCAGCGGATTTGGATTGGTGGTTGGACCGGCTGACTTGCTATGGTTCGCTCTTCTTGGGCGAAGAAACCACTGTGTCTTACGGCGACAAAGCGACCGGCACGAACCATGTGCTGCCAACCTCAGGTGCGGCCAGCTACACCGGCGGGTTGAGCGTCCACAAATACATGAAAATTGTGACGTGGCAGCGGACAACACGCGGCGCCTCCAAGCGGGTAGCCGAAGCCACGGCACGCATCTCGCGTTTGGAAGGCATGGAAGGGCACGCCCGCGCCGCTGATGTGCGGCTTGCCAAATACTTCCCCGGCGAGAACTTTGATCTTTCGGCTGAAGGGTAATGTCTGACCCGCGCGCCCTGTTTGATCTAAGCGGAAAGGTCGCCTGCGTCACCGGCGCAAGCTCCGGCTTGGGCCGTCGGGCGGCAATAGCCTTGGCCGCCGCCGGGGCGAGGGTCGTGGGTGTCGCGAGGCGTGCGGATGCATTGGATGGGCTGTGTGCTGAGATTGGTGACCGCGCGGCCCCTGTTGTTGCTGATATTACCGAACGCGCGAAGGTATCCGCTTTGGCTGAGGGCATCTCGGCTCCATTTGGGGCACCTGACATTATCGTGCATGCGGCCGGGTTGAACACGCGGCAGACGGCCGATGATGTCACACCCGAAGGGTGGGATCAGACGTTGGCAGTCAACTTGACAGCACCGTTTTTTCTGTCTCAGTCCCTTGTGCCTGCGATGAAACGCAAGGGCTGGGGTCGGATCGTAAATTTTGCGTCTTTGCAGATCTCACGAGCCTTTCCGGGCGGGATTGCCTACGGCGCAACGAAAGCCGGGGTGGGGCAGTTGACCCGTGCTATGGCTGAGGCTTGGTCAAAAGACGGCATCACGGCCAATGCAATTGGGCCGGGGTTCTTTCCGACCGAACTCACAGCAGCGGTGTTTGATGATCCGCATCGCGCCGCACGAAACGCTGCGCAGACATGTATCGGTCGTAATGGAGTTTTGCAGGATATGGATGGGCCTCTTCTTTTCCTGTGCTCAGACGCGTCTGCTTACGTCACTGGGCAGGTCCTGATGGTTGATGGGGGGTTCACCGCAAAATGAAAGCACTTGTTTATGACGGAGTGGAAACGCTTGGCTTCCGAGATGTCCCTGATGCAATCGCGCAGGATGGTGAGCACCTGATCAAGGTCGAAGCCGTAGGGATTTGCGGCTCTGACATGCATGCGTATTTGGGTCATGATGCGCGTAGGCCTGCTCCGCTGATATTGGGACACGAGGCCGCCGGGGTAATCGTCGGCGGGCCGCTAGATGGTAAGCGCGTGACGGTGAATCCATTGGTAACCTGTCGGAGCTGCGCAGCTTGTACTTCAGGGCGAGAGAACCTCTGTCCAGAGCGCCAGATCATTTCAATGCCTCCGCGCGAAGGGGCGTTCGCACAGTATATTGCGATGCCGGAAAGCAACCTTGTGGAGATGCCCGATGACGTGCCAATGGCCAAGGCCGCGCTCGCTGAGCCTTTGGCAGTGAGCTGGCACGCTGTTCGATTGGCGCTCGGGGCACTGGATGATGCGTTGGAACGCCGCGCGCTTGTGATCGGGGGAGGTGCCATCGGGTTGGCCGCCGCATTGGCCCTGAGAGCGATGGGCATAGATGATGTGATCATTTCTGAACCCAATGAGATGCGGTGCGCGTTCCTGAATGATGCGTGTGACGTGACGGCCGTCTCGTTGGCGTCAGGACAATATCCGATTGTGATCGACGCTGTTGGCTATGCCGCGACCCGGGCGACGGCTTCGGAACTGGCGCTCCCGGGGGGCGTGATTGCTCATGTTGGTCTAGGTGAGGATGCCGGGGGGCTCGACGTGCGACGTATGACGCTGCAGGAGATCACATTTATCGGTACCTATGCCTACACCGCGCAAGATTTTCGTGACACTGCGCAAGCTATCTTTGACGGGCGGCTCGGTCCTCTCAACTGGACAGAGGCGCGCCCGCTTGCGGACGGGTTTGCGGCGTTTCAGGACCTGCGGTCGGGTAGGGTAGCGGCCCCGAAGATCGTTCTGGATCCTTGGACCTAGTCTTGCAAAGGCGGTTTCGTAAATCCCCTGAAGCTGAGAGGCCTCAGAAACTATCAGATTAACTCTCAAAAGCGTCACGCTGGCGCATCAACCTGAAAGGCAAACCAAAGATGAATATCGACAAGAAGATCGCGGATGATCTTGTTGCCAACGACGTCTCTTTCGTGACTACCGTGCCCTGCAAACAGCTGGCCGGCGTGATCGAAGAGGTCGAAGCGCGCGACGACATTTTCCATATCCCGTCGAATAAGGAAGACGAGGGCATGGGCCTGTGTGCCGGGGCTTTTATGGGCGGCAAACGCCCAGCGATCATCATGCAAAACACAGCCATTGGTGTGACGATCAACACGCTGGCGACGCTTACACAGTTCTACCGCATGCCGCTGCCGATGATCATCAGTTATCGGGGCGAGTTACGCGAGCCTGTTGCTTGCCAAGTTGAGATGGCCGTTCATACCAAAGCGCTTCTGGCGCAGTTGAACATCCCTACCTACCATTTCCATTGGCAAAAGGATGTCGAAGAGTTCGATAACATCCTGAAATACACCTTCATGTGCAACAAACCTGTGGCAATCCTAACGGATGCCAACTTCTGGGGAGGCTACGGCGACCAATGATCCGTTCAGAAATTCTCAAAGAAATCGCCCCGATCCTCAACCCTCACTTGGTGGTTTGCAACATCGGTCTTCCCAGTCAAGAGCTGCATATGATCGACGATAATGAGCGCAACTTCTACATGCTCGGCACTATGGGTTTGGCCTCGTCTATTGGCTTTGGTCTGGCCCTGGCGCAAGACAAGCCTGTGATCTCCATTGATGGAGATGGCTCTGTTTTGACCAACCTTGGAACGTTGCCCACGATAGCGAACAATGCGACCGGCAACTATACGCTGCTGATCATCGACAACGGTTCTTATGGCTCTACAGGGGATCAACCGACTTACGCAGGGCAGAAAACTTCGCTGTCGGCGGTGGCCAAGGCTTGCGGTTGTGACAACGTCGTTGAGGTCCAAGATAAGGATCTGGGTCCAGTGCTGCAGAGCGCCATCGACAGCGACGAGATGACGATCATCGTGTGCAAATGTGACAGCGGTAACATCAAGCTTCCAGTGATCACTCTTGACCCAGTTGTTATACGTCACCGCTTCATGGAGGCTGTGAAAGCCTAAATGTCCGCGGGCGCAATCCACTCTGCACAAGACGCGCGCCGATTGGCCAAGCGTCGGCTTCCGTGGATGGTGTTTGACTACATTGACGGCTCCGCTGGGGCCGAAACAGGGGCCGCGCGCAATCGTGCGGCCCTTGATGCCATGACATTACGACCGCGTATTTTGCGCGATGTCAGTGAGAGGTCTTTAGCAAAAGAGATTTTCGGAGCGCAGGCAGAGCGCCCATTTGGCATTGCTCCTATGGGAATGTGCAACCTGTCCCGACCGGGAGCCGACCTGATGCTCGCGCGGCTCGCGGCGCAGTACCAAATTCCACATGGCGTCTCGACCGTGGCCTCCACCCCTTTGGAGCGGATCATTGAGGTGGCTCACGGTCATGCTTGGTTTCAGATCTATTTCAGCGGGGATGGGGTAGGGACCTTCAAGCTTGTCGAACGCGCGCGACTAGCGGGTTATGAGACGCTCGTTATGACAGTTGATGTGCCCGAAGTCGGACGCCGTCCCCGCGAGCTGCGGCACGGTTTCAAGATGCCCTTCCGACTTGGCCCGAAGCAGTTCGTTGACTTTGCGCTGCATCCGCGCTGGTCGCTCAGTTCTCTGTTTCACGGCAAGCCTCAAATGGCGAATTTCGAGATGCCCGGCTATAGCTTTGATCGGACCGAAAGCCGGGCAAAGGCCGACTGGGACACGCTGAAAAAGATGCGTGATGTTTGGCCAGGAAAATTGGTGGTGAAAGGGGTGCTTGATCCAGAGGATGCAACCGCCCTGAGAGAGCAAGGTGTGGATGCCATCCAGGTTTCGAGCCATGGGGCGCGGCAGCTTGAAAGCGCCCCGTCGCCATTTTCAGTGCTTCCGGAGATCCGTGCTGCGGTGGGTCCGGACTACCCGCTTTTCTTTGATAGCGGCTTGCGGTCTGGTGAGGACGTGCTGAAGGTGTTGGAAAGCGGTGCGGACTTTACATTCTTTGGGCGGATTTTGCAGTTTGCCATAGCTGCTGGCGGAGAAGCTGGTCTGAAGCAGCTCTGGGACGTGCTGAGTGATGAGTTGAGTGTCGCCATGGCGCAAACCGGTATGACGGAACTGACGCGGCAATAGAAAAAGGCCCACTCTGGTGAGCGGGCCTTTTCGGTTGTGATGTCACCCGACTTAACGCTTGGAGAACTGGAAGCTCTTCCGCGCTTTCGCTTTACCGTATTTCTTACGCTCAACCACACGGCTGTCACGAGTCAGGAAGCCTGCTGCCTTCAGCGCGCCGCGCAAGGATGGATCATACAGCTGCAGGGCCTTCGAGATGCCGTGCTTGACCGCACCAGCCTGACCGGACAAACCGCCACCTTTGACGGTGGCCATTACGTCGAATTGGTCTTCGGTACCAGACACGGTGAAGGGCTGACGCAGGATCATTTGCAGAACGGGGCGGGCAAAGTAAGTGTTTTGCTCTTTGCCGTTAACAGTAACCTTGCCGGAGCCAGGCTTGATCCAAACGCGGGCGACCGCGTCTTTACGTTTGCCAGTGGCATAAGCACGGCCCAGCTCGTCACGAACTGGCTCGCGGGTGGTTGCCGCGGAAACGGCCTCGGCAGCAGATGGCGCTTCGGCCAGTTCAGCTGTGTCTACGACGTCTTTGAGATCGTCGAGGGATTTTACTTCGTCAGCCATCGTTATGCGCTCCGCGTGTTTTTAGGGTTCATGGCTTTGACGTCCAGAACCTCAGGAGATTGTGCTTCATGCGGGTGATCAGCCGATGCGTAGACACGCAGGTTGGTCATTTGCTGGCGCGACAAAGGGCCGCCGGGCAGCATACGCTTCACAGCCATGGTAACCACGCGTTCAGGGTGCGCGCCATCCAGGATCTCTTGCTTCGTGCGCGACTTGATCCCGCCCGGATGGCCAGTGTGCCAGTAGAAGTTCTCATCACGCTTCTTGCCAGTCATCTGGATCTTGTCGGCGTTGATGATGATCACATTGTCGCCCATATCCATGTGCGGAGTGAAAGACGGCTTATGCTTGCCACGCAGGCGCATCGCCACGATCGACGCAAGACGGCCCAGAACGACACCTTCGGCGTCGATCAGGATCCACTTTTTGTCGATATCGCTTGGTTTAGCGGTAAAGGTTTTCATGGGTATTCCTCAGAATCTTTGAGCCGCCAGCTCATGCCGCGCGGGATTGCTGTGTTCTAAGGGTTTTAGATGTGCAGTCAACGCCTCATATCTTCTATTTATTAACGGAAAACAATTACTTAAAAATAAGGTGTTATAATACCCCATAGCATAGGGCAGTTTTGCCCTGAAGGGCAGTCACCAAAGCCACAGAAACATATGTTTGCGTTCTGCTGGTTACAAAAGCTGGTAAGGGCGATGATAAATAGTCGTTTGGCATGTAAGCATATCGGGCAAATCAGTTGGGCGGGATAGAGTAGGTCAGAGACGCACGGGCCACGGGCTTGTTTGGCGCTGTTTCCGAAAACAAGCGGCCCTCCGTAACTGCGAGGCTACGTCCCAATTTCAACAGTTCCATCCGGCATATAATCCGGCCCGGGGCAGGCTTCCGCATGAAGTCGATCGAGCAACTGGTCGTCACGGCCAGTGCCACTGGCCCAAGTTTTGAGAGAATACAGAAATAGGCGCACACATCAGCCAATGCGAACATGGACGGCCCCGAAACCGTACCGCCAGGACGAAGATGTTTTTCCGACGCAGACAATGCCATTGTGACATGTGTTTCGGCGACCTCGACAAAGTCGAAGTCATCTGCCACCTGAGTAAAGTCACGCGCTAAGAAGCTTTGAAGGTCTTCTTGCGTCATTTTCAGCGTCATACTTCCCTCCAGCGATGAACTTGGTCTAGTTTGTCGCACAAATAAAGGAAGCTGCAAGATGAGTGATGACCTGCTGCTGCGCGATGACCGTGACGGGGTTGCATGGCTTACAATGAACAATCCGTCAAAACTGAACGCCTTGTCGGACGAAATGTTGGCGGCACTGCAGGGCAGCCTTGACGAAATATCTGTTAGCACATCGGTAAAGGCGGTTGTTTTGCGTGGAGCAGGAAAAGCGTTCTGCGCCGGTCATGATCTGCGACAAATGACACAGGCCCGGCAGTCAAAGGATGGCGGAGTGGCGGCATTCGGCGATCTGTTTGATCGCTGTGCAAAAATGATGATGACAGTCCAGAAACTTCCTCAACCCGTTATTGCCTCGGTCCATGGAATAGCGACGGCGGCGGGGTGCCAGTTGGTTGCTTCCTGCGACATGGCGGTCGCTGAACGAGGAACACGATTTGGGGTCAACGGGGTCAATATAGGTCTGTTTTGTTCCACCCCGATGGTGGCCCTTTCGCGTAACATCCATACAAAGCAGGCGTTTGAGATGCTCGTAACGGGGGAGTTTGTGGACGCGGAACGCGCGCGGGAGTTGGGTCTTGTAAACCGCGTAGCAGATGATCTTGAGGCCGAAACCTCAGAGCTTGCAGCATTGGTCGCCAGCAAGCTTGGTTCAGCTGTCAAAATCGGCAAGAGGGCCTTTTATGAGCAACTTGAGATGGGCTTGTCGGACGCTTACCGGTTCACAGGAAACGTGATGGTCGAGAACATGCAGAATCGTGACACAGAGGAAGGTATCGCCGCGTTCCTTGAAAAGCGGCCCCCGGACTGGCAGGCCTAACTGCCGAGGATCTTTCGCACGTAGTTCTGAGTTTCCTTATAGGGCGGCACGCCGTTGTGCTTTTCAACGGCTCCCGGGCCTGCATTGTAGGCTGCCAGAGCCAAGCGCCAGCTGCCAAATTTGCGGTACATCTGTTTGAGATAGCGGGCGCCGCCTTCAAGGTTTTGGTTCGGGTCGTTCGGATTGACCTTCAGCGCGCGTGCGGTTTGCGGCATCAGCTGCGCCAAACCAATCGCGCCTTTGTTGGAGCGGGCACGTGGGTTGAAACCGCTTTCCTGTTGGACAAGGCGTAAGAACAGGTCCTCAGGAATGCCATGCTTTCGCGCTGCAGCTTTCGCTGTGTTCAGGTAAACGCCGCGGTATGAGCCGCGGTAGCGTGGTACGCTTGTCTGAATGAGCGCTGCCTTCGGCTTGCCCGGTTGATAACGTGTGGAGCTTCGATATTGCGACGAAAGACGGCCATCAAGAAGGCGTGCTTGGCTTTGGAAGATGCCCTCGCGGGCAGAAGAGGAACCGGAACCCGTTACGCTTTGCGCGGAACCTGAAACAGGCGCCGATAGCCCAACGGCCAGCGCGATACTTAGCAATACTCGCATGATCCCCACCCAAACACCGTAGCTTTGCGCGCTAATATAGCCAGAATTCAGAAATGAACCAGTGCTTGTTGTTTGTGGCCCGCCGATTTGCCAGTTATTAACCATCAACGGGTCAGGCTGACTGGCCAATTTCTAGAATCAGGGAGACGCCATATGGCTGGTTCGGTCAACAAAGTCATTATCATCGGCAATCTGGGCCGCGACCCTGAGGTCCGCACGTTTCAGAACGGCGGCAAAGTGTGCAACCTGCGCATCGCGACGTCGGAGACGTGGAAAGACAAAAGTTCGGGCGAACGTCGTGAACGAACTGAATGGCACTCAGTCGCAATCTTTTCTGAGCCATTGGCGCGCGTGGCAGAGCAGTATCTCAAGAAAGGGTCCAAGGTTTACATCGAAGGCCAACTTGAAACGCGCAAGTGGCAGGACCAGTCGGGTCAGGACCGTTATTCGACAGAAGTCGTCCTGCGGCCCTACACTTCAACATTGACTATGCTTGATGGGCGCGGCGAAGGCGGCGGAGGCGGCAATTACGGTGGCGGCCAAGGCGGCGGGTATGGCGGCGATGATATGGGCGGAAGCTCAGGCGGTGGATATGGCGGTGGCCAAGGTGGCGGGCAGAGCAGTTCCAGCGACTTGGATGATGAGATCCCGTTCTAAGGGCCGCTTGGGACTTGCCCCAAAAAGCTAATCGTTTCAGACTATCCCCGGACGTAAGGCCGGGGATTTTTCGTTATAACATCATCGCTCGATACTGAGGCCAGACGAGGCCTGCTGTTGGTTTCTCCGACGGCCGTCTACGTCTTATTGCTTCTGGCCGCCCCATTGGCGGCTGTTGTGGCATTCAGTTTCTGGACGCAAGATTTTCTGACCATTGACCGAACCTTGACGTTAAACAATTACCGCGAGGCGTTTACCGACCCCATCTACCGAACGCTTATGGGCAGGTCGCTGATGATCTCCGGTGTTGTTACGGTCGTTACAGTCGTGTTGGCTTTTCCAATCGCGTATTTCGTGTCCTTCTACGTCGATCCCTCGCGCAAGGCGTTATGGATTTTCTTGATTACGATCCCTTTCTGGACCAGTTACTTGCTGCGAGTGTTCCTCTGGAAAGTTATTCTCGGCTTCAATGGAGTGTTCAACTCCGGGCTCTTGTCGCTTGGAATCATCGACGAGCCGATCACGTTCATCTTGTACAATGCCAACGCTGTCGTGATTACGCTCGCCCATGCCTTTGCGCCCTTCACAATTTTACCGATTTACGTGGCATTGGAGAAGATCGACCGTTCCCTTCTTGAGGCCTCGCGTGATCTGGGCGAAAATCGTATGACAACGTTCTTCAGGGTAACGTTGCCGCTTGCGATGCCCGGCGTAATCGCCGCGACCCTGATCGTGTTTATCCCGACAATCGGTGACTATGTAACGCCCCGTTTGGTTGGTGGGCCAGATGGTCTGATGATTGCGAACATGATCCAGACGCAGTTCCTGAAGCTGAACAATGCGCCCATGGGGGCGACGCTCGCCGTGTTGGCAATGTGTGCGGTGACCGCGATTTCGTTGATCTTCGTGTTCTTTAACCGGAAGTACCTGCGATGAGGGGCGGCTGGCTGCGGATTTACGCGATCACCTATCTGGTGTTCCTTTACCTGCCGGTGATCTTATTGCCGCTGTTTGCATTCAACGACGGCACGGTGATGGCGTTCCCGTTGAAAGGTTTCACCACGCAGTGGTTTGTGCAGCTTGCGGGGATCGAAGCACTGCACGGTGCGTTGCTGAACTCGGTGTTCATCGCCAGCGTAACCGCTGCTCTTTCAGTGTTGTTGGGGATTTGCGCGGCGAGGGCGTCGACCCGGTTTCGGTTCCCTTTCAAGGCACCGATCATGGGAGCGATCATGGTGCCGTTGGTGTTGCCTGAGATAATCGTGGCCGTCTCTTTGCTGGTGGTCGTGGTCCAAGTGCTTGATCTTCCGCTTTCCGCCTGGACCGTTATAGCAGGGCATACGTTGATCTGTACTCCGTTTGCGATCGCAATCCTCAGCTCCGCGTTTCAAGGTTTGGATCAATCCTTCGAAGAGGCTGCCATTGACTTGGGCGAAACGCGTTGGGGGGCCTTCAAGAACATCATCTTGCCGCTCGTGTCACCGGGCATCGTGGCGTCATTCCTGATCTGTTTCACGATCTCGCTCGATGAGTTCATCATAGCGTTTTTCTTGACTGGAGCTGAGCCAACTTTACCGGTCTACATTTGGGGCCAGCTGAGATTTCCAACAAAGATTCCGGCAGTAATGGCCTTGGGCACGCTCATGCTGGTGGCGTCCCTAATAATCCTTAGCGTAGCGGAATACTATCGGCGGCGCGGGGTTGCGCGGGTCGGTGGCAAAGACAGTGGGGGCTTCTTGTGAGCATCATTTCCCTTCAGGGCATCGAGAAATTCTATGGCGACTATCACGCCCTGAAAGGCATCGATTGCGAGATTGCCGAAGGGGAGTTCTTCTCTCTGCTGGGGCCATCCGGGTGTGGGAAAACCACTCTGCTTCGGGTGATCGCTGGGTTTGAGGATGTCTCGGGCGGGGTTGTTCTGCTTGGTGGAAAAAACATGGCTGGCGTGCCCGCCAACAAGCGACCTACAAATATGGTGTTTCAAAGCTATGCCATCTTCCCGCATCTCAGCGTTGCCCAGAATGTGGGCTACGGCCTGCGACGTGCGAAGCTCCCTAAAGCTGAGCTGGATGCCTTGGTGGATGACGCGCTCGAAATGGTCGGTCTCAGCGGCTTTGGTGGCCGCGCGGCACATGCCTTATCCGGAGGCCAGAGGCAGCGGGTGGCCTTGGCACGGGCTTTGATCCTAAAGCCCAAAGTGCTGCTACTCGACGAGCCGCTTTCCGCGCTGGACAAAAAGATGCGGGAGCAGATGCAGACTGAGCTACGACGGCTCCAACGTCAGGTGGGCATCACTTTCATTCTGGTCACCCATGATCAAGAAGAGGCGCTCATCATGTCGGATCGTATCGCGGTGATGTTTGAAGGCGAAATTGCGCAAGTGGCACCACCACAGGAGCTGTACCGCCGCCCCGTCACGCGACGTGTTGGAGAGTTCATCGGCGTGATGAATTTTCTCGACGCGCGACACATAGATGACAACAGCGATACTGTTCGGTTTGACATTGAGGGGATTGGAGAGGCACAGATATCGCATGCTCAGCTCCCAAGTGGAGCACGAGCTTTTGCTCCTGTTGTTGGGCTGCGACCAGAGGCACTAAGCGTAATTTACGACGCGCCCACCACCCCCGCGCAGAGGGTTGTGGAGGGCGAGGTTGTGGACCTCAGCTACTACGGAGACATGACGTATTACGAAGTCCTGATCGACGGGACCACGACACCCATGACTATTTCGATGAAGAACCTTGCCGCGCGGCCTGTTTTGGAGCGAGGGGCGCGGGCGCGGGTTACGTGGGATGAAGGCTCTTTGGTGGTGTTCGCAGCCTAACTGTCGGGTTTGATGAGGCCAAGGCCACGCAGGTAGATGCCGATACCTGTCTCAAGCAAATCTTCCGGTGGAAATGGAGCCTTTGCGCCGGGAGTGCCTCGCGAAAACAGCTCGACGACGCCGTGGCTCATAGCCCAGATGTGGGCGGAGAACATTGACGCAGGCGGTCGTTTTTCTTCCGGTATATGTTCAGACAGTTTCGCTGCTGCGGTTTCGAGCACACCACGGGAGCGTTGGGCTGCGAGCGCCAAGTCTGGATTTGCCTGCAGTGACAAGCCGCTTTCAAACATTGCAACGTAGTGCCCTGGAAATTTGCGGGCAAAGGCCAGATACGCCCTACCCGTGGCCTCGAACGCAGCCAAGGCAGAGGGATGGCCACCAGCATAGGCGTGTTCCATCAAGTCGCCAAAGATGCGGTGGCCTTGCAATGCGCATTCAGCAATCAGCGCTTCGCGGCCGTCAAAATGCCGGTACACAGCAGCAGGCGTGACACCTGCACTCTTTGCAGCTTCGGCCACAGTGAAACCTGATGGCCCCTTCTGCTCAATCAGAGCCAGTGTGGCCTCTACCAAAGCTTGCTTCAGGTTGCCGTGATGGTAGCCACGTTTAGGCATGCCAGATATCGGGGCCGCCGCAGATTTTTGAGTCTGGTGTGCGAACGACTTTGTCATTTCGACCGGTATACTCAAAGGAGCACAGGATCGATTGAATGGCAGCAATACGTGCACGGCGCTTGTCATCTGAGCGTACGATGGTCCATGGCGCGTGATCCGTGTGGGTGCGCTTCAACGTTTCACTGATTGCTGCCGAGTATGCGTCCCAGTGCTTGAGGCCTTCCACGTCAATCCAGCTGAGCTTCCACTGTTTGAGGGGATCGCTTTCTCGCGAAAGGAACCGGCGCATTTGCTCACCGCGGCCAACATTGAGCCAGAATTTCTTGAAGACGATGCCGTCATCGACAAGCAGTTGCTCGACCTGCGGGGCCTGTTTGAAGAACGCTTCCCGCTCGTCGTCTTCGCAGAAGCCAAATACCTTTTCGACAACGCCGCGATTGTACCAACTGCGGTCAAAAATAGTCAGGTGTCCAGCAGTAGGCAGGTGCTCAATGTAGCGCTGGAAGTACCATTGACCTTTTTCCGTATCCGTCGGTTTCGAGAGGGCCACAGATTTTGCAACTCGGGCTGCCAAGTTCTCCATGATGCGCCTGATTGTGCCGCCTTTGCCTGCAGCGTCTCTGCCCTCAAAAATTACACATAGCCGCTCGCCAGTATCGGTAAGGTGGCGTTGCAACTTGACCAACTCGATCTGTAGCGCTTCCATCGTGTCTTCATATTCCTTGCGATCCATCCGCGTCTCGTAGGGGTAGGACGGGTCAATCACATCACTCTTGCGCGCGTCTTTGAGGATTGCGCGAAGGTTTGCGGGCAGGTCATCATTGTAAAATCGGCTAATCTCGCCGTCGAAGGGCAGGTCCATGAAAGTCTCCGGTCTGGAACGTCGGCAGAGTATGGCGTCAAAGACTAAAGCAGGCCAGCCCTGTCTGCGGCGCGACGAATGGCCTGGATAACCGCTGCTTGGTTGGAGTGGTGCGGCATGTGTCCGGCGTCGGCCAATATCGTAAGGTTTGCGCTGTCGATCTGTGTGGCAAGAACCTGACCGTGGATGGCAAGTGGGACGCTGGTATCCTTGTCTCCATGCACAATTTCGACAGGGATCGAAATGCTCGGGTAGCGCGGCTCCATCTCGATAATGTGCGGCTTCAAACCGTTGACTTGCTGTGTCGTGGATTGCAGCACGGTGGTGCTTTTGGACAGCTCCGCGCCCATATGGTCCAAATATCCTTCAGGAACGGGGTCGGGGTCGAAGATACCTTTGGTTGTTGCCTCCAACCGTTCCCGGGAGGCCGCGGCTGATATCGCGGGGATAAGCAGATTGCGCCCCAACCAGCTGTTGGTAACGCTATACCATGCGCCCAAGCCGCCTTCCCATGCGTTCGAAACGCCTGCGACTGTTACCAATCCTCGCACGCTTTCGGGATGGTTTAGCGTCCAAGCTAATGCAACCGCGCCTCCGTATGAATGCCCGAGGAGCAGTGCTTCTTCTACGTTGAGTTGCTTAGCGGCTTTTGCCAGCAGCGCGGCTTGTTCTTGAGGGCTTTCTCCAATACCCGAACGGTTGGCGATACGGTCCGTATACCCGTGACCAGGGCGGTCAAATAGGATGACACGGAAGTCACCCGCTAATTGATCGACCATCTGAAACGTGAAGTCTCGCAGGCTGCCACCCGCACCGTGGAGCAAAATCAGATCCGGGCCAGACCCCTCGATCTGATAGTGGATTTTTGTGCTGTCGACCGTGATGAATTGCCCGCTGGGCGGGGTCTGCGAAAAAGCGGTGTTGTCTGATTGCATATTCACACCCTTTACACCTCCTGCACAGGCCACAAGCAGCGCCAGAAACAGGAATGCTGCAATGCGAGCGCCGCTGCTACGCATTGATATCGCTAAGGTCAAACGGCGTGTTTTGATAGATCTCGTTGATCCAGTTGCCGTAGAGCAGATGGGCATGGCTGCGCCAGCGGTTCATTGGCGTGTTCTTGGGGTTGTCATCCGGATAGTAATTCATCGGCACATTGATCGGTGCACCGGCATCTACATCACGGTCATATTCTTGCTTCAACGTTCCGCTATCATACTCAAAATGGTTGAAAATATAGAGTGCGCGATGCTTGGGGTCTTCGATCAAGCAGGGACCTGTATCGGGACTGCCCAAAAGTGTTTTCAAACCATTTCCAGCAGCTTCAACCTCTTCCTGTTTGACTTCGGTCCAACGAGACACGGGGATAACACATTCATCTGAGAACCCGCGCAGGTAGGGAGATGACGGCTCCAAATTTTGCTGCGGAAAGCAACCAAAGGCCTTTGCTTCAAGCATGTGTTTGTCGATATCGTGGAACTGCTTGAGCATCGCCATGGCACCCCAGCATATAGCAAATGTAGATTGCACATGCGTTTGGGTCCAAGCCATGATTTCCTGCAGCTCAGTCCAATAGGTCACGTCCTCAAAAGGCAAGTGTTCGATCGGCGCACCTGTAATGAGAAGACCGTCAAACCGTTCGTCTTTGATATCTTGGAAGGGACGATAAAATTCCTCCATGTGATCAGCGGTCGTATTCTTGGTTTGATGCTCCGTCATACGTATGAGCGTGAGGTCGATCTGCAAAGGTGTTGCGCCAATCAATCGGGCGAATTGATTTTCCGTCTGGATCTTCTTTGGCATCAGGTTGAGCAATGCAATTTTCAGTGGCCGGATGTCCTGCCGGTCTGCTTCAGCCTGCGCCATCACCATCACGCCTTCGTCCTTCAACACCTGAAAGGCGGGTAGGGTAGAGGGCAGGCGGATGGGCATTGGACTATATCCTTTTCGTTCGAAGCGCTTAGGTAGGACGGAGCTTAAGACTTGCCAAGTGTAGCAGCGATCAACTCATCGAGATGAGCGGGCGTTGCGCATTTTGCAAGATCCACATGAGACACAGTCACGCCAAAATTCTCAGCCATCGCACGATACCGCGGTTCCCGCGCGGCAATAGCGCGGGCATAGGTGAATGTCATGAAAGCGTTGGGATCGACCTCGTCTTCTTGCAGCTTGTTAATGTCGAGATACTCGCTCCAGATATCAGTCAGGAACTCAGGTCTGTAACACATCGGCTTTGGTGCGCGTTCGAAACGGCGAATGAGCTCTGCTTCATGTTCCGGCGAACCTTCGATACGAACCAAAAGATGGTTTTCGGCGAGCTTGTTCAACAGCGGATCGTCGACCGAAAACGGATCTACGACCTCGCAGGTTGAGCCTCCACTATCGCATACAAAATTGTCATAGCCATAGAGGTCCTTCGCTCGTTCAATGAAATGCTCGGTGTCGTAGAGCGAGGAAATTTCCGCACGGTGATGTTGGGCTTGGCGCAGTTGGTACTCGTCGAAGCTCAAGCCTCCCTTGGACGGATCACCTGGCTTTCCGAGATATGTCGACAGCGGAGAGAGGTCGTCGAATGTCAGGTTAGATGCGATGTAGATGCTATCTGAGCGGAGTAATTCGGCCAGAAACGGATCCTGCATGGCGCGGCGTTTGAAATTGTCGGTGATATATTCGCCCATATAACGTGTTCCGATCCGGTAATCAGCCGAATAGTGAAACCACTCGCCAGAAGCCCGCAACATGTTGGAGACATGGGTTTTCCCCAAGCCAGACATGCCGAAGAACAGCACGCGCTTCGAAGTGGCTTTGAGCCAGTCATTTGCCGAATTGTAGATCATAGCACGCTCCTTGATCGCGCACATGTGGTAGCGGGCAGCGACCGGTATGCCTAGTGCGATTTCCGCAATACCCGAAAAATGCGACCATCAAGCACTAGCAGGCCGACGGCGAGAACCCCGAACCCAACCATTGCGCGCGACGAAAGCGTTTCATTAAGTACGATGGCACCTAGCGTTATGGCCACAGGTACAATCAACAAAGTACACAACATCAAGTTGCCTGATCCCGCCATCGAAAGGACGCGGTAGTACAGAAGATATGCGCCAGCAGTTGCAATGACGGAGAAATAGCCGATTGCGAGCCAGGTATCGGCCTGTAGGGTCAGTTGCGGCCACCCATCAAGGTAAATGGCCAGAGGCACCATGATCAAACTAGACCCCGTCAGCATTCCTGCTGCTGCCACTTGGGGAGGCAGGTGAGACAGTTTCGCGCGCGCCCATGCGCCAGCAAATGCGTAAGACATCGTGCCAAGCAATACTGCGATCTGGGCTTTTGACCGGATATCGAACTGCATCAAGTTTTCCGGGCCGATTGCGATCACGACACCTAAGAAGCCAATGAACACTCCTGCTGCGCGTGTCAGCGACAGCCGCTCATCAGCGAAAAACAAAGCCGCGACAATGACACCGAAAATCGCAGTCGCGGCGTTGAAAATCGACGTAAGACCGGTCTCAATGTAGAGTTGCCCCCATGCCATTAGCGTAAAGGGTATGGCGTTGTTCAAGAGGCCCATGACGAAAAAGCCCAGCCAGATCTTTGGATCGCGAGGGATCGCTAACCCTCGATAAAGTACGTAGCCCCACAAGAGAAAGGCTGCCCAGAATACTCGGTGTGCAACCGCAGTCATTACAGGCACTTCGTCCAAAGCAACGCGAATAGACAAAAAAGAAGCACCCCAAATTGCTGAAAGCAGCAGCAATTCGGCCCAAGCACGAGGCGACAGAGTCTTTTGAGTGGTCATGGTAAATAGCTAGACTAAAGGCCAACCGCCAAGCGACCCGATTATTGCTCGAATGGCTAGAAAAAAGCCTCTGTCCAAATTGGACAGAGGCTCTGAACTCTTGTCTGCAGGTTTGCTAAGAGGCTTAGAAGTTGAAGCCCACACGGAGGCCAGCACCAAATACGTTGTTGTCGTCAAAGCGAGCACCGGTGCGAGTGAAGGTTGTGCTCTGCAGCGTGCCGTAAGTTACACCGCCGGTAACTTGAATGCCGCTATCGCCTGTGTAGGTCGCGCCCAAACCAATCGCTGTGATGCCATCAGTTGGGGCGAGAAGGGTCGTGGTAAAGCCATCACCTTCTTCATGTGTAAGAGTTACAGCACCGGACCAATTTTCATTGAAGCGGCGTCCGAGGCCAAGACGGTAAGTTGTAGTATCTTCATTGAAGCTTACATAATCGCCAAGATCAGTTCCTAGCGTTACGCCATCCCAGAAAACATGACGGATTGAGCCAAAGACAAGCGTATTGGCGGCAACACCCGACTGGAACTCAAGATTGATACTTTCAGGTGTCGTCACAGTGGTTGAAGCTGGTGACGCACCTAGAGCTGGAACAATAACCGTTTCGGTCCCGTCCAATCGATTGTCAATTTCGCTATTATAGGTCAGTGCAACTCGCAACGCGATATCTGGCCGCTCATAGGCAACACCCGCTACGAGACCCGGTTCAAAGTCCGACGCTAGATTCAGGTTTGCAACTGGACCTACGCCGCCTACCACAGTTTGAATGGTACCGGAAATGCGTTGTAGCCGCAGACCACCGTGTACGGACCAATTCTCGCTAAACTTATAGCGACCGACGCCGGTGACGGCGAAACTGCTGACGTCCGCGAGGCCAAGAAGACCCGGCGCAATCGGAAGTTCGATATCTGCGCCGAAAGGTTCGTCAAGGATCAGTGCGAAGCTCAAACGGTCGTTGATTTCTGTTTTGTACGCCACGCCCACAGACGTAAAGCCCTGCAGAGGATCCGCAGGGATGGCGGCCGAGTTTGCGGTTGGGTCGACCTGACCGAAGCTGAACTCTACATACTGACCAGTCTCGCCACCGTCTTGAAAGAGTGGGCCAAGGAATTGACCAGAACGGTCGATTGCGCCTGCGAATGCGCTGGTGGTGGTCAAAGCAACTGCGGTTGCCGTTGTCGCGAGATATTTCATGGTGTCCCTCCCCGAGACTTGCCTGTAACTGCTTATATTTTGATACTCCGCGCGTTTAAATTGCGTCAATTTGTGACGGTACGTCACGGCAATTTGCCTTGAATTATTCAACCGCACGGCAAGGTTTGTTGCCAAAACCGCACACATGCCGCTAGGTCATTTGCTCACGTACGCGTCGGTTTGCCCGATTTTCGGCTGCGATATTGAGGTAATTCGCCCCAAATATGATCGCGGCCCCCAAAAGAACGCTAAGCTCCAGCGGTTCAGAGTAAAGAAGGACACCGACAAGCGCGATCACTGGAAGGCGAGCAAAATCAAACGGCATCACGATGGTCGCGGGCGCATGAATAAGAGCTGTGGTCAGACAGAAATGCGCGGCGAGGCCCGTAATCGCGACGAGCCCGACCCAGGGCAAAAGCGCAACTGAAGGGATAGCTACATCTCCGTCAATTGACGCGCAAAGAACACCTAAAACCGCTTGCATTACAGTAAGCCAGAATAAGATTGAAGTGATGCGCTCCTTTCGGGTCAACAGCTTCGTGAAAATAGCGGAGCCCGCAAATCCGATAGCGGCGCCAAGCGCCAGCAATATTCCTGGCTCAGGATTGGAGAAATCAGGTTGGGCTACGATCATTGCGCCGATAAAGCCGAAGAAGGCCACCAACAGGCGGAGCTTGGTGAGTTTTTCAGCCAGAAAAATTGGCGCAAGAAGCGCAATCCAAATTGGCGAGGTAAACTCCAGTGCGACGACCTGCGCTAGGGGGATCATGACCAAAGCGGCGAACCAAAGATTCTGACCCGCAAAATGTGAAAGGTTGCGAAAGAGGTGAAGTTTCAGATTGGAGGTCTGCACATCTTTCAACGTCCCGAGGATGGCAGCCACAGAGATGACAATCGCGATGCCAATAAAAGAACGGTACATCATCAGCTCAAACGTATCGAGTTCCACTGACACTGCGCGCCCAGCCACCGCCATTAATGTAAACGACGTGATTGCACCCAACATCCAGAGGGCGGCTTTCATTGGCTGAGATGTCTGCTGGGTTTGCGCCACGGATCCCTCTGGTTGCTGGGCAGCTTTAGCAGTACCCTTGAGAAGAAATGGATCGAATTGCAATCACATTAGCACTGTCGGCGTTTTGCACCGCTTTTTCGTGGCCACTGAGCGCTGAGATCATGCTCCAAACACCTACGTGGCAAATCGAACAGCAAGCCGAGGCTTTGTTCAGGGACTTGCCAGAGGTTATCCGGGTTAAGAATGCGAGGGCGCAATGTGGCGCAGATAAAGGTGTGAACAGGGTGGTGGCCTACTGCACGACGAAAAACGTTATCTATCTTCGTGATCGCTTTCCAGAGCCTATCTTTTTGGCGCATCACCTGGCGCATGTGTACGGACATGCTGTTCAGGTTCGCCACGGTGTTGCGGATATAGCATTGCGGGAAATAAGGGCCCGACGCGACGACGAAAGCAAGCTGCGTGGTTGGGTGACGCGGCAAGTTGAATGCATCGCGGGCTACATCTTCTCTCAGACGGGACTTGAAGCAGTAGCGCTTGAGGACCTTTACACTAGCGAGCCGCTTACCGACAGCCATTGGGGAAGAAATCCGCTCGCGGTCGGGCCGAAGGTATCAATCGGCCTCAAAGCCCGTGCCGAATGGTTTGACATCGGATTGACTCAAGGACTGGGTGCATGTGCCCCGGGAGAGTTTTCGTCGGATCTTTTGATCAAGGCACTACGCTAGAGTGTTACTCCCACTCGATTGTGCCGGGAGGTTTCGAAGTAATATCGTAGGTTACCCTGTTGATGCCGGGGACCTCGTTGATAATGCGAGTGGCGGTCTCGCCCAAGAATTCATGACTAAATGGATAATAGTCAGCGGTCATCCCATCGACAGAGGTTACAGCCCTCAATGCGCAGGCAAAGTCATAGGTCCGCCCGTCGCCCATAACGCCAACAGTCTTGACAGGTAGGATCGCGACGAAGGCCTGCCAAATCTCGTCATAGAGGCCATGTTTGCGGATTTGGTCGATGTAGACCGCGTCCGCTTCCCGCAAGATATCCAGTTTCTGACGCGTAATCTCGCCAGGGCAACGAATGGCTAAGCCGGGGCCGGGGAAGGGGTGGCGACCAATAAAGCTATCGGGTAGGCCCAGCTCGCGCCCCAAGGCACGGACCTCATCCTTGAAGAGCTCCCGCAAGGGTTCAACCAACTTCATGCCCATCTTCTCAGGCAGGCCACCGACATTGTGGTGGCTCTTGATCGTAACAGATGGCCCGCCGGAAAAGCTTACACTTTCAATGACATCGGGGTAGAGCGTACCTTGCGCAAGAAACTCGGCTCCACCAATTTCCTTCGCGTGCTTATCAAATACATCGATGAACAACTTGCCGATGATTTTGCGCTTGGTTTCAGGATCTGAAACACCCTCGAGCTGGCCCAAAAACAGATCGCTCTCATCTGCGTGGATCAAAGGCAGATTGTAATGCTCGCGGAACATCCCCACAACTTCGGCACTCTCATTCTTCCGCATCAAGCCATGATCTACGTAGACACACGTTAACTGTTCGCCGATCGCTTCATGGATCAAAACTGCCGCAACGGAGCTATCAACGCCGCCGGACAAAGCGCAAATGACCTTGCCATCTCCAACTTGGTCGCGAATGGCTGCGATAGCCTGTTCGCGGTATGCGCCCATAGTCCAATCACCGCTGAAGCCTGCGAGCTTTACGAAATTCTCATAGAGCGTGCGGCCATTTGGTGTGTGATGCACTTCTGGATGGAACTGCACTGCATAAAAATTTCTGTGAGTGTCAGCAGTAATCGCGAATGGTGCATTTGGGGAGGTGCCGTAGACCTCAAACCCGGGTGCGATCGAAGCCACGTGATCGCCGTGGCTCATCCACACTTGCTCACGGTCTTCAAGAAACCATCCGTTCAGGATATCGGTCTTCGCGTTCTCAGGCGTTACATAAGCACGCCCGAATTCTGCGGTGCCATGGCCACGCTCGACCCGACCGCCAAGCATTTGCATCATGACCTGCTGTCCGTAACAGATCCCAAGGATCGGAACGCCGAGGTCGTAAACACCTTCGGGCGGGCGGGGGCTGCCCTCATCGATCACAGAGCATGGACCGCCCGAGAAAATAACGGCTTTCGGAGCAAACTCTTTGAGAAACGCGTCATCGACCAAGTTGAAAGGGTGGATTTCGCAATAGACGTTCAATTCTCGCAGGCGTCGCGCAATGAGCTGCGTAACCTGAGAACCGAAGTCGATGATGAGCAGGCGTTCGTGGCTTAGATCAGACATACCGCTGCTCTAGGGCGAAGCCGCGATGTGTGCAACCACGGGCGCCCATAATTTGGTTGTTCAAATGTCGCTTTCCCGCCCAAGGGGACGGTTTCTGCCAAAGGTCGAATAGGGCTGGGCAGTATCACTGATCCAACACAGTGTTCGAAGGATGGCCGAGATGACCGAGACCGCAGCCCCCAGACGTCGCGCCCGTGGTGGTGGAGGCGCTGCGCGACGCGCAGAACGCACCGCGGTTAGCGTGGAGACCGCCAAGTTTATTGAGCGGAACGTTCCAAACTTCGAAGTTCTTTCCGAGGAAGCCTTGGATATCATTGAGGCAAATGCCGAAACCGTATTGGCTGAGATCGGCGTGAACTTCGTCGATAACCCGGTCGCTCTGGACCGTTGGCGCGAAGCTGGTGCTGAAGTGGATGGCGAGCGCGTGCGTATCCCTCGTGGATTGGCCCGCAAACTGTGCAAAACGGCGCCATCGAGAATTGTGCAGCACGCGCGTAACCCCGAGCGTTCTGTTGAAATCGGTGGGAAATCTCTCGTAATTGCGCCAGTATATGGTCCGCCGTTTGTCCGGGACCGGGACGGGGGACGTCGGTATGCCACGATTGATGACTTCCAAAAATTCGTGAAGCTTGGTTACATGTCCAAATGGTTGCATCACTCAGGTGGTACCGTTTGTGAACCCACAGATATCCCGGTTAACAAGCGCCATCTGGACATGCTCTATGCGCACATGTCTCTCTCAGACAAGCCGTTCATGGGCTCGGTGACCGAGCCTGAACGCGCACAAGATTCCGTTGAAATGTGTGAAATTCTGTTCAGTGGGCTGAATGACCGAACAGTGATGACTTCGCTGATAAACATCAACTCGCCCCTCACCTTTGACTCAATCATGATGGGTGCTTTGGAGGTCTACGCAAAGGCGAACCAGGCCTGCATCGTATCCCCATTTATCGTTGGTGGCGCGATGGCGCCGGTGTCGGTGGCGGGCACACTGACACAAGTGATGGCCGAGGTTCTCGCGGGAGTGGCATACAGCCAGCTTATCCGCAAAGGGGCACCGGTCATTTTCGGTGCATTTGTGACTTCTATCGACATGAACTCAGGAGCTCCGACATTCGGTACACCCGAGGCCGCACATATCACCTATGGGGCGGGGCAATTGGCACGCCGCCTTGGGCTGCCATATCGGTCGGCGGGTTCTTTCTGCGGATCCAAGCTGCCGGACGCACAGGCGGCCTACGAAACTGCGAACTCGCTTAATGTTGGCCTGTTGGCTGGGGTAAACTTCATGTTGCATGGATGCGGTTGGTTAGAAGGTGGCCTCGTATCCTCTTTCGAGAAATTTGTGATGGATGCTGATCAACTGGGTGCGTTGCATGGAATTGCGAAAGGCGTGTCTATTGATGAGAATGCCCAAGCGATGGGTGCGATAGCCGAAGTTGGGCCCGGTGGCCATTACTTGGGGTGTGAACATACTCAGAATAACTTCAAAACGGCATTCTGGCGTTCTGACCTACTTGATTACAAGCCGTTCGAAACCTGGTCCGACGAAGGTGCTCGAGATACGGAGGCATTGGCAGCGGCGCGGGTCGAAAAACTGCTGAACGATTACCAGCAACCGCATCTCGACCCGTCCATAGATGAGGCGCTCAAGGCCTATATCCGGCAGAAAAAGGAATCTATGCCGGACGCCTTTATCTGATCGTCAGAGACTGTACGCTGCGCGGGATCAATCTGCATTCTGCCATAAGGGCAACAAGCAGCTCGATATGGTGCGAGACTCGGTAGCTTGCATCCCCGGAACGGCGGGTTTCCTCGATCTCTTCTTCCTGTGAAATGAGGCTTTCGACAATGCTGGTGGAAGGGCGCCGCGGGCTTTGCCCCGTCAAGCGCACCAAATCCCGTTTTCTGTTATAGTCTGAAAGCCCATGACGCGCGGCACTGACCAAAATTTTCGGACGACGCAACTTCGCAAGAAACGCTTCGATGTTAGGCATTCTTAATTTCCTGACTTCAATACAATGATGTGAATTTCCCTCAAATTAGTAGTGAAATCTGGGCTGTTGCATTGCATAAGATCGCTCCGTTCGGAGGGATAAATGCCGTTAATCCAATCTAAATACCTCCTCCAAAAATCAGACCTCGTTAACCAACATTAAACAAATCGAGGGCTAGATTTGGGCTGTTGCTATTTGCGACAGGGGGCGAACGAAGTGAAAAATATTCAAGAAAATCAATTGGTAAATAGTATTCCGGCTTGGGTTCCAACGCCGGTTCAAAGGTATTTGAAGCATGTTGAGTACGGGCAGTCCTTAAGAGATGTGGCACGGGGAGACGGGTGTCACGCGTCGACTGTCCTGCGTCAGGTTCGCAGATTTGAGAACCGTCGAGATGACCCACTTGTTGACGAAGCATTAGACGGACTGGGGGCGCTGATGCACGCCAAGGGTCCACAAGCCATTAAGAAAGGAAAACCAAATATGAACGCCTATGTACGATCATGCCCACTGCCTGACGAAGAGACTCTGGCGCGCGAGGCCCGTCGTATTTTGCGCAGGCTTTGCGAGACCGGCGCGGTTCTTGCGCTGGCACCTGAGCTGGGTAAGGCAGTGGTGCTTCGAACCCGTAGCGGTGCTGAAGCTGACAGCGCGCCCGTGCGTACGGCTGTTGTTGATCGTGACATTGCACAGGCGTTCGCCCTGAAAGATTGGATCTCGTGCAGTGCCACCGGAAAGGTGGCTCGTTATGCAATCACCACAGCCGGTCGCGCTGCTTTGAAGCGCTACTTATCTGAGGATGTCGCCGCGCGACGCGCCAAGGGTGAAGCGGAGATGGACCGCTTTCAGGAACAACATATCGACTGGGATGAGAAACAGGTGTCCGCGGATGCCGGGCAGGGCGCTCAAACAACGATACGCTACAATGTCGCTGAAAGCCCGCTGACGATGCTGTCACGGCGCAAAGACCGCGACGGTAAAGCGTTTCTGGACAATGACCTTGTGCAAGCTGGTGAACGATTTCGCGAGGACTTCGAATTGGCGCAAATGGGGCCAAGGGTTGCCCAAAATTGGGACCGGTTTTTGACGTCTGGTGACCGTGGGGCCTTTGGCCCTGACGCAGGGATCGGAGAAGGACCGCGAGCTGCGCGCGGGCGTGTTTCCGCGGCATTAGATGACCTTGGCCCCGGGCTAGGCGACATTATAATGCGATGCTGTTGTTTTCTTGAGGGGTTGGAAGCGGCAGAAAAAAGAATGGGGTGGTCGGCAAGGTCAGGTAAGGTCGTCTTGCGGATCGCACTGCAGCGGTTACGGCGGCATTATGTCGAACGTCATGGATCGGTGAGCGCGCTGATCGGCTGAACAACAGTCATCAGGCGCAAAGCAGCTATGCGGGCGAGCGGCTTGCCCCGGCTGTGTCACGGCCCTAAGTTACTTATATGTAACAAGGATCAGACCCGATGGCTCCGCGCGACTTGAAAATTCCCGAGCAACGTCACCCTGAGAAGGCACGCAAACCCGACAATTTGCAGCCCAAAAAGCCAAGCTGGATCCGGGTCAAGGCGCCCGTTGGTGAAGGCTACAAAGCTACGGCCAAAATTATGCGGGAAAACAAGCTGGTGACGGTCTGTGAAGAAGCTGGGTGCCCAAACGTGGGCGAATGCTGGTCACAAGGCCATGCCACGATGATGATCATGGGGGAAGTGTGCACCCGGGCGTGTACTTTCTGTAATATTGCAACCGGTAAACCCCCAGAAGACCTAGATGTATTCGAGCCTGGACGGGTGGCCGCAGCCGTTGAGAAGCTGGGTCTCAATCATGTAGTGATCACCTCTGTCGACCGGGATGACATCGAGGATGGAGGGGCAGAGCACTTTGCACAGACCATTCGGGCGATCAGGAAGCGGTCACCTTCTACGACCATTGAGATATTGACGCCTGACTTTATTCGTTGTGATCCCAAAGTCTTGGAGATTGTAGTTGAAGCGTGCCCTGACGTGTTTAACCATAATCTGGAAACCGTACCCGGCCTTTATCCCGAAGTACGTCCGGGCGCACGGTATTTTCATTCTTTAAGGCTGTTGCAGCGGGTGAAAGAGCTGGACCCCAGCATGTTTACTAAGTCTGGCATCATGGTTGGTCTTGGCGAAGACCGGCAATCGGTTATTCAAGTGATGGAAGATATGCGTGCAGCCGATATCGACTTCCTTACGATCGGGCAATATCTGCAACCGACACCGAAGCATCACCGCGTGGACCGCTTTGTAACGCCGGAAGAATTTGCCGCGTATGAGAAGGCCGCTTTTGGCAAAGGGTTCTTGATGGTCTCCGCAACCCCGCTAACACGCTCCAGCTACCATGCAGGTGACGACTTCATGCGGTTGCGTGAGGCGCGATTGAAGAAGTTGGGCGGTTAATCAGTAAGGACGCCCACCTCTCTCAACAGCTTTTGCGTTGGGAACCACATGTCTTCAAATGGCACAGCAAAGGCCCTATTCAGGAACGTTTCGCTTATTCCATAGCTGCGAAGTTGTGCTTTGTCTCGGGCCTCTTCCTCGGCAACATTTACGGTGACAACCTCGCTGAGCAACCTATAGCCATGAAATCCAATCCGGGCGTCGAGCGAGGCTGTCCTTGATTGCCCCGCTGCCAGGACCAGTATGCAGGCCGAGGCACAAAGACTATCGACATGCGTCATCAGCCGCTTCTCTCTCACCAGCCTTGCGACCCCGCGGGCTGCTGCGATGCGGCCGCCGCCACTGTTGAGAGACAGTGTATGGAGATCGTCATTCGCCGCTAAGGTCTTTTGCAGAGAGTTAAACGTATCAAAAGTAATATCGCCTGAGATTACGGCGACGCCATCGACAACAGTATGCGCGGCGGAAGACATCACGGACAAATCGGGTAACAGCGCCCGATCGGCAATCCGGTTCAAACTTGTCGTGCCTACCATTGCAACCGCTACCAGACTGAGTAGTCCAAGTAAGTAGCTCTGCAATGATGCGCCGTCTGCTCGAATTGCGCGATGGGCAAGTTTGAGCTGAACCAGTAAGACCGCAGCATCCAGGATAATTATCGCGATTAGTAGGCTCGCAGCCGGAACTGTCGGTACATGTGCCCAGACCCGCAACATCATGGCTCTTCCGACCACAAGCCAGAGAAGCGCGGATAAGCTGGTCTTTGTTGCTACGCGTTCTTGCACAGGTTCAGCCTAAGCCAGCCCCGGCGCATTCCAAAGTATTAGCGCGGAAATCGAGGAAGCCTGTCGCTTTGTGCCCATTCGGGCCAGCCGATGTAGTGCTCAATAAAGCCAATGCTCAGGCACAGCAGCAAGATGGCACCGAAAAACATTACTCGCTTGGCAGATGGAGGGTTTCGCGCCCACATCGTGGCACGAATGAGCCACCGCCAGCCATTCACGTGAAGCGCACTTTCCCGATGAATGGCAGGTTGCGATTGCGTTGCGCGAAATCGATGCCGTAACCCACAACAAATTCATCGGGGATTTCAAATCCGGTCCAGGTTGCTTTGATGTCCACTTCGCGGCGCGATGGCTTGTCCAAGAGAGCGACAGTTTCCATGCGAGCAGGCTCGCGGTTCTGCAAGAGTTTGACGACGTGGCTCAGCGTGAACCCAGTATCCACAATGTCTTCTACGACGAGCACGTCACGGCCATGTATCTCGCCGCGCAGGTCCTTGAGAATACGGACTTCTTTTGAGCTCTCGGTGCTGTCTCCATAACTGGAGGCCTCCAAGAAATCCACTTCTACCGGTAGATCTAACTCCCGTACGAGATCGGCGATAAATACGAAGGACCCGCGCAGTAGGCCAACGATAACCAGCTTATCTGTTCCATCGAAATGATCATGAATTTCTCGCGCCAAGGCTTCGATGCGGGCAGCGATGGACTTGGCTGAGATCAGTTGGTCGATCTCATAAGGCGGATGTGACATGGAACCCTCTTGAACTTGGCGCTTTATGCAACGAAAACGCGGCTGACGTCGAGCAAAGGTTTAGTCATGCCCAGCCATTCTGAGACCCGTACCCTGCCGTATTCGGCTCAGCAGATGTATGATCTGGTCGCGGATGTCGAAGATTATCCCGCTTTCTTGCCTTGGACAGCCGCCGCGCGGATCAAGTCGCGTGACGTTCAGGATGACAAAGAGATCATGATCGCGGACCTGGTGATCAGTTTTAAAGTTTTCCGGGAGCGGTTTTCCTCGAAGGTAACACTGTTTCCCTCAGAGAAGCGGATTGAAACAGAGTACTTAGATGGTCCGTTCAAATACTTGCATTCAACCTGGGTTTTTGAAGAGGCCAACCAAGAAAATGCACTGGCCTGCCACGTCAAATTCGACGTGAACTTCGAGTTCAAGTCGCGGCTTCTGCAAGGGGCAGCAGGCATGTTCTTTAATGAAGCGATGCAGCGCATTGTGCGTGCCTTTGAAACTCAGGCAAAGAACCTCTACGGGTAATACAGAGTTATTTCCACGCGCTTGGGAGGCTGTGGTGAGCATCACCGACGACATTGCCGAATTTGCATTGGCCGACTGCCAAGCCGCAAGCGCTTTGTCGATGATGCGACTTTCAATATTTGACTGGGCCGCGTGCGGAATTGCGGGATGCCACGAACCAGCGTCAAAGATCGTAAGGGACATGGTCTTGCACGAAGGTGGTGCCGACGAAGCTATCCTTTTCGGAGGGGGCAAAGCGCCCGCAAGGGCAGCGGCACTGGTAAACGGTGTCACCAGCCATGCCCTAGACTTCGATGATACCCATTTCTCCCATATAGGGCATCCATCGGTCGCAGTAGTCTCTGCTGCACTTGCGGTGGCCCAAGCCGTGGAGGCTAAAGGAGATGATTTCCTGCAAGGGACGCTGGCCGGGGCGGAGGCCTCGATCCGGATTGGCAGTTGGCTGGGGCGTGAACATTACCAAGCTGGTTTCCATCAGACAGGTACGGCGGGATGTTTTGGAGCGGCAATCGCATCTGTACGCCTTCTCGGGTGTAACCATGCTGAGATGGCGCAAGCCATCGGATTGGCGAGTACACGTGCGGCGGGCTTGAAGTCTCAGTTTGGAACGATGGGCAAGCCATATAACGCCGGTACTGCGGCGGCGATGGGTGTAGAAGTGGCTCTGCTGGCAAAAGCGGGGTTCTTGGCGAACGCTGATGGTCTGGACGCGGATCAAGGGTTCGGGCCCACACATGGAGGCATCGCAGATACGTCAGCCTTTGATAGCATGGGAACCGATTGGCTCTTCGAACAAGTCAGCCATAAGTTTCACGCTTGCTGCCATGGAACTCACGCGATGATCGAAGCGCTGCAAAAGATCGAGAGTGATCCGGCACAAATTAGAAAGATCGAAGTAAGGACGAATCCACGCTGGTTGAAAGTCTGCAATCAATTGGAACCCAGCACTGGGTTGGAAGCGAAGTTTTCTTATCGGTTCATCGCGGCGCTTGTCCTGCATGGCTATGAGACAGCACGATTGGATACGTTCTCGAATCCCCTGACGCAAGACAAGTCGCTGACGGATACGAGAGACAAGGTTACAGTAGTAGCGGACGACACAATTTCCGAGGCCGGCGCGAGCGTGAAACTGACTGGGCCAAGTGGCACAGTCGAAAGCTCGGCAGACATTTCTACCTCGATGGGATTGGACGAGCGGCGGGCAAAGCTGACTGCAAAAGCTGAGGCCCTGATCGGTGACCGCGTCGAACTTCTTGAAGCAGCCGTGTTGTATGGTGAAACGCCGGATCTCGATAGGCTGGGACAGCTACTAGGGCAGGGCGAGTAGATAGGCGGCGATAGCCATTCGGTCTTCGTCTGACAGGCGGGCCGTGTTCTCGATGACCGAAACCATATGTCCGCCTGCCGTGTCAAACTCTGGCGTGAACCCCGATTTCAGGTATTCCGAGATATCGGCAGCATTCCAACCCAACTGCGAGGATGTGATCGCGGGGACCCGACCTTTGCCTGAAGGATCGGGCGCTCCGCCCATCCAGTTGCCCTTGTCCAGACCACCCAACGCGTTGCGCGGCGTATGGCATTCCGCGCAATGACCTAGTGCCTCAACAAGGTAGCGGCCGCGCTCAAGTTCGGGGGTGCTCGCATCTGCCACCCAGTCTTCCGACAGGAACAGGAATTTCCAGCCTCCGAGATTGCGGCGAATGTTGAAAGGAAAGGCGACCTGATGGGTCTCGTTGGGCGTTGCATCAGGCGGCAAGGTTTGCATGTAGGCAAATAGGTTAACGACGTCCTGCCGCGACATCTTGTTGTAACTGGAATACGGGAAAGCCGGGAAGTAGTGTGCTCCTTCCGGAGACGTTCCTTTCAGGACCGCGCTCGCAAATTGGCTTTGTGTCCAGTCTCCGATCCCATGTACAGGATCAGGTGATATGTTGGGTGCAATGAATGTTCCGAACGGCGAAGGAAATTCCTGCCCACCCGAAAGGACGAGCTTACTCGCGCCTTCTGCCCCCTTCGCGGCATGGCATGAAGCGCAGCCTGCGGCGAAGAAGGCTAACTCACCATCCTCGGCATCTGAAGTTAGCCCTGCAAGGTCTTCAATGGAAACGGTTTTTGGGCTGGTAGTAACCCAAAACAGCCCGAACCCCACAAGGCCAAGGAAAGCACCCCAACGGAGGATGCGCCCCAACATGTCTGTCTACTGCTTGGCGCCGCGATAAGCCTTGTGGCACGCGCCACAGGCTGCACCAGCCGGTCCGATACCACCTTGCAAAGCCTCCAAGCCATTCCCAGCAACGTCTGCAAGGCTTGCCGCTGCGACGGCTAGGTCCTTGGCTTTCTCAATTGCGCCGCCACCATCGGTCCAGATCTCGGCCTTCGCGCGCGAACCTTCAACCTCACCTTCAGCTGTGCCTTCGGGCCAGTAGTTCGATTGGTTGAATGCAGCTAAAGTTGCCAGATCGCTCGCCGCGGCGGAGGCCACGTCGGCGTTATACTCTGTGGTGCCCTTCGCCATATCGCCAAGAATGCCAAGGTTGAAGGCGTAGAGGGACATATGCGCGTTGCGGGCCTTTACTGCCGGGTTGCCTCCATGGCCGCCTGCCAGAGCGACAGTGCCAGTAGCGAGTGCGAAAGCAGTAACTGCGATAAGGGAACGGCGCATGGTGAATCCTCCAATAAAATGTCTACCAGGATTCAGCCTAGTGCAGATCTGCAGAAAAACCTCATCACTTTTTTCGCGGCGACCGACGAGAGAAACCGGACGTATAAGTTCCCCCTATTGGCGATCCTTATGCTTGACCTCTTATCAGGCGCCGCGCCAAATCCAACCACCGCCAAGAATACGGGTCGATCCATCCTCGTAGAACACACAAGCTTGCCCTGGGGAGACGCCTTCTTCAGGCGTAAGCAGTTCGACCGTCGCCGATGTTGCATCGATTGGACGAATAACGGCAGGCATCGGTGGTTTCGTCGAGCGAACCCGGACATTCACATACCATTCGATTTTGTCATCAAATGGAGCATCACCCAGCCAATTGATCTCACGGACGGGGACACTGCGGGTTGCCAGCGCCTCCTTGGGCCCAACGATGACGTGTTTTTTGTCGACGTCGAGTTTGACCACATAGAGCGGCGTTTCGAGCCCACCGATGCCAAGACCACGTCGCTGACCGATCGTATAATGAATAACACCGGCATGTTGTGCGAGAACGTTGCCATCCATATCAACGATATCGCCCGGATCGGCTGCGTCAGGACGGAGCTTCTCGATAACGGAGGCATAGTTGCCGTTTGGGACGAAGCAGATGTCCTGGCTGTCAGGCTTGTCGGCCACGCTCAGCCCGTATTTTGATGCCAAGGCCCGGGTTTCGGCTTTTGATGGCAAATGGCCCAAGGGAAACCGAAGGTAATCAAGCTGGGCAGGCGTGGTAGAGAACAAGAAATAGCTCTGGTCACGGTGGGCATCGGCCGCTGAATGCAGTTCAGCCCCCTCCGGGCCCATTTTTCGTTGGATGTAGTGGCCGGTCGCCATGCAATCGGCGTCTAGATCTTTGGCGGTTTCAAGCAAATCCTTGAACTTTACGCGCTCGTTACAACGAATGCAGGGCACAGGTGTAGCACCTGCCAGATAACTGTCTGCGAACTCATCAATCACAGCGTCCTTGAAGACATTTTCATAATCGAGGACGTAATGGGGGA
The DNA here is from genome assembly GCA_947494645.1 of uncultured Litoreibacter sp. Taxonomy (GTDB): domain Bacteria; phylum Pseudomonadota; class Alphaproteobacteria; order Rhodobacterales; family Rhodobacteraceae; genus Litoreibacter. The sequence continues at coordinate 1,094,904 of CANLVO010000001.1, forward strand.
AACCCATCTCTTCCGCGACGCGACGGGCGTCGTGAATGTCACGACCTGCACAGCAGGCACCTTTTTTTGCCAACGCAGCGCCATGATCATAAAGCTGCAATGTGACACCGACCACGTCATAGCCTTCTTCAGCCAACATTGCTGCAACCACCGAGCTATCCACGCCACCAGACATTGCCACCACCACGCGTGTTTCAGCGGGTGATTTGGCAAAGCCGAGGGAATTTATACGTCCCTTCGCCCAATCAAGTGGCATGGCGGTTCCGATCTTCAGGGATTTTAACGTGTTTGTCGTGGAATATAGGAAAATCTTAAGCGTCTACAACCGCTGGCTTCACGGCTCTTTAAGGGCTTGGCGCTCAATTGGCTTGGAATAGTTTGAATTGGAAGCTCAAAATGTACCTGAAACGCCCGGCAGGCCCTCGTGTGGTCACTTTGGAAGATGGAAGCAGCCTGTCCCGATCCGATCTGCCAAGCGTCAACACAAGCCGCTGGGTTGCGGGTCGGAAAGCAGTGGTGGTCAAAGCCGTACAGTCGGGGCTGATTGACGCAGCTGAGGCTTGCGAAATGTACAATCTGTCGCAAGAAGAGCTAGAGAGCTGGTGCGCTGCTGTTAGGGATTTTGGCGAAACAGCGTTGAAAACAACTGCGTTGCAACGTTTTCGACAAATTGAGCAGCGTTCTTAATCTTTATTTTTAAAGACTTAAGAGGACGGTAACTTTAGATTAACCTTTTTGTATAATCCTTAACACCAAGTGTTTTGAGGGGACCTATCGGAGATAGTCCAATGCGCGTGCTTTTAGTCGAAGACGATCCAACGACAGCCAAGTCAATTTCGATGATGCTGACTCATGCCAACCTGAATGTGTACACCACAGATCTGGGCGAAGAGGGGATCGACCTGGCTAAATTGTACGACTACGATTTGAACCTACCAGACATGACTGGCCATGAGGTGCTTAGGCAGTTGCGCCTAGCGCGCGTCGAGACGCCAATTTTGATTTTGACAGGGGCGGATGATACCGAGAACAAGCTCAAGGGCTTCGGATTTGGTGCGGACGACTATCTTACAAAGCCTTTCCACCGCGAAGAGCTTGTCGCGCGAATTCACGCGATTATCAGACGCTCAAAAGGGCATTCGCAATCGGTCATCAGCACAGGCAAGATCGCCGTGAATCTTGATGCAAAAACAGTCGAAGTTGATGGACAGGCCGTTCACTTGACCGGAAAAGAGTACCAAATGCTCGAACTGCTGTCCTTGCGCAAAGGCACGACACTCACCAAGGAGATGTTTCTGAACCATCTATATGGCGGCATGGACGAGCCTGAGCTGAAAATCATCGACGTCTTCATTTGTAAGCTGCGCAAGAAGCTGGCCACTGCCAATGACGGGGAGAACCATATCGAAACTGTTTGGGGTCGCGGTTATGTGCTGCGCGATCCACAACCGTCCGAGAATACCGATACGCCACGACTGGCGGTCGGAGCCTGACACCACTCACTTGAGAGAACACTCCAAGGAACGATCCCTGCTTCGGTGTGCCCGTAGCGGGGATTTTTTTTCGTGTCCAATCTATCGATGTTGGCCGCGCCTTCATCTGGACGCGCGGCTGCTCGAGACGTATCAGTTAAGGCGACATCATTCAGCTTGGCGGAGACGTTGATCTCTGGTTGAGACCGAGGGGCCATGACAGATACTCGATCACGCGCGGTAGACACTTTAAGCAAGGCAGAAGCCGAAACTGAGCTGGCTGATTTGGCAAAAGTCCTCGCGGCGGCCAATGCCGCTTACCACACCGAGGACGCCCCCGAACTAAGCGACGCCGAATATGATAAGTTGAAACGTCGAAATACCGCCATTGAGCTACGATTTCCCCAATTGAAGCGAGTAGACAGCCCGTCAGACCAAGTCGGTGGGCCGCTTGCAGAAGGGTTTGGCAAGATCACTCATGAGGTGCGGATGCTGTCGCTGGGCAATGCATTTGACGATGAAGATGTCGAAGAATTTGATACGCGCATCCGGAAATACCTGGGGTTAGGTCAAGACGATCCGCTGGAATATACCGCCGAGCCAAAAATCGACGGACTGTCCCTTTCGTTGCGCTATGAGGACGGAGCGCTCGTGTATGCGGCCACCCGAGGCGACGGTGAGACAGGCGAAAACGTGACCGCCAATGCGCGCATGATTTCTTCGATCCCGGAAAAGCTAAAGGATGCGCCAGACCTCCTTGAAATACGCGGCGAAGTATACATGTCCCACGCGGATTTTGCTGCATTGAACAAAAGGCAAGAAAGCATCGGAGCCAAGGTCTTCGCCAACCCTCGAAACGCTGCCGCTGGATCCTTGCGACAACTGGACGCGAATATCACAAAGTCGCGGCCCTTGGAGTTTTTCGCCTACGCATGGGGAGCACTGAGCGTACCTTTGGCGGAGACTCAGATGGAGGCAATCGACAGACTGAAAGAGCTTGGATTTTCGACCAATCCACTTACCAAGCGTTGCGTCGGACCATCGGCGTTGATCGAACATTACAAAGGGATTGAGGCGCAACGCGCCACCTTGGGCTACGACATCGACGGTGTGGTCTACAAGGTCGACGACTTGGCATTGCAAGCCCGGCTCGGTTTCAGATCAACGACCCCACGTTGGGCAATCGCCCATAAATTTGCCGCCGAATTGGCTTGGACTCGGCTTGACGCGATAGAAATCCAAGTCGGTCGAACAGGCGCATTGTCTCCTGTCGCAAGGCTCCAGCCTGTGACCGTTGGAGGGGTCGTGGTCTCGAACGCAACTTTGCACAACGAGGACTATATCGCAGGCCGTGACGCGAAAGGTCAGCCGATCCGAGATGGCAAAGACATCCGCGAGGGAGATTGGGTCCAAGTCTACCGCGCAGGCGACGTGATTCCAAAGATCGCGGATGTTGATCTGAGCAAGCGGCCTGAGAGCGCTGAGCCCTATGTTTTTCCGACCCATTGTCCCAAGTGCAGCTCCGATGCCGTGCGGGAGGAAGGCGATGCCGTCAGACGCTGCACAGGCGGGTTGATTTGCCCGGCGCAGGCCGTCGAGAAACTCAAGCATTTTGTATCACGCGGGGCGTTTGACATTGAGGGTTTGGGGGCGAAGCAGATCGAAGCCTTTTATCACGACGACATACTGCCAATCAATGAACCCGCAGACATCTTCACACTCAGGGAGCGCGATGCGTTGCAATTGTCCAAGCTGAAGACCCGGGACGGTTGGGGCGAAAAGTCAGCTGGAAACCTTTTCGACGCGATTGATGAAAAACGGCGGATTCCCATGAACCGACTTATCTTTGCGCTTGGGTTGCGGCACGTAGGCGACAGTGCTTCGAATTTGCTGGCCAATCACTATGTCAGTTGGTCCTCATTTGAGCACGCTATGAACGAAGCGAATTTACGACAGGGCGCTGCGTGGGATGAGCTCATCAGCATAGACGGTGTCGGCACCGTTATGGCGGGCTCAGTCGTAGATGCATTTGCGCAGCCTCAGGAACGGGCCGCAATCGACCGTCTGGTCGCTCAACTCGATGTCCAAGACATGCCGCGTCGGGACACGTCATCCAGCCCGGTCGCGGATAAAACGCTCGTGTTCAGTGGGACGCTAGAAAAGATGACACGTGCAGAAGCCAAAGCCAGAGCAGAAGCGCTTGGCGCCAAAGTGTCTGGTTCGGTGTCAGCCAAAACCGATCTATTGATCGCTGGTCCCGGTGCCGGCTCAAAGGCGAAGAAGGCTGCGGACCTTGGAGTTGAGACCATTGACGAGGATGGCTGGCTTTTCCTGATTGGTGGCTTGGGATGAACGTCGTTTCAAGAGGTCGGCCCGAGGTCTTGTTTCCTCTCTTTGCCAAGCTTGAAACGCTTAAAGGCATCGGTCCAAAGACGGCAGTTCATTTCGCGGGGCTACACATCCAAACGCCTCGAGATCTGATTTTTACACTGCCAACCTCGGGCATAGACCGCAGCCGGAAATCATCCCTGCGCGATGCAATTCTTCCGGGGGTTGTCACGGTGGAGGTCGAGGTCGGTATCCACGTACCGCCGACCCAGAAGGGGCGACCGTATTATGTGCATGTTCGCGATGCCGAGTTGGAGTTCCGACTCGTTTTCTTTCACGCCCGCGGCGACTACTTGCAGAAACAGCTGCCCACTGGGCAACGCAGATTGATCTCGGGAAAAGTAGAATTGTTTGATGCAAAGGCACAGATCGTTCACCCCGATCATATGGTTCCGGTTTCTCAGGCCGCTGACATACCCGAATTCGAACCGATCTACCCGTTGACCCATGGTGTCACTCAAAAGGTCATGTTTCGTGCGACCCGATCCGCCCTTAAGCAAGTGTCGGATTACGATGAATGGATCGATGCCTCCCAGCGTAAAAAAGCTGGATGGCCCGACTTTCTAACGGCTTTGAAGACAGCCCATGCGCCGGGTTCGATGAAAGAGATCGCACCAACCACACCCGCCCGAGAGCGGTTGGCTTATGACGAAATGTTCGCTCATCAGCTGACGCTGTCACTGGCCCGCGCGAGCGTACGCGCGAAGCCCGGCATCGCGAGCATTGCGACAGGGCGGTTGCAATCAAAAGTTCTCGCAGCGCTTCCGTATCGTCCGACCAATGCGCAAACCCGAGCGATCTCGGAAATAGCAGAGGATATGGGACACGCCACGCGCATGAACCGTCTTCTTCAGGGCGATGTCGGTGCGGGCAAAACACTTGTCGCGCTGATGGCCCTACTCACGGCAGTCGAAGCAGGCGGGCAAGGCGTCATGATGGCACCGACAGAAATTCTAGCGCGTCAGCATATGGAAAGCCTTAAGCCGCTGGCTGATGATGCGGGTATCGTGCTCGAACTGTTGACCGGTCGAGATAAGGGTGCAGAACGGAAAGCTAAGCTCGACGCACTGGCGACAGGCAATATCCATGTGCTGGTTGGCACTCATGCAGTCTTTCAAAAAGATGTCACATTCCACGACTTGCGTCTTGCAGTCGTAGACGAACAGCACCGGTTCGGCGTTTCACAACGCATGGAACTTGGTGAAAAAGGCGAGGCCGTAGACGTCTTGGTCATGACCGCAACGCCCATTCCGCGCAGCCTTGCATTGACGCAATACGGCGATATGGATGTCTCAGTGCTTGACGAGAAACCGCCCGGCCGAAAGCCTGTTGCAACAGCCACTGTGTCCACCGCGCGGATGGACGAGGTTGTGGGCAAATTGCGTGCGGCAATTCAGGCGGGCAGCCAAGCATACTGGGTCTGCCCGCTTGTCGAAGAGAGCGAAGTTTCCGACAAGACCGCCGCAGAAGAACGTTTCAAACGGCTACGAGCGGTGCTTGGAGAAGATGCTGTCGGCCTGGTCCACGGCCAAATGCCTCCTGCCGAAAAAGATGCCGCGATGGCGAAGTTTGTTGACGGCAAGACGTCTATCCTTGTCGCAACGACGGTCATCGAAGTTGGTGTCAATGTACCAAACGCAACTATAATGGTGATCGAACGAGCTGAGGGGTTCGGATTGGCGCAGCTCCATCAGCTCCGTGGCCGTGTCGGTCGTGGAGAGGGGGCATCTACCTGTCTTTTGATGTTCCAAGAACCATTAAGCGAAACCGCTAAGCGACGCTTGAACATTTTGCGTGAAACAGAAGACGGCTTCCGTATTTCCGAAGAAGACCTCGCAATGCGGGGCGCTGGTGACCTGATCGGTACAGCGCAATCGGGTCTTCCACGGTTCCGCATTGCAGACCTAGAACGCCAAACTGCCTTGATGGCGATTGCACAAAGTGACGCGAGGGCGCTCCTGAACGATGATCCGGCACTCACGTCAAAGCGTGGTCAGGCAGCGCGTGTTCTTCTTTGGTTGATGGAACAGGATCGTGCAATTCGTTTACTTTCAGTGGGTTAGATAACCTTCTAGCACTGACGTTCTCGAAAGTTCACAAATGTTCTTAAAAAGTTCTTTACAAATGGAGCCGTAAGTGAGAACAAAAGAACAACAAAAAGAATATGACTTGAGGAGGTCGCCGCCATGATCGCAGATGTAAAAAAGATCCTGACCCATTCGCCGAAGGCTCTGATGCAGGATGCTGCAGGTATTGCTGCCATTGGTGTGATGATGATGGTGACCTTGTACCTACCCCAGCTCTTCTAATTTGAAACAACTGCCTGCTGTCTGACGCACTTGGAATGCAGGTGTCCGCTTGTCCCGCGGCGCTTTGCCAACCCGATACGCCCTTGTCCCCAACTTGAACTGGGGCCGACCTGCCTCTTTCCGGCCCCTTCGCGTATCGGCCCATACCAGACTAGCCGACTGCCGCCGCACTCCCGACACTTCGGGGATGCGGCGGTTTTTTATGCGGTGGCTTCAACCAGAGCGTCGAGCGCCAGCATGATGGAGGCATGACGGTTCCTATAGTCACGGGCCGGCAGCAGGATTTTGAGATCATCAAACGGTGCATCGGGGGCCGGGCCGTTCTCCTTCAGCATTGATTTCAGCTGGTCGCGGGCCTGCACCACCTCTGCATGGGTGCGCCCTATGATGTTTGACCCAACGACCGAGGCAGCGGCTTGGCCAAGCGCGCAGGCTTTCACGTCGTGGCCGAATGCGGCGACCTTGCCGTCTTCCATGTCTACGTCAACGGTGATGGTCGAGCCGCAAAGGGGAGAGCGTTTCTTGACCGTGGCATCGGGTGCTTCGAGACGTTCCAAGTGGGGGATATCTGCAGCAAGCGCCAGTATCTGGCCGGAGTAGAGTTTGATCAGATCGCCGTCGGTGCTCATCTGAAGGGTCCTTGCGCAGTGGGGTGCTGACCTCATAGATAGGCCCCATACAGGCAGATGCAAAGGAAATGCGCCATGCAGTTTGACCCTGCGACATTAAATTACAACGAGGCCGGTCTGATCCCGTGTATTGCCCAGCAGGACGGGTCTGGTGAGGTCTTGATGATGGCGTGGATGAATGCCGAGGCGGTGGCCAGGACCTTGCAGACCAAGCGCGTCACCTATTGGTCGCGGTCCAGGAAGCAGTTTTGGGTCAAGGGGGAGAGCTCTGGTCATACCCAGGAGCTGGTTGATCTCAGGGTGGATTGTGATCGTGATTGTTTGCTCGCTGTGGTGCGTCAAACTGGCCCCGCCTGCCACACGAACCGGCGGGTCTGCTTCTATACATCCGTGACCTCTGGCGAGGAAATAGAGATGATGGAGCCCGATGCGGCGCATGCGCCGGATTAGCTTAACCCTCGGATACCAAAAGGAAATAAAAATTCTGTTAAGCGGTTGTTAACCCGCCAATTCCAGCATCTCGCGGATGTCATGCGGGCTCAACCCATCGCCTCGGTATTTCGAAATGGCGCGCGCATCGTCGCGTTTGGCAAGGCGTTTTCCGGCATCGTCGCGGATCAATTTGTGGTGGTGATAGATCGGTGAGGCATGTCCCAGAAGGGCAAGCAAAAGCACCTGAATTGGAGTGAACTCAAACAGGTCCTCTCCGCGCACGACATGGGTGATGTCTTGGCTCACGTCATCCAACGCCGAGGCCAGAAAATAGGCGACGATCCCGTCCGATTTGCGAAACAGGACGATGTCGTCGATCTTGTGTATGGCCTCGTCAGGGGTGATCACATGTTTGCCATGGTGGGCAGTACCGGTCTCGACAAAGGAGGGCAGATTGCCTTGAAACTGCGCAAGGGCTCGGTCGAGATGCAGCCGCAAGGCGTCTCCGGGTTGCCGAGACGACATTGAGCGATGTTTGCATGTGCCCGGATAAACCGGAGATGTCACACCCTCTTGCGGTGCTGATTGCGCGGCGAGGATATCGCTTCGTGAACACGAACAGGGGTAGACCAGATCTGCGGCTATAAGGGCGTCGATTGCGGGCATATAACCCTCAAGCTGGGCGGATTGCCGCAGCACGGGTTCGTCCCACGTCAGACCCAACCATTCCAAATCCGACACTATCTGCGCGTCCCATTCAGGCTTGCAGCGCTGTAGATCTGTATCTTCCATGCGCAACAAAAACGCGCCGTCCGCTGCACGCGCCATGTCATGGCCCAATATCGCCGAATAGGCATGGCCCAGATGCAATGGTCCTGTCGGGCTAGGTGCAAACCGGGTTCGGAACGTCATTTCCGTTCAAAGAGATAGATCATGCTCTTTAGTCCGATGCCGGGCAGGTGGGTGCCGTATTCCTCGGCGCGTACAACGTGGCCCGCGTCTTTTAAGCGCTGTACACCTGCCGGATAGTCAGGGTCCTCTAGCGCGTGATCATTCAGGGAAAGGCCAAATAACCCACCCTTGGGCAAGAGGTCGATCAGCTCGTCCATCAAACTGGCAGGCCCCGCGCCGGTCGATATCACACCTACTGCCATGATCACCTGATACTGATCTTGAGCAATCGGAAGGGGTTGGGACAGGTCCAGTGCGATCAGATCACGGTACAATCCACGCTTGCGGCATTGCTCCAACATACCGTTGGATGGGTCCATACCATCAATCGTGGTAAAGCCTTCATCCGACATGGCTTGCCCGGACAACCCGGTGCCGCACCCGTAGTCCAAAATGGGTTGTGCCTTATCGGGCATGGCAAGCGACAAGGCACGGGCCAGACGGGCAGGGGTCGCGTAGCCATTTTCTCCAACCTCGGCCTCGTAGCTGTCGGCCCACTCATCGTAGAGCTCTTGCAGCGCGTCATTACCGGAGGTCTGGTAGGTCTTGTCGAGAAAGGTCTTCGTGGGTTTTTGTGTCATGCCCGAAGCGTCGCAAATCCTTCAGGCTGCGTCCAGTCGCGCTTCATCAAGCCACCGTGTCCACGCCTCTTTAGCCCGGTCGGTATACATCTTGTAGCGTGTGGCCCGGTTGCGCCGTCCGGTCTTGGCGTCCACCACCGGAGGGAATAGCCCAAAATTCACGTTCATCGGTTGGAATGTCTTGGCCTCTGCGCCGCCGGTGATGTGCGTAATCAGCGCGCCCATCGCGGTCTCAGGCGCTGGTGTGTCAATGGGCTGGCCCATGATTTCGGCGGCGGCAAAGCGTCCTGCCAACAGGCCCATAGCGGCAGATTCGACATATCCCTCAACGCCTGTGATCTGGCCTGCAAAGCGCAGATGTGGCTTGGACTTCAGGCGCATCTGGTCATCCAGAAGAGTAGGAGAGTTAATGAACGTGTTGCGGTGAATGCCGCCCAGCCGGGCGAATTCCGCCTCTTCGAGACCGGGGATCATCCGCAGAACCTGCTTTTGCGCCCCGTATTTCATCTTGGTCTGGAAGCCCACAATGTTGAACAGCGTGCCCAACGCGTTGTCGCGGCGCAGCTGAACAATCGCATGGGCCTTGATGTCGGGTTGGTGCGGGTTGGTCAGGCCCACTGGTTTCATCGGGCCATAACGCAAGGTTTCGCGGCCCCGTTCTGCCATGACTTCAATCGGCAGGCAGCCATCGAAATACTTTGCCGTCTCGCCCGGTTTGAACTCGGTCTTTTCGGCTTCGAGCAATGCGTCGATGAAGGCCTCATAGGTGCCCTTGTCCATCGGGCAGTTCAGATAGGCCGTGCGATCTTCTTCTGTCTCGCCCTTGTCATAGCGCGATTGAAACCACGCTTTTTCCATATTGATGCTGTCAAAATAGATGATCGGCGCAATAGCATCGAAAAAGGCCAATGCATCCTGTCCTGTCTCAGCAGCAATGGCTTCGGCCAAGTTGCCAGAGGTCAAAGGGCCGGTGGCGATGATCCAATGACCGTCTTCGGGCAGAGCAGTGATCTCATCATAGCTGACGGTAACGTTAGGATGGGCCTTGAGCCGTGCGGTCACTGTCTCTGCGAACGGATCGCGGTCCACGGCCAGCGCGCCACCTGCAGGCAGCGCATGGGCATCCGCTGAGGTCATGATCAGCCCATTTGCCTGACGCATTTCCCAATGCAAAAGCCCGACAGCGTTTTGCTCGTCATCATCAGAGCGGAAAGAGTTCGAACACACCATTTCCCCCAGATTGCCGGTTCGGTGTGCAAAGGTTTCCACCTTGGGGCGCATCTCGTGGATCACGACCTTTACGCCGAGATGCGCGGCCTGCCATGCGGCCTCACAGCCCGCCATGCCGCCGCCAATGATATTCAGAACCTGTGTCATGCGGCTGATCTATACGCTCCACCCGGAAAGAAAAAGCCCCGCAGCGCCATGCCGCAGGGCTTCATCTTGGCAAAAATATCTAAATTCGCGGCTTACTCTTCGGCACCGTCTTCGGCCTCTTCCTCGCCCTGATCCGCAATCCGCGCGACAGAGCTGACGGTTTCGCCTTTCCCGGTGTCAAACACCTTCACCCCACCGGCGGAGCGAGAGCGGAACGAGATGCCATCGACGGGACACCGGATCGACTGACCTTTGGAGGTGGCCAGCATGATCTGGTCATCCATTTCGACCGGGAAGGAGGCGACGATATCGCCCGCTTTCATCGACATGGCCTGCACGCCCATGCCGCCGCGGCCGCGCACCGGATAGTCGTGGGAGGAGCTGATCTTGCCGGAGCCTTCGGCGGTGATGGTCAGGATCAGGTCCTCGGCCGCGGACATTTCCGCGTAGCGCTCCTGGCTGAAGTTTGGATCGGCGGGCGCCTCGTCATCGGCGTCTTCATCGGTCAGGCCTGCCATGGCGCGGCGCATCTTGAGGTAGGCGGTGCGCTCCTCCGGCGTGGCCACGAAGTGGCGGATGACTGACATGGAGACGACCTTCTGGCCGTCTTTCAGCTTCACGCCGCGCACACCGGTAGAAGCCCGGGAGCTAAACACCCGGACATCCGTGGACGGGAAGCGGATGGCGCGGCCTGCGTTGGTGATGAGCATAACGTCGTCGTTTTCGTCGGCGATACGGGCATTTACCAGCTCTACGCCCTCGGGCAGCTTCATGGCGATCTTGCCGTTGCGCATGACGTTGGTGAAGTCGCTGAGCGCGTTGCGGCGGACGTCGCCTGCGGTAGTGGCGAAGACGATCTGCAAATCGCCCCAGTCTTCTTCGTCTCGGTCCACCGGCATGATGGCGGCGATGGAGACGCCTGTTGGAATGGGGAGGATGTTGACGATGGCCTTGCCCTTGGCGGTGCGGCCGCCTTGCGGCAGGCGCCATGTCTTCAGTTTGTAGGCCATGCCGTCAGTCGTGAAGAACAGCAGTTGCGTATGGGTGTTGGCCACGAAGAGCGTGGTGACCACGTCATCTTCCTTGGTGGCCATGCCCGACAGGCCTTTGCCGCCGCGCCGCTGCGCACGGAAGTCGGCCAGCGGTGTGCGTTTGATCCAGCCTGATTGCGTAATGGTGACGACGACGTCTTCTTTCTCGATCAGATCCTCGTCTTCCATGTCGCCGGACCAGTCGACGATCTCGGAGCGGCGGGGGACGGCGAATTGCTCGCGGACCTCTTTCAACTCGTTTGAAATGATCTCCATGATCCGTTCGCGGGAACGCAGAATGTCGAGGTATTCCTTGATCTTACCGGCCAAAGCTTCCAGCTCGTCGGTCACTTCTTTGACACCGATCTGGGTCAAACGTTGCAGGCGCAGATCGAGGATGGCGCGGGCCTGTGTCTCGGATAGGTTGTAGGTGCCATCATCGTTCACGGTGTGGGTCGGATCGTCGATCAGCTTGATGTATTGCGCGATTTCAGCGGCGGGCCATGCGCGGGTCATCAGGCGTTCGCGGGCCTCTGCCGCGTCAGCAGAAGACCGGATCGTGGCGACGACCTCGTCGATATTTGTAACCGCGACGGCGAGGCCGCAGAGGATATGGGAGCGCTCACGGGCCTTGCGCAGCTCATAAGCGGTGCGGCGGGCGACGACCTCTTCGCGGAAGGCGATGAAATTCGTCAGGAATGAGCGCAGGGTCAGTTGTTCAGGCTTGCCGCCATTTAGTGCCAGCATGTTGCAGGAAAAATAGGTCTGCATCGGCGTGAAGCGGAACAACTGGTTCAGCACCACTTCCGCAGTCGCATCGCGTTTCAGTTCAATCACCACGCGGACGCCGACGCGGTCGGATTCGTCTTGAACGTGGGAGATGCCTTCAATCTTCTTGTCACGCGCGGATTCAGCGATCCGTTCGATCATGGTGGCCTTGTTCACCTGATAGGGGATCTCGTCGATGACGATGGCCCAACGATCTTTCCGGATTTCCTCGATATGCGTTTTGCAGCGCACAATGACGGACCCACGGGATTCCGTATACGCTTTGCGCGCCCCGGCACGGCCCAGAATGATGCCACCGGTCGGGAAGTCAGGCGCAGGCACATATTCGATCAGGTCTTCGGAGCTGAGGTCCGGCTGTTCGATCAACGCGAGTGTGGCATCCACGACTTCGCCCAAATTGTGAGGGGGAATGTTGGTGGCCATGCCCACCGCAATGCCGCCCGCGCCATTGACCAGCATGTTGGGGAAGCGGGACGGCAGAACCGTAGGCTCTTTCTGCTTGCCGTCGTAATTGTCCTGAAAATCGACCGTGTCTTTGTCGATGTCGGCCAGAATGAAACCGGCGGGCTTGTCCATCCGGACTTCGGTGTAGCGCATTGCGGCGGGGTTATCGCCGTCCATGGAGCCAAAGTTGCCCTGACCATCCAGAAGCGGCAACGACATGGAGAAATCCTGCGCCATGCGCACCAAAGCATCGTAGATCGCGCCGTCGCCATGTGGGTGGTACTGACCCATCACATCGCCCACTGGACGTGCCGACTTGCGGTAAGATTTGTCGAACGTATTGCCGGTCTCATGCATCGCAAAAAGGATGCGTCTGTGGACCGGTTTCAGGCCGTCACGCAGGTCCGGAATTGCCCGTGAAATAATGACCGACATCGCATAGTCGAGGAACGATGTGCGCATCTCATGCGTGATAGAGACCTGCGGTCCGTCATGCACCATACGCTCAGGTGGGTTTTCGTCTTCGTTTTCAGGGGTTTCCGGCGTGTCGTTCACGTTTGGTCCGTTCTTATTCTTTGGCCGTTCTCTTGTTGTCTATACCTATAGCGCATACCGCATATAGGGGCAATGGGGACTGGAAGTTTGGGGGGCTGCAGGCCAATTTGCATGCGTTTCAACCGTGGCAGGTTGGTCTAGTTCAAGAAGGGCTTATTGTTCTTGAGGTGTCTATCGACAAGCCGTTCCTGCCGCCGACCGGTTGGGATATAGCGCGCGGCTTCCGGGCGCGAGGATCGCACGGCCAATTCAGGAAAGAGCGCAAGCACCTCTGCGCGGCTTTCAGGCGAAAGGGCGTTTAGCGCCTCTGCACCGGTGTAGAGCGTTTCGGTTCTCGCACCTTCAGCAAAGACGATCTCGTGGCCTTCGAGCAAGATATGCACGTATTCCACCTCATGAAGCGCTTCATCGACGTAAATGCCGGGCATCTCGATCAGTTTGATGGCGGCGACTAGGACCTCGCGCTCCCCAAACATACGCTCTGCGATTTGAGACGAGATCAGCATTCTGTGCTGGCGAGAGACCAGCAGGTCTCTTTGTGGCAGGCCGTGGCCTAAAGCGCCGGTTAGAATACGGACGGGCCGCAAGTTTTCATGTTCGGCCAGCGTGTCGAGCTCCAAACGTTGCCGACCCATCCAAGTGATCTTGCGCGGTCCACTGTCAGCTGTTTCGACCAGATCGCCTGTCTTTAGCTGTTCAATCGCAACCGGGCCGGAAGGTGTCAGAATACGTGTGCCGGTTGTAAAGCAAGGGATCAGCCCGTCCTCAAATGCGATGATGCCGACCGTTTCGTTCACATGGCCGGTTTCATTGTTGGCGGATTGCTCTTCCTCGATGAAGACGCCGACATCACTGTTACTTTGGCTGTCGATCACCACCGTGGCTGTGTCACCGCCATTGATGGTTTGCGTCTCTGCCAGCACGACGCTGTCGGTGAAGGTTGCTCCAAGACCAAGCACATCGACGTTTTCGTCGACCCCGTTATGGGTGGTTGCCGTGCCTGAAGTCGCGTCGCCGCCTGCCTGAATGGCGATCCAGCCAATGGTTTCGGCGGCATGCACGCTGTTTTCGGCCTCTTCCTCCTGCAAGGTGAGGCGGAAGCCTGATGATGTGATATTGCTGGGATCGCTGTCGACTGCGGTTGTGTCATTCTCTGACATGACGGAGGTCAACACGACCGGCGGGTCTGTGAACCCCGCGCTGAACGTCTCGTTTATGCCCGTGTTTCGACCGGTGCTGGACACAGAGCTGGTCCCTGCCTCGATAACGCGGCCATCGGGCAGTGTGTGGACACCTTCCTCAATGGCGAGCCAATTGATTGTCTCTGTCGCGCCGTGGGGCCCGTCGTGATACTCCCATTCCTCGATGATGAAAGTGAACGCGGTGGTGTTACCGTCTCCATCCAGCGTTTGGCCGACCACCCGCAACACGAACTGATCGCCGCCGTTATTTGTGGCGGACAGCGCAAAAACGGGATTGGTCAACGGTTCGGTAAAAGTGACCGTAATCGGCTGGTTCTCTGTTGGAGAGTTTGTGGTGATTGAGCCTGCTTCGCCTATCGCCATAGCAACTCACCCCAAGCGTCTGCCGGGCATCCCAGATGCTGAAACGACATTGTGTGGCCGATCATTGATCTTGCCTCGCCCTGCTGTGCAATTCTTAGCGTTGCATTCAGATGTCAGACCCGCGCGGCAGTCGTGCATGTCGCCGGGCGCGGGTGGTGATAGTGACGTTTGGCCAGATATTAAGGGTTTGCTAACGCTTCTGTCTAGGTTTTGGGGGCGTTCCCCTGCGGCAAGCGTGGTTTAGACGCGTTTGCGTGACACTGCCGCCCCGAACCAAAGCGCGGCCAGGGCCAGCGAAATGATGGCGTTCCACCCGGCCATGGAGATGCCTGCGAGCTGCCAAGCGATTTCGTCGCAGCGCACCACGGGGGCCGCAAGGATCTTGTCGAGCAACTCGTCCACGCTGAGCCCGCCGATGCCGCTGGAGGTGCAGCTTGACGGCCCCTCCCACCAGGTCTGCTCCACGCCCGCGTGGTAAAGCCCGATGGCGGATGTGGTCAGCGCGGCGGCCGCGCCGCCCCACAGGAAGGGGCGTTTGCGGTACCAGATGTAGCCAAACCCGCAGGCCACGGCGATCACATGGGGCCAGCGTTGCCAGAGGCACATCTTGCACGGCGCATATCCGAGCGCCTGAAAGATGAAGGCGCCACACAAAAGCAGTGCGGATCCGGCGGCGGCGGTGGCAGCGATACGGGTACGGCTCATAGGAACTTGACCGCGTAGAAGCCCCCGATCAGAAGCACCAGAAGCACGGTGAAGACCAGCCCCAGCCGCTTCTCGATGAACTCCTGAATGGGTGCGCCGAATTTCCACAGCAGCCCCGCAATGATGAAGAACCGGATGCCGCGCGCGATGATCGAGGTGATGATGAAGGTGGCAAGCGGCATGCCGGTCCAGCCGGACATGATCGTGATCACCTTGTAAGGGAACGGCGTGATGCCCGCGCCCAGAACGGCCCAGAAGCCCAGATCATTGAAGCGTTGGTTGAACTCCGCGATGCGCTCGCCTTTGCCTAGGGCCTCCAGAATAGGCTGGCCCAGCCAGTCAAAGGCCAGCGCGCCGATCGCGTAGCCCAAGAGCCCGCCCAGCACCGAGGCGGTCAGGCAGATGCCCGCGATCAGGAACGCGCGGTTGGGCCGGGCGATGATCATCGGGATCATCAATAGATCAGGTGGAATCGGAAATACGGAGCTTTCGATGAAAGCCACAAAGGCCAGCGCCCAAAGCGCGTTTGGATGCGCAGAAAGCGACATTGTCCAGCTGTAAAGGCGCTTAATCATGGGGGCGGACCTGTTTTCGGCTTTCTAACACATATGCACATAGCTAGTCTGAGCGGGTCAAGACATGGGAGCGGTATATGCAGTGGCGGGGACGGCGGACAAGTCGGAATATTGAAGATCGGCGTGGAAGACGCTCAGTGGGCAAAGCTGGCGGTGTTGGCGGACTTGGCTTGGTCGCGGTTTTGGTGATCGGGTATTTCCTTGGGATCGATGTCTCTCCGCTTCTCCAGGGCGGAGGCGGGCAGCCGTCGCAAACCGTCAGCCAAGAGATTACCCCGCAAGACCAGGCTGCCGGTGAGTTCGTCTCTGTCGTACTGGCTGATACCGAGGAAGTCTGGTCGGAGATTTTCCGCGAGCAAGTGGGTCAGCCCTACAATCCTGCAACCCTGGTCCTCTTCAAAGGCGCGACCCAAAGTCCTTGTGGCGGTGCAAACGGTGCCTCGGGGCCGTTTTATTGCCCGGCCGACAAGAAAGCGTATCTCGACACGGATTTCTTTGTCACCTTGGAACGCCGCATGGGCGCAGGTGGTGATTTCGCGGCCGCCTATGTTGTCGCGCATGAGATTGCCCATCACGTCCAGAACGAGCTGGGTATTCTGGGGCAGGCGAACCAAATCAGACGCACAAGCTCGCAAGAGCAATCCAATGCGATCTCTGTGCGGATCGAGCTGCAGGCGGATTGCTTCTCGGGCATCTGGGCGCGCTATGCGCAGGCGCGTTTCAATTCGCTTGAACAGGGCGACCTGCAAGAAGCGGTCAATGCGGCCAAGCAAATCGGCGATGACACGCTACAACGCAACGCAGGCCGCAGACCGAACCCACATACCTTCACCCATGGCACCTCGGAGCAGCGCCAACGCTGGTTTGCCCGTGGCTATGAAAACCCCACCATTCCAAGCTGTGACACGTTCAGCGCTCAACAGCTTTGATCCAACTTCTACGTAAGACCACGTTTTGGGAGAAAGACTTATGAAGACCTTGATCACTACCTCTCTAGCAGGTGCCGTTGCTCTGAGTGTCAGCGCCAGCTTTGCCTTTGCGCAAGAAGTTACCTTGCGCTGCCAACATTTCTTGTCGCCAAAAGCCGCTGTGCCACAGTTTTTTGTGGAGCCATGGGCCAACAAAATCATGGAAGAAAGCAACGGTCGCATCAAAGTCGAGATCTACCCGGCGATGCAGCTGGGCGGAAAGCCTCCCGCGCTTTATGATCAAATCCGCGACGGCGTGATCGACTGCGGCTGGGCGCTGCCGGGCTACACGCCGGGTCGTTTCCCGGAAACAGAAGCTTTTGAACTGCCCTTTATGGGGTCAATGAGCGCTGAGGCGACATCCAAGGCGACGTGGGAATTCTCCCAGAAGTATCTGACAGAGCGGATGGGCGATGTGCATCTGATTGCGACCCATGTGCATGGCCCGGGTGTCATCCACACCAAAGGCAAGACAATCAATACGCCAGCTGATCTGGCCGGTCTCAAGCTGCGCGGGCCATCGCGGCAAGCCAACGCGCTGCTGGAAGCGTTGGGTGCCACGACAGTAGGTATGCCGGTTCCGGCCTTCCCGGAAGCCTTGTCCAAAGGTGTGGTCGATGGCGGGGTGATCCCTTGGGAGATCGTACCCCCTTTGAAAGTGCAGGAGTTGGCCGACAGTCACACGCAGATTGGCGGCGACCGGGCACTGTATAACACCTTCTTCATTTGGGGGATGAACAAAGCCAAGTATGACAGCCTGCCTGATGATCTAAAGGCGATCATCGACAACAACTCAGGCCTTGAGGTCTCTGGCCTCGCGGGCGCCGCCATGGATAAGGGCGACACCATTGGCGAAGAGGTTGTCGCTGGGACGGATAACACCGTTGTGACGCTGAGCGATGAGGATGTGGCTGAGCTGAAAAAGATCGGCGACGAGCTGACCAATGCCTGGATTGCCGAGATGTCGGATGCCGGTTTGGACGGCGAGGCGATGGTAAATGACGCGCGCGCATTGGTCGCGAAATACTCCGAATAAGCTACGCTCGCAGTCAGGAAACTGGACCCCGAAGAGTTCTCTCTTCGGGGTCTTTTCTTGGTTGGGAGGTCGCATTAAAGGGTATCTCACCAGAACCACGGCGATAAACTGGGTCGGTCGGCAGGGCTGAGGGGCTTTTGAGAATGGCAATAGCGAAACAGGCACAGCATCGCGTGGGCCATGTGTTGGAAACGCTTGCGCGATGGCTTGCTTATGTCGGCGGCGCTTTGATGGTCGCCATGGCTTTGGTGACTGTGGCCTCTGTCATTGGGCGCGCTTTGCTCTTTATGGGGTTGGGGCCTATTACGGGCGATTTCGAACTGGTCGAAGCGGGCTGCGCAATTGCCATTTTCTCTTTTCTGCCGTGGTGCCAACTGAAACGGGGCCATGTCACCGTGGACGTCTTGCTGGACCAGATAGGCGGACGGACAAAGGCGTTTTTCGGGATGATCGGGGACATTGCGATTACCTTGATCGCGGGGCTCATCCTGTGGCGGCTCTATCTCGGGTTTGGTGAGAAGTTTCCGTATTTCAACCAAGGCCTGCGCGACACATTGGGCATGGGCTCAAAACCGTTCTTCCCCGAGACCACTTACGAGTTGGAACTGCCGGTGTGGATACCATACGGCCTGGCGTCTATTGGCGCTGTCATGTTCTTTGTGGTGAGCCTTTATACGGTTTGGCGCGCCCTGAACTGGGTGCTTGAGGGCGGGGAGCCCGCACGATGAGCGGTGTCGAGCTGGCGCTGACCGCCTTTGGGCTGATGCTGGGCGCGATTTTCCTGCGGGTCCCTATCGGGGCCGCGATGTTCATCACCGGGTTCATCGGCACGTGGATCGTGCTGGGCCGCCCAACGGCAGTGATGAGCCAGATGAAGACGCTGACCTATGACACGTTTTCCAGCTATTCCCTGACGATCATTCCGCTGTTCTTGCTGATGGGTCAGTTTGCCACCAAGTCTGGCATGAGCGCGGCCTTGTTCAACGCGGCGTCAGATTGGCTTGGGCATCGTAAGGGCGGGGTGGCTATGGCCGCCGTCGGGGCTTGCGCGGGGTTCGGGGCCGTCTGCGGCTCGTCTTTGGCAACGGCGTCGACCATGGGGCAGGTGGCTTTGCCCGAGATGCGCAAGCGGGGCTATTCAGATGCGTTGAGCACCGGCGTTCTGGCGGCGGGGGGCACGCTCGGTATTTTGATCCCGCCCTCAGTAATCTTGGTGATCTACGCCATCCTGACGGAGCAGAACATCGTCAAAATGTTCCTGGCCGCGTTGATCCCGGGCATACTGGCAGCGCTGGGCTACATGCTGACCGTTGCGATATATGTGCGCGTCAAGCCGGGCTCGGGCCCCGTTGCGGAGCGCAAGCCGCTCGGGGTGCGGTTCAGAACGTTGTTTCAGATTTGGCCGGTGGTCGTCATTTTCGGGTTGGTCATGGGCGGCATAGCAGGGGACTGGAACTGGTTCCGGCCGGGTGTGCAGGCGTTGTTTACTCCCACCGAAGGGGCTGCTGTGGGCGCTGTCGCGACCGGGTTATATGGCGTGCTGACGGGCGGGTTGAATTGGCGGAGTTTTCTGGACTCGATTGTGGAAGCCGCGCAGGCCTCAGCGATGATATTCTTCATTCTGTTTGGCGCGCAGGTCTTTAACTCGTTTCTGGCCTTCACTCAGGCGCCGCAGGTTATGGCTGACTGGGTGACCGGGCAGGGCTTCGCGCCGATGACGGTGCTGATCGCCATGCTGGTGTGCTATCTGGTCTTTGGCTGCGTCATGGATTCGCTTTCGATGATCCTGCTGACCATCCCTATTTTCTTCCCGATCATCGAAGTGCTCGATTTTGGCCTGACCATGGAACAGACCGCGATCTGGTTCGGCATTTTGACCTTGATCGTGGTGGAGGTCGGATTGATCACGCCGCCGGTGGGTATGAACCTGTTCATAATCAACCAGGTCGCGCGGAATGTGCCGATTGGGCAGACCTACCGCGGGGTTCTGCCTTTCGTAGCCTCGGATTTGATCCGGGTGGTGATCCTCGTGAGCTTCCCGGCGATCACGTTGTGGCTTGTAGGGGCGATGTTCTGACAGGCGTCATGAACGAATTTAACTGAGAGGTGGTACCCGAGGCCGGACTTGAACCGGCACGCCTTGCGGCAGCAGATTTTGAATCTGCCATGTCTACCATTCCATCACTCGGGCGACGGTTTTCTTTTACCCATTGGGGGAGTGCACACAACCCCTCGAATAACGCAAATCGGCAGGTTCGGAACTTTCTGCCTTGATCTAGAAAGGGGGCGGTCGCTTAGATCTTGTAGATCGGGTCGGTGTTAGCTGTTGTTCTCGTAGTCGAAACAATTACCTGAGATTTGCACGGCTGTCGCCAATATAGAACCAAAGGAGGGAATCACAGGAGGGTTTTGCTTACCTCCATTGAGCGGCTTGCCCACAGATTTGCACCGGCTTTAGCAACAATAAACGTGTTCATTTTGGATTGTTCTGCTCGTGCGGTCCTGGGGGGAAATTTTTTTGACGGCTGTATCTTGCCGATCAGAGGCTGTCAGCTGTTTCTTGCCTCACGCGCCTGTGAACGACAAATTTGGAAAGCGAAACGATCTCGCTTACGAAAACAATAGAGATAAAATCGAATAAAATTTGAAGTTTAGGTGCGCTGCGCCGTAAACAATTGCCGCCTCGCGCGGTTTGCGCACGATGCTGGGTTGGGGTTTTTGTCGCGTCTCACAGAGCGCGTGTGGTCCGGGTTCGTGATCTGCAATTGCGGCATTTTTCGGTCACGCAGACACCTTTCGGCCATTTTTCGCTTTGTTTGGGGCTGCCCATTCGGTAGCCAAGTAGCACACCTGCTGGAGGTGAAAATTGAGGCCACGGGGGCGGCCGCACAAAGACGCATCTGAGGGGATGTGAGACGGGTTTGTGCGAATGTCTGTGTCTTGTTGCGTAAAGTGACCAGGCGGATTGCCCACGCTGTGACCGGATTTCCGGTCCCCCACCTCACAATCTGGACGCAACTTTGAGCGACCGCTGCATTGGCCCCAAGGGACAGCTCCTCAGTTAACCAAACAAGTGAGGATGGTTTCTATGTCTAGTGTTGTAGCGAGTGTTCTGTTGGACGGCCTGTTGTATGGGGCCTTGTTGGCGTTTGGCTTGGCTTGTTTGGCCTTGTATCGTAACGAGTTGACTTCCGTCCCCGCCGCCAAAGCGTGCGGAGCGGATCGCAAGTAAGGCAAATGACCACTTTTACCAATATTAACCTGATCTATCTCGGGGCGTTCGAAAGCACGGATGTCAACGAGAGCGATTTCAACGCTGAACGCGCCGGCCTGTTGTCGGGGCAAAGCGTTGATGCGTCGCAGCTGCAAATCCTCGCGGTAACGACCCGGGACGCGCAAGCTGATGGTGCCATCTCCGATAATGATCGGTTCGGCACCTCGGATAGGTTCAGCTACGAGTTGAACGGCACTCAGGTGACGGCGACTAGCGACGCCGCGATGAGTTTCGACGCCCGTGTCACCCTGAGCGATGGGTCGGTGCTTGAAGTTGAAGTATTGGTTGTGCAGGCCACAAATGGCGATGTGTTTGTTTCTGATCTGCTCAACGCCGGCACTTTGGACAATCTGGAAATTTCCGCGGTTGAACTGGTTGCCCCCACGGGCACGAATTTTAGCGGTTGGTTTTCTAATCAGAGCGTGGACGGATCAAGCATCGCGCCGCTGGCGACCGGTGACGGCATTGTCGAAGGCAGCAACGCCGCCGATACGATTGATGCCGCCTATATTGGCGACCCGGAAGGCGACTTGATTGATGCCGATGATCAAATTTTGCCCGGCGAGGGTATGGACGACGATATCGTCGAAGCGCTTGGCGGGGATGATATCATTCGATCTGGTGCGGGCGATGATGAAGTGTTTGCCGGATCAGGAGATGACACTGTCGATGCGGGCGTCGGAGACGATGTCATTTACGGCGACAGCAATTTTGAGGGCGGTGCTCGTGAAAGCCTGAACTGGTCTGACAATGCCGGACAGATCGGCACCGGCTTCACGCAAAACACTGGCTCAGTGGATGTAACCTTCGAGACGCTTGGACAAGATGCAGGTGTCGTCACAGAATTCGAGGGCGACCCACAGAATATCGCTGATATTGACGCGGGTAGCGAGACAGTCAACGCCACAAGTTCGCTCTATTCCGTCACAAACGGCAATGCCAACGATGCCTCTTATGCGATTGGTTTTTCGCAAGGTGTGGAGGATGTGTCCTTTCGGATCAACGATATTGACGGCGACGGCGTGGTCACCATCCGGGCCTTTGATTCATCCGGAAACCCGATTGCGGTGACGCTGGTTGCTGGCGACGCGATTGTGCTGAGCGATGACGATGGCGTTCCGGGCGATGATACGGCCGACAGTCAAGGCGGCTATGCGCCTGATACGTCGGCGCAATACTCCTTGCTGGTCACCATCCCGGGGCCTGTTGCTCGAATTGAGCTATTCCATACTCAAGACGGGCCCAACAATAGCGGCATCAACGTCACCGACGTGTTTTTCACGGCGCCGAATGCTCTGGATGAGGGCGCTGATGGCGATGACCGCTTGTCGGGCGGCGCGGGTGACGACCTGATCTTTGGTGAAGGTGGCGACGATACCTTAATCGGCGGGCAGGGCGCGGACACGCAAAGTGGCGGCGCGGATGCTGACACGTTCGTCGTCACCTCGGCTGAGAATGCAGATGGAGACACTATCGACGGCGGTGCCGCCGGAGATGACAATGATACGCTGGACCTGACCGGCAGCGGACCGTTCCGCATTGTAAATCAAGTAAACGACGCAGATGGCAATTCGACCTCAGGCACGATCGAATTCCTGGACGCGGACACACGTGACGTAATCAGTACCCTCGACTACTCGGAGATAGAAAATATCGTGCCCTGTTTTACCCCTGGAACATCCATCGCCACCCCCCGCGGAGAAATGCTGGTCGAAGACTTGCAAGTCGGGGACAAGGTCATCACCCGTGATAACGGCATCCAAGAAATCAGATGGATCGGCGCAAAGCGCATGGAGGGTCGCACCCTTCAGGCCAACCCGCACCTGCAACCAGTTCTGATTCAACGCGGCGCATTGGGCCACGGCTTGCCGGAGCGCGATATGTTGGTCAGCCCGAACCACCGAATGCTGGTCAACACCGACCGCGTGGCACTGTATTTTGAGGAGAACGAGGTGCTGGTCTCGGCCAAGCATCTGGTGAACCCGAAGGAGGGTGTGCAAAACATCAACTCGATGGGCACAACCTACATTCACTTCATGTTTGAAAACCACGAAGTTGTTCTGTCCAACGGCGCGTGGACCGAGAGCTTCCAGCCCGGCGATTACTCTCTCAAAGGGATCGGCAACGCGCAGCGCAACGAGATTTTTGAACTCTTCCCGGAGCTTCAAGGCAAGAAGGGCCGCGAAGCTTATGCCTCAGCCCGCCTGACGTTGAAAAAGCGCGAAGCGCGGATGTTGTTCCGTTGACAGAGCTTTGATTTGGGCGGCCGGGGTGTTGGGCCGTTCAAGTGTAGCGAGTGAGAGCCGTCCCTTCGGGGGCGGCTTTTTTTACGATTGACGGTTGTGCCACTCCGCCCATGCCTCGGGCGTGTCCAGATCAAATGTCGCGCGGTCGCCTATGAGCTGTATGTAGCGGACGTCTTCAGCCGCAGCCTTGATGACCGTGCGTCCGGATGCGTCGCCCTCGAGGCGAAATAGGTCTTTGAAGTAGGGCCGTGGGAAAATCACCGGACTGCCCGGGGTCTGGCCAGCTGTGGCTCGCAGAATGTGATCCGGGGCTTTGTGATACTCCGCGCAAATCGCATCTATGTCTGCGGCTTCAATGTCGGGCATGTCAGCGGGCATGATCAGCGCGGCGCTTGTCTGAGATGTCAGCGCTGCGATCCCGGCTTTGATCGAAGACGCCATGCCGCTGCTGGCGTTCGGGTTTCGGACGATGTGCACGTCGAGACCTTCTAGGGCGCTGTCTCGTGTCGGGGTGTTTTCGGGTAAGACAATGACGAGCCGGTCCACTTGGGACTTGAGAAACATCGCGGCGCGGTCACGAAGTATGGGGACGCCGCGCAAAGGCTGGGTCAGTTTGTCGACCCCGCGCATGCGGGTGCTGGCGCCGGCAGCCAGCATGATGGCGCAGATGCTCAATGTACGGAGGATTTGGAGAAGAGATGGATGATCACGATGCCGCCGATGATCATCGCAAGGCCGAGAAACGCCGGGGCGTCGAGCTTTTGACCAAAATAGATGAACCCGATCCCGGCGATGAGAACGATGCCTAGGCCGGACCAGATCGCGTACATGATGCCGACAGGCATGTATTTCAGGGTGAGCGCCAGAAGGTAAAACGAGATCGTATAGGACACCACCACCAGAAGCGACGGCCAGAGCTTGGTGAACTGCTGGCTGGCCTGCAGGGCTGACGTACCGATGGTTTCGGCGAGGACGGCAAGAAACAAGTAGATGTAGTGGACTGGCATGATGGCGCTCCGGTGGTCTCTGGAGGGCAGTCTCGGAGCGGAGTGCACAAATTGGAAGAGGAAATCCGCGCGGGCGGGCTAAAGCGCGTCTTCTTCCAAACGGGCCTCGAACCAATCGAGCACTGCAGGGGCCCATCCTGGCGGGCTTCCGTGGCCGCCCGGATGCAACATCAGATCAATGCGTCCGGCGGCACAATCCTCCCAATGGCGGAACCAGCGGTCCCCTTCTACGGCGGAGCGGCTGGGTTGACGGTTCTCGCATCCGTTCGCGGCACGCAGGATCCGGAGGCTTTCCCAGACGTCGCCTTGAAACACGGAAGCCCCAAAGAGGGGTCTTCCTTCAAGCGGCACCGTGCGGTCATCCCATCCGTGAGTGTGAAACAAATCCACCGGGCCTTCGCAGGCTTCTGGCAGGTCGTCCCAGAATGCACCGGCTGCGGGCGCGTAGGCGCGGGCGGATGCGGGTGCGAAACAGGCGACGTCCCAGACCATGGAACCGCCTCGCGAAAATCCTGACAGAAGCATCTTGTCTCGGGCGACGCCGTGTCTAGACGAGACCTCGTCCATGACGTCGTTGAGGAAGGCGATATCGTCTTTCTCGTGGCCGAAATTCTTGGCGCGCACGGCCCAATTGTTGGGGAAGCGTGCGTCGGGGTGCTCGCCATTGGGGGCAACAAAGACAAATCCGCGCTCCAGCGACTGGCGCGCGATGTTGGTGTTGAGCAGCCCCGCGCCGCGCCCGCCGCCGCCATGAAGGAAGAGCACGGCGCCGCGCGGGGCGTCGGTGTCGGGGAGCAAGATGTGGTACGATCCCGTTTCCGTCTGGCACGGCGTTTGCGCCTCGCCGCAATCCTGCGCCGAGGCCGTTGAGGTGAGTGCGACCGTTGCCAGCACGGCCCCGAACATTCGTTTCATCGACCGTGCCAACCCAAGCGTGCCCTACATTGCCTTGTTCAGGTTTTCGTCGATTTTCTCGAGGAAACCTTCGGTGGTCAGCCAAGCTTGATCGGGACCGACGAGCAGGGCCAGATCCTTGGTCATGAAACCACTTTCCACCGTGTCCACGACAACCCTTTCCAACGTGGTCGCGAATTTCGCGAGCTGTTCATTGTTGTCGAGCTTGGCACGGTGCTTCAGCCCACCGGTCCATGCGTAGATCGAGGCGATGGAGTTGGTTGACGTGGCCTCACCCTTTTGATGCTGGCGGTAGTGGCGCGTGACGGTGCCATGGGCGGCTTCTGCCTCTACAATTTTACCGTCGGGCGTCATCAGCTGCGAGGTCATCAGGCCCAGCGAGCCGAACCCTTGCGCCACGGTGTCCGATTGCACGTCGCCATCATAGTTTTTGCACGCCCAGACAAACTTGCCGGACCATTTCATGGCAGAGGCCACCATGTCGTCGATCAACCTGTGCTCGTACCAGATCTCAGCCTTGTCGAATTGGTCTTTGAACTCGGCGTCGAAGATTTCCTGAAATAGATCTTTGAAGCGTCCGTCATAGGCCTTGAGGATGGTGTTCTTCGTCGACAGGTAAACCGGCCAGCCCAGGTTCAGCCCGTAATTGAAAGAAGCACGGGCAAAATCCCTTATCGAGTCGTCGAGGTTATACATGCCCATGGCGACACCGGCGGCGGGTGACTTGAAGACTTCGCGTTCGATGACCTCGCCGTCGTCGCCCACAAACTTCATTGTCAGCGTGCCGGGGCCGGGCATCAGGAAGTCGGTGGCTTTGTATTGGTCGCCAAAAGCGTGACGTCCGATGACAATCGGGTCGGTCCAGCCGGGGACAAGCCGCGGAACGTTCTTGCAAATGATCGGCGCGCGGAACACGACACCACCGAGGATGTTACGGATCGTCCCGTTAGGGGAACGCCACATCTCTTTCAGCCCGAACTCCTCAACGCGGGCCTCGTCTGGGGTGATCGTGGCGCATTTTACGCCGACGCCGATTTCTTTGATCTTTTCGGCAGCATCAATGGTGATCTGGTCATTGGTCTCGTCACGGACCTCCATGCCCAGGTCATAGTAAAGCAGGTCCAGATCCAGATAGGGCAGCACAAGCTTTTGCTTGATGAAGTCCCACATGATGCGGGTCATCTCGTCGCCATCCAGTTCGACGATGGGGTTTTCTACCTTGATCTTGGACATGGTATCTCCGTTTCGGGTGTTGGCTAATGAGGTCTTACGGCAGGGCGAACCACGCGTCTATCCGCGCTTTCAGATGTGCCCAGAGTGCGGGCGCCCCTTTGCGCACTTTTGCGCCGACGCGGGCTTCAAGCTGCTCTTGGGTTACGTTGTACGCGACCCAAGTTCCGCCGTCACTTTCTAGATTGGCAATCACCGGCTGCACGCGGTCGACAGACTTGGCGAAGATCGCATCATCGCTTTGCGCGGCTTCAAACTCTTCCCAAAGCGCTTGAAACTCTTTTGCTTGGTCGGCTGGTAAAAGCCCAAAGATGCGTTTGGCTGCGGCTTGTTCGATCTCGTATTGTGCTGCGGTGTCATGATCGCCATGGATCGGGTGGTCGCCTGCGTCGATTTCTACCAGATCATGGATCAGGAGCATCTTGATCACCCGGTCGACTTGCACCGGGCGTGTGGCATGTTCGGCAAGGATCATTGCGTAGAGCGCGATGTGCCATGAATGCTCGCCCGAGTTTTCAACGCGCGACCCGTCACAAAGTGTCGTCGCGCGTAGAACGGATTTCAGCTTATCTGCCTCATTGAGGAACGCCATCTGAGCGGAAAGGCGATCCGTGTCGGTCATGCGAGATCGCGGTAAGCGCGGTTTCCGTAAAGCAGCGGCGAGCCTTCCGCATGGCGCACGGCGCGTACGGCGCCAATCATCACGTGATGCGTCCCGATCCGCTCGTGGCTTTGCAGGCTGCAATCAAACGAGGACAAAGCCGAGGTCAGCGATGGAGCCCCGGTGATCAATGTGCCGAACTCGCCCGCCTTGAACTTGTCACTGCCCAAGGCCGCTGTTCGGCTGGCAAATACATTGGCAATGTCCTGCTGGCCGTTTTGCAAAGCGTTGACGCAAAAGCACTCGTTTTCAAGGATAGCCGCCGTAGCGCGGGCCTCATGGTGCAGGCAGACCAGAAGGGTCGGCGCCTCACCATCAGCAGAGACACTGGACATGGCCGAGACCGTCGCCCCAGCGCTGCCCGAGGGGCCATCCGTGGTGACGATGGTGACCGTCGACACCACGGTGCTCATCGCATCGATAAAATCACGTTTGAGATCACTAACAGACATGCCACGCTACATGCCCGCACAGGCCTGATTGCGCAAGCCTTGCATTGCATGATTGGCTGGGAGAGTGTGCGTTATGACAACAGACCTACCAAACGACATTGCCGCATTGGATCAAGCACATGCGCTTCATCCTTGGACCCATTTCGACAGCTTTGAAGCGCAGGCTCCGCTGGTCATCGAGCGCGGCGAAGGGTGCTATCTGTGGGACCGCGACGGGCGCAAATACCTGGACGCGGTGGGCGGTCTGTGGTGCACGAATATCGGGCTAGGCCGCCGGGAGATGGCCGAGGCGATTGCGGCGCAGGCAGAGAAACTGGCGTTCTCGAACACGTTTGTGGATATGACTCACGGGCCGCAAGCCTTGCTGGCCGCCAAGCTGGCAGATATTGCCCCGGGCGCGCTGAACCATGTGCATTTCACAACCGGTGGCTCGACGGCTATCGACAGCGCATACCGGATGGCAATTTACTACCATCGCTGCCGGGGAGACGAAGCGCGCACCCAAGTGATTGCCCGCGACGACAGCTATCATGGCGCGACCTTTGCCAGCATCTCGATCGGGAAGCGGTCGGGCGACAAGGTGCCGGAGTTTCACTACCTAAGCGACGGCATTCACCACGTCAGCACGCCAAACACATACCGAATGCCGGATGGCATGGATGAGGATGCCTTCCGCGATCATTTGGTCTTTGAGTTCGAGGCCAAGATCGCCGAGATTGGCGCCGACAAGATCGCGGCTTTCTTTGCTGAGCCGATTCAGGCCTCGGGTGGGGTAATCATGCCACCCAAAGGATATCTGCACGCGATGTGGCAGGTATGCCAAGAGCACGGGATCCTTTTCATCGCAGACGAAGTTGTCACAGCCTTTGGACGGCTAGGGCATTGGTTCGCGTCGTTTGATGTTTTTGATGTTCAACCGGATATCATTTGCTGCGCGAAAGGGTTGAGCTCTGGCTACCAACCCATTGGCGCAGTAATTTTTTCTGATGGTGTCTGGTCAGCCATGCAGGGCGATCGTTGGTATGCGTCGGGTTTCACCTATTCGGGCCACCCGGTGGCTTGTGCTGCGGCTTTGAAGAACATTGAGATCATCGAGCGGGAGGGACTGCTTGAGCACGCGAGAGATGTCGGAGGTTACTTTCAGGATCGTCTGACCGGTTTGGCCGACTTGCCATTGGTGGGGAGCGTACGGGGCCAAGGTTTGATCGGGTGCGTCGAAAACGTTGCCGACAAAGCCAGAAAAAGGCTGTTGCCGGACGAGGTTGATGTTGGCAAACGCATCTCGCAGGCTTGCGAGGCCAAGGGATTGATGGTGCGCCCGATTGGGCACCTCAACGTGATGTCACCTCCGTTGGTGATCACACGAGAAGAGGTGGACTTCATCGCGGAGACGCTGGGCGGTGCAATCAAGGACGTAGCGGATGCGCTGGTGCGCGACGGGATAAAGGTAGAATAGATATGGCGCTCAAGGATGCAGCGACGGACGTGGACGCAGCCTTCACGCGGGAGGGCAACCGTGGAATGGCATATGAGAACGCGTTCGGCGGCGCGCTGTCTTTCATGAGACGGACCTATAGCAAGGACCTGACGGGCGTCGATCTGGCGGTGACAGGGGTGCCATTTGATCAGGCGGTCACCCATCGGCCTGGAACACGGTTTGGCCCTCGGGCGATCAGGGAGGCCTCGGCACTTCAGCCGATGGACCCGCCCTATGGCTGGGATCTCAACCCGCTGACAGATATGAGTGTGGTCGACTATGGCGATTTAGCGTTTGATTACGCTGACATACCGCGCTTTCCTCAGGCACTTACAGATCATATTTCGGGCATATTGGATGCGGGCGCAGGCTCGCTTTGCCTTGGTGGCGATCACTATATCAGCTTTCCGATCCTAAGGGCCTATGTGGCCAAGTTCGGGCCACTGAGCTTGCTGCAATTTGATGCACATTCCGATACGTGGCCGGACGACGACATGGCCCGCGTGGATCACGGAACGATGTTCTACAAGGCTGTCAAGGAGGGCTTGATAGACCCTGCGCGCTCCGTTCAGGTGGGCATTCGGACATATTGCGATGACTATATGGATGTGAACATCATCGATGCGCCTGAAGTGCATGCGACATGCGTTGAAACGGTCACTGACAAAATTCGGAGCATCATCGGCGATCATCAGACCTATCTGACGTTTGACATAGATTGCTTAGATCCCGCCTTCGCGCCTGGTACCGGGACGCCTGTCTCTGGTGGGCTAAGCTCTGCGCAGGCAATCGCCATTTTGCGTAGGTTGAAGGGAATGAACATGGTCGGGGGCGACGTGGTCGAAGTCTCCCCGCCTTATGACACGACAGGGGCCACGGCAGTCGCTGGTGCGCATGTCGCGATGGAGCTGATGTGTCTGTACTGCGCAAACTTGACGTCACGCAAATGACATCCGAACAGAGCATATCTTAGGCCGAGAACAGAAAACTTCACCTCGGAGGCACCCTTGAGATGGGGCACGTCAGCAGGCAAATTACCTATGCCCATTCGGCGCGTACCAAAGCCGGGCGGGCCGTCATACGCACGTTGGAGAACGCAACCGGCCGCATTGGGCTGATCAAGCGTGCGAAGGGCTATGAGCAAGAGGTCGCTATTGGCGCGAGCTTTTGGGAGGTTATGGCGGAGCGTTACGGTCTCAGCCTAGAGGTCATCGGCGGTCGGCTTGAAAACATACCAAAGACCGGGCCGCTTTTGATGGTCGCCAATCATCCTTACGGCATCCTCGACGGATTGATGATGGGGCACATTTTGAACCAGACGCGGAGCGATTTCCGCATTCTCGCGAATGACGTCTTTGACCGCGCGGAGGAGTTGCGTCGCGTTATCCTGCCAATTTCCTTTGACGAAACGCGAGAGGCGGTGTCTTTGAACCTGCAAACGCGCAAGGCTGCTTTGACCTACTTGCGCGGCGGCGGCGCGATTGGGGTTTTTCCGGGAGGCACAGTGTCAACCTCAGCCAAACCCTTCGGCGCGCCTTTCGACCCGGCTTGGCGCAGCTTTACGGCCCGGTTGGTGACGAAATCTGACGCGCAGGTGGTGCCCATTCATTTTGAGGGCCGCAATTCCCGCCTGTTCCAGCTTGCAAGTCATGCCCATCCAACTTTGCGTTTGGCGTTGTTGATCAACGAGTTCAAGCGTCTTACCGACAGGCCCGTGCGCGTGGCCATCGGCCAACCCATTGCGCAGGGCAAGTTGGAGGAATACCGCCACGACCCGAAAGCAATGATGGATTTCCTGCGGCGGGCAACGTATGAGCTATCCTCAACCGCAACGGGCCTTGCGCCGTTCGGGTACGAGTTCGAGGACAAGCGCAAAAGGGCGGCACATGGCGGTCGGCATCTTTGACAGTGGATTGGGCGGGCTAACCGTCTACGATCAGATCGAGGCAGATATGCCCGATCTCCCTGTCTGCTATTTTGCAGACAGCGCGCACACGCCTTACGGTACGCGCACGCCTGACGATATCTATGCGCTGACCTGCGACGCGACGCAGGCCATGTTCGATCATGGCTGCAATCTGGTGATTTTGGCTTGTAACACCGCTTCAGCGGCAGCGCTGCGGCGGATGCAGGAAAATTGGGTGCCCAGAGACAAGCGTGTGCTTGGTGTATTTGTGCCCATGATCGAAGCCCTCACGGAGCGGACCTGGGGCGACAACTCGCCACCACGCGAGGTCGGGGTCAAGCATGTGGCGCTGTTTGCGACACCTGCCACCGTTTCAAGCCGCGCATTCCAGAGGGAATTAGCGTTTCGTGCCATAGGGGTAGACGTCGAAGCTCAACCTTGCGGTGGGCTGGTCGATGCTCTTGAAGATGGCGACGAAATGTTGGCCGAAGCCTTGGTCAGATCGCATGTCGACGCGCTGAAACGGCGGATGCCACACCCTCAGGCGGCGATCTTGGGATGCACGCACTACCCATTGATGCAGCAGGTTTTTCAAGATGCGTTGGGCGCTGACGTGACTGTCTACAGCCAAGCGCAGCTTGTGTCTGACAGTCTGGCAGATTACCTCAAACGCCACCCTGATATGCTGGGCGACGGAACTGAGACCAAGTTTCTGACCACCGGTGACCCGCGCACGGTGTCTGACCGTGCCACGCAGTTTTTGCGACGAAAGACCACTTTCGAGGCGGCCTGATGGACGCCCGCCAGTCTTTCTTCTAAACCAACATCAAATCTCTATCACGGAGTCTGTTATGACCCATAATATCGCCATCCTTGGCGCGTCCGGCTACACGGGCGCAGAGCTTATCCGGCTGATTGCCACCCATCCCGACATGTCTATCGCGGCCCTGTCTGCTGACCGCAAGGCAGGCATGGAGATGGCGGACGTGTTCCCTCATTTGCGCCACCTTGCGCTTCCCAAGCTGGTGAAGATTGACGAGATTGATTTCGCGCAGATCGACCTGTGTTTCTGCGCCTTGCCCCATAAGACGTCGCAGGATGTTATCTCCAAGCTTCCAAAGACCCTGAAGATCGTGGATCTTTCTGCAGATTTCCGGCTGCGGGACGCGGCAGAGTATGAGGCGTGGTACGGCAATCCGCACACCGCGCTGGAGCAGCAGGCTGAAGCTGTTTACGGCCTAACCGAGTTCTACCGCGACGACATCAAATCTGCACGGCTGGTGGCTGGCACGGGATGCAATGCTGCGACGGGTCAATACGCATTGCGGCCTTTGATCGAAAAGAAGCTGATCGACCTCGATGAGATTATCATCGACCTGAAGACTGGTGTTTCGGGCGCGGGGCGGTCGTTGAAGGAAAACCTGCTCCATGCCGAGCTGAGCGAAGGCGCTCATCCTTACGGTATCGGCGGCACGCACAGGCATCTGGCGGAGTTCGATCAGGAGTTCAGTGCGATTGCGGGTCGCCCTGTGAAAGTGCAATTCACCCCGCATCTGTTGCCTGCCAATCGGGGGATCGTTGCAACGATCTATGTCAAGGGCGATGCGCAGGCCATTCATGAGGCGTTCGCGGCAACCTATGTAGATGAGCCGTTTGTTGAGGTCCTGCCATTGGGGCAAGCGCCCTCGACACGGCACATCAGGGGGTCCAACTTTGTGCATCTTGGCGTCACTGGTGACCGGATTGAGGGGCGTTCGATCATTGTTTGCGCGCTTGATAACCTCACGAAGGGGTCATCGGGGCAGGCGTTGCAAAATGCCAATCTGATGTTAGGTCTGGAGGAGACAGCGGGCCTTATGCTGGCTCCAGTATTTCCGTAGGGGTTTCCGATGCGCGGGCTCAAGAAACAAAGACGTATTCAGATCATTGCCGTGGCCTCAGTCGCCTTGCTCGTGGCGACTGCGCTCATTGGTTACGCTTTGCGTGACGGTATCAACTACTTCTACTCACCCACACAGGTCGCCGAGAATCCACCCGATGCGGCGGAGACGTTCCGTATCGGCGGCTTGGTAGTGGAAGACAGCATCGTCGCGGGTGAAGGGTTTGCCTTCACCTTTGCGGTAACAGACGGCAATGCAGAGATCCCCGTGGCCTATATCGGTGATGAGCCTCGACCGGACCTTTTCGAGGAAGGACAAGGCACGGTGGCTACTGGAAACTACGTGAACAACGTGTTCCAAGCCCATACGATATTTGCAAAACATGACGAAACCTACATGCCGGTGGAAGTCATAGATGCGCTGAAGGCGCAAGGTGTTTACCAAGAGCCCGACGCTTAGAGACCGACCCTGCGAACGGTCGGGTTTCGATCCGTTAACCAAAGCCATGCAGTTTCTCCGCTGAACCAGCGCGGAGAGACGCCATGCAAACCATCCACGAGATCACCGAAGAAATATTGCGTGCCGAGGGCGGCTATGTGAACGATCCCGACGATCCGGGCGGGGCTACGAACCACGGCGTTACGATCCACACAATGCGGCGCCTCGGGCTTGACCTTGATGGCGACGGCAAGGTCACGGCGCGTGATGTCAGAAAACTAACGCGCAAAAAAGCGGGCGAGATCTTTCAAGAGCACTATTTTCGGGGGCCGCGCATCAACGCTTTGCCCGAACCTTTGCAGGCCAGCGTCTACGATATGTATGTGAACTCAGGCTCAAACGCCGTGAAGATCCTGCAAGGACTGCTACGCAATATGGGGTTCGACATTGCCCGCGACGGCGTGATCGGACCGCAGACCATTCGCGTGAGCTTTGCCGCTTTTGCAGAAGCAGAAGCCTTCATGGTCGACGCCTACGGGATCGCTCGGCGCAATTACTATTACGCTATTGCGGACCGGCGCAAAGCGTCACGGAAATATGCGCGGAGGCGGGATGGCAGCAAGGGCGGATGGATCAAGCGGGCAGAGGCCTTCATGGATCCGCATTATCACCTGTCAGATAGCGAACATCGGAAAAGGACGGCGAAATGGGGATAATTGGACAATTTCTTGGTGGCGGTGCGCGTGATCTGACCCGCGCCGTGGGCGACGTGGCAGATGGGTTCCGGCCGAACGCAACGCGGCGCATGCAGCTTGGCCATGACGCCTATATCGCGGCACTTGGCCAGCACGGTACGGAATTCGAGCATGGTCGAGCAGGGTGGTTTGACAGCGCCATGAACGGGTTTAACCGTTTGCCGCGCCCGATGTTGGCTTTGGGCACGATTGGACTGTTTGTCTACGCGATGACGGACCCTGAAGGCTTTGCGCCGCGTATGGAAGGCTTGGCCTTGGTGCCTGATCCTCTTTGGTGGCTTCTGGGCGCGATTGTCAGTTTCTATTTCGGCGCAAGGGAGCTGCATTATGCAAGACACCGCAAGCCCGGTAGGGTCACAAAGCGCCGAGCAAAAGGGCGTGTTAAAGAAACGGTGACAAATGCGGCGCTGAGCGCATGGCGGGCAAGCCGTGGCGGCTAAATTCGGGAAGTGACGGCAGGTTTCGCTTTTCTAAACCGAGCGGTTCGTTATCTTTAGCCTAAACCAACTCATAAGGGCGAAGCCATGCAATATGATACGATCCGTTATTCGGTACGCAACAACATTGCCGTGGCAGAATTTTCGCGCCCAGACGTCATGAATGCACTTAACACCCAGATGCGCGCGGAGCTGCTGCATGCCACCAAGCAGGCAGAGAAAGAAGCCCGTGTGCTTGTGATGACCGGCAAGGGGCGGGCCTTCTGTTCTGGCCAGGATCTGGGGGATCGGGCAACGGTGGCCAACACCGATTTGGAGCGTACCTTGCGAGACGAGTATGTCCCGATGCTCATGGCGATTTACGATTGCAAGATCCCGACGATCTCTGCCGTCAATGGACCTGCCGCGGGGGCAGGGGCTAACCTGGCCTTGTCTGCTGACGTGGTGATCGCGACCGAAAGCGCGATGTTTCTGCAGGCCTTCACCCGGATCGGTCTGATCCCGGATGCGGGCGGAACCTACTTCCTGCCGCGCCAAGTGGGTCTGCCCAAAGCCATGGGGGCCGCGCTTTTTGCCGAACCGATTACGGCACAACAGGCCTCTGATCAGGGTATGATCTGGGAAGCGGTGCCGGATGACAAGTTCGAAGACGTCTGGAAAGATCGCGCCACGCAGCTCGCCAACGGACCGACAGCGGCCTACCAACGCGTCAAGCAATCATTGCGCAAGAGCTATGACAACACGCTCGAAAAGCAGCTGATGCTGGAGGCCAAGCTACAAGGTGAGTTGGGACGCAGTCACGATTTTCGAGAAGGTGTTCTGGCGTTTCTCGAAAAACGCGCCGCGGCCTTTGAGGGGCGTTAGGCATTTTTACCCGCTACCTAGAGCCGGAAATGAACGAAAAACGAGCATAAGTATTCGTTGCGCATGACTTCGCCATAGCCTCGTGAAAGTTGCTCAAGAAAAAGCCCTCCGAAATGCTGTTGGGCAAATCAGAGGGCCGATGCTTTTTCTTGGTGAGGAAACCGTCTGAGGGCTCAACGCTTCTCGATATCAATGTAATCGCGCATGGTTTCGCCAAGGTAGAGCTGCCGTGGGCGGCCAATTTTCATTTTTGGATCAGCGATCATTTCTTTCCATTGCGAAATCCATCCGACGGTGCGCGAGAGGGCGAAGATCGGTGTGAACATCGAGGTTGGGAAGCCCATCGCGTTCAGGATGATGCCGGAATAGAAATCGACATTCGGGAACAATTTCTTTTCTGCGAAGTAAGGATCGGCCAGGGCCTGCTTCTCAAGCTCTTTGGCAACCTGCAGTGTTGGATTGTTTTCCACACCGAGCAGATCGAGCACCTCGTCGGCTGATTTCTTCATCACTGTCGCACGCGGGTCGAAGTTCTTGTAAACGCGGTGTCCGAAGCCCATCAGACGGAACGGGTCGTTCTTATCCTTAGCGCGAGCAATGTATTCCGGGATACGGTCCACGGTGCCGATCTCTTGCAGCATCTCGAGGCAGGCTTGGTTCGCGCCGCCATGAGCAGGGCCCCAAAGGCAGGCGATGCCTGCGGCGATACACGCAAACGGGTTTGCGCCTGAAGACGACGCCAAGCGGACGGTGGAGGTAGACGCGTTTTGCTCGTGATCGGCGTGCAGCGTAAAGATCCGGTCCATCGCGCGGCTGAGGATCGGGTTCACCTGATAGTCCTCGCAAGGCACGGAGAAACACATGCGCAGGAAGTTTGACGCATAGTCCAGATCATTGCGGGGATAGACGAAAGGCTGGCCGATCGTGAACTTGTAGGCCATCGCCGCAATCGTCGGCATCTTCGCGATCATGCGGATGGAGGCCACCTCCCGCTGATGCGCGTCATGAATGTCGGTGGAATCGTGATAGAAGGCCGACATTGCGCCGACGACGCCATTCATGATCGCCATCGGATGCGCATCCCTGCGGAAGCCGCGGAACAGGAACATCATCTGCTCATGGATCATGGTGTGGTTCGTCACGAGGCTCTCAAACTCTTCCAACTCAGCCGCAGACGGCAAGTTGCCGTAGAGCAGCAGGTAGCAAACCTCGAGATAGTGAGATTTCTCGGCCAGTTGGTCGATTGGATAGCCACGGTGCAGCAGCTCGCCCTTGCCACCGTCAATATAGGTGATGGTGCTGTCGCAGGCGGCTGTCGAGGTGAAGCCTGGATCAAAAGTGAAAACCTTGCCCTCAGCATAAAGCTTGGAGATATCGATCACGTCAGGCCCAACAGTAGGGGAGTGCATCGGTAATTCGAGCTCTGTATCACCAAATGTCAGTTTTGCGGTTTTGTCAGCCATGGCGTCACCTTTCTAAGTGAGGACCGGGAACGGCGCGGTCGCCGTGGTCCTGTTGGGTTGGTGCCACGCATGCGGGGCCACCGATTTGTTTTCTGGAACCTGCGAGCAAGATCAGCGACTGGCATTAGGCCAGCGCATCATCCAGCCGGGCCAGAGTTTCCTCGCGCCCGATCAGTATCATCATGTCGAAGACACTAGGAGAAGCAGCCCGCCCCGAAAGTGCAGCTCTGAGAGGACCGGCCAGTTTGCCAAACCCTATTTCTCTAGAGGCTACAAAATCGTTAAGCGCGCCCTCAAGCGGTTCACGGGACCAACTAACAGTTTGCAGCTGCGGCGTCAATTCCTTCAGCATACCACGGGATACCGTATCAAGCTGTTTTGATGCCTTCTCATCCGGCGTGAAGGGACGCTGTCCAATCGCAAAATGCGCCTTATCCAAAAGGGCCCCCAGTGTCTTTGCGTTTCCCTTTAGGACAGGCAAAGCAGCCCTCAACGTATCTTTCTGCGTCTGCGAAAGCGCCACACGATCACTGTGCGCGAGATAAGCATTGATATCTCCCATCAACGTGTCGTCATCGCTCATTGCAATGTGGTGACCGCAGATGTTCTCCATCTTTTTGAGATCCAGCCGGGCAGGGGCCTTGCCGATCCCGTTCAAGTCGAACCATTCCAGCGCCTGCGCGTCTGTGAACACTTCGTCATCGCCGTGGCTCCAGCCTAGCCGGGTCAGGTAGTTGCGCAGACCAGCGGGCGTGTATCCCATGTCCCGGTAGGCTTCGACGCCAAGGTCTCCATGGCGCTTTGACAGCTTCTTGCCATCAGGTCCGTGGATCAATGGGATATGCGCGAATGTGGGCAGAGCCCATCCCATGGCGGTGTAAATCATGGACTGCCGTGCTGCATTGGCCAGATGGTCGTCACCACGGATCACATGCGTGACGCCCATGTCGTGATCGTCAACGACGACCGCCAACATGTAAACTGGCGTCCCGTCGGAGCGCAGCAGGACCATATCGTCGAGCGTTTCAGCCTTCCAAGTCACGGCCCCCTGGACTGCGTCATTGATGGTGATCACGCCCTCTGTTGGGGCTTTCACGCGGATGACGAACGGAGCGTCGGGATGGTCTGCCTCTGCCACATCCCTCCACGGGGAGCGAAACAGCGTTGAGGTGCCAGCCGCCTTGGCATCTTCACGGAACGCCGCGATTTCATCCTGTGTCGAGAAACATTTATACGCCGTGCCATTTGCAAGCATCTCACGAGCGACGGCCGCATGGCGATCCGCACTTTCGAACTGAGAGACTGCGTCGCCGTCCCAATCGAGGCCGAGCCAGGACAGCCCGTCCAGAATGGCTTGAGTGGCTTCTGGGGTGTAACGGGCTCGGTCCGTATCCTCGATCCGAAGGAGAAACTTGCCTCCTTCCCCGCGCGCGTAAAGCCAGTTGAAAAGCGCTGTCCGCGCCCCGCCGATATGTAGGTAACCAGTGGGCGATGGGGCAAAACGGGTGACGACGGGCGTGTCGGGCATGAGTGATTTAACCTTTTAGAAACCATAAGAACGCTAGGTCTAGCGAGGTGCGAAAATCTGTTTAGGCCGGTCTGAACATGGAAACAAGTGCGGGCCAGTTTCGGCGTCCCACCGCTTTGCGCGCGGCCATCGAGAGCCTTGGACAAGGTGCGTTGTTTGTGTGGCTGCCCGTAGCATTCGGGTGCGGCATTGGGGTGTATTTTTCGCTGCCTTTTGAGCCTGATAAGCAACTGTTCTGGTGGCTTGTCGGTGGGGCGCTCTTGCCTCCTTTCCTAGTGGTCCGGGTTCCGTTGCTGATACCTTCAATCTGGGTCTGCGCGTTTTGCATCATCGGGTTTGCGGTGGCAGGACTTCATACTTATGGGGCCTCTGCGCCTGTACTAAAGTTCAGGTATTACGGCCCCATCGAGGGCCGCGTTGTCGCCATCGACCGATCAGCTTCCGATAAATTGCGGCTGACGCTGGATCAGGTCCGTCTGGACCGCGTGGCCCCGGAAGACCGTCCATTGAAGGTGCGCGTGTCTCTGCATGGAGAGCAGCCATATGTTGATCCAAGGCCTGGGCAGATACTGATGATGACTGGACATCTATCGCCGCCTGCGGGCCCGGTCGAACCCGGCGGCTTTGATTTCCAGCGTCACGCATGGTTTCAGCAACTGGGCGGCGTGGGGTACACGCGCACCCCGGCGCTGCTGCAATGGCCATCACGTGATGAGAGCCTCAGCATACGGATCTTTGCCCTACGCATGGCCTTGTCCCGGATGATCACCGAAAGGTTGACCGGTAGCGAAGGCGCCTTTGCGACAGCCATCCTGACAGGTGACCGCTCTCGGATTGACCCGGCGGCGCTTGAGGCGCTGCGGGCATCTAACCTTGCGCACCTGCTGGCGATCTCTGGGTTGCATATGGGACTGCTGACCGGAGTTGTATTCGCGATGATCCGTATAGGGTTTGCCTTGACCCCTGCCATAGCCTTGCGTGTTGACCCCAAGAAGTTTGCCGCTGTTTTCGCCTTTGGAGTTGCGGTGAGCTACCTCATGATATCAGGCGCGAATGTTGCCACGCAAAGGGCGTTCATCATGGTCGCGGTCATGTTGATTGCCGTCTGCCTCGACCGGCGTGCTTTGACATTACGCGCCGTTGCGGTGGCCGCGGTGATTGTTCTGATGGTCAGCCCGGACAGTCTTGCAGGGCCAGGGTTTCAGATGTCCTTTGCGGCGACCACCGCTCTGGTCGCTATCTTTGCCGAGATCCGCGACCACCAACTTTGGGTGAGCTGGCCGAAATGGGCGCGAAACTTGTCGTCGCTGGTGATTTCTTCTGCAATCGCGGGTGCGGCCACGGCGCCATTTGGCGCGTACCACTTTAACCAGATGGCGCATTGGGGATTGGTTGCAAATCTTGCCTCTGTTCCGGTCATGGGGCTGGTTGTTATGCCGGGCGCGGTATTGGCAGCGGTCCTAAGCCCATTGGGCCTTGAAGGTCTCGGGTTTGAGGTGATGCGGCTTGGTATCCGCTGGATCCTCTTCGTGGCAGAGACCGTTTCAAGCTGGGAAACAGCCGTGCGGCTTATCCCTAAGCCCGGCCCTTACGTTCTACCATTATTAGGTCTGGGGGGCGCTGCGCTCTGTCTGCTGCGATCCTATCGACGTGTCGTGGGAGTACTTGCGTTGGGATTGGCTGCTGGATTTTGGTCAATAAGCAGCCGACCCGTCTTGCTTGTGTCAGATACAGGTACCTTGATCGGCGTCATGGGACCCGATGGGCGGGCATTGAACAAACCAAAAGGAGACGGATTTGTCGCCGGGGCCTGGCTAGAGAATGATGGCGATGGAGCAAATCAGGAAGAGGCAGCAGCCCGGTTAAGTTTCGACCGCAATGAGGCGCGCGTCATACTGGGCGACCACGTGGTGCATTTCCTGAAGGCGAAAGACCTAACTGCGGTCGAATTGGCGCAACTCTGTGCCGGAGCTGACCTGCTGATCTTGCCTGCGAAAACGGAACCGCCGGACTGCACCGCGTTGACGCAAGCCAGCCTGAAGCGCAGCGGATCGGTTGCGGTTTCACCCTCACCTCAGGGGCCTCTGGTCAAGACCAGCCGAGACGTGAGAGGCGCACGGCTCTGGGTGCATTGAACGAAAAAGCCGCCCTCAATGAAGGCGGCAATCTCAGTTGCCGTTTGGCGTTAGTAGGAGCGGATAAGCCCCACCAAACGGCCCTGCACTTTGACCATATTGTCTGGCAGAACGCGGGTCTCGTAGTTCACATTCGCAGGCTCAAGCGCAATAGAGGAGCCGTGCCTGCGGAAGCGCTTCAACGTTGCCTCTGCATCTTCAACGAGGGCTACGACGATATCGCCGTTCTCCGCCGTGGTTTGTTCGCGGATGACGACCACATCACCATCATTGATGCCGGCGTCGATCATCGAGTCGCCTTTGACCTCAAGCGCGTAATGGTGCCCGTTTCCAGACAACATGGAGCCCGGCACCGCAACGTGGCTCGAGACCTCGCTGATCGCCTCGATCGGGGTGCCAGCGGCGATACGGCCCATGACGGGCAGCTCCATCGCATGGATATCCGATACAGGCATAGCAGAGCGCGGCGGGTCCGCGCGGTCACCTTCAATTACCTTGGGATTGAAGCCGGTCTTCTTCATTGCGGGTTTCGAGATCACGCCGCCGTCAATTGCGTCAGGCAGCTTCACGATCTCAATCGCGCGAGCGCGATGGGCGAGGCGTTGGATAAAGCCCCGCTCTTCAAGGGCGGTGATCAGGCGATGAATTCCAGATTTGGAGCGCAGGTCGAGCGCATCCTTCATCTCGTCAAAGCTGGGGGTTACACCGTCGCGCTGCACGCGTGTGTGAATGAATTTCAAAAGGTCGAGCTGTTTCTGCGTCAGCATTTAGGTGGCTCCATCTGCTCTCAAAGGCTAATTTGTTCACAGATGTTCTAGCCACGTTCCTGTTTTGTGTCAACATGTTCCGTCTTAGGGCGTGTGAAGCACGATATAGTCCACGGCTTCACCCGCTTTTCGTGCCGGATCATTGGGTGGACGGACGATCAGGGCGTTGGCTTCGGCCAGAACGGTCAGGAGCGAGCTGTCTTGGCGCTCAAATGCCTGTACCTGATTGAAGAAGGTGTCATGACGCGCCCGCATGTAGTGCTCACGCGGACCATTTGCGGGTAGCGGTTTCATCAACGTGCCCTTGTGTCGCTCTCTTGGTCTGGCCTCAAGGCCCAGCATTTTCCGCAACGAAGGCAAGATGAAGATTTCACCACAGACCATTGAAGAAACGGGGTTTCCTGGCAATCCGATCAAGACTGACCCGTCGATCTTGCCCGCCATCAGCGGCTTGCCCGGACGCATGGCGATTTTGTAGAAGGAGCGCTCCAACCCCTTGTCTGCCGCCACTTTGCCGACGATGTCATGATCGCCCACGGATGCGCCGCCGATTGTGACGATCAAGTCGTTGCCAGCTGCCATCTCCAAAGCCATGCCGAGCGAGCTTTCGGTGTCCTTGGCAATCGGGATCATGCGCACGATGGCGCCCGCCGCCTCGAACATGGCTTTCAGCCCGAAAGTGTTCGACGCGATGATCTGGTCTGGGTTCGGCACCTCACCCGGCATCACCAGCTCGTCGCCTGTGGCGATCAGCGAGATGGTAGGGCGGCGGATCACCGGGACTTTCGCGCAGTTCATGGACGCCAGCAGCGCCACGTCAGAGGGTTTCAGCAGCCTTGGTCCATGCAGCGCGTCGCCGACGTTGAAGTCGCCGCCCGCAGGACGAATGTGTGTGCCCTTGTCCAAGTTGTCGCCCAAGGTGATGACGTCCCCGGCGCGGGTGACGTCTTCTTGGATAATTACGCGTGTCCCACCATCTGGTAACGGCGCGCCAGTGAAGATGCGCACCGCTTGGCCGGACTGAACCGCCCCGTCAAACCTGTGGCCTGCGGCCGCTTCACCGATAACAGTCAAAACGTCGCCTGTGGCCACGTCACCAGACACCGCGTAGCCATCCATGGCAGAAGCCGCGAAGGGAGGTTGCGCACGTTTGGCAGCCACGTCATGAGCCAGAATTCGGCCAGCGGCCTCGGTCAGGGAGACGGTTTCAGAGGGCAGGGGCGAGACCAGCGCGAACAGCGCCTTCAACGCCTCATTAACGGTGATCACGCCTCGAACCGGCCTGATTTGCCGCCGTCTTTCAGGGTCACTTTGACGGCGGTGATCTCCATCGTCTTCTCGGCGGCTTTCAGCATGTCGTAAACCGTCAATGCGGCGGTGGAGACGGCGGTCAGCGCTTCCATTTCGACCCCGGTCTGGCCTGTTGTTTTCACCGTTGCCTCAATGCGCACGCCGGGCAGGGTGGCATCAGGCGTCAGTTCGACAGCCACTTTGGTGATCGGAAGCGGATGGCAAAGCGGTATCAGGTCTGAGCATTTCTTTGCCCCCATGATGCCAGCGAGCCGGGCCACGCCCAAGACGTCGCCTTTTTTTGCTGTTCCTTCGGTGATCAACGCCAAGGTCGCTGGCAGCATTTTGACCGCACCTGACGCCGTCGCAATTCGCGACGTCACTGCCTTGTCAGAGACGTCAACCATATGGGCGTCGCCCTTGCCGTCGAAATGCGTCAGGTTTGCCATCTACATCCCCCTGCTATAGGGTTTTTCGCTCATGATATGGCGCGTGGCAGCGGCGACGTCACTCTGACGCATCAGGCTTTCCCCGATTAGAAACGCGCGCGCGCCATATTGCGCCAAATCGGCCAGATCAGAGGGCTCGAACAGCCCGCTTTCGGCAACGATCATCTTGTTGGCAGGGACTTGCTTGGCCAATTGACGGGTTGTGTCCAGCGTAACATCAAACGTGTTGAGGTCGCGGTTGTTGATGCCCAGCATTGGGCTTTCAAGACGTGCACCGCGCTCAAGCTCTTCTACATTGTGAACCTCGACCAGAACATCAAGGTCGAACTCTTTCGCGGCGGCTTCCAGTTCTGCAGCTTGGCTATCAGACACAGACGCCATGATGATCAGGATGCAATCGGCTCCTAGCGCACGGGCTTCGGCGACCTGATAGGGGTCGTACATGAAGTCTTTCCGCAAGATCGGCAAATCCACAACGTCTCGCGCGGCCATTAGGTAGCTGTCATCTCCCTGAAACGATGGGCCATCCGTCAGAATTGACAAGCACGCCGCGCCGCCATCTTTATAGGCTTGGGCCAAGGCCGGGACGTCAAAGTCGTCGCGGATCAAACCCTTGGAGGGGCTTGCTTTCTTGATCTCGGCGATCAGGCCGTAATCGGCGCTCGCAGCGTCGCGCAAACGGTCGTAGAAGCCACGTGTGTCGGGCATCGCATGCGCCTCTGCAGCCACGTCCTCAAAAGACCGGTTGGATTTGCACGCGGCGATGTGTTCAAGCTTGTAAGCTTTGATCTTCTCCAGAATGGTAGGGGTGCTCATGCGCTCTCCGATGTCAGCTTGGCCAAGGCTTGGACTTTCGATTTTGCCGCACCGCTGTCAATGCTTTCCCGCGCCATTTCAACGCCTTGCGTCAAAGAGCTCGCCTTGTCGGCGACGACCAATGCCGCTGCTGAATTCAACAGGACAGCGTCACGATACGCACTTGGCGCCCCTTCAAGCAAAGCAGCAAAGGCTTGGCCATTCTCTTCTGGAGTGCCGCCCAATATCTCTGCGAACTTGCGCGGTGCGAGCCCTGCATCCTCGGGGTGTATCTCGCGCGCCTCGATTTTGCCGTCCTCAAGAGCGGCGACAGCTGTGGTGCCCGAAATAGCGATCTCGTCAGTGCCGTCTGAGCCATGCACCAGCCACGCTTTCTCGGAGCCAAGAGACTGGAGCGTTTCGGCCATCGGAAAGATCAGGTCTGGGGCAAAGGCTCCGGTCAATTGCCGGGTGACGCCAGCCGGGTTTGTTAAAGGACCAAGAATGTTGAAGATGGTCTTGCACCCCAGTTCTTGGCGAACAGGCATCACGTGTTTAATGGCCGGGTGGTGCATTGGCGCCATCATGAAGCCGATACCGATCTCGTTAATTGCCTGTTCCACGACATCTGCGCCAACCATGACATTGATGCCCATCACGCCCAACGCATCCGCAGCGCCTGACTTGGAACTGAGATTGCGGTTGCCATGCTTTGCGACGACCACGCCCGCGCCAGCCGTAACAAATGCCGCCGCCGTCGATATATTGAGTGTTCCCATGCCGTCGCCACCGGTGCCCACAATGTCCATGGCCCCAGCGGGTGCCGACACTGCGTTGCATTTGGCCCGCATGACAGCTGCTGCGGCTGCATATT
Source organism: uncultured Litoreibacter sp. (assembly GCA_947494645.1). Lineage (GTDB taxonomy): Bacteria > Pseudomonadota > Alphaproteobacteria > Rhodobacterales > Rhodobacteraceae > Litoreibacter. The sequence continues at coordinate 1,139,554 of CANLVO010000001.1, forward strand.
CCGCAACACTTTCGCCCCGGGCCCGGAGAGCCATGAGCAGGCCGCCCATCTGTGCAGGGGTCGCGGAGCCGTTAAATAGCTCTTCAAACGCCTGTTCGGCCTGGGCTCGGCTAAGCGGTCCCTCTGAGGCCGCAAAGATAAGAGGTTTCATCATGTCGCTCATGCTGGAACCTTTACGCAATCGAGGAAGTTTTGCAGCAGCGCGTGGCCATGCTGCGACGCGATGCTTTCCGGGTGAAACTGTACGCCGTGGATCGGTTTGTTGCGGTGCTGCAGGCCCATGATGGTTCCGTCGTCAAGCTCCGCCGTTATTTCTAGTTCGTCTGGTAGAGTGTCACGGTCGACCACGAGGGAGTGGTAGCGCGTCGCCTCAAAGTCCTGCGGCAACCCTTTGAAGAGGCTGATGTCTTTGTGCTTCATCTTGCCCATCTTGCCATGCACGATGTCGCTGTGGCGTACGACCTTGCCACCGAATGCCTCACCAATGGCCTGATGGCCCAAACACACGCCGAGCAGAGGCGAATTGGTCTCGGCTGCCGCAGCCACCATGGCAAGGCAGATGCCAGCCTGAGACGGATCGCAAGGCCCGGGGCTCAGCACAATTCCCGACGGTCGCAGCGCCATTGCCTCTTGCACGTTCAACGCGTCGTTTCGGCGTACTTCGACTTCGGCTCCCAACTCTCCCAAATAGTGGACGAGGTTGTATGTGAAGCTGTCGTAATTATCGATCAAAAGCAGCATGAAAGTCTCACTTTGGGACGCAGTGGCCTGTTTCTTTCGAAAAGGCTTCCTGCACCATTCCGGTCGCGGTATAAATGGACAGAGCGACGCGCCGGGGTCAAGGCCGCACGACGGGGTCACCTCCGATTTGGCGCGCAAAATGAACGTGGGAATACACGTCAGAACGAGGTGCAGGACATGGCCAAGGGCATTTTATCTGGAATGGCATGGGGCGCAGTGGGCGGGACGGCTTTGCTGACCGTCTTGTCGCTATACACGCCGATGGCTGACGAAAAAGCAACCACGGCGGAAGCTGAGGCGAAAAAGGCCACTCAGGACGAAACAGCCAGTGTGACAGCTGTGGAGGCCGACGCGCCGCAGGCCAAGACGCCGGAAATTATTGCCGAAGCCGAACCTAAGCCCGAAGAAGAGATCATCGCAGACGCTCCCGACGTTCAGTCCACTGCACCTAAAGTTGCGCTAACGGCCCCAGACGAGAGTGATGCACCCGCAGACACTGCCACCGTTGAGGCTAAGCCGAGCCAGCCATCAGTGCCCGCCTTATCGGAAGCGCCCTCGGAGCAAGAAGTTGAATTCACAAATCCTGAAGACCCTGATGAGCCTGTCACACCTATCATCATTGCAGAGGCTCCAGAGGAGCTGATCTTACCTGCAGAAGGGGAAGCCACGACTGCACCGAGCCTGTCAGAAGCTCCTGCTCAAGTTGTTGAAGCTCCGCTTGCTGTCACGCAACCCGCACAAGACAAGACACCGGCGGCGGAAGAGGCGCCCGAGCAGCCGTTCGCAGTCACGGAATTGGAAACCCTGGAGCCCGAAGAGTTCGCGGTGAATGAGACGCCGACGCAGGAATCCGCGAAACCACGGATTATCTTTCCTAGCTTTGACAACAATGATGCCTCTGAAGAGGAAGCCGAAATCGTTGTGGACAGCGATACAGGGACCGAGGATGCAGATGGCGCTGGGGTGACCACGATATCATCTGACACGCCGATTGTGCTGCAAGTTCCCAACACCAGCAATCAAGCGACGGGGGTGGTCGTGAACCGGTTGCCGTCGCTGAGAACACCGAGCGAGACCGAGGCAGAAGAGCCAGATGCGGCGGCAGAGGCAGAGACGGCGCCTGCGGATGTCACGGGGCTGGGCGCGTTGCAGGCCTTTGCCAGTGCGGTCGAGGTTCCAGAAGCCGGGTCTCTAATCGGGGTGATCTTGGTGCATACCGGCGCTGACGGCGTCTCTGCTGACGAGTTGGCCAAGCTTGAGTTGCCGTTCTCGGTTGCAATCGATCCGTCGCAGCCCGGCGCAAAGGAGGCCGCTGATACTTACCGGGCCGCGGGTATCGAAGTTCTGGCCATGGTAAACGACCTGCCTGAGACGGCTGAGCCGTCTGATGTGGCTGTCGCAATGGAGGGTTACTTCGGTGTTTTGAATGAAGCCGTCGGCGTGCTTGATCCTTTGGATGCGCGTATCCAATCCAACCGTGATCTACTGGAGCCTGTGCTTGCGGCCATTTCCGAGACAGGCCATGGGCTGGTCACCTATGATCGTGGGCTGAACACCGCGCAGCAAACCGCGCGGCGCCAAGATGTTGCTGCAGCAACCGTGTTCCGTTTACTTGATGCGGACCTTGAGGAATCTCCAAAGATCAAACGCTACCTGAGCCGTGCCGCGTTCACCGCAGCTCAGGATGGCTCCGTCGTGGTGCTTGGTCGGGCCTATTCGGAGACTGTCGCCGCATTGGTTGAATGGGCGTTGGACGACAAAGGTGCCGATATCAACGTGGTCCCGGTCTCGAAGATCATGCTGGACGACGCGGGCTAGGCGTTTCCCGATCGCTCAAATAGTCCGGCTTCAATGGCGGCCATGCGAATGGCCTTTGCCTTGTTGACGGTCTCTTCAAACTCCGCCTGCGGGTCGCTGTCGTAGACGACGCCGCCGCCCGCTTGGGTGTAGAGCTTTTGGTCTTTCACCACTGCTGTTCGCAACGCGATGCACATGTCCATGTCGCCATTGGCACTGAAATACCCGCAGCCGCCACCGTAGACACCGCGCTTTTCAGGTTCCAGCTCGTCAATGATCTCCATTGCGCGAACCTTGGGTGCGCCAGACACCGTGCCCGCAGGCAAGCCAGAGAGCAGCGCTGAGAGCGCATCATGATCTTCGCTGAGCTCGCCAACAACATTCGACACGATATGCATGACGTGGCTGTACCGCTCGATGATAAATTTGTCCGTCGGGCGCACGGTGCCGATTTTTGAAACCTTGCCCGTGTCGTTGCGACCAAGATCAAGAAGCATCAGGTGTTCCGCCAGCTCTTTTTGATCTGACAGCAAATCCTCTTCAAGCGCCTTGTCCTCGTCAGGTGTCGCGCCCCGTTTGCGGGTGCCTGCAATGGGCCGGATGGTAACCTCGTTGCCGAAGACCCGGACGAGAATTTCCGGGCTGGCCCCTACGATCTGGAAGCCCTCGAGGTTGAAATAGAACATGAAGGGTGACGGGTTGGTACGCCTCAGGGCTCGGTAGAGCGAGAAGGGCGGAAGCTTGAAATCTTGCGTCCAGCGCTGCGAGGGCACGACCTGAAAGATGTCGCCAGCCTTGATGTATTCTTTCGCGGTTTCGACGGCCTGCAGGTAGCCCTTGTGCGTAAAGTTAGAAACGGGATTGTCTTCGTTTCGTGTCTCTCCCAGATCATGACTGGTTGAGGCTGGCGCGCGCTCCAAATCGCGCACCGCGTCCATGACCCGCTCTGCCGCTTGCGCGTAGGCGGCTTTTGCGCTCAACCCGCTGCTGGCCCAAGCCGGGGCGCAGACGATGACCTCGCCTTTGACCCCATCAAGAACCGCGACGACTGACGGGCGCATGAGCACCGCGTCAGGCAGGCCAAGCACGTCCGGATTTACATCTGGCAGGTGTTCAACCAAGCGGATCATGTCATAGCCCAGATAGCCAAAGAGGCCCGCCGAGGCTGCTGGAAGCTCGCCCGGGATATTGATCCTGCTCTCCGCAAGCAGGCTCCGGATCGCGGTCAGAGGGTCCTCTGAACACGGCTTGAAATCGGTGCGGTCGAACCGCGCATTGCGGTTCAACTCAGATGTCTCACCGTGGCATCGCCAGATCAGGTCAGGCTTCATGCCAATGATTGAATAGCGCCCACGGACCTCTCCACCTGTTACGGATTCGAGGATGAAGCTGTCTGGCTGCGCATCGGCCAGTTTCAGCATCAAGGATACAGGGGTGTCGAGATCTGCGGCCAACCGGGTAAAGACCAGCTGGTTTTCGCCCGCCTCAAATCCCGCCGCGAAGGCGTCATATGTTGGTGATAGAGCCAATGATTTTACGAGCCGCCGTGCTGGCCGCCGCCGCCAAACTGGGTGAGGACAGCGTTGACGGCTGTCTGATCAAGACTGAGTCCGTGACGCGATTGCACGGCGCGCCCAAACACTTCGAACACATCCGCAGCCAAGCCTTCGCTGGCGACGCCGTTCAGTTGAGAAGTCACCGCGCGCGCCTGATCGGTATCGAGCTCTGGCGCTGAAATATCGAGCAGCTCAACCACCGCCGACACGCCATTGGGGCCCTGCACGAAGGTGATGCCTGGAGCGTCTAGATCGAAGATCTCAGCCATCATTCCCACCGGCGCGTCTTCAATAAAATCGGTGCGGCTCATGTCCCGCTCCGCCCGGGCGGCCAGATCAAGCGAAGCCATGCGGGTCCCACCTTCGATCTTGGTGACAAGCTCCGTTCCAAGTTCCGCGAGACGCTGTGCCTGTTGATCCGCGCGCCAGGCCTCGAGAACCGCGTCACGAATGTCTGCAAGCGGAGGCAGAGCGGGCGCCACGATCTCGTCTAAGCGTACAGCGAAGATGCCACCGTCGCTGAGTTCTTGAACTTCTGGGAAATCGCCGACAGTCAGGCGCGATGCTTCAGAGCGAAACTCTTCATACTGGGCAATGCCTTCAGCTGTGTCTGCTTTGAAATCAAGCGCGCCAACTTCCATTGGCGTCTCATTCGCCAGTTCTTCCAATGTCGCACCGCCGACCAACAGGTCGTCTACTGCGATGATCTCATCTTCGATGATCCGACGCGCTCGGTCTGCTGTGAACTCTGCCACCAGATCATCGCGGGCGTCTTCAAACGTCACCTCTGTGGCCTGCAAGATGGCGTTGACCCGGTAGAGAACGGGGCCAAGGCTTGTGGTCACGGGCTCAGAGACGCCGGGCTCTGTCAGCACGAAAACCGCGTCCGCAACATCAGAATCCAGATCGGCGCGAGACACCTCACCTTGGTCGACATCCTGCAAGGTCAGGCCACGTTCTTCGATCAATGCGTCAAACGTAGTCTCGCCGGCGTCAATTTGTGCCTTCGCAGCACGAGCGGCCTCCATGTCAGAGAACCCAAGGCGTTCGATCAGGCGGCGGGCAGGGCGGATATACTGATCTGCGCGGGCGTCATAGAGCCCCTGCAATTCGCTGTCTTCCACCTCGATCGTGTCAAGCAACATGTCAGGTGTCAGCCACGCATAGGTCAGCTTGCGGATTTCCGGTGTCCGAAACAGCTCAGGCCGCGACTCGTGAAAGCTGGCAAGGTCAGCATCGGTCGGCTCTGCCGCATCGCCCTCAAGCAAGCTTTCATCCACAATCGCCCAACGGAACGAGCGCCGTTCCTGCAAGAACCCGTACACGGTCTCGGCATAGGTCTCTGGCACCGTCAAACCGCCGGTTACCGCTTGCTGGAGCAGATCTCGGGCCGCTGTGACGCGCAACTGGTCCTCAAATTCCGATGCCCGGGTCCCGTTCTGGCGCAAAGCAAACTCGTAGTTCTCGCGGTTGAACTGGCCATCTGTGCCTTGAAATGCCGGGACACCGCGCAGCTGGGATGCGACTTCGTCATTCCCTACGGAAAGCCCCACAACGCGCGCCTCTTCTGCAAGTGCCGCACCCCCGGCCAGTCGTTCGAGCACACGACGGTCGATACCTTCAAGACGGGCTTGCTGCATCGTTACGGGTTGTCCGCGACGGCGCGTCTCGAAAGACAACTCTTGTTGCAAGGCGCGTTGATAGTCGGTCACCGCGATTTCGGTCTTGCCGACACTACCTACCGATGAGATCGAGCCGCCGATACCATTGGCTCCGAAACCAGCAAGTCCGAGGATCAGCAACACAAGGATGATCCAAACGAACACCTTGCCTGTGCTTCCACGGCGCATGGAGGATGCGGGGGCTTTGATGTCTGATTTTTTGGCCATGTTCGTAGTGCCTTCTCGGGGAGGTTTTCGCGTTGGTAAACCGTTGTGGGGAAGGGGGCAAGCGCGGGTTGCCGCGCTAGACCTCCAACTGCGTGAGACGCAGGTAGAGCTGCTCGATCCCGGCGCGGTCGATATTGGCAAATGCAACCCTCAGCGCCTGCGCGCCGCTTGCGTCGCCCTCTGGGACAAACATCGTGCCGGGTAGGCAGAGAACCCCAATGTCGCGCACCATCCGTTGAGCCAGCTTGTCCGACGCCTCATCAAACGGATGGCGCATCCATGCAAAATACGCCCCGCAACCTTCGAGTGCCCAACCTTTGGCTTTCAGAGCCGGGAAGCCGTCCGTAATCGCCTTGGAGCGGTCGAGGATTTCCAGTCTTTGCTCAGCCAACCAATCCGTGAGGTTTTCCATCCCCCAAAGCGCGGCACGTTGGCCGAGCTGGTTTGGACAGATTGCAACGGTGTCTAGAAACTTCTCTGCCTGAGCCAGAATGTCGGGGCGGGCCACCATTGCTCCGACCCGATGCCCAGTCAAACGGTAAGCTTTCGAGAATGAATAGAGCTGGACTAGTACGTCGCCCCAATTCGGGTCTGAAAACAGCTCATGAGGTGCGCCGCTACGGCTGTCAAAGTCGCGGTAGGTCTCGTCAACGATAAGCATGATGGACCGCGCCCGGCACAAGTCCCTGAAGGCCGCTAACGTGGATGACGGGTACTCAACACCTCCGGGATTATTCGGCGATACCAATGCGATAGCGCGTGTTCTTGACGTGATCAGCTTGGCCGCCTCGTCGACGCTTGGTACCAAACCCGGCCCGGTCGGCATCGCAACGGCGCGAATGCCTCCCATATCAAGCCACATCTTGTGGTTGAAATACCAGGGTGTGGGCAAGATGACCTCGTCGCCCTCAGAGGCCAGCACAGAGATCGTCGCGGCGAAGGCTTGGTTGCATCCTGACGTGATTGCGACGTTGTCGGGCTCGACAACACCGCCATATTCAGATGACCAGACCGACGCCACTTTCTCGCGCAATGCAGGCAAACCCAGTACAGGTCCGTAAAGATGCGCTTCGTCGTCCTTCAATACAAATCGGGACATCGCTTCGCGTAATGCCACTGGCGGCGGGTCCACGGGTGCAGCTTGGCTCACATTGATCAGCGGGCGATCTTGCGGAAACGTCACACCCTCCAGCCACCGTCGCGCTTCCATGACGGGCGGAGGAAAGGTCGCGGCCATGTTTGGATTGAGAGCGGTCATGCCATCACTGCTTTCTAAATACTCAAAAGAGCGAGGTTTCAGTCTGTGCCACGATAGGGTTTGACGTATTGCATCGCCATATCCCAAGGAAAGAAGATCCAGGTGTCTTGGCTGACTTCTGTGATGAAAGTGTCGACCTGCGGACGACCCTTGGGCTTGGCATATACAGTCGCGAAATGCGCCTTCGGGTAAAGGGCGCGGACTACTTCAAGCGTCTTGCCGCTATCCACCAGATCGTCGATAATCAGAATACCGGTCCCGTCCCCCATCATATCTGCATCTGGGCGTTTCAGAACCTTAGCTTCAGACTGCGCCTGATGGTCGTAGGATTTGATCGAAATCGTATCGACTGTTCGGATGTCCAGCTCACGCGCAGCGATCATGGCCGGGGCCATACCGCCTCGTGTGATCGCGACAACTGCACGCCACGCACCGTCATCTGGTCCATGCCCATCCAGCCGCCATGCAAGTGCACGGCTGTCGCGATGGATCTGGTCCCAACTGATGTGGAACCCTTTTTCATGGGGCAGGCGGCTGTCATCGTTCATTGCGGACGTCTTTCTTAGGATTTTTCGATGTCTGGCGCGTCAACGGCCTTCATGCCGACCACATGATATCCCGCATCTACGTGCAATACCTCGCCAGTGACGGCAGAACCAAGATCAGACAACAGATAAAGCGCGGAGTTACCAACCTCTTCCTGCGTGACCGTGCGGCGGAGCGGGCTGTTATATTCGTTCCACTTCATGATGTAGCGGAAGTCGCCAATGCCCGAGGCCGCGAGCGTCTTGATCGTCCCCGCTGAGATGGCGTTGACCCGGATGTTATCTTTGCCCAAGTCCTCAGCCAGATACTGTACTGAGGCTTCCAGTGCAGCCTTGGCGACCCCCATGACATTGTAATGCGGCATGACCTTCTCGGCACCGTAGTATGTGAGTGTCAGCATCGCACCACCGTCGGGCATCAGTTTCTCTGCCCGTTGGGCAACCGCTGTGAAGGAATAGACGGAGATATCCATCGACATCCGGAAGTTCTCTGGCGATGTATCCACGTAACGACCGCGAAGCTCGTTTTTATCCGAAAAACCAATGGCATGCACGACGAAGTCAATGCTGCCCCATGCATCTTTCAGTGTATCGAACAACGCGTCAATGGACGCGCCATCGGCAACGTCGCAAGGCAAAACATGGGTTGAGCCGATGCTCTCGGCGAGGGGTCGCACGCGTTTTAGCAATGCGTCGCCCTGATAGGAAAAGGCGATCTCGGCCCCTGCATCTGCGCAAGCTTTTGCGATGCCCCAAGCGATGGATTTGTCGTTGGCCACGCCCATGATCAGGCCGCGTTTTCCTGCCATCAATCCGTTCGACATCGAAGTTCCTCACCCAGCTAGAATTTCTCAAGAGGTGTAGGCCAAAGGCCAAAGGGCTTCAAGCGCCGCCTCAGTCAGAAAACAACGTAACGTAACAGTTGCGTGAACACGGCGCTTTGACTAGAGCGCCCGTCGGCACATATCTAGTTGCAGACGCGTGGTTGGTCAGGAGGCCAAACAGATGGCAGAACGGGACGGCATATTTGCGGGCGATGATCCGTTTGCGATATCCCGTTCATGGTTGACGGATGCGGAACAATCCGAGCCAAATGACCCAAATGCTGTCGCTCTTGCAACAGTTGACGGCGAAGGTTTGCCGAATGTGCGGATGGTGCTTCTCAAAGATATCGAGAACGGGTCATTTGTGTTTTACACGAATTATGAAGGCGTTAAGGCCCAGGAATTGGATGCGGTGGGGAAAGCTGCGTTCGTGTTTCACTGGAAATCCCTGAGACGCCAGATCCGTGTGCGCGGGCTTGTCACCAAAGAAGACGGTCCGCAGGCAGACGCGTATTATAATTCGCGGTCGCTCAAAAGCCGACTTGGAGCTTGGGCGTCCGATCAGTCAAAGGTTTTGTCTTCACGGGCATCTCTGATGGCAAAAGTTGCGAAGGTCACGGCGGAGAAGGGGACCAATCCGCCACGGCCACCCTTTTGGGGCGGATACAGGGTGACCCCTGTGGAAATGGAGTTTTGGGCAGATGGAGCTTTCCGTTTGCACGATCGGTTTCGTTGGAGCCGCAGAACACCAGACGATCCTTGGTCCATCGATCGGCTTAATCCGTAAGCCACCAAAGTCCTGGAATGTTAACGTTTCAGGTGTTCGCGAGTTAGGAAAGACGTACCTATCTTAGTAATGCAATCCGTGGGACGCTCATAAGCGTTAAACAATAATAACGAGGGTACCTCATGGGCAGGCTTGGGGGCGTTGAAAATTTTGACGCATCTTCGATGACAGATACAACAGACGCAGCGGGCGAAGACTTGCCCGTCGCTGGCCATGTGAAATGGTTCGACGCCGCGAAGGGGTTTGGTTTCGTTGTGGCCGATACAGGTGGGCCCGACATCCTTTTGCACGCGAACGTTTTGCGGAACTTTGGCCAGGGGTCCATTGCGGACGCCTCTTCGGTTGAACTGAGAGTTCAGCGCACGGAGCGCGGACTGCAGGCCGTTGAAGTGGTCTCCGTGACCCCACCAGAAACCGATGAAGCCGACATGGGCTTTGAAGCCTTGGCCGAAAACCTCGACGACATCGAGCTGACACCCGCGCGGGTCAAGTGGTTCGACAAGGCCAAAGGGTTTGGTTTCGCAAATGCCTACGGAGAAACGGCAGACATCTTTCTTCACATCGAGGTACTGCGCAAATGCGGGTTGGCGGATCTCGAAGCTGGTGAAGCAGTTTGCCTGCGTATTGTAGACGGTGAACGCGGCCAGATGGCTGCAGAAGTGCACGCTTGGGATTATGCGATCCAGTCTGAGTAAGACCTTCCTTCTTGCAGCGCTCTTTTCGGCGTCGACCACGGTCGGCGCCTTTGCCATGTGCTCTGACGCCCATGCCGATTTACGTGGCGATTGGGGAAAGGTGCGGTTCTCAGTGGAGATCGCAGATGACGTTGCAGAGCGTGCTCAAGGACTCATGTTTCGTGAGAGCATGCCACGGATGGCAGGAATGCTGTTCTTATACCAAGATCCAGAACCGCTGTCTTTCTGGATGCGCAATACATTGATCCCGCTCGACCTTCTGTTCATCGATGAAACCGGAACCGTGGTCACAATCCACGAGAACGCGATCCCACTCGACGAGACGCCGATTTCAGGTGGAGACGATCCGCTCCTAGCGGTCCTTGAGATCAATGGCGGTATGTCCAGACAACTTGGTATCAAGGTCGGCTCAGAGCTGCGCCACCCAGACTTGCCTCAAGACATGGCTGCTTGGGCCTGTTCTGAATGAACGATAGGGTGAGGCGGATTTAATCTGCTGCTTCCACTATTCTGGGCGAATTTAGGCTTTTCAAACCGAACAGATGGGGGTAGGTACGCCGCACGGATGGACGGGGCGTGGCGCAGCCTGGTAGCGCACCTGTTTTGGGTACAGGGGGTCGGAAGTTCGAATCTTCTCGCCCCGACCATCCGGTAATTTTTCTCTCTCGATATGCCTAGGTTCTGACGCTCGCGGCGAGCGGGCCCTCGCACCAATAAGCAGGGTCTGACGATTCTAATTTTGTGTCCAATATCAGTCCAGATAATCGCAAATTTCTAAACTGTTCAGTTCGAGTTTGACGGCAATTTCCTATCCTTCCCGAAAACCATCACAAAAATGTAACATCCCCACATCTGGTAGAAAGTTTTTTTCTGACCACAATGAGCGGGATAATTCTGTGCACGAATCTGTGGAAACTTGAAGCTGCTTTGCAGGACCGGCGGGTAACTCCCACTGTTTCCAACAGATTTCTTTCCCGCTTTCAAAGTTAACAAAATCTTACTCGGGCTGGGCACGAATTAGCCACGAGGCGGTCAACCTCAAAATCGGACCAAAAGTGGTAAAAATTGCGTTGACGTGACGACCGCATATCCCTCAGTTTGTGCAGGCCAATATGGGAGCCACCAGATATTGTGTTTCGCACAAGGTGGTCAGGCCGGGGACTAAAAGCCGAAAGAGATGAGCGCCGTTACAGGCGCCATGTTCGCATCTTGATGCGAGCTGACGGCGTCCTCCTCCCTCAGAAGACCGCGAGGCCCGCGTGAGGCAGGCCATAATTTAAGACTGAGGCGCGAGCCACGCAGGTAGGAATGATACGCAATGAAAATTGACCGTAAACTGACGCAAGCAGGTAAAGATGCTTATGCGGCTTTGGAATTCAGCACGACCACTTCCGAGATCCGTAACCCTGATGGCACAATCGTTTTCAAGCTTGACGAAGTAGAGATCCCCTCAACATGGAGCCAAGTGGCCTCTGACGTCATTGCGCAGAAGTATTTCCGCAAAGCCGGCGTTCCAGCGCGTCTGAAAAAGGTAAAGGAAAAAGGCGTACCCGCCTTCATCCAACGTTCCGTAGCTGACGAAGCAGCGTTGAAGAAACTGCCTGAAGATCAACGCGTTGGCGGAGAGACCTCAGCCAAACAAGTGTTTGACCGTCTCGCCGGGGCTTGGTGCTACTGGGGCTGGAAAGGTGGTTACTTCTCCACCGAGGCCGATGCCCAAGCGTATTATGACGAGATGCGCGTTATGCTGGCTAAGCAAATGGCCGCTCCGAATTCTCCACAATGGTTCAACACTGGCCTGCACTGGGCTTACGGCATCGACGGTCCGGCCCAAGGTCACCACTATGTTGACCACGAGACGGGCGTTTTGACGAAGTCAAAGTCGTCTTATGAGCACCCGCAGCCACATGCCTGCTTTATCCAATCGGTAAGCGATGATTTGGTAAACGATGGCGGCATCATGGACCTATGGGTCCGCGAAGCTCGGCTGTTCAAGTACGGCTCCGGCACAGGCACCAACTTCTCAAGCCTGCGGGCTGCGAATGAACCGCTGTCGGGCGGCGGCAAGTCGTCGGGCCTGATGGGCTTTCTGAAAATCGGCGACCGCGCTGCCGGTGCCATCAAATCCGGCGGAACAACCCGCCGCGCTGCCAAGATGGTAATCGTTGATGCCGACCACCCCGATATCGAAGAGTTCATCGACTGGAAGGTGCTGGAAGAGCAGAAAGTGGCGTCCATCGTCGCCGGCTCCAAGATGCACGAGCAAAAGCTGAACACAATTTTCCAGGCGATCAAGACTTGGGACGGCAAAATCGAAGATGCGGTTGATCCGAAAGCCAATGAGACGCTGAAAGGCGCAATCCGAGAAGCCAAAAAAGTCGCGATCCCAGAGACATACGTCAAGCGCGTGCTGGATTATGCGAAACAGGGCTACACCTCGATTGAATTCCCGACCTATGACACGGATTGGGACTCTGAGGCCTACAACTCGGTTTCTGGCCAGAACTCCAACAACTCGATCCGCGTCACCGATGCGTTCTTGAAGGCCGTCGAGAATGATGGCGATTGGGAGCTGATCTCGCGCACCACGGGCGAGGCCACGAAAACCATCAAAGCCCGTGATCTGTGGGAAAAAGTTGGCCATGCAGCTTGGGCTTGTGCCGATCCGGGCATCCAGTACCACGACACCGTGAACGACTGGCACACATGCCCCGAGGATGGCGCGATCCGCGGCTCGAACCCGTGCTCCGAGTACATGTTCCTCGACGACACGGCGTGTAACCTCGCCTCAATGAACCTGCTGACCTACTACACAGACGGCAAGTTCGACGCTGAGCTTTACATGCACGCAACACGCCTTTGGACGCTGACGCTAGAAATCTCGGTCATGATGGCGCAGTTCCCTTCGCCTGCCATTGCACAGCGGTCCTATGACTTCCGCACACTGGGGCTGGGCTACGCCAATATTGGCGGGCTGTTGATGAATATGGGCTTTGGTTACGACTCTGCCGAAGGCCGGGCCATGTGCGGCGCGCTGACCGCCCTTATGACAGGCGTGAGCTACGCGACCTCTGCAGAGATTGCGAAAGAGCTCGGCCCGTTCCCGCGCTACAAGAAAAACGCCAAGCATATGCTGCGTGTGATGCGCAACCACCGCAACGCGGCACATGGCAGGGACACGGGCTACGAGAAGCTGGCGACCAACCCGCTGCCGCTTGATCATGGCTCTTGCCCCGATCAGTCTTTGGTGAAACTGGCGAAAGCGGCGTGGGACGAAGCCCTGGCGCTGGGCGAGAAGCACGGCTACCGCAACGCACAATCCACCGTGATCGCGCCCACAGGGACCATTGGTCTGGTGATGGATTGCGACACCACGGGCATCGAGCCGGATTTCGCCTTGGTGAAGTTCAAGAAGCTGGCGGGGGGCGGTTACTTCAAGATCATCAACCGTTCCGTTCCGGCGGCGCTGGAGACGTTGGGCTACACATCCTCCCAGGTGGAAGAAATCGTCTCCTACGCTGTCGGCCATGCGACGCTGGGCAACGCGCCGGGGATCAATCACACATCCCTCATTGGGCACGGGTTTGGCGAAGCCGAGTTGGCGAAGATCGAAGCGGCATTGCCGTCAGCTTTCGACATTCGCTTCGTCTTCAACCAATGGACCTTGGGCGAGGAGTTCTGCACCGGAACTTTGGGCATCCCGGCTGAAAAGCTGAACGACCCGGGCTTCGACATGCTGACGCATCTGGGCTTCTCGAAAGAGCAGATCACATTTGCCAATGACCATGTCTGCGGAACCATGACGCTGGAAGGCGCACCGCATCTGGAAGAGAAGCACTATTCAGTCTTCGATTGCGCCAACCCATGCGGCAAGATCGGCAAACGCTATCTGAGCGTGGACAGCCACATCTACATGATGGCCGCGGCGCAGTCCTTCATCTCCGGTGCGATCTCCAAAACGATCAACATGCCGAACGATGCAACCATCGAGGACTGCCAGAAAGCCTATGAGCTGAGCTGGTCCCTGGGTGTGAAGGCGAACGCGCTCTACCGCGACGGCTCGAAACTGTCGCAGCCTTTGGCAGCTGCGCTCGTGGAAGATGACGACGAGGCGGCTGAGGTGCTGGAAAGCGGCTCTCCGATGGCGAAAGCCGAAGTGCTGGCCGAAAAGATCGTTGAGAAGATCATCGTCAAAGAAGTCGAAAAGGCGCAGGCCCGTACACGAATGCCGCATCGCCGGAAAGGCTATACCCAGAAGGCCAATGTTGGCGGGCACAAGGTGTATTTGCGCACCGGCGAGTATGAGGACGGCCAGCTCGGCGAGATCTTCATCGACATGCACAAGGAAGGCGCCGGCTTCCGGGCGATGATGAACAACTTCGCAATCGCGGTGTCGGTCGGTCTGCAATACGGCGTGCCGCTGGAAGAGTTCGTGGATGCCTTCACCTTCACCAAATTCGAGCCTGCAGGCATGGTGCAAGGTAACGACTCGATCAAGAACGCCACGTCCGTGCTGGACTACATCTTCCGCGAATTGGCCGTGTCCTATCTGGACCGCACCGATCTGGCGCATGTCAAACCAACCGGTGAGACATTCGATGATCTGGGCCGTGGCGAAGACGAAGGCAAAGTGAACATCGCTGAGCTTGGTGAGAACGCGGCGTCCAAGTCGCTGGAAGTCTTGAAGCAGATCAGCTCTACCGGCTACTTGCGCAAGCGGGTCCCATCCGAGCTGCGTGTGTTGCAAGGTGGGATGGGCGCAACAGCCCTGGACGCCGCCGCCGATCCGGTTGCGACATTGCAAACGCTCGTGCCTGAAGTTTCAACGACAGCCCCACTGACAGCGACAACAGCCGTGTCAACCGGGGCCGTGTCGATGGATGCGCGCACGAAAGCCAAAATGCAGGGTTACGAAGGCGAAGCCTGCGGCGAATGCGGCAACTACACATTGGTGCGCAACGGGACATGCATGAAGTGCAACACCTGCGGCGGGACGTCGGGGTGTAGCTAAGACTTAAGAGATACCGACGCGGGTTCGCCCGCGTTGGGACGAGGATCAGGCCGCAGGCAGAAAAGTACCGGGCGGTATCAACGAAGAGCCTGATCAGCGAAACTCTACGGGGCACCTTCGGGTGCCCCTTTTTCTTGTGACGTAGGGGCAATCCGCGTTTCCCGAACAATGCGGGGAGCATTGCCATTTTTGTCCCCAGAAACATTGCGTTTCCAGCCGTTATTCTTGCTCTCGCGGCTGGCTGTTTTCGCGAAAAAATGGCAGTCTAAAGGGGGAGCGAGGACGTGTGTTATGAACAGTAAATCTCAGTCTATTCAGATGGTGCGCGGGGCGATGTCGACGCCTTCAGGCGACAAAATACCAATGAAAGTACGGATGCGTTCAGTGAAGGGGCCACAGGGTTACTCACATATAGGGGAAATCGATATTCCTTCCGACTGGCTGGTTGAATTCGAAGAAGAAATCCGCGGGTTTGTTTTTCGCAGCGAAGATGGCGAGTGTTTCACTCAGTTCCAGATCCTCGAAGAGGCGGGTGATGCTGAAGCAACGCGCGAACGCCGTGGCCGCATCATATTGATGCGTGAGGTCACGGAGGAAGAGCGCATCGTTGCGCCGGAAATAGCGGCTCTAAAAGCGCCGCATTTACAACTGGTTGGCGCTTAACGTTCACGTCCCATCGCGACAAGTCTCGCCTTGATATCCGCGGCCCGGAGGTCTGACGATTCGAGTGCAAAGACATAGGCATGTGTCAGGTAGAACGCGACGGCGTCCTCTTGGTCCGACATGTCCGCAGCGTCCAGATAAAGCGCAATCAGGGCGGCGTGATCCTTTTGCGCATGCGCCTCTAGCAGCTTTTCATCTAGTGCGAAGCGCGCTGCGTCACTCGGCGGCATGGGCCTGACGATGCGTTAAAATGCGGTCGGCTACCCATTGGTGGAAGCAATGCGTTGGCCCATCCATGGCCGGGCTGAACCTGCCGCCATCAAAACCGGGGCCGTAGCGTCCTTTCTGCATGCCCTCGACTACAAAAATGTCCTCTTCAAACACGCCGCGCCAAAGCTTCGAGTTTTCACGGATCATTGCGTCATCGACGTCGGGACGGGCGTAGTAAATGTGCACATGTTCGATCGTATGATCGACGGCGGTGGGCTCCAAGATGATCGCAAAAGCATGATCACGTTGCGCCCCAAGCAAGACGTTGGGATAGAGCGCGATATATTCCGCCCCCTCATCCCATTGTGAGCTAAGCCCGTCGAAATCCGGGAACGGGGTCCCGTCTTCGCCAAGCATCTGCCGGTAGACGAGGGTGCCTTGCCCTGAAAATTTGCCAGGGACGTCTATATTATAGTGATCTTCGAGACGAGAGTAGCTGTTCAGGCCCGGATGGATCCAAGGCAGATGGTAGCTCTCGCAGTAATTCTCTACCGCAAGCTTGTAATTGGTTTGCACCGGTAGCTGGAACGCGGAGGCGCTGCCGCCATGGAAGAGCGGTTGATCCACCTCGGCCCAACGGGCGATCAGCTCCGCATGGACCTCCTCAAAAGCAGGGGCCTGCCCGGAGACATTGATAAAGACGATGTCGCGCCAGATGTGGGAGCGTATCTCGATCAGGCCGAGCGTGTCTCGATCCATATCCTCATGCGCGTTCTGGCCCGGGCCGCCGACATGGGGAGTGGCGACAAGCTTGCCTTTGGTCGAATAGCACCATGAATGGTAGGGGCAGCGGATCGCGCCCTCGATCTTTGTGGCTTCTGAGACGAGGATCATGCCCCGGTGACGGCAGGTGTTTTGAAAAACGCGCACTACGCCGTCACGGTCGCGGATCAACAACAATGGAAGGCCGAGAAACTCGAGCGGCTTCGCATCACCGTTTTCAGGCACATCCGCAGCTACGGCAAGCCCGGTCCAGTTGGCATGCAGGACCGCGTCGCGCTCTTCAGCAAAAGTTTGAGGATCGGTGTAATGCGCATTTGGCAGGCCGTTGGCCTGCGCAATGGGCCGCTTTACGGAAGAGAGATCTGTCGCCATGGGGCACTCCGTCACGTGATGATTGTGAGGCACACTGTAACCTTGGCACGATTCGTAGCTTTGTTTGTGGTCACACCGCAACCTTGATCGCTTCACTGCGACCTAAATCAAAGCGGAGCAGGGTGCAGTATTTCCGCCGATTGGGTGGGAAACGATGCGACAGAATTTGCCGATTTCCGCGAGCCATCCGGGTGCAGGGGTTGCTCGGCGGCAGGGCGCGCGTGCGAAACAGCCAAACTGGCAAGCCGTTGCGGAAAACTCGGGATTTGGGTCTGCTCCCTAACATCGGGCGGCGTCCGGGCACATGTTCTCCTCATGAGACGTCAATCGGGCGGCTCATTGTCCCAAGACACCAAACCAAGGAGACCTAAGATGAAAAAGGTTCTTATTGCACTCACCACGACCTTTGCGCTGAGCAGCGCCGGGTTTGCCGCAATGTCCGATGTGGACACTGACGGTGACGGTGTTGCCTCCTTTACCGAGTTGCTGGCCGTGTACCCGACGCTGACCGAAGATGGGTTCAGCGCAATCGATGCCAACGCAGATGGTGTGATTGATGAAGCTGAAATGACAGCTGCACAGGATGCGGGGCTCATCCCAGAGGCTTAGACCACTAGGCTGAACCGGGCCTCAGCACATAAAAATCCCGGTTCAGCTGCGGCGCTCCCCGGCGTTTCGGATGGTATTTCGGACGTTCTGCTTTGGACGGATTACCTGTTCCCAGACGGGCCGGGGTGCGATTGAAGGCTCATGGCGTTCCCTTGTCCAGCCATGGGCCTTCTAAAGCGGGTTGCCTCACTCCTCCCACCGACAGCGTATCTGCCCCCTCAAAACAGATACGTCACCTTAGGGCAGGGCAGCCCGTGCAACGGCCAGGGCCTCCCCCCACAAGGGCCCTGGCCAAGCTGTGTTGTCAGACCTCGCCGCGCGACAGTGCCGCGACGCCGGTTCGGGCGACTTCGACAAGCCCCAACGGCCGCATGAGGTCAGCGAAGGCGTCGATCTTCTCCGACGTCCCGGTCATTTCAAAAATGAAGCTCTCGAGCGTGCTGTCGACGACGTTCGCGCGGAAGATTTCGGCGAGCCTGATGGCTTCGATCCGCTTGTCGCCTTTTCCGGCGACCTTGAACAAGGCCAGCTCCCGCTCGACGGCAGGTCCTTCTTCAGTAAGGTCATGCACGTCATGCACGGGGATCATCCGGCCAAGCTGCGCTTTAATCTGCTGAATGACCTCCGGTGTTCCCGTGGTGACCACGGTGATCCGCGAACGATGCCCTTCATGGTCAATCTCGGCGACGGTCAAGCTTTCGATGTTGTAGCCACGGCCGGAAAAAAGGCCGATGACGCGGGCGAGAACACCGGCCTCGTTGGTGACGATACAGGCCAAGGTGTGCCGCTCGATGACATCGGCATGCGGATCTTTCAGATCGTAGGCCGATTTGCGGGACGTGCCCTTTTTGATTTTTAGAGGCGACATATCGCTTCCCTTATTCAGTTCGTGAATGCGGGTTAAACCCGCGTCGTTGCGTCAAAAAAGCCGACACCGTCTACATAGCGCAACCCTTTGGATGTCGCGTGTAGCCAGTCGATGAAAGGTTCCAGTTCGCGGGCCACTTGCTCATCAGGGCGGTCGGTTTCGGCCACAGCAAGGACAAGCAGTTCGGTGGTTTTGTTTAGCTCAGCGTTGATTTCCGGATTGCCCTCAGACCGGGTCGTTTTGGCCAGTTCAATCTCTTGTTCAAAAATCGATTGACCAGATTCGCCGTCGAAACCCTTGGCGGTTTGCAGGTGCGTGTATAGCTCGAACTGGATCAGCTCTTCGCCTGAGATCAGGACCTCACCATAAATCGGTGCTGCGTCCTCTCGCTCTTCTACTTCGACGGTGTAGTTACCCTTCAATTCAGAAAGGGCGACCTCCCAGACATTTGGGTCCGGAAGGCCGTTTTGCCCAAAGAAGTAGATGTTCTGAGCCATGTTAAACCAACACCGCGCCAGTGTCCCCGATGGCATCTTCCACGCCCGCATCCCCGAGCAGCATCTCATTGTGCGGGGCACCCGACGGGATCATTGGGAAGCAGTTTTCGTGTTTCTCAACCAGACAATCGAAGACCACGGGGCCGTCGAACTTCAACATCTCCATAATGGCGTCGTCCATATCAGACGGATCGGAGACCGTGATACCTTTCGCGCCAAAGGCTTTGGCGAGCAGCATGAAGTCGGGCAGGGCCTCTGACCAGCTGTGGGAGTACCTGTTGCCGTGCAACAGATCCTGCCACTGGCGGACCATACCAAGCCGCTCATTGTTCAAGATGAACTGTTTGACCGGCAGGTTGTACTGCCGTGCGGTTCCCATCTCTTGCATGTTCATCAGCCAAGAGGCCTCGCCAGCCACGTTGATCACCAACGCGTCTGGATGCGCCACTTGCACACCAAGTGACGCCGGCAGGCCGTATCCCATAGTGCCGAGCCCGCCAGATGTCATCCAACGGTTCGGCGCTTCAAATCCAAGATACTGCGCGGCCCACATCTGGTGCTGGCCCACTTCTGTTGTGATGAAGCGGTCCTTGCGATCTTTCGTCAACGCCTCAAGGCGCTGTAGCGCATATTGAGGTTTGATTACTTTTTCAGAGTTTTTGTAGTCCAGGCAACGAATTGCGCGCCACTCTTCAATCTGTTTCCACCACTTTTCCAGACCTTCTGCCTGCGTCTTGCGCCCCCGCGATTTCCAGATGCGCAGCAGGTCTTCAAGGACATGCGCCACGTCCCCGATGATCGGAACGTCGACATGAATGACCTTGTTGATGGACGAAGGATCGATATCAATATGCGCCTTCTTCGATTTCGGGCTGAACGCATCGATCCGGCCAGTGATCCGATCATCAAACCGCGCGCCGATATTGATCATCAGATCGCAATCATGCATGGCCATATTGGCTTCATAGAGCCCATGCATCCCCAGCATGCCCATCCACTGGTCGCCCGACGCGGGGTAGGCACCCAGCCCCATCAGCGTGGAGGTCACCGGGAAGTTGGTCTCCTTCGCCAGCTCGCGCAACAAAGCGGTCGCGCTGTCACCGGAGTTGATCACGCCGCCGCCGGAGTAGATGATCGGTTTCTTGGCTGTCTCCATCATCGCGGCCAGCGCGGTGATCTGATCAATGTCGCCTTTGAGCTTTGGCGCGTAATGTCCTGTAGACGCTTTATTTTTCTCTGTGTAGCTACCTTTGGCAAACTGCACGTCCTTGGGGATGTCGATCAGGACCGGACCGGGGCGACCCGACGTTGCAACATGGAATGCCTCATGTACGACGCTCGCCAGAACCTCGGTGTCTTTGACGAGGTAGTTATGCTTGGTGCAGGGACGTGTGATGCCGACAGTGTCCGCCTCTTGGAACGCGTCGGTGCCGATCATGAAGGTCGGCACTTGCGCCGTGATCACAACAATCGGGATCGAGTCCAAAAGCGCGTCCGTCAGCCCTGTTACGGTGTTCGTCGCACCCGGTCCAGAGGTCACCAGAACAACGCCGGGCTTGCCGGTCGAACGGGCATAGCCTTCTGCCGCATGGGCGGCACCTTGTTCATGGCGCACCAGAATGTGCTGAATTTTGTCCTGCTGAAACAACTCATCGTAAATCGGTAGAGCCGCACCGCCAGGATAGCCAAAGATCGTGTCCACGCCCTGATCAATCAGCGCTTGAACCACCATTTCTGCTCCGGTCATTTGACGTGCCATTTTTCTCTCCGCTTCACTCGTCGTTTGTCTCTGTCTTGGCCATAAAAAAGCCCCCGGGTTGGCGGGGGCGCATGGTTACCAGTATGGTTGTCGGACTACCGACCCATGCGCTTATATCCTAGAATGACCAGTACAGATGCCATTTCGGGCCCTTTCATGTTGGGGTGACATTACCAGTGCGCAGAGGAGCGTCAACAGCCAATGCGCTAAATAATCTGTCGTGAGTGGTTTTTTTGACGAATTTTAGTTGCGTTTTCGCGCGTCAGATCGAAAGAACAGGAAATTGGAGGGCCAAAATGGCCGAGATGACTCAATTAACACCGTTTATCATGTGCAGCGATCTTCAGGCTGAAATTGCTTTTTTCCGTGATCGTCTTGGATTTAGTGTCGGGTTCGAAGGATATGACCCCGGATATGCGTTCCTGAGGCGTGACGGGGCTGCGGTTCGTCTGCTCGAAACGGATGCAGATCTGTCAGACCCGAAGCGTGAGCAGATGGTCTATATCGATGTCGACGACGTGGATGCTCTATGGGAAGAGGTCGCTCCCAACCTGAGCGACCTGCCAGAGGGACGCGTCCGCGCGCCGTTCAACCAGTTCTACAACCAACGAGAATTTCATGTGATCGACGAAGGCGCTTGCCTTCTTCTGTTCGGTATGGCCCATCCTTACGACGGAGAAAAGGAAGGGTAGCCGATGGCCAAAACACGCATTCTGAACGAGTTCGGCATGGGGTCTTCCCTCCGACGCACCGACTACACCGAGGCAGCGCTTCGCGCGATCAAAGACGCGCTATGGCATAACTCTGTCAGCGTCGCACCAGCCTTCGGGTTTCCCAAGGAAGCCATGCTGATAGATGTCGAGATCGGAGTGGAGAAACCAGAGAATGTCGATACCTCTAAGCTGCTTGACGTGTTTCCTTACGGCCAGCCGAAGATCAACGTGGTCACTGGCGGGCTGGATATTCCCAAACCAGACGGCTCAGGCGTGACCGTCATCGCGAATGCAGCCATCTGCGTCAGCTTCGACATGGAGGAGGCGTAATGGCAGAAGAACGCTTGATCCTTGAGATGGGCATGGGGAATGACCTTTATGGCATGGACTATACCAAAGCGGCGAAGCGCGCGATCCAGGACGCGCTGCATCATTCCTCTATCGTGATGTTCAAGTCCCTCGGTATCAGCCATGAAGAGATGCGGGTTCAGGTCACCATCGGCGTGCAAGAGCCAGACAAACTCGACATCGCCGCGCTCACAGCAGAGCTGCCGCGGGGCAGGGCCGAAGTCACCGGAGTAAAGGGCGGTCTAAACGTGGATGACCCTGATAACGACCAAACACATGTCATCGCCACAGCCGCCATTGAAGCTTATGTGCAGATGGAGCCGGATAAATGGAAGCTCTCAGACAGCTAGCTACTGGTTCTTCAAACCGGGCCAATTCTTATTGGCATCTGCGATATATCCCGATTTGTTGGTCTTCCATAGCAGGTCAACAGGGCGGTTGATGTTGAGATACAGTTTGTCGTCCACGATGTTCCAGCGATACGGATCTCCATCTACCTTTGAGCCAACTGCCGTCCCATATGCGCAGTAGCCGCCGTATTGGGGCAGGTAGAAATCCGGTGATTGGAGGAAAGCTGCGCGCGCTTTTTCGCTCGCGAAGCGATAGGTGCCGCCTTTATGCTCAACGGTGATCGAGGGATCACCTTCCAGCGGCTTGCCGGAGTTGAAGTAGCTGGTCGGGTCGATGCCGCGCAGTGCGAGCCCTGAGCTTGAAAGGTTTAGTTCAGGAACGTCCATCGCGAACGCACCCAGCGGTAAACAGGCGAGGGCGGTTCCGATCACTATGTCTCGTCTTGTCAGGCGCACTTGATGTCCTTCCATCTGTTCAGGCTTTCCTGACAATAGCTATGTGGTGAACCCGAGGACAAATCACAGCTGCGTGGGACCGCAGGTCACTTAATTCACAGAGGGTTGCTGCATACCGATCTGGTCGAAGATGGCTTTGCAAATGCCACCCATCTCAAGCGCAAAGAAGTTTTTTGCTGCCGCCTTGTTCGGATGAAACGGGTCCTTCACCATGCCACGTTTGTTCAATCTGAAATACTTTTTGTTGCCCTGATTGGCCGCGACAGTCTGCGGCGTCACGCCCGGAACAAAGCTGCAATGGCTACCTGTTTTTTCAAACGCGGCCTGAAGGTTCTTTTGCGCCTTCCGGCGTAAGTCGGTGATCGATTTTTTGAATGCTGGCGCAGTGGTCATAAAAATACACGGTATGTCTTTTGGCAAATGGGCATGCATTTTCTCGACATCTTTGACAGCCAGGTCCGGGTTGTTTGCCCAACGTTTGGCCGAATTTCCAAGGAACGACATTAGCAGCAGCCCGGGGTCATAATAATCCTCGCGAAACATCTCCTCGAAAGGCGACTTTCCGGCCGCGCAGAACTGATAATTCTTGCCACGTCCGATTTGCACGAACTGGTTTGCCGTCTGATTGACATAGCCATAGGAGCCCGCATTGACCTTCCATTTCGGGTCAACATCGCACACCGCGCCCTTGGCCCGGCCTTTGCGGGCCGTCCATGAGTGCAATGACGTCGAACGGACGCCAATCACGCTGACCTTCATTTCTCCCAAAGACGTCAGTTGCTGTTTCTGTATCGGATCAGGATTGCAGTGTTTCTTGATGTCCGTGAAGAACTCGACAAAAGCGGGGCCCGATCCAAATGAAATCTGGCTGTCACCCAGAACTAGAATATCTGGCGAGGTGAACTCTTCCGCTTGGGCGGCGAAAGGAGCCGACAAGACTGAGACCGCACAGACAGCGCCGCGCAAAGCGCTCGTAAAAATACCAAACATTCAGCTGCCTTGTACAAACCTCTTCCCGTGCGCCACACGAAACCCGATCACGTTGGCTACGGCAAGTGCCTCGCTGAAAGTTGAACAATTCGCGACCTAAAACTCGGCGCCAGTCCCCTGAAGGACACCGTGCTCCATCGCGTAACGGGTGAGCCCAGCGGTAGAGTTGATCCCCAGTTTGCGCTTGATGTTTTTGCGATGGGTCTCGACGGTATGAACGGAGATCTCCAGCTCCCGCGCGACCTCCTTGTTGGCTTTGCCTTGGGCAAGTTGAAGCAAGATCGTCTGTTCGCGAGCCGTCAATATCTCTTGCGATGTGTCGGGGGTGAGCGCTCCGGTGGCTCCGGTGCACAGATACGTCTCGCCTGCCATGACGGTCTGGATGGCGGTGTAAATCTCTTCTGTGGGGACGTCCTTAAGAATGTAACCCCGCGCGCCATGCCGCATTGCGGTCGCGACATATTCGGGCGCGTCATGCATCGACAAGACCACAATCCGTTGCTCGGCGTTGCGCTCCAACAGGATTTCAGTCGCGGTCAATCCGCCAAGCTGCGGCATGTTGAGGTCCATCAAGATCACATCCGGCGAAAGCGCGTCGACTTGGTCAATCACCTCCTGACCGTTCGACAGCGTCGCCACGACCATGATGTCAGTATAGCTCTCCAGAATGGCGCGAATGCCATCAGCGACCATTGGATGATCATCGACAATCAAGACGCGAATGGGGGTCATGCGATTTTTCTTCCTTCATTGGACTGGCTGCTCTCGCCAGCCTTAGGCGGCAGCAAATGGCTCAACGGAACGGAGGCCTCGATGGTTGTGCCACCCGACGTGCTCATGACTCGCAGCGTACCATTCAGCTGATCGATGCGTTCTTGCATATTGCGCAGCCCCAGCCCGCCGTCGCGCCGTGCGTTATCCATGCCGCTGCCATTGTCCTTGATCCGCAAAGTGGCACCTCGGCGGTGGCCAAATACATCGAGCGTAACCTTGGTGGCATCCGCATGCCGCTCGACATTCGTCAAAGCCTCTTGGGCAATGCGATAAAGCGCGGTTTTGGCGTCTTGGTCCAATCGGTTGCGAAAGACGACGGTTGTGAACTCTGTCTCCAAACCGGTCCGAGCTTTGAAATCCTCCATCAGCGATTTCAGAGCAGGTCCAAGGCCCAAATCATCCAGAACACCCGGCCGAAGGTCAGCAGATATGCGGCGTACCTCGTGAATGGCGTTGGTCAGCCCTTCGATCCCTTTGTCCAGGCTCTGGGTTGCGGCGTCGTCTTTTGTTGCCACCTGCCGTTTGGCCAACTCTACTGCGTACCGGACCCCAATCAGAATTTGACTAATGGAATCATGCAGTTCGCGGGCGACCCTGCTACGCTCTTCTTCCTGAGTATCGATGATACGTTCTGTCAGTGCCTTCAGCTTTCCGTCGGCCAATCGGCGTTCGCGTAGGTTCAACAAAAGTCCTGTGACAAACACGGCGAGCAGGGCGGCAATAGTGATAACCGCGATTTGCTGGAAGGTCTGCCGAATACGCGCCTCAGTCGTGGCGCGGGCGGCGGCCACGGTTGCGACAACATCATCGATAAAAATCCCTGTTCCCAGCGCCCATTTCCAGTCTTGTAAGCCGATTTGGTATGTCACCATCCGGGCTGTCTCACCTGTCGATGGTTTCGTCCAATCAAACGTGTGATACCCGCCAGCCCGCGCCGCCTCTATAATCTTGTCGGTGATGGGCACGCCGTTACGATCCGTCAGCCCAGACCAGTTTTCCCCGATCAGCGACGTATGCCGCGGGCTGACCAAATTGTTTCCATCATAATCAAACACATAGAAATACCCGTCCTGGCCGTAAATCATCGCGGACAGGATCTGCGTGACCTCTAGCTTGGCTGCTTCATCGTCAGGTAGGGCATTGCCGTAGATGGAGCCGATGGCCGTCCGTGCAAGGCTCAAGTAGTTCTTCAGTTCGGCCTTCTTGGCCTCGATTAGCTGTGTTTCCAGTTCCTGAATCTCAGTTTCGGCCAACTGGCGCGACTGATTGGCCACAACCACCGATATCGCGGCAATGGCCACCACAAGCGGAACGGTCGCCAGAAGGAAAACCTTCTGACCATAATTCAGCGCGAAGCGCGCGCGGATCGTATGAAGCAAACGGCGCATGAGCGCGGTAACTCTGGGCCAAGTGCAGCAACGCGTCAATCGCCGCAATCGGGTACGGGAAACCGACGCAAGAACACCGTGATGCATGTGCGTACGCGGAACACCTTTGCTTGATCGAGATCAAATTTCGCCGACCGTGAGGGATCTACCCGTCAATGGGTATAGCATCCCTGCAGGAGCGGCTATAAGGTTGCGCCACTAGAAACGATCCATCTGCCAGCACGTTCGGCCTTGATTGCCGGCTCTGGGGGATGAAAATTTGGGAGGAGAAACCTATGGATCGTCGTTCTTTTCTAAGAACTTCTGCAGTCGGCGGGACCGCCGCAGCTGCCTCGACACTAGCCGCACCGGCCTATGCTGCGGGTCACCGCACGCTGACTATGGTTACAACTTGGGGCCGCGGCCTCGCTGGCGTTTTTGACGCGGCGCAAAAGGTTGCAGACGACATCAACGCAATGTCTGACGGCACTCTGACTGTTGACGTGAAAGCCGCTGGTGAGCTGGTTGGCGCGTTCGAAGTGTTTGACGCTGTGACCGCTGGTCAGGCCGACATGTACCACGCTGCCGACTACTACTTTGGCGGTCAGCACCCTGGCTACTTCTTCATGACATCTGTTCCGTTCGGTATGACCGCGCAGGAGCTGGTGAACTGGTATGAGCACGGTGGCGGTAAAGACTTCCACGACGAGCTGGGCCAAATCTTTGGTCTGAAATCCTTCTTGGCCGGTAACACTGGTGCACAGGCTGGTGGCTGGTTCCGCAAGGAAATCACAGGCCCAGAAGATTTCAACGGTCTGAAGTTCCGTATGCCTGGTATGGGCGGTGAGGTGCTCGGCAAGCTCGGCGCATCCGTACAGAACTTGCCAGGTGCAGAAGTGTACCAAGCGCTGGCCTCCGGCGCGATCGACGGCACCGAGTGGATCGGCCCATGGGCTGACGAGAAAGCCGGCTTCCAGGAGATCACCAAGTTCTACTACACCGCTGGTATGCACGAGCCGGGCGCAGCCCTGACTTTGGCCACCAACCGTGATGTTTTCGACGAACTGACACCTGCGCAGCAGAAGATCATCGAAGTGGCCTCCGGCAACACCCACCAGTGGAGCCTTGCTCAGTTCCTGAACAACAACGGTACCGCGCTGCAGCGTTTGCAGTCCGGCGGCGTGAAAGTTCTGGAATTCCCAGACAGCGTTTGGGATGCGATGGGCACAGCGGCTGCTGAGGTCAAAGACCAGTATGCAGGCGACGAGCTCTATGACCGTCTGCGTGCAAGCTACGAAGAGTCCCAAGCGGCGTCTTCCGGCTGGCTGGTACGCTCCGAAGGCGCATACCGCACACAGCGCGACCGGGTCACCGGCTAATCGCTCTGTAGCGACTATTAGATCGAGGCCGCAGACATGCGGCCTCGGTCCCTGCGCCTCTATCGTGCGCAGAAATCGGGAGGGGCATCGCACTCAATAAGGTCGCGGGCCCGATATCGGGGGACATGACTATGCTGGACGCCCTTGTCTGGTTCTTTTCCAACATCGCGCTTGCGTTCAAGAATTTCTTCTACGCGATCTTCAACCCGGACCTTTGGCTGTCCTGGGTTCCCTATATCAACCAAACCATTCCGGAGACCGAGCAGAAAGAAGCGATGATGCGCTTCATCTACTACGGCGGCTCCGTCGAATTTTTCTTCGTCGTCTTCACCTTCTTCTTGATTCTCACAGTCGTCGGGCTGTTTGCGAACCGGGTGATGTGGGGCGTCGTGCAAATCCTTGAAGGGTTTGCCAATAGCGTTGGCCGCTTCTTTGCATGGGCGGGCCTTTTGATGGTCCTGCAGCAAATCATCATTATCTTTATTCAGCGCATCTTTGCGCGCGCCGAAATCTCTATGGGGTTTGGCATGAGCTTCAGCAAAGACATCAGCTGGTGGGCGGAAGAGCTGAAATTCTACAATGCCCTCGTAGTCTGCCTTTGCTGCACCTACACGTTCGTACAAGGCGGCCATGTGCGGGTCGATCTGATTTATTCCGCCGTCAGCTACCGGACCAAACGGATGATGGACATGATCGGAGCGATCATCTTCATGATGCCTGCCGCCATCCTGACATGGATGTATGGCTGGTACTTCCTCTGGCGCCACCTTGTCACGCCTAAGCCTTCTGCCTCTGACGCGCTGGACCGTTTGCTGACCAAGGCCCGTGCGGTGCGCTGGAACGTCGAGACAATCAGCTTCTCGCCCAACGGGTTCAACGCGTATTTCCTGTTCAAAATCCTTCTGGTGCTTTTCGCGGGCATGGTCTTCCTGCAATCCATCGCATTTTTCTACCGTTCCTACCTGGAGTGGAAAGGCGGCCCCGAGGCCGAAGGCAAGTATCTCGACAAAGACACGCTGGGCGATGAAGTCGCCGAAGCGGCTGCAGAAATCCACTAAGGGGCTGGGCAAATGATTTTCGGATTAGATGGCGTAGAAGTTGGCCTGATCATTGTGTTCCTGTGTCTTTTCGCAGGTATCCTGTCTGGCTTCCCGGTGGCATTCGCAATTGGCGGCTCTGCTGTTATTTCCTTTGGGATCATCGCAGCGCTCGACAGCGCCGGGCTTCTCATACACCAGGCAATTGACCCCAATTCGGCGGAGTTCGCCGCCGTCCTCGCGGAGGGCGTGAAACAAGAAACGATATCGGTCTTCAGGTATCCCGACCTACCCAGAATAGATCAGCCGGTCTTCCTGCAGGGCTGGGAAACCGCGCTCGACCGCAATGTGTCATTCATTGTGAACCGTATGAACGAGCGTGTGCTGGCTGGTGCTTCCATCGAGACACTGTTGGCGGTGCTCATGTTCGTGTTGATGGGGATCACGCTGGAGCGCTCCAAGATCGCCAACGACTTGCTCACGACTATGGCACGGGTCTTCGGGCCATTGCCGGGCGGTCTTGCTGTTTCTGTTGTCGTTGTCGGCGCGTTCCTCGCGGCGTCTACCGGTATCGTGGGTGCGACCGTGGTGACCATGGGCCTGCTGTCCTTGCCCACCATGCTGCGTAACAATTACTCGCCCGAGCTGGCCACCGGCGTTATCGCCGCGTCCGGTACTCTGGGCCAGATCATCCCGCCCTCGATCGTGATCGTGCTTCTGGGAACGCTTGCAGGCGATTTGTATTCCGCAGCACAAGAAGCCCGTGCGCAAGAAGTTGGTTGCTCTGATGCGCTAACCTATCTTGGCGAGCCTGCTGTTGTTTCCGTCGGGACCTTGTTCCAGGCGGCGCTATTGCCCGGCATCCTTCTGGCGGTGCTCTACGGCCTCTACGCCTTTGGGTATGCGCTGTTTAATCCGTCCAAAGCACCTGCCGTAGAACTCGGCTCATCCAACAGCGAACCGGTCTCAAAATCTGAGGCCCTAACGTGGTTCCTCTTCGCGCCTGTTGGGCTGATTGTGGGCTTCATCTTGATGATCAACGTCGGCATCTTCGGCAGCCAGAACGTGGTCGTCGACAGCTTCTCGGATGCGGGCCAAACTGCCTCGCTGCGGACCAATGTCAGCGACAGCTGTCAGGAAGCAATGATCGATCTGCACGGCATCGAAGCGTGGGAAACTGCTCTGGCCGAGCAAGCGGCGATCGATGATGCAGGCGGTATCAAGGAATCCGTCAAGCTGACTGAAGACGAGTTAAGAGAGGCTATTCTTGCCAAGATTGATGACGCAGCCCCTGTGGGCACCGGCATCGCTGCTGGCTTGCTTCTCATGGCGCTTGTCTTTGCTATCGCGCGTGGCGTAGGGCCTTCCGCAGATCGTCGCCCGCTCATCATTGGTGCCTTGGGTATCCTGTTGGCGCTTTTGATTGACATATTGCTGATCACGCCGGTGACCTCGCCGGGGAGTACGGTCCTGCTGCTGATCCTGCCTCTCATGATGATCGGTTATGGGGTCAGGCATGCCGCTGTCTCGCTCGGCAAGAACGAGTTGTTGAAGGTTGTCTTCCCGCCGCTGGTTCTGATCGTCGCGGTGCTCGGCTCTATCCTCGGAGGTATCACCAACCCCACGCCTGCGGCGGCGCTTGGGGCAGGGGGTGCGATCCTGCTGGCAGCCTACCGCAAGCTGCAAGACACGGGCCAGTCGGGTAAGATCATCCTGATGGCAACCTTTGCGGTCGTGGTCATGATCCTTGTCGGGGTCAATTTCGACCTGCGCGTCAACATCGAGGCTGTCACCTTTGAGAACATGCTGGCCTTTATCATCGCGAAGGCCGCCTATCTCTTTGCGATCTTTGGCATTCTCTTTGGCTGCTGGGTTTTGTTCTCCAACGGGGTTCTCAGCCCGGTGGTGCGGGAAACGGCGAAGGTCACGAGCATGGTCTTCACCATTCTGATCGGTTCGCAATTGCTGAACCTCGTTGTGATCTCCTTTGGGGGTGAGCATTACATTCAGCAGTTCCTGAAGAGCTTTGACAGTGAGTTTCAGGTCTTCATCATCGTGATGCTGGTGCTGTTCATTCTGGGCTTCGTGCTCGATTTTCTGGAGATCATCTACATCGTGATCCCCATCGTGGGTCCCGTCATTTATGGAGGCACGATGGACCCGAAATGGGTGACAATCATGATCGCGGTGAACCTGCAAACCTCCTTCCTGACGCCGCCCTTTGGCTTTGCGTTGTTCTACCTGCGCGGCGTGGCTCCGAAGGAGGTCACCACAGGTCATATCTACCGTGGGATCATCCCGTTCGTGCTGATCCAGGTTCTGGGCTTGCTGCTGCTCGCGATGTTCCCGGGCGTGGTGACGATCGTGCCGAACCTACTGGGCGGCTGATCTCAGGGCTCTGAACAGACACGGAAAAAACGGCGCCTCGCGGGGCGCCGTTTTCGTTTGAGGGTATCGGAAACGCTTACTCTTTCGGTGCGCGTGTGTCGGGCAGGGTGATGCGCGCGACTTGCTCGGCTATGGGGTCTACGGCCAGCGGGTGCGTCTCTGCAGCGTAGTCGTGGCCGTCCTGGATGTCATGCCAATCGCCGCTGCGGAACACCTCTAATGCAGAGAAACCGGCCTTGTAGCCCATCTTGGGCGAGCCGGGGACCCAATAGCCTAGATAGACATACGGCAGCCCAGCTTCCTGTGCGATGCGCACATGGTCGAGCACGATGTACGTGCCCAACGAATTTCGAGACATATCAGGGTTGTAGAAGGAATAGACCATCGACAACCCATCATCGAGCACGTCGGTCAAGCAGGTCGCGATCAGCTCTTCATCGATGGCCGAATTCCGGTCCCAATACTCCACCACACGGCTTTTCACTGGTGTCTCTTCGACCATGGCGGCGAACTCGAAAATATCCATGTCGGCCATGCCGCCATCGGCGTGGCGGGACTCGAGATAGCGGCGGAAGAGGTCGTATTGCTCCTCGGTCGCCCAAGGGCTGGTCGCGACGCGGTCAAGGTGGGTGTTGCGCTTCATGATACGGCGCTGGGACTTTGACAGCTTAAAATCGGCCACCCGGATCCGTGCAGACAGACAGGCAGAACACTCCGCACAAGAGGGGCGGTAGAGCACGTTCTGCGACCGACGAAACCCCTGTTTTGAAAGGGCATTGTTCAGCGTGGTCGCGTGCTCGCCCTGCAGGGCAGTAAACAGCTTCCGCTCCCTGCGACCTTCAAGGTACGGACAGGATTGTGGAGCAGTCACATAGAACTGCGGAGCAATTGGAAGCGTGTGGCGCATAGCAGCGGGAATGTCCTAAAGTTCCGATGAGCCTAGCAACGCAGGCGCATCCGGACAAACCCTTTTTAGGTCTATGTTTCAGTGACCTAGTAACGTTGCGGTTTGTTGATCGCAGCGGTGCCGCAGAGGTGGTCGTGGAGGGCTTGCGATTTGGGGGATACGGCGATCAGGATCACCGAGATCAGCTGCGGCAGGAAGAAGGCCGAGGCGACCATGTAGGCGCCGGTGTGCATCACGGCCTCGGTGCCATCAAGGGGCTGGCCCTCGCGGTTGCGCAGCTCGATATTAAAGAGGCGCATGCCCCATGTGGCCGAGCCTGAGGTGATGGTCGAGACCCGGTAAATGAAGCTCAGAACCGCAAAGATCAGCGGGTAAAAGAACCACCCAATAAAGAGCGGCAGGGTCGCCACGATGGCCGTCAGGATGCCAATCAAGGTGATGTCGACGCCCCATGCCAAAAGACGCTTGGCAGGGATGCCTGCGTAGAACTCGGCTTGGGTGACCGGGTCGGGAAGCTGTGTTTGTGTCATGGCAATGGACATGGGGGCTGGGGCCTCGAATGTGAAGGGGGGTGCTGTTTGGGGTGCAGCGCGCCAACAGGTGGCGCGCGTCATTCGTGCAAAGAAACCAGAGGCTTACGCGTCTTCTTTGTCGTCTTCCTTAGGGGCTTTTGCAGCCTCTGCACGTTCATCCATGAAGGCGTCAAACTCGGACTTGTCCTTGGCTTCGCGCAGGCGTTCCAAGAAGGTCTCAAATGCGTGCTGCTCGTCTTGCAGACGGTTCAGCATGTCGGCTTTGTAAGTGTCAAAGGCCGTGTTGCCTGAGGATTTGAAACCGGCGGAACGGGCAGGGGAATGAGTCTTGCGACGGGTGGCGCAGCTGTTGAACATGCGTTTGCTCCATATCATGTAGGCGAGAAGGGCGAGGCCAACGGGCCAGAAGAAGATAAAGCCCAGAACCATGGCGGCGATCCAGGCACCTTTGCCTCTTTCGTCGAGCCACATCTCAGCGCGAGCGAGCCAGGAAGGGGACCTGTGGGTGAGGGTCGTCATGTGGGTGCTCCTGTTTGTTAAGTTAATGTTATTCACATTTACATAGATGGGCATTTACGGGCTCTGGTCAAGGGCGCGGACGCGTTTTGTACAAAATGGGGTCAAATATTTCGGGCCAAAACCCAATTTGTACAAAACTCTGCGGCGAATTTATTAACCATTCCGAAAGGTTATCGGCGATTTTCAGGGGGCGGAAAATTCTTGCCGCCCCGTGCGAAAATTTTTGACCGAGCTCCGAAACGGGAGCCTCAGCCTTCGACAAACACGTGTCCGTCTTTGGTCAGCAACTCTGCCGCTTTCTCGAATTCGGTCTCTGGGCAGAGGATGTGCTCGCCGTCAAAAGTGCACACCACGAAGACACCAATTCCGGCCCCGGAAATCGGAGTGATGAGCGACGCGACGATCCCGGCCTGATCGAACGCGAATGGCCCGATGCTGCGAAAGCAGGCCCAGCCCAGATCGGATTTCTGATCTGCGGGGATCCGGTCTGAGCGGCACAGAATGGTCAGCTCGTCGTCGGAGCGGATCTGCGCGGTGAAGCCGGGACCGTCGGCCCAATCGGGGGTCTTCGCATCCGGAGGCAATTGGCAGATGCCGAAACTGCCGTCGAGCTTTCTGAGGTTCATGTCACTTCCGAGGTTTGGTCTTTTTGATCTGCTTGATCAGCTTGCCGAGGTTTTTGTCCTTGGTCTTGCGCTGGGCGAGGCTGGCGGTGTTGAATTCTTCTTCAGCCATCAGCTTGCGCCACCGGGCCATGCGGGCGGCGTCGATCTCGCCGCGCTCAAGTGCGGCGGTGACGGCGCAGCCGGGTTCAGTGTCATGTTGGCAGTCGTTGAACTTGCATTGCGCGGAGAGGGCATGAAGGTCTGCGAAGACCTCTTCGATGCCGGAGGTGGCGTCAGTGAGTTGCAGCTCCCGCATGCCGGGCGTGTCGAGCACGACGCAGCCGCCCTCGATGACATGCAGCTGGCGGCTGGTCGTGGTGTGGCGTCCACGGGCGTCGTCTTCGCGGATCTCTTGTGTGGCGATGTCACGGCGTCCGGTCAGCGCGTTGGTCAGGGTCGACTTGCCCACACCCGATGAGCCCAAGAACGCGACGGTCTGACCGGGGCCGCACCACGGGGCCAGCTTGCCGCGCGGGTCGGTGTTGCGGGCATCGAGTGCAATGACAGGTATTTCGGCCGAGATCGTCTGTGCCTGCGCGATGTAGTCGTCAGCGCTGTCGACCTGATCGGCTTTGGTGAGCAGGATCACCGGGTCGATCTCTGCCTCGAAGGCGAGGGCGATGTAGCGCTCCAGCCGGGCAATGTTGAAATCGGCGTTGCAGGATGTGGTGATGAAGGCGGTCTCGATATTCGCGGCGATCAGTTGGATGGAGCGGTCATGGCCGGGGGCGCGGCGCTTGATCAGGCTCTTGCGCTCGAGCAGCCGGGTCGGTTTGCCGATGGCGGGATCATAAAGCAGCCAGTCACCGACCGTGGCGTCAAAGGCGTGCGGGATGGTGTCGCTGATCTCATTGCCAGTGATGCGCAATGTGTTGCGGTGCACCTCGACCACGCGGATGGGCGGCGTGTCGGTCAGTTCTTCAATACTGAGTTGGGCGGAGAAGAAGGCCTGCCAGCCCAAGGCGTCGATGGTAGAGCGCTCCGGCTTGGGCGTGCCCGCGCCGGGCATGAAGGCGGAATAGTCCTTGGTCATTGCAGGGCAGGTTTCATCAGCATGCTTTCTGGATGCGCTTGGTCTTACCTACCCTATACACCAAAAAGAGCGCCCACCAATGGTGGACGCCCAGTTTCAGGGAGAGTTCCTGAACCTCGTGTTACGAGGTGATGTCATAGGCGCGTTCGCCATGTTGGGCGAGGTCGAGGCCGGTTGTCTCGGTTTCCTCATTGACGCGCAGCGGTGTGACCAGTCCGACCAGCTTAACCAGCACGATTGTCACAACAATGGTGTAAACCCCTACCACGGCGAGGCCGCCCAGTTGGGCCACCCATGCACCTTGGCCGAAGACCGCGATCATGATTGTCCCGAAGATACCGCCGACGCCGTGGACCGCGAACACGTCTAGCGTGTCGTCGATCTTGAAGGTGTTCCGGATCAGGTTGACGCCTTCCTGGCACAGGACGCCTGCGACAGCACCGATCACCAGCGCCTCGACCGGACCCACAAAGCCTGAAGCGGGCGTGATGGAGGCCAGACCGGCGATTGTGCCGGTGACCATGCCCACGAGGGAGGCCTTGCCGAATTTGAACTTCTCCCACAGCGCCCATGTCAGCGACGCGGTCGCGGCAGAGATATGCGTGACGGTCAGCGCCATTGCCGCGCCACCATCGGCTGCCAGCTGCGAGCCGCCATTGAAGCCGAACCAGCCGACCCAGAGCATGGCTGCCCCGATCATCACCATGCCGGGATTGTGCGGCGGCTTGGAGGCGTCTTTGCGGGCGCCCAGGAAAATAGCGAGGATCAGAGCCGCAAGGCCTGCGGTCTCATGCACCACGATGCCGCCTGCGAAGTCACGCACGCCAACCTCGCCGAAGATACCGCCATCAGCCATCATGCCGCCGCCCCAGATCCAGTGCACCACAGGTGCGTAGCAGAGCAGCATCCAGAGGCCGGAGAAGGTCAGAACAAAGCCAAAGCCGATCCGTTCCACGTAAGCGCCGACGATCAGCGCGGGTGTGATGATCGCGAAGGTCATCTGGAAGGCGAAGAACAGAACCTCGGGCAGGGTGCCCGACAGCGTGTCTGCGTCGATGCCCGCGAGGAACATCTTGTCCAGCCCACCCCAGTAACCCGACGTGCCGCCGCCAAAGGCGATGGAGTAGCCAACGGCCAGCCAGAGCACGCTCATCAAACAGGCAATGGCGTAGCAATGCATGAAGACCGACAGCACGTTTCGAGCGCGCACGAGGCCCCCGTAAAACAGCGCCAGCCCCGGCAAAGTCATGAACAGCACCAGTGCTGTCGCTACAATAATCCATGCGGTATCTGCACCCACCATGGCGTCGTCCCCCTCGGTTGTCTTTTGTGTTGAGAGGCTCAAAGCGGCTTCGCGGCGCAAATAAAAGAGGCATTTGCCTATGGCTGTGCCTTCAGAAGTGGCAAAACCAGAACTGCCCGAATTTTGAGCAGCCTTGCGGCGGCATGGCGATTTTTCGGGCGGTTTGGAGTCAGAGCGCTTTCAGCAGCAGAGTGAGCGCGTGCCGGGTCGCGGCGTCGCGGACTTGTGTGCGGCCGAGGGGGCCGAACTCGACGGTTTCGGTGTGGCCGGGACCAGCTTGAGCGAGGCCGAAACAGACGCGGCCCTCGGGTTTGTGCTCCGACCCGCCGGGGCCTGCGATGCCGGTGACGGAGACAGCGAGGGTGGCTTTGGAGCGGGCGAGGGCGCCGAAGGCCATTTCGGCAGCGATTTCCTCGGAGACCGCGCCATGGGCGTCGAGGGTGGTTTGCGCGATGTTGAGCATCTCGACCTTGGCGGCGTTGGAATAAGTGACAAAGCCGCGGTCGAACACGTCCGAGCTGCCGGGAATGGCGGTCAGCGCGGCGGCGATCAGGCCTCCAGTGCAGCTTTCGGCGGTGGTGATCGTGACGCCTTTGGCGCGGGCTTTGTCGAGGACCTGACGGGCCAGATCGTCGGCGAGATCATCCATGGGAGATATAAG
The DNA here is from genome assembly GCA_947494645.1 of uncultured Litoreibacter sp. Lineage (GTDB taxonomy): Bacteria > Pseudomonadota > Alphaproteobacteria > Rhodobacterales > Rhodobacteraceae > Litoreibacter. The sequence continues at coordinate 1,175,841 of CANLVO010000001.1, forward strand.
CCCCGGCAAGGACGATCACGGCGGCAAAGACCCCGGCGATGACGTCGTCGAGCATGACGCCCAGCGCGTCTCCGCGGCGGTCGGCCCAACCGACGGCGCCGGGCTTCCAGATGTCAAACAGGCGGAAGGCGACGAAAGCGGTGAGAATGCCGGGCCAGAGCGCCCAGAAGGACACGCCCGCGTGGGCGGCCCCGATGGCGACAGGCAAAAGCGCAATCCATTGGCCGATCAGCTCGTCGACGACGACCTCGGACGGGTCGTGATTGTCGCCGTTCGCGATGTATTTGGCGGTGGCCCACCACCCCTTGAGGAAGCCCACGACGATGGCTACGGCCAGGAGGGGCCAGCCGCCGACGAGCCAGATCACCCATGCGAATGGAATGGCGGCGGCGGAGCCCCATGTGCCGGGGGCGGGTTTTGCGAAACCGACATAGGCGACGGTGGCGATGAGTTTTGCGATCATGGTTTCACCAAGGTGGCTGTGGCCAGACAGGCGATGCCCTCACCGCGACCAGTGAAGCCGAGACGCTCGGACGTGGTGGCTTTAACGGAGATGCGGTCCAACGAAATATCCAGCAATTCCTGTAGCTTGTGGCGCATAGCTCGCGCATGCGGTCCAACTTTGGGGTGCTCGCAAATCAGGGTGCAGTCGATATGGGTGAGGGTGAAGCCACGCTCGCGGACAAGACCTGCGGCGTGGGTCAAGAAAATGTGACTTTCTGCGCCCTTCCATTGCGGATCCGAAGGCGGAAAATGCTGGCCTATGTCGCCCATCGCGAGGGCGCCGTAGATGGCGTCGGTGATGGTGTGCAGGCCGACATCTGCGTCGGAATGGCCCTGCAACCCGCGATCATGCGGGATGGCGACGCCGCACAGCATGACGTGGTCACCCGGGCCGAAGCGGTGCACGTCGAAGCCGTTGCCTGTTCTTACATCCATTATTCGCTCGTCTGTTTTTACGGATACGCCGCTTTATCTCTATGGTTTCGCCACGTTGGGGGCAACGGGCAGTTGATGTGCTTAAAAAACAGGCAGATGCGGTATTCCGCCCAATTGTGAGGCGCTCGGCGTTGCGGCCCTTTGAATTTACGGGCAAAAAGGCGTCGCTGCTCAAGGATTAAGCGTTTGACCATTTCGCTGGCAAATACTCAGATTGATATCCCGGTGTTTCTGGCCCCATTGGCCGGGATCACGGATCTGCCGTTTCGCGATCTCGTCTCTGGGTTCGGGGCCGGGCTGGTCGTCTCGGAGATGGTGGCAAGCCAGGAGATGGTGCAGGCCAAGCCGGGTGTGCGCGAAAAGGCGGAGCTGGGCTTTGACAGCGCCAACACCGCCGTGCAGCTGGCGGGCCGGGAGGCGCATTGGATGGCCGAAGCCGCTAGGATGGTGGCCGACAATGGCGCGAAGATCATTGATATCAACATGGGCTGTCCCGCCAAGAAGGTGGTGAGCGGCTATTCCGGCTCGGCGCTGCTGCGTGATCTCGACCATGCGCTGACATTGATCGAGGCGGTGGTTGAGGCAACAGATCTGCCAGTGACGTTGAAAACCCGGCTGGGCTGGGACGATGCGCTGCTCAACGCGCCCACGCTGGCCAAACGGGCGGAGGCGGCGGGGATCAAGATGATCACCATTCATGGCCGCACCCGGTGCCAGTTCTACAAGGGCCATGCTGACTGGGCGGCGATTGCTGCCGTGAAAGACGCGGTCTCCATCCCGGTGATTGCGAATGGTGACATTGTGGATGCGGCGACGGCGGCTACCGCGTTAGAGCTGTCTGGCGCAGATGGCGTGATGATCGGACGCGGCGCGCAGGGGCGGCCTTGGCTTTTGGCGCAGGTGGCTGCCGAGCTGCAGGGCCATACGCCGCCAGAGGCGCCACAGGGGGCCGCGCTGATTGATCTGGTGCGCGGGCATTATGAAGCGATGCAGAGCTTTTACGGGGAGGTGCTGGGGCCTCGGGTCTCTCGCAAGCATCTGGGGTGGTACATGGATTACGCGGGCACGCCTGCAGCCCTGCGCCGCGAGGTGCTGACCACCAAACAGCCTGCGCGGGTATTGCGACTAATAGGCGACGCGCTCAGCCCGCAGGAGGTTGCGGCATGAGCGAGATGAACGCGCCTTTCTTCGACACGCTCTGGACCTCGCTGCCGCTGCCGGGCGTGGTGATCGACCCTGACAACATGATTGTCGAGGCCAACACGGCGATGGAGACATTCTTGAACCTGTCGGCCCGGTCGCTGAAAACAAGGCCCGTCTGGGACATGATCCACGTGGATGCGCCGCTGGATGAGGCGGTGCTGCGCATTCGGCGCGACGACGCACCCTTGTTTGTGAACAATGTCGATGTGGGATCGGGCGAGCGGGCGCCGGTGCAGTGCAATATCCAGTTTTCCAACCTGATCGACCGGCCCGGATATATCCTGATCCTGATGAAGCCGCGCGAGATTGCCGACAAGATCGGGCAGGCGCTGCAAAGCAAGACCGCCGCCAAATCTGCCATTGGCATGGCCGAGATGCTGGCCCATGAGATCAAGAACCCGCTGGCGGGCATTACCGGGGCCGCGCAGCTTTTGTCGATGAACCTCGAGCCTGCGGATCAGGAACTGACCGACCTGATCGTCACAGAGAGCCGCCGGATCGTGCAGTTGCTGGAACAGGTGGAGCAGTTTGGCAATTTGCGCCCGCCGGAGCGCCGCGCGGTGAACCTGCATGACGTGCTGGACCGGGTGCGCAAATCAGCCGCCGTGGGCTTTGGGGCGCATATGAAGATCAATGAGGATTACGACCCCTCGTTGCCCCCGACATTCGCGGACCCCGATCAGCTGGTGCAGGTGTTTTTGAACCTGCTGAAAAACGCCGCTGAGGCGCAGTTGCAAGGCGGCACGATCACGGTGCGCACGTTCTATGAGCAATCTCTGAGGGTGGCGCGGCCGGATGGCACGCGGGTGTCGGTGCCGCTGAACGTCGAAGTGATTGACGACGGGCCGGGCCTGCCGCCCTCCCTTGCCGGTGACGTGTTCGAGCCGTTCGTGTCGGGCCGTGAAAACGGCACCGGGCTGGGGCTGGCACTGGTTTCAAAAATCGTCTCGGAGCATGACGGCTGGATCGCCGTGTCCAGCGTGCCCGGGCGAACTGTATTTCGCATTTCCCTGCCGCTCGCCCCCAAACCGACCGAGCCAGAGCAGCTTACTGAGAAGGAGAATTAGATGGACGGCACAGTTCTGGTCGCCGATGACGACCGCACCATCCGCACCGTTTTGACGCAGGCGCTGACGCGGGCCGGGTGCAAGGTCCATGCGACCTCTTCTTTGACGACGCTCATGCGCTGGGTGGGTGAAGGGAAGGGTGATCTGGTGATCTCGGACGTGATGATGCCGGACGGCAACGGGATCGAGGCGCTGCCGGAGATCCTGCAGCTGCGGCCCGGCCTGCCGGTGATTGTGATCTCGGCTCAGAACACGATTACCACGGCGATCGCGGCGAATGAGGCGGATGCCTACGACTACCTGCCCAAACCGTTCGACCTGCCGGACCTTATGAAACGCGCCAACCGCGCGCTGGAGCGCAAGCGCGTGATGGCCCGCAGCGTGGCGGAACCTTCGGAGGCGGCGCAAAATGGCGACGAGCTGCCCCTGATCGGGCGGACGCCTGCGATGCAGGCCCTCTATAAGCTGGTGGCGCAAGTGGTGAACACGGAGCTGGCGGTGATGATCACCGGAGAAAGCGGGACGGGCAAAAGCCTGATCGCGCGGGCGATCCATGATTTCTCCGACCGGCGGACGTTGCCGTTCGTGACGGCGACCCCGAAGGATCTGGCGGATATTGACGGGCCAGCGGCGATTTTGAGCCGGGCCAAGGGCGGCTCGATCCTGTTTGACGAGGTCGGGGACTATGACGAGGAGGCGCAGGCGCGGCTGGTGCGGATGCTCGACAGCCTGACCGATGACGCACCGCGGATCATGGCGTCGAGCCAGCAATCATTGAACGACAAGCTGGACCGGGGCGAGATGCGGCAGGATTTGTTTTACCGGCTCTGCGGTGTGACGCTGAACATCCCGTCGCTGCGCGAGCGGGTCGACGACATCCCGCTGCTGTCGGACCATTTTCTGGCACGGGCGGAGCGCGACGGGGCCCCGCATAAGGTGCTGAGCCGCGAGGCGCGGGAGATGATCCGCGCCTATAGCTGGCCCGGCAATGTGCGGCAGCTGGAAAACACCGTGCGCCGCCTGATTGTGACCTCGCAGGAACAAGAGATCGGCCATGCGGAAGTAGAGATGGTGCTGGGCAACCAGCCCGAGATTGAGCCTTTGATCGGGGGCGGCGATGCCGAAAAGCTGTCTGCTGCCGTGGGCAAGCATCTTCGGCGCTACTTTGACCTGCATGGCGGCGTGTTGCCGCCGCCGGGGCTCTATGGCCGGATCCTGCGGGAGGTGGAGCTGCCTTTGCTGGAGATTGCGCTGGATGCGACTGCCGGAAATCAGGCCAAGTGCGCGGACCTTCTGGGGATCAACCGGAATACTTTGAGAAAAAAGGTTACAGATCTGGATATTCACGTGACACGCCGCCGCAAATTGATGTAAAAACGCCACAGTCACCGTGGCGAAAGGACAGCACTGTTGTTCAGAGATCACATCAATAAAGAGTGGCAAGTGGTGGAAAGCAGATGAAAAGCAGTGCAGGGCTGGCGTCCTGGGACAGGCTGAATCAGTTAAGAAAGAAGCGCAGATTCCGTAATCTGTCGACCCTTGGACTGGTGGTCCTCGGGCCATTTCTGGCTGTCGTCACCTATCTTGGCTTTGGTCCCTTTGATCTGGACCCGACCTCGAAAGGCATCCGCTTTATCCTGCTCGCTGATCTCGTTTACGTGCTCGTTATCGCGGGTCTGGTCTTCATGACCATCGCCCGCCTGATCGTGAAACGGCGCGAGGCGGCCGCCGGCTCGCGGCTGCACTTGCGGCTGACGGGCGTGTTTACCCTGCTGGCGCTGGTCCCGACTGTGCTTGTGGCGATCTTTGCAGTTGTGACCCTGAACTTTGGCCTTGAGGGCTGGTTCTCGGACCGGGTGCGCAATGTGGTTGGCAGCTCGCTGGCGGCGGCGCAGGCCTATGAAGGCGAGCAGCGCAACACGCTGGCCGAAGACACGCGCAGGTTGGCAGGGTACTTGAGTGTCGCCCGACAAGCCAATGTAAACATTGACGATAGAAGCCTGCCGGAAGTGCTGACGCAGGCACAGCAACAGGTGCAGCGGGGCCTGAAAGAGGCGTTCATCATCGACGGCACAGGGCAGCTGAAGGCGCGGGGCGCGCGCAGCTACCTATTTGATTTCGAGACCCCTGACGAAGAGACACTGGCCGCCGCGCGGGCGGGTGATCTGAACATCATCGAGGATTGGGTGAACAATGAATTCCGGGCCCTGCTGGCGGTGCCGGGTTTCGTGGATCGCTACCTGTATGTCTCGCGCACGGTGGATGGCGAGATCCTCGCGCTGCTGGATGACACGCAACAAAACGTGCGGCTCTATGAGCAGCTCGAGCGGGACCGGGGGCGGCTGCTGCTGGATTTCGGGCTGCTCTATCTGGGGTTTGCGCTGATCTTGATCCTCGCGGCCATGTGGCTTGGGCTGTGGTTTGCAGAGCGGCTGGCGCGGCCCGTGGGGCGCTTGGCGCAGGCGGCTCAGAAGGTTGGGGCAGGTGATCTGGATGCGCAGGTAATCCCCGCTGACAGCGGTGACGAGATTGAGCTTTTGGGCAATCTTTTCAACCAGATGACGCATCAACTTAAAGGGCAGCGGGCGACGCTTCTGGAGAACACTGCGCAGATTGAGCGGCGCAGGCGGTTGTTTGATTCCGTGCTGTCCTCTGTCACGGCGGGCGTGATTGGTCTGGACGCTGCGGGTCAGGTGACGATCCTGAACCGATCTGCCCGGCGGATGTTGGATTTGGGTGAGGATGATCACACAGGTACACAGCTTGGCGACGTAGCACCGGAATTCGTGACGCTGTTGGAGCGGTTGCAAGAGACCCGTACCGAGACCGCGCAGATGGAGATCAAGGTGACCCGGCGCGGGCAGTTGGAAAGCCTGTTGGTGCGGATGGCCACCCGGCTGCGCCAGGACGGCACGCCCGAGGGGTTTGTTGTGGCCTTTGACGATGTGACCGATCTGGTTTCGGCCCAGAAAATGGCCGCTTGGGGCGATGTGGCACGCCGGATCGCGCATGAGATCAAGAACCCGCTGACGCCTATTCAACTGGCCGCCGAGCGGTTGAAGCGCAAGTTCACCCCATTGGCGGGCGACGAGCTGGACGCGCTGGAGCAATATACGGATGTGATCGTGCGCAAGACCGGGGATCTGCGCCGCATCGTTGACGAGTTCTCGAAATTCGCGCGGATGCCGGAGCCTGAGATGCGCAAGGCGGACCTGATGGATCTGGTGCGCGACGCGGTGGTATTGCAGCAAGCGGGCCAGCCGGAGGTGGAGATCACGCTGGAGGCGTCTGCACAGCATCTGGAAACCGAGTTGGACCAGACCATGATTGGCCAAGCGCTGACCAACCTGATCAAGAACGCAGGCGAAGCGATTGAAACCTATCGTGAAAAGGGCGCGCCGGATGGGTTCAAACCGCAAATACGCGTTGTCGTCGATGGGCGCGGAGAGACAGCGTTGTTGACGATTTCAGATAACGGGATCGGGCTGCCGGAAGACCGCGCCCGCCTGTTTGAACCTTACGTGACAACCCGCGACGAGGGCACCGGCCTTGGCCTGCCTATCGTGCGCAAGATCATTGAAGAGCATGGCGGCACCTTGTCGCTAAAAACCGCAGACCCGTTCGACGGGAGCGACCACCGAGGCGCGCAGGCAGAGATCATCTTGCCGCTTCTGGGGGACGTGTCCCGCAGCAAAACCGTGGCCCGAGCCGCGGAGTAAAATCAAGAGGAGCAGACCCCATGAGTGACATTCTAATCGTTGATGACGAGCGCGACATCCGAGAGCTGATCTCGGACATTCTGAAGGACGAGGGGTTCAGCACGCGGCTGGCAGGCACCTCAGAGGAATGTATGGAGGAGCTGAACAAGGAGCCTCCGGGGCTGATGATTTTGGACATCTGGCTGAAGGACAGCGCGATGGACGGGATCGACATCCTGAAACATGTCAAACGCGACACGCCGGAAATACCGGTGGTGATCATCTCGGGCCACGGCAATATCGAGATCGCAGTCGCGGCCATCAAGCAAGGCGCCTACGACTTCATCGAGAAGCCGTTTAACATTGACCAGCTGATGGTGGTGATCACCCGCGCGATGGAGGCCTCAAGGCTGCGGGCAGAGAACGTGCAGCTGAAACGCGGCGACGTGGCCAACACCGAAATGATCGGCGAAAGCGCCGCGTTCCGCACGTTGCACAGCCAGCTTGAGAAGGTGACGAATTCCAACGGGCGGGTGATGCTGACCGGGCCTGCGGGCTCGGGCAAGGACGTCGCGGCGCGGTATATTCACGCCAATTCGAACCGCGCCTCGGCGGCATTTGTGACGGTGAACTGCGCCACCATGGAGCCTGACCGTATGGAAGAGCTGCTCTTTGGCCGGGAGAGCCCGGAGCGTGGCGTAGAGCCGGGGTTGCTGGAACAGGCGCATGGCGGCGTGGTGTTCTTTGACGAGGTGGCGGATATGCCGCTGGGCACGCAGTCGAAGATCCTCCGCGTGCTGGTCGAGCAAAGCTTCCAGCGGGTTGGCGGCAACGACAAGGTGAAGGTGGACCTGCGGGTGATCTCTTCGACCAACAAGGATTTGGCGGAGGAAATCCGCGAAGGCCGGTTCCGCGAGGAGCTGTATCACCGCCTGAACGTGGTGCCGATCCATGTGCCATCGCTGGAAGAGCGCCGCGAGGACATCCCATCGCTAGGCGATTTCTTTGTGGAAGCGTTCAACAAGGTGCAGGGCCTGCCTTTGCGCAAGATTTCCGAGGACGCGGCCGCGCTGCTGCAGACCATGTCGTGGCCGGGCAACATCCGTCAGTTGAAAAACGTGATGGAGCGCGTGCTGATCCTGGGGCCAAGCTCCGGCGACATTGAAGCCAAGGAACTGCCGGATCTGGAAGCGGGCGAGGAGCAATCCGACGGCCTGAAAATCGGCGGCACGCTGGCGACACTGCCGCTGCGCGAGGCGCGTGAACTGTTTGAGCGCGAATATCTGATGACGCAGATCAACCGCTTCGGCGGCAATATCTCCCGGACGGCGGCCTTTGTCGGCATGGAGCGCTCTGCTTTGCACCGCAAGCTGAAATCGCTGGGGGTTGTGACCTCGAACAAGGCAGGCGCCCGGATCGCCGAGGTGCAGGACGAGCTGGAGAATGCGGGGGGCGAGTGAGAGAGGCGGGCGCTAGGCCTGCGGGGCCTTCGCGCGCCCTTCTCTGCTGAAGCGGATCAACTCGTCAGTGACCCGTCGGTCGTAGTGGCCATCCGGCAGGATCTGGGCCTGCCGCTCGGCCAGCGGCTCGAGAATAGCGAGCGCCTCGTCAAAGCGGCCGACATTGCCAAGGCACTTACCGACAACCCGTTGTGCAGTCAGAAAATTGACGTTGGTCGGGAGCATGTCTTTCCTGTGGTTCGCCAGCGATTTTTCAGCAAAGTCCAAGGCCTCTTCCGAGCGCCCAAGCCCTGTAAGCATTTCGGACACTTTGTTCTGTGGGGTGCCAAGCTCAGACCCGGTTGCGCCAATCTCCTCAAGGCGATTGCAAATCTCGATCCCTTCATCGCCCAGGGCGGGATCCTGTTCCAGCCGCGAACGAGGATCAAGCAATTGCAGACGGGACACCAGTTGCATCTTCTCAGGGGCACGGTCTCGGAGTCTTTCGACTTTCTTCGCCGCGACTTTTGCAGCTTTCTGGAAATCTTTTTGCACTATGCTGGTGATGATGGAGACATTTGCCGCGTTGCTGAACAGCCAATCGAATTCGGCCATAGGTGAACCCGGGGTGAAAGGCGGGATGGCGGCGATTACCTTGTCGACCTGATCTGCGGCATCCTCGGTCTTGCCATTGTAGAACATCGCATCTGCAACGTAATAGTCGCCATCAAGCGCCTGAACGGAGCCCGCCGGGAAAAGACGTTTGGCCAGACGGGCAAGGGCCTGCGCGGTTTCGACATAGATTAGAACATTGCCGGTATCGCGCTGCTTCTGGGTCAGCCCGCGCAACACGTGATATTCGTCGAAGGCGGCCTGCGCCGGGTCGGAGTTTTCCTTGATCTTGACCTGTGCACCAGCGGCGGACACAGCGACGGCCTGCTTCAGCTCGGGTATGATTTGAGCCAGACGTTCATTGTCCGGATCGCTCAGTCGGGCCGCTTGAGCGAAGGCAAGGGCATTAGCGTAGCTGAGGCCACCATCCTTGGCGGCGTTGGCAATCTCGGCACTCATGCGCAGGCTGTAGGCCCGGGACAGGCCTTTGGCATGGAAGTCCAGATAGCGCTCTGACTGGGTAGCGGCAGGGCCCACATTGCCATCGCGCTCGGCATGACGGACAGAGGAGAAAAACGTGTCCGGCGCGTTTTGCTCCAGCGTGGCGACCCGCTTGGCTTCTGTCTCGACCTTTTCCTTCAGGGTTTTGTTTTCCAGCTGCAAGCTGTCGCGCGTCTCGATCGCCGCATTGTAGCGTTTTCGCGCCGCCCGTCGGGTGAAGCCGTAAACCGTGCCCAACATACCTAAAAGCGGCAAGAGAACCGATAGGATGAAGGCTAATTCGCCAGCGGGACCCTGTGCCTCGAATGAGGTGAGGACTTCGCGCATCCATTGAAACATAATACGTCACCAAAACAAGCAGACCCGCAGCGCGGTAATGCTTTTATATTAGCATCGCTTGAGGCATAGAAGTCCATATGGAAACGGGATGTAGCCGATGAAGGTCATTATCTGCGGCGCGGGGCAGGTGGGGTGGCAGATTGCCCGCCATTTGTCCGGCGAAAACAACAGCGTGACGGTGGTCGATAACAACCCCGATCTGGTGGCGCGGGCCACGGAGACGCTGGACGTTCAAGGCATCACCGGCAATGCCAGCTACCCCGACATTCTGGACGCGGCGGGTGCGCGGGATGCGGATATGATTATCGCGGCCACGTTCTCGGACGAGGTCAATATGGTGACCTGCCAGGTGGCCCATTCGGTGTTCTCTGTGCCGCGCAAGATCGCCCGGTTGAGGGCGCAATCCTATTTGACGGCGATTTACTCGGACCTGTATCGCCGGGACCATTTGCCGATCGACGTGGTGATTTCGCCCGAGCGCGAAGTGGCGGAGGCCGCGTTGCGGCGCCTCGCGAGCCCGGCGGCATTTGACACGGAGAGCTTTCTGAGCGGGCAAATGCAGCTGTTGGGCATTCGGTTGGCAGAAGACTGCCCGGTGCTGAACACGCCGCTGCGGCAGTTGACGGACCTGTTTTCAACCCTGCGAGCCACTGTTGTGGGCGTCAGGCGCAAGCGCAGCCTGTTTGCGCCCAGCGCGGGGGACCAGCTTTTCGCAGATGACGAGATTTATCTGGCGACACACACCGACGACGTGGCACGCGCCATGGAAATCTTCGGCAAGGCGCAGAAAAAGCAGGAACGTGTTGTGATCCTTGGTGGCGGCAATGTCGGGCTGGCCGTGGCGCGGGCGCTGGAAGCCCGCACGGAGCGGATCCGGGCCAAGGTGATTGAAAAGAACCGCCGTTGTGCCGAACTGGCAGCGGATGCGCTGGAGCGCACGATTGTTCTGAACGGCGACGGCCTGAATGCGGATTTGCTGCATGAAGCGAATATCGCACGGGCTGATGCGGTGCTGGCCGTGACAGATGACGACAAGACCAACCTGCTGGCGGCTGTGCGGGCCAAGGCGGAAGGCTGCCCGATGGCGATTTGTCTGATCAATGACCCGACGCTGATCCCGCTGATGGAGCCTTTGGGTATTGATGCCTATATCAACCCACGGGCGACCACGGTGTCCTCGATCTTGCGCCATGTGCGCCATGGACGGGTGCGCCAGATCTATTCCATTGGCGACGCCGAGGCAGAGGTGATCGAGGCGCAGGTGATGTCGACTTCGCCCATCACGGGCCAGAAGATCAGCGACATTTCCTTCCCCGAAGGCGTGCTGGTCGGCGCCATCCAGAAAGGCCAGAAGGTGATCCGCCCGACGGGCGACACCCGTGTCGAAGAGGGCGACGTGATCGTTATTTTCGCGCTCGCGCAAGACGTCCCAGAGGTGGAGCGACTGTTGCAGGTCTCCATCACGTTCTTCTAGGTGGCAGGTCTTGTCCCTCTGCAGGGCGTCTGAGCCATGAGCCTTTTGCGCAACTTGCCGCTTTTCGTGCTGATGATGGGCGTGGCCAGCGCCTTGATGCTGATCCCGGCGATGCATGCCTTGGCGCTGGATTTGCACCGCACCGCGCAGCCGTTTTTCTACAGCGCTATCCTGTTTGGCGTACTGACCGCGCTGATTGGTCTGGCCACATATAACAAACCCAAGAGCAACGTGGCGCGGGGTCATCTGGTGACCCTGATCGCCGCCTATGCGGGCTTGCCGATCATGCTGGCCGTGCCGATGCGCGAGGCGATTGGCAATATCAGCTTCTTTGAGGTTTATTTCGAGATGGTCTCGTCGCTGACCACCACAGGGGCCTCGATCATTGAGCCGCCGTCGCGGGTGGTCTCGCCCATTCACCTGTGGCGCGCCCTTGTGGGCTGGATGGGCGGCTACCTGATCTTGCTGGCCGCGATTGCCGTGCTGGCCCCACTGAACCTTGGCGGCTACGAGGTGTTGCGGCCCGTGTCGCGATCCTCCAACGCGGACAAGCTAATGGGGACGGGCGATCCGACAGAGCGGATCATCCGCTTCAGCCGCCAACTGTTTCCGATCTATCTGGGGGCCACGGTCGCGTTGTGGGTCTTGCTGGTGATCTCGGGGGCGACGCCGTTTCTGTCGCTGTGTCTGGCCATGTCGACGCTGGCCACCAGCGGGATCACGCCCTCGGGCGGGTTGAACCCGTGGCAGGTGGGCATCTGGTCGGAAGTGCTGATTTTCGCGTTTCTGTTTCTTGCCATCTCGCGGCAGGTCTTCAGCAACGAGGCAGGATTGCCGTTCATGACCCGGCTGCGGGAGGACCGCGAGGTGCGGATGACGGTGATGATCGTCTCGCTTCTGCCGCTGGCGCTGTTTCTGCGCCATTGGGTCGGCGCGTTTGATTATGAGGAGCAGGGGGACCTGATGGCCTCTGTCCGGGCGTTCTGGGGCGGGCTGTTCACCGTCATGTCCTTTCTGACCACCACCGGCTTTGCCAGCCATGACTGGGAGGCCGCACGCGCCTGGTCCGGCCTGCCGACGCCGGGGCTGGTGTTGGCGGGATTGGCCATCGTGGGCGGCGGGGCCGCCACGACTGCGGGCGGCGTGCGGCTTTTGCGTGTCTACGCGCTGTATAAACACGGCACGCGGGAGATGGGGCGGCTGGTCCATCCCAGCTCTATCGGGACGGCGGGGGCGCTGGGGCGTCAGGTGCGGCGCGAAGGGGCGTTCATTGCGTGGATTTTCTTCATGCTTTTTGCCATTTCCATCGCCGTGGTGATCTTGGCGCTGACCGCCACGGGGCTGGATTTCGAGGCCGCCACGTCTTTTGCAATTTCGGCCTTGTCGACCACCGGGCCGTTGGCGGATATCTCGCTGGCAAATACCTCTTTGGACGGCGAGGACGCGGTGACCTATGCGACGCTCTCAGACGCAGCAAAGGGCATTTTGATCGCCGCGATGGTGGTGGGACGGCTGGAAACACTGGCGATTATCGCGCTTTTCAACCCGGATTTCTGGCGCTCCTGAGCAACGGTTTTGCACCGATGCGCACCCGGTTGAAAATCGGGGCTGGTAGTTTCCGGCCAGCCGTTTCATAATTTGTAAAGAACTCGGGCAGTTGCGCACCTGTTGGCGTGTCCCCTGACCGGCAAATAAGAACCGACCAAAAGGCACAAGACCATGGCCGCTGACAAGCAAAACCTGCAAGACGTCTTCCTCAACCATGTCCGCAAAGAGAAGATCCCGGTGACGATCTTTTTGATCAACGGGGTGAAGCTGCAAGGCGTGATCACGTGGTTTGACAATTTCTGTGTGCTTTTGCGCCGGGATGGTCAGTCGCAGCTGGTGTTCAAGGGCGCCATCTCGACAATCATGCCATCCGCGCCGATCAGCCTATATGAAGGCGACGAATAATTCTCGAAGTTGAAGAGCGCAGCACCACCCGCGCGTGGGTGCTGCATCCCGACCTGAAATCCAAAGACAGCATCTCGGCCCGCGCCCCTGAGGAGGCATTGGCCGAGGCCGTTGCGTTGGGCGTAGCGCTGCCGGGGCTGGACGTTGTGGGCCATGAGGTCGTGCCTTTGCCCAAGACCCGGGCAGGCACGCTCTTTGGCAGCGGCAAGATCGAAGAGCTGGCGGCGCGCATCAAAGCCAACGAGATCGAGCTGGTCCTGATCGACGGCCCTGTGACACCCGTGCAGCAGCGAAACCTGGAGAAAGAGTGGAAGGTCAAGATCCTTGACCGGACCGGGCTGATCCTCGAGATCTTCTCAGACCGCGCGGCGACGCGCGAGGGTGTGTTGCAGGTGGAGCTGGCCGCACTGTCCTATCAGCGGACGCGTCTGGTGCGGGCCTGGACCCACCTTGAGCGGCAACGCGGCGGTTTGGGCTTTGTGGGCGGGCCGGGTGAAACGCAGATCGAGGCCGACAGACGCGCCATTGACGAGCGGATCAACAAGATCAAGACGCAGCTGGCCAAGACGGTAAAGACCCGCGAGCTGCACCGCGCGGCGCGGGCCAAAGTGCCGTTCCCAATTGTCGCTTTGGTGGGCTACACCAACGCGGGCAAATCGACGCTGTTCAACCGCCTGACGGGGGCGGATGTGATGGTGAAAGACATGCTCTTTGCGACGCTCGACCCGACGATGCGCTCTGTCGAATTGCCTGATGGGGTGGAAATCATCATGTCGGACACGGTTGGGTTCATTTCCGATTTGCCGACACAGCTGGTGGCGGCGTTTCGGGCGACCTTGGAAGAGGTTCTGTCAGCGGACCTGATCCTGCATGTGCGCGATATCTCGCATCCCGAGACAGATGCGCAGGCCGATGACGTGCGGCGCATCTTGTGCGATCTGGGGGTGGATCAAGAGATCACCACGCTGGAAGTCTGGAACAAGCTCGACAAGCTGGACGCGGCCGGGCTGGAGGCCCGTCAGAACACGGCGGCGCGGGAAGAGCGGATTTTTGTGACCTCGGCCCTGACGGGCGCGGGGATGGAGCCTTTGCTGGAGGCCATCTCGCGGGACGTGACGGAGGCCACGGTTTCGGAGGACTTGCGGTTCGGCTTTGACGAGGGGCGCAAGCGCGCGTGGTTGTTCGAGCAAGACGTGGTGGACAGTGAGGACGCGGCGGAAGACGGGTTTGTTTTGAGCGTGACCTGGACCGCGACGCAGAAGGCGCGGTTTGACAAAGAGTTTGCTGCCTCTTGAAAGCGGGAGCCCGCGCGATAGGTCATGCCGCACCCAAGGAGAGCCCATGACCTACGCCATCCTCTATTTCTCTACTTTCATTGTGTTTCTTGCGCTGGATTTTCTGGGTCTGAGCTACATCGTGAAGCCGGTCTTCGACAAGCATGTGCCTGAGTTGATCCTCGACAAACCGCGCTTCGTCCCGGCGCTGGTGTTTTACGCCTTCTATATTGGCGGGCTGTTGTGGTTTGTATCACTACCGGCGCTGCTGGATGACCGGTCTATCCTGTGGACCTTTGCCTCTGGCGCGTTGCTTGGCGCGATAGCCTACGGGACCTATGAGTTCACCTCGTTGGCCGTCACGAAGGGCTGGAGCTGGGAGATGGTGGCCGTAGACGTGACCTGGGGGATGTGCCTGACGGGCGTGTCTGCCTGTGCGGGTGTGCTGGCCACGCGCGCGTTTGGCTAGAACTGGTTGCGCCGCGCTTTGCGCGTCGCCGGGGTGGGGCTCTGCCCCCGTCGCTGCGCTCCTCCCCCGGAGTATTTTTGAAGCAGTGATAGGGGGGAGGCTGTCACGGTTTAGAGGATGGCGCTGGTGACGGGCGTGATGGGTTAGGGCAGCAGTGGGACGATATCGCAATTGTCGGGGTCGGAGCCGGTCATTTCGCGGATAACATGGCCGTGGCAGACGACGCCCAAGGAGCGCGTGTCGCGGCTGTGGAGCTCTTGCGCATAGGCTTTGACGCGGGCGGCGAAGACCGGCAGGGGCTCCTCGGGGACGCCGTGATCATTGAGCGGGCCTTGATGCCACCAGACATCGGGCAGGTGGTCGAACGCCATATCGGGGAAATTTTCTTTCAAGGCCGCAGGCGAGAGGCCGACATCGCAGCTATGGCCGAGATGCTCGCGGGCCTCTGCCTCGACCTGGAGCGGGTGACCCGGGAAGATCAGCCGGGCGGTCTGGATGGCGCGGGTGAGCGGTGAGCAGATCACATGGGTGATGCCCAGCGCCCTGACGGTCTCGCGGGCCCTCTCGGCTTGCGTGATGCCCAGTTCCGTGAGCGGGGCGTCGAAGATCATCGGATCACCTGAGCCGGTGAAGGCCGCGTTAAACGCGGACTGGCCATGGCGGATCAGGTAAATACTCACTGGGCTGGGACCAATCTGTTTGTGCCCACCGCGCCTGCGCGGGCCAACGCGGGGTCAAGCGTCATGGGGATGTATTCGCCGCGCCGCCACAACACCCCAAGATCGTCATAATGCCGCGAGACCGGGTGCCCCGATTGCCCCGTGGCCATGATGAAGACCGAGCTTTCGGGATCGGCGAAATCATAGACCCCGCGGTAACCTGCGGCATGCACGTTGCGAAACGGCTCTGGCCCGGTGCCGCGCGTGCGGCCGCGGCGCAGCGTGTTGTCACCGCCTGAGGTGGACTGGCGGATGTTCACGAACCAGCTGAGACCGGGAATTTGGCCCAGCACCTGATGGTCATGCGTGGCCTCATGCGCATCGCCCCAACGCCAGCTTTCGATATTGGGTCCGTATTTTTCGGTGAGAGTGAGAAGCGCCTCATCAAGCGCCTGACGAGCGGTATCAACGCAGGTCTCGGGGGCGGCGGATTGCACGACGTCGCACCAGACCGAAGCGCCGTCGAGGTCGCGGTAGACGCGTTCAATAAAGAGCGGCTCGAGATGGCCGAACTCTTGCGCCAAGGGACCGATTTCATCGCGGATCAGGCGTTGCTGGAGGGTTCGCAGCCAACTTGCATAGATCAGCGGCTCGGGCAGGTGCTCGGACATCTCGCCGTTCCAGCTGGCCAACAGATCGAGCGCTTGCTGGCGTTGGCGTGCGGGAGAGCCATCGGGCGCGGCCTCGCCGATGAACCACAGATCTGCGGCGACCAGAGGCAGAAGGGAGCGTGCGGTGAAGGAGACGTCATCAAGCTGCGCTTCGATAAAGCTGTCGCGGGTGTGGACCTGCCTGTTCAACATCAGCCGCCGCCAGCGTTGAACCCGCTGGGTATCGCCATAGCTGTGGCTGACATGGTTCGGGAAGGGGCGGTCGACCATCTTGTTGTTGGTATTGCCCAGGATACCGCCTTCGGGGTTTTGAAAGAGCGGGTTGGAGGCGTCGGGCATGACGCCCTGCCAACGGTTTTGGGTGAGCCAGCCGGGCGAGGGGATGCGGCCGCGGGATTGATGCGCGGGGCTGCGGCGCGGGATATGGCCGATGGTTTTCAACGCGATATCTTCGGCATCCGCCATGGTCAGGTTCTGCGCGGGCGCCACGTAATCGCGGCTGGCCTCGATCATTGCGGGGATATCTTGGGCCTTCATGATCTTCAGCGCGGCCTGCAGCGAGGTGTTTTGATCGGTAAGAGCAGTCCAGCTGAGCGCTGTGACGTAGCCGCCGGGGGTGATCGCACCGAGATTGAAATGCTTGCCGGGCAGGACGGGGCCATTATCGGTCCAGCGCAGGGTGAGGGTGACGGGCGCGCCTTCGGCCACCTCGATGATGGATTGACGGGTGCGGAAAGGTTTGAAGCCGTCGGGGGTCTCGTACTCGTTGGGGTTCTCTGGGTTCAGCTTCTCGATATAGAGGTCCTGATCATCGACATAGGCGGTGGTCAGGCCCCAACCGGTTTGCGCGGTGCGGCCCGTCAGCACCACGGGCATGCCGGGGATGGTGCCGCCGATGACGGCGCCTGTGGCCAGATCAAGCCGGGCGAGATACCAAATCGACGGCGCGCTGAGGCCCAGATGCGGGTCATTGGCCAGAAGTGTACCGCCTGCGGCAGAGCGCACCGGCGCGGCGGCAAAGGCGTTGGACGCGCCGGAGAGCGCGCGGGGTTGTACCGGGTTTAGCGGGTCGCGCGGCGTGGATTGGGCAAATTGCGGGAAGCGCTCGCCTTGAAAGAGCGAGGCGAAATCAAGCGCGGCGATGCCGTTGGAGGGATCGTCGGGGACCAGATCCGCGACCCGTTCGGGTGGCAAGAGGAGCGAGGCGCGGGCGCGGATGACCTCTTCGCTGAGATGGCCTGACAGTTGCAGCGCCATGACCTTGACCACGGCGATGCTGTCGGCGGGCTGCCAGGGGGCAATGTCGGGGGCAAAGAGGAAGAATTCAGGTGCGCCGCGGCCAAGGGCCTGTGCATTGACCGTGCGCAGCCACGCGTTGACCCCGTCGGCATAGGCGTTGAGCATGGCCATGGTTTCGGGGTCCTGCGCGGCGACGGAGCGTTGCGCGTGGCCGTAGAGGTCAAGGCGGCGCAACAGCTCGTCGGTTTGCACGGTGCGCGGGCCGAACAGCTCTGACAGGCGACCCTGTGCGGTACGGCGCAGCATGGTCATTTGCCACAGGCGGTCCTGCGCGTGGGCAAAACCGAGACCGAAGAACACATCCGTGTCGGCCTCGGCAAAGATATGCGGGACGCCGGAATTGTTGCGCACAATCTCGACCTCTCCACCGATGCCTTGCACCGAAAAGCTGGCGTCGTAATCGGGCAGCGACCGGGAGGCCAGATAGTAGGCCACGGTAAACGCCAATGCGAAGAGGAAAGCCAGCAGCAGAAACAGACGGAACGACCACTTGAACACTGCCGACATTGGATTTCCTGCTCTTGACGCCTTGGGGTCCATGTATCATCCCTGAGCGGCGGAATTCAATCAAACAGCAAGGTGGTCGGCATGGCAAAGGTGAGTTTTCTTGGGTTAGGCGTGATGGGCTACCCGATGGCGGGTCATCTGGTCAAAGCGGGCCATGATGTGTGCGTCTATAACCGCACCACCGCCAAGGCGCAGGCCTGGGTCGAGGAGCATGGCGGAACCATGGGCAAAACCCCGCGCGACGCGGCTGAGGGCGCGGATTTCGTGATGGCATGCGTGGGCAATGATGATGACCTGCGCAGCGTGTGCTTGGGCGAGGATGGTGCGCTGGGCGCGATGGCACCTGGCACCATTTTTGTGGACCACACGACCGTGTCGGCCAAGGTCACGCGGGAGCTTTATGCAGCGGCTGATGGCAAGCAGGTGAGTTTTGTGGACGCGCCCGTGTCGGGCGGTCAGGCCGGCGCGGAAAACGGCCAGCTTGGCATCATGTGCGGCGGAGATGAGGGGGCATACGCGCGGGCGGAGCCTGTGATGCAGGCCTATGCCAAGGCGTGCAAGCGGCTGGGTAAAAGCGGCGCGGGACAATTGACCAAGATGGTGAACCAGATCTGCATTGCCGGGTTGGTGCAGGGCCTCTCGGAAGGGCTGCATTTTGCGGAGAAAGCGGGGCTGGACGGCAAGGCCGTGGTGGAGGTGATCAGTCAGGGTGCTGCCGGGTCGTGGCAGATGGCGAACCGCTATGAGACCATGCTGGACGGCGAATTCGAGCACGGGTTTGCGGTCGACTGGATGCGCAAGGATCTGGGGATTTGCCTTGATACGGCGGACGAGAACGGCGCGTCGCTGCCTGTGACGGCAGTGGTGGATCAGTATTACAAGGACGTCCAGAAGCTGGGTGGCGGGCGGTGGGACACGTCCTCGCTGATCCAGCGGTTGCGGAAGATGGACCTGTAAATGGCGTTTGCCGCGCCCTCTGAGGCGCTGCTGGACCGCTTGAAGGCCTGTGTCGGCGCGTCGGGCTGGAAGGCACCGGCGGATGCGCCGCGCTATTTTGAGGACCCACGCGGGCGGTTTGAAGGGCAGGGCGCTTTGGTGCTGATGCCCACCAGCACGGCGCAGGTGTCGGAAATTGTGACGCTCTGCGCGGCTGAGGGTGTGGGCGTGGTGCCCTATAGCGGCGGCACGGGCGTTGTTGCGGGGCAGTTGTCCATTGACGATGAAAACGCGGTCATTCTGTCACTGGAGAAGATGAACGCGGTGCGGGACATCAGCGCGGATGACGCAGTGATGGTGGTCGAGGCGGGCTGCATTCTGGAAAACATCCATGCGGCGGCTTTGGAGGCCGATATGATCTTTCCGTTGAGCATGGCCTCAAAGGGCAGCTGTTGCATTGGCGGCAATCTGGCGACGAATGCGGGCGGCATTCAAGTGCTGCGCTACGGCAATGCACGGGACCTGTGTCTTGGGATCGAGGCTGTGCTGGCCGATGGCACGGTCCTGAACGAGCTGGCGCCGCTGCAAAAGAACAATACCGGCTATGATCTGCGGCACCTGCTGATTGGCAGCGAGGGGACCTTGGGCATTATCACGGCGGCGGCGTTGAAGCTGAAACCGCGTGACGCGGAGACGGGGACGGCGTTTCTGGCGATTGGGTCTCCGGCGGAGGGGTTGGCGCTGTATAAGGCGCTGAAAACGCATCTGGGCGAAAGCCTGTCGGCGCTGGAGCTGATGAGCGGGCTGGGCATTGATCTGGTGACCTCAAGTTTTGCGGATCTGCGCAACCCGTTCGCGGAAACCCCGCCCTGGGCGCTGCTGATGGAGGCCTCGGGCCCTGCTGGGATGGTCGACCGGATCGAGGCCGCGTTGGAGGCATGCTTTGAACAGGAGCTTTTGCAGGATGCGGTGATCGCGCAGTCCGAGGCGCAGCGGGACGCGCTGTGGGATCTGCGGGAGTATACGCCAGAGGCCAACCGGATGGCTGGGGCGTTTTGCAATAGCGATACGTCTGTGGCGGTCAGCAAGGTGGATGGGTTCATTGCCGACACAGTGGCAGCGATTGCGGCCATTCATGAGGGCGTGCAGATCAACAGCTACGGGCATCTTGGGGATGGCAACATCCACCACAACGTGTTTCCGCCCGAGGGCATTGGGAAAGCCGCGTTTTTGGCGGACAACCCCGGGATCATCGACAAGGTGCGGTTGGCGATCAATGACGTGACGCATGCGCATGGCGGCTCGATCAGTGCGGAGCATGGGATCGGGCGGTTGAAGACCGGAGATCTGGAGAGCTATGGCAGCCCGGCGCGGCAGATGATGCTGCGGCAGATCAAAACAGCGCTGGACCCCAACAATATTCTGAACCCGGGTGCGTTGATCAGATAGCACCCCAAAGTGACGGGCGGCACCGTTTAAGCTCCGCCCGTAAGCTGTTGGATTTATGGAATGATCCGGTTGTACTTGGCGCCTTCGATGGTGGCACCTGCGATCAAACCGGCCTGTCCAAAGATCAGCGCGATCACAGGGGACAGCGCCGTCGTGGTGTCCACGCCCAGATTGCCCGCGTCATTTGCCACGGCGTATTCGGCGTCAGCGCCGAGCGTCCAACCGGGGGAACGGCGGAAGTCGCTGAGCGCATCCTCGGTCATGAAGAACAGCGCGTTGGAGAATTGCTGCGCTCCAAGCTGGAAGCCGAAGGTTGCTGTGGTGGCGGAGTAGTAGTCCACGGTGGCGCCACCAACGCGCAACGCGCCGCGCCCAAACGAGCCGCCGGGGCCGAACAGGCCAGCTTTGGTGATGACGGGCATCATCAGGATGCCGACGGCCTTGTCTGCGAGATCGCGACTGCCGGGCACGTTTTGATACATGAAGTTGAAGGCTTGGTCGACGCGGGCGTCCAGCTTTGCGCCGCCTTGGCTGTTGACGCCATTGCCGCAGGCCGCAAGCCCGCCAAGCGCGGTTGCGCTAACCAGAAAGTTGCGCCGAGAGACGCGTGAAGTCGCATGTTCCATAGGGTCCGCCTGTTTTTGCTTTTGCTCTGTTCGCCCGACTTTTGCGGTGCGTTACGGCAATAATATCGCAAGCGCGTTGCGGTGTCACGTCAATTAGCAGCTATATCTTGTGGGCCGGACTAGCCGTTCAGAAGGGCCGCCACACGCGGGGCAAAATAGGTGAGCACTCCGTCGCATCCCGCGCGTTTGAAGCCGATCAGGCTTTCCAGCATGCAGGCCTCGTCATCAATCCAACCCTGCTGGCCCGCCGCCATGATCATCGCGTATTCGCCAGAGACCTGATAGGCGAATGTCGGTGCGCCGAACTGGTCTTTGACCGCGCGGCAGATATCGAGGTAGGGCTGGCCGGGTTTGACCATGACCATGTCGGCGCCCTCATCAAGGTCGCGGGCCACAAGCCGCAAAGCCTCGTCGGCATTGGCGGGGTTCATCTGGTAGGTTTTCTTGTCGCCGGTCAGCGCGCCTGACGCGCCCACGGCGTCGCGGAACGGCCCGTAATAGGCGGAGGCGTATTTGGCGGCGTAGCTGAGGATCGCGGTGTCTTTGAAGCCTTGGGCTTCCAGCTCAGACCGAATGGCTCCGATGCGGCCGTCCATCATGTCGGAGGGGCCAAGGATGTCGGCCCCGGCCTCGGCCTGCGCGAGGGCCATTTTGACCAGCGCCTCGACGCTTTCGTCGTTAACGATCACACCGTCGCGGACGATGCCGTCATGGCCGTTGATATTATACGGATCGAGCGCCACGTCGGTCATGATGGCCACGTTGATGCCAGCCTCACAAATGGCGCGGGTGGCGCGGTTGGACAGGTTTTCGGGGCTCCACGCCTCCTCGCAGCCTTGGGTTTTCAAGGCGGGGTCGGTGTAGGGAAAGAGGCAGATGGCGGGGATTCTGAGCGCCTCCGCTTCCCGGGCGGCTTTTACGATCAGATCAATGCTCAAACGCTCGACGCCGGGCATGGAGGGCACGGGCGTTCGGGCGTTCTCGCCTTCCATGACGAACATGGGCCAGATCAGGTCAGACGGGCTGAGCACGCATTCCTGCACCAGCGCCCGGATGGCAGGGGTGGTTTTCAGGCGTCTGAACCGTGTGGAAAGCGCGAGCGTCATAGTTTCGTCCAATAGCTGTGATCCTTCCCGTGGGTGCCACGTTTTTTGGTGCGCCTCAAGCGCGCACGCACTGGCGCTGCCCCGACGCCGCCTATAGGGTGGCGCAACTGCGACGATACACGACCTGAGAGGCCCCTCAGCTTTGGATTTCTACGTTACTGCTTTCGAGCTGATTGACCCACGGTCTTTTTCGAACCTTTGGTTCTGGATCATGCTCGCCGTTTTCTGGTCCACCGCCTCGCATTACGTGCTGGGCGTGCCGTTTGACATGGTCTCGCGTGCGGCCAAGCATGGCGGGCAGGCCGAGCAGGATCTGGAAGACCTCGTACGGATCAATGCCAACCGGCTGACCTATATTGCCGAAGAGGCCGGGATGTGGCTGACGGTTTTTGCGTCGTTCATGATTACTGGGCTGGTGTTGACCGGCTTTGTCTACGGGGTGGAGTTTTGCCAAGCGCTGTCGCTCGTCATGGTGCCGATGCTGATCATCTTCGCGCTGTCGATCCGCAACGCACGGCGCGCCCGCGGCGTGTCAGGCGAGGCGTTGCGCAAGATCCTGAAAGGCCACCGGCTGACGATCCAATTGTTGGGAATGGTGTCGATCCTGATCAGCTCGATGTGGGGCATGTATGTCAATATCACCGCGGGCGTGCTCTGACCGCTTGACCTCGGCAGCTTGTGCCGTATGTCACCGGGGATGAGCAGCGCCCCCACCAAAGTCACGATCTCCGGCGCCCCAGAGGGGTATGACGCCAAGCTGGTTTTGGACGAGCTGGCCAAAACGGGCTGCGTGATCCATGTGGCGCGCGACGACCGGCGGATGGATGCGATGGCCACGGCCTTGGGCTTTTTCGCGCCTGACGTGCCGGTTCTGAGCTTTCCAGCCTGGGATTGCCTGCCTTACGATCGAACCTCGCCCAATTCAGACGTCTCCGCCACGCGGATGGCGACGCTTGCTGCTTTGGCGCAGGGCGTGCCGGGGCCATTTGTGCTGCTGACAAGCCTTGCGGCGGTGTCGCAATTTGTGCCGGCGCGCAGCGTTCTGGCAGAATCGAGCTTTACCGCAGAGGTGGGCGGGCGCATCGACGAGGCCGCCTTGCGCGGTTTTCTGGTGCGCATGGGGTTCACTCAAAGCCCCACGGTGATGGAGCCCGGAGACTACGCCATTCGCGGCGGCATTATTGACATCTACCCACCCGGCGAGGCGGGCCCGGTGCGGCTGGACCTGTTTGGTGACGTACTGGATGGCGCGAGGCGGTTTGACCCTGCGACGCAACGCACGACGGAGAAGCTGAGCCGGATTGAGCTGGCTCCTGTCTCGGAAGTTATCCTAGACGAGGCGGCGATCACACGATTTCGGCAGAGCTACCGGATCGAGTTTGGCGCGGCGGGCACGGATGACCCGCTGTATGAGGCGGTCAGCGCCGGGCGCAAACATGCGGGCATCGAGCATTGGCTGCCGTTTTTCCATGAGCGGCTGGAGCATCTGTTCGACTACCTGCCGGACGCCTCGATCAGCTTGGATGACCAGATGACACCCGCGCGGCTGGCCCGCTGGGAGACAATCGAAGACCAGTATGACAACCGCGTCGAGGCAATGAAATCCAAAGCGCGGCTGGACACGGTTTACAAGCCGGTGCCGCCCGGACTGCTCTATCTTGATGACGCGGCCTGGGAGGCTGTGATTGCGGAGCGGCGCGTGCTGCAATTCGCAATTCTGCAACAGGCCACGGGGCCCGGTGTGACGGATGCGGGCGGACGCGACGGGCGCAACTTTGCCCCAGAACGGCAATCCGAAAACCTGAACCTTTTCGGGGCGTTGGGGGCTCATGTTCAGAAGCTCAGGGCCGAGAAACCAGTGGTGATTGCCAGCTTCTCTGCCGGAGCGCGGGAGCGGCTGCAGGGGCTGCTGGCGGATCAGGAGATCCACGACACGGTTCTGATTGATGATGCCCGCGCGCTGACGCCCGGCGGCGTGTATCTGACGATCTGGGGGCTTGAGCAGGGCTTTGTCACGCCGGATCTGGCGGTGATTTCCGAGCAGGACGTACTGGGCGACCGGCTTATTCGAGGCGCGCGCAAGAAAAAGCGGGCGGAGAACTTCCTGACGGAGGCACAAACGCTCAGCCCCGGCGATCTAGTGGTGCATGTTGATCACGGGATTGGGCGGTTCACCGGCATGGAGACGGTGACGGCGGCGGGCGCTCCGCATGAATGTATTTTGCTCGAATACGCGGGCGGCGACCGGTTGTATCTGCCGGTGGAGAACGTGGAGCTGCTGTCGCGTTACGGCCATGAAGAAGGCTTGCTCGACAAGCTGGGCGGCGGCGCGTGGCAGGCCAAGAAAGCGCGGCTGAAACAGCGCATCAAGGATATGGCCGACAGGCTGATCCGGGTGGCGGCTGAGCGCGAGCTGCGCCGCGCCCCCATTCTGGAGCCAGCGGATGATATGTGGGAGGCGTTCAATGCGCGCTTCCCCTATGAAGAGACCGGGGACCAGCTGACCACCATCGAGGCCGTGCTGGACGATTTGGCCAAGGGCCGCCCGATGGACCGTCTGGTCTGCGGCGATGTGGGTTTTGGCAAGACGGAGGTCGCAATGCGTGCGGCCTTTGTGGCGGCGGCAGCGGGTCTGCAAGTAGCAGTGGTGGCGCCCACGACGCTGCTGAGCCGCCAGCACACGCAAAGCTTCAAGGACCGGTTCCGGGGCTTCCCGCTGACAGTACGGCAATTGTCGCGCTTTGTGGGCACAAAGGAAGCGACCCGGACCCGCGAGGGGATAGCGCGGGGCGAAGTGGATATTGCCATTGGCACCCATGCGCTTTTGTCCCAACAGGTGAAGTTCAAGAACCTTGGCCTGCTGATCATCGACGAAGAGCAGCATTTCGGGGTGCAGCACAAGGAAAAGCTGAAGCAGATGCGCAGCGACATCCATGTGCTGACGCTGTCGGCCACGCCGATCCCGCGCACGCTGCAATTGTCATTGTCCGGTGTGCGGGAGTTGAGCATCATTGGCACGCCGCCCGTGGATCGTCTGGCGATCCGCACCTATGTCAGCGAGTTTGACGCGGTGACCATCCGCGAGGCGCTTTTGCGTGAGCATTATCGCGGCGGACAGAGCTTTTACGTGGTGCCGCGCGTCTCCGACCTGCCTGACATCGAGGAGTTCCTGAAAACGCAGGTGCCTGAAGTGAGTTACGTCGTGGCGCATGGGCAGATGGCGCCCGGCGATCTGGATCAGCGGATGAATGCGTTTTACGACGGCAAATATGACGTGCTGCTGGCCACGACGATTGTCGAATCCGGGATCGATATTCCGACCGCCAACACGATGGTGATCCACCGCGCCGATATGTTCGGGCTGTCGCAGCTTTACCAGATCCGGGGCCGGGTGGGGCGCTCGAAGACGCGGGCCTATGCCTATTTGACAACGAAGCCGCGGGCGAAACTGACACCCACGGCAGAGAAGCGTCTGCGTGTGTTGGGCTCGCTGGACAGCCTTGGGGCCGGGTTCAACATTGCCTCCCAAGACCTCGATATTCGCGGTGCGGGCAATGTGCTGGGCGAAGAGCAATCGGGCTCGGTGCGCGAAGTGGGGTATGAACTGTATCAATCCATGCTGGAGGAGGCGATTGCCAAGATACGCTCGGGCCAGATGGAGGGCGTGCCGGAGGCAGATGATCAATGGGCGCCCACGATCAATCTGGGCGTGCCGGTGTTGATCCCCGAAGACTACGTCTCGGATCTGGATGTGCGGCTCGGGCTCTACCGTCGCCTGTCCGGGTTGACCACCAAAGTGGAACTGGAAGGCTTTGCCGCAGAGTTGATTGACCGCTTCGGCCCGTTACCGCGCGAAGTGAACACGTTGTTGCTGGTCGTGCGCATCAAAGCGATGTGCAAACGCGCCGGTATCTCCAAGCTGAACGCAGGCGAGCGTGGGGCGACGATCGAGTTCCATGAAAACAAGTTCGCCAAGCCCGAGGGGCTGGTCGAGTATCTGACCGACGCGCGCAATCTGGCAAAGATGAAGGACAACAAGATTGTGGTACGCCGCGATTGGAAGAATGACGCGGACAAGATCAAGGGTGCGTTTGCGATTGCGCGTGATCTGGCGGAGAAGGCCGGGACGTTCAAACCGGCCAAGAAGAAGAGCGCCTGAAACAGGTGCGCTTGCGCGCGCATGAAGATTTGCGTTCTTTCAGGAGCTTTGCTCCTGAGCCACGCGGGCAAAACCTCAGAGTACTTGTGACCAAATGGAGAGGCTTTGCCGCGCGTGTAATGGGGTCAGACGGCGCCTTGATATTCGCCGCGTGCGGGGTAGCTGTTGGTGATGGCAAAATCGAGCGCGCCGAGCAGCTCGCTGAAATGCGGGCGCACGAAGGGCATGGTTTGCACCGACATGTAGTAGAGCGTCTGGTCTTTATTGACGAGGAAGAGGCCCGGCTCGGAGAAGAGGGCGGGCTCTTCGATGCCGATGGACGTTTTGCCGCGCGAGGTTGAGATGTAGAGCCCCCAGTCGCGGGCTTCCTGCAGCGGCAGGTCATAGGCGAAGCGGAGGGTGGAGGCTTCGATCTTCTCGGCCATGGCTTTGGTGCGCTCCTCGCCGTCTGAGGAGATAGCGACCGTCTTGACGCCTTTTTCCGCGAATTTCGGTGTCAGCTTCTCGAGCTCCTTGAGGTAGGTCGCGCAGAGCGGGCAGTGCAGGCCGCGGTAAAAACAGACGACCGTGCCAAGATCGGCACCGTCAGAGGCAAGGTCGAACTGGCCGCCATTCAGGAGCGGCAGGGTCAGGTTTGGGGTTTTCTCGCGGGGCATCAACATGAGCGTGTCCTTTTTGGGTTCGGAGTAAGTGCTGGTCTAGGAGCAAGGTTTTTACGAGACCATCTGTACGGGCGCACAGGTCCTGTGCGCAATGCTCAGTCGGGGCGCAAAGCCCAGCGTGTCATAGCAAATCCCAGAGATGACAAAACCGCGACCCCGACGGCCCAAGGCACCGGCGTGCCGTTGAAAGCGAGCCCGATGGGGATGGCGATGGCCACGCCCATGATCGTGGCGCATGAGCCCGTCACAGAGGCAGCAAGCCCTGCGATATGACCGACAGGCTGCATTGCGAGCGCATTGAGGTTGCCGATGACCAGCCCGACGGTGAAGAAATTCGACGCGGTCCAGATCATGAAGAGGGCGAAGGGCACATCACCGGTTAGTCCTGTGACGGCGACGATGAAGGACAACAGCGCCTGACCGCCAAAACCCAGCTGGATCATCGTGCGCATGCCGAGCGCGATGACGAGGCGGGCATTCAGGATGCTGGCAGTGCCGCCGATGACGGCGATGAGCGCGAACCATTGTGGAAAGCTCTCTCCGCGGCCGAAGGTGATCTCGAATGTGGGCTGGATCGTGCTGAGGGTGGCGAAGAGCATCCCAAAGGTCAGCGATTGCGTGAGCGTGCTGAGCGTGAAGCTGCGATGCGAGAAACACTCGCGGGTGGCCGCCCAAAGGGTTGTTGGCCTGAACGGATGGCGGCGCTCTGGGGGCAGGGTTTCGGGTTGGCGCAGCGCCAGCCAAGAGATGGCCAGGAGGCAAAACAGGATGAAGGCCGGAAAGATCATGCGCCAACCAAAGGCGTCGATGATCAGCGCGCCGATGAGCGGGGCCACAGCCGGGACCAGCGTGAAGATCATCATCGCGTAGGACATGATCTGCGCCATGCGGCGGCCTTCATAGATGTCGCGGATGATGGCCAGGGCCACAACGCGCGGGCCTGCGACGCCGAGGCCCTGAAGGGCGCGGGCGGCCAGCATTTCGTTCAAGCTGTTTGCCTGCCAGGCAATGGCCGCACCCACGATATAGAGCGCGGCCCCGGCGAAGATCACGCGTTTGCGGCCAAAGCTGTCAGAGAGCGGCCCGGTGAAAAGCGTGCCG
This sequence comes from uncultured Litoreibacter sp., assembly GCA_947494645.1. Classification (GTDB taxonomy): domain Bacteria; phylum Pseudomonadota; class Alphaproteobacteria; order Rhodobacterales; family Rhodobacteraceae; genus Litoreibacter. Next base: position 1,203,984 of record CANLVO010000001.1, read on the forward strand.
ACGCCCATGCCGAACACAAAAGACGTCAGGATCAGTTGCGCGCGGTTGGGAGCGTCGGGGCTGATCTCCGCTGCGATCTCGGGCAGGGCGGGCAGCATGGCGTCGACAGAAAAGGCGACCATCGCAAAGAGCATGGCGACCAGTCCGATGAACTCTGGTTGTGAGAGGCGCTGTGTTGGGCTGAGGGGCAACGGCCGTTAGGCCTGATCCGGTTGGATGCGTAGCTCGGATAGGACGCGCTCCCAGAGATCGGCGGGTTGTGCGCCGGGCAGGACATGTTGGTTGGCGACCACGAAGGTGGGGACGCCTGTGACGCCGCGCGCGCGGGCATGGGCGTCGCGCTCGGCGATATCGTCGCGGTCGGCGTCGCTGGCCAGAAGCCGGGCGATCATATCGGAGTTCATCTCCGCCTCGGTGGCGATCTCGGTCAGAACGGCGTGATCGCCAATGTCGCGGCCTTCGACGAAATAGGCTTTGAACAGTTTGGACACGATGGCGGTCTGGCGACCTTCCAGCCCGGCCCAGTGGATGAGGCGGTGGGCGTCGATGGTATTGGGCGTGGTCTTGATGCCTTCGAAATTAATCTCGAGCCCGGCGGCGATGGCGGCCTCCTCGATGCGGCCATAGACCTTCACCGCGTTCTCCTTGCCGCCAAACTTGGTTTCAAGATATTCGCGCCGGTCCATACCGCCTGCGGGCATGTCGGGGTTCAGCTGGAACGGGTGCCATTCGATCTTGAACGGGTGGTCGTGATTTTTCTCAAGCGCACGGTCCAGCCCGGCCTTGCCGATATAGCACCAAGGGCAGATCGGGTCGGAGATGATATCAAGCTGGATCGTTGCGGTCATGGTTGGCCTCGTAGCTGTCGCGCAAGGCGCGTCTGTTCAATTTGCCGTTGGGGCCATATGGAAGCGTGGCCGCGTAGATGTAAAGCCGGGGCTGCTTGTAGCGGGCCAGTTTTTCCTCTGCATGGCGGCGCAGCGATTGTTCATCCGCGTCGCCTGTATAATAGAGCGCGATCAGGCTTGTATCAGTGGTGGCTTGCACCTCGACGGCTGCGCAGGCGGTGAGACCCGGCGCGTGCATCATCGCGGCCTCCACATCCAGCGGCGAGACACGGTAGCCGCCCGCGTTCATCATGTCGTCCGCACGGCCGAGATAGGTGATCGCGCCGTCGGGGGCCATTTGGGCCATATCGCCTGTGCGAAACCAGCTTTGGGCAAGGGGCTGTGCGCCGAGATAGCCGAGCATCAGGCCGGGGTCGGAGCCTGCCACGGCCAGCTCGCCGGGTGTATCGAACGCAGCGGGCGCGTCACCGTCCAGAACCGCCACGCGGCGGCCCGGCTGTGGCCTGCCGGAACTGCCCTCAGGCGCAGGGCGCAAGGGGCTGCCGGAAATGAAGGTGGAACATTCCGACATGCCAAGCGCCTCGTGGATGGCAGTGCCAGTTGTCTGCTCCCACGCTGCACGGATTGTGGCAGGCAGCTGTTCCCCGGCAGAAAGGCCGTGGCGCAGCGCGGGCATGCGAGGCGGGAACGGGTGGCGCAGCATCTGGCGATACACACCGGGTGCGGCGGCAAAGATGGAGATGTTGTTATGCGCGATGATCTCCGGCAGTTCGGAGACGGGCGTGCCCTCGGGGGTGACGAGGGCCGTTGCGCCGATGCTCCACGGATCCATGAGGCCCGTGCCGAGCGTGTAAGTCCAGTTGAAGGCCCCGGCATGCAGCATCCGGTCGTTTTCGGTGAGCCCGTACCAGCCGTGATGCATCATGCGCCGCGCCCAGATGGCGCGATGCGCGTGGCAGACGCCTTTCGGGGACCCGGACGTACCGGAGGTGAAGATGATATAGGCCAGCCGGTTCGGGTCGCCCATCACTGGCTGGGCAGGCGGCAGCGCGTGCATGTCGCGCAGACGGTCGGTGGTGATGAGGGGCAGGGCGCGGCCTTGCGGCAGCGCGGTGGCCCCATCGGTTAGGATCGCGTGAGGCTGGCATATATCGCAGAGCGCGGCGACCTCTGCCTCTGTCAGTTGCGCGGAGGTGGGCACGGGGATGACGCCGACATAGAGCGCCGCGAGATAGGCCAGAGGGAACTCCAACCGGTTGCCGAGGCGAAAGAGCAGCCGGTCGCCGGGGCGCAGCCCGTGGGACAAAAGCCCGGTGGCGATGCCGCGCACATGGGTGCGCAGCGTGCCGTAGCTGATGGTGCTGCCCGGACCGGTGCGCGTTGCGGGGACCTCGAAGGCGTTGCGGCCATCGGGCGCGCCGTCGCCTGCCAGCACATAGGCCGCCATGTTGAACGGCGTCGGGCAGGGGGGTGGTGGGCCTAGGTCGAAAATCGCGCTCATGGGCTAGCGCTAGGACGCGCACGGATTGGATGCAAGCAATTGAGGCAGGGCTAGTCGCGCGAAAAGAGCCACGCGAGTGCGCCGGTGGCCAGTGCAGCGGTCACGAGTTGCACGGCTATGAAGGCGGGTGCATGTGCCGGGTCGATGCCTGCAAATGTGTCCGACAGCCCCCGTGCGATGGTGACGGCGGGATTGGCAAAGCTGGTCGACGAGGTGAACCAATAGGCCCCGGTGATGTAGAGCGCCACGAGCATGGGCACGGCCTCGGGGCGGGACTTGAGCCCACCGAAGATCATCAGGAGCAAACCGAACGTTGCAATGGCCTCAGACAGATATTGCGCGGCTCCAGTGCGGGGCGTGGTGGACAGCTGGAAGACCGGCAGGTCGAACATCAGATGAGTGAGCCAAACGCCCAAGATGCCGCCGATGATCTGAGCAGCGACATAGGCGACAGCCACGGCCGTGGTGATCTCGCCGCGCAGACGGAAGGCCAGTGTCACGGCGGGATTGAAATGCGCGCCAGAGATGGGGCCGAGGATGGTGATCAGCACATAGAGGATGCAGCCCGTGGCGATGGCGTTGGCCAGAAGGGCTATCGCGGTGTTTCCGTCTCCGAGGGCCGCGCCCATGATGCCCGAACCTACGACGCCGATGAGAAGGAATGCGGTGCCAAGGGCCTCGGCGATGGTGCTGCGGGTCATGGGGCTCTCGTGCTGCGCAAATGTCGAATTCGGTGACGTTAGAGGCGCTATGTAAAGGCTTTATGTCAAGGCCTCCGCGGATGGGGCTGCACAAAAGAAAACGGCCTCCCCCGAAGGAGAGGCCGCTTGTAGGTGATGAGAGGAGGCCGGGGAGGACGGCCTGCTCTTATCCCGTTGGCTAAGGGTTGGTCTTAGTTGACCATGCGCTCAGCAGCGGAGTCGTTGTAGAGCGAGAACATTTTTTCCAGAGCGGACGCGTCTACGGAGCGTGTGCGGTCGAAGTTCACAGTGGTTTCAGCAGGCGATGTGTTGGTCAGCGCGAATTTTTCGGCGGCTGCCACTGGGTTGCCTGTGGATGTTTCGCTGATGACACGCTCAGCGGCGCTGTCATTGCCCAGCGCGAAGAATGCTTCAACGTTGCTGACGTCTGCAGCAGCAGGAGCAGCGAAAGACAGGGCGAGAGCGGCGGATGCGATGATGGTTTTCATTTTGTATTCTCCAGGTTTTGTGTGCCTTGCGGCGGATTGTTGTGACAGCGTTGTTGCTGTTGATGAGATAGATATGGGGTCGCCACCCCCGCACGACTACTCACGGAAACGTAAAAATGGGCCGTTTATGGTGCGCTTGTGCACAGTCTTTGTGAGAACCTGATAAGACGATAACGCCAGCGTGAGAAAGCCCTCACAAGCTGTGAGATCGTTGAAATCATGGCAAAAATACGCCGACGGACCAGTGTTGTTCAGACAGGCTTCATGAGAACATAGCCCGCAGGTCGACGGTGGAGCGGTTGTTCAGATCTGACCAATGTGCGCGCAGGAAAGCATCCGCCCCGTCGCGACCAGCCTGCTTTAGCTCGCCTAGTACATAGGGGGTGGGCACCATCTTGGTGGCGACAGAGAGCTGGGTCATCAGACGGTCATCAGAAATCATGTGGACCAGCACGTCTTCCATTGTGCCCGGCTTGACCGCGCCGTTGGCCAGCAGGTTGCGGACGAATTGGATGGCGCGCAACTCGCGGAAAAGGGAGCCGTTGAAGCTGATCTCGTTGATCCGGTTCTGGATCTCTTGCGGAGATTTCGGGACATCCTCGCGGTAAAGCGGGTTGATGTTGATAATAACGATGTCCTGGGTGTCATTATAAAAGAGCGGGAACAGCGCGGGGTTGCCCATATAGCCGCCGTCCCAATAGGCCTCCTCCTGCCCGGTGCGGGGATCGAACTTTTCCACCGCCTTGAAGAGGGTGGGCAAGCAACCTGAGGCCAGCAGCGCGTCGCTGTCGATCTCATCACCCTCAAAGATCCGGATCTTGCCCGTGCGCACATTGGTCGCGCAGATGAACAGCTCGGGCCCTTCGGAGGCGCAGACGCGGTCATATGAAAGCTGTTCCACGATCGCGCCCAGCGGATGCGGCATCAGATTACCGAACTGGTAGGGGCTCATCATGCGGCTCATCATGTCGGCGGCAAGGAAGGCTGGGGACAGCTCCATCGCCTTGCTGACGCTTTGGGGCGTGACGCCCGTCATCCACGCGGGCAGGGAGGGTTGATCAAGCGCGCCGATTTCTTGCCAGAGCCAGGTGAGTTTCGCGCGTGCGCCGTCGCGGCCATCCTCGACCCAGCCAGACTTGAGCGCGGCGGCGTTTAGGGCACCGGCTGAGGTGCCGGACATGCCGGTGATCTCAAGCTTGTCTTCCTCAAGCAGGCGGTCGAGCACACCCCATGTGTAGGCGCCATGCGCCCCGCCACCTTGCAGCGCGAGGTTGATCGACTTGGAGGCGGATTTAGCCATTGCCATTTAATGTGTCATAGGCGGCGACCATGTCGCTGAGGGGGATGCCGTCAAGAGTGACATCTGTGATGTTGGCGTTGCTGATCGCGAGGCCTTGCAGGTTGGCATTGTCGATCTTCACACCCGACAGGTTCACATTCGTGAAGGAGGCCCCAGACAGGTTGGCATTGTCGAAGCCCAACCCTTCGGCATTCACATCTGAGAACCGTGCCTGCATCAGATGGCTGTCGGTAAAGGTTGCATCTTTCAGGCTGACACGTGTGAAGGTCGAGCCGCACAGGAACATGTTGTCGATATTGAGCTGCTCGCGGCCTGCTTCCTCTTGCTCGCTCATAACGCGGTCCAGCCGCCATCGACACTGATCGTCGTGCCGGTGATTTGTGCCGCTGCGTCTGAGCACAGGAATGCGGCGACGCCGCCCAGTTGTTCGGTGGTGGCGAATTCCTTGGAGGGCTGGCGCTCGAGCAGCACTTTTTCGATCACCTCTTCCTCCGTCATGTCGTATTTCTTGGCAGTGTCGGGGATTTGCGCCTCGACCAGTGGTGTGCGGACATAACCGGGGCAGATGGCGTTGGCTGTGATCGGTTCGCGTGCGGTTTCCAGCGCGACGACTTTGGTCATACCCACGACGCCGTGCTTGGCCGAGACATAGGCAGATTTATAGGGCGAGGCCGTGAGCCCGTGGGCGGAGGAGATGTTGATAACCCGGCCCCAGCCAGCCTTGCGCATCAGCGGGATGGCGGCGGCGGTGGTGTGAAACACGCTTGAGAGCATGATGGCGATGATCATGTCCCACTTTTCTGCCGGGAACTCATCAATGGGAGCCACATGTTGAATACCTGCATTGTTGATCAGGATATCGACCTCACCGGCTTTCTCGATCAGCGCACGGGCCTGATCGCCTTTTGACAGATCGGCCTGGATATAGCGGGCTTGGGTTTTGGTGACGCGTGAGATTTCTTCGGCGAGCGCGTGGTCGTCTTTATTATCCGTGTAGGAGTTCAACACCACATTAGCCCCAGCGCGGGCCAGCTCTTGTGCGATGCCAAGGCCGATGCCTGAATTGGACCCGGTTATGACGGCGGTTTTTCCTTTGACGGACATATGGGGAATCCTTGTGATGGTCAGTTCGCACGCAACATATATGCTGCAGGTGCGAAAGGCACGTGCACTTTGTGCACAGAGATGTGACTGAGGGCGAGAACCCGCTTGAATGGCGTGTTGCGTCAGGCCAAAAAAAAAACACCAGCCGAAGCTGGTGTTAAGTTATTGAGGCAGGTTTCATACAGGCAAGAAACCTATCGAGCAGTAAGAGCTTTATAAGCAATGACTTGCCTCTCGCCAAGCATAAAGTTTGTGTTGGCCAAAAAGCCTCTTTACGATCAGATGTAACAAAAAATGGGGCGTGAGGGAGAGTTGCCAAAATGAGATCAGTGTTTTTCCAAGCAGGAACCTCCTTGGCCTTTGCAGCGGGCCTTTTGATCGGTGGTGCGGCGCTGGCCGAGCCGAAACATGGCATAGCTATGTATGGCGACCCCGCTCTGCCACCAGACTTTGTGTCTTTGCCCTATGTGAACGCAGATGCCCCGTTTGGCGGGGCCGTCTCGGCTGGTGAGGTTGGCAGCTTCGATTCACTGAACCCACATATCCAAAAGGGACGTGTGCCCTGGCAGCTACGGTTCTTGGCATACGAGTCCCTGATGGGGCGCAGTTTGGACGAGCCGTTCACCCTCTATGGCCTGCTGGCCGAATCGATAGATGTCAGCCCGAACGGCGATTCTGTAGAATTCGTCCTGCGCGAAGAGGCGCGGTTCTCGGATGGCAGCCCGGTCACTGTCGAAGACGTGATCTGGTCGTATGAGACATTGGGGACCAGGGGCCATGGTCGGTATCGCGGCAGTTGGACCAAGGTGGAGAAGGTCGAGCAAACCGGACCGCAATCGGTGAAGTTTACGTTCAACGTGGAAGACCGTGAGCTGGCCTTGATTATGGGCATGCGTCCGGTTCTGAAAAAGGCGCAATGGGAGGGCAAGGAGTTTGAAGACTCTGGGCTCGATGTGATCCCGATTTCATCTGCGCCTTACGTGATCGACGACTTTGAGGCGGGCCGCTTCGTATCGTTGAAGCGGAACCCTGACTATTGGGGGCAAGATATTCCGTTTCGCCGGGGCACCAATGTCATTGACGAGGTGCGGATGGAGTTCTTCTCTGACGCCACCGCGATGTTTGAGGCCTTCAAGGCGGGCGAGTTGACCTCGCACCGGGAGACCAACGCGCAAAAATGGGCGCAGCAGTTCGACTTTGCCCGCGTGCAATCGGGCGACGTGGTGAAATCCGAGATTGCGCATGACCGGCCTTCGGGCATGACCGGCTTTGCGATGAACACGCGGCGCGAAGTGTTCAGCGACTGGCGCGTGCGCGAGGCGATGATACAGGCGTTCAACTTCGAGTTCATCAACACGGCGCTCAATGGCGGGGATCAGCCGCGCATCACGTCGTATTTCTCCAACTCGGTGCTGGGAATGGGGCATGGGCCTGCTGAGGGCCGGGTACTAGAGTTGCTGGACGCGCATAAGGACACGCTGCAGCCGGGCGCAATCGAGGGCTACAGCCTGCCCGAAAGCGACGGCTCACAGCGCAACCGCGCGGGCATCGTGAAAGCGCAAGAGCTGCTGGCGGAGGCCGGCTATGAGGTCAAAGACGGGGTGATGACCTCTGCCGATGGCAAACCGCTGAGCTTCAAAATATTGGCAAGCTCGGGCAGCTCGGAAGTGGCGGCGATACTGAACATCTACACCCAGGCGCTGGAGCGGATCGGGGTGTTTGTCACGGTCGATACCATTGACGGGGCACAATACCGCGAGCGCACGGATCAGTTCGACTTTGACATGACCTATTTCACCCGCGGCCTGAGCCTGAGCCCGGGCAATGAACAGCTGGCCTATTGGGGCACGGATGCAGCTGATACGAACGGCTCGCGCAACCTGCCGGGGATCAAGATGCCTGCGGTAGATGCGATGGTACAGGAGATGCTAACCGCCAGCAGCCGGGAGGAATATCTGGCTGCCGTGAAGGCGTTGGACCGGATGCTGATGGCCGGGCGGTATGTGATCCCGATCTGGTTCTCGCCCATTTCGCGGCTGGCCCATAATAAAGAGATGAAACGCCCGGACGTCACACCTGCTTATGGCGACTGGCCGGGCTACCTGCCGGATGTGTGGTGGGTCGAAGAGTAAAGCAACGATAAGGCCCCACGACGAGGGCTTAGGACAAGAGGGAAAGCAGATATGAAACGGATCGTTCTGGCGGTGGTGGCACTGGGTGCATTGGGCACAGTGTCGGCCTGCAACACGGTTGAAGGCGTCGCCGAAGACGTCAAGCAAACCAGCAAGGCCGTGCGCCGCGCCATTTAGGCCTGCGACACTGCGCGCTCTTTTGAACAAGAGAGGTCGCGCTTAGTTGTTGATGGAAGGGAGCGTCTTTCCATGACACCTTTGAATGACGCCTATTCGTGGCGCGTTGATGCCCGCGTGCCCGCGTTTGACGACGCAGGATCGCTGACCGTGATGGACGCGACCTGCGGGCTTTGTGCACGCGGGGCCAAGTGGATCTCCCGCAATGATACGGCGGGCGCATTTCGGATTATTCCAATTCAATCAGAGCTTGGCGCGGGACTGCTGCGCCATTTCGGGATGATCCCGGATGACCCCTTGTCCTGGCTCTATCTGGAGGATGGTCTGGGCTATAGCTCGCTGGATGCCACAATGATGGTGGGCCGCAAACTCGGGGGACGCTGGCGGGTTTTGGATGGGTTGCGGGTAGTTCCGAAGCCCCTGCGTGACGCTGCTTACTGGATGGTGGCGCGGAACCGCTACAAAATCATGGGACGCGCGGATCTCTGTGCGATGCCGGACCCGGATGTGCAGCGCAGGTTGCTGCAGTGAAAGTCGTGATCCTTGGCGGCTATGGCGTCTTCGGCGGCAGGCTGGCGCGACTGTTATTGGGCGACGGCCTAAAGGTTGTTGTCGCAGGGCGGTCCTTGGCCAAGGCGGAGGCGTTCACGGCGGAGCACGGCGGTGAGGCGCTGCGCCTTGACCTGAGTGACGAAGCGGCGCTGCGCGACGTGCTTGAGCCGGGTGACGTTCTGGTCGACGCCGCGGGGCCGTTTCAGAGCTATGCAGATTACCGGGCCGCGCGGGTGGCTGTGGCGTGCGGCTGCCATGTGTTGGACCTGAGCGACGATGCTGAGTTCACAACAGGCATTTCTGAGTTGGACGCGGTGGCGACCGAGGCAGGCGTGACGGTGCTGTCCGGTGTGTCCTCCGTGCCTGCCTTGTCGAGCGCGGTGGTGGAGAAGCTGCGAAGCGGGTTGGAAGAGGTCACCCTAATCGATGCCGCGATCCTGCCGGGCAACCGCGCCCCGCGCGGGCGCTCTGTTATGGCGGCGATCCTGTCTCAGGTTGGACGACCCATGAAAGTTTGGCGCGGCGGTGCGTGGCGGAAGCAGTTGGCGTGGGCGGGCAATCAACCGAAAACGTTGCCGAAGGGGTTGCGCCGGGCGTCGTCGCCGATTGGCGCACCAGATCTGGCCTTGTTTCCGGACGCATTCAGCGCGCGGTCAGTGCTGTTTCGCGCGGGGCTGGAATTGCCAGTGATGCATCACAGCCTCCGCGTTTTGGGATGGCTGCATCGCAAGGGGCTGCTGCCTAGGTTGGACCGCCTGACGACGCCGCTTTTGTGGGGAGCGGAGATGTTGAAACCCTTTGGATCGGACCAAGGCGGGATGGTGGTACGCGTCGCGGGGCGGCCTGCAGATGGCTCAGCACAGACGCGCGGCTGGCGGTTGCATATGGGGCAGGGACAGGGACCATTTGTGCCCGCCGTGCCTGCGTTGCTGATGATCCGACGGTTGATCGAGGGTGATGTTGCTGCGGGCGCTCGTCCGGCCATTGCCGAGTTCACCTTGAGCGAAGCGGAAGACGCCTTGGCAGAGCTCGGCGGCAGTTTTGACGCGGAGGTTGAGCCCGCGACGCCGTTGTTCGAGCAGGCGCTTGGTCAGACCATATGGCGCACGATGCCTGCAAGCTGGCGGGCTGCGCATGACGTCTGGGATCTTCATGAGCTGTCTGGCATGGCGCGGGTGACACGGGGCAAAGGGGCCGCCGCCACGCTGATTGCCAAGCTGTTCCGGTTTCCCCCAGAGCGGGCAGAGACGCCTGTGCATGTGACAATGGAGCGGGTGGGCGAGACGGAGGTCTGGACACGCGACTTTGACGGGCAAAAGTTCCGTTCCGTGCTGTCACCAGCGGGAGACGGGGTCGTGCGGGAGCGGTTTGGTCCGTTTGCGTTTCAGATGTCGCTGCCCGTGGATCAAGGCGCTATGGGCATGCCGGTGACGCATGGGTGGTTTCTGGGCGTTCCTTTGCCCAAGGCGCTATTGCCCCGTTCAGAGACGCGGGAGTTTGACGAAGATGGCGTGTTTCAGTTTGACGTGAGGCTCAGCGCGCCGCTTGTCGGTCTGATCGTGCATTACCGCGGATGGCTTGAGCCGTCCGTCTATTCGGCAGCCTCGGCGGTCAGTGATGGCGGCGTGGAGGGGTCCTTGCCGTTCGGGTAGACCAGCCCGGCGGAGATCACCAGTTTGGCTGCGTCTTCTACTGACATCTCGAGCTCGATCACGTCGCTTCGCGGCACGAAAAGCAAAAAGCCTGACGTGGGGTTTGGCGTGGTCGGCAAGAAGACAGAGACCTTCTGGTCTTCGACCGGAATGCCAGCCGCAACCTCGCCCTTGGCAGAGGTCGAGATAAAGGCGATGGCCCAGATGCCGCGACGGGGGTATTCAACCAGGCAGGCCTTATCAAACGAGGTGTCGCGCTGAGAAAACACTGTCTCCGCGATTTGTTTGACCCCGGAATAGATGGAGCGGACGACGGGCATTCGGTCGACGAGGTTCTCGCCAAAGCGCAGCAGGGACCGACCCAGAAACCCTTTGGTGATCCAACCAACAATGGCGGTGAAGAACAGAAAGATCACCACGCCGATGCCGCGGACGTTCACGCTGATGCGGTTTTCGGGGTAGCCCATGGCCCAGTTGACGAGCTCTTCGGGGTGGTAGGCGCGCGGGATGAACGGCCAGACCCAGCTGTCGATCCAGCCGACGACGGTCCAGATCAGCCAAAGCGTCATCCCGATGGGTGCGACGACGATCAGGCCTGCCAGAAAATTACTGCGCAGGCGCGAGAAACGGCCGGGGCGGCGGCGCTTGATATCGGCAGGTGGCTGAGTGTCAGGCATGGTGGTCCGGGCCAGTTCGAAAATCCTACTGGACCAACCTAAAGACGCAGGACACCCTATACAAGCGGGGTTCCGCGCAACTCTGTGTTTTGAATTACAATGTTATCTATGTGCCCATCGCTGCGGCGATCTGGGCTGCCAGACGTGCATTGTTGCGCACCAGTGCGATATTGGTGTCCAGCGACCGGCCCTCGGTCAGCTCGAATATCCGTTTAAGCAGGAAGGGCGTCACGGATTTCGCGGTGATCTTCTGCTCGTCGGCCTCGCGCAAAGCCTGCTCGATCATCGGCGTTATCTCGGCCTGTGGAATTTCTGCCTCTGGCGGAACCGGGTTGGCGATCAGCTGACCGCCGGGCAGGTTGAGAGCGACACGCATCTGATGCGCCTTGGCGATCTCGGCGGCGCTGTCCAGACGTTGTGGGGCTTGCAGGTCGGACATCGTCGACCAGAACGCCGGCAGGTGATCCTGACCATAGGCAATGACCGGCACACCGAGGGTTTCGAGCACCTCAAGCGTTTTGGGAATGTCGAGGATGGCCTTTGCCCCAGCGGCCACCACAGTGACGGGGGTTTGAGCTAGTTCTTGCAGATCAGCGGAGATATCAAAACTCAGCTCTGCGCCGCGATGCACGCCGCCAATGCCGCCGGTGGCGAAGACGTGGATGCCCGCCAGATGCGCCGCGATCATGGTGGCGGCGACTGTTGTAGCCCCGGTGCCCTTGGTCGAGAGGCACAGCGCCATATCGGCGCGTGAAAGTTTCGCCGCGTCCGGGCGTTGGGCGAGATCTTCCAGTTGCGCGTCCTCAAGGCCGATATGCAGCGTGCCGTCCAAGACGGCGATGGTGGCCGGGACTGCGCCTTCCTGGCGGATCAACTGCTCTACACCGCGAGCCATTTCAAGGTTTTGCGGATAGGGCATCCCGTGGGTGATGATGGTGCTTTCCAGCGCCACAACGGGCCGGCCTGCTGTCTGGGCGGCGGCGACTTCCGTTGAACGGATCATGGGGAGCGTCATTTATAGGTTTCTCCGGAAATGTAGATCGCGGCCGCCTCTAGTGCCCGGGCGAGGGCCGTTTCAGTATCAGCGCCCTGCGCCTCCGAGGCGATATGAGCCGCCATGAATGTATCGCCTGCGCCAGTGACCCGCGTGACCAGAACCTCGGGCGGTGTCAGCGTGACCAGCGCGTCATCGCTGGCGATGGAGGCCGGTCTGGGCCCGTCAGTGACGACGGCTCTGTAGGCGCCTTTGTCTTTCAGCGCCTGGGCTGCGTCAGCAGCGGAATTGACAGGGCGGTGGAGCAGAAGCGCAGCTTCTTCGGTGTTCACGTAAAGCGTGGCCTTGCCGCCCGTCAGGAACGGCATCAGCCGTTCGGCTTTACCGGGGGAGGCGGGGGCGACGCGCAGGTCAGTCTCTGCAAACTCGGGCGCGTGGGCGATTTGCTCCAGCAGTGCTGTGGTCAGATTGCCGTCCAGCGCCACGATACCGTCCCAGCCCTTCAGCGCGCCTTGGGTGAGCGGCAACAGGATCTTGTCGCCTGCAGCTTCCAGCGAGTGCGCATCGGCGACAGCGGCGATTAACCCGTTGGCGCCCTCTACGGCCATGTAGCGGTCGGTGGGCAGATCCTCGGACCGGTAAATGTGGGAGGCGTCGACACCGAGCCTTGTACAGGCGCGGATCAGTTCGGCCCCTTCATCGTCTTGGCCCACAGCGGCCAGCAGCGCAGGGTGCAGCCCATAGGCTTTCAGCGCCATCGCGATATTCATCGCGACGCCGCCCGGAATGCGGGTGATCCGGCCCGGCACGTCGGAGCCTACATGCATATGGGCCGTGGCGCGCCCGATGATGTCCCACAGGACCGCGCCGATGCACAGGATGTCAGGGTGTTTGCTCATCCGCTCTTCTTGTCGTCAAAGCCGGAAAGACACAAGCGCTGCCATCACCGTTGAAAAAGCAATTTCACGTAGCTGCGAAACATCAGGACCTGTCGGGCGGAGGCTTTGGGGTCGCCCACAGCTTTTGAAAGGATGATGCCACCCTCAACAACCCCGCTGAGCATATCGGCGAGATCCGTGAGGTTGACCTTGTCTTTCGGCGGGTACGTCTCGGCGATGGTTTGAAACATCGTCTCGAACCGGTTGCGCCAGCCCAGCAATGCGCGGCGGTTGGCCTCGTGGACCTGCGTGTTGAACAGGCGGGATTGGTAGCAGGACGTGGCCACCAGACAGCCCGGATGCCCGCCGGGGATATCGTCCAGCAGTTCTGCCAGCAGTTTGAGTCCGATCAGCATCGCCTGCAGCGGATCGTCGGACAGATCTTCCGCGCGGGAGAAGATGTCGTCAAAGAGCTGATCCTCGGCCTCGATGTAGCGATCCAGCAGGGCGAGAGCGAGGGCGTTCTTATCGTGAAAATGGTAAAAGAAGCCGCCCTTGGTGATCTCGGCCTCGGCGGTAATCTCTTCGATGGACGTGGCCTCGAACCCTTTTGCGAGAATGCCCCTCTCGGCGATATCGAGGATACGTGTGCGTGTCTCCGTCATGTGCCACCTGAGTTTTGCTGTACCTATGGTATAGTAGATGCAGTTCGAGCGGCAATATACGGGATGTGAAACGCGCGAAGCCTCTGAAAAGGTTGCGCATTTCGGGGCTGGTGCGCTGCACCGCAAGACCACTAGGCCTATCGCCGCGGCTCCGCGATACAGCATCCTGCAAAACGAACCTGTTATTTGATTGGAGTTTCCATGAATACGTCAATTCAAGAGCTGATGTCCTCCGACCGCCCGTACCTTACCGATGGCGGGCTGGAGACCTCTATGATTTTCCACGAAGGCTTTGACCTGCCGCATTTCGCAGCCTTCCCGTTGCTCAAGACGGAGGCCGGGCGGACCGCGCTCAAGGCCTATTACGAGCGGTTTCTGGGTATCGCAGAACAGTCGGGACGTGGATTTGTCCTCGACACGCCGACATGGCGCGCGGGCATGGCGTGGACCGGGCATTTCGAATTCAGCGATGCTGAGATGGCCGAAGTGAACAAGGACGCCGTCGCATGGTGCCAAGCGCTGCGTGACACGTGGGCGGAGCGTGTGGGGTCTATCGTCATCAACGGGCAAGTCGGTCCGGCGGGCGATGCCTACGAGGTTGATCAAGCATTGTCTGAGCAGGATGCGCTTGAGGTCCATCGCGGCCAATTGAAAGCTTTGGCGGAAGCAGGCGCGGACCTGGCCAGCGCGATGACGCTTGGCGCGGCCAGTGAAGCCATCGGCATCGCCCGTGCGGCCAAATCGGTGGACATACCACTGGTGATTGCGTTCACCACTGAGACCGATGGCAATTTGCCGAATGGTCAAGCGTTGAACGACGCGATCGCCGAAGTGGATGCAGCCACCGACGCAAGCCCTCTTTTCTACATGATCAACTGCGCCCATCCGGATCATTTCAAGACCCGTCTGACCGGCAATGGTTGGCTGGAACGCATCGGCGGGGTCCGGGCCAACGCCTCGCGGCAGAGCCATGCGGAGCTGGATGCCTGTACCGTTTTGGATGACGGCAACCCGGCAGAGTTTGGTGATCTGAATGCGGCCTTGTCCCAGATGTTACCCAGCTTGCGCGTGCTTGGCGGATGTTGCGGCACGGATCACCGCCATGTGGGTGAGGTAGCGGCCAAGGAAGGGGTCGCGGCATGAGCATGACGTTGAGACCCGCCCGGAAAACCGACGCGGCGGAGCTGGCGCAACTGGTCAACATGGCCGGGGAAGGGATGCCTTTGGCGCTTTGGACGGGGATGGCAGAGGAGGGCCAGGACCCTTGGGAGGTCGGCAAGGCCCGTGCTGAGCGCGATGAGGGATCCTTTTCGTGGCGCAACGCGGTCGTGGCGGAGGTTGACGGTGCAGTGGCCGGGATGGTGATCACCTATAAGACGGCCGCGGAGCCGGAGGAGATCACGCCCGATACACCACCGGTGTTTGTCCCGCTCATCGCGTTGGAGAACAAGGCGCCGGAGACCTGCTATGTCAATGTGCTGGCCACCATGCCCCAGCACCGACGCAAGGGCGTCGCGCGCCAATTGATGGCCCAAGCGGAGGAGGGCAAGCCTGCCAACGGCATGTCCCTGATTGTCGCCGAAGGCAACGCCACGGCGCGGGCGTTCTACGAAGGCCTAGGCTATCGTGAAACCGCGCGGGCGGCAGTGGTGGAGGGCGAGGGCTGGCGCACCGATCACAAGGACTGGATCCTGATCAACAAACGCTAGACCGGAATCGCCCCTGCCATGCAACAAAGGCTTGCGGGGCAGGGGCGTTTGACCTATACGGCGCTCACTTCACAGGCGGGGTCGGGCCTTGCGGGGAGAAATCCCGCATCGGTCCACCGGTTGAGCATCTGCTCTGACACCCCGCCGAGGATTGAAACCGGAAAGGAAAACGGACATGGCTTTGCCAGAATTCTCGCTCCGTCAGCTTTTGGAAGCTGGCGTACACTTTGGTCACCAGACCGCACGTTGGAACCCTCGCATGGACCCGTATATCTACGGCTCCAAGAACGGGATCCACATCATGGACCTCACACAAACCGTACCGATGCTGGACCAAGCACTGCAGGTTGTGCGCGACACCACCGCAAAAGGCGGCCGCGTGCTGTTCGTTGGCACCAAGCGTCAGGCCCAGCGCCCGATTGCAGAAGCCGCTGAAAAATGCGCGCAGTATTACATGAACCACCGTTGGCTCGGCGGCACGCTGACCAACTGGAAAACCGTGTCGAACTCGATCTCGCGTCTGAAGAAGATCGACGAAGCCATGGAAACCGGGTTCTCCGGCCTGACCAAGAAAGAGCGTCTGGGCATGGAGCGCGACCAAGGCAAGCTGCAAGCCTCACTGGGCGGTATCCGCGAGATGGGTGGCACACCTGACTTGCTGTTCGTCATCGACGTGAACAAGGAAGACCTTGCCATTGCCGAAGCCAAGAAGCTGGGCATTCCGGTGATTGCGGTTGTGGACAGCAACTGTTCCCCTGACGGCATCGACTACCTGATCCCGGGCAATGACGACGCCTCGCGTGCGATTGCGCTTTATACCGATCTGGTTGCCCGCGCGGCGCTGGACGGCATGCAGGCCCAAATGGGCAATGCCGGTGTTGATCTGGGTGCGTCCGAAGAAGCTCCGGTTGAGGAAGCCGTCGCGGACATGCCGCTGGGTGGCGCGTCTGATGAAGCTGCTGCCAACGACGCCGTCGCCAAAGAAGGCGTGCTGGACATCGAAAGCACCAAAGAGACCGTCGAAGCCGCCAAAGAGTAAGGCGCACGACATCGCTTTTGCCGAAGGCGGGGCCAGACCTGCCTTCGGGACCGAAACACAAATCACAGGAGATCCATGAGATGGCGATTACCGCTGCAATGGTGAAAGAACTGCGCGACAGCACAGGCGCAGGCATGATGGACGCGAAGAAAGCGTTGACCGAAAACGATGGCGACATGGACGCTGCAGTTGACTGGCTGCGTACCAAGGGCCTCGCGAAAGCTGCCAAGAAGTCCGGCCGCACCGCGGCGGAAGGTCTGGTTGCCGTGAACACTGATGGTGGCGTTGGCGTTGCTGTAGAGGTGAACTCCGAGACTGACTTCGTGGGCAAGAACGCCGAATTCCAGGAAATGGTCGCGGGTATCGCCACGGCCGCGCTTGGCGTGTCCGATGTCGAGGCGCTGAAGGCGGCTGATATGGGCGGTAAATCCGTCGAAGCCACCGTGACCGACAAAGTCGCCACAATCGGCGAGAACATGTCCGTGCGCCGCATGGCACGTCTGGAGGGCACGTCTGTTGTCTCCTACGTGCACAACGCGGCGACCGCAGGCATGGGCAAGATCGGCGTGCTGGTTGCGCTGTCTGGCGACAACGAGGCGTTCGGCAAGCAGGTTGCGATGCACGTCGCCGCAGTGAACCCGGCGTCCCTGTCTGAGGCAGATCTTGACCCGGCCGTTGTTGAAAAAGAGAAGCAGGTTCAAATGGACATTGCCCGCGAAAGCGGCAAGCCAGAAGCGGTGATCGAAAAGATGATCGTGGGCCGGATGAAGAAATACATGGCTGAGGTCACTTTGCTGAACCAGTCCTTCGTCGTGAACCCTGACCTGACCGTGGGTGCCGCCGCCAAAGAAGCTGGCGTCGAGATCACCGGCTTTGTCCGCCTGGAAGTCGGCGAAGGCATCGAGAAGAAAGAAGAGAACTTCGCAGAAGAGGTTGCTGCAGCCCTGAAAGGGTAACCCGCACTTTCTTTCGGAAGATTAGGAACGGCGTTGAGGTCTCCCTCAACGCCGTTTTTTCATACCACGCCCCAAGGTTCATGCTGGGGAGCTGGGGACTTGCGGCTGTGGCGTGAAAGGTGCCGTCCAAAGGGTCGAAATAGAACCAATGGACGGCTTTCCGGAAAGTCCGGATCGAACGCGAATTTTCCCTCAAATCCGGGCAAACGCAGCTCGACGAAAGTCCCATGGCAAAAAGCCACCACTCACGGAACGTCCTAAAAATTAAGTAAAAGCTGCGTAAATGCAAAGTAAGGTAAACCTTACCTTTGCCGTTAACCTTTTGTTAAGAAACTCAGAATCAGCGCTCAATCAGGAAGAACTGATTTTGCGATGAGGCCTTGAGAATGGCCTGAGCCGTGGTGTCGACGTCAAGAGACTCGCGCGCCAACCGCAGGTGTTTCTCAACAGTAGCGGGGTTCAGGCCCATGATTGTCGCCGTATCCTGGATGGTTTTGCCATCTGCGACCCATTCCAAAACCTCGCGCTGACGCGCGGTCAATTGCCGGCGTTGACCCGTGGTATGAGGCAATTGGACCACCTTGAGATGCAAGATCTTGTTGGCCAACTCGATCTCAGAACCGCTTTCGGCCCAGAGGTCATCGACGTCAGCCTGCGTCATCCCATCGCGTGCGCAAAGGCCAATGGCGCCTTTGGCCCTGAGAGACACCTCGTGGAAGCTGATCGTATAGCCCGCAACAACGTTCATCCGTTGATTGAGAGCCATAGCCTCCATCATGTCAGGGGTGACCTGTCCTGCGGCAATTTGCTCGCGGATCATGTTCCAGCTGCAAGACCCGGTATTCTCTGACGCCCAAGCCACCATTGGGCCTTTGGAGTACATGCCCTGACCGATGAATTCGTCGACATAGGCAGGGTCCTGATTGGTCAGGATCAAAGCGTCTTGCAAATCACCCAGCGAGGAGCCGGTCCCAAACCGGGTATAGGCATAGAGCAGGCGGTCAAAGCCATACTCGTTCATCTTGGCAGTATGGACATCCCATGCCGCCTCGATCGTGTTGGCGTCGGTCATCTGGTGCAGGTAGCTGTCGATCATGCGTCTGCCCCCAAATGGCTTAGGGCTGCGTCGATGGCCAATGTGTAGCCGCGCGCACCGAAGCCGCTGATGATCCCAAGTGCCACCGGAGCCAAGTAAGACCTGTGGCGGAATTCTTCACGGGCGTGGACGTTGGACAAGTGCAGCTCGATCACCGGCAGGCCAACGGAGGACACGGCGTCCATCAAAGCGACGGACGTGTGCGTATAGGCGCCCGCATTGAAAATTATGGCGTCATGGGCGCCTTTGGCGGCATGGATATGATCAACCAATGCGCCTTCGTGGTTCGATTGAGCGAAGGCAAGTGACACGCCTTTTTGCTCAGCATGCACGCGGCACATCTTCTCAATATCGTCGAGCGTCACTCGACCATACACATCCGGTTGCCGGGTGCCCAGAAGGTTCAAATTGGGCCCATTCAACACAAGGAGAGATGACATTTTACGCGTTTCTTTTTGTTTTTGCGGCAGCGATCACGATAATGCGAACTAGGCTACCTGTCGAGGAGTCTAGGGGGAAAATTAACCATATTGCATCAGAACGCGTAGAAACCCGTTTTCTGGTTTTCCAAAACCGGCTGGTCAGGCGGGTGTTTTCGTGGCTATCAAGTGCCAAAGGGCAGGGGGCCACGATGACATTGCTTGATGAAAACCGGTTATTTCCAAGTGCTCCGGCGGAGCGCGGGCTGGCCAAAGCTCTCTATGCTGAGGTTAAGGACTTGCCGATCATCAGCCCACATGGCCATACGGATCCTCGCTGGTTTGCCGAGAACGCGCCGTTTCCTGACCCTGCGGCGCTTTTTGTAACGCCGGATCATTACGTGTTTCGGATGCTGCACTCGCAAGGTGTCGCGCTCGAGAATCTGGGCGTTCCACGCGTTGACGGCGGCAAGGTTGAGCAAGACCCGCGCAAGATTTGGCGTTTATTTGCAAAGCACTACCACTTGTTTCGAGGCACGCCTTCGCGCCTGTGGCTGGACCACGCATTTGAAGGCGTGTTTGGCCTGACATCGCGCCTATCAGAGCAAACCGCTGACGCATATTTCGACACGATCTCGGAAAAGCTGGCAGAGCCCGCGTTTCGCCCACGGGCTTTGCATGAGCAGTTTGGTCTGGAGGTTTTGGCGACCACGGACAGCGCTTTGGATGATCTGTCATGGCATCAAGAGATCGCACAAAGCGGCTGGCCGGGCAGGGTGATCCCGACCTATCGACCCGACGCGGTGGTTGACCCCGAGTTTGAGGGATTTGCCGACAACGTCGCCCGATTTGGAGAGATCACGGGCGAGGACTGCACGACGTGGAACGGGTATCTCGCAGGTCATCGCGCGCGCCGCGCGTTTTTCATAAGCCAAGGGGCCACGGCCAGCGATCATGGGCATCCGACGGCCCGGACAGAAGACCTTCCGGCTGATGTGGCTGCGGGCCTGTTCGACAAAGCGCTGACCGTCCGATGCTCGGCCGAGGAGGCGGAGCGATTCCGCGGGCAAATGCTGACGGAAATGGCCCGAATGAGCATAGAGGACGGTTTGGTGATGCAGCTGCATCCGGGCTCGTTGCGAAACCACAATTCGGACGTGTTCCGTGGGTTCGGCCGGGACAAGGGCTTCGATATTCCGACCCGAACGGATTACGTCACTGCGTTGGCTCCCTTGTTGAACGCGGTCGGACGCGATCCTCGGTTCAGTATGATCATCTTCACCCTTGATGAAACGAGCTATTCCCGTGAACTGGCGCCATTGGCTGGCGTCTACCCGGCGCTCAAGCTTGGGCCGCCTTGGTGGTTTCATGACAGCTTTGAGGGCATGATGCGCTTCCGGCAGATGGCGACCGAGACCGCAGGGTTCTACAACACCGTGGGCTTTAACGATGACACACGGGCGTTTTGCTCCATCCCGGCCCGGCACGATGTTGCAAGGCGGGTCGATTGCGCATTCCTGGCGGGATTGGTTGCGACGGGACGGCTGGACGAGGCAGAGGCCGTGGAGCTTGCCCACGCGCTGACCTACGGATTGGCGAAAGCGGCGTATAAGCTATGAGCCCTGAGGTGTTGAAACGCTGTGCGCCTGCGCCAAGACCGGGGATCGTACATCTGGGTCTCGGCGCATTCTTTCGTGCCTTTGGTGTGCCGTTCATTGAGGACGCAATGAGGGCAGGGGGCGGCGATTGGGGCGTTATCGGTGTATCGCTGCGTAGTCCCGCGACGCGGGATGCGTTGGCCGCGCAAAACTGGGCCTATACTTCGGTCACGCTGGGTCCGGACGGTTTTGAGACACGCCAGATCGAGGCTTTGCACGACGTCTTGGTCGCCCCGGAAGACCCTGAGGCTGTGATCGCTGCACTGGCTGATCCGGCGACGTGCATTGTAACCCTGACGGTAACGGAGAAGGGGTATTGTCATATCCCGGCCAGTGGCGGGCTGAACATGGCGCACCCGGATATTGTGCACGACCTGGCACATGCCGACCCCGTCTCTGCGCCGGGCTTTCTTGTTCGTGCTCTGGCCCGCCGGCGTGCAGCCGGGCTTGCGCCTTTCACTGTGATGAGCTGCGACAACCTGCCTGAGAATGGCGTACTGACGCGGCGCATTACCTGTGATCTCGCGCGTCAGATGGACCCTGAATTGGCCAGTTGGATCGAGGCGGAAGGCAGGTTTCCGGCAACCATGGTGGACCGGATCACACCTGCGACGACGCAGGCCGATATTGACACGCTCGCAACACAATCCGGTATTCTGGACCGCGCGCCGGTGTTTCACGAACCGTTTCGGCAGTGGGTTGTTGAAGACAGCTTTGTGGGTCAAAACAGACCGGATTTTGCCGCCGCGGGCGTGACTATGACGCATGATGTCCAGCCCTTTGAGGATATGAAGCTGCGAATGTTGAACGGGGCACATTCGGCATTGGCGTATCTCGGTTATCTGGGTGGGTACGAGACCATATCTCAGGTCATGGCAGATGATGTTTATTCACGATATATCAATGTGCTATGGTGCGAAATTATACCAAATGTGGCGGCGCCACATGGTGTTAATCTTGACGCGTATGCGGCGTCGTTGAAAGACCGCTTTTCCAACCCCGGCATTCAGCACAGGACCTGGCAAATTGCGATGGATGGCAGTCAGAAGCTGCCGCAAAGGCTGTTGCAGACCTTGTCCGAAGCGATGAAGGCCGGCAGGCCGACAGAAGCGCTCTGTCTCGCGGTGGCTGGTTGGATGCGCTATGTCAGCGGATCTGACGAGACGGGGGCTGCCATCGATGTGTGTGATCCGCTTGCAGAACGCTTGGCAAAGGTCGCTGCGTCGCAGACAACACCGCGCGCCAAGGCCGAGTCGTTGCTGGGTGTGCGAGATGTATTCTCAAATGAGTTGGCCAAGAAGCTGAATGGACCTGTAGGCGACGCCGCAGAGACAATTTGGGCCGAGGGGGCACGTGGGGCGATCAGGAGGCTCGTTTCCTAGGTCGCTTGAAATGGTGTCCGATGAGAAAGGCGTGATCACGTTCGCAACTGCATCTAATACTCATAATGGGAATTATGTTAATATTGAATATTGGCTAAATGCAGGCAGCAGCCATATGATCTGATTTGATATCAAGGACTTGGCGGCGTTTTCTTACCTTGATCGAACCCCTCCCAGCCCTCACCGTTGAACACGTCGACGCCGAGCTGTGCCAAGACATATGGGAAGTCGACCATCACCCAGTTGTCGACGATCTTGCCGTCGACGACCTTCCAGAAATCCATGTAGCGGATCTCGATGCGCTTGCCTGTTGCCTCGATCCCCATGAAAGTGCCGCCGTGTGTGGCTTGCTGTTGACCGAACGCGGCGGCCCATTCACCCATGTAAAGCCGGGCCTCGTCGATACAGGTCTTGTCATGGAATGCGGCTTGGAACGGCTTTTGCCAATTGTCCTGAAATTCGCGGATGCCTTGCTTGGTGCCGCAGCCTGTGTTGCCCATCCAGCGAAACGTCTCGGAAAAGAAGTCGCCAATGTCTGCGATACGGTGATCGTTGAGCCCGTCAACCATTCCCTCGATGACGCGGCGCGTCTCCTCGGTCTTTGACATGTCTGTGTCGCGGCTGAGCACCGCTTGTTCCGGACGTGAGCCTTTCATGGTGAGCCTAACCTAATGCGTAGCCCGCGCCGCGCACGGTGCGCAGCGGATCTTCACCACCTGTGCTAGTAAGCACCTTGCGCAGGCGCCCGACATGCACGTCGACGGTGCGGGTATCGACATAGATATCGCGCCCCCAGACACGGTCAAGCAGCTGTTCACGGGACCAAACCCGGCCCGGACGTTCCATAAAGGTGGTCAGCAGCCGGTATTCGGTTGGCCCAAGCTTCAAAGGCGCGTCAGAGCGTGTCACACGATGTTCTTCGATGTCGACGATGATGTCATCATATTGCAGCCGTTCCCCCATCGCTGCAGGTCTCGTACGCCTGAGTTGCGTACGGATACGGGCCAGAAGCTCAGCCACAGAGTACGGCTTGACCACATAATCATCAGCGCCTGTTTCAAGCCCGCGAACGCGATCTGTTTCCTCCGATCTGGCAGAGAGCATAATCACCGGCAGCTTGGCCGATTTGGCATCGCGTTTGAGCTGCCGGCATACCTCAATTCCCGAAACATTGGGCAGCATCCAGTCGAGCACCACAAGGTCAGGTTGGTCGTCCTTCACGCTCAAAAGCGCTTCTTCGCCATTCGCGGCGGTGACGACGCGGTAGCCTTCTGCCTCGATATTGTAGGCCAGAACCTCGCGTTGCGAAGGATCATCTTCCACAATCAAAACAATAGGTTCGGCGACCATGTTAATCTTCCTTTGGCGCAGACATGTAAGACGTGCTGTCCGCTTTGTCCCGGTCGTCATCGGGCACTTCGCCGGTGACGAGGTAGACTACTTGCTCTGCAATCGACGTGACGTGATCGCCCATGCGTTCGATGTTCTTGGCGATGAAATGCAGATGCATACAGGCGGTGATATTGCGCGGGTCTTCCATCATATGGGTCAGGAACTCGCGGAACAGCGCGTTATACATCTGGTCCACCTCGGTGTCGCGGGCGCGTACATCTGCGGCAAGACCTGCATCGCGCTGGATATAGGCGTCGAGCGCGTCTTTCATCATCAGGTTCACCAGCTTCGTCATCCGGCGGATGGACGCGCCAGTGCCGTTGACGGGCTGCATCTCGGACAGCACAGAGGTGCGCTTGGCCATGTTCTTGGCGTAGTCCCCTACCCGCTCCAGATTGCCGGAGATTTTCAGAACAGACAGCACAGTGCGCAGATCACCGGCTGTCGGCGAGCGCATGGCGATGACGCGGGCCACTTCGCCTGCGACTTCTTCCTCAAGCGCATCGATGAGCTTGTCATTCTTGCGTACGGTGGCGGCGAGGTCGACGTCGCGCATCTCCAACGCTTTGGCGCTGTCGGAAATGGCGGTCTCGACCAGCCCGCCCATCTTCATGATCAACGCCTGAATGCCGTCGAGATCGCGGTCAAACGCGGAGGCGATATGTGTTGTCTCGTTCATGTGCAAATCTCCTTAGCCGATCCGGCCAGTGATGTAGCTTTCTGTGCGGGGGTCTTCGGGGTTGGTGAAGATCTTATCGGTGTCGCCGAACTCCACGAGATTTCCGAGGTGGAAGAACGCGGTCTTCTGGCTGACGCGGGCTGCCTGCTGCATGGAGTGGGTCACGATAACCAATGTGAATTCCTGACGCAGCTCGTCGATCAGTTCTTCGATTTGTGCTGTGGCAATGGGATCGAGCGCCGAGCATGGCTCGTCCATCAGGAGCACCTCCGGCGCTGTAGCGATTGCCCGACCGATGCACAGGCGTTGCTGCTGACCGCCAGAAAGCCCGGTGCCGGGCGCATCGAGCCGGTCTTTGACCTCGTCCCAGATCGCGGCGCGGCGGAGGGATTTCTCGACAATCTCGTCAAGCTCGGCTTTGTTGCGGGCCAGCCCGTGGATCTTGGGTCCGTAAGCCACATTGTCGTAGATCGACTTGGGGAACGGGTTGGGTTTTTGGAACACCATACCGACACGGGCACGCAGCTGGACCGGGTCGACGTCCTTGGCGTAGATGTCCTGCCCATCGAGAAGAATATCGCCCGTCACGCGGCAGATATCGATCGTGTCGTTCATGCGGTTGATGCACCGCAGGAAGGTGGATTTGCCACAGCCGGACGGCCCGATAAAGGCGGTGACCGCCTTGTTCTGAATGTTGACGTCCACCTCTTTGATGGCGTGCGTGTCGGCATAGAATACGTCTACGCCCTTTGCCGTGATCTTGATGTCTTCGTCGGCCATGACCCGCTCCATAGATTTCATATCGTCTAGCATATTTTCGACCTCACCAGCGGCGCTCAAAGCGTTTGCGTAAGAAGACGGCAATGGCGTTCATTACCACAAGAAACAGCAAGAGCACACAGATCGCCGCCGCCGTACGCGCCTCGAACGCGCGTTCGGGGAAGTCCGACCAACGGAACACTTGCACGGGCAGCACGGAGGCGCTGTCGGTGATCCCTTGGGGGATATCGACGATGAAGGCGACCATGCCGATCATGATCAGCGGTGCGGTTTCACCCAGCGCCTGCGCCATGCCGATGATGGTACCGGTCAGGATGCCGGGCATCGCCAGCGGCAATACATGGTGGAAGCTTGCTTGGAGCGGGCTGGCGCCGAGGCCCACGGCAGCATCGCGAATGGAGGGCGGTACGGCGCGGATCGCGGCGCGGGAGGCGATGATGATTGTGGGCAGGGTCATCAGCGCAAGGACAAGACCACCTGCAATCGGTGCCGATCGCGGTACACCGAAGACACCGAGGAACAGCGACAGACCCAGCAGACCAAACACGATGGAGGGGACAGCGGCGAGGTTGTTGATGTTGACCTCGATGAAGTCAGTAAGCTTGTTTTTGGGCGCAAACTCTTCAAGGTAGATTGCGGCTGCCACCCCGATGGGGAAGGCCAGCGCGAAGGTGACGAGCATGGTCCAGAAGGACCCAACTGCGGCCCCGAGGATACCGGCAAGCTCTGGCTCACGGGAATCGCCTGCCGTGAAGAACCGGGCGTTGAAGACCTGCTCTACCTGCCCCTTGCTTCTCAGCGCCTCGATCCAGACGATCTGGTTGTCTGTGACCTTGCGAGCATTCTCAGGCAGATCGGTGACAAAGAGGCCCCATGAGTTTGACGCAGTGACCTCGCGCGCCATCGGGATCACGGGTTCGGCCACGCCACCTGTGGGCGTGATGCGGGTCATCTTCAGCCAGCCATCGGCCACTTGGATCAACACCGACCGGTTGTCTTCACTGAGCGCCTCATCCCCGCCTTCGGCCTCTGCGCGGGCCTCCAAATCATCGGCCTCCGCCAAAAGCTGGTCGCGTGCGGCTGCACGGGCTTCGGCCTGCTTTTCGTTCCGAGACCGGTCTTCCTCGGTCTCGGCGGCTTCGGCGCGGCGGGTGAACTCGACCACGCCGTTCTCCTGCAAAGCGGCCTGGCGACGGACGATGCGGGCTTGATCGACCAGCGCCTCTTTTACGCGGGCCAGAGCGGCGGCAAAGTCGCCCTCCGACGAGCTGACAATGTAGCTGTCACCGTCTGCGGTGAGGGTAAGGTTGCCCTCGGTCTCTTTCTCGATCAGCGCACCGAAATCGTTCTTCAAATAGAGGTCGGTGACGTCGGAGGCGAGAAACGGATAGGTGACGGTTTCGCCCACCAGCGCCGGGTTCTCGGCCACATAATCAGCCAGCTCGAACGCGGCCCCAGCGGATGTCAGATCATACAGCTGACGGCGCGTGGTGCGGCCCTTTGCATCCGGAAACTGCTCCTTCAACATGTCCTTGGTCAACCCGGTGAAGTCGCCACGCCGAATGATCCTCGGAACGCCGGTGCCGTCCGGGTCAATTTCAGCGGCTTCAAGTGTGATAGGCAGGCTCAGATAGGTCTCTGTCAGCGCGCCGCTTGCCTTGCCGACTACGGACCACAGAAGCGCGACCAGCGCGGCCCCAGCCAAGAAAATTGCGATCATGCCATAGAGCTTGAGACGCCATTCAGCTGCACGACGCTTGGCAGTGCGCTTGTTGGCGGTTTCGCCTGAATGCATGCCCGTCAGTGCTGTCATATCAACCATCAGACCCGCCCCCTAATCGTAAAGTTCGCGGTATTTGCGCACGATGCGTTGCGCGACCACGTTCATCAGCAAAGTGATGCAGAACAAGGTGAACCCCAGAGTGAAGGCGGGTCCGGCGGCGGTGGAGGCTTCCGTGTCTCCGGTGATCAGCATTACGATCTGCACAGTCACGGTGGTGACGGCTTCCAGCGGGTTCGCCGTTAGGTTGGCCCCCTGCCCCGCGGCCATGACTACGATCATGGTTTCACCCACGGCGCGCGAGATGCCCAGCAGTACCGCAGAGACAATACCCGGCAAGGCGGCTGGCAGGACCACCTGACGGATGGTTTCGGCCTTTGTCGCCCCGAGCCCATAGGAGCCGTCGCGCAGCGATTGCGGCACCGCGTTGATCACGTCATCTGACAGCGACGAAATGAACGGAATAATCATGATGCCCATCACAATGCCTGCGGCCAAGGCAGATTCAGAGGCGATGGGCAGACCAATGCTCTCGCCCGAATTGCGCAGGAACGGAGCCAGCGTGATCGCGGCGAAGAAACCATAAACCACGGTCGGGATGCCTGCGAGAATCTCGAGCATTGGTTTGGCCCAAGCACGCACTTTCGGTCCGGCAAAGTCGGACAGGTAAATTGCAGCGAAAAGCCCGATGGGTGTGGCGACCAGCATTGCAATGATGGTGATCAACAAGGTCCCTGCGAAAAGCGGGATCGCGCCAACCTTGTCCGGATCCAGTTTGCCCGCCTGCACGCCCGACAACGGTGACCATGTGGTGCCGAAGAGGAACTTGTGGACCTGCCAGTCGATATTGTTGAAGAAGTTCAGCGTCTCGAAGATGAGCGACAAAACGATGCCCGCTGTGGTCGCGACCGCAATGACGGCCATCATCGCAAGAAGACGGCGGACGATGGTCTCTGACCGGTTTCGCGCGCGCCAGCCAATATGCGCCGACCGCAGGCACCAAAGACCTGCCCCAAGCGCGGCCAGCAGGCTCAGCGCCATGGTGCCGTAATGATGCAATGCGGTCTGTGCGCCGATCTCGCTGGCAATCTGGGTGCGCAATGCGTCGGTTTTCGACGCGATCCCCCCCTCGGCCAAGGCGCGGGCGTCGTTGAGAACCAGTTCGACCTCGATCGGGCTGAGTTCCGGTTGGGCCTCAATGATATGCGCAACATATCGGCTTTCGATCAATGCGCCCCAAAGGCTCCAGATCAATACGAGGGTCGCGATGCCCGCGATGGCCGCCAGCAGAAATGCAAGAAAACCGTGGTAGTTGGGACGAGAATGAAGCGCCTGCGGTGTATCACCGGCAAGGCGAAACGCACGGTTTCGGGCAGCATAGTAAAACACCGCGCCAAGCACGAATACCGCAAGAAATGTCAGTCCAAACATGTGCCTCCCAAGCATGGCGTCGCGACGTGCTGTTAGGTGTGAATGGGCGGGGCTGCAACATGATCATGCAGCCCCGCCCGATATTTCTCAGACGTTGTGGATCAATCCCACTCGTTGCCAGTCATCTTGGTCAGCGACGAGACATTGCCGGACACAGTCTCAAACATGTCTTCTGGCAGCGGGATCAGGCCCTTGTCGATCAGGTAACCCTCTTCCCCTGCCGCGTCTTCGGACATGAATTCACTGGCGAATTCCTGAATGCCCGGGATTACACCGACATGCGCGTTCTTGATGTAGAAATAGAGCGAGCGGGAGATCGGGTAGTCGCCTTCCGCGATGTTGTCGAATGTCGGCTCTACGCCGTCCACTTCGGAGCCCTGCAGCGCGTCGGAGTTTTGGTCAAGGAAGGAGAAGCCGAAGACGCCCAGGGCGTTCGGGTTTGCCTCAAGCTTGGAGACGATCAGGTTGTCGTTCTCACCAGCTTCGATAAACGCGCCATCGTCGCGCACAGTGATGCCTTCACATTCAATGCCTGCGCCTTCGCAGCCCTCATGCATCACCAGCTCCTCAAAAGCGTCGCGTGTGCCGGAGGATGGTGGCGGTCCGAGGACCTCGATCTTGATCGCGGGCAAGGACGGGTCGACTTCGTCCCATGTCGTGGGCTTGGGGCCCTGCTCGGCCAGTGCGATCACGATCTGCTCGCGTGTCAGGCTGAACACCGGGCCACCTTTGGCGTTGGCGACAACAATGCCGTCATAGCCGATGATGGCTTCAGTCACGTCTGTGACCCCGTTTTCTTTGCATAGCTCGAACTCGCTGGATTTCATCCGACGGGAAGCATTGGTGATGTCAGGATTGTCAGTGCCGACGCCGGCGCAGAACAGTTTCATTCCGCCACCGGATCCGGTGGATTCAACAACTGGCGTTTGGAAATCTGTTGAGCGGCCAAATTGCTCGGCCACGGCAGTAGAGAATGGGAATACGGTGGAGGAGCCCACAATCCGGATTTGGTCGCGAGCAGTTGCGGTGGTGGAGGCTGCGGCAACCAAGATGGCGGCACAGGCAGCAGGTTTGATGAACGACATATTGTCACTCCCTCAATCTTTTGTTTTCCGATGCACCCCCACGGCGCACCCTATGGACCGACGTCTAGACAGCCATCACCGGAGTTTTGTGACGCTTTTGTAAGAGTTTTATGACACCGATCAGTTGGCGCCTCAGACCGTCGGAATAATGACTGAGAAACAGCTTCCAACACCTTGTTTCGATGTTATTTTAAGTCGGCCACGGTGTCGATTAACAATGTGCTTTACGATGGCCAGACCAAGGCCCGTGCCGCCCATTTCACGGCTTCTGTGATCATCGACCCGGTAGAACCGTTCCGTAAGACGGGGCAAATGTAACACATCGATTCCCTCGCCTTCGTCCCGCACGTCGATTCTATAGGCTGGCTTGCGCAGGGCGCGGTCGTGCTCGACATGAGAGAGCGCCACGTGGATTGTCTTATCCGACCCACCGTACTTGATCGCATTCTCGATCAGGTTCAAAAACAGTTGCGTGAGCTGGTCCCGGTCGCCCTGCACCATTGCCGTCCCCTCAGTGCCGTCTGTCGTTACTGTCACGCGGGCATCTTTCAACTTACCCTCGAGCGTCGCAATCACCGAGCGCAAGACACCTGCCACATCCACCTCCGCCCGTGGGCGCACATGTTGATCTGCCTGCACCCGGCTAAGCGACAAAAGGTCAGAGACCATACGGTTCATACGCAGCGCCTCGTTTTCCATGATGCCGAGAAACCTGTCCCGTGCCTTTGGGTCGTCCCGAGCGGTGGTGCGAAGGGTTTCGATGAAGCCGGTGAGCGCCGTTAGAGGCGTGCGCAGCTCGTGGCTGATATTGGCGACAAAGTCGCGGCGGATGGTCTCGGAATCCTCGGCTTGGCTGCGGTCTTCGAAACTCAGCACTGCCCCCGTTATCAAGGGGCCATCACGCAAAGGCGCGGCGCGAAAGTGATAGACAACTTCACCTGATAAGCCATTGAAAACAAATCTGGCATCCGCATCGCGACCCTCTTGAAGAGCCGCATCCATGGCCGTCAACACTGCCGCTTGTCTCAAGAGCGTCACGGCATTCATACCGCCCGGATCATGGCCAAAAAGTTCCAGCAAGGCGGGGTTGGTGGTCGTGATGCGGTAGCCTGCATCGATCACCATCACAGGAAGCGGAATACCCCCCAGGATTGCCTTGATGTCATGCAGGGTCACAACGCCGCAAACCCTCGTGTAAACTCGTCTTTGAGCAGCTCGATATCTTCGACGCCCACAGAGACACGGAAGAATCCTTCGCTCATACCCAGCGCGGCGCGCCCCTCTGGTGTCAGCCCCCGATGCGACGAGGAGGCCGCGTGGCTGACCGTTGTTCCGATATCGCCAAGCGTTGGAGCAAAGGCCATTTCGGGCATAGCGCGGGTGAGCGTGTTGGCCGCCGCCCTGCCCCCGGAAATCTCGAAGCTGACCATGTTGCCGAAACGCGGACCCAGCAATACGCCTGCACGGTTGTGGTCCGGGTGATCGGGCCTGCCCGGGTAAAGCACGCGTGCTCCCAAGGTGGCGATGTGATCGGCCAGAAGTGCCGCGTTTTCCTCCGCCCGGTCATAGCGCAAGTGAAAGGACATCAACCCGCGTTCTGCCATCCAGCAGTCATAGGGGCTGCCACTGAGGCCGAGCGTGATGATCGTGCCCTCAATCGCCTCTCGATGCGCCGGATCTGGTGCCGCGACGTAGCCGAGCATGGCGTCGGAATGACCCGCCAGCAGTTTGGTGATGGAGTGAATAACGACATCCGCGCCATGATCGAAAGGGCGGTACGCGCGTGGGGTCGTGAAAGTATTGTCTACCACCAGGATAATTCCCCGGGATTTCGCGAGAGCGGCAATGCCTTCCATATCCGCAACCCGCAACGTCGGGTTCGAGACGACTTCGACGAGGATCATCTTGGTCGCAGGCGTCACCGCTGCCTCGATGGCAGAGATGTCCGTGGGGTCCGCCAAACTATGGGATATCCCATAGCGAGGCAGTTCTTTCGTCAGCATGCGGAGCGACCGCCCATAAAGCTGATTGCCACCAATAATATGATCGCCTTGATCAAGAAGCCCCAGCAATGTGGCTGTGACAGCCGCCATGCCCGTGGCTGTGATCAGCCCGCCGGTTGTGCCTTCCAAAGCGTCGATTTTTGCGGCCAGCACGCTGGCATTGGGATGACCCTCGCGCGAATAGGTATATCCGAACGCGTCGCCATCATATTGCGCATCTAGGGTGTCGGGATCCGGCGACGCGTAGACGACAGAGGGTTGCAGGGGCGTGCCTACTGCCCTGCTGACAGACTGCGGAAAAGCGGTGCGACGCACCAGATTGTCGGGGATATCCTTGCTCATGACCGCGTGGTCCCGTCGCCTGTTACGATGTATTTGAAGCTGGTCAACTGCTCCGCACCGACCGGGCCGCGCGCGTGCATTTTCCCGGTGGCAATGCCGATCTCGGCCCCCATGCCAAACTCTCCGCCATCTGCGAACTGCGTGGACGCATTGTGCATCAGGATCGCGCTGTCCAACTCATGGGTGAAGCGATCAGCTGCCGCCTGATCCTCGGTCATGATGCAGTCGGTGTGGTTCGAGCCGTAGGTGCGGATATGCTCCATGGCCTCATCGATACTGCTGACAGTTCTGGCGGCGATTGCCATATCGAGATACTCGTGCCCCCAGCTGGCATCCGTTGCCGTTGATGTGCCTTCAATCTCGTTCAGTTTCATGTCCGCATCGACCGTGACACCTTGGTCCAGCAGTGCCCTGATCACGCCCTGCCCGATTGTATCGGCCACGTCTTCATGGATCAGCAAGCACTCCGCGGCGCCGCAAATACCGGTGCGTCTGGTCTTGGCGTTCAGAACGACTTTGAGCGTTTTCTCGGCGTCAGCGGCCTTGTCGATATAGATATGTACGATGCCCTCCAGATGGGCAAAGACCGGAACGCGGGCCTCGCGCTGCACCAAGCCCACAAGACCCTTGCCACCACGAGGTACGATCACGTCGATATATTGCGTGGCCGTCAGCATTTCCGACACCGCTGCACGGTCACGCGTGGGCACAAGCTGGATCGCGTCAGCTGGCAGACCCGCTGAGGTCAGGCCAGTCTGCATAGCCGCATGGATGGCTTGGGCGCTATTGAGGCTTTCGGAGCCGCCGCGCAGGATCACTGCATTGCCTGATTTCAGGCAAAGCGCGCCAGCATCTGCAGTAACGTTTGGGCGGCTTTCATAGATAACTCCAATCACGCCGAGTGGCGTGCGGACGCGTTTGATATTGAGGCCCGAGGGTTGGTTCCATTCGTCGATAACTGCGCCGACCGGATCCGCTTGCTCAGCCACGGCGCGCAGCCCGTCGACGATCCCGCGCACACGGTCTTCATCAAGCATGAGCCGGTCCATCATCGCGGGGCTCAGGCCCTTTTCCTCTCCGAAGGCGAGGTCTTTCTCATTGGCTGCGATGATCTCAGCCCGGGTGGCCCAAACGGCTTCCGCAGCCCCGATGAGAGCCGCGTGCTTTCGTTCGGCGGTGGCCATCGCAAGCTGTGTCGAGGCGGCTTTGGCGCGGGCTCCAATATCGGCCATCATGGCCGGAATGTCGTTGAGGTCTTTCATGATCATGTACCTAGCAGGTCCGTGTAACAAATTTAGAGCACCATATCATCACGG
This sequence comes from uncultured Litoreibacter sp., assembly GCA_947494645.1. Lineage (GTDB taxonomy): Bacteria > Pseudomonadota > Alphaproteobacteria > Rhodobacterales > Rhodobacteraceae > Litoreibacter. Next base: position 1,236,720 of record CANLVO010000001.1, read on the forward strand.
TGCACAAGGGCGGCGCGGCCCGGATATCCCAACAGCGCTTCAATCTCGGAGGAGCGCTGCCCCTTGATTTTTTGCGCCTCATCAGAGGAATAGCGCGTCAGGCCGTGCGCGATGGTCTGGCCAGTTGCATCGACCAGCAAAACCGGATCACCACGGCCAAATGTCCCGGACACGGCTGATACGCCCGCAGGCAGAAGGGACTTGCCTGAGCTCAGAGCACTGGCAGCACCTGTGTCCAACGTCAGCGTTCCAGTGGGCTTCATGGCCGCGATCCAGCGTTTGCGCGCGGCTTTGGGATCATCTTGCGCCGTAAACCACGTAGCATTCGCTCCCGCGTCAAGTGCGCTGAGCGGACGGTTCTGGGCTCCGTGGGTGATCACCAGATGAGCGCCCCCTGCCATTGAGATACGCGCTGCGAGCAGCTTGGTCTTCATACCGCCTTTTGAGAGCCCAGAGCCTGCATCCCCGGCGGCGGCCTCCATTTGGGGGGTTATATGATTGACCACGTCAAAACGCGTGGCGTTGGGATCTTCGGCCGGGTTGGCCGTGTAGAGCCCATCGACGTCCGATAAGAGAACCACCAGATCAGCCCCTACGGTTACTGCCACCTGTGCCGCAAGACGGTCATTGTCACCATAGCGGATCTCGTCCGTGGCGATGGTGTCATTCTCATTGACGATGGGCACCGCTCCGAGGCTGAGCAACTGCTCCAATGTCGCGCGGGAATTAAGGTATCGGCGACGGTCCTGACTGTCCTCGAGGGTTACCAGCACTTGCGCCGCCGTGATACCATGCGGCGCGAGCGCTTCTTCATAGGCGCGCGCAAGGCGGATTTGTCCGACAGCCGCAGCGGCTTGTGATTGTTCCAATGGCAATGCAGCGGGCGGCAGGTTCAGCGCCCCACGGCCCAAGGCGATAGAGCCGGAAGAGACCAGAATGACGTCCTGCCGCCTGCCCTTCGCATCGGCCACGTCCTCGGCAAGCCCTTTCAACCAGTCGGTCTTCAGCGCGCCTGTGTCGCGATCAACAAGCAGCGCCGAGCCGATTTTGATCACGAGCCGTTTGGCATCACCTAGGGTCGCCATGGCTCAGGCTCTTCTGCGCTGCGTTTTTCACGCAACCGGTCAGCATCAATCTTGGAGCGCAGATCACGAAGCACATCCTGAACGCCGTCACGCGACACGCCTGACATCAAGTGCACTTTGCCGCCGGTGAGCTTTTCGAGCGTGGCTTTCTTGTCGGCCTGCTCCTCCTCATCCAACGCGTCGATCTTATTTAGCGCGGTCACACGCGGCTTGTCGGCAAGCTCACCCGCATAGTTTTCGAGCTCCGTGATGATTGTTTGGTAGTCTGACGCGACGTCCTCGGACGTGCCATCGACAAGATGCAACAGAACCGCGCAGCGCTCCACATGGCCCAAGAACCGGTCACCGATGCCCTTGCCCTCAGAGGCCCCCTCAATCAGGCCGGGGATGTCCGCGATGACGAACTCGACGCCATCTACGCCGACGACGCCCAGATTGGGATGCAAAGTAGTGAAGGGATAATCCGCGATTTTGGGAAGCGCGTTGGAGGTCGCGGCAAGGAAGGTCGACTTGCCCGCGTTTGGCAGACCGAGGAGGCCCGCATCCGCGATGAGTTTGAGGCGCAGCCAGATGGTCCGCTCGACGCCTGGCTGGCCCGGGTTGGCGCGGCGCGGAGCTTGGTTCGTGGCGCTCTTGAAATGCAGATTTCCCCAGCCGCCATTGCCGCCTTGGGCGAGCACAAAGCGTTGCCCAACTTCGGTCATATCGCCCAGTACGGTTTCCTGATCCTCAGCCAACACCTCGGTGCCAACGGGCACCTTCAAGATGATATCATCTCCGGTTTTGCCCGTGCGTTGCTGACCACGGCCGGGCTGGCCATTCTTGGCAAAGAAGTGCTGCTGGTAGCGAAAATCGATCAGCGTGTTCAGCCCGTCGATCGCTTCGACGATGACATTGCCGCCTCCACCGCCATCCCCGCCATCTGGGCCGCCATACTCGATATACTTCTCCCGGCGAAACGACACTGCGCCGCCGCCCCCGGAGCCGGAGCGGATATAAACTTTGGCGAGGTCGAGAAATTTCATGCTCTGTCCTTGGAACGCCGGCTGGCGCGTGAAAAGCTCAGTCGAGCTTCTTGATATAGGTCCATGTGGGCACCGTCACCCCGCGAGCGACAGAAAAGCTCTCTGCCTCACCGATATAGTCGAAACCGCAATTGGTCAGTACCCGCGCGGAAGCCGGATTGTCCTGAAAAACCGAGCCGAAAATGGTCCGACAGCCTTGCGGGTTAGTTTGCACCAAGGCCTCAACGGCTGATGACGCAAGCCCGGTGTTCCAGAGGGCGGGCGTGATCCAGTAGCCGATTTCAGACTGGTTGCGGTCAATCCGGTTTAGGCCTACGGCGCCGACGACCTCCAAGCCGCTACCGGAAGGGTCAATGACCCAGACATCCTCTGAACGGTCAGGCGCCAGACAGCGATTGATGAACGCCTCCGTCGCCCCGTCGGGCAAGGGATGGGGAATGGTGCTGGTGTTCTGTGCCACACGCTTGTCGCTTGCGTGCAGGTGGATCTGACCCGCATCAGCAGGGGAGATCGGGCGGAGCGTCAAGCCAGCGGCTTGAATGACATTTTGTGTGGGCTCTTGAACTTGGCTCATGCGACCGCTCCTCCGAACAATACAAACAGGACGGTGGCGACAGTCAGAGCCGCCAAAGTCCACATCAAATACCGCTCACGCGGGGTCCCCGCGACCGTGCGCGCGATCTGTTGGCCGCTATACGTCCAGATCGGATGCAGCAGCAACTGTACCACCAAGAATACGCCAGCGATGGTCAGGGTCGCCTCGAAACTTGGTGTGCCCGGTTCTGTGAAAGCCGTGAAGCCTGCGGTGATCATTGCCCACGCTTTGGGATTAAGCGGATGAACAATGAGCCCTGCCAGAAAGCCCGGTGCCTGCGGCTGCGAGTCAGTGGCCAACCGCATATTGGCCACGCGCCAGGCGAGCCAGATGATATAGGCGGCCGAGATGTATTTGAGGCCTTCAAACACCCATGGGGCAGCATCAGCCAGCTGCATTAACCCAAAGCCCACCGGCCAGATGACCAATTGCTTGCCTAAAGCGACCCCCGCCACGAAGGGCAAGGCCCGGCGCAACCCATAGCGTGCGCCCGTGGCCAGCAACGCCATATTAGCGGGCCCGGGTGTCCCGACCTGAGAGGCCGCGAATATCGCAAAACTGGTGATGGCAACGCCCATGGGCTGCCCTTTCGAAGGGAAACGAAAAAGGGGACCGGCTTTTGGCCGATCCCCTCCAAATCTGTGCTTGAAGCTTCGGCTTACTCAGCGGCCTCCGCCACTGGGAGAACCGATACAAATGTGCGGCCTTTCAGACCCTTGTGGAACTTCACTGCGCCCGGGACGGTTGCAAAGATTGTGTGATCCTTGCCCATACCCACGCCCTCGCCCGGCCACTTAACTGTGCCGCGCTGACGCACGATGATGTTGCCTGGGATCACGGCTTCGCCGCCGTACTTCTTGACGCCAAGGCGGCGACCTGCGGAATCGCGACCGTTACGGGACGAACCACCTGCTTTTTTATGTGCCATCTCGTGTTCTCCTTAGCCTTTAGCGAGTTTCTTGGCTTGCTTGAGCCAGTCGTCACGCTCAATGCGGCCTTTGAAATTCAGTTTCTCGTCCATAGCAGCGATGTCGTCTTTTGACCATGCTGCGATTTGGGCGAATGTTGTGACGCCGAGATCATGCAGTTTCTTCACAATCACCGGACCAACGCCGCTGATTTGTGTCAGATCATCTGCGTCCGACTTTGCGGCTGCCTTCTTGGGAGCGGCCTTCTTAGGCGCAGCTTCTTTCTTGGCAGCAGGTTTGGCTGCTGGCTTCTCAGCCTTGGGTGCAGCTTTCTTGGCAGGCTTCGGCGCGGCTTTCTTGGGCGCGGCAGCGTCCAACGCGGCGACAGATACCCCTGCCCCGTTGATCGCAGCTTTCACGCCGGACTTGCCTGCGCCTTTTTCCAGGATCTCGGTGACTTTGAGCAGCGTCAGTTGCTGACGGTGGCCCTTGGTGCGCTTGGAAGAGTGCTTCCGGCGGCGCTTGACGAAGTTGATTGTCTTCACGCCTTTGATCTGATCGATGACCTCGGCCTGTACGCCTGCATCATCCACCAGCGGTGCGCCAACTTTGTTGCCAACCATTAGAATTTCGTTGAACTGAACCTTGTCGCCAGCGGCGGCGTCCAGTTTTTCGACACGCAAAACGTCGCCAGATGCGACCTTGTATTGCTTGCCGCCGGTTTTGAGAACCGCGAACATAATTTAACCCTTTGCTTCCGCGTCCTGTGGCCCCGCAAAATCTACGGCGTTTGTGAGCTATAGCCCTGCCTCGGACAGCGCGCTCCGGATCGGAGCGTCTGTTTCAAATATCCGACGATGTGCCGGAGACGCGCGTATGCGTGAGCTTTTGCCCTAAGTCAAGCCGCTAGGTGTCATCACCCGCCATAAACTCTGCCATGGCGCGTCCCAGTTCATAGCTGTGCATCTCGAACACCTGATCGAAGCCTGCAAAAAGTGCCGTATTCAGCTGTTGACCAGCAGGTTCCTGCGAGATGGCCACGTAGTCTTCCATCTCTTCCATCGACAGCAGGGAGTAGGCGAGGACGGAAAAGTTCATTGTCCAATTTTCCATCTCGCTGCGGATTTCGGGCTCTTGCGTATAAACCTGATTGAGCATCGAGCTTTCATCCAAAGCGCCGAACAACTCGCTCGTGCCGAGCCCACGATAAAACGCAAGGTTTGCATTCAATGCCCCCATCACATTGCTGTCGACAAGGTTGTTGATGCTGATGAACTGCTCATAAAGGGCGATCCGCGTGGGATCAGTTTCGCGCAACATTTCCACGCTCTCTGCTGCTGCTTCTTCTGCTGCGTCATCGGCGAGCGCGGTCCGCGCGGCAAGCTCGATATCGACAATCCGCTGACCCAGTTCAGACTCGAAGAACGCAATCGCGTCTTCAGAGCCTTCAAGCTTCGTGGCCGTGTTCAAGCCAATGCGAAATGCCGCGTCCATCTTGTCAATCGAGTAGATGCGTTCCGCACGGGACCTCCAAGCTGGTGACAAGGTAATCGCCTCGTCTTCTTGCGCGATTTCGATCGCGCCCTGCACGCCTTCTTCTTGAAGGATCTTGAACACCTCCTCCATCTTCAGCGCCTCATAGTAGCGGTCAATCAACGCTCCCGCATTGGCAAAGACCGCCGTCGATTGAAGGCAAAGCACGGTGACGCTGGCGACGAGAAAACGCATGGAAGCCAATCCTTTTGACTGTGTTGCCTTTACAGATAGGGGCTCAAAGCCAAGACGGCAATTGCAGCACGCTGTTTTGAGCACAAAACCCGGCGGAAATCGGCCTTGCGTGGCAGGACGGGCTTCGCTAAACCGCGCCCACCTGATCACATGTCAGAGGTGCGGAGAGGTGCCGGAGTGGTCGAACGGGACGGTTTCGAAAACCGTTGAGCTCGAGAGGGTTCCCAGGGTTCGAATCCCTGTCTCTCCGCCAAGTTTACGAAGACTAATGGTGATTGGCCGGTATCGGGTCTTTTCAGGATTGCAGCGCATAACGTCATAAAGCGCAAGACAATCGCTTATGCCGTCTGGCAAGTGAATACGACTGCTGAACGAAGAAGCAAATCAGCATCGGTCTCGTGACATGAATACAGAGCCAGCTGTTCGTCAAAGGTTTGTTACGCTCAGGGTGACGCGGTCTCCGGCGAACCAGCTGTGGCCGTATTCAATTGGAACCCCGTCCAAATCTGCGTTTACTGAAACCGTACGAAGGATCGGGGCGCCTTCTTTGATCTGCAGGTGGAGGGCCTGTGTGACGTTGGCCAGCTTGGCAGTCAGTTTCGTGGAGACACGGACGTAGTCTTCGACTCCAGCCTGCGCGAGCGCTTTGGTGACCGAACGGCTGTCTTGCAGGTCGGTTAGAATAGTTGTGAACCGCGCGGCGGGAAATACGCTGCGAAACACGGCGATGACTTGCCCGTCGGCAAGTGAGAGCCCTTCATAGACATGGACTTGGGCGCCATCATCCAGGCCAAGTGCCTCACGTTCTTTCAATCCGGCCGCCCGCGTCTCCAAGGTTAGTATCTCCTTGGCCGGGACCCGCCCGGAGGCTGCGAGGTTTTGATGAAACCGAACGCGACGGCCGATTGGGTAGTCCGTTGGAACTTGCGTCACGAAGACCCCTGCCCCGCGCCTGCTATGCAAAAGGCCTTCGTCGGACAAAGCGGAAAGGGCGTGACGCACGGTGTGGCGGTTGACCCCGAAGCGTGCCGCCAAAGCAGCCTCTGTCGGGAGTTTCTCGCCCGGCCCGTAGTGCGCTTGCGCGATTTCGGATTTCAACGTTGTCGCGATGGATTTCCAAACGGGGGTACGGGCCAAGACTAATAATCCTGTCTGTTTACAGCGCCTTAAGTCAAAGGCTCTAGATCGCGCGCTCGCCGGCGCGGAAGCAGGCGACGCGGGCGTTCGACTTTACTTCGAGCTGGGGGCGTTCCTTGGAGCAGCGGTCTATGGCGAGCGGGCAGCGGGGGTGGAAGGCGCAGCCGGTGGGAGGGTTGATGGGGTCGGGTATCTCGCCCTCGGGCGGCTCGACCTCCCGGCCGAAACCGTCCATGCGTGGAGCAGCCTCAAGGAGCATTTGCGTGTAGGGATGCTGCGGTACGCCGAACAGATCCGCGGGAGCGGCCTCTTCTACCAGACGGCCCAGATACAGGACGCCAATGCGGTCGGCCATATGCTGAATGACAGTCAGGTCGTGGGAAATGAACAGATAGGTCAGCCCGAAACTGTCCTTCAGATCAGACATCAGATTGAGCACCTGCGCCTGCACGGACACATCAAGCGCCGAGGTCGGCTCGTCGCAAACGATCAGGTTAGGCTCAGAGGCGAGCGCCCTTGCCACGCAAATCCGCTGACGTTGACCGCCCGAAAACTCATGCGGAAATTTCCTGACATCAGAGGCACTTAGGCCGACCTGTTCAAGCAATTTTTCGGCAAGGCCGTCGGTGTCATCACCATTTGCGACGGCTGGCTCTTCGATAATGTCGCCCACTTTCCAGCGTGGATTCAGGGACGCATATGGGTCTTGAAAGATCATTTGGATATCTGACCGGACGCGCTCAATTGTGTCGGCATCGGTCTCGGTGGCGAGGTTCACGCCTTCAATCTCGACAGTCCCTTCAGAGGGCGGCAGCAGCCCTACGATCATCTTGCCGATGGTCGATTTGCCGGATCCGGACTCGCCCACCAGAGCGTATACAGTGTTCTCTTCAATCTCGAATGATACGTCAGAAACGGCTGTCAGTTTGCGTTTTGGCAAGCGTTCCAAGACCCGGTTGAGCCATGGCTTTGAGACATCAAACACCCGCGTCAGGTTCTTGACGGAGACAATCACAGCCATGCCACACCCCCCGAAAATCGGCGTACACAAGCCGTACACAACCCGTACACATCCCGTCGTGACACGATCATGCGACCCCCTTCGTCGCCTGAGGCTCATCAAGCGGGAACCAACAGGCCGCGCGCCCATCGCAGGTCTTCAGTCGCGGTCCGGGATCTTCTTTGCATTTTGGCTGCGTATAGGGACAGCGCGGATGAAACGCGCAGCCGGTGGGAAGCTGGCCCAGACGCGGCATATTGCCGGGGATCTGGTGCAGCCGTTTCTTTCCCTTCGAGGCCAGCGGCGTGGAGCCCATCAGACCGTCCGTATAGGGATGGCGCGGCGCTCCGATTACTTCGCGGACGGGGCCTAGTTCGGCCAGCTTGCCTGCGTACATGACCGCAACGCGGTCGGCGGTCTCTGCAATGACCCCCATATCGTGCGTGACGAGCATGACAGCCATGCCACGCTCCCGGCAAAGCCGCTTGAGCAGCGCGATGATCTGGGCCTGCACAGAGACGTCGAGGGCCGTTGTCGGCTCGTCGGCAATAACAAGCGATGGCTCGGCACATAGCGCCAGAGCGATGACCACACGCTGCCGCATACCGCCGGAAAACTCGTGAGGGTAGCTTCCGATCCGTTCTTTCGCGGCAGGGATGCCGACCTCGTCCAACGCAGCGACGGCGCGGTTATGTGCCTCTGAATTCGAGACGCCGAGATGCTCCTGGATCGTCTCTGTCAATTGGTCGCCAATGGGAAGCAGCGGATTGAGGGAAGTCAGAGGATCCTGAAACACCATCCCGATCTGTTTGCCGCGATAGCGGCGCAGCTCGTGCAGAGAGAGATTGTCGATGCGCGTACCGTTGAGATAAATCTCCCCCTCGCCGATACGCGCAGGTCGATCAAGCAGACCGATCACCGCATTGCCCGTCATTGATTTGCCGGCCCCAGATTCCCCAACCACGCCGAGGATTTCGCCGCGCGCGATGTCGTAGCTGACCCCATCCACCGGCTTCAACAGCCCGTGCCGGGTCGGGATTTCCACGACCAGATCGCGGACGGAAAGAACAGGTTCAGTCATGGATCACCGCAGCTTGGGGTTCAGCGCATCGCGCAGCCAGTCGCCCAGCAGGTTCACCGCCAGAGCGAGCGCCAAAAGCGTGACGGCGGGGAAGAACAGGATCCACCACTCGCCAGAATACAAATACCCCTGCCCGATCCGAATGAGCGTCCCGAGGCTGGGCTGTGTGGGTGGCGCGCCGACACCGAGGAAGCTGAGCGTGGCCTCGGCTATGATTGCAAGCGCAAGACTGATTGTGGCGATAACCAGCACCGGGCTCAGCACATTGGGCAGAATATGCTTGAGCATGATGGTGAACGGTGAGCGCCCGATCAGCTTGGCTGCCTGCACATATTCCTTGTTTTTCTCGACCAGTGTTGAGCCGCGCACAACACGGGCAAACTGCACCCAGTCGCTCAGACCAATCGCCACGATCAACACGATGATTGCCATGGAGTCGCGGTATTCCACGGGCGTAAAGCCTTTGGCGACCCCGGTGATCAGCATGGCCACGAGGATGCTGGGAAAGGTCAGCTGCACATCGGCAATGCGCATAATGATGGTCTCGGTCCAGCCGCCGACATAGCCCGCCACCAGCCCCAGCGTGATGCCGAGCACCATTGCGAAGGCGACCGCGGCAAAGCCCACAAACAGCGAAATCCTCATGCCGTAGAGGATCGTCGAATACACATCACGGCCCTGATCATCAGTGCCAAGCAGGAACTCGTCCCCCGTGAACTGGTTGGGGGTCGCGGGAGGTGTGAAGCCATTCATTAGGTTCAGACTGGCAGGGTTGAACGGATCAAGCGGGGCAATCAACGGCGCAAACACCGCGGCCAGCACCAGCAAGAGCGTGACCGCGCTGGAGACCATGGCGACCGGAGAGGTTCGGAACTTGTAAGCGAAATCGCTGTCCCAGGCTTTCGCCAGCCGGGTCGGCTCGGAGATATCACTCATGCGTGCCTCCCGTCGATGCGCAGACGTGGGTCGATGGCGAAGTAGAGCAGATCAACGATCAGGTTGATGCCTACAAACATGACAGAGATCAGCATGAGGTATGCAGCCATAACCGGGATATCGACGAACTGAATGGCATTGATGAACAACAGCCCTACCCCAGGCCACTGGAACACAGTTTCCGTGATGATGGCAAAAGCGATGATCGCCCCCAATTGCAGGCCGACCACGGTGATCACCGGAACCATCGTGTTCTTCAGCGCATGGCGAAAATTGACAGACCGCTCGCGAAGCCCGCGCGCCCGCGCGAACCGGATATAGTCCTGACGCAGCACCTCCAACATCTCGGAGCGCACCAGCCGCATGATCAAAGTCATCTGATACAAACCGAGCGTAATACTGGGTAATATCAAGGCCTTGAGGCCCGAACTTGTCAAAAACCCAGTGGACCAACCGCCAAGCTGCACCGTGTCCCCACGCCCGAAACTGGGCAACCACCCGAGCGATACCGAGAATATGTAGATCAGCAATATCCCTATGAGAAAGGTCGGCAGCGACACCCCGATCAAAGAGGTCGTCATGATGACATTGGACGCAATCCCCCCTTGCCTGATCGCTGTAAACACGCCCAGCCCGATCCCCACGACGAGCGCCAAACTGCCTGAAACCAGAGCGAGTTCGAGCGTGGCAGGCGCGCGTTCGGCGATGATTGTGGCCACTGGGCGGCCCTGCCGGTAGCTTACGCCGAAATTGCCTTGCGCCGCATTGCCGAGGAACTTTGCGTATTGCACCACAAAGGGCTGATCGAGCCCCAATGTCGTGCGCAACCGGTCAATGTCAGCCTGCGTGCGCTCCTGGCCCAACATGTTGTCAATCGGGTCACCGACAAAGCGGAACATGGAGAACGCCACCAAGCCTACAACCAGCAGAACAAGAAGTGACTGAAAAACGCGGCGGATAATATAGGCGAGCATCCTGCGAGGTTACGCTCTTGGCGGCAAGCGTCAAGCGAATGCAGGCCGTTGCCGCGAGAAAATCGCAGGGCTTGCGCAGCGTGATCTTGGACGCGACAGTTGGCCGTCGGGAAAGACGACATTGGGAGGAACCATGATGACAGCGCACACTCTTGGCCGGGTGCAAAGCCCGCGCATCATCCGGATCGGGCACGGAGCCGCCTTAGAGATTGCAGAGGTGCTCGCCCAACTTGGTCTGTCGCGCCCGTTGGTTGTGAGTGACGCGGACTTGGTCGCATTGGGCCATGTCAGCCGCGTCACCGATGTGCTGGACGCCGCAGGGGTAGGATGGGGACTGTTTGCCGAGGTCACGCCCGACCCGACCGATGCCTGCGTCGAGACTGGTCTGACGACTTTTCATGCCGGTGACTTCGACTGCGTGATTGGGCTTGGCGGTGGCTCGCCGATGGATGCCGCCAAAGCGATCAGCTTCATGGCGGTTAACCCCGGCCATGTGCGCGACTACAAGGCCCCGACCCAGATCGACTGCTGCGGCGTGCCGGTGATTTGCATCCCCACAACGGGTGGCACCGGGTCAGAGATGACCCGCTGGTGCGTCATCACCGACACCAAAGCGCCTGAGAAATACAACCTTTCTGGGCTGGCCTGCGTCGCGACGGCGGCGCTGATCGACTGGAGTTTCACAACCACCCTGCCCGCTCGGATCACCGCAGATACGGCCGTCGACAGCCTGACCCACGCCATCGAGGCCTATGTGTCCCGCAAAGCGTTTGCCTACACGGATGGGTTCGCGCTTCAGGCGATGCCGCTCATTTCGGATCACGTACGCCGGGCCTATCACGACCCCGAAGACGTGATCGCCCGGGAGGCGCTCATGTTGGCGGCCTCCTTGGCGGGGATGGCCTTCTCGAACGCGTCTGTGGCCTTGGTGCACGGAATGAGCCGGCCTATCGGCGCACATTTCCATGTGGCCCACGGGCTGTCCAACGCGATGCTCTTGCCCGCTGTCACGGCTTTCTCGGTCACTGCCGCCCCGAAACGCTACGCCGATTGCGCGCGCGTCATGAACATGGCTACGAGTGAAGACACCGACCTGCAAGCTTGCGAAAAGCTTATAGACCGTCTGGCCCGCTTGAACGCTGATCTCGCGGTCCCCACACCGTCATCACTCGGCCATTCCGTAGATCAGAACATGCTGCGCCTCATGGCCAAACAGGCCCTTGCCTCGGGCTCTCCGCAAAACAACCCCCGCGTTCCCACTGAGGTTGAGATTGTCTCGCTTTACGAACAAATCTGGTAGGTTCCAGCCTTCCTTCGTTCATAAATATCCCGGGGGTTTGGGGGCTGGCCCCCATCGGGACAGTTTGCGGCGCCGGGAGGCGCCGCAAATCAGGATCAGTTCACGGTCACCCAACGCAAGATGAAGAAGTTATCCGGGCGCTGTGTTAGCTCAATATTCGAGCCCGCGCCCCAGACCAGCGGCTGGACGTACATCGGCACGTAGGCGACCTCGTCCTGCATGATCTTGGTGGCCTCGTCGATATAGCCCTGACGTTTCGCGTCGTCGATTTCGGACTGCATCAGCGGAAGGAGCTCATCGATCCGGGCGTTGGAGTAATCCCCGAAGTTCCATGATCCCAGCTTTTTCTCTGCATTCGGCGTTGACGCAAGGAACCGGATGGGATGCTCGGCGTCGAACGTGCCAGGCGACCAGCCCAAGAGATACATGTCGTAATTATCTTCACGGAGCTCTGGCCAGTAGTTCTGCACAGGCATGGCGTCCAGCTCAGCGGTGATACCCACCTGCGCCAGCATACCAGTAACGGCCTGGCACACGGCCTCGTCGTTCAGGTACCGGTCATTGGGGCATTTCAGCCCGAAGGAGAACCCATCTGCATAGCCCGCTTCCGCCAGCAGTGCTTTGGCTGCTTCCGGATCAAAGGCCGGGCGCGCCGCCAAAGTAGTGGAATACCCGCGCATCGCCGGGCTCACCAACTGGCTGGCCTCTTCGGCATTGCCGCGCATGATTGTCTGCAAGATTGCGGGCACGTTGATGGCATGCGCCACAGCCTTGCGCACGCGTACGTCCTTGAACGGGTTCGGCTTGCCAGCGTCAGAGGTGTATTTCAGCTCCTCTGCCTGATGCGGGAAGCCCAGCATGATCACACGGGCCTCGATCCCTTTGATGACCTGCGCATTGCCGCCTGCAGACAGCCGCTCGGCATCCTGAATTGGCACCGGGTTGATCATGTCCACATCACCCGACAGCAATGCTGCGACGGCAGTGGCCGGGTTCTGGATCGGGGTGAACTCAGCGCGGGTGATGTTATGCTCAGCCTCGCCCCACCAACCATCAAACGGTGCCAGCACGGTTTTGAGGCCCGGCTGGCGCTCCGTCAGCATGAAAGCGGCAGTGCCGTTGGCGTTGAGTGTCGCGTGGTTCTCTGCATCCTTGGCGGGACGTTCCGCGCCATTATCAGCGGCCCAGCCGCTATCCATGATCATCCAGTTGGCTATGCTGTCTGGAAAGATCGGGTTTGGGGCGGTGGTCATGATGTCGATGGTGAAGTCATCCACAACCTTCACTTCTGACACGGGCGCAAACCAGCTTGATGTATCTGCTTCTTCCGACGACGCCCGCTCATAAGAGAACATCACGTCCTCGGCAGTGAAATCCTCACCATTATGAAACTTAACGCCCTGACGCAGGTTGAAGCGCCAACCCTCGCCCTCTCCGATGGGCTCCCAGCTTGTTGCAAGCGCTGGCTCGACTGCCATGTCTTTGCCGCGGCGCACGAGACCCTCGTAAACGTTATTCAAGAACCCCAGTACCGGAGCCGAGTTTACAGCATGCGGGTCCATGGTTTGCGGGTCCGTGGTGCCGGCCCAGCGGAACTCGGCGGCGGCGGCGGGCATGGCGAGCGCCAATACCAGCGCCGAGACAGAAGTCAGTCTCAACATCTCTATCGTCCTTTCGAAATCTCGGTCGGGCGACATGCCCCCCAAATCATCACGTAAGCGTGACCTTAGCACGGTGCGGCGTCACATCAAATCGGCGTGAACGCACGAGGTCCGCATATTCCTCTCGCATCTCGGAAGAGCTATCGCGCATGGTCCGTGCCTGTTACCATCCACCCAATATGTGACAGGGGAAAACCGATGTTGGATGACCGCTACGGCAACGCAATGACCACCAAATCGACTGAGGCAAGAGATGCCTACGTCGAAGGGGTAGACCATATATTGGCCGCCACCTATGGCGCGTCCGAGGCGTTTTCACGTGCCGCGAAAGCTGACCCCGAGTTTGCCCTCGCCGAAGCCGGATTGGCCAGAGCGTTGATGTACGACAACGACATGGCAGGCGCCAAAGCTGCCATCGGCCGCGCGGAGACATTGAAGCCCGGAACGACCGAGCGCGAACAGCGTCACGTGGACATTTTTAGCGCTATGCTGTCGGGCCAGCCGGTCCTCGCCCGCGACACGATCAAGGCACATGTCGCCGATAGCCCATGCGACGCGTTGGCCGCACAGGCCTGCACCAATGTGTTTGGGCTCATCGGTTTTTCCGGCTGCACCGGGCGTGAGGCGGACCTGCTCGCCTATACCGCCTGGCTCAGCCCGCATTACGGTGACGACTGGTGGATGATGAGCATGCACGCGCTGTCACTCTGTGAGACCGGCCAGATACAGAAGTCCCTCGACCTGATGGAGCGCTCACTGGAATTGAACAACGCCAATGCCAACGCCTCCCATTTCAAATCGCATGCGCAATATGAGGCCGGGATGAAGGATGAGGGGTTGGGCTACCTGAAAGACTGGCTGCCTGATTATGACCGCCGAGGGATACTGCACGGGCATCTTTCCTGGCATCTGGCATTGTGGGCGCTGCACCACGGCGACCTTGAGCTGATGTGGTCAACCGTGGATGCCAGCATCGCGCCGGGCGCCTCTGAAAGTTTGCCGATCAATGTCCTGACCGACACGGCGGCGCTGTATTTCCGTGCGCAACTGGCAGGCCACGAGGTTGCGCCCGAACGGTGGGCCACGCTCAGCCGCTACGCCTCTGAGGCTTTCCCCAAATCCGGCCAGAGCTTCGCTGACATACATGCCGCCCTAACCCATGCCATGGCCGGAGACGGGGCCGAACTAGACCGGCTGGCGCAGACCACCAACGGTTATGCAGGCGATCTGGTCGCACCCGTGGCGCGCGCTTGGCGTGCGATTGCTGCGCAGAACTGGGACGTCGCACTGGCCGAGCTGACACCCGTCATGAGCGACCACGCCCGGCTGGGCGGCAGCCGGGCGCAGCGGGATTTGCTGGAGCTGACATATGCCAATGTGTTGCTCAGACTGGGCAAAGGCGCGGAAGCAGAACGTATGCTTACAACACGCAGACCGGTGCTCAGCAGCGTATTCAAGAATTGAGCGGCTGCGCCGCGGATGACCTTTTTGCGCTATCGCGCGGATTTGTGGCGCTGCCCCAAGCCCCGGGATATTTTGGAACATGGGAAGCAAAAGGGCCGCGCTCAATTTAGGCGCGGCCCTCTCTGGTCTTTGCTACATACCCTTAGTTCAAAGTGAAATACTTGAACTTCGGGCTGTCTTCGGGTTCAACGATGGTTCCGACGTTTTCGGCCATACCCCAGTTCAGCACTTGGTGGTGGATGGGGATGTAGAGCGCCTCGTCTTGCACGACTTCCCAGATTGCCTTGATATCCGCGTTGCGGGCCTCAAGGTCGGTGTTGGACGCGAGGCTTTCGATTTTGGCGTTCAGGTTCGGGTTGTTGTAACGGACCGCATTCCATGAGCCGTATTTGTCGTCGCGGCCATGGACCAGGAAGTTGAAGATGTATTCCGAGTCGTAAGTAGGAACACCCCAGCCGAGCATGTAGAAGTCCGTCTCGTAGTTCGAGAGCAGCGGGAAGTGCTGCGCTTTGGGCTTCGCATCGAGGTTCACGGTCACACCGATCTGGCCGAACATGCCGACGGCAGCCTGGCAGATGCCCTCGTCATTCACGTAGCGGTCATTCGGGCAATCCAGCTGGATGGAGAACCCATCTGGGTAGCCTGCCTCTTCGAGCAGCGCTTTGGCCTCGCCAATGTCTGTTTTGGAGGCTGCGTCCATCTCAGCAGACCAGCCGTTTACAAAGGGAGGCGCGATCATGCCAGCGGGCTCCGATTGGCCCCGCATCACGACCTGCTTGATGGCATCGCGGTTGATCGCGAGGTTCATCGCGCGACGCACGCGCACGTCGGCGAAGGGATTGGTGCCCTCGACGTCGTCATTAACGAGGTCTTCGTCACCCATGTTCATGCCAAAGAAGATGACACGGTTTTGCGGCGCAGTGCGCACCTCAAGCCCGTCTGTTGTGTTCACTCGCTCAATGTCCTGGACTGGGACATCCTGGATGAAATCCACCTCACCTGACAGAAGCGCGGCCACGCGGGTCGCAGCGTTCTGGATCGGGGTGTAGATGATCTCTGTCACCTCGAGGGGGAACTCGTCTTTGCCCCAGTAATTCTCGTTGGCAGCGAGCACGGTTTTGACATCCGGTTCGCGGCTGACCAGCTTGTAGGCACCAGTTCCGTTCGCGTTCTTGGCAGCAAACGTATCTTCGCCACCTTCATAGTCCTGCACTTTGACCGCGTTGTTGGCCTCGGCCCAGGTCTTGTCCATGATGAACATGTTGGTCAGGTTGTTCGGCATAATCGGGTTAGGGCCGTTGGTCTCGATCTCAACCGTATAGTCGCCATCGGCGCGCACCTCTTTGACGGAGGCCAGCAGCTCTTTGTAGTCGCTGTCTTCGGTCATGGCGCGGTTGAGCGAGAAGACCACGTCTTCTGCCGTGAAGGCGGAACCGTCATGGTAGCTGACGCCTTCGCGTAGCTTGAATACCCAGATGTTTGGGTTGTTTTCCGAGGGCGCCCAATCGGTCGCCAAGGAGGCGACCAACTCGCCCTCGTGGTTGCGCATCACCAGTGTTTCCATGATCTGGTGCGCCAAGGCCGATGTCGGTCCCTCGTTTTGTGCATGTGGGTCTAGTGTCAGCGCATCGCCAGCCCGCGCCCAGCGCAAGGTCTCGGCGGAAGCCGCGACGGTGGTCGTCGCCAACAAGGCTGCGACCAGTACGGATACCGTTTTCATATCTACTCTCCCGAAGTTTGGTAACTGCGGTAACTATGGCTCCTACCGCCTTGAAAAGGCAAGGCTTAGAACTGGTCTTTTCGCCGTCTTATCTCGGTGAACACCTCGGCATCGGTGGCATCCGTCATTCCCAGTTCAGCACGGATCGCTTTGTCGTTCGGGCGCAAAAACGGATTGGTCGCCAGCTCAGTCGCAAGATCGGTCGGCACTGTCGGCAAGCCCTTGTCGCGCAGCGCCTGCACGCGCACCACCTGCGTCTGAAGGGCCGTATTCCCAGGATCGACGCTCACCGCAAAGGCTGCACTGGCAAGTGTGTATTCATGCGCGCAATAGATCACCGTCTCAGGCGGCAAGGCCATCAGCTTTTGCATAGAGGCCCACATCATTGGGCCATCACCCTCAAACAACCGTCCGCATCCCATCACAAAGAGTGTGTCCCCGGTGAACACGGTCTGCGCCTCTGGAATGTAGAAATTCAGCATGTCGAGCGTATGGCCCGGCGTGTGGATCAGCTCGACACTTGAGCCTGCAAACTCGAAAGTGTCGCCTCCTTTCACCACGTCGTCGACGCCGTTCACACCTTCTGGGCCGGTCACGTGGCAGCCGGTTTTTGATTTCACCTCAGCCAAACCGTCGGTGTGGTCCCAGTGATGATGCGTGACCCACAGGTCGCTCAATGACCAACCAGTGTGCTGTAGGGCCTCGAAGACCGCGCTTGCGTCGCCTGCATCTACGCAGGCTGTCTTTCCATTGACAGGGTCATGCACCAAGACCCCGTAGTTGTCGGAGTTATATGCGAATTGATGGAACTGGAGTGGCATGAGGCATCCCCTTACTTAAGAGTAGTAGACGGTTGATAGTCTACAAGGCTGGCACGCTACAGACCACAAGGCAACGGACCACTGATGTGCGAATTTCCACACATGGGGCCTAAATTCACGTCATCACGCCAACAATTTATCACGCAATTGCAATTGCTTAGATGGTCCTTGCAAGATTACGCAAGTCAACTGTTGCACTGGCTTCGGTCTCGCTGAAAACTTTGCGCATTGTTTGCCCCAAAATGTGGGGCTGTTCTGGGAGGACAAACATGAACAGATTTATGACCACGGCCTGCTCTATGGCCCTTACTGTCGCCTTCGTGGGAGAAGCCGCTGCGACCGAATGGAACGTCTCTGTGTGGGGCAAGCGCCGCGCCTTTACCGAGCATGTTGAGAAACTGGCCGAGCTGGTATCGGAAAAAACCGGCGGCGAGTTCACGATGAACATCTCCTACGGTGGCTTGTCGAAGAACCGCGAAAACCTTGATGGTATCTCTATCGGCGCGTTTGAGATGGCGCAGTTCTGCGCGGGCTATCACCGTGACAAGAACCGTGTGGTCACCGTGCTGGAACTGCCATTCCTCGGCGTTGAAAATCTGGAGCAGGAAGTGGCTGTCTCCAAGGCCGTTTACGCCCACCCGGCCGCCACAGAAGAAATGGCGCAGTGGAACGCCAAGCTGCTGATGACCTCGCCCATGCCGCAATACAACCTTGTGGGCACTGGCGACCCGCGCATGACGCTGGCCGACATGGAAGGCATGCGGGTCCGCGCAACGGGTGGCTTGGGCAAAGCCTTTGAAGCTGTGGGCGCTGTGCCAACATCTGTGACCGCGACCGAAGCCTATCAGGCGATGGAGTCGGGCGTTGTGGACACGGTGGCTTTTGCGCAGCATGCGCACCTCTCGTTCGGCACGATCAATCAAGCTGACTGGTGGACCGCCAACCTGAACCCCGGCACGGTGAACTGCCCTGTGGTTGTGAACATCGACGCCTATGAGAGCCTGAGCGACGCTGAGCGCGAAGCCCTGGACAGCTCCATCGACGAAGCGCTGGATCACTATCTGGCCAACTACGCTGAGCTTTTGCAGAAATGGGACAGCGTGCTGGAAGAGAAAGGCGTCAAGAAAGTCGAGATTGACCCCGCCGTGATCGACGAGTTCCGCGCCAAGGCCGCCGAACCTGCTCGTGAAGCCTGGATCGCGGACATGGAAGCGCAAGGCCTGCCGGGCCAAGAGCTATACGACCTCGTGGTCAACACGCTCGCAGAAGCAAAAGGCAGCTAAGCCTCTCTTGGGCCGCTCCTGACCGGGGCGGCCCTTTTTCCACCTTTGGGGGACCGTCGACATGGCCGGCTCTAGTGCTGTGCTGGAGGATTCCAGCTTACTCTCGCGGCTTGACCGCATGTTGCTGCCTGTTGAGCGGTTTATGGCGTTGATCTCAGGGCTGGCGGTGTTCTCGTTGATGTTTCTGGCGGCCTATTCAGTGACGGGGCGCAAGTTCTTCGCCTCGCCCATGATGGGCTATGTCGACTATATTGAGGCCGCGATGCCGATCATTGCGATCATGGGCGTGTCTTACGTCCAACGTGACGGGTCGCATATTCGCATGGACATGCTGGTTGGCGCTTTGAAGGGCCGGTTCCTGTGGTTCTTTGAGTTGGTGTCGGTGCTGCTGATCCTACTGCTGATCGTCGCGCTGATTTGGGGCGGCTGGGCCCATTTCGACCGATCATTCGACATGAGTAAGCCGCTCTGGAGCCGCGACAGTTCTATTGACGTAGGCATTCCGATTTGGCCAAGCAAACTGGTTGTGCCGCTGGCGTTTGGCGTTCTCTGCGCGCGGTTGCTGCTGCAGATCTGGGGCTACGGGCGGGCATTTGTCCTTGGTTTGGAAAACCCCGTGGCCGTCCCCATGACCCTGTCCGTTGCAGAACAGGCGCGGCTTGAGGCCGAGGCGCTGGAAGGGGCCGACTGATGGAACCGATCGAGATTGGCCTATGGGTCTCCGGCGGGATGCTGGTTTTTGTCATATTGGGGATGCGCGTGGCCTTTGCCGCTGGCCTTGCAGGGTTTGTGGGGCTGGTTTGGCTGCGTTGGAACGGGTTTGACTATGACCCGGAAAGATTTTGGAAAGCCGTTGAGGTCAGCGTAAAAATTGCGGGGCTGACCCCGCATTCGAAAGTGTCGGCACATGTGCTGAGCCTGATCCCCGTGTTTATCATGATCGGCTATCTGGCCTATCACGCCAAGCTGACAACGGCCCTGTTCGAGGCCTGCAAACGCTGGTTTGCATGGGTGCCGGGCGGTTTGGCCGTGTCCACCGTCTTTGCAACCGCAGGATTTGCCGCCGTTTCAGGCGCGTCGGTGGCGACGGCGGCTGTTTTCGCGCGGATCGCGATCCCGGAGATGCTGAAGGTCGGCTATAACAAACAATTCGCGGCTGGCGTTGTGGCCGCTGGCGGCACGTTGGCATCGCTCATACCACCGTCTGCCATTCTGGTGATCTACGCCATCATCGTGGAGCAGGACGTGGGCAAGCTGCTGCTGGCAGGCTTCATTCCCGGCGCCTTCTCCGCCGTCGTCTACGCCGGCCTGATCATTGGGCTGGCAGTGACATTCAAGACCGTCGGCCCGCCTGTGACTGGTTTCACATGGAAGCAGCGTTTCGAGAGCCTGCCACCCGCCCTGCCCATCGTGGCGGTCGTCGTGATCATCATTTTCTTTGTTTATAACCCGTTTGGCGATGCATGGGGTACGCCCACCGAAGGCGGCGCAATTGGCGCGTTTATCGTCTTCCTGATGGCTTTGTACAAAGGCATGCGCTGGGCCAAGCTGAAAGAGGCTTTGCTCGAGACGGCGAAACTGACCGTGATGATCTTCTCGATCATCTGGGGCGTGCTGATTTACGTGCGTTTCCTCGGGTTCGCGGAATTGCCGGACGCGTTTGCCGCGTGGATCACCTCGCTTGAGATGTCACCAATGTTGATCCTGATCTGCATTCTGCTGGCTTACGCGGTGCTGGGAATGTTCATGGACGCAATCGGCATGCTGCTGTTGACCTTGCCGGTGGTGTATCCTGCGGTGATGGCGTTGAATGGCGGTGAGACGGTCGCCGCGGCTGACAGTGCGTTTGGGATGTCGGGCACCATGTGTGCGATCTGGTTCGGGATATTGGTTGTGAAGATGGCGGAGTTCTGTTTGATAACTCCGCCCATTGGACTGAACTGCTTCGTGGTCGCCGGCGTGCGAGACGACCTGACCGTGCAGGATGTCTTCAAGGGCGTGACACCGTTCTTCATCGCGGACGGGATCACGATTGCCTTGCTCGTGGCTTTTCCGGGCATCGTGTTGTGGTTGCCGTCGCTTGTGTGATGACCCCCGCGCCATTTGAGTATTTTCAGACCAAATGGAAACAAGGTGTCGCGCTTTATCCGGAGGCCTGAAACTGGCTGACCCTGCTAGGGCGTGATCTTGAAGAGCGCGCCGCTGTCGACAGAAAGGAACCAGATGGCCCCGTCAGGTCCCTCAACCACATCACGCACGCGGCCTGTTTCGGGGCTTTGCAGCTTTTCGCGCTCAAACACATTGGGGCCCTCAAGCCGGGAGATGTAGTTGTCTCGCAGGGAGCCCACGAAAATGTCCCCCTCCCATTGCGGCCAGAGCTTGCCGGAATAGATCATCATCCCGGAAGGAGCGATGGAGGGATCCCAGTAATGTAGAGGTTGCTCCATGCCCGGCTTTGCAGTTCCGACGCCGATTTTCTCGCCCGAGTAATGCGTTCCATAACTGATCACCGGCCAGCCATAGTTCGCCCCGGGCGTGATCTTGTTGACTTCGTCACCGCCGCGCGCGCCATGTTCTGCCACCCAGAGCACGCCGTCTGCATCAAGGCTTGCGCCTTGCGGGTTGCGGTGCCCGTAGGAATAAATTTCGGGCGCAACGTCAGGTGCATTGACGAACGGGTTAT
Organism: uncultured Litoreibacter sp.; assembly: GCA_947494645.1. Taxonomy (GTDB): domain Bacteria; phylum Pseudomonadota; class Alphaproteobacteria; order Rhodobacterales; family Rhodobacteraceae; genus Litoreibacter. The sequence continues at coordinate 1,258,121 of CANLVO010000001.1, forward strand.
CAGGCGGGACGGCGCCCGTGCGGCTGACCCGAACCACCGTGCCATTGTGATTGGTCCGATCCTGTGCAGACGGGCGATCACCGCGATCTCCGATGGTGATGAAGATGGTGCCGTCCTGCGCCTCTACAACGCGGGAGCCGAAATGGCGTTCGGTTTGCTTATGTGGAGCCATTTGCCAGATCTTCTGAAAGCCCTCGAACCGCGTCCCATCATCGCTGAGCCGACCTTTTCCGAGAGCCGTGCCGACCGAGCCTCTCTCAGTCGAGACGTAGCTGAAGAACACCTCCCGCGACTGAGCAAAATTACGCGGCACCATCACATCGAGCAGCCCCCCCTGCCCGGTCTCTTGGGTTTGCGGTCCATCTGCCACCTTAATGCGGCTGCCATCCGCGCGCAGATGGATGACTTCCCCGTCGCGTTCCGTGATCAGCACGCCACCATCCGGCAAATGCCCAATGGCCCATGGCTGCTCGAACCCGTTAGCCACTTGAGTGACAGTCAGCTTGCCTTGCATTGTGGTGATTGCGGACGCGCTAAGTGGCATTGAGAGGCAAAGCATTGCGGAAATGGCTGGGCGTATGATGGCGCGGATCATGTCTGTGGCTCCTCTAGATAAGGTTGTCAAAGAAGATAGGGCTCGGACATTCCTGCGCAATCCTCTTGACCTGACATGTCGGTGAATCTGCGCCGCTTGCCTTTAGGTTCATGCTTTTCAAGTGAGAAACTTGCGTTTAGTGTCGCCGCATCTAAAAGACCGGATAACTGGTCTAACTGGGAGAAAAACAAATGAAAAAATTACTGCTTGCATCCACCGCAACAGCAATGATGGCTGGCGGTGCATTTGCCGATGGCCACGCGACTGAAGTCAAACTGGGTATCATCCTTGGCTTTACTGGCCCGATTGAATCGCTGGCCGTTCACATGGGCAATGCGGCCGAGTTGGCCATGAAAGAGGTTACCGAAAGTGGCCTGCTGTTGGACGGCGCGAAAGTAACCGGCATCCGTGGCGACTCGACTTGTATTGACGCCGCCGCCGCAACAGCTGTTGCAGAACGTCAAATTACGTCAGACGGCGTCAAGGGCATCGTGGGTTCCGGTTGTTCCGGCGTGACGGCTGCCATCCTGAACAACGTCGCTCTGGCCAATGGTACTGTGATGATCTCGCCATCGGCAACATCGCCTGGCCTGAGCCACAATAACAACGAAGACGAAGGCCTGTTCTTCAGGACAGCCCCATCTGACGCGCGTCAAGGCGTGGTGATGACTGAGGTTTTGATGGAGGCCGACGTTAAAGAAGTCGCGCTGACTTACACCAACAACGACTACGGCAAAGGTTTGGCAGACGCGTTCCAAGCTGCTTACGAAGAGGCTGGTGGTTCCGTCACAATCAACGCGGCACATGAGGACGGCAAAGCTGACTATTCCGCTGAAGTTGGTGCATTGGCCTCGGCTGGCGGCGACCTTCTGGTTGTTGCAGGCTATGTTGACCAAGGTGGCTCCGGCATCGTTCGCGCCGCACTGGACACAGGCGCGTTCGACCGCTTTCACTTCCCGGACGGCATGATCTCGACCAAACTGGTAGAGAATTTTGGCTCCGAGATTGACGGCTCCTCCGGTCAGCACCCCTCGCCATCTGATGAGCTGTCGGCCTTGTTCACCGAGCTGGCAAAGGGCGACATTGACGAGCCAACGTCCCCGTTTGCACCCGAAACGTATGACGCAGCTGCGCTGATCATGCTGGCGATGCAAGCAGCGGGTTCGAGCGAGCCAGCAGACTATAAATCCAAGGTGATGGATGTCGCAAACGCACCGGGCGAGAAAATCTCGGCTGGTGAGCTGGCAAAAGGCCTGCAGATCCTCAAGGACGGCGGCGATATCGACTATGTCGGTGCAACCGATGTTGAGCTGATTGGTCCCGGCGAAGCGGCTGGTAACTACCGCGTCGTAGGCTACGAGGGCGGCGCTGAGGTCACAGCAGGCCGCAAGTAAGCCATTTCGGTTTGAAGAAATCAGGCAGCCCGGAGCGATCCGGGCTGCTTTTTCAAAGGGGCAATCCGACATGATCGAAGTGCATGATCTGCACAAGCATTTCGGCGGCTTTCATGCCGTGGACGGTGCGACGCTGACTATTGAAACGGGATCCATCACCGGCTTGATCGGCCCCAATGGCGCCGGAAAAACGACCCTTTTCAATGCGATCGCAGGTGTTCTTAAACCGACTTCAGGCCGTGTTACTATGGACGGCGAGGACATCACCGGACTGCCTCCGCACACTCTTTTTTCAAAAGGACTGCTGCGCACATTTCAGATTGCCCATGAGTTCACTTCCATGACCGTCCGCGAGAACCTGATGATGGTTCCGGGTGGCCAAAGCGGCGAACAGCTTTGGAATACGTGGTTCGGACGCAAGCGCATCGCGGATGAAGAACGCGCGCTCGCAGCAAAAGCCGACGAAGTGCTGGAGTTCCTAACGATTGACCACCTGACCCACGAGCGCGCGGGCAACTTGTCTGGGGGCCAGAAGAAGCTGTTGGAGCTAGGACGTACCATGATGGTGGATGCCAAGATCGTCTTTCTGGACGAGGTCGGCGCGGGAGTGAACCGGACCCTGCTCAACACCATTGGAGACGCAATCATTCGGCTGAACAAGGAACGCAACTACACTTTTTGCGTGATCGAGCACGATATGGATTTCATAGGCCGGCTTTGTGATCCGGTGATTTGCATGGCCGAGGGCCGAGTGCTGGCCGAAGGCACTCTGGACGAGATCAAAGCCAATGAGCAGGTGATTGAGGCCTATCTGGGTACCGGGTTGAAGAACAAAGCAAAGGCGCAGGCATGAGCGAACCGGTATTGATTGGCGACGCCATGTCTGGCGGATACGGCCAGGGACCAGATATTCTTCATGAATGCACCATCGCGGTTGATGAAGGTGAAATCGCCGTCATCGTCGGGCCCAATGGCGCAGGAAAATCAACGGCGATGAAAGCCGTTTTCGGTATGCTGAACGTCCGCCAAGGTGCAGTTCGGCTTTTCGGCGAGGACATAACCGCACTGACCCCGCAAGCGCGGGTGGCAAAAGGCATGGCGTTTGTTCCGCAAACCTCGAACATTTTTACGTCACTGACCGTCGAAGAGAACCTTGAGATGGGGGCCTTCCTGCGGCGCGATGATATTCAGACAACCATCGAACAGGTGTTCGATCTGTTTCCGATCCTGCGCGAAAAGCGCGCGCAGGCTGCAGGCGAGTTGTCAGGCGGTCAACGTCAGCAAGTTGCCGTGGGGCGCGCATTGATGACGCAGCCCAAGGTTCTGATGCTGGATGAGCCAACGGCAGGCGTGTCGCCAATCGTCATGGACGAGCTGTTTGACCGGATCATCGAAGTAGCACGAACAGGCATTTCGATCTTGATGGTTGAGCAGAACGCACGGCAAGCGTTGGAAATCGCTGACAAGGGTTACGTTCTAGTTCAGGGCCGCAACCGATTTACCGATACAGGGGCCGCTCTGCTGAATGACCCTGAAGTCCGCAAGTCGTTTCTGGGGGGATAAGATGAGAGTAATGAACGCCTCCGGCGGGAGTATTTTCAAAGCAGTGATAGGGTTGGCCTTGAGTGCTGCGCCGGCCCTCGCCGAAACATGTGACTTCACTCAAGAATGCTTTGAAGCGGAAGCATGCTCGGAGACGTCTTTCGGCATGGAGATTGATGGTGATCAGCTGATTATGGACGCTGAAACCATTATGGTGAGCACCAGCGGGTTTGAGACCGCTCGCATTTCGGTCGGGTCCTCATCCTCTGCTGTTCATGTGCTGACACGCCAGACAGGCGGCGAGGCACGATATTCCACGCATATTTTCGACGGCCCATTGATGGTCAGCTATCTGGGGAGCTGCAGCTGATGGATTTTCTGAACGCCATCGTCGCATTGGCAAATTTTGTTTTGGTTCCCGGCATCGCTTACGGGGCGCAGCTCGCACTGGGCGCGTTGGGTGTGACCCTGATTTACGGCATCTTGCGATTCTCTAATTTCGCACATGGCGACACGATGGCCTTTGGCACGATGTTCGTGATCCTGATTACCTGGGGCTTTCAATCAGTGGGCATCAGCGCGGGGCCACTGCCGACCGCCTTGCTGGCCCTGCCCTTTGGGATCGCACTGACCGGGCTTGTGCTGTTGGGCACTGACCGGATTGTCTACCGCTTCTACCGCCGCACGAGGGTGAAGCCTGTGGTCTTCGTCATGGTGTCACTGGGCGTGATGTTCATCATGAATGGCCTCACACGGTTCATCATCGGACCCGGGGACCAACGCTTCGCCGATGGCGAGCGCTTCCTGATCTCGGCACGTGATTTTAAAGAGATGACAGGGCTGAAGGAGGGTTTGGCGATCAAGACCACCCAAGGCATCACCGTAATTACGGCCGTCGTCGTTGTCGCACTGCTCTTTTGGTTCCTGAACCGTACGCGCACCGGGAAATCCATGCGTGCGTTTTCGGACAATGAAGACTTGGCGCTACTTTCAGGGATCAACCCAGAAAGGGTCGTGATGTATACGTGGCTGATCGTGGCGGCACTCGCGACCATTGCAGGCACGCTCTACGGGTTGGACAAGTCGTTCAAACCGTTCACATATTTCCAGCTTTTGCTGCCCATTTTCGCGGCAGCGATTGTGGGCGGCCTTGGCTCGCCACTCGGCGCGATTGCTGGCGGGTTTCTGATTGCATTTGCCGAGGTCACGGTGACCTATGCTTGGAAGAAGGTCGCCAACTATGTGCTGCCAGAGGCGTTGGCACCAGATGGTTTGGCACAATTGTTGAGCACGGATTACAAGTTCGCAGTGTCATTCTCCATCCTGATCATCGTGCTTTTGTTCAAACCGACAGGGCTGTTTAAGGGGCAATCAGTATGAAGATGCGGGATTTCGGACTGTTCGCATTGGTTGCGTTGCTGATCATCGGCACTGGGTTCTTGCAGTCATGGAACTCGGCACTCCTGATTTTGAACATGGGATTGATCTCGGCCATCATGGCGCTGGGGGTCAACATTCAATGGGGCTACGCCGGGTTGTTCAACGTGGGCGTCATGGGGTTTGTCGCTCTCGGTGGCTTGGCCGCGGTGCTTATCTCTATGCCCGCAACAGAGAACGCCTGGGCCTCGGGCGGCATTCAAGTTGTGCTCGGACTGGTCTTGGGCGCGGCCACCGTCGTGGCGGCGGTTCTGGCGTATGGCCGGATGGCACCCGGTCGCGCACGCGGAGCGGTGATGCTGGCCATTCTGGTCATTGGGTTCTTTGTTTTCCGGTTAATCTTTGACGCGGGCGTCGACGGGGTTGAGGCCATCAACCCGGCAGCCTCTGGCTATCTGGGTGGGCTAAACTTGCCAATTTTGGTGTCTTGGCCCGTGGGTGGCCTGTTGGCCGCCGGCGCAGCTTGGGTGATAGGCAAGACGGCACTGGGGTTGCGCTCTGATTACTTAGCCATTGCCACGCTGGGCATCGCCGAGATCATCATCGCCGTGATGAAGAACGAGGACTGGTTGTCACGCGGGGTGAAAAACGTCGTGGGGCTGCCACGACCATTGGTCGTACCTTACGAAGTTGATCTGCAGAACACGCCTGGTTTTGTCGAGGCGGCCCAAGGTTGGGGGATGAATGCAACCATGGCCTCCACGCTCTATGTGAAGGGTATCTACGCGCTCTTGTTTACAGTGGTGCTGTTGATCCTGCTGTGGCTGGCCCAGACCGCTTGGAATTCCCCTTGGGGCCGCATGCTGCGCGCCATTCGCGACAACGAAGTTGCGGCGGAGGCGATGGGCAAGGACGTCACGAGCCGCCACTTGCAAGTGTTCATTCTGGGCTCTGCCGTTTGCGGCATGGCGGGTGCGATGATGACCACACTGGACAGCCAGTTAACGCCCAGCAGCTACCAGCCATTGCGCTACACGTTTCTGATCTGGGTGATGGTGATTGTTGGCGGCTCTGGTAATAATTTTGGGGCCGTCTTGGGTGGGTTTCTGATCTGGTTTCTCTGGGTTCAGGTTGAGCCGATGGGACTGGCCCTGATGAACCTGATCACGGCGGGAATGGCCGATGGGTCTGCACTCAAAGAACATCTGCTTGATAGCGCTGCCCATATGCGGCTTTTGACCATGGGGCTGGTTTTGTTGCTTGTTCTGCGCTTCAGCCCGAAAGGACTGATCCCGGAGCGCTGACATGTGCGCCCCGGGACCTCACTCGTTACACTGTGCGACGCCAGCTTGACCTTTGCGGATAAGATGGCCCCACCACATCACACTCGTTAAAAACCGATGCTAAGGCGGAGGTTTATGGCGCTGAGGTCCACCTCCGCGCCCGTGGTTGCAAATGTTCCATTGGAGCTGTCGATCAGGTATTCAGCCCCGACCCGCATGGTGTCGTTCAGCTTGTAGTCCATCCCGACACCGTAACTGGTAAAGCCGTCACTGAGGCCCGGCACGCTTAACCGCGATGTGCCAACCACGACGTAAGGCAGGACTTGGCCAAGGTCGAAACCGCCTTTCAGCTTGAACCTGGTGACGTCGCCTGAACCGCCGAGGATCCCGAAGCCGAGGTCCATCTTCGAGTGTTCCAGCTCCGCACCGAGGACGAAGTCGCCCATGTCGTGGTAATAGCCTGCGTGCAGGCTCAACTGGGAATAGCTATCGCTGAGGCCAGCCATGTTCGGGTCCAGCGACCCGATACCGAATGACACACCGCCGTAGAACCCGGACCAATCGCCATCTTCGGCTTGGGCGGATGTTGTGGCAGCGGCGATCAGGGTGGTTACAACCAGTGTTTTCAGGGTCTTGGAATTGAATGTCATATGCTCTCTCCTTGTTGACTTCCCTCATGGGTCGTCGGAGCAGCGCAGATGGTTCAAAAGAAATTAGGCCCTGAGTTTTTCCCCCTTCGGATCGAATGGCGGCTCTGCCAGAACGACGCCGCGATGAGGGCGTCCCAACACCATGACGTCCACCTCATCGTCGGGCTCAACGCCTTTCAAAAAGCACAGAGCCAACGACTTCTTCACGGTGTAGCCATAGGTTCCCGAGGTAACGCGGCCAGCGGGGGAGCCATCTGGAAGGAAGATTGGCTCGCCTCCGGTCGCGTCTGCAATGCCCGGCGCGCATAATTCGACGATCTGCAGCGTCTCGCGCGGAGCTTCGTCTTTGAGGGCAACATAAGCTGACTTGTTCAGGAACTCTTTGTCGAGCTTGATCAGCCGGTCTAGACCCACTTCCTGCGGCCAGTATTCAGGCGAATATTCACGGCCCCAGGACCCATAGCCCTTTTCTACACGCAATGACATGAGGGCCCGGGACCCAACAGGGCCTGCCCCAACCGTTTTCCCTGCGTCGAGCAGCGCTCTGTAAAGACGGTCTTGATCTTCGCTCTTGCAATGTAGCTCCCACCCAAGATCGCCCGTAAACGAGACACGCAGGGCAATGAGGTCTACACCTGCCAAGGTGATCTTTTGGCTCCGCATGAACGGAAAATCATCTGTCGAGAGGGAGGCATTGGTAAGCCGTTCAAGAAGGGTGCGACTTTCGGGACCGGCAACGTTGAAACCGCACATCGCTTCGGTTTGGCTCTCGAACTGGACCGTGTCTGGACGTGGCACCGCGTTGAAAAAGCGCAGATGGTAGCGCTCCGCCATGCCAGACCCAATGATCAGGAAGTCTTCATCCGCAAGCTTGGTCACAGTGAAGTCGCCCGCGATCCCACCCCTTACACCAATAAGCGGTGTGAGGCAGGAGCGTCCGATCTCCCTTGGCATATTGTTGGCGAAGACAGAGTCGAGCCAAGCAGAAGCTCCCTCCCCCGCGACGCTGTACTTTGCGAAGTTGGAAATATCGATGATACCTGCGCGGTCGCGCAACATCCGGCATTCCGCGCCAACCGGCTCGAACCAGTTCTGACGGGTAAAGCCGTTCGTGTCTTGTTGACCGGGTGTGTCAGCAAACCACAACGGATGCTCCCACCCGTAGTTCAAACCAAAGACGGCGCCCATATTGGATTGCAATTCGTAAACGGGTCGCGTGCGAGCCGGGCGGCCCGCGGATCGTTCCTCATTCGGAAAGTGAATTGAGAACCGATTGGCATACTGATCGCCGACCCTGGCTTTCGTGAATTTGGCATCCGCCCACGCGCCAAAACGAGACATATCCCAAGAGAACATGTCGAGATGCGGCTCACCCGTGACGATCCACTCCGCACTCAGAGACCCAAGTCCACCTGACTGAGAAAAGCCCGGAATGATCCCATTGCAACAGAAATAGCCTTTGAGCTCGGGAACCGGGCCAAACAGCGCGTTGGAATCCGGCGACCAGATCATCGGTCCGTTGATCACACGCTTGATACCTGCAGATCCGATCACGGGAACCCGGTCGATCGCGCGCATCATGTTGGGCTCGATACGATCAAGATCATCGGCAAAGAGCTCATGACCAAATCCCTGCGGGGTGCCGTTCTCGGCCCAAAACTTCAGGTCTTTCTCATAGGCCCCGACAAGAAGCCCCTGCCCCTCTTGCCTTAGGTAGTACTCACCATCTCGGTCCGCGACAGAAGGCAGCCGTTGGTCCATTCCCGAGATCTCCGGGATCGTCTCGGTTACAAAATACTGATGCTCGGTTGGCTGCAACGGCAAGGTAACACCAGCCATAGCAGCGACTTCCCGTCCCCAGAGCCCGGCTGCATTCACCACCACAGGTGTGACGATGTCACCTTTAGGCGTCTTTACGACCCATGAGCCGTCACTTTGTTGGTCTGTCGCCGTAACGGGTGTAAAGCGATGGATTTCGGCACCATTCTGGCGGGCCCCGGTGGCGTAAGCATTCGTCACACCGCTCGGATCCACATTCCCACCCGACGGCTCGAACATAATGCAGCGGATACCGTCATAGTCGACCAACGGGTGCAGGCGTTCCGCTTCTGCCCGATCAACCTCGTAGAAGTTCAGGCCATAGTACTTGGCCTTAGCGGCCTGCAAGCGCAGCTGATGTTCCCGCGCTTCTGTTTGAGCCAAGTAAAGCGAGCCGGGTTGAAAGACCCCGCAACTTTGGCCCGTCTCCGCCTCGAGCGCGTTATACAAATCCATCGTGTAGTTCTGGATCCGCGTGATGTTGTTGTTGTCGTGCAGCCCGTGAATATTGGCAGCCGCGTGCCAAGTGGAACCAGAGGTCAGCTCGTCCCGTTCCAAGAGAACCACATCAGTCCAGCCCAGCTTGGTGAGATGGTAGAGGATCGAGCAGCCAATCACGCCGCCCCCAATAACGACAGCTTGTGCATGGGTTTTCATAAAACGCGGTCCTTGCCCTGTTCGCTTAAGAGTGGCGTGCGGACATCGCGACTTCTTGCCCAGCGGACGACATTACTTGCCTCACTGCGACATTTGCGTCTTGCACCAACTGGCCAGCCGAGGAAGCTACTCCAGCTCTTCCAGGATCATCAAATCGCGCTCAGAGGCGTTGCGCGCATGGCTCAGCGCCTCTTGGTAAGCTGGTGAATAATAGCAATCATGCGCAGCTTGAAGGCTCGGAAACCGAGCCACCACGTTGCGCGCACGATCATTCCCTTCCAGCTGTTCGTAAATCCCATTTCGGGCCAGAAAAACGCCGTCATGCGCCGCAATAGCACCAGTCGCGAGCTCCGCATATTTGGCGTAGCTTTCTGGGTCGGTCACCTTCACATGGGCAATCCAAAGAGCTGATGGCATAGTCTTATCCTTCTATTACCGCTTGCGCGGCAGCAATTGCAGCTTCGGCATTTGACGCGTCCGCACCGCCACCTTGTGCCATATCAGGCCGTCCGCCGCCGCCCTTTCCGCCCAGTTCTGCAACGGCAGCGCGCACCAGATCAACAGCGGACAGCTTATCAGCCAAGTCTGCTGTGACCCCAGCCGCGACCGCCGCCTTCCCGCCGGTGTCGGCAATCAGCAATACTGCGCCTGAGCCAATGCGGGACTTATGCTCGTCGATCATTGCTGGCAGGTCTTTTCCGCTGACACCGGTCAGTGATTGCGCGACATAGGTGACGCCACCGACATCCTTGTCCGCAGTCTGCGCGGACCCGCTTCCCATCGCCATATCGCGTCGCAATTGCGCAACCTCGTTCTGCAGGGTGCGGCGCTCTTCTTGCAACGCTCTGACCCGGTCCGGCACATCTTCCGGCCGCGCTTTGAGGCCTGAGGCGACCTCTGCGAGGCGCGTGTCCTGCATCCGAAGATGCGACAAGGCCGCTTGCCCTGTCAGGGCTTCGATCCGACGCACCCCAGAGGACGACGCGCTGTCGCCCAACGCAACAAAAGCACCGATGTCGCCAGTGCGTGCGACATGCGTACCGCCGCAAAGCTCAAGGGAGTAGGTCTGACCATCGGCCCCTTTTCCTGTATCCGCCCGACCCATCGAGACGACGCGAACTTCATCACCGTATTTCTCACCAAAGAGCGCCTGTGCGCCCAAGTCCCGCGCCGCATCCGGCGTCATGATGCGCGTCTCAACGGTAGTGTTTTGTCGGATATAGGCGTTCACGTCCTCCTCAACCTGCTTCAAATCATCAGGACTCAAGGCTTGGGAATGGCTGAAGTCAAACCGCAGCCGATCAGGGGCATTTAAGGACCCACGCTGCGCAACATGCTCGCCTAAAGCCACGCGCAGCGCTTCATGCAGCAAATGCGTGGCGGAGTGATTGGCCCGGATCGAACTGCGTCGCTCGTGATCTACAACCATCTCGATGCCGTCACCCTTCGCAAATTCTCCGACCTCGATGGTCGCGAAGTGAATGAAAACACCGGCTGTCTTGCGTGTATCTGCCACTCGTGCGGTCGCATCGCCCAGTTTCAATACGCCCATATCGCCAACCTGGCCGCCGCTTTCGGCGTAAAACGGCGTCTGGTTCGTGGCAATCTGGACCACGTCCCCTACCGTTGCCTGATCTACCGGGACCCCATCTTTAAGGATTGCTACGATCTGGCCTTCCGCAGTTTCTGTGTCATAGCCTAAAAAGTCCGTTGCCCCATGCGCGTCGGCGACGTCAAACCAGACGGACGCATCTGCGGCCTCCCCTGATCCGGCCCAAGACGCGCGTGCCTTCGCCTTTTGCTCTTCCATTGCGGCGTCAAAGCCCGTGACATCAACGCCTCGACCTTTTTCCCGCAGCGCGTCTTGCGTCAGATCAAGCGGGAAGCCGAATGTGTCGTAAAGCTTGAAGGCAGACGCTCCCGGCAGATCTGCACCCTCCGGGAGGCCGCTCAATTCCTCATCCAGCAACTTCAATCCCCGATCCAAAGTCTCACGGAAACGGGTTTCCTCTGCGCGCAGAGTTTCCTCGATCATCGGTTGAGCTTGACGCAACTCAGGATACGCCGCACCCATCTGAGTCACCAATTCAGGGACAAGCCTGTGCATCAACGGGTCCTGAACACCCAATAAATGAGCGTGGCGCATTGCACGGCGCATGATCCGACGCAGAACGTAGCCCCGCCCATCCTTCGAAGGGAGAACCCCATCCGCAATCAGGAAAGAGGTCGACCGAAGGTGGTCAGCGATGACGCGGTGGTGCGTCGCGCCGGGACCATCAGCTTCAGTTGAACTGGCATGAGCCGATGCCTCAATCAAAGCCCGCATCAGGTCGGTTCCGTAATTATCATTGGTGCCTTGCAGCAAAGCCGCGACCCGTTCGATCCCCATACCGGTGTCAATCGACTGGTTGGGCAGATCCGTCTGCGTGCCATCCTCGAACCGTTCGTTCTGCATGAAGACGAGGTTCCAGATCTCGACAAAACGGTCGCCATCCTCTTCCGGAGAACCGGGAGGCCCACCCCAGATATGGTCGCCGTGGTCATAGAATATCTCGGATGATGGACCACAGGGGCCGGTCGCTCCCATCATCCAGAAGTTATCATCTGTCGCGATCCGAATGATCCGGTCGTCACCGATGCCAGCCACTTTTTTCCATTTCTCGGCCGCTTCGTCATCGGTATGGTAAACGGTGATGTAAAGCCTGTCCTTCTCGATCTGCAGTTCTTTTGTCAGCATTTCCCAGGCAAACAAGATCGCCTGATCTTTGAAGTAATCTCCAAAACTGAAATTGCCGAGCATCTCGAAAAAGGTGTGATGGCGCGCTGTGTAGCCCACGTTGTCGAGATCGTTATGCTTGCCCCCCGCGCGGACACATTTCTGCGCCGTTGTCGCGCGCTTGTAGTCCCGTGTCTCAAGCCCTGTGAAGAGGTTCTTGAACTGGACCATTCCTGAGTTGGCAAACATCAACGTCGGGTCGTTGCGCGGCACAAGCGGTCCGGAAGGTTGCACAGAATGCCCCTGCTTTTCAAAATAGTCCAAAAAGCTGGTCCGAATGTCGTTCAGATTGGTCATGGTCGGCGTCCGTTGGGCAGGAATTCAAGGTAGAGACGGGTTTATCGCTGCATCCTTGGATAGTCCACAGCACCTGAACATCATCAGCCTCCACCAAAGAAAAAGGGCAGCACCGAAGGGCCGCCCTTTTCCTGAGTATTCTCGACCTGCGTTTTGCAGATCCGGGGCTTTCAGGAGTGCCCGTCTCCGACCAGATACGAACTTACTTACTATTCCTCAGGCGGCAGCTCTTCGTCTTCCACCAGCGACAGGTCCGGGTCCTTTTCAGGCATGTCAAAGTCCAAACCATGTGCCGCTCTGATCTTATCTTCAATCTCAAGCGCGTATTGAGAATTTTCCTTCAAGAAGGTCTTGGCGTTCTCACGCCCCTGCCCAATCCGCTCATCACCGTAACTGAACCAAGCACCAGATTTGTCGACAACACCGGCCTTTACGCCAAGGTCAAGCAGCTCACCCATCTTGGAGATGCCTTCGCCATACATAATATCGAACTCGACCTGCTTGAACGGCGGGGCCACCTTGTTCTTGACGACTTTCACCCGGGTTGCGTTGCCAACCACCTCGTCACGGTCCTTGATCGCACCGATACGGCGGATATCAAGACGTACGGAGGAATAGAATTTCAACGCATTGCCGCCAGTCGTTGTTTCAGGCGAGCCGAACATAACGCCAATCTTCATCCGGATTTGGTTGATGAAAACAACCATACAGTTCGACCGAGAGATCGAGCCGGTCAACTTGCGCATCGCCTGGCTCATCAGACGGGCATGTACACCAACAGAGCTGTCGCCCATGTCACCTTCAAGCTCGGATTTTGGTGTCAGAGCGGCAACAGAGTCGACGACAATCATGTTCACTGCACCGGAGCGCACCAGCGTATCAACGATCTCAAGCGCTTGCTCACCCGTATCGGGCTGGCTGATCAACAGCTCATCGAGATCAACGCCAAGCTTCTTGGCATATTGAGGGTCAAGCGCGTGCTCTGCATCAACAAATGCACAAACCCCACCCTTCTTCTGCTCTTCCGCCACGCAGTGAAGCGTCAACGTCGTCTTACCGGAGCTTTCCGGGCCGTAAATCTCAACGATCCGGCCCTTGGGCAAACCGCCTATGCCCAGTGCGATGTCCAGACCAAGCGAACCTGTCGACGTGGCTTCGATCTCCTGGACGGCGTTTTCGTCGCCAAGCTTCATGATCGAGCCTTTGCCAAACTGGCGCTCGATCTGTGCAAGCGCTGAATCCAGCGCCTTTTGTTTATTGCTGTCTGATTTGCTGCTCATGTTCAAAAGTTCTGCTGTAGCCATGGTTCCAACCCTTATTTCATGTCCCCTGTTGGGGAACAATCACCGCGTTTGTTCTATTCTTGTTCTCGTTATGGGACCAAAAGCAGAACAGTTCAATCTATTTCTCAGAAAACTTTGCGTGGACACAGTTAAAGATTGGTTGAAGCCAGACACAAAACTGACGTTCAATAAGAAAAGACCGTTATATAATCCGGGCGAACCGCATCATGATGATCTTCTACAAGGAACGGATCGCCTATCTAGCGGTGCCAAAGACGGCAACGACGTCTGTTGAGCGCGCCCTACAGCACCGCGCCTCGATGATTCTTCGCGATCCACCCGGGATGAAGCACACGAACGCGCGCCGATATGAGCGCCGCTTTCGGGCGATGTTTGAGCATGACGACCTTCCTCCGATTGAAACGGTAGCGGTCTTTCGCGATCCTGTCAGCTGGCTGTCGAGCTGGTATCGGTACCGACAACGAGACTCGTTAAGCGGACATCCGAATAGTACGTCTGGATTGAACTTTGACCAGTTCGTAGAGGCGTACCTGACCGAGACGCCCCCATCCTATGCGGATTTGGGCTCACAAGGACGTTTTGTGACAGATCAGAACGGTGACTTGTTGGTCCAACACCTTTTTCAGTTTGAAAACATGACTGCATTCACCGAATTTCTCGAACGTCGCTTGGGTGAAAAAGTTCAACTACCGACGCTTAACAAATCACCCAACAGGCCTGCTGTGCTCTCAGGTGAACTTGAGAGTGAACTCCGCAGGATTCAGGCTTTGGACTTTCAAATACATACAGCCCTATCAGAAGGACCATTGTCGATCGGGTAGATCGTTAATGCATCATTGATTGTCAGGCCGCGAGACCCACGAGTTGCGATCGCACGGTCGCAGTCAATTGATCCAATGAGAACGGCTTGGGTAGGAAAATCGAATTCGGGATATGCGACTCGTTCTCGCTGAAATTCTCCTCCGAGTAACCCGAGACAAAGACTACCTTCATGTCTGGTCGCGTCTTTCGGGCCTCTTTGACCCAACTTGGGCCGTCCAGTCCCGGCATGACAACATCGGTGACGACCAGATCAACATGCGTTTTCGGGTCTTTCAAAATCTCAAGAGCCTCTTCACCTGAATCTGCTTCTAGAACTTTGAAACCGCGCAGTTGAAGCGCTCGGCTTGCAAAAGCCCTAACCGGAGCTTCGTCTTCGACCAGTAAGACAATACCATCTACTGGACCAACATCGACGACGGGGGCAACCTTCGCGGTGGTATCATCCGCAAGTGTCGGTCGGTCATAGGTCGGGAAGAATATGGTGAACTCTGACCCTTTTCCGACGATCGAGTCGACGAAAATAAATCCGCCCGACTGCTTAATGATCCCGTAAGCCGTTGAAAGACCCAGACCCGTGCCTTCTCCAGTACGCTTGGTTGTAAAGAAAGGTTCGAAGATTTGGGTCAGCTTCTCGGATGGTATCCCAGAGCCATTGTCTCGAACTTTGACCACGACGTAGTCGCCGCGAGGAACGACTGCTCGGTCCCGCTTGAGGTCTTGTTGCAGCTTTGCATTTCGTGTCTCGATGGAAATTTCGCCGCCATTTCCGTCCATCGCATCGCGAGCGTTCACCACTAGGTTCATAATCACTTGCTCCAGTTGACGACGGTCCGCCCGTACAGATTGCAGCTGAGGATCATGGGTCAGGTTCAACGATATCTGGGCCCCAACCAAGCGGTTCAGCAAATGAGTAAGGTCAGACAGCGTGTCGCGCATGTCTAACACTTCAAGTTGGAGGTTCTGCTTGCGCGAAAACGCCAGCAACTGGCTGACCAACGATGCCGCACGATTGGCGTTCTGGTTGATCTGCTCCAGATCTCCGTAGTCCATATCACCTGGGTCATGACGCAGCATCAGGAGATCGCAATGGCCGGAAATCGCAGTAAGCAGGTTATTGAAATCGTGCGCAACGCCTCCGGCCAGCTGGCCGATTGCTTGCATCTTCTGACTTTGGACAAACTGTGCTTCAAGCGTCTTTAGCTCGGTGGCGTCGGTCACCATGGCAATCAAAGACACCTCGCCGTCCTGTAAGACCCGGCCAAGCGACATCTGCAGGTAGCGCTCTTCTTCACCGGCCTGCGCACGCGTCACTTCTGGCTGGTGGAGGCCCTTTCCCTCCGCCGCGTCACCGAGCCAGTCCAAGATGGGGCGTCCAAGCCCGCCAATAAGATCAGGGAGCGTCTTGTCCTTAATATCAGAAACGTTGAGCAAATCACGCGCCAGCTTGTTCGCGTCCTCTAATGTACCGTCGGGTCGCATGCGCAACAGCGCTACCGGGAAGTCTTCTAACATCAGGAAATGACCGATCGCGCCGCTCTGACTCTGGGCCTCATCAACCGGGTTGAGAAAATACTCCGTTCTTCCGCCGGCCCCTTCGATCATGATGACTTGCACAGTCTGATCACCATCAACTGTCATGATGTTGTGAAGCTCACCCGATTGCGTCGGAGCGATCTTGAAAAGGCGATCCACGGACTTCGCGCGCGAGCCAGCTAGAAGACGCATGGCCTCATTCATGAAAAGGATGGTCCCAGATGCACTCGCCGTCAGCATCGGAAGGCTAATCTTGTCCGCCCCCCGGCCAGGATGCACCCTGTCTGCATTCTCTTCGATAGCCCACAGGAAACGGTCGTCGGTTAATTTATGAACGCTAACGATAAAGCGCGAACTGCGTGTCACGATGTCTTCACGGGCCGCGTTCAGCCTCAGCGCCTTGGCTTGCAAACGGAAGATGACAGCGCTTGGATTTGGCAGCAGCTTGCTTATCACTTGCTCCAAAACGTCACCGCCTGCATCGCCAAACGTTTTACGGGCAGCAGCGTTGCGGGTTAGCACCTCGCCTGTGCCCGCCGTTATGAAGACAGCGCGGTCGTCATGAAAAATGAGATCATTCAGCTCGGAGCGCGGGCCTACTTTCGCAGATTTCTTGAAGAATAATTCATAGCCTACCGCGCTGAGTGCACAGACCAACCCGAAAGCCGCAAACAAAAGAGACATCCAGGTTTCCGGAACAAGTACAGCGACCAAAAGCACGGCGACTGCGCACCATGTTAAATACTTGCTTATACGATTTGAGGCCTCCGACCTGTCAGATGACACGATATCGGGTCCCGCAACCTCTGCCACTCTGGACACTCCAAACAACTTCAATTCAAAAGACTATTCAATAGAACTGTTAATCTTCTCTTAATGATTAAAAACTGAATTATTTTAGAAGCTTAGGCAGCCACATCGCGGCGCGTCAAGTGCGCGACAAAGAAGCCGTCGCCGTTCTCAGTCGGTAAGAAGCGCTCTTGATGGCTCAGCTCAAAACTTGAGTTTCGCGCTATAAACGACTGAACTTGCTGTATATTTTCGGCATCAAGGACAGAGCAGGTCGCGTAGGCCAAACACCCTCCGGGCGCGACAAGAGAAGCGGCTTGATCAAGGATCTCTGTCTGTAAAGTACAAAGGTCATCCAATCCCCCTTGCGTAAGCGCCCACTTGGCCTCAGGTGACCGACGCCACGTCCCGCTTCCTGAGCAAGGCGCGTCCACCAATACCAACTCGAAGGGTCCGGCTGACTGACAAGCGGAGGTACTAAGCGTGGTCACAGAGATCCCCGCCCGCTGCGCCCGCGTGGTCAAATCAGTTAGACGCGCCTCATTTGCATCATGTGCGAATAGCGTGGCGGTGCAGCGGTCGCCGTAAGCCAAAACCTTCCCGCCGCCGCCCGCACAATAGTCAAGCATCCTTGCCGTCTCCGGTAGACCCGCGCAAATCGCCTGCGAGGATGCGTCTTGCAGTTCTACCAATCCATCCAGATAGACCTTGCTCTGCGCAACACGTCGTGGGTTCTCAGTGACCCGTAAGGCGGAAATAACGGATTCATGTGGCAAGGCAACGATCCCGTCTTCGGCCAACAGCTCCACAGCCTGATCCCGGGAGATCCGAGACAGGTTCACGCGCAAGAACATAGGAGCGCGCATGCGCAGGGCATGCGCGGCAGTCACTGCGTCAGTGCCAAGGGAAGCTTCGAATAACGGGATCATCCAGCCTTGAAGGTCATAGTCAGCCTCCGCGCCGCCTTCGCGCGGCATCCCGAACAACGCGACCTTTTCAGGTGCAGTCAGTGGCTGTGGAGCATGACCCTCACCTGAGAAAAGTTGCATGACTTCGTCTTGCGTCACTTCAAGCGCGGTGTAACCCAAAACCAGCCCCCGCCCGCTGCGTTGCCCGGCCAAGTGAAACAGGCTCGCGCGCTGGCGGAGACAGCCAAAAACAATATCACGCAATGCAGCGCGATCCTTAGAGCCTGCGAAGCGAGATCGACGCGCCCAGTTTGTCAGTGCTTTTTCTACCGGAATGCCCGACATATAAAGGTCGAGAACCTCAATCGCAGCCGACAACCGTGCTGCGGGTGTCATCAGCCGACCCGGTAATTCGGAGCTTCGCGAGTGATCTGCACATCGTGCACATGGCTTTCCTTGAGCCCTGCCCCGGTGATCCGCACAAAATTGGCTTGGCTATGCATGTCCTTGATTGTCGCAGCGCCCGTGTATCCCATCGCGGCCCGCAAGCCGCCTACCAGTTGATGCACAACCACTCCCGCCGATCCCTTATAAGGAACCTGCCCCTCAATGCCTTCGGGCACCAGCTTGTCAGAAGCTGCATCCTTCTGAAAATACCGATCAGCGGAGCCCTGAGCCATCGCGCCCAGCGAGCCCATGCCACGGTAGCTCTTGAAGCTACGACCTTGATATAGAATGACTTCCCCAGGAGACTCGTCCGTTCCGGCGATCATCGAACCCACCATCGCGCAGGACGCACCAGCGGCGATCGCCTTGGCAAAATCGCCGGAGAACTTGATCCCCCCATCTGCGATCACGGGTGTCCCGGTGTCGCGCGCACCGTCCGCACAGTCCATGATGGCCGTAAGCTGTGGAACGCCGACCCCAGCCACCATCCGCGTGGTACAGATCGAACCCGGCCCGATGCCGACTTTCACCGCATCGGCGCCCGCGCCGATCAACGCCTTGGTGGCCTCGGCCGTTGCCACATTGCCCGCAATCACCTGAACCTCGTTCGACAGCTTCTTGGCGCGTTCAACCGCATGGGCAACGCCTTCTGAGTGTCCATGTGCTGTATCTATGACGATCAGGTCGACGCCCGCATCGACCAAAGCCTCGGAGCGTTCGAACCCTGCATCCCCAACGGTTGTGGCAGCTGCGACCCGCAAGCGGCCCAGCTGGTCTTTGCAGGCCTGAGGATTGAGCACGGCTTGCTCAATGTCTTTCAGGGTCAGGAGGCCAGTCAGTTTGCCGTCTTTGTCAACGACCAACAGCTTTTCAATCCGGCGGGCTTCCATCAACGATTTGGCCTCAGCCAGGTCAGCGGGTTCCTGCAGCATTGCAAGGTTGTCCGACGACATCATCGCCTTCACCGGAGTTTTGTCGTCTGAGGCAAAGCGCATGTCGCGGTTCGTCACGATGCCAATGACGCGCCCACCTTCACCGACCACGGGGAACCCGGACACTTTATATCGCTCCTGCAGCTCTTTGGCGTCCGCCAAGGTTTGGTTTTCGGTCAACGTAATGGGGTTGTAGACAATCCCACTTTCAAAGCGCTTGACCCGCCGCACTTGCTGTTGCTGCTCTTCGACTGTCAGGTTGCGATGAATGACGCCGATCCCGCCTGCCTGCGCCATGGCGATTGCCATCCGCGCCTCTGTCACGGTGTCCATGGCTGAAGACAAAAGCGGAATGTTCATAGCCACCGATTTGGTCACAAAAGTGCGCGTATCGGCCGTCGAGGGCAACACGCTGGACGCGCCGGGAACCAGCAAAACATCATCAAATGTGAGGGCCTCGCGAATCTGCATGAGTGTCTCCTTGCAGGTGGTCTCGTTTGGCAGTTTGCTATTTCATGGATCGAGGGGATGCGAAAGGGTCGATTTTGTGCTTTAGCGGAATTGGGCCACTACCAAGGGGAAAAGTATGGGCGAACACGGGTATGAAACAGGACGGCTAAACCTGCCTTTTGTAGGGATCGCGACCTTCGGCAAGCGGCCTTATGTCGAGGACTGGTCCAAGATCGACGCCGACGTGGCCGTTCTTGGCGCGCCTTTTGACGGCGGCACGCAATACCGCCCCGGTGCGCGTTTTGGTCCGCGGGCGGTGAGAGAGGCCTCCACGCTCTTCAGCTTCGGCCATGCCGGGGCTTATGACCACGAGGACGACGCGACATACCTGCCCGCCGCCGTGCGGATCGTGGATATGGGGGACGCCGATATCATTCATACGGACACGACAGGCTCTCACAATGGCATTGAGGCAGGCGTCCGCGCAGCCCTCAAAGCGGGCGCCTTGCCCGTTACCATTGGCGGCGATCATTCTATCAATATCCCCTGCATCAACGCCTTCGATGACCAAGGCGACATCCATATCCTGCAAATCGACGCGCACTTGGATTTCGTGGATGAGCGGCACGGGGTCCGCAACGGCCACGGCAACCCCATGCGCCGCGCGGCTGAAAAACCCTATGTCACCGGTCTCACCCAGCTGGGCATCCGCAATGTCAGCTCGACCGCCAGGGAAGGCTACGAAGATGCCCGCAAGATGGGGTCCGACATCCTCTCCGTCCGTCAATGCCGCGAGATTGGACCTGAGGCGTTGTCCAATCGCATTCCAGCAAAGTCCCGCGTTTACATCACCATCGACATTGACGCCTTCTGCCCCTCCATCGCGCCGGGCACCGGCACGCCGAGCCATGGCGGCTTCCTCTACTATGATGTGTTGGAGTTGTTGCAGCAGGTCGCCAAGAGCCACGACGTCGTCGGCATCGATTTGGTCGAGGTCGCTCCGGATTACGACCCCACTGACAGCACTGCCATCCTTGCGGCGCAAGTCCTGCTGAACCTGCTGGGCTTCATCTTCCATGAGCGGCAGAAATGAGCGTGCACATCCTCGTCGACGCCGATGCCTGCCCGGTCAAAGAGGAAATATTCAAAACCGCCTACCGCCTGAATACGCCGGTCACGCTGGTGGCGAACGCCTATTTGCGCCTGCCCAACCATCCGCTACTAGAGATGAAGGTCGTCTCTGACGGATTCGATGCCGCCGACGATTGGATCGCCGAAAACGCGACGCCCCAATCCGTGGTCATCACCGCCGACATTCTGCTCGCCGGTCGCTGCATCGAAGTCGGCGCCACGGTCCTTGCCCCCACCGGCAAGCCGTTCAATTCATCTAATATCGGCGGCGCGATTGCCACGCGTGCCATTATGGCCGACCTGCGCGCAGGGCTTGAGCAAACCGGTGGCCCCGCGCCGTTCTCAAACAAGGACCGTTCGCAGTTCCTAAATGCCTTGGATCGCGAATTGCAACGCTTGATCCGAACGACCTAGTCTTTCCGCTCGCCCTCTTCAGGCGTCAATCCGTAGGGTCCCGCCAAGTCCCAGACGTGATCCGGCACCATATGCTTCATCCGGCGCGGTTCCTCACGGCGCAGATGCAAAACGGTTTCGGCCGCCTTCATCTCCACCCGCGCCCGCGCAAATTCCAATCCGCGCGGACCGAACCGAGGCTGTATCCAGCTGACAATCGGCCGCAGCCAATCCGGCATCCTGCGCAAAGGCAATCCGCCCGCTGCCAGCTTGGTGTTCTCCACAAACCCCTTCACCGCACTTGCACGCTTGCCTTTGGATCTCGGTTCCGACAAAACCACGTCATCACCCAGCACCCCCAGCAATTCCTCGCCCCGCTCATTGCGCACCAGCAGCCACTGATCGCCCTCCCCGCCCATGTACCCCACGGTGATGTCGGCCAGCACATTGGTGTAATCCACGCAGGTCCGGCAGGTCAGCGGAAAGAAATCCGGCGGCAGGTCAGAGATCGGCAATTGCAGAAACGGGATCAGTCGCTCGCTGCCATCCTTGAAACGCAGCTCGACCACGTAATCCGAGCGGAACTCCAAATAGGTGATCTCGTCCGGCGTCGCCGACAGAAGCTCCAGAAACTGGTGAAACGCCTCCGTCGTGGTGTTGTCCGAACACGGCGTGCCTATGACGTATAACCGCTCCAGCCCCAACTCCGCCTCCAACGCCCTCAGCGCGTAGACCTGACAAGGGATGCCGATCACCGCGATGCGTTTGTGCCCTGCCGCTACCGCAGGCTCCAAAAGCGCCAGCAATGGCGCGTAGCCCATCCGCATACCCCGCGCCTCTGCCATGCCCTCAGGCGTGGTCACCAGCATCGGCCGGGGCCGCCAGCTGTCCTCCGCATCCGGCCCCATGCATAGCACCGCGTCGACCAAACCTTCGCGCAGCAGCCGTTCGCCAATCGTAGTGGTGATCCCGGTCCATTGCGCCCGATCCCGTGAAGCTTTCATGCGCGCTCGCACCATGCGCTTGAACGGTCCGAAATGCAGCTCGTCGGGGCGCGTAGTGTCCCGCGCCCGCCCATGCACTTGCGTCTCTAACTTTGGGTAATCAGGCGCAATGAACTGGCATGCGCGCCCGCAGCGTTTTGGATCGTCAGTCCGCGAGATGCCGCAATCGGTGCACAAGTCCCGATGCGGGGCCTCACCCGACAAAGTCACCCGCGAAAGCCCTGCGCGACCACGAATTTCTCGGAACTGTCTTGCCGCGACGCGCCCGGCTTGAAGTTGGCCACCTTGGTAAATTTCTGCTTCAAGAGCCTCTGCAAGTCTCCTTCCGCCCCGCCCGCCAAGACCTTGGCAACGAAGGTCCCGCCCTCATCCAATACGTCAAAAGCGAAATACGCTGCCGCCTCGCACAAGGCCATGATGCGCAGGTGATCCGTCTGCTTATGGCCCGAAGACGCCGCCGCCATGTCGCTCATGACAACATCGGCCTTGCCGCCGAGCCAGGCCTTGACCTGCTCATCAGCGCCCTCATCGAGAAAGTCCAATACATGGATCTCGCATCCAGCCACGGGCTCGACCTCTTGCAGGTCAATCCCAAGCACGGTTCCCACCTTCTTGCCAGACCGCTCTCCGAGAGCATTCACGCGGGTTGAGGCCACCTGACACCATCCACCGGGTGCACAGCCTAGATCGACCACCCGCGCACCAGGAACTAAGAAACGGTACTTGTCGTCCGTTTCCGATATTTTGTAGGCGGCGCGGCCGCGCATTCCCTCGGCCTGCGCGCGCTTCACATATGGATCATTTAGCTGTCTTTGCAGCCACAAGGTCGAGGACAGCTTACGCCCCCGCGCTGTCTTCACCTTCACCGTCAGGTCGCGTTGCCCGCGCCCGGAGGTGTTGCGCCCCTTTACCCCCTTGGGGCCGGTTGGTGATCTGGCCATGCCATGTCCCCATCATTGCTTCAAAAATACTCGCCGCGCAGCGTCCCTACCTGTCTGCACGCTCAAAGGCCAGCCTAGTAGGGCCCTTCCTCCAGCACCCCATCTGTGGACATCTGCGCATAAAGCAAGCCCTCGCGAAGTCCACGGTCTGCGACAGACAACCGATCCGTCGGCCAGATGCGCAGGAGCGCCTGCAAAATGGCGGCGCCTGACATGATCAAAGCGTGCCGGTCACGGCCAATACGTGGATCATTTCGACGCCCTTCGGGACCAAGATGCAGATAGCCCTGGATCACGTGATCGATCTGGTCGGAGGTCATCCGCAGGCCGTCCACCTTGTTGCGGTCATAACGGCGCAACCCAAGATGCGACGCGGCAACTGTGGTCACCGTTCCGGAGGTCCCTACAATCTGGAAACCCTCCCGCACTTGGTCGGTGTCTTGATACGGAGTGAACTCCGCCAGGTTTTCCTCAAAGAACCAGCTCATCAATGCAAATTGCGCCGCATCATCATCTACGTCGTTGAACTGGTCACGTAGCGTCGCAACACCCAGAGGCACAGAAATCCAGTCCACGACTTTAGCCGCAGGGAACTTGCTTTCCTTGGGATCAAATCCAGTATGAAGTCGCATGATCGCGCGCGGCCGATCGACCCGGGGTACCCGAGACAGATCAATCCAGACCAGTTCTGTCGAACCGCCACCGATATCGACAACGAGCAACTGCTCCGTTTTGACCGAGACCAAAGGCGCACAGGAAATTACCGCCAGCCGCGCCTCTTCCTCCGGCATGATGATCTCAAGGTTCAGTCCCGTCTCACGGGTCACGAGCTTGATAAATTCGTCTGAATTGGTCGCCCGGCGGCAGGCTTCTGTGGCGACCAGCCGCATGCGTTTGACCGAGTGATGCCGCAGTTTTTTCTGGCAGATCTTCAGCGCACCCACCGTACGCGCCATCGAAGCACGCGACAGCTGCCCGGACGCCTCTAGCCCCGCCCCAAGCTGTACTGACTTGGAAAAACTATCGACTACATGGAACTGGCTTCCCTTTGGCTGGGCAATCAGCATTCGGCACGAGTTTGTACCCAAGTCCAGCGCCGCATAAAGGTCGGCCGGATCAGGTTTATCGGCAGAACGCGCCGCACGGCCGGGGGCCGCGACAGGTCTCACAGGACTGCCCGCATGTTTTGGCGGTTGCTTCGCCATGCCAGTCGGGCCTCTCAAACTTTGGTTATCGCCAGCGTAGGCGCACCCAGCCCGTCACGCAAGCATTGTGAAAGGGGCCTATCACTGGCACCACTGACGCGCTTCATAATGGTGCTGAATAATTCTACGCATCGTTCCTCTTTTGCGCCATGATGCGAGCCGCTAAGAAGATGCAGTCGCGGACAGATCGAAACGTGTCGAAATCCGGCGCAACCTGCAGCCAAATCCAGCTAGGCTCAGCCAACACCGATCAAGCCTTCAGGGGAAACCAAATGCCCGATGTTACTGTTGTTTACTGGCGCGATATCCCTGCGCAGGTCATTGTGGGCAAGGGCCGTCGCGGCTCGAAAGCGCCGCTCGCCGAGCGGTTTGAGCAAGCCATCGACCGTTGCGCCATGAAGGTCGGCGCCAAGGATGATGACGCCTATATGGCTTCATGGCGCAAGGCCGCGCCCTACAGTGTCGAAGGTGACCCGGATGAGGTCGCAAAAGCCGAAGCGGCGCGGATCGAAGCAGAATACGACGCGGAGAAGATCAAAGCGCTGATCGCCAATGACGGCCACGACAGCTGACGCAATGAAGGATAAGCTGATGGGACTGCTGAATTTCAAGAAATCCGCCGCGACCGCGCCGACGCCCATCCCGGAAGTCGAAGCGTTCTTGGAAGGGTATTCGATCGAGGTCATGCCCCGCACCGCTGAAAAGGTCGAGGATTTCCGCGAGCTTCTGCCCGAAGGCACGCGCGTCTACATTGCGCATATCGAGGGCACGCCCATTGAGGATATGGTTGCCACGGCGGCGCGTCTTGCAAAAGATGGCTATGCCGTCATGCCACATTTCCCAGCGCGGATCATCAAAGACGAAACCACCTTGTCCGACTGGATTGCCCGCTACCAAGGCGAAGCTGGGGTCAGACAGGCCTTGCTCCTCGCCGGCGGCGTGACCGAGCCGCACGGGGCATTTGAAAGCTCAATGCAATTGCTTGAAACCGAGCTTTTCGACAAAGCAGGTTTTGACCGTCTCCATGTCGCGGGCCACCCTGAGGGCAACCGCGATATTGACCCCGATGGCTCCATGAAGAACGTCGACGAAGCGCTTGCTTGGAAACAGAAATTCTCTGAACGCACCAATGCAAGGATGGCATTGGCCACGCAGTTTGCGTTTGAGGCAGGTCCGATCATTGAGTGGGCAAACGCGATCAAAGCAAATGGTATCGACCTCCCCATTCATATCGGCATCGCAGGCCCCGCAAAGCTTCAAACCCTGATCAAATTTGCCATTGCCTGCGGCGTTGGCCCCTCGTTGAAAGTTCTCCAGAAGCGCGCAATGGACGTCACCAAATTGCTGTTGCCGTATGAGCCCACAGAAGTGCTCAGCGAGTTGGCCGCGCATAAGGTGGCAAATCCTGACTTCAACATCGAAAGCGTCCACTTCTTCCCATTGGGCGGCATCAAGACCAATGCCAATTGGGCCATCGAGCATGGCGGCAAAAACGCCGTCCCTGCCAACCACGCATAAGAAAGATTACGAATGACGCGCACGGTACTTGAATCCAAAACAAAAACAGTCGTTATCGGCTTTGACGAGCCATTCTGCGTGATAGGCGAGCGGATCAACCCAACAGGCCGCAAAATCCTGAATGAAGAGCTGGAACGCGGCGATTACTCACGCGTGGAGGCTGACGCAATTGCCCAAACCGCAGCGGGTGCAAATGTGCTTGATATCAATTCTGGCGCGGTCTTCTCGAACAAAATGGCTGAGGATCCGCGCTACGCGGACAATAATTTTGTCGAGCCGACCTTGATGAAAGAGCTCGTGGAGCGGGTTCAAAAAGTGTCCGACATCCCGCTTTGCATCGATTCCTCAGTGCCCGGGGCCTTGGAGAACGGCCTCGCCGCTGCCGAAGGCCGCCCCCTGTTAAACTCGGTGACCGGCGAAGAAGAACGGCTCGAACTGGTGCTGCCGCTCGTAAAGAAATACAATGTGCCGGTCGTGGCGATCTCCAACGACGACACTGGCATTTCGGAGGACCCGGATGTGCGCTTCGCCGTCGCCAAGAAGATCGTGGAACGTGCCGCCGATCATGGCATCCCGGCGCATGACATCGTCGTCGACCCACTTGTGATGCCCATCGGGGCAATGGGCACGGCAGGCCTTCAAGTCTTCACCCTCGTGCGCCGCTTGCGCGAAGAGCTGGGCGTGAACACGACTTGCGGCGCGTCAAACATCTCCTTTGGGTTGCCCAACCGCCACGGCATCAACAACGCTTTTCTACCTATGGCGATGACGGCTGGAATGACGTCGGCCATCATGAATCCTGTGGCGCTGCCCGTCGGCCCAAAAAAATTGGAAGAAAAGCGAGAGGCACTGCAGGCGGCCGGCTTTATCATTCCAGACGATATCGACATGGAGCTGTTCGCCCAGCTCACGGGCCTCGGTTCCACCAAGCCGCAGCCCGGCAAGGAAATGGAGGCCATTCGCGCCGCCAACTTCCTCACCGATAACGACCCGTCAGGTGCCGCTTGGATCACCTTCAACAAACCACGTAACGCGGACGGAACAGAAGCCGCCGCCCGTGGTGGCCGGGCGGGGCGTGCAGGTGGGCGCCGACGGCGCGCTTAGACCTCTTTGGGGCGCCATACCGCCCACAAGAGAAGCGCATAGAAGCCGATGTTCGGGGGTACGTTTGCAGCGGCCCCCGCAAGCACCGACCCCGAGCTGTCCGCTACAAACCAAGCGGTAGCGCCCCAAAAGAGCGTATTTAATGTCGCATCTGGGGCCTGTTCCAACAGCTTGCCCGCCGCAATCCACCACATAACACCGAAGCCGGTGAAAATTCCGCCCATAATCGCTTGGGTCAACCGTGTCTCAGCAGATAGCGGGCGGTGCGTGTCTGTGGCAGGCCAAATGACCAGATCTGCAAAGGTTTCGTAAAGTATGTTCAGTGCCGGCGCGGCGGATAGGACCGTCAGCAGTCCAAAGAAAATGATGATACAGGCTGTAATACGGATCTTTCGCGCGTTGGGATGTGAGGTCACGAGGTTTCTCCTTCGGTCAATTTCCACGCAGTCATGATCCGATGAGACGCCGTAAAACAATTACCTCTCGGGTAAGTGCATTGGGCAGCGTCGGGCGCTAGACTTTGGGTATGAGCAAATTTGGTCCCCATCTTCAGTTCTGGCGGAAGGCCCGCCGCCTCAGCCAGCTACAACTCGCAACCGAAGCGGAAGTCTCTTCGCGCCACATCTCGTTTTTGGAAACGGGACGCTCTCGACCCAGTCCTGAGATGATCCGCCACCTCAGCGATATCCTCGACGTCCCGCAAACCCGCCGGAACGAGCTATTCGATGCCGCCGGTTTTGCGCCGCAACATCAACGCTCCGCCTTGACCGATGAACATATGCAGATGGTCTCTAGCGCCATGTCGACGCTGCTGGAGCGTCATGCGCCCTACCCGGCCATTGTGCTCAATCCGCTCTGGACGCTGGTGCAGCTGAACGGCCCGGCCAAGACCCTGTTCGGCATGTCCGGTTTGGGACAAGGGGCCAGCTTGTTGGATTTCGTAACCCAAAGCGGCGCGGCCTCTGGTGTCATCGAGAATTGGGGAGAAGTCGGTCATCATCTCCTGCATCGCCTCCGCTCTGAAAGTCGTGCTGCTGGGGGTCTTCTGGCGCTGGACCGTGCAGCCGAGGTGCTAGCAGCTGACCCAGACATCTCCGCCTATATCGCGCCCACACCGCTGCCACCAATTGTCTCGACCATCTACGCGGCCAATGGAATGCGGTTGGCTCTGTTCTCGACCTTCGTACAGTTTGGCGGCGCCGAGGACCTCGCCATCGCGGACCTCAAAATTGAGCTGATGTTCCCAGCCGACCCAGAGGCCGAGGCGTTGTTGCACGCTCTCGCATCCAGCTCATAGAAATCATGCGCATTTAAACCAGAACGCGTCGCAGACAGATATTGCTCGCACAAGCTAAACTCTTACAAATAAGGGGAAGCTTCGGAGCGCGCGCATGTCCAACGACCCTTTGGTGATCTTCACCCCCTCCGGCAAGCGGGGCCATTTCCCGGTCGGCACGCCCGTTCTGACGGCAGCGCGTCAATTGGGCGTCGACCTGGATTCCGTCTGCGGAGGGCGCGGCATCTGCTCCAAATGTCAGGTGCAGCCTTCTTTCGGCGACTTTCCAAAACATGGTGTCACGGTTCAAGAGACGGCCCTGTCCGAATGGAACAGCGTTGAACAGCGCTATGACGACAAACGCGGCCTGCCCAAGGGGCGACGCCTTGGTTGTCAGGCAACTGTGCAGAGCGACGTCGTCATAGACGTTCCCGAGACAAGCCAAGTGCATAAACAGGTCGTCCGCAAGCGCGTTGAGGCGCGAGACATCACTTTGGACCCCGCGATCCGGCTTTACTATGTCGAAGTGCAAGAGCCTGACATGCATGACCCCTCCGGCGACCTTCAGCGCCTCACCGCGGCGCTCAAATCCGAGTGGGGCATCGAGGACGTCAAAGCGGATCTGTCCATCCTGAAGCAATTGCAGCCAATTCTGCGCAAAGGCGAATGGAAGATCACCTGCGCAGTACATCACAGCCGTGACGGCAATCTTCCTCATATCCTGCAAATATGGCCCGGATACTATGAGGGGTCGGTTTACGGCATGGCCGTCGATCTTGGCTCGACCACCATCGCCGGACATCTGTGTGACCTACGCACCGGGGAGGTCGTGGCATCGTCCGGCCTTATGAATCCGCAGATACGCTTCGGCGAAGATCTGATGAGCCGGGTCAGCTACTCCATGATGAATGCAGGCGGCGCAGACGAAATGACCGCCGCCGTGCGCGAAGGGATGAATGCGCTGTTCACCCAAGTCGCCGCAGAGGCGGAAATCGACAAATCACTGATCTTTGACGCGGTGTTTGTATGCAATCCAGTGATGCATCACCTGTTTCTTGGAATCGACCCGTTCGAGCTGGGCCAAGCGCCTTTCGCCTTAGCGACGTCAGATGCGGTTTCCCTGCCAGCCCAAGCGCTAGATCTGAACCTCGCCAGCACTGCTCAGGCCTATCTCTTGCCGTGTATTGCGGGCCATGTCGGGGCTGACGCCGCTGCCGTCGCGCTTTCAGAAGCGCCGAACAAATCCGACAACCTGGTCTTGGTCGTAGATGTGGGCACCAATGCAGAGATCATGCTCGGCAACACCGAAAAAGTCCTCGCGTGTTCATCACCCACTGGCCCCGCCTTTGAAGGCGCACAGATATCATCAGGCCAACGCGCCGCTCCGGGAGCGATTGAGCGGGTCGAGATTGATCCGGTGACCAAAGAACCACGGTTTCAGGTCATTGGCTGCGAACTTTGGTCCGACGAGGACGGCTTCAAAGAAGCGATTGCCGCCACAGGCGTCACGGGCATCTGCGGCTCAGGCATCATTGAGCTGGTCGCAGAGATGCGGCTGGCAGGTCTTGTTGACGGACCAGGGCTGATCGGCTCGCCTGAACAAACCGGGACAGATCGCTGTTTCCTCGACGGACGCACGCATTCCTATCTGGTTTGGCAAGACGGAGACCGCCAGATCACCGTCACCAATCGTGACATTCGCGAGATCCAGATGGCCAAAGCCGCTCTCTACTCGGGCGCGCGGCTTCTTATGGACAAGTTTGGCACGGACGAAGTTGACAGAGTCGTGCTTGCGGGTGCTTTCGGGGCACATATCTCGCCCAAGCATGCGATGGTTTTGGGTATGATCCCGGATTGCCCGCTCGACCGTGTGACATCAGCGGGCAACGCCGCAGGCACGGGGGCCCGCATCGCCCTGTTGAACAAAGAGGCCCGGACAGAGATTGAGCAAACCGTTCGAGACATTCACAAGATTGAAACCGCCATCGAGCCCAGGTTTCAGGAGCATTTTGTCAACGCGTCTGCGATACCAAATTCCGCAGAGCCATTTCCAATCCTGAATTCCATCGTCACGCTGCCAGATGTGAATTTCAACACTGGCGGTGGTGACAGCTCTAATGCAGCTCGTAGGCGGCGCAGACGCGGTTAATCGGTCCGATAGTCGCTTGACGCTGGGCGACGCCCTGCGTATTTCAGACCCCTCAGGCGGGTATGGTGAAAAGGTATCACGCGAGCTTCCCAAGCTTAAGTTACGGGTTCAATTCCCGTTACCCGCTCCAAGTCTCTCCTCCGCAATCGATATAAGCACTCCGCATCCCATCTGAGGCAGGCATGAACTATCATACCCCGATCTATGCTGACGCGCTTCGCAATCTCGGTATTCCCGCGCCTTGGTCCTACGGGACTGCAGACCGGGTCCGCTTTGGCGAACTGGACGCGCTGAACCATGTCAATCACACAGCCTATTTGCGCTGGTTCGAGACGTTCCGCATCTCGTATTTCAAGGACTACGGTATCTCTGACTACGGTCCCGACAGCCCCCGCATCGTACTAAAATCGGTGGCCGCAGATTTTCTCAAAGAAATGGTATTCGGCCAAGACTACATCATCACTGGTCGCACCACGAGTTTTAGAAACACATCCTGGGTGATGGAATACGGGGTCTGGACCGATCAGGGCCTGCAGGCCACTGGTAGTTCGGTGTTGGTGCAACTCGATGCGAAGACCACCGCCAAAAGTCCCCTCAGTGAAGAGGTTCGGAACACTTTCGTCACCCGTGACAACGCGACGAAGGCCTAACGGCGTAGATACGCAAGCAGCATTCTTGTAGAGCCATCTTTGGCCGCATCGCTTTCCTTGCCCTCAAGGATCGGCGTGAGCGCATTGGCCAATTCCTTACCCAACTCAACGCCCCATTGGTCGAACGAGTTAATGCCCAACATCACGCCCTCAACAAACACCCTGTGTTCATAGAGCGCGATGATTTGGCCCAACACAAAAGGGGTCAGCTTAGGGTAGACCAGCGTTGTCGACGGCCGGTTGCCCGGGAAAACCCGATGACGCGCTTCGCGATCCAACTCCGCGCCAGTCAGGCCCTTTGAGGCCATGATCTCAGCGGCCTCTTCCAAGGACCGGCCGACCATCAAGGCCTCAGACTGTGCCAGACAGTTGGCCACAAGCAGTGCGTGGTGGTGCGCCAAGTCTTCCTCGTGGCCCTCTTTGGCAACCATGAACTCGCAAGGGATCACCCGCGTGCCCTGATGGATTAACTGGTAGAAAGCGTGCTGACCGTTTGTACCAGGCTCGCCCCAAACAACGGGGCCAGAATTCACGGCTAAGTCACTCCCATCCATCGCGACGGACTTGCCGTTGCTTTCCATTTCCAACTGCTGAAGATACGCAGGCAACCGTGACAAACGATTGTCATAAGGCAGCACCGCGCGGGTGGCGTGCCCGCAGCCTTGGTTGTGCCAAATCCCGACCAGAGCCAAGAGCACCGGCATGTTTTCTGCAAGAGACGCCGCCTGAAAATGGCGATCCATTGCCGCGCCGCCAGCGAGGAATTCCTTGAAGGCATCCGGGCCTACGGCTATCATCAAGGACAGCCCGATCGGTCCCCAAACCGAGTAACGCCCACCGACCCAATCCTCAAATCCGAAGACCCGCGTACTGTCGATCCCAAAATCAGAGGTCTTTTCCTCGGCAGTAGACACGGCGGCAAACTGCACCCCCGGCTCATCCACCACTCGTTTCATCCAGTCATAAGCGCTACGCGCATTCGTCATCGTCTCGATGGTGGTAAATGTCTTGGAGGCCACTATTACCAGAGTCGTGGCCGGGTTCAGACCGTCGAGCGTGTCCGCCAGATCAGCCCCATCCACATTCGACACAAAATGCACGCGCGGTCCGTCGTGAAACGGTGCAAGCGCCAGCGTGGCCATGGCAGGGCCAAGGTCAGAGCCGCCAATACCGATGTTGATCACATCCGTGATCTTGCCGCCCTGCCCCGCGAACTCACCGTCCCGAACTGCGGTCGCAAAGGCGGCCATTTGAGTGCGAACTTGTGAGACACCCTGCCGTTCCTCCTGCAAACCATTCGGAGGATCCTCAGCCAAATCACGCAGAAGGGTATGCAGCACCGCGCGATCTTCCGTCTCGTTGATGCGGGCGCCTGAAAACATTGCGTCGCGCTTGCTTTCGACCCCGGCCGCATCCGCCATTGAAATCAGAAAGTCCAAACTGTCATTGGTGATTTGCGTTTTCGAGAAATCAAACAGCATCTCATCGCAGGAAACAGAGAACGTCTGCGCCCGACGGTCATCCTTTGAGAACAGATCCGCGATCACTGGCCTCGTGGCCGCCACGCGCTTTAGCTCATCCCACAACGCTTGTTCCATTATTCCGCCCAATGCACTGTTGCGTTTGCCAGCACCGTTTTGACCGGTGCTTCGCGAGGATCAAGCGTCGCAGCTTTCTCCAAGGCCGTACGCTTTTCTGCCCCGGTGATCAAAATATGCGTATTCATCGCACCGCTCAATGCGCTGGCCGTCAGGGTGACTCGGGTCTCTTGCCCTTCGGGATGAATAGCCATCGTCGGAGCCTGCGTGCTCAACGCCTCTTCGAGTTCAGCTGCGCCCGGAAAAAGCGACGCGGTGTGCATATCCGCGCCCATACCAAGCAACAGGATTGAGATCGGCAGTTCCGGTTGCAATGTGTCGGACAGCTCGCCCATAGCAGTTTCGGCTTCCATGCCCGGCACGAAAAACGGCACGAATTGCGCAACGGCGGCCCGATTTGTCAGCAGCCGCGACTTGATAAGCCGTGCATTCGAGCGCTCAGAGCTTTCATCGACCCAACGCTCGTCGGTTGGCATCACATGCACCCGCGCCCAATCAAGATCAGCTGCACAGAGCGCATCGAACACCGGGCCGGGGGTTGTGCCACCGGGCACTGCGAAGCTGGCATGTGAGTGGGTCATCAGGCATTCGTTCAACTCGCCTGCAAGATGCTGGGCCAGATCAATCATCAACATGTCGCGGTCGGCATACTCGACAAGCTTCATTTGCGTATTTCCCTCCATCTGCGTCCGTCACGGTGCAGCAGCATCAGCGCATCTTCCGGGCCGGAGCTGCCCGGCTCATAGGGTTGCGGTCTGTCGCCGCGTTCGGTCCAGCCCGCGATAATCGGGTCGGTCCAGGCCCATGCGGCCACCACTTCGTCGCCACGCATAAACAACGTTTGGTTACCCCGGATCACATCCATGATTAATCGCTCATAAGCATCCGGCACGTCTTCGGCCTCCGGGCCCAACGCATCCGCAAACGTCATATCAAGCGGTACATCTACTAACCGCATCCCGCCGGGACCCGGTTCCTTGATCGTCACACGCAGGTCCATGCCCTCATCTGGTTGCAGACGAATGGTCAGAACATTGGCGTGCGATCCAGCATCCTCTCCGAAAATCGAATGAGGGGTTTCCTTGAAATAGATTACGATTTCGGAGCTACGCGCCTTCAAGCGCTTGCCGGTGCGCAGGTAGAACGGCGTGCCCTTCCAGCGCCAGTTCGAGATATCAACCTTCATCGCGATAAAGCTCTCGGTCTTGGTCTCGGGATTCTGCGAATGTTCGATGTACCCCGCAACATCGCCTGCGGCATCATACTGCCCTCTTACAATGTTTTCCGCAGGCACTTCGTCGAGCGCTCGTATCACCTTCAGCTTTTCGTCCCGTACCGCATCTGGATCAAACCGGGATGGAGGCTCCATCGCCGTAAGACACAAAAGTTGCATCAGATGGTTCTGCACCATGTCACGCATGGCGCCCGACTTATCGTAATAGGCGCCACGCCCGTCTACGCTGACGGTTTCAGCTACGGTGATTTGGACGTGATCCACATACTGTGCATTCCAGAGCGGCTCGAACAGCACGTTGGCAAAACGGACCGCCATCAAGTTCTGTACCGTTTCCTTACCCAGATAGTGGTCGATGCGGTAAATCTGTCCCTCGTCAAAACTGTCTGCCAGAACCGCGTTCAGCGCCCGCGCACTTTCCAAATCTCGTCCGAATGGTTTCTCAACAACGATACGCGCTTCTTTGTTGGCGATCTTGTGTTTGTGCAGCCGGGTGGCAAGGTCACCAAAGAGCGATGGACCTACGGAAAAATAGAAGGCCTGGACAACGTCTTTTCTGACCAGTTTGGAGAGCGCGTCCCACCCGTCCGTGCCCTTTGCATCAACCGTGACGTAATGCAGTCGGCTTGCGAACTCCTTGATGGTCTTCGCGTCCCGACGATCCTTGGGCACGAATTCTTCAATGGCCTCACCGACCAACTTGCGAAAATCCTCGTTGCTCAAGCCACCACGGGCAGCGCCAATGACCCGCGCATCTTCAGGCATCTGACCCGCGCAGAATCTCCGATATAGGCCCGGCAGAATCTTTCGCCGAGCCAGATCCCCCGTCCCACCGAAAATGACCAGATCAAACGGCTCGACCGGAATTATACGAGAAACCATAGCGACATCTGCCCTTCGTGGCGCACCGTATCAGGCGCAATGTTAGCGGTAACGGTTTGTCCATAAGTTCCCGTCCCTGCAATGTCTAGCATGACCATCAATGAGGGCAAACAATCACAGTCCCGTCAGCAAACATTCAGGGCACTTTCGTTTCGCAGGCACAGGCCTTAAACCCTCACCCAGACCAATCTGGAGCGACCGAATGAAAGACCAATTGCCCCCCGCCGCCTTGGCTAATCAGGGGAAGTTCCAAGATCCACGGGTCACTGCAAAGGGTGAAGAGCGCGCCAGCGTGTCACTCACAAATCCGCAAACTCTTTGGTTCAACACCGGGACGCTGTGCAATATCGAATGCGCGAACTGCTATATCCTGTCGTCTCCCACCAATGACGCGCTGGTCTACATGACCACTGATGAGGTGCGCGATTATCTTGACCAGCTGGACGACCGCAAATGGGGCGTTCGCGAGATCGCGTTTACCGGCGGCGAGCCTTATATGAATCCCGATATGAACGACATGACGCGTGCCGCCCTAGAGCGCGGTTATGAGGTTTTGATCCTGACCAATGCCATGCGACCTATGATGCGCAAATCCGTCCGTGCAGGCTTGTCTGCATTGATCAGCGAGTTCGGCGACAAGATCACTTTCCGCGTATCGCTCGATCATTGGTCAGAGACCCTGCATGATCAGGAACGCGGCGCGGGATCTTTCGACAAAACCATCGAAGGTATGATCTGGCTGCGTGACCAAGGCGCAAAACTTGCTGTTGCAGGGCGCTCAATGTGGGATGAAACCGAAAGTGCGGCACGAGAGGGCTTCGCCTCCCTCTTTGCCCGACATAACTTTAAGATCGACCCACAAAACCCTGCTATGACAGTTATTTTTCCAGAGATGGATGCCAATGTCGAGGTACCAGAGATTACTTCAGCGTGTTGGGGCATCCTCAACAAATCGCCCGATGCGATGATGTGTTCGTCATCTCGCATGGTCGTAAAAAGACGAGGCGCTGATACACCGGCCGTCCTGGCCTGCACTCTGCTGCCATACGACGCCGAATTCGAGCTTGGCGAAACTCTTGCCGAAGCCGAAGGCGCGGTCCAGCTCAACCACCCTCATTGCGCAAAATTCTGTGTTCTGGGTGGCGCCAGTTGCTCAGGTTAAAATTGCGGCGCCATCAGGCAAAGCATCTCGAACATCACCGACGCCCCAAGCCACGATGTGATCCCGCCATTGTCAAAGGGCGGTGAGACCTCAACCAAATCTGCCCCGACAAAATTGAGCCCCTGAGCCGCCCGGATCATGTCCAGCGTCTGCGCGGATGTCGGGCCACCAACCTCGGGTGTCCCCGTGCCGGGGGCAAAGGCAGGGTCGATAAAGTCGATATCAAAGCTGAAATAGGTCGGCGCGTCACCAATGATCGCTTTGGCCCGCTCAACCGTACGTACAAGCCCCGCATCAAACGCCTCGTGCATTGGAATAATGGTGATCCCATGTTTTGCCCCGAATTCACGGTCATCGGCATCGTACATCGTGCCGCGCATCCCGATCATAACGGACCGCTCGCAATCAATAAGTCCTTCTTCAACAGCCATGCGAAACGGATTGCCGTGGGTCAAAACCGGGCTGCCGAAGTAAGGTGGAAACAGGTCCGTATGGCTGTCATAGAGCAGCAATGCAGGTTTCACACCGCTTTGCGCAATCGCCCTGAGCACCGGTAGTGTGCACAGATGGTCGCCCGCCACGCCAAAAGGCCGGATCCCTTGGGCCAGCATATCGCTCACAAACTTGGTCATGGCGGCCATTGAGCTGTCTTGCTCGACCGGATTGATCTGCACGTCACCCAGGTCGGCGCAATTCATCGCCTCAAACGGGCGCATGTTCGTAACCGGGTGTTGTGCACGGATCATGGTCGTGGCGTCACGCAACGCGCGCGGTCCATGCCGCGCACCGGGCCGGTTGGACGTGCCACCATCCCAAGGCATCCCATAGAAGCCCAGGTCTACCTCATCCATACGGGCGTGATCAGGTGTCAGATAAGGCAGCCGCATGAAGGTCGGCACACCTGCGAAGCGCGGCAAAACGGTGCCCGCGACCGGATGAAAAAAATCGCTC
Organism: uncultured Litoreibacter sp.; assembly: GCA_947494645.1. GTDB lineage: Bacteria > Pseudomonadota > Alphaproteobacteria > Rhodobacterales > Rhodobacteraceae > Litoreibacter. The sequence goes on from CANLVO010000001.1 coordinate 1,294,893, forward strand.
ATTCCTGAAGTTCGGCATCCCAGTAGAGGAAGTCAATCCATGCTTCATGCAAATGATTAGGCGGAAATTTCCGCCCCAGATTACGCAACTCTTCCGAGCCCGGTTTCCGGGGTGGTTTGCGCAATGACATGCCAGAGGTTTTCAGCAACTTTGACCCTTTGCGTAGATTGCAGGTCGAGCACGCCGCCACCACGTTGTCCCAGCTCGTAATCCCGCCCCGCGCCCGTGGTAGCACATGATCAAACGTCAGCTCCCCGCGAGAGCCGCAATATTGGCAGCAAAACTCGTCGCGCAGGAACAGGTTGAAACGGGTAAAGGCCACCTTGCGCTGCGGTTTGACGTAGTCTTTCAGGACCACGACAGAAGGGATACGTATCTCAGTGGTTGGCGACCGCACGACTTCTTCATATTCCGACAAGATTGTGACGCGGTCGAGAAACGCCGCTTTGACAGCTTCTTGCCAAGTCCAGAGCGACAACGGGTAGTAGGAAAGCGGTCGGTAGTCTGCGTTCAGCACCAAAGCAGGATTGTGCTTCAGGTTCCCGGGTTCGCGCACGAAATCATGGCGAAACTCGGTTTGTGCGTGATCTTTCATGCGTGCATTCTCTCCTGCCCCGAACGGCTGTGATTGCCTCAGAGCAGGACACCCTGCCCTCGCTTACCACAAACTATATATCGTGGTTTGCATCTGACAACCCCCGCTATATCGCCGTTTGGGCCTGAGAATGCTCAGCCCAGATCGATGTTGAATTGTTTGCCAATAAAGCTGAGCGCAACCCCCAACCCGTCAGGCGCAATCCCGTGGCCTGTGCCTTTCATAACATAGCCGAACACTTCAAACCCCGCCGCCTGCAAGGCATCACCAGCCTCAGGCATGGAAATGGGTGGGACAACCTCGTCCTCATCGCCGTGCACCAGCAAAACCGGCGGTTTGCTGATCGCCTCATCTGCCAAAAGCTCAGGCCGCATCAGACGCCCTGAAATGCCGACGATGCCAGCAACCGGGTCCTCACGGCGGGGCAGCACATGCAACGCCATCATCGTGCCTTGCGAAAAGCCCAACACCACCACCTGTTCGGGCAGCACATCCTCGTCGACCATGACGCTGTCGAGATATGCGTTCAGGTCGTCGGCCGCCGCCAACATTCCGGTCTCAGCCTCTTCTTCAGAGGAGCCGTCGATCCACGGGATCGGAAACCACTGATAGCCCATCGGATTACCAATGCAGCGCTCTGGTGCGTTTGGCGCATAAAATACGGTGTCCGGCAGGTGATCGGCCAGCGGATCCGCCAGCCCCAGCAAGTCGGATCCATCCGCTCCATACCCATGAAGAAAAATCACGACCGAGCTGACCTCGCCCGACTTCGAGGCCTTGCGGCCCCCTTCCAATGTACGTGCCATTTTACGTCAGCCCTTCTCGTCCTTTGACCACCCGGTAATAGGCAAAGAGCGCACGGGCCGCAACGGACCTCCATGGATACCAGTCTTGTGCGAGTACACGCAGCTCCTTTTCCGTGGGGCGTGCGTCCAATCCCAGCATGTGTTGCGCGGCAATCTGCAAAGCCAAATCGCCAGGCGCAAAGACATCTGCATGACCAAGTGAGAACATCGCATAGATCTCGGCAGTCCAAGCCCCAATGCCGGGCACAGCGGTCAACGTCTTGATAACATCGGCACTGTCAGTATCACGCAGCGCCGCGTAGTCGATCTGCGCACGGGCCAGTTCATGAGCGTAACGAATTTTTTGCCGCGACAACCCGCAAGCGCGCAGTTCGTCCTCAGAGGCGCGAGCCACGGCCGCTTCCTCAAGGAATCCCGCAGCGTCCAGCTTGGCGATGATCGCGGCAGCGGATGCTGTGCTGACCTGTTGGCCCATGATCGCGCCCAAAAGCTGGCCAAACCCATCGGGACGCAACCGCAATGGCAGCGGTGTGATTTGAGGCAGGATTGTCGCGAAGCAGGCATGCTGCTTCGCAAGCCATTTGGTGCCTTCGGCCACATCTGTATCGCCCTTAATGATCCGCAAGACACGCCACCCAGTTCATGACCCCATCCACACTCGACACCCTTTCCGCATCAGGTTGAGCCGGTCGCGCGAGGAAGATCACCGGGATGCCCAACCGTTCTGCCGCCTCAATTTTCGAGTAAGACGCCGCCCCGCCCGCGTTCTTCACGATCAGCCAACCGACCGACAGCTCGTTAAACAAGGCGACCTCGTCCTCGACGGAAAACGGCGGTCTGCCGATCCGAAACTCCCCGTTGGGAAACGGGAATGGTCCATCGGGCTGGTCGATTTGACGACAGATCAGTCGGCAATCAGAGAAAGCAGCAAAGCTGCGTAAGGTTTGCCTACCCGTTGCGAGGAACACCACGGCACCCGCCGGAACCAGAGCACGGGCCTGAGCGACGGATGCGACCTCGTGTTGTTTTTTGCCTGAATGGACAGTCCAAGGCGGACGTAGCAGCTGTAAATACGCGACCTTTGTCTCTGCACAGATCCGCGCGCTGCGCAGCGACACCCGCGCTGCAAACGGGTGTGTGGCGTCAATCACCAGATCGGGTTTATGCGCATCAAGCCACGCCGCAAAACCAGCGTCACCGCCAAAGCCGCCACTGCGCACATGCCCCGCAAGTGCTTTCGGTGATCGCGTGGCACCGGCCAGCGAGCTCGTGATGTCATGGCCTGCGTTGGACAACAGGCGCGCAAGCTCTGTGGCCTCTCCGGTCCCTGCCAAGAGCAATATCTTCACGACCCTGCACGTCCCATGATCGTACCAGCGCGATCAATCACCACCGTGTCGACAGCAACGTCCGTCCCTGAAAGCATCTCGCAGACCTGATCGCAGGACTGCTGTGCCACAAGCCGGGCAAGCTCCGGCCCCGCTCGCTCGAGCGCTTCCAAGGCCGTGTTTGCGTCACTTACATCGGGCAGACCCGCTGCCTGAGCCATTTGCCCAAGCGCCATGAAATCCACTTGAGACCGCTTGGAGTGCAAATCACGCGCGCCTTGAGCGAGCTTGGTCATCTTGCCAATCCCCCCGCCAATTGTGATCCGGGCGACAGGGTTCTTCTGCAGATATTTGAGCAGACCTCCGACAAAATCCCCCATATCCAGCATCGCATGATCGGCGAGACCATACAGTTCCTGCACCACTTTCTCACTGGTGGCACCGGTGCATCCGGCGACATGCGTCGTGCCCGTCGCCCGCGCCACATCAATACCCCGATGAATGGAGGCAATCCATGCCGCACAGGAAAACGGCCGCACCACGCCAGTCGTACCAAGGATCGACAAACCGCCCTCAATGCCAAGCCGTGGGTTCCATGTCTTCAACGCCAAGGCTGTACCACCCTCGACCGAAATCGTGATCGTCACGTCTGCAGATTGCCCATAAGCATCTGCCATCTCAGCGACCACTGCTTGCATCATCTGACGCGGAACGGGGTTGATCGCGGGCTCACCCACGGCAATCGGCAGGCCCGGCTTCGTGACATGGCCGACCCCATCGCCTGCCCTAAAAACCACGCCGCCTGCAGAGGCCTCCACCCGGGCTGCAATGATAGCGCCATGGGTGACATCAGGGTCGTCGCCAGCGTCTTTCTCTATCGCCACTTGCGCCCACCCGAGCGCTGAGCTGGACGCATGCACCGCGAAAACCGGCTGCTCGCCCTTGGGCAACGTGATCCCAACCGTCGCCGGTTTTTCCCCGCCCCAGAGAATTTGCAACGCCGCTTTCGTGGCGGCGGTCGCACAAGCGCCAGTGGTCCAGCCGCGGCGCAGACGTGTTGCAGGGTCGTTGTTCATGACGCGGGACTATAGAGGCAATTTCTGCGCCGCCAATGACCCATCTTGCGTCGCGGTTTCGCTTTTCAGCACTGCCCAGCGCGGGCATATTGCAGATATGAACGACTCGATCTCCCTTCCGGGCCAGACATGGCCCACGCTTGAACCCGGTTGGGTTTGGCTCTGCGGCGCGGGTCCGGGCGATCCGGGCTTACTAACGCTGCACGCGTTGAACGCGCTGCGGCAAGCAGATGTAGTGATCTACGACGCTCTGGTGCAGGAGGCGATCCTCGACTGGGCACCACAAGCTAAACACGAATACGCGGGTAAACGCGGCGGGAAGCCCTCCGCCAAGCAACGCGATATCTCTCTCAGACTGGTCGAGCTGGCCCGCCAAGGCAAACGCGTGCTGCGCCTAAAGGGCGGCGACCCTTTTGTGTTCGGTCGGGGTGGCGAAGAGGCCCAATCGCTTGTGCAGCACAACATCCCCATTCGCATTATCCCCGGCATCAGCGCGGGCATTGGCGGGCTGGCCTATGCAGGCATCCCGGTTACGCATCGCGACGTGAATCAATCCGTGACCTTTGTCACCGGCCACGATCAATCCGGCAACGCCACCGGCTCGCTCGACTGGCCCGCGATTTCACGCGGCAGTCAGGTCATCGTGATTTACATGGGCATGAAGCACATCGCCCGTATCACCTCAGAGCTACTTGATGCGGGCCGCAACCCGTCCGAGCCCGTGGCCGTCGTGACCAGCGCCACCACGTCTGAGCAGCGCGTGCTTGAGACCACTCTCGCCACGTGTGTCGACGACATCACCGCCAGTGGCCTCGAGCCGCCCGCCATCATCTGCGTAGGACGCTCCGTATTGATGCGCCAAGTGCTAGATTGGCAAACAATGCTCGACGGCACCGCCCCGCGCGCTCTTGACCCGTTGGGCCGTGGCCGCCCTGCGGAAAGCGCATGACCCGAGGCAGCCTGTGCCGGGATTGATCATCGCAGCACCTGCCTCAGGCAGCGGCAAGACCACAATTACCCTCGGACTACTGCGTGCCATACGTGACCGCGGCATCGCCGTGCGCGGCGCAAAATCCGGGCCGGACTATATCGATCCCAGATACCACGAGGCCGCGTGTGGCCAAGCGTGTGTTAACCTTGACGCCTGGGCCATGTCGCCTGAGCGCATCAAAGAACTGGCAGCGGGTGAAGACCTCCTGATCATTGAGGGCGCGATGGGGCTGTTTGACGGCGCACCTCCTGACGGCAAAGGAGCGGTGGCGGACCTTGCACGGCAGCTGAACCTCCCAGTGAATTTGGTGATAGATGCATCCCACATGGCACAATCCGTAGCGGCCATCGTCGCAGGATTCTCAGAGTTCGACCCTAACGTGCAAGTGGCAGGGCTAATCCTGAACAAGGTCGGCAGCCCAAGGCATGAAAAGATTCTCCGCGCTGCTTTGCAAAAGACTGACTTGCCAATACTTGGGGCTGTCATGCGCGACACCGGACTATCAATGCCATCCCGCCATTTGGGGTTGGTTCAGGCCGGCGAGCACAGCGACCTTGAAAGCTTCCTTGATGCTGCTGCTGCGCAGATCAGCGAGGAGGTGGATATCGATGCACTGCTGCGCCTGACCGCCCCACTTCCCGGCCCCGTGCCCATCCGGCCAGTGCCTCCGAACCGGCGTCACATTGCGATCGCACATGATCGTGCCTTTGCCTTTTGCTACCCGCATCTGATCCGCGAGTGGGTGCAGGCCGGCGTTACGATGAGCCTGTTCTCTCCGCTGGCCAATGACCGCATCCCGACCGCTGACTTAATCTACCTGCCCGGGGGTTACCCCGAACTGCATGCCGCAACTTTGGCAAAAGCAGATAATTTTATCGATGGGTTGAGAGCCGCCGCTCAAACAACTGATATCTATGGAGAATGCGGCGGATACATGGTGCTTGGAGAAAGCCTGACGGACGCGGATGGCACTGTTCACGAGATGGCAGGCCTCCTGACGCTGCAAACCAGCTTTGCCAAACGCAAACTGCATCTGGGTTACCGTCACCTCTCGGCGCCACAAGGCCCATTCCAAGGCCAATACAAAGGCCATGAATTTCACTACGCAACCACTCTCAAGGCAGATGGCCCGCCCCTGTTCGAAGCGCAGGACGCCGAAGGCACCAACCTGCCCCCTATGGGCCTGGTTCAAGGCCGTGTGTCGGGATCATTTGCGCATATCATCGACCGTGTCTTGCCATAGCTGCAGGCGAGGCGTAGGGCAGAGACTATGACCATTTCCGAACCCATTGACACGAATGACCGTCGCGCAAAGCGCAACGTGCTCGTTCTGGTTCTTGCCCAAGCCATCTTGGGCGCGCAAATGCCAATGATCTTTGTCACCGGCGGGCTTGCAGGCAATATGCTGTCGACGAACCCATGTCTGGCGACCCTGCCGATCTCTATGATTGTGTTCGGCTCAATGACGACTGCGCCGTGGATCAGCCCGTTCATGCAAACCCATGGTCGTAGAAACGGGTTCATATTGGGTGCACTGGCCGGGGCCGCAGGCGCCGCTGTCGCGGCCTACGGACTCTATATCGGCTCGTTCCTTACGTTGTTGGCGGGCAGCTATCTTACGGGCATCTACATGTCCGCTCAGGGCTTCTACCGCTTTGCCGCGACCGATGTGGCCTCTGACAGTTACAAGCCCAAGGCGATCTCCTATGTGATGGCAGGCGGGTTACTGTCCGCGATCCTCGGGCCGCAGCTCAACAAAGGCGTAATGGAGGCATGGATGATCCCGTTCTTCGGGACCTATGCCGCCGTCGTGGTGCTCAATCTGGTCGGCCTGTTCCTGTTCTTCGCATTGGACCTGCCCGCCAAGGTCAGCACAGCGGTCGGCACGACCGCCAAAGCCGCCCGCACAAAGATGGAGCTGCTGAAAGACCCACGGATCATTGTTGCGATCATCTGCGCCATGGTGGCGTATTCGCTGATGAACCTCGTGATGACATCCACCCCGCTGGCGGTGGTTGGGTGCGGCTTCACCAATGATGACGCCAACGACATCGTTTCCGCGCATGTTCTGGCCATGTTCGCTCCGTCATTCTTCACAGGCCATCTCATTGCGCGCTTCGGCGTCGAACGGATCATCGGCGCAGGCCTTGTTATATTGGCATTTGCGGGAGGTGTCGCGCTGGCGGGCGTCGAACTCACCAACTTCTACGGCGCGTTGATACTTCTGGGATTGGGATGGAATTTCGGCTTTATCGGCGCCACCACACTGCTAGCCAGTTCGCATTCCCCTGCCGAGCGTGGACGCATCCAAGGCCTCAATGACGCGCTGGTCTTTGGCTGTGTGACTGTGGCCTCCTTGGCCTCCGGCGGGCTGATGAACTGCTCAGGCGGCACACCCGTGGAAGGCTGGAACGCCGTGAACTATGCCATGGGCCCATTCCTTGCCCTCGCAGGCGGTGCACTTGTCTGGCTGATGGTCGAGCGCCGCAGGGCTGCCTAGCGCCACCATCCCAGTAGGCTCAACTTCAAGATCCTGTAGCGCCGGGCAAATTCGCTTTGCGCATAACCCTCTTCGTAGACCTTCGCCGCGTCATGGCGCACCGCTTTGAATGTGGGGTATGCGTTCCAACCGGAAAGCAGGACAGGCTCAAGGGACCTCGACAGGCTCTTGCGCGCGCGGATGGCATAATTCATGTTGAAAAACCCATGCTTCGCCAGCTTTCGAAACGCCACAACATCATCCTGAAACAATGGGTTACGCCCAACTGACTTCAGCCGAGCCGTTGCCCGCAGCATAGCCGCCACACCACAGCCATAAGCAAATTTGCGAATGATCTTTTCATCTGCACCCGGAACAATCAGCCGCGCTGCGGTCCAGATCAAATTGCCATAGGTCGCGTCAACATAGGCATCAAAGCTCTCGCGGTTTGGAAAAGGGTCCGCGTAGATATCCCAGGCGCGGGCTTCGACAAGTTTGTCCAATACCATGGCTCCCTCGGCGTCGAGAATGTCGGACAGTGGCACCGTAACCGCATGCGCCCTGACCTGCTTGCCCTCACGGATCTCGGCCAACGCGTCGCGCCACCATTGCAAGCGGATTTCGGCAATCATGGGCTCTTGCGTGAGCCAAGGCGCTCGCGTCACCTCGACATTAAACGCATAAAGAGGCCACAGAATTTTCTGAATTTTTTCAGGAGCTAACACCGTAACGTCAAAGCGATCCGGGTCACCGATCCGCACCAGTTCCTTGCAGGCTTCAAGGCTCATGCCTTGGCACCCTCCTGTATCAGCTTCCAGTTGATCGCGTCCAACAAGGCCTCAAAACTCGCATCCACAATGTTCGGAGACACACCCACGGTCGACCAGCGACGCCCCGCGCTGTCGGCGCTGTCGATGATGACGCGGGTCACAGCTTCAGTCCCGCCTTGGGTAATTCTAACTTTGAAATCAACAAGATGCATGTCTTCTAGGATTGCGGAATACGGACCCAAATCCTTGGCGAGCGCCTTGGACAGAGCATTGACGGGGCCGCGATCATGCCCGTCGGCGTCCATGCTTTCACTGACCGAGAGCATTTTTTTACCGCCAACCTTCACGACAACCATCGCCTCTGACAAGCTAACCATTTGATTATACTTATTTTTGCGACGCTCTACCGTAACCTTGTAGCGCTTGACCTCGAAAAATTGCGGGATCAGGCCCAATTCATCCCGCGCCAAAAGCTCGAAGGAGGCCTGCGCGGTGTCGTAGCTATAACCGCTCTCTTCAGCGGTTTTGATCCGGTCAAGAATACGCGGCAGCGCCGATTGGTCAGTGACCTCGACACCCATTTCCAACAATCTTTTCCGTAGGTTAGACTGCCCCGCTTGGTTGGACATCGGCACCACGCGGCTATTGCCTACGGCGGCGGGATCGACATGCTCATAGGTGCTAGGGTCCTTCAAAATCGCGGAAGCATGCAGGCCTGACTTGTGGGCGAAGGCGGAGGCGCCGACATAGGCGGCGTGTTTGTTGGGGACGCGGTTGAGGATATCGTCCAACTTGCGGCTGGCGAGCGTCAAAGGGTGCAGATTTTCAGGCGCAATACCACATTCAAAGCGGTCCCTATAGCTTTGTTTTAAAAGCAAAGTTGGGATGATTGAGGTGAGGTTGGCGTTGCCGCAGCGCTCGCCCAGACCGTTGAGGGTGCCTTGCACTTGGCGGGCCCCGGCGTCGATGGCGGCTAGACTGCCTGCGACGGCGTTTTCGGTGTCATTATGGGTGTGGATCGCGACGTGATCGCCCGGAATACCGGAGGCGATAACCTGCTGAACTATATCACTTATTTCGGATGGAAGCGTGCCACCATTGGTGTCGCAAAGCGCTATCCAGCGGGTGCCGGCGTCGTATGCGGCGTGGATGGCTTGCAATGCGTAGTCGGGATTGGCTTTGTGGCCGTCGAAAAAATGCTCTGCGTCGAAGATCGCTTCGCGGTTATTGGCGGCTATGTGTTTGAAAGATTGAGAAATATTCTCGATGTTCTCTTCCAGAGAGATGCCCAAAGCGGTCTTCACGTGGAAGTCGTGGGTCTTGCCAACGAGGCAGACGGCGGGGGTTCCGGCATTCATCACGGCGGCCAGCACGTCGTCGTTTTCGGCCGACCGCCCTGCCCGTTTGGTCATCCCGAACGCGGTCATTTTTGCTTTGGTTACAGGGGGTTGCGCAAAGAATTCCGTGTCAGTCGGGTTGGCTCCGGGCCAGCCGCCTTCGATGTAGTCGATGCCGATCTGGTCCAAAAGCTGGGCGATCTGCACCTTTTCAGCGGCGGAGAACTGGACGCCTTGGGTCTGGTTTCCGTCCCGCAGCGTGGTGTCGAAGATGTAGAGGCGCTCTTTTGTCATGTCAGGCCTCTTTTGTACAAAATGGGGTCAATTGAAACAGGCCAAAACCCATTTTGTACAAAACTCGAGGGGTGGTTTTGGTAAGGGTTTGGTAACGATTGGGGCGCTGTGCGGTGAGGGTCATTTCACGTCCTCCAACAAGGCCGCCAATTCGGTGTCGGAAAACACCACAGGATCAACCGAATCTTCACCATTGGGGCTTAGCTTCCATTTTGTCAGGTCCAATCCAAAACCCAACGCGCGGGTCCGGATGGAATCCGCGTCTGTGTAGTTTTTAGCATCCCTCAAGGAGGTCCATATTGAAACAAGCTCAGTGATGTTCTGTCGGTCTGCCGCCGTAAGGCCATAGCCGTAATTCGGCTCTTCATTGTCCACGTCCAACCACGGGAATGACGGGTCAATTCCGAGGATGGAGAGTGATGCCGCGAGACTGTCGAGCGCATCTGCACCCCCATCCTTCCAAAGCGCATGAAGCCGCGCAATAGCGAGGGGTGTGTTCAGATCGTTTGAAAGCGCCTCTACGATACCTGCGTCCACCTTCGCAGGATTTGGTGCACGGTTTTCCAACCCGGTGCGCCAGCGTGTGAAATGCGCGCGGGCCTCAGCAGCCTTACGCTCCGTCCAGTCCATCGGTTTGCGGTAATGGGTGGACAGCATGACGAAGCGGATGATTTCTCCGGGGACGCCTTGATCCAGCAGATCGCGCACGGTGAAGAAATTGCCCAGCGACTTGGACATCTTCTTGCCCTCGACCTGCAGCATCTCGTTATGCATCCAGATATTTGCGAAAGCGTGGCCTGCGCATTTGGACTGGGCAATCTCGTTTTCATGATGGGGGAAGGTCAGGTCGTTGCCACCGCCGTGGATGTCGAAGCGCTCGCCCAAAAGCTCGTAGGCCATGGCGGAGCATTCGATGTGCCAGCCGGGGCGGCCTCGGCCCCACGGACTGTCCCAGCCGGGCAGATCATCGGCGGAGGGTTTCCACAGGACGAAATCCATCGGGTCTTCTTTGTAGGGTGCGACCTCTACCCGAGCGCCGGCGATCATGTCATCGACGCTGCGACCGCTTAACTTTCCGTAATCGTCGTAGCTGCGAACCTTAAAGAGGACATGCCCCTCGGCGGCGTAAGCGTGGCCTTTCTCGATCAGGGTTTCGATCATCTTGACCATGTGGGGCACATAGGCCGTGGCGCGGGGCATTTCGTTTGGCTCCAGCGCACCGATGGCGGCCATGTCGTCGAGAAACCACTGCGTCGTCTCGGCGGTGATGTCGGAGATATCGCGGCCCGTCTCGGCGGCGCGGGCGTTGATCTTGTCGTCTACGTCTGTGAAGTTCCGCACGTAAGTCACTGCATCCGCACCATATTCATGGCGCAGCAGGCGAAAGAGCATGTCGAACACTACCACAGCGCGGGCATTGCCCAGATGGGCGCGGTCATAGACGGTGGGGCCGCAGACATACATGCTGACCTTGCCCGGAGTGATCGGTGCAAGCTCCTGTTTGGAGCGGGTCGCAGTGTTGTAGAGTTGAATGGTCATGAGGCCTCACGCGCGCAGGGGGTGCGGCGGGCTTAGCAAACTCAATCTGTGAAGAAAATGGTTAAGACCCGCCTGAATTGTTCAGATGGTAATGCAGCAGCAAATGATGATGCAGGTCTTGGTCATGTGAGGGGCTTAGCACAGGGCCAGCCCCTCAGGCAATGATCTAGCTGTAGGAGACAACCTCGAACTCGATCCCGTCGGGGTCGTGGAAATAGAAGCGGCGGCCCGGCTCATAGTCGCCGTGCATCGTGGGCTTGAGGCCGCGGGCAATGACCTTGGCCTCGACCGCGTCGATATCATCGACCACGACGCCCACATGGTTCAGCCCACCGGTGGTGGTGTAGTTGCTGTTTGTCTTGGCCCCGACTTGGGTTTTTGGCGCATAGACCGCGAGATAGGTGTCGTCATTGCCCACATGAATGGTGTGGCCGCCATCCTTGGCCTCGCCCTGCCAGCGAATGTGCCAGCCGAAGAGGTCATCGAGCATCGCGGCCATTGCCTGCGGGTCAGAGGAGGTCAGGTTGAGGTGTTCGAGACGTGGCTCAGGCATGGGAGTGCCCCTTCTTCTTTGATTACATGGTGAAACCAGTGTAATTCCTCAAGTAAACCTTAGCTCAAGCGGAGAATATGTATGAAAGCCAATGCGTTGGGAAAACGGGGGCTGTCGATTGGGCAATTGTCGGAGCGCACGGGGCTGTCTGTGTCGGCGATCCGGCATTACGAGTCGGAGGGGCTGGTGCAGGCCTGGCGGACCGACGGGGGTCAGCGACGCTTTGACCGGGCCGATATCAGGCGGCTGTCATTTGTGATGATCAGTCAGGAGCTGGGATTTTCGCTGGCGCAGATCAGGGCGCATTTGCAGGGTTTGCCCGAGGGGCGGACGCCGACGCAGGCTGACTGGAACCGGATTGCAGTGGGCTTTCGGCGTGACATTGACGCGCGGATCGAGGGGCTGGTCACATTGAGGGACCGGTTGGAGGGCTGCATCGGCTGCGGGTGCCTGTCGCTGAAGCGTTGCGCTTTGTGGAACCCGCGCGACCGCGCACGGCGCTATGGGACCGGCCCGCGTTACCTGCGCGGCGACCCGGTCGAGGGTGATTGAAACAATCACGAAATCCGGTTTGACTTTGGCCGCGCACGCTGGCTCCATCCGGGCAGATAACGGAGGCAGCGATGCAGGTATCTCAGCGGATTTCCGGACTGACCGGCGGCGGCTCGGACGGGTGGGACGTGTTCTACCGGGCGCGCGACATGATCGCGCGCGGCGAGGCTGTGACGGAGCTGACCATCGGGGAGCATGACATCCGCACCGACCCGTCCATTCTGGCCGCGATGAACGGCGCGGCGGTGGGCGGGCATACGGGATATGCCAGCGTGCCGGGCGTCGCAGCCTTGCGCGACGCGGTGGCCACAAGGCTGACGGAGCGCACAGGCGTGGCCACCACCCGCGACAATATCGTGATCACGCCAGGCGGTCAGGCGGCCCTGTTTGCCGCGCATATGGCGGTCTGCGACGAGGGCGACGCGGCGCTGTATTGCGATCCGTATTACGCCACCTACCCCGGCACGATCCGAGGTGTGGGCGCGGTGCCGCGTGCGGTGATCACCCGGCCCGAGGCGGCGTTTCAGCCGACATTTACCGACATTGCCAAACACGCGCGGGGGGCACGCTCGATCCTTGTGAACACGCCGAACAACCCCACGGGCGTGGTCTATGACCGCGCCACGGTGGAGGCGATTGCGCGGGCGTGTTGCGAATACGAGCTGTGGTGCATCTCGGACGAGGTCTATGACACGCAGGTCTGGGAGGGCACCCATATCAGCCCGCGGACCATGGACGGCATGGTGGAGCGAACGCTGGTGGTGGGCTCGATGTCGAAAAGCCACGCGATGACCGGCAGCCGCGTGGGCTGGGTCGCGGGGCCAGCGGAGGTGGTGGCGCATCTGGTGAACCTGGCCACGCACACGACCTACGGCGTGCCGGGCTATATTCAGGACGCCGCGCTCTTTGCGTTGAACGAAGGGCCGGAGCTGGAGGCGCGCGTGGGGGCTCCGTTCGAGCGGCGGCGCGGGCTGGCGCGAGGGCTGCTGGAGGCCCAGAATGTGGTGAAGCTGGTGCCCTCGGGCGGCGCGATGTATCTGATGCTGGATTGCCGGGCCACGGGGCTGAGCGGCGAGGACTTCGCCAACCAACTGCTGGACACGCACCGCATCGCGGTGATGCCGGGCGAAAGCTTTGGGCAGGCGGCGGCGGGGCATATCCGCGTGGCGATGACGGTCGAAGACGGCGCGTTCGAGGCCGCTTTGGCCACAATACTGACCTTTGCACAGGAGCTGGCGGCATGAGTTTCAGGGACCTTCACCAACCGGGCAGCCCGTTTGTTCTGGCCAATGCGTGGGATGTTGGCTCGGCCCGCGTGCTGGCGGCGATGGGGGCCAAGGCAATCGCGACCTCGTCGGCGGCTTATGCGTTCACCCTCGGGTTGCCCGATGGCGGGCACGTGTCGCGCGACGACCATTTGGCGCATGCGCAAGACCTGATCGCGGCGGTGGATTTGCCGGTCTCGGGCGATTTTGAAGACGGGTTTGGGCCCGACCCTGACACTTGCACAGAAACCGTGCGGCTGTCGGGCGAGATCGGGCTAGCCGGGATTTGCATTGAGGACACGATCGGCGCGTCTGAGCAGGTGTATGATTTCGATCTGTCCGTGGAGCGCGTGCGGGCGGCGAGTGCTGCGGCGCGGGCCTTGAAGGACGACTTCTTCTTCGTGGCGCGGGCGGATGGCGTGATGACCGGCGGCTATGACATGGAAGAAGCCCTGCGCCGGGTCCGGGCCTTTGACGCGGCGGGGGCGGACGGGATCTATGTGCCGCTGCCGCCAGACATTGACGCGCTCAAACAGATCGTGGCGGCGACCCAGAAGCCCGTGAACGTGTTGGCGGCAGGGCCGATCACCAAGCACAGCCAAGCCGAGTTTGCCGCTGCAGGTGTGGCACGCATCTCGCTGGGCTCGGCTTTGGCCCGCGTCACGCACCGCGCGTTGGTCGAGACCGCCGACGCCATTCTGGGTGGTGACTTTACCGGGCTGAAAGCCGCCATGTCAGGGGCCAAGGTGGATGCGATGCTGTCCAAGGGCATGTCTTCGTGAGAGCGCTGCTTTATGTCTGCGCTGTGCTTATCTGGGCCCTGCCCGGCCATGCGCAACAATTGCCGGATTGGCAATCGATCTATGTCAACGACTTCGCCAACATCCTGTCGCCAGAGGCCGAAGCTGAACTGGAAGACATGTTGAAAACCGCCCGCGCGGAACGCGATCACGAGATGACGGTCGTCACCATCGACAAGGTCAACAACTACACCAACAACCACACGATAGAGAAATTCGCCAAGGACCTGTTCAATCATTGGGGCGTCGGCAATGCAGAGCGCAATGACGGCATCTTGCTGCTTGTCGCCGTCGAGGACCGGAGGATGCGGATTGCGCTGGGCTCTGGCTACCGTGCGCGGTTCGACGGGGTGGCCAAGCGGATCATCGACAGCATCATGTTGCCAGAGTTCAAAGCCGGGCGGATGGAGCAAGGTATTCTGGAAGGCACTGCGGCCAGTCTGGAGCGTTTGCGCTTTGACGCAGAGCCGCCAGAGCCCACCGTCAGGGACCGGATCCGGACGGGTGTTGAATCCTCACCTCTAGGGGTCGGGCTGACCATGGTGCTGGGGGTTCTTGCTATTCCGGCGACAGCGATCCTTGGCTTTTTCGGCCTGCGGCTGGGGCAGCGCAAACTGCCTCGCAAATGCCCAGAATGCGGGCGGCGGATGTTTGTTTTGGGGAATGTGCAGGAAAAGCAATATCTCGACCCCGGCCAGATTGTGGAGGAGCGGATCAAGTCAAAAGATCACTGCGTCTGGCAATGCCCCCATGATGAGCACATCACGATCAAGTCCTTCCCGCGCATGTTCTCGAAGAAAAGCGCCTGTGTGAATTGCACCTACCACACGTCAGAGGCCACGCGGACAGTAACCATTCCTGCCACCTATTCGGCTGCTGGCGAGGCGCGGATGGATCACCTTTGCGCCAATTGCGGGCACGCTCGTGAGGAATATGTCTCCATCCCGCGCAAGACCCGTAGCGAGTCGCGCTCGGGCTTCGGCGGCAGCAGTGGCGGTGGTGGTGGTTTTGGTGGCGGCAGTTCTTCTGGGGGTGGCGGCTCGGGCAGTTGGTAGCTGCGCGCCGGCGGTATGCCGCAAACAGACCGGGATGCCGCAAACGGGACAGACGGTGGACCTTTGCGCCTAAAATCTGGGCATAAGATCAAGGTCCGGGAGGCCATCTTGCAAAGACCACGGTGTAAATCTTTTCTCGTCAGCCGCACCATCGGAGCGCGGCGTGGACGGGCGGCGCGGGGCAGACCGCAGGCGGCTTGATCGCCTTTTCCTGCACTCCAAAGCCAAGAGAGTCTTCATGACCGAACAGATCCGCACCCCCTCCTCCCGCCGCTCCGGTGGCCGTGCCGCACGCCATGCCCTGCGGGCAGCGCCTCCGACCGAAGATCAACGCTCGATTACCCCCGGCATGTCCGGCGGGCTGTACAAGCCCCTGAGTGACGCCGAGATCGCCCGTATTCACGACACCGCATTGTCCGCGCTGGAAGAGATCGGGTTGGTTGACGCGCCGCCCTCGGGCGTCGAGATCATGACCCAAGCCGGGGCCATTCTGGGTGACGATGGCAGGCTGCGGTTCCCGCGCGCACTGGTCGAAGACATGCTGGCCACGGCCGCGCGCGGCATCACCTTGCATGGCCGCAACCCGGTCAATGACATGGAGCTGTCCGGCACCCGCGTACATTACGGCACGGCAGGCGCTGCGGTGCATATGGTTGACGTACATGGCCGCGATTACCGCGAAAGCACGGTGCAGGATCTGTTTGATGCGGCGCGGATTGCCGATCAGCTGGACAATATCCACTTTCTGCAACGCCCCATGGTGTGCCGCGATATCACGGATAATGCGTTGATGGACCTCAACACGGTTTACGCCTGCACCAGCGGGACGGCGAAACATGTGGGCACCTCGTTCACCGAGGCGAAGTTCGTCCCCGACTGCATTGAAATGCTGCATATGATTGCGGGCGGCGAGGACAAATGGCGCGAGCGGCCTTTCGTGTCGAACACCAATTGCTTCGTGGTGCCGCCGATGAAATTCGCCACCGACGCCTGTCTGGTGATGGAGGAATGCATCCGCGCGGGCATGCCGATCCTGCTGCTGAGCGCGGGCATGGCAGGCGCGACCGCGCCGCCGACGATTGCAGGCGCGATTGTGCAGGCGGTGGCCGAGTGTCTGGCGGGGATCGTCTATGTGAACGCTGTGAAGCCGGGCCATCCGGCGGTGTTCGGCACATGGCCCTTCGGGCTGGATCTGCGCACAGGCGCGATGTCCGTGGGCTCGGGCGAGCAGGCCTTGCTGACGGCGGGCTGCGCCCAGATGCACCAGTTTTATGGCCTGCCGGGAGGCGCGGCTGCGGGGGCGTCAGACTCGAAGTTGCCGGATATGCAGGCGGGCTGGGAGCAGATGTGCTCAAATGTGATGGCGGGGTTGTCGGGGCTGAACATGGTCTATGAGGCGGCGGGCATGCATGCCTCCCTGCTGGGGTTCTGCCACGAGTCGCTGATCCTGGGCGACGATCTCATTGGTCAGGCGCAGCGCTGCGTGCGCGGCATTGAGGTGAATGACGACACGCTAGGGCTGGAGGAAATCCGTGCCACGTGTATTGGGCCAGATGGCGGCCCGGGGCCGGGGCATTATCTGGGCACCGCGCAGACCCTGAGCCTGATGGAGAAGAACTATGTCTACCCCGCGCTGGGCGACCGGACCTCGCCTAAGGAATGGGCGGAGGTGGGCAAGCCGGACCTGCTGGAAAAAGCCACCGCGCGGAAGGAAGAGATTTTGGGCCAGCCTGCACCGTCGGCGTTTGACCCGATGCTGGATCAGGCCATCCGGAAGCGGTTTACCATCCATTTGGGGTGAGGGTCTGAAGGGCTGGCGTTTCGGGCACTTGATATTTTCATGCAATATGCTTGCATATGCAATTATTTTGCACTAAGTGGTGCCGCATGATGGATATACACACAACCAACGCCCTGCGCCTGCTGCAGGTCGCGGACGAGTTTCGCGCCAGCCTTGCGGGGGAGTTTTCTTCTGTTCACGGGATATCTGTGAACGAGTTCCTGTTGATGCTGCATCTCAAACAGGCCACGGCCCACCGTTTGTCGCGGGTCGATCTGGCCAAGCGGATGCATGTCAGCGCGTCGACAATCACCCGCATGGTCGCCCCGATGGAGAAGATCGGCCTTGTGGGGCGCGATGTGGACGCCCGCGACGCGCGGTTGGTCTTTGTCGTGGCCACGCCAGCCGGGCAGGAAAAGCTGTCGGACGCCTTGGCGACCTTTGCGAAGCGGGCGGGCTATCTGTTTGCGGATCGCTGGGAGGAGGACGAGCTGGGGCAGCTGTCCCAGATGCTGCACCGGATGACCGCGCGGAAAGCTGACATGCTGGCCTAAGGCCGCCAGCCGCTGCCGCTGCCGCTGACAATACGCATGCGAACCGCGCGTTCTAGCGTGGCAGCTGCGCGGCCTCGCGAGCGAGGGTTTCAATGGCGTCCCAGTCCCCGGCGATCATCTTGTCCTTGGGAGCAACCCATGAGCCACCGGCACAGACCACGTTGGGCAGGCTCAGATAGTCCTGCGCGTTCTTCATCGACACGCCGCCCGTGGGGCAGAAATTGATCTGCGGAATGGGTGCGCCGATGGCTTTGAGTGCAGGCGCGCCACCTGAGGCTTCGGCGGGGAAAAATTTCAGCATGGAGTAGCCACGCTCCAGAAGCGCCATGGCCTCGGATGCGGTGGCCGCACCGGGCAGAAGCGGCAGGTCATTGGCCTCGCAGGCGTCAAGCAGCCGTTCCGTGGCGCCGGGAGAGACGCCGAAGGTCGCCCCTGCCTCCTTGGCGGCCATGACATCATCGGGCGTCAGCAACGTGCCTGCGCCAACAACGCCGCCTGTGACCTTGGCCATTTCCGCGATCACCTCAAGTGCTGCGGGGGTGCGCAGCGTGACCTCGAGCGCAGGCAAACCGCCTGCCACCAAAGCGCTGGCCAAAGGCCCCGCATGGGCCGGGTCCTCGACCACCAGCACGGGCACGATCGGCGCCAGATTGCAGATTTCGAGAGCTTTCTGGCTGGCTTCGAACGCGATCATAGAGGTCTGTCCTTCTTGTGACGCCGGAGCCTCCGGCGGGAGTATTTTTGAAGCAATGATAGGGGGGTGATGCGCGATGTACAAACGCCTCGGCTGCTAGACGACCACCCCTGCCCCGTGATCTGCCCGCCCGACGCTGGCGCGGAAGCTTTCAAACAGCTCGCGACCGATGCCATGGCCATTGTCGCTGAGATCAGGTGTTGCCGGGGCGCGGTCCGCGACGCCTTCGGTCAACACCTCGAGCGTGCCTTTGATGGCGTCGACCCGGATGAGATCACCGTCCTGAATTTTGGAGATCAGCCCGCCATCAAGCGCCTCGGGCGAGACATGGATTGCGGCGGGCACTTTGCCCGATGCGCCCGACATGCGGCCATCGGTGACCAGCGCGACGTTGAAGCCACGATCCTGCAGAACGGAGAGCGTCGGCGTGAGCCCGTGCAGTTCGGGCATGCCATTGGCCTTGGGGCCCTGAAAGCGCACCACGATGACGCAGTCCCGGTCCAGCTTATGGGCGCGCCACGCCTCTTTGACCTCTGCCTGACCAGAGAAGACCCGCGCGGGGGCCTCGATCACATGACGGTCGGGATCGACGGCGGAGGTCTTGATCACTGCGCGTCCGAGATTGCCGCTGAGCTGCTTGAGCCCGCCATCCTTGGAGAACGGGTTGGTGACCGGGCGCAGGATCTTCTCGTTCTCGGATTTGGCAGCGCCTTTGCCCCAGGTGAGGCGGCCGTCTTTCAACTGCGGCTCGGCGTGGTAATCTTTCAGGCCGTTGCCATGCACCGTCATCGTGTCGGGGTGCAGATGGCCTGAGCTGAGAAGCTCGCCGATCATGTAGCCCAGCCCGCCTGCGGCGTGGAAATGGTTCACATCGGCCAGCCCGTTTGGATAAACCCGCGCCATCAAGGGCGTCGCGTCGGAGATGTCAGAGAGGTCCTGCAGGTCCAAGAGCACGCCCGCCGCCCGCGCCATGGCGATGATATGGATGATCAAGTTGGTGGAGCCGCCGGTGGCCATCAGCCCGACCAGCCCGTTTACGAAGGTGCGCTCGTCGAGGATGTCGCAGACGGGGCGGAAGTCATTGCCGAGTTTGGTGATCTGCAGCGCGCGCTTGGTGGCCGCGTCTGTCAGCGCGTCGCGCATCTCGGAGCCGGGATTGACGAAGCTGGCGCCGGGCAGGTGCAGCCCCATGAACTCCATCAGCATCTGGTTGGTGTTGGCGGTGCCGTAGAAGGTGCAGGTGCCGGGGCCATGATAGGAGGCCATCTCCGCGGCCATCAGCTCTGCCCGGTCGCATTCGCCCTTGGCGAAGCGTTTGCGCACGGCGGTCTTCTCGTCGTTCGGGATGCCGGAGGTCATCGGCCCCGCGGGGATGAAGATGCCCGGCAGGTATCCGAACGTTGCGGCAGCGATGATCAGACCGGGCACGATCTTGTCGCAGACACCCAGATAGACGGTGGCGTCAAAAGTGTTGTGGCTGAGCGCCACGCCAGCCGACAGCGCGATGACGTCGCGCGAAAACAGGCTGAGCTCCATGCCGACCTGGCCTTGCGTGACCCCGTCGCACATCGCGGGGACCCCGCCTGCCACCTGCGCCGTGCCACCCGCCGCGCGGGCCGTGGCCTTGATTTTTTGTGGATAGGTCTCGAACGGCTGGTGGGCCGAGAGCATGTCATTATAGCTGGTCACGATCCCAAGGTTCGGGGCTTGCTCGGCCACCAGCGTGTCTTTGTCGCCTGCCATGGCCGCATAGGCATGGGCCTGATTGCCGCAAGTGAGATGCCCCCGGCGCGGGCCTTCCTCTGCCGCTTGCGCCATGCGCGACAGATAAAGCGCACGGCTTTGGGCGGAGCGTCGGATGATCCGGGCGGTGACGTCTTCGATGCGAGGGTTTAGGGACATGGGGCTTCTCCTGCGTTACCGCTCATCTAGGCCTGTTAGCGCTAACAGTCTAGAGGAAAACGCAGGAAGACTACGGTGAATTTGCCGGAGCTCTCGCGGTTAAGGCTCTGCCCAGATGCTTTGCCGTTCTTTCCAGATCTTTTCGCCGATGCGGCAATCGGTCGGATCGCGCCCGCTTGATTGGGTGCGGATGATCTGGGCGCCGGTCGGGCGTGACACCATCTCAAGCACCAGTTTGCGGCGCACGGCCTGTGCGAAATCGGCCCAATCCAAGACCGCGATCACGAACGCGCCCAGCCCGCCAATGACGCAGGCCTCGTAATAGAGATCGAGACGGTCGAGATGCCAGGCCTGCCCGAGCCCCTCGCGGGTCAGAAGCGGCAAACCGTTGATCGTGATGCCGCGCGCCACAGCGCGGTCCCGTGCAGATGTGACGTCTTGGCCAAGATTGTTGGGACCGTCCCCTGAAATGTCGATCACCTGCCGCAGGCCTTCAAATGCGTTGCTGTCGAGTGACCGCATCCCGTGCAGGATGGCACCGGAAATTGACGTGCGCCGCAGCGCAGGGTCGAACTTCGTGGTCAGCACCTGAGCGAAGGCCTCAAGGTCTTCGCGGTTTTCCAGAAGCCTCCAGTCTACGACAACCTCTTGCGTGCCCGCCCATTCCACATAGGTCATCGCGACACGTTGCAGCAACCCAGAGCGCAGCGCGGTCGAGACGGCTTCTGAGCGAAGGGCTTCGGCATAGCCGCGTCGCTGGATTTCCAGCTCCCTTTCGGACATGGAGCGCGAGACATCGACCATGAGAACGAGTTCCAGATCGACCTCCGTGATCTGATCCTGCGCCTGTGCAGGCCCGTGGAGCAGGGAGAAAAGCAGGAATGTCAGCAGCGCGCGCATGAGCAGAGCATGCCCCGTCCAGACGTGACGATCCAATCACGTTTGCACCGTCAGGGTCCGCGGGACCCTTTTGACGTGGCTTTGATCCGAATCCCTACCGGTACAGCAGCGACTTGCCGTCTGCGAAGAGGTGCAACTTGGCCGGGTCGGCGGACATTGTCATGGTGGTGCCGCGTTGGCTTTTGTGGATGCCGGCGAGTTTGGCGATGACAGGTGAGGCGTCGGGGGTGACGGGTTTGAAGTAGAATTGCGTCACCTCGCCCAGCCGCTCGGTCACTTCGAGGGCGCCGCTGAAGGCATAGTCTGCGGCGTCCGTTTCGACCATGTCCTCAGGACGGATGCCGACATTGACGGCGCGGCCCTGATCGGCGTCGGTGGTGGGGATGTTGGCCATGATGGTCCCTGCTCCGTGATCCAGCGTCACACCGGTGACAGGGCCGGTGCTGACGATCTTGCCGGGCATCAGGTTCATCGAAGGCGAGCCGATGAACTGCGCGACAAACTCGTTCTCGGGAGTCTCATAAAGCTCCAGCGGGGTGCCGACCTGCGCGATGGAGTGGCTGTAGCCGTTGTCCTTCAACGCATCGAGCACCACGATGCGGGAGGCGAGCGTCATCGCCTCCACCTGGTCGTGGGTGACGTAGATCATTGTGGAGTTCGGCATCGACTCCTTGAGCTGCGCGATTTCGATGCGGGTGGCGACGCGCAGGCCTGCGTCCAAGTTCGAGAGCGGCTCGTCGAAGAGGTAGACCTTCGGGTCACGCACAATGGAGCGGCCGATGGCCACGCGCTGACGTTGCCCGCCGGACAGCGCCTTGGGCAAACGGTCGAGATATTCCTCAAGCTGCAGCACGGTGGCCGCGCGGTTGATTGCGGCGTCGATCTCGTCAGGGGTTTTCTTGGCCAGCTTCAGCGCAAAGGCCATATTGTCACGCACGGTCATGTGCGGATAGAGCGCGTAGGACTGGAACACCATGGCGATGCCGCGCTGGGCGGGTGGCACATCGTTCATCACTTCGCCGTCGATCTTCAGCTCGCCGCTGGTGATCTTTTCCAGCCCCGCAATCATCCGCAGAAGCGTGGACTTGCCACAGCCCGAGGGTCCCACGAAGACGATCAGCTCGCCCGTCTGGATGTCGAGATCAATGTCCTTCAAGACCTCGATCGTGCCGCCGTATTTCTTGCCAACATCGGTGAGTTTGAGATCAGCCATGGGTCAGCTCCCTTCCCTGTGTGACATGTCATAAACGTCCAAATCGAGCGCGAAACAGGGCTGCCACGGGCCCAGATGCAGTTTGCCGTCTTCGGCTGGGCCGGTCACACCCAGCTCTGCCCCGATGGGCTGCCAGCGGCCCTCAGGCATCGCGATTGTGGAGGGCGTGTCAGAGAGGTTGAAGGCGCAGAAGATGCGCTCACCTGCCTCCTGACGGATAAAGCTTAGCACGTCACCATGGGCCGCAAGCGCCTCATGCGTGCCATGCACCAGCGCCGGATGCGCACGGCGAAAGCCGATGGCGCGGCGGTAATGATGCAGCGGCGCGCCGGGGTCGGCCTCCTGATCGGTGACATTGCGCGACAGATGCTCGGAGCTTACAGGCAGCCATGGTTGGCTGTCAGAAAAACCACCGTTCTGGTTCGACGGCTCCCAAACCATCGGCGTGCGGCAGCCGTCGCGGCCCTTGAACTCGGGCCAGAAGGCGATGCCGTACGGGTCTTGCAGATCCTCGAAAGCCACGTCTGCCTCGGGGAGACCCAGCTCCTCGCCCTGATACAGGCACGCCGAGCCGCGCAGGCTCATCAGCATGGTCAGGTAAAGCCGCTTGGCGGCGGGCGTCAGGTTCCAGCGCGTAACGTGGCGCATCACGTCATGGTTTGAGAACGCCCAGCAGGCCCAGCCATCCGGGGCTGCGGTGTCGAGCCGGTTCATCACCTCGACCACTCGAGCGGCGGTCAGCTGGTCCTTTGACAAGAACTCGAACGCGTAGCACATGTGGATCCGGTCGGACCCGGAGGTGTATTCACCGAGCAGCTCAAGACCGCGTTGCGCGTCCCCCACCTCGCCCACGGCGGCGCGACCGGGGTATTCATCCAGCAGCGCCCGGAACCGTTTCAGGAAGGCGATGTTTTCAGGCTGGTTCTTGGAGTACAGATGCTCCTGGTGATTGTAGGGGTTTACGGAAGGCGCGATGGTGGCGTTCCGGGCCTCGGGCGGTAGTGGTGGATTGTCCCTGAGCGCCTTGTCGGCGAAGTAGAAGTTGATCGTGTCGAGGCGGAAACCGTCGACGCCGCGGTCCAGCCAGAAGCGGGTCACATCCAGAAGCGCGTCCTGCACCTCCGGCTCGTGGAAGTTCAGGTCGGGCTGCGACGACAGGAAGTTGTGCAGGAAATATTGCTCCCGGCGCGGCTCCCATGTCCATGCGGGGCCGCCGAAGATCGACAGCCAGTTATTGGGCGGCGTGCCATCGGGTTTGGGGTCGGCCCAGACATACCAGTTGGCCTTGTCATTGTCGCGGCTCGCGGCGCTTTCCTTGGACCATGGGTGCTGATCTGACGTGTGCGACAAGACCAGATCAATCATCACCTTCAGGCCCAGCTGATGCGCGGTTTCCACCAGCGCGTCGAAATCGCTGAGCTGGCCGAACATCGGGTCCACGTCGCAGTAATCGCTGACGTCATAACCGAAGTCCTTCATAGGCGACGTGAAGAAGGGCGAAATCCAGATCGCATCGACGCCGAGCGAGCGGATATAGGGCAGCCGCTGGGTGATGCCCAACAGATCGCCAATACCGTCGCCATTGCTGTCTTGATAGGAGCGCGGGTAGATCTGGTAGATCACCGCCCCGCGCCACCAATCTTCGGCGGCTTTGGCTTGGGAGACGAGTTTCGGGTCTTGTTGCGTCATATCAGGTCTCTATTTCACGGAGCCAGCCAAGAGGCCGCGCACCAGATAACGTTGCATGGTAAAGAAGACGATCAGCGGCACTGCAATGGAGACAAACGCCGCCGCCGCCAATATGCCCCAGTCACCGCCACGGGAGCCCAGAAGGTCGTCGGCGATCTTGACGGTCATCACCCACGATTCCGAGTTGGAGGGCAGGAAGACCTTGGCCACCAGCAGATCGTTCCATGTCCACAGGAACTGGAAGATGGCAAAGCTGGCCAAAGCCGGGAAGGACAGCGGCAGCACGATCTTTGTGAAGACCTGAAAATCCGTGGCCCCATCCACCTTGGCGCTTTCAATGATGTCGCGCGGCAGACCGACCATGTAGTTGCGCAGCAGATAAATCGCGAGCGGCAGCCCGAAGCCCGTGTGGGCCATCCAGATGCCCAGAAAGCTTTGCCCCACCCCCATGGCGTTGTGCAGCTTCAGCATCGGCACGAGGGCCAGCTGCAGCGGGACCACCAAGAGCCCGACCACCATGGCGATGAGCAGCCCACGGCCCGGAAACTCCATCCAGGCAAGCGCGTAAGCCGCAAAGGCCGCGATCAGGATCGGGATGATCGTGGCGGGGATCGTCACCGTCAGCGTGTTTATGAACGCCCTGTCCATGCCGTTGGAGTTGAAGATTTGCTCGTAGTTTATCAGCGAAAACTCGGGCGGGGTCTCGGAGGCGAAGTAGATCGAGGGCGCGCGTTTGATCTCGGCTGGCGAGGTGTAGACATAGGACCCGTCGGCCTGAACCGTCAGCGTACGGTCGCGGGTCAATGCGCCGGTTTCGCCAATGGCAAATTCCGTGGGTGCGGCGCGGCGTCCGCCAAACTCCGACACGGTGCCGGAACCCTCGCCAAAGACATTGCCTTCGAGCACGAACAGCCCGTCACGCTCCACCGGGTCGCCCTCCGCCTTGACGGCGAAGTTTTGCGTGACCGGCAGCGGTGACAGCCACCATCCGGAGGCGGTGATCTGGTCGCGGTCACGAAAGCTGGAGACCATCAGCCCGACGGTCGGCACCAGCCAGATGATGACGAGCAGTACGACCGAGATATGCACGGCCCATGTGAGCGAGGATTTAGTGCCTGCGATGTTGTCCATGACTTACCTCATCTCCTGGCGGGCTTGGCGTATGTTCCAGATCATCACCGGCAGCACGATCAGCATGATCACGAAGGCCACAGCAGTGGCGCGCCCGTCATCGCGGAACATGTAGCTCATCATGTATGAGGGCAGAATTTCGGTGCCAAAATTGCCGCCGGTCATCGTGTAGACGATGTCGAACACTTTCAGCACCAGAATGGTGATGGTGGTCCAGACGACCACGATCGTGCCCATGATCTGCGGCACCTTGATCTTGAAGAAGATCTCGAACGGGTTCGCGCCGTCAATGATCGCAGCTTCAATGGTTTCTTCGGGGATGCCGCGCAGGGCGGCGGACAGGATGACCATGGCAAAACCCGTCTGGATCCAGATCAGAATGGCCATCAGGAAGAAGTTGTTCCAGAAGCGCAGTTGCAGCACGTCAAGCGGCTCGGACGCGCCGAAAAAGAAGCGCAGCGCGTTGATCAGGCCAATGTCAGGGTTGTTGGCGTAGACGAATTTCCAGATCAGCGACGCCCCCACAAAGGAGATCGCCATCGGCATGAAGATCAGCGATTTGGCGATGTTGCCCCATCTGATGCGGTCGGTGAGCTGCGCGACCAAGAGGCCGAGAAACGTCGACGCGGCGGGCACGACCAGCATCCACAGCAGGTTGTTCAGAAACGCGGTTTGAAACGTGCTGTCGGCGGCCAGCGAGGCGTAGTTGCCCAAGCCGATGAACTCCTCACCCGAGCGGTTGAACAGCGAGCGCCAGAAGGAGCCGACCACCGGGTAGAGCAGATAGAGCGACAGCGCGAACATCGCGGGAAAAAGGAAGAGCCACGGGCGCACCATATTGGCCCGGTTGATGTTGCGGCCCGGGTTTTTGGCCTGCACCGGGAAGATGACTTTGTCGAGGATCAGGTTGGAGGCGTAGAAATAGCCTATGCAGCCGCCCACACCGATCACGATGGTCAATAGGCCTTGAATGATAGGTGACATGGCAGATCCCTCCCCGAACTGCGCCATGGCCCCGCCGCACCATCGCGCCGGGGCCGTTTGTGTGGACTGGAGCCTAGTTCAAGGCATCCCAGCGTTCCTGAATGCTGGCCGCCACGTCGCCAGCCGACGCTCCGGTGGCGTAATCCACCATGCCGGTCCAGAAGGCGCCCGCGCCGATCTCGGCAGGCATCAGGTCGGATGCGTCGAACCGGAAGGTTGTGGCGTCCTGCAGGATTTTACCTTGCGCGCGGAGGCTGTCCTCGGCGTAGGTTTCGAGGTTCACGCCGCCATGTGCGGTCAGGAACCCGCCTTGCGCCATCCATGCTTCATGCGCGATGGGCAGCTTCAGGAACTCGAGGAACGCCGTGGTGGCATCTGATGGGTTGGTGATCGCAAAGAGCGTCCCTGCCCCAAGCACCGGAGCGCCCAGATCCTTTTCCGCATAGGCCGGGAAGTAGAAGAAATCTACGTCCTCGCCAACCGTGGTGCCCTCAGGGAAGAAGGCCGGGATAAAGGACGCCTGACGGTGCATGTAGCACTTTGGCGGGATCTCGAAGAGGCCTGTCGGGCTGTCACGGAAATCCGTGTTGGCCACAGCGGACGCGCCGCCATCGACAAAGGCGTCATTGCGCGCGAAGAAGCCGAACTCCTCGATGGCCGCGACCACTTTGGGGTCGTCGAACTTCATCTCGTTGGCCACCCATGCGTCGTAATCCGCGGGCGAGTTCGTGCGCAGCATCATGTCCTCGACCCAGTCGGTGGCAGGCCAACCTGTTGCCGCACCAGACCCCAGACCGATGCACCACGGTGTCTCGCCTGCGTCAGCGATTTCCTGTGTCAGCGCTTTGAGGTCTTCCATTGTCTCGGGGATGTCGTAGCCCGCCTCGTCAAAGGCTTCGGGCGAATACCAGACGAGCGATTTGAGATCGACGCGGTAGAACATGCCGTACATCTGATCAGTGCCGTCTGCGTCTGCATATGTACCCAGATCAACCCAGGACTGACCCGCCGCGAAGTTTTCGGCAATCCAATCGGACGTGCCATCCGGCAGAGGCGTCAGCAGGCCTTGGCTTGCCATATCAGCGGCCAGACCCGGCTGCGGGAACACGGCGAGGTTGGGCGCAGAGCCCGCACGGGCGGACACGACGATATCCTGCTCGAAGCTGTCAGAGCCGGAATAGTTCACCGCGGCGCCAGTGGCCTCTGTGAAATACGCGACGACGGCGTCGAATTTCTCTTTCTCATTGCCGGTCCAGGGCCCTGTGATGGTGACCGTCTGGCCTGCGAAGTCATTGCCTTCGGCAAATGCGGTGTAGCTGTCCCAGCTGAACGCGCCCTCACCAGGCGCAAATGGCAGATGCCCGTCAGCCAGAGCGGTCGTGCTCATCAGCGCTGCGGCGGCAAAGCCTGCAAAGAAGTGTCTTGTCATGATATCCTCCCATTGGTGGCACGCAATTTTCGTGCCGTCATGTCACCTCTCGCGCGTTGGAGAATCGTTTCCAAAGCGCTTTGGATGCCGGAAAGGTGAACCAGCCAAACCCAACTGTCAATCTGAACCTATGTTGTGGCTGAATTATTGAAGGAAATCGGAAGATTCTTCAAAAAATACACGCTGACCCTTTGACCAATGCGAATTTCCCCCCTACCAATTGGCCATCCGCTCAAAGCGCTTTGAGGTACCAAGGCAACATGAACCTGCGTGAACTCTCCGAGGAACTGGGCCTGTCCCAGACAACCGTCAGCCGTGCGCTGAACGGTTTTCCCGAGGTGAATGAGGCGACCCGCAAGCGCGTTCAGGCCGCCGCCGAGGCGCATAATTACCGCCCGAACCAAAAGGCAAAATCGCTGGCCACGGGCAAATCCATGCAGATCGGCCATGTGATCCCCTTCTCGCCGCAGCATGACATGGTCAGCAACGTCGTGTTCTCTGACTTCATCGGCGGCGCGGGCGAGGTCTACGCCCAGCACGGCTATGACATGTTGCTATCGCTGGTGAATTTCGACGACGAGGAGCGGGCGTATCGCGAGCTGGCCCGCAAAGGATCTGTTGACGGGATCATCGTGCATGGCCCGACGCAGGATGATCCGCGCATTGGGCTGCTGCAGGAATTGGGCATTCCATTCTTTGTGCATGGCCGCTCAACAGATGTAACAACGGCCTATAACTACCTTGATGTGAATAGCAAAAGCGCGTTTCGGCGGGCGACGGAATTTCTGCTGGATCTGGGGCATGAGCGGATCGGGCTGATCAACGGATCAGAGCGGATGGACTTCGCGCAGCGTCGCCGTTCGGGCTATGAAGCGGCGCTGATCGCGCGCGGTATTGAGGTTGATACGGATGTCATGCGCTCCGCTGAGATGACGGAGCCTTACGGCTTCAGCGCCGCGCAGGAGATGCTGGCCTCCGACAACCCGCCCACCGCGTTCATGGCGTCGTCCATTGTGCCCGCCCTTGGGGTGCGCCGCGCCATTGAAAGCCGCAACCTGACGGTTGGGCGGGACGTGTCGGTGATCTGTTTTGACGACGCGATTTCCTACATGCCCAATGGCGAGGGCGAGCCGATTTTTACGGCCGCGCGGTCCTCTGTGCGCGATGCGGGGCGACGCTGTGCGGAGCTGCTGATCGGGTTGATCAACGACCCCGACACGCCGCCGGTGGCCGAGCTGTGGGAGGCCGAGCTGGTGGTGGGGCAATCCACCGGGCCCGCGCCCAAATCAGCCGCGACCATCGCCGCGAAGAAAGCCTGAACCATGCAATTCAAACGGTCGGACTTTCCCGAAGGCTTCCTGTTTTCCGCCGCGACATCTTCGTACCAGATCGAGGGCCACGGCTTTGGCGGCGCAGGCAAAACGCATTGGGACACGTTTGCGGCCACCCCCGGCAATGTGGTGCGCGCCGAGCATGGGCAAGTGGCGTGCGACCACTACCACCGGTTCGAAGAAGATCTGCATCTGGCGCGGGACATGGGACTAGACGCCTACCGCTTCTCAACCTCATGGGCGCGGGTGATGCCGGAGGGGCGCGGCACGGTGAATGCCGAGGGCCTCGACTTCTACGACCGGCTGGTCGACGCGATGCTGGAGCGCGGGCTGAAGCCGCAGGCGACGCTCTATCATTGGGAATTGCCAGCGGCTTTGGCTGATCTGGGCGGCTGGCGGAACCCCGATATCTCCCATTGGCTGGCGGATTTTGCGACCGTGGTGATGGGGCGAATTGGCGACCGGGTGTTCTCGGCGGTGCCGATTAATGAGCCGTTCTGCGTGGGGTGGCTCAGCCATTTCGAGGGCCATCACGCGCCGGGCATGCGCGACATCAGATCGACCGCGCATGCGATGCATCACGTGCTCACCGGCCATGGGCGTGCCATTCAGGCGATGCGGGCGTTGGGGATGAAGAACCTCGGGGCTGTGTGCAATTTCGAGTTCGCGGCCCCGGCAGATGACAGCGCGGGCGCTGCCAAGGCCGCGCATCTGTACGACGGGATTTACAACCGCTTCTTCATGGGCGGGCTGTTTCACGGCGCCTACCCCGCTGAGGTGCTGGAGGGCATGGAAGCGCATATGCCCAACGGCTGGCAGGACGATTTCGAGGTGATTGGCCAGCCGCTTGATTGGCTGGGGTTGAATTACTACACCCGCCAGTTGCTTGCGCCCAATGACGGCGCGTGGCCGTCCATTGACTATGTGAAGGGCCCGCTGCCCAAGACGCAAACCGGCTGGGAGATTTATCCCGACGGGCTGCATCACTTCCTGACTTGGGTGCATGAGACCTACACCAAGGGCCTGCCCCTGTTTGTGACCGAGAACGGTATGGCCAATGACGACCACCCAGGCCGCGATGATGTGGAGCGGATGGCCTATCTGGACCAGCATCTGGATGCCGCAAAGCGTGCGATCAAAGACGGCGTGCCGCTGCAGGGCTACACGTTCTGGTCGCTTCTGGACAATTACGAATGGTCGCTGGGCTACGAGAAACGCTTCGGGCTGGTGCATGTCGATTTCGACACGCTTGAGCGCACGCCCAAAGCGTCCTATCACGCCCTTGCCCGTGCGTTAGCCGCATGACCCCGCCGCGATAAGGACATCAAGATGAGCACCCACCCGGCCAATCTCTACACGCTGGTCGCCGATATTGGCGGCACCAACACGCGTGTCGCTCTGGCCGAGGGGGAAAGCCTGCTGACGACCACCGTGCGGCGGTTCGAGAATGCCAAACATGCCGGGCTGGAATCGGTGCTGCGCACCTATATCGAGCTGGAAGACGGCGTGGATTGCAAAGGCGCATGTGTGGCTTTGGCGGGGCCCGTCAAGGACGGGCGCGGCACGCTGACCAACCTGAATTGGGAGATCGACGAGGCCGCATTGGCCCGCGCCACGCAAGCCGAAAACGTGGCGATCCTGAACGACCTGCAAGCGCAGGGACATGCCATCGGGCGGCTGTCGGACGGATCGGTACGCACGCTGGTGGATGCCCCCTCCCCGCCGGATCCTGCGGCCACAAAGCTGGTGGTGGGCGTCGGCACCGGGTTCAACATTGCCCCGGTTTACGAGACCCCCGGCGGGCGGTTTGTTCCTGCCTCTGAGGCTGGCCACGCCAACCTGCCGGTCCGCGCGGAAGAAGAGCTGGCGTTGATCCGCTATTTTGAGACGGCGCATGGCTTTCCGGCAGTCGAGGACATGCTGTCAGGCCGCGGCTTTGAGCGCTGCTATCTGTGGCTTTCAGAGCAAGCCGGCACGCCAACAGAAAAATCAGCGGCAGACATCATGCGGAGTTTCGAGGATGGCTCGGACCCCGTGGCCCGCGAAGCGGCGGTGATGTTCGTGCGCATGCTGGGCACGGTTTCGGGCAACCTGTCCCTGATCCAGCTGCCCTTTGGCGGGGTGTATTTTGCTGGCGGCGTTGCGCGCGCGTTCTCCGCCCATTTCGACGATCTGGGCTTTCTGGCGGCGTTTCGGGACAAGGGACGGTTTGCGGGCTTCATGCAAAACTTCGGCGTCCACGTCATCGAGGACGATTACGCCGCACTGACGGGCTGCGCCACCTATCTGCAGAACAGATAGCTACGGATCGTCCAGCGACAGATCGAAATGCAAGACATCCTCCCGGGTGCCAAGTTTTGAATAAAGCGCCACGGCGGGCGCGTCACCTAAATCGGCCTGAACATAGATCGAGGCACTGCCCCGCGCCTTTGCGATAGTGCCCAGCTCTGCAATCAATGCGGTCGCCACGCCCTTCCGCCGCTGCTCCTGTGACACTGCCAGGTCGTAGATGTAGAATTCAGAGCGCTCCTGCTCGAACTTGCGCAGCTCATAGGTGACCAGCGCCCCGATGACGCGGGCGTCTGCAATTGCGACCAAGGCAACGAAGTCGTCCCTCGCGAGAAGCGCCTTGCGGTAGTCGGATCCGGGCCGCGCCGTGCTGTAATTCTCGGTGTCCTCAAATGCCGCCGCGAACAGATCCAGCATGGCGTCGAAAGACTGCGCATCCGCCGGGGTTAGTCGCACGATCCGAGGTGGGTCACCGCTGTGTGTCATGTCACATATCCTTTTCGCGGTCTTCTTGCGCCCAATAATGAGACCCCGCTCTTAACCGCCTTTCGTGACATCTCGCGCATAAATCCAGTCCTGTTTGGAGTGGATCAATGCGGGGCTAAGACGGGCCGCTGCCCAGATCGGGCCATAGGCCATAAGCGACGGCAACACCGCACCTTTGTGAAACAGCTCGAGGTTTTCCATAGAGCGTTGCTGGATGCGTCCCGTCCGGTTACGACGCAGACCAAAGTAGCGGCCCAAGCCCTCAGAGACCACTTTGCCGCTCGACACGCACTCCGCCAAAACCCACGCATCTTCAAGCGCTTGCACAGCCCCTTGCGCCATGGATGGCACCATCGGATGGGCCGCATCCCCCAAAAGGCCGACCGGCCCATCAGACCACGCCCCCAGGGGCGGACGGTCGAAAAGCGCCCAGCGGTTCAGCTCCCGTGCGGTGTGCAAAATGCTGGTGACCTGCGGCACCCAGCCTTCAAAGGCGGCAAGCGCTTCCGAGCGGCGACCCGTCAGATCCCAGCCTTCTTCCTGCCAGCTGTCTTCCGCCACGATACCCACGAAATTGACCATCTCGCCGCCCCGGATCCGCGTGGTGACGGCGTGCCGCCCCTGCCCGGCCCAGATACAGGCCCCCGGCCCCGGCGCGTCCTCTTTCAGCACCGAGATCGGCACCGTGGCGCGCCACGCGACATAGCCAGTGAAACGCGCGCGTTCCGTTCCGGTCATCTGGCCGCGAATTTTGGAATGCACCCCGTCTGCGCCGATCACAAGATCACCGTAAACCCGGCTGCCATCCTGCAGATAGACGCTCGCCCCGCCCCGTTCACGCACATAGCCCGTGACCTGCGCGCCCGTGCGAATCTCGCTGCCCGTAGCATGTGCCAGCCGCTCTGCCAGCACCCGGTGCAGATCGGCGCGGTGGATATGCAGATATTTCGCGCCCCAGCGGTTCTCTGCATAGCCTTTTAGTGGAAGCTCGAAGATTTTGCGCCCGGTGCGACCCATCGACAGGCGGATAAACTCAGGTTCAAAGCTGAGGGGCGCAAGCGCCTCCATCAGATTGAGCGCGGCAAGCACCTTGACCCCGTTCGGGCTGATCTGCAGCCCGGCGCCGACCTCCGCCAGCTCTTCTGCTTGCTCCAGCACGGTCACTTCCCAGCCGACCCTGCTCAGCGCCAACCCAGCCGCGAGCCCGCCGATGCCTGCCCCGACAATGACCGCCTTCATGGCAAACGGATCCCGCCATCCAGCCGGATCACCGAGCCGTTGAGATAGGGGCTGGCGATGATCGTGTTGACCATCGCGCCAAACTCCGCAGGGCGGCCAAGGCGTTTGGGAAAGAGCGGCTGCTGCGCCAGAGCCTCTTGGGCGGCCTCGGGCAGGCCTTCGAGCATCGGCGTCAGAAACAGCCCCGGCGCGATGGCCATCACCCGGATGCCCTGCTCCGCCAAATCACGCGCCATGGGCAGCACCATCCCCACAACCCCGCCTTTCGACGCCGCATAGGCAGGCTGGCCCTTTTGCCCCTCAAAGGCGGCTACAGAAGCGGTGTGGATAATCACCCCCCGCTGGCCATCTGCATCGGGTGCGTTGTCCTGCATGGCCTCGGCCGCGAGCCGGGCGAGATTGAAACTGCCCACCAGATTGATGTCGATGGAGCGCTGAAAGCTGTCGAGCGGATGCGCCCCGTCACGCCCCACGGTTTTGGATGCAACCGCAATGCCTGCGCAGGACACAGCCGCGGTAATCGTACCAAATTCGCTGAGCGCCCAGTCGCGGGCCGTTTGCAGCGAGCCCTCATCCGTGACATCGGCCTCCGCAAAGCGTACTGCGTTGCCAAGCTCCGTCGCCAAGGCCCGGCCCTTGTCTGCATCGCGGTCGAGCATGACGACCTTGCCGCCCGCGCCCACAATTGACCTCGTCGTTGCGGCCCCAAGCCCAGAGGCCCCGCCGCTCACCAATGCCACCACCTGATCCATGATCTTTCCGACCCTTTGTGTTTTGTTGTGACGGTTTTAGCAGGTTCCGGGTGGTGCGAAAGGCCCAGCTGCAGCATTATCACCAGATGAGCAATCACCTGCGCCTGACCAACAGCCAAGCCCGCGCTATCTTTCTGGAGCGCCACGCGCTTGGCAGCCGCCCGAGCGGGTCTGGCACCGGTGCTGATCTGGCCGGATTGGTGCATCAACTGGGCTTTGTGCAGCTTGACAGCATCAACACCGTGGCCCGCGCCCATCACATGATCCTGCACGCCCGCCGCCAAAGCTACCGGCAAGGTGCGCTGGACCGCGTGTGTTTCGGCACGCGGCCCGAGACCACCCGGCAAGGCTTCGAGCATTGGACGCATGACGCCTCGATGATCGCGATGGAGTTCTTCCCCCATTGGCGGCACAAAATGACCCGCAGCGCCGCCAGGCTGAAAAGCAATTTCAAGAATTGGCGGCGCGACGGGTTTGAGCAGAAATTCGACGCGGTGCTCGATCAGATCGCGCAGCACGGGCCCTGCTGCTCGTCAGATGTGGGCACGGATGAGGCGCGCAGCTCGGGCGGATGGTGGGATTGGCACCCCTCCAAGACCGCGCTGGAATACCTGTGGCGCTCCGGCGCGTTGTCCGTGTGCCACCGTCAAGGGTTCCGCAAATATTACGACCTGACAGAGCGGGTCATCCCGGCCCCGGTGCTTGCGCGCGAAACCGTGCTGGAGGACACCATTGACTGGGCTTGCCATGCCGCGTTGGACAGGCTGGGTTTTGGCACCTCAGGCGAGATCGCGAAATTCTGGGAATTGGTCACCAAAGAAGAGGCCCGCGACTGGTGCGCCAAAGGCCTTGCCGCGGGCCAGCTGCAAGAGATCGAGATTGAGGGCGCAGACGGCCAGATGCGTAAGAGCCTCGCCTTTGCCGATATTGAAACCCGACTGGACACCCCGCCGCAGCCCGGCATGGCCCGTATCCTGTCGCCCTTTGATCCGGCCCTGCGCGACCGCACCCGAGCGGAGCGGCTGTTCGGCTTCCACTACCGGATTGAGGTGTTCGTGCCGGAAGCCAAACGCCAATACGGCTATTACGTGTTTCCGGTGCTGGAGGGCGACCACCTGATGGGCCGCATCGACATGAAATGCGACAGCGCCAGCGGCGTCATGACTGTGCGTGCATTCTGGCCGGAGGGGACCGTCAAGATGGGTAAAGATCGCCGCGCCCGGCTGCACACCGCCATTGAGCGCACCGCCCGCCTTGCTGGCAGCTCTGACATCACCTTCGCCGCGGACTGGCTCCGGAACTAACGCTCGCTCGATCCCCCCGTGATCGCCTCTCGTCCATCATTGCTTCAAAAATACTCCGGGGGAGGAGCGCAGCGACGGGGGCAGCGCCCCTTTCCCAAGACCACCACTACCGCAGCGGCTGCGCCGTCTCTACCAACCGGGCAAAAAAGCTGGCTCCAATCGGCGCAATTGCGTCGTTGAAATCATATTCCGGGTGATGCAGCCCCGCGCTGTCGCCTTGGCCAATGAACAAATATGCCCCCGGCCGCGCCTGCAACATGTAGGAAAAATCCTCTGCCCCCATCTCAGGCTCTGCATCCTCGACCACCATTGCTTCGCCCGCAACATCGCGGGCAACAGCCGCCGCAAACCCCGCCTCGCGCGCATGATTGATGGTGGGCGGGTACCCTTTTTCGAACTCAAACACGACCTCCACACCAAATGCGGCCGCGTGACCGTCGCAGATCGCCTGCATGCGCTCGATCACCATCTCCTGAACGCCGCTATCAAAGGTCCGGACCGTGCCGTTGATATAGGCCGTGTCGGGGATCACATTGTCCGTCGTGCCGCTATGAAACTGCGTCACAGAGACCACCAAATCCTCAAGACCTTTGCGGTC
The DNA here is from genome assembly GCA_947494645.1 of uncultured Litoreibacter sp. GTDB lineage: Bacteria > Pseudomonadota > Alphaproteobacteria > Rhodobacterales > Rhodobacteraceae > Litoreibacter. Next base: position 1,330,608 of record CANLVO010000001.1, read on the forward strand.
GCGCGACACGATGCTTTGCAGCGCGTTGCAAATACCGAGCCCCGCAATGATCGGGTCCTTGCATTCATGCGGATAGGCGCCATGCCCGCCTTGGCCGGTGACATGGATATGAAACGTATCCGCCGCCGCCATGATCGGGCCGGGGGTCGTATAAAACGAGCCCTCCGCGACGCCGGGCGCGTTGTGCAGCGCGTAGACGGAGCTGATGTCAAACCGTTCCATCACGCCCTCTTCAACCATCACGCCCGCGCCGCCGCCGCCTTCTTCAGCAGGTTGAAAGATCAACGCGACCCGGCCCGCAAAATTCCGCGTCTCCGCCAGATATCGCGCGGCTCCCAGAAGCATCGTCGTGTGCCCATCATGTCCGCAGGCATGCATCTTGCCCTCGGTTTGCGAGGCATAGTCTTTGCCCGTCGCCTCGAGGATCGGCAGCGCGTCCATATCGGCCCGCAGCCCGATGGTTGGGCCCGCCCCCTGCCCCTCGATGATGGCAATCACGCCGCTGGTAGCGATGTTTTCGTGGATCTCCGTGATCCCAAACCCGCGCAGCTGCTCCACGACAAAGGCCGCGGTTTTGTGGCAGTCAAACTGCAGCTCGGGGTTCTGATGCATCCAGCGCCGCCATGCGGTCATGTCCTCGGCAAAATCGGCAATCCGGTTGACGGGTGGCATCTGGCGCTCCTTCGTGATGAATTGCGGCTACGTTCGCTGAAATGAGGACCGCGCGCAATGAGTGACCTGATCTACGACACCTCCCGGCCCATGGAGCGCTTGATCGAGATCATGGCCCGGCTGCGTGACCCCAACACCGGCTGTCCGTGGGACATCGAGCAGGACTTCGCCAGCATCGCGCCCTACACGATCGAAGAGGCCTATGAGGTCGCGGACGCCATTGAGCGCGCCGATTGGCCGGAGCTAGAAGGCGAGTTGGGAGACCTGTTGTTGCAGACCGTGTATCACACACAGATGGGCAGCGAGGCGGGGCATTTTACCTTCGCCTCCGTGGCCAACGGTGTCAGCGACAAGATGATCGCCCGCCACCCGCATGTCTTTGGCGACGAGACCCGCGACAAATCTGCTGAACAGCAAACCGCAGACTGGGAGAAGATCAAAGCCAGCGAACGCGCAGGCAAAGCCCAAAGCGGGACGCTGGACGGGGTCGCCATCGGCCTGCCTGCGCTATTGCGCGCTGTGAAATTGCAAAAGCGCGCCGCGCGCGTGGGCTTTGACTGGCCTTCTACCGATCAGGTGCTCGACAAAATCGTGGAGGAAGCCGGCGAAGTGGTTGAGGCCCGTGACACGCTTTCGCAGGCTGAACTCGGCGAGGAAATCGGGGACCTGCTTTTCGTGATGGCCAATCTGGCACGTCATCTCAAGGTCGATCCCGAAGAAGCCTTGCGCGCGGCCAACCACAAATTTACCCGACGGTTTGAGCGGATCGAGGCGATCTTGGCAGAGCGCGGCAAAGAGCCCGCGCAATCCGATCTGGCGGAAATGGATGCGCTCTGGGATCAGGCGAAGCGGGAAGAGAAACAGCGTTAGCGCAGGAGGGTCTTCGGATCGACGCGCCTTCGGCCCGCCGACAGGGCGGGGGCTCTGCCCCCGCACCCCCGGAGTATTTTTGAAGCAATGATAGGGGATGGGCTTGGCCCGACTGGGCGTGATGGGATCAAGCAAAGCGCCAGCCGAGACCGCAGCCGGAGGAGCAGGGCGAGACGAAAGAAACGCGCCGCAAGGTGCTCAATTTGGTGACGTCAGCGTCCCTTGAACAGGCTTCCCATAACGCCGCGCACAATTGCGGTTCCGGCCTTCGTGCCGATGGATCGCATCATTGATTTGGCAAAGGCCGTGCCCACGCTATCACCGCGCCGCGAGCGGGTCTTGCGCTTTGTCGTGGACCGCCCCACCCTTGTGCCCGAATAGCGTCGTCCGGTTTGGTATTCCCGCTCGCGGGCTTCCATTTCCTCCTCCCGCGCTTCGGCCTCTTCCGCCTCTTTCGCAGCTTTCGCGGCGCGTTCAGCGAGCATTTCAAACGCGCTGTCGCGATCCAGCGTGGTGTCGTATTTGCCCGCCACCGGGGAGGCCATCATCACCGCTTTGCGTTCGATCTTGCTCAAAGGGCCAAGCTGGGAAGATGGGGGTCTGATCAAAGTCCGCTCCGCCACACCGGGCATGCCCTTCTTGATCAAAAGGGAGGTCACTGCCTCGCCGACGCCGACCTCCTTGATTGCGTCTTCAATGTCGAAGCGCGGGTTTTCCCGGTAAGTATCTGCAGCCGCACGCAGGTCTTTTTGATCCTTGCGGGTAAAGGCCCTGAGCGCATGCTGCACCCGGTTCCCGAGCTGGCCAAGGATGTCTTCGGGCACATCCGCGGGGTTCTGGGTCACGAAATAGACACCCACCCCTTTCGAGCGGATCAGCCGGGCAACTTGCTCGACCTTGTCGATCAGCGCCTTGGGCGCCCCGTCAAACAGGAGATGCGCCTCGTCGAAGAAGAACACGAATTTCGGCTTATCGGGGTCGCCGATCTCGGGCAGGTTTTCGAAAAGCTCAGCCAGCAGCCACAAAAGGAATGTCGCATAAAGCTTGGGCGCGCCCATCAATTTGTCAGCGGCCAGAATGTTGATCTGGCCGCGCCCGTCCTCGTCGATATGGAACATGTCTTCCAGCTCCAGCGCAGGCTCCCCGAAGAAATCCGCCGCGCCCTGATTTTCCAGCACCAGCAGGCGGCGCTGGATCGCGCCCACCGATTGCGAGGAGACGAAGCCGTAGCGCAAAGCCAGCTCCTTGGCATTCTGGCCGATCCAGACCAGGAGCGATTGCAGGTCCTTCAGATCGAGAAGCGGCAGGCCTTCTTCATCAGCCACGCGGAAGGCGATGTTCAGAATGCCTTCTTGCGCCTCTGACAGTTCCATCAATTGTGACAGCAGGAGCGGCCCCATCTCCGAAACCGTGGTACGCACCGGGTGGCCCTGTTCGCCGTAGAGGTCCCAAAAAGTCACCGGGAAGGCTTCGTAGCGGTAGTCGTCAAAACCGATCTTGGCGGCGCGTTCCATGAAAGGCGTGTGTAGCTTGGCCTGCTCGGAGCCTGCCTCAGCCAGCCCGGACAAATCGCCTTTGACGTCGGACATGAAGACCGGCACGCCCTGGGCGGAGAAGCTTTCAGCGAGGATCTGCAGCGTCACCGTTTTGCCGGTCCCCGTGGCGCCCGCGATCAGCCCGTGGCGGTTGGCATAATCCAGCCGCAAATACTGTTTCTCACCGTAGCCTTCGCCGCCGCCACCGACAAAAATTCCCTCAGCCTCAGACATCTGCGCCCCCATTTGGTCCCTCATTTTGACCGAACATACATTGTTAACCACCTTGTGCCAGTATGATCGCGTCGTCCGGCTTGGCCTGCTCATGGCCTGTGTCGGAGTGACCTCCTCCCTGTCGACTGGCCGTGTCCTCGTGGCACGGCCCTTTTTTTAGGCAATTCAACCTCTAAGCGCATGATATTCATGCTTGACCCCACCCGTTAGCGCCCATATTCTTTGCTCAATAAGTCGGCCAGTCCGACAGGGAGAAATACGGAAGAAGGGTCTGATTGCAGGCCCTTTTTTCTTTTTGAGGCTCCGAGTCCGCAGACAATGAGCCGCACCACACCGCTCGCGCAGCAAGCCTTATAGATACGAGATCGGACGCACGCCCTATTGGCCCGGTTACAGATTTCGCCCCGATCGGCGATGATCCGCGTGCCTTCGCCGCAATTCGGCCCTGACACCGCCAAATCCGCATGGTACTGAAACCGGAAGTTAATCTGTGTATGGAAAACAAATGTCCGACTTTTTCAAATTGTTGACGCTGGCTGCAGCCATTGCCCTTGGCATCCCTGCCGCCGCGCAAACGACCACTGACGAGACAACAACCGAAGCCGAGGAAGGCACAGGCGAGCGGGCCGACGGGCTGTCCACCGGCACCGAGCTTGAGCAAGTAGGCCAGACCTATGTCGTCTCGGAGCATGGCGATTGGGACCTGCGCTGCATCCGCGCGCCTGAGGGCCAGCAGGACCCTTGCCAGCTGTACCAGCTGCTGGAAGATCAAAACGGCAACTCCGTGGCCGAGATCAATATGTTCAACCTGCCCGAAGATGACGAGCTGGCAGCGGGCGCGACCATCGTGACCCCGCTGGAAACCTTGTTGACCCGTCAGGTGCGCCTGTCGGTCGATGGCGGCACGCCCAAGGTTTACCCGTTCACCTTCTGCACCCCGGTCGGTTGTTTCGCCCGCGTAGGCTTCACCGAAGGGGACATCGCGTCCTTCAAGGCGGGCAACGAAGCGCTTGTGGTCGTGGTGCCTGCACAGGCGCCTGACCAGCAAGTGCAACTGACTGTGTCGCTGACAGGCTTCACCGCCGGGTTCAACGCGGTCATTGAGGCCACGAAACCGGCCGAGTAAACCCCACCGGGTTTTGGAAAACCTGACGCCTCGGGTCCTGACGGCTCCGGGGCGTTTCTTTTTGCGCGCTAGTCGTTGGGCGGATTGACCCGCGCCGCACGGCCACCGCGACGGCCACCGCTGGGCTTCTTGGCCAGCCCCTCGCGCAAGGTCAGCGTCATCGGGTGGTCGGGATAGGCCTCGCCATATTGCGCCAGCAAGGTCTCGATCAGCGGATAGGTGTCCGCGCCCAAGGGCAGGCTCAGCGCCCAATCGAGAAATATCGAGCGGCACTCGCCGCCTGTGATGCCTTCGATGCGGTAGGATTCGCGCACCAACCCTTTGGGGTCATGCGGCAAGCGGACGCCTCTTGGATCAGTCATATGCGCTCTCTTTGCGGTTCAGCCGATACGCGGCCCTTGCCCTTAAGGCTAGGCCTGCATAGCGTTTAAGACCTGATCAATGATCGCTCTGGCGGTTTTGCGACCGTTTAGAAGCGTTTTCTCCAGCTCTGGCAAGCTTGAGGCGTTCAAATCGCGCAAGACCATCGCCTGACCCTCCGCTCCCAGCTGCGCGGGCTCAAACGGCTGGTCTGACAGCAAGCGCCCCGCAGAGGTCAGCCGGAAGAACAGCGCATGGTTCTCGGTCAGGCTGTCGCGTTGGTCCGCGTCGATCAGTCCGGCGGCCTCTGCCGCCTGCAACTGGCCTGCCGTGTCACGCACCACGGCACCCGCCTGCAGCGCCATGGCTTGGGCAAAAATCTCGATATCCTGCACCCCGCCGGGGCCGTCCTTAACGCCCCATGCGCTGCCGGTTCGACCCGCATCGGCCAGCCGCGCGCGCATCTCTTGGGTTTCCTTAGCCGTTTCAGCCGCAACGCGGGCGCGGGTCAGCATCGCTTTGCGCACCGCGTTGATGCGGGAGATGATTTGTTCGTCCCCGGTCAACGCACGAGCACGGGTGAGCGCCATATGCTCCCACAGCCATGCCTCCTGCGCCTGATAGCTTTCAAAGGATTGCAGCGACGTCGCGACCGGGCCGGATTGGCCGGACGGGCGCAGGCGCATATCGACCTCGTAGAGCTTGCCCTCCGCCGTGGGGGCGGTCAGCGCGGTGACCAGCATTTGGGTGAAGCGTGCGAAATAGGGCCGCGTGGCGAGCGGGCGCGGACCGTCTGAGGCCTCCGCCCCATCCGCATCATAGATAACGATGAGATCCAGATCAGAGCGGGCGCTCAACCGCCCGACCCCAAGCGAGCCCATTGCCAGCACCACCGCGCCACGCCCCGGTGGGGGCCCATGCTTGACGGCAAACTGCGCCTCGACCACAGGGGTGAGCGCCTGCAGGACCGCCCCTGCCAGTTGGGCATATTGCGCGCCTGCGTCTTCCGGCGTGATCAACCCGCGCAGCTGATGGACGCTGATCCGAAAGTGCCATTCCTTTTGCCAGCGGCGGGCCATATCGAGACGCGCCTCATAATCCGCGGCCTGAGCCAGTTGCGATGACAGCGCGGCGCGCAACCCGTCCTGACCTGGCCAGTCCCGGAAGAAATCCCCACCGAGCACGGCGTCAAAGACCTGCGCATTGCGCGACAGATAGGCGGCCATGTCGGAGGACGCGGTGCAGATCTCGACGATCAGCTCGCTGAGCTGAGGATTGGCCTCGAAAAGAGAAAACACCTGCACCCCAGCTGGCAGGCCAGAGACGAACCGCTCGAACGCTTGCATCGCCTCTTCGGGCCGGGCGGCGACATTCAACTTGGCGTGGATGGCAGGAAACACGCGTTGGAAAATCTCGGCGGCGCGAGGGCTGCGCAGAGCCGGAAAGCTGCGCCACTTCTCAAGATACTGCGCGGTATCCGCCGCTGGGGCTTGCGGCGTGTCGGGGGCAAAGAAGGCCTCCGTCAGATGCGCGGTTTCGGTCAGGCGGCGGGTCAGCTCTGAGCGCAAGGCCTCGACTGTGACCCCCATGAAGGCCGCGAGACGCGCAAACCCGTCCTTGGTTGTGGGCAGCATATGGGTCTGGGCATCCTGGATCATCTGCAGGCGGTGTTCGACCTGCCGAAAGTAGCGGTAATTGTCGGTCAGCGTGGCGGTCACTTCCTCAGACACCCACCCCGCCTTGGCCAACAGCGCCAGACCTTCAACCGTGCCGCGCACCCGCAGCTTGGCATCCCTGCCCCCTGCGATGATTTGGCGAGTTTGGGTGAAGAACTCGATCTCGCGAATGCCGCCTGAGCCGAGCTTCATGTTGTGGCCCTCAAGCGTGAAGGCCCCACCAAGTTTCTTGTGATCGCGGATACGCAGCCGCATATCATGGGCGTCCTGAATGGCGGCGAAGTCGAGATGCTTGCGCCAGACAAAGGGCGTGAGCCGCGCGAGAAACGCCTGCCCCGCCGCAATGTCGCCCGCGCAGACCCGCGCTTTGATAAAGGCCGCACGCTCCCAAGTGCGTCCGACGCTCTCATAATAGCGCTCCGCCGTTTCCATCGCGATGCAAACGGGCGTGACGGAGGCGTCGGGACGCAAACGCAGATCAGTGCGGAAAACGTAGCCTTCTGCGGTGACATCAGACAACAACGCGGCCAACCGGCGTGTAACGCGGACAAAGGCTGTGCGGGCCTCCATATAGGTGTCGGGCGTATAGCGCGTCTCGTCAAATAGACAGATGAGGTCGATGTCTGAGGAATAGTTCAGCTCTGCGGCGCCCATCTTGCCCATCGCCAGCACCGCCATGCCTGCCGCATCCTCAGCGTCTTTCTCGGTCATGCCGGGCAGCTTGCCACGCGAAATTTCGGCTCCGACGAGGGTTTTCAATGCGTGATCAACGCAGGTATCGGCCAGATCGGTCAGGGCTTGCGTGACCTGCTCAAGCGTCCAGACGCCGCCCAGATCCGCAAGGCCTGCCAGAAGCGCGATCCGGCGTTTGGCCTGTCTTAGCCCGGCGGACATATCTGAGGCACTGGTGGCACGAACATCGGTCAGGACCTGCGCGCACATCTCTTCTGCGTCGCGGGTCTCCAGCCCGATGATCCACTCATGCTCCTTGGCCAGGAGCCCTGCCAGATAGGGGCTGCACCCGGCTGTGCCTGAGATCAGGCGAAGGAAGGCCTCCGAGCTGCCTGCAAACCGCGCCTCGGCCTCCGCCGCGATGTCGGGTTGGAATTTGTCAGGGAACTGCGTGATCTTGGTGGCAAAGGACATGGTCGCCACATTGCGAGGGACATGCGCTTGCGGTCAATGGGCGTTTGCGGCTTGATGCGACCAGATGAAAGGCGGGGGCAGATGAGCAAGAGTTTGAAGCGTGTAAAAGCGGCCTTGGCCGATGCCGGGATTGAGGCCGAAATCATGGAAACCGGCACCGACACGCGCACCGCGGCGCAGGCCGCGGAGGTGGCCGGGTGCCATGTGGACCAGATCGCGAAATCGATCATTTTCCGGGGGGAAACATCAGGCACGGCGATCCTGTTTCTGACCGCTGGCGGCAACCGGGTTTCAGATGTGAAGGCCTCAAGCGTTGCGGGCGAGGCGCTTGGCAAGGCGGATGCGGCGCTGATCCGGGCGCAGACGGGCTTTGCCATTGGGGGCGTGTCGCCGGTCGGTCACCTGACCCCAATCCGCGCTTTCATGGACCCAAGACTGGCGGAGTTCGATACGGTCTGGGCCGCCGCCGGCACCCCGCATCACATATTTCCGATTGCGCCGGACGTGCTGGAACGGCTCACAGACGCAGTTGTGGCTGAGTTTACCGATTAGTCGCCGAAGAGGTCATAGACAGACTGCGCCGCCCTTAGGCCCGGTTCTCTGCCGCCGCGCCCGAGCCGTTCCATCGTCACTGCGCAGGCGTCAAGCTGTGCTGCGCGGGCGGTGTCATCCGCCATCAGTTCACCCAGCGCACGGGCGATGTGATCAGGCTGGCACGCCTCCCCCAGAAACTCTGGCACGGCGCGGGTGTTCGAGACGATATTGACCAGAGTGACCGTGTCGATCAGCATTTTCTTGGCAATGATGCGGCGTGAAAACCAGTTCATGTCGTAGGCCACAACCATCGGCGTGGCGCTGGCCGCCAGCTCGAGCGACACGGTGCCCGAGGCCGCAAGCGCCACATGGGCCGCCTTGAACGCGGCGCGTTTGGCGGTGGCAAAGTCAGCCGCGTCCAGATCGCGGGGGTCGAGGACAATCGGCGTGCCGGGCCATCCGGCGACAAGCTCCTGCACCTTGCCTGCCACGCTGGCCACGGTCGGGACCACCACGCGAGCCGTGGGATGATCGGCACAGACCTTGCGCAGCGCGTCGCCGAAGCGGTCGGCAAGCCGGGAAACTTCCCCCATCCGCGAGCCGGGCAAGGCCAGGATGATCGGCGCCGCGTCAAGCCCGTAGGTGCGGCGGAACAAGGCGACGTCGCCGTCACTGGCCACGGGTTCGCTGACCACCGGGTGGCCCACGAAATCGCAAGTCATGCCTGCGGCCTCCATCAACGGCGGCTCAAAGGGGAAGAGCGCCAGAACATGATCGATGCACCCTGCCATCTTCTGGGCGCGCTCGGGACGCCACGCCCAGACGGTCGGGGCCACGTAATGGGTGGTCGCCAGATCAGGCATCTGCATCCGCGCCTTGCGGGCCACGCGCAGGCAAAAATCGGGGCTGTCGATGGTGATCAGAAGATCTGGTTGCTCGGCTACGATTTGCGCCACAACCTCGTCACGGCGTTTGAACAATCCACGCAGCTTTGGCAGCACCTCAGCCAGCCCCATGACGGAAAGCTCCTGCATCGGAAAGAGGCTCGAAAGCCCCTGCCCGCCCATCATAGGCCCGCCAACACCCAAAAACGAAACGCCGGGGACAATCTGCTTGAGCCCCGCCATCAAGGCCGCGCCAAGCCGGTCGCCCGAAGGTTCCCCCGCGATCAGATAGACCTTCACCCGCGCACCCAAAGGAACAGGCCCTGCTGGTCCGCGATCTTGATACAGCGCGGCGCGTCGAGCACCATGACGCGTCCTGCCTCGATCACCACGCCTTCGAGCTGCACCTGTGCTGCGCGGCGCAGCGTGTCGGGGCCGATCACTGGCATGTCGATGCGCAGCTCTTGCCCCGGCTTGGCGGCTTTCACCAGCACCCCTCCTGAGCCGAGTTTGCTGCTGCGTTGAAGCGACCCGCCATAGCCCAGCGCAGCCGCGACCAGATCGTGGTTTAGGCCGATATTCTGGACCATCAGCGATTGCATCATCCAATCGGTGCCGGGCTGCGCCTCGATTGCGAGGGCCTGACCTTTGGCCACGATGCAGGACTGGCCCACATCCGCCTGCGCCATGGCGGCGATGATCTGAGCGCCCCGGTCCGCGTCTTTGTGGTGGCGGTCCTCGGGTTGGGCTTTGGTCAGGACGCCGGGCTCTGGCAACAGATCAGGCCGCAACTCATGTGCGCCGACGCTGGTGATGCCGGCCTCTTCAAAGAAGCTCAGAAGCGTGCGCAGGGCCGCGTCATCACCTTGTTGAAGGGCTGCCATCATGCGCGGCACCAACGGCACGGTGAGCGGGTCAATCTTTGACGGGTCAAGCGGAGGCCGCGCCACGCGGCCGACAAAACAAATACGGTCCACGCCCTTGTCGCGCAGCGCGGCGATAAAGCTGCCCAGCGTTTCGATCCGGAACCGGATCACCGGCCTGTCGCCCCGCGCCTCGCTTGGATAACCTTCCAATTCGCACAGCTGGAACGGTGTTTTTTGCGCGGCGAGCGTCTCGAACACCAGCGCGGGCAAGTCACCCTCGCCTGCAACAATCGCCAGCATCGCCGCTACCGTGGGGTCAGAAACGACCGGTCGCTCTGCCCCAGTATGAAGTCTACCACCTCATGTACATATGCGCTGTCTGTCTCGTCACGCAGCCGGGCCGCGCGGTCCTGAAACGCGCCGTCGCCCTGGCGCAGCATCTGGTAGGCCGCCCGCAAGGCGGTGATATCGCTGCGTGCGACGCCTGCCCGTTTGAGGCCCACGTAATTCAGCCCATCCAGATCGCCACGCGGCGCCTGCACCAGCCCGTAGGGAATGACGTCATTGGTGACCATGGTCACAGCGCCAATGATCGCCCCTCGCCCGATGCGCACGAACTGGTGGATGCCCGACAGCCCGCCAATAATCACGTGATCCTCGATGATGCAGTGACCCGCAAGTGCGGCCTGATTGGCCATGATCACCCCGTTGCCGACAATCGCGTCATGGCCCACATGCGCGCCGGTCATGAACAGGCAATCGTCGCCCACTTTCGTGAGCCCGCCGCCGCCCTTGGTGCCGGTATTCATCGTCACGCCTTCGCGGATGCGGTTGCGTGCGCCGACCTCAAGGCGGGTCTCCTCACCATCGAATTTCAGATCCTGAGGGATTTCGCCAATGACCGCGAAGGGAAACACCACCGTGCCCTCCCCAACGGAGGTCTTGCCGGTCACCACCACATGGCTTTTCAATTCGACACCTGCAGCCAGCGAGACATTTGCGCCGACAGTGCAAAACGGCCCGACCTTGGCGGAGGGGTCGATCTGCGCGCCGTCCTCAATCACGGCGGAGGGGTGAATGTGCCCGCTCATGCTTTGGGCATATCCATCATCGCGGTGAACTCCGCCTCTGCGGCCATTTCGCCGTCGACATGGGCGTTGCCCTTGAACTTCCAGACCTTGCCGCCCGGTTTGCCCCGCGTCACGGTGACGTCCATTTGCAGCACGTCGCCCGGCACGACCTTACGGCGGAATTTGCAACCGTCGATGGCCATGAAGTAGACCAGCATATCCTTGTCGGCCAGGTCCATCGTGACACCGACCATCACAGCGGCGGTCTGAGCCATGGCCTCAATGATGGTCACGCCGGGCATGATTGGCGCGCCCGGGAAATGGCCCTGAAAATGCGGCTCGTTGAAGGTCACATTCTTGATGCCTGTGGCCGAGACCCCATGCTCGATATTCACCACCTTGTCGATCAGCAGGAACGGGTAGCGGTGCGGGATGATCCGTTGGATCAGGTCAATATCGGCACTGTTGGGCAGGTCGGTCATATGCTCGCTCTTCTTTTTGTCGGCAATGAGGGTCGCCCCCCTTTGAGCACAAGAATTAGCAGCGCCCTTGGCCCCGCACAAGTCACGCGCTGTTTCAGTCTTGCGTCTCTTGAGCAGGGTCTGTCGTCGGTGCATCAGCCGGGTCTTCGACGAGATCAGAACCACCCTCAGGGCGCGGAGATGGCGACACGTCTGGGGCTGGCTGCGGTGCTGCTGCACCGATCTCTGCATCGATCCGTGCGATTGCCTGATCGGTGACGTCGATGGAACGCGACGACAAAATCACGGCGTTTTGGTTCAAGATCGCGAGGGCTCCGGTTTCCTCGACAAGAGCGAATAGCACAGGAAAAGCCAGCTCGAAAAACCGGGTTCGTTCAGCGTCAGCCGCGCGTTGCAGCGCGTCTCGCTTTTCTGACTGGGCTTGGCGAATACCGGTAACACGTTCGTCGAATTCTTCTGCGAGCTCGCGAAATTCCGCGGGCTCCATCGTGGCGCGGTCTTCAACCAATTGGCTTTCTTCAGTGACGAGCGCGGCCTCAATCCGGCGGTTCTCGGCCACGAGATCGGCAGAGGCCGCTTCAAGGTCGTCCCGCACCCTTTGGCCGAATAGCGAGTTGGCGTAGAGCCGCTCTTGATTGAGCGTCAGGATCGGTGCCGGAGCAGGCCCTGAAACTGGCGATTGCTGGGCGATGGCAGCCCCGCTGATCGCTGCCAGCAGGCCGACGCCAAAGGCGAGCGCGCGCCAGCTCACCGCGCTAGAACCGCGTGGATACGGTCAGATCGAAGCTGCGCTCGCGGTCAAAATCCTCTTTGACCAAGGCCTTCGAGAAGTTGAACCGCAATGGCCCGATTTGGGTGTTCCAAAAGACCGACACACCGACCACGGCCCGCAAGCTCAAATCATCGTCGACCACGCCTGACACGCCCGCCGTGTCATCAAGCCCCCAGACAGACCCCACATCAAAGAAGGCACCGCCGGTGATGCCGTATTCCTCGGGAAGACCCAGCGGGAATTCCGCTTCCATACGGGCGACAGCAAAGTAATTGCCGCCGAGCGCATCTTGATTGGGCGTGCCAAGGTCCCGCGGGCCAACGCCGTCGCCTTCAAAGCCGCGCAAACGGCGTGAGCCCAGGAAGAACCGCTCAGTGATACGGCTGTTGCCGGTCAGTTGGGTCTGTGCGCCAAATTCGAACTCAGCGCGCAGGGTGACTTCTTCGCGGGCGACCCGGGTCTCAGCCGAGATCAGACCTGTGGTGTTGATGTATTCGCGATCCCCACCCACGCCTGCAAATTCTTGCGCGAAGCGCAAGAGCACGCCTGATGTCGGGTTCAACCCCGTCCGACGCGTATCGTAGGTGTACTGATAACCCAGCGAGGACGTGTAGGCGTCCCCTTCGTCACGTTGAATGATCGGGCTGACATCAGGCTGCACATCTTTGATCGAGTCGCGCGACAGCTGATAGCTCAGCTGCAGCCGACCATTGGGTGAGACGGGGAACTCGATGCTTGGCCGGAAGCCAATATTGAGCGTGTCGAAATCGGCAAACTCGCTGTCTGTGGTGCGGTAGAAGGCGGTGAAGCCAGCCCGCAAGTCGCGGCCCAGAAACGCGGGCTCAAAGAAAGACAGGGACGTGTCTTGCGTGTCCGACCCGGTATCGAAGGAGAAAGCCAGCGTCTGGCCACGGCCCAGGAAGTTCCGCTCAGAGAAATTGACGTTAAAGCCCACACCGTTCTCAGAGCCATAGCTGACCCCGAAGCCCAGCGTCCCCGTTGTCGTCTCTTCGACATCGACATCGACGACGACTTGGTCGGGGCCGGAGCCCTGACGGGTGTTGACGTCCGCTGTGGTAAAGTAGTTCAGCGCCCGAATACGCTCTGCCGCGTCACGAATTTCGCGGGGGTTGAACGGATCGCCCTCGACTGTGTTGAACTGACGACGGATCACGCGGTCGAGCGTTGTGGCGTTGCCTTCAATGTCGATGCGCTCAACAAAGACGCGCGGACCGCGGATTACGGCGAACTCGACGTCCAGTGTCAGGTCCGCGTCATTGCGGGTGATGCGTGGCTCAACCCGGATGAAGTCAAAACCTTTCTGGATCGCAAGACGTTCCATGCGTGTGATGGTGTTCTCGACGCGTGCGGGCGAGTAGATCTTGCCCGGCTTGATCTTGTTGACGGCTAGGAACTCGTCGACGTCAATCTCGGGCAGGTCGGAGAATGTGGTGATTTCGCCGAAGCGGAACTGCTGGCCCTCTTGCACCTTGAAGGTGACGAAGAAGGAATCTCGCTGACGTGTCAGCTCTGGCGAGGAAGACAGGACTTGAAAATCGACATAGCCGCGCGACAGATAGAAATCGCGCAAGAGCTGGCGGTCAAAGGCGATGCGGTCATTGATGAACGTGTCGCTTTGCACCAACAGGCGGAAGATACCGGCCTGCTTGCTTTCCACCACGCGGCGCAGGCGGCGGTCAGAATATGCGCGGTTGCCGACAAAGCTGATCCGCTCCACTTCAGCAACGCGGCCCTCGGTGACTTCAAAGACCAGATCGACGCGGTTGTTCGAGCGCGGAATGATACGCGGCGTTACCGTTGCGGCGATCCGACCGGCTTGGCGGTAGCCTTCCGTCAGGGTCGCGGCATCCGCTTCGGCTGTCGCAGGGCTATAGACCCGGCGCGATTGTGATTGCAGAAGCGGGATCAGGTCTTCGTCTTTGAGGCGCTCATTGCCCTCGATGTTGACGCGGTTGATCGTTGGAAATTCCTTGACCGTTACGATCAGGGTGTTGCCTGCGGGCACAATATCGACCGTCTCGAACAGGCCGGAGTTTTGCAGGCGCTGAAACCCGTCATTGATCTGCCCGGCTGAAAGAGGCTGGCCACGCGGAATGTTCAGAAAGCTCAGCACTGTCGCATCGTCAATGCGCTGGTTGCCGTTGATCTCGACATTGGTGACGGTGATATTCTGCGCATAGGCAGGGGCGAGTGTGACCGGTGCAATCGTGACACCCAGCCCAAGCGCGGCCATAACCGACAGACATTTAACGGAATATTTGATCCGCCGCATAAAATTAGCGATCTTCATGTGCCTGCAGCCCCGCCCATATACACTATCTAGTGCCAACAAGTACCCCGCTTCTGACGGGTTGTCAAAACGAAGACTGTGGAAAACTTGAGCCCCAAAATGGCAAAAACCGCGCCCGTTAAGACGCGGTTTTAAAGACAGAAAAGTCGGGAGAAATGCGCCGGGCGGAGCGCAAACAGATCAGATGGAGACGGCGTAGCCACCGAGCATCAAGGCGGCAGCAATCGCAGCAGGCCACAACAGCCGATCAAGGTTCAACTTCACCAAAAGGTGCAACCCGCGATATCCGTGTTCTAATGTGTGCATGAGATCAACGCCCATCCTGTTTCATAGATGAACTCAATATGAACGTTAAAATATGGCTCAATTGGGGCAGGACCACGTCAGCTTGGGGGCAATTCACCCGCCGCCACAAGATGTAGTAACGCTAACCTGCTGACGGACTTAACAAATCTTAAACGTACCGCCTTATGGGCAGAACAGGTCATTGCTCAGCGCAAACACCATCAAGGACAACAACAACACCAAACCTGTCGTCATCATCACATTGAGCGCGCGGTCGCTTGGCGGCTGGCCTGCCACGGCCTCATAGGCGTGAAACACAAGATGGCCGCCATCGAGCACCGGGATCGGAAACAGGTTCAACAGGCCAACAGCGGTAGACAACACCGCAATGAACCAGATGAACTCCTGCACGCCTTGGCTCGCCATATCGCCCGAGGTTTGCGCGATGCCGATGGGTCCCTGAATGTTGCATGAGCTGATCGCGCCGGTGATCATGTGCCACAGGCCCGACAGGCTGGAAGAGGCCACGAAATAGGTTTGCTGCGCACCGCCGGTCAGCGCCTCCCAGACGCCGAGCGTTACGCGCGGAGGCTCAAAGAATGCTCCGCCCGAAAAGCCGATCAACCAGCGGGTCTCGAACCCGTCTTCGGTGGGCAGGTCACGTTGGCGCGGGGTCAGCTCGACCTGCAAGGACTCCCCTGCCCGCCAAACGTCCAATGCAACGGTCTTGCCTGCGCCTTCCTGCACCAAGGCCTGCACTTCGCTCAACGACCAGACAGGCGCGCCGTCCACGGCCGTGATCACATCACCCACGGCCAGTCCTGCATCCATCGCCGCTGATTGCGGCTGCAATTGATCGAGCACAGGCGGGAACGGATAGACGCTGTCAAACGAGGTCTCTGCCCCGTCGCGTTCCACGACATATGACACGGTTTCCGCCGGATCAGCCGCGCGGGCCACTTCGTAAAAACCAGCCAGATCCGGGATCGGCTCGCCTGCGACGCGTAGCAGCCGGTCACCGGGCTCAAACAATTCTTCTGCCCCCGGAAGTGGCTTCACTTCGCCGATGACCGCCTCGTCCTCGATGGTGCCTGAGAAGATGAAAATCCCAGCAAAGACCAACGTGGACAGAATAAAATTGAAAACCGGCCCTGCCGCCACCGTCGCGGAGCGGCGCCAGAGGGCGGCCCCGTGCATGGTGCGTTTCAGCTCGGCCTCGGACAGGGTGCCCATGGCCTCCCCATCTTTGCCGGACGCGGCATCCGCGTCGCCCAGAAACTTGACGTAGCCGCCAAAAGGCAACGCTGCGACCTGCCACTTGGTGCCGTGCTTATCAACGCGAGAATACAGTACCGGGCCGAAGCCCAGCGAGAACACCTCCGCATGGATGCCGCACCAGCGGCCGACGATGTAATGGCCGTATTCGTGGATCGCGACGATCACCGATAAAGCCACGACGAAGAACAACAGTACCCAGCCGACGCCGCCTGCAGCGGAGATCAAACCTGCAAAATCCATATACCCTTGCCCTTTACTCGCGCTTTACTGTGCCGTGACATGGCCTGCGGCAGTCTTACGTGCCAGATGGTCCGCGGCCAAGACACAGTCAAGGGTAAGCGGCTTTGATGTGACAATCTCACTCGAAAGTGTCGAGAGCGTGGCCTCGACCAGCTCGGCCATTTGCGTAAAGCCGATCTCGCCCGCGATGAACCTGTCGAGCGCGACCTCCTTGGCTGCGTTGAACACCGCGCCCGCCAGCCCACGGGCCTCCATGACTTCATAAGCGAGGCGCAATGCGGGAAACCTTTTCGGGTCAGCGGGGCGAAAATTCAGCTGCGCGATCTGCGCCAGATCCAGACGGTCCACGGGGACGTGGCCCCGGTCCGGCCAATGCAGCGCGTAACCGATCGCGTGGCGCATATCTGGCGGGCCGAGATGCGCCATCAACGCCCCGTCATTGAAGCCCACCAGCGCGTGGATCAGGCTTTCAGGATGGATCACGGCCTCGATCTGGTCAGGGCGGACGCCGAAAAACTCACGCGTCTCGATCAGCTCCATCGCCTTATTGAAGAGCGTCGCGCTGTCGATGGTGATGCGTTGCCCCATATCCCAATTGGGATGGGTGCACGCGTCTTTCAGGGTCGCCTTGTGCAGCGCCTCCGCAGGCCAGTCGCGCAGCGCGCCGCCCGAGGCTGTGACGATGATCCGTTCCACTGCCGCGATGTCTTCGCCCACCAAGGCCTGAAATATCGCCGAGTGCTCGCTGTCGACGGGCAGGATCGTGGCCCCATGCGCCTTGGCCTCGGACAAAAGCAACGGTCCTGCGGTGACCAAGGATTCCTTATTGGCCAGCGCCAGCACTTTGCCCTGCTTGAGCGCTTCAAGCCCTGGCACAAGCCCCGCCGCCCCGACAATCGCGGACATGGTCCAATCGGCAGGCCGGTGCGCGGCCTCTTTGATTGCGTCTGCCCCGGCGGCGACCTCAATCCCTGTGCCGCTCAGCGCATCGCGTAAATCGTCGTAGCACTCATCATAAGCGGTGACGGCCAGATCAGCGTTCAGCGCAATGGCCTGTTCGGCCAGTAAAGCCACGTTGCGCCCGCCTGTCAGGGCCGACACGTCATAGGCGTCTGGCGCGCGCGCAATAAGATCAACGGTGTTGACCCCGATGGAACCCGTCGAGCCAAAGATCGTGACCCGGCGCATCTTCAGAAAAGGACGGCGGGCACGGGCGGGAAGTCGACGATCTGCTCGATCATCAGCAGAAAGACCGAAGCGCCCAGCATACCGTCAAAGCGGTCAAACACGCCGCCATGGCCGGGGATCAGGTTCGAGCTGTCTTTTACGCCCATCTTCCGCTTCATAGCACTTTCGGCGATGTCGCCCATTTGCGATGCCATTGAGATGGCGATGGAGATCCCCACAACCTCAGCGCCGACGCCGGGCTGCGCCATGAAGAATAGGCCGACAACGCCCGCACCAACCCAGCCCGCAACGGTGCCGGACCATGTTTTCTTGGGGCTCACGCGGGGCCAAAATTTTGGCCCGCCGATAAACCGCCCCGCAAAATAGCCGGCCACGTCGGTGACGATGACGACCAGCGCCAGCCACAGCATCCAGGTGAAGCCGAAATCGACACGCTGCACGGCCAGCCCGTAGGCGGCCATGATAATCAGCGCGGTGAAGATCATGTAAAGCGTGCGATTGCGCGGCAACAGCGCGATACCTGCAATGGAGGGCAGCAAGATGAACGGCAGCCCCACGCCCAAAGGCAACAGCCGTGCGGCCAGAAACGCCACGCCTGCGCCGACGCCAAGCATCAAGGCCCGTTTCGGCCCGCCGCCCAACATGGTTACCAGCTCCCAGACCAGCACACCGGTCAGAATGCAACATAAGGCCAGAAACGCCACGCCGCCAAGCCAGACACAGACCAGCCCGACCACGGCAATCACTGCACCTGAGGCCATACGGACCCAGAGGTCGGAAAACTTCTCCGCCTGCAGGCTCATCAGGCTTTCACAGCGCCAAAGCGGCGGTCACGCCCGCCAAACCGACCGACCACGGCCTCGAACACATCAGGCGTGAAATCAGGCCAATGCGTGTCGATAAACTCGTATTCCGCGTAAGCCGACTGCCAAAGCAGGAAGTTGGAAATACGCGCCTCACCAGAGGTGCGGATTACCAGATCGGGGTCTGGCAGCATGCAGGTGTCGAGGAACGACGCCAGCACCTCGGAGTTCACCTGCTCAGGCTGCAAACGCTTCTCTGCAATCTCTACCGCGAGGCGCTGCGTGGCGCGTGTCACCTCGTCCCGCGCGCCGTAGTTCAGCGCAATGGTCAGATGCGTGGTGTCGTTATTTTCGGTCAGCTTCTCAAGGTAATCCATCAGCTTTTGCAGCTTCAGGTCCAGCTTTTCGCGCTCGCCGATGAAGCGCACGCGGGTGCCCAAACGGTGCAGGTAGTTCGCCTCCCGCTGGATGTAGCGGCGAAAGAGTGCCATCAGGCCCGCCACTTCTGATTGTGTGCGTTTCCAGTTTTCGGTCGAGAAGGCAAAGATCGTCAAATATTTCACCCCCAGCGACGGGCAGGTTTCCACCGCCTGGCGGACCCGCTTGGCCCCCGCCTGATGCCCAAAGAGCCGTGGGCGGCCACGTTGCGTGGCCCAACGGCCGTTGCCGTCCATAATGATCGCTACGTGGTTGGGGCCATCTGGGTGGATCGGTGTCACTGTCATCTCGGAAATCCTTGCGTTTCAAAAGCAAAAGCCGCGTCCACATCTAGGGCGCGGCTTCTGACCAAAGTCTTAAACTTGCATGATCTCTTCTTGTTTGGCGTCAAGCGCTGCATCAATGGCCTTGATCTGTGCGTCGATCATGTCCTGCACCTCGCCTTGCCAAAGTTTCTCGTCATCCTCAGACATGCCATCGGCCTTGGCCTTCTTGATTTGGTCCATCGCGTCGCGTCGAATGTTGCGCACGGAAACGCGGGCATTCTCTGCGTAAGACCCCGCCACCTTGGTCAGCTCGCGGCGGCGCTCCTCGTTCAATTCGGGGATGGGCAGCATGATGATTGTGCCGTTGAGCTGCGGATTGATCCCCAGCCCGCTTTCACGAATGGCCTTCTCTACCTTGCCGACGAGGCCTTTGTCCCAGACGTTGATCGTCACCATCCGCGGCTCTGGTACATTGACCGTTCCCACCTGGTTGATCGGGGTCATCGAGCCATATGCATCCACCATGACCGGCTCCAACATGGAGCCCGAGGCTCGTCCGGTCCGCAGCGAGGCAAATTCGGTGCGCAAGCTGTTCATCGCGCCGTCCATACGGCGCTGAACATCGTCGGTATCTAGCATGAAGTCGTCTGACATAGCTGTCCTGTGCGTGTTTTTATTTATGTTGTGAGTGGTTTAAAGCATCAATGCGGCCAAGGGAAGAACGCTTTGTGGCACGCTCTTGGCGGCAGAATAAGACCTGGCGCATAAACGCCGATTGGCTGCGATGCAGCATGACCCAACATAAACCCACGCGTGGTCCGGTCAGTCTTTCACGATGGTATAGGTGCCTTCGCCTGCCAGAATGCCTTTGAAGCCGCCGGGTTCGTCGAGTGAGAACACGATGATCGGCAGATCATTGTCGCGTGCCAGAGCAATCGCAGACGCATCCATCACCTTCAGCCGCTTCGTCAGCACATCATCATAGCTGATCTGGTCATACCGCACCGCATCAGTGTGCTGGGCCGGGTCTTTGTCGTAGATGCCATCGACACCGTTTTTGCCCATGAAAATCGCCTGACATGACATCTCGTTGGCCCTGAGCGCGCAGGCGGTATCTGTGGTGAAATAAGGGTTCCCTGTGCCAGCCGCGAATATGCAAACCCGCTTTTTCTCAAGGTGGCGCACGGCGCGGCGGCGAATGTAGGGTTCGGCAACCTCGTTCATCGTGATGGCCGAGATCACCCGTGTATGAATGCCCAAAGCCTCCATCGCGCCCTGCATTGCAAGCGCGTTCATCACGGTGGCGAGCATCCCCATATAGTCCGCCGTGGTCCGCTCCATCCCTTGGGCCGAGCCTTGCAACCCACGGAAAATATTGCCGCCGCCAATCACCATGCAGATCTCAACGCCCATATCATGGACGGTCTTTATCTCCTGCGCGATGCGTTCAACCGTTGGCGGATGCAGCCCGAACCCCTGATCCCCCATCAGCGCCTCGCCCGAGATTTTCAGAAGAACGCGCTTGTAGGTGGTGGCGGGGGCGGTGCTGCTCATCATCGGGCCTCATAGTTGGCTGCTTGCAAATCTGTCGCAAAATGTCGGAAAACCGGAGCAGTTACAACGCCCAACTTGCCCCAACCGCAACTTCCCGCCGTTCTCAGGACCTTCATGCAAAGATTGCTCGACCAGATTGATCCTGAACGGCCCGTGCTCATTGCCGGGCCCACGGCCTCGGGCAAGTCATCGCTGGCGCTCGCCATTGCGCGCTCGCAAGGCGGGACGGTGGTCAATGCCGATGCGCTGCAGGTGTTTGATTGCTGGCAGCAGCTTTCTGCGCGCCCCGATGCGGACGAGTTGGCGCAAGCCCCGCATGCGCTTTACGGCCATGTCCCTTACACAGCGCCCTACTCCACCGGCACGTGGCTGCGCGAGGTTACGCCGTTTCTGAGCAACACGCGGCCCATTATCGTCGGCGGCACCGGGCTGAACTTCACGGCGCTTACCGAAGGGCTCGCAGATATCCCCCCCATACCCGATGCGGTCCGGGCGGAGGCCAACGCCATGCCCCATGACGCGAAGCTGGCCGATCTAGATGACGACACCCGCGCCCGCATCGACACCGCCAACCCGGCCCGTGTGCAACGCGCGTGGGAGGTGCTTCGCGCGACCGGGCGGTCCATCGCCACGTGGCAGGATGAGACGCCCCCGCCGCTGCTGCGATTGGAGCGCGCCACGGCGCTGGTGCTGAACGCGGAGAAAGAGTGGCTCAATGACCGCATCTCCCGCCGCTTTGATCAGATGCTGGAACGCGGTGCGCTCGACGAGGTTCGGGCCATGCAAGACGATTGGGACCCTGACAGACCATCGGCCAAAGCGATCGGCGCACCTGAACTAATGGCGCATCTGAACGGCGAATTGACGCTCACGCAGGCAAGAGAGCGTTCCATAATCGCGTCGCGTCAATATGCTAAGCGGCAACGCACCTGGTTTAAGGCGCGGATGAAATCTTGGCACCAAGTTGATGCAGAAGATCCTTAAGATTGACGTTTTTCAACCTTTGACTCGAATCGAACAGAGGATTAGCCGTTATGCCTGACCAATTCGAACCTATTGATTTAAAAGAGCCTGCTGCCGCTATGCCCTTGAAACGCTTGCCATTTGTGGAAACCATCGGGGCATTGCAACGCCGTGAGACGTGGAAATCCGACGCTGCACGCTCGCTCGACCACCCGGTTTTGTTCTGGATCACCCGCGGCCAGGGCCGCTTCATGGTCGATTGCCGCCTGCGCGGGGTCGGCCCAAATACGGCAATTTACATCCCCCGCAACACGCTCTTTAGCTACGACATGTTCGCCCAACCGCAAGGCATGGTGCTGTCCCTGCCCAACGACGAAAACGCGGGCTTTCCACGTCGCCCTGCGCTGGTGCGGGCAAGCTCCGTTCAGTCGCAGGCAGAACTTGGCGGGCTGATCGACGCGCTTGGTCGCGAACTCTCCGAATTGCGCACCGGCCAACGCCGTGCAGTGCAAGCGCATGTGATGATGATTGCCGTGTGGCTCGACCGGCTGCTGTCAGACCAGCCGATGGAACAGCTTGGCAAGTCCGACCAGCTTTTGTCGCGCTTCAGCCATGTCGTGGCCATCGGCCATCACGAAGGCAAATCCGTGGGCGAATTCGCCTCCGAACTGCGCGTCACGCCGACCCATCTGACACGGCTCACACAAGGCTCCGTCGGCAAACCTGCCTCCACACTACTGAACGAGCGGATTATCAATGCTGCCTGTGAAGCGCTGGTACACACCAATGAGCCGATCAAGGTGATCTCGGAGCGGCTGGGCTTCTCGTCTCCCGCGTATTTCACGCGGGCGTTTCTGGCCCAGACCGGCCAGAACCCAACCGCGTTTCGCAAAACGCGCCGCTGAAAACCTTTCCCCAACGTCAACGAGCGATGTCGTTGGTTGACAGGGATAATGTCGCAAAAAAGCCCTTTATTGGCGGATACAACCGTTGACCTTCCTTGTGAATTCGGGCGGAATGTCGGCTCACGCTTTACGCGTGTAGCCAATGGGAGACGGAGTAAACGACCAAGTCGGGCGACAGACGCAGAGCTGTGATTTGTATCTATACAAACGACCCGCTACCCTATCTTCTCTAGAATTCGTCAATGTCCAACAGGGAGAAAGACATGACAACGAAAACGCTGACCGGAGCGCAAGTGCACTCCGCCGCAGAAATGTATGCGCAGGAATATAAGGCGGGCCATATGGACCGTCGTGAATTTATGTCGCGCGCGACAATGCTGGGCGTCACCTCCGCTGGCGCCTACGCGCTGATCGGTGGCACCAAGCCCGCCATGGCCGACGGCCACGCCCAACAGGGCGGCACCGTGCGCATGGAAATGGAAGTTCGCGCTTTGAAAGACCCGCGCACTTATGACTGGACACAGATCGCTACGGTCACCGCTGGCTGGCTGGAATATCTGGTCGAGTACAACTCCGACGGCTCATTTGAACCGATGCTGCTCGAGTCGTGGGAAGTCAATGAGGACGCCACCAAATACACGTTGAACGTCCGTCAGGGCGTCAAGTGGAATGACGGCTCCGACTTCACCGCAGAGGATGTTGCCCGCAACATCGAGGGCTGGTGCGAGAAGGACGTGGAGGGCAACTCCATGGCCGGCCGCTTCGCGATCCTGATCGGCGAAGACAACAAAGCGCTGCCGGGCGCCATCGAGGTCACCGGCCCGCACACCGTCGTGCTGAACCTGCCTGCGCCTGACATCACGCTTGTTGCTGGCATGGCCGACTACCCGGCTGCTATCGTGCCTGCGGGCTTCAACGGCGACGACATGTTGGGCAACCAGCTGGGCACCGGGCCTTACCTGAACGAAAGCCACGAAGTGGGCGTCAAATCCGTTTTGGTCCGCAACGAAGGCCACGACTGGTGGGGCTATGCCGCTGGCAAAGGCGCATTCCTCGATCGCATCGAGTTCATCGACTACGGCACCGACCCGGCAGCACATCTTGCCGCCTACGAGGCCGACGAGATCGACATGAACTGGGAAAGCCAAGGCGAATTCATCGAAGTGATGTCGAGCCTCGGTCTGGTGCATTCCGAGGTTACCTCAGGTGCGACCCTGGTTATCCGCCCCAACCAGCTGGCCGAAGTTGACGGCAAGCGCCCCTACGAGGACAAGCGCGTCCGTCAGGCGCTGGCCATGGCTTGCGACAACGCTGTTCTGCTTGAGCTGGGTCTGGCCGGTATCGGCGAGACCGCTGACAACTGCCACGTGGGCCCGGTTCACCCCGAACACAATGCAGACGTCACCCGTATCCCGCATGACCCCGCTGGCGCCAAGGCGCTGATGGAAGAAGCAGGCATGGGCGACTACGAGCATGAGCTGATCTCTATCGACGGCGGCTACCGCATGGACACAACCGACGCCGTGGCAGCCCAGCTGCGCGACGCGGGCATCAACGTCAAGCGGACCATCATGCCGGGCTCGACCTTCTGGAACGACTGGTCCAAGTACCCGTTCTCCTCGACCAACTGGAACCACCGTCCGCTCGGCACACAAGTGCTGTCGCTGGCTTACCGTTCTGGCGAGGCATGGAACGAGTTTGGCTGGGCCAATGCCGAGTTCGACGCGCTGCTGGCTGAAGCCAACTCCATTGCTGACGTAGAGGCCCGCCGCGAGGTGATGGGCAAACTGCAAAGCATGGTCATTGAAGAAGGTGTGACGATCCAGCCGTACTGGCGCAAAATCTCGCGTCACCACAAGGACAACCTTGTGGGCGTGGATATGCACATCGCCTATCTGCCACAAATCTATAAGTGGGCCCTCAAAGCCTAACTGAGACATGAAAAAGGGCCGCCTCTGCAAAGAGGCGGCCCTTTTTCAGCTTCCCCGCCAGGTCACTCAAAGGCCCTAGCTAGAATGGGTCAGGCTGTCCCGGGGCAACCGCACTAACAGGGAATTCCCATGGGACTGTTTCTCCTCCGGCGTGTCGGGGTGATGCTGCTGACGGCTTTGTGCCTGACCTTCATCGTCTACTTCATGACGACCCTTTACCCGAACCTCGAAAAGCTGGCCAAGACGCAAGGCAACTTCCGCATGTCGGACGAGGCCGTGGCCAGCTATCTGGATCGGGAGGGCTATCTGGAGCCGGTCTTCAAGGGCTATGGCCAATGGTTGGGAATCCTGCCGGGCCACACTTTCACCGACGAGGACGGCACCATCACAGGCCGCTGCATTGCACCGGGCTCTGACCCCGCAAACGCGCCCACCTATTGCGGCGTGTTGCAAGGCGACTGGGGCCAGTCGGTCACCTTCAAGGATGACGCGGGCGAGATCATCTCCAAACGGCTGGGCCTCACCGGCTGGCTGGCGCTTGCCGCCTTCGCGGTGATGATCCCGGCTGCGCTGATCATCGGCATTCTGGCAGGCATGCGGGAGGGCTCGCGCATGGACCGGTCTCTGTCGACCTTTGCCATCGCCTCCTCAGCCACGCCTGAATATGTGTCAGGCGTTATTTTCATCGCGGTCTTCGCGGCCTCCGCCTCGCCGCTCAATGCGTTTCTGGCGGATATGGGCTGGATATCGGGGCGCACGCTGCTGAAAGGCTCCGCGACGTCCGCCATGGAAGACATCACATGGGCCAACTTCACCCTGCCGGTGGCCACCATCGCGCTGTATGGCGTGGGCTATATCGCCCGGATGACACGGGCCTCTATGGCCGAGGTGATGACCGCGCAATATATCCGCACCGCCCGGCTGAAAGGTGTGAACTTCCGCACGGTCGTCCTGAAACACGCGCTCCGCAACGCGCTGATTGCCCCCTTCACGGTGATCATGCTGCAATTCCCGTACCTGCTGACGGGCGTGGTCATCACCGAGACGCTCTTCAACTACAAGGGCTTCGGCTGGCTGCTGGTGCAGGCCGCCTCCACCAATGACATCCAGCTGCTTCTGGGCTGCTCGGTTGTCGCTGTTTTCGTGGTGCTCGTCACGCAGCTGATCTCAGATATCGGCTACGTGTTCCTGAACCCACGTATCCGAATTTCGTAAGGGAGGGCTGATCAATGGACCCGTTAACCTGGACAGGCAGCCTCGGCACCGCGCTGAACCCTTTGTTTCTTGTCGCCGCCGTCGTCTTTATCGGCTCGACCCTCGCCTATGTTGTCGCCAGTTTCGTGAGCCCCGTGCCGCAAGTGCGCGCCATCAATGAGACCACGGCCATCGCTGGCAACGGCGTGACGGAACTTCTGGGCCGCCTCGCCTTAGTCAGCCTGCTCGCGCTGCTGATCCTCGCCATTGTCTATCTGATGGGCGGCATCGTCTCTCCTTATGGCGCGGCTGGCATCATCGGAGAGATCGGGCAACGTTTCCTTCCTGTGTGGATCGCGCTTTTGGCTACCTTCGTGCTGTCGATCACGTTCAAGCGCAAGCTGGGCCTCTACGGAAAGCTCTTTGACAGTCCCATCGGCATGGTCGGTTTCGGCCTGACCATGTTCTGGGTCTTCACTGCCATTTTCGCAGGGCTTTTCGACATGATCATCACCCATGAGGTGCTGGTTCAGGAATCCGGCATGAAGAACAAGGTCCCCGGCACGCCCCTGCGCGGCGCCGAGGAGGGTGAGTTCCCGCATTACT
The DNA here is from genome assembly GCA_947494645.1 of uncultured Litoreibacter sp. GTDB lineage: Bacteria > Pseudomonadota > Alphaproteobacteria > Rhodobacterales > Rhodobacteraceae > Litoreibacter. The sequence goes on from CANLVO010000001.1 coordinate 1,356,797, forward strand.
TGCTGGGAGGCGACACGCTGGCGCGTGATGTGTTCTCGCGCATGGTATCAGGTTCGATCACCGTATTGCTGATTGCCCCTGCCGCGACGGCCTTTGCCTTCATGGTTGGCATCACACTTGGCCTGCCGGCAGGCTATTACGGTGGACGCTTTGACACGATCATCAGCTTTCTGGCCAACTTGGTTCTCGCCTTCCCGGTGATCCTGCTGTTCTTCCTTCTCGTCACGCCCGAAATCCGCAGCTACGAGATGTTCTCTGTCTTTGGCAAAGGCATCACGTTCCCTCGCGCCATGGCAGCGGTGCTGTTCCTTTTCCCGGTGATCTTCCTGCTGGTCCTCTGGCAGTCGCGCTATTTCACGCAACCCTCCAAACGGAACCTGTTTGTGGGCGTGACCATTCTGATCGGCGGCTGGCTCTATCTGGGCCTTGCATGGGATGCCGATCCGTTGGGCCAGGTTTCCATGGATGCGGGCGTGTTGATCGTTTTCGTCTCCGTGGTCTTCGTGAACGCGCCCACGGTCTTCAGGATCGTGCGCGGTCTGGTGCTTGACATAAAAACCCGCGACTACGTGGCTGCGGGCCAGACCCGTGGCGAAGGACCGTGGTACATCATGCTGTGGGAAATCCTGCCCAACGCGCGCGGGCCGCTGATCGTCGATTTCTGCCTGCGCATCGGCTACACTACAATCCTTCTGGGCACCCTGGGCTTCTTCGGCCTCGGCCTCAGCCCCGAAAGCCCCGACTGGGGCACCACGATCAACCAGGGCCGCCGCTTGCTTAGCGTCTACCCCCACCCGGCCATCGCACCCGCCTTGTCACTGATGAGCTTGGTGTTGGGCCTGAACTTGCTGGCCGACGGGCTTCGCGAAGAAAGCCTGAGAGACTGATGGTCGATTTTTCCCAAAAATCGACCAAGTGCGGTGTAGCGAAAAAGCACAGCTTTTTCGCGGGCCGGCACCCCTCTCAATTGGGGCACCTGAAGACAATAGTTAACACCGCGTCTGGACACCGTGTCACGACGCGATGTGTACGGGTTGTGTACGCATTGTGTATGCCCCAAATGACGCTGAGAGGAGAAGGTTAATGGCTGTAGACGAGACCTATGACGGCCCCATTCTGGAGATCGACAAGCTCTCCATTTCCTTCTTCACCCGGCTGCGCGAAATCCCTGCTGTCATGGATTTTTCCTGCACCGTCATGCCCGGCGAGGCCATGGGTCTGGTGGGCGAATCCGGTTGCGGTAAATCCACCGTTGCTTTGGGCGTCATGCAGGATCTGGGCGTCAACGGGCGCGTCGTCGGCGGCTCCATCAAGTTTAAAGGCCGCGACCTTGGCGAGATGAGCGCCGAAGAATTGCGTGACATCCGTGGCAGCCAGATTGCCATGATTTATCAAGAGCCTATGGCCTCCCTTAACCCCGCCATGCGGATCGGCAAGCAGCTCATGGAAGTGCCGATGATCCATGAGGGCGTGTCGGAAAAGGAGGCTTACGCGCGGGCCTTGGAAGTGGTCACAGACGTCAAACTGCCCGACCCCGAACGCATGCTCAAAAGCTTCCCGCATCAGCTCTCCGGCGGCCAGCAACAGCGCATCGTCATCGCCATGGCCTTGATGTCGAAACCCTCGCTCCTGATCCTCGACGAGCCCACCACAGCGCTCGACGTGACCGTGGAGGCGGCGGTCGTCGAACTGGTCAAAGACCTCGGCAAGAAATACGGCACCTCGATGCTGTTCATCTCCCACAACCTTGGTCTGGTTCTCGAAACCTGCGACCGTCTTTGCGTTATGTATTCCGGCGAAACCGTTGAAACTGGTAAGATTTCTGACGTCTTCGACGAGATGCAGCACCCCTACACGCAAGCGCTGTTCCGCTCCATCCCGCTGCCCGGTGCGGACAAGAACGCCCGGCCATTGGTGGCCATTCCGGGCAACTTCCCCCTGCCCCATGAGCGCCCTCAGGGGTGTAATTTCGGGCCTCGCTGCGACTATTTTGAGCCCGGCCTGTGCGACCAATCACAGATCGACATGTACCCCGTGCTCAGCGGCGACCGGCATGAAACGCGCTGCTTGAAGTTTATGGAAATCGACTGGAACGCCCCGATCTCTGCCGGCGCGCAAACCGAGAAGCCCGCACCGGGCGACGTGGTGCTGCGGATGGACAACCTGAAGAAATACTACGAGGTCGCGGCCAACGCGCTCTTTGGCGGCGGCAACAAGAAGGTCGTGAAAGCCAATGAAACCCTCAGTTTCGAGGCCCGCGAAAGCGAAACACTGGCCATCGTCGGCGAGTCCGGTTGCGGCAAATCCACCTTCGCCAAAGTTCTCATGGGGCTGGAAACGGCAACGGATGGTAAAATCCTGCTAAACAACGCCGAGATTCAAGACACGCCAATCGAAGAACGCGACACGAAAACCATTTCCAACGTGCAAATGGTCTTCCAAAACCCGTTTGATACGCTGAACCCGTCCATGACCGTGGGCCGCCAGATCATCCGAGCGCTGGAAATCTTCGGCATCGGCGACAGCGAGAAAGCCCGCGAAACCCGCATGCTGGAACTGCTTGATCTGGTGAAACTGCCGCGAGAGTTCGCCACGCGCATGCCGCGCCAGCTGTCAGGTGGGCAAAAACAACGCGTAGGTATCGCTCGCGCATTTGCCGGTGACGCCAAGATTGTGGTCGCAGACGAGCCTGTTTCGGCCCTCGATGTGTCGGTTCAGGCGGCCGTCACGGACCTGCTGATGGAGATCCAGCGCGAGAATAAAACCACGCTCCTGTTCATCAGCCACGACTTGAGCATCGTCCGCTATCTATCTGATCGCGTTATGGTAATGTATCTTGGCCATGTGGTCGAAATGGGCACGACCGATCAGGTGTTCCAGCCGCCTTATCACCCATATACGGAGGCACTGCTCTCTGCTGTGCCGATCGCCGATACCAGCATCGAGAAGCAACATATCGTGCTGGAGGGCGACATCCCCTCTGCCATGAACCCACCTTCGGGATGCCCGTTCCAGACCCGTTGCCGCTGGAAAGATCAGGTCCCCGGAGGCCTCTGCGATAAAGAGGTGCCGCCCGTGCGCAATCTGGCGCAGGGCCATCAGGTCAAGTGCCACCTCTCAGACGAGATCCTGGCCCGCATGGAACCAGTCATCAAGATCGCCGCTGAGTAACAGGCTGTTAAAGTGAACACGCGCGCTCCCAAACAGGTGCGCGGTCTAGCTTCGCTCTGGCAAAAAAGCCGAAGCCCCATCAAAGCCCGTAGAGCGCTCCGAATTTGGCATCGAGATAGTCCAGCAAAGGCGCCTCTGTCGGCTCAAATCCGCAGGCATGCCGGATCGTCTCACGCGGCTCGCGTAGACCACCAAACTGCTGCAGGTTCTCCCGCAGCCAGCCCGTCGCAGCACTTGTGTCGCCTTTCGCGAGTTGGTCGTCCAGCGCCGGTACGGCCCCGCGAAGGCTTTGATACAAACACCCCGCATAAACATTGCCCAGCGTATAGGTCGGGAAATATCCGAACAGCCCGAACGACCAATGCACGTCCTGCAAGACCCCGTTAGAGGCCACATCCACCGCCGTTCCGAAATCCGCCGCGAACCGTTCGTTCCAGGCCTCTTCCAGATCAGCGACTTCCAACCGACCGTCGACCAGCTGGCGCTCCAAATCAAAGCGCAGCATGACGTGCAGATTGTAATGCACCTCATCGGCCTCGGTGCGGATATAGCCCGAGCCCACCCGGTTCACGACACGGTAAAACGCATCCTCATCAGCCACGCCGAAATCGCCAAACTGATCGCGCATCTGGCCAAAGAGCCAGCCCGTAAAGGCGCGTGAGCGGCCAAGCTGGTTTTCATAAATCCGCGATTGGCTTTCATGCACGCCCATCGACACGCCCGCGCCCAAGGGCGTCAGCTCATAGGCACGGTCGATGCCCTGCTCATAGCAGGCATGGCCCACCTCATGGATGGTTGAGTAAAAGCAATTGAACGGATCGCGCGGGCTGGTCCGGGTGGTGATCCGCACATCTGTACCTGAGCCCGAACTGAACGGGTGCACCGCCTTGTCGATCCGGCCGATCTCAAGATCATACCCGAAGGTTCTGGCCAGCACAGTGGACAGTGCCATCTGACCGGCTTCATCAAAGGCATGGTCTATTGGCGCAGGGCCGTCTTCAGCCAAGACCTGAGCGCGCAGGTCCACAAGGCGTGGGCGCATCCGGTCAAACATGGATTGCAGCTCCGCCCCGGTGACGCCCGGCTCGTAATCATCAAGCAGCGCATCATAGAGATCGCCGCCCGCCGCAAGACAGGCCGCCTCTTCGCGCTTCAGGCGGATCATTTCCGTCAGGGTTGGTGCGAAGCTGGCAAAGTCATTCTCCGCCCGTGCGGCGGCCCAAATGCCCTGCCCTTTGGAGGTATGGCGCGCGATCGCGGTCGCCAATGTCGCTGGGACTTTGGTGGCCCGATCAAAGGACCTGCGGATATGGCGCAGGTTGGCGCGAGAGACGTCATCTGCGCTCTCCGCCGCCTCTAGCAGATCTCCGAGTTTCGGGTTTGTGCGCCGCGCGTGCAGCACCTCTTCCAGGGCGGCCATCTCCTCTGCACGTAACGCGGCAGAGCCTGCAGGCATCATGGTTTCCTGATCCCAGCCCGTGCGGCCTGCAACAGACCCCAAGGCCTGTGTCACCCGCTCATAGGCCATCAATTGGTCATAGGCGCTCATGCGGGTCCCCTTACAGATTGTTCGCTTGGATACATGGTCAGGAAACGGGCGCGCAGGATCAGGCAGATGAGCACCACCGCGCCGAACTGATGCACCAGCGCAAGATGCACCGGAGCTGCATAAAGCACCGTGCCAATGCCCAAAACCATCTGGCCAAAGAGCATCACCGCCACCCAGTCATAGGCCTGTTTGGTGGCGCGATTGCCAGAGCTGCGGGACCGCCGCCACACGACCAGCCCGAAGATGAGAACGATATAGCCCAGAAGGCGGTGGTTGAACTGCACCAGCGCTTCGTTCTCGAAGAAATTGACCCACCATGGGCTTAGCTCGAAGGCCAAAGCTGGGAAGACGTCGCCGCCCATCAGGGGCCAGTCCGTATAGGTGCGACCTGCATCGATACCAGCGACCAAGGCACCCAGAATGACCTGCAGATACGCCGCGTGCATCAACCCAGTGACCATCCGCCTCAGACGCGGCTCGGCATGCCTGCGCGCCTGCATCAACTGCGCCTCTGTGCGACCCAGCTTTAACACAAACCAGCAGATCAGTCCAAGTATCACGAAGGCCAGCCCAAGATGGATCGCGAGCCGGTAAGAGGCCACGTCCAGCCGTGTTCCTTCCAAGCCCGAAGACACCATCCACCAGCCTATGAAGCCCTGAAGGCCACCCATTGCCCCGAGAAGCAATAGACGCCCGTTCCAGCCCGCAGGCACCTGTTTGCGCAGGGCGAAATAGGCAAAACCCAAGGCCCAGACCAAACCGATGACGCGGCCAAGCTGCCGATGGCCCCATTCCCACCAATAAATGACTTTGAACTCCTCAAGCGTCATGCGGTTGTTTTGCAATTGGAATTCGGGGATCTGCTTATATTTCTCAAACTCCTCGTTCCAGACCTCTGCGCTCATAGGCGGGATGGCTCCGGTGACGGGTTTCCATTCGGTGATCGACAGCCCTGAATCCGTCAGCCGCGTGGCCCCGCCCACGGCAATCATCAGCACAACCAAGGCAAAGAGCGCCATAAGCCAGACCCGGATCGCGCCACGCGCGCCGGGACGTTTGGCGCGGTCAATCACGCCTGCTGACGTCGCAGGTTTTTCGGCCGTCGAGACCTCCTCGAATATCGAACGTTTCTCAGCCATTTCTGCCTCCGCTTGGTCGAGCGTAACCTAGGCCCCCACATCCCGGGCGGCAACTGTTAGCCACGGGTTTTCCAACGCACGAATTGCCGCAGCATCCCGTGAAAAATCTGCACGTCCTGCGGGGTCAGCGGCATGCGCGATAACATGTTGCGCAGGTGCAGCTTCATGGAAGCCGCCTTGGTCTCGGGAAAGAAGAAGCCAGCGACATCCAGCCGCTCCTCGAAATGGGCATAGAGCGCGTCAATTTCATGCTGAGCGGCCTGCTCGATGTCAGGCATTTCGATCTGGCCCGCCTCCGATTGTCTGCGCCATTCATAGGCCGTCAGCAACACGCATTGCGACAGGTTGAGCGACGCAAAGCCGGGGTTTACCGGCACTGAGATAATCGCATTGGCCTGCGCCACATCACTGTTTTCCAACCCTGCGCGTTCTGGCCCAAAAAGTACGCCGACCTTCTTGCCCTCGCCGATCATTGCTCGGGCCTGACCCATCGCTGTCTCGGGCGTCACCACGGGCTTGGTCAGATCGCGGCTGCGTGCCGTCGTGGCGTAGACGTAATCCAGATCACCCACGGCCTGCGCGGTGGTGTCAAAAACGCCGAGCTTATCAAGCACCTTGGCCGCGCCTGACGCAGTCGCGGTGGCCGCTGGATTGGGCCAACCGTCGCGCGGGTTAACCAGCCGCATATGCTCTAACCCGAAATTCAGCATCCCACGCGCTGCGGCTCCGATGTTCTCCCCCATCTGCGGGTCGACGAGCACGATAACAGGTTGCGGGCCATCCCAGCCGGGCTGCGCGTTGTGATCAGTGCCGGACATCTGCGAATTCCTTTGTGTTGCAGGCGGTTTACGCGAGCAGCAGCCCCGCCTGCAATGCCCTTGTGAGCTGGCATCCCCAGCGTTAAGACAAGGCCGAAAGAGAAGGCCCGCATATGACCCATCCCGCCCTACCAGATGAAGACGGCCCGCAGGCCCCTCAGATTTACCTGATCACCCCGCCCCAGATTGAGCTGTCCAGCTTTCCCGCGACCTTGGCCGAGATTATGGATCAGGTCGATATTGCCTGCGTAAGGCTCGCGCTGGCCACGTCTGATGAAGATGATGTCAGCCGCGCCGCTGATCTGTTGCGCGAGACATGTCATGCCCGCGACGTGCCATTGATCCTCGATACCCATGTCAGGTTGGTCGAAAAGCTAGGGCTCGACGGCGTGCATCTGACCGACGGCGCACGCACCGTACGCTACGCCCGCAAGGAGCTTGGAGCGGACGTCGTCATTGGGGCATTTGCCGGAGCGTCGCGCCATGAGGGGATGAATGCAGGCGAAAGCGGCGCGGATTATGTGGCGCTCGGTCCATTGAGCGACACGGGGCTCGGCGCAGGCGCATTGGCGGCGCGTGAGGATTTTCAGTGGTGGTCCGAGATGATCGAGCTGCCCATTGTGGCCGAAGGTGGCCTGACATTGGAAACGGTCGAGACCTTCGCGCCCTTCGCAGACTTCTTCGCCATTGGGCCGGAAATCTGGTCAAATGAAGCGCCGCTGGAGGCCCTTAAGGCTCTGACCGCTCCGATACGCTGAGCCCGCTACTCACCGCAGCTTCACAAGCCGCAGCAAGCTGTTTGCGATCTGCGAAATCCGCGACCTTTAGCGGCGCATGATACGTGACCTCAATGCGCCCCTGTTTGGGCGCGGCCAGCACCTGCAGCATATGCGGCGCAAATTCCATATCGCCCCACCAGCCGTAGAAATGCGGGTTCTTCGCGTCCGGAGCGATGTAGCTGACAGAGGCCGGTTGAATATAGCTGAACTCCCGCAATGTGTCGCTGAAGAACGCCGCAAAAAGCGTTGATTTAAATGGCAAAACCCGCAACCCGTCGCTGCTCGTGCCTTCTGGAAAAAATAACAACTTATGGCCGGCGTGTAAGCGTGCCTCAAACGTCGTTTTCTGCGCGCCCGCATCCCGTGGATCGCGTCGAATGAACACGGTGCCTACGCCCCGGGCCAGCATGCCAATTCCGGGCCACGCGGCAACGTCGGCTTTCGATACAAAATAGACTCGCTGGGATGCGTTTAAAGACAAGATATCAAGCCAGGACGCGTGGTTGCTGACGACCCCGCCGGGATGATCCATCGGCTTGCCGTGGACCGTGTAGCGAATACCGAGGATGCGCAGCGCCGTTCGGCAAACAAAACGGGTGATAAACGGCGTCATGGGGCGCTGCGGGCCAAAGAGGGGCCGCTCAATGAGCCGCAGGAGCAGCAGCAGGACAAAACCTCCGAAAATCAGCAAAGCCAGAGGTACGCCACGCAGCACCGCTCGCAGCCAGCCAGCCGCATCTGGCCGGGACAGCTCCGGTTCAGGGACATCTCTCCAAGTCACGGGCGTGGCTTTGTGTAGAGGTCCCGATGTTTGGCCGACATACGCGCGGTATCAAGGACCAGACAGACATCGACGGTGTTGAAGGCCCTGTCGATAAAGGCGCCCTCACCAACAACGCCCCCCAATCTGAGATAGGCCTTGATGAGCGACGGCGTGGCCTTCATGGCCGCCGGTCTGTCAATCTCGGCGGCAGGCACGAGGTCCATGCGCTGATGGCTCCGCGCTCTTGGGCGCAGCTCTGCCGGGGCCAAGTGAGCGTGGTGAAGATGGGACAACGGCTGCGCAAGGGCCTCCGGATCTGTTCCGTGAAAACTGGCCACACCAAAGAGGATATCGATCTGATGACGCGCGACGTAGCGGGCCAGACCCTGCCAAAGCTGAAACATCGCTGTGCCGCCGCGATGCTCGGCATCTACACAAGACCGGCCAAGCTCAAGGAGCCGCCGTCCAGAGGCTAGAAGCGGCGAGAGGTCATACTCCGCATCGGAATAGTAGCGTCCGGCCTGCTGGTATTGCTCCGGCCGCATCAGGCGGTACACACCGATCACGTGGTCACCGGCCTCAGGATCGCGCGCAGGATCGACCAGAACAAGCTGGTCGGTGTGGTCATCAAACGCGTCCCGTTCGATCCGCGCGGCATGGTCTACTGCGGGGCCATCGCCGCCCAGTTCCTCCACGAACACACGGTATCGCAACCGCCCGGCGCCCCGCACATCCTGCGGCGTCTGCGCCAACCGCAGCTGAAATTGAGAAATGGTTTCCATCACTGTAGGAGCAGACCAAAGCATACGCGACGTTCCGACAGCATTAACGAATTGGCTTGCCAGCTGGTGCTGTCCTCTGTTTGAGTGTGTGTATTGAACTTGACGCCTTGCACGACCTGACCTTTATCCCGCCCGTTGCTCAATGGTGAGCAAAACCTGGGCCCCATTTATTGTAACCTTGCCTTGATGCTCAAAGTTAACTGTTATTTTACCATTAATGTTGGATTGAACTTGTCCAAGCCCCCAGTCGGGCGCGTCCGGGTGGCTGACCAACATGCCCGGCTCCAACAGAGAGTTCAGTTCTTCCATCATGGCACATTCCCTTGGACCAGATCACATGGCTATTGACCTCAAAGACAGCGCTTCGCTGCTCGGATCGCGTATTTGCCATGACCTTATCAGCCCTTTGGGCGCGATCAGCAATGGGGTGGAGTTGCTGACCATGTCTGGCGTGGCAAGCTCGCCCGAGATGAAGCTGATCGAAGAGGCCGTGGCGAGTGCGAATGCGCGGGTCAAATTCTTCCGTGTCGCTTTGGGCGGCTCGACCGGCGCGCAGATGTTGGCACGCTCCGAAATCCTGAAACTGCTCGACGGATGTTATGGCGGCGGGCGTCTGAAGGTGCGGTGGGAGCCGCCGTCGGACCCTTCGCGCACGGAGGCGAAAGTCGCCTTTTTGGCCCTGATGTGTATAGAAACAACGCTTCCACAGGGCGGAGAGATTGTGATCAATGCGGATCGGGGCAACTGGCAGTTGCAGGCGTACGGCCCGGCGATCAAGTTCCAGCCAGAGCTTTGGGCGAGCCTGACGCGGCAGAGCGATGTGACGATTGGGTCGGCGCAAATTCAGTTTGTGCTGTTGAAAGCGGCTCTTGAAGCGATAGAGCAACCGCCGCAGGTGGGGCATTCCGATAGTGCGGTGTCGCTGCGGTTCTAAAGCTGTTGCAGCTGCGTGCGGAAGCGGCGCATGTTGCTTTGGTAACTTAAAGCAGAGGCGATAAGGCCTTGTTTTTCCTTGTCATTCAAATCACGCACGACCTTGCCCGGGGACCCCAAGACCATAGTGCCGTCGGGGATGACTTTGCCCTCTGTCACCAAGGCGCCTGCGCCGATCAGGCAACCTTTTCCGATCACTGCATTGTTGAGCACCGTGGCCCCCATACCGATAAGGCTGCCATCGCCGATGGTGCAGCCATGCAGCATGGCCTTGTGGCCAATAGTACAACCTTTTCCAATAGTTAGCGGGCTTCCTATATCGGTGTGCAGCACGCAGTTTTCCTGAATATTCGAGCCTTCGCCCACAATGATTGGTTCATTGTCGCCGCGCAGGGTGGCGCCAAACCATATCGAGGTGGCTTCCTTTAATATCACTTGCCCGATCAGATTGGCATCCGGCGCGATCCAGAAATCACCGCTTCCGGGCAGCTCAGGTGCGTTTTGCCCCAATTTGTACAAACTCATGTGCCCCGTTTCCCAAATTGTACATTTAAATCGCGGACGAAATCGACCAATCCCGACTGTCGCGTCCGCCGGAGCCGTTCTGCCGTTAAGATTGCCTTAAGCTGCTCCTCGCTGTCGGCGATGTCGTGGTTAATGATGCAGTAATCATATTCCGCCCAATGGCTGATCTCATCTGCACTTTTGGTCATCCGGTCCGCGATGACCTCGTCGCTATCCTGCCCCCGCGCCCGGAGCCGTTTTTCAAGCTCGTCAATCGAGGGCGGCAGAATGAAGATCGTGACCAGATCAGCGGCCAGAGCGGAGCCGCGGATTTGTTGGCCACCTTGCCAGTCAATGTCGAAGATCACGTCGCGCCCGGCTTGCAGCGCCTCTTCGACGGGGCCGAGGGGTGAGCCGTAGAAATTGCCGAACACTTCAGCATGTTCCAGCATCTCGTTACCGGCGACCATCTGTTGGAACTGCGCGCGGGTGCGGAAGTAATATTCGCGCCCGTCTTCTTCGCCCACGCGCGGGGCGCGCGTTGTCGCGGAGACGGAGAAGCTGATCGTCGGATCCCATTTCATCAGCAACTTAGAGAGCGTGGATTTGCCCGCACCAGAGGGCGAGGACAGAATGATCGGGATGCCGCGTCTGGTGGCCATCTGGGTCTACTCCACGTTCTGGACTTGCTCGCGCATCTGATCAATCAGCGCTTTGAGGTCAAGACCTACGCGGGTCAGCTCGGTCGAGCCGGATTTCGAGCAGAGCGTGTTGGCTTCCCGGTTGAACTCTTGCATCAGGAAATCCAGCTTGCGCCCCATCGCGCCGCCCTCAGATAGCAAAGCACGGGCGGCCGCGACATGGGCACGGAGGCGGTCGATCTCTTCGGTGACGTCGGCTTTGACGGCGAGCAAAGCGAGTTCCTGAGCGACCCGGTCCGGATCTGCGCCGTCAGTGTTGCTCATCACGGTTGCCAGATTGGCTTTCAGCGTCTCAGCGACAGTGTCCTTGCGGGCCTCGGCAATATTGGCGGATTGGCTGACAAGGTCTTCGACGCCGCTCAGACTGTCTTCGAGCACAGTCTTTAGCGCAGCCCCTTCACGGGTGCGCATCTCGATGAAATCGGCGAGTGCTGCGTCTGCGGTCCTTAGAACATCAGCCTCGGGTGGGATGGCGGCGCTTTCATCGCCTGTGCCGATCACGCCGCGCAGGCCCATCAAATCGGTAGCCGATACCGGGCGCAGTTCAACCCCTGCTTTTTTAGCCTGTGCTTCGGTCTTGGTCAGCGCTTGCAGGAAACCGTCCAGCGTTTCCTCGTTGATCTGAACCGCATGCGTGCCGCCTTCCTGTTCGGTACGGACGGAGACATTGATATTGCCACGGGTCAGCGACTTTTGCAGGCGAGCTTTCAGCGTCTGGTCAAAGCCGGTCATCCGCTCAGGGGCGCGGACGCGAATATCAAGGCCCTTGGCATTGACGCCTCTGATCTCAACGGTCCAGCTGACACCTGCGGTTGCACCGGACTGGGCCGCGAAGCCTGTCATTGACTGAACCATACTCATCCCCCTGCTTTGGCCTCTTTAAACAACACGAGGGCTGCAAGGGCAATGAGCGGGCCGATTAACCGTTTAACACTTTCGCAAGATGCAATTTCGCTCAAATCGTCCATATTAAGGAGACGTTAAGAACTGGCAGCTAGGCCGAAAGCCAACTTGAATGCTGCGTCCCGTTTCGATGTCTTTCGTGGGGAGGGATGTTGAGCAACATTTGAGGTAACGTGATGTCTTTCGACCCCGACTCCCCTTTCCCGGCTGAGGTAACTCGGCCCTCCGAACTGCCGAAGAACATTCTAGAGTTTGGAACCTATCTGGACGCCATGACCCATCCACCGATTGCCGAGATCAGACGTTATTGGGACAGCTTGCGTGCGGGGCGATTGATGCCGTTACGCTCAGAGGTTGACCCGCGCGATATGTCTTCTTTTCTTGAAAATTGCTTCATTCTGGACCGTCAAAGTGCCGGTGATACCCGGTTTCGGGTGGCGGGCATGGCACTGAATGAATTGATGGGGATGGAACTGCGCGGGATGCATATGCGCTCTGTCATTGAGCCCAGCGGTCGGGCCAAGTTCAGCGCGACGCTGGAGGCGATGTTTGCCACGCCAGAAATCCAAGACTATCAGCTTAGCTCTACCCCGCCGAATGCGCCTGCGATGACCGGGCGGTTGCTTGTGCTGCCGTTGAAGGGCGACAAGGGTGAGGTGGACCGCGCGATGGGATGTTTTGTCACCGAAGGCATTGTCGGCATCCCGCCCCGGCGCTTTAACGTCGATCAGGTGGAGCGGACCTGCCTTAAAACAGGGGCACGCATTTACCAAGAAACCAAAATTCCGGCCAACGCGGGATTTGCCGAAGCAGCCACACCTTTCGGCGCAAAGCCCGTTGCAAGTAGAGTGTTTGGCGATGACGACACGCCGACCGGCGTGCCGTATCTGCGTGTCGTAAAGTAGCCTGCGTTACCCAGCCGCGCGTTTCTGCGCGTTGGCACGGTCTGACAGCTCTTCAGCCACCAGGAACGCCAACTCAAGCGATTGCGACGCGTTGAGCCGTGGGTCACACGCCGTGTGGTACCTATCCGACAGGTCCTCGTCTGTAACCGCACGGACACCGCCTGTGCATTCCGTTACATCCGCGCCGGTCATCTCGAAATGAACGCCGCCGGGGACCGTACCCTCGGCCTTGTGCACCGCGAAGAATTCCCGGACCTCACGCAACACGGAATCGAAGGGCCGGGTCTTGTATCCCGAGGTCGATTTGATCGTGTTGCCATGCATTGGATCACAGGTCCAAACGACGTTGGCGCCTTCCTCCTGCACCGCCTTGATGAGGCGCGGCAGGTGCTCGGCCACGTTGCCCGCGCCAAACCGTGCGATCAGGGTCAGGCGGCCCGGATCATTGTCAGGGTTCAGCGTCGACATCAGCGACTTGAGGTGCCCGGTCGTCATGGTGGGTCCGCATTTCAGCCCGATCGGGTTCATCACGCCTTTGGCGAACTCGACATGCGCCCCGTCAGGCTGCCGCGTGCGGTCACCGATCCAGATCATGTGGCCGGAACCCGCCAGCCATTTGCCAGAGGTAGAATCGACACGAGTGAGCGCCTCTTCATATTCAAGAAGCAGCGACTCGTGGGACGTGTAGAAATCAACCGACGCCAGTTCGGCATTGGTGGTCGAGGTGAGCCCGGCCGAGGCCATGAAATCGAGCGAGTCCTGAATGCGGTTCGCCATCTCGCGGAATTCCTTGGCCTGCTCGCTTGCGGTGAAGCCCAGCGTCCAAGAATGGACCTGATGCACATCGGCATAGCCGCCTTTAGAAAACGCGCGCAGCAGGTTCAGCGTGGCGGCGGCCTGCGTGTAGGCCTGCAGCATCTTGGCAGGATCCGGGATGCGGGCTTCAGGCGTGAAGTCTAGCTCGTTGATGATGTCGCCACGGTAGCTTGGCAGCTCGACGCCGTCCTTGGTTTCGGTGTCGGCGGAACGCGGCTTGGCGAATTGACCTGCCATGCGGCCGATTTTGACCACAGGGACCTTGGCGCCGTAGGTGAGCACCATGGCCATTTGCAGCATCACCTTGAACGTGTCGCGGATGCCATCGGCGGAGAAATCGGCGAAGCTTTCAGCGCAATCACCGCCTTGCAGCAAGAACGCCTCGCCACGGCTGACGGCGGCCAGCTGCTGGCGCAGGGTGCGCGTCTCGCCTGCAAAGACCAGCGGCGGATACTTGGACAATTGGGCCTCAACCGCGGCCAGCTTGGCCGGGTCGGTATACTCCGGCATCTGGATCCGGGGTTTGTTGCGCCAATCGGTTTTGGTCCATGTCTGTGCCATGCGTCTTGCTCCGTGCATGTTAGCGGAAACTTGAATGAATTGCCTCTTTAGAGCGCATTGGGGGCCTTGCCAATGTCGAAAACTCGTCTAAGGGTGTTCTATCGCCCGAACAGCAGAGCTGTGCTGCGTCCGGGGCTTGCATGGCTTGGGAGGTCGATGTGACAACGCTCAGCGCACAGACAGGACGGCCCGAAGAAGGCACTACGGCAGCCAAGGGGCGTTTCATCTTTGTTTTGATGGAAAACTTCACGATGCTCAGCTTTGCGGGCGCTGTGGAGGCGTTGCGAATTGCCAACCGGATGGTGCCGGGCAGCTATGAATGGAAACTGGCGGGCGAAGGCGGTCAGACGGCGACCTGTTCGGCCGGGATCAGCTACGGTCTGGACATGGATCTCGACGAGTTGCAGCGCGACGACATCGTGCTTTTGTGCGGCGGCGTCGATATTCAGGGCGCGACCACCAAAAAGCTGCAGAACTGGCTGCGCCGGGAGGCGCGTCGGGGCGTGAAGATGGGGGCCTTGTGCACGGCCAGTTTTACGCTGGCAAGCGCGGGGCTGCTGGACGGCAAGCGGGCGACGATCCACTGGGAAAACCAAGACAGCTTTGCCGAAGAATTCGACGAGGTCGAGCTGACCAAGTCGGTCTTTGTCGTGGATGGCAACCGGATGACGACAGCGGGCGGCACCTCGTCCATTGATTTGATGCTGCATATTGTGGCCAGCGATCTAGGCGAAGACGTCGCCAATATGGTTGCCGACCAGCAGATTTACAGCTCGATCCGAACCGACCAGGACCAACAACGGCTGTCGATCCCTACCCGCATCGGCGTCCGGCATCCCAAACTCAGCCGCGTGATCCAGATGATGGAAGGCAATATCGAGGAGCCGATCAGCCCCTCTTTGCTGGCCAAAGCAGTGGGCATGTCGACGCGGCAGCTGGAGCGTCTGTTTCGGCGGTATCTCAATCGCAGCCCGAAGCGGTATTACATGGAAATTCGCCTGCAAAAAGCGCGCAACCTGCTGATGCAAACCGATATGAGCGTGATCAACGTGGCACTGGCTTGCGGCTTTGCGTCGCCTTCGCATTTTTCGAAATGCTACCGGGCACAGTATGACACCACGCCCTACCGCGAACGCGGCGCCCATGCAGCGCGCATCACAGCGGCCCCGTAAGCGGGCTCATCTGCCACAGTTGAGCTTTCGACACTAAATCAGCCATTTTGTTGACAAATTTGGCGTTCACTCATGCCTTGCATAGTCAATTTCGACGGTATTCAGGGGCAGTACCCATGAGTGAACGGGAAAATATATTTCGTCTTAAAGGTATTGAGGGCGACAAAGCGGCGTCTTTCCGGTCTCGCAGACCGACAGAAGACGTGCCGATTGAAACCTCATCGCCCTTGGATGTTGACCCGACAAGAGAGCTGAAAAAGCCACGGGCCAAAACCCGCAAAAGCGCGTCTTTTGACGCGTTCACGAAGTATGTGGAAGCCGCGCGAAAACCCGGCGACTGAGGCTAGGCGCGACGCAGCGCCAACACCGCGTTCAAACCGCCGAAAGCAAACGCATTCGACAAAACGACGTCAACCTGAGCATCCCGCGCCTCATTGGGCACGACGTCCAATGCGCATTCCGGGTCCGGCTCTTCATAGCCAATTGTAGGGGCGATGACCCCGTCCTTCAGCGCCATGATGCAAGCCAACAGCTCAATAGCGCCGGTGCCGCCGATCACGTGGCCATGCATGGATTTGGTTGAGGACATCATAAGATTGTCTGCATGAGCTCCAAACGCATCTGAGACGGCTGCGCATTCCGTCTTGTCATTGGCCGTGGTGCCCGTGCCATGGGCGTTTATGTAACCCACCTCTGCGGGGTTGATCTTTGCGTCCTTCATAGCGCCGGAAATCGCGCGTGCAGCCCCTTGGCGAGACGGCATGACAATGTCTGAGGCGTCCGAGGTCATCGCAAACCCGACCACCTCTGCCAGAATTTCGGCCCCGCGCGCCTTGGCAAATTCGTAGTCTTCCATGACGAAAACCGCCGCCCCTTCGCCCTGCACCATGCCATTGCGGTTGGCGCAAAACGGGCGACACGCGTCCTTGGACATGACCCGCAGCCCTTCCCACGCTTTGACCCCACCGAAACACAGCATGGATTCGGAGCCACCTGTAATCATCACCTTGGCCATGCCGGAGCGGATGAAATTGAATGCCTGCCCCATCGCATGATTGGAGGACGCACAGGCCGTCGCCACTGTGAAGCTTGGCCCTTTGAGGTTGTAATTCATCGAGACGTGGCTGGCGGCGGCGTTGTTCATCAGCTTGGGGACGACAAACGGGTGAACCCGGTTTTTGCCTTCCTCATAGACCGCACGGTAATTCTCGTCTTGGGTGTTCAGCCCGCCACCGGACGTGCCCAGAATGACCCCAGATTGCGCAGCAAGCTCGCCTTGAAAAACCAAGCCTGACTGGCTGATGGCTTCGCGGGCCGCATGAAGCGTGAACTGCGTAAACCGATCATAGAGGGAGATTTCCTGACGGTTGAATTCCTGCTGCGGATCATAGCCACGCACCTGTCCGCCGATCTGGATCGCGAGGCGCTCAACGTCGCGGATATCTAGGGGACCAATGCCGCAACGGCCCTCCCGGAACGCCTCAAACGTGTCCGCTGCCGAACTGGCGAGCGCGTTTATCGTGCCCTGCCCGGTGATGACAACCCGGTTCATCGCTCAGCTCTTTTGCTCTGCCACAAGGCCTTCTACGGCGGCGATCACGCTTGCCACGCTGGAGACATCAAAGGCACTTGCCTCGGGCTCATTGGCGTTGAACGGCACGGAGATATCGAAAGCCTCCTCGATAGCGAAGATGCTTTCCACAAGGCCCAACGAGTCGATCCCAAGATCCTCCAGCGACGCCTCCATCGAGATGTCGGACACCTCAAGCACCGCCTGCTCGGCGATGATCTTGACCACCTGATCTTTTACGCTGGCTGCCATCTCGTGTGTTGTCCTTGGAGCTCGTTGCACTTGTGCCTTGCATTTAAGCGGCTTTAGGCAAATTTGCGAGTGCCTATTTTTCGTCCCTAGCGGCGGATTGCTGGGCTTTCATGAAACGCGGCAGGCGACGCAGCGCCTTTTGCATATCGACATGCGTTTCCATCTTTACCGCCGGGTAACCCAGGATCACGCGGCCTGCCGGCACGTTGGTGAGTATTTTGCTTCCACCGCCCGCGATCACATCGTCGCCGATGAAGATGTTATCGGACACCCCGCATTGGCCGCCCAGCACAACCCGGTCACCAAACTTGACCGAACCCGCCACCCCGGTTTGCCCACAGAGCAGACAGTCTTTGCCGACCTGAACGTTGTGTCCGAGATGCACGAGATTATCGAGCTTGGTGCCGTTGCCCACCTCGGTGGCCCGGATCGTGCCACGGTCGATGGTGGCGTTGGCCCCGACCTCGACATCATCGCCGATGATCACCCCGCCCAAGGAATGGATGCGGGTCCAGCTTTGCTGCGCCGCGTCACCTGTGTCGCCCAGCGACTTGCGGGCGTTTTCCACGGCGGATTTCTCAGGGGTGACGAAGGAGAACCCGTCTGCGCCGATAACCGCACCGGGTTGCGCGATGAGCCTGTCGCCGATGGCCACGTTTGGGCCGATCCTGACGCCGGGCAGGATCAGCGCGTCCGCGCCCAGCGTGGTGTCATGCGCGATGCTGACATGGGACGCGATGCGGGCGTTGGCCCCTATGCGAACCCCACGACCGATCACCACCAGCGGGCCGATTGCGGCATTCGCGCCGATCTCCGCGCTGTCGTCGATCACGGCGGTAGGATGGATGCCGGGGGCGATTTCTGGGCCGCCATCGAGCATCTTGGTCAGCCCGGACATGGCGTAGCGCGGGCGTGGCACGAAAATTGCGGCTTTCAGCCCGAGCTCTGACCAATCGGCCCCGTCCCACAGGATCGCCGCCTGCGCTTTGCCATCGGACAGGCGCGCGCCATATTTGGGATCCATCGCAATCGCGAGCGCATCTGCCGCTGCGTCCTGCGGCTCGGAGGCGTGGGTGATGCTCAGCTCACCGTCGCCCTCAAAGCGGGCGCCGAGGGCGGTTGCGATCTGCGATATGGAGTAGCTCATGTGACAGGCCTTCGCATTGCTGCGCGGCACCCCGGCAGGGCCCCGCGCCTTGCGCAGAGGTTTAGGCCTAAACGGTTGTCAAGGTAACCCCTGCCTCGGTCAGGGCGGAGAAAATACGCTGATCGCGTCCGTAGACATCGCCACGATATTGCGCCTGACCTTTGGCATCGACCCAAGCCGTGAAATAGGCCAGATGCACAGGCAGCGGTGCTGCCAGATCGACGCGGCGCTCTTTGCCGGTGCGCAGCTTGCCTTGGAAGAACCCTTCGGGGTCCCGCTCCTGCGCAGACAGCAAAGCATAGGCGAACTCGAACGGTTTGTGCACGCGTACGCAGCCATGCGAGTAGGCGCGTTGCTCGTGACCGAACAGCGACTTGGACGGCGTGTCATGCAGGTAGATGTTGTACTTGTTCGGGAACATGAACTTCACCAGCCCCAGCGCATTGGTCTGCGAGGGCGGCTGCTTCATCGAATACGGGAAAGTTCGCGCATTATACTTCGCGAAGTTGATATTGCCCCGGTTCACCGGCTTGCCGTTGCGCCCGATGATCTGGATGTGCTGCACCGCGCTGCGGTTGCGTTGCAGCATGGGCAGATATTCCTTCGTAGTGATTGAGCGCGGCACGTACCATGACGGGTTGATCACCATATGCTCCATCACGTCGGAAAATTCCGGCGTTTTGCGGTCCTCATCGGTTTTGCCGATGACAACACGGGAGCGGAAGGTAGAGCGCCCCTTTTCAATGATGTCGACATGGAAGTCCGGCAGGTTCACCCAGACATGTTTGTCTTCGAGCGGCTTTGGCGCCCAGCGGTTGCGCTCCATTGCAACCAGCACCTGGCCCAAACGGTAGTCAATGTCGCGGTTCACCTCGCGGATGGTCCCTGCCCCGGCCACACCATCCGTGGCCAGCCCATGTGCGATCTGGAATTTCTGAACAGCATTTTGCAGGGCGCGGTCGTAGGTCTGGCTAGCCGAGCGTCGCAGGAACCCCATGCGGATCATCCGGTTGCGCAATTGCACAACAGCGGCCCCACTATTGCCAGGCTTGAGAGACTTTGCGCCGACCCGCTCGCCCCAGCCGCCTGAGGCGATCAGCTTTTCAAGGCGACGCTTCTCTTTTTGAAGGCGCACATATTCCGGTTTGCGCGGCGCGAGGCCTTTCATGAACTTCACCGGGTTGGCGGCAACAAAGTCATGCAGGGTCTGGGTCCGGTCGTAGCGCGGCACCTCCACAACGATGGAGGTGTCGATATCGGCGGGGTTCACAACGCCGGAACGCAAATCATCCGCATAGGCAAGAAACGCCCGGGCGGCCTCCACCTCGGCGGCGCCGCGGTCCTTGGCGGTCCGTGCGGCCCCAAACTGCGCGCGCAAGGCGGCCCCATTATACCGTGTCTCCGGAAGGCCGTGATCTTTTGCAGAAGCAAGCGCTCTGAGCAATGCACCCCGACGTCGACCATCGGCCTGCGAGACGAAAATAGGTTTGAAATTCCGCGCTCTATAGAAGGCGGCGATTTGCGGATCAGTGGAGCTGGCCTCGGCAATGGATTGCTTCATCGCTGTCACGGCAGCATCTGCGCGACCAAGCCCAAAGCCCGGCAGAACCAGCGAAACGGCGCTGGCCGAAATCATTTTGAGGGTTAATCGACGTGTAAAAAGAGCACTCATTGTAGTCCCCGATTGTTTGGCAGCCTTATATGGTGTCTATTAAAAATCCTCCCGCGCGAGAGTCCACTCACAAAACGCGGATATTTGAAGCTTTCGTCGGGGGCGTTGCCGTATGGGCACCCTGCGAGAAATTCGCAATTCGCCCCCGTCTTGCGCGAGATTTCGCTCATTGGTCAGTTTTTTAACCCGTAAATGAGAGACTGCCCTTGGTCCAACAGAGAGGCTATGTCATAACGCTGCCATCTGGGGAAAATTATCACGTGGCTGCTTGCGGCGGCCGGGGCAAACGGGACAGAAATCGCATGACCAAGAGTAATTCGGTGAGCGTGACACGGCGCGCGCTACTAGGTGCATTTGCGGCAACGGCGGTGACAGCCGCCCCAGTTTATTCAAACGCGTTCGGGTTCTTGAGAGGTGCGGGTGACGTGCGCCGGATCAAGATGTTCTCCGGACGTACCGGCGAAACCATCGACATGATCTACTGGATCGAAGGTGAGTACATCAAAGAGGCGCTGAAGGAAGTAAATTACTTCATGCGTGACTGGCGCCAAGATGCAGCCATCTCGATGGATACCCGCACGATCGACATCATGTCCGCCTCTCACAACCTGCTGGATGCGTCAGAGCCATTCACGTTGCTGTCTGGTTACCGTTCCCCAAAAACCAATGCGATGTTGCGCTCGCGCTCTCGCGGTGTGGCGAAGAACTCGCTGCACATGAAAGGTCAGGCTGCTGACCTGCGGTTGCGCTCCCGCTCTGTCGGGCAGATTGCCCGCGCTGCGGCATCCTGTTCTTCGGGCGGCGTTGGTCGCTATTCCGGGTCCAACTTCGTGCATGTGGATTGCGGCGTCGTCCGCACATGGGGCCGGTAAACGCCCCTGCCCATACCCTGAGCAAAGCCGCCTTCGAGGCGGCTTTTTCTTTGGCCCCACCTGTTTCTTGACCGCCTGAGGTTTCTTTCAATGAATGACGTTGTCCTGACCCTGAACGCTGGCTCTTCGAGCCTGAAATTTGCACTTCACGCGGTAGACGCCCCATTGGTCCCGGTCTTGCGAGGTAAGGTGACCAGGCTGAAACGTGCGCCCGCGTTCTCGGTGAGTGTTCCGAAAGAGGCGAACCTACCGCTGCCAACGCTGGCGCTGGACTGCACCCATGAGGAAGCGACGGTGATCTTGCTCGACTGGCTCACAGAACACGCGGCCCAGCATGCAATCCGCGCCGTTGGACACCGTGTTGTGCATGGCGGCACAATCTTCGACGGCCCGACGCGGGTCGACGCGGATAAGCTGGCGCAGATGGCTGAGCTGACGCCTCTGGCCCCGCTGCACCAACCGCACAACCTTGCCGCAGTTCGCCTGATTGCACAGCGCAGTCCCGACCTGCCGCAGGTGGCGTGTTTCGACACCAGCTTTCACGCCACCCAACCTGAGGTGAACAGGCTCTTCGCCCTGCCCTATGACATGTCGCAGCAAGGCCTGCTGCGCTACGGGTTTCATGGATTGTCTTATGAGTTCATCGCCTCGACCCTGCCCGAGCATCTGGGCACAGAGGCCGATGGGCGGGTGGTCGTCGCGCATCTGGGCAACGGGGCAAGCCTGTGTGCATTGAAAGACCAAAAGAGCGTGGCCACGACGATGGGCTTTACCGCGCTCGATGGGCTGGTGATGGGGCGCCGCTCGGGCCGGATCGACCCGGGCGTGATCCTCTACCTCGTACAACAGCGCGGGATGAGCGTGCCTGAGATTGACGCCCTGCTGTATCAGCAATCCGGGCTGTTGGGCGTGTCCGGCATCTCGAACGCGATGCAGGACCTCGAGGCCAGCGACGATCCGCGGGCCAAGCTGGCGATTGATCTCTTTTGCTACCGCGCCGCTTGTGAGATTGCCGGGCTGATCCCGGCCATTGGCGGGCTGGACGCGCTGATCTTTACCGCGGGTATTGGCGAGAACTCTGCCGCCACGCGGCAGGCGATTTGCGACCAGTTGAGCTGGTTGGGCGTTGAAGTGGATCGGTTTGCCAATGAGAACGGCGCTGTCGTAATTTCGACGCCCGAGGCGTCCTGCAAGGTACTGGTGGTGCCGACCAATGAGGACGCGGTGATCGCGCAATCAACGATCCGCATCGCCGACCTGACTTGATTTAATCCTGTGAAAGCCAGCATTTGCGCGGGCTTCCGAGACGTCTGCGCGGTCAAGGAAAGTTGGCGCACCCGACAGGATTCGAACCTGTGGCCTCTGCCTTCGGAGGGCAGCGCTCTATCCAGCTGAGCTACGGGTGCGTGCCCCGCTGCTATACGCTGGCGGCGCGAGGCTTTCAACGGCGATTTCGCCCCGCCAAGGCCCCCTACTTTCGCGAAGGCGCAATTTATGGTAAGGTATGCGCGTCGTTTAAGACATTTTAGAACCAGCGCCCATTTATTTTTAGGGCCTACATTTTTAGTTGAAGGAATTTCGTATGGCTACGCTCCATCACGGGTTGACCCGCTTTGACCTTTTCACAAAAGCCTGCGCAGACGGCGACGCGACAAACGCCGATGTGCTGCCGCAAAGCTTTGGCAGGCTGTTTGGCAAACATGCAAAAGAGCATCTGATCTGGCAGGACCACAAGCCCAAAGAAGATCGCGACTACGACGCGCTGATCGGCCTCTATGTCAAATTACTGCATGACATCAAAGTCGGCGCGGCCAGCACTGGCAAAGGTGCCGAGGCCGGGATGACTTTCTTTGGTCAGTTCATTGACCATGACGTCACGTTGGATGCCACCTCGGCGATTGGGACCAAGATTGATCCGCGTTCGGTGCGCAATGTGCGCACCCCCAATCTAGACCTTGATTGCGTGTATGGCGACGGGCCGGAGGCGTCGCCGCATCTTTATGGCTCGGTGAAGGTCGGCAAGGAGACCCATGGCGAGTTTCTGGTATTCGGTCGCGAGGACAACACGCTTGATCTGGCCCGTACCCGCGAAGGGGTGGCCCTGATCGGGGATCACCGCAATGACGAGAATATCTTCGTCAGCCAAATTCAGGGTGCCTTTATCTGCCTGCACAACATTCTGATGGCCGAGGTTTTCAAGGGCGGCAAGATGAAGGACGACATCGAACACTGCGCACATATGGGGGTCGACCCGCATGTCTGGCATGACACGGTGGTCCCGAAGTTCCGCAATTTCGAGGAAGTCCGCCGCTTTATCCGGCTGCATTACCAATGGCTGGTTCTAAAGCGCTTCCTGCCTGCTTTCGTCACTGAAGAGGCTATTCATGCGGCCAAGGGCGGGGCGTTTCCCGCGAACGCGCCGATCATGCCCGCTGAGTTTTCTGTGGCGGGGTTCCGTTTCGGACATGCGACCGTGCAGCCGACCTACCGGTTGAACCCCGGCGAGGAGCGAATCCGCCTGTTCAAAGCCCAAGGCTTCCAGCCGCGCCACAAGGACTTCAACATTTGCGACTTTGGTGCGTTCTTTGGCCCCGACGCAGACCCCGCGCGGCCCGTCGGTCTTGGCATGGCGGACGAGCTGTTCACCCTGCCTTTTGTCGGCAATGACATCACCTTCCAGGACTTCCCGGGCGTCGTGGTCAAAGACCCACACCGCGCCAATCTGGGGCTGCGCAACATCCTGCGAGATCGCTTCGCTTTCTCGCTGGAATCGGGCCAGACGCTGTCGAACCGCTTTGGCACACATGTGTTGCCCGTCCCCAAAACTCTGGCAGATGCCGGGATCACGCGGACACCGCTTTGGTTCTACTGTTTGGAAGAAGCGGAAAAAAGCGGCGAGGGCAAACTCGACGGGGTTGGCGGACGGATTGTGGCGGGCACGATCATCAACCTGCTGCGTCAGGACCCGATGAGCGTCTACCATATCCTCGACGAATTCGAGCCCTACAAAGGCCTCGGCGGCAAGAACATGACCATGTCGCATCTGATGAAATTCGTCGAGAAACACCGCGAGATCCCGAACCGGGAAACGCTTTTCAACGGGTAAACATGGCCTCTGCCACGGGTGCGTTCAGGCAAACAGCTCGTGGCAGAGCTCAAGCGCGTCGATCAGGACGTCAACCTCAGCCTCAGTGTTATACATCGCGAAAGAGGCGCGGCATGTGGCGTTGACGCCAAGATGCTCCATCAAAGGTTGAGCGCAATGATGGCCCGCACGCACAGCGACGCCTCGCTTGTCGAGCACTGTTGAGATGTCATGTGCATGGGCGGCCCCTTCCAACGTGAAGGAGAAAATTGCGGCTTTGCCCGCAGACTGTCCCTGCACGTTCAGCCAGTTCAGCCCATCGAGCCGGGTGCGGGCATAGTCGCGCAGGCTGGCCTCGTGAGCCGCAATCTTGTCCATGCCGACGCCCATCATATAGTCGAGCGCCGCCCCTAATCCGATCATCTGCACGATGCCCGGGGTCCCGGCCTCGAACTTCATCGGCGGGTCGTTGTAGGTGATCGTGTCCTTGTGGACGTCACGGATCATGTCGCCGCCGCCCATGAAGGGCTGCATCTCGGCCATTCGATCTTTGCGGATATAGATCGCGCCAGACCCGGACGGGCCGTAAAGTTTGTGGCCGGTCACGGCATAGAAATCGCAGCCAATGTCCTGCACGTCCACCGGCATATGCACCGCCGCCTGAGAGCCATCAACCAGAACCGGCACGCCTTTGGCATGGGCCCCTTCGCAGATGGTTTTCACATCGACCACACTGCCCAAGACGTTTGAGAGCTGGGTCACGGCAACCAGTTTTGTCTTCGGGGTGATCGCGTTCAGAACGCGCTCCGGGTCCAGATCGCCGTTGGTGTCGACATCGACCCAGACCAGCTCCACCCCAAGACGTTCTCGCAGAAAATGCCAAGGCACGATATTGGCGTGATGTTCCATCACACTGAGCACAATTTGATCACCTGCCTGCAGGCGCGGCATGGCCCAGCCATAAGCCACCAGATTGATCCCTTCGGTGGTGCCCGTATTCATCACAATCTCGTCCTCGGACCCCGCATTGAGGAAGGTCGCAATGGTGCCGCGCACGGCCTCGTATTTCTCAGTCGCGACGTTCGAGAGGTAATGCAAACCACGATGCACGTTAGCGTATTCATAGCTATAGGCGTTGGTCACAGCGTCGATCACCACCTGCGGTTTCTGCGCAGATGCCCCATTGTCGAGATACACCAGCGGCTTGCCGTTTACCTCCCGCGACAGGATGGGAAAATCAGCCCGAATGGCTTGGACGTCATAGGAAGCGGTGTCAGCCATTTGGCATCTCCAACCCGAAGAGAACTGCAATCAAGGCGAAGAGCAGGCTGAGCCCGAACACCACGCCGAATAAGGAAAACACCACGCCCAGCAGCACGGTGCCACGGTTGGTGAACTGATGCGCGACGGTGACGAAATTCACGAACAGCCAGATTGAATAGAAGCTGAACGCCAGCCCCAACAGGCCGGCAGCCACCAATGAAACAGCGCCAAAGAGAATTTGCACCGCCTGTGCCAGCAGCAAAATCGTTTGCAACCAGATCACCATCTTCAGCGAGGTGTCGAAATGCCCCTGCCCGCCAAAAGCGCGGCCAATGTAGTGCATGGAGAAGACCGTCAGCACCAACAGGCCCCACATGACCAGCGCGAACATGATCGGCGAGGCCACAAATTGCAGACCCAGCGCCTGCTCTTGGCTGACCGGGGTCATGTAGCTCATGATCCGCGCGCCAATAACTGACAGTGCGACGATAGCGGTGAGCGCGGCCCAAAGGACCTCCCGACTGACATTGATGCCCGCGACGGCGCGGGCACCTGCCCGTGGATCGGTCAGGGTCAGGATCAGCAGATTTCCCCAGAACCCGTTCATGCGAGAGCCTCCGAGGATTCGAGTGCGATCAGGTTGTTGATCCAAAGATAGAGGAAGACCACGAAAACCAAAGTCGAGGCGGCTGTGAGGCCCGGTCCCGGACCGATGAAGCCCGCAACAAGGCCTTGAAACAGCACGACCGGAGAGACGCAAAGCAAGGCCCAAAACAGCGCGAGCCGGGCGTCGAGCCAAACGCCCTTGCCGCGGAAGAGCCGCGCCACCAGATGAGAACCCGCCGCGATCAAAAGAAACATCAGCGGTGCGAGCAGGACAGTGCCGTAAAACAGCGGCAAGGCGAGGCTGGCGACCGGTGTGTCGATCCCCTCGAGCGATGCCAAATGAGATTGCCGCGAGAGTTCCGGCAGACGGGCCACGAAAAACAGCAGGCACGCGATGAAAAGCCACATCAGCCCCAACGCCTCGTCCGCGCCATTGGCACGATGCGTGCGCATCACCTCGCGCGGGGCGCGGTAGCTGCGCGTTATTGCTGTGACCGTCGACATCGCCTAGCCAGCACTGCGCCGGGCAAGCCAGTCCTCAAGACGTTGGCGGAGCGCATCTGACAGCTCTTCACTGTCAATTTCCTCAAGCGCTTCGGCCAAGAAGGCCAAGACCAACAAGTCTTGCGCCTGTTTCAACGGCACGCCGCGCGATTGCAGGTAGAAGAGCGCATCTTCGTCAATCGCCCCGGACGTGGAGCCGTGCGAGCAGGCCACATCATCGGCGTAGATCTCCAGCTCCGGCTTAGCGAGGAACTGACTGTCATCATCCAAAAGCAGCGATTGGCTAATTTGGTAACCGTCTGTTTTCTGGGCGCCCTCTTTGACAAGGATCTTCCCTTGGAACACGCCGACCGCGCCGTTGCGGAGCACCTTCTTGAAGACCTGACGGCTTTCGCAATTCACCGCGTCATGGGTGATGAAGACCGTGTCGTCATGGTGAAACACCCCGTCGCCCACGGCAGCGCCTGCGACGGTGGCGACCGCGTCATCGCCCGTCAGCTCGATCACGCATTCATTGCGTGTCAGCACGCCATTGGCGGTAAGTGTAAACGATTTGAACGTGCTCTCTGCACCGAGGCGGGCGAACATATGGGTGACTGCGCGGCGTTCATGATCACGGCCCTGGGCGCGGACATGGTGGAATGACGCGCCATCAGCGATGTCGACCTCCATCACCTTATTGAACCGGGCGGCTGCCGGGCCGTTCTCAGTTAAGGTAATGTCGCCGCCGTCTTCAACCTTGATCACATGGTGCAGCGTCGCGTCAGATGTCTCTGATTTATGGCGATAAATCAGGCTGACAGGTTTTGAGACCTTGCCGGTGACGCGCAACAAAACGCCATCTGTAGCCATCGCAGTGTTCAGCGCGGCCAGTGGGCGCGCGACCGGGTCCTGGCCGTTGGTTTCAAGCGTGCCGTATAACGGCTTGGCCCAGTGGATATCGGCAGAGGTGGTATCCGCCAGACGTGAGATTTCAACGCTTTCTAGGCTTAGATCGTCCGAAGCCTCAGCGTCGAATACGCCGTCTACGAAGATGACTTTCAATCGCTCCACGTCGTCGAAGAGTTGCTTCTCGCCCGCATCAAACAGAGCGGCTTTTGGCGCGTCCTCAGCGGTCAGCGTGGTCGGATCGGTGTATTTCCAATACTCGTCGCGCTTGGTCGGAAGGCCCATCTGGCGCAATCGGGTCAGCGCGTTGCTGCGCGCGTCTCCAGCCCAGCCAGAGCCGTCCACGCTCAGCGCGTCAAGCGGGTTTGGAGCTGCTTTCGCGTTTGTTGCAGACATCAAGCGACCTCTGCCAGCAAGTCGGCATAGCCGTTGTTTTCGACCTCGAGCGCCAGCTCCGGGCCACCCGATTTGATGATCCTCCCATTGGCCATGATATGCACGACATCAGGTTTGATGTGGTCCAGAAGCCGCTGGTAATGCGTGATAACCAGGAATGAGCGGCCTGCATCGCGCAATGCGTTGACGCCGTGGCTGACCAGTTTCATCGCGTCCACATCAAGGCCCGAGTCCGTCTCGTCCAAGATGCACATCTTTGGCTCGAGCATCGCCATTTGCAGGATCTCGTTGCGCTTTTTCTCACCACCGGAGAAGCCCACATTGACCGGGCGTTTCAGCATGTCCGCGTCAATCTCGAGATCTTTCGCCTTGGCGCGGATCACTTTGAGGAACTCGCCAGCGGACAACTCGTCCTCGCCGCGCGCTTTGCGCTGGGCGTTCACGGCTGTGCGCAGAAAAGTCATATTGCCGACGCCGGGGATTTCAACGGGATATTGGAAGGCCAAGAACAGGCCAGCGGCGGCGCGTTCTTCGGGCTCCATCTCCAGAAGCTCTTCGCCATTCAGCTCAGCCGAGCCGTCCGTGACCTCGTAGCCATCCTTGCCCGACAGCACATAGGACAGCGTGGACTTGCCCGAGCCGTTAGGCCCCATGATCGCGTGCACTTCGCCCGCGCCAATCTTCAGGTCTACACCCTTGAGGATTTGCTTGTCCTCCTCTTCAAGGCCGACGTGCAGGTTCTTGATGTCCAACATTTTTCTTCTTTCCTCTGAGCCTTGCGGCAATCCGTAATTTAGGGCCTAGCCCACTGAGCCTTCAAGCGAGATGGCGACCAGCGCCTGCGCTTCCATGGCAAATTCCATTGGCAGGGCCTGCAGCACTTCCTTGCAGAACCCGTTGACGACCAAGGCCACGGCCTCTTCCTCGTCCATGCCGCGTTGGCGGCAATAGAAGAGCTGGTCATCATCGACCTTGGAGGTTGTGGCCTCATGCTCTACCCGGCTCGAGTTATTCTTCACCTCGATATAAGGCACCGTGTGCGCCCCGCATTTGTCGCCGATGAGCAGACTGTCGCATTGGGTGTAATTGCGCGAGTCTTTCGCGCGTGGGTGCATGGAGACCAACCCCCGATAGGTATTCTGCGCCTTGCCTGCGGAGATGCCTTTAGAGACAATCCGCGACTTTGTGTTTTTGCCCAGATGCACCATTTTCGTGCCTGTGTCGGCCTGCTGCAGGTTGTTCGCAATCGCGATGGAGTAGAACTCCCCCTGGCTGTCATCGCCGCGAAGGATGCAGCTTGGATATTTCCATGTCACCGCGGAGCCGGTTTCAACCTGCGTCCACATCACCTTGGAGCGTTTGCCCCGGCAATCAGCGCGCTTGGTCACGAAGTTATAGATCCCGCCCTTGCCGTCCTCATCGCCGGGATACCAGTTTTGGACGGTGGAATACTTAATCTCTGCATCGTCCAGGATCACCAGCTCCACCACGGCCGCATGCAGCTGGTTGGTGTCGCGCATCGGTGCAGTGCAACCTTCGAGATATGACACGTAGGAGCCTTCATCGGCGATGATCAACGTGCGCTCGAACTGGCCGGTGTTTTCCGCGTTAATGCGGAAATAGGTGGACAGCTCCATCGGGCATTTGGTGTTCGGTGGTATGTAGACAAACGACCCGTCCGAGAAGACAGCCGAGTTCAACGTCGCGTAGAAGTTGTCGGACTGCGGAACCACGGAGCCGAGGTATTTTTTCACCAGCTCGGGGTGCTCCTGAATGGCCTCGGAAATAGAACAGAAGATGACACCGGCCTTCTTTAGCTCTTCCTGGAACGTTGTGCCGACGGAGACGGAATCGAAAACAGCATCAACAGCGACCTTGCGGCCTTCGGCGGGGATGTCTTCAGCCCCCTCAACGCCTGCGAGGATCATCTGCTCCTTCAGCGGGATGCCAAGTTTCTTGTACGTTTCCAGCAGCTTGGGATCGACATCGTCGAGGCTTTTCGGCTTATCCGCCATCGATTTGGGAGCCGCGTAGTAGTAGATTTCCTGAAAGTCGATCTGCGGGTAGTCCACCATCGCCCAGTCAGGCTCTTTCATCAATTTCCAGCGGGCAAAGGCCTCGAGACGCCAGTCGGTCATCCACTGCGGCTCTTTGTTTTTCTCGGAGATCAGCCGGACGATATCCTCATTCACGCCAATCGGGGCGTAGTCCATCTCGATCTCGGTTTCCCAGCCGTATTTATACGCGCCGCCAACTTCGCGGACTGCGTCTACGGTTTCCTGATCAACGCCGTCTTTGACTTCCGTGTCGAGTGACATCTCAGTTCTCCTCAAGGGCGGTCTTCGCCCGAAATTTCTTCTGCGCTTTCGTCCAAGCGTCCGCAAAGCGAAGCACATCTTCTTTCTTCGTATCGGGCCCCAACGAGACCCGAACCGCGCTTGCCGCGGTTACATCGTCATAGCCCATGGCCTGCAGAACGCGGCTGGCCTTGACCTTACCGGACGAACAA
Source organism: uncultured Litoreibacter sp. (assembly GCA_947494645.1). Taxonomy (GTDB): domain Bacteria; phylum Pseudomonadota; class Alphaproteobacteria; order Rhodobacterales; family Rhodobacteraceae; genus Litoreibacter. Next base: position 1,387,057 of record CANLVO010000001.1, read on the forward strand.
GCCGAGCCCGCACTGATCGCAAACCCCGCCAAATCCATCGCCATCACCTGCGTCTCGCCCTTCCAGCCCGGAGTGGCAAAGCAGGAAGTATTGGGCAATCGCGGCGCATCTTTCCCAACAAAGATAGTCCCTGGCGCTGCATCCTCAATGGTGTTCTCTAGAATCTTTCTAAGTTCTGCAACCCGTTCCCAGACCCCATTGGCAAGATCCCGTTCGGCAGCCTCTGCAGCGGCACCAAACCCGGCGATTCCAATCACATTTTCAGTGCCAGAGCGTCGTCCTTGCTCCTGCCCACCGCCGGGGATTTGCGCCGGGACGTCGACCCCAAGTTTCAGGCAAAGCGCTGCCACGCCTTTTGGACCGCCAATCTTGTGGCCTGAGAGCATCAGAAAATCTGCGCCCAGCACACCGAGATCAAAGCGCACCCTACCGGCCGCCTGCACGGCATCTACCAGCACCATCGCGTTGTTCTTCCAAGCGACCTGTGCCCAGCGGAAGTTGTCCTGCAGGACCCCGGTTTCAGAATTGGCGGCTTGTACGGCCAGCAGATCCCCCGAGACCTTGTCAAACGGGCATATCTCGCCGGAAGTCGCAACGTCCAGCTCCGCACTCATATGAGTGACAACCGCGTCATGCTCTACCGCCGCGCAGGTCAGAGTTCGGCCTGCACAAGCGAGGCTTGCGGCTTCCGTAGCGCTGGCGGTGAACACAACCTCGTTTGGATCGACCCCGGCCAATGAGCCTACCTGGGCCCGCGCACGCTCGATCAGACCTTTGGCCGCGCGCCCCTCCGCATGGACAGAGGACGGGTTGCCCACAACATCCATCGCCGCGATCATTGCGTCACGCGCTTCAGGGCGAAGCGGGGCAGTCGCGTTATAATCAAGGTAGATGCGACCGCTCACTCGTCGATCACCTCAAAGAGATTTGGTACCGCCGGGCAAGGGGTCAGGTCGTTGCCGACCACATCTGACAACCGGGCCTGGTGCAGGAACACATAGACATGGGCCGAAAGGCTTTCCCACAGCCGGTTGGTCATGGATTGAGCCTTGGAGCCCGAAGACGCACCGGATGCGCCTGCGCCGGTATGAAGCGCGTTGACCGTCTCATCGACGGCCTCGAGAATTTCGGAAACGCGAATGGCGTCGGCAGATTTGGCAAGCCGGTAACCGCCTCCCGGACCACGTACCGAGGTGACAATACCAGCGCGGCGAAGCTTGACGAAGAGCTGCTCAAGATAGGGCAGCGAGATGTCCTGCCGAGCGGAGATTTCCCCGAGAGAGACCAACGAGGTGTCCGGGGCGAGCGCGAGGTCGGTCAGCGCCACCATCGCATAGCGCCCTTTTGTGCTTAGTTTCATATGCCGATCCCACCTGCACTTGTCGGGTTTGCCCGGGTTTTGGCCCGGGTTTGCCATTGACGACACCCCTCTCGCCCCTTAGGTCAGTTGGACCGTTGGAGCGGGTCAAACCGCCAACTTAGAATGTTTCTAAATTACCTGAGCGAACTCGTCAAGTTTACACCGCTCAGGGCCGCATGAAAGACGAAGAGAAGCCTTATGCCCGAAGTGATTTTTCCCGGACCCGAAGGGCGTCTTGAAGGTCGTTACCACCCTCACAAGGGGATGAAAGACGCGCCGATTGCGATCATCCTGCACCCGCATCCGCAGTTTGGCGGTACGATGAACAACCGCGTGGTCTACAACCTACATTACACGTTCCATAATATGGGCTTCAATGTGCTGCGGTTCAACTTCCGCGGCGTGGGCCGCAGCCAGGGCGAGTATGACCAAGGTATCGGCGAGCTGAGTGACGCGGCCTCCGCGCTGGATTACCTGCAGTCAATGAATCAGAACGCCAAGCATTGCTGGGTGGCGGGCTTCTCTTTTGGCGCCTGGATCGGCATGCAACTGCTGATGCGCCGTCCCGAGATCACCGGGTTTATCTCCGTCTCGCCACCGGCGAATATGTATGACTTCTCGTTCCTAGCCCCCTGCCCGGCCTCCGGTCTGGTGATCAACGGCTCTGGCGACCGCGTGGCACCGCCTGCGGATACCGAGACGCTTGTCAGCAAGCTGCACGAGCAAAAAGGCATTACGATCACCCATCAGCAGGTCGAAGGCGCCGGCCATTTCTTTGAGGATGACCATATGGACACCCTCACCGGCTCGACCGAAGACTACGTACGCCGCCGTTTGACAGAGAACACGCGCTAAGATGGGCGTAACCGACGATATCGCAGACGAGTTGGCCCAGCAGGCGCTTGCGCTTGAGGCCAAGACCGGTGACGAGACAATCGCTCTGAAAGTCTCGGAAATTCTGGGCGCATCGTCGCAGACCACTCAGGAGGCATTCTTGACCTCCGTCAGGGTGCGTCGCGCAGAGGCGCGTGCACGCACTTACTTGGCCGAGATGACAAGCAAAGCGGGCGGCACAGACTGAGCCTCTGCTTTGGCGTTGCGCCGAAATGCGACAGGGCCGCAACGCGTCATCCGGTGCCTTAAAACCGTCCAAAACGCCCGGCATCCTTTCGTTGCCCGGTGATCCGGGACCATGAATAAGGAATACTTTGATGACTGCTTCCCTCTCGCCCCGCGCGTGCATGCTGACCGGTACAATTTTGGCGCTCATTGTGCCTGCGCCCGCCCTCGCTGATCTCAGCGCTCAAGACGTCTGGGAGGCGTTTTCAAAGCAGCTTTCGGCCTACGGCAAGCTGGAGGCAGACCTGGCAGAAGCTGGCGGCAGGCTCACGGCGCGGGCGATGAACCTGTCCACTGATGTGGACGGGCTGCGCAGCAACACCGCGCTTAGCGGAGAAATTGCGTTTCAGGAAAACAGTGACGGCACCGTCTCGATCCTCTTTCCGGCAGAGATGACGGCCACGCTGAATGTCAGCGACAATGGCGCGGCACCAGTCAACATCACGTATGCGTTCGAGCAACAAGGCATGCAGGTCACCGCCAGTGGACAGGCCGGCAACATCACGCATGACTTCACCGCCCCGCAATTGACCTACACGCTTGAGGGACTGTCCGTGGACGGAAAGAAGATCGGCTCTCAAGTTGAGTTGGTTCTCTCAAACACAGTTGGCACATGGTTGAGCGCAGGAAACGCCGTGACGCAGGTCACTGCCGACTACACAATCGACACGTTGTCAGTGAACGCAAATTTCACAGACCCCACCACCCGCGACGAGATCAAGTTTACCGCTCGGATGAATGACCTTGCCGCCGAGAGCGAAAACACGATCCCGGACGGGCTACAGTCCATGACCCCGCAGATGATGTTTGCAGCCGGTTTTGGCGTGGCGGCAAAGCTTGATTACGGCGAAGTGGCCTACGGGGCTGACGTAACCTCCAAGGGTCAGAACACCAAGCTGCTGGGCAGCATCGAAAAGGGCAGCCTTGATGTTTCAGTAGACGGCGATCAGGTGCGCTATACGACCGCCGCCGAACAGATGGATGTCTCAGGCAGCGTGTCTGGCTTGCCATTCCCGCCGGTTGATATCCACCTCGACACATCGAGCTTCAACCTGCTCATGCCTTTGGCCCAATCTGACGCCGCCCGCGAATTTGGCCTTGGCATTACGATGGAGGGCTTCACGATCAGCGATTTCGTCTGGGCGATGCTGGACCCCGCGCAACAATTGCCGCGCGACGCGGCGAATATCGTGCTGGATCTGAAAGGCACCGGCAACTGGCTGATCGACATTTTCGACACCGAAGCCCTAGAGAACGCCACAGCCGCACCGGGCGAAGTTGAAAGCCTATCGCTGGAAGCTCTCGAGGTTACCGTCGCAGGCGCGTCCCTGACGGGCGATGGCGCGTTCACCTTTGACAATTCCGATACCGTGACTTTTGGCGGCGTTCCGCGCCCTCAGGGACAGGTTGATCTGGCGCTAACCGGCGGCATTACACTGCTCGACAAGCTCACGGCGATGAATATTGTGCCACAACAGCAGGCCATGGGGATCAAAATGATGTCCGGCTTGTTCGCGAAACCGGGACCGGGTCAAGACTCGTTGACCTCGCGCATCGAGATTGACGCCGCAGGACGGGTTTTGGCAAATGGTCAGCAGATCCGGTAACGACCGCTACGGGTCAGGCTGACCCAACAGGTTGATCTTCCTGCGGGCCCGCATCTTGCTGGGCGTGACCCCGTATTCTTCGCGCACTGCACGCGCCAGCGTGTCGGACGAGCCAAAGCCTGTGGCCACCGCAATCTCGACCATCGGCATCAGAGTTTCTTCGATCATCGCGCGGGCTTTGCGGGCGCGCAGGCGCTTGTAGAATTTGGCGGGCGTGTCATTGAAGACTTTGCGGAAGACGCGCTCCAGATGGCGCGTGGACAGCCCCGCTTGATCAGTCAGCTCAGCCATCGACATCGGATCTGCGATGCTATTCTCCATCAGGCGGATCGCCTCAGTCACACGTGCATCAAAGAGCCCGGCATTGTCTGCGATGTCCTTGGGCTGCTCGGCGTCGCCTTTTCGGATCGTGTGCAAGAGCAGTTGATTGCCCAGCTCCGCCACCTGCGTTGCCTCCATCCATGGCGCGATCAGGCCGATGACCAGCTCGGCGGTCGCGCTGGACCCGGCCGCGGTGACAATGCCGTCCGAGCGTTCTGCAAAACGCGATGTGAGGTTCGGGAAATAGCCTGTCTCCTGCAGCGTGAAGACATCTCGCCAATGGGTGGTCAACTTGCCCGGAGGTGACTTGGCCACACGAATATAGGCCGTTGCCGCATCTGACAGCAGGACAACCGGCAAGTTGCGGCGCTGCATGGCGCGAACACGAGGCAGCCATTTCTCGGCCTGCACCCTGCCGCCCACGACAATCATCGCGTCGCCAAACCCGTGATCCGGGATGGCGGGTTCTGCCCGAACGAGCACGCCGTCTTTGCCTGTGACAAGCCCCGGCTCGGTCGAGACGTAACGCCACGCGAACAGCTCTCTTGTCATGAGCTCATTGGCACTGCGCAAAACATGCGTGACGGCGGCAAGCTCGAACCCGCAAAACCCTTTTGAGACGAACAGCTCGAACACGTGCGGTGCCGCATCGTCGGCCTGCTGCACGACCCTAGCCGTCGACATATCGGGATTGTCAGGTTTGATTGCATGCTCCTTCGCGTTTGCGAGCGCACAGTACAGCCCACCACAGCGACTGGAAAGAGGCGTTCTGCCGCGTCAAACAGCGTCTATTCGTCCGTGAAACACGCCTAGATACAGCGTCCGCCATCGACTTCCATACAGACGCCGGTGACCATGCTGGCTTCGTCAGAGCACAGATAGCAGGCAGCGTTGCCCATGTCCTGCGCCGTGGAGAACCGACCAAGCGGGATCGTGGCCAAGAACTTCTCCCGCATCTCTGGCGTGTCTTCTCCCATGAACTTCGCGAGCAATGGCGTCTCTCCGGCTACGGGGTTGATCGCGTTCACGCGGATACCGCTTGGTGCCAGTTCAACTGCCATGCCTTTGGTCGCGTTGTTCATCCAACCCTTGGAGGCGTTGTACCAGTTTAGGCGTGGCCGCGGGCTGACACCTGCGGTGGAGGCGACGTTCAGAATGACGCCGGAAGCGCGTTCCTTGAAATGCGGCACCAGATGTTTCGCAGTGAGATAGACGGACTTACAATTTACCTTGAAGACCAGATCGAAATCCTCTTCGCTGACCTCCTCCATCGGTGCGGGCAAGTGGGTGGTGCCTGCATTGTTGATGAGGATGTCTACCTGCCCGAAAGCTTCAAGCGCGTTTGCTACCATGCCTTTGACGGCCGTATCGTCTGAGACGTCAACCTGATGTGAGAGAGCCGCATCTCCAAGCTCTTCGGACAACGTCACGGCGGCCGATCTGTTAAGATCGGCAATCAGCACCCGCGCGCCTTCTGCGACGAATTTCTGTGCGATGCCTGCACCAAAGCCTGATGCGCCACCTGTCACGATAGCCGTTTTCCCTTCTAGCCGCATGATGCCTCCCTACCCATGATATGCCGCGACGGTCTTCAGGGATGTAAACCCGTAGAGCGCCTCGAACCCTTTTTCGCGCCCATGGCCGGACAATCCTGTGCCGCCAAAAGGCAGCTCCACGCCTCCGCCAGCTCCGTAATTGTTAAGAAACACCTGCCCCGCCCGCAGCTTGCGCGCCAGCCTCATCTGCCGTGCGCCGTCGCGGGTCCAGCAGGAGGCGACGAGCCCGTATCTCGTTCCATTGGCAATGGCGACGGCGTGGTCCTCATCGCGAAACGGGATCACGACTTGAACCGGGCCAAAAACCTCGTCTTGGGCCAGCGTGTGGTCCGGCTCATGGCACGCAAAGAGCCTTGGCGCGACATAAGCTCCTCCCTCAGGCGCATCACCAACAATTTCTCCCGAAGCGGCCAGCTCTAGGTCGCCGCCCTTGGCGATGAACCCTTCAACAATCTGCTTTTGCCGCTGAGAGACCAGCGGCCCGACATCCAGATCATCAAGCGCGGGGCCCGCTTTGAGCGAGGTGTAGCGCCCCGACATGGCATTGAGCAGCTCGTCGAAGCGGCTCTCATGCACCAATATACGCGAAGAGGCTGAACAGGTCTGACCCGCGTTCTGAATGCCCGCATTAACCAAAAAGGGAAGCGCTGCGTCGAAATCTGCGTCCTCAAAGACCACTTGCGGGGACTTGCCGCCAAGCTCCAGAGTGACAGGCACGATATTTTCTGCCGCACTGGTCTGGATCAGTTTGCCAACACCAACAGAGCCCGTGAAAGACAGGTGATCGACATCTTCATGTGCACTCAGCGCCGCACCGGCCTGAGCGCCAGCGCCCGGCACGACATTAAGCGCACCTGCAGGAAGGCCTGCACGGCGGGCCAGCTCCCCGAAGGCCAGCGCGGTCAGGCAGGCCTCTTCCGCAGGTTTCAACACGCAGGCATTGCCCACGGCCAGCGCGGCCCCAACGGAACGACCGATGATCTGCATCGGGTAGTTCCAAGGAATAATATGGCCCGTCACCCCATGCGGTTCGCGCAATGTGTAGACAGTGTAGCCATCAAGATACGGGATCGTCTGGCCATGCAGCTTGTCGGCGGCACCTGCATAGAACTCCATGTAGCGTGCAAGGGCCACGACATCGGCCATCGCCTGCTTGTAGGGCTTTCCCACATCCAGCGCCTCAAGCCGGGCCAGCTCGTCTTTATGTTCGAGCACCAGCTGGCCGATGCGGGCCAGAACACGGCCTCGTTCCACGGCAGTGGCACGGCCCCAAGGGCCCTCAAAAGCGGCACGCGCCGAAGCGACGGCAGCATTGATGTCCTCCGCATCACCGGCGGCAATATCGCAAAGCGCTGTCCCGTCAGACGGGTTGATCAACGGAAGTGTTTGACCGCTCTTGGGCGCAATCCACTCAGCGCCAATGAGGCAATGGCTCGGATCAAGGCCCAGCGGGCGGATATCCATGTCAGGCGCTCCAATTGTCTTCCATGAGCCAGGACGGCTTTGATCTGGGAGGCAGTTCATACGTTGACCCGCCGGATTGCAACCCAGCGGGTCCTATATCGATCCCAACCGGTCCGAGGCGTCCTTCGCTGCGGCCCGCATATGGCGGGCAAAGAGCATCACATCGATATCAGTGGCAATGAAGCTGGCCCCGAGAGCACGACACTCCTTCTGAAGCTCTTCGTCAAATGTCAGCAAACCCGCCGCCTTGCCGCTGGCGACAATTTTCTTGATCGCTCCGATCACCGCCTCATTGACCTCAGGTGCATCTGACTGTCCAAGAAAACCCATATCGGCAGCCAGATCGGAAGGACCGATGAAAACACCATCAATGCCGTCCACCTTCAAAATATCATCCAGCGCGGCGATGCCCTTTTGGCTTTCGACCTGGACCAGAAGGCAGACTTGCTCACGTGCCGTCGTGAGATAGTCTGCTACTCCCGAGAAATCCGACGCACGTGCCAAAGCAGCGCCGACCCCACGCACCCCGTGCGGAGGATAGGTGACCGCATCGACCAAGTCTTGGGCTTGGGCCGCGGTCTCGACCATTGGGATCAGCAAGTTCTGCGCACCAGCGTCGAGCAATTGCTTGATCATCCATGTCTCGCCAATGGGCGGGCGCACAACCGCGTGGCTGTCACGCGCGGCCAAGACCTGCAATTGCGCCACGATGGAGCGCAGATCATTGGGCGCGTGCTCTGCATCTATCGTCAGCCAGTCGAAACCGGCGGAGGCGCTGATCTCGGCCACGTAGGGATCGGCCAGGCCCAGCCAGCAGCCCAGCTGCAATTCGCCGTTTTTTAGCGCGGCTTTGAACGGGTTATGCGGTGCGGGCATAAAGCCTCCTTTAAGCGAGCAAAACTTTGTGTCCCACGGGCCTCGGGATTGGCGAGACCGTTGGGGCCAGACCTACGGTCCACTTTTGCGATAATCGATTGAGTGCGCGGGTGATCACCTGATGGTCTCCCAGATGTCTTGGACGGTCTCGTGAACAGCCATCACATCCTCGCGGGCACAGTCAAATTGGCCGACCGCGACCCGAATGATCTTGCGCCCCTCAAACATGCCTTGCGTGAGATATATCCGACCATCATCGTTGAGCGCATCCACCAGCCGCTGTTGCATCGCGTCGTCGCCGGGACACCGGAAGGAGAAGAGACTGAGGATCGGCTCGGTTACAATCTCGAACCCTTCCAGCGCGCGAATGGCGTCACAAAGCTCTTGCGTCCAAGTGACATGGTTGCGGATCCGCGACTGTAGATCCTCCAGGCCATAGGATCGGATCAGGAACCAGAGCTTCAGCGCCCGAAAACGGCGCCCCAGAGGGATCGTCCACTCAGAGTAATTCGTCACCGCCTCACCAGAGGTCTTCAGATATTCCGGCTCAATCTTCAACGTGTTGAGTTGCGGGGCCGCGTCATGCAGGAATTGGACGGAGCAATCAAACTGCGCGCCCAGCCATTTATGCGGGTTGAAGACGATGCTGTCATAGCCGTCGACACCCGTCCAAAAGTCATCGCGAAACTCCGGGCAGATCATCGCGGAGCCCGCCCATGCCGCATCCAGATGCGTGTAGAGATCGTATTTCTTTGCGATAGCCAGAATAGGCCCCAGATCATCGGAGGCCCCGACGCCTGTGCCGCCCGTGACGGCAATGATCCCAGCGGGAGTATGGCCCGCGGCGAGATCGTCTTTGATCGCTTTTTCCAACGCCACCGGGTCCATGGCGATCCGCGGCCCGTTGGTCGCAATCTTTATCAGGTTGTCCTGACCAATGCCCGCCACCCAGCAGGCACGGTCGATCGAGGAATGAACCTCCCCCGAGCAATACACACGCAGGTGCCCTTTGCCCGAAAGCCCTTCGCGGTTACCTGTAAAACCAGTCGCGCGTTCGCGCATTGTCAGCACTGCGGAAAGCGTCGCAGAGGACGCGGAATCCTGGATCACGCCGGTATATCCCTCTGCCAGCCCAAGCGCCTGTCGTAGCCAGTCGATCATGACGCCTTCAACCTCGGTGGCGGCGGGTGAAGTTTGCCACAACATACATTGTGCCGCGACCGTGTTGACCAGTTGCTCTGCCAGCATAGACGGCGGTGCCGCATTGGCCGGGAAATACGCGAAGAAGCGCGGGTGCTGCCAATGGGTCATGCCGGGCATCACGAATGCCTCAAAATCGGCCATGATGGCCGACATGTCTTCGCCCTGCATGGGTGGCGCCTTGTCCAACTGCGCAGCAATTTCGCCGGGCTTTGTCGCCGCGCGAACCGGACGCTCTCTTAGGGTCTTGTGATACTCTGCACCCCAAGCGGCAATGTGCTTGCCCCATTCCGAATATTCGTCCCAATCCACAGGCTTGGCCTTCCTTTATTGGTGCAGGCCTCTGACCTGAATTGACGTGTGACACTCAGCCCTGCCGTGTTGATCGCTACAAAAAACGCCATCTCTTCAGGAGCCTTGTTTGAAGCGGGCGCTTGGCCAGACCACTTGGGCGGCAAATCTCAGGCCGCAAGCCGTCAGCGTCAAGGAGATACAGAAAACCCGCGCCTTTGTCTTTCGGCTCAAACATGCAACTCTTCGTCGTATGAGCGCGCAGCATCTTTATCTAACCCACCCTCAAGTCCGGATTGATCCTGACGTGGAGATCACCCGTTGGGGTCTGAATGATGAGGGGCGTGCGCGCGTCACCGCGCTTGCGGCCTCCGGGGTGCTTGAGGGGATCGACCTTGTTATCAGCAGTGCTGAGACAAAAGCAGTGGAAACCGCCACACCGCTGGCGGACAGCATCGGCTGCGAATTGGTTCTCCGTTCGTCTATGCATGAGAATGGCAGGGAAGCGACAGGCTTTTTGCCGCCAGACCAGTTCGAAGCCACCGCAGATGCGTTCTTCGAAAACCCAGACAAAAGCATCAAAGGCTGGGAGACATCGCTTAATGCCCAATTGCGCATCATTGGCGAAGTTGAGGCCTGTCTCGCGCTTTATCCAGATCAACGCATCCTCTTTGTCGGGCACGGTGCCGTCGGTACCTTGTTGCTGTGCCACTTGGCGCAACGCCCCATCAGTCGTTCCCAAGATCAACCCGCCGGAGGCGGTTGTGTCTTTGCATTTGGGGGGACGTCAAAGCACAGCGATCTCGCATGGCAAAAGATGGAGACCCTCTATGCGTCAGCCCCGTCCTGATCCAGCGGCTCGAGTTTCTACTGCCTGAATCCGAGTGTTCGGCCACGCCTTAAGGTGTTGGCGGGCTCAGAGCTTCAGAGCAATTGCGGCACTTCTGTCCGGTACGGCGTTCACATTGGTCCTGAGCATCGCCGATCAAGCCGCCGCACAGAACCGCCTTCGATGATTTTCATTGCCATGCTGCGGTGGGCCTCCTAACCTTCCGTCACAAGACTGTTACATACGGTATCTGGGAGGATCCTTCATGACTTCATTCAAGACCGCGCTCGGCGCGTCTGCTGTTGCCCTTATGGCCGCATCCGGCGCTGCACAGGCTGACAAACTGACATTCTACTGCTCTGCACAAGAAGACTGGTGCCAGCTTATGGCCAACAGCTTTCAGGACGCGACCGGCATTGATGTGGCCATGACCCGGAAATCCTCTGGCGAGACTTTCGCTCAGATTAAGGCTGAAAGTTCCAACCCCAAAGGCGACGTCTGGTGGGGCGGCACCGGCGACCCGCATCTGCAAGCGGCCGAAGAAGGCCTGACGGCAGAATATGTGTCACCTATGCGCGACCAGCTGCATGACTGGGCGATCAGCCAAGCGGAGAGCGCGGGCAACAAAACCATCGGCATCTATTCCGGCGCATTGGGCTACGGCTATAACACCGACCTGTTGGCCGCCAACAACCTGCCGGAGCCTGCCTCTTGGGCAGACCTGACCAAGCCTGAGTACAAGGGCCATGTTCAAATGGCGAACCCGAACTCATCGGGCACCGCGTACACAACGCTCGCCACAATGGTTCAGCTGTTTGGCGAGGATGAGGGCTTTGAGTTCATGAAAGGCCTGCACGCCAATATCAACCAATACACAAAATCCGGCTCCGCCCCGATCAAGGCAGCTGGCCGTGGGGAGAACACGATCGGCATCGTCTTCATGCATGACGCCGTGAAACAAGCAGTGTCCGGCTTCCCGGTGAAGGTCGTCGCACCGGCTGAGGGCACAGGCTTCGAGATCGGCTCCATGTCGATCATTGAAGGCGCGCGCAACATGGACGAAGCCAAGAAGTTCTATGACTGGGCGCTGAGCGCCGAGGCACAGAACCTCGCCCTGCAAGTGAACGCGTTCCAGGTACCATCGAACAAAGGTGCCGAGACTTCGGAAAGCGCGCCAGACATGTCGTCGATCAAGCTGATTGACTACGACTTCAAAACCTACGGTTCCTCCGACACGCGCAAGCGCCTGTTGAAGAAGTGGGACGACGAGGTGTCTGTTCTGCCGCAATAAGACGTGCGCACACTTACAACTGAGCAAACGACCCATCCCGTTCTGATTTTCTGGATCATTGCGGGCTGGGTCGGGTTCTTCCTCCTCCCCTGGTACGGGGTGGAGGATTTCTTTACGTTTGAATGGCTCATCGACGGCTACCCGTTTGATGAAGATTACGCCCCTGCCGCCTTTCTGATTGGGCAAGGCGAAAAGCTGTGGCTGACGCCCATGTTTCTTGGGTTGTTGTTGCCTTTGCTGGCTTTGGGGCGGCGCAAGACCGATCCAATTTATGCGAAACTGCTGATCGCCGCGGGCGCCATTGGCTTCGGCTGGCTGATCCTGCAGGGCTTTACCATCGGCATCCGCGGCTGGAATTTCGAATGGGCCAAAGCCCTGTTCGGAGAGCTTGGCGACCGCCAATTTGGCATGGGCTACGGCGCGCTGATCTGCGCCTCGGCCTTCCTGTTCCTCTTCACCCAAGGCATCGCTGCCCGCGGTGCTATCAATGGCGACGTCTTCGTCGTCAGCGCCATTGGCGGCGTCGTGGTGATCGTCACCGCATTCGTGTTCTTCCCTATTGCCAAGATGCTGACCGCTGCATTTATCACGGAGGACGGGGGATATTCGGCGGGCGTCTTCGCCTCCAAGTTTTTCGACGACCGGCTATGGGGTTTGGGGTGTCTGTCCGGCGGGCGCTGTGGCGTGGCCTGGAATTCTTTGTTCCTTGCGGTGCTGGTCGGCTTGATCACCACGGTTTTGGGCCTGATCTTCGCGCTAGTCGTGACCCGCTCTGGCTTCCGCTACAAACGTGCGTTGCGTGCATTAACGGTGCTGCCGATCATCACGCCTCCCTTCGTCATTGGTCTCGCGCTGATCTTGCTCTTTGGTCTTTCCGGCTCGGTCACCGTTTTCTTCTCCGATATGTTCGGCATCCAGCCGACCCGCTGGCTCTATGGCTTGCCCGGCATCCTAATCGCCCAAACACTCGCCTTCACCCCCATCGCCTTTCTGGTGCTGATCGGCGTGGTTGAGGGCGTCTCCCCTTCCATGGAGGAAGCCGCACAGACCCTCCGTGCCTCCAAATGGCAGGTGTTCAAAACCGTGTCCCTACCGTTGATGCGCCCTGGTCTGGCGAATGCGTTCCTTTTGGGCTTCATCGAAAGCATGGCAGATTTTGGCAACCCGTTGGTGCTTGGCGGCAATTACGATGTGCTTTCGACGGAGATCTTCTTCGCCATCGTCGGCGCACAGTATGACCAAGGCAAAGCCGCCGTGCTGGCCATGGTGCTGCTGTGTTTCACGCTGGGTGCTTTCTACGCGCAGCGCTTCTGGCTGGGCAAGAAAAGCTACACCACCGTTTCGGGCAAAGGCGACAGCGGCGTGCACCCACATATGCCTCGTGCGCTGTCGATCCCGGTCTTGGCAATGGCCATGATCTGGGCCGCATTCACAATGGTGGTCTATGTGATGATTTTCTACGGCTCGGTTGTCGAGCTTTGGGGGGTCAACAACACGCTCACACTGAAGCACTACGTCACTGCGTTCTCGTTCCGCATCGAAGACAGCGGTATTCGCTGGTCAGGTGCGGCTTGGGACAGCTTCTGGACAACCCTGAAAATCGCAGCCATCGCGGCACCACTGACAGCCATTGTCGGCCTGATCACAGCCTACCTGCTGACCCGCCAAACATTCGCGGGCAAGAACGCGTTCGAGTTTGGCACGATGCTGTCTTTTGCCATCCCCGGAACGGTCATCGGCGTCAGCTACATCCTCGCCTTCAACGTGCCCCCTGTAGAGATAACCGGAACCGGCATCATCCTCGTCGTCAGCTTTATCTTCCGAAATATGCCGGTGGGCGTGCGGGCGGGCATCGCGTCGATGTCTCAGCTGGACAAATCGCTCGACGAAAGCTCCCTCACATTGGGCGCGAACTCATGGCAAACCTTCCGCCGCATCATCTTGCCGCTGCTCAGGCCCGCTATTTTGGCCGCGCTCGTCTACAGCTTTGTGCGTGCCATGACGGCTATTTCTGCCGTGATCTTCCTCGTCAGCGCAGAATACGACATGGCCACCAGCTACATCATCGGCCGGGTGGAAAATAATGATTATGGCCTTGCGATTGCCTACTCCACGACGCTGATCTTCGTCATGCTGTCGGTCGTGGCGCTGATGCAGTTCATCGTTGGCCGCACAGAAATCGGTCGCCGCATGACCCAATCACGTACCAATACATAAGGACGCCTGATGAGCATCAATTCCAAAGCCGCCCCCGTCAGCTTCCGAAACGTGACCAAGGTCTATGGCACCGATGTGGTGGCCGTGGACGACATCAACCTTGAAATCGAAGCTGGCAAACTGGTCACCCTGCTTGGGCCTTCGGGCTGTGGCAAGACCACAACCCTGCGCATGATCGCAGGTCTGGAAATGGCAACCAAAGGCTCGATCCATATTGGCGACCGCGACGTGACGCTGTTGCCCGCAACCGACCGCGATGTCTCCATGGTGTTTCAAAGCTACGCGCTGTTTCCGCATATGTCGGTGATGGAGAACGTGTCCTACGGGTTGGGCTTTTCCGGCTTCGACAAGTCCGAGACCAAAGACCGCGCCGCGCAGGGTCTCGATCTGGTGGGACTAAGGGGTTACGGCGACCGCCTGCCGTCAGAACTGTCAGGCGGACAACAGCAGCGCGTGGCGGTCGCCCGGGCGCTGGTACTTGAACCCCAAGTTCTGCTGTTTGACGAGCCGCTTTCCAACCTTGATGCCAAGCTCCGTCGTCAGGTGCGCGAGGAAATCCGCGACATCCAGCAAAACCTCGGCCTCACAGTCGTCTACGTGACCCATGATCAAGAGGAGGCGCTCGCCGTCTCGGACGAGATCGTGGTCATGCGCAACGCATCCATCGCGCAAATTGGCAGCCCCAGAGACCTATATGACGCACCCGCCGACCGCTTTGTGGCGGATTTCATCGGCGAGGCAAATATCATCCCGTGCGAGATCACATCTGTCAGCAAAGATGTGGCGACCATCAAGATCGATGCGTTCACTCATAAGCTGCCCGCCCGCGGCCTGCCTGTTGGCCCTGCGGCCTTGGCGGTGCGTCCTACCCGGTTGAAACTTGGCGCAAAAACCGGAATGAAGATGACGCTGCAAAAAGCGACCTATGTTGGAAGCCGCATGGAATACACGTTGAAAGCAGGTTTCGGTGAGGTCTTCGCTGTAAGCGAAGACGTCGACACGCCCCTCGAGCCCGGTGCCGACATAATGGTCGGGCTCGACGCCATTGGCCCCGTTCTGCTGCCGCCAGATCAGTCCCACTAGGCCGCTTCGGCATTCTTCGACAGTCCTTTCGGTTTTTCTTGAAAATCCCTCGAAGTGTTTCGACATATCAAGGCGCAAATCGGGGAAATACACTATGGCTCAAAATCCGACACGTCTGGATCGCTCCAGCGATGTGATAACCTGCGGCTATTTGTGTGTCTGGGCTTTCTCATGATCATTGCCACCCCACTGTCCCAATCCGCGTTCGCCGAGTATGGCGACGTGTTGGAGGCTGTGGGGACGCCGGACAAGATAATCAATCAGGGGCTTTGTGGCCGTCACCATGACTTGGCTTCAACAGATTTCGGCACGGGTCGCGCAGGCATAAGCGTCTTTGACGCCGAGGCCCGCAGCCTGCCCTATACCCTCGACATGATGGAGCGGCACCCGGAAGGCTCGCAGGCCTTTATTCCGATGCATCAAAACCCGTATCTGGTGGTAGTTGCAAAGGACAAGAGCGGCGTGCCAGACATGCCTCAAGCCTTCATCGCTCAACCGGGCCAAGGCGTGAACTATCGACGCAACACGTGGCACGGGGTTCTGACGCCCCTGCACGCACCGGGCCTTTTTGCTGTGATCGACCGCATCGGGGACGGCGACAATTTGGAAGAACACTGGTTCGATAAGCCTTGGAAGATTGGACTGAAAGACGACTAGAGCCGCCGCAAGAGCGGCATATCAAGAGACTGTGTTAGGGGAGAAACAACACATGGCTGACAACTCGATCGGGACGCGCGAGCAACTCCGCGACCCAAATTACACGCCCGCCTTGGGCAAAGCGATCCCGCTTGGGATACAGCATGTGCTGGCGATGTTCGTCTCGAACGTTACGCCTGCTATCATCATCGCAGGTGTGGCGGGCTTCGGCTTTGGCGCACCCAATGCAGACATCCCGGCGCTGATCTACCTGATCCAGATGGCGATGCTGTTTGCCGGGGTGGCCACGCTCATTCAGACCATCGGCATGGGTCCCGTGGGCGCCAAACTGCCCATTGTGCAGGGCACCAGCTTTGCATTTCTTCCCGTGATGATCCCCGCAATGATCGGCGCAGGCACTGCCGGGCTGGCCGGTCTGATGACCGGCGTGGTGATTGGGGGGCTGTTTCACGCCTGCCTCGGGCTGTTTGTTGGCAAGATCCGCTTTGCCTTGCCGCCATTGGTCACCGGCCTGATCGTTTTGATGATCGGTCTGCTGTTGATCAAGGTTGGCATCGAATACGCAGCGGGTGGCGCGGGTGACTTCAACCGCGGCAAGCCTACATGGGGTGGGATTTCGAACTGGTTCCAAGCGGCTGTCGTGATCTTCGTCACACTGGGCCTCAAATTCTTCACCCGTGGCCTGCTATCTGTCGCAGCCGTGCTCATAGGCCTGATTGCAGGCTACTTCGTTGCCTACGTGATGGGCGATGTGAACCTCGGCAATGTTGGCAATGCAGGCTGGTTCCAGCTGCCAAGCCCCTTCAAATTCGGGTTCGAGATCAACTGGGCCATCATCATCGGGATGTGCCTGATGGCGTTCATTTCCGCCATTGAAACAGTGGGTGATGTCTCTGGCATTACCAAAGGCGGTGCGGGACGCGAGGCCACAGATGCCGAGGTCACAGGAGCTACATATGCGGACGGTCTGGGCTCGGCCATCGCCGGTGTCTTTGGCTCCTTGCCGAACACCTCCTTCAGCCAGAACGTCGGCCTGATCGCCATGACCGGCGTGATGAGCCGCCACGTGGTGACCATTGGTGCGATCTTCCTGATCATCTGCGGCCTGATCCCGAAAGTGGGCGCAGTCATCAACTCCGTCCCGATCCAGGTGCTGGGCGGCGGCGTGATCGTGATGTTCGGAATGGTGGCGGCCGCGGGCGCATCAATGCTGTCTGACGTGAACTGGAACAGCCGCAACATGGTGATCTTCGCCGTGGCTTTGTCTGTAGGCCTTGGCCTGCAGCAGGTGCCTGACGCCATGGCATTTCTCGGGGACACGGCGCGCATCTTGCTAACCTCTGGCCTGTTGCCAGCGGCATTCATTGCAATCGTCCTCAACCTGGTGCTGCCAGAGGAGCTGTCCACGGGCAAGAAAGACTAAGTCTGAGACAACACCGTCAGAACAACAAAAGAAAGGCGCGCCCAACCCGGCGCGCCTTTCCTTTTGCCTTGTTGTGACAGGCTTAACGCCGCGCCGCTGGCAACGTCATATGGCGGTTCACATCCTTGTAAAGCAGATAGCGAAACGGGCCCGGCCCGCCTGCATAGCAAGCTTGCGGGCAGAATGCGCGCAGCCACATATAGTCCCCCGCCTCCACTTCGATCCAATCTTGGTTCAGCCGATACACGGCCTTGCCCTCCAACACGTACAAGCCATGCTCCATTACATGCGTTTCGCAAAATGGGATCACCGCGCCCGGTTGAAACGTCACAATAGTCACATGCATGTCGTGTCGCATGTCTGACGGGTCAACGAACCGGGTCGTCGCCCATTTGCCATCCGTCTCAGGCATCACCGTCGGCGCAACCTCCGCCTCATTGGTCACAAAGGCTTCTGGCCGTTCAAGCCCGTCTACCGCCTCAAAGCTCTTGCGTATCCAATGGAACCGCGTCACCGCCTTGCTGTTGTTCAGAAGCGTCCAATTGGCCCCGGCGGGCAAATAGGCATAGCCCCCCTCCTCCAGCACATGCGTCTTTCCCTCGATTGTCAGGGTGAAGCCGCCCTCGACCACGAACAAAACCCCTTCTGCCAGCGCATCAAGCTCAGGACGCTCGCTGCCGCCACCGGGCTGCACCTCCATGATGTATTGCGAGAAGGTTTCCGCAAACCCGCTGAGCGGGCGTGACAGCACCCAAAGCCGTGTCCCCACCCAAAACGGAAGAAAGCTGGTGACGATATCGCGCATCGTGCCCTTGGGAATAACAGCGTAGGCATCCGTGAAGACGGCACGGTCTGTGAGCAGCGTATGTTGGTCCGGATGTCCCCCTGATGGTGCGTAGTAGCTTGGTTTGGTCATGGGAGGGCTCCTGAAATGCGGCCCCCAAGATCCCCCGAACCGGGTGCGGAACCAAGAGTGCGAATGACTAAAGGAGCGTTCGTCTTATTTTGATAGTCTGGCTACGCGGCCTGACGCGCTGGAACCAAAGGTCCGATTTGAACGTCCCGATGTCGGATATCATGCGGACAATGCGCACGGTTTAAAGGAAGCTGAGACAAGGGAGGTCTGATTCCATGCGCTACTCCGGTTTCAAAGTCATCAAGGAAGCCCTGTCCGGCCACAAAGGTTGGACGCCCGCCTGGCGCGACCCTGAGCCTCAACCACATTACGATATTGTCATCATTGGCGGCGGCGGGCACGGGCTCGCAACCGCGCATTATCTGGCCAAGGTCTTTGATCAGAAAAAAGTCGCGGTCATCGAAAAGGGGTGGATTGGCGGCGGCAATGTCGGCCGGAACACGACAATCATCCGCTCCAACTACCTGCTCGACGGCAACGAGCCGTTTTACGAGTTCTCCCTCAAACTGTGGGAGGGACTGGAGCAAGACCTGAACTACAACGCCATGGTCTCTCAGCGCGGGATTATGAATTTGATCCACTCGGACGCGCAACGTGACGCCTTTATCCGGCGCGGCAATGCGATGATGCTGAACGGCGCGGATGCCGAATATCTTGATCTGCCAGCGATCAAAAAAGAATACCCTTTCCTCAACTTCAACGACGCGCGCTTCCCAATCAAAGGCGGTCTTGCCCAAAGACGCGGCGGCACCGTGCGCCATGACGCGGTGGCGTGGGGGTACGCCCGCAGTGCAGACAGTCGGGGCGTCGACATTATCCAGAACTGTGAAGTCACCGGCTTCAAGATCCAGAACGGTAAGTGTCTTGGCGTCGAAACCTCCAAAGGCTTCATTGGTGCAAATCGCGTCGGCTGTGCGGTTGCAGGCTCCTCTGGCCGCCTGATGTCCAAGGCCGGCATGCGTCTGCCAATTGAAAGCCATGTGCTGCAAGCCTTTGTGTCCGAAGGGCTCAAACCCGTCCTGCCAGGCGTGATTACCTTCGGCGCGGGTCACTTCTACGTCTCTCAGTCCGACAAGGGCGGCCTTGTCTTTGGCGGCGACATAGACGGCTACAACTCCTACGCGCAGCGTGGAAATCTGCCGGTGGTCGAGGATGTTTGCGAAGGCGGCATGGCCATCATGCCTATGATCGGCCGCGCACGCCTGTTACGGATGTGGGGCGGCATCATGGACATGTCGATGGACGGCTCGCCCATCATTGACCGCACCCATGTCGACGGGCTCTATTTCAATGGCGGTTGGTGCTATGGCGGCTTCAAAGCCACGCCCGCGTCGGGCTATGCCTTCGCGCATTTGCTCGCACGAGATGCACCTCATGAAACGGCCACCGCCTATCGCTTCAACAGGTTCGAAACGGGCCACATGATCGACGAAAAAGGGATGGGCAACCAGCCCAATCTGCACTGACCCGATGCTTCGTTTTAACAAGAATACTCACATCGCGACGCCGCTCAAAGGAGGCTCCGCATGATCATTGACCACCCCTTGCTTGGCCCGCGTGACAGTGCCGAATTCACCTATCTCGGGGACGCGGCCTTGATTGACCGCCCCGACCCGGACACCGCCAGCCCTCAAGACTGGCACGACTACGCCTACTTGCGTGACAACCCCGCAGGCAAACACCGCGAGCTGTGGTTTCATGAAGGCGGCGATCGATCCTGGTTGGTGGTCACTCGCGACACGCTTACCCACGAGATCACCTCCGTCGAAATCGCCCGCGACGTGGCCCGCAAACAGGGGCGCTCCAAATGACCCAGCCAAATCGCCTCGACGGCGGCCAGATCAACCGCGACAAACTGCTCAACTTCCGTTTCGACGGCAAAGCTTATCAGGGCTACGAGGGCGACACGCTGGCCTCCGCCCTTCTGGCCAACAACGTCCGGTTGATGGGGCGATCCTTCAAATATCATCGTCCGCGCGGACCGTTGACGGCAGGCTCGGAAGAACCCAACGCCATTGTCGAGCTGCGCGGCGGCGCACGGCAGGAGCCCAACACCCGCGCCACCACGGCAGAGCTTTACAACGGGCTCTTGGCGAAATCCCAGAACCGCTGGCCCAGCCTTGCCTTTGACGCCATGTCTATCAATGACCGGTTTTCCAACTTCCTGACGGCCGGGTTCTACTACAAGACGTTCATGTGGCCCGCCGCCTTCTGGGAAAAGATTTACGAGCCGATCATTCGCAAGGCGGCAGGCCTGGGGTCGCTTTCGATGAAGGACGATCCTGATACCTATGACAAAGGCTTTCGCCATTGCGACCTTCTGATCATCGGCGCGGGGCCTGCGGGGCTCGCGGCCGCCCTGACCGCCGGGCGCGCGGGCAAGCAGGTGATACTCGCTGACGAAGATTTCCGAATGGGAGGGCGTCTGAACAGCGAAACGCTGACGATTGATGATGCTCATGGCGCGGATTGGGCAGCACAAACCGTTGCTGAACTTGGGACCATAAACAACGTCCGCCTGATGCCCCGTACAACGATCATCGGTGCGTTTGATCACGGCATTTACGGCGCAGTTGAGCGGGTTTCAGACCACGTTCACACACCCGACCCGGGCAAGCCCCGCCAGACCTTGTGGCGCATCTATGCGCCCAAGACGCTGCTTTGCGCCGGAGCCACTGAGCGGCCCATCGCGTTCGAAAACAACGATCGGCCGGGGATCATGCTGGCGTCCGCCCTGCGCAGTTACGCCAATCGATGGGCCGCGACACCTGCGCAACGCATCGCGGTTTTCACCAACAATGATGACGGCCATCGAACCGCCCACGACCTGCAGGCGAAGGGGATCAAGATTGCTGCTGTCGTCGACACCCGCCCAGATGCGCCTTTGGCTGAAGAATACGAGGTTCTCCGTGGGGCTCAGGTGGAGGACACGAAAGGTCGCCTCGGTCTGACCTTCGCCGAGATCCGTCAAGCAGACGGCACATCGCGTACCATTGAATGCGGTGCACTTGGCGTCTCCGGCGGTTGGAACCCCAACGTGCACCTAACATGTCACCAGCGCGGGCGGCCCACTTGGAATGAAGACCTCGCGGCCTTCGTCCCGGGCGGCACCCTCCCGCCCGGCATGTCGGTCGCAGGCGCAGCGCTTGGGTTGTTTTCCACCCATGACGCCCTGAAATCCGGCGCGGCGGAGGCGAAGAAAGCACTCGGCATCAAAGGCCGCGCAGCATCCGTGCCAAAGGCAGAAGACGCGCCGGTTAAACAAACCCCGTTCTGGTATGTCGAAGGCTGCTCCCGCGCGTGGCTGGACCAGCAAAACGACGTTACTGTGAAAGACGTGAAGCTCAGCCATCAAGAGGGCTTCCGCTCCGTCGAGCACTTGAAACGTTATACAACGCTCGGCATGGCAACCGACCAAGGCAAGACCTCGAACATGGGCGGGCTGGCCATCATGGCCGAACTTGCCGGCAAGACCATACCTGAGGTCGGCACCACCATCTTCCGCCCTCCCTACACGCCGACCGCCATCGGAGCCTTCGCTGGACGCATTCGCGGCATGGAGTTCCACCCGACCCGCCTTACCCCATCACATTACTGGGCCAAGGAACGCGGCGCGGTTTTTGTCGAAGTCGGCAACTGGCTGCGCGCGCAATGGTTCCCCATCGAAGGCGAAACCCACTGGCGTGAAAGCGTCGACCGGGAGGTCACGGCCACACGCGCCTCCGTCGGCGTTTGTGATTGCACCACGCTTGGCAAGATCGACGTGCAAGGCGCTGATGCGGCGGCATTTCTCAACAAAGTCTATTGTAACGGCTTCGCCAAACTGGCGGTTGGCAAAACCCGCTACGGGCTGATGCTGCGCGAAGACGGTATTGCCATGGATGACGGCACCGCAGGCCGTTTGGCAGAGGATCATTTCGTCGTCACAACCACCACGGCCAATGCGGCCAAGGTGTACCAGCACATGGAATTCGTGCGCCAATGCCTGTTTCCCGACATGGATGTACAGTTGATCTCCACCACAGAAGCCTGGGCACAATATGCCGTGGCCGGGCCAAACTCCCGCAAGCTGTTGCAAAAGATTGTGGACGCGGAGCACGACATCTCGAACGAGGCTTTCCCTTTCATGGCCTGCGCCAACATCACCGTCTGCGGCGGATTGCGGGCACGGTTGTTCCGCATCTCGTTTTCTGGCGAGTTGGCGTTTGAGATTGCCGTTCCGTCACGCTACGGCGACGCATTGATGCGAAAACTGATGAGCGAAGGCGAAGAGTTCGACGTCACGCCATATGGCACCGAGGCCTTGGGCGTTATGCGCATCGAAAAGGGCCATGCAGCAGGCAACGAGTTGAACGGCACAACGACGGCGCTCAACCTCGGGATGGGGCGCATGGTCAGCAAAGCCAAAGACAGCATCGGCTCGAAACTCTCGGAACGCCCGGGGTTGAACGAAGAAGACGCTTTGGTGCAAGTCGGCGTCAAGCCAGTCGATGGGTCACAGAAGATCACCGCGGGCGGCCACCTTATGGCGCAAACCGGGCCGGTCGATGCCGCCCACGATCAAGGATATGTCACTTCCGCTGCCTACTCACCGTCACTGCGTAGTATGATCGGTCTGGGCTTTCTAAAGAACGGTGCGGATCGGATTGGCGAGCGGATGCGGCTGGTCTCGCCGGTGACGCAGCTGACCGTGGAGGTGGAGATTGCCTCCGCCCATTTCGTCGACCCAGAGGGAGAGCGCGTCCGTGCATGACCTGACCCCCATAACCCCGCTCGGCCAAAGCGCGCCGCAGATCGACACGGTCGCGGAGCTTACTTGTTCGGAACACTGCGAGCTTGCATTGGCCTCCGTTACTGCCCGGCTTGGCAAAGAAAAGAAATGCGCGGCAGCCTTGAAGAAACTTCTAGGGGCCGCGGTTCCTGATGCTGGCAAGGCGCTTCTCTCTGCGCCCTACTCCGCCGTTTGGGCTGGGCCGGATCAATGGATGCTGGGCGCAGATATCGCGACACATGAAGATATCTCAGCGCTAGTAAAGGACGCGGTCGGCGATACGGCCTCTGTGACAGAGCAGACCGACGCGTGGTGTTGTTTCGATCTGTCCGGCCAAGGCATTGAGCCGGTTATGGAATTGCTCTGCAATATCGACATGCGCCGTATGGCCAGCGGAGATGCCACCCGGACAACGATCCACCATCTTGGGTGCTTTGTCGTCTGCGGCGACCCGGACGGCTTTGTGCGCATCCTTGGTCCGCGCGCCTCCGCGGGGTCCCTGCACCATGCGATTCTGACTGCCATGCGTTCAGCGCTCTAAGAAACTTAGCTCGTGACGACATTAAGGAAGCCGCAGATGAAACTGCGGCTTCCTAATTTTTGCGGTTCTAGGCGTCTCGAAAGTCAGCCTCAGAACATCGATACGAGCTCTTCCTCTTCTTCATCATCCACGTCCAACTCCGGATCATCCATTGACCCGGTGGATGGGAAGATGTCCGACAGCATCAGGTTTTCCACAATGCCGGTGGCCTCGCTTGCCATCGCACCGCAGTTCTCGCTTTCGCCGACTTGTTCGTCCTCTTCAGGGACTTCAGCGACGGTGGGCTCATCTTCACCCTCCTCTTCCCGCGAGATGCCGAAGATCTTGTAGAGCAGATCAAGCAGCTCGTTCAGCAGCGCTTCGATGCCTTCCAGCTCTTCTTCAGGGTCTTCTTCCTGCTCTGGCTCTTCAGGCGCCTCTTCCTCAGGCTCTTCGGTTGGCTCATCGTCTGGCGCCTCATCTTCAGGCGCTTCGTCTTCTGGCTGCTCTTCAGGCTCTTCCTCTGGATCGTCCTCTTCAGGCTCTTCTTCCTCTGGGGTCTCTTCCTCGGGCGCTTCTTCCTCTGGTTCTTCGTTCTCCGGCTCCCCGTCTTCAGGCTCCCCGTCTTCAGGCTCCTCGTCCTCGGGTTCCTCTTCTTCAGGGTCACCCGATGGATCTTCGTCCGGCGCTTCCTCTTCAGGTTCCTGATCTTCGGGCTCTTCTGTGGGGTCGTTTTCAGGCGCGTCCTCGGGATCAGCCTGTTCACCATAAAGCACGTCCAAGGCGTCAATATCGCCGCCTCCTTCGGACAGGAACACGGCCTCAACATCTTCGATGGGGCGATCCAACAGCACGACGTTTGAGATCTCGCCGTCAAACTCCCATTCGAGATTGTCTTCCTCACCTTTCCGCGTACGGGTCGAGGCACCAAGAACCAGGTCCTCGGTATTGCCCAGCATCCCTTCGGGGAAGCCTACGTCGCTGTCGACCAGTTCGCCGTTCAGGTAGAGGCTTACGACCTCACCAGAGAAGGCGAACGCCATGTGGTTTTCTTCACCTGCCTCGATGTCGAAACTGCGGTCATAGAGGAAGGTTTGGTCATCCTCGCTTTGGAACCGAAGCTTAAAATCACCCTTCTCGTCGATATATGCGGTTAGATGTCCGCCATCCTTGAACCCACTATGGTCCTTCGAGAACAGTGCTTGTCGGCCGTCACCCGGCGAGTTGGCCGTGAAGCTAAAGGCCCATGTCCCTTGGCCTGTGGCCTGCGCGTCTGTATGTGGAACCTCAATCGGCGCATTTCCATCGCCAAATGTCCCACCTTCATGTGAAAAGAGAACGCCGGGCGCTTCAAGGTCGCCGTCCACGGCACGGTCAAGCTCGACCGGGCCGTTCACCAACCACGGGTTAGACGAAAACGCCTCAGGGTTCTCGGCAATTGGATTGCCCTCGATGTCGCGCGTGTCGTAGCCCAGATGGGTCTCGCCATCGATCTCGATATATTTGGTGTCACCCGTAGGCGCCACGGCCTCTTGCAGGTCATCAATGCTTTCCACGATGCCGTAATGCGCGCCCGCATCGGTGATGATATCGTCCTCGTCGACCCGGTCACCATGCACGACGATATAGCCAAGCTCGTCTTCGTCATGCGCGCCGCCGCCGTTTCCTTGCTGCGAATACGCCCGGATGATCGAGACCATGTCGTCATCTATCCCGTCACCATCCGTGTCGACGGTCCCGTAGGTCACCTCCACCTCTGTGGTGTGACCAATCACCGAGATCGTGTCTTCATCAGCGTCATAATCTGCGATCACGTCGATGCCCAAATGGTCAACCCAGTGATCATGCGTATAAGTATTTTCGCCCGCAACGCCGTGGTAATGGATGTTGCGGTTGTCCATCGCATGTTCAACCAGAATGTCCTTCTTGGCGTTGATCAGCGTCTCGAAGCGGAAGTGGTCGGCCCCCTCGCCGCCCACCAGCACGTCGTCGCCGACCAGCGGCTGGTCAACCCAGTCGATCAGCTTGAGATAGGTGTCATCAACGGTCCCTTCCTCATTGGGACGCGACGGATCATCAAGCACCAGTTGGCCGATGCGCTGCTCGCCCACATCCGAGCGGCTGATGAGTACATCGTCCCCGTCGCCACCTTCCAGCAGGTCAGAACCGCGACCGCCGTCCAGCGTGTCATTATCCGCCCCACCCATCAGATGGTCGTCGCCGTAACCGCCCTGAATGGTGTCGTCGCCAGCTCCGCCATCGACCACGTCGTCACCAGCACCCGCGTCAATGTCATCATCGCCGCCAAGACCGTCGATCACATCATCGCCCGCCTGCATCGGCTGGACGCCGGCCGGATTGGTTAGCGCGGCACCTGGACCGTTTTCAAACAACGCCTGAACCTCGTCGGCATTCAACGCGTCCTCCGGCGTGAACCCGCCCCAGACACCGAAATCGGCAATCGCCCCTTCAAGCGGGTTGCGCAGGTCCTCGTCATCGGTTGCAAACTCCTGCGCTGTATCGTTCAGCTCCGTTCTGTGCTGGTCGGCCCCAAAGACCCAAGGTTCCTCGTTCTGCAGCAGATAGGCTTCTGTATAGGCACCCGGTGTGCCCACATCGCCAACCTTCGCGCTCCATGAGCCATCCGGGATCGCTTGCCCATCGGCGTAAACGGTCACGCCGGTTTCAGTGAACGACACTGCCAGATGGGTCCAGCTGCCTTCCGTCAAAACGCCGGGATCAGCCACCCAGCTGTGATTTGCGCCGCCGTCCCCCTCGGCCATGCGCAGGAACAGCTCGCCATTCTTGGTATGGCCAAGACGGAAATGCCCGCCATCGCCAGCGTTCTTGGCGTCTTTCGTGACAAACATACTTTCGTCGCCCAGATCGTCTGGCCGCACCCACATGGCAATCGTGCCTTGGGTGACCGACATCGACGGATCATGATCGAGGAAAGCGAAATCATCTTCGCCGTCAAAGTAAAGCGCGCCGCCCGGGGTCCCATCGGGGCCCTCCGTTGTGCCATCCGTGCGCAAGAGCGCCGCATTCTCATCGAGCGTATAGGCCTTGATTGCCCCACCCGATCCGGTCTGATCAGCGAATGCGTCCTCCTCGCCCGCGCCCAGCGTCCAATACCCCAACGCCCCCGGCAGACCTTCCGGCTCGTCCGTCTCCGTCATGTCGATTGTGTCTGCGCCTTCAGTGCCGTCAATGTCCTCGCCTGCCACCTCAAGCGTGCCAAGCTGGTCAAACGGAGCACGTGTCTCCGTAAACGGCGCGTCACCATCTGATCCCGGGGCCAGCATATCTTCGGAGAAATTAGCATTCTCAAACGCGCCAGCCGGGTTGCCGGTGACCGCGCCCAGATTGTCAGTGCCAAACCCGTTATTGGTTTGCATATTCGCGCCATCCGTAGGCGTCCGGGTGTCATAACCCTTGACCGCCTCACCGTTGACCATGGTGATTTTCTCATCACCTTGCGGGTTCAGCGCCTCGGCCAAATCTTCCACGCCGTCGACGATGCCGTAGGTCACGTTGTTGTCGGTTTGGATGTCTTCTTTGTTGACCAGATCACCATGGACAATCACTTGCCCAATGAGGTCCATCGCGTGTGCGCCACCGCCACCGTGCTGGTTTGAGATCACGGTAACGATACTCTCAAGGGCCTCGTCCCCCATGACATCGGCATGTTCGACATAGACATTGGCGGTATGCCCGATGACCGCAATGCTGTCCTCGCTGGCGTCATAATCAGCAATGATATCGATGCCGAAACTGTCGACCCAGTGGTCGTGCTGCTCGTTGTTTTCGCCAGCAACGCCCGCCCAATCAATCGATCCATCCGCCTCGAAATGTTTCTCGATGATATCCAGCTTGGCATTGATCTGGGGCTTGATCAGAAACGTATCCGCCCCCTCGCCGCCGATCAGCACATCGTCGCCATGCAAAGGTTGATCCGCATAGGCCGCAAGTTTTTGAAGGTCGTCATCAACCTCCCCATCCGGATCGCCGCGCGTCACCATATCAATCGCAACTTGGCCGATCCGCTGCTCACCCGCATCAGAGGTGGAGATAAGCGTGTCATTGCCCGCCCCGCCGTTCAGAATGTCAGATCCGCGCCCCCCGTCGAGCACATCATCGCCTTCGCCACCCAGCAAGATATCGTCGCCGTAGCCGCCATGGAGTTCGTCATCCCCGGCCATGCCCTCAATCGTGTCATCCGCCCCGTTGCCATGGATCACATCGCGGCCATCCGTCGCCACCTCGGTGACCGGGGTATCAAGTGAATTCTCACCAAGAAAATAGGACGGGTGGTAGTCGCTGACAGGTACCAGCGGCACGCCCTCTGGCGGGTTCTCGAAATCATCTGTTGTCTGATAGAAGGCGCTTTGATCAATCGGCAGCCCGTCAATCGCAACGCCCAAGGCCATCGACCCGCGTTCATCAAAGTAAAGAAGGTCGATCTCATAGAGACCGCCTTCAAACTCAGCGACCCGCGACGTGCCGATGCCGCTGTCATTGCCGTCCAGATCGCTGAACGCAACGCCGCCGATCTCCATTGCAAACCCATCATCCGAGACCACTTCGATCTGATGCAAGCCCGCAGGAATGTAGATGAACCCGGACATCGTCAGCGCCGAAGGACCCATCTCGAACGCATCGCCATCCCCCACAATGGAGCCTGCGTCATGATCCAGAAACTCTGCCACAGTCGTGTCACTGCCCCGTGCGCCGTAGACAATCTCCGTGGCTGTAAAGGTTAGCTCGGGCGTGCCCATCGCCGCACTCGCGGCGTCCTCCAGACTGCGTATCGGAGAGCCCGGTACAAAGACTGACCCCATCAGGCCCGTCCCCAAAGCCGGAACGCCGTTGATGTCAGAGAGTGAAAGTGTCGGCGCAAGACCCGCTGGGGTGTTCACGTCCGAAGGGTTGAAACGCGTCGGTATAGGCATGGCATAATTCTCCCGTTGGCACGAACCGCTAAGTCCGCACGCTCCCCAAATTCTGTGCTTTGGGTGATGTTTTTTCGCTGTACTTGTGAACCGGGACCACGGGCTCTCCATAAAGAGCGACCGGGCACAAAAATTTGAACTGCGCCAACTCTATGCTGGAATATGGCAAAAAAAAGATGCTGCCTCTGGGTCGGCGGAAATCAGACTGTCACCTAGAAAATCGAAAGCGGAGCTTTGCCAATTTTCTCGTAAGTTATTACTTTTATTAAATCTTTATAGAGCCACCGCACCTCTCAACAATCAAACCGGATTTTTGGGTACCGTTTCGAATTCGAAAAAAATGGCAAAGACCCGCACATCGCTGGCCGGTCCCCGCCGATGCCAAAATCGCGATTTGCCGTGGATCACGCCTGATTCCTTTTGCAAATCTTGGGGCATCAGACGGCACCACGAGCCCTCGCAGCACAGGGTCAGACAGCATCAAGCACTTGAGGAATGGTGTAGTGGCGCACAGACAGTCCCTATAATTAATCCATCAAACTACTTTTAATAATAAAATATTTCAAATTTTTGGAATTCAATACCACGGAAAATACCTCACCTATTTTTAGAACACCAGTTTTTGAAATACCGCGGTCTCAAGGTAGCAAACTTATTCTTCCATCTCTGATCGGCTCAATCGCATTCTCCATGGCAGAGAGTGATTTAAGTGCCATCCTGTCGGCGCTAGCGGAAATCGATGCCCCTGAATGCTGACAATCACACACAAAACATGCGTATCCACTGATGTCCATTATGGATGAACGTTCTAAGCAGACACCCCGATGCAAAGCGGACATAAACGTCAGCCGACGCGAATGTCCGTTTTGCGGACTTTTCTGCCGTTCACCGGAGCCAGCTCAATGTCTGCATTCGTTTGATCTATCTTCGCCGAAACCATCTTTCATGAGAGAGTTCAGCATAGGACAGGCCGCAGTTCCGTCGTCACAATTCGCGGACAAGCTCAGAAGTGCTTCACGGAGGCGTGTGAGGTTTTCGATCTTGGCGTTGATTTCATCCAGATGGTTTTCGGCCAAGGTCTTCACTTCACCGCAACTTCGATCATCCTGTTCCGTCAGCGACAGGAAGGTCTGGATGATTGCGATTGGGAACCCCAAGTCTCGACATCGCCGCACAAACCTCAATTTCGCAATTTCATCGGGTGAATATAGCCTGCGCCCTCCCGCCGACCGGCCCGGCTTAGGAACAATGCCTTCGCGTTCATAATAGCGGATCGTTTCGATGTTCACGCCGCTCTGTTCTGACGCTTTGCCAATCGCGAACATTTTGCTTGCTCCTGTAGCCACTACAGGAACTAAAAACGCAGAATGGATTTGAACGCAAATCAACAAACAGCGACTGAGCCAGGCGTAGCTACGCGGCTGGTCATGCCAATCGCGGCACTTCTCGCATTGTTGTCAGCCTCTTGCTGTGTGTTGCCAATCGGGCTGTCTATCATCGGCCTTGGTGGTACTTGGCTTACCGTGCTTGGGCCGTTCATAGCTTATCGGAGTTTCATCCTTGTCGTTGTCGCCATTGCGCTCATCTGGGCATGGTATCGAGTGATCTGGCCCAGAGCATGCACAAGGCGGAAGCGCTCTGCTATTGTCTGGGCATCCCTCGCAACCATTGCATTCTTGGTTGCGCTGTCATCGCCATATTGGGAAGCCTTAGCGCAACGGTTCATGTGGGATTTGTGGAGATCGACCCGATGAAGAACAAATTGCTGGCCCTTGGGCTTGGCGGCACAGTCTTGGCAATCCTCTGCTGTTTCACGCCTCTGTTGCCGATTGTGCTTACAGCCCTTGGTCTGACGGGCCTGCTTGGCGTTCTCTACAACGACGCTGTTTTGCTGCCGATCTTGGCAGGTTTTCTCATACTGACGGGGTACGCGCTATGGCGACAGAAGAAGCAAAAGTAGTCTTGGAGTCCACACTAACCTGTCCATCTTGCGGGCATGTCGAGACGGAAACCATGCCCACCGACGCCTGCCAGTGGTTCTATGAGTGCAAGTCCTGTCAGACAGTATTGAAACCGCTCGAAGGGGATTGCTGTGTGTACTGCTCGTACGCGACAGTACCTTGCCCACCGATCCAAGAAGGCAAGTCCTGCTGCGCATAGCAAGGTCTGGTTGTCTTTTCAATTTTGCTGGCAAATGGCCGCAATGCCATTTCTAGTGTTCCCTTTCACACAAGTTGTGGTCGGCCAATGATGCCAGAACATAGCAATCCCCGGATACACCTTCGCCGTCGCAGCCTTTCGATATTCGGCTAAGTTCCTTTTCTAACGTCTTGAGGCGTTTGATTTTTGCGCGGACGTCTTCGAGTTGCGATGTGGCAATGTCCGTCGCAGCCTCACACGACCGGTCTGGGTGCTCTTGCAGTTCTATCAGCGAAGAAATCGCTTCAATCGAAAACCCCAGGTCACGCGCGTGGCGGATAAAGCTAAGCCGCTCTAACCCAGCCTTGTCGTATCGCCTTTGATTGCCGGAAGTGCGCTCTGCCTCGGGCAATAACCCCATTTCCTCGTAATAACGGATTGTCGGAACCTTGACCTTTGTGCGCTTTGAAAGCTCGCCGATAGAAAACATGGAGAAACCCCTTGAACCTCTAGTCACTAGAGACATTACACTATGAGCAACCAAAGATAAATGAGGATTCCCATGGCTGGTTGCTGCGGACATGACGCCAAGTTTGACGGCGTTTCAGATGATTACAAAAGGCGGCTCTGGATCGTCATTGCGCTCAACGCGACGATGTTCGTAATCGAGATGACAGCTGGCCATCTGGCCAAGTCTCAAGCACTCCAAGCCGACGCCCTCGACTTTGCGGGCGATGCGCTGACCTATGGCATTTCGCTTGCCGTCATCGGGGACTCGCTTCGCGCACGGACGAATGCGGCACTTTTCAAAGGCGTCAGCCTACTTCTGATGGGGCTTTGGGTGTTCGGATCGACAGTCTATCGCGTCTTCTATGTTGGCGTCCCCACCGCTGAGATCATGGGCGTTGTCGGTTTTCTTGCACTGCTCACCAATCTGGCAAGCGTCTTGCTGTTGGTTCTTTACAAAGACGGTGATGCCAATGTCCGCTCGGTCTGGCTCTGTTCCCGCAATGACGCCATCGGCAATGTGGCCGTGATGTTCGCAGCCCTGGGCGTCTGGGGTACGGCAACCGGTTGGCCTGACCTGATCGTCGCATCCATTATGGCAACTCTGTTCCTATCGTCTTCCTTCCAGATCGTTCGACAAGCATTGGCAGAACGTCGCGAAACCACGACGCACAACCACGCCGAAACATGATGGAAACAGTACTTGTAATCGTGTGGCTAGGATCGCGTTTTCCACGCTTGCTGCAATCTTCGTCTTGGCTGCCGCGCCGTTTTCTGAAGAGCCGTGGCTACGCTCGAAGTATGGTTCCGACTTCGACAAGTATGCTGCGCAGGTTCGACGCTATCTCTAGCCCGTGCCAATAACCCCCTGACAGACCCCCTGCGCTTAGAACGCTCGTTTGTGCGAGGCTATTTGTGGGTAAGCTAGTTAGGGTCAGAGATGCTGGTCAACCGTGTGGATCATTAGCCCAACTGTTTGCTGCTGCGCCTCTCACGCATCGTTATATAAATCACCGCAAGGTCAATGGCGGTCAGTACCAACAATGCAGTGCCGCCAACAGTCATCCATTCAAACATCTGATAGGCCACAAAGGCCCACAAAACGAGAATGGCCGCGTGATGCGCCCAAGACGCTCCGTAAAGCAAGGCAATCACCACAGCGATGTGCAAAGCGCCATGTGCAGAGAAATAGGTCGTGTAGAATGTCAGGTCTGATGCTGGAGCCAATCCCACGAGGGATACGATCTGTGTCGCCAGGAAGTCATTCGGGTCTTCCGCCAATTCTGCCTTGAACAACCACTGCGCAATGGCTGGCAACTTCTCTGCGAGGCCCAGATAGATCGCAACGGCTGTCAGAAGCTGAACAACGCCCAGTGCACCCTTTGCAACGAGGGTCGCAACGAAGACCCGATGCTCAACCCGGTGGTTTCTTGTTTCCGCTGTCATGGCTCTCCTCGTTTGCCGGTCAGGAGTCGCCACACATATAGGACCGCTATACCGATTAGAATGATGTTGGTAACGGGGTTAAGCCAAACCTCAACGTCGTGGAAGCGTGATTTAAGGAGATATCCGGCTGTCGTCAAAGCGGTTGTCCAGATCAAGCTACCCAGTGTGGTGTAGAAGAAGAAGGGCGCAAGGGGCATCCGCGTCAGTCCTGCCGGAACGGAAATCAATGTGCGCACGCCGGGTATCATCCGACCGAAAAACACGACTGCACGGCCATGACGTTTGAACCATATGAAGGCGCGATCAAGTTCGCTTTCGGAGATAGTCAGCCATTTGCCGTACTTGACGATGAAGCGGCGCATTCTGTCTTCGGTTGTGCGTGTGCCGACCCAGTACCAGAGATACGCGCCCGCGACAGAGCCAATCGTTCCTGCCAGCACGACCGAAATAAATCCAAGCCGACCATCGGCAGCAAGATACCCCGCGAACGGCATGATGAGTTCAGACGGTATCGGTGGAAAGACATTTTCAAGCAACATGAGGGCCGCAACGCCCAGACTGCCCCATGCAGCCAGCCAGGACGTAATGATATCAAACACTGTTGCGCCTTTCAAAATTTGTCAGGCCGTGACCGGTTGGTTCCGGATTGCTGGGTGGATGGTAATCGTGTTGCCAGCTCTAGGGACCAGAATGGTCGACACTCATAGGAGGGTTTCTCGTAGTTGATACTTGATTTCATGAGAACGCAGGCGGAGCCAAGATGTAGCCCCCCGCAAATGAGGAGCCGCCTTCGATATGGCTTCAGTCGTCATCGTCTACGTATGGGCCCCGCTCGATGATGGTGCCGTCATTGGCGTCGATGACAATTTCTGACAGTGAACCGTCCGGAGCGACGGCGACCACTTCATACACAGCCTTCCCGTCCTCACTTTCGAACTCGATGGAAGACACCTTGCCGTCCGTGCCGTCCATGCCAATCAACAAGGCCTGTTGGATGTCGATTTGCGCTTCGGAGAACATTTTCAGTTCCTCCGCATCTGACGTATTGGCGAGGGCCATGCCAGCGGCAGACAGTGCACTTGAGACGACAAGTGCGACTTTTAGGATCGAGTGTTTCATTGTAGGATTCCTTTCATAGGCGGCTCCGAGGAGAAGCTCTGACCATACTGATATCCGAGTCCATCTCCGCTCAAGGTGGCCGCGAGATTACCTATTGGTTAAGTTGAAGCCCGGACGCGCAGAGAACGGATCGGCGCTGATCTCCCGCGCTGAGTTGAACGCCCAACGTCTGCTCAGAGCAAAAGTCAGGAGAGCGGCAAAACCTGTCGAAACCCACAGAGCGACCGTGTCTGAAAAAACGCCCTGAGTGGTCAGGCCGAGCAAAAGCGCCTCGTTGCAGGCAAATCCAATCAGCGCAACAACAGCGAAGCGCTGGAATGCGCGCGCCGGGTTCACATCTTGGTCGGCGAATGAATATCCAAGATGGCCTACGAAGCTGACAAGGAATGCCGTCGCGAAAGCGATCAGGTTCGCATAGAGCGGATTCCAGCCCGACGCGATCAGAAGAGACCCTATGACCATGTGGACAAATGTCGCTAAAGTACCAACCAACCCGAAACGTATCATTTGTTTCAACATCATGGCTGCTCCGGACCGGCGGAATGGTCTTCCGCAATAATGAAGCCGGGACGGCCTTTGACTTCGGCGAAGACACGCGCAAGGTATTCCCCCAGCACCCCAATGGAGATCAATTGCACACCACCGAGCAGCATCACGGCGACAACAAGTGTTGACCAACCGGGTACGTCAATCCCGAAGAGCACAGTACGAATGGCAATCCAGATCCCATAAAGGATCGAAAAAGCCGCAATGGTCATTCCAATGCCGGTCCACACCCGCAAAGGCCAGGCAGTGAAGGATGTCAAACCAGTCAGGCCGAGCTTGAAGAGTCCACGAAAACCGAACTTGGAGACTCCAGCTTCCCGTTTGTCGAGCTCGATGGAGATCGCCGTGGTTCGAAAACCGACCCACCCATAAAGACCCTTCATAAAGCGGTTGCGTTCGGGCAACGCGCAAAGTGCGTCCACGACCTTGCGGTCCATCAGGCGAAAATCCCGTGCATTGGCTGGTATCGCAGTTTCGCTACCGGTGTTGAGCAGGGTGTAGAAGGCACGCGTGAAGATGCGTTTGCGCCATGTCTCATCACGGCGCTGTGCCCTTACCGTATAGATCATTTCGAACCCTTCAGCACGATGCTGGAGCATCGTTTCGAGATGGCACAACGATTCCTGAAGGTCGGCATCGAGGATCACGACAGCCGCGCCTGTGGACCGTTTGAGGCCAGCCATTATGGCCTGTTCCTTTCCGAAGTTTCGGGACAGGCGAAGCGCGCAGACAGGGTGGGCGGCGGTCAGCGCCTTGGCTTCGTTGAACGTGCTGTCCGCGCTGCCGTCATCAATAATGATGATCTC
This sequence comes from uncultured Litoreibacter sp., assembly GCA_947494645.1. Lineage (GTDB taxonomy): Bacteria > Pseudomonadota > Alphaproteobacteria > Rhodobacterales > Rhodobacteraceae > Litoreibacter. The sequence goes on from CANLVO010000001.1 coordinate 1,422,073, forward strand.
GTAGCTTCGAACCAGCTTTCGGGCTTCTGCTGAGACACGTTGCACAGTCTTGGCAATGTTGCCTGCCTCGTTATAGGCCGGAATGACGAAGGAAAGATCGGGCACTTTCTGTGGCAGAGGAAGAATGCCCGGCGTGCGCAAGCTCTTCAGTTGCCGGTTCATGATTCAGCTCCTGTGGTCGATTTTTCGATAAAAAGAACGCGATCATTGAACGTGTCGGTGCGATCGAAGCCGGGGCCGAGAAACGGGGCCAACTCGTCCGCTGATGTTCGAGGGATCGCAACAGCATCGCGCGCGTCGTTTTCACCGAGTGCCTCAAGCATGGCCGTCCGATCCACAAACCGCACCGCGCCTTGGGTATAGAACTCGGCCGAGTAGCTGCGGCCTCCCCAATAGGTGAACTGGATATCTGGATCTACGCGTTGCGCTCCGGCAACCAGCTCGCGTTCGGATTTCAAGCTGAGCGTAGACGGGAAGAACCATGCCAGAACTGTTATTGCCAAGAACAGCGCGCATACACTTCCAACAGCAGCAATCGCCGCGATGCGGGTTGCCCGACCGGGCGCACCCCAGGCGAGCGCCCAAAGCGAGACCAGCAGAACAGCAGCGGCAGGAAGGCCTGGCAGGGCATAGGCTGGAAGGATATTGGCCGCAGCTGTGAAAAGAAGGAGAGGTGAGATGGTCCAGAGTGCAAGATAGCTGTGCCAGCCGTCATTCTCGCGAGCTGTTTCGTGAAAGAAAGTCTTGGCGCGTGGAAGCAGCGCCACTGCGAACAGGGTCCAAGGCAGGAATGTCGCCAATCCAAAGAGCCAGATGATACCTTTCGGTTCTGCGTGACCCGACCCATAAAGATCGCCTTGCCAGCCTGAGACAACAAAACGCTCGAAGTGCTCCCCGATGATGAAGTAGCGCAAGAAGCCCGGCGTCTTGATTTCTGCCGCGATGTACCAGGGCAGCGTCAGGACAGCGGCGATCAGCAGACCGGATGCCCAGGGCAAGGCGTTCAGCCTACGCCAGCGACCGGTCACGGCCAGCCACGGCAGGATCGGGATGATGGTGATTACCAGCGCGACCGGGCCTTTCGCCAGAAGACCGATGGCGATGCCCACGAAAAACAGCCTGCCCCATACCACGGAAGTTGGGCCACCATTCAGGCAGTTGTAGAAGGCGACCATGCTAAGCGTCGTGCCCAGAACCATGGCCATATCCGTCATCACGAAGGCCGAGGCCCCCAAGAACATGATAGATGACACAAGGACCACGACTGCCGCGAGCGCCTGATCAGCCCCTCTGTGCTGACGGACCCATGCGAAGATAATCCCAAGAATACCAAGAGAGGATGCAAGGATGAAAATCCGTGCGCCGAAAGGGCCGACACCAAATATCTTCATGCCGATGGCGGACAGCCATGTATGCAGGGGCGGCTTGCCCCAGAACGGAATCCCATAGTCGAACTGCGGCGTAATCCAGTCACCGGTTTCGACCATCTTACGGGCGATCTCTGCGTAGCGCGCCTCTGTCGTATCGACAAAAGGAAGCCAGAAAACGGCGAGGAGGCGCACTACAAAAAGTAGAGCCAGTGCAATAACGAGAAATTGCCGATCTACTTGGCTTAGCCCGAAACGCCGTTTTGGGCCTGCGTACCAGCGTACTTTCTGATTTTCCGGCTCTATCGCAACCATGCTTTCCCACCTTTTTTCGCTCCTGATAAGCGAACGGCGGTCGGTGGAAGGTGATCGGCACTATACCAATCGGTAATATTTGGGAGATGGTGCGTAGCGGCCAACCGGGCTATTTTACGAACACCTTATGGAGCTCAGGCCGGATGCGGGTGCTAGTTGTAGAAGATGATCGTGAGACGGCGGAGTATATTTGCTCCAGCCTGAAGGCACTCGGACATGTTGCGGCGCATGCGGCAGACGGCAAGCAAGGCTTTCTCGACGCGCTCGACAGCAACTTTGATGTCATGGTGGTCGACCGAATGCTGCCGGGCCTTGATGGTCTGTCGCTGGTAAAATCGGTGCGCAACGCCAGAGTTGCGACGCCGATCTTGTTTCTCAGCGCGCTTGGGGGGTTGAACGACCGCGTAGACGGTCTGGAAGCAGGAGCGGACGATTACCTGGTGAAGCCCTTCGCGTTTTCGGAGTTGTCCGCCCGTCTAACCGCTTTGGCGCGGCGTCCTCCCATGCAGGTGGAAGAGACCCGGTTACAGGTTGCCGATCTGGAAATTGACCTCATCCGCCATTCCGTGGCCCGCGCAGGCGAAGAGATCGCCGTGCAGCCCCGGGAGTTTCGCCTGCTGACCTACCTGATGAAGAACGCCGATAGGGTTGTGACCCGCACGATGTTGCTTGAAGCCGTTTGGGATTTTCACTTCGACCCGAATACCAACGTTGTGGAGACGCATATCAGCCGTTTGCGCAACAAGATTGACAAACCGTTCGAACGCCCGCTGATTCATACAGTGCGTGGAACAGGATATAGCCTGCATGGCTGACAACTTGCAGCAGCCTTCGGCCTTGCGGACATCCATCAGGCTGTCATTGCAATATTCGTTTCTCTACGCAGTTCTTTCGGCACTCGTGTTCGCACTGGCCTACGGGTTCACGCAATACGAAGTTGAGGACTGGGTGCTGGATCAGATGCGAAGCGATGCTGAGATCCTTTCTGAGATTTACCAAGACAGCGGCGCGAATGCTCTGATTAGTCGGGTTGATGCCCTGGCCGAGGTCAGTTTCGAAAATGCACGGATTTTCCGGCTTGTTGGTGCGGAGGGTGCAGTCATTTCGGGTAATTTGTTGGTCGGGTTCGATGGCCCTGTGCCGCGCTTTGTACCTGCTGAAGACCTGCAACTTAAAGGCGCTTCAAATGATGAGGTCGAAGGATATTGGATGCGAGAGGACCAAATCGGTCCGTACAGCCTGATCCAAGGGTCAGGCGATCACATCGTTGCAGAGATACTGGAAGCACTCGGTCTGTCGCTGGTGATCGGCTATCTGGCTGTCGTGCTACTGGGTCTGGTTGTTGGCGTCCGGGTCGGTCGCATAACCGAGCAAAGGATCACGGCCATCTCGCAGACGCTGTCGAGCGTTTCGTCAGGTAACCTTTCCGCTCGGATTCCAGCCGTTGCCAACGCGCGGGACGATCTTTCGCGGGTGTCTGGCGAGATCAATGTGATGCTGGACCGGATCAAACGTTTGCTCGAAAGTCAGGAGCAAATTTCGAACGATATTGCCCACGACATGCGAACCCCGCTTCAACACTTGAGGCAGAGGCTCGAAAAGTTACGAAATAGCCCCAGCGTCGCACCCGAGGACGTTTCCGCCAGCCTGGAACAGACAGAAGAGATCATTGCGACCTTCAACGCGCTTCTGCGTATCGCACAGATCGAGGCGGGAAACCGGCGCGAGATGTTTGAACGGACTGACTTGGCGCAAATCATTGCCAATGTCGTGGAGGTTTTCGAGCCTGCGGCCGAGGACGAAGGGGTTTCGCTCACCATCGACGTACCGGATACCGCTTTGGACGTACTCGGAGATCGCGGCCTTCTGACCCAGATGCTCTCGAACCTCGTCGAGAACGCGATCAAGCACTGCCCTCAAGGGACAACTGTCGAAATTTCCGGCCAAACGACACCATCTGCAACTATCCTGCGGGTAGCGGACAACGGATTAGGTATCCCCGCGCATGACCGGGAGCGCATTTTTCAAAGGTTCTTTCGAGGTGAATAAAGTCGAAGCAGCCCCGGAAATGGTCTAGGGCTGGCCCTAGTGGACGCAATCACCGAGATTCACGACGCACCAATTTCCGTATTTGACAACAATCCGGGCAGTGCCTTCGAGATCAGTTTCCCAAGATAAAAAGTGAAATGGTCAAGAGTAGGTGAGAGAGTTTCACGGGGGTTCGCCTTGGTTGCTTTCTGGAAACTGTCAGATTCTTCGAGGCAATTTGACGTGCTAACGTCTGACAAGTTTTCCGACCAAGATATGAGCCTGTGATCCTAGAATTCTTGAAAGCAGACTTTCGTCATCTTGCAGAAAAATTGAACTTTGGGCTCTTTGCCGCCGTTAGATCGGTTGCAACATATCGCTCGACTGGCCCTCTCGCTTCTGCCACGGACTGCCCTTTGCGGCCCGTCGAAGCAGACCTTGATCGATCGCGCAGCATTCTTGCACCAGAAACGACCGCAGATGCAGACAAAGTTAACACTCAGTCTCTAGCTTATATTTGAGAAACGTTGCGCCATCATATTCGGTCTTACCAACACGTCTTGCCCCAAATCTTTCAAGCGCGCCTAAGTTCCTTCGCGACGGTGGCAACAGGAAAGTCACGAAAGGAATGCGCTCATCGGCAACGGCAAACTCGATTGCTTTTCTTGTAATTCGTGTGCCCAATCCAAATGCGTCGGGTCTTAGGACCAGCCCGAAGTCCCACTCGTCACCTTCCTTTTGAAATCCACCCCATCCGACATATTTACCGTTAGACAAGATGGTCCAATGCCCAAGTCCATCACGATCCCAGCACACTTCCTTGGTCGCGACAAACTTACTCACAGCAGCTACATCCCACTCAGAGGTTAATAACGGCATGTGCTCCGCAACCCGAGGGTCAGACATGTGAGCGACGATCTCGACTGGCTCAATTTCGGGCAAGCGCGCAAAGGTGATCTCGTATTTCAATTGGGCTTCCATCAGCAATGATCCGGGTGGCTGACTAAGTGACCGTTTGCTAGCGATCAACCATCGGCTGTTCACATGACGCCGATATCAAATCAAACGAGTGTCTTAGAAGGGCTCCGATCCGCATTCTGTGTTGCGGCGAGCTGTATGGCCCCTCACAACTTTGCTCATCTTGAACGGCCCATCGCGGACTTTGGATGCTAAATCTCGATGCTGCAAACACTATCCGCATTGCAGTCATTCACTTCACGTTTACAGATTGATCATCGGTCGACGTCTGCAACACGGGACGAAGTGAGCTTCCGCTAACGTTGCACCGCTGGTCGCTCTACCGATTTATGTTACTAGGAAACTACCTGTTCACGTGCGCCCAAACCTGCGAGACGACAACCGATCCTTCGCCAACGGCCGACGCAACGCGTTTTACAGAGTTTGCTCTAACGTCGCCGACCGCAAAGATACCCGGGCATGATGTTGAATAGGGTGACGACGGGTCACTGCCGGTTTTGACAAAGCCACGCTCGTCAAGCGCACAATGATCGGCAAGCCATCCGGTGTTGGGCGCCGCGCCTACCATGATGAATGCTGCTGGGCAGGGCAATTCCCAGCTGGTACCGTCGCGATCGATGACAATGCGGTCAAGCATGCCGTCACCGTGCAAAGACCTGATTTGGGACTTGTAGTGTATCGTTATCGAAACGTTGCTTTCGAGTCTTGAAGACAGGTAGTCTGACATTGAGGACGCTAGGCTGTCGCCACGCACCAAGACATGCACGTGTTGCGCCGAACGCGACAGATACATTGCCGCCTGTCCCGCAGAATTTCCGCCCCCAACGACGACCACTTCGGCCCCTTTGCAATATCGCGCTTCCATCTCGGTTGCCGCGTAGTAGATACCACTGCCTTCAAAATCTTCCATGCCTGGCAACGGCAGTCTGCGATACTGTACCCCCGTGGCGACTATAATCGATTTTGCGCAAAGATCCTGACCATTGTCTAAGGTCACGCAAAACGTGCCGTCTGCGCGGATGTCCAACGTCCGAACGCGGCAGGGAACTGCGAAACGAGTGCCAAATTTCATCGCCTGAATTTCACCGCGCCAAACTAGGTCAGCCCCCGAAATGCCTGTTGGAAACCCCAAATAGTTCTCGATCCGGCTTGATGTACCTGCTTGGCCACCTATGGCGACATCTTCAACGACAATCGCAGAAAGACCTTCGGCACCTGCATAGACAGCAGCGGCCACACCTGCTGGACCGCCGCCAACGATCAATACGTCAACGATTTCTTCGCCTTCGATCTTAAGATCAAGCCCAAGCAATTGTGCCACCTTCGCAGGTGTTGGATTGTCAACAACCCGGTCATGGCCAAAAATCACAGCAGGCTCGCTAAGCGATATCCCACATGTCTCAGAGGCTTCACTGGCCGCAATCGACCCAGTTTCGAGGATTTGGAACGGGATTTTGTTGCGCGATGCAAAGTCTGCGATCGCTCGTATATCGCGACTAACGTCCATGCCGATCAGCTTTAGCGAGGTATCGTCATCTTCAAGCTGCCGTCGTCGGCGTGCCGCAAAGACCGTAAGCACAATGTCCGACATCTCGGGGATGCGGGACATCGCATCGAGCATTTTTTTACGTGGAACGACGACGGCCGTCGTATTTTCCCTAGCCCGCATAGGCAGAGAATACGCCCCGCCATTCAAAAATGCGATCTCGCCCAAGAACTGGGTCGGCCCCAGCGATGTCGGCAGATAGGGCTCACGTGTGTAGGGATCAATCACCTCAACCCGGCCCTCCAGAATATAGATGAACGCGTCCATCGGATCGCCGACTTCGGCGATGACTTGGCCCTTGGGAAAAAACACGGTGTCACCCTGTTCATGCAGCGCTTCGACGTGGGCGTCATGCAAGGGGGTACGAGCCATTTCTTTCAGATTACCAGCAAGACTTTCCAAAACGACCTCCTTTTTTGGCTTATTGGTCTAACTAGCCCGTTTTGGCGCACATCCATGACTGCTTTGATAAGTCTGCGGTCGGGCCGGACAAGACTGATCCGCTTGACCTGAACGCCGAGGTATCAGCGCAAGGAAGAAATGGAATGCGAAATTAACATTTACCAGAAAAGCTGGCTTTCATCCAAGTCGCGGCATTGCGTATTCTGGGCTCTCTTGAAACCCCGGATACAGCGCAGCATCTAATGATGTGTCGCGTCGGTCAACGTCAGGTTGTTGTTTAAGCGGGCATGGCAGATCGGGGGATCAGTCATGGAAACACCAAACTTACCAGCCATCCGCGCACCTCGCTCAGCTTGGAACACAGTGCGCATCGTCGACTAGAAGCGATCATTGGGGCCAAAAGTATGCTTGGGCGGTCTAGGTTCGCGTCGAACCTGCCGAACACCATCGCGTCCTTGCACCCTTCTACTTGGCGACTGGCAGCAAGTTTCGACCGTGCGATCTGGTCAAGATCAGGGCCGTCGACGGCGATCAGGTCTCAGCAGGCAATCGTTTTTCGGCCGACATAGCCGAGGCTGAACTTATACGCGCTTGAATGTCGCTCGAGCGGGATCGCACGGACAGATCGCAGACCGGATCCGCTAAGCCATTCCAGCGCGGTGTTTTGAGAGACGCGGTGTGTACGCCAGATAAGTTGAACCAATGCACCCACGAAAGATGGTCTGGTCACGCTACTGATTAAAATGCCACCCGGCTTCAAAACACGGTACATTTCGCTAAGTGCAAGCAGTGGGTCAGGCAGATGTTCGATGACGTGAGCCGCGAGAACGATGTCGAAGGAGTTGTCCGCGTAGGGTAGATCATTGAGCGTACCGCGCCGCAAACGAAATTCAATGTCTTGCGCTTCAAGTCGCTCCTTTGCCTGTTGAAGCATGTCGACTGAGATGTCGATTGCGTCCAAACGGAAGCGTTTTCCTACATGAGCGCGCAGTGCGGAAGACATCGCGCCCGTACCAACGCCAGCATCCAGAACGCGCAGTGAGTTCGTGTCTTGCTGGTATCGCCGCTGACGCAAAACACGAGCAATCAGCCCCTGATAAGCCGACAAAAAGCCGTGTCGCTCAATGATATGGTGCCAGCGCTTGGACTTCTTATTGTAATGCTCTGCCAAAATATCCTGTTCGAACGGGCTTCGTTCGACAGAGAGGCGCCAACTGCCAAAGGAACGAGAAAAGACTGGAATAGGGTAAGGGGACGGGGAGAACCCCGACGGCAATCTCGCTTTAGGCAGCATAGGGATCTCCCATACGGATGACGGGTTGCGTGCCCGTTTCCCACCGCCATGCGAGGAAAAAAGCAACAATAAAGGTGCAAAGCTCGACTACGGCAAAAAAGAAATCATCAGGATCAGCTGGCGGAATGAAGAACATACCGATGATCGCAATGGGCAAAAGGATAAGGTTGAGTGTGCGTGACCAGCGCGGCGGCAAAACGGTAGTCAGCAGAAAACCCAGAAGCAGAAGTTCTACAGCGAGCGCTCCAAACAGTAGAACCGTCTCGGACATCGGGTTCCCGTTTACGGTTCCGGACAGGATTTCGTTGAGTGTGCTCGCCATCGTGAATTCGTGGATGTCGCGAAAGATAATGTTCAGAATGGCAAACAACCATAGCATTGAAAGCGTTGGCCTCAGATCGTGTACGGATGCGGCTTTCAACATGGGACTCTCCAGTTCTAGATTTTCCCCTCTCTTTCAGTTATTCGATGTTTGAATGAAATTGACGAAATCTGAATAACTTCTATGCGAAAATAGATGAATTGGGATGCGATCTCTTTTGACTGGAACCATATCCGCGCGTTCCTTGCAGTAGAGGAAAACGGCTCTTTGTCTGCCGCGGCGAGGGCCTTGCGACAAACTCAGCCGACGCTGAGCCGCCAAATCTCGGCGCTGGAAGAGGCACTGAGTCTTACGCTCTTCGAACGCGGCACCCGCGTTATGCGGCTCACGGAACAAGGAAGCGAACTGCTGACACATGTCCGTGGCATGGCAAACGCCGCAACGCAGATTTCTCGCGTAGCAACAGGGCAAAGCCAGGCGATTGAAGGAACTGTGCGGATCACATCAAGCGATGCCATGGCAGCCTATGCGCTACCGCATTGTCTGATCTCACTGCGCAGCCTCCACCCGGGCATTAGTATCGAACTTGTTCCATCAAATGAGATGTCTGACCTGACCCGGCGCGATGCTGACATTGCGATACGACATGTACGGCCCGAACAACCTGATCTGGTTGCCAGGCGTATTTCTGATATCGAAATCTCGCTTTTTGCTGCCATATCCTACCTACAAGAGCTCGGCCCGGTTAAATCACCTGATGATTTCGCAAATGCAAATTTCATCGGCTACCAATCGCCGGAGCGTTTGGTGCCTCAGATCTCGGCAATGGGCTTTCCCGTGACCAAAGCGAATTTCGGTATCACCACCTCAAGCGGCAGCACGATGTATGAATTGGTTAGGGATGGTGCCGGGATCGCATTTCTTCCGACCATCGTCGCGGAAGGTCGACTAGGCCTTAAGCGCATTCTGCCGGATGCTCCGGTATTCAATATGGAGACGTGGTTGGTAACACACCGGGAAATCCAGACCAACCGGCGAATAAGGTTGACCTTCGACCACCTTGTCCAAGAACTCGCAAAGGACCGATGGACGTCCTTGATCTCAAGATCATAAAAGCCAGAAGGGTAAGCTATGGTCTCGGCCCTAGGAAAACAGACATTTGTGTCGATACAGCATTCGTTGAGTTAGGCTCACAGCTGGCACAACGGCCAGTTTTGCGTTGCCCTCGGCCCCAACTCAATAAGTCCTCGAGGACGCCCCGCAGCGGTCACACGGTGCTCTAGTGGTACATCTGTTTCCCTCGCTAAGTCATCTGGTAAACCCCAACTGAATCGTCAGCGTTTACCCTGACCAACGGCTAAAAAAGCTCCAAAACTCTCTCACCTCGCTTTGCTATGTCATAGTTTATTGACAGACCCGTCGATATCTACGACTCGATACTTGCTGTACCGGCGGCAATGCGGCAGGTTTAGACCAGAAAAGGCAGCCTGAAAGATGTGGAAAAACAGTCTATGTATGCCGATTTTCGACACGTCTTAAAGAATGAGACTCGGACTGACCATGAACGTGTAGATCGGCTGATCTCTTCTATCGATCTTACGTCATCGAATGGCTTTGTCTGCTTTCTTTTGATCCATCAATCTTGTTTTCAGATCGTGAGGGACCTTGCGGCGACTGGAAGTCAAACATGGCATAGCTTGAATGAGATCGTGCTTGGAATAGGCGTAGACCTTGCAACGATGGGTGCTCGGAAATCCTTGCCGGTGGTTTCTGAAATTCAAAGTCTAGAACCGCTTGCGATTGACTATGTCGTCGAGGGTTCTCGTCTCGGAAGCAACATGCTCAAGAGGAGATGGATGATGACCAGCGACCCCGATGTCTGCCGCGCGGGTGTGTATTTCTCGCTTACGTCTGTGGCTGGTCGCTGGCGCAACGTATGCGACCAACTTTCGGACATTTCGGTAGAAAGCGAGCGCGCGAAAGTGATCATCGAAGATACCAAAACACTTTTTGATCTGTTCGCCAGAGCGGCCTCTGGACAGATAGAAGAACACCTTCAACCCAAGGAGCTCGTGTCATGAAAAAGCCTGACACTAGTGTGAATTCCTCCCCATCGGTGGATATTACGAATTGTGATCGCGAGCCGATCCATCTGCTCGGCAATATACAGTCCTATGGTTGTCTTATCTCGACCTCCGCAGATTTGATGGTCAATCACTTATCGGCGAACTGTGCTGACCTCTTGGGGATCGAACCGGACGGGGCGATTGGACGCCGATTGATGGATTTGCTGCCCCATCAAACCGTTCATGACCTGCGCACGAAGTTGCAGATCAGCAGCAGCGGCGGCGCATCGATCAGCCGTCTCTTTGGGTATGACGTTCTGGACAATGGTACACTGTTCGATATTTCCGTCCATGCCTCCGGCCAATCCTATATCTTCGAGTTCGAGCAAAAAGGTAAGGTTGAGGATCGCGATGATCTGGCGTTGGTTCAACCGCTCATTGCGCGTGTCAACAAAAAGGACACTGTGCTTGCTGCCGCTCAGGAGGCGGCAATGGCACTACAGGTCATGTCAGGTTTTGACCGCGTGATGGTCTACCGATTTGCACCGGATGGATCGGGAGAAGTGATCGCGGAACGTCTTGCCAGCGGAATGGAGCCGTTTCTCGGGCTTCGGTATCCCGCAAGCGATATCCCCAAGCAGGCACGTGAGCTCTACAAGCGTAGTACGCTTCGCCTTATCGCTGACGTGAATGGGGACGTATCGCCCTTGGTTCCGCAGACGAACCCGCATGGCGAACCACTGGACCTCTCCTTGTCAGTGACGCGTGCTGTGTCGCCCATCCATCTCGAATATCTGCGAAACATGGACGTGGCGGCGTCCATGTCGGTGTCAATCCTCAAAGACGGCGAACTTTGGGGGCTTTTTGCCTGTCACCATCGCTCCCCCCGTTATGTAGATTATGAACGTAGAACAGCGATTGAACTGTTTGCACAATTGTTCTCCTACGAGCTAGAACGGAAGGTAGAGGCCGAGATACGCGACGAGGAACGCGACGCCCGCGCGTTGCATGATCGGCTCATGGTGCGCCTGTCATCTGGTAGTGACCTTGTCGAGAGTTTCGAGATCGTCGCCGATGAATTGTGCCAGATCATCGCAAGCGATGGCGTCGCGGTCTTTTCCGAAGGGCGCTACACCGCGCGCGGTTCCACCCCAACGGCCGAGGAATTCAAAGCCCTTGCGCGTTTTCTGAATACGGCCCCGACTGGAAAAATCTTCGCAACCGATAGTCTTTCCGAATTCTATCCAAAGGCTGAAGACATAGCGGACCGTGTCGCCGGCGTAATTGCAGTGCCTATTTCGCGAACACCACGAGACTATATTGTTTTCTTCCGCCACGAGATTGCCCGGTCCGTGCGTTGGGCCGGAAATCCACAAAAGCCTGTTGAGGTCGGACCAAATGGCGTCCGTCTCACACCTCGAAAAAGTTTCGAGGCATGGACTGAAATGGTGCGCAATACCTCGGCGTCGTGGTCGGACGGCGAGCTGCGTGCGGCGGAAGCTCTGCGGATCTCTTTGATCGAGATCGTGTTGAAACTGACGGACGAAGCGAATGCAGGTCGCAAGGCTGCTGCTGAAAAACAAGAGCTGCTGATCGCTGAGCTCAATCACCGGGTGCGCAACATCTTGAACCTCATTCAAGGCCTTGTTTCGCAAAGCAAAGCCGAGGCGACGACCATTGAGACTTATACGAGAGTTCTCGATGGCAGAATTCAGTCACTTGCGCGTGCGCATGATCAGCTAACGCGACACGAATGGTCGCCAACGGCGTTGAGGGCGCTGATTGAAGTCGAGGCCAATGCATTTCTCAACGGACAGAAAGACCGACTGGTGATCTCAGGTGAGGCGCCGTTGTTGGCACCGGAAGCGTTTTCGACCATGGCTCTTGTGGTCCATGAACTTGTGACAAACTCTGCCAAATATGGGGCTCTTACTGACCGGTCAGGTCATGTAAGCGTGGACCTCAGTATTCCGGATGATGGCGCGCTTATCATCAAATGGCGCGAGCAAGGCGGACCTCCTGTACAAGCTCCAACTCGTCGTGGTTTTGGCTCTACGATTATCGAACGCACGGTGCCGTTTGAGCTAAACGGTAAAGTAGAGACACGCTTCAAGCTGGCTGGGTTCGAAGCTGACATCATGATCCCGTCAAACTTTGTGTCAAAGGATTTGGGTCAGATTGCCGAGAGCCGTGTCGAGAACGAACCGTTAGCCACAGAAAACCTGACAAGCCTAAGCGGGACCGTTTTGGTTCTTGAGGACAATATGGTGATCGCGCTAGACGCCTCTGACATCATTTCAGAATACGGCGCAGACGAGGTGAAACTCGCGAGTTCGGTTGAGGATGCACTAGAAATTATCGCAACCGAGGAAGTCACGCTCGCAGTCTTGGATATCAATCTTGGAAATCAGACATCTCTGCCGGTCGCTCAGAAGCTCTATGCTTTGAAAATTCCATTTGTGCTGGCCACAGGGTACGGCGATGTAGAAAGCATCCTAAGCGATTACCCGAAGGCCCCGGTTGTGCAGAAACCGTTCACCTCCGAAAGTTTGCCACGGGAGATTGATAAGGCAATTAGGACAGCTAAGTGAAAATTGAGAAACTCACATAAGAATCTTAGGCAAGTTATTTGCAGTTCCAGATACTCGCCGTGAGCTTGTCAATAGATAATCAGTAGACTGAGCTCGGCGCCAAACTCGGATTCGGCGCGGCATTCACCCCATACTCACGGCGTCGAATCTCGGTTAACAGCCCTAGCCACCGTCTGACATTCAATCGACTTGCTGCTGCACCCACATTGCTGACGTTCACCGCAAGCGCGAATTTGGTGCAATCTCGAACTCACAGTGTGCGGACTCAGCCCCCATTCGCTGCATTTGCACCAATGTCTGCATAAGGAAAATCGAGAGAGGGCGTGTTACTCTTTGTGGCAGCCCGATCCTACATCAACTTGCGATCCGGACGAGCATCACGATAGCCATCCCCATCATCATCAGGTTCTCCGTCAGGCTGACGAAACCAAGAGGCACGTTCGATCCGCCGCCCACGCAGGCGCATTTCAACTCTCGTTTGTCGATGTAGACAGCGTTGAATACGCTGATTGCGCCAACCGTCGCGACAAAGAGCGCCGCAGGGGCCGCAAGCCAGGTCAACAACATCCCTGTCATGAGGATGCCTGCGGCTGTTTCTACCCAAGGATAAACATACGCATACGGCACCCATTTCCGCGCCAGCAGATCGTAGTTGAGAAACATCGTTGTGAAACTCTCAATATCGCGGAGTTTCTGCATACCCAACAGGATCATCGAGACTGAAATGAACCAACCCAGTGTTTGCCAAGTGATCGCGCCGAGGAAGCCGATGGACAGCGCGAGCGCCGTCGCAGCGGCCACGGCAAAGAGATATCGGATCGGTTTGTACGTCTTGGCTTTCGGGTCGTAGTCGGTGAGTTTTTCGCGCAGAGCGTCGTAGCCGCCGACCCTCTCGCCTTCGATCCATATCTGCGGTGTGGTAGGCACACTATGCGCTTCTTTGAACGCATCAACCTCAGATCGTTCACGAAACAAGCGATCATCGACCTTGTAGCCATATCGGTCCAGGAGCCATCGAGCTTTTTGTCCGGACGGACACAGATGGTTTGGCAAAGCCATGCGGTAGAGAACGGCTGTTTTTCCAGTCGCGGATACAGCAGGGTCGGTCGTCACATCAGCGACGTCACGGGAATCTTTTGGCACGATAGCTCTCCTGATGCGCTTTGCTTAAGGCCAGTGTAAGGTTGCTAGATCATCTACTGTGGATGCTTTATATATACCCCCATAGGGTATATCAAGGAAATGTCACATTTGGGATAAAGAAGAGGGAGTGCAACTCGTGAAAGCCAACAAAGACAAGACACTGGACCGGCTGTCACGGCTTGAAGGGCAAGTGCGCGGTGTTGCAGGTATGGTGGAGGCTGACCGCTACTGTATGGATATTCTGGCGCAGACAGCGGCAATACGGTCCGCTATTCTTGGTGTTGAAAAGCTGATCCTCGAAAATCATGCAGAACATTGTGTCGAGACGGCTATTCAAAGCGGCGACCCCGAAGAACAGCGCGCCAAGTTTGACGAGCTGATTGGACTTTTGCAAAAGGCATCAAAGTAGTCGGATCATTCAACGGTATTACCCCGCCAAAGCATCGTTGCCAGTGCGATTGCCAGCATCACATCGATCCCGAGACAGAACGGACCCCACCAGTTCGGGGCAGGGTTCGATAGTACCGATCCGACCAAAATATCAAAAGTTCCATGTCCGAGCAGACTAGCCGCGAGTATCCACGAAGAAATGCGTGCGCCAACAACGGCGAGAGTTACAAATCCTGCGGCAAGTCCGGTATGGACAACGATTTCCAGTATGTCGCCAGTCTGTATGGCAAACACGACAAAAAAGGACGCGATCGCCACCATGGTTGTGGCCCATGTACCCTTCTGGCGGATAACACCGCCGACTGCCATCAGACCAACCGTAGCACCGCCCAGGATGACGCCCGTGAGGAACGGTCCCCAGAACATTTCTCAGGCGACCTCAAACCAAGCCATCATGCCCGACTTCTGATGCGACAGCATATGGCAATGGATCATCCACTGACCGGGATTGTCAGCCACGAAGGCAACTTCGACGGTTTCATCCGCCCCAATCAGCACGGTGTCCCGAACGTCGCCTTCCATGTTCGCGGCACCGCTTTGGGACAGGACAGTAAAGTGGTGACCATGCAGGTGGATTGCGTGTGGAAACATTGATTGGTTCGTCATTTCCATACGAACGGTACGGCCCAAAGCAGCTTGGAACATCGGCTTGTCCATGCCATCCGCTATGCCGTTGAACGCCCAGACCATCCCATGCCTTGTTAAGTCTCGGAAACCAAGACTCTCGCCGCGATAGGTGGTTTCAACTATTGCGCGCATGGCCCCGCCTTCCATCAGCAAGACTTCGCGTTGGGAGTTTGACAAGTCTGGGGCCGCAAGTGTTCCCCAAGCAGGCAATGGGCGTACATCAGACCCGCGTGAGACGAAAGTATCACCCGAATGGACGAAACCAGCAATTTCCACCCATTCTCCATTTCCGGGATCGAGCAGCAAACCGGCGGTTGTCTCTCCGTCTATGCGGCTGTCGATCACGACATCCGCTCTTTGCGCGGGTCCGAGGACGAGCGTTTCGATCTCGCGTGGCGTGACCGGGTGGCCATCCAGCGCAATCAGCCGTGGAGATAGGTGCGGCAATGACAAGGGCATGATCCTGTCAGTGGCCGTGTTGATGATCCGCAGCCGTACACGCTCACCGGGTTGGATGTCCAATTCAGGATAGGCTACGCCGTTCACCGTGACCGTGTTTCCCATGCGCCCACCATGCGAGGCAGCGTGCAGGTCATCCCATCTGTCCTCGATAATGCCTGCATCGTGATCCAGCAGCCAATCATCAAGAACAAGCACCAGCTCACGAGTCGCTGCGCCGGATTCTCCCAGCCACGGTTCGCGATCCTCCACGATCAATGGCCCCGCAAGTCCTCGCGCCACTTGTTCAGTGCTGCGGTTGTGAGAGTGATACCAGTATGTGCCGGGATCGGGAGCAACAAAATCATAGTCGAACCCCTCACTAGGTGGCACAGGGGCTTGCGTTAACGGGGCCGCGCCATCCATCGCGTTCTCAATGCGAATGCCGTGCCAATGTACGGCGGTCGGTTGCGGCAGGTTGTTGACCAATCGATAACCGACCCGCTCACCCGCCGTTAGGCGAATTTCCGGGCCTGGAACCTTGCCTTCCACCTCGGTCGCGTAGGCCCAAACAGGCGTTGATGGATATCCGTCAGGGGCAAGCTGCGCAGATGCCGGAGCAGCCCGCAGTACGGGCAAGCTGGAATCGGCAAAAGAGGGTGCGGAAAACAGGGATGTGCCCCCAAGCGCAGCAGCGCCTTTCAGAACAGAGCGTCGAGACAGGGTGGTCATAAGATGTTCCTCTTCAAAGGTTGACCGGCGGCGTGGTTATTGAAGTGAGCGTTGCCGTTGCCAGCAAGATGAGCAGAACAGCAATAACCTCGATCTGGATAGTGCGGCGCAGATGGGGCACGGCTGCGGGTGCGCCAGAGGCAAGTGTCGGAACGAACCGCCATTTGTTGAGCGCAGCCAAGGCCATCAGCCCAGCCACAACGCCGAGCTTGGCAAGAAGTGTCCAGCCGTAAGCAGTCGAAAGCAGGTTCGAGATTGATCCAGTCATCAGCCATGCAAAAATCAAACCAACGACGACAAGCAATGCGACTGTAAAACTGGCGATGTTTCCAAACCGATGAAGCAGCCTTGCCCCGTCTGGTTGGCCGACCGCATGTCGTAGGGGCAGCAATGCCCCGATCCAGAACGCCGCCGCCAGCAAATGCAAAGTCAACAAAGACGCAAGCAACCAGCGGGGATCACCAAGGGAATGACCCACGAACGTGTAGGACACAGCGATCAGTAGCGCACCGATCAACCCGGCCGAGAGGCCGACAATGCCTCTGATCAGCATTGCCACGACCAACAGTTCGCCTGCGCCGCGCCAGATCGCAGCCGCCCCAAGTGGGCTGTCCCAGACGAAGCCAAGCATCATCGGATCGATGGCCCCCGGCAGACCCATCCCGGATATGCGGGCGGCGCGGATACCAAAGCGCAGAGCCAACACTGCCAACCCAGTCAAAGCGGCGATAACAGCGACTTTCCGAGCCAGTTGCCGCACATCAGTGGATGAGCTTCGAAAAACCAAAACAAACAGTGGCCCGCCCATTGCAAGAAGCGCCGCGCCATAGCCCGCCGCCTTCGCAATGATCGCCGCTATGGCCCATCCGTCTATTGGTGCCAGACCTTCCATGTCAGTCAGTCAGCTATTGTGAAGCTGAACGTGCCCTGCATTGGATGGCCGTCAGAAGACAGACCGCGCCAATCAACGGTGTAGGCTCCGTCCCGCAGGTCGGCGGGCGGCAGCGCACGAAATTCTGTCACCGCGTCCATGCCGGTTTCTCGCTCGATATTTACATCACCATCCGGTCCGGTCAGCGTGATTGCGGTCACGCGCATTGGATCATCAAAGCGCATTTCAATGGCTTCAACTTCTTCGACCGTCGCTTCATTGGCAGGTGTGGTTTGTTCGGCCTTTGAGTGTGCCAAGGCTCCAGTTGTGGTTGCGGCCAGCACGAGAAGCGCGAAAGTCATCTGTCTCATTGTCTGTTTTCCATTTCAGTGTGTCGGGCACGGATTTCCTCCGGCCAAGTTGATTTGATGTAGCTGAGCACGGCAATGATCTCTTCATCGCTTAGAGCGCCATGGTAAATCGGCATGTTGGAGGCGTAGTCAGGATCATTGATCAACGCACCAACACCGTATTTGGTCAGCTGAAACAGCGTGTCACCGTCATGGTGCCACGTGTGTCCAGTCCCATTATGTGGGGGTGCCGGAAGCCGTCCATCCTCACCCGGAGACCGCCAGTTGGCCTGACCTTCCAGATCAGCACCGTGGCAGGAGGCACAGTTTGCCTCATAGACACTGGCACCGAGTGCGACGATTGCAGGATCGTTGTCACGTAAAACGACGCGGTCCGTTTCCGCCAAAACATTGCTATATGCGTAGAGAGCGGCCCCAATCAGGGCCGCTCCGCCAACGGCTATCAGAGCGATCCGTTTCACAGACCAGCCTGATAGAAGACCTCGCCATCACCCGCAGCGCCACCAAAAGCGATCACGTCATAGCGCGCAGTCGGATCATTCCCCATCCCGGGAGAGCCACCGGGCATACCGGGGACAGCAATTCCGGTGATGTCGGGGCGTTCTTCCAGAAGCTTTGCCAGAGCTTCAAACGGAACGTGACCTTCAACGACGTAGCCGTGAACCGTCGCTGTATGACAGGCCCACATATTGCCGGGAATATCTGCTTCTAGTTTCACAGTCGTCACATCTGCTGTGTCAGTCACTTCGATGTCGTAGCCTTCTTGGCGGGCCAGTGCGACCCATGCGCCGCAACAGCCGCAGGTCGGACTTTTTGTGACACGCATGGTGCCGTGATGGGACATGGCCCCATGGTCGTCTGCATGAGCCATGCCAGTCCAGCCGAAAGACGCCACTCCAAGTGCGAGTGCGACGGCGGGTGTAAAGGCCAGAACTGTATTGATCGGTTTCATAAGATGTTCCTCTCGAAAGGGTGCGCCCAAAGGTCAGGGCATCGGACAATGCGCGCTTTAATGTGATTTATGGTCTGCGCCGCACCACGTAGTGGTACAGCGGGCATCACACCGCGCGGGGCGGATCGAGAGAGCCAGAGGGTTCGAAACCGGACAAAAGCACGCCGGATGTGCAGAACAAATCCTCACCAGCAACAGGCGCAGTGCCACTCAAAGTCAAAGTGGGAAGAAGAGCCAATAGAGCATGGCAAGTCTGGGCGCGTTCTGTGCTGTCCTGACAGCACAAAGGTTGCGCATCAGCCATACCTTCAACTGTCGCGTGTGTATGGTCTGAAACTGGCATGTGTCCCGCGTCCATCGCATTTGAGAGCGAGGTGGAAAACGTCAATAGGATGACCAGAAGGATACGGACCAAGTACATGCAACATACCTACACGGGGTATATGCGATTTGGCAAGTCGCAGGTCTGTTACTGGCGGCCTTGGCGGTTCAATGACCGTGCGCATCTATCCCCCGTGCCATCATCAAGTGATGTTCGCGGTGATGATCTTTACTCGCCATCAGTCCAAAAAACCCAAGGCCTTTGATCCTGGCTACTACTTCCGGAATTTCACTGGTCACCCGCAGCTCGATCCCACCACTTGTTTCTGAAACAGCAACTGCCCAGCGATCATCGCGGGCAAGCTGTGCGGCGTGGGCTGGAACCATGCGTCGAAGCGCAGCGATAGTATCCGCATCACCGGTGGCGATTGCACTGATCCCGCCCTGTAGGCCAGTTTCCATGACAACTGCGTCCATAACCAAGCGGTCCATATCGACCAAATGAGCCCGTAGCCCGGCCAGATCAACTTGGGCCCAATCCGTATTTGGATCGGCTTCCAATACGCGCACGACTTCTGAAAGAGCCGCAAATGCCCCTTGGCCAGGTTCGGACAAAGCAGCACCACTGATTGCCCGTTCCTGCCCATGCGCAGAATGATCCATGCCATCACTATGCCCTGTATGACTGGTCTGCGCGATGGCGTACGCTGCGCCGCCAATCAAAACCGTTGCAGTGAGAATTATCTTTGTTCGCATATTCGCCTGCCTTTCAAATTACAATTACAGACTATCGGAGACGCTCTATCAGCTATATGATTTCTATCATGTTACAGTGGCTTGATATTTTCGACGGCGCGCCCATCCGTAAGGTTGCGAAAGGTGGACCGGTGTTTCGCCAGGGAGACCGTGTGGTGTCTATGTATCTGGTGCGATCCGGGACGGTCGCGCTGGAGCGTCCAATGACGGATGGCATCGCGCTAACGCTGCATATCGCCAATGCTGATATGGCTTTGGCCGAAGCATCCTTGTTTGCTGATACTTATCACTGTGACGCAGTTGCACGTTCGAACACCAAAGTCGCCAGCATGCCGCGCGCAACGTTTCTGGCACAAATCCGAGACTACCCAGACGCAGCCTTAAGTCTCATTGAGACACACGCCAAAGAAGTGCAGGCGCAGCGGGCGCGAATTGAAATCCTGAGATTGCGGCGGGTAGCTGGGAGGCTCGACGCTTGGGTGGACCTCTACGGCGAACCGGCCAAAGGAGAGTGGATCAATGTGGCCGACCAGATCGGTGTATCTGCACCGGCACTTTATAGGGAACTGGCGAAAAGACGTGGTTAGCACGGTTGACTTCGCACGACTGGAAAACCGGACATTCATGCAAGCTGCAGCATCGGTTAGTTTGGGCTCTCTGCGGACCTCGAAGCAACCGCAGCATCTTGTCACTATGGCTCTTTCGCGTCGGTGAGGACGGCCCATTGCGGCCATTGGCCAACGAAGCAAAGTGCTGTGGTTGCATCTCAATTAGCGGCCGTTTGCAAGACTACATCATTCTGAGTTCGAGGAAATTGAACGGCGCAGTTTTCTTCGATTTTGTGACCTAAGCCGGTACTACAAATCCAAGATGAGCTAATATAGTGATGGCACTTCCATGAACCGACGCTGAGTGCTTGGCGATCTGTTGTTACTGACTATGAAAAAACCAATCTGGAGAACGTGTCTAATGGCTGGAAGCGGGCAGCACTTCATTCCGCGACATTTCTTGAAACCTTTCGTCATTCAGGATGGGTCTGACAAGCTGTGGATGTATCGTCGTAACCTTGACCATCCCGTTCCGGTTGACCGCGGTGATGCGGCTAAACAGAAGCATTTCTATTCGAAGCCGTCAGAGGATGGGACGCCAACGCTTGACGATCTCATCACGGATTACGAAACGCACGTGTTCAAGCTGGTTGACGTGCTGCGCGCCCTCAACATCGGTGAGGAGGCAGACCCACTAATGGTTGGCGAAGTCGCCGCCCACTTGTCCATTCGCTCCGCGCATTCGAGAACGTTCATAATGGAGGGGGCGGCGAGTATGGCGCAAGCCATAGGTAAGCTAGTCGAAAACCCAGCTGAGGTTTTCGGGATCGAAAGACTATCAGCCAACTGTATCCCCAATAAACTACAAGACATCATTTTGGACGGCATCATGAAAAATGGATATGATGTGCTGTCTGGCGTCAGCAAGGAAACACTTGCCCGTTTGCTCTATTTTCATTTCCGAGAGAACGGATCCTCAATGCTTGAAGAGGCGCAAAGCACTGTTCTGCCGCTCGTCGATCAGTTCTTGGGAAACACGAAGGCCTTAGCCACATCGGCACACATTGAAGCACTGTCCAGAACGCTCGCGCCTGAAGGCATCATCGAAAAACTCGCCGGATTGCAATGGACGGTAGAACCACACAAAGTGATGCCGGCAATTCTTCCGGATTGCGTTTGTATTTCCTTCGATGAAGTTGAAGGCTGGCAGCCACTTTTTCTGGGTGGAGAGAAACCGAGATATGTAGTTCTACCCGTTGCGCCGGATCGGATACTGGTGGGCACCCGCGCGGGTGCCGATGCGTTTGTTGTCGAGGGCATCAATGAAATCGCAACGACCGTCTGCCTTGATTTTTTTCTATCGAGTCAACGTACCGATGCCTTGGCATTTCACCACGAAGGTTTGGGTGAACAGCTTCGCAGCAAGATCACAGGACTAATCGACGACGCTCTGGCCGGTGTTTCCGTCGACTTTCTTCCGCTAAGCGAAAACGCAGCCAACCAGAAGTCAATCTTCGACCTGGAACAAGGCGACAATGCGGACCAAAATCTGAGTTTTTCCATCGCGCTCAAAGACGCTGGCAATGAGGACTTTGCAAGACAGCTAGGCGACAATCTAAGCAAGTTGATCATACGACTGGTACCGACACATACGTTCTGCCGAATTGACGGATTCACAGTTGCTCATGATTATGAATCCGCCCTGAATGAGGTGGTTCGCGGCTTTGACACGGCACCGGTCAAATCCACGCCGCCCGAATTCGGTCTTGGCGTCGCAATGCCGCTTTGGGTGATGCGCGACGGTGTGATGAAGACACATTTCGTCTTGCGCGATAGTCTGGCTGCACAACTTATGTTTGGCGAAGAAGCCGAGCGGCTCGAAGCCGAAGACCTGTTAGCGCAAATGATTTCTGGCACTTATTTGGAATCGTTGATTTTCGGCAGGTTCCCGGAAGCAGCAAAGTTCGTTGCTTCCGATGGCGTTGAGCAATTGCTGAGCCAGCATTCTTACAATGCGTTCAGCGCTTACTTCTGCGCTCGAGTCTGCGCGCGCGACAACGTAAGAACTAATGCCGCTGAAGAACACCTCGTCGGTCAACTAGACGCGGCTAATCAAAGTATTGTTGCAAAACGCCAAGCCTATCGTGTGGATGGGAATTTGGACGAGTTCCTCGAATACACTTTTGAAGCGCTAAGCCTTCTTCTAAAAGCATGTGCCCGATTGATCGGCACTTACCATTCGTTTGAGCAACCACCAGAGTTGCCCGGTGATCTGCATGAAAAGCTCAAAGAACTTGAGATTATCGATTGGTTCGATCTTTTTGCGAAGGACTTGAACGGGTTCATGGAGAGCTTTGAGGAATGGGGCCGATTTGAAGACATTCTGTTCACCAACCGGCATCTAGAACGCTTACTCCTCCGTTATGGTATCCTCCTGGATACGCATGAAGCGGAGGGTGTGTACGCCCACATTCCTTTTGGTTCCGATGAAGCCTATTTGTTGGAGCTTGAAGCCAACCATTCGCACTAGTGAGGCTGCAGCGCCATTGCATCCAGCAAAGAACTAAAGTCAGCGTTACGTGGACTCTGTGCTGCACGCTGGACATCTTCAAGGGCTATTTGCTTTCGAAGCTCCTGAGCAGGAAGTCCTTTTTTGTATTGAGGCCAAACTGCCATCAGACGGGTGAGAGCGATCGCTGCAGTGGGTGGTTCATCGTTGGCATGACCAACAAAGTGCCTGAGCAAGAATGCTTCGAAGCAGCAATTCTGTCTCAGCAGGACGAAGTTGTGCCGTTCCACCAACCCGGCAATCTGGGCATCACGACCGGGATTATTCCCGAGTAGGTCTGTATCCAACATCAGAAAACGTACGCTGTAGGCTGGTTTAGATCCTCTTTCGCCTTGTGCTGCCATTTCAATTGCGCGCTCCAAAATGGCGAGAGGATCGCCCGCACGCGGTACCACTTTAGATTCCGCGTGAACGGCACAGCCTTGTTCGTCAGCAAAACGTTGCAGTAGCGCTGCGTAGCCCTGTTCACTCTCGCCCTCACAACCGACAAATAAGCGCCGGCGCCGTCTAACTTTTTGCCTTCGCACCATTAGCCAAGCACCGGTACGGCACCGTACTCGCCGCCCATATATTTGCCGTAAAAGTTCTCGTTTCGGCGTACCCGCTCAACATCGGCCAGGTTGAATACCGTTGTGTTGCCCTCAGCATCCTTCTCGCAAAAAAACACCTCCTCTTTGGTGAGTTCCGTAAGTAGGCTTGCAGAATGGCAAGTCGTCCACAGTTGCGCCCCATGCGGATTGCGCTTTGGGTCGCCAAACCAACGCAGGATCTCTGGTAGGATGAGAGGATGGATTGTCGTATCCAGCTCATCGATTATTGCCACACCGCCTCGATCCAGTGCCATCAAAATGTAGGGGAAGATTTTGATGAACTGCTGAGTACCATGACTTTCGCGGTTCAGCGAAATTATCTGATCCAAACCCGAGTGCCGAAAGAGCATCATCGGCTCGCTCGAAGATGAGTCGATTCCGATCTCATCAATCCCAAGATCAATGCGCCTTGCAATCCCTTGAAGCTCTTCAAGTGCATTGGGATTGTTATAGTACCATTTAGTCATCGTCCTTACATCATCTTCAACCCGGTCGATGAAGATGTTCGAGACCACGGATAAGGCCGCTTCGACAAACGCGGTGGCGATCGTGTGGTTCAACTGCGCCAACGTCGCGATCACGCTGGCCCTTGGTCGAAGAACTTCCTTCAGGGCTTTCTCCGTGCCGGAAGTTAGGAAGCCTTTTTCCGCCTTTACCGCATTGCTTTCGTTCCGTTCAAACAGTGTTCTGAACTTACCTTTCCCACGGGGCTGATAGCACATTTTTTCTAGAAGTACTTCATCAGCACGGCTATTGCCGCGAGGTGATAGGACGACTTCATAGGTGTAGGGGCACTGATCACTGTCTTCGGATATGGAAAGTGGGTTAACTGGTCCCGCAAATGAGAATGCCAATCTGGTCGTTTTCTTAATCCGCTCATCGCTGCCAAACTTTTCGTAGGGAAGGCTGAGGTCGGAACGGTGGCCGAAGCTATGCGCGACAAACCATGATCCGAACGCTATCGACCGTAATATGTTCGATTTTCCAGCTGCATTTGGACCAAAAAGTGCAACGACGGTCGGGGCTCTCTCATCAGCGCCCTTGTAAACCGGGGATAGTCGCCCCAGCGGATCGTCAACTGACTTCCGGGCGCGAAGGTCGAGAACTTGGCGTTCTCCAACTGAGAAGAAGTTTTCAATTTCGACACTGTAAAGCATAAGACTACTCCGTTAGGGTCCACATATGGCATCTATATTCGCATATTCAACAAAAAATTACTAAAGATCGACGTATAAAGACAAAAATAGTGGTGTATTCGACGGACAAGCAATGTTGGGGTCTAGTTTGCTCTGGACTCTTTGCGGTCATCGGATGCGTAGCCCGGATATCATCATCCGTCACCGATGGTGAAAGCGTCGAGGGAGAGCTACAGTCTGGCAAAGCGACAGCAGTTTCAATGAATGGACCGGACTCACGATGGCGTACTATGAAGAGGATTTCAAAGAGGTTGCTCATTGCGGTGCCAACACGACCATCAATATCTATTGCGATGATGAAGGACGGAAGGGCGCAGCATTTGGAATTGTTGGACGTAGTCCGGGGCCAATGAGTGCCGTTGGAGTCTACATCTTGCTCCCCCATGGAATCCCAGTGTCTGACTTCAAATTGGGAGGAATCGGCCAACCGTTTGATCCACCGCCCCCGGAGGGCTGTGTTCCGGCAATCCTTGGGTCTGACTCATTAGGCTGCTGGGGTCATCAATGCCCACAATGTGGTGGCTATTTCCGCAATGGAAACCATGCGGCCATTTATCCCCAGACCTGCCCTTACTGCGGCTTGAGGACAGCGGCATTTCAATTTCTCACACCAGCACAAAGGATGTTCCTTGCTCACCTTGCTGAGAGGTTAGAGGAAGAGCTTGCTGCACCCGATGAAAAGGGGACAGAGCGGCAAGTAGAAATTGATATGGAAAGCCTCGTTAAGCAGGCAGCCGATGAACCAAAGCCGGACTTCTACTATTCGTCACAGACACAACAAACGCGATACAAGTGCAAACACTGTGGCGAGTTTAACGATATCAGAGGCCTCTATGGCTACTGCGCTGCCTGTGGATGGCGGAATAACGTCCAAATGCTCTCGGGTCGGCTTGAGGAAATCCGGCAGTCAACAAATGACGGACAAGCACAGCCAGAGGTAGCCATAAGCCAAAGCGTATCAGCATTCGATGCAGCGTGCCGTGACTTCGCTAGTCAACTCGTACGCCGAACTCCGATGAAAGCCGCACGGAAAGAAGCGCTTTCTAGGTTGGTCTTTCATGACATTGAGTCGGAAACCTTCAAACGCTTGAAGGACTTTTTTGATCTGAATCCACTTAAAGGGATTGCGGACAAAGATGCTCGGTTCATCCGGCTCATGATGGAGCGCAGGCACGTTTTTGAACACAAGGCTGGCGTCATCGACCGTAGATACGTTGAGCGTAGCGGCGACGAAGAGGCCGTGGAGGGGAACCTATTGCGTGAGAACCGCGAAAATGCGCATCGCCTGATAGGCTTACTTGCACGAATGGCAAGCAATATCGACACGGATTTCCACGAGATATTCACTCCGACGGAGTGGCCAATTAAGTATTTCAAAGAACGGCAGGAAAGGGCGTCAGGGTAGCTGCGCGCAGGAATTTAAGTAGTTTCACCGAAACAGAACTGAGAAATTCCATTCGGAAAGCTGAAGGCCAACCAAGGTCCGCTTTGAAAATGCCCGATGAGCCCTCTCGCACCTGCAGCGAACGACCGCTTCCCGCCCTTAGTGTACATTCTTGACCTTTCCTCCGCGGGCAAAAGCTATATAGTATCCTAATCAGAATGCCCGTGCTCTTAGATCAAGACTTGCCTTCCAGCACTCTAGGATAGCTTTATTCTATATGTCTTTCAGGTCGCGCTCGCGAACAAGCTGCTTCGCAGCCATGAACTCCGGCGTACCAGGAATTAGCTTATACTCATAATACTGCAACTGGAGCTCCAGCTCTTCGAACGTGTCGGTTCCGCTCTCATGGTGCCCCACCTCTTCAATGATCTCATGCACGCTGCTCTCTGGGATATTCTGGTAGTAGCGCTGGGTGATATCCTGTCCCTCATGCCCCATGTTCTGTGACCATGCCTTGGTCTGCTGCGGTGTTTTGCAAAGCTCTAGGCCAAGCCGGCCGATGCAGTGCTTCGCCGAATGAGGCGAGAACTGCTTTTCGACGAGGTGAGAGGCCAGTTTGAACGCTGATGAGATTGCAAAAGTAGAACCCATCGCTCCGATCCGCTTTGCAGCTGCTTCGATCGCATTTTTCGTCAGATATTTATCATCCGGAAACAGGGCATCGTCGGGACGGAACCCAAGCGCCATCAGCTCTTCTACCCATTCTTCAAGCACTTCCACAAAGATAGACGGGAGAGGAAAGAACTTAACCCGGAGACTCTTCCCGTTCTTCGCCCTCGATCGTCTGGCATCTTGCACGATAATGCGATTTTCAATGTCCAGATGCTTGATCCTCAATGATGTCACCGTATCGGCCCGCAGAGCTCCCAGGAATGCAATAGCAACCATTGCACGATCTCGACGCCCTTTGATTGTTTCCTCAGACATCAGATTGATCATCCGCTCGGCCTCGTCGACCGTCGGGATCGGTCTTTCTGCCATGCTGAGGGGCGCAGCGGCGAACTTCTTGGGTAAGGTAAGGTGCTTAGGAATGGATCGATCCAACCGGCCGAACTTGGGTTGTTCAATCAACCACACTAGGAAAGACCTAACATGTGACGCAGAGTGCCTCACGGTGGACACGCTCAAACTTTCATCGCCATGCGCCTCAACCCGGGATTTGAGGTGATCGCGGAAGCGCGCAACGTCATTCTTGGACAGCTTGGCAAACGCCCGTCCGCCACAAAACTCTTCAAACTGCCGGATCGCTGCCAGCTTTGCATCGACTGTTTTTGCGGACCACCGGCCCGCATACTTGATCCACTCATGCAGGATACGATCGTTCAAAAAATAAGGATCCGCACTTTCGGGTGGGCTAACTTTCCCAATTTCAGCTTCAACCGGTCCGCTTTCTTCGTCTAGGGAGTCCAAGCTGGTATTGGTATTGGCGCATTGCATAATCCTGTCGCAATCTGTCTCATTCACTATCTTTGTCACGCTCGCGCCGCAGTCGGGACATTGTGCCCATAGTCCAATTGCGCAGTTTTTCATCCGCATCTGGCTCAGGCTGCTAGGTTCTGGAAACACGCGCTCTTCACAAACAAGACACCTGAATTCGCCGACTCGAAGAGGCGTCCTTGGTTTCAGCTGTCGAGCGTCTCGGAAACGCGCCACCTCGGCACCTCGGAAGAGATATGGGTACAATGTGTCCGAAGGCTTAAGCCCCGCTTTGACCCAGTTTGATACGGTGTTTCGGCAGACCCCGAATAGCGCCATCAACTCTTCCACCGAGTAGACGAAATGCTTCTTCGGTCTGACGTTTTTGTACGAGCGGCTCATAAGGAACTCCGCTTCTTTGAAATCGCGGGACCGCGACCAGACGCGCTACTGCCTTTGCGGATCGATCCCGTTGTTAGCGTGCGATCAAACGCCACGAGATCACTCAGGCGCCAGCGGCTCGTCCCGCTCGACAGCTTCATTGGCTTTGGAAAGTCAGGATTCACTTTCACCCAGCGCCAGACGGTCGCACGCGCAATCCCATATCGCTGCATGATCCGCTCTACAGTTAGAAAAGTCTCCTCGGCTTCACCTCTTGACGGGGCAGTCCGCGTGCAACTTTTGATCCAGTCCTTGTGTGCGGGCCGACGTTGGTCTTTCGGACTTGATGTTTCATCGAATAGGTCAGCTTGGACGGTCTTGTCAGACATAACAGTCACCGTACGAGTAGCAGGCAAGTGAGCATCCGCAGCTGTCCCAAGGGGCAGCGCGGAGCAGCGAGAACGAATTGCAAATCAATTCCACCGCAGTGCTCAAGCATGGGAGCGGGATGAGCGGTATCTCGGAAAGACGGCACATCAGGATTGCTTCTGCGCTGCAGGGTCGACCCTGCACGCCTCTGCCCAGGCATTCAGATCGATTCCGCGGTAGATCACCTTGCGGCCCAGTTTGTAGAACGGAGGCCCCATGTTCTTATGGCGCCATTGAGCAAGTTTCTCGCGGTCGCCGATCAGATCAAGCTCGGGATCGCCAAGGACGTAGTTTCGATCGTTTTCGAAGAGAGTGAGCACTTTGCGGGTTCCTTCCGTTGCCGTGAATTGCAACGAATGAGTGCCGCTAGCTCACATAGAATGGCAGTCCCCGATTTCGAAATCGGGGACCCGAAAGCTTTGATAGATATACAAACTTTATTTGCTTTCTGGGATCAACATAGGGTTTCGACGTCCCTTTAGGGCATTTCTCGCTAAGGAGGCAGCGAACTTGCTCAGCAACTCTAAGAACGTCCGCTCTCGCCAATGGATTGCCCCCGCAATAGTCAATCGCCATGCCTAGATGGACAACTCCACGATAGTCTTTCCAAATTCGACGAAGGACATCTTTGTCAACCGCGCCCCGTATCTTCGCCTTCTTTGCTTCGTCTCGAACCTGCGCCAGTATTCCAGTTAGCGACTGAACACCCTCAAACTTCCCAGCGTCGATTGAGGCGACAATGCATTTCCCGATACGCTCTGCGACATTTAATCTAAACTCGTTATTTGCCTCATATCGTTTTGATGTATCCATCATGCTGACCATCGCCTCTTGACGTTCTTCTCCAGTATCAGTGATCCACTTCGAAAGGTCCGCATTTGCTGGTTCAGAGGTCCAGTCTGGGCCATAGCGGTCCTTCAAAAGTGCAATCCGGACACCCATAATATCGTGTTTAATGTTAAGGATCGCGGTCTCTCTTACGTCCGCCTCTCGTTCACTCAGTCCCATCCGAATTTGTTCGATTCCATGCAATTCGGGCTCATTTATTGTGACTTCGAGCATCTTTCCTTCAGTGACCATCGGCGCTCCTAACAAAGTCCGACCACTGCCCCATCAATTCTCTCCGCCTCTCCAACAGGTCAGAACGCGCATAAGCGCGCTCCACGTCTGAGCCAACTTTGTGAGCCAAACTCATCTCTGCCACTTCACGCGGCGCGCGAGCGGCCTCTGCGGCCCAATCGCGGAAGGTAGACCGGAAGCCGTGCACTGTAACGCCGTCGACCTTCATCCGCCGCAGCAGCATCAACATCGACATATTTGACAACGGCTGATGCCGTTTCTGACCTTCGAACACATAGTCTGACGCCAGCGCCTTTAACGGCTTAAGGATCAAAAGCATCTCATCGGTCAGCGGTACGCGATGGGCCGCACCGGTTTTCATGCGCTCTTCGGGGCAGGTCCAGAGGCGAGCTTCAAAGTCTATCTCTCCCCATTGCATGCCCAGGACTTCTCCCGTTCTTGATCCAGTCAAACATGTGAACATAAGCGCCTTTGCCGCCATTGCGTTACGGGTTTGGAGATCGGCATAGAATGCTGGCACATCTTGCCAGCGCATCGCCTTATGGTGCTTTGGCTTCTTCGTCACCTTCGGAAGGACTTGCGCGTCTTTGATCGCTGTGACTGGGTTTTCGCCATCGCGGAAGCCTTTCGACTTGGCCACATCCAGCACGATCTTGATCCGCTGGGCCAAACGACGAGCTGTCTCATGTTTCTCTGTCCAGATCGGGGAAAGACACATCAACACCTCTGGCTGGCCGATGCTATCAATCGGCATGCGTCCGATCTTGGGGAAAGCATAGTCGCGCAGCGTGTTGATCCACTGCTGGCCATGCTTGGCATTCTTCCACGTCGGCATCCGGTCGATATGCACTTGCTGCGCGATCTCCTCGAAAGTCGGTATCTCTCGGGTGGCGTTGAAACGCGGGTTAAGGCCTTGCCTGGCCATGCGCCGATATTCCAGAGCCCTGTCACGGGCTTGGTTGATGGTCACAATATCAGCACCACCCAGCCCGAAGTCCGTCCGCAGGGGCGCGCCTTTCCTGTTTCGCTGTCCTTTGATCGTCACCCGAACGATCCAGCGACGCGCGCCGGAGGGATCAACGACAAGATACAATCCACCGCCATCGCCGTGGCGACCGGGGCCCAAATTCTCAACCAGCTTCTTTGTCAGTTTGCCAGCGATGGCCATTTCAGAAATACCACAATCTGTACCACTCAAGGAACGACTATAGAAGAAACCGACAGAAACTCAACAGAAGCCATGAGGATCATGAAACTTATAAAAACATGATAAAAAGTTCGCTCAAGACGAATAGGTCAAATTGACATAAAGGGTATAGTGGCGGACAGACAGGGATTCGAACCCTGGAGACGGTCTCCCGCCTACACACTTTCCAGGCGTGCGCCTTCGACCACTCGGCCACCTGTCCGTAACGCGGGGTTTACCCAAACCTGCCCCGGCTTTGCAAGCGCTTTTCGGTTAACGCCCGTCGCATCTTCCCATGTTCCCAAATATCCCCGCCGGAGGCACATAACCGTGCAACACGCGACCGACCGGCAATCCAAGCGTCGCCTCTCCACTCGCCAAAAACGACAACGCGCGGTAGCGCTCCTTTGGATCGTTCAGGCGCCGTCTTTGGCCTTGCGCGGCTTGGGCGCGGGTTTCGCGCCCGGCAAGGCCTCCGGGTTGCGCAGCCAGACATCACGCTGCGCGAACGGGATCTCAATGCCCTCTTCAGCAAATCGCTTGGCAATCTGATGATTGATCTCCGAGGGCGCCTGCATCACGTAATTCACGTCACGCAGGATCGCGCGGATCTCAAAGTTCAACGAATCCGCGCCAAACCCAATGAAGAACACATTGGGCGGCGGGTTCACGATCACTTGCGGATGGGCCTCCGCAATCTCGCGCAGGATCGCCTCCACATGGCGGGTGTCGGTGCCATAAGCCACGCCCACAGGCACAATGATGCGGCCCGTCAGATTGCCTTTGGTCCAGTTCGTCACCGAGGTCGAAATCAGATCCGCGTTCGGCACGATCACATCGCGCCGGTCAAACGTCTCGATCCGCGTAGCCCGCACGGAGATATCGCGTACCACGCCCATGGTCCCGCCCACCTCGATCCAGTCTCCCTCGCTGATGGGTCGTTCCACCAACAAAATGATGCCCGAGACGAAATTCGACACGATGGTCTGCAGCCCGAAGCCGACACCGATGGACAGGGCCCCGGCTACAATTGCCAATGAGCTGAGATCAATCCCCGCCCCGGTGATCGCCAGAAGCCCCGCAAGGAATATCCCGACATAGCCCACGCCCGAAACCACAGCATTGCGTCCGCCAATGTCGATCTTCGTTTTCGGCAGCACCTGCGTTTTCAGCGTGCTCTGCGCCAGCCGGGTCAACGAGTACCCCAGCACAAAAATGACCGCGAAGGTCACGAAATCGGCAGGCGATATTCTGGTGTCGCCAAGCTGCACTCCGGCAGACACCACAGCCCAGCTCTCTTTCAGATCCGCCAGCCGCGCGCCCCAGATCAAGGCCAGCACCGGGATCGCGAGGATCGCCAATACGAAGCCGATCAGCACCGGGACCAGTGCGTTGACCATGCCCTCGTCTTTCGAGACCATCGCATAGACGTCGCGCACAAAGCGTTGCAGCACGCCCAGAACAGCAAACAGCGCCAGTGTCAGAACGGTGGAAAACACCAACTGCCCGCCCGCCGTCACATAGCCGATCGCGGCCGCCAGCGGTCCGATTACGGCGACTGCCATCGCACCGCGACCAAGCGCCTTGCTCACCAAATGCGTACGGCTCGCCGCAGCGGCGGTCTCAGTCGCATCGCTGTCGGGGACCAATGCGACCCCCAGCACCAATTGGCCCACCCGGTAAAGCGCCCAGCCCGCCAGCACGATAACAGGGAAATGCAACACCGACAGCACGCTTGGCGTCAGTATCCCGGCCAGAAACTCGGTGCCCGCCAACAGGTCGATACCCTGCTGCAGCGCCAATAACAGCCCAAGCATGATCGTGTAGAACCGCCCTGCCCGTAGCGTGCGGCCCTCGACATTGAGCAAGGGTTCCGGCGGGTTGGCGCGTGGAAATACCTGATTTGACAACCACCGCGCGGCAGCAAGATAGGTCACAACCGCAGCCAGCGTATAGAGCAGCTGATCTCCCACCGTGGCGGTCAGCTCCGTCGACTCCACCGCCGTGATCAACAGCAGCACGCCAGAGACCGGCAGGATCACCCCAAAGATCGAGGCCAGAAACGTCCCCACCCTAAACGCGGCACGCCCGTCCTTGCGCCGCGCCTTTAGCTGCCGCAGCCCCCTTTCGATCCAGACGCCCGAGCGGGTGACCAGCACCAACCCCACAAGCACCAGCAGGATCGTGTAAGGCAGATCACGCCCCAGCGACGCGCGCGACCCGCGCGAGGCATAATTGTTGGCGATCTCTCCGACAGTAGCCTCACCGATCAACACAAGTGCCGCCACCGCTTTGGGCCAGCTCACCGGGTTCAGCGGCGTAGGATCAAACCGCAATACGCGCTCTGCCTGCCGTTCACGCACAATCTCATCAAGCTGGCTGATCAACCCGTTGGCGCGGGTATACGCTTCTTCCGCGGCACGCACAGGGGCCAGCGCCTCGCTCAGCTCCCTACCCAGCGTGTTGCGTCGTTCTGCTATCTCTTCCGGCTCGGTGGCGTCGCCTTCGGGCGCGGGGCCCAAGGTGGACACCTGCTCGCGCAGAGTCGCAATGCGCCGCGCGTTGATGTCTTGGGCTTCCAGAAACCGTTCGCGTTGCTCCGCCAGACTGTTACGCAGGGTTTCCAGCTCTTCGTTTGTGGCCTGCCCCGCGTCCAGCACCTCTTCGGCCATGCGCGCGTCACGTTCCCAATCACCGTAATCAGGTGCTACGATCTGCGCCCCGTTCGCCTGCTGTGCCCAGACACTGGATCCCCCGCCGCCTGTCAGGGCGGCGCAGGCGAGCAGCAGGACAAATAGGAGGCGAAGCATCACTCTTCGAATACAGCAGGCAGGTCGCGGGAGGTTTCGGCCAGCCAGCCAGGATATGGCAGGCCCTTCTCTTTCAGAAACTCCGGGTTCCAAAGCTTGGATTGATACCGCGTGCCATAGTCGCACAGGATGGTCACAATGGTGTGGCCCGGCCCCATATCCTTGGCCATGCGCACCGCGCCTGCCACGTTGATCCCTGAGGACGCGCCAAGGCAAAGCCCCTCAGACTGCAACATGTCAAACACGTACGGCAGCGCCTCTTCGTCTGGCACCTGACAGGTGAAATCCGGGGTCAGCCCCTCAAGGTTCTTGGTGATACGCACTTGGCCGATGCCTTCCGCAATGGAGCCCCCTTCCATGCTTAGCTCACCTTTGGTGTACCAATCGTAAAGCGCGGCCCCCATCGGGTCGGCCAGACCAATTTTCACACCCTTGGGCTGCAGCGCCATCGCCACGCCCGCCAGTGTGCCGCCAGAGCCTACAGCACAGATGAACCCATCCACCTTGCCGCCGGTTTGCTCCCAGATCTCGGGGCCGGTAGTCTCGATATGGGCCTGGCGGTTGGCGACATTGTCAAATTGGTTCGCCCAGATCGCGCCGTTGGGCTCTGTCTTGTCCAGCTCGCGCGCCAGCCGCTCCGAGTAGCGCACAAAGTTGTTGGGGTTGCGATACGGCGCGGCAGGCACCTGCACCAGCTCCGCGCCTGCAAGGCGCAGCATGTCTTTCTTCTCTTCACTCTGGGTTTCCGGGATCACGATTACCGTCTTGAAGCCCATCGATGCCCCAACCAAAGCCAGCCCAATGCCGGTATTGCCGGCGGTCCCTTCGACAATGGTACCGCCGGGTTTCAACGCGCCGCTCTCGACCGCGTTGCGGATGATGGTCAGCGCGGGGCGGTCTTTCACCGATTGCCCGGGATTGAGAAACTCGCATTTGCCCAAAATCTCGCAGCCCGTCGCCTCAGAGGCCGCCTTCAGCCGGAT
This sequence comes from uncultured Litoreibacter sp., assembly GCA_947494645.1. Lineage (GTDB taxonomy): Bacteria > Pseudomonadota > Alphaproteobacteria > Rhodobacterales > Rhodobacteraceae > Litoreibacter. Next base: position 1,456,275 of record CANLVO010000001.1, read on the forward strand.
CAGGGGGGTGTTGCCAATCAGCTCGGCAAGGTTTTCTTTAGTGGTCATGGCAGGCCCCTCCCGGCAATGCGTGTCTGTGCTCAAACATCTAGGACGGCGGCCGCGCGAACTCAACCAAAAGCGGCGTCAGCCCGCGCCGCGCAAACGATCGCGATGCGCGGTCAGCCAAAGCGCCGACATCACCAGAGGGCCGTTCTCCGCCTCGCCGCTTTTCAACGCGTCTTGCAGGCCTTCAAACGGCACCAGCATCGACCGGATATCTTCGGCTTCGCTGTCCAGCCCGCCCACGCCTTCAACACCGTCCGGCAAATCTGCCAGCGCCACGAAAGAGGTCATGTATTCCGTGCATCCGCCGGGCGAGCTGTAATACCGCGCCACCAGATGGAGCGCACCCAGCGTCAACCCAGCCTCTTCGAGCGCCTCGCGCCGCGCAGTTTCCTCGGCTGTCTCGCCGGGATCCTGACGCCCCGCGATGGCCTCCAGCGACCAAGGGTTGGTGTCGCCGCGCAGGTAAGCACCTGTGCGAAACTGCTCGATCAACAATACCCGATCCCGCACCGGGTCATAGGGAAGCACGCTGACTGCGTCCGACATCATGAAGATCGCCCGCTCTGAGGGCGCAGGCATCACCCCGTCAAACTGCCGTGCGGCGACATCCAGTTCTTCCACGGCAAAGAAATGCGAATACGGTTTGCGCCGCGCCGACACCGCCACGTCGGAGCGATCATGCGGGCGTCGCAGCTGCGTGGGCGTCACCTGCGTCCGCGCATTGATCCGCTGTTGCGCCCGCGCCCGAATGACCGGCACACGCGACGCGATCTGCGCAGGCTCTACGGAGCCAAACCCCTCCATGATCTCAACCGCTGCTTCGCGCATCAGCGGGCCATATGCGGCCTGCCAGTCGGCCAGCGACCAGTCCTCGGCGGCCTCTTGTTCTTGCCCCGCAGGCGGGCGGTAGGCATCCGCAAACCCCACGTCCAGCTGCGTTTCGTGTCGGGTGTAGCCGTAGGGGGCCTCGTAGTAATCCAGCCGCGCAAGCTGTTCGGGGCTCACGCCCCGCAGAACCAGCCCTTGGGCAACCTGCCCTTTGGCTTCGGCCAGAACCGGGTAAGACTGTCCCGCCGCGCGGGCCACACGGGCATTTGGCAGCTCCGCGTCAGACACATCTGGCGCCGCGCCTAGAACAACCTCAAGCAACTCGAGGTCGCGCAAAGTTCCAAAGAGAAAAACCGCAGGAGGCGGGCTCAGTGCCACTTCCTCTCCGCCCATTCGGCGATCAAGCCGGTCACCGCGCCGCCAATCAGGATGATCCCCAAAATCTGCGGGGTCAGCAGCAGCGCGCCATATTCCAGCACGATGCCAAACATGCCTACAATGGCGTCCATCGGGCCGTCATACTGGAACCGCATCGAGCGTTTGACCATCTCGCCAATCGCAAAGGTCAACAAGGTGAAGAACAGCGCGACGGCCATGCCGTAGACGCCCGTATTGATGGCATTGGTCCAGCCCCGGCCAATCAGACGGCCCACGACCTTCCACGCGCTCAGCGCGGGTACAATGGTGCTCACAGGGTACAGATACGGCGTCGGCTGGCCCTCGGGCAGCAGCGGCTTCACATAGCCCGCTATCAGATACCCCAGAAATGCGAAGATAAGCGCGGCAATAAAGCGTGCGGCTGTTGGCATGGCTCAAGGCCCCTCTGATGTGGCCCGCCGATTGGTTCGGCTTGTCAATGGGCTCGTTTACTCCGTCAAAAGGGCGCTTACTCCGCCCCCGTCACCGGTCTTGTCATGGTAATCTGCGTCACGTCGCAATTTCCACTCCAAAATGTACCCGCGCAGGAGGTGAGGTAAAAATTCCACATGCGTCGAAAACGTGCGTCAAACCCGAGGGCGGCCACGTCGTCCCAGCGGTTGTTGAACACTTCGTGCCAGCGCCGCAATGTGTCCGAGTAGCTTTGCCCAAACTCGATGGAGCCTTTCAGGTTCAGCCCCGCCTTGGCGATCTCTTCGCGCAAAACGGTCGGGCTGGGCAGCATGCCGCCCGGGAAGATGTATTTCTGAATGAAGTCAACGCCGCTGCGATAGACCTCCCAGCGTTTGTCCTGCACGGTGATAATCTGCAGCGTGGCATGTTTGCCGGGCTTCAGCCGCTCGCGCACGGTTTCAAAATACACCGGCCAGTATTTCTCGCCCACTGCCTCGAACATCTCGATCGAGGCGATCCCGTCATAGAGCCCTCGCTCGTCGCGGTAATCCTGCATCTTGATATCGACCATGTCACTTAGGCCCAGCCGCGCCATCCGCGCCTCGGCATAGTCATGCTGTTCCTGGCTGATCGTCAGGCCCGTCACCCGCAAGCCCCGCTCCTTGGCGGCATATTCGGCAAACCCGCCCCAGCCGCAGCCGATCTCCAGCACATGATCGCCGGGCTGCACGCCCATCTGATCCACCATCGAGGCATATTTGTTCTCCTGCGCCTTCTCGAGGCTCTCTTGACCCGTCTCGAACTTGGCCGAGCTGTAGGTCATCGTGTCATCAAGCCAAAGCGAGTAGAAATCATTACCCAGATCATAGTGGTAGCTGATGTTCTTCTTGGCCTGCCGCTTCGAGTTCGACTGCATCCAGAACCGCAGCTTCTCATAGGCCCGCACCAGCGTCATGCCGGGATAGCCGTCATAGACGTCGTCATTGTCGGCATGAACCAGATCCATGAAGGCCTGCAGATCGGGCGTCGACCACCACTCATCAAGATAGGCGTCGCAAAAGCCCAGATCGCCCTCACGGATCAGCCGTGCAAACAGGTCGTCATTGTGGACGGTAAACTCCGCCACCGGACCGGGCTTAGGCCCCTCGGCGCGAAAGATGCGGCCATCTTCAAGCTTCATGTCCAACCGGCCATGCTCGACCTGCTTTGCAGTTTCAAACGCCTGCTTGAAATAGCGCGGCAAATTCTCTTGGCCCTGCGTCGACGTCAAAACGGTCATCGCGTCACCCCCCCAGATTTTAGTGAGTTATACTATGCAGATAGCCCCTGCCCGCTCAAGTCCAATCAAGGGGGCGTGAGCCAGAGGCGCATGGGCCGCCGCTCATGAGGTCTCTCGTTGCTGATAGGCCTCAAGCGCGCGCGCGCGTCCCTCAGACAGGCTCACCACCGGTTCGGGGTAGCGATCCTCGGCGCTCAATTCCCAGCTTTTCGGGATCGCCTCGAAATACTGATCCGCCGCCGCGCCGTGCACGCCGTAAGCCTCCGCCACAAACTGCCGCCGATAGGCTGCGTCCTTATCGAATTTCTCCGCCTGCGTGTCCGGGTTGAACACCCGGAAATACGGAGCTGCATCCGGCCCCGACCCCGCAACCCATTGCCATCCCATCGCATTTGACGCCGGATCCCAGTCAATCAGGCAATCCTCAAACCAGTCCAGCCCGACCTTCCAATGAGTCATCAGATGCTTGGTCAAATACGATCCCACGATCATCCGGCCCCGGTTATGCATGGTCCCGGTGACATACATCTCCCGCATTGCGGCATCGACCAGCTCAATGCCGGTGCGCCCCTGCTTCCAGCGCGTAGCCTCGGCACTGTCAGGGTCATTTTTCCAACCAAACGCGTCCCATTCCGGACGCCAGTTATCGCTGACGATACGCGGCGTATGAAACGCCAGATGGTAGGCGAACTCACGCCAGACCACCTCTTTCAGGAAATGCTCCGCGCCCTTCTTGCCGTCATTCAAGGACCGCCAGCCCTCATGCCACAGCGTCAGCGGAGATATCTCGCCATAGGTCAGGTTCTCGGACAGACGCGACGTCGCGTCCTTGGCCATAAAGTCCCGCGCCTCCTTATAGGCATCGATCTTCTCTGCGATAAACGCATCAAGCCGCGCCCGTGCAGCAGCCTCGCCCACGCAGACATATTCAGCCACAACGCCCGCCCCGCGCCGCATCGCGGCCCCCATCTGCCAGTCGTCCAGAGTGTCACTGGCAGGCCAGCCCGCCGGAGCTTCAAGCGCCTTGACCGCAGGCAAACAAGCCGCCAGCTGACGGTCGCGGACTGACTTCCACATAGGCGTGTAGACCTTGTAGAAGTCGCCCGTCTTGGTCTCAACGGTCCAAGGTTCAAACAGGAGATGCCCGGTGAAGCTCTCAGCCTCCAGCCCGTCTTCCTTCAGCCCCGCTTTGACGGCCTTGTCCCGGACAATCGACTCAGGGTCATAAGCCCGCGACCAATAGACGGTGTCTGCACCGGTCTCAGAGACCAGCGCCCGCAAGCATTCCAGCGCATCGCCACGCCGCAAGACCAGCTTAGAGCCGATCCCTTCCAGACTTTCCGCAAACTGCGCCACGCCAAGGCCAAGCCGCCATTTCGGCGCAGCCCCATGGGTCCCGACGATCTCGTCATGGATGAAAACGGGAATAACCGGGCGGCCCGTGTCGCGGGCGGCGGTCAGGGCGGGATGGTCGGACAACCGCAGGTCGCGGCGGAACCAAACCAGAATAGGTGCATTGCTCATGAGGTGTGATCTAGGGCCTCGCATCTGACGTCAACCGCGCTGCAAAGAAAAAGCCCCGGCGCAGCGCACCGGGGCTCTCAGTCATGTCAGGAAAGCAGCCTTATTCGGCAGGCGTTGCTTCCATGTTGTCGGTGGTGGTCGGGACACCGGCAGCCTCGCGGCGGCCATCATTCCAGATCGCCTTGATCAAGGCCACGCACATCAGCGCCATCACAATCGAGAACGGTAACGCACCGATCACCATCGCGGTCTGGATCGCGCCCGTCCCGCCTGATATCAGCAGACCGCCCACAACCAGCGCCAGCGCCGCACCCCAGAACAGGATGTGAGGACGCGCCTTGGGACCTTCGTCGCCCGCCGCGTTGATCGTGTTCACGATCAGCACCGCGGAGTCAGCCGAAGTCACAAGGAAGGTCATCAGCAAGACCACGATCATCACCGCCATGGCCCAAGCCAGACCTTCGGCAATCGGAGCCAGCATGAACTCGGTCATCGCGAAGATCTTGTCGCCATTGGCCGCGTCCAGGATGATCCCGTTGGCATCACCATTCAGCTCCAGATCAATCGCGGTGCCACCGGCCCAAGCGAACCAGACAAAGCACATCAGCGCAGGCACGATCATCGCACCAAGCACAAACTCGCGAATGGTCCGGCCCTTGGAGATACGCGCAAGGAACAGCCCAACGAAGGGTGCAAACGCGATCCACCAAGCCCAGTAGAAGACCGGCCACCAGCCCTGCCACTGTGTCAGCAGGAAGGCTTCCGAACCCTCAACACCGTCTGAGGACCACACGTTGAAGCTCAGCCCCGGCAATGCCACGAGGTAGTCGAAGATGCCTACGAAGAAGGCAGACGCCCCGAACCAGGTGGCCCCGAAGATGATGAAGAAGCCCAACAGGACAATCGACAGCACCATGTTGATGTTGGAGAGCCATTTGATGCCCTTGCCCACGCCCGACAGCGCCGACAGCGTCGAAGCCCCCATGATCACCAGCAAGGCCACGACGATCCCGGTGGTTGTCGCGGAGCCGTCTTCAAGCACCAGACCTCCGATGCCGATCCGGCTCAGGCCTGCCACAAACTGCTCCACACCGAAGCCCAGTGTCTGCGCCACACCCAAAATGGTGGCCACAACGGCAACGATATCAATCAGATGCCCCAGGTTGCCCGACAGCGCCTTGCCAAAGAGCGGCGTCAGCGAGGAACGGATCGTCAGCGGCAGGCCTCTGCGGTAGCTGAAGAACGCCAGCGCCAGACCGGCAATCGCGTAACACGCCCAAGCGCCGAAGCCCCAATGCAGGTAGGACCAAATATAGGCCTCGCGGACGTTGTCGGCACCAAGCGCCGTCGTTTCGCCCATGATCACGGCCGGATTGTTCTTGAAATGCGCCACCGGCTCGGCCACGGCCCATGTCAACATGCCCACGCCGATACCGGCACCAAACATCATCGAGAACCATGAGAAATTGGTGAACTCGGGCACGTCATTGTCCTGCCCCAGCTTCAGCTTGCCTCCGGCAGGCCAAAGCGCAAGACCGATACACACGATGACGAACGCCGCCACGACCCAGATATACCAGGCTGCGAACTGCGCCAGAATGGCTGTGTTCCAGTTGCCCAAAATGGTGCCGGCTTCCGTCGGCCACACAATACACCACACCACCAAGGCACTGATAATAATCTTACTGATAACGGCCACATTTACACTGAATCCCCGATAAAAACCGGTATCCGCGGTCTTGATCGGCAAATCCGTTAAAGGAGGTTTGACTGACATTTGTTTATCCCTGTTTTTAACGCATCACAGACCGCATCCGCGCATCCGCAAACGTCATTCCCTTGAGGGGCTCTGCCCGCAGCGCCGTGCCACTGACCTCTTCGCGTCCGGAATTTTGCCCCTAAGGACAGAAAATCAGATAATTTTTCGTTTGATAAGGGCGAACTTTGTGATCCATGGTTTCATAAAAGGAAACCTTTCATGGCCCGTTACCCGCATCACAAGAGCCTCGGCGACATCGATATCCGGCTGGTCCGCATCTTCGTGACGGTCACAGAAGCCGGCGGTTTCGCCGCTGCCGTGCCCGAGTTGAACATCGGCCGTTCCACCATCTCCAAGCATATTGCCGAGTTTGAGATGCGGATCGGGCTGAGGCTTTGCAATCGTGGCCCCGCCGGGTTCTCGCTGACATCCGAGGGTCAACGCATCTTAAGATCAGCCCGTAAGCTTCTGTCTTCCATAGATGTTTTTCAATCGTCCGTAGACGACATCCACGCCAATCTCGCGGGCACGCTGCGCCTTGGGCTCTGTGACAATTCCAGCACCAACCCAAAGGCGCATATTGACGCCGCGATCCGACAATTTGATCGCGTGGCCCCGGAGGTGACAATGGAGATCCATATCGAATCTCCCAGCGGTATCGAGGCGCATGTCATCGACGGCACCATGGACATCGCCATCGTGCCGCTGCATCGCCAGTCAGGCTCTCTGACCTATGACACGCTCTATGAGGAGGAGATGACGCTCTATTGCGGCGCAGGCCACCCGCTCTTTGAGACCGCCGCCACCTGTGAGCCCGCAAGCCTCGACGCCCATAAATACGCAGGCTTTGGCTTCAACTCGCCCAATATGAAAGCCGGTCAGGCCCTTGGCCTGCGCCGCGCCGCGCGGGTTCAGGATGACAAGGCGCTCTCTTTGCTGGTGCAGTCAGGCATTTATCTGGGCTATCTCGCAGACCACGCGGCAGAGGGCTTTGTCGATGAAGGCCTGCTGCGCGCGGTCGCGCCAAAGCAGACGCGCCACCGCACCTCATTCGCCGCGATCACCCGCAGCCAACCAGAGCCCGACCGCAAGACACTCACTTTTCTCGGCTGTCTGCGCGCGGCACATCCCTGAAAAAGCGCGCCCCTCGTTCTCATGTTCCCAAATATCCCGGGGGGTTGAGGCCGTCAGGCCGAAACGGGCGCAGCCCATGTGGGGGCAGAGCCCCCATCCGCGCCGCAGGCGCGAAACATCACGCGTGCGCAGCACTCATTTCGATCAAGTGGATCTAGGCGTTGACGTCTACGACAACGCGGCCTTTGACCTGACCCTTCAAGATGTCACGGCCGAGCCCCGGCAGGTCGCTCAGCGTCGCGGGCTGGACCATGCTCTCCAGCTTCTCCATCGGCAGGTCCTTTGCGATCCGCTCCCACGCCCGTACGCGGTTGTCATAGGGCTGCATCACGCTATCAATCCCCAGCAGGTTCACGCCGCGCAGCAGGAACGGGATCACGGTCGCAGGCAGGCCCGCGCCGCCCGCCAAACCCACGGCTGATACAGAGGCTCCGTATTTCATCTGCCCCAGAACCCGCGCCAGCATATCGCCGCCCACGGCGTCCACGCAGCCCGCCCAGGTCTCGGCCTCCAATGGCCGCTTGGTCGTCTCATTCAACTCTTCCCGGGCGACAATTTGCGAGGCTCCCAGCGACTTCAGATAGTCCGCCGTCTCAGGCCGCCCGGTGACACCAGCCACCTCGTGCCCCAGAGCCGCCAGCAACGCCACGGCCACAGATCCAACGCCGCCCGCAGCACCCGTCACCAGCACCGGCCCGTTGCCGGTCTTCAGCCCGTGATCCTCCAACGCCATCACCGCCAGCATCGAGGTGAACCCGGCAGTCCCCACCGCCATCGCTTGCCTTGCGTCCAAACCTGACGGCAACGGCACCAGCCAATCGGCCTTCACGCGCGCTTTTTGGGCATATCCGCCCCAATGCGCCTCGCCCACGCGCCAGCCTGTCAGCACCACCTTGTCGCCCGCCTTGTAGCGATCATCCGAAGACGTCTCGACTGTGCCCGCAAAATCAATGCCCGGCACATGCGGATAGTTGCGCACCAATCCGCCCCCCGGCCCGATGCACAGCCCGTCCTTGTAATTCACGGTCGAATACTCAACCGCCACCGTGACCTCGCCTTCAGGCAGCTGGTCTTCGGAAATCTCAGTGACAGAGGCGCTCGTCTTGCCCTCGTCATCCTTGGTCACAAGCAATGCATTGAACATGTCGTCTCTCCTAAGCTGGGCCTGTTACAGCCAAAAATTTTCATGCACGACGGCGCGTCGCGGCCCGTCTTGCGTTTCCACCTGCACCTCGGTGCCTTCATCCCAATGGGTCATGCGCACCATGCCAATCGCGACATTCGTCTCAAAATCCGGCGATTTGGCAGCCGAGGTCACCTGCCCCACCACTTTCCCATTCGCCGTCACATGCCACAGCCGGTCACATGCCGGAATGTCCCCGTCAATCGCCAGCGCCCGTATCTGTTTCACAGGCCCCTCTTTGGCCACGCGCAAGAGCGCGTCACGCCCCACGCAGCCAATCGCCGTCTGGGTAGAGCAAAACTTGCCAAGCCCGCATTCATGCGGGGTGTTGTCACGGTTCATATCGTTGCCGTAGCTCAGCAACCCGCCCTCAATGCGTTCAATCAGGTTCGGACAGCCTGCATAAACGTCCAAATCTCTGCCCGCCTCCATCAAAGCATTCCACAGCGGCATCCCGCGCTCATGGCCATCCACGTAAATCTCGAACCCGCCCTGTTTTGAATAGCCCGAGCGGGCCACCAGGAAGGCATGCCCCTGAAAGTCGAAATACCCATAGCGGAAGAACCGCAGCTCCTTGACCGCGTCGCCAAACACCCGCGCCGCCAGCTCATCCGCCTTGGGCCCCTGAATGGCCAAGGGCGACACGTCCGGCTCCTCAACAATTACATCGAGATAAAGCGCATGCGCCAAACCTTTAACCCACAGCAACAAATCGCTATCCGCAATCGACAGCCAATACCGGTCATCTGCCAGCATCAGCGCCACCGGGTCGTTCAACATGCCCCCCGTGCCATCAACCAGCGGCACGTAATAACACATCCCCGGCAGCATCCCCCGCAGGTCGCGCGGCGTCAGCATCTGCATCAGGCGGCCCGCGTCGGGGCCGCGCAATTCCACCTGACGCTCAACTGCCACATCCCAGACCTGCACCGCAGATTTCAGGTGGTGGTAATCTTCCTCCACCGAGCGGAACACGGTCGGCAACAGCATCCGGTTATACACGGTGTAGCTTTTGACCCCAGCGGCCTCGACACCGTCAGAGAAAGGGGTCCGCCGCACGCGGCGCGAAGGTGCAATCGTAGCCATAGAATTCAACCCGGCATGAAAGGAAGGTCAGTGTCATCGGGCGTCTGCCCGGCCGCGGTCAGCATGGCATGCATCTGCCCACGGTGATGTGTCTGGTGGTTGAAGAAATGCACAACGCACAGGGCCTTTGATTTGGTCATGGTCTTGTTCATTGCACCCGAGTGCCAGACCAGCGGCCCCACCAAATCCATCTGCCGCAAGCCCTGCGCCCAGCGCTCGATGCGTTGATCTGTGCGCAGCCGGTCATCCAGCCACAGCTGCTTGTCGTCATGCAGGTTCACGCTGTCCGGAATGCCGGTCTTCGGTCCAAAGCCCCCGTCAAAGCGGCTCATCCAAAGCTGGTCGCCCCACATCAGATGGTTCGCCGTTGCCCAGATAGAGCCGAAAAACGCCTTGCGGTCCTTCTTCAGCTCCTTCATCTCCAGCGCCTTGACGCAGGCCGACAGGCTGCGGTTCTGCCACGCATTGTAGCGTGCCATCGTCTGGCAATACTCGACCGTGATCATCGGGCTATGGCCCCGACCACTCGATCGGACAAATCTCTGCCGACTTGCCGCCGAAGTCCCACACGCGCCCGTAGTCGCGGATACGCGATTTCAGCCCCACGGCCGCAATAATATCCGGCCCCATCCAGTATTTCGAATTGGACACCATCACCGGATGCTCATCCGATTTGCCCGCAATCATCTCGATCTCGCCCTGGATCTTACGGCCTACAACGATCGACCGTTTCTTGCCCTCGCGCACGATCTCCACCGGGGCACGCTCCGCGCCGATAATCTCCGACACCAGCATGGTAAACAGCCCCGTGGTGCCACCAGCCGCCCCTGAGAAGATCTTCAGAATGCCGTTATACGCCTTCTGCGTGGACCGCTCATCCACATAGGCCGCGACCTTCCAGTCGCCCTCACCCATGCGCCCCGGAATATCCACCAGCAAACCGATGTTCAGCCCTGACAGGTCCTCGCCCTCGAAATGGCCCTCATCAATGGCAATCGCCATCCACGCGTGGCAATGCCCCTCCGTTGGAGGATGCGCGCCCAGCGACACCACACAAGGACAAAACACGGTACACGAGCAGTTCAGAAACAACTCGCCCTTGATCGACCAATCCGTCGGCTCCTTGCGCCTGCGCCGCGGGTTCATCCGCGAGTCGATCTTCTGCATCACCTGCAGCCGGTCCGATGGTTTATGTTCCTTCTTGGCCATATCAGACCTCCCTTATGCGATCACGCCGTAAAAGGCGCATCCTATCCCTGCGAGGATCAGCACGACCCCCATCGGTTTTGTGACATGATGCCCGATCTGGGGCAGCTTTTCGACCACCATGAACAGCGTGGCCAACCCCATCCACAACAGGCTCATCACGCCGCCCACAAATCCCAGCGCCATGAAGCCCCAGCAGCAGCCCACGCAGAACGCGCCAAGCCCCAACCCCATGCGCAACCCGCCGCCAAACCCGGTCTTCCAGTGACCGAGGAAATACATGCCCGGCGCGTGGCACACCCCGTGGCAAATCTCTTTCGCGCGGGTGAATTGGAACAGCCCCACCACGATGAACAAGGCGCCCGCAAACCAGAGCGAGTTGGCAATGCCCAGATCGTCAATCAGCCCGGACGCCATCAGCGCGATCTGCGCCACCGCGATCAGCGCCGCAAAACCGACCCACACCACGAAATATCCCAACAGCACGCCCAGCCACCCGGCCCGCGTGCCGTTGGCGCTTTTCATCAGGTCTTCATAGCTGCGCAGCGTCGGCACCATGGTCGGCAGCATCATCGCCGCCATCATGATCGCCCACATCGGGAACAGCGCCCCAAACGTGGTCATTTGCATCATGGGCATATCGCCCATCTGCATCATCTCCATGGGTCGGCCAATCCAGTCGACGCCCATCATCCGTGCCATCATGAACATCCACGCCCATGCCAGCAAAATCGCGGCAAAGAAGGACAGCCATAGGACTGATCTGGTGATGGCAGGCATGCGAGAGCTCCCGACTCAAGGCTTGCAAAATTAAATGTCATACAATTAAATGTCTGACAAATGAAAATTGATCCGAACTCCTCAAAAGACCTGTCAGCGCAGATCGCGCAGGCCATCAAGGAAGCCATCATCTCTGGCCAATTGCCGGTAGACGAACGCCTGCCGTCCGAGTCCGAGCTGTCCGAGCAATTCGACGTCTCCCGCCCCACCGTGCGCGAGGCCCTCAAACGCCTCGCCGCGCAAAGCCTGATCCGCACCCAGCGCGGCGCCACCGGCGGCGCTTTCGTGAACCGCCTTAGCTTTGAAGACGCCTACGCCCAGCAAATCACCACTTCGACCTTGCTTCTTTCCATGAACGCCGTGTCGTTCGAGACCGCCTGCGAAGCCCGCTACGCGCTGGAACGCGCCTGCGCGCCCCTCTCGGCACACCGCAGAGAAGCCGACCACCTCGCCACCATGCGCGCCGAAATTCACCGCCAATCCCAACCAGGCCTTTCAGACGAGGCATTCTGCGCCTCCGACGTCGCCTTCCACCGCGCCCTCGTCGATGGCGCAGGCAACCCGGTGCTGTCCTACCAGCTCGCGGGCGCGGTAGAGGCCATGCAGCCCTCCATGAACATGATCACCTTTACCGCCCGCTCGCGTGAAGAAATCATAGCGCTCCACACCCGCATCGCGGACGCCATCGAGGGCAACGCCCCCGACAAGGCCGACACCGCCCTTTCAGAGCTGCAGACCTACACGGTGCAACTCGCCAATGACGTTATCGCAGCCCGCGCCGCCAGATCCTGACCCGGCTTCCCATGTTCAAAAATATCCCGGGGGGTTGAGGCCGTATTTGAAACTGTCGAGGACAGTTTCAGGCCGAAACGGGCGGAGCCCAGTTGGGGGCAGCGCCCCCAACCGGTCGACGTGCAAAGCACGGCGATGCCACAAGAATCTCTTGTCCAACCCAGCCACTGATCGTAGCCTCTCCGCCAGCAAACTGAAAAGCCGCTTGGGAGAGCCTTCATGAACCACGTCACCAAATTGCTGGGCACTGCTGCCCTTGCCTTCACCACCTCGACCGCTTTTGCCGCCGACCCCGACCTTCTGGTCTTCGACTGGTCCGGCTACGAGGAAGAAGGCTTCTTCATCAAATACGCCGAAAAGCACGGCCAGGGCCCGACCTACGCCTTCTTCGGCGAAGAAGAAGAGGCCTTCCAGAAGCTGCGCTCCGGCTTTAAGGCCGACGTGGCCCACCCCTGCTCGCAATCGGTCGACAAGTGGTTCCAGGCGGGGCTCATCGAGCCGTGGGATATCTCGAAAATCCCCAGCTACGACACGCTCGCGGATCTCTACAAAACCGATCCCACCTTCGTGCGTGACGGCGAGGTTTATTTCATCCCCGCCGATCTCGGCATGACCGGCATCGCCTATCTCAGCGAGGACGTGCCCGCCGAGGATGTGGCCTCGCTACAGGTCTTCCTTGATCCGAAATATGCAGGCCGCACGTCCCTGCCGGACAATGTCGATGACGCCTTCGCGCTGGCCTATCTGGCCACCGGCACATCTGACTGGACAAAGGCCACGGAAGAGGACTTCAAGAAAGCATCCGACTGGTTGCGGCAGGCCCATGCCAATGCCCGCGCCTATTGGGCTGATGGCGCAGAACTCGCCCAGCTGATGGCCACAGGCGAGGTGCAAATCGCCTGGTCTTGGAACGAAACCCCGGTCCAGATGGTCGCCGATGAGTACAAAGTCGGCTTCCAGCGGCAGGCGGCGGAAGGCTCCTCAAGCTGGTTCTGCGGCTATGTGAACCTGAAAGACGGCCCCGGCTCAGAGGAAAAAGCGCATGATTTCATCGAAAGCTTCCTCAGCGCGGAAACTGCCGACTACATCGTCAATGAGTGGGGTTACGGTCACTCCAACACCACGGCCATGGCGACATTTGGCGAAGAAACCCTGACCGAGGTGGGCCTCAACGACATTGCGGCACCACAGCTGGCCCAGCTGCCAATGGACAACGCGCTCCGCGAAGCCATGATCAAGGACTTCGAGCGCATCAAGGCCGGGTTCTAAGCCCACTCCAGAACCTTCAAATGACAACAACGGGTCCGCCAGTGCGGGCCCGTTTTCTTTTGTCACAACGGTTTAAGCAAAATTGTCTGCACTTAGCAGGCGCGAGGAAAGGTTTGAGGAACCAGTCTTCGGCATCTCAGAGGTTCGACCCGCCAACGGACCAAGAGTTTGCCATGACCCTACGCACCGAAATCCTGCTCAACCCCGGCGACTTGCTTTATACTGAGGGGGGCGAAAACGATTGCGGCTATATCATCGAAAGCGGTGAAATCATCCTCTATGGCACGATTGACGGCAAGCGCGTCGATATCGAGCGGCGCGGCCCCGGCTCAATTGTGGGGGAGCTGTCGGTGCTCACTGGCCGCCCGCGCACCGTCTCTGTCGCAGCCCTCACCGAATGCCGCGCCTTCCGGGTGTCCGCCTCCCAAATCCTCGCCTTGTTCGAAAAGCTCGACCCTGTCCTGCGCGCCTGCATCGACACCTCCATCACCTTCAACGCAACCCTACAGGATCAAGCCGCCAACCCAGACAGGCCCCGGCAGGAGGTCACGCTGGCCCCCTCAACCCTAAGCAACGCAGAAGAGCTGATCGCGGAGCTGCGTTTCGAAAACGATTTGGTGCGGGGACTACAAAATGGCGAGTTCAAAATGGTCTATCAGCCAATCGTGGGCCTCACAGAAGGCGATATCGTGGGGTTTGAGGCCCTGATGCGCTGGACCCATCCAGAGATGGGCTTCGTGCCCCCCGACCGCTTCATTCAGGCCGCAGAACGCATCGGCGCAATCCACGAGTTGACCGATTTCGCCCTGATGGAGGCCTGCAGCGCCTTGGCACGCCTGCGCACTCAAGCCGACACCCCCACAGACCTGTTCGCCTCCGTCAATATTTCTGGCCAGGACATCGTGCGGCCGGGCTTTGTGGATTTCCTCACCCATGTCATCGACCTGCATAATCTCGAGCCGCGCCACATCAAACTGGAAGTCACGGAAACCGCCCTCATCGCCGATTTCGACGCCGCCGACACTCACTTCAAACGGTTGCGGGAGCTTGGCTTCGGGCTGTCCATTGATGATTTCGGCACCGGCTACTCTAACCTCGGCTATCTCAAATCGCTGCCGCTGACCGCGCTGAAAATTGACCGCGCCTTTGCTGGTGATGCCCATCAAAACGCGGTCTCACGCGGCATCGTGCGGCTGCTCATCGCGCTGGGTAAGGAGCTAGGCGTCGACATCATCGCCGAAGGGCTTGAAACCATCAACGATGTCCAAACCCTGCAAAATCTGGGCTGCCGCTACGCGCAGGGCTACTATTTCCACAAACCCATGGCAGAGGCAGAGCTGGCCGCGCAGTTGCAAACAGATTCTGGAAAACGCCGCAACGTGGCCTGATGGCACGCGAGCGGCTCAAACCAACACCAAAGATTGCAAAGCCGCGCCTGCCTCCCTATATCTACTCTGTCCTTCGGGACTATGGACATAAACGCGCTCGTAATAAGCGGATCGGACCCGGGGGCGGTACCCGGCGACTCCACCAAACATCCTTCATTTGAGGATCATGGGGTCGAAATAGGATCGACGAACGTCTAAAGGGGTTAGCTTTGTCTCGGTGAGTTACCACCGTTATCGGTACATTTAAGCTAGTTGCAAATGACAACAAAGCTCCAATGGCGATGGCTGCGTAAGCAGTCGGAACTATTGAAATCTTAAGCCCTGTCGCCTAGCCGCGGCAGGCGGGGTTCGCAGGTACCTGGCAACAGAAACCTGCACTTCCTCCCCCTCGAATTTCGCGATTTCAGGCCGGTCTGCTAGGATCATCCCAATATATTTTTGTGAGGGGATTTTAGCTATGACAAATGAACAGGTTATTCGGGAATGGTTCCGCCGCTTCTGGGACGAGCAAGACATGAGCGCCGTCGAGGACTTGGCGCAACCCGACGCACGCGCCAGCGGGATGGCCCATGCCCACGCCATCAACCCGGACGAAATCGTGGCCTTCGCTCAGATGATGTTTGGCCATATCGGCAACCTCAAGACAACGTTTCATCAATTCGTCGATCAAGGCGAATGGTGCGCCTTCCACTTCACCATCAACGCCACCCATCTTGAAACCGGGAACCCTGTGTCGCTCGATGCCCAGACCATAACCCACATCGTCGACGGGCGCATCAAGACCGGCATCAACCATGTCGACTATATCTCGTTCTTCCAG
The DNA here is from genome assembly GCA_947494645.1 of uncultured Litoreibacter sp. Taxonomy (GTDB): domain Bacteria; phylum Pseudomonadota; class Alphaproteobacteria; order Rhodobacterales; family Rhodobacteraceae; genus Litoreibacter. The sequence goes on from CANLVO010000001.1 coordinate 1,472,202, forward strand.
CAAATCGGCCTGATGCCCGAACAGACGCTGGAAAACTGCTTTGCGGGATGCAGGTATCAACAGGTCTAAATCCCAAACGCCGCCCGAAACGCCACATCGCCATGGCGGGTAAACCGCACCGCGCGGGTGCCCTCCACACGCTCGGCCCAGCCCTGCGCATAGACGTGATCCAGAATGCCGCGCCCAAGACGCCCTGCCAGATGCGAGCGCCGCTCTGACCAGTCCAGACATTCGCGACACAATGGCGCACGGCTTTTGCCCCCCAGCACAATCCCAAGCTGGGTGATCTTCTCTTGACCAATGGCGGTCAGCGCCAACCGGTCCGGACCCACATCAAGAAACCCGCGCGCCACCATCGCATCAAACAAGGCCACGCCCATGTCACCCGCCAGATGGTTGTAGCATACCCGTGCCTGACGCAGTTCGGCGTCGCGCGGCCCGGTCCGGGTGCGCAATTGCCCGGTCTTGGCCGCCAGCCCCATAAGCGCCTCCAAAACGACAGCCACGTCATCGCTGGCCAGTTTGAAATAATGGTGCCGGCCTTGCCGCGCGCGGCTGATGAGCCGCCCGGCCTCCAGCCCCTGCAAATGCGCGGAGGCTGTCTGCGCGCTAACCCCGGCCTCCGCCGCCAGTTCTCCGGCGGTCAACGCTTTCCCGCTCATCAATGCGGCCAACATATTGGCCCGCCCGGGATCCCCGATCAACGCCGCCACCCGCGAGATATCTGGTCCGTCCTTCATAGGTGCCTCCATTATTCGTCCACACACGAACCATGCGCGACGACGGAGTAAAATTCAATCCCGCACAGTTCGCCCCAAACCGAAGCATCCACAGCGCGACCGCAGCTAGGCTGCACAAGAACCACAAAGGAGACACCCATGCTGACCTGCATCATCCGCTACCAGATCGACCCCACGAAAAAACACCATTTCGAGCAGTATGCCCGCAACTGGGGCCAGGCGATCCCCCGCAACGGGGCCGACCTGATCGGCTATTACGCGCCGCATGAAGGCTCCTCCACATTGGCCTATGGCCTCTACAACATCCCGTCTTTGGCCGAATATGAAGCCTACCGCGCCCGCCTTGCCGCCGATCCATTAGGCCGCGAGAATTACGAATTTGCCCAATCCGAGAAGTTCATCTTGCGCGAGGACCGCACATTCCTGAAACTCGCCTCCACACCACATGGAGTCCCCGCATGATCGCCGTTATGTTCGAAGTCGAGCCCGCAAAAGGCAGAAAAGACAACTACTTACAACTCGCAGCCAAGATGCGCCCGCTATTGGAAGAGGTCGACGGCTTCATCTCGGTCGAACGCTTCCAGTCCATCACAAACCCCGAAAAGATGATCTCGCTCTCGTTTTTTCGCGACGAAGAAGCGCTGGCCAATTGGCGCACATTGGCCGAACACCGTGCCGTGCAAAAAGCAGGCCGCGAGGGGCTGTTTTCCGGCTACCGCCTGCGCATCGGTGCCGTCATTCGCGATTACGGTCTGAACGAGCGGCGTGATCAGGCACCGGATGACAGCAACATCGCCCATGGCTGCCCCTATGTCGCCGACACCAAGCCAGAAGCCCCCGCTTGACCAAGACCCGCGCGGGTCGTTAACCTGACCGCATGGGGTCCGCGACCACCCCGTGAGGCGACAGCCCAAGTTTCGCATCCCACTGTCAAACGTCTTAACAAACGGGGTGCATCCATGCCTGGCTTTAACGAAATTTCCTGCGCGCAACTGATGCGGCTGATCGGCACGCCCGATGCGCCGCAGATCATCGACGTCACAATCGACGAGGACTTCGACGCGGATCCCCATCTGATCCCCACCGCTCGCCGCTGGCCCCATGACCGGATCGAGGAACTGACGCCCTCACTCAAAGGCAAACACGTCGTCACAATTTGCCAGAAGGGCAAGAAGCTTAGCCGCGGCAGCGCGGCCCTGTTGGCCACCCACGGCATCCGCGCCGAGAACCTTGAAGGCGGCAATTATGCGTGGCGTGACAACGACTTACCGCGAATTTCTCATGCAAACCTGCCTGCGTCCCCCCGCTGGGTCACCCGCCACCGCCCGAAAATCGACCGCATCGCCTGCCCATGGCTGATCCGCCGTTTCGTCGATCCCGCAGCACAAATCATGTTCGTAGCCCCCTCAGATGTCGAACTGGTTGCCGAAAAATTTGGCGCCACGCCCTTTGACACCGAAACCCCGCCCTTCTGCCACGTAGGCGAGGCCTGTACCTTTGACCAGATGCTCGACATTTTCGGTCTCGACACGGAACCGTTGCGCAGGCTTGCCACTGTGATCCGCGCCGCCGACACCAACCGCCATGATCTCGCACCCGAGGCCGCGGGCCTCTTGGCGCTCAGCATCGGGCTCAGCCGGGCCCATAAAAGCGACACGGCTCAATTGGAGGCCGCGATGCCGCTCTACGACGCCCTCTACCGCTGGGCTCGCGACGGGCAAGGCGAAACCCATGACGACGCCCCCAAATCATGACCCACGCTGACCTGTTTCGCATCTTTGGCCGGATCGGGCTTCTGTCGTTCGGCGGCCCCGCTGCGCAAATCGCGCTGATGCACAAAGAGCTGGTCGAAGACCGCCCATGGCTTAGCGAGCAGCAATTCCTGCGCGCGCTCAGCTTTTGCATGTTGCTGCCCGGCCCCGAAGCCATGCAACTCGCCACCTATGCAGGCTGGCGCTTGAAAGGTGTCACTGGCGGGTTGATTGCGGGGCTCCTGTTCGTCCTGCCCGGAGCCCTCGTGATCCTGGCTCTCGCGCTCGGCTACGCCGCCATCGGCGGCCTCGACTGGGTGCAATCTCTGTTTCTCGGCATCAAGGCCGTGGTCGTCGTCATCGTCATCGAGGCGCTTCTGAAAATCTCCAAACGCGCCTTGAAGCGCCCCGCCCATTGGGCCTTGGCAGCCGCAGCGTTTCTCAGCATCTACGTCTTTTCCGTCCCCTTCCCGCTTATCATCCTGACGGCAGGCCTCATCGGCGCGGTGCTCTCTAGCGACACACTGCCCCAGGACGCAGCCCCCGTGCCGTTCAACGAAACTCTACAGCGCATCGCGCTTTGGGCCGCTATCTGGCTGGTGCCGCTCGCCGCAATCTACGCCATCGACCCCGCCTTCCTCGGCCCGCTCGGGCTGTTTTTCTCCAAACTCGCGCTGGTCACCTTTGGCGGCGCCTATGCGGTGCTGGCCTATATGACCCAAGCCGTCGTCGGTGATCTAGGCTGGCTCACCACAGCGGAGATGATGGACGCGCTGGGTCTGGCCGAAACCACTCCCGGGCCGCTGATACTGGTGACCGAGTTCGTGGGCGTTCTCGCAGGCTACCGCGAAGGCGGCATCGCCTTGGCGCTTACCGCCGGGCTGGTTACGCTCTGGGTTACCTTCGCGCCGTGCTTTCTGTGGATTTTTGCTGGCGCGCCCTACATCGATTGGCTCGCCAGCAGGCCCCGGCTCGCCTCCGCGCTCACCGCCATCACCGCCGCCGTGGTCGGCGTCATTTTGAACCTCACCCTCTGGTTCGCGCTCAACCTGTTCTTCGCCCAGCTTGACACATACCCGCTAGGCTTCGGTGCGCTGCTTGTCCCGGCGCTCGCGACGCTACAACCGGTCCCCGTCCTGCTGACCCTCGCCGCCGGATATCTGCTCTTGATCCGCCATATGAACCTGATCGTGGTGCTGGGTCTCGGCGCTCTGGCGGGCTTGCTCACCAGCCTGCTCTGATCGCCCCTTTCCCTCCGCCCCGAATCCCGTATGCTTGACGCAAAGAGAGCACCGGGGAACCAGCAGCCCATGCCTGACACAATCGACTACGGCAAGAAGATGCACCACGCGATGCGCAGCCTGATCAAGGGCGTGCTACAGGACGTGGCCGATCACGGGCTGCCGGGCGAGCACCACTTCTTCATCACCTACGACACCCAGCACCCGGATGTGGAGATGGCCGACTGGCTGTTCGACCGCTACCCAGAGGAAATCACCATCGTCATCCAGAACTGGTATGACGCGCTGTTCGTGGGCGAGGACGGCTTCCAGATCACGCTGAATTTCGGCGACAGCCCGGAGCCCCTGAAAGTCCCCTTCGACGCCCTGCGCACCTTTGTCGATCCGTCGGTCGAATTTGGCCTGCGGTTCGAGACCCACGACATCGACGACGAAGACGCACCAGAGCTGCACGACGTGATCGACCTGGCCGAGGATGACATTCCCGAGCCGATACCAGAGCCAGACCCCATCCCGGCAGCCAAAGCCGACACCAAGGCCGATGTCGTTAGCCTCGACAGTTTCCGCAAGAACTGACGGCTCACAAAGCCTCGACCCTTTCCTGCCTCATGTTGTCATGCGCCCGCCCGCGCCTTATAGCCCTTGGGCAGTGATCATTTGCCAACAGGACCCCCTTCATGAGCGATACTTTCCGCACCGAGACCGACAGCTTTGGCCCTTTGGAGGTCCCGTCCGACAAATACTGGGGCGCGCAAACGCAACGCTCGATCATGAACTTCCCTATCGGCTGGGAAAAGCAGCCGGTGGCCATCATCCGCGCGCTCGGCGTGGTCAAGAAAGCCGCCGCGGCCGTCAATCTGGGCTTCGGTGATCTCGACAAGGACCTCGCCCCTGCCATCGCACAGGCCGCGCAAGAGGTGATCGACGGCAAGTTCGACGACAACTTCCCGCTGGTCGTCTGGCAGACCGGCTCCGGCACGCAATCGAACATGAACGCCAACGAGGTGATCTCCAACCGCGCCATCGAGATTTTGGGCGGCGAGATGGGCTCCAAAACCCCCGTTCACCCCAATGACCACTGCAACATGGGCCAGTCCTCCAACGACACCTTCCCAACGGCCATGCATGTCGCCATCGCCATGATGGCCCGCGACACGCTGCTGCCCGGCCTGCGCAAATTGCATGCAGCATTGGTCGCCAAGTCGGACGAATTCAAAGACATCATCAAGATCGGCCGCACCCACACACAGGACGCAACGCCTCTGACTTTGGGTCAGGAATTCGGCGGCTACGCGCATCAAATGGCCAAAGCCATCGAACGCGTGGAAGCCTGCCTGCCCGACATCTACGAGCTGGCCCAAGGCGGCACCGCCGTAGGCACCGGCCTGAACACCCGCAAAGGCTTCGCGGAAAAGGTCGCGGCCGAAATCGCATCCATCACCGACCTGCCCTTCGTCACCGCCCCCAACAAGTTCGAGGCACTGGCCGCTCACGACGCCATGGTCATGTTCTCCGGCGCGCTGAAGACCGCCGCCGCCTCCATGTTCAAAATCGCCAATGACATGCGCCTGCTGGGCTCCGGCCCGCGCTCGGGTCTGGGCGAGCTGATCCTGCCCGAAAACGAGCCCGGCTCGTCGATCATGCCTGGCAAGGTGAACCCCACACAGGCCGAGGCGCTGACCATGGTCTGCGCCCATGTCATGGGCAATGATGCCGCCGTGGGCTTCGCAGGCTCCCAAGGCCATTTCGAGCTGAACGTCTACAACCCAATGATGAGCTACAACGTTCTGCAATCCATGCAGCTTTTGGGCGACGCGGCGGGCAGCTTTACCGACAACATGGTCGTGGGCACGCAGGCCAACGTTGAACGCATCGACAAACTGATGAAGGAATCGCTGATGCTGGTCACCGCACTGGCGCCCACCATCGGCTATGACAACGCCACCAAGGTTGCCAAGACCGCGCATAAAAACGGCACCACCTTGAAAGAGGAGGCCATCGCCTTGGGCCTCGTCGATGCCGAAACCTTCGACCGCGTGGTCCGGCCCGAGGATATGATCGGGCCGAAATGAAACCCGTCAACCTGAACCAGTTTCGCAAGGCAAAGGCGCGGGCCGAAGACAAAGCCCGTGCCGACCAAAACGCCGCCCGCTTTGGCCGCACCAAGGCCTGCAAAGACCGCGAGGCCGCGAAACTAGAAAAGGTCCGCAAAACGCTCGATCAGCATAAACGGGACAAGGGCGAGCCGTGAGCGCGCGCCCAAAAAAACGCTCTTTGACGCTCAAGGGACACCGCACCAGCGTGTCACTGGAAGACGCGTTCTGGGCCGAGTTTCGCGCCATTGCCGCAGCACAGAACCGGCCCATTAATGACCTTGCCGCCGAGATAGACGCAGGTCGCGGCACCGATCTGGGCCTCGCCTCCGCGATCCGCCTATTCGTTCTGGCCGAGCTGCAAGCCCGTCTCGCCGCCACGCCGTAACACCCGGCGCAACAGCAACCAGATCCCACCCAGCCACGCCGTCACCCCCAGCGCCGTCAGCAGTGACATGATCACCGATGTCGCCGTCTGCCGCTGAAACGGCAGGTCAATCGCGATTGTGTCCTGTGGCGGCTCCCATGCGACAAGCACCGCTTGCTCCGCCGGAAGGTCATAATGCACAGAGCTGCGCCGCGTCTCCATGATCCGAATGGTGCCCTCATGGTCGCGGAATGCCACACGCGGCAAGTAAGTGGCATAGGGCAGCTCCGGCGCACGGTAAGATCGCACATCCAACACAAGCCCCGGCAAAGTACCGCCCTGCGAGGTCATCTTCCAGAACACCCGGTCCAGATTGCCAAAGGCCACAAGCGTCACACCCAGCGCCAGCATCACCGCGATGGCCCCCCATGTCGGCGGCGCAAAGAACAACGCCCTGTAGATATACGCCTCAATCCGTTTCACGTCTCGTCACCTTCAACCAAATTCCATCTTTCGCCCGCACCGTCAGATGCGCCTGCGGCACCGGCACCGCGCCCTCGATCAGCTCGAACCGGAAGGCCCGCACGAGCATCGACAGCAACAATGGCCCCTCAAACATCGCGAACCCCGCGCCAGGACAGACGCGCGCACCGGATGAAAACGGGATATACGCGTCCCTCGTGCAGGTCTTGCCATTCTCTGTTTCCCAGCGGCTTGGATCAAAGCCGTCAGGGTTGTCCCACAACCGCTCCTGCCGGTGCAAATGCCACGGCGAGACCACAACCATCGCGCCTTTTTTCAACGTCCGGCCCCGGAACTCTTCGGGGCACTGCGTCTCCCGCACCATCATCGGCACCGGCGGATAGAGCCGCAACGCCTCGCGAAACACATCCCGGCTGACGCGCAGCTTCGACATCACGCCCACATCAGGCCCCACATCCAAGGCCGTAGCCTCCGCCGCCACGCGGTCCTGCCACTCCGGCGTCATCGCTAACAAATACAGCGCCCATGACAGCGCCGATGCACTCGTCTCATGCCCCGCCAGAAAGAAGATCGCCACCTGATCCACCATTTCGTCTGTCGAGAACACCTCCCCCGTCTCCGGGTCCGGCGTGGTCATAATTTTCGTGGCCAGATCATCCGGTGCGCGACCCGCCTTAATCGCCGCCATCCGTGCCTCCGTCAGCCCCGCAATAAGCCTGCGAATGGCCCCCGCCGACGTCCGCGTACTGGCCCGAAACAACCGGGGCACCCATCCGGGCAAGGGCACAAACGCCGCGAGGTTCAATATCGGCTGGCTGCGCTGGTAGTCGCGGAACTTGGTAAACACCTCCGCCGCAACTTTGTCTTCGATCGGGATTGAAAACAGCGTGCGGAAAATCACATCCGCAGCGGCAAAACTCGCCGCCTGCTCCACCTCCACCCGGCCCTCTTCCATCCGAGAAACCGCCGCCTGCCCCGCGTCCCACATCGCCGGAAATGTGTCGCGCAGCCGCCCGCCCTCAAAAGCCGGGTCGATGATCCGCCGCTGCCGCTCCCACTCCGCGCCATTGGTCACGAAGACCGAATTGCCCAGCAAAGGCCGCAGCCCCTCGCTCACCCGGTCCGACTTTGGAAAATCCTCGGGCCGCGCGTTCAGCACCTCACGCACCAGCTTGGGGTCGTTGATCAGGTAGCTGCGGAAGAACGGCGTTTTGAATTCCGCCATCCACGCCCGGTACAGCTTGGCCGGTTGCGCCGACAGAATGTCACGCCGAAACAGCCTGACATAGCGCAGAAATGACACCCGTTCGGGCCGGGACATGGGCTTCGGAGGCAACATCTCAGGCAGCCATCGACCGGTGCCGCGACACGGCCACATCAATCCGCGATCTCGACGGAGGCCTATCCGCATAGCGCGCAGCCAACGTCACAGGCCCCGCCGTGATCTGGAAATAGTCATAATCCTTAGGCCGGTCAAACGCGCAAAGATATTGAAAATGCAGCCGGAAAAACCGCCACTTCAGGGCCGTCCACTTTTCCTCAGAAAGCGTCTGCGTAAACGCCGCTGAAAACACCAGCGGCCAGCGCTTGTCCGACGGCTCCACCCCGCTCACAGACACCGGGTCACACAGCGCAAACGCGCACCCATCGCCGGGCGCGGTCACGTCCGCCCAGCTCAACTGCTCCGACGCCGACAGGAAATGCAGGTCCCGTCGCAACCTCTGCGCCTTGGGCAGAAACGACACCATCGGCACCACCTGCCCCAGCGACAGAAACGCCAGCGCGGGGCCTTGCTCAGACACCCGTCCGGAACGGATCAAATCCGCCAGAACCGACACCGCCAAATGCGCTCCAGACGAATGGCCCACAACCAGCACCTCGTCCACATCCTCCTGCAACGCCGCCGCAATCTGGTCCGAAAACGCGGCTATCCGGTCCTCCAAAGCGGGCGGGTAAGCCCCCCGCAACTGCGCCGAATAGGCGTAGTCATGCATCAAATAATGCGCAAAAAGCTTGTTGTCCCGCGCCTTGAACCAGCGCAGCACGGCCCCACCGAGCCCGAAAAGGCAGCCCAAAAACACCGCCCAGCCCAGCCAGCCCGGCACGGTTAAAACCAAACCCAAAAGCATCAAGATCAACCGGCTCGCCAAGACCCCGGCCAGCACCGCCAGCCCCAGTTGCCCCAGCAACACAACCACCGGGTAAAGCGCGGCAATCACCGGCCCCTTGCGCAGCATCATCAACCGCCTCAGCGCGCCCGAGCTGATATAAATCCACGCTGTGCGGATCAGCTGAACATAGGTCGCAAAAATCCCCGTCGCCATCGAGCCGCGCACAATGTCGGACCAGACCAGCACCTCCATCCGGGCCTCAACCGCCACGCCGTCAATCTCTGCCGCCACGTCCCAGCCAAACCCGTCGCCAGCCTCTCCGGATTTCTGCGAAATCGCGTAGCCGCTGATCTCCGCCTGCGCGGCGCTCTCAGCGCGGTATAGCTCGCGGTAGCGGCGCGGATGAAACGGGTCATAGCCGGGAATATAAAACACCCGTCGCCTGCGCACCTGCACCTGATCCTGCCTACTCGCCATCGGGCGAGCCTAGCGTTTGAAATTGACAAAAGTAAGGAGGCCGCATGCTGGACACCCTGCCCCGTGCCCCCTACATCACAAACCATGGATATCGCCGAGACCCTGGATGCCACCGGGCTGCTATGCCCCCTGCCCGTTTTGAAGGCCCGCAAGCGCTTGCAAGGGCTGGCCTCAGGCGAGGTGCTGCGCGTGTTGGCTGACGATCCGGCGGCCGTCATTGACGTCCCGCATTTCTGCACCGAGGCAGGCCACACCCTGATCAGCCAATCCGATGACGGCCCCGCCCAAACCTACCTGATCCGCAAAGCCTGAGCCTACTCCGCCGCTTGGCGCACAGCCTCTTGGTCCAGCATCGCCAACAATTCTTCACGCCGCTTCGCCGCCGCGCGTTCGTTGGCTTCCTTCACCGGGCCAAAGCCCCGGATCTGCAAAGGCAACTCTGCCAGAGCAATCGCAGCCTCCGCGTTCCGCGCCCCAATCATCTTGGGCAGGTCCGCCTGATATTGCTTGATCAGTGCCCGCTCCATCTTTCGCTCAGCGCTGTAGCCAAACAAGTCCAAAGGCGTGCCGCGCAGCCGTTTCAGCCGCGCCAACAGCCGGAACCCACGCTGCATCCCTTCGCCGTATTCCTTCTTCAACGGACGGCCGTTAGACCCCATTTTCGACAGGAGCGGCGGCGCCAGATGGTAGGTCAGTTTCAGATCGCCCTCAAACGCGTCCCGCGCCTTGGCCTCGGTCTCCAGATGCAGACGGGCGACCTCGTATTCATCTTTGTAAGACAAGAGCTTATGATAGCCCTTTGCCACGGCTTCGCGCAGCGCGGGGTCCTCAATCCGGTCCAACACCTTGCGGTATTTGCGCGCCAGGCCCTTGCCCTGATAGGCCACCAGATGATCCGCCCGAAACGCGATCTTTTCGTCCAACGTCTTAGGCAAAGGCACCACGTTGTTTTCCAGCATGACGCCCGCATGTTCCTGATGCAGCACCGCCCAGCGGCCCAGCTCAAACGCGCGGATATTGCGCTCCGGGGCGGCCCCGTTCAGCTCAATCGCTCGGGTGATCGCCGCATGCGCCACCGGGATCAGCCCGCGCTGCCACGCCGCGCCAAAGATCATCATGTTGGAAAAGATCGAGTCGCCCATCATCACCTTGGCCAGCTCTGATGCGTCAAACACATCCAACCGATCGCGCAACTTCGCCTCAAGAGACAGCTGTAACCTATCGGAAGGTAACGAGAATTCGGTATCTCTGGTAAAGTCACCCGTGATGATCTCATGCGCGTTCACCACCGCCCCGGCAGATCCCGGTTTCAGCAGCCCAAGCGTCTTGGCCCCGGCGCTCACCACCAGATCGCCGCCGATCAAAGCATCCGCCTCGCCCGTCGCCACCCGAATGGCAGAGATATCCTCAGGCTTGTTTGCCAGACGGCAATGGATATGCACCGCACCGCCCTTTTGGGCCAGCCCTGCCATCTCCATCATGCCAGCGCCCTTGCCATCCAGATGCGCGGCCATTGCCAGCACCGCGCCAATCGTCACGACGCCCGTGCCACCCACGCCGGTGATCACCACGTTATGCGTGCCGTCGATCTCAGGCAGGGTTGGCTCAGGCAAGTCCGGCAGCTCCATCTGCAACGCCTCACGCTTACGCGGCTTGGCCCCTTCGACGGTCACAAAGGATGGGCAAAACCCGTTCACGCAGCTGAAATCCTTGTTGCAGGAGGATTGGTCAATCGCCCGCTTGCGCCCTAGCTCGGTCTCCGTTGGCACGATAGAGACACAGTTCGATTGCACCCCGCAATCGCCGCACCCCTCGCAGACATCCGTGTTGATAAACACCCGCTTGTCGGGGTCGGGAAACGTCCCGCGCTTGCGGCGGCGGCGCTTCTCTGCGGCGCAGGTCTGAACATAAACAATGGCCGTCACACCTTTGATATCACGCAATCTTTCCTGTACGGATTGGAGCTCCGCCCGCTCATACATCGCGATACCTGCAGGGAATTCTGAGGCCACGACATCCTCTTTCTCGTCATAGACCACGACCACTTCCGCGCAGCCCATGCCCTGCAATTCCCGCGCGATCTTCGGCGCGTCCAGCGCCCCGTCATTCGTCTGCCCACCGGTCATCGCCACAGCGTCATTATAGAGCACCTTATAGGTGATATTCGTCTCCGCCGCGATGGCCGCGCGGATCGCAAGGTTGCCGGAATGGTTATAGGTGCCGTCGCCAATATTCTGGAACACATGCTCCCGGGTCGAGAACGGAGCCTCCCCGATCCAGTTCGCCCCCTCGCCGCCCATCTGCGTCGAGCCCACGGTCTCGCGGTCCATCCATTGCACCATGTAATGGCAACCGATCCCCGCATAAGCCCGCGAGCCCTCTGGCACTTTTGTCGATGAATTATGCGGACAGCCCGAGCAGAAATAAGGGATGCGCGCCGCGATGTCTTGCGCATTGTCCGACCGCCGCGCCTCAGCCAGCATCGCCAAACCCGCCTCGATCCGGTCGGTCCGACGGCCCTCCTCAATCAAGATCGCTCCAAGCTTCTCCGCGATATCAATCGGGTCCAGCGCAAACCGCGTCGGGAACAGCTCCTGCTGCCGCCCGTTCTGCCAGTTGTCGCCCTTGTGCCAACCGTAGACGCGCCGCCCGCCACGATCGTCGAAAATCGCTTCCTTGACCTGCACCTCGATCAACTTGCGCTTTTCCTCGACCACGATGATCAGGTCCAGCCCCTCGGCCCAGTCATGGAACGTGTCCACATCCAGCGGCCACACTTGGCCGACCTTATAGGTCGTCAGCCCCAGCCGCTCCGCCTCCGCCTCGTCAATGCCCAGCAACGACAGCGCATGCACCAGGTCCAGCCAGTTCTTGCCCGCCGCGACAAAGCCGATCTTGGCGCCGGGCTTTCCCCAGACCCGCTTGTCCATTTTGTTCGCTTTCGCAAAGGCTTCTGCGGCGAACCTCTTGTAGTCAATCATCCGCGCTTCTTGCTCGACCGGTGTATCCACCAGCCGAATGTTCAACCCGCCCTCCGGCATGGCGAACTCGGGCGTCACAAAGGACATCCGGTGCGGCGAGCCATCCACAACGGAGGTGGCCTCCACCGTGTCCTTCATCGTCTTCAGCCCGACCCAGACCCCCGCAAATCGCGACAACGCCCAAGCGTAAAGCCCGTAATCCATGATCTCCTGCACACCCGCCGGAGACACCACAGGCATATACGCGTCCACCATCGCCCAGTCCGATTGGTGCAACGTGGTCGAACTTTCGCCCGTATGGTCATCCCCCATCGCCATGATTGCCCCGCCATGCGGCGAGGTGCCTGCCATATTGGCGTGCCGCATCACGTCGCCAGAGCGGTCCACCCCCGGCCCTTTGCCGTACCACAGCCCAAAAACGCCGTCATAACGCCCCTCGCCGCGCAGCTCCGCCTGTTGCGCGCCCCAGATGGCTGTCGCCGCAAGGTCTTCGTTCAACCCGGGTTGAAAGGTGATCTTGGCCTCGGTCAAAAGCGTCTCCGCCCGGGCCATCTGCGTGTCCACCGCGCCCAGCGGCGACCCGCGATACCCTGTCACCAGCCCCGCCGTGTTCAGCCCGGCAGCGCGGTCCCGGGCGGTCTGCATCAAGACCAGCCGCACCAGCGCCTGCGTGCCGTTGAGCAAAACGGGTGACTTGTCCAGATCGAACCGGTCGGTGAGCGAAATGTCCTGCAGCGTCATGATGCCTCCCAAAGCAATGCCAGCTTAGCACGCAGTTTAGGTCATAAAAGCTGACCTACCAAGCAATAATTTGTGAGAAATACCTTGATTACCTGCCGCAGTGCAGCGAGTTAGGGATGTATCACAAACGCAAGCATTTGGGTCATAGTAGCAACGCCATGGATTGGGACAAGCTCAGGATATTTCACGCGGTCGCCGATGCAGGGTCTCTGACCCATGCCGGGGACACGCTGCATCTGTCGCAATCCGCCGTGTCACGACAGGTCCGCGCGCTAGAAGAATCGCTCAACACCATTCTGTTTCACCGTCACGCCCGCGGCCTGATTCTCACCGAACAGGGCGAGTTGCTCTTTGATGCCACCCGCTCCATCACCAAGCGGCTCGACGCCGCCTCCGCCCGCATCCGCGACAGCGAGGAAGAGGTCTTCGGCGAGCTGCGCGTCACCACCACCATCGGCTTCGGCTCGCTGTGGCTGGCCCCGCGCCTGTCCAAGCTCTATGACGACTACCCCGATCTCAACATCGACCTGATGCTCGACGAGCGCGTGCTCGACCTGCCCATGCGGGAGGCCGATGTGGCCATCCGCATGAAAGAGCCCAGCCAGGCCGATCTGGTCCGCAAAAAGATGATGACGGTGCAGATGCAGCTCTTTGCCTCGCCCACCTATCTTGAAAAGCACGACACCCCAAGCAGGATCGAGGATCTGCGCGACCACCGTCTGATCTGCCAGAACACAAGATCGGAGCAGGTCAGCGCCGGGGCCATGCTGGTGCGTGAGCTGCTCAGCTATGACCTGCCGAATCTTTTGACCGTGAACAACTACTTCGGCTGTCTGCAGGCCGTGCATCACCATCTGGGCATCGGCATCCTGCCGGATTATGTCGCGATTGATGATCCAAATCTGGTGCAGGTTTTACCCGATGCGGTGTCAAACGACGTCCCTGTTTTCCTTGCCTACCCGGAGGAGCTGCGCCATTCCAAGCGTATCTCGGCCTTTCGTGACTTCGTGGTGAGCGAGATCAATCTGCAGCGAAAACGCGCACAAACCGCTTAAATCGCTGAATATTTTTGCAGCTATGCCGTAAACGCATAGCGGGTATGCCGCATTTTTCGGCAAAATTCCTTGATTGGGTGCAATCCAAGACATAATTGAAACTCGAAGCCAGCGACGCTGGTTTCACCTCCCTGTTGGACTTCGGCCGAGCTTATTGCTCGGCCTTTTTTTTGGGCCCATGCCAAACGGCATCACGCCCCCCCCTCTGCGCCAAGCACAGTTTTCCATCCCATTCGCACCTGCCCTCTTCCCCCCCGTGCCCCGCTGTCATAAGAGATGCGCGACGCCACACGACTTCTGGGGGAAGACGCCATGCAGGACCCTGCAATCACCGACGACCTGATCGCATCGCACGGGCTGTCGCCTGACGAATATGCCAACCTGCTCGACATCATCGGTCGCGCGCCGACCTTCACCGAGCTTGGCATCTTTTCCGCCATGTGGAACGAGCACTGCTCCTACAAATCCTCCAAGAAATGGCTTCGCACCCTGCCTACGGAGGGCCCGCAAGTGATCTGTGGCCCCGGCGAAAACGCGGGCGTCGTTGATATTGGCGACGGGCAAGCGGTCATCTTCAAAATGGAAAGCCACAACCACCCGTCATATATCGAGCCCTACCAAGGTGCCGCCACCGGCGTGGGCGGTATTCTACGCGACGTCTTCACCATGGGCGCGCGCCCCATCGCGGCGATGAACTCCCTCAGCTTTGGCGAGCCGACCCACCCCAAAACCAAGCAACTTGTCTCTGGCGTCGTCGCGGGTGTCGGCGGCTACGGCAATTGTTTCGGCGTGCCCACCGTGGGCGGCGAGGTTCGGTTCCATGCCGCTTATAATGGCAACTGTCTGGTGAACGCCTTCGCCGCAGGCTTGGCGGATGCAGATAAGATCTTCTACTCCGCCGCCTCCGGCATCGGCATGCCTGTCGTTTATCTTGGGGCCAAAACCGGGCGCGACGGCGTCGGCGGGGCCACTATGGCCAGCGCAGAATTCGACGACACAATCGAAGACAAGCGCCCCACCGTGCAAGTCGGCGATCCGTTCACTGAAAAACGCCTGATGGAAGCCACGCTGGAGCTGATGCAGACCGGCGCAGTGATCTCCATTCAGGATATGGGCGCCGCTGGCCTGACCTGCTCTGCCGTAGAGATGGGCGACAAAGGCGGGCTTGGCGTCAAGCTGAACCTAGAAGACGTGCCCCAGCGCGAAGAGAACATGACCGCCTACGAGATGATGCTCTCTGAGTCCCAAGAGCGTATGTTGATGGTCCTCAACCCTGAACTGGAGGCCGAGGCCCGCGCCGTCTTCGTCAAATGGGATCTCGATTTCGCTATCGTCGGCGAAACCATCGAGGAAGACCGCTTCCTGATCCTGCACAATGGCGAGGTCATGGCCGACCTGCCCTTGTCGAAACTGGCCTCCTCCGCCCCTGAATACGATCGCCCATGGGTCGAAACCCCGAAAGCCGCGCCCTTCAAAGACAGCCTCGACATCGCGCCGATAGACGGCCTCAAGGCACTCATCACCTCCCCCAACTACGCCCGCAAGCACTGGGTGTGGGAGCAATATGACAGCCAGGTCATGGCCGACACCGTCCAGATCCCCGGCGCAGGCGCAGGCATCACCCGGGTGCACGGCACCGACAAAGCACTGGCCTTCACCTCCGACGTGACGCCCCGCTATGTCAAAGCCAACCCGTTTGAAGGCGGCAAGCAGGCCGTGGCCGAAGCCTACCGCAACCTGACCGCCTCAGGGGCCACGCCTTTGGCCACCACCGACAACATGAATTTCGGTAACCCCGAAAAGCCGGAGATCATGGGCCAGTTTGTCGGCGCCATCAAAGGCATCGGCGAAGCCGTCGCCGCGCTCGACATGCCCATCGTCTCGGGCAACGTCTCGCTTTACAATGAAACCGACGGCTCCGGCATCCTGCCCACCCCCACCATCGGCGCGGTCGGCCTGATCGAGCACACCGACCAGATCATCGCAGGCAAAGTGCAAGAGGGCTACATCGCCCTGCTTCTGGGCGACGAAGGCACCCATCTGGGCCAATCCGCCCTTCTGTCCGAGGCCTTCCACCGCGAGGAAGGCGACGCACCCGCTGTGGACCTCGACGCTGAGAAATGGAACGGCGATTTCATCCGCAAACACCGCGACCTGATCGACACCTGTACAGATCTCGCCGATGGCGGTCTTGCCTTGGCCGCGTTCGAGCTGGCCGATGCCGCAGGCGTGGGCGTCACCTTGAAAGAAAGCAGCATCGAAGCGCTTTTCGGCGAGGATCAGGCCCGCTACCTCATCGCTTGCACACCCGCCCACGCCAAAGCCCTGCTGCAAGCCGCGGACGGCGTGGCCCTGCTCACAGAGGTCGGGCACTTCACCGGCGACACCGTGACATTCGGCGAGCACAGCGCACCCCTGGCCGAGATGTCAGCGCTCTACCGCACCAGCTTTGCCCAAGCGGTCGGCTAGTGCGCCCTTGCCACCTGCCCCCGCGCTTCCTACGTTAAGCTCAAACAAGGACGACATTCATGGCCATCACCGCTCAAGAGGTCGAAGACCTCATCCGCGCCAGCTTCCCCGACGCCACCATCAAAGTGGACGGGGCCGACGGCGTGCATTTCACCGGTCTGGTCATTGACGAAAGCTTCCGCGGCCAAAACCGCGTCCAACAACAACGCGCCGTCATGGCCGCGATCAAAGACAAAGTCGACAGCGGCGAGATTCACGCGCTGGGCCTCACAACGAAAATACCGGAGTGAAAGGGATTGGGACACTCGGGGCTTTCGCCATTCTGGGGATCATGTTCGGCATTTTGATACTCATTGGCTTACCCGGGCTGATCTTGCATTACTGGCCAAAGTTAAGAGAACAAGGGGCGTCAGCCCAAAGTGACAATCAGGAGACGTCTAAATGACCGACGCAAACGCACAGATCAAAGAGACCGTGACCGCCAACGATGTGGTGCTGTTCATGAAGGGCACTTCGCAGATGCCGCAATGTGGCTTCTCATCCAAAGTGGCGGGCGTGCTGAACTACATGGGCGTCGAATACACCGACGTGAACGTGCTGGCCGATGACGCGATCCGCGCGGGCATCAAAGACTATTCCGACTGGCCCACCATCCCGCAGCTTTACGTCAAAGGCGAGTTCATCGGCGGCTGCGACATCGTCACGGAAATGACTCTGTCCGGCGAGCTGGACACCCTGCTGGAAGAAAACGGCGTGGCGTTTAACAAAGAAGCAGCCGATACGATCAGAGCGCATAACAGCTAACGTCATCCCCGCGAATGTGCTCGTCATCCCCGCGAAAGCGGGGACCCCGCTGAACGGCGCACCACTTAACATCGAGCTTCCCGCTTCCACGGGACTGACAAAGAAAAAAGGCCGCCCCACCCGGAGCGGCCTTTTCTCATTCCCAATCAATCACTTCAGCTCAGAAGTTCACGCACTTTCGCGGCCGCATCCTGCGCCGTGATCCCGAAATGTTCGAAAAGCTCGCCCGCTGGTGCAGACGCGCCAAAGCTGTCCATGCCGACAAAGCCCGCCTTCTCACGGCGGCCGCGCTCGTCACACAGCCAGCGGTCCCAGCCAAAGCGGACGCCTGCTTCAACGGCGACGCGCACAGGCCCCGCAGGCAGCACCTTGCGGCGGTATTTCTCGTCTTGCTCTTCGAACAGCTCCCAGCATGGCATCGACACGACCCGGCAGCCAATGCCGTCCGCCTCCAGCAGCGCCTTGGCGTCCATCGCCACCGACACTTCCGAACCCGTCGCCATCAAGATCGCCTGCCGCTTGGCCTCCGCCTCTGCCAGAACATAGGCGCCTTTCGACACCTCGTTGCGCGTGGTGTGCGTGGTCCGCAAGGTTGGCAGGCCTTGGCGCGACAGCGCCAGCACCGCAGGCGTGCGCTCGGACGTCATCGCACATTCCCACGCCTCGGCAGTCTCCACCGCGTCACAGGGCCGGAACACATGCGTGTTCGGTGTGGCCCGCAACATCGCCAGATGCTCCACCGGTTGGTGGGTCGGGCCATCTTCACCCAGCCCGATGCTGTCATGCGTCATCACATAGGTCACCGGAATGCCCATCAGCGCCGACAGCCGCATGGACCCGCGCGCGTAGTCAGTGAAACACATGAATGTCCCGCCGTAAGCCTTTGTTCCGCCGTGCAAAGCCATGCCGTTCATTGCCGCCGCCATGCCGTGCTCCCGTACGCCGTAATACATGTAACGACCCTTGCGGTTCTCAGGGCTGAACACCCCCAAGTCGCTCGTCAAAGTGTTGTTCGATCCGGTCAGATCGGCAGAGCCGCCAAAGGTCTCTGGCATGATCGGGTTGATCACTTCCAGCGCCATCTCAGAGGCCTTCCGCGTCGCCACTTTCGGCGCGCTTTCAGAAATCTGCTTTTTCAGCGCCTTGATCGTGGCCGACAATTTCCGTGGCGCCTCGCCAGATTGCTCACGGGCAAACTTGGCCTGTTTCGAGGCCGAAACGCCCTCAAGCCGCGCCTCCCACTCATCCCGCGCAGCAGCGCCGCGCGAACCGATTGCCTCCCAGGCAGATTTGATATCCTCAGGGATCACAAACGGCCCATGGCTCCAGCCATACACCTTGCGCGTGTCCGCGATCAGTTCGTCGCTGGTCAGCGCCCCATGCCCCTTGGACGTGTCCTGCGCCGAGGAGCCCAGCGCGATATGCGTCTTGCACGCAATCATCGACGGCTTCTTTGTCTTCTTGGCCTTCTCAAGCGCGGCATCAATCGCTGCCGGGTCATGGCCGTCGATCTCTTGGACATGCCAGCCCGCCGCCTTGAAGCGCTGCGGCTGGTTGGTGCGGTCTGACAGCTCAACCGTGCCGTCGATGGTGATGTTGTTGTTGTCCCACAGCACAATCAGCTTGCCCAGCTCGTGGCGTCCCGCAAGGCCAATCGCCTCGTGGCTGACCCCTTCCATCAGGCAGCCATCGCCCGCGATGCAATAGGTGTAGTGGTCCACCAGCTTCTTGCCGAACCGCGCGCGCTGCACCTCTTCGGCCAGCGCGAAGCCGACCGCGTTGGCAATCCCTTGGCCTAGCGGCCCGGTCGTGGTCTCAATGCCTGACGCGTGGCCAAATTCGGGATGGCCCGCCGTGATCGCACCCAGCTGGCGGAAGTTCTTGACCTGCTCCAGCGTCATGTCCTCATAGCCGGTCAGGTGCAGCAGTGAATAAAGCAACATCGAGCCATGGCCCGCCGACAGGATAAACCGGTCGCGGTCCGGCCAGTTCGGGGCGGACGCATCGAACTTCAGATGCCTTTCAAACAGCACAGTGGCGACGTCGGCCATGCCCATCGGCATGCCGGAATGGCCTGAATTGGCGGCAGCAACAGCATCCAGCGTCATCACGCGGATCGCGCAGGCCTTGTTCCAATGCTCCGGGTGGTCTTTACGAAGGCTGGCAATATCCACGGTGTTCTTCCCCTATTGGGCCCGCTGGGGGCCGCGATTTCGTTGCTGAGGTGATAGCAGCGTGGTCGCTGAGTTCAAGCGCTACGGCAATGTCCCGCCGCAAGGGCTTTGAAATCGCCGCTAAATTCCGTAGGCTTTCGTCAAACAAAGCTAGGGTGGGCCGTTTCTCGATTCGATCCACGCAAAACCTTGCTGAAAACAGACGATCAGGGGACAGAAATGTCAGATATTTCCGAGCTCGAAAGCCGTATCACGGCGGCACTGGACCGTATTGCATGGTCCGTTGAAAATGGGCTGGACCAGCCCGCAACCGCCACCGCTGCACAGGCCCCCGCGCCCGCAAGTGACAGTGAGATCGCTGAAGAGCTCGAGATCGAGCGCGCCGCCAACCAAAAGCTCTCCGCCGCCCGCGAACAGAACATGGCCCAGATCGAGCGGCTCGAGGTGCGCGTCTCCCGCCTCACCGACCGGCTCGAGCAAACCGATGCCGAAAACAAGCGCCTCGAGAACGTGATCGAGACATTGAGCCAGAACAACAATGCCCTGCGGGAGGCCAATGCCGCCTATCAGGGTGACGCCGCCACCGCCGATGCCAGCGCCAGCACCCAGCTGGAACATCTCCGCGCCCTGCGCGAGGCCGACCGCGGCGAACTGGACGACATCATGGCCGAGCTGGCCCCTATCGTGAAGGAAGGTTGAGCCATGCCCGAAGTGAATATCGAAATCGGCGGCCGCATGTTTCAGGTGGCTTGCCAGACTGGCGAAGAGCACTTTTTGCAATCCGCAGCAGGATTGCTCGACAGCGAGGCCAGCGTGCTGGCCGAACAAATCGGCCGCATGCCCGAGACCCGCATGTTGCTGATGGCAGGCCTGATGCTGGCCGACAAAACCGCCGGCATCGAGGAAGAACTCCGCGCCGCCGAGGCCCGTATCGAGGCCATGAACCGCGAGCTGACCACCCTCAAATCCTCTCCGCCCGAGCAGGTCGAGGTCGCCGTGATCCCGCCACAGGTCACCGACAGCATGGCCGAGCTTGCCGCCCGCGCCGAAGCCATCGCCGACAGCCTTGAGGCCAAGGCCGGATAGACCACGGCCGATTTTCCCGCCCAAAACACGTCAGACCGGATGCAAGAATCATTCCGGCGCCATTATGCTGCGCGCCGGAAACAGTTATCGCTAACGGCAAAAACTGTCCGTCCAAACCGTTACATTCTGGCCAACTCGGACCCATGTTAACGCTATCATTTTGAATTCACGTGACAATCCGGGTTCTCGCAATCGGCCCTGCCCTGTATATGCGTGCACAGGGGCACCACCGGGTTACGAGGGAAATGAGTACCATGACCACCACTGTCGCAATCAACGGATTTGGCCGCATCGGCCGCTGCACACTGGCTCACATCGCGCAAAGCGGTCGCAACGACGTGCAAGTCGTCGCCATCAACGCCACCGGCCCGATCGAGACAAACGCCCATCTGCTGAAATACGATAGCGTCCATGGCCGCTTCCCCGGCGAGGTCACCACCACCGCCGACACCATGGATCTGGGCCGCGGCCCGATGAAGGTCTTCTCCACCTACAACCCCGACGAGCTCGACTGGTCCGGCATCGACGTCGTCATGGAATGCACCGGCAAGTTCAACTCAAAGGAAAAAGCCGCCGTCCATCTGGAGCGCGGCGCCAAGCGGGTGCTGATCTCGGCCCCGGGCAAAAACGTCGACAAGACCATCGTCTACGGCGTCAACCACCGCGACCTCTTGCCCGAGCACGGCGTCGTCTCCAACGGCTCCTGCACCACGAACTGCCTCGCCCCATTGGCCAAAGTGCTCAACGACGCCATCGGCATCGAGGAAGGCATCATGACAACGATCCACAGCTATACGGGCGACCAGCCCACGCTGGACCGCCGCCACGATGACCTCTACCGCGCCCGCGCCGCCGCCATGGCGATGATCCCCACCTCAACCGGAGCGGCCAAGGCACTGGGCGAAGTTCTGCCGGAGCTCTCAGGCAAGCTCGACGGCAGCGCCATCCGGGTGCCCACGCCAAATGTCTCCGCTGTGGATCTGACATTTCAGGCCGGCAAGGACGTAACCGCCGAGAATGTAAACGAAATTGTCCGCGAAGCCGCCGCCGGTCACATGGGCGCGGTGCTTAGCTACGACCCCGAGCCCAAGGTCTCCATCGATTTCAACCACACCAACTACTCCTCCATCTTCGCCCCCGACCAGACAAAGGTTGTGGGCAAGCGCATGGTTCGGGTATTGGCGTGGTATGACAATGAATGGGGCTTTTCCTGCCGCATGGCCGACGTGGCCGCCGCAATGGGACGCCTCTAAGCCACTCAGCGCCGAGGCCTCATGACCAACAAAATTGCAATCGCCTTGGCGTTGGTCATCCTGTCCCTCTTCGCGCTCGATTACTTCGTGATCAAGGCCGATATCCACATCTTTCTGGGTCGCAAACTGGGTGAGTTGATCGAGTACCTCGCCTTCTGGCGCTAACCCTCTTCCTCAAGCCCCGCTCCCATCGCCCGAGTGTCAGGCAATCCTGTCGCGCATGACGAGCGTCACCGCCCATGCCACGGGTTGGCGCAAGACAGGATGCACGTCCACCGTTTCTCAATCCAGCCGGTCGCACGAAACATCGCCTTAATTCTTGCGCCCGAAAATGCTCCAATTCTCCGGGGCTGCGAGCGTCTCAAAGCCTTCACCGCCCGGCGCATCCGCCACGGCCGCCTCAACAAGAACATGCAAATCTCCGCCGCCGCTCGGTCGGTGTGGATATGTGTGCGCAATCACGTAATCAACGGCGCCGTCCTCGATTGCTTTTGCAACGCTTTGTCCGTCAATGCTGATCGGCTCAAGCGTGCAGGAAAGAGCGAAGAACACACACAGGTTTTCGCTCGTTGCGAGCCTGATCTCTGTCCGTTGCTGGCTCGCTGCGTCCAAAGCAATCGTCTCAAGCACGTCCAAGACCGGATCCTCAATCACTGGCAATGGTTTCAACAGGGCGAGCGTCCCGGTTGCCGCAACAATTGCAAACCCGGTCGCGAGCGGTTCACTCAAACGCCTCCGGATGCTTCGAAAATCCACCATCACAAGCGAAGATGCCAGAAGGAGAACGTAACTCATTTGCAAATAGTTCGTACGCGGGAAAATGAGCAGCAAAATCATCAAGGTCGGGAGAGGCGCGAGACCTATGATGCATCGCCAAAGGTCAAGATCATCTCCACCCCCCGCGCGCCATCTTGAGACGACGCCGCGAATAAGTATGCGTAAGCTTGCGAAATAGAAGATAAGAGCCAACACCCAACCCAAGGCCCCAACGGGATCAGACAGCGCCCAGTTCGCAAAGATGTATTTCAGGTTGGCCGCTATATGATCAAAAACCGCTGCTGGGTTGTTGCTCAGCGCACCCGAGATGGACGTCGCGTCTCCAAAATACTCTTCAAAGACAAGCTCGCTTTCGGTCCAGGGGTCCCTCGCGTCGTCACTCCGAAGCCAGAGGTTGTAGGCGAAGTGCTGATAGAAAGCGACATGACTGCGATACTTGTCCAGAAACACAGGCTTATCGATCGCAAGAGAAAGGCTAAGCAAGAGGCCAGCACAAAGCGCAATTGGCCATGCGAATTTTTGGCGCCAAGCGGTCCAGCTTCGCCATTTCAAGCCCAACAGCAATGCCCAGACGATACCCAAAAGAAGTGCCAGATAGAGGCTCAGGATCTGCTCAGCGCGGGCAAAGCCAACCAAAAAATAAAGCACTGTGATGCAGCAGGCAAACAGCAGGAATGGTGGTTTTTTCGGAACGAGCAGAAGCCCTGCCAGCATGATGATGCAGACGGTCTGATTGGAGTGCGGCCAAGCGCGAAGGCCGGACTCGCCAGCCAGCAACAAAGGTGCGGCGAGCAGAACGGCTATCAACGCCGATCCCGTTTGACGCAGGACATGAAGTTGAAACAAGAAGACCATGATATAAAACGGAACAAATGCGTTCAGCTGATAATTTCTCACTGGGTCTGCTTCGAATAGTCCTGTCATTGCGTAGGTGAGAATATGCATTGGGAATGAGTAAATATTCCACGGCTCGGGCCTATCCAGATTCTGCAAGGCGGACTGCAGGTAGCCTACTTCATCGGTCAGCTGAATTGGGAACCGTGTGACATCCAGATGTGTCATCAAAATCATGGCCGCAATCGTGAAAAGCGCCAAAGATACACAAGTTGCCAGATGCATCTTGGGCTCATCCTGCGCCGCCACTGCTACTCCATCGTCTTTGGCAACAAACCCGTCGGAATTGCTAAGCTGACTTTCGATCTGGGGTCTTTCAGCCATCATCCATCTCTAGACTTTCTAAGCATCGGTGCATTTGAGGTGAACTGCTATATCTGTGCAACCCGTAAGAGCATGTTTTTAGGACGTCTTTGTATTTCACACCGAGATTGGACCAATCCCAGCAAGTCTCGACGCAGCGCAGACCGTAATACCGCAATCGACGTTGGGCGGGACCGCTTTAGCCCAGCAGACCTGTCAAACGACTGTCTGCACGTTTGGCTGGACTGTTTGTCACCACTGCAATCGGGCATCTTGATCTTAACCACTTGCCGCTCTCTCAAATCTGTACCACCACTCTCTTAGCGCTTCCCTAAACCTGCACCCGAGAAGGCCCTGCCCCATGTCATCCAAACGTATCGTCCTGTCCTCCGACCACGCTGCCCTCGCCCTGCGCGCGCGGATTGCGGAACATGTCCAATCCCTCGGCTGGGAGGTCGAAGATATCGGCCCCACCACGAATGAGAGCACCCATTACCCGATCCACGGCGCAGCCGCCGCCGCGCGCGTGGCCTCTGGCGACTGCCAGTTCGGCATCATTCTGTGTGGCACAGGTCAGGGCATCATGATGGCCGCCAACAAGGTCAAAGGCATCCGCTGCGGGGTCTGCTCCGATCCGTTCTCCGCCCGGATGATCCGGCAGCACAATGACGCCAACATGCTCTCCATCGGTGCGCGGGTTGTGGGCGAGGATCTGGCCCTCGATATTGTTAACGCTTTCTTATCCGCCGAGTTCGAGGGCGGGCGTCACCAGACCCGTGTCGAGATGATCGAGTAAACAGAAGGTTAAGAAATTGGCCACTGAGTTTTGTACAAAATGGGTTTTGGGGCTAAAAATTTGACCCCAATTTGTACAAAACCCGTCACACTGCTCTGTGAGGGCCCAAAGCTTGACCTTTCCGCCGAAATGCCTTTGTTAGCGGTAACGGGGCACATGACACCCTATCATTTTTCAAGGAGCCTTCTCTTATGTCCGTAAAAGTCGCCATCAATGGGTTTGGCCGCATTGGCCGCAACGTCCTGCGCGCCATCATTGAGTCCGGCCGCACCGACATAGACGTCATTGCAATCAATGACTTAGGCCCTGTAGAGACCAACGCCCACCTGCTGCAATTCGACACTGTCCATGGCCGCTTCCCACATGAGGTCGTGGTCAAGGGCGACACGATCGACGTCGGCCGCGGACCCATGGCCGTCACCGCCATCCGCAACCCCGCCGACCTACCTTGGAACGACGTCGACATTGTTTTGGAATGCACTGGTATCTTCACGTCCAAAGACGCATGCCAAGCCCATCTCGAGAACGGATCGTCGCGCGTTCTGATTTCCGCACCGGGTAAAAGCGCTGACAAAACAATCGTTTACGGGGTGAACGATAGCGCCCTCACGGGCGACGATCTGGTTGTTTCAAACGGCTCCTGCACCACAAACTGCCTGGCTCCACTGGCCAAAGTGCTGAACGACGAGATCGGTTTGGTCAAAGGTTTCATGACCACCGTGCACAGCTACACGGGCGACCAGCCGACCTTGGACACGATGCACAAAGACCTCTATCGCGCCCGCGCAGCAGCGCTTTCGATGATCCCAACCTCGACCGGCGCCGCCAAAGCTCTGGGTCTGGTCTTGCCTGAAATGGAAGGCAAGCTGGACGGGGTGGCGATCCGGGTGCCGACGCCGAATGTAAGCTGTGTGGACCTGACCTTTGAAGCCTCCCGCGAGGTGACGGCGGATGAGGTTAACGCCGTGATGAAGGCTGCCTCGGAGAAAGGCCCGTTGAAAGGCGTGCTGGGCTATTCGGACCGGCCTTTGGTGTCGTCTGACTTCAACCACGACCCGCGCTCATCTATCTTTGCCTCAGAGCAGACCAAGGTTCTGGGCGGCAACATGGTGCGGGTGCTCAGTTGGTATGACAACGAGTGGGGCTTCTCCAACCGGATGAGCGACACGGCGGTTGCGATGGGCAAGCTGATCTGAAACACTCCCCCTTGAATGCGACGCATGCGTCGCGAGGCGAATTGATAAGCAATCCCAACGGGTTGCTTATTTTCGTTAGGCATTTGTTAACTTGAGGGATGCGGCGATATGGGCTGGAAAACACTCGATAATATGGACGTAGACGGCAAAACGGTTCTGATCCGGGTGGACATAAACGTGCCCGTTGAGGACGGCCAGGTTACCGACGATACCCGGATCGAGCGCATTGTCCCAACAGTCCACGAAGTGCTTGAGCGTGGCGGCAAAGCCGTGTTGATGGCGCATTTCGGACGTCCCAAGGGTCAGATCGTTTCTGACATGTCGTTGGCCCAGATCGTCCCTGCAGTGGAGAAATGTCTGGCCCGCCAAGTGCATTTCATCGATGGCAATTACGGCGCCACCGTAGGAGCGCTGGAAGTCGGCAGCGTCGCCCTACTGGAGAACCTGCGGTTCAACCCCGGCGAGGAAAAGAATGACGCGGGCTTTGCGCAAAGGCTCGCCTCGCTGGGCGACATCTACGTCAATGACGCCTTTTCTGCCGCGCACCGGGCCCATGCCTCGACAGAGGCCATTGCCAAGCTGCTGCCCTCTTGCGCGGGCCGCTTGATGCAGGCGGAGCTAAGCGCCCTGGAGACCGCTTTGGGCACCCCGAAACGGCCCGTTGTCGCCGTCGTCGGCGGGGCCAAAGTGTCCACAAAACTCGAGCTGCTCTCAAATCTTGTCGAGAGGACCGATCATCTGGTGATTGGCGGCGGCATGGCCAACACGTTTCTGGCGGCGCAGGGCATTGATGTCGGAAAATCGCTGGCTGAGCATGACATGACGGACACGGCGCTGGACATTGTTAGCAAAGCAAAATCAGTCGGTTGCACGATACACTTACCATCCGACGTGGTCGTGGCCCGCGAATTCAAAGCGGGGGCCGAGAATGAAACAGTCGCCGCAAATGCGTGTCCACACGACGCGATGATCCTCGACGCCGGACCCGCAACTGTCGCCAATCTCCAGGGTGTCTTTGAGACATGCGAAACACTGATCTGGAACGGACCACTGGGTGCATTTGAAATCCCACCCTTCGACGCCGCAACCAACGCAGCAGCCGCCAAAGCGGCGGAGCTGACGAAAGCGGGCAAGCTGATCTCTGTTGCTGGTGGCGGTGACACGGTTGCCGCGCTGAATGTCAGCGGTGCGGCGGACGCGTTTACCTACATTTCCACCGCTGGCGGCGCTTTTCTGGAATGGATGGAAGGCAAGACCCTGCCCGGCGTTGCGGCGCTAGAGGGCTGAAACCCACCCCTTTCCTGTGCCATATGGGGCGCAATCCAGTCGGAAACACTTAATTTCTGAGATCTGTTAGCGCCACCATAATTGCAACAAAAATGCCTGTCACATAAGTGATGCGCGACGGCACAGTGTCGTCGCGACATTCTTGAAGGGTATACGAGCACATGGCCAACCAGAAACAAGCCGAGAAAATCACCAAAGGTCCCGGATTTATCGCCGCATTGGATCAGTCCGGTGGCTCTACCCCCAAAGCCCTGCGACTCTACGGTGTGGAAGAAAGCGCTTATAGCTCTGAAGACGAGATGTATGACCTTATCCACGCGATGCGGTCGCGTATTGCTGAAGCCCCAGAATTTACCGGCGACAAGGTAATCGGCGCCATCCTGTTTGAAAAAACGATGAACCGCGACATTGGCGGCAAACCTGCGGGTCTTTACCTGTGGGAAGACAGCGGCGTCGTGCCGTTTCTGAAGGTCGACAAAGGCCTTGAAGATGGCTCTGACGGCGTGAAGCTGATGAAGCCAATTGACGGTCTGGATGACCTGCTGAAACGCGCCGTCGAGGCGCAGATGTTCGGCACCAAAATGCGCTCCGTCATCGACGCGGCATCGCGGACCGGAATCGCGGCCAATGTCGCGCAACAGTTTGAAATCGGACGGCAAATTCTTAGCCACAGCTTGGTTCCGATCATCGAGCCTGAGATCACTATCTCGATCGATGACAAGGCGGAGGCCGAGGCCATTTTGCTCGATGAAATCGGCAAGCAGCTGGACACGCTGAAACCCGGCGAAGAGATCATGCTGAAGCTGACCCTGCCCGAGACACCAAACCAGTACAAACCGCTCGTCGATCATGACCGCGTGATGCGTGTCGTGGCCTTGTCAGGTGGCTATTCCCGTGAAGAGGCAAATGCGCGTTTGGCGAAGAATGCAGGCGTGATCGCCAGCTTCTCCCGTGCGTTGACTGAAGGGCTTTCGGCTGCTCAGGATGAGGCGGAGTTCCGCAAACAACTGGCTGCAACCATCGACAGCATCTACAACGCGTCGGTCGCGGGCTGATTCACCCGTAAAACAGCTGCCATTTAGGCAGTTTCATGCCACCGACGCCAAATTTTACGTCGGTGTTACGTTTTAGGGATTCACACGGCGAATCACCTCGCGTATGTTCTTGCTAAGCCGCTGGACACAAAGCGGCATGCAAGAAACAGGTTTTAACCATGTCCTCTACGCGCAACTCGCCCGGCCTGACCTCACTGTTGATGTTCTGCGTGCTGTTCTCGATGGGCGCGTATTTTACGTTTGCCGCTGTTCAGGGTGACTTTGGCATCTTCCGCCGCGTGCAGGTCGAGGCCGAGGTTCAGACCTTGCGTGCTGAACTAGACGCGTTGGAAGCTGAAGTGGCCGAGATGCGCAACAAGACCCGCCGGATATCAGACGGGTATCTTGATCTGGACCTGCTCGACATGCAGGCCCGCGAGATCCTTGGCCTGATGCGCGCCGACGAGATCATCATTCGATAATCCCAAAATTCAGGAACCTTATTCGCTGTCACGCGTTTGACGTGACGGAAAGCTATGCTCTGACGGCATGGCGGTTCTGAAAAAAACTGGACGTGCATTGGTATGTCTGGTCTGATACAAAATAGTTTAACGTTAAACTACTTTTCAAATCTGGGAGGATGACGCGCCGTGGCCGCCAAAAAACCCGCTAAGAAAGCGAATGTTTCGAAGGACGAGCTCCTTCAATATTACAAGGACATGCTGTTGATACGCCGCTTCGAAGAGAAAGCGGGCCAGCTATACGGCATGGGGCTCATTGGCGGGTTCTGCCACCTCTACATAGGTCAAGAGGCCGTCGTGGTTGGTTTGGAAGCCGCGGCCAAAGAAGGCGACAAGCGCATTACTTCCTACCGCGACCACGGCCACATGCTGGCATGCGGCATGGACCCTAAGGGCGTGATGGCCGAGCTGACGGGCCGCGAAGGCGGGTATTCCAAAGGCAAAGGCGGCTCGATGCACATGTTCTCGAAAGAGAAGCATTTCTACGGGGGCCACGGTATCGTCGCCGCGCAAGTGCCTCTAGGCGCCGGACTGGCGTTTTCCGACAAATACAAAGGAAATGACAACGTGACTTTCACCTATTTTGGTGATGGTGCGGCGAACCAGGGCCAAGTCTACGAAGCATATAACATGGCCGAGCTGTGGGACCTACCGGTGGTTTTTGTCATTGAAAACAACCAGTACGCGATGGGGACATCGACCAAGCGCTCTACCAAGTCACCGTCCTACTGGGAACGCGGTGCCGCTTACGGCATTGAGGGGGAAGAAGTAGACGGCATGGATGTGCTGAAGGTGAAAGAGGCCGGCGAGAAGGCCGTGGCCCACTGCCGTGCGGGCAATGGTCCTTACATCCTTGAGATCAAGACCTACCGCTACCGCGGGCATTCCATGTCGGACCCGGCCAAATACCGGACCCGCGAAGAAGTGCAGAAAATGCGCGACGAGCGTGACGCTATTGAACAGGTCCGCGATATGCTACTGACCGGCAAGCATGCGTCCGAGGACGACCTGAAGGCGATCGACAAAGAGATCAAATCGGTGGTGAACGAGGCGGCTGAGTTCTCCAAAGAAAGCCCGGAGCCCAGCTTGGACGAGCTTTACACAGACATCTACATGGAAGCGGAGGCGTAAGACATGGCGACCGAAATCCTAATGCCCGCCCTCTCCCCCACCATGGAAGAAGGCACTTTGGCCAAATGGCTTGTCAAAGAAGGTGACACCGTCTCCTCGGGCGACATTCTAGCCGAGATCGAAACCGACAAAGCCACCATGGAATTTGAAGCCGTTGACGAAGGCATCGTTGGCAAAATTCTGGTGGCCGAGGGCACCGAAGGCGTGAAAGTGAACACTGCTATCGCTGTGATGATCGAGGAAGGCGAAAGCGCGGATGATGTGGCTGACGCAAAACCGGCTGAAGCGCAAGCAACCCCTGACGCGCCTGCCGCTGCCGCACCTGCTGCACCGGTCGCCGTTGTGACCCCGGCGGAGATGGACATCCCCGAGGGCACTGAAATGAAGCAAACGACCGTACGCGAAGCATTGCGCGACGCCATGGCCGAAGAAATGCGGGCTAATGAGAACGTGTTCCTGATGGGCGAAGAAGTTGCCGAATATCAGGGTGCTTACAAGATCAGCCAAGGCTTGCTGGACGAGTTCGGCGCACGCCGTGTGATCGACACTCCCATCACCGAGCACGGATTTGCCGGGATCGGCGTGGGCGCAGCCTTTGGCGGCCTGAACCCCATTGTCGAATTCATGACCTTCAACTTCGCCATGCAGGCGATTGACCACATCATCAACTCCGCCGCGAAGACATTGTATATGTCAGGTGGTCAGATGGGCGCGCCGATTGTGTTCCGTGGCCCGAACGGCGCGGCTGCTCGTGTGGGCGCTCAGCACTCCCACGACTACGCGTCTTGGTATAGCCAAGTGCCCGGTCTCAAAGTGGTGATGCCCTACTCGGCCTCTGACGCAAAAGGCCTGCTGAAAACAGCGATCCGCGACCCGAACCCCGTGATCTTCCTGGAGAATGAAATCCTCTACGGCCAGTCTTTTGATGTGCCGGTGATGGATGACTACACCGTGCCTTTTGGCAAAGCCAAGATTTGGCGCGAAGGGTCGGACGTGACCATCGTCAGTTTCGGTATCGGGATGAAATACGCGTTGGAAGCAGCCGATGAGCTGGCCACGGAGGGTATCTCAGCAGAGGTCATCGACCTGCGGACCCTGCGCCCGCTGGACTTGCCGACGGTGATCGAAAGCGTAAAGAAAACAAACCGTTGCGTGACGGTCGAAGAAGGGTTCCCCGTCTGCTCAATCGGCAGCTACCTGAGTGCCCAGATCATGACGGAGGCGTTCGATTATCTTGACGCTCCGGTGCTCAACTGCACCGGCAAGGACGTTCCAATGCCTTATGCCGCCAACCTTGAAAAGCTTGCGCTGACCACGACCAAAGAAGTCATGGACGCCGTCAAAGCCGTCACCTACCGCTAAGGAGAGCCGGATATGCCTATTGAACTGCTCATGCCCGCCCTCTCCCCCACGATGGAAGAAGGCACGCTGGCCAAATGGTTGGTCAAAGAGGGCGACACTGTCGCGTCGGGCGACGTGATGGCGGAGATTGAGACCGACAAAGCCACCATGGAATTTGAAGCCGTGGACGAAGGTGTGATTGGGAAAATTCTGATCGAGGAAGGCACCGAGGGCGTGAAAGTAAACACGCCAATTGCGGTGATTTTGGAAGATGGGGAAAGTGCGGATGACATTGGGGCGGCCTCGAGCGCGCCTGCGGCTGCTCCGGCTGCTGCCGCTGCCGAGGCTCCAGCGGACGCACCTGCCGCCGCCGCTGCGCCTGCCGCTCCCGCCAAAGACGGCGACCGCGTCTTTGCCTCACCCTTGGCGCGTCGGATTGCCAAAGACAAAGGTCTGAACCTGTCTGCGATCAAAGGCACCGGTCCGAAAGGCCGGATTGTCAAAGCGGATGTGATGGGCGCCAAACCAAGTGCAGCCCCTGCCCCTGCGGCGTCTGCCCCCGCTGCAGCAGCGGCACCTGCCGCGATGGCTGCTGGCCCTGCAACGGATGCGATCCTGAAAACCTACGCCGACCGCGAGTTCGAAGAAGTGTCATTGGACGGTATGCGCAAGACCATCGCCGCGCGCTTGACAGAGGCCAAGCAATCCGTGCCGCACTTCTACCTGCGCCGCGACATTGAATTGGACGCGTTGCTGAAGTTCCGCAGCCAGCTGAACAAAACACTGGAACCACGCGGTATCAAGCTGTCGGTCAACGATTTCATCATCAAGGCCTGCGCCCTGGCACTGCAGCAGGTGCCCGACGCGAACGCCGTTTGGGCAGGCGACCGCATGCTGTCGTTGAAACCATCCGACGTCGCCGTGGCGGTGGCAATCGAAGGGGGGCTGTTCACGCCGGTTCTGAAAGATGCAGAGATGAA
The DNA here is from genome assembly GCA_947494645.1 of uncultured Litoreibacter sp. Lineage (GTDB taxonomy): Bacteria > Pseudomonadota > Alphaproteobacteria > Rhodobacterales > Rhodobacteraceae > Litoreibacter. The sequence continues at coordinate 1,504,288 of CANLVO010000001.1, forward strand.
ATCGCTGTCCGCGCTGTCGGCGGAGATGAAGGACCTCGCGTCCCGCGCCCGCGACCGCAAGCTGGCCCCGCACGAATATCAGGGCGGCAGTTTCGCGATTTCCAACCTCGGCATGTTCGGCATCGACAATTTCGATGCGATCATCAACCCGCCCCACGCTGCCATTCTGGCTGTTGGCGCTGGGGCGAAGAAACCGGTCGTTGGTGAGGACGGCGAGGTCAAAGTGGCGACTGTGATGTCCACCACCTTGAGCGTCGATCACCGCGTGATCGACGGCGCCCTCGGCGCAAACTTGCTAAATGCCATCAAGGACAACTTGGAAAATCCGGTGATGATGCTGGCCTAGTAATTGGTCGCTACTGAACAAAAAAGAGCCCCTCGCGATCCCGCGAGGGGCCCTCTTTAATCAAGAATCTAGGGAACTTAAACTTTGCCGGACAGCAGCTGATCCATGGAAAGCGCAGGTTGTGAGCAGCCCGCCTCCCCCACGATCTTCGCAGGCACACCAGCAACCGTCTTCATCGGTGGCACTGGCTCAAGAACAACAGAGCCCGCCGCAACACGCGAGCAATGCCCAACTGTGATATTGCCCAAAACCTTGGCTCCCGCTCCGATCAAAACACCGTTCTCAATCTTCGGGTGCCGGTCATCGTCTTCCTTGCCGGTCCCGCCTAAGGTCACGGAGTGAAGCATCGACACGTTGTCACCAACCACGGCCGTCTCGCCAATCACGATTGAATGCGCGTGGTCGATCATGATCCCCCGGCCGATCTTGGCAGCCGGGTGAATGTCGATCCCAAACATCTCGCTCACGCGCATCTGGAAGAAATAGGAAAGGTCTTTACGACCGTTTTGCCAAAGCCAATGGCCAACCCGATAAGCCTGAATAGCTTGAAAGCCTTTGAAATAGACCAACGGCTGCAAAAAGCGATGGCAGGCTGGGTCACGTTCGAACACGGCCATAATGTCGGCCCGTGCCGCGGCGCCAAGTTCCGGGTCAGCCCGGTAAGCCTCATCGGATATTTCCCGCAAGATCTGAGACGACATCTCGGCAGAGGCCAGTTTCTCGGAAATCCGAAACGACAAAGCCCGCTCAAGCGAGCGGTGATGCAGGATCGTCCCATGCAAAAGCCCGCCAAGCAGCGGCTCTTCTGCAATCGCATCACGCGCCTCGTCCGAAATGCGCTGCCAGACCGGATCAATCTCCGTGATTTGCGGGCTCTGATGCTGCATAACAGTCTCCTTTGCTTGCCTCAGTGCTACAGCAAACCAAGGACGGGGGTAAAGGACAATGGCTCAACCGCTCACAAGGTTGAGATCGGCGAGCAACAGCGCTTAGTCGCCCAAAGGCAGATCAAACCGCATAAGATGAACGGCCAGCCGAACCGCTCCTCCGGTAAAGCTGCCGCCGTTCGCGGTCAGATCCAACCGCGTCGCGTTGTAATAGGTTACTGGTTGCCCCGTAAGTCCACGTAGCCAGGAACCTGCTCCCAGACCGAGGCCATCTCCATAGCGTGTTGCAGACCCATCCACACCCAAGGACCAATCGCTCAGATCGCCGGTGATCGTCTGCAACACCCGGCCCGTGATCCCCCAGACGCTGGTGTGTGACGGGATGACATATCCCGTTTGCTCCAACACGCCGCCACTTAAGACGTGGTCCACCTCAACGATGTCGGCGTGCATCGCGGCCTTATTGCTAGATACCGCCAGCGCATTGTCGATCCAAGTGTCGCCCGTATAGGTAAGCCGCCGAAATTCGTCAGAAACCCAAATCTCCCACCCCGGAAGCGGCAGAAAGAACGCCCAAGCGCCGTTAAGAAAGCTGGTCACCTCACCATCATGGCCCTGCCACGCATTAACAGCCCCCGGCGGGATCAAATAGGCCTCCCCTTCGCCGACCACCAGCGGCGGTGATTGCAGTGTCCGGCTCTCGGCTGTGACCTGCACCATGGCGTCTACCCGCGCCAACGCCTCGTTCACAGTCACATGTTTTTGCGCCTGCGCGGCGGCGACAAATGGCAATTGCAGTCTAGCTGAATCAGGCATCAATAATCTTCCTTGCAAAGGGCCCAGGCCCGAAACTCTGTGAAATCTGTGCGACTTGGACTTCAAATGGAGCAAACGCCCCGTCCAGAGCACTCAGCGCCGCAGGATAACTCCAATGAGGCGCTGTGGTGGTCACTTCCCGCAGGACTGAATCATCCTTGATGATCCGTACTTGATAAGCTTCCAAATCCTCACCGAGCGGCACTTCGAACGAAGCCCAACTGTCGCCATCTATCCGGGTGCGTCTGACCCAAGATATCTCCATCGCGTTGGCGGCTTGGGCGACGCGCAAGTGCGCAGGCGCGTAGGGTCGTAAACCAACCCCAGAGAACGCTTCGACATAGTGACGATAGGAAGGATCATCGATAGGGCGCAATCCCGGTCCGACGCGGTAATGGCGTGCAAGATCGCGATGCGACAGGCTGTGCTCCAGCTGTGTTGGTGCACCATCAAGCACGACGATCCTGCTGCCAACGGGCCACACCGAAGGCATCAGCCCATCCGTCCCGGCTTGCCCGCGTAGCAGGTCCGACAGGTCATAAGTGTTCGGCGCGATGAGATCAGCCAGCGCAAACTGTAAAATTTCCCAGTTGTCTGATGAGCCGTCGCCAATGGCGAGAACGTTCTTTCCCGATAGGACCTCAGATCGGCTCGCTGAACTCAACGCGCCGTCTTGCAACACCACCCTCACAACCTGACCCGCCGCCCAACGACCGCTTTCTGAATGCTCAAGTGCTGTAGCGGTAACGCCAATTGACGAAGGCCGTTCTATGAGTGTGTTCAGCTCGTAGCCCGCATCCTCTGCCGCATCATAGACCGCTGCTGAACCGGGCCAGGGATTGGCCGAAACGGCAATGTAAGGCGCGTGCGGCACCTCGTCTCCGCGCAAAAGCGGCAGATCAAGAAATTGCGCCGTGATCGGAATAGGCACGCTAAACGCCCGCTGCAGAGGCGTGCTCTCTACTCTCTGGCTCGGCGCATAAATCTGACGCTCAATCCGGGTTGCTTCCAAAGTCCGCGCCCCGGAGATCTCCACCCGATCCACCCGATACTCTGCTCCTTCAGCGCCAGACACGCGCAAAGTGTCACCCGCCCGGATCTCACTGCGAGACGCAGGCACACTCAGACGCAAACTCTCCCGCGCAACCCGTGCCTCCGAAAGCCAGCGTTCCGCAACGCTATTGGCCTCCGACCGCGTCAAACTCAGTGGCACCTCATTGTGAGTGATCTGCGCCGCAGCATTATCTGGAAATCTTGCAGACACAACACGGCTCTCAAACGCACCATCCCCTGCGGGGTAGCCCAGCCGGACCTCACCTACGACCTCCGCCTCGGGCGCCCGGATCGCCTCCACCACAGCTTGGCCCCCATCGGACAGCACGTGATCTTCAGGCCCCAACTCATGCGCCTCCGCCAAGCTACGGTTACGAAACACCAGCCGACCGTTTGCCTCAACCGCATCAATGGCATAGACCACCATCAGCGTCTGAATGCTGGCCCTCGGGCTTTCACTGTCCGACACCGTGAACCCGCGCAGCACGCCGTGCAGCATGCTGACGTCATACGCCGTAATGCCGGCCGCTTCGCACAGCTCCGCCACGACGGCTGCCAAAGTCTGGTTGCTGCTGCGCCCGGTGATCCAGTGGCCTGTCAGGTAATTCTCTCCATCGCTCCAAACTTCGCGATTGTTCGGAAAATCCGGCCAGGGCCGCGCGTCCCAAGCCCACACATGGGTCTTGGACATGTCCACCATCGGCCCATCATAAATGGCCGATACCGGGTTGTTCTCGGGCGTGGCGTAAAACTCCGCATAGGCCCTCAAAAACTGATGCTGAATATAGTCATCCCGCACGCCCGAGCTGAAATGCGGCAGGGCGCTTTCGCTGGATTTGGCGTCGACAAACTTGTTTGGCTCATTTGATCCCTTGTCGATCGCGGCACATCCAAGCTCGTCGACCCATGCTGCGTCAAACTGCGGGCCGCGCAACCCTTCAGGGCTAGAGGCAGAGTAACACTCCGCAATCGCGCCATTGGGCCAGACCAGCCTGCGCCGCGTCGCCTGCCATTCCGGACGCCTGTCTGGCGGCGAGCACGCCAGAATGCCGTTTTCACCGAACACCATCACGTCCCGCACTTGATCAAAGGTCTCGCCCACAAGCGCAACCCTACGCGCGGTTCCTTCGTCCAGTGGCAAATCCCCCTCCACTATCGAACGCACCCATTCCGCGCCCGCTCTCGTCTTGCCAGCGCCACGCCCACCCAAGATCACCCAGGAGCGCCAGTCGCCCTCCGGGGGCACTTGATGATCCATGGCCCAGAACTCGAACATATAGGGCAAGGCGTGCAACGCGTTCTCGCTCAGGCTGGCCAGAAACTCATCTGTTTCCTCTGGCGTCGCGGAGGCGAGCGAGACGGCGCCCGACCTCAGTTCGGGCGCTCCCAATGTCGACGGCATGTTTGCCAGCTTGGCCAAGGCGTTGGGCGAGCTTTTCATGGATCTTGATCTCCTGTTGCATCGACTGGGTTATCAATGGCTCGAACCGCTTGATAACTTCGTTGACGTCCTTGTCGGGGTCGGCGCCGGCACGGATCCGAACCGTGTGGTCGTGGATTGCCTCCTTCAACCTGCCGAACTGGCCTTTGAAGATTGCGAGGTTGGTGTCGATCATCTCCGTGTAGCCGTCATCCAAGGTGCTGTCCGTGGCGCCTGTCTCTTCCTGCGCGGCGGAGGCTTCGGTGTCGTCGTGGCCTTGTTGTATCGGGTGGTCCTTGTCTTGGCCGCTTTGCGAGGCTGTGTCGTTCGAGTTGTGATCCATCAACGCCTCCTGGTTGCGCCGCTCGACACGACGCCAACGTATAGGAAACAAAAAAGCGGCCCCGTGCCCGAAGACCCGTGCCGCTCGCCCATTTCTGTGGCTAACTTGAAATAAGAAAGGCCAGCCCGCCCTGTTCGGCGCCGCTGACCCAATTCGTCCATCTTGTCAAAACGTATGCCCTAGACCGTTCGCAGAGTCAATGCATTTCTCGCCGATTTGCCAATAAAATTATTTATTAACAATGACTTAACGTTAACCTTTTCAGCTCAGACGCCGCAGAAGGTACTAGCAAAACATAGCCCCGCGCATTGAAATAATGGTTAACGCGGGGCTGAATTTCCTAGTTATTCGCGTTCCGTTCGGCCTCGATCTTGCGCCATTCCGCTACGTTCGCGTTGTGCTCTGCAATCGTCACAGCAAATGCATGGCCCCCGGTCCCATCTGCAACAAAGAAGATGTAGGGCGTCTCGTCGGGGTTCAGCGCAGCCTCAATAGCCAATTTGCCCGGGTTGGCAATCGGCCCCGGCGGCAACGCAGGGATCACGTAGGTATTATAGGCGTTGCGCGCCCGCAGCTCCGATTGGCGAATGCCGCGACCCAAACCATTGCCCTCACCATTGGTGATCCCGTAGATCACCGTCGGGTCGGTTTGCAGCTTCATGCCTTGGTTCAGCCGGTTGACGAACACGCTGGCCACCTGCCGACGTTCTTCGGCCAGGCCCGTCTCTTTCTCCACGATGGAGGCAAGCACCAGCGCCTCTTCCTTCGTCTCCAACGGCAGCCCGTCAGCACGGTTTGCCCAAGCCTCGTCCAGAATACGCACCTGCGCTTCGGCCATGCGGTCCAGTATCTCGCCCCGCACCGCACCGCGCTTCACTTCATAAGTGTCCGGCGCAAGCGATCCCTCGGCGGGCAATTCACCAACCTCGCCTTCCAGGAAATCCGCGCCCTTCAACCCTTCGACAATCTGCCAGCTGGTCAGCCCCTCGGCCACAGCCAGACGGTAGATGATCGGCAGCTCTGCCGCCACAGCCTCGGTATAGGCTTCAGGCAATGGCTCGCCTGCTTTGAACTCGGCAAGCACAACCTCTTCGCCTGTGCCCGGCGTCCGCTCCCGGAATCGCAGCTCACCACCCGTGTTGCGGATCACGTAAGTCGCCACATAGCGAAAGGTCGACGGCCCCCCAGCGGTGACGATATCGATGATCTCCGCCATCGAGGCCCCCGCAGGCAGCTCGTAATTGCCAAATTTCAGCTTAGAGGCCATGTCGCTATATTCAGCACCGATCCTAAAGATGGACGCATTGGTAATCGCACCCTGCGCGGCCAGCTTTTCCGAGACCGAGCGCAAGGACGCCCCGCGTGGCACCTCAAAGAACACTGCGCTTTCCAGCGGTCCCTCGGATTTATACTGCGACTGCCCCCAACCGATCAGCCCGCCAAGCACAAACAGGCCGACAATGAAGACCGTCAGGAAATTGGAGGCGATGGATTTCCACATCTCTCAGCTCACACCTTGCCCATGATCAGGCAGGCATTCGTCCCACCAAACCCGAAGGAATTCGACAGCACGACCGACACATCCCGTTTGACCGCGGCGTTGGCACAGAGGTCCATCTCAGTCTCAGCCGCCGGGTTGTCCAGATTGATCGTCGGCGGACATACTTGGTCACGAATAGCCAGAATGCAGAAGATCGCTTCAATCGCGCCAGCCGCACCCAGCAAATGCCCGGTCATCGATTTGGTGGACGACATCGCCGTCCCGGCCGCTGCATCGCCCAGCAGACGCTCTACCGCGCCCAGCTCGATCGTATCCGCCATGGTCGAAGTGCCATGCGCGTTCACATAGTCAATCGCACTCACGTCAATGCCCGCGCGCTTCACCGCCGCACGCATCGCACGTTCCGCACCTTCATGGTCCTCTGGCGGCGCGGTGATGTGATGCGCGTCACCCGACAACCCATAACCCAAAACTTCGGCGTAGATCGTCGCACCACGCGCCTTGGCATGCTCGTATTCTTCCAAGACGACAACGCCCGCGCCTTCGCCCATCACGAACCCGTCGCGATCCGCATCCCATGGGCGCGAGGCCTTTTGCGGATCATCGGGATGCGCGGTCGACAGCGCCTTACAAGCGTTGAACCCGGCAATCCCAATTTCGCAAATCGGGCTTTCCGCGCCGCCCGCAATCATCACATCCGCATCGTCCAAAGCAATCAGCCGCGCCGCGTCACCAATGGCATGGGCGCCCGTCGAGCAGGCTGTGACAACCGCGTGGTTTGGCCCCTTGAAGCCGTACTTGATCGACACCTGACCCGAGACCAGGTTGACCAAGGCACCGGGGATAAAGAACGGCGACACCCGGCGTGGCCCGCGTTCCTTGATCAAGACGGCGGTCTCGGCAATCGACTGCAACCCACCAATGCCGGACCCGATCATCACGCCCGTGCGCTCCAGCGCAGCGCGATCCTCGGGCTGCCAGCCCGCATCTTCGACGGCCATTTGCGCGGCAGCCATCCCGTACAGGATAAAGTCATCCACTTTACGGGCATCTTTGGCAGCCATGAAATCGTCCGGGTTAAACTCGCCGGGCCCCTCGCCACGCGGCACTTCGCAAGCGTAGCCGGTACCCAGATGCGAGGCGTCAAATTTCTCAATGGTGCGCGCGCCGGATTTGCCCGCCAAAGCGTTCTTCCAGCTTTCCTCAACACCGCTGCCCAGCGGCGTGACCATACCCAAACCTGTTACGACGACTCGACGCATAAATGCCCCCTAATTCCGCTTTCCCGAAGGTTCTGTGCCAACTTCTATTCAGCTTCTACACGCGGGGCGCGGCAAGGGAAAGTGGCGCGGCGCATTTCTGCTTGCCATCCGCGTGCCGCTTCCCCCTTGCACCGACGCACGAAACCGATACTCCTTGCACTGAATACGCATTCAAGAGGCCCAGCCGTGACTGACTTCCAACCCGCCAAATCTGTGGCCCGCGCCTATATGGCAGCATTTGACGCAGCCCCTGCCGCAAAGCGGTTGGATGCGCTCAAAGCACACACCACGGCGGAGTATCACTGGCGCGGTCTCCACCCTTTCCACGAACAATCCGGCGCAGAGGCCGTGATGGGGGCGTTCTGGACCCCGTTCCTCGACGCGTTCTCTGCCCTCCAGCGCCGCGAAACCATCTTCTTTGCAGGGCGCAATGATTGCGACGCAGGGGCCACCACATGGACCTGCTCTATGGGGCATTTCAAAGCTCTCTTTGACGCGCCTTGGCTGGGCATCGCCCCCAACCGCAAGACGGTGATGATCCGCTACGCAGAGTTTCACCGCATCGAAGGCGACAAGATCGCCGAAACCGCGCTTTTCATCGACATTCTCAGCGTCATCAAACAGGCGGGCTTCTGGCCGCTGCCGCCCATGACCGCCGCCGATTTCATCCACCCCGGACCGCTCACCAATGACGGCCAGCTGTTCGAGCCGCAAGACCCGGCCGAGGGCACCAAGACGCTCGCGACAATCAACGACATGGCTGCCAATATCTCCAAGGCCAACGCCACGTTGCAGGGCAAGCCAGGCGGTTTCAGCCTGTCGCCCCGCGAAGAACTGCAGCTGACATGGCACGATGACATGGCGTGGTACGGCCCCGCTGGTATCGGTGCGGTCTTCACCATCGACCGCTATATCGAGCAGCACCAACAGCCCTTCCGCCGCCAACTCGCCGACCGCGTTTTTAACGGCCATGTCGCCCGCATGGCGGAAGGCAACTATGGCGGCTTCTTCGGCTGGCCCAACCTGACGGTGACGCCCACAGGCGGCTATCTCGGCCTTCCCGGCACCGGCAAACCCGCTGACATGCGCGTCGTCGACGTCTATCGCCGCGACGGCGACAAACTGGCGGAGAACTGGGTCTTCATCGACATGCTGCACTTTCTCAACCAACAAGGCCTCGACGTACTGGCGCGCCTGAAAGACGTTCCTCAGACATAGAAGACACCCAAAAACCTGTCCTTAACCAATGCAAGCCTAGGATCGCGGCAAAACCACCGAGTTCACCGAGGTCCCGAGTGCACATCCATGTCTACGCGCTGGCCGCCAGTCTTTGGCTGGCCTTCCCAGCCTTCGCGACCCCGGAGCCGCAGGAATGCTCCGAATTTCCCAATCTGGCCGAATTGATCGAACAAACCGACATTATTGAAGCCTCACAATCCGAAACCACCGCCATCACCGCCGCCCTGCGCATCGAAGCCCTGCGCAAGAAGATCCTCACCTCCCACATGCAGACCCGTCTTCAGGAGCTCGGCCTGTCGCGCCATCTCGCAGAAGTCACCGCCTTTCGGGTCCGCCTTGGCGCTTTGGCACGCATCGCGCGCACCAGCGGGCGCGACGGGCTGCGCCCCTATCTCTTTGGGTCGGGCTTCCAGCAGTCCAAGCAGCATGTCCGCGAGCTGTTGGAGCGGCTCTGCGCGGATATGCCCTCCACCGCCCCTTCGCGGGACGCTTGGCGGGAAATAACCCTGTGGACCGGCACGCCCTTGTCGAGCCGCCCGTCCTTCATGATGGCTACGGGGATTGGATTGCTGACGCTCGCAGTCTTATTGCTGGCCACATTGCACAGCTATCGAAGATGGCGACAGCAGCGCGACAAGCGCATTGGCAAACGCGTGGCGTGCGACATCCCGGTGCAGGTCTCGATCGCTGGCCAAACCCAGCACAGCACACTGGTCGATATCAGCCGTGGCGGGGCCAATCTTGCCCATCAGCTGGGGCTAAAAACCGGGCAAACACTCAAACTGACATTCGGCGAAACGCAGCTCAAAGCGCAGGTCATGTGGGCCAATGACAAATTCGCTGGCACCAAATTCGAGCGCATCCTCAACAATCGCGAGCTATCCGTCGCGCTCAAGAGCCAGCGCGCTTCGACCAGACCCCAAAAACAGAAACGCGGCGCCCAATGGGGCACCGCGTGAATTCTCAAACATGCATCCCGCCAAGGGTCAAAACCCGGCGGCGGGGGCCGCGAAAAGCGCCTTAGGAGGCTTCTTTGATGAATTTGGCGGCGTCGCCAAATGTCTGAATGTTTTCAGCAGCGTCATCAGGAATTTCGATCCCGAACTCTTCTTCGAACGCCATGACCAGCTCGACAGTATCAAGACTGTCCGCGCCCAAATCGTCGATAAAGGACGCGTTCTCGACAACTTTGTCTTCTTCAACGCCCAGGTGCTCGACAACGATCTTTTTAACGCGATCTGCGATGTCGCTCATGATGAGTATCCTCGTATTGGGACGGGAATGCCCCGCCAGTGTTGATGGCCATTTGGCCTTGATTGCCGCCTCAAGACGGCCACCTCGGCAACGGTAAAACACCGCGCTTTGGCAAATCTCGTGCGCCTATAGCACACCAAATGGGGAACGCAAACGGTTCATGCAACCCCCATTTTACGCCGCATCACAGCATGGCCATGCCGCCATTTACATGCAAGGTGGTGCCTGTGACATAGCTGGCCCCGGGGCTCGCCAGATAGAGCACGCCGCTGGCTATCTCTTCCGGATCACCCATCCGCCCTGCTGGGATCTGGGTCAAAATTCCGGCCTTCTGGTCGTCGGTCAGCTTGTCGGTCATTGCTGTCGCAATAAAGCCCGGGGCCACGCAGTTGACGGTGATCCCGCGCGAGGCCACCTCATAGGCTAGTGATTTGGACATGCCGACCATACCCGCCTTGGAGGCCGCGTAATTGCCCTGACCCGGGTTGCCCGTGGCCCCCACAACGCTGGAGATATTCACGATCCGCCCCCACCGCGCCTTCATCATCCCGCGCAGCACGCCTTTGCACAGTTTGAAGGTCGAGGTCAGGTTGACGTCAATCACCGAGCGGAATTCGTCATCCGACATGCGCATAAACAAATTGTCCCGCGTGATCCCCGCATTGTTGACCAACACATCCACCGAACCCATCGCCGCAGCCGCGTCTTTGGGCAAAGCCTCCACCGCGTCGAAATCCGACAAGTTGCATGGCAATACATGAGCACGTTCGCCCAACTCAGCGGCCAGTGCCTCTAAAGGCTCCACCCGCGTGCCTGACAAAGCCACCGTGGCGCCAGCGCTGTGCAGCGCGGTCGCAATCGCGCCGCCAATGCCGCCCGATGCACCTGTGATCAGCGCATTTTTCCCAGTCAAATCAACCATGTCTCTATCCCTCAAGCGCGGCAGCCGCCGCTTTTACGTCATCCGGGCTCAGCACGGCACGGCACTCAATATCACGGTTGATCCGCCGGATCATGCCCGACAGCGCCTTGCCTGCCCCGATCTCCCAAATCTCAGTGACGCCTTGCGCGCCCATCCACTCCACTGAGCTCATCCAGCGCACCTGCCCCGTCACCTGCTCAACCAAAAGCGCCCTGATCCGGTCTGGCTCGGAGACAGCCTCCGCTACGACATTGGCCACCACAGGCACCACAGGCGCGGCCATCTCGACTGTGCCAAGGGCTTCCGCCATCACATCAGCCGCAGGGGCCATCATCGCGCAATGAAACGGCGCGGACACAGGCAGCAACAACGCCCGCTTCGCGCCAGCCTCCTTGGCCATGCCAACGGCACGCTCAACAGCGGCCTTGCTGCCGGAAATCACGTTTTGCGTCGGGTCGTTCTGGTTGGCCACCTGGCAGACGTCACCATCTGCGGCGTCAGCCGCAAGCTTGGTCACACCGTCAAAATCCAGACCCAGCACCGCCGCCATCGCCCCTTGGCCCACGGGCACCGCCGCCTGCATCGCCTCGCCGCGCTTGCGCAGCAGCCGCGCCGTGTCGGCCACGCTGAACGTACCTGCCGCCGCCAGGGCCGAATATTCACCCAAGGAATGGCCCGCCACGAAAGAGGCCGCGTCCATTCCGACACCTTCCGCCTTCAAGGCCGCCATCACTGCCAGCGATGTGGCCATCAAGGCAGGCTGCGCGTTTTGCGTCAGCGTCAGGGCATCAAGGTCCTCGCCCCAGATGATATCTGACAGCTTTTCGCCCAGCGCGTTATCGACCTCGTCAAAAATCGCCTGTGCCGCCGGATAGGCCTGCGCAACATCGCGCCCCATCCCAAGCGCCTGCGCGCCCTGCCCCGGAAAAACAAATGCTCTCATGCCCTGCCCTCGTTTATTGCTTTTCCCAATTATGTAGCCAAACCCGGCTGCCCCCACAAGCAAACCCGCACAAACTCTGTGACCAGATGCGGGATTTTGTGCGGCCCCGTTTGGTTTACGACGGCTCAGCTTTACGACAAACTGGCCCAGACACCGCAAGCGAGAGCCCCCCATGCGCAGCAACTCCACAACCACCTATGGCAGCGTCACCAAGAGCTTTCACTGGCTCATCGCCGCGCTGATCATCACCATGATCCCGTTGGGGATTGTCGCCAATGGCATGGCCGATGCCGACCCGTTGAAACCCACGCTGTTCTCGTTGCACAAGACCGTCGGCATTTTCATCTTCTTCGTGGCCTTGGCGCGCATTCTTTGGGCCGTGACGCAGCCCAAACCCGCGCATCTGCACCCCGACCGCAAGGCAGAGACGTTTCTCGCCACGCTGGTTCACTGGCTGCTCTACGCTTCGCTGGTGCTGGTCCCGCTGTCGGGCTGGGTCCATCACGCCGCCACCACCGGCTTTGCGCCCATCTGGTGGCCCTTGGGCCAAGGCCTGCCCGGCATTCCCATCTCCGACAGCATCGCGCATACTTCCGCCAGCCTGCACATCATATTCGAGCGCGTCCTCGCGGCCTCCATCCTGCTGCATGTCGCAGGCGCTCTGAAACACCACTTCATCGACAAAGACGACACGCTCGCCCGCATGACCTTCGGCCATACAGAGCCGCACCCGGCTCCTACGCCCATGCCCAGCTCAAAAACCGCCCCCGTCGCCGCCGTCGGCGTCTACGCCGCAGCTTTGGCCATCGGTGCAGGTCTCGGCCTCTTCAAACACGACAAGATCGAAGCCGAAGCTCTGGCTCAAGCCATCAGCCAATGGCGGGTCGAAGACGGCACGCTGGCCATCTCCGTGACCCAGTTGGGCTCCAAGGTGGAGGGCAGCTTTTCCGACTGGACCGCCGCGATTACCTTTGACGAGACGCCCGACGCAGAGGGCAAGCACGGCGACGTCCGCGTCACCGTCTCCATCCCGTCGCTGACACTGGGCTCCGTCACCAGCCAAGCCATGGGGGCCGACTTCTTCAATGCAGAGGCCTTCCCCACCGCCACTTACATGGCCGACATCTTTTCCGAAGGTGACGCCTACATCGCCAAAGGGACGCTTACGATCCGCGATCAATCCACCCCGGTAGAGCTGCCATTTACCCTCGCTATCGACGGCAAAACCGCTCAGATGGCAGGCAGCACTGAGCTCAACCGCATGGACTACAATATCGGCGCGGGCACGCAGCCCTCCGAAGGCTCACTGGCCTATCCCGTTGCGCTCAACGTCACGCTGACCGCGATCAGCAATTAGCCCAGCGCAGTCATCCAGCCCAAACCATCCGCCGTTTTGCCGGATAACGGCTTGTACTCCGCACCCAATGGCGCCGCGTAGCCCAGCTCCTTCAGGTAGGCGAAGATATGGGCGTAGTTCACCTCTCCCAGATCCGGCTCCGCCCGCTCCGGCACTGAGGCAAACTGAACGTGCCCGATGATATCAAGGTGATGCGTCAGTCGCCGGGTCAGGTCGCCTTCGAGAATCTGCAGATGGTAGCAGTCAAACATCAGCTTCAAATTGGGCCGGTCCACCTCCGCGATGATATCCGCCGCTTGGGTCGAGCCGCTCAGAAAATACCCCGGCGCGTCATGGTGGTTCAGCGGCTCAATCAGGATCACCCGGTCGGGGGCCGCGTCGCAGGCGTAGCGCAGGTTCTCCACGAAACACGCCTGCGCCTCCGGCCCGTCCGCAAACCCGGCCATCACATGAATCGCGCCCGCATCAACCTCAGCCGCGTACCGCACCGCCTGATCAATGGAGGCCTGCGCCTCGTCAACCCGCCCGGGCAAAGCACAAAGCCCGTTCTCCCCTTCTGCACCTCGCACGGTGTTGATCCCCAGCAGCGGCAGGCCCGTCTCCTCCAAAGCAGCGCGGATCTCGGACGCGTCCGTATCATATGGCCAATGCATTTCGACAGCGGAAAACCCCGCCTTTTTGGCAGCACGAATGGCGTCAGGCAGGGACAGTTCCGTCCACAAGAACCCCAGATTTGCCGAAAACTCAGTCATATGCTCTAGTCATCCCATTCCACCCCAAATTTGCGTACCAAGCCTTGCACCTGCGCGTCACTCAGCAAAGTTGGCCCCATCCCGCGCGTCATCAGCGCCAGCTTGGCCGTCTCCTCCAGCTCTTCCATCGCATAGCACGCGGCCTCAATGTCTTTGCCCGCCACGACGGGCCCGTGATGCGCCAACACCACCGCCGAGCGTTTGCCCGCCAGCCCTTTGATCGCATCCCCCATCGCCGGGTCGCCCGGCATGAAATAGGGCAACAACGCCACCTTGCCGAGCTTCATCACGCCATAGGCCGTGATCGGCGGCAGCATATTGTCCGGGTCTGTATCGGGCAGCACCGACAACGCAACCGAATGGCACGAATGCAGATGCACCACCGCGCCCGTCGCGCTGCGCGTGTCATAAAATGCCGCGTGCAAGGCCACCTCTTTCGTAGGCGCGTCGCCTGCGACATGCGCACCGCCATCCAGCACCGCCAGCCGCCCCGGGTCGAGCCCCCCAAAGCAGCTGCCCGTGGGCGTCACCAGCAAGCGGCCATCGTCCAGCCGCGCTGAGATATTCCCCGAAGAGCCCCCCGTCAGCCCACGATCAAACATCGACTTGGCCAGCAGGCAGATATCTTCGCGCAGCCTTGCCTCCGCGCTCACGACAACATCTCCAACGCATCCGCAAAGAAGCTCTCCGCGCCGAAATTGCCCGATTTCAGCGTCAGCGCGATGTCATGCCCACCTGAGCGGGTAAAGGTCCAGGGCACGCCCGGCGCGATCTCCCGGCCAATCGACAGCTTGTCCACGCCCAGCGATTTGGTCACCGCCCCCGAGGTCTCCCCGCCCGCCACAACGAACCGCCGCACGCCTGCGTCACGCCCTGTCTGCGCCAGTGCGGCCAAGGCGTCCTCGACCAGCTTGCCCGCACGCGCCACGCCCAGCTTGTCCTGCGCCGCCCCCACGGATTTCGGGTCCGCCGTCGCGTAAATGATCTTCGGCGCGTCCGCAGGCTTGCCACGCAGCCACTCCTGCGCAGCGCCCACGCCTGTTTCCGCCAATTCCAGCGGGTCCAATCGGTACCCGTCAGCATGCTGCAAATACGCGGCCACCTGCGCCCGCGTCATGGCCGAACAGCTGCCCGACAGCACCAACGCGCCGCCCGCAGGCGCTTTGAACTGCGCCCCATCAGCGCCAGCGCCAAGCAGCCCCATCCCTCGGTAAATCGCGGGCAAAGGCATGGCCACGGCGCTGCCGCCAGTCATCAGCCGCATATCGGCGCACGCCCGGGCAATTATCGTCAGGTCCGCATCCGAGACAGCATCGACCACCACATGCGCCACACCCTCGCCATGCAACGCGGCAAACCGGGCGCGCAACGCCTCCACGCCTTTGTCGACCACCAATCGGTTTGCCAGCCCCACGGGCCGCGTCACCTGCGGCTCCAGCAACCGCATCAGATTGCTGTCACGCATCGGCGTCAGCGGGTGGTCCTTCATCGGGCTTTCCGCCAAAGGCTGCTCGCCCACAAACAGGTTGCCCATGAAAATCGAACGCCCGTTCTCCGGGAATGCCGGGCAATAGATCGTCTGAGAGGCCCCCAGATCGGCCATCAAAGCTTCCGAGACCGGACCGATATTGCCCTGCGCCGTGGAATCAAAGGTAGAGCAATACTTCCAGAAAAACCGCTCCGCCCCCGTCTGCTTCAGCCACGCCAGTGCGGCACGTGTCTCTGCCACGGCCTCGGCCACCGGCTCCGTTCGGCATTTCAGCGCGATCACTTCGAAATCAGCGGTCTCCGAGGGCGGTCCCTCCGGTATGCCGATCCGCAGGTTTACCTTGGCCCCAGATCGCGCCAGCAACCCGGCCAAATCCGTGGCTCCGGTGAAATCGTCAGCAATGCACCCCATCACGGTCATAACGGCCATGTCCCTCAACAACGTATACGTTAACGCGAATGAGCCTGCGAATGGCCCGAAGGTCAATCACCTATTGCATAGAACCACACAAAGAAAAGCCCGCCACAGCAATGCTGGGCGGGCTCATTCAAAGACGCCGCTGTCTTACTCAGCCTTCTGCGCCTCGATAGAAATCATGATTTTCACTTCGTCGCTGACCGCCGGGGCAAACGCGCCAAGGCCAAAATCAGAGCGTAAAACCGTGGTGGTCGCGTCAAACCCGAGCCATGGCTTGCCGGCCAGCGGGTTGTCGCCCGCCTGGTTCAGCTTGGCGGCCAGAATGACGGGCTTGGTGGTGCCTTGGATGGTCAGGTCGCCCGTTATGTTGGCGGTGTCCTCGCCGGTCACTTCGATAGCTGTCGACGCAAACGTCACAATGTCGCCCTCGGACGCGTTAAAGAAGTCTGGGCCAAAGAAATGCCCTTCGCGGGCCTCCCAGCCGGTGAACATGGATTTCACAGGGATCGACACATTGACCGAAGAGGCCTCCGGCGCGTCCGCATCAAACATGATGTCGCCTGCAAAGCCCGAGAACATGCCATAGGTCGTCGAGAAACCAAGGTGGTTATATGTAAACACAACCTGGCTGTGGCTGCTGTCGAGCGTGTATTTCTCGGCGTCAGCAAAAGCGGCGGCGGAGGAAAGCGCCAATGCGGCGGCGAATGCGATGGATTTCATAAGACTGAACCTTTCGGTGAGTTGGTTTTCGGCGCTCTTATCCAACGCGGCCCCATCGCTGGCAATTCGCAGCCGTTCAACAGAATGTGTGCGCGATGGGAGTTGGTCCGGTCTCATCGGGATTTAACGCTTGATCGCAGCCCCATCCCCTGTAAAAGGGCGCATCCTCCGCATTACTTTTAATTGCGGTGCCCCTCGTGACCGGGGAGCGGAGGTCTCATGCCCGGTCTTTGAAGCACGCACGTAAAAACTGGAGAACGCACATGCCTTTGTATGAGCACGTGTTTATCTCGCGCCAAGACCTCTCGAATGCGCAAGCCGAGGGTCTGATTGAGCATTTCGGCGCCGTCCTCGCGGACAATGGCGGCAAAGTGGTCGAGCACGAGTATTGGGGCCTGAAAACGATGGCCTATAAGATCAACAAGAACCGCAAAGGCCACTACGCCTATGTCCGTTCCGATGCACCGGCGCCCGCCGTGCAGGAAATGGAACGCCTGATGCGCCTGCATGACGACGTCATGCGTGTTCTGACCATCAAGGTCGATGAGCACGAAGAAGGCCCCTCGGTTCAGATGCAGAAGCGCGACGAGCGTGAACGCCGTCCCCGCCCGTAATTCAATTCGACTTTAAGAACAGGAGCTAAATCATGGCATCAAAACCATTTTTCCGCCGTCGTAAGTCGGATCCGTTTGAGGGCGATAACGCCCCCAAGATCGACTACAAAGACACACGTACTCTGCAGCGCTACATCTCTGAGCGTGGCAAGATCGTTCCATCGCGCATCACAGCCGTGGGCGCCAAAAACCAACGTGCGCTGGCCCGTGCCATCAAACGTGCGCGTTTCTTGGCCCTGCTGCCATACGCCGTTAAGTAAGGAGCAAGCACATGCAAGTCATCCTTATGGAACGCGTCGCCAAGCTCGGCCAGATGGGCGATGTGGTAGACGTCAAACCGGGCTTCGCCCGCAACTTCCTGCTGCCCCAAGGCAAAGCCATGAACGCGACCGACGCGAACAAGGCCCAGTTCGAGGCACAGAAGGCGCAGCTTGAAGCCCGCAACCTGGAAACCAAGAAAGAGGCCGAAGCACTGGCCGACAAACTTGGTGGTCAGCAATTCGTCGTGATTCGTCAGGCTTCTGACGCGGGCGCGCTCTACGGCTCCGTCACCACCCGTGACGCCGCTGAGGCCGCAACCGCCGAAGGCTTCACCGTAGATCGCGGTCAAGTCGCGCTGGAACGTCCGATCAAATACCTCGGTCTGCATGACGTGCTCGTCACGCTGCACCCAGAGGTGGACGTGACCTTCACGCTGAACGTCGCACGCTCCGCTGAAGAAGCTGAGCTTCAAGCCTCCGGCAAGTCCATTCAGGAACTGGCCGCCGAGGAAGAAGCAGAAGCAGAATTCGAGATCGCCGAATTGTTCGACGATATCGGCTCCGCAGCATCTGAAGACGAAGAACTGGCCGAAGCCGTCGCCGAAGAGGCCCCTGCTGAAGACGCAGCCTCCGAAGACGAAGACTAAGCCGACCACACAGAATCAAAGAGGCCGCCTTTCAACGAAGGGCGGCCTTTTTCTGTTCCAACTCCCGAAAACCCTCTAAGCCCGGTTCAGCTCCCGGCGCATGCCGCCTAGCAAAGGCTCCAGCTCACTCACATCGCCGCAGATCAGCGCCAGCTTGCGCCCCTGCTGCCATGTCAGCTCAATCCGGCCCATATCCCAGCTCAGCGCCGCTGCAGGCGCGTCCAGCGGTGACAGCCGGTCAACCATCTCAAGATCAATCACCTCTTCAAACCGGACTGTATTGGTCCGTCTCGGATGCCCCGACGGGCTGCGTCGCACCAAATGAAACGCGCGCCCGCGCCGGTCTACTTCTAGTTCGACCGGACGGCGCACCAACGCGCGCGTTCCAAGGGCCACAGAAGCCAATCCGCCCGCAACAGCCGCAAGCGTGACTATCTGATCAGCCGCAAGCGCACCAAAGGCAACGGCGCTCAAGCCCGCGATGACAGCCAGACCAGCCAACCGGAAACGGCCCTTTGTCGCCGCGACAGAGCGGCGCACAAAATATCCGCCGCGCGACGCCTCGGTCTCCAGCGACAATACCGCCTCAGAGCTGTCCTTAACCTTTCCAGAATACCCGAAATCAACGAGTGCCATTCATAGTCCCCATATGCTTGCCCAATGCTGGGGCCAGTCGCTGCGGTAAAAATAACCCGCGCGCAGTCCCCGACTTCCCTATTCGCCTCGCATTTAAAGTTTCCAAATGCGGCAAAATTTTAACCAAGTTCGGAAGAAACCGAGGTAAGCAGAAACAATGTGGCAAACACAAAAAGGCCGCCCCCGGTGACAGGAGCGGCCTTTCGTATCTGATAAGGTTGCCCTAAGGGCTGCGCTTTAGGCTGCGTCTTCTTCCAGCGCTTCGACAGCTTTCTCAAGATCGGCCTTCTTGACCTTCTTGTCTTTCACTTCGGCCAGCTCAAAGACGAAGTCGACAACCTTGTCTTCAAAGATCGGCGCACGCATCTGCTGCTGCATCTGCGGGTTCTTCTGAACAAACTCGAAGAACTGACGTTCTTGGCCACGATACTGACGCGCTTGGTTCATGATCGCTTGCGTCATCTCGGCGTCGGTCACCTCGATCTCGTTTTTCTGACCCAGCTCGGCCAGCAACAGGCCCAGACGGACGCGGCGCTCCGCCAGAGACTTGTGCTCGTCGGTGGCTTCAATCTCAGGGTGGTCATGGCCTTGGACGTCAGGGTTTTCCTCATGCCACAGCTGATGCGCGATCTGGCCCGCTTCGGCCTCCACCAGCGATGGTGGCAGCTCGAACTTCACCAGCTTGTCCAGCTCGTCCAGCAGCTTGCGCTTCATCACGGCCCGCGAGGCGCCGGTAAACTCTGCTTCCAGACGCTCTTCAACCTGTGCGGTCAGCGCCTTCAGGTCTTCCGCGCCAAACTGCTTGGCCAGCTCGTCATTGATCTCGGCGGGCTTGGGCTCTTTGACAGCCTTCACAGTGCATTCAAACACGGCCGCTTTGCCAGCAAGATTTTCAGCCTGATACTCGGCCGGGAAGTCAACTTTGACCTCGACCTCATCACCAGCTTTCGTGCCAACCAGCTGCTCTTCAAAGCCCGGAATAAAGGAGCCTGAGCCCAGCACCAGCGGGTAGTCATCGGCCTGGCCACCATCAAACGGCTCGCCGTCCACTTTGCCCAGAAAATCAATCACAACCTGATCGCCGTCCTTGGCTTTCGAGCCTTTCTTGCGGTCTTCAAAATTCTGCGCATTCTCAGCGAGGTTGCTCAGCGCCTCGTCGACGTCTTTTTTGTCGGCTTTGACGACCATGCGCTCCAGCTTGATCTTCTTCATGTCGACGTCAGGAATGGTCGGCAGCGTCTCGTAAGAGACATTCACCTTCACATCGTCGCCCGGCTTCCAATCGTCGCTGTCCATCTTCATTTCAGGCTGCATCGCAGGGCGGTCGCCGCTGTCTTCAAAATGCTTGGACATCGCGCCGTCGATGGTCTCTTGCAGGGCCTCGCCCATGACCTTGTCGCCGAACTGCTTTTTCAGCAGCGCCATCGGGA
Organism: uncultured Litoreibacter sp.; assembly: GCA_947494645.1. GTDB lineage: Bacteria > Pseudomonadota > Alphaproteobacteria > Rhodobacterales > Rhodobacteraceae > Litoreibacter. Next base: position 1,524,596 of record CANLVO010000001.1, read on the forward strand.
CTTTGCCCTTGCGAAAGCCCTTCATCTCAACGTCGGGCTGCGCTTCGAGCAGCTTTTCATTCACCTTCTCATCCAACTCGGAGGCGGCAATGTCGATGGTGTAGCCGCGCTTGAGGCCTTCGTTCAGGGTCTCGGTGACCTTCATGTCTGTCCGTCCTTATCTCATCATGGTGCGGGTGAAGGGACTTGAACCCCCACGCCTTGCGGCGCCAGAACCTAAATCTGGTGCGTCTACCAATTCCGCCACACCCGCAAAAACCTAAGACAGCCGCCGGGATCACCAGCGGCTGCGTTCGGAGCGTCTCTAACAAAGGTGATGCGCAGATGCGAGGCCAAATCGCACGCGTAAACGGGGTTTTTGCGCGCTTTGCCCAGTTCTTGCCGATCAGGCCGCACGAAGACGGTCTCGAAATGATCCAGACATCGCCTGCAATCGGGCACAGACCCGCCCGAATTGCGCCTCAATTGGCGGCAAACACTCAAGGAGTAACAATTGATCGGAGAACGAGCATGTCTGCCAACACGCTAGAAACTTCCGGTGGGGGAAACGAAACAACACCAACCGCGCGCACTGCCGGGCTGCTTGGTGGCTGTAATATCCTCACCATCCAAGGCTACCGCCCTATCGAGGACCTTGTCCCGGGCAACCGGATCATCACACGGTCGGGTCTGCGGGTCTTGAGCGATATCACCACAGAAATCGAAGAGTTTGCCGCCATCAGCGTCAAATCCGGCAGCTTGGGCTTTGACCGCCCGGCCAGCGATATGAAAATTGCCCCTCAACAGGACGTCATGGTCCGCGACTGGCGTGCAGAGGTTCTGTTCGACGCCGACATGGCCATCGTCCCCGTAGAGCAGCTTTGCGACGGCACGTATATTTGCCGCGACGCGGAGCCGAAATCACACTTGGTCTACCGCTTGGAATTTGACCAGCAAGAAGTGTTCTACGCAGACGGCGTCGAAATCGTCTCCGTCTTTGAGACCGCTGAAACTCCCGAGCTGGATCTCGCAGACGCGGCCTAACATGTCTGCACAGGTCTAGGGCCTAGACCCCCAGATCGCGAAACACCTTCGGAAGCATGCCCGGCAGGTCGCTTGCGATCAAACCGGGGCCTGCGGCCTGTGCGGCTTTGACATGCAGTACGGCCCCAAGCTCAGCGGCGTCTTTGGTGCACACCCCTCGCGCCAGAAGCCCCGCGATCAGACCAGACAGCACGTCCCCCGCCCCCGCCGTCGCCAGCCAGGGGGCGGCTTGCGTCTCACGGCTGTCGATGGTGGCCACCTCGCCGCCACCCGGCGCGGCAATGACAGTACGCGCGCCCTTAAGCAGCACAACACACCCCATCTGCGCCGCAGCACGGCCCACCGCGTCCGAGCCGTCCTGACCAGACATCTTGGGAAAGAGCCGTGCAAACTCGCCAGCATGAGGCGTCATAACGCACTGCGCATGAACAGCCCTCGCCAGCGCGTCATGTTGGGCAATCAGTGTCAAAGCATCTGCGTCCAGCACCAAAGGCCGCCCGCTGCGCAGCGCATGCATGACAAGATCGGCGCCATGCTGGTCCACGCGCAGCCCCGGCCCAATGCACAGGGCGTTGATCCGCGGGTCTGCGTTCAGCAAGGCCGCCAGCGCCGCGCCGGTCTCTATCTGGGTCAGCATAACCTCCGTGAGATGCGCCGCCAGTTCCGGCAAGGTGCGTTCGGTCGCCCCCATCGTCACCAACCCCGCGCCCACGCGCAGCGCCGCCACAGCCGCCAGCCGCGCCGCACCCGTTTGATAACGGGGGCCGGACAGAACCAGCAGATGCCCGTGGTCGTACTTGTGTTGATGCGGATGCTTCCGCAGCAGGCCAATTTGCTTGGCAGTGAGCATGGGACCGGTCACAGGCCTATGTCCTTCACCACTGTCTTTCCGCACAAGAATTCTGCGTTCCCGCGAAGGTGCCCGGGTTTCTTTCGATGAAACGTGACAGTCAGGTCTGCGTGGATTGCCAACAGATAAAGCGACGTTACCGGATCGCAGATCGCCGCTTCGCCTGTATCGCTGTTCATTCCGCTGGGCGTATCTACAGCAACACATCTCGGGGTAAGTATTGGGTGGGGATCATCTCTCAAGAACTGATAGTGCTCTATTTCTTCTAGCAATGGTTGCAACGCTGTTGGCGGCCTGCTGAGACCCAACCCAAATAGCGCATCAATGATCAAAGACGTCCCACTTATGTCGTTCGTCTTGACCCAAAACTCTTCAATGTCCTCTTGCGTCAATTGGGGAAAGCCGAGCAATCCAATCGGGTTTGCGTCCGTCCACCTGTCATAGTTCGCTCTCGCATCTGCACCGAGCCGATCTTTGCCACCATAGAAGAGGAGTTCTACATCCCAATCCAACGCCTTAAACAGTCGGGCGACAACAAACCCGTCGCCACCATTGTTGCCGGGACCACATAGGACGACGACTCGACGGGCTAACGCTATTTCCTCGAAGTCGTTCTCATTTACCCTGTCTCTCCACACTTGAATCGGAAGACAAGTTGCCAGCTCCGGCCATTCCTCAAAAATCGCGTCAACCACGCCTTGGCCGGCACGTTCCATCAGCTCCAGCCCTGTGACCTTGCCGCTCTCAATCGCCGCCTGTTCCAAGGCGCGCATGTCGTCGGAGGTGATCGTCACAGGCTCTGTCATTCGCGCGCGATTCCATTTAGATGTATTTACAAGCTACTTGCCTAAATTTTAGGCAAACGGGGTTTCAAACCATACCCTGCACCTCTCGGGCCCCAGCTTGGCAATTGTAGCGGGGAAAGAGAAGTGGTCTCACGCAGCAAAGCAAAGGGAGTCGCTCGCGATGAAGAAAATCGAAGCCATCATCAAGCCGTTCAAACTGGACGAGGTGAAAGAGGCCCTGCAGGGATTGGGCGTGCAAGGTCTCAGCGTGACCGAGGTCAAAGGATTTGGCCGCCAAAAGGGTCACACCGAACTCTATCGCGGCGCAGAGTATGTCGTCGATTTCCTGCCCAAGGTGAAAATCGAGGTCGTCCTCGCTGACGATCTGGTAGACGGCGCAGCCGAGGCGATCATCGCCGCGGCCAAAACCGACAAGATCGGCGACGGCAAGATTTTCGTCTCCACCGTCGAGCAAGCCATTCGTATCCGCACCGGTGAATCCGGTGAGGACGCATTGTAAATCCACCCACATACCCAACAAGAAGAAGGAACCGGTCACATGAGCGCTAAAGAGATGCTGAAGACCATGAAGGACGAGGAAGTCGAATATGTCGACATCCGTTTCACAGACCCGCGCGGCAAGCTGCAGCACGTCACCGTTATGGCCGATCAGGTCGATGAAGACTTCCTCGAAGAGGGCTTCATGTTTGACGGCTCCTCCATCGCAGGTTGGAAATCCATCGACGAATCCGACATGAAATTGATGCCGGACCCCTCTTCCGCCTATGTCGATCCCTTCTACGCCGAGAAAACGCTCTGCGTGCACTGCACCGTGGTCGAGCCCGACACAGGCGAAAGCTACGAGCGCGACCCACGCGGCACAGCCGAGCGCGCCGAGGCCTACCTGAAGTCCACCGGCATCGGCGATGTGTCCTACTTCGGGCCAGAAGCCGAGTTTTTCCTGTTCGACGACGTTCGCTTCTCCGTCGAGATGAACAAGGTTTCCTACGAGGTCGACGCGAATGACGCCTCCTGGAACACCGACGCCGAATACGAAATGGGCAACATGGGCCACCGTCCGGGCATCAAAGGCGGCTACTTCCCCGTCAACCCAACGGATGCCGCACAAGACCTGCGCTCCGAGATGCTCTCCACCATGAAGCGCATCGGCATGAAGGTCGACAAGCACCACCACGAAGTGGCGTCTTGCCAGCACGAGCTGGGCCTGATCTTCGGCTCGCTGACCCATCAGGCCGACGAACTGCAGAAATACAAATACGTGATCCACAACGTGGCCCACGCCTACGGCAAATCCGCCACTTTCATGCCCAAGCCCATCGCGGGCGACAACGGCACCGGCATGCACGTGAACATGTCGATCTTCAAAGATGGCAAGCCTTTGTTTGCAGGCGACAAATACGCCGACCTGTCTCAGGAAGCGCTGTATTTCATCGGCGGCATCCTGAAGCACGCCAAGGCGCTGAACGCGATCACCAACCCATCGACCAACAGCTACAAACGCCTGATCCCAGGCTTTGAAGCGCCGGTTCTGCGCGCCTACTCCGCGCGCAACCGCTCGGGCTGCGTGCGTATCCCATGGGCCGAAAACCCCAAGGCAAAGCGCGTCGAGGCCCGCTTCCCCGACCCGGCGGCCAACCCGTATCTGTGCTTCGCGGCCCTGCTGATGGCTGGCCTCGACGGCATCAAGAACAGGATCGACCCGGGTGCGGCTTCCGACAAGGACCTCTACGACCTGCCCCCAGAAGAGCTGGCCGAAATCCCAACGGTCTGTGGCTCCCTGCGCGAAGCGCTGGAAGCTCTGGAAGCCGATCACGAGTTCCTCACTGCCGGCGACGTCTTCACCAAGTCGCAGCTGGAAGGCTACATGGAACTGAAATGGGAAGAGGTCTACGCCTACGAGCACACCCCTCACCCAATGGAATACAAGATGTATTACAGCTGCTAAGCCAGCCCATATACCAACATCGAAAGGCGTCCCTCGGGGCGCCTTTCTTGTATCTGACGAGCGACGCCTCGCGTTACAAAGCTACCCCGCCTTCGGCACCGGAACAGGCACCGGCACTTCATCACCCTGCGCCGTAACCGCCACCTGCCCGTCCAAAGCAGCAACCTCCGGCCCAGCCAAGCCCTCCGCCGTCAAATCGGTATCCTGAAACGCCACCTGAGCAGGCCCCGGCGGGCCATCTGCAACCCGGCCACCCTGCATCTGCGTGATCCGTACCGCCCGCGCGCCATGCAAACGGCCCAATCGCGCGGACGCAAACTGCGCGCCGGTGCAATCGCGCAGGGCAACATCTGATATCGCACTTGCAGGCAAAGGCAGCACGCTGCCCTGCGTCAGCCGCGCCAGTGCCAAAGCACTGACCTCGACCCCGTCCACCTGCGCCATCAGATCCACTTTGCAACGGTCCAAGACGGCCTTCATCGCGCCAGAGGCAGGCTTTGCCGGAGCCACAACAGGCCGCGCCACCTCTGCCGGAAGCCAGATCGTGCAAACCCCGGTCTTGATCCCCGGCCCCAGATCAATCTGCGCCCGCAACACGTCAAAGCGCCCCTCTCCCAAAGCCAGCCGCAAAGCCGCGCGGTCTTGTTGTGGGCCCAACGTCGTAAGGCCCGACACCCCCGCTGGCCCCGCGTTCAATGCCTCTAACGAGGCCCGCACAAACACTTCGCTCAATCCCGCATCGATGGCCGTTATAGGCCGGTTCAACCGCGCCATGCCCATCACTTTTCCCAGCATTTGCAGCTCGATCAGCGCGTCGATCAATGCGCCGTCTATGGTGAACAAGCCGCGTCCGTCCCGCCCCGTATCAAGCAAGAACGGCAAGGTCACTGGCGCCATCGCGTCCAGCGCGTCCGAGGCAGCCATCTGGGTCCCGCCCACATCCGCCAAAGCCACATCCACATCGAAAGAGGTCTTGAACAGGTCCCGCATCAGGCGGTCGGCCTCTGTCGCCCACCAAGCCAGCGACACGCCTTGCGCCACCCTGCGCGGGCGCAACTTCTTGCGGAGAATGTCGCCTGTGCTGCTCACAACTTGGTCCGGGCCTGCAAATAGAAGGCTTACCCTCGCGCAAGAACCTTTAGAAACCGTTATGCCGGGCCAAACACGGCTAAACCGCAACCATCTCCGGCTCCAGCGGCAGGCTCACCCGAAACGCGGCTCCACCTTGCCCCGGAACATAGTGAACCGTGCCGCCCAGCCGGGCCATGACTTCGCGGCAAATCGCCAGGCCAAGCCCTGCGCTTCCGGCTGAACTATGGTCGCTAAGCCTCGAGAATTTCTCGAAAATCAGGCTCTCCTGGTCGCGCGGAATCCCTGACCCGTTATCCACAAAATCGATATCCACCTGATCGCCGCTGCGCCGCACCGAAATCACCAGTTCGGGCGTCTCGGCATCACAATACTTCTGAGCATTCGAGATAAGATTGATGAAAACCTGGCTCAATCGGTCGCTATCGGTGCGCAGCATCACCCCTTCGCCCCCCGGAGCCCGCGTAACCGCAAGCCCCCCAACCCCAGCCGAGGACACTGCACGCTCTAGCAAAGCATCGAGCGCGGTCACTTGCGCGTTCAGCACCACTTGCCCGCTTTCCAGAAAGCTCAGATCCAGCAAATCATCCAGCAGCCGCGTCAGTCGAATACTCTCATCATGGATAATGTTGGAATACCGCACCCGGTCCGCAGCCTTCATGCCGCCTTCCATCAGAAACTCGGAAAACGACCGAATTGACGTCATCGGCGTGCGCAATTCATGGCTGATCTGGCTTAGGAAGTCATCCTTTTGCACCGACAGCGCCGTCAGCTTTTCATTGGCGTCGCGCAATTGCCGGGCGGTTTGCTCAAGCTCTTTCGATTTGGCCTCCAGCTGGCTGGAATATTCCAGCATCTGCGCAGATTCGTCCGCCACCGCCAGCAAATCCTGCACCGATACCGACGCGTTGCCGTCAATCTGGCGCACCATCGCATGTGCCGTCGCCGCCCCGACAGAGCCCGCCAGTTCTCGTTCCAACAAAGCCACGAATTCCGGCGACGGGTCCGGCAAATACCCGGTCTTACCCTGCTCTGCCGCCGCACCCTGAAACAGCGCCTGCGCTTCGCGCGCGCCCAGCAGGCGCTGTGCCATCACCAGCAAGTCCTCTGTCTCTGCTACCCCGCCCACATAGCCCGCGCCACCGCCGCCGCGCTCAAACACATGCACGAAAGCCGCACTTTGCAGCCGCTCGATGGGGCTCGGGAAGGTAACAAGCGAGACCGCCAAAAACGCCACGCTATTGAGCGCAATTGACCAGAAGATTGAATGCACCAGCGGGTCCACACCCGTCATGCCAAACAACGCCTGCGGGCGCAGCCACGCCAGCCCCAACGGACCTGCTTCCATGATCGTTGCAGGCAACAGCCCGATGGCAGGCACAAACAGCGTATACCCCCAGACGGCAAAGCCCACGATCAGCCCCGCCAGCGCACCGCGCCGCGTGGCCCCCCGCCAGTAAAGCCCGCCCAGCAAGGCCGGCATGATCTGCGCAACGCCAGCAAAACTCACCAGCCCGATAGAGGCCAGCGCCGCCGTCCCACCCGTCACCCGGAAATAGGCGTATCCCAGCGCTAGAACCGCCCCGATGGACAGCCGTCGCGACAAGATCATCACGCCGCGCACGTCCCCTGACACAGTAGCGCGTGGCCCCTGCAGGCTCAGCCACAGCGGCAGCACAATATGGTTCGACACCATGGTCGACAGCGCAATCGCCGCGACAATCACCATCGACGTGGCCGAGGAGAACCCGCCCAAAAACGCCAGCATCGCCAGCATCTCCTGATCCAGCGCCAAAGGCAGCGTCACCACGAAAAGGTCCGGGTTCGCGCCCTCTGGCAGCACCGCCAGCCCGACGGCGGCAATCGGCAACACGAAAAGGCTGATCAGCAGCAGGTAAAGCGGAAACGCCCAGCTGGCGACGGTCAGGTGCCGCTCGTCCTCGTTCTCCACGACCATCACCTGAAACATCCGCGGCAGGCAGATCACTGCCGCAGCGCTCAGGAAAGTCATGCCCACCCAGCGCCCGGCATCAGGTTGCCATTCGGCCACCGGGCTGGATTCGATAATTTGCAACGTGTCCGACAACCCGCCCGAGACGCCCCAAACCACGAACATGCCCACCGCCAGCAACGCCACCAGCTTGACCACCGCCTCCACCGCGATGGCAGTGACCACCCCGTGATGGCGTTCATTGGCATCCAGGTTTCGGGTCCCGAACAGGATGGTAAACAACGCCAGCCCGGCGGCGACCCACAAAGCAGTGGCGTTCACGTCCCCCCCTTCGGGCGCAAAGGCCGCAAAGCTCAGCGCCACCGATTGCAACTGCAGCGCGATATAGGGCGTGGTGCCCATCACCGCCAGTGAGGTCACCAAGACCGCCAGCCCCGTGGATTTCCCGAACCGTGACGAGATCAAATCCGCAATCGACGTGATCCGCTCCGCCCGGCCAATCCGGACCAGTTTGCGCAGCAGCACCCAGAAGGCAAAGAACACCAGCGTCGGGCCCAGATAAATCGTCAGGTACTCCAACCCCGACCGCGCCGCGTTGCCCACCGCACCGTAAAAGGTCCACGCGGTGCAGTAGACGCTCAGCGACAACGTATAGGTCAGCGGCGAGCGCAGCCATTTGTTGCCGCCCCGCCGGGCGCTGCGGTCGGCGTAAAACGCGATCACGAACAACGCCACCACATAGGCCACGGCCACCGTGACAAGGATGTTGAACGTCACCATCAGTCGTCAGGCTCGGCAGGCAGGTTGCGCACCAAAACGGCGCACAGCATGATCAGGACAATCCACATGAAGAAGAAATACACCAGCCGCAAAGCGGTCGAGCCCGTCTCCCCGCCCAGGATCAACGCGGGCAGCAGGAACAGGCACGCGCCCAGCACGGGCAACAACTTGATGGCGTCGATCAACCGGCGGCGGCGGTAGACGCTGCGCTCCAGAAACGTTGTCCGTCCGGGCTTGTGCTCCGCCTTGGGGCCAACCTCTTTGTCGTCGCCCTCGCTCATGGGTCCGCCGGAGGCGCACGCCCTTCCGCCAGATCCCGCACCGTTTGCAGCATCTGCGCGTTAGAGAACGGCTTGGTCATGAAACAACTCACCCCGTAGCTATGGGCCAGTTCCCGGTCTTTCGTCTGCCCCCGCGCGGTCAGCATCAGCACCGGCAGGTCGGGCCGGGCGGCCCCTTGGCGCAGCTCTTTCAAGATGTCGAACCCGCTGCGCCCCGGCAGCATCACGTCCAGCACCACCACATCCGGCGACGCGGCGGCCACGGCCTCCACTGCGCCCTCACCCTCGGTGTGCAGGCGCACGGTCCAGCCGTCGCGCTCCAGCAAAAAGCTGATCGCCTCTATGATGTTCGGCTCATCTTCAATCAGCAAGACAGAACGTCCCAAATGCCACCCTCCCCAAACTGGCAATCTGCCGGACTGCAGTAAGGCCTACAATTCCGGCGCTGTCAAAACCTCGCCGCTCAAACTTGACGGCTCTCTGCGGGCCGCGCAGGCCTGACGCGGGCAAACCCGGCAGGTGGCACCGATCTCCAGCGCATCCTCCGTGCTGCCCTCTGCGGCCACCATCGCCATCGTGGCCTGCACGATCAGCGGCGCGTCAAAGCTTGCAGGCCCCACACGCTCGGCCACCGCATAGACCTCAAACACCCCGCCGTCGCTGGTCTGCACACGCTGCTTTATGGGCATATCAGGTTGGCGCAACGCGCCAAAGACCGGCCAAAGCGGGCACGCCGCCCCAAAGCGCGGCAAGGCAAACCCGGTGCACGGCTTGGCCAACAGCACCGCGCCTGCGGCATCACAACTGACCAATCCAAATTCCGGCAGCCCCACCTGACGCGGCATCGCCGCAAGACGGCGCAAGACCCGGGCCAACCCGGCCCCGGTCAGCGCCGCCAATCGGGCCGGGTCAAACCCGCACCCCTCCCCAGCCTCAATAAACCCCGGCATCGGCAACAGCGCGGCGTCCTGCGCGTAGCGCTCCAGCACGCCGCGCCCCAGATCGCGCGCGCCGCTGTCGCCCAGCGTGTCCAGCAGCGCGTCGATGGCCTCGGCGCCGCGCTCTTCAATCTCAGCAATATGAAATCCCCGCGCAGCCAGCATCCGGCCCACGGCCTCCAGCGGGTCCGATCCGCTGGTCCCGTCGCTCATCAGCCGGTCAAAGTGATGCGCCATCGCGCCCGAGCTCTCCGCCAGCCTGCGGCTTTCCGTGTCGATATTGCTGTGAAACCGCGCCCGCCAATCCGCATCAATATCGGGGTTGTCTACCAGAATAGACGAGGTCGAGCGGATCGCGGCCACCGCCGCCAGCACGTCATGCATCCGGTCCGACAGCACCGGATCATGGGTCAGCCGGTCGTTTTGGCGTTGCAAACGCTGCTCTAACGCTTCGATCCGGCGGGCTTGTTCCGCCAGTTGCTCGGCCCATCCGGGGAACCGTCCGACCAGATCTTCGACCCGCGCGACCTCCGCAGGGCCGTCTGTCATGGCCCGCAAATCATCCAGCAATACGGCATCCGCCCCCTCGCTCAAAACCTGCGGCGAGACGTCTAGGGTCGCGGCCAGATCGTTCAAGACTTTGCCGCCGATCCGCCGCCGGTTGTGCTCGATCAAGTTCAGATAGCTGGCGGAAATGCCTGCATCCCGCGCCACGTCCGCTTGTTTCAGTCCAAGGGCAAGACGGCGTTCGCGGATCCGCGATCCGGTCAAACTGCGTGGTTTCACCATGATTTCACTCTGATTTTACTGCCATTTTTCGCGCACCCTGTAGCCCGCCCCCCGCGCATTGCTGCGCCGCCTTGACAATAACTTTACATTTTCTGCGCAAGCAAAGTCCATAACTTTACAAAAAAACCAAGCCCATGGCGTGGCTTGTTGCCCTGTTTGCTTCAATCCCACGATACTGGCGCCATCTCGGGACAACCGAGGCGGGTGCGGTTCGGAGGAGGACACGCACCCCGTATCTCTAAGGGAGGATTTAATGTCCAAATCTAACTTCACACGTCGTGGGCTGCTGAAGACGTCTGCCGTTGCAGGCGGCGCAGCACTGGCCGCACCACGTTTCTTCAGCCCATCCTGGGCCGACGGCCACGCTGGCTACCTGAATGCGCCACAAGGTGACACCGTCACTTTGGGCTTCAACGTACCGCAGTCCGGCCCTTACGCCGACGAAGGTGCAGACGAGCTGCGCGCATATGAGCTTGCTGTTGAGCACCTGAACGGTGGCGGCGACGGCGGCATGATGAACACGTTCTCGTCCAAAGCCCTCACCGGCAACGGCATCCTCGGCAAAAAAGTCGAGTACGTCACGGGCGACACACAGACCAAGCCAGACGCAGCACGCGCCTCGGCGAAGTCGATGATCGAAAAAGACGGCGCAATCATGATCACTGGTGGCTCGTCCTCTGGTGTTGCTGTGGCTGTGCAAGCGCTCTGCCAAGAAGCTGGTATCATCTTCATGGCGGGTCTGACCCACTCCAACGACACCACCGGTAAGGACAAGAAGGCCAACGGTTTCCGTCACTTCTTCAACTCCTACATGTCTGGCGCGGCGCTGGCCCCGATCTTGGGCAACGCCTACGGCACAAACCGTAAAGCCTACCACCTGACAGCCGACTACAACTGGGGCTACACCACCGAAGAAGCGGTGCGTACGTCCACAGAAGCCATGGGTTGGGAAACTGTTGCGGCTGTTAAGACACCGCTGGCACAGACCGACTTTAAAGACTACGTGGCACCCGTGCTGCAGTCCGGCGCTGACGTTCTGGTTCTGAACCACTACGGCGGCAACATGGTGAACTCGCTGACCTCCGCCGTTCAGTTCGGCCTGCGTGAAGCGCAAGCCAACGGCCAGGACTTCCAGATCGTTGTTCCTCTGTACTCTCGCCTGATGGCGAAAGGTGCTGGCGAAAACGTTAAGGGCATCTTCGGCTCCACCAACTGGCACTGGTCGCTGACAGACGAAGGCTCCAAAGCATTCGTCAAGTCGTTCGGCGAAAAGTACGGCTTCCCACCTTCGCAGGCGGCGCACACATGCTACGTGCAAACCCTGCTCTATGCGGATGCGGCCGAGCGTGCTGGCACTTTCAACCCGTGCGGCATCGGCGAAGCGCTGGAAGGCTTCGAGTTCGACGGCATGGGCAACGGCCCAACGCTGTACCGCGCCGAAGATCACCAGTGCTTCAAGGACGTGCTTGTTGTGAAGGGTAAAGAGAACCCATCCTCCGAGTTCGACCTTCTGGAAATCGTCGAAGTCACACCTGCGGCGCAGGTGACATATGATGCCTCCATCTTTGGCGGCGAGCTGGGCACCTGTAACCCAGGCGCATAATACCACCACTCACGGTGCGGTCCCGCCCCCTCTTTTCGGGCGGGGCCGCATAACTTGAATTTCTTCTCAACGACACGTCGCCTGGACCCCTCTTCGAGGGAGAGCCGTGTCACATCTTTGGGGTCGGCAAGATGGAAGCAATTGTTCTTCAACTTCTCAGTGGACTGGATGGGGGCTCCGCTTACGCGTTGATCGCCCTCGGCCTGACGCTGATCTTCGGCACGCTCGGCGTGGTCAACTTCGCCCATGGGGCGCTGTTCATGATCGGGGCGTTCTGCACCGTGACCCTGCAGCGCATCCTGACGCTCAGCCACACCGTCATTGACGACACCCAAAAGGACTTCCTCGGCAACCCGCTGAAGGTGCAGGTCCCCTACATTCAGGACTGGGTCGGCGAAAGCGCCGCGGCCTCCATCATCGACTGGTCGGTGCCCCTCGCGATCCTCTTCGCCATCCCCGTGATGCTGCTGATCGGCATCATCATGGAGCGCGGGCTGATCAAGCATTTCTACAAACGCCCCCATGCGGACCAAATCCTTGTGACCTTCGGTTTGGCCATCGTGCTGCAGGAGATCATCAAGTATTTCTTCGGCGCCAACCCGATCCCGGCCCCGGCACCTGACGCCTTCAAAGGCAGCTTCGATTTCGGCGTGCTCCTGGGCTTTGACCCCAACGTCATCATCTACCCCTACTGGCGGCTGGTCTACTTCGCCTTCGCCGCAATCATCATCGCGGGCGTGTTTGCCTTCCTGCAATTCACCACCTTCGGCATGGTAGTCCGCGCCGGCATGGCCGACCGCGAAACCGTGGGGCTCTTGGGCATCGACATCGACAAGCGCTTCACCATGATGTTCGGCCTCGCCGCCGTCGTGGCAGGCCTTGCCGGGGTGATGTACACGCCCATCAACTCCCCCAATTACCACATGGGCATGGACTTCCTCGTGATCTCCTTCGTGGTGGTGGTTGTGGGCGGCATGGGATCCCTCCCCGGAGCGGTCCTCGCGGGCTTCGTCCTCGGCATCCTGCAGAGCTTTGCCTCCATGCGCGAGGTGATCGAGTTCCTGCCCGGCATCAACCAGGTCGTCATATATCTGGCAGCCATCGTAATTCTATTGACCCGTCCACGCGGCCTTCTGGGCAAGCGCGGCGTGATGGAGGACTGATCCCATGTTTGGCCTGAACGCAAAGAACACACGGCTTCTTTTCCTGGTCATCTTTTTGGTCGCCTTCGCGCCCTTCTTGATGAACCCGTTTCCCACGGACAGCGCCATGGCGCAGTTCAACGCGGGCTATCCCGACCTGATGCAACGCTTCGTCATCTTTGGCATCTTCGCCATCGGGTTCAACATCCTCTTTGGCCTCACCGGCTATCTCAGCTTCGGCCACGCCGCTTTCTTGGGTGTGGGCTCTTATGCCGGGGTCTGGATGTTCAAGCTTCTGGGCATGAACATCATCCCGGCCATCGCGGCCTCCGTGGTGGTGGCAGGGCTGTTATCGGTGGTCATCGGCTTTGTCTGCCTGCGCAGATCGGGCATCTATTTCTCGATCCTGACGCTGGCCTTCGCGCAGATGATGTTCTCGCTGGCGGCCTCCGTGCTGACGCCCATCACGGGCGGCGAAACCGGGCTGACGCTGTCCCTGAACGATCCCCGTATCTTTGGCGCGGGCGCTGTCGACGGCAACATCCCCGTCCCCGGCTTCTTCGGGCTGGAAATGCGCAGCACCTACGAGATGGTCATGGGCGGCTGGTCCTTCAGCTTCAACACCGGCTACTACTTCTGCGCCATCATCATGGTGCTGGCCTTCTACGCCTCGATCCGCATCTTCCAGTCCCCGTTCGGGCTGATGCTGCGGGCGATCAAAACCAACCAGACCCGGCTGAACTACACCGGGCTGAACTCGCGCCCTTACACGCTGGCGGCCTTCGTGATCTCCGGCATGTATGCCGGTCTCGCAGGCGGCTTGATGGTCGCGATGGACCCTCTCGCTGGCGCAGAGCGCATGTTCTGGACGGCCTCCGGTGAGGTGGTGATCATGACCATTCTGGGCGGCGCGGGCACGATGATCGGACCGGTGCTTGGCGCGGGCGCGATCAAATACATGGAAAACATCGTCTCCAAGATCAACAAAGGCATCCTGGAGCAATGGTTCTCCTTCATGCCTGACGGGATGAGCGATATCTTCGTGACCCTCATCTACCCGTTCATCGGCAAGGGCTGGCACCTGACCTTGGGTGTGGTGTTCATGCTGGTCATCATCTTCCTGCCCGGTGGGCTGGTCGAAGGCGGACAGCGCATCAAGTCGATTTTCTCTCGCAAGAAAACCGAAGACACGCCCGCTGACGGCGCCAAGACACCTGCAGAATAAGGAGCATCAGACATGGGTATCCTAGAGATCAAAAATGTCGGCAAACGCTTCGGCGGGTTGCAAGCGCTGGGCGACGTCAACCTCAGCATTGAGGAAAACACCGTCCACGCCATTATCGGACCAAATGGCGCGGGCAAGTCGACGCTGCTCAACTGCCTCGTCGGCAAGCTGATCCCCGACACAGGGAGCGTCACCTTTCAAGGCCAAAGCCTTCTGGGCCGCAAGCCGCATGAGATCAACCAGATGGGGGTCTCCCGCGTGTTCCAAACGCCCGAGATCTTCGCCGATCTCACCGTGCTGGAAAACATCATGATCCCCTGCTTCGCGCACCGCGACGGGGCCTTCAAGATGAACGCCTTCGCCACCCTGCGCGGCCAAAGCGACATCACCACACAGGCCGAGCAAATCCTGGATGACGTCAACATGCTTGAGAAAAGCCACATGCACGCGGCCTCGCTCTCGCGCGGTGACAAGCGTCGTTTGGAAATGGCCATGTGTCTGGTGCAGGAGCCGAAACTCTTGCTCCTCGACGAGCCGACAGCAGGCATGGCGCGGGCCGACACGAACAACACGATCGACCTGCTGAAAGAGATCAAGGAAAAGCGCGACATCACCATGGCGATCATCGAGCATGACATGCACGTGGTCTTCTCCATGGCCGAACGCATCACTGTGCTCGCACAAGGCACGCCTCTGGTCGAAGACACGCCGGAAAACATTAAAGGCCACCCCAAGGTACGCGAAGCGTATCTCGGCGAGGCTCAGGTCTGAGGAAAATCACGCTATGAATGTGAAACCCGACTTCAACAAGAACGCCAACAACGCGGCGACCCACCCGGCCTTTCTGAGCCTGTGGGATGTGGAGGCCTATTACGGCGAAAGCTTCATCGTCCAAGGCATCAGCTTCAACGTGCATGAGGGCGAAATCCTCGCGCTTCTGGGCCGCAACGGGGCGGGCAAGACCTCTACCCTGCGCGCCATCGCGCGGATGGACGACCCGCAGGTCAACCACGGCGAAATCTGGCTCGATCATCAGCCACTGCACACCATGAAATCATGGCAGGCCGCCCAAGCCGGCATCGCGCTGGTCCCCGAAGACCGGCGCATCATCCAGGGCCTGACGGTTGAAGAAAACCTGAAGCTTGCTCAGATCGCGCCGCCCATCGGCTGGTCGCTGGAGCGCGTCTACGAGCTGTTCCCGCGCTTGGGCGAGCGCCGCAAACAAGACGGCTCCACGCTGTCTGGCGGCGAACAGCAAATGCTGGCCATCGCCCGCGCGCTCTGCCGCGACGTGAAAGTGCTGCTGCTGGATGAGCCATACGAGGGCCTCGCCCCCGTGATCGTGCAGGAAATCGCCAAAACGCTCGGCATCATCCGCGATCAGGGCATCACCACGATCATCGTGGAGCAAAACGCCGTCGCCGCCCTGAAACTGGCCGACCGCGCCGTGATCCTCGATACAGGCTCCGTCGTCTATGACGGCTCCGCCCAAGAAGTGCTGGACGACGAAAAGCTCCGCGCCGAATATCTGGCCATCTAAAGTGTCATCCCCATGAAAATGGGGACCCCGACACAAGACGCGCCTCACCTGGCATCCCCGCGAAAGCGGGGACCCAGATGACACAACAAACCAGACCTGGGGGACACCCAATGACCGACACGACCTACGCACCTTCCAAGGAATTTGCGGCCAACGCGCATGCCGACAAGGCAACCTATGACAAGATGTATGCCGACAGCATCAACGACCCGGCCGCCTTCTGGGGCGAGCACGGCAAGCGCATCGACTGGATCAAGCCCTACTCAAAGGTCAAAGACACCACCTACGAACACGGCAAGGTCGACATCAAATGGTACGAGGACGGCACGCTCAACGTGTCGGCCAACTGCATCGACCGCCATCTGGCGACCCGTGGCGATCAGACCGCCATCATCTGGGAGCCAGACAGCCCCACCGACGCAGCACTCCATATCACCTATAACGAGCTGCACGCCCGCACCTGCAAATTCGCCAATGTGCTGAAGGCCATGGGCGTGGGCAAAGGCGACCGGGTGGTGATCTACATGCCGATGATCCCCGAGGCCGCCGTCGCCATGCTCGCCTGCACCCGCATCGGCGCCATCCATTCCATCGTCTTCGCGGGTTTCTCCGCCGACGCGCTGGCCGCCCGCGTGAACGGGTCGCAAGCCAAGGTCGTTATCACCGCCGACGAGGCCCCGCGCGGCGGCAAGAACACGCCCCTTAAGGTGAACTGCGACAAAGCCTTCGACGCCGTCACCCACGACGCTCAAATGCTGGTCGTCCGCCGCACCGGCGGCGACGTCGCCATGACCAATGGCCGCGACCACTGGCTGCACGAGATGGAGGCCGATGTCCCCGCCGACTGCCCTCCGCAAGAAATGAACGCCGAAGACCCGCTCTTCATCCTCTACACGTCTGGCTCGACCGGCATGCCCAAAGGCGTGGTCCACACGACCGGCGGCTACATCGTCTACGCCTCGATGACGCACCAATACACGTTCGACTACCATGACGGCGATATCTTCTGGTGCACCGCCGATGTCGGCTGGGTCACCGGCCACAGCTATATTGTCTACGGACCTCTGGCCAACGGGGCGACGACGCTAATGTTCGAAGGCGTGCCCACCTACCCCGACGCAGGCCGGTTCTGGGCCGTCTGCGAGAAGCACAAAGTGAACCAGTTCTACACCGCCCCCACCGCCATCCGCGCGCTCATGGGCCAAGGCGACAGCTTTGTGGAGCCCTACGATCTCTCCTCCATCAAAGTGCTCGGCACCGTGGGCGAGCCGATCAATCCGGAAGCCTGGAACTGGTACCATGAGGTGGTCGGCAAAGGCACCTGCCCCATCGTCGACACGTGGTGGCAAACCGAAACCGGCGGCCACCTGCTGACGCCCCTGCCCGGTGCCACCACCACCAAACCAGGCTCCGCCACCACGCCTTTCTTCGGCATCAAACCCGTGATCCTAGAGCCCACCACAGGCGAGGAAATCACCACGACCGAGGCCGAGGGCGTGCTCTGCATCGCCGACAGCTGGCCCGCGCAGATGCGCACCGTCTTTGGCGACCATGAACGCTTCATGAAAACCTATTTCGACGACTACAAAGGCTATTACTTCACCGGCGACGGCTGCAAACGCGACGCAGACGGCTACTATTGGATCACCGGCCGGGTCGATGACGTCATCAACGTTTCCGGCCATCGCATGGGCACGGCGGAGGTCGAAAGCTCCCTCGTCGCGCACCCCAAGGTCTCCGAGAGCGCCGTGGTCGGCTATCCGCATGATATCAAGGGTCAGGGCATCTACGCCTATGTCACCCTTATGGGCGGGGAGGAACCCTCCGAAGAACTCCGCAAGGAGCTTGAGGTCTGGGTCCGCAAAGACATCGGCCCCATCGCCAAGCCGGATCTCATCCAATGGGCCCCCGGCCTGCCGAAGACCCGGTCCGGCAAGATCATGCGCCGCATCCTGCGCAAGATTGCCGAAGACGACTTCGGCGCGCTCGGTGACACGTCCACCTTGGCCGACCCATCGGTGGTCGATGACCTGATCGAGAACCGGATGAACCGCGGGTAATCCCGAGGCGATTTTAGCCAAATCTTAAGAAACTCCCCCGGCCCTGTTTACGCATCATTAAGGGCCGGGCGACAGCATCTGGCGCGTGGGGGCCTCAAGACAAGAGGACCAAGATGCTTACAAACCAAATGATCGGCGCGGCACATAATGTGGGCGTCCACACGCCACGCAGCTCTGTGCCTGAGCCCCCGACGGTGGCCATCCCATCCCAGACGGCGGACCGCCCCGCGACAGACCAGATCAGCGCGCGTGCCGTGACCCCCAACACAAAGGCAGACGGTGCCGACACCACATTCGCCGACCGCCCGCCTCTGCAAACGCCCAAACGCGCAGAGATGCAGGTCGCGGTGGTCGATTCCATGCCCGACGTGGTGCCCGAAAGCATTTACAAAGCCAAAGTCGCAGAGGCTGACGCGTAGCCGCCCCCAATTCCGGGGAACGTCACATGACATTGCTCACTTTTCACCTCCCCTCGCTTGCCCTATAAGCATGTGCAATGACAGATCCCGGGTCACCGGGACGCGGTAAGGGTGAGGAGTATTCCCGGATGGCAAAGACGCCACATGACAGCGACGTCGCCTTCATCAAGGCACTTGCAGAGCTTTTGAACGAAAACGAGCTGACCGAGCTGCGCGTCAAACGCGAATACAGCACCGATGACAGCCTTGATGTGCGCGTCTCCAAAGGCGGCAATGCAGTACAGGCCGTGGTCGCGGCACCTGCCCCGGCTCCGGCCTCCGCGCCCGCGCCCGCCGCTGCAGCACCCGCGGTGCCAGCCGCCGCGCCCGCAACCAGCACCGATGATCCCGCCCAGCACCCGGGCGCCGTCACCTCGCCCATGGTTGGCACCTGCTATCTGCAGGCAGAGCCCGGCACACCTTCCTTTGTCAGCCAAGGCGACAAGGTCAAAGAAGGCCAGACCATCCTGATCATCGAAGCGATGAAGACGATGAACCAAATCCCCGCGCCCAGATCCGGCACGGTAAAACGTATCCTCGTCGAAGACGGCTCGCCGGTTGAGTTTGGCGCGCCCCTGATGATCATCGAATAAGCCATGTTCAAGAAAATCCTGATCGCCAACCGGGGCGAGATTGCCCTTCGCGTCATCCGCGCCGCGCGGGAAATGGGCATCGGGTCGGTCGCCGTGCATTCCACCGCCGACGCCGACGCAATGCATGTCCGCATGGCTGACGAGGCCATCTGCATCGGCCCGCCCCCCGGCACGCAAAGCTATCTCAGCGTTGCCGCCATTATCTCGGCTGCCGAAATCACCGGCGCCGAGGCGATCCACCCGGGCTATGGGTTCCTGTCGGAAAACGCGAATTTCGTGCAAGCCCTGCAAGATCACGGCATCACCTTTATCGGCCCCACAGCGGAGCATATCCGCGTCATGGGCGACAAGATCACCGCCAAGGACACGATGAAAAAGCTGGGCGTGCCCTGCGTGCCCGGCTCTGACGGCGGCGTGCCCGATCTGGAAACCGCGCTGCAAGTCGGCAAAGAGATCGGCTACCCCGTCATCATCAAAGCCACCGCAGGCGGCGGCGGCAAAGGCATGAAGCTCGCCAATTCTGAAAGCGAGATGGAAAACGCCTTCCGCACCGCACGCTCTGAAGGCAAATCCAACTTCGGCAATGACGAGGTCTATATCGAGAAGTATCTCGGTCGCCCCCGCCATATCGAAATTCAGGTCTTTGGCGACGGCAAAGGCAAAGCCGTACATCTGGGCGAACGCGACTGCTCCTTGCAGCGCCGTCATCAAAAGGTATTCGAAGAAGCCCCCGGCCCGGCCATCGACGAGGCCACCCGCGCCAAGATCGGCAAGGTTTGCGCCGACGCCGTCGCTTCCATTGATTACGCAGGCGCAGGCACGGTCGAATTTCTCTATGAAGACGGGGAGTTCTATTTCATCGAAATGAACACCCGCCTGCAGGTCGAGCATCCTGTGACGGAAGCCATTTTCGGCGTCGATCTGGTCCGCGAACAAATCAACGTCGCCGCCGGTCTGCCGATGTCGATCACGCAAGACGACCTCAAGATCAACGGCCACGCTATTGAGGTCCGCATCAACGCAGAGAAAGTTCCGCAGTTCACACCCTGCCCCGGCAAGATCACGCAATACCACGCTCCCGGCGGTCTCGGTGTGCGGATGGACAGCGCGCTCTACGACGGCTACTCAATCCCGCCCTATTACGACTCGCTGATCGCCAAACTGATCGTCCACGGCCCCGACCGCCCCGCCGCCCTCGCTCGGCTCAAGCGCGCTTTGGGAGAATTGATCGTCGACGGCATCGACACCACGACGCCGCTCTTCCACGCGCTCTTGGAAGAGGACGCGGTTCTGACCGGCGACTACAATATCCACTGGCTGGAAAAATGGCTGGAGGCCAATACTTAACAAGTGGTTAGGAATCTGGCCCGAAAGTTTTGTACAAAATGGGTTTTGACCCTAAATATCTTACCCCAAAATGTACAAAACTCTGACACCTGAGCTGATCCTGACCGCCTATGCCCGTGGCATCTTCCCGATGTCCGAGTCCCGCGACGACCAGGACCTGTTCTGGGTCGATCCCGACCGCCGAGGCGTCATAAAACTGGACGATTTCCACATCTCCAGATCCTTACGCAAGACCATCCTGCGCGAACCCTATGACATCCGCATCAACACCGACTTTGCAGGCGTGGTCGAGGGCTGCGCCAATCGCGAAGAGACTTGGATAAACGCAGAAATATTCAGCATTTACATGGCCTTACACCACGAAGGCCATGCACATTCTGTGGAGGTTTGGGACGGCTCCGAGCTGGTCGGCGGCGTCTACGGCGTCACCTTGCGGGGGGCATATTTCGGGGAAAGCATGTTTTCGCGCCGCCGCGACGCGTCTAAGATCGCGCTTGCCTATCTGGTGTCCCGCCTCAAAGCCGGAGGCTTCCGCCTCTTCGACACCCAATTCATCACGCCCCACCTAAGCTCTTTAGGCGCAACAGAAATTTCCAGATCTAGTTACCACCAAGCCCTTCGGGCCGCACTAAAGGTCGAGGCGAACTTTCACCAGCAACCACAGCCGGTGTCCGGTCATCAAGTTTGCACCTAAGCGCCCAGACGTCATATCTCGGATGGTCCAAGGCGCTCAGCGCCGGGCTCGATGCAACCATCCATCCCTGAAAGACCGTCTTGTCTAACCCATTGTCTACAATAGTTAATTGGACATAGGCGTCGCCGTTCGGGTTGTTCCTCGGGTAGCGGCAATCATGCATGATGATCTCAAGGCGCCCAAATTCCAAAGGCACAAGGCGGGTCATCACGATGTCCTCGCTCTCACCCGACAGCTTATCAAGCCCCCGTAACACCGCCGCCTCTGCCGGCGTTACCTCCGCACGCACCTTCGTCGTAACATTCTTGGACGTCCCCGGTCTTCGACCGTCATTGCCAAGCCTAATCGTGGTGTTGTCGCCCTCAATAGTAACCTGAGCTGGAAGAGGTAACGTGCTGATACAAATGCACAAAATGCCAGCAAGCAGCCTCACTCGTCGCTGCCTGACACGAATTTCAATAGCAGACTGACAAGGCTGACCGAGCTTTGCGTGTCCTCAATCTCGCCACCGGGATCAAGGTTGAACGGCGAGCCACCTGGAATGATCTCGACAAAACTGCCACCTAGCAACCCCTCAGACGAAATCGAGATCGCGCTGTCATCCGGGATCTCAATGTCGTTTCTCACAGTAAAAGACGTATCCGCGCGAAACGTCTCCGCATTCAGATCAAGCCCCGTGACGGTCCCAACCTTCACGCCCGCCAACCTGACATCCGTTCCCACAGACACCCCCTCCGCCGAACGGAAGCTGGCCGACAAAGCGTAGCTGTCAGTGGATTGTGCGGCAAACCCGGTTTGCCCAGCCGCATAGAATACAAAAGCCGCGGCGACACCGAGCACCGCGGTTCCAACTAGAATTTCTGTCGTGTTTTCAGCCATTTGATCCGCCCCTTGGCGTTTTACCCTTCGGGTGACCACGCCTCATAGTCACGCCGGTCTGCCGGTTCCGGTCGCCGGATCGAGCCCGCTGGCGCATAAGCCATTGGGGTCCCGGTTAGGTTTTCCTGATGCTCTTTTTCCCAGGCTTTACGCTTGAGCGGTGCTTCAGTCGGGGCGTCTTTGTAGGTGTGATGCAACCAGCCATGCCACTCCGGGCTGACCCGTGAGGCCTCCGCCTCGCCATTGTAGATCACCCAACGACGCTCACCATTGGCGGACTGATAGAAGATATTTCCTTCGTCATCCTCACCAACTTTCTGACCGTTGCGCCACGTCCAAAACTGCGTGTTGAGCGTTTGCCCATTCCACCAGGTCACTGCGCGCAAGATCGAGTTGAGAATGCCCATCGGGGTGCCTCCAAATACGTTAGTTGAGATATGGCCCATGGGCGCGCGAAGGTCCAGTGGCAAGGCTCACGAACCGCGTGCCGTCATGCGCCTTTGTATGCCGTGACCTCGATTTCGATCCTGTATTTTGGGTCGATCAGCCCACATTCCGTCATCGTGGCCGCTGGTGGATTGTCGCCGAACGCGGCCTTCAGCGCTGGCCAACAGGCCTCGAACTCATGGCGGTCGGGCAGGATGTAGGCCACGCGCACAACATGCTCAAAGCCGCACCCGGCCTCTTGCAAGGCCTTTTTGATGATAGAGAGCGCGCTGTCGCATTGCGCCTTCGCACCCGCAGGCGGCTCGCCGTTTTCTTCCGGCGCCGCCACGGTGCCCGAGACATGGACCCAGTCGCCTGCGACCACGACGCGGCAATAGCCGACCTTGGGTTCAAATGCCCCGCCGGAATGAATGCGTTTGATTGCCATCTTGGTTCTCCTCATAGAAAAACCGGCTGCGTTTCAGCAACCGGTTTGCCGTTCTTCAAGCGAACATCCTTAGCCGGCTTCGGCTTCGGCCTTCTTTTTCTTTTCGCCGTAAATGATCAGCGGTTTGGCTTCGCGGCCAACAGCTTCCTCGTTGACGACGACCTCGTCGACACTTTCCAGACCGGGCAGGTCGAACATAGTGTCGAGCAGGATATCTTCCAGAATGGACCGCAGCCCCCGTGCGCCAGTTTTACGTTCGATTGCACGTTTGGAGATCGCGCTTAGCGCATCATCGGTGAACTTGAGATGCGCGTCTTCCAGCTCAAACAGTCGCTGGTACTGTTTGACCAAGGCATTCTTGGGTTGCGTCAAGATAGTGACCAGCGCGTCTTCGTCCAAGTCTTCCAGCGTCGCGATAACCGGCAAGCGGCCGACGAATTCCGGAATTAGACCAAATTTCAACAGGTCTTCAGGCTCAAGTTCTTGGAAGAACTCGCCGACGCCTTTGTTTTCTTCGTCCCGCACGTCAGCTCCGAAGCCCATGGCAGAGCCTTTGCCACGCTGCGCGATAATCTTTTCAAGGCCCGCGAATGCGCCACCGCAGATGAAGAGGATGTTCGTCGTGTCGACCTGCAGGAATTCTTGCTGCGGATGCTTGCGGCCGCCTTGTGGCGGCACGGATGCAACCGTGCCTTCCATGATTTTCAGAAGCGCCTGCTGAACGCCTTCGCCCGACACGTCGCGCGTGATAGACGGGTTATCAGACTTACGCGTAATCTTGTCGACCTCATCGATATAAACGATGCCGCGCTGTGCGCGCTCGACGTTATATTCTGACGCCTGCAGAAGCTTGAGGATGATGTTTTCGACATCTTCACCGACATAGCCCGCTTCTGTCAGCGTCGTTGCATCCGCCATAGTAAACGGCACGTCCAGAATGCGTGC
The DNA here is from genome assembly GCA_947494645.1 of uncultured Litoreibacter sp. Taxonomy (GTDB): domain Bacteria; phylum Pseudomonadota; class Alphaproteobacteria; order Rhodobacterales; family Rhodobacteraceae; genus Litoreibacter. The sequence continues at coordinate 1,548,408 of CANLVO010000001.1, forward strand.
CAGCGTTTGGGCCAGCAGTGTCTTACCGCAGCCCGTCGGGCCGATCAGCAAAATATTGGATTTCGCCAGCTCGATATCGCCGGATTTGGCGGAGTGGTTGAGCCGCTTATAGTGATTGTGAACCGCGACCGAGAGCACGCGTTTCGCGTGGCCCTGACCGATCACATAGTCATCCAAAACATCACAAATCTCTTGTGGGGTTGGAACGCCTTCGGAGGATTTCAGCCCGCCAGTTTTCGTCTCTTCGCGGATGATATCCATGCACAGCTCAACGCATTCATCGCAGATGAACACCGTGGGGCCCGCAATGAGCTTGCGCACCTCATGCTGAGACTTTCCGCAGAAAGAACAGTAGAGGGTGTTTTTGCTGTCACCGGAATTGTTCGCCATCACACACCTATCTGCGGTATCGCCAGGAAATTAACGCTATTGCCAGCCATACAATCGGCCAACACTTGTATTTGTCCGGAAGATTAGGCCAGCCACCAAGGAGGCACAATCCGAAAATCCCAGACTTGGGCGCGGCAGAGTCTTTCCCGCAACGCCCAAGTATTTATCGCCGCCTATCGTGTTGGCATTATGACTTTTCGTCGTCACTCGCGCGGCTGGTCACAATCTCGTCAAGGTGACCCCATTCCAGCGCCTCCTCAGGGGACATAAAGTTGTCCCGCTCCAGCGCTTTCTCGACCGATTTCACGCTTTGTCCGGTGTGTTTGGAGTAGATCTCGTTAAGCTGTTTCTTGAGCTTCAGGGTTTCTTCGGCGTGGATCTGAATATCTGTGGCTTGCCCCTGATATCCGCCCGACGGCTGGTGCACCATGATCCGCGCGTTGGGCAGCGCAAACCGCATGCCAGGCTCACCCGAACAGGCCAACAGCGACCCCATGGACGCCGCCTGCCCGACAATCAAAGTCGAAACCTTCGGACGGATGTATTGCATCGTGTCGTAAATCGACAGACCCGCCGTCACCACGCCACCGGGCGAGTTGATATACATCGAGATGTCCTTTGACGGGTTTTCAGCCTCAAGGTGAAGAAGCTGCGCGACGATCAACTGGCTCATCCCGTCATGCACCGGGCCGTTGAGGAAAATAATCCGCTCTTTCAGCAAGCGGGAGAAGATGTCGTAGGCGCGTTCGCCACGGCTGGTTTGCTCGACCACCATCGGCACGAGGTTCATGTAGGTTTCAATCGGATCGGTCATAGCCTGCCTGCCTGTTTTGTCTGCACGTATGGGTGCGTTAGTCACGCGAGTTACGCGCGAAAGATGAAGATGACGTTAGTTGCGGAAGAATCCGGCTGCAAGAGGCCGTTCCCGCAGGGTCGCCTGCTTGAAATGGGCGCGACCTCAGCATTATCAAGCGCCACGGAAGTTCTGCGACCCCGCTGGCGCAGAATGACTGTTTAAAACTTGGGATTAGTTCGGTTCTCGCTTGCTCCAAGTACTGCATGAGCTAAACTCTGCAACATGATGAAAAGCATTATCATTCCGTCTTTGTGTTCGTCACTCGCGGTGGCGATTTCTGCAGCGCCAGTTTGGGCCGATGGCCGCCCAAAGCCGCTCAGCAACAGCGACTTTATGGAGATTGACCTGCAAGAAGCGAAGCTAGGCCAATTGCTTTTCTACGACCCAATTCTGTCGGGGAACAAGAACATTTCCTGTGCAACCTGCCATCACCCGGAATTCGCAACGGGCGACGGGGTGTCACTTTCCATCGGCGAAGGCGGCATCGGTCTTGGGCCTGAACGACATCCCGATCCGCAAAATATGCCGGAGCAACGTATTCCACGGCACGCCCAAGCGCTCTTCAACCTTGGCGCAAAAGAGTTCACCCGACTGTTCCACGACGGCCGTGTCGAAGTGGATGCCTCGCAACCCGGCGGCCTGCGCACACCGATGGACACGGATATGACCCAAGGTTTTGCCAATATGCTGTCCGCCCAAACCATGTTTCCCGTGCTGAGCGCCGACGAAATGGCAGGACATTACAGCGAGAATGACATCTCCAAAATGGTGCGCTCTGGCAGAATCACCGGGCCGGGTGGCGCGTGGGATTTGATTTCCAAACGCGTCGAGGCCATCCCTGAATACCGCGATCAGTTCAAAGCCATCTATCCTGAGATCAAGGCCGGCCGGGAGATCGCCTTCACCGATATTTCCAACGCGATCGCGGTGTTTATCGCCCATGAATGGCGCTCCGATACCGCGCCGTTTGACGCCTACCTTCGCGGTGGCGCCCTGCCTTCAAAAGCACAGGCCGGATATGATTTGTTTTACGGGGAAGCAGGATGCAGCGACTGCCATTCCGGCGCGCTTCAAACAGACCATGACTTTCACGCGATGGGTTTGCCGCAATTTGGCCCGGGCAAGGCCGCCCGGTTTGAAAGCCATCGCCGTGACATCGGCCGGATGCGGGTCACGGGGCTTCCCGAAGATGCGTACGCATTTCGTACACCCAGCTTGAGGAATGTCACAAAGACAGCGCCTTACGGGCATAACGGCGCTTACGCCGATCTCACGCAATTCCTGCCTGAGCATACTGATCCGAAAGGGTCCGTCGCGCGCTTTGAACGCGAGACTCCGGTCTTTCCAAAGTTTCAGGCCGATGACTGGTGGGTACTTGATCGCCCAGAGGAAACCCACGCAATCGCCGCAAGCGCAGTGAGCTACAAGGCTGATCTGTCCGAGGCGCAAATCGACCAAATCATCCTGTTCCTTGAAACTCTTGAAGATCCCGTTGCGCTGGAAGGACGGCTCGGCATTCCCGACCGTGTCCCAAGCGGCCTTAAGATTGACCGGTAAAGCCTTATTTTTTCAATATAATTACGCGCCTATTGGCATCGAAAGCTTGCCACTCCGACAAGGACCCATCCGGCCAGAGCACCCGCAACTCCGCACTAACCGCGTCACCCAAACCAAAATGGAGCGCTGTGGCCTGCCCACTGGCATGACCGCCGCCAACCGTCACTTCCTGCTCCTGCGACACGCCGCCTGCGCGAAGTTCGACCCAAGCGCCAACCGCATTCAGATTGGCCCCCGATAAGCGCGGCGACACCGCGATCCAGTTGCCTGCGTTTTGTGTCACATTTTCGTATAGCTCCGCCTCCGCACGGCGGTTGACCACGACAATATCCAGCAAACCGTCATTGTTGAGATCAACCAGCCCCGCCCCGCGCGAACGTGCGAAATTTGCGATGCCCGCGACATCGCCTGCCTCCGTAAAAATGCCGTCTGCGCCTTGCATGAGCAGGTTGTTGGGATCCTTGGTTGCAAGGCCCGGCATCTGATCGACGTTGCCTTTGGCAATGAACAGATCCGGACGGGTGTCGTTGTTCACATCCCCAAACTGTGCATGCCAGCCGGTCGATGGCCTGCCATCATCACCGGTATAGGGTCGATGCGCATAGGACCCGATGCCAAACGGAGCCGCTTCGTACCCCGTATCACTGGCAATCTGCATCAGTTGGTCACCCATCGAGGTCAAAACCACCTCAGGACGACCGTCCCCAGTAATGTCACGCGACGCGATCCCCATGCCCCAAATGCTGATCGGCTTCCAGCCGTCACCTTGCATCAGTGTTAGGTCCGGCATGTCCCACATTTGCTCCGACCCGCCGCTGACGTAGTAATGCCTGTCATTTGACATGCGCAGGTCCTGCGTGCCGTCACGGTTCCAATCTGAAAACAGAATGGACAGCGCGCAGAATCCCGGCTCAAGCAGCATGGCTTTATAGCCGTCTTCGTCATGGCGATGCAGCTCGTTCGCGTCACAGGCCTCGAAAGGTCCGTCGGGGTCGGCGCGGTCCACATAGTTGCCAAAGGCGAGCGTTGGCCAGGTTTGCCCGGCCTCCCATGTGGCGGAAAACGCAGTGGTCCAGCGGTCACCGCCTTCAAAGCCCCACTCCTGCGAAGCGTCGGTAAAGCTGCAATCCGGCCCGCCCTTTAGCAGCAGGTTGGCCCCAACGCGCAATACGGCCAGATCAAGCAGCCCGTCGCTGTCGATGTCCAACGGATAGGCCCCAACGACGTCCGTGATCGGCTCCATCACACCTTCGGAGAACGCCAGCTTACCTCCAGCCTCATCAGTCTCATTGATATAGAGCTGCGCTGCGTTCTCACCGCCCGCCATGAACAGGTCATCAAACCCATCACCGTTGCAATCTAGCACAGCGACACCGCCGCCCACGAAGTGTTCCCAACCGCCGGCATAGACATGCCCGCCGGGCAAGGGTCGCGGCTCAAATCTCGGGTCCGCCAAGGCGAAGCCAGGCAAGAGCAAGAGCACGATAAGCGCCCTCATGCCTCCGCCCGCCCTGCCCCGAACAACTCGTCCGTGACAGATGACAAAGCCAGAGCCGCCGCGCCACGCGCCCAGACGAACCCTCCCCAGACATTGATATCGACCTCGGGTGGCGGCCGACCTTTGTCGAGTGTCAGGCCCTCCATCTCGGCCATCACTTCTTCGGCGTAGAGGTAGTCATACCGCATCCGCTCCCCCGACAAGATGATCAGGTTAGGGTCAAACAGATGAACGACGTTGCTTAGTGCCAATGCAAGGTAGCGGCCCGCACGATTGAAAATGGTCCGCGCATGCTGGTTGCCTGCTTTCGCCTGCTCGTACAGCGTCTCGAGCATGATATCGACAGGGCCGAACGGCTCGCTCTTCATATCAAGCGCCACGCGGGCCTCGCGCACCAACGCGTAATCGGCCAGATAGGCCTCCAGACAACCCCGCTTGCCGCAGCGGCACAAAGCGCCGTCCAACTGAACCTTGGTGTGGCCAAGCTCGAGCCCCAGGCCGCCCGAGCCACGATATAGCCGATTGTCTAAAACCAGCCCCATACCGACACCATATTCAATGGTCACAACCGCAAAGGACTGGCGCCCGCGACCCGCACCAAACCAAAGCTCGGCCAGCGTCAGAACATTCGCATCATTGTCGAGATGAACGGGCACCCCCATTTTGTCAGACAGTAGGTCCCGCAAAGCAACGTTACGCGGACGCAACAAAGGCGACCATGGAACCACACCCATGTCGTGATCTACAATGCCCGCAATCCCGACCCCAACCGCTGAGATCTGGTCAATCGACAAATCCGCCTTTTCCAGCAGCGCGATCAGGATCGCACGCGCGTCGGAGACCAACCCGTCGGGCTCATGGCGCTGCGCGCGCGCCGCACAGTCATATTCGCAAATCGGCGCCCCTGCGAAATCCACGACCACTGCAGAATGTATAAAGTCGCCAAGCTTCATCCCGACCACATAACCCGCGCCGGGTGCAATCCTTAAAGCAACTGGAGGACGCCCGCGCGTATGCGCATCATGGGGCGACTCCGCCTCAACAATAAGACCGGATGCGATGATCTCTGAGGTCAGTTGCGTAACCGAACCCGGCGAAATACCGAGATCCTTAGCTACATCAATCCGCGAAGTTTGCCCGGCGCTGCGCACGCGTTCAAACACCTGCTGGCGCAGAGGTTTCGGCTGCCCCCCCTCGGCAGGAAGCAACGGCCCGCACCCAAGAGGCAAATCCAGGCTCTCAGCCGGAAGGCTGCTTTGCAGATCGGTCAGGTTTTGCTTTTCTTTCAGCATGAAAACTATGCTCTGGCCCTCAGTTTGTTCTTCGAATGAAAGAAAGCGTTTGGATTTCAAGCGCTTTTTGCGCCGCGAAACCGTACGAACTCCTCCCATCGCTGTCGCCATACCGTGATTCATGTTGAAAACTGCGAAAACGACGACTCATGATTGGGTTATTTTAGACGATGCGTCAAATTAATTTTGACAGCTGAATTAATTGTGCCATGCTGGTGAGGCCTCGAATCAAAAGGGGCTGCTGGTGCGACGGAGGAGTCGTGGCACGGCATTAACATTGGGAGGATCTCATGCGTAAAGCATTGACAGTGGCCGCGATTGCACTCGCCGGCTTTACAACAACAGCAGCATTGGCGGACGGCCACGCGAAAACAGTCGGCGTTAGCTGGTCTAACTTTCAAGAAGAGCGCTGGAAAACTGACGAAGCCGCGATCAAAGCCGCTTTGGACGCCGCTGGCGCGAACTACATTTCTGCTGACGCGCAGTCTTCTGCGTCCAAGCAACTGACAGACATCGAGGCTCTTATCGCCCAAGGCGCTGATGCTCTGATCATTCTGGCACAAGACAAAGACGCCATCGGCCCGGCACTAGATATTGCTGAAGCCGAAGGTATCCCAATGATCGGTTATGACCGTCTGATCGAAGACCAGCGTACCTTCTACCTGACATTCGACAACAAAGGCGTGGGCCGCATCATCGCGGAGACCGTGTTCGCGAAGGTCCCTGAAGGCAACTACGCCATCATCAAGGGTGACAAAGGCGATCCAAACGCGGGCTTCCTGCTGGAAGGCATGATGGAAGTCATTCAACCATCCGTCGACTCCGGTGCGATCAAAATCGTTGGCGAAGCCTTCACCGATGGCTGGAAGCCGGACAATGCTCAGAAGAACATGGAGCAAATCCTGACCGCCAATAACAACAACATCGACGCTGTTTTGTCCCAGAACGACGGCATGGCAGGCGGCTCTATCGCTGCACTGGAAGCCCAAGGTCTGAACATTCCAATCGGTGGCCAAGACGGTGACCACGCTGCGCTGAACCGCGTTGCACGTGGTACGCAGTCGGTATCTGTTTGGAAAAACAGCATCGACCTGGGCACAGCGGCTGGCGAGATTGCCGTGGCCCTGGCCAACGGCACAGCGATGGACGCCATTGAAGGCGCTGGCAAGTTCTCCGGTGGCGCAAAAGGCGTAGAGATGAACGCGATCCTGCTGGACCCAACTCCGATCACACAGGCCAACATCAACCTGGTGATTGAAGCGGGCCACATCGCAAAAGACAAAGTCTGCGAAGGTGCACAGGACGGCGTAGCCGGCTGCTAAGCTTTCACTGACCAATCGGCACCGGCGGGCTTCCTCTCGCCGGTGCCACAAAACACCCAACCACTCATTCCTGCCGCGACTGTGCCCCGCCCTGTTCAAGGAGCCGGCTCTTTGCGTGCAAACGTCCGAGGCCATGCCCATGACCGACACACCTGACACCAGCCCCAGCAGCGGCACCGACAAGCAAGACGGCGCCATCTCGCGGTTCCTGCGCGAGACCGAGGTCGACACCCGGCTCTTGGGGATGCTCGCGGCCCTCGCCCTGATCTGGGGCGGCTTTCATATCTACGGCCAGCTGGTCAACGGTTTTGGCGCGTTCTTGACGCCGCGCAACCTTTGGAACCTGTCCGTCCAAACCTCCTCCATCGGGATCATGGCCACGGGCATGGTTCTGGTGATCGTCACACGCCATATCGATCTTTCGGTCGGCTCCATGCTGGGCTTTATCGCAATTGTCATGGGGACGTTGCAGGTCAATATCTTGCCGCAATATCTGGGCCTCGGGCATCCGATGATCTGGATCCTAGCCATTCTGGCCGGGCTTATCGTCGGCACGCTCATTGGTGGCTTTCAAGGCTACATGATTGCCTACGGGACAATCCCTGCGTTCATCGTAACGTTGGGTGGCCTGCTCGTCTGGCGCGGTGTGGGCTTCCTTGTCGCACGCGGCGAGACGATCTCCCCCGTCGACGCAACCTTCAAGCTGCTCGGTGGTGGTCCGTATGGCGCTGTTGGCAGCACGGGCAGTTGGATTGTCGGCATTATCGGCTGCATCGCGGTCTTGTCGCTGATCGTTTTGGGCCGTCGCAAGCGCAAGAACTTCGATCTTCACCTGCGCCCTGTCTGGGCAGAGGGCTTTCTGGCCGCTGTCGGCTGTGGTGCGGTGATCGGGGCAACAATGCTCGTCAACGCCTATCCATGGCCCAAAGGCATCATCAAACGCTACGCAGAAGCCGAAGGCATCGAAGTCCCACCTGAGGGCATCTTTATCTCGCATGGCTTTGCGATCCCGGTTCTGATCCTGGTGGCCGTTGCCATTTTGATGACCATTTTGATGTCGCGTACCAAGTTTGGCCGCTACGTCTACGCGATTGGCGGCAACCCAGAGGCGGCTGAACTTGCCGGGATCAACACCCGCTGGATGACCGTTAAAATCTTCGCACTTATGGGCTTTCTTACCGGCCTGTCCGCTGTCGTCGCCTCCGCTCGTCTCGGCTCTGCCACTGCGGCGCTCGGGACCTTGGACGAGCTGTATGTGATCGCCGCAGCCGTGATCGGCGGCACGTCCCTCGCAGGCGGTGTGGGGACAATCTACGGCGCAATTCTCGGTGCGATCGTTATGCAGTCGCTACAGACAGGCATGGTTCTGATCGGCTTTGACGCTGCAATCCAACAGGTCGTCGTCGGCTCCGTTCTGGTGATCGCCGTCTTCCTCGACATTCTATACCGGAGGAACTCGAAATGAGTGAGACCCCTCTCGTTCAACTCAAAGACATCTCCATCTCCTTTGGCGGTATCCGCGCTGTGGACCATGTCAGCCTTGATCTTTACCCCGGCGAGGTCGTGGGCCTGCTGGGACACAACGGTGCGGGCAAATCGACGCTGATTAAGATCCTCTCTGGCGCGTATCAAAAAGACAGCGGCGAAATCCTGATCAATGGCAAACGTGCCGAGATCAATTCGCCTCGCGATGCCCGTGACCACAATATCGAGACAATCTATCAGACCCTTGCTCTGGCCGATAACCTTGATGCCGCATCCAACCTCTTTTTGGGCCGGGAACTTACATCGCCATTTGGCTTTGTCGACGACGCCAAAATGGCGGCTGAAACGGCCAAGATCATGGCGCGGCTCAACCCCAACTTCAAAAAGCTGAAGGAGCCAGTCAGTGCCTTGTCGGGTGGTCAACGCCAATCCGTGGCCATTGCACGAGCCGTCTACTTCAACGCGAAAATCCTGATCATGGACGAGCCAACCGCTGCGTTGGGCGTTCATGAAACCAAGATGGTCGCCGACCTCATCCAGGAGCTGAAAGCTCAGGGTTTGGGCATCTTCTTGATCAGCCACGATACGCGTGAAATGCTGGAACTCTGTGACCGTGTCTCTGTTATGAAGAACGGCGCATTGATCGGCACTGAGCGCGTCGAGGACGTCACCGAAGACGACATCTTGTCGATGATCATTATGGGCAAGAACCCCAAGCGGGCTGCCTGAAATGTATTTGGGCATCGACCTTGGCACGTCATCGGTCAAGGGACTTCTAATCGGCGCGGATCAAGAGCCCATCGCGGAAGCGCGCGCAGCGCTTTCTGTGTCTCGCCCTCACCCTGGCTGGTCCGAACAGGCCCCTGCCGATTGGTTGTCTGCCACAACGGAAGTGATGTCCGCACTGGCGGTGAAGGCAGATTTATCCGCCATCAAAGGCATTGGGCTGTCTGGCCATATGCATGGCGCAACGCTGATCGACAAAGCAGGCGATGTGTTACGGCCCAGCATATTGTGGAACGACACACGGAGCCACGTTGAGGCCAGCGCACTAGACGATGATCCCCAGTTTCGCGACGTCTCAGGCAACATCGTTTTTCCGGGCTTCACTGCGCCCAAGCTCGTCTGGGTCAAGAACAACGAGCCCGACATTTTCGACAAAACCGCGTGCATCTTGTTGCCCAAGGATTACCTGCGCCTTTGGCTGACGGGCGAACGCGTCTCAGAGATGTCAGACGCCGCGGGCACCTCGTGGCTTGATGTGGGCGGGCGCGACTGGTCCGACGACCTGCTAGGTGCATGCGGGCTGTCGCGCGAGCAAATGCCAAGCCTCGTCGAAGGGTCCGCCGCTTCGGGCGGGTTACGCGACCCACTGGCCAAGAAATGGGGCATGACCGCCGGCATCCCGATTGCGGGCGGCGGCGGCGACAATGCGGCAACGGCAGTCGGTTGCGGCGTCACCAAGCCCGGCGAGGCCTTCGTGTCGCTTGGAACCTCGGGCGTTCTGTTTGCAGCAACACCAAGCTATGCCCCCGATGCCGCAAGCGCCGTACACACGTTTTGCCATGCGCTGCCGGATACTTGGCACCAGATGGGCGTGATCTTGTCGGCGGCTGACAGCTTGGAATGGTATGCCCGCCTCACGGGCCAGACGGCGGCAGAGCTGACCGGCGCATTGGACAAAGTTCAGGCCCCAGGACGGGCCTGTTTCCTGCCCTATCTCGGCGGCGAGCGCACACCGCATAACGATGCAAAGATACGCGGCGCACTGATCGGGCTAGAGCACGAAACCGACACCCAAGCCGGCACCCGAGCCGTGCTGGAAGGCGTGGCTTATGCGTTGAAAGACTCCGCTGACGCGCTGGTCGGAACCGGCACGCAGATCGAAAGCCTTATCGCAGTTGGCGGCGGCGCAGCCTCCCGCGTGTGGCTTGAAATCATGGCCACGACCCTTGGTCTTCCCATCCAAATCCCCGTCTCTGGCGATTTCGGTGCCGCATTCGGCGCGGCGCGTCTTGGGATGATGGCTGCGACCGGAGACACCTCTATCGCGACCGCACCCAAGATCGCTGCAACCATCGATCCAGACACCTCGCTGGAAGACGACTTCCAAGCAGCGCACCAGCGATACAAACAAACCTACGAAGCCCTAAGGAACCTCTCATGACTGACTTTTTCAAAGGCATCAGCAAAGCCAGCTTTGAGGGGCCCGACAGCACCAACCCGATGGCCTTTCACCACTACAACCCTGACGAAACCGTCATGGGAAAGCGCATGGAAGATCATCTGCGCTTTGCCTGCGCGTGGTGGCACTCCTTCGCCTGGCCCGGCGGTGATCCGTTTGGCGGGCAAACCTTTGAGCGGCCTTGGTTTGGCGACACAATGGGGTTGGCCAAGCTCAAAGCCGACGTCGCCTTCGAGATGTTCGATATCCTTGGCGTTCCCTTCTACTGCTTTCACGACGCCGATATTCGCCCCGAAGGTGCAAACTTCGCGGAAAACACCCGAAATCTTGAGGAGATGGTGGACTATCTCGGTGAGAAGATGGCCGCCGGCGGACCAAAACTGCTCTGGGGCACCGCCAACCTGTTCTCTCACCGTCGCTTCATGGCGGGCGCGGCTACGAACCCGGACCCTGATGTCTTTGCCTTCTCAGCTGCCACCGTCAAAACCTGCATCGACGCCACGCATAAGCTGGGCGGCGAAAACTATGTGCTTTGGGGCGGTCGCGAAGGCTACGAGACGCTGCTGAACACTGATCTGAAACGCGAGCGTCAGCAGGCCGGGCGGTTCTTGCAGATGGTTGTCGACTACAAGCACAAGATCGGTTTCAAAGGCGCGATCCTGATCGAACCAAAACCACAAGAACCCACCAAACACCAATACGATTACGACGTTGCCACGGTCTACGGCTTCCTGAAGGAATTCGGCCTCGAGACTGAAGTGCAGATGAATATCGAACAGGGCCACGCCATCCTCGCGGGCCACAGCTTCGAGCATGAGCTGGCCATGGCGCGCTCGCTAGGCATCTTTGGCTCCATCGATATGAACCGCAACGACTACCAATCGGGTTGGGACACCGACCAGTTCCCGAACAACACGCCCGAAGTCGCGTTGGCATATTACGAAGTCCTCAAAGCGGGCGGCTTCGCCACGGGCGGCACCAATTTCGACGCCAAGCTGCGCCGTCAATCGCTCGATCCGCAAGACCTCATCGCCGCCCATATCGGCGGCATGGATATTTGCGCACGAGGCCTCAAGGCTGCTGCGGCCATGCTGGAAGACGGCCAGTTGGAGGCCAAACGTGAGGCCCGTTACGAAGGCTGGAACGGCTCCGATTTGCTCGACAACACGCTGGACGGCATTGCCGCCAAGGTGGCGGAAAACGATATCAACCCGGCCCCGCGGTCCGGCCAGCAGGAAATCCTGGAAAACATCGTCAACCGCTTCGTCTGAAAACGCCACTTTCGGCCCTGCGCGTCCCTTGCCATAAGGGGCGCATGGAAAACGACATAGAGAATTTGCGGGCCGAGGCTCTGCGCTTGTTTCAAGCCGCCATTCAGGCCGCCGACCCGGCCATGGCGTTGCGGTCGCATCTTGTAGCTCCCCTGACAGCCCCAACGGGTCGGTTGATCGTCATTGCCGTCGGAAAGGCCGCCTGCCCGATGATCGAAGAATGCCTGCGCCACGTTGAGGGCGACATAACGGCCTTGGCCGTAACCAATTACGAAAACCACAGAGACATTCCGGGCGTCACGGTATTGCCAGCAGGCCACCCGGTCCCTGATGAGAACGGCCTGAAGGCGGCCCAAGCCGTGGCCGAGCTCCTGCAAAGCGCCACCGCGAAAGATCGCGTGATCGCGTTGATCTCGGGCGGCGGGTCCGCGCTTTTACCTTTGCCAGTCGACGGCGTCAGCCTCACGGATAAGGCGAAAACCAACGAAATCCTTCTCGGCGCCGGTTTCGACATCGTGCAAATGAACATGGTGCGCCAACAGTTGAGCCAGCTTAAGGGCGGCGGCATGACGGTGCTCGCGGCGCCTGCGAAGATCGAGGCTTATATTCTGTCCGACGTGGTCGGCGACGATCTACGGGCCATCGCGAGCGGGCCGACGGTGGCCCCAATCGGCACTAAGTCAGATGCACAAGCGCTGCTGAAACCCGTGTGGGCAGACCTGCCCTACTCTGTCCAAGCCGCGTTGTCGTCAGACACGATCCGCCCTGCCCCACATACCGCCACCAACACGCTCATCTGCTCGAACCGGATGAGTCTTGAGGCGATGCAGGCCGCCAATCCGCGCGCACGGATCATTGATGATCGCCTTGAAGGCAACGTCGCCGAGGTGGCTTCAAAGCTTGCGGCACTCGGGCGGGACATGCCGTCGGGTGAAATCTTCCTCTTTGGTGGGGAAACGACGGTGACCCTGACAGGAACAGGCAAAGGAGGCCGCAACCAAGACCTTGCCTTGCGCATGGCTTTGGCTGACCTCCCCGGCAAATGGGTGTTCCTCTCTGGTGGAACCGATGGCCGCGACGGCCCCACCGATGCGGCAGGCGGATTGGTGGACCAAACAAGTTTGGATCGTATGAAACAAGCAGGTGTCGACCCACAGGCCTTATTGGAAAACAACGATGCCTATGCCGCGCTGAAAGCCTCAGGTGATCTGATCATCACCGGAGGCACCGGCACCAATGTCGCAGACGTACAGGTATTGATCCGGGGCTAGCGCCCCATCGTCTTGCCCGCCGGGTCGGCGGTCTGGATAACCCGGAAACACGAGACTTCCCCGGTCATGGCTGGCTGCAAGCTATGCGCCAAACCCGGTGGGATAGCGCACGTGTCGCCGGGATTCAGGACGTCCTCGCCCCCGTCCCAGCTCAACCGCCAGTGACCGCGCATGGGCATCAGAACCACGTTGCGCTCGGATGACCACGGCGCATCTGGCAGCGAGCCACGAGATAACAGCTCCACGTCAAAACCGGGCTTGTCCTTCAGCATCGCATCCGGTCCGATCACCTTTGCAGGCTGGCAGTCAGACAGAGACATCATATCCTGATACCGCGCGACATACCCCGGCACCACATCTGCGGCTGTCAGTTCCGGATAATCCTTAAGCTCCGTATCGCTCAGCAATGGCATCGCGCTGACACCGTCCGGCAGCGCCTCGCCCTTTTTGGTGTCATAGAGCCGGCCATTCTCGCCCAGCACCAAACCATGCTCTGCCGCGTCTTCAATCACCTGTGGTGCCCAGATCACGCCGCCACCGGCGTCATCGCCGCCAAGTACGGCCATGATCATCCCGTAATCCGTGCCGATATTCTCGAACCCGCGGAAAATGCCGGTCGGAATGTTGATAATGTCACCCTCTTCCAGCACGACCTCGCCGGCGTCACCCCACCGGCCCCAGAAAAAGCGCCAGCGGCCTTTCAGCACAAAGAATACTTCCGCCGTGCGGTGCGAATGAAGGGAGTTCCGGCATTTGGGCGGTTGGCCCGCGGCACCAATGTTAAACCCGATCTTGTCGGCGATATGCACATGCTGGTCCGGGCTCTCTGAGACACCGCCGCCAATGATGGTGAAGTTCTCTTTCTGATCACTGCCCGGCGTATGCGCGTCGATAAAGGCAGTCTTGCAGGGCTTCAGCTCCCCATAACGGACAATACGGTCGGTCATTTGCTGGGGCGTCATCACGGGCGGTCTCCGGGTTTATTTGCTATCGGTCTTTGCAACTCTACTGGCTGTGAATACGTATTCAACGCCTAATTGCGACCCACCTCAGAGGAACAGATGTAAGACCACCCTCTCATCATCGTCTCCATCGCCAGATGCCGCCTGAACCCGTGTGAAGCCTTCCCGTTCCCAAAAGCGCAGCGCATCCGGATTGTTGGCCAAGACAGCAAGCTTCAGCCTCTCCGCCCCGGCGCTCTTGGCCAGAGCTTTCACCGCTTGCAGGACGCCATGGCCCAAACCGGCCCCACGCTCATCCTCGCAGATCAGCAGCAAGCCGATATACCACTCCGTTGCGGTCTCGTAGCCCGGTGACATGCCCAGCAGCCCGGACAGGCGACCATCCGGTTGCTCAACCCCGAACATCAGGATGTCGTCTTTGGTCCGCCCCGGCGGAATGTCATTGAAAAAGCCCTGCACCCAAATGGCGTCGGGCACGCGCCCTGTTTCCAGCAAGATATAATCCGAGGATCGCTCAGCGCAGGCGAGTACCCGCGCCCCGTCAGCCTCTTCCTTTAGCAATGCGAGCTGCCATTCGCCTGTCATGTCGTCTCCACCTGAGAAATGTCTGCGTCCGGCAGCACTGGCACCGCCTCGATGAGGGTTTGGGTATAGGGGTGTTGCGGGTTGGAAAACAACGCCTCGCTGGGGCCTTGCTCAACGATCTTGCCTTGCTTCATCACCAACACCCGATCCGTGATCGCGCGCACCACCGACAGGTCATGGCTGATGAACAGATAGGTCAGCCCGAACGTGTCAGACAAGTCTGCCAACAGGTCCAAGATCTGCGCCCGGATCGAGACATCTAGTGCCGAGACGGCCTCGTCCAGAATGATCAGCTCCGGCTTGATGATGAGCGCCCGCGCAATGGCAATTCGCTGACGCTGACCGCCTGAAAACTCATGGATATACTTGAACTTATCCCCCGACGTTAATCCAACAGAGGTGAGTGCCTCGTCAATTTCTGCCTCAGTCGCCTTGCGCCCGAGCAGATGAAACGGCTCCGCCACGAGGCGCGCCACCTTATGGCGTGGGTTGAACGAGCCATAGGGGTCTTGGAACACGACCTGCATCTTGCGCCGCACCTCAGCGGAGGCCTGCCCGCCTGCAAGCACCTGTGCACCGTCCAAATGAATGCTGCCTTCCTGCGCGGCCTCCAGCCCCAATATGGCGCGGGTCAAAGTAGATTTGCCGCAGCCGCTTTCGCCGACCAGCCCAACGCTTTCGCCTTTCTTGATTTCAAAGCTAACCCCGTCCACTGCCCGGAAGCGCTCCCCCTTACCGAACAGAGAGCGCCGCGCCGCCGGGTAGCTGCGCACGAGCGCGTCGACCTTCAGCAGAGGCGTTTCCGCGCGTTGCCCGGCACGCTCAGGCTGATGCGAGGACGCGGCAAAGAGCGCTTTGGTGTAGGGATGCGTCATCGAGCGATGCAAACTGGCCCCATCGCCCTGCTCCACCACTTCGCCATGCCGCATGATGGAGATACGGTCCGCCAATCCGGTTACCACCGCCAGATCGTGCGTGATGAACATGACGGACATGCCGTCTTCCCGCACCAATTGCTGGATCAGCTGCAAAATCTCGGCCTGGGTGGTGACATCCAGAGCCGTGGTCGGCTCATCGGCAATCAGCAGCTTTGGTCGCAGTGCAATGGCAATCGCAATCACCACGCGTTGTCTTTGGCCGCCAGACAATTCATGCGGGTATCGGCGGAGGGGGAAGTCTTCCGGTGGCAGCTCGCAGCGCCGCAACACCTCGCCTGCCCGCGCCATGGCCTCAGCCTGTGACACGTCCTCATGAATGCGGATCGTCTCCGCCACCTGGGCGCCGATCGTCTGCAAAGGGTTCAAAGCCGTCATCGGTTCTTGGAAGACCATGCCCACGGCATCTCCGCGCATGCGGCAAAGGTCGGGTTCGCTAGCCTCCAGCACCGACATTCCATCGAGGTGTATTTCACCCCGACACGCGCTGCCCTCCGGTAATAACTGCATGACCGACAGCGCTGTCATCGACTTGCCCGACCCGCTTTCACCAATCACACCGTGGATTTCGCCTTCACCGATCTCCAGCGACACCCCCTTCAGGATCGGCGTGCCATGGATATCGAGGTCAAGATCTTTGATCTGCAGCAGGTTCATCTCGCCCCCCGCCGTAGCTTGGGGTCAATCAGGTCGCGCAGCCCGTCTCCGGCCAGGTTGAGGCCCAGCACGGTCAGCAGGATCGCAAAGCCCGGGAACAGCGTGATATGCGGGGCCAGCATGAACAAAGTCTGGCTGTCAGCCAGCATGCGCCCCCAGCTTGGTGTCGGCGGCTGAGCCCCGAGGCCCACATAGGACAAGGCAGCTTCGGCCAGAATACCTAATGAAAACTGGATCGTGCCCTGAACGATCAGCAGGTTCATCACATTGGGCAGGATATGCTCCACAGAGATGCGGAAGCCCCCCTTGCCCGCCACCCGCGCTGCCAAGACGTAGTCTCGCGTCCATAAGGACAAGGCCGCACCTCGGGTGACGCGGGCAAAAACGGGAATGTTGAAAATACCAATCGCTATGATCGCGTTGACCGCCGAAGGCCCAAACACCGCCGTTATCATGATCGCGATCAGCAGTGACGGGAAGGCAAAGATCAGGTCATTGGACCGCATGATCACCTCGTCCAGCCAGCTACCGCTTTTGGCCGCCGCAAGGAGCCCCAAAGGCACGCCCAGTGTGATTCCAATCCCCACAGCCACAATGGCCACAGCAATCGAGGTACGCGCGCCCACCATGATCATCGACAGGATATCGCGCCCCAAATGATCCGTGCCAAACCAATGCGCGAGGCTGGGCGGTTTCAGCTTGTTGGCGATCTCAAGCGAGGTGTGGTCATAGGGCGTCCAAAGAAACGAGATCACGGCGCCAAGGACGAACAAGACGGTCAGGCTAAGGCCAAGGACGAGATTTCTCATCTGCGCCCCCGCAGCCTTGGGTCCACCCAGCTATAGGCCAGATCGACCAGAAAATTAACCATGATCACGGCAAAAACCAGCAGCATCACAACGCTTTCCACCACAATCAGATCACGCTGCGAGATGGCCTGAAACACCAACCTGCCAAGGCCCGGCAAGAAGAACACGTTCTCGATAATGATGGCACCCGCCAGCAGAAACGAGAATTGCAGCCCAATGATTGTCAGCACCGGGATCAGCGCATTTCTTAACGCATGTCCGCGCAATGCCTGCCCCTTTGTCAGTCCCTTGGCGCGGGCCGTGCGAATATAGTCTTCGTCGAGCGTGTCGAGCAGAGACGACCGCATCACACGCGCCAAAATCGAGGCCTGTGGCAGCGCCAGAGAAATGGCCGGCAAGGTCAAGGCCTTGATCGAGACCCAGAACCCCTCGTCCCATCCCGGAAAGCCTCCCGCCGAAAACCACCGCAGGTTGATCGCAAAGACCAGCACCATCAACATGGCAAACCAGAAATTCGGGATCGCAATGCCCAACTGCGTGCCGCCCATCACGGAGATATCGGCAAACGAGCCGCGACGCGTCGCAGCCCAAATCCCCACCGGGAATGCGATCAGAATGGTCAGCGCCAATGCGTAAGCTGCCAAGGGCAAAGAGATCACCAAGCGCTCTGCCACGATCTCGGAAACAGGTGAGCGGTACGTATAGGACGTTCCCAGATCGCCTTGCACCAAATCGGTGATCCAACTCAGGTAGCGCGCCCATGGGGATTGGTTCAGGCCCAGCTCTTCGCGCAGCGCGGCGATGGTCTCGGGTTGCGCGTTGATGCCGAGCATGAAGGAAGCCGGGTCGCCCGGCACCACCTCAAGAGTGAAGAAAATAACAAGGCTCGCCACGATCAAGGAGATCAGCAGCGAGCCCGTGCGCGTCAGCGTATATCGCAGCACCGGAAGGTGCCCCGATGCAGGCTATTCTTCCCAGTAGACAGCGGTCAGGTCGACGGCCTGCGTCGGCGCGTCAACCCAGATGCCTTTCAGCTTCGCATTGACCACAGACGTTTGCGCCAACTGGAAAAGATAAGCGTTTACATAATCTTCCGAGATGATCTTCTGAGCCTCTTGCATCATCTCGGTGCGCTTTGCGGGGTCATTCTCGGCGTCCAGATCAGTGATCAACTGCTGGAAAGCCGGGTTGTCATACTGGAAGTAGTATTCCGGCCGCGCGTAGATGCCGATATCCATCGGTTCGGTATGCGACACGATGGTCAGGCCGTAATCATACCCTTTGAATGCCTGCTCCAGCCACTGGGCCCATTCAAGGTTGCTGATCTCCGTCTCGATACCAACCTCGCGGAGCTGCGCCGCGATGATCTCCCCGCCGCGGCGGGCGTAGGATGGGGGCGGCAATTTCAGCGTTGTTGTGAAGCCGTCAGGATAACCCGCCTCGGCCAACAGGGCCTTGGCTTTCTCGGGGTCGTAGTTGGAGTTGCCCGTCAGATCGACATAGGCGGGGTTGTGCGGCGCGAAGTGGGAGCCGATGGGGGTGCCGTAGCCGAACATTGCACCATCGATGATGGCGGAGCGGTCAATCGCGTGGCTGACGGCTTGGCGGACGAGCTTGTTGTCGAAGGGTGATAGTTTGTTGTTCATCGCCATGATGGTTTCGCCCTCGGTGTTGCCAGCGAGGACAGTAAACCGCGGATCGGCTTCGAATTGTGCAAGGTTTTCGGGCGCGGGATAGACGTAGAACGCATCGATGTCTTCGGCCATCATTGCGGCAAAAGCGGCGGTGGGATCTGAGATGAACTTGAAGGTTGCGCCGTCCAGCTTGGCGGCCTCACCCCAGTAATTTTCGTTCTTTTCCAATGTGATAGAGTCGCCCTGCTTCCAGTCAGAGAACTTGAACGCACCCGTGCCGACCGGGTTCGCTTTGATATCCTCGATGCTTTCAGGGGCCACGATCACCGCATCACCCCAAGCCATGTTGAACAGGAAGTTGCCTTGTGGATTGGTCAACGTAACTTTCACGGTGTTCGCATCAACAGCTTCGGTTGAGGCAATGTTGGCGAAGAGCGCTTTTTGCGCGTTTACACTGTCTTCGGCGCGGGCGCGGTCGAGCGAGAAGGTGACGTCTGTGGCGTCCAGATCTGTGCCGTCATGGAAGGTGACACCGCCGCGCAAGGTGAAGGTGTAGGTCAGCCCATCCTCGGAAATCTCCCAGCTTTCAGCAAGGCCGGGGCCGACAGAACCGTCTGAAGAAAACCGCGTAAGCCCCTCGAAAACATTGGAATAAAGCACCTGATCGATCGCGCCAGCGGCAGCAGATGTCGGATCAAGATGTGGTGGCTCAAGTTGCATTCCGATGGTGACGTCGCGGGCCTGCGCGGTTGCGCCTGCCAATAATGCTGCTGCTGCAACGGTTCCGAAAATAGCGCGGTTCATGAGAAGCCCTCCGTAAAGTTTGAAAAGAGAGTGAAGCGTTAGGCGGCCGGATTCAAGCAGGTTGGTCTTTTGGGTGTAGAAGATCGATGAGCGTGTGGCCCATGACGAGGGCGCTGTCGAGCATATCATCGACGCCGACATACTCGTCGGGCTTGTGGGCGAGTTCCAGAAGACCGGGGCCATAGGCGATGCAGTTCTTCAGCTTTCCGATACGGTCAATATGTTTTTGGTCGTAAGTTCCGGGGCTTACAACGTGTTCTGCATCCTTGCCCAAGACCTCACGAATGGCCTTTTCAACCGATGTGACCACGGGGGCGTCAGTGGCGGTCATGGTGGGGGAAACGCTCCACATCTCGTGGAGGTCGTAGCGGAAGTTTTCGCGCTCTTTGGTGAGCTTGTCGAGGATGTCAGTGACCTCGGTGCGGACCTCCTCTTCAGACTCCTCAATGAGGTAGCGGCGGTCGATGATCATGCGGGCACGGTCGGGGACGACGGCGGAGGGAAGGCCTGTGAAACCTTCCTCGGGCTCAGCCTGCCCGCCATGTAAGCTATTGATGTTCATTGTAGAATTCTTGGCGCCATCGGGCACAACCGGCATCTCCGTGTGCTTTTTCGCAAGCGCCGGGAACAGCGTTTTTTCCATCTCGGAGAGCACTGCGCCCATGTGGCGGACGGCGCAATCGCCGAGGAAAGGCATGCTTCCATGGGCGATTTCGCCGTGGGTTTCGATCTCGGCCCACCAGACGCCGCGGTGGCCGAGGCAGATGCGGTCTTTGTGTAATGGCTCGGGAATGATGACGTGATCGACATGAGAAAAGTGTTTCTTTTCAGCGAGATAGGCGACGCCGCCGTAGCCTCCGGTTTCTTCGTCAGCGGTGCCGGATATCTCGATGGAGCCGCTAAAGTCTTGAAACTCTTCGACAAATGCTTCTGCTGCGATGATTGAGGCGGCCAATCCGCCCTTCATATCGCAGCTGCCACGGCCATAAATCTTGCCGTCGTCTAGCTCTCCACCGAAGGGGTCGCGGGTCCATCCCTGGCCAATTTCGACCACGTCGATATGGCTGTTGAAATGAACACATTCACCAGATGTGGTGGCCTCGCGCCGCGCAACCACATTCCATCGTGGGTATTTGCGGCTGTCACCGGGGGTGCCTTCGGCGCGGATCAGCTGTACTTCGAAGCCGGAACGGGCCAAACGGTCGGCGAGGTAGCCACAAATTTCGCGGTAGTTTTCGCCGGGAGGATTGAGGGTCGGAATGCGGATCAGGTCTTGGGTCAGCGCGATCAGATCGTCCTTTTTGCTCAGGATACGGGCGCTAAGTCTTTGAAAAGGCGTCATTGTCACGGGGATTTGGCCTTGAGATGCGAGGACGTGGACGCCCAAACGCTAGCTTGGACGGGTGCAGACGGCAAGCACAGGGCTGGCAATGGGCGCAAAGCCCGCCTTTTTTCGAGTTTTGTACAAAACGGGGTCATATTTCGAAGGCCAAAACCCATTTTGTACAAAACTCGACCGCTGTTTTTGGCAAGGTTTTGTTCACGAAACTTAACGAAAAGACGGATCTGTTAACCTCTCGTCACCGGAGGCCAAACCGCGCATTTTGAGGTGGTTCACCCCCCGGAACTGGCTTTAAGCTGAAAGCATGGAATCCCGGCTGCCGCCCCAACCATTGCCCGATCTGATTGTCTGCCCGCAATGCGATGCAGCGTATAAATTGACCCGGCCCGAACATGGCGAGCGGGCGGTCTGTGCGCGGTGCCATACGGCGCTGATCACGCCGCGCTCGAAAGCGGGGTTGCAGATCATTGCGGTTTCGATTGCGATTGTGGTTCTGGTGATCGCGGCGACGGTATTTCCGTTTCTGACGATCAAGGTCGCGGGGACGCAGAACTCTGTCTCAATCCTTGATGCGGCTTTGGCATTTTCCGACGGTCCGCTGATCGCGCTGTCGCTGTCGACGGCCGCGCTGATCATCTTCATCCCCCTCTTGCGCGTATTGCTGGCACTTTATGTTTTGATCCCGGTGGTGCTGGACCGGATGCCCGCAAAAGGATCGCGCAAAGCGTTTCGCCTGTCTGAGGCGCTGCGGCCCTGGTCGATGGCGGAGATCTTCGCGATTGGCTGCGCAGTGGCTTTGGTCAAGATCACCGATCTGGCGGATGTGAGCTTTGGGCCCGCGTTCTGGATGTTTGCCATTTTGGTCGTGCTGGTGGTGGCGCAAGACAATTTCATGTGCCGCTGGACGGTCTGGAAATCGCTTGATGGGCTCAGAAAACCGGAGCGCGAGACATGAGCGACGCCACCATTATCACCGCCCGCGAGATGGGCGTGGTGGGCTGCCGCCGGTGCACGCAGGTTTGGCCGCAAGGAACGGAAACCTGTGGGCGCTGCGGAAAGCGGCTGCAACTGCGCGACCACAAGAGCCTGCAGCGGGTCTGGGCGTGGTGGATTGTCGGAATGATGTGCTACATCCCGGCCAATATGTACCCGATGCTGCGCACGCGGACGCTGTTCACGGTGCAGCAGGACACGATTGTGGGCGGCGCGATTGAGCTGTTTACGCATGGGGCGCCGTTTGTGGCGGCGATCATCCTTTTTGCCAGCGTGGTCATTCCCTTGGGCAAGTTCTTTGCAATTGCCTATCTGGCGATCTCTGTGCAGCGGCGCAGCGTGGCGTCATTTGAACAGCGGCACCTCTTGTATGAGGTCGTCGAATATATCGGACGCTGGTCGATGATCGATATCTTTGTCGTTGCGATCCTGTCCTCACTTGTGCAACTCAGAACCCTCGCGGCGATTGATCCGGGGCCTGCCAGTCTGTTTTTTGCCCTATCGGTCATTTTCACCATGTTGTCCGCCCAGAGTTTCGACTCGCGGCTGATCTGGGACGTGCAAAGCCGCGACAAGGGGGAGGCCCAACGTGGTCACTGACGCGCCAGATGTCACAATCGAGCCGCAGCGCAAATCCGTGCTGAGCCGGGTGTCGTTTGTCTGGCTGATCCCGGTGGCCGCCTTGGCGATTGCGCTGGGCGTGGCATGGAACAGCTATTCCAGCCAAGGCCCGCTGATCACGCTGGAATTCCAGAATGGCGCAGGCATCACCAAGGACGAGACCGCCCTGAAATACCGCGATATCACGGTGGGCGTAGTGGAAGATGTGGGCTTCTCGGAAGGGTTGAGCACCGTTCTGGTCAGCGTGCGTGTCGACAAGGACGTGGCGCCTTACATCGACAGCGGCGCGAACTTTTGGGTGGTGCGGCCTGAGTTGACCGCACGCGGCGTCAGCGGCTTGGACACGGTACTGTCGGGCGTCTTCATCGAGGGCGTGTGGGACGACGTGATCGGCGCGACCGAGACCCGCTTCATGGGTCTGGAAGATGCGCCACTGTTCCGGCCCTCGAAGCCCGGTCTTGAGATTGCTTTGCGGGCCACAGCCAATGGGCAGCTGACGGAAAACGCGCCGATATTCTTTCACGGCATCGAGGTCGGCCGGATTGGCAAGGCCCGGATTTCTCCGGTGACCAATTTTGCGATTGCCGAGGCGATTATCTACGAGCCGCATGGGCGACTGATCAACAACTCTACCCGCTTCTGGGACACGTCCGGGTTCTCCGTCAACATCGGCGCGTCGGGGGCAGAGATTGATTTCACCTCGCTGGCGACGCTGGTCTCGGGCGGAATTTCCTTTGACACGGTGGTGTCTGGCGGGGATCGGATCTCCGACGGGGAAGTGTTTCAAATCTATGAGGATGAGGAGACCGCGCGGAACTCCGTCTTCAACGCCTCAGAGGTGGAAACGCTGGAGCTGAGCGCGATCTTTGAGGACAATATTGCCGGGTTGACCGTGGGTGCTGACGTGGAACTGGCGGGCCTGAAAATCGGCGAGGTGCAGTCCGTCTCGGGCGTGATTGACCGGGCGACCTTTGGCGACAGCAGGGTGCGGCTGAACGCGATCCTGTCCATTCAGCCTGCGCGGCTGGGGCTGGAGGACACCCCCTCGCCCGCCGCTGCGCTGAACTTCATGGCCGGGCGCGTGCGCGAAGGGCTGCGGGCACGGCTGGCCTCGGCCGGGCTGCTGACGGGCGGGCTGAAGATCGAACTGGTGCAGGTGGGCGAAGAGGGCACGGAGCTGATCCCCGACATGACCGCCTCCCTGCCGATGATCCCGACGGCGCAAAGCGAGATGCGGGACGCGGGCGCAAGCGTCGAGGGCGTGATCACCCGGGTGAACAACCTGCCGATTGAAGAGCTGATGACCTCGGCGATTGATTTCCTCGACTCGGCACAGGATTTCGTGGCCTCGGAAGAATTGCGCGGCGTGCCGGAGGAAGCGGTGGGGCTGCTGGAAGACGTGCGCGGGCTGGTAAGCTCGGACGAAGTGCAGAACGTACCGGTGCTGCTGAACGCCACGCTGGAACGGCTGGAGGCGGTGATGACGCAGCTGGAAGAGCAACAGCTGGTGGCCCGTCTGGTGGGCGCGGTGGACGCCGCGGCTGAGGCGGCATCCGGCGTGGACAGCGCCGTGGCGGGCGTGCCTGAGCTGATCGCGTCGTTGCAGGGTGTCGCGGCCAAGGCCGAAGGGCTGGCGCTGGAGGAACTGGTCGAGGAGATCAACCGGCTGGCGGGCAACGCGGCCAGCGTGATTGGCACGGACGCGTTCAACGCGCTGCCGGGCGATTTGAGCGCGGCACTGGGCGAATTGCAGGCCACGTTGAGCGAGGTGCGCGACGGCGGCGTGATCGAGAACGCCAACGCGGCGCTGGCCTCCGCCCGCTCGGCAGCGGATGCGGTGGCGGGGGCGGCGGATGACCTGCCTGCGCTGGTGACGCGGATGTCGGGCGTGCTGGACCAAGCGGCGCGCACCATCCGTGGCTATGACCGCGGCGACGAACTGGGCCGCGACGTTGAAAGCGCATTGCGCGAAATTCAGGAGGCGGCGAAGGCGCTGGCCTCTTTGGCGAAAACCATTGAGCGCAACCCAAGCGCATTGATCCGGGGGCGATAGCTGATGTTGAGAGTTTCAATATGGACGACATGCGTGGCGCTGGGCCTGCTGGCGGGATGCGCGGGCGGCACGGCGGAGCGGTACTCGGTGCCGCCAACCGAAGCCGCAGAACGGGTGAACATCCGCTACGGCTCGGTGGAGATACGCGACGTGACGCTGCCGACATATGCCGCGGGCGAGGAGATCACGTTGCAGGGCGCCTCTGGCGTGTTGATCAGCTCGACGGATGTGTTGTGGGCCGACGCGCCCGAGCGAGCGATTGCGCTGGAACTGGTGCGGCATCTGTCGACGCTGACGGGCGCGCGGGTGGCCTCGGATCCGTGGCCGTTCGAAGCCTTCCCGGATGCGACACTTGAGGTCCGGTTCGAGCAGCTTCTCGCAGGAGCCGATGGCGTGTTTCGCGCGACGGGTCAGTTCTTTGTGGCCGTCGAGGAAGGCCGGGAGCGCAGCGGGTTGTTTGACCTCAACGTGCCGTTGAGCGCAGAGGGGGCAGCGGCCTCGCCTGCCGCAGTTGCCGCGGCGCGGGGGCAGATCATTCTGGATCTGGCGGAGTTCATTGCGAAGAACGGGCTGCGCTGAGCGGTCTTCTTTGCCGGACGGCCTAACCTGCCCCAAATGCCGAAAGACCCGACAGTTGTAATGCAACTGCCGGGCCGTATTTTCAGGAAGATGGTCGGCCAACGGAACGGGGGAGAAATACCTTAGATACTAAAATACTCAGTACGCTTTCACTTGGTAAGTGACGTCCCGCCGACCTTGCCGGCTGTAATTACCGACACCCAAAGTGTGGCCCGGGGGGTGTGAAAGCAGCGTGAATTTCCCTTAGGTAAACTGTTAAAAATTCGTAAACCGCAGAAGAAATTGGAGTGACCTCTCGTTTACGCGCACGTCAATCTCGTTTTCTAGGCAGTTTTGTGCCTTTCGAGCGAGATGACACAGAGTTTTCTGGACGCAAGCCGTAGTTTGATTCGGGCACCAGACCGCCATAAGTGCGATTCGCGGCCCCGATTCGACGAGTTAGCCGCAAGTGGGACCGTCAGAACACGGCCCTTGCGCGACGGCGCCCCCTGCCCCGAACTGTCATTTCAATGCGCGGCGCGGTTGGCTAGACCAGTGCAGGGCCAAAAGCAGGAACCGCCGTGACCGAAACCACCTCCTCAAACCGCACCCGGCTTGGCCGCCGGATCATCGTCGCGGTGCCAGCGCTCAACGAGGCGGGGTTCATTGCGGACTGCCTGAGCTCGCTGGGGCTGGATGCGCCAGACATGGCAGAGGTGATCTTTGTAGTGGCCGATGGCGGCAGCACCGACGCCACCCGCGACATTATAGAAGACATGGCCAAGACCCGACCCAACCTGCATCTGCTAGACAACCCCGCGCGGCTGCAATCGGCGGGCGTGAACGCGGTGGCGCAGTCAAGCTTGGCCGAGGGGCGCGAGGTGCTGGTGCGCTGCGACGCGCATGCGGTCTACCCTGCGGGCTTTGTGTTGGACCTGGCCGCAAGCCTTGAGGCGTCAGAAGCAGCCAGCGTTGTCGTGGCGATGGATGCAGCGGGCAAGAGCTGCTTTGCCAAAGGGGCCGCGTGGATCGTAGACACGCCGCTGGGTTCTGGCGGGGCCAGCCATAGGGGCGGCAGGCAATCGCGTTTCGTGGATCACGGACATCACGCGGCTTTTGATCTGGCGCTCTTTCGCGCGCTCGGCGGCTACGACCCGGAGTTTTCGCACAATGAAGATGCCGAATTTGACCGTCGTCTGGGAGCAGAGGGCGGCCGGATCTGGCTCGATGCCGGTCTGCGCCTGACCTATTTCATGCGGGCCACACCCTGGGGGCTGGCGCGGCAATATTACAATTACGGGCGTGGCCGGATGCGCACCTTGCTCAAGCATGGCGACCGCCCAAAGCTGCGCCAGATGTTGCCTGTGGCACTGTTGGGCATCTGCGTGCTGAGCCTTTTGGCGGGGCTGCTGATCCATCCAGTAGGGTTTCTGGGCGTGATCGGCTACGGGCTGATCCTGCTCTGCGCCTCTGTATGGATGATGGCGAGGACCGGCTCGCCCTGCGGGCTTTGGGCCGGTGTGGCGCTGGGCGTCATGCATTTGAGTTGGGGCGCGGGCGCCCTGCAGATGCGGTTTATCGGTTCGCGATAAGGCGGTCGTATAGCGCGGCGGTGCGCTGGCCAATCTCAGGCCAGTCCGTGCCAATGCTGCCCGGTGCGGGCGTCTTCCCAATGCTCTGGGACAGGGCCTGTGCCAAGGCATCTGCATCGCCGGGAGGCACCAGATGGCCCGTGTCTGGCGTGATTTCATCGCCGAATGCGCCCAGGTCTGAGGCGATGATCCATTTGCCCAAGGATTTGGTGAGGTAATAGACGCCGCTGGCCTCGATCCGGCGGTAGGGGAACACCAGCGCGTCGGCCTCTACCATCAGCGTGGCCATATCGTCGTCAGAGAGCCAGCCGAGATGCCAGTCGATATTGAGGTTTTCTTGCGCCGCTTTGGCTTGTGCCGGGGCGAGGTCGCAAAAGGGCTCCCCTGCGATGACGACGCGCAAGGCGTCGCGTGTGTCTGGCGGCAACGCGGCGAGCGCGTCGATCAGCACATCGACGCCTTTATAGTCCTGCAGCCGCCCGAACAGCACGACGGTCCAACGCGGATCGCGGGGCGTGTGCGCTTTGGTTTGGCTGAGATCCAGCGTGAAGGGGCCGTGCGGAATGACGGAGAGTTTGTGCGTGGCGCAGCCTGCCTCGGTCAGCGCATCGCGGCCTCGAGAGGTGTGGACGATCACGTGGTCGACCTCGGCCAGCACCTGCGGGAAGCCCATGACCTGCAGCTTGGAGGTCGGGTTGCCGTTAAACGGCGTTGTGTCGTGGACGGTGAGCACCACCGGCGCGGTTTGGCGGAGCTTGTGGACCGCACGCAGATCAGCGGCGGGCAGCACGGACCATTGCAGATGGACGATGTCGGCGGGCCAGCTTTTCGAAAGCGCGATCATGCGTTTCAGCGAGCCGATATGGGAGATGGCCTTGCGCAGCTTGGCGGCGGCCCCTGCCTGTTTGGCGGAGGCCTCGAGGCCCGGATAGAAAATCGGCGCGGTTTGGGCCTCGGGCAGATCGGCCTTCTCGCCTTCGCGCAAACCACGCGTGGCCCAGAGCGTAGTGACGCCTGCCGCGTTCAGCCCGGTGTTGAGCGCAGCATTATAGGGCGCGGTGAACAAGGACGGGTCCACCAGCAGCGCGTTAATGGCCATAATGCGCGCCTTCTTTCAGCGACAGACAGCCTGCAAGCACACCCCGGTGCAGCGCGGCCCGGAGCCGCCAAAACATACGGCGGTCGGTGTTGAAAGCGTTGGCCAGCGCCATGGTGCTGGACAGCCCAGCCTTCAGCGCCGCGAGGGTGCCCATTTTCAGACGTGCGCCTGCGCTTATGGCGGAGACCGCGTAGCTTTGCCCGGAGCGGTATTTGCGGGTCTCGAGCCAATGGTAGGTCAGGCGTTCGGGCGTGACCTCCTCGTGGACGACGGCTTCCCACGCGACGGCGTAGCGTGCGCCGAGGCGGTGCAGGCGGAAGAAGAATTCGGTGTCTTCGCCGCCGGTCCGACCGCGGGCGAGATCAAAACGCTCCGCGTACCAGGGCGCGCCGGCCCAGCGCAGAAGCGCGTTGCAGGTGTGGCCGGTCTGGACCTCGCCGCCGCGGGTCTCCGGCAGGTTGGAATGATAGTCCTGCGCCACCATCCAGGCGGGTGCCTGCGTGCTATAGACCGCGCGGGCCGGGC
Organism: uncultured Litoreibacter sp.; assembly: GCA_947494645.1. Lineage (GTDB taxonomy): Bacteria > Pseudomonadota > Alphaproteobacteria > Rhodobacterales > Rhodobacteraceae > Litoreibacter. Next base: position 1,576,704 of record CANLVO010000001.1, read on the forward strand.
CGAAGACGGCATCCGCCCCGCTGGCTTGTGCTTCGGTGATCAGCGCCTCCAGCCAATCGGGGTCGGCCAGCTCGTCATCATCGATGAAGGCCACCCAGTCGGCATCAGAGGCCTCAAGGCAGGCGTTGCGGGCTATCGAGATGTTGCGCGACGGCGCGTGGATGTAGCCCACGGGGATTTCGCCGGGCTGGTTTTCCACCAGCGGTCTTGCGCTGTCGGTTTCGTCATTGTCGGCGACCAGCACCCGCAGCGTTACCTCGGGCGGCACCGCGAGGGCCTGCAGGCTGGCCAGCGTGTTGGCGATATGTGGCCTGCGGAACGTGCAGACGCAAATATCGACCAGCATCAGGCCATACCAGATTTTTTCAGCGCCAGCAGGCGGACTTTTTGCTGGTAGGGCGTCAGCATGTTCATGCATTCATCCACCTTGTCGCGCCGCAGATCGAGGCTGTCGATGATCAACAGAATGTCGTCGGCGATCTCGAACCAGTAGGTGCCCACGACGCCGGGTTGGGTCGCAGAAACAGGAGCCAGCGTGGTGGTGCCGGGCATGCGGATAGAGGTGGGCAAGCGTGACGAGGCCACGCTCATGACCGTGCCTGCGGCGTGCGGCACCCCGTCCTCGGCCCCTTCGGGGTTGTTCGGGTCCACGTTGTAATTGACATCGACCACCATCGCAGACTGGCCGAACTCGCCCGCGGCATCGGCCAGCACGCGCGCCAGATCGTCGGAGGTGGCACGCCCAGTGAGCGACAGGACCACGACCACCCTGCCCTCGACGCGGTATTGCTCGGGCGCGTTGTGATAGAGGAGCATGGAGACGTATTGCGAGGCCAGCGCCCATTCAGTGTCGGGGTTGGCGAGGTTCAGTTGCTTGTCGGGTAAGGTGCCCACGGGCAGGAGGCCGTAGGAGGTCTCGAGATCCTGCAGGCTGCGGTAATCCTTGCGAAACAGCTCCTTGATAGCGATCCAGACGCAGGCAAAAAGCCCGCCAAGCACACCTGCGACAAAGCTGAGCGCCAGCACGGGGGGGCCGGAGGCGCGGGTGGGAATGGTCGCTTCGGCCAGAAGACGGGCATCTGGCGTGGCCAGCTCGCGTTGGGCGGCGATCTCGGAGCGTCGGGTGAGCACGCTGGCATAGACTTCCATCAGAGCGGCAGCGCGTTGTTGGTACCGGGCGACCTCGCGGTCGGCAGCCTGCGCGCCGATCAATGCATCGCCGGCATCGGCCAGCAAAATCTCGAACCGCTCGCCACGGTTGCGCAGAGTTTCCTTCAGCGCCTGATTGCTGCGGATTTCGCGGTTTACGACCTCGTTTAGCGCGAGCTGTGCGCTTTTGACCCGCGCACGCAGGCTGTTGCTTTCAACGCTGTTGGGGCCGCTATTTGCGATCGCTTCGTCGAGATCGGCCTGCAGACCCGCCAAGCGGCCACGGCGTTCGGTGACAACGGCAATGTCTGTCGTCTCTGGCGCGTTGATATCGGAGGCCTGTTGCAGCCAGTCGCCTATGGCTTCGGCCTTGGCGAGCTCTGTGCGGACCAAGAGAAGCTCGGCGGTCAACTGGTTGATGCTTCCTGCCGCAGATTGTGAGGTCTGCGTTTCGCGGTTAAAGAAGCGGCGCGAGGCTTCAGTCAACTGCTCGCCCGCATCGGCGATCTCTTTTTCCAGCGACTCGATCTCGGCATTGATGCCCAAAAGCGCGTTATCGGCGATCTCTACCTTCGCCTCCCGTTGAAAATCGAGATAGGTGTTGGCGATCAGGTTGGCCACATAGGTCGCCCAAACCCTGTCGGGTGCAGTAACAGAAACATCAGCAATCAAGCTGTCGGTCCGCCGGGTCACGGCCACATGGTTTCGCAGATAGATTACGTTATTGGCGATCTCATCGGATTCCCGCACCGCCGGGCTGCGCAGGTCGATTTCGTCTGACGCCTCTTCTTCCTCGTCCTCTTCAAGGGTGCGCGGATAGAGAATGTCCAGCTCGACCAGCTCTTTGGCCACGGAGGTCATGACGGGTTGGGACAAGATCACGCCGATCTCTGTGTAGATTTGTTCCTGAACCGGCTGCACGCCCGCGGTCAGCGATGCGATATCACCGAGATCAAGCTCTGCATTGTCGATCATCACCTGCGCGGAGGCCCTGAATTCCTTGGGCTTGCCGGCCATGTAGAAGAACACCAGCACCAGCGGCACCAGCACAGCGACCAGAATCCAAGGCCAGCGGCTGGTGAAGGGCCGGAACGCGGCACGCAGGTCAATAGACGGGTTTCGGTCAAGTTCAGTCATGTAAATCGCCTCTTGGGCTTCAGACGTCGGGCGAAATTCGCAAGCGCCTGACGGCCGTTTGGCCGCGTGAGAGTATCAAGGTTCTCAGGCTGAGCCACCGCCGGGCGCGTGGCCTGCGGCAAGGGCTCGAAGCCTGTCTCCAAAGTCTTGGCAAGGCCCTTGGGGCCTGCCTCCTGCATCGACAAAGTCAACTCGGTAACGTGCAATGCGAAATCCGGCGGCGGAAAATGCGGCCGGTTTTCTGAAATCGCAGTGGCCAGTTCTGCCAGCCCTGCGACCATATCCATGCGGCCTTCTGCCGCCTCATGCTGGCCTGCGCCATCCACCTGCGTGACCACCTGATCATTGGCCCCCAAGAGCCAGCGGGCCAAGCGCGAATTGCCGAACCGGCTCTCGCGGACAGACAGGCGGTGCCAGTCCATCGCATCATAGGTCACGGGCGCAGTGTAATCTTTGTATGTCTGCAATGTCAGCACGCCAGTTTCGCCAATGACCCGCGCGGACTGATCGCGCGGCGCAGCGATAGAGCAGGTCAGCCGCCCCACCACGCCAGAAGCGAATTGCAAGCAGGCGACGGAGAAATCCGGTGTCTCCAGCGGCGGGTCGGTCTTTTGTGGGGTGACCACTTGGCTAAACGCCGTCATCGAGGTGACCGGACCAAAGAGCGCGCACATCCATGTCAGGTGATAGCCTGCATGTTCGCGGGTGCATCCGGTCTCGTATTCCTCCATCACGGGCCAGGGCGCGCCGGTGGGTGACACCCATGTCTCAGGCCGCATCAGGTGGATCGGGCCGTCGTCAAATTCGGCATAGACCAGACGCGGCTTGCCGATCAGGCCGCTTTCGACGCCAGATTGCAGCGTGCGCACCGCAGCGCTGAGCGCATTGGCCGGAGCGACCGCAAGGCGTAGGCCTTTCTCCTCGGCCAGCTTGAACAGCGCCTTTGCAGCCTTGAAGCTGCGGGCCACGGGCTTTTCGGAATAGACATGCTTTCCTGCCTTCAGCGCCGCGCGGGTGACGGCCTCGTGGGCATCAAGCGGGGTGAAATTGGCAATGGTATCGATGCTGGGGTCGGCCAGCATCGCGGCCTCGCTGTCATAGACATGCGTCCGGTAATGGCTGGCCACCGCGTAGAGCCTTGCGCTGTCTGTGTCCCAGACGCCTGCCAGCTCCACGTCTTTATGGCTGGCCCAAGTGGCCATGTAGAGGTCGAACACGAAGCCGCAACCGATGACGCCTACTTTCATGGCTACACCTTCTCTCGTGCGGCGGTGGGCATGTCGGGGCGCAGCGAAGAATTGCGCCGCTTGAGCACCTTTGCATAGCCGCTTTGGCCGAGGATCGCGGGCAAAAGCGCCCGCAGGATCGTGCGCGGTGCCGGGTCGGTCTTGACGCTAGCAAAGAGCGCTTTGCGGGCGGCGGCTGTGTCTCCCTGGGCGGCATGAGCCGCCGCAAGCTGGAACTGCGCCCCGCTGAGATCGCGCGCCACCTGCGCCCGGCGGGCGGGCGACAGGTTAGGAGCTTCCAACAGCGTGGCGTTGGAGCCGACGCGAGAGCGGTAGAAGGCAATCGGGTTGCTGCTTTCCCAATCCATCAGCGCCACGTCGTCATCTTCGAGGCGGCGGTAGAGGCCCACGCTGTCGCCTGTGACCAGCCACGCGCCGCGCAGGGCCAATTGGCGAAACAGCAGCACGTCTTCGTGGATCGGCAGCGTCTCGTCAAAGCCGCCTATGTCGTTCACGGCAGAGGCACGCAGGACGGAGCATTGCAGGTACGGGCCTGGCACGTTTTCATCGAACGGGTCCGCGAGGCGCACAGCGTGGCCCTCAGGAAAGGACGCGCCATTGGCGGTGAAAACATCCTGCTGGGAATTGGAGAAGGTGAAATTGGCCACATGCACCACCACATCAGCAGCGGCGGTTTTGATGTCTCGCAAGAAGGTCGCGATGCGACCGGGGCTCCACAGATCGTCGGAATCGAGGAAAGCCAGCCATTCGCCGCGGGCCTCACGCACCCCGTAATTGCGGGCTGCAGCTGCGCCCGCGTTGGGCTGGGTCAGCACCTTGATGCGGTCGCCAAACTGCGCGAGCTCGGCCACCGTGTTGTCCGTCGAGCCGTCATCAACCACCAGCACCTCGTCGGGCGCAGGTACCTGCGACAAAACAGAGTGGATTGCCTGCGCAATCACCCCTGCCCGATTATATGTCGGAACAATGGCGCTGATAGTTGGCCCGCTCATGCTCGTCTGCTCTTTGTCAAACTTATGGTTATCAGTGTGCGTTTGCCCACCTTTTAGGCAGGATTGGCATAATTCTTGTTGGTACTCCAGCATATTAACGGATTTTTAACCACCGCCGCGCGGCTTTTTGCGGGCGGAGGGCGGTAAGTTGCCAAGCTGCATCAGGCGCGGCTTTAGACGGGGCTTCGCTTGACGTTTGGGTCACATGACCAGCCGAACCCGGCCTATTGCGCGCCCTCCCCCACGCCCGGCGGTTGACGGCACGCGCTTTGCGGGGGCAAAACCCCTAGACGCTTGCCCATGACAGGAGACCCACATGACCCAGTCAGACACGCCTCTTGGGCCGGTTCTTGTCACCGGCGCGGGCGGGTTTATTGGCGGGCATGTGGTGCGTGAGTTGGCGGCGCGGGGCTATCACGTCACCGCCGGGCTGCGCCGGGACGGTCCCAGCGACGCGGTACGCACTGTGGTTGCCGACATAACCAGCGAGGCGGATATGGCGCGGGCCATGCAGGGTTGCGCGGCGGTGGTGCATGCGGCGTCCGGCTCGCCCGAGGTGATCGTAGCAGGAATGCGGTCGGTTCTGGCCACGGCGGGTGCTGCGAAAGTGGTGCATCTGAGCTCCGTCTCGGTTTACGGCGCGGCGGAGGGCAGCTTTGACGAAGAGACCGGTGTGATGGGCCCACTGGACGCCTATGGCGCGGCCAAGCGCGAGGCCGAAGCCCTGTGTCTGGAGGCCGCCGAACGCGGCATGGACGTGGTGATCCTGCGGCCGGGGATTGTGACGGGGTCGGGCTCCAGCCTGTGGGTCAAGGACCTTGCGACGCGGATGGCCCAAGGTGGGGCGAGCGATTTCGGGGCGGCAGGCGAAGGCTGGTCGGAGCCGATACATTGGCGTGACCTGTGTGCTGCGATTGCCAGTGTTCTGGCGCTGCCGCCGCACAACACGCCGCCGGTGTTCAATGTCAGCGGCGCAGAGCGGATCAGCTGGAACGGCTATATGACCCAGCTGGCGCAGGCGCTGAACCTGCCGGTGCACAAGACCGGGCCTGCGGGGCTGGCGCTGTCGAAGCTGGGCAAGCTGACGCGCAAATTTGGCGTGCCTATGGGCCGGCCTTCGCCCAGCGCGGCAGAGATGGCGGTGTTTGGCAGGCAAGCCGATTATCCGTCTACTCGACTGCACGAGGCCACCGGCTGGCGGGCCGAGATGCGCCTTGATGATATATTTACCGAGATTGCCGAGGCTCAGACCTGAGCTCGCGCCGCTTTGATCTACCGAGAGAGAAAATTCACGATGCATCAGTCTTTTCACGCGCTCGTCACACTCGCCTTTGCCGTGGTCATTGGACTTGGCAGCGCGGCATTGGCCTCGTCACAAGACCGTTACAGGATCAACACCACGCCCGAGGTTCTGGTGCTGAACACCGCCCCCGCTGGCGCGGCCCCGGCGGAGATGACGCCAGTGACCAGCGCGTCGGGCACGGTAGAGCTGCAGCGCACGTTTCTCGATGAGTTTTCAAGCTTCACCCCCAACACGCCGCCGTGGCAGCACCGTGCGGATTACGGGCCCGCGCATGTCTACTGGAACCGGACGCTGAAAACGAGCGGACAGCAGCAGCTTTATGTAGACCCGGCCTATCGCGGCACGGGGCTGTGGGCGCTGGAGCTGAACCCGTTTTCGGTGAAGGACGGCGTTCTGGAGATCACCGGCAGCCACGCACCGCGCGATATGGTGCCGCAGATTGAGGGCTACAAGTTTATCTCGGGCATGCTGTCGAGCGTGGTGTCGTTCGAGCAGAAATACGGGTTCTTTGAAGCACGGATGCGGCTGCCCGGCGGGCAAGGCGTCTGGCCTGCCTTTTGGCTGAAACGCGGCACGCGGCTTGCGCCTGAAGGCACCCCGCCCTGGCCGCCTGAGATCGACATTATGGAGCATATCGGCGAGGCGAACCGCTACCATGTGACCAGCCATTGGGACCTGCCGCCGGACAATGAATTCAGCAATCTAAAGCTGGACGTGGAAGACCCGACGGAGCGCTTTCACAATTACGGTGTGCTGTGGGATGAGGAGCGCACGGTCTTCTATCTGGACCGCCAGCCCGTGGCCCAGATCGAGACCAAATCCAACCATCATGTCGAGATGTTCATTTTGATCAATCTGGCGCTGGGCGGCAATTGGCCCGGCCCGGTTGACGAGACCGCCCTGCCCGCGACCCTCGAAATCGACTGGGTTTCGGTCTGGCAATTTGAGGGAAAATAGCCCCCTTTTTTGGCTATTGTATCCGGTTTTGAAACAGTGGTTTGCCGCTTTTGATCGGCAAAAAACCACTTAAAAACCGCGCATTGACGTATTCCCGCCTAAGATTCGGCACAGTTCAGCGCAATACCTCCACTTAACGGAAAACTGTTCGGATAATTTCGAACGTTCAGCCCTAATCGGTCCGTCACCCGATGAGACGCTGGATGCGAGAAACTGCCACTCACGATCAGCCTCTCCGTAAGAAATCACAGCCTGGGGGCTGTCGCGACTGAAAGAGACAGAAAGATGCTGAAGACCAATTTACAGGTTTTAAACAGTGTAGACGGTGAATCGTTCCAGTTTTTCAAATCTAAGTCTGAGCTGCCTTTGGGCGGCCGTATGAAGCGACTATTCGACATTCTGTTTGCGTCCGTATCGCTGGCGCTGACATCCATCCTTTTCTTGATCGTTGCCTTGGCCATCCGGCTGACCAGCAACGGCCCGGTGTTCTTTACCCACACCCGTGTGGGCCAAGGTGGCAAGGAGTTTCCCTGCCTGAAGTTCCGTACCATGCGCACCGATGCCGACGCGATCCTCGACAAGATCATCTCGGAAGATCCGCAAGCGCAGGAAGAGTTCGAGAAATATCAAAAGCTGCGCAACGACCCGCGGGTGCTGCCATTCGTGGGGAACTTCCTGCGCAAGACCAGCCTTGATGAGTTGCCGCAATTCATCAACGTGCTGCGAGGCGAGATGAGCGTCGTGGGGCCGCGCCCTGTGACCCGCTCGGAGCTGACAGAGAATTACGGCCGTCACGCCCGTGACGTGTTGAAAAGCCGCCCCGGGATCACCGGGCTGTGGCAAGTGTCGGGTCGCAGCGAATTGTCTTATGCGGAGCGGGTCAAATTGGACCGTCTCTACATCAACAACTGGTCATTCTGGACCGATGTGATGCTGGTTGTGCGCACATTCGCCGTGCTCGTGACCCGCAAAGGTGCCTATTAAGCGCCTCTTCGCAATATTTTTGTTACAATTGTGGCGCCGCCTGAAAGCGGCGTCTGCGACGTTTCGGCAACAGCTTTCCGGCACCAGACGCAATTTGCGCGCGCGCCAGCACGATCAGAATGAAGGCTACCGAGACCCGGTAGCCGTCATAATCCTCGGCCATGGCTCGTAGCATGATGATGAAGGATAGCCCCGAGGCCATGATCGCCCATTCCGATTGGTTGCGGAACGGCGAGACCAGCATGATCCAAAGATGGCCGCCCACAAAGAGGATCAGCCCGACGATGCCGACCTCTCCGAGGATGGCAATGTAGAGGTTATGGGGGTGCCCGACCCCGCTTGAGCCTGGCAGCGACCCGGTGATGTTGAGCCCGCGTTGACTGAGCGAGGAGAACAGCCCCGCCCCCTGCCCCAGGGCAATCCGGTCGCCGAACGCATCGAGATAGCCCTGCCACAGGATTGTTCGCCCGGACAACGTGGCGCTGCGGCCCAAAAGTCCCGTGACAAACTCCAGCGCGAAGATCAGCGTCAGCGCGGACAGCACGATCATAGCCAGCACAAGCACTGCGAAGGGCAGATGGAACTGCGGATGCGGCACCACGACGCGCAGCACCAGCACAAAGAGCGTGGCCGTGGCCCCGACGGCCAAAGCCGCCGCCGACCCGCTGGCCAGCACCCCCGCCCAAAGAAGCGCCAGCACCGCCAGCCCGAGCATGCTCTTGTGCCGGCCCAGCGCCACCAGCACCACCGCGCTGAGCGCCGAGAAGTTGCCCAGCGTGTTTTTGTGGACGAACAGCCCGCGCATCACGGGGTTGCCGTAGTGATAGCCAGTGGCCACGTCCGGAACGACGATATAGGCCACAAAGCTGCTGCCCACGCAGAAGGCAAAGAGGGTGACCAGCACCCGCCTGAGCCGGTCGGGCGACAGTTGGGCCGAGGCCGCTGCGACGCCTCCGCAGACGAGCACCCAGTTGAACAGGATCTTGCCGCTTTCGACCTTGGCGATGGTCCAGACCATAGCCAGCAACCCAAAGAGGAAGAACGGCAAGAGCGGCGCCAGAATGGTGAGCACCTTCTTGATCAGCTCGAACCGGCCCAGCGCGAAGGCCCCAAGGATGCTTAGAAGCAAGGCCAGCCGAAGCAGTTGGCGGTACGGGCCCGAGAACGGCCGAGTGCCACGGGCAGACGGGTTGTCGGGCACGATCCAGTACCAGTAGCCGCTGTTCTCGATCACGGCCATGACGATGGCGCAGACCGCGATCAGGATGACCGAGCGGCGCAGCATAGTGTAAGGCGCAAGCGCGTTAGCCGAAAAATTCATGCCGCCTCCTGCGTCATTGGGGCCTCGGGATGCGCATTATGGCGCATCCGGGACCAGTTTCAAAAACAACATCCAGAGAGCTACCGCCGTGCCGATGGCGGTCAGGACCAACGCCCATGCGGCCCCGATCATGCCCAGAGCGCTGACGCCCGCCCAGATGGCCACAACCATGAAGACAAGCGCTGCGAAATAGACCTGCGTCCGGAGCCTTTGGCGATCAAGTGCGGTCAGCGCGTCGGCGGCAGGGATTTGCAGCGCCGCGAAGGGCGGCACCAGCGCGATGACAAGGCCCACTTCGGTTACGCCGTCAAAGCCCTCGCCCACCAGAAGCGGCAGCGCGAAGGCCAAGGCAGCCATGACGGCAGCGCTGATCAGGCCCACAAGGAGGGTCACTGGCACGCAAGCCCGCATGTAGGATTGCAGCGCACCGGGGCTTTCGAGCGCGGATTTGAAGTAGCCGGGGTGATACATCCGCGCGACCCAGAGGTTGCCCATATTGCCCAACAGCTGCAGCCGGGTACCGGCGGAATAGATACCGACATCGCGAGCGGGCACCATTTGGCCCAGCAGAATTTTGTCGAGATTGCTTTGCGCCATCTGCATGAAGAGATTGAGCATCAACAGCACCCCGAAGCCCAAATCGCTGCGGATGATGCCCATCTGCGGCACCCCGAAGCGGCGCGACACGATGACGGCAACGGCGACGGCTGTCAGCACGGCCTGCACAGAGATCACACCTAGCCAGACGGACAGATCGGTAACGCCCCAGATATAGAAGACCAGCACGGCAGCGATGGCACGAAGCGCCACGACAACGAATTCAAGCACGCTGGCATGGACCATCATCTCATGGGCCACATAGACGGCGGAGCCCGAAGACACCGCCCGACCGATGAGCATTTCGCCCGCAATTGCTGCGGCGATGAGCCAGAAAGGGATGCTGAGATCAAAGGCGCTGAGCGAGACGTAGCCAAGGGCCACGGCGGCCAGCCACGCGACGGGAAAGGCCAGCGCGGTGACGCTGAGGACATGGCCCCAGGCCTTCGAAAACGTGGCCGTGCCGCGCGAGACGGTGCGCACGATAGTCAGATCCGCCCCCATGGCACCCAGACTGGAAAACAGGATGCTGGTCGCAAAGATGACGGAGAGCACACCGAACGCCTCTGGCCCCAGCGCGCGCGAGGTCAGCGCGAAGGCCAGAACCTGCAACACCGCCGCGCCGCCAGCGCCACCCAGCGAGGCCAATAGCCTGCGGGGCAATTTCAGCTGCGCCAGCACCTGAAACCGCTCATGATATGTGGATGCGCCACCCTGCCTGCCTCTTGTCGTTTGTTCTTATTTTTAGGCAATTTAGTGGCATGTCTTGAGCGTTCAGACAAGCCGTAGCACCGCTGGTCTGCGTGATCACGCCGCGGTTGTGGCATTGCTGCGCGAGATCAGGCCAAAATGTCGAACTGATCGCGGATGGCCGCGTCTTGTTCCGGGTTCAGATAGCGGGGGTGATGCGTCGCCAGAATGTCTTGCGCCTTGGCCCGCGCGCGGGACCATGCGTCTTGTGCGCCCGATTGTTGCCATGTGCGCGGCTCGTCGCGGTCGGCGAGGGCTGGGTAGAAGTAGTCGCGCTCCATTGCGGCAAGCGTGTGTGCTCCGCCCAGGAAATGCCCCTCGCCCAGAACGGCTTCGCAGATGGCGTCATAGCCAAGGTTCTGCTCGGTGACCTCGACCCCGCGCAGGGCGCGGTAGGTGTGGGAGTGCATTTCATCGTCGAGGACAAACGCCTCGAAACTGGCTCCCAGAAGCGAGGCGGTCATGCCGGAGCTTTCATAGATCAGGTTCCCGCCCGCGGTGGCGGCGGCAAAGGAGGTCATGGCTTTCTCGGAGCCGTATTGCGCGTCGATGGCCTTGGCGTCGGTCATTGAGCTGGCCACGCCGGAGGGCAGGCCCAGCCAGTTGCTGAGCTGCGCGGAGGCGGCGTTAAGGACGGCGGTTTCCCCGCTGCCCCCGGAGAACGCGCCGGAGCGCAGGTCAATCACCAGCGGCCAGTTCGAAAACACCATGGGAAAGCCGGGGTGGATGACGTTGACCATCACAAGGGAGGCCAGCGTTTCGGCCAACGATTGCGCAAGGAACCCGGCAAGCGTGGCAGGTGCCGTGGCCCCGGCTTGCGCGGCGGTGATGCACGACATGGGGATGTTGTGGGCGATGCATTCATAGACCACATCGACCGCGTCTTCGCCGTAGCGCATGGGGGAGATCACCGGGCTGATATGGGTTTTCATGAAGGGCTTTTCGGCAAACTGGCCGGGACCACCCGCCGCGATGTCGAGCATTTTGACGATGGGGGCGACATGTTCGGCAAGCGTGAAGGCCGTGGCAGTGGGCTTGGTGGTGTTGGCCACAAGCGCGTAGGCGGTGTTGACGTCGAGCGGGTATTCTCCGGCGACGTCGGTGGCGATGCAGCAGCGAGTGAACCAGCTGATATTGGCGAGGCGGTCTTGCAGCCGGGTGAAGTTGTGCAGGTCTTGCAACGTCGCGGGGCGGTACGTGGCGGTGTCTATATCCAGCGTCTGCACGGCGGCCCCGCCGGTGCCGAAATAGACATTCTGCCCTCCCACGGTGATGGAGCGAGCCGGATCGCGGCCATGCAGGGTGAAGGTTTTGGCGGCGCGCGTGATCGCCTGTTGCACCATGGTGCGGGGGAATTGCAGGCGGTTGCCGGCTTGGATGGCGCCCGCTTGCAGCAGGTCTTTCGCAAGACGGTCGGGAACCTCACCCATGCCCAGACCTTCGAGCAGGCGCAAGGCGGTGTCGTAGATGGCCTTGAGATCCGCTTCGCTGAGCGGGCAGTAGTGCCCGCCAAGTTGACCCGGCGGGCATGGGTCATAGGCGGGCGGGGCCGCGCGTTTGGCAAGGCGGGCTTGCCGCCCGGATGATTTGCCTCTGCTCACCTTTATTCTCCCTCGTGTCGTAGACGCAGCTTTGCCGAAAATCGCCGCGCCGTCTCGCAAAAACACGCCCGCATTTCGTGAAACTTTTGGTCTGGAAAACTGAAAACAGCGGAGGCCCTATTGCGCCCCCCTGCCCGATTGCCGCAGGTTTTGCGCGACGGTTTACAAAAGGTGCGGCGCGATGAAGACGAGAACCAAAGTGGTCGTGATTGGCGGCGGGATCGCCGGGTGCTCGACGCTGTATCATCTGACGCAGGAAGGCTGGGGCGACGTGGTGCTGATCGAGCGCGACGAGCTGACGTCGGGGACCACGTGGCATTCGGCGGCGCAGGTGACCAACTTTGGGATGACGCAGACGATGGTGGGGCTGAAGTCGCACTCGATTGCTTTGTACAAAAAGCTGCGCGACGACCCCGAATACCCTGTCGGCTATCACCACGGCGATGGCGGCATCCGGCTGGCCAACACGGAAGCGCAGATGCAGGGGTACCGGCATTTTTCCTCGATGGCGCGAGGGATGGGTGTGGAGTTCGAGGTGATCGACGCGGAGGAATGCGCGCGGCGGCATCCGCTGATCTCCACCGAGAACCTTGTGGGCGGGCTTTGGGACGGCGAGGACGGCGATATTGATCCTGCGCAGCTGTGTCAGGCTTTGGCCTTTCATGCCCGCAAAGCCGGGGCCGAGGTGTACCGGCACACCGCCGTTACGGGGCTGGTGCAAAAAGCGGACGACACCTGGACGGTGCAGACAGATAAGGGCGACATTGACGCCGATATCGTAGTCAACGCGGGCGGCTACCGGGTCAATGAGGTGGGCGCGATGATGGGGGTGCATCACCCGGTGGCGTCGATGGAGCACCAGTATTTTGTGACCGAGGACATTCCCGCGATTGCTGAGGCAGGGCACAGGATGCCTTTGCTGCGCTGCCCGATCTCGGACTATTACTCGCGGCAGGAAAAGAACGGGCTGCTGGTGGGGTTCTACGAGCAGGATTGCCGGACCTGGGGCATGGACGGGATCTCTCCGAGCTTTGCCAATGACCTGTGTCCCGATGATCTAGACCGCGTCATGGACGTGCTGGAAGGCGCGTTTGAGCGGATGCCTGCGCTCACCGAGGTGGGCATCAAGCGGGTGGTGAACGGACCGATCACCTACACGATTGACGGCGCGCCTTTGGTTGGCCCCATCCCCGGCAAGCGCAACGCGTTTTGCATCATCGGGTTGCGGGCCGGTGTGGGTGAAGGTGGCGGGCATGGCTGGCTGCTGGCCCAACAGATCGTGCATGGCGAGGCGTGTTATGACACCTGGGGGCTGGACCCGCGGCGGTTCACGGGCCACGCCAATGTCGAGCTGACTTCGCTGAAGGCCATCGAAGATTACCAGAACGAGTTCCGCTTCCACTTCCCGCATGAGCACCGGCCCGCCGGGCGCAACGCCAAGACCACGCCGCTGACCCCTGTCTGGGCGGCAATGGGCGCGGAATTGACCGTGGTGAATGGCTGGGAGCGGGTGGATTACATCAAGCCGTCCGAGGACTTCCACCCGACGCTCGGCTTCGGCTTTGACGAGGCGTTTGACGTGGTGGGTGCGGAGGTCGCCAATGTGCAGACCGGCGTGGGCATTGCAGAGGTGAACGGGTTCAACCGGATCGAGATCACCGGGGCGGACCGGCATGCGTTTCTCGACCGGATGATCTGCGGGCGGGTCACCAAAAGGGACGGGCGCGTTGGCTTGGGATATCTGCTGAACCATCACGGGATGATCAAGGCGGAGGCCACGGTGGCCAATATTCCCGCCTCTGACCGGGGGGCGGCTCGGGTGTGGTACGGCTCAGCGGCGGCGTCGGAATACCATGATATGGACTGGTTGGCGGCGCATTTGCGCGAGGATGAGGACGTATCTTTGCGCTCGCTGACGAATGACATGACCATCCTTGTCTTGGCCGGGCCCAAAGCGCGCGACGTGCTGTCGGTCTGCGCGCGGGGCGACTGGTCGAAAGAAGCGTTTCCGTGGCTTTCCTTGCGCGAGTGCTTCATCGGCTTTGCGCCCGCGACGGTGATGGGGGTCAGCTTCTCGGGCGAGCTGGCCTATGAGATACATGTGCCCAACGCGCATCTTTATGCGGCGTGGTTGGCGTTGCAGGAGGCAGGTGCCGCGCATGGGTTGAAACCTTTCGGGGCCCGCGCGGTGGACGCGATGCGGATGGAGAAAGGGTTTCTGCACTGGAAGGCCGATCTGCTGACGGAGTTTGACCCGTTCGAGACCGGGCTGGACCGGTTCGTGGCGATGGACAAAGGCGATTTCGTCGGGCGCGAGGCGCTGTTGATCCGCCAAACGGGGGGCGCGCGGAAGCGGCTGGTGTCACTGAAAATCGATACGACTAATGCCCCCGCCCATGGCGGCGCATCGCTGATGCAGGGCGACCGGGTGGTGGGAACCGTGACCTCGGGCGATTGGGGCTACCGGGTGGGGATGAACCTCGCCTATGCCTTTGTCGAGCCGGGGCTGGCGGTGGTTGGGACACAGATGATGCTGGATCTATGCGGCGACATGGTCGCGGCGGAGGTGATCGCGCCCTGCCCCTATGACCCGGAGTTTGAGCGGATGCGCAGCTAGGCTGGCACCGCTTTTGGCTCTCAGAAACGGGATTGCGTAAGGGCCGGGGATCTGCCTAAACTTGTCTAGTTGTATAATATATTAGACAAATCTGGAAGCTGTCTAGATGAGCGATCCCGCGCCGCATACCGACCGTCAGACATGGATGAGCCTGTTGGCCAAGACCCGTCCGGAGGCATTGGCGGCCGTTTGGGGGGCGCTTGATCTGACCCCTGAGCACGCGCTGTTACGTGGCCCGGAGATTGGCACCGTCATGGTGCAAGGCCGTGCGGGCGCTGTGGGCGACGGGTTCAATCTGGGGGAGATGACGATCACGCGGTGCTCTGTTCAGCTGGGGTGTGGGACGGTTGGGCATGCCTACGTGCAGGGGCGCGACAAGGACAAGGCGCTGCAGGCGGCACTGGTGGACGGGCTGATGCAAACGGATGCCGCGCCTGAGGTGCGGCGCGTGGTGCTGCAGCCTTTGGCTGAGCAAGCGGAGCAAAGAAGGTCCAAACGTGCGGCCAAAACGGCAGCAACGAAGGTGGAGTTTTTCACCCTGATGCGGGGGGAAGATTGATGGAGGGGCACACGCTTTCAGGCGGGTTTGGCGACGGCCCGGTGCAGACGGCGGTGGCCTTTCGCGAGATCATGGAAGCCATGGCACGGCCTGGCACGATCCGCGCGGTCGAAGGGGCCACGCCGCCCGCGCCGATTTCTGTTGCCGCGGGCGTGGTGATCCTGACGCTTTGCGACGCGGACACGCCGATCCATCTGGCGGGCGCGTATGACTGCAAGCCGCTGCGTGAGTGGATCGCGTTTCACACCGGTGCGCCTGTGGTTGCCCCGGATGGAGCTGCTTTTGCGCTTGGGCGATGGTCGGACTTGGCGCTTGATAATTATCCCATAGGGACCCCGGAATATCCCGACCGCTCTGCCACGATGATTGTGGAAAGCGACAGGCTGAAACCCGAGGGGGCCAGCCTGCGGGGCCCGGGGATCAAGACGGAGGTGGCCTTGAACCTGCCGGAGCGGGCGTTTTTCCAAGCCAATTGCGCTCGATATCCGCTGGGGTTGGATTTCATATTCACCTCTGGGGCGCAGATGGCCGCCCTGCCTCGCAGCTCGAAGGTGCGCTAATGTACGTGGCGGTGAAAGGCGGTGAGCGGGCGATTGACGCGGCGCATGACTGGCTGGCCGAGGAGCGGCGCGGTGACCTGTCTGTCGCCGAGCTGTCGGTCGCGCAAATACGCGAGCAGTTAAGCCTTGCAGTGAACCGGGTGATGGCAGAGGGCTCGCTTTATGACCCGGACCTTGCGGCTTTGGCAATAAAACAAGCGCGGGGCGACCTGATCGAGGCGGTGTTCCTGATCCGCGCCTACCGCACCACCCTGCCCCGCTTTGGGCCATCGCGCCCGGTCGAGACAGAGGATATGGTCTGTGACAGGCGCGTCTCGGCCACGTTCAAAGACGCGCCGGGTGGGCAGGTGCTGGGCCCGACCTTTGACTACACGCACCGTCTGTTGGATTTCAAACTGGCCGCTGATGGCGCGGTGCCTGAAGGGGATGAGGAGCGCGCGGAGGCCAGCGCTGAGGCGATGCCGCATATCATGGACTTCCTCGCCCGCGAGGGACTGGTGCAACGTGAAGAGGTGTCAGGCCAAATGCCGCCCGACCTGACCCGCACCCCACTTGAACTGCCAGCAGAAAGAGCGCTGCGGCTGCAATCCTTGGCTCGCGGCGATGAGGGGTTTTTGCTGGGCCTCGCCTATTCGACCCAGCGCGGATATGCGCGCAGCCACGCTTTTGTGGCAGAGCTGCGCGTGGGCAAGGTCGCGGTCGAGATGGACATTCCCGAGCTGGGCTTTGCCATCGAGATTGGCGAGGTCGAGCTGACCGAATGCGAGACGGTAAACCAGTTTCAAGGCTCCAAGACCGAGCCGCCGCAATTCACGCGCGGTTATGGGCTGGTCTTCGGGATGTCCGAGCGCAAGGCGATTTCCATGGCGCTGGTCGACCGCGCGCTGCGCTGGAAAGAGCTGGGTGAGGACAATGTCGGCGCCCCGGCGCAGGACGAGGAATTCGTGCTCTATCACGCAGACAATATTCAGGCCTCAGGGTTTCTGGAGCATATCAAGCTGCCGCATTACGTGGATTTTCAATCCGAGCTGGAACTGATCCGAAAGCTGCGCCGCGAGGCCTCAGAAGAGGAGCCGCCGGCATGAGGCGTTTAGCCGAACCAACCGCGTGTGCTCCGGATCGGGCCGCCGTCGTAATCGGTGTCAAACGGCCCGGCTTTCTGAGCCTCGGGGGTCGGTTTGGGCTTGGTGCCTGTGGCTTCGGCCAAAAGCCTGCGGGCGATGAATTGCAGCACGACGACGCCCAGCACAAACGGGATCAGCGCGGTCATGATGGAGGCCGGGCTGAGCGACACGCAAGCCTGCCCCGCGCCACGAAAGACGGCGACCAGAATGCTGACGGTTTCAGCGCAATCAGGGGCGGTTGGAAAGGCCACGTGGGTGCTCCGCTACGAAAATCGGCCCCAGTCTTGCGCAAAATGGTGGCAGAAGAATGACCGAATATACCTTTGCCTATCTTGATGAGCAGACCAAGCGGATGATCCGCCGCGCGATCCTGAAGGGCTTGGCGATACCGGGCTATCAGGTGCCGTTTGCCTCGCGCGAGATGCCGATGCCTTACGGCTGGGGCACGGGCGGGGTGCAGGTCTCTGCGGCGGTTCTGGTGCCCTGCGACGTCTTGAAAGTGATAGATCAGGGGGCGGATGACACGACCAACGCGGTCTCCATCCGGCGGTTCTTTGAAAAGACGGCGGGTGTGGCAGTGACGCAGGACACGCAGGCTGCCACAGTGATCCAGACCCGGCATCGCATCCCCGAAGCGGCGCTGCGCGAGGGGCAGGTTCTGGTCTATCAGGTGCCGATCCCTGAGCCTCTGCGGTTTCTGGAACCCTCTGAAGTAGAGACCCGCAAGATGCACAGTCTTGAAGATTATGGGTTGATGCATGTGAAGCTTTACGAGGACATCTCGCGGCACGGCGCGATTGCGACAGCCTACGCCTACCCCGTGAAGGTGGAGGGGCGCTATGTGATGGACCCCTCGCCGATCCCGAAATTTGACAATCCCAAGCTGGACATGGCCGCGATCCAGCTGTTTGGCGCGGGGCGCGAACAGCGGATTTACGCGCTGCCGCCTTACACAAAGGTGGTGTCGCTGGATTTCGACGACTTTCCGTTTGAGGCCTCGAAACCTGACCACCCTTGCGGGCTGTGCGGTGCGCAGGACAGCTATCTGGACGAGCTGATCGTGGATGATGACGGCACCCGGATGTTCATGTGCTCGGACACGGATTTCTGCGCCAAGAGACGCGAGGGCGGGTCATGACGGCGTTGTTGCGGGTTGAGAATGTCACGAAGCATTACGGCACGCGGATCGGCTGCGCAGAAGTGTCGTTTGAACTGTACCCCGGCGAGGTAATGGGGATTGTCGGTGAAAGCGGGTCGGGCAAGACGACGCTGCTGAACTGCCTCGCGGGGCAGCTGCCCTGTGACGCGGGCCGGGTGATGTTTGACACCAAAACCAGCGGCTTGCGCGACGTTCTTGCCATGAGCGCGCCGGAACGGCGGATGCTGGCGCGCACTGACTGGGCCTTTGTGCAGCAACATCCACGCGACGGGCTGAGGATGAATGTCAGCGCAGGCGGCAATGTCGGCGAGCGGCTGATGGCGGTGGGCGCACGGCATTACGGCGAGATACGGCAGGCGGCAACCGACTGGCTGGCGCGGGTGGAGATCGAGGCCGGGCGGATCGACGACCGCCCCACCACCTTTTCAGGCGGCATGCAGCAGCGCTTGCAGATTGCCCGCAATCTGGTCACGGGGCCTCGGCTGGTGTTCATGGATGAGCCCACGGGTGGCTTGGATGTCAGCGTCCAGGCGCGGCTCTTGGACTTGCTGCGCGGCCTTGTGCGGGAGATGGGGCTGAGCGCGATTGTCGTGACGCATGATCTGGCGGTCGTGCGGTTGCTGGCGGACCGGTTGATGGTGATGAAAGACGGCCATGTTGTGGAAAGCGGGCTGACGGATCAGGTGCTGGATGACCCGCAGCATGGCTATACCCAGCTGTTGGTGTCCTCCGTGTTGCAGGTGTAGCGGTATGATTTCAGTGCAAGATGTCAGCAAATCCTTCACGCTGCACACCCAAGGGGCGGCGGTGATTTCTGTTTTGGAAGGCGCCTCATTCGACGTAGCCCCCGGCTGCTGCGTCGGGCTGATCGGCGCATCGGGCGCTGGCAAATCTACATTGATGCGGATGCTCTATGGCAACTACCTGACGGCCTCGGGGCGGATTGTGATTGGGGACATTGACGTGGCACAAGCCGCGCCGCGCGAGATCATGGCGCTTAGGCGCGACACGTTGGGGTATGTCAGCCAGTTTCTGCGCGTGGTGCCGCGCGTGCCGACGGTGGATGTGGTTGCGGAGCCGTTGCTGAGACGCGGGGCCTCTGAAGCGGAGGCGCGGGAGAGAGCCTGCGCTTTGCTGGCACGGCTGAATATTCCCGAAGCTTTATGGGCCCTGAGCCCGACGACCTTTTCAGGCGGCGAGCAGCAGCGGGTCAATATTGCACGGGGCTTTGCTGCGCCCTACCCTGCTCTGTTGCTGGACGAGCCGACCGCGAGCCTTGATCCGACCAATCGCAACACCGTGCTTGCGATGATCGAGGAGGCCAAGGCAGAGGGGGCGGCGATTGTGGGCATTTTCCATGACGTGGCGGCCAGAGACCGGGTGTGCGACGGGGTGATTGATGTGACGGATTTCACGCCGGGAGGTGTTCAATGAGGGGGCGGTTCATCGCGGTGGTCGGCCCTTCGGGCGTGGGCAAGGACAGCGTCATGGAAGCACTGGCCGAAGCGGAGCCGCATCTGATGCTGGCCCGTCGGGTGATCACGCGAGGGTCCGAGGCCGGGGGCGAGGCGTTCGACGGGGTGACGGAGGCGGAATTCGCAGCCCTGCAGGCGGCAGGCGCGTTTGCCTTAGCGTGGCAGGCGCATGGGTTGCGCTATGGCATTCCGGTGAGCGTTGAAGCGCAACTGGCCGCAGGGAGCGACGTGATGGCGAACCTGTCGCGCGGCGTATTGGTCGAGGCGCAGGTCCGGTTTGAGCGTTGCATTGTGCTGGCGTTGAGCGCCGATCGCGAGGTGTTGCGTGCGCGGCTCATGGCGCGCGGGCGGGAAACGCCGGAGCAGATAGAGACACGGCTGGAGCGGGCAGATTTCGCCTTACCATCGGGCGTGGAAGCGCATGTGTTGGACAATAGCGGCGCGTTGGACGAGACCGTGGCGGCGGCGCGGGCGATCCTCTACCCCTCGAGCGGAAACCGGTGGATTTCATGAAACATGCCTGCCTCATCCTGACCTGTAAGTGTCAGACTGCTCACCGCGAAGGGCTGCGGCAGATGCGGGGCGAAATGCGCGGTGATCTGCGACAAGATCGGCGCGGGCTCGACTGCGCCAGTGAGGGTGATGTGGAAACGGAAGTCCTCCATCACATAGGGATAGCCCCATTGGGCGAGGTTGGCCTCTTGTGCGGGCGTCAGGGGGGCGGCGCGGCGGCGGGCCAGCTCGGCTGTATCAGGCGGGCGGCGGTGGTGATCGAGACCGGTGACCACCTGCGCGGCCAGAGACGCCAGCGCGGCCAGCGCGGACGGATCGCCCAACGGGCAGAGCGCGATGAATTGGCGCAGCGCCCGCACCTCGAGACCATCAAGCATGACGGGGCGCAGCGTCTTGCACAGCGCGGCGAGGTCATCAAACAGCGCGTCAGGTGTGGTGTCCGAGGCCAAACAGAATGGCGGTTTGATGGTGCCGTGCATCCCGTATTTGCGCGGCGTAGCGGTCAGCGCGGAGACGTCGAGACCGGGCAGCTTGGGGTGCGCCACTTTGCAGCCCTGTGCGACGTCCCAGCCCAGCCAAGCCGCGCCCGCCTTGGCCAACGCGCCTTCGGGCGTGACATAGACCGCGTATCTTTGAAACATTGCGTTTTAGATCCCGTTTCCCATCCCGCCACGCTTAGCAGCGTCGCCAACAGAGCGTAACATAGACATGACATCAGCGACTGTTTTCTCGAATGCCAAACTGATCCTTGAGGGCGAGGTCGTCCATGGCTCTGTCGTGGTGGAGGATGGCGTGATCGCCCAGATCGACGCGGGCGGCGCGGTGGTGGCGGGCAGCGTGGATTGCGGCGAGCAATATCTGGCACCCGGCCTGATCGAGCTGCACACCGACAATCTGGAGCGCCATATGCAGCCGCGCCCCAAGGTGGACTGGCCGCATCGCGCGGCGATTGTCGCCCATGACCGGGAGCTGGCGGGCACGGGGATCACCACGGTATTTGATGCGATCAGAGTGGGCTCGATCATCTCGGATGGCGGCAAGCGGCGCTACGGCAAATACGCGCGGTCGATGGCCGACACGGTCGCCGAGATGCGCGACGGCGGGCATTTGAAGATCAGCCACCATGTGCATTTGCGGGCGGAGGTGTGCTCCGAGACATTGGTGGATGAGCTGGCGGAGTTTGGGCCTGAGGACAAGGTGGGGATCGTCTCGCTGATGGACCACACGCCGGGGCAGCGGCAGTTTCGCGACCTGCAAAAGTTCGAGGATTACGTCTGCGGCAAGAACGGCCTCTCGCGGGAGGGGTTTGGCGAGTATATCGAGTTCCTCTACGGGCTGCAGGAGACACTGGGCGCCAAGCATGAGCGCGCGACTGTGGAGGCCGCCGAGCGTTACGGCGCGGTGCTGGCCAGCCATGACGACACGACCGCCGCGCAGGTGGCGCATTCAAAGAGCCTTGGGGTGCGACTGGGGGAGTTCCCAACGACGGTGGAGGCAGCATCTGCCTGCAAGGAGGCCGGGATTGCCGCGATCATGGGCGCGCCCAATCTGGTGCGGGGCGGGTCGCATTCGGGCAACGTCTCTGCGGGTGAGCTGGCTGAACTGGACCGGCTGGATATTTTGTCCTCAGACTATGTGCCTGCGGCATTGCTGCAAGGCGCTGTGCAACTGGGCGCAGTTTGGGGGGATCTGGCCAAGGGGATCGCCACGGTGACCAAGACCCCGGCAGAGTGCTGCGGGCTGACGGACCGGGGCGTGCTGGCGGCAGGCAAACGCGCGGATATGGTGGCGTTTGATATTGTCGAGGGCGTCCCCGTGGTAGACGGGGTCTGGTGTCAGGGGCGGCGGGTGGCCTAGCCCAGAATGAGCGCGTCGGCCTTGGCGGTGGCTTTATCGGCCTGCGACTTGTTGCCCAGACCCGCATGCGCACGCGCCACGCAGCGCCAGTTTTGCGCCGAGGTCGGCTTGCCAGCGGCCCGCTCGTTGGCGAGGCTGAGGGCGAGGTCGAATTGGCGGTCACGCAGGGCGGCTTCCAGCAGGGTCCAGCCGACAATGTCGCGCTGCGCGAAGCTGCCGCCCAGCATGTGGGTCTTGTAGCGCACAGACAGCAGGTAATCGACGCATTTGCCGTATTGGTCGTTCTTGAAGGACTGCATGGCCAGACAGAACGGCAGGCCAATCTCGCGGCTCATCGCCACGTTGGCGTCAGAGGCACTTTCGAGATAGCGCTCATTGGCCGATAGCAGCTTTTCCTGCGCCTCGACCCGGCCATCCGAGACGAAGGACATCATCGCGTGGACGTCATTGAAGGCGTAAAGCGTGTCTTCGGCGGAGGGCTCCCATTTGTTGGCGAGGTGGTTCCACCGATCGCCCGCATCAAGCCCCATCAGGTTCATGCGCCACAACAGCGCAGCGGCGTCGAGTTCTTCGTATTTGTCGCCGGTGGAGCGGCGGGAATCGAGATGGGTGTCGAAAATGTCAAACACCTGATCGGTCTGCTCGATGTCGAGATGATAAAGCCCGGTGTGCCACCACAGGTGGTTGGCGAAGTTGGACTTGCCCCATTCCTTGGCGCGGTCGGCCATGAAGCGGATGCCACCGGCCTGACGACCGCGCATCTCCATGACATGGCTGACGGAGTGGACGGCGTATGGGTGATCGGGACGCATGGCGAGCGCGTGGCGGGCAAGCTCTTCGGCGTAGGAGAAGTCGCGGTTTTCCTCCAGCCCGAAGCTGTAGAAGCCAAGGATAAACTCGTAGCCGGGTGTGCTTTCGTTCCACAGATCAAAGACCCGGGCGACGATGTCGCGTTGGCCAGCCACATCGCCAAGAAGCACGTTTGTGTAATGGACAAGCGCGATGGCCAGAAGGTCATGCGGATATTTCACCACGACATCTTCCCAGCGGCGCACGGCCCCGTGGAAATCACCGTTGATCCACGCCTCGACCGCAGCGAAATGGCCCGCTTCGCGATCATTGGCGCTGGCCATGGTTTTCTGGGCCTGCGCCAGCGCATCGACCATGTCGTGATAGATGCGGGTCTCCATCGCCTGGGTCATCCAGGCGGCTTTGAAAATCCAGCCCATGGTGAAATCAGGATGCTCTTGCAGCGTTTTGTTGATCAGCCCCATCGGGTCGCCACCAAAGGCAAGTGCCTGATCAATCGCGCTGTCGAGCGCGGCCACCGCGTCAGCGCTGTGATGAGACAAAGGCACGCCGCGCACATCACGTTGTGTCGGGCTTTTGCTGCGCTGGTGAACATTCATACGTGGCATCCTTTGATCGTCGGCATCTTTGAGCAGGTGGCGCCATGCAGATGGGCCACCTTCTGGCACTGACATCTAAAGATACAGATCTGCTTTAGAAATAACTCTGGCCTGAAATCACCTATATGTGAATTTTCGCGACCAGACACGCCTTTAGAGCCCCCGTAGGCGGGAGGCCGCTACATCTGAAATGTGGCGCCGCCGTCAGTCGGGCAGCGCTGCGGTCGCGTGACCGCCCTTAAGAACCACCTTCCCGGCGTTGCGGGGTTTTGATGCCCAGCAAACTGCCAGCCACCTGCGTCTTGAGGATCTGTGCCGTGCCGCCACCGATGGTGAACATGCGCACGTCGCGGTACATCCGCTCTAAAGGTTCTTTGTCGCCATAGCCGCGCGCCCCAAAAATTTGCAGCGCGTTGTCCACAACCTTGATCGCCTGCTCGGAGGCAAAGGCCTTGGCGCGGGCGGCCATCATCATGTCAGGAAATGGCAGGCCCGGCGTGCCGCGTGACTTCGCGGCCTCGTGCAGCATCAGGCGAGAGGCATGCACGGCGGTGTCCATATCGGTCAGCATCCATTGCAGGCCTTGGAACTCTGCAATGGGTCGCCCGAATTGGTGACGTTCTTTGAGGTAACGGGTGGCGTGCTCCAACGCGCCTGCGGCCACGCCCATGGCGATGGTGCCTGCGCCGACGCGTTGCGAATTATAGGCGTTCATCAGCTCCGCAAAACCGCGCTTCAGGCCGGAGGGCGGCAGGAGCAGCATGTCGGCAGGCACGCGGAGGTTGTCAAAGCGCAGCTCTGTCTCAGGCATGCCGCACAGGCCCATCGTGTGCTCATGGCCCAGAACGCTGAAGCCTTCAGGGGCGACGCCATTTGCGGGGTCATAATGCACCAGAAAGGCGGCGATGCCCTCAGAGGTGTCTTTGTCATCCAGCACGCGGGCGAAGATCAGGTAAAGCTTCGAGACCCCGCCCCCGGTGATCCAATGCTTGGTGCCGTTGAGGACGAAATGATCGCCGTCACGCCGCGCGGTGGTTTGCATGTCGGTCGCGGCGCTGCCGGCCTCTGGCTCGGTGATACAGATGGCGGGCTTGTCGCCTGCCAAGACGAAAGGCGCGGCGAAAGCGCGTTGCGCATCGGTGCCGTAGGCCATGATGGCGCTGATGCCACCCATATTGGCCTCGACCAGAATACGGGCGCTGAGCGTGCAGGCTTTGGCGACTTCCTCGACCACGGTGACGACGTCAAAGAAGGAGGCACCCTGCCCGCCGAACGCTTTGGGAATGGTCATGCCCATAAGGCCTGCATCGGTCATCGCCGTGACATTGGGCCAGGGGTAGCTGCGCGTCTTGTCCCACTCAGCGGCGCGGAGTGCAAATTGCGCGGCCAGATCGACCCCGATGGCGCGGTAGGTCTGTCTTGACCGAAGATGTTCCATGTCACGCGCCTCGAAATAAGCTCACGCCTCTGTGATACGCCTTGCCTATCTTCACAACAATCTAATAAGATTGGATAACAAATTCAGTTTTGGTGAACTTGATGAATGTCCGAGCCTTAGAGACCCTTGTGCATCTGCTTGGCCACCCCTCGTTCAGCGCGGTGGCTGAGGCGCGCAACATGACGTTGTCAGCCGTCTCGATGCAGATGAAGGCGTTGGAAAAGGAACTGAACGCAGAGCTGTTTGACCGCCAGTCCCGCCCGCCCCGGCTGACGCCTTTGGGGCGGCAAGTGGCGTTGCAGGCGCAGGGCGTATTGGCGGAGCGGGACGATCTTTTGTCGCTCTGCCAAAGCGATCACGGGCTGACGGGGCAATTTCTGATTGGCTTCATTCAAACCGCCAGCGTGCGCATCCTGCCGCATTTTCTGGCCAATGCCCGCAGGCTGGCCCCGAAGGCGACGTTCCAATTCGCCGCTGGCCTGTCGGAGACGTTGTCGGATGACGTGGCCGAAGGGCGGCTGGACGCCGCCGTGGTCACTCAGGTGGACCAAGAGGTGGCGCATTTGAAGTTCCAGCGGCTGGCAACGGAGGAGATGGTGATGGCCCTGCCCGCGTCTCATGCAGATGACGATCTGGACACGCTCAGCGCGGCGCTGCCGTTTATCCGGTTTCGGCCTACCTCGGGGATTGGGCGGCTGATCTCGACCTCGATTGCCAAGGCGAAGCAAAAGCCCGACAGCCAGCTGATCCTCGACAGCATTGAAGGCACGTTGGAATGCGTGAAGCTAGGGCTGGGCTACACGGTGCTGCCCGCGCCGGATGTGGTGCGCTATGCCGATGACCGCCTTGTCACCCGGTCGGTTGAGGGCACCTACCCCGGCCGTGATCTGGTTCTGGTGACCCGCGACGACAAGACCAGCGGGCGGTGGCGCGACGAGGTGTTCGGCTTGATGCAGCTGACCCCCTAAGGCGTTCTAGGCGGTTTGCTCCTGCTTGCGACGGGCGAGCTGCAGCAGGACAATCGGCGCCATCAGCGCAAGCCCTGCGGCCATGGTCGCGAGCCCCGGCGCAATGAAGAGGAAGGAGACAAAGACCACGTACCAGCGCTCCCACATTTTCAGCCGTGCCAGCAAGTACCCGGAGAAGGCCACCCCGAGCGAGCCGATGCCCAGCATTGCGCCCAAGAGCGTGACGGTGAAGGCGGCCCATGTGAAGCCATTGGCCACCAGCAACAGCGCGGGCGAGTAGACGAAGACGAACGGCACCAGCGCCTTGGCGATGCCCAGCCGGAAGGCGGTGTTGCCTGTCTTGAACGGGTTCGACCCTGCGATGCCCGCCGCCGCATAGGCCGCCAGCGCCACCGGCGGGGTGATGTCGGCCAGCACGCCGTAATAGAAGACGAAGAAATGCGCCACGATGGGCTCGACGCCGAGGATCTGGAACGCGCCTGCAGTGACGGAGACGAGGATGATATAGGTCGCCGTGGTGGGCACCCCTGCCCCCATCACGATGCAGGCCATTGCCACCAGCACCAGCGAGAAGAACAGCACCCATTGCTGCAGATCAAAGAAGCTGAACGGCCAGATGGAGGAGACCACCACCGCCAAATCATTCGCCGTCTGGATCACGATGGCGCCGACGCGGAAGCCCGTGCCGGTCAGGGTGATGACACCGACAATGATCCCCACGCAGGCCGCCGCAGAGCCGATAGCGATGGTGCTGCGCGCCCCTGCTGCGAGCGCGTCCCACAGGCCGGGGATGGTCATGCGACCGTTGGGCTTCAAAAAGCCCACCACGACACAAGCGATGATCGCGTAGACGGCGGCATAATCCGGCGTGCGGCCCGACAAGATCATGTAGATCAGAATGATCAGCGGTGCTGCGGCCAGCCAGTTGGCCTTCAGCACCTTCCACAGGATCGGCATTTCCTCGGCGCTGAGGCCGCGCAGGCCGAGCTTTTTGGCCTCCAGATGGACCATCACGAAGATGCCGAAATAGTGCAGGAAGGCCGGGAAGAGCGCCGCCGCCAGCACGTCGCGCAAGGGGATGTTCAGGAAGTCGACCATGATGAAGGCGGCAGCCCCCATGACGGGCGGGGTGATCTGGCCGCCGGTGGACGACGTGGCCTCGGTCGCGCCTGCGAAATGCGGCGGGTAGCCGACCTTTTTCATGGCCGGGATCGTCAGCGCCCCGGTGGTAACCGTGTTGGCGATGGAAGACCCTGAGATCGACCCCATGAAGGCAGAGGCGCAGATGGCGACCTTGGCGGGCCCGCCCGAATACCGTCCCGCCGCCACGGTGGCGAGATCAATAAACAGCTGGCCCAGCCCGATGCGGGCGGCCAGCACGCCGAAGAGGATGAACAGGAAGACGTATTTTGCCATAGCCCCGATGGCGATGCCGTAGATGCCCTGGCTGCCATAGATGCCGTCCACAAAGCCGGACCATGCCACCCCGCCATGTTTCAGCATCCCGGGCGCGAACTGGCCGTAGATGGCGTAAAGCACGAAGAACCCCGCGATGAGCGGCAGGGTGTAGCCGATGGAGCGGCGGGCGGCCTCAAGCGTGAAGAGCAGCACGACGGAGCCCATGAATGTGTCCATCGCGTTGGGGTTGCCTGCGCGACGGGCGGCCTCTGCCGGGTCGAGCAGCGGCAAATACAGCGCGGCGGCGACGGCCAGCAGCGCCAGCCCTATGTCGAAGATGTTGACCCCGTCGACATACATCCAGCCCTTGGGCGTGCCTGTCAGGCGGTAGTCTTTCTTCCATGAGAACAACAGAAAAGTCAGGCCCAGTACGAAGGCCAGATGGATGCCGAAATGCAAAAGCTCGCGGATCAGCGCGAAGCCGGAGGCGTAGAAATGATAGACCGACATGGCCACCAGAAAGACCGAGACGACCGCGGCCATTTTCGATCCCATCGGGCGGAAGGCGCTTTCGCTGTCATATTTGCGTTCCAGCTCAGCAAGCTGTTCCGGGGTCAGATCGGCGGTGCCGTCTGTGGAGCTGTTTGTAGAGCTGTCTGTCGCCATGATGCGCGCCTTGCCAATGGAAGAGATGTCTAATGCGAAGATAGAACGAACCCGGCCGCCACAGAGCGGGCGGCCGGGTCCTGGTCTTGCAACGCCGTGCTTACTTGATCAGCCCGGCTTCTTTGTAAAAGCGCTCAGCGCCCGGGTGCAGCGGCACGCCAACGCCGTTCAACGCGGTATCTGGCGTGATGGTCTTGCCCTTGGCATGGCCCACGTCCAGCAGCTTGCGGCTTTCGTCATTCCACAGCGCTTTGGTGATGTTGTAGATCAGCTCTTCATCCTCTTTGGCGGAGGTGAACCACTGTGCGCCAACGGCCACGGTTGTGGTGGCGTCCACGCCTTCATAAGTGCCCGCCGGGATGTCG
Source organism: uncultured Litoreibacter sp. (assembly GCA_947494645.1). Classification (GTDB taxonomy): domain Bacteria; phylum Pseudomonadota; class Alphaproteobacteria; order Rhodobacterales; family Rhodobacteraceae; genus Litoreibacter. The sequence goes on from CANLVO010000001.1 coordinate 1,604,850, forward strand.
GACGCAGCGAAGAAGCCGTATTTCTCGGTCAGGGCCGCTGCGCCTGCGCCGTCAATCGGCACCAGCTTGATGTCAGCCGCAGAGGCCAGCTCGACAATTGCGCCGGTCGGGTAGCCCGCCACCGCGAAGAATGCGTCGATCTTGCCGTTGCGCAGGCCCTCAGCCGCCGCGTTGCCTTTCAGCTGCTCGGCGGTCACGTCATCAACGCTCAGGCCATTGGCCTCGAGGATCAAAGTCGCGTCCACATATGTACCGGAGCCCGGCTCGTCGAGCGACACGCGCTTGCCTTTGAGGTCGGCCACGGAGTTGATACCGCTATCGGCCAGAGCCACCAGGTGGATGTGCTCTTCAAACAGCGCCGCAATGGTGCGCAGGTCGGTGGCAGGCTCGGAGCCTTCCATCGTGCCCGTGCCGGTATAGGCCCAGTATGCCACGTCTGACTGCGCAAAACCGGAGTTCCGCAGGCCAGAGATGATGGCGTTCACGTTGTCAACGGAGCCGCGCGACGACACGGCGGAGGCGATCAGACCGTCGACGCCGCAGGAGCCGCCTTCGCCGCATTCGCGGGAGCCCGGTGGCTTGGAAATGGCGTTCGCGATCACGCCGCCCACAGGGTAATAGGTAAAGGCCGTGCCGCCTGTCCCGATTGTAAAGAATGTCAGGTCTTGAGCCGCAGCGGGTCCCGCCAAGCCAAGCGCCAGCGCCGCACTCACTGCAGCCGCTTTTATCGTTTTGATCATCAGATCCTCCTTGTTTTACGGCCTTCGACTTTTGTACGAGAAGGACCGCCTTGTTCATCGTTAGTACGCGATATTCTCAGTGTCGAGGTTATCCTCGTATTTCGGCACAGTCAGGATCGTCAGTCTGGCGTTCGCTTTTTGGTGATCGGGCTGGATTATGGTCTGCGGACCCCCTATTCTGATTATTACACTCAGGAATGAAAGAGACAGGTCTGATGGCGCTGCGGTGCGAGATTTCGGGATGACAGGTTTGGCGCATGTCCCCGTGCAGCGCAGACAGCATGCGCGGCTGCCAACGACTGCACCACGGCATGCAGAGGTGCTGGAGGCGTATCGCCGCGCGGCGCTGCAATGCCGGACCGCGCCGCGCAGCGACCTGTTTGAGGCCTGTGCCCTTTTGTCGGTCAATCCCCACGTTGGCCGCGACGCTTTCGCAACTGCATTGATCAAGGGGCTGCAATCCGCCCTGCCCAAAGCGCCGGTCCTGCTGCGCCCGGGTGAGCCCACGCAAAGCTTCGACGAGGCTTGGCTGCTCGCCGCTTTGGCCTCTTGCGCGGATGAGGATTGGGACAGTTTGGCGTTTTTGATGCGCTCGCGTCTGGGTCGTGCGCATCAGCGCAACATCGCGTTCCTGATCCGTGGCTCATTGGGGCCGTTCGACTAAATTTAGAATTATTCTAAATTAGGGTTGGAAAAATTCTTCCGCGGGTTATGTTCTATTCAGCAAGCGCGCAGACCGCCAGCCAGCACATCTTTGACCCAATAAGACACGCAGGAGATTGGTATGACCCAAACCGCATTGACCCTTTCGCAAGACGCCTCCGCCGCCATTGTCGAGGCGCTGAACCAGTCCGTCGCCGAGGTGGCCGTGACCACGATGCTGGCGCAAAACTTCCATTGGAACGTCACCGGCATGGCGTTCGGTCCGCTGCACGAGCTGTTTCAGAAAATCTACGAGGATCATTTCGTGGCCCAAGACGATCTGGCCGAGCGCATCAAGGCGCTGGACGGCCACGCCGAGGGCACGCTGGCGGGCATGTTGCAGCGCTCGAAAGTGTCAGAGTACCCCGGCACCGCCACCGACAAGGAAATGATCAAGGCGATGATGGACGCGCAGGAAACGCTGGCCTCGACCCTTGCGGGCTGTGGCGCGGTGGCTGCCGAGCATGGCGACACGCTGACCGAGGATCTGTGCATTGCGCGTGGGCAAGAGCACGAGAAGTTTGCGTGGTTCTTGCGGGCGCATCTGCGCTGACCGCGAGGGGCAGCGCCTAGCCAAGATCGAAGGGCAACACGACGCCCTTCTTCTTGAGCTTCTTGCTGTAAGCCACCTTCCAGGCGTCATATTTTCCAACCGCCGCCTGCTGGGAGATCAGCATCTCGACAAAGGCCACCCGGTGCTTGTCCTTCTTCAATTCCTTGAAGAGCGACTTTTGCGCCTTGGTCATCGAGCAGCCGATGCAGCGACCCTCGCGCTTGTATTTGCACACGTCGATACACGGGCTTGGGGTCTTGCTCATTGCGGTTGTGCCTTGCGAGGTTTGGGCGGGCGGTCTGCGCCCTCCCCTTAGCTAGGTGGCGTGGCGGGCTTTTCAAAGCCCAGGTCTGTTGGGGCAGCCGTCACTTTGTCAGGATCAGTTTTCCAGCGCGGGTGATGCGCAGCACGTAGACCTGACCATCCAGCACGATCTGCGCCGTGTCGCCTGATTTAGTCAGGTCGCGGGCGTCATAGGCTGGCAGGCTATCGGCGCGGGCAACAAGCTTTTCGGTGGCTGTGTGAAACGTCATCAGCGCCGCTCCGCCTGCAGGTCAAACCGATCAAAGACCCATTCCAGCCCGAACCCATCGGGCAATGGCGCTTGGCGAAGAAACTCTGCCAGCTCTGATCTCTCGGGCTGTGGAGCCCGGTAAGTGTCCAGCTGATCCGGGTATGTCTTGGCATCTTGTGGCATGTGGAAGTCCTTTCATCTGGCAAATGTCGGGCTTCCCCAATGCGTGAATCAGGGTGGCTGGATGACCTCTTTAAGTTGAGTAATTTTGTAAGAAATGTCAATCTGAGTTTTTTAGTCGGAAATAGAGGCACGAGCTGCTCGACACATCTACAAACAGGCCTGCAACAGGGCACGCGTGTTTTCTTCGGTCATCTCTATCGGGTTTCCGCCCGTGCTCGGGTCCTTCAACGCCCCCTGCACGATCCTGTCAATATCGGGGTCTGTGACGCCGAGCGCGCCGAGCGTCTTTGGCACCCCGAGCCGCGCGTTCAGCTCGTCAACGTAAGCGCAAAACCCGTCGAACCCGCCTTTGATGCCTAGGTAATTGGCCGCATCCCCCAAGACGCCGGTGATTGCGGGTTTGTTGAACTGCAGCACGGCGGGCATGCAGACCGCGTTCGTTGTGCCGTGATGCGTGTGATACATCGCCCCGATGGGATGCGACAGCGCATGGATGGCCCCCAAGCCTTTTTGGAACGCCGTCGCCCCCATTGCGGCAGCGGACATCATATGTGCGCGGGCCTCGAGGTCGCTGCCGTCGTCATAGGCGCGTGGCAGATAGTCTTTGACCAGACGCATCCCTTCCAGAGCCATGCCTTGCGACATGGGATGATAATGGGGCGAGCAGAACGCCTCCACGCAATGCGCAAACGCGTCGAGGCCGGTTCCCGCCGTGATGAATTTTGGCATGCCCACGGTCAGCTCGGGGTCGCAAATGACAACCGTTGGCAGGAATTTGGGGTGAAAGATGATCTTCTTTTCCTGGGTCTCTGAGTTGGTGATGACGCTTGCGCGGCCCACCTCCGATCCGGTGCCTGCCGTTGTCGGAACCGCAACAATCGGCGCGATGGCTTTACTGTCGGCACGGGTCCACCAATCGCCGATATCCTCAAAATCCCAGAGCGGCCGTGTCTGGCCTGCCAGAAAGGCCACGAGCTTCCCCAAATCCAGCCCCGACCCGCCGCCAAAGGCGACAACGCCGTCATGGCCGCCGTCTTTGAAGGCTTTCACGCCTGCGGCAGCGTTTCTCTCATTCGGATTTTGATCCACATCTGCAAAGATCGCGCGGCCCAGCGCTGCCTCGTCGAGAAGATCAAGCGTTCGGGTCGTGATCTCCATTTCGGCCAAGCCGCGGTCTGTGATCAACAGCGGCTTCTTTATCCCGGCGCTCGCGCAGGCATCCGCGATTTCCGAGATCCGGCCTGCGCCGAAACGCACGGAGGTGGGGTAGGACCAGTTGGCAGTGAGCGACATGGTGTAGGGCTTTCTTAAGGGACTAGGATATGAGGCAGACCGAAGTGATCATGCCATTTCAAAGCCGCGTGCGATTTCCCAATCGGTGACAACGCGGTCGTATTCTTCCTGCTCCCATTCGGCGCAGCGGGTGTAGTGATCAACCACATCATCGCCCATCGCCTCGCGCAGGACCTTGGAAGTGCGGAGCGTTTCAGTGGCCGCGCGAAGCGATTGTGGGATGTCCTGCGCGGCGGCATCCTCATACACATCACCCTTGGTCAGCGGCGACAGTTCCATCTTGTCCTCGATCCCTTTGATCCCGGCGGCGAGCATTGCGGCTTGCGCGAGATACGGGTTCAGGTCCGACCCACCGATACGGCACTCGACGCGTATGCCTTTGGTTCCATCACCGCACAGACGGAAACCTGCGGTGCGGTTATCGACGGACCAGACCGTCTTGGTCGGCGCGAATGTCCCTTTGGCGAACCGTTTGTAGCTGTTGATATAGGGCGCCAGAAAGAAGGTGTAATCGGGCGCGTAGGCTATCAGACCGGCCATATAGTGCTTCATCAGATCGGACATGCCCAGATCGGCATTGGCGTCATAGAATGCAGGCGCACCGTCGCTCCAGAGCGACTGATGCACATGGGATGAGCTGCCGACTTTCGTTTGATCCCATTTCGGCAGGAACGTCGCGGCGTGTCCTTGCTGCCATGCGATCTCCTTGATGGCGGTCTTGGCGATTGTGTGATGATCAGCGCAATCCAGCGCGGCAGCGTAGCGGATGTTGAGCTCTTCCTGGCCGGTCTCTGCCTCGCCTTTGGAGTTCTCGACCGGCAGCCCCGCGGCAAAGAGATGATTGCGGACGGGGCGCATCACATGTTCTTCCCGACTGGTCTGCAGGATGGAGTAATCTTCGTTGTAGCCGCTGATCGGGGTCAGCTCGCGGAAGCCGCTTTTACGGATGTCGTCGAAGCTTTGCTCGAACAGGAAGAATTCCAGCTCGGTCGCCATCATTGCATCATATCCGAGCGCCCCCAGCCGGGCGATCTGGCGCTTGAGCACCTGCCTTGGCGCATGGGGAACCGGCGCGTGGGTGTGGTGATCGAGGATATCGCACAGCACCATCGCGGTGCCCTCAAGCCATGGCAGGATGCGGATCGTCGACAGATCAGGCGCCATGATATAGTCGCCATATCCCTTTTCCCAGCTGGTTGAGGCGTAGCCGTCTGGCGTGGCCATCTGAAGATCGGTCGCGAGCAGGTAGTTGCAGCAATGCGTTTCCTTGAAGGAGGCCTCGACGAAGTTCACGCCGTGAAACCTCTTGCCCATCAACCGGCCCTGCATGTCGGGAAAACAAACCAGAACGGTGTCAATCGTGCCGTCTTTAACGCGGGATGTGAGGTCTTCGAAGCTTAGGTTTCCGGGCATAACATCTCGCTTGCGACTGGTTGGGGCGATCGTGGCGGTCCCTGCACTATTTTCTACGGAACGCAGAAACTCAACCTGTTGGGTCATTTGTCGAGGTTTGAGGGTTTTGCGACGCGGGGCCTGAGGTGTGACCTTTTTTGATCGGGGGGAAGCGGACCTCCCCCCGGGATTTGACTTAGGCCACGACGTTGAACGCGGGCCCATAGGGGTAGCCCGTGATATTCTCGTTGCCGTCCTCGGTGATGATGAGAATGTCATGCTCGCGGTACCCGCCGCTGCCCGCCTGCCCTTCCGGCACCGTCAACATCGGCTCCATCGAGATGACCATGCCGGGTTCAAGCACCGTGTCGATGTCTTCGCGCAGCTCAAGCCCCGCCTCTCGACCGTAGTAATGCGACAGGATGCCAAAGGAATGGCCGTATCCAAAGGTCCGGTATTGCAGAAGGTCGCGGTCGGCGAAGAATGTGTTGATCTGTTCGGTGACCGCCGCGCAGCTGACGCCGGGTTTCAGCAGGCTCATGCCAAATTCATGGGCGGCCACATTGGCCTCCCAGATCTTGAGACTGGCCGGGTCGACTGTCTCGACAAACATCGTGCGCTCAAGCGCGGTGTAATACCCGCTGATCATCGGGAACGTGTTCAAACTGAGGATGTCACCTGCTTCCAGCACACGCCCGGTGACGGGGTTATGCGCCCCATCGGTGTTGATGCCAGACTGAAACCAGACCCATGTGTCGCGGTATTCGGCGTCCGGGAAGCGTTTGGCGATTTCAAGCTCCATCGCGTCGCGGCCTGCCATTGCAACGTCAATTTCGCGAACGCCCGCCTTGACCGCGTCCTTCACGGCATAGCCGCCGACGTCCGCGACCTGTGCACATTTTCGGATCAACGCAATCTCCGCAGGAGACTTGTGCATCCTTTGGCGCATGGTCGTGGGCGCCATGTCGACGGCGTCTTTCGGGGACAGAAACCCGTCCAAGAGCACACGTTGCGCCAGCGTCAGGTGATCGGCCTCGTAGCCAATGGTTTTGCCCTTGCCGGTGACCGAGCAGACTGCACGCCAGTAATTGTCGCGTTGCCAGTCTGTGTAGGTGATGTTGTCCGCGTGACTGCGCCGCCACGGCTGGGCCGCGTCGATCCCCGCACTGATTGTGACGCAATCCGATGATGTCACAACGAGCCCGTATGGGCGCCCAAAGGCGCAGTACAAGAAACCTGAATAATAGGCGATGTTGTGCATCGAGGTGAACACGCAGGCATCGACACCTGAGGTTGCCATATGCGCGCGCAGGCGGGCCAAGCGGTCATCATATTCTTGTGGAGAGAAAGGGAGGGACTTCTCCCCCTGGTGAAAGCGGTAAAATTCTGGACGATCCATGTCATGGCTCCTTCAACAACGTGCCGCTGTGATGGAAGGAAGCCTTGGTCGAACTTCCTCAGCCACTTAAGCAGCAAAGAAAAGTCCCGGCGTTCAGGAAGGTTTTACAAGGGTCTACACCGTAGTGCTGGCGACGCCATCGCCACCCCGTGCCACTTTATGCATTGCGTCGGCCATGTCTGGCAAGGAACTTTGATGCCCGATACGGCCCAATGCTTGCGCTACTCCAGCCCCAGCGCTTTTTTCTGGTCGTTGGCCCATTTCAGCAAGGTCATGTCGAAGGTCAGCGCCATAAGCGAGACGCAGATGCCCAGCACGAAATTCTTGCCCATATCGGTGCCTGCCAAAGTGCGTTGCAGCTCCTGACCCAAATCCTGCGTGCCGATGAAGGCGGCGATGATCACCATGAAGAAGGCGAACATGATGGCCTGGTTGAACCCCACGGCCATCACCGGCAAGGCGAGCGGCAGTTGGACGGAGAAGAGTTTTTGCATCCGGGTTGCGCCGGACATATCGGCGGCCTCCGTCATCTCGGACGGAACCGTGCGCAGGCCCTCGATCGTATAGCGCACCAAGGGCACCATAGCGAAAATGAGGATAGAGAAGATCACCGCGATGTCGGTGATGCCGAACAGCATAATCGCCGGGATCAGGTAGACGAAACTGGGGAAGGTTTGCGCGGTGTCACACACCAAGAGGACCCGTTTGGACCACTTGTCGCTGCGGGCCGCGAGGATGGCGATGGGCAGACCGATCAGAGCGGCCAGTGCGACGGCCGACAAGACCGAGTAAAGCGTGATGACGGAGCGGTCCCACCAACCCGAGAGCGCCACCAGCGAGAAGAACAGCGCCGCGAGAATCGCCTGTTTGCGCCCACCCAGCCAGAGCGCGAAGGCGGTGACCAGCAAGATCAGCGCAGGCGTCGGGATGGAGAGCAGGAAGTTGCGGAACGGGATCAGCACCTGCACGTTGAGGAAGGCGCGCAGGAAGCCAGTCGTGGCTTTCACCGCGTCGATATTCAGGAACGCCTTGATGAGGGTGTCGATCTCCTTGCCTTGGCTGAAATTCTGCTTGCGGCCAAGCTCCTGCGCCTCAGGCACGAATCTCGACAGGATCACGAAAAACACGAAGAGGCCTACGCCGATCAGCAGCATGGCATGGCGTTTCCACCAAGGCGTGCCCTTCTCGAAATGCTCGGGCTGTTTGACGACCCACGCCTTGGACATGCGGTCGAGCATCACGGCGAGAAGCACAATGGTGACCCCGATCTCGAAGGAGCGGCCCAGCTTGAAGCTGCCCATCATCGCGAGAAGCTTCGCGCCGAGGCCGGGCATACCGATGAAGGCCGTCAGCACCACCATGGCGAGGCAGAGCATGATCACCTGGTTGACCCCCACCAGAATTTCGGTGCGGGCGGAGGGGATATAGACATGGCGCAGAAGCTGCCACTTGGTGCAGCCGCTCATGTTGCCGGCCTCCACCACCTCGGGGGAGACCTTTTGCAGGCCCAGCGTGGTCATCAGGATCATGGGCGGGATGGCGTAGATGGTTGTCGCCACGGCGCCCGCGGTTGGGCCCACCTTGAAGAAGATCACCGCCGGAAGAAGGTAGGTGAAGAAAGGCAGCGTTTGCAGGACTGACAGAATGGGCTTTAGCGCCCGGTCCACCCACGGTTTCTTCCATGCAAGGATGCCCAGCGTGATGCCGATGACAAAGGCGAGAGGGGCTGCGACGACGAGGACGGACATCGTCTCCATCGCGATTTTCCATTGGCCGATCAGCGCGGTCCACATGAAGGTGCCCGCGCCCAGAAGCGCCATGCGCCAGCCGCCAAGGTAATAGCCGATCACGCCTGCGACGGCGGCGATGGCGGTCCATGGGATGGGGCCGATATTGGGCCAGCGGCGCTTGCCGAACAGCAGGTTAGCGGTCACATCGAGCAGCCATTGCAAGCCTTCGGTGAGCCAGCGGGTGACCGCGATCAGGCCAAGGTCGTCTTTGATAAAGTTGAAGATCGCATCAAGCCAGATGGCGAAGGGCGGGATCATGCTTTCGGGCAGGCGGAACAGCGCCTCGGGCAGCACACCGAGATAGCGGGCGATAGTCATCACGACGGCCACGGCCACAAAGATCAGCGCCAGCCTGCCCCGAGACAGCCCCTGCCCCAGGGTATTCTCTGCCGGCAATGTGCTTGCGATATCAGCCATCAGTCAGACCCCAGCAAAACTTCCAGTGCGCCTGCCCGTTCCATGCCGCCGACAAGCTTGCCGCCTGCCTCGACCGGGATGATCTTGCGTTTGTCCTGCACCAAAAGCCGCGCGAGGTCCTGCACGGAAGCGCCTGCATCCACAGCGGCACCGGAGCCTTTCAGAGAGGCGTCGGCCAGAACGCCCGCATGCACCACGCGGGCCTTGTCGATTTCCTCAGTGAACTTGCGGACATATTCGGTGGCCGGGTTCAGCACGATCTGGTCGGGGGTGTCGCATTGCTCCACCGCGCCGTCTTTCATGATGGCGATGCGGTCGGCCAGCCGGAGTGCCTCGTCAAAGTCATGGGTGATGAAGACGATGGTTTTGCCAAGCAGCTCTTGCAGGCGGAGGAACTCGTCCTGCATCTCGCGCCGGATGAGCGGGTCCAGCGCGGAGAACGGCTCGTCGAGAAACCAGATATCGGGCTCAATCGCGAGGCTCCGCGCGATGCCTACACGTTGTTGCTGCCCGCCGGACAGCTCGCGCGGGAAATACTCTTCGCGGCCTTCGAGGCCCACCAGTTTGATCACTTCCAAAGCTCGGGCGCGGCGCTCGTGTTTGTCTTGGCCGCGCATCTCCAGAGGAAAGGCGACGTTGTCGAGAACGGTGCGGTGCGGCAACAAGCCGAAGGATTGGAACACCATGCCCATCTTGTTGCGGCGCAGCTCGATCAGTTCGCGCTCGGAGAGGGACATGATATCCTGGCCCTCAACCTCGATGGTGCCGCCAGTGATGTCGTGCAGACGGGAGAAACAGCGCACCAGCGTGGATTTGCCAGAGCCAGACAGGCCCATGATCACCAGCATCTCGCCGCGCGTCACCTCGATGGAGACATCCTTGACCCCTGCAATATAGCCGTCTGCCCTTATCTCGTCGAAGCTGTGCCCTTTGGGCATTTGCTTGAGATAGGCTTCAGGGTTATTGCCAAATACTTTCCAGACATTCTTGCAGGAAATAACGGTGTCGGCGGTCATTATGTGGCTCTCCCCTCACCGGAAATCCGTCCCGGTGTTTAAAACGCCTGCCCGAAGTGTAACCCCGGACAGGCGAAATGCATTACCTAAATTTTGAAGGATTTAGGAGCTGATCCAGCCCTGCCAAACATCAGGGTTTGCTTCCAGCCAAGCTTCAGCGGCCTCTTCTGGCTCCATCTCGTCAACGTCGACAAGCTTGGCCATTTCGGCAATCTGAGGGTTGGTGAAGGAGATTTTGGTCAGGATGTCATACGCACCAGGCCATTTGTCCTTCATGCCGTCCCAAGCCGCTTTCTTCAGGTAGCCTTTGGCAGGGTTGCCGCAGTCATAAAGCGCATTGGGGTTTGGACCGACAGCAGGGTCCTTGTCGCAGCCTTCAACCCATTCGGGGAATTCAACGAACTCACCGGGCCAGACGGCCTCGGCAAAGTTGGGGGTCCAGTTGAAGACAACCACTGGCTTTTTGTCAGCCTCAGCCGCGCCGATTTCGGCCCACAAAGCCGCGGCGGAGCCTGCGTTCACAACGACGAAGTCCATACCAAGCGCTTCAACACGTTCTTGACCGTGCTTCAGCCAGTCCACGGGGCCATCCAGATAGCGACCTTTGTCACCTGTCTCTGCGGTTGCGAAAATCTCTGCGCAGTCATTGAGAGCTTCCCAAGATGGCAGGCCCGGGCATGCGTCTTTGGTCCACATCGGGTACCACCAGTCTTCCCGTGTCACCGCGTTGTGGTCGCCCGCGTCATGCAGACCGCCTTTTTCCAGTGCGGCACGGAAGGATGCGCCAAATGCGCCTTCCCAGACTTCCAGCTCAAGCGCCACGTCACCCAGACGCACCGACTCGTAGACCGCTTGGCTGTCTGTGGTCACAAACTCGACGTTGTTGCCGATGGACTCAAAAATCTGGCCAACAACGTGGCTCATCACGATTTGCGAGGACCAGTTGTGGATCGGAATAACAATCGGATCGCTGCTATCCTCGGCCAATGCAGCCATTGGCATCGCCGCAAGCACACCGGCACAAAGTGCTGTTGTAAATCGTTTCATCAGTTTCTCCCAGTTGTTCTGCGGTCATGTCGCCGCACATTTTGGTTTGCGCCCGAAGTGGCCGCGCCAAGGGATCAACTGATTCCTGAAAATCCCCCGGTATTCCATGGAGCGCAGTGTTGCAGGATTTTCCTATCAATCAAGTTTTTTTCTTATAAGTACGTGTCACTTTTTTCTGAGAGCCGCATTTTTTGACCTCATTCCCAAGAGTTTCAACGTATTAGTGCCATACATTGAAGCACTCCGCTCAATGAATAATCATGCGGCGTGCAGCATTTGGCAGCTAGGGTCAGGCGAACGGAACCTCTGCCCCCTTCTCGACACGCAGCGCGTTGATCTTGCCGCGGTCTTCTTGCGGGCTAATGCCAAAGGCGCTGCGGTAATGCGTCAGCAAGGGCGTTGCCGTCGTGTAGCCGACCGCGTGGGCAATCTGGGCCATACTGTCTTTTGTATAGAGCACCAGCTGACGCGCCGCCTTCATGCGCATGTCGCGGTAGTAACGCGTGGGATTCATGCCCGTTGCTTTCTTGAAAGCGCGTTCAACCTGTCTTGGCGTGACCTGCAGGGTGCTGGCGACCTCTGCCACGGAGATCGGGTCAGAGATACGTTCAGCAAACAAGGCGACACCGCGTGCAACGAGGTCTGGCAAGGCGCTGTCAATGCCGGTGCTGACGGGAACCCGCTGTCGCACGCCTTCGCCGCGCATCATCGGGTGCTGGAACCAGCACGCGACCTCGTGGGCCAGTTCCGCCGAGAGCTTTTCCTCGATCAAGCGCAAAGCCAGCTCAAACCCCGCGGCGGCACCCGAGGCCGTAAAGCGGCGACGGTCTGTCACAATGACCTCATCCATCATAGGCGCGTCTGGAAACTCCGCCCGGAACGCGGCCTCGTAACACCAATGTACTGAGCATCCGTGGCCGTCCATCACCCCGGATCGCACCAAGGGGAACACGCCGCCGCTGATCCCGCCCAGCACCACGCCCATCCGGCCCAGTCGGCGCAGGGTCGCGTTAGCGCTGCGCGGGACCTCGAACTTGCTTAGGGGTTCGCTGAGCAGAAACACCATGTCGGGTTGGTTCAGATCCTCCAAAGCGGCATCAGGTTCGAACACGACATGCGCGCTGGACAGCACCTTGCGGCCGTCTTCTGACACAAGCGTCCAGGCAAAACTCTCTTTGCCGGTGATCTCATTGGCGGCGCGCAACGGCTCGATCATCGAGGTCAGACATGACATCGGGAAGCCCGGAAAGATCAGAAAACCGATCTGTATGATTTCACTCTTATTCAACTTTATGGTTCTCACAGGAATAATTTCTGCTTATAATATTTTTGAGCGATGAGAAAAACTGAATTGTTTTGACCACTGGGCCGACATAGAAAGTGCGCGAATGAACGTTGAAAAATTGAGCCCTGAGATGGTGACTGCCCTTACCCAAGACCCGCACCGGACCCGCGACGGCGAGCGCGAGAAAGTTCTTGAAATCGCCATTGGCCGCGAGGTGCGTGCGTTTCGCAGACAACAAGAGATCACCGTGGCAGAGCTGGCAAATGTAACTGGCCTCTCCATCGGGATGCTTTCGAAGATTGAAAACGGCAACACCTCGCCCTCGCTGACAACACTTCAGACGCTGGCCAACGCGCTGAGCGTGCCGATCACCGGCTTTTTCCGCCGCTTTGAAGAGACGCGCCAAGCGGTGCATACCAAGTCCGGCGAAGGCGTCGAGACTGACCGGGAGGGCACGCGGGCAAACCATCAGTACAACCTGCTGGGCCATATCGGATCGAACGCCTCGGGCGTGATCGTGGAGCCTTATTTGATCACGCTTACGGACGAGTCGGATGTGTTTCAGACCTTTCAGCATGGCGGAATCGAGACGATTTACATGTTGGAAGGCGAAGTGGACTATCGCCACGGGGATGAGGTTTACCCGCTAAAGCCCGGCGACACCTTATTTTTTGACGCTGACGCACCGCATGGGCCAGAGAAGCTTGTGACGCTTCCCGCGCGGTATCTGTCGATCATCAGCTACCCACAGAACGCCTAAAGGCGCTTTTGCATGACGATGCCTGTCGGGCGGTCGTAGCCCGGATGGGCATCTTCTGCTGTTTTGACAAAGCCCAGCCGCTGGAAGGCCGCGTGGTTTTCGACCAGCTCGATCCGGGTTTGCAACTCCAGCATGGGCAGACCGCGAGCTTTGGCGCGTGCCTCTGCCAGCTCGATCAGCGCACGGGCGCGGCCTTGGCCACGGACGGATGGATCAACGGCCAGCTTGCCAAGATAGAGCCGCCCAGGTTTCTCAGTCAGAAAAACGCAGGCATCCGGCGGCGTGCCGATGGTCCAGACCTCGCTTTCCGCACAGGTCTTGGCAATGCCGTCGACCGTCAGCGCATGCAGGGAGGATGGCGGATCAATTCGCCCCTCCATATAGGCAAAGCACCGACGCAGGAGGGCCAGAATCTGGCCCAGCTCCGGGTCCGTGGGCTGGTGCCGCCGGGGCGTCACTTTTGAAGCGGCGGCTCTGTCTCCGTATCGGGGAAGACGCCGGGCGATGTGGGCAGCCCGTCGTCAAACTGTGACAGGTAGTCCAGCATCATCGGGCGGTTGTCGATGAAGCCTTTATATGTGGCCAGCTCGACCGGCAGGTCGCGCACCACGCGGTGCAGGCGGCGACCCCATTTGGGCTTGGTCATCAGGTCCTGAAAGCTGCACAGATAGCACCGGATCGGGAAGACCAGCGCGTTGGAGCGCGGCAGGCGGAAGAAGGTCTGAAGTTCGACCCGCAAGTGCTGCTTCTCGCCGATATTTTCGGGGGTCAGCGTGGTCTTCTGGATGCCCCATTTGTGGTAGTTCTCAGGGCTCGTGTCCAAGAGCGGGTTCACCGTCATTGTCCAGTTCAGCCGCCGCGCGGGCGCGCCTTGCTGAATGTTCAAAAGGAACTTCAGGGCGCGCACAAAAATGCCCTTCTCATGGGCCAGAGGCACCGGCGCGTGCCACTCGAAGAAGTTCATGCCGATGTCGAAATCAAGCGACCAATCCGCCTGCGTGGTCACGATGCCCGCATCCATCCACAGGTTGTCTTCGCGCTGATCCAGCACGCAGAAATCGCCTTGGGTCTGGCGCGTGATGTACTCCATCGGGCCGTAGGGCAACGTGGTCTCATCAAGGAAGGTGAACTTCTGCTCAATGCCCATCGGCTTGTTGATCCAGTGCCACTGGTCGCCGTCGCGGTGCAACTCGAACAGGTCGGGATAGTCTTCCGACTTGGAGACCATGATCAGCTCCAGCAGGTCCCAGCCGGCCAGCGTCATATGCGGCAGGGACTGGCAACGCAGTGGATCGTCGGCCAACACCATGGCGCGATCACGCATCTCGGCCACGTAATGCTCATCGACATCGAAGCGTTTTTCGTAGACCGAACCCTCGGGGCCGCCGCGATGCTGCTCCATATTGACGGCATACATGTAGCTGTCTTCGTGGAACGGGAACGGGAAGCGTTCTATGGCCCAGTCGGAGTTGCGGAACGTGTAGTCGTCGCGAAATGTTTCGTCATTGAATTGAATGGTCATCTATCAAGCTCCAATGAATTGCCCACAAAGCGGCTGACGCAGGGCATTATTTTCTTTCCAGACGCGTGTTCATCAGCGTCGAGCCAATGGTCGCGGTGCACGAAGGCGCCGTCGCTGGAAACGACATCCGTTTCGCATTGCCCGCAGGAGCCGCCGCGACACAGGAACGGGGCTTCGACCCCTGCCCGCTCGATGGCTTCCAGCAGACTTTCATGCTCGCCCACGATGATGGTCTTCTCAGATTTGCACAGCCGCACTTCGAAAGGTGCGCCCGGTTGTGGCGCCAGGAATTCCTCAGAATGTACATTCGCATCGGGCCACCCCGCAGCGGAGGCCGTGGCATGCACCCAGTCGATCATTCCCTTGGGCCCGCAGACATAGGCATTGGTGCCCAAGGGCTGGCCGTCGAGAAGGTCTTCCAGCGCAATCGATTGCTTTTGATCGTCATAGTAGATGTGGACCTTGCCCGGGTACTTATAGGTCAGCTCATCCACATATGTGCCGAGGCTTTCTGTGCGACAGGCGTAGTGAAGCTCCCAGTTGCCGTTGGATTTTTCGAGCTGGGCAATCATCGCCATGAAGGGCGTGATGCCGATGCCACCTGCGAAGAAGATGTGCTTTCTGGCCCGCAGATCGAGGGAGAACAGATTGACCGGATAGGTGATGGTCATGGCGTCGCCCGCCTTGACATTGCGGTGCATGAACAGCGAGCCGCCCCGCCCCTCGTCATCGCGCCGCACGGAGATGGCGTAGGTGCTGAGGTCATTCGGGTCGGACATCAGAGAATAGGGGTTCAGCCGCGCGCGGCCGTTGTCGTCCATCTCCACCACGGTATGCGCGCCACCGGAAAAGGGTGGGAATTGCGCGCCGTCGCGGCGGGTGAATTCAAACCGTGTGACCAGATCATTCAAAGGCACAACGGCGCTGACGGTCACGTCGATCTTCTCGGCGCCGGGCTTGGCTTTTTGGGGTGCGGCGCTCATTCGTATATCCCCTTGGATGGTGGCACGTTGCCGGGGTCTTCGGCGTCAATGCAGACGCCCTGATAGGCGGCAAGGCGGCGCGAATAATGATCGCGCACAAACAGGTTCAGCCCGCAATGCGAGCAGACAAACGGGTCCGTCTCGACGTCTTCGGTGATGCCTTTGCAATGCACGCATTGCATGCGCCGCGCGACGGAGCCGCGGTGTTCGGTCTGGATTGCGGTGAACGGGAAGCCCGCCTGCATCGCCTCGTTCTGCGCTTGCCCCATCAACCCTTCGGTGCCTGCGAGATAGATTTGCAGCCCCATATGGGCGTCCTGCAACACGCGCTGGATGCGTGTGACGGAGGCCGCATAGGTTGGCCCCTCATAGAACTGCGCAGGGTTCAAAGCGCGGAGTTTTTCGGCGTAATCGGTGCCGCGTGGGATGTAGATGATATGGGTGTTCGCCATCAGCTCTGGCGTCGCAATCGCGAGGATCGCCTCGGCCCCTTCGGCATCAGCGATCATCAGATGATGCTTGCCTTGGCGGGCCTCCAGCGTGCCGTAGACGGGACGGCTTTTGATCGCGGGCGGGAATTCAAACTTCGACATGGATGTCCTCTTGCAGACAGTGAGGGCGCGCATCTGAGTGCGCGCCCTTTTTTACTAGCCTTTGGCGGTGCGGATTTGCTTGTCCTTGTCGTAGAACGGCATTTCCTCGGCGGTCGCGGCCAGCTCTGTGCCATCAGGTTGGACCACGGTCAGCTTGGTGCCTGCCTTGGCCACGCTCGGGTGCAGACGCGCAATGGCCACGGAGTAGTTGTTCAGCTCAGACGACAGACCGTAGGTGATCACGCCTACATCTTTGCCATCTGCGTGGACACGCGCAAACATCTCCATCTGGTCCATGCTGTCGCTGAGCTTGACGCCGTAGATCTTGAAGCGCTCTTTTCCTTCCATAGCGTAGTGGTTCTCTGCCCCGATGAAGCCTTCCTTGCCGGGGGAGACCACGAAGTCGAGACCGAGCTCCCAAAGGCTGTCGCCCGCGGGGGTGCCATCCTCGAACGGGAAGGTTTCCGAATTGTCGCCGGGGTAGAACAGCAGGTAGCTTTCAATGCGCAGCATATCGAGCGTGCTGAACTGCGTGGGCCGGATGCCCATGCTTTCGCCCTCGGACAGGATGTTATCCCAGACATGCACCGCGTCCTTGCGGCCCACGAAAATCTCATAGCCACGCTCCCCGGTGTAACCGGTGCGGCTGATCATGACGTTCTTGCCGAACAGCTTGGTGTGCATGATCCCGAAATAGGCCAGATCGCGAATGCCATCGATGTGCTTGGCGAGGAAGTCCACCGCGACAGGGCCTTGCAACGACATGTCATGCAGGTCGTCATCCATGATGACTGAGCAGTTTTTGGCCGCCGCAACTTTGGTCAGCTGCTCCATGCCGGTGCCAGTGCCGTGCACGACCATCCACGAGTTCACCGCCAGATGGTAGATCACACAGTCATCCACAAAGAGCCCGCGCTCGTCGAGCATCGCGGCATAGGTCGAACGGCCCACGCCGATCTTTTCGACATTCCGGGTGGTCACGCGGTCAATGACATAGGCCGCATCTTCGCCCACGACATGCACTTTCTTCAGGCCGGACACATCCATGAGGCCCGCCTTCGTGCGGATCGCCTCATAGTCCGCTTTCGCGCGCTCCGGGGTGTTGTCGTAGAACCAAGCGGTCCCCATCCCGTTCCAGTCTTCCAATTCGCCGCCGATCTCGGCATGGCGGCCAGCAAGCGCGGAATGTCTCCAAAGAATGGCCATGATGTCTCCCCTGTTTTTTGAGTCTTTTGTTGACAGTATTCAGCCCCAGCCCAATTCAAAAAGCAAGAACGTGAGGCAAATTATTTTCCTGTCAGGCAAGTTCTGAGATGCGAAAAGGCCGCCCTCCAGGAGCGGCCTTTCCAGTTTCGTTTTGGCTTACTTCTCGAAGCGTGACGCTTTCTTTTTCTCAGAGGCGTTGCCGATCACCAGCACAGCTGCGCAGATCACGGCTGCGATCAGGGTGTAGAGACCCGGCGCTGCCGACCCCCATCCCATGAACATCGCACCATCCACGACCGACCAGCTTGCTTCATCATATGGAAAACCCATGGTTCTCTCCTTTTCTCAACGGTTATTCAGCTGGGGCTGCCGAGGCAGGAATGCCTTCGGGGTAGCCCTGAGCTGGAACTTTGACGGTATCCATACCGGCGATCTCTGCACCTTCCGGTACACGCAGCATCCCCATGCCTTTGAGCACAAGCGAGACCACGTAGCCCGGCACGAAGCCCAGCAGGAAGAAGACGACAGCGCCTACGATCTGGCCAATGAGGCTGATCGTAGGAGTCTCGCCCGCAGCGCCCTGCAGCGCAGGGAAGCCGGAAGCAAAGACGCCCAGCATGATCACGCCATAGAGGCCGATCGTGCCGTGCACCGTCACCGCGCCAACCGCATCGTCGATGCCGCGCTTCTCAAGCCAGCTCGCGCAAGGCTTGAGAATGACACCTGCCGAGAAGGCAATGATGAAGGTCAGTGCTGGATAGTAGATATCCAGACCAGAGGCCGCCGAGATGATCCCGGCCAGCGCGCCAGACATCATCCAGAACGGGTCCTTCGTCATGATCCAAGCGCCGATGATGCCACCAGCAATCGCCATCAGGATGTTGAAGGACAGCGCCGACAGCGTAATCGGTGTGCCGTAAATGGTGGATGGTTTGTCCGCAAACCAGCTCCATGCCTCGCCCGGTACGATCACACAGGCCATCAGGAAGCCCCAGAAGCCGACGATGATGAACATCAGGCCAACAACCGTCATTGGCATGTTGTGGCCCGCTATCTCATTGGCCGAGCCATCAGCGTTGAACTTTCCGATCCGTGGCCCGAGGTTAATGAGCACACCCAGGGCGAAGAAGCCGGCAACAGCGTGCACAAGGCCAGCGGCGCCGAAGTCATGCACACCGAATTTTGTGACCAGCCAGCCATCTGCGTGCCAGCCCCATGCGGCTGCCACAACCCAGGCAAACGAGCCCAAAACGATGGCGAGGATCACGAAGCCCACGGTTTGAATGCGCTCGATCACAGCACCGGACATGATGGACGCGGTGGTTGCGGCAAACAGCGCAAAGGCCCCGAAGAACACTCCCGACGCTTGGTCGGCGATGTTTGGCCCCATATATTGCGCGCTTTCACCCCAGCCCCATGCGATGGCGTTGGCATATTCAATGCCCGAGATGCCAGCAGGCCCCGGCTCGCCGGGAATGCCTGTTGGGAAGCCCCAATAGACCCACCATCCGAAGAAGTAAAAGGTCGGGATCATAAACGCGAAGGCAAGAATGTTTTTGACGCCTGAAGACAGGACGTTCTTCATTCTTGATGCGCCCATCTCATAGGCCAAGAAACCCGCATGGATGATGATCATCAGCGGGATTGTTAGATAATAAAATGTTTCGGCGAACATGGTGTTGGTGACTTTGGCACCGCCCCCTGCCGCCTCTAACTCGGCCACTTTGGCGACGAGTTCCGCAATTTGTTGTTCCACGATAGACCCCCGTGTCTTTCTGTTGGCATTCAGTGCACCGTCATATGCAATCGCGCGGTGCTGCGAGGAATGAAGCACGACTTCGCGATTCAAGCGACTCCTTTTTGCCTTAGGTGAAAAAAAGTTTCCCACGGGTTGAGCGGCCCAATTTTCGGTGTTAGCGTTTGAGTCGAAGTATTCATCACCTGTGGGAGGGCCCCGGCCATGTGCGGGATCGTCGGACTTTTTCTAAAAGACAAATCTCTGGAGCCCGAGTTGGGCAACATGCTGACGGACATGCTCGTCACAATGACCGACCGCGGACCTGACAGTGCAGGCATCGCAATTTATGGCGGTGAAACAAAGAGTAACGCCAAACTGACAATTCAGTCTGACACCCCGGATACCGATTTCGACAAGCTCGACACAGAGCTCGGGAAGCTGATCAAGGGCAAGGTAAAGATGTCTGTGAAAGACACCCATGCCGTGCTCAATATTCAGGCTGATCAAGTCGCGGAGGCCCGCGCCGCTTTGGCCGAAATTCGGCCTGCAATCCGGATCATGAGCCACGGCGAAACGCTCGAGATTTATAAAGAAGTCGGCCTGCCAAAAGACGTCGCAGAGCGCTTCGACGTCCGCAAGATGAGCGGAACACATGGAATCGGTCACACCCGCATGGCCACCGAGTCGGCGGTCACGACCATGGGCGCCCACCCGTTCAACACAGGGTCTGATCAATGCCTCGTCCATAACGGCTCGCTGTCCAACCATAATTCCCTGCGCCGCAAGCTGCGCCGCTTGGGCGTTCACATAGAGACCGAGAATGACACCGAAGTTGGCGCGGCTTATTTGACGTGGAAGATGCAAACCGGCTCCACCCTTGGTGAGGCGCTGGAGAGCTCCCTTGATGACCTTGATGGGTTCTTCACCTTCCTCGTGGGCACCAAAGACGGCTTTGGCGTGGTGCGTGACCCGATTGCGTGCAAACCTGCGGTGATGGCCGAGACTGATCAGTATGTGGCCTTCGGGTCTGAATACCGTGCGCTGGTAAACCTACCGGGTATCGAGGATGCCCGCGTCTGGGAGCCGGAGCCTGCCACTGTCTATTTCTGGTCGCATAACGCGGCCCCAACCGCGCAAGAGAAAGCGGCCTGAGATGCAAACATTCGATCTGGAAGCGCAGGGTCTGCGCGCGCTGAACGCCACGCTGCATGCGCAGGCGGACAACACCAACCAAACCAAATGGGAAATCATCAACCCCAAGGGCAGCCACGCGATTGCCGTGGGTCTGGACGCGCCGATTGAGGTAAATGTCAAAGGCTCCACCGGCTATTACTGCGCAGGCATGAACAAGCAGGCGACCGTGCATGTGCATGGCTCTGCGGGTCCGGGAACAGCGGAAAACATGATGTCCGGCACCGTGATCGTCGAAGGTGATGCGTCGCAATATGCCGGGGCCACCGGACATGGCGGCACGCTCATTATCAAGGGCAATGCGTCGTCGCGCTGTGGCATTTCGATGAAGGGCATCGACATCATCGTGCATGGCAATATCGGCCATATGTCCGCCTTCATGGCGCAGTCCGGCAATATCGTGGTGTGCGGCGACGCAGGCGATGCGCTGGGCGACAGCTGCTACGAGGCCCGGTTTTTTGTGCGCGGGTCGGTTAAATCACTGGGGGCAGACTGCATCGAGAAAGAGATGCGGCCTGAACATATTGAGCTGCTGGAAGAGCTACTGGAACGCGGCGGCTGCGACGCCAAGGCGTCCGAGTTCAAACGCTACGGCTCTGCCCGCACATTGTACAATTTCGACGTCGACAACGCTGCGGCATATTGAGGATAAACCCGATGAAAGACCACGACGCACGGGGCATCCCGCACACCACGCCGCGCCAATCCGCGACGTTCACCCAGGACGCCAACAGCGACATTCGCCGCGCGGCGGCGACCGGTATCTACGATATTCGCGGCGGCGGGGCGAAGCGGAAAGTGCCGCATTTCGACGACCTGCTCTTCCTTGGCGCATCGATTTCGCGCTACCCGCTAGAGGGTTACCGCGAGAAATGCGGGACAGACGTCACGCTGGGCACACGCCATGCCTCCAATCCGATCAAGTTGGATATTCCGATCACCATCGCTGGTATGAGCTTTGGCGCATTGTCCGGCCCTGCTAAGGAGGCGTTAGGGCGTGGCGCATCCGCCGCCGGGACATCGACGACCACTGGCGACGGCGGTATGACGCCAGAGGAGCGCGGTCATTCCTCCAAACTGGTCTATCAATATCTGCCTTCGCGTTATGGGATGAACCCTGACGATCTGCGCAAGGCCGACGCGATCGAGATTGTCGTGGGCCAAGGCGCAAAACCTGGCGGCGGCGGTATGCTGCTGGGGCAGAAGATCAGCGACCGCGTGGCGGAGATGCGTAACCTGCCCAAAGGCATCGACCAACGCTCGTCTTGCCGCCACCCGGACTGGACCGGCCCCGACGATCTGGAGATCAAAATTCTGGAGCTGCGCGAGATCACCGGCTGGAAGGTCCCGATCTACGTCAAGGTCGCCGGCGCTCGGCCCTATTTCGACACGACCCTCGCGGTCAAGGCCGGTGCAGACGTCGTCGTTTTGGACGGCATGCAAGGCGGAACCGCTGCCACTCAGGATGTGTTCATCGAACATGTGGGCCAGCCGACATTGGCCTGTATCCGCCCTGCCGTAAGGGCCCTGCAAGATCTCGGGATGCACCGCGAGGTGCAGCTCATCGTCTCGGGCGGCATTCGCAATGGGGCAGATGTGGCCAAGGCCATGGCGCTTGGGGCCGACGCGGTCGCTATCGGCACGGCGGCGCTGATCGCGCTCGGCGACAATGACCCGAAGTGGGAAAGCGAATACAACAAACTGGGAACCACGGCGGGCGCTTACGATGACTGGCACGAGGGACAAGACCCTGCCGGCATCACCACGCAGGACCCCGAACTGATGAAGCGGTTTGACCCTGTGGAAGGCGGTCGCCGTCTGCGAAACTACCTCAAGGTTCTGACGCTGGAGGCGCAAACCATCGCGCGGGCTTGCGGCAAGAACCACATGCACAATCTGGAGCCAGAGGACCTCGTGGCCCTGACCATGGAGGCCGCCGCCATGGCACAGGTCCCGCTGGCAGGCACCGACTGGTACCCCGGAAAACCAAACACCTCATACTGACAACGAAGGGCGCGGCCATCACGGCACGCGCCTCACTACGAAGACCAATAGGGATCAACGAAAATGGCAACTGACCTCGCGAAATTCGCCAAAGACAATGGCATCAAATACTTCATGATCTCCTTCACCGATCTGTTCGGCGGACAACGCGCCAAGCTGGTCCCTGCCCGCGCCATTGCGGATATGCAGGAAGAAGGCGCGGGCTTCGCGGGTTTCGCGACGTGGCTGGACCTGACCCCTGCCCACCCCGATATGTTGGCAGTGCCAGACCCTGAGGCCGTGATCATCCTGCCCTGGAACAAGGAAATCGCATGGGTCCCCGGCAATTGCGTCATGGAAGGCGAAGATGTCGCCCAGGCCCCGCGCAACGTGTTGCGCCGTCTGATCGCCGAGGCCGCCGACGAAGGCATGCATGTCAAAACCGGCATCGAGGCAGAGTTCTTCTTGCTGACCCCCGCCGGTGACCAGATCAGCGACGAGTACGACACCGCCGCTAAGCCTTGCTATGACCAACAGGCCTTCATGCGCCGTTTGGACGTAATCCGCGAGATCTCCGACCACATGCTGGAACTGGGTTGGAACCCCTACCAGAACGACCACGAGGACGCGAACGGCCAGTGGGAAATGAACTGGGATTTCGATGATGCGCTGACCACGGCGGACAAGCACTCCTTCTTCAAGTTCATGACGAAATGCGTCGCGGAAAAGCACGGCTACCGCGCGACCTTCATGCCAAAGCCTGTTGAAGGTCTAACGGGTAACGGCTGCCACGCGCATATCTCCGTCTGGGATGCCCCCGGTGATGCGTCGAAGACCAACGTCTTCGCGATGGAGCCGAATGACAGCTCACAAACGGCTGAACTGGGCCTGTCCGAAAAAGGCCGCCATTTCCTGGGCGGCATCATGAAGCACGCGTCCGCCTTGGCCGCGATCACCAACCCGACGGTGAACAGCTACAAACGCATCAACGCGCCGCGCACCATGTCAGGGGCCACCTGGGCGCCCAACACCGTCACATGGACCGGCAACAACCGCACACATATGGTCCGCGTCCCCGGCCCCGGTCGGTTTGAGCTGCGCCTGCCCGATGGCGCGGTGAACCCTTACTTGTTGCAGGCTGTGATCATTGCCGCGGGCCTGTCTGGCGTGCGGTCGCAGGCTGATCCCGGCAAGCGGCATGACATCGACATGTATGCCGACGGCCATAAGGTCCGTGGCGCGCCGAAGCTGCCGCTGAACATGCTCGACGCGATGCGCGCATATGACAAGGACAAGGAGCTGAAAGCCGCCATGGGCGAAGAGTTCTCCGCTGCCTATCTGAAAATGAAGCAGCAGGAATGGAACGACTTCACCTCCTATTTCTCGCAATGGGAAAGAGACAACACACTGGATATCTAAGGAGATAATCGCGGAATGACCAAACGTGTCGCAATCATTGGCGCCGGCCCCTCTGGCCTCGCGCAACTTCGTGCATTCCAATCCGCCAAGCAAAATGGCGAGGACATTCCTGAGATCGTCTGCTTTGAAAAGCAGTCCAACTGGGGCGGCCTTTGGAACTACACCTGGCGCACCGGAGTGGACCAATATGGCGAGCCCGTGCACGGGTCGATGTACCGCTACTTGTGGTCCAATGGCCCAAAGGAGGGTCTGGAGTTTGCGGATTATTCCTTCGAGGAACATTTCGGCAAACAGATCGCGTCTTACCCGCCCCGAGCCGTGCTTTTTGACTACATTCAGGGCCGGGTCGAGAAGGCCGGGGTGCGCGACTGGATCCGGTTTGAAACCGTGGTGCGCCGTGTTGAGCATGAGGGCGGCAAGTTTTCCGTCACAGTGAAGGACTTGCCGAAAGATACTGAATACACGGAAGAATTCGACCATGTGATCTGCGCCTCGGGGCATTTCTCTACGCCAAACGTTCCTGAGTTCGACGGCTTCGACACGTTCAAAGGCCGGGTGCTACACGCCCATGATTTCCGCGACGCATTGGAGTTCAAGGATCAGGATATTCTGATCGTGGGGACGTCTTATTCTGCCGAAGACATTGGCTCGCAGTGCTGGAAATACGGGGCCAAGTCGATCACCGTGTCGCACCGGACCGCGGCGATGGGTTATGACTGGCCAGAGAATTGGGCGGAAGTGCCGTTGTTGACCAAGGTCGACGGCAACACCGCGCATTTCAAGGACGGCACCAGCCGTCACGTAGACGCGGTTTTGCTCTGTACCGGCTACCAGCACCACTTCCCCTTCATGGCGGAAGACCTGCGTTTGAAGACCGCGAACCGGCTGGCGACGGCTGATTTGTACAAAGGTGTGGCCTGGGTGGGTAATCCCGACCTGTTCTATCTCGGCATGCAGGATCAGTGGTTCACCTTCAACATGTTCGATGCACAAGCATGGTGGGTGCGCGACGCCATCATGGGCAAGATCACCATGCCCTCAAAGGCCGAGATGAACGCCGACGTGGTCGACCGCGTGGCGCGCGAAGACGCGGGCGAAGATGACTACGACGCCATTTGGTATCAGGGCGACTACATCAAGGAGCTGATTGCTGAGACCGACTATCCCAGCTTCGATGTCGAAGGCGCTTGCATGGCCTTCAAGGAGTGGAAAGGCCACAAGAAGAAGGGGATCATGACCTTCCGCGACAATTGCTACAAATCCGTCATGACAGGCACGATGGCACCTGTGCATCACACACCCTGGAAGGACGCGATGGATGACAGCCTTGAGGTCTACTTACAGAACTAGAACGGCTTACGCGCAGGGGTCACGCGGAGAAAGACGTATGTCTGCTGCAAACCGCCCTTGTCTTTGAGGGAGACCCCGACTTCGCCTTGTGGGGCGTTGAAGATGCGCAGGTCGTAAAAGTCGGGATGATTTACGTCTTGGTCATCTTCTACTTCGAGCGCGGTGAGAAGGCAGGTTGGAACGGCCTCTATCACGGCTTCAAATGCTTGGGTGGCCTCTGACGCGCGGTAGTCAAAAGGCCATGCACAATGTGTGGACGTTTCACCTGAAAGTGCCAGCGACGTCGTGCATTTTGCATCATGATTGAAAGGGGGCGGCAGGACCATTGTTGACCCGCCTTGGAACAGGGCATTCAGCTGCGGGCAAAATGCCTGCGCGGGTGTTGTGGTCAAGACCAGGGCCGCAATCAGCGCCCTCACTTCGGCACCAATTGTTCGCCTTCCACCACTCGGAAAGGCGTAGGCGGGGTCTTCTTCGAGACCCAATAATAGGTCCCAGCAAACTCCATGACGAACCAACCTTCCCAATCAGCGTCACGTGGCCAAATGGACTGGTACTCGTCTCGGTCTTCGTCCAGTCGCCACTCTCCCAGTGTGGAGCGCGCATTTTCCTGAGCATAGATCGTCGAGCCGTCGGACGCGAAGTACTGGCGGTAGTTGACCCCCTCCCATTTGCCGATGGCGGTGTTGCCGGACAATAGCGCTTCGATCTCGTAAGCTTTGAGTTTGACGGATTGCGCCTGTACCGGATGCGCGACGGTCATTGCCAGAATACTCAGTAGGACAGCACGGCGGTTCATGATCTGGGACGTTCCTTTTTGGGGTCAAAGGCGGCGAGGTCTTCGCGAATGGTTGCCGGAAGGCGCTTTTGATGTCCGTCCAGCTTGCCAATCTCGATCTGCGTGCCGGGCTCCGCATGTGCCACGTCAATCCGCGCCATTGCTATGTTTTTGCCCAGAAGTGGCGAGCGCATTGAGGAAGTGACCTCCCCTATCTGCGCACGACCGATATGGATGCAATCGCCGTGATCCACCTGCACCTGACTGTCGACATCAAGCCCCACGAGCTTGCGCTGCGGATGCTCTTTGCGGCGGATCAGTGCGTCGCGGCCGATGAAGTCGTCCGGCTTGGACTTGAGCGGCACAGTGAAGCCGATGCCCGCCTCGAACGGGTCGGTCTGGTCGGAGAAGTCGTAGCCTGCGAAGATGAGGCCCGCTTCGATGCGGACAAGATCGAGCGCTTCGAGCCCCATAGGTGTGAGGCCATGATCTTGGCCCGCCTCCCAAATCGCATCGAAGATTTCGGCGCAGTGTTTGGGGTGGCACATGACTTCGTATCCTAACTCGCCCGTGTAGCCCGTTCTTGAAAGAACGAAGGGCGTGCCGGATTCGTTGCGCAGTCGTGCGGGGGTGTGGCGGAACCAGGCAAGCTGGTCAAACTCGGGATTGTGCGGCGCGGTCCATGTTATTTTACGCAGCAGATCACGGCTTTCTGGGCCTTGCACGGCAACGTTGTGCAACTGGTCGGTGGAGGAGCGGACGAGGACTTTCAGGCCTAGCTTTTCGGCCTGCTCGCGGATCCACTCGCCGCCATAGTCATTGCCACCGATCCAGCGGAAATTGTCCTTGTCGAGCCGGAACACGGTGCCGTCATCGATCATGCCGCCATGCTCGTAGCACATCGCGGTGTAGACGACGCCGCCCACGGGCAGCGTTTTCATGTTTCGGGTGAAGACATATTGGCAAAGCGCTTCGGCGTCGGGGCCTGTGATCTCGAACTTCCGTAGCGGGCTAAGGTCCATGATGACCGCCTTCTGGCGGCAGGCATGGTATTCCTCAATCGGTCCGGCCTCGGCGAAACAGTTGGCCAGCCAGTAGCCGTTATATTCGATGAAATTGCGGGTGTGCTTGGCAAAGCTGTCGTGGAAGCCGGTTTGCTTGGTCATCTTGGGTTCCGCATCTGGTGTGGGCCGGTACGCGACCGAGCGTTGGAAAGTTTCTTTGCCCGAATAGGTGCGGACGTGAATGTCGGTGGGATTCCAGCCATTGGCCGCCGTAGTGTCATCGGGACAGGCGGAGGAAACGCAGACGATGTCGGTGAGCGCACGCAAGAGCACGTAGTCGCCGGGGCGTGACCACGGCTCGTCGGCATACATGACGCCGTGCTCGTCGAGGAAGGTGTTGAAGAAGAAGTTGATCGCCATCCAGCCGGGGCGGGCTGTGACGTTGAATTTCGACAGGGCGGTGTTGAAGTTTTCCGAACAGTTAGCGTGGCCGGGGTAGCCGATATCGTCGTAATACTTGGCCGAGCACGCCAGCGCGAAGGCGTCGTGGCGGCCGCACGTGTCTTGTACGACTTCGACCAGCGGCAGCATTTCCTGATCGTAATATTTCGCGTGCAGGCCGGGCATCGGGTAGGCGTGGCCCATCAGCGTGCGGGTGGTGGTGACGTCGAGCGCGTGTTCGATCCCCTTGTCCAGCTTACGGGCGGAGAAGCATTCGAAATCCGTACATTGGCGACCGTCGACGTCGATGATCTGGATGTAGTCGCCAGCTTTGACGAAAAAGGCTTCGGCGGTTTGGGTGTGCACGCGAATGTCATCCTGAATGTCCGCCAAAGGGTCGGGCAACTCGAATTTCACGCGGCTCTTGATTGTGGCGCGTTTGACCATAACCACCAGCGGGGTCGTGGTGTTCTGCTTCTCGATATCCATCGCGTCGCCCGGGGCTGCGATGATGACGACGCCATCGCGCGTGGCGCGCAGCGTTTCCTCTGCTTTGGCAACGGTATTCGCGTCAAAAATGCGCAACGCATCTGCATCGGCAAGGTCGATTTTGCGGGCGTCGAGCCCCATACGGAAGCCGCGGAGCGACTGATCGGAACTGGTGAGCAATGCTTGCAAACCCGTGGGTTTTGCATTGGGCTTCGCCCCGAGAATGCCAAGATCAACCCGCCCCTTGGCATCGGCAGAGACCACTTCAGCCACCTGCCCGCCCTCGTCATTGATAACGGTCACCTGATCGCCAGCCCCAACAGGGATCAACACTGCGCCGGAGCCTTCGACGACGTAGCGCTCCGTACCCGGCGGCATGGAAAAGACCTTCGGCTGAATAATCTCGCTGGGGCGCGGCGGACCGGGCTGGACCTTGGGGTAAAGATCGTCAAGCATGTGCTATCCCCTCCCATGCTCATGTTGCATGAGCGGAATAAAACTTTAACAATAAGAATAACGAGACGTTTTGAGTCTCGCAAGCTTACAGGTAGCCTAGCATGACTTTTCCAGCACCCTCGGCTCGGACCGCGCAATGGGTGCGCTGACCCTCGGGCTGATCGCCGCCTTTGCCTGGGGCCTGCATGACATTCTGGTGCGCCGGGTGAGCCAGAACACACCATTGATGGCCTCGCTTCTATCGGTTTTGATTGCGGGCACAGTCTTTCAGGCAATCATCATGGGCGCGACAGGCGCGTTCACCGCCGTCTCGGGTGCTGCGGCAGGGTATGCGGCCTTGTCAGGGTTGTTCTTCCTTGTTGCAAGCCTCGGCCTCTATGGCGCATTTCAGCGCGGGCCGGTGCGGCTGGTCTCACCGATCATTGCCAGCTACCCCATCCTCTCTGTTGGATGGGCGGCGTTCAGCGGGGTCTCCGTCTCGGTGCTGGAGTGGCTCGCGGTGCTGGCGATCATCACGGGCGTATCGATTGTGGCGGCCCTGTCCGATGACAGCGACGGGGAGGTGCCACCGAAAGGCCGAACTATTCTCTACGCTGTGGTCGCAGCCATTGGTTTCGCGGGAACATTCGCAATGGGGCAGCTGGCGGCAGGGATGTCGCACGACTTGCCGGTTGTGATGATCACGCGGGTGGTGGCGATCATCTTGTTGTTGGGTGTCATAGCCGCAAGGTCCCTGCCCTATTGGCCCGGCAAAATGGCCCTGCCCGTGCTGGCACTTATGGGGGTTATGGACGGCATTGCGTTGATCTGTGTGCTGTCCGCCGGAGGCCTGCCGGACGCGCAATATGCATCTGTGGCCTCATCCGTATTTGGGCTGCTGACCATCGTGATGGCCTGGGCTTTCCTGAAGGAGCGCATGACCCTGCCGCAATGGGGCGGTTGCCTGCTGACCTTTGCGGCAATCGGGTATCTGGCGACCTAGCTCTCGCCCTTGATCTGCAGAGGCTCGCAAAAAGATCGTCTCGCGTCGCCGCGTCCCAGATGGAGATCTGGGCGCCTTTCGGTTTTCTGCAAGGTTTCGATATCTGCCCTTTGGGTGGTCACATAGTCTGTGGCCGCATTCGCATTTAGGCGCCGACCCACCCTGCTGCGACCTGCCGCTTATAGGCGACGGTTGCATTGCGCATGAGCAGCGCAACCGTCACCGGGCCGACCCCGCCAGGCACTGGGGTGATCCAGCCCGCAACCTCTTTGACCGCATCAGTATCAACGTCGCCGACGATTTTCGTGGCGCCTTCATCATCGGTGATCTGGTTGATACCGATATCGATCACCGCAGCCCCTGGCTTAACCATATCCGGGCCGATGAAGTTGGCCTTGCCCACGGCTACCACCACCACATCGGCGCGCCGCGAATGCATCGCAACAGACCGGGTCATGTGATGGCACACGGTGACCGTGGCGCCTTCCGCCATCAGCATCATCGCCGCTGGTTTGCCGACAATTTCGGAATGGCCGATCATGACGACCTCGAGCCCTTCAAGATCGAGCCCGGTTTCTTTGATTAGTTCTACGCTAGCGGCGGCAGTACAAGGTGCCAGCGCCACATCTGAATAGACGATATTGCCGATGGACGCCGGGTTCATGCCCTCGACATCCTTCAGAGGATGAATGGCAGATTGCAGGGAGCGGACATTGATATGTTCGGGCACCGGGCGCTGCAAGATGATGCCCAGCACCGCTGGGTCGTCATTCATTGCCTGTATCTTGTCCTTGGCCGCCTCTTGGCTGATCTCTGCCGGCCAAGTCTGTAACTCAAACCCAAGCCCAGCCCGTTCTGCCCCGCGGGCTTGATTGCGCATATATACTGCAACTTCGGGGACATCCCCGATACAGATCGACACCAGAGACGGCATCGCTTCGATCTCGGAGGTATAGGCGCGGCACTCGTC
Source organism: uncultured Litoreibacter sp. (assembly GCA_947494645.1). Classification (GTDB taxonomy): domain Bacteria; phylum Pseudomonadota; class Alphaproteobacteria; order Rhodobacterales; family Rhodobacteraceae; genus Litoreibacter. The sequence goes on from CANLVO010000001.1 coordinate 1,635,046, forward strand.
AAATATACGTTGAGCCACGGCTTTGCCGTCAATCAGGCGGTGATCCTGCTTAAGGTCCTTCAATCCTATTCCCTCCTATGTGGGCAACCAACTGCGTCCGCCAAAATTCATTCCCAGTGGTAAATTATTTTTCCTGTCAGTCAATGCACATCGTGTGGGGAGATATCTACTGAATTTGCCTTGAAAGGTCAGATGGCGGAGGAGGTGTCTGTATAACTCTTGTGCTATGCTGTTCACCGGCATACGCCTGCATTCTTTTTTTAACATAAAAACTGGGTACTTAATTTCATCCACATCCATTGCTGTTCATCCGAGTTCTTGTTAAGTCGAAGAAAAGTGTGGGAACAAATGTGGGAACATCGTGAGCTTGAGTGTGCAAAAAGTGAAGAGTGCGGGCCCCGGACGCCACGGGGACGGGCGTGGGCTTTTCCTCTATGTCAAGCAATCCGGGGCGCGATCATGGGTGCTACGGTATCAGGTGCAAGGGCGGCGGCGTGATCTGGGTCTTGGCTCCTTTCCAGATGTGACACTTGCAATGGCCCGCGACCGTGCTGGCGAAGCCCGCAGGATGATCGCAGAAGGCGAGGACCCTATTTCGAAAAAACATCAGACCAGGCCGAAAACCTTTGAGGAAGCAGCACGGGAACTGATCGAAAGCAAGAGACCAGGTTGGAAGAGCGCCAAACACGCCGCGCAATGGACATCGACGCTTAAAACCTATGCTTTTCCCAAGCTGGGCCGCATACAGGTTGCAAAGATACAAACCTCTGACGTGATTGCAGCCCTATCGCCAATTTGGTCAGAAAAACCCGAAACAGCGAACCGTGTGCGTCAACGTATAGAATCTGTTATGGACTTCGCGAGCGCAATGGGCATCAGGACGGGAGACAATCCCGCGAGATGGCGTGGGCACCTGGAAAACCTATTGCCAAGACCAAACAAGGTCCGTGCAGTAAGGCACCACCCTGCCCTGCCACACGCAGATATTGACCACTTCATGGAAGCACTGTCACAGCGCAAAGGCGTGGCAACACGCGCTCTGGCCTTTACCATACTGACCGCCGCGCGTTCTGGCGAAACGCGGCTTGCGACGTGGGCAGAAATTGACCTTGATACCCGATCTTGGACTGTCCCGGCTCACCGAATGAAAGCGGCAAAAGAACACCGCGTCCCCCTCACTCTTGCCGCCATTGCTCTACTCGGCAAGCAACGTGGCGGTGACGCACTGCTATTTGAAAGCGAAACAAAACTCGAAAAACCGATCTCAAATATGTCCATGACCTCTGTCCTTCGACGAATGGGGCAAAACGACGTCACGGTGCATGGCTTTCGGTCGACGTTTCGTGATTGGGCTGGTGAAACCACCGGTTTCCCGCGCGAGGTGATTGAAGCGGCACTAGCGCATGGAATTAAGGACAAAGCTGAAGCGGCTTATGCGCGGTCTGACCTGTACGACAAACGACGAAAACTGATGGAGGCATGGTCAGATAGAGTATTTGCGCGACTGACGAACAAAAATGAGGTTCCCTTCACTCGACCAAACTAAATCCGTCTTTGGTCCGTAGTTTGTTCGAAACCAACTTCGCTTGCATGCATGGCCCGCTTTTCGATTGAGGCCACGCTGTGATCATGAAGCCCCGTCGCTGCAGCAAACACTCTAGGGCCAGAATTGGCAGCTGGATCGGCGGCAGAAGGCCGAAAAAGCTACAGGTGGGTCCATTTTCTCTGTCGGAATTGTCGCGCGTACAAGTTGCAAAGTGCCCACTTCAACACCATATGATGTCAAATTTGATGAATAGGGCACAGCATTTATGGCATCCTACAGTGGCTTTCTCCGCAAATCCCCGAGCGCGCGCTTGCAGGCATGGTTCGAACAACGGAGGGTGGAGTTCCCAGAAGACTTCAACTGGCAAAGCGCCGGACGCGGAACGGACTTTGTCACGGATACCAATGCGCTGATTGATGCTCTCCCCGCGCTCAAACAGGATGCTCTGAAAGCCGAGTTGGACCATCTCGCCAGCCTGTCCGACGATAAGGGATTGTTAGCCGCTGAACAGATTTGTTCACCGCTAGACATTGATCTGGAAGGCCTGGAAGGCGTGCAGGATGTGATCCTTATGCTTGCCACCCACCATCCCCAAACGCTGGAACGGGTTGGAGTTCTTGCATCTCTAAGCCAACGATATGGCGGCAAGAGCTGGTCCACCTTCCAATTCGAAGATGATGGCAATTCCTGGGTCTTGGATAACGAAGAGACACGAGCAGCTTTTGTCCAAGATGCCGTTGCGATTTTGGAGCTACCGGACCATCGCAAGAGAGAGGCGGATTGGTACAAGTCTTGTCGTGTGCATCCAATCACCGGCGAAGAAACGGAGATGATCCACGCAACCATTTATGTCGAGGATCGCGCATCTATCGAGCTGACTTTTGGTTCATCGGCGGGATTGGAGCGGCAGGTCTTTCAGCGCGTTGTCGAAGTAGGCATCGCCTGTGACCCCAAAGAACGAATTGTCGAAATCTGCGCGAGTGGCGGGAAGAAGGTGCGTGACCAGTACGCGACCGCGTTCTCCAAACATTTTGCGCCGGAGGCACCGCCACCAATTGAGGCTCCAAGACGGGAAGTGCTGCTGGAAACCCTACGCATACAGCCTAGCTTCCTGATTGAGCCATCCGACGGGATCGACCGTGTAGAGGTATCGTCACTTGATCTGTTCGCATCAGGTGGTGGTATTGCCCGGTTCGAACGGCGCGGAGATGACGAAACAGTTCATCAGTTTCTCGCGCGACAGTTTGGTAACTCATCGCCTCTTATGCGTCGGGGCTGGACTATCGTTGCTACAACCCTGCGCATTTACATGACTGCGCAAGAAGGGAAACGAGCGCGCACCCTGACTGTCACCCTGCGGGCTCCGAATACAACGACGATCCCAAACAAGACCGATATGGACCGGCAATTCGTCTTGCGCTTGCTGGAACGCTGGAAACTAGTCGCTCCGTCGCCGGAAGATGTCGATGTGATCGAGGCAGCATAGATGGACGCGGCCCGCTTTCTTGGCGGCATCATATCCCAAAGTGCCCCTGCCTCTGCCGCGCAGTTAAAGTCTGTTGGGGCGTATCATGCTTTGATTGACGGTGGATACATCGAAGAGATAGGCGTGGCGCAATCCGTTCTTTGCGACGATTGCGACCGGCCTCATGACGCGGCGGTCGTGTTTGAAGCGGACCAATACGGTATTCATTGCCCGGACCTTGGATTCATTCCGAAAAAGCGTTCCGAGTTGGTGATAGTTAGACCAAATTTGGAACGACTTGTCCAAAACCTCGCTGACCGCATGGGATGCAGGCGTATCAAATCGACACCAATTCACTGTCAGACTTGGCGGGTTGGCATTGTGTCTTTTCCCTCTGCAGACGTAGCGGTCTATTTCCAACCAACCTTGCACGATGCCCTTGATCTTCGATGCCTTGAGACTGCTTTGTCCAACGAAGCGCGGGTGCAATATGGCGTCATCCTTACTGCATCTGGGGAATTAGAACGTCCACCGTTCAAGACCGTGCGCATGGAAGACTGCCTCAAATTTGATAAGGTAGCGATGGCATTTGAATTCGACGCTGACCTCGTCGTGATTGCGGGCGCGCCGATAAAGAAAAAGGGCGGGCGGCCCAGCGCTTATAGCGTCAAGCTTTCAAAAATTATTTCAGCCCGTGCCGATTCTGGCAAAGCCTTGTCTGGTTTGAATGAGGAAGCCCGTGCTATTCGTGCTATCTATCTTGCCCAATGCTCAACCGATACTGTGCCATCCATATCTACGATAAAGCGCATACTGACAAAGACTTAGCGCTGGCTTGAAACTGGTTCAATACCTCGCTTATATTTTGAACCGCTCCCCGTCCGTCAAGGTTCGCCCAGCAACCAACGACGGAGCTTGAACCATGACAAACGCAAACGAAGCAAGACAGCACAGGCCCATTGCGGTCTCACCAGATGAAGCCGCGCGGCTGGCGGGGATTGGGCGTACCACTCTTTATGCCGCACTGGCAAAAGGCGACTTACCCAGCATCAAGATTGGCACGCGGCGGCTTATCAGGGTCGACGCCATTCGTGATTGGCTGGCGCGGAATGAGGGTGAGACCTGATGCCGAAATCAGCCAGCTTAATCGGCATCAAATCGGTGTATTGCTACACGATCCAAGAAGCGGCGGAAGCGACCGGCGTTGCGGACCGGACTATTCGTGCGTGGATCAAAGCTGGTCTTCCGTCAATGACAAAGGAACGCCCTACCTTGCTACGCGGCGACGCATTAATCGCCTTCATCAAAGCTCAGCGAAAAGCACGTAAAAGAAAGATCGGGCAAGACGAATTCTACTGCCTAAAATGTCGGGCCGCGCGCAAACCGGCAGGAAGAATGGTCGAATGCGAAACGAATGGTGTACGTGTCAGACTTATTGCGATTTGCGACACCTGCGAGACGATAATGCACAAACCTGTCGCCATTGCAGAGATTCAGAAACTTGCAGAGGTCTTTGATTTGGCGATTAGGGACCGCTCCGAACCCATGAAGCCCCTCGCAGCAAAACAGCCACTCTGAATCGACATTAAGGTGGTGGACATACGCCCCCCTGAACTTCCGCTTCCACGCCCACGCGAGTGGCAGGCTTTTTTGCACGCCGCACTACACTCGGCACCAATAACCAGACGAGGTACTTACATGACCAGTAAACCTAACGAAAACAACGAACGCACGAAACGTGACTTCCTGACCTATCGCAAACACTCCAAACAGGTCTCAGAGAAGACACTGGACCGAGAAATAGCCGCTCTCGAACGCTTCGATATCTGGAACGCGCGCAAAGACTTTGTAAAGTTTCACATTGATTGGGCAGTAGGTTTCCGTGCGTATCTGGAGAAAGCCAAAGCCCAAACTGGCAAACCGTTGGCCAAATCCACGACACGAGCAATTATGGCAACGCTGCGCGAGTTTTTCCTTTGGTTATCTCAGCAAGACGGCTTCCGCCGTCGTATCAAGGCCCGTGATGCCAACTACTTCAGACTCTCTCTACGAGACGAAGCCGAAGCGCGCGCAGCACCTGAACGCCCAGCGCCCAGCACCCACCAAGCCAGACGCGCTTTGGAGATGATGCCCAGCACAACGCCTCGTGAAATGCGTGACAAGGCGATTTTTGCGCTTCTGTGTCTCACGGGCATTCGTGTCGCCGCGCTCACCTCCCTGAAGATCAAGCACGTAGACTTAAGCGAAAAGTCTGTCAGCCAAAACCCACGCGAGGTAGCAACCAAGTTTGGTAAGAAAATCGACACCTTCTTTGCCAAGGGTTTCGATGAAGCCGAGACCACATTGACCAACTGGCTGGCCTGTCTTGACGAAGTGGTTCTCTACAGCCCGGATGATCCGTTGTTTCCCGCTACAGCACTTATAGCAGACGCAAGTGCGGGATTCACTGCGGTTGGCTTTACCCGCACCCATTGGAAAACTACAGAGCCCGTCCGCAAGATCGTCAACAGCGCCTTTGACAATGCTGGACTGCCTGCATTTGGCCCACACGCATTTAGGCACATGCTAGCCCGTCACGCTGCAAAGACGTGTACTTCGGTCGCGGAATTGGTGGCAACGTCGCAGAACCTCGGCCATACAGACGTTCTCACTACGTTGCGAAGCTACGGACAAATCAATCGCGAAGATCAACGACGCTTGATTACTGGACGGGATTAAGGGTCAATTTTCTTCAAGCGCAGCGAAAGTCTGTTTTGAGCCCATTGCGGAAGTGCCAAATTTTCGCTGCGTGCGCTCGCCGCGAAAGAATTTCTGCGCATGCAAGGTCTTCAGCGCAGTTACGCGGCGGTGAATCCGGCCATTCATTCGGCCTGCTATTAGGTTTGGAGCAAAAACTCACGGGTGGCAGGTCGGATGCAATCAGGTTTGCGAGTAGCATTCCTACGTCAGCGCGGTGCTGATGCTTGGGTTTGGAGGGCGGCAAGGAGGGCAAATTATGCCTAGAGTCCAACTTCCTGCCGTAACCCCGAAACGTAAAGCCTGGAACAAGGGGCGGATTATCGGCCAGAAACGACCGTTGCTGCCAAAACAGGTTTGGGCAATCCGAGCGCGACTCGAGTTGGCCAACAACCTTCGTGATCTAGCGCTATTTAACGTTGCCATCGACAGCAAACTACGTGGTTGTGATCTGGTCAGGCTCTCAGTGGTCGATCTGGTCAAAGAGGATCGCGTCCGAGAACGGGTTTCGGTGATTCAGTGCAAAACCAAGCGGCCTGTTCAGTTTGAACTGACAGAAAACACAAGGGAAACTGTCCTGGCTTGGGTCAAATCGCCCGAGATGTTGGCTTGCTCGTTTGTGTTTCCCAGCCGCTTCCACGACCGCCCGCACATTTCAACCCGTCAGTATGGCCGGTTGGTGCACGATTGGGTGTCGGCGATTGGTTTGGAACCGAGTGGATACGGAACGCATTCGCTGCGCCGGACAAAAGCTGCTGAGATTTACCGGAAAACAGGCAACCTGCGTGCGGTTCAACTGTTGCTCGGCCATACGAAGGTCGATAGCACAGTGCGCTACCTGGGAGTTGAACTTGAAGATGCACTTAGTATCGCCGAGAATATTGACCTCTAGGCAATGGGCGTGCGGCTGGTGCCGCCTGCGTTTGCGGGCAAACCTGCCGCACGCAGCGCAATTGATCCAGAGTTAAAAGCGCCGCCAAACGTCCTCTTGATGTCCGATCATATCGGTATTTCTGGACAAACTCTGGTTCGACTGGATTGGCAGTCAACCCACAATGGCCAATCACTTGGACGGCTTACCCTTTGAATTACATAACCTTACGGACGGCGGCGCAAAGCTCGGGGTGCATTATCCAGTTCTCAGCCTTCTCGTCATGTTCGGAGACATCTCGATACCCAATGAGCGTGCTTCCATCCGGGCCCGTTGAAGGCCCCGTGGATGCCGTTCCCGAAGACAGATAGCCCGCAATCATACGACCCGCGCTGGCGAGCGCTCTGTTGGCCGAGGTCATGGACTTGTAGCTGCCAGCATCTGCAACCTTAACCTGTGCCAACCCGTCCGCTTCCTTCAGCGACAACGCCATCAACATGGCACGCTGCGAACCCGTCAGGTTTACAGAATGGAGCGCTTCCACGTATTCGTCGGATGTTGGTACCTGCGTCCCTTTGTGAGGGTCTGTTCTGCGGTCTTCGGCCCTACGGACTTCGCGCTGATCAATGGCGGAATGCAATGCGATGATCGCAGCTTCTTCGGTCTCACCCGTCGCCTCGGCAATCAAGCCGCGCGCCTTCGTGGGTGGCTTGGGAAAGGCGCGAGCGCCGTATGCGCCGGCGAGACGACCGGACTTGATCTGATATCTGCCATACTCGCCCACGCGGATCGACATAGCGGCTTCTTTCCTGGTCTCCTTGGCCTTCGATTTCTTCGACATACCCTTGAAGACGTCACGTCCCGCATCTGATCTGTTTGGAGCTGTGTAATCTGGCATCGGGCTGGTCTCCTGGGATGAACAATTCGTAGTGCCGGTTCGGCGGATACCAATCAGGGCAAAGGAACTGCTGCGTTAGGCAGCGGAAGAAGATTCAAAAACAAATGGCCGTCTGTCGAAGGGCGCTCCTTAAGAGCGCCCATTTGCAAAGATCAGGCGAGCGCGATGTTGGTTGCGCTTTCACGGCCGTCGCGGCCGGCCTCCACATCGAAGGTCACCTTCTGATCGTCGTTCAGGGTGGTCATCCCCGACTTCTCGAGTGCGGAGATGTGCAGAAACACATCCTTTCCACCAGTCTCTGGTGCGATGAAGCCGAAGCCTTTTGCGCCGTTGAACCATTTCACCGTGCCGTTGGCCATGTGAATTTTCCTTGTTTGATCGCTGCCCACAATATGCGGCAACCTGGCTTCTCACGACAGTGTCGAGCGCTGCGAGCCGGTAAAGGAAAACAGGAGTTCGAATGTAGGTCAGTAGCATAACAAACGTGGTATCTCCTCAAGAGTGTTACAAGGTGCACGCGGTGCTTCGGCTGATGTTTCCTTTCCAAGAGAGCATCGATCCCCTATAGTTCACAAGCTGCTGGATACCCTGGCAGCCAGAAATGGAAAGCCAGACTGTCGTTCAACGACTTGGCGAAGAAAGTGGCCACCGACAAAAAGGCCTCGCAAGAAGAAGATACGAAATCGCAGATGTCTACCGACCCCCTCCGGACTCAAAGATCGAAGCGACTGATCCGTAGATGGGTTGAAAGGTGCGACTAAGCAAATAGGCTTCGCTGATGTTCAGCGATTGAGGGTTGATGCTACAAGCGTCGCGAAAGGTTGCCGCCAACGATGATCTCATTGATCAGTTTGGCGGTTGCCATATGCATTTCTTGTTCGGTTTCTGGACCTCTGGCATTCTCGTGGGTCGCTGCCGCATCCCGAAGAATTCCCAGTATCTCGCCTTCCGGCAGCAGCTTGCGATCTTGCAGGGCAAGTAGGAGGGCCTCGCAAATGGAGAAGGCGGCCATCCCTGAAGGGTCTCGTTGATCTGACATTGGGGACAATCTTCTTCCTTTCTTGCAACGCAACCGGGCGAGGTCGTGATAGTATTGACCAACATCTCAATAATTTAGGTAGTCCGTACTGATCGAAAGCAGTCTCAGTGCCGATTTCTTACGGGAGTATGCGCGGTTCGGGAGGGACCGGTAATGAAAATCAAAGCCAGCCCACTTACCCAAAAGCTCTCTGCGTTTGTTGCTCTTTCGGAGACGGAACTGGTCGTTCTGGAGCGCCTGCATCAGCGGAGGAAGTCTTTCTCTTCGGGGCGAGACTTGGTTCACCAGGGTCAATTGGAACAGGCTGCTTACATCCTGGCGGCAGGTTGGGTCGTTTCTTACAAGATCCAGGCTGACGGGTCGCGGCAGATCGTTGATTTCCAGATACCGGGGGACTTTTTGGGGCTGCGCAGCGTCCTGTTGCACACATCCGATCATGGGATCGAAACAATCGTCGATATCGAGGCGGCGGAGGTTCTGGTGAGAGATCTTCTGCAAGCCTTCGCAGAGACACCACGGCTGGCTACGGCTATTCTCTGGGCCGTGTCGCGCGACGAAGCGATGGTTGTCGAGCATCTTGTTGGGCTAGGGCGGCGCGATGCGGATGCGCGCATGGCGCATTTTCTGCTGGAGCTTGGCGTGAGACTGTCACTCGTCGGATTAGGGAGCAGGGAAGGCTATGCCTGTCCGCTCACACAGTATCATCTGGCAGATGCGTTGGGGTTAAGTGCCATCCACGTCAACCGCGTCCTTCGTAAGCTCCGCGAACGCGGACTTGTCACGTTTCAGGGCGGGTTGGTAACCTTCGATGACTACGAGGGGCTGGTTGCATTGGCGGATTTCGATCCGGCCTATCTCGATCAGTCACGGCCTTTGTTGCCGTGAAACGGCCGCCCAAAGTCAGGCTTTGGGCGACCCTGCAGTCTTTTTACAGGTTTGCTGATATTACACCAATGCGCGGCTTGCCTGCTTGAGTTCGTTGTGTGCCTCTTCGTCGTTGTCGGCTTCATGCGCCTTCTCGGCCGCTTGATAATGCTTGAGAGCAGTCGCTTTCTTGGGGCCTTCGGGTGCATTGTCCCAGGCAGCCTTGACGGAGGCCATGTGTTTCACCGTCTGGTTTTCCTCGGTTTGGTCTTCTTCATTCATGGGAATGTCCTTTCCTGGACGGTCCGAGAAATAAGAGGCGCAGACCCCATGCAAACTCTTGGGGGACTGCATGCGTCCCACGCCCCTCAGATACTCGCAAAAAATGCCAACCCAATAAGCGGTAGACATGAATCACCAAACCGGTTCGATCGCGTCTTTGCACTGACGCAGGTTAGCCCGTTTGAGCCAAATAGAGGAGCCACGCCAGAACCACGACTCCAACGAGGGCCATCGTTGTCCAAGACATCGATAGCTTTGGAAAATTGTTGGTTCCTGCTTCGAGTGATTTGGGAACGCGAAGCGGGGCACGCTTCGGCAGCAATGAAACCAGCTTTGCCGCTCTGTCTTCGCTTGCCAGAGCCAGCGCCGGAATGTCGGTAATCGCTCCAAAATGCGTAGTCAGTCGTACTTTCGCGTCCTCCCGACCCAGACCAGAAAGCTCACGCGCTTCGGTCCATGGCTCGAGGTTAAGGCGCGCAAGCGCTGACAAGACCGTAACGGCTGCACCGGTTCTGTCCTCACCCACTTCTGCAAAGAGGAAGGCATCGTAGTCGCTGCCATCCGGATGAAGGACGTCTGAGGCGGACATGGGTTTTCCTTTCGGCGCGAGACTGAGGCGAAGACTTGCACGCAGTTGTCTGGAGCCGCGCGACGGCTTTGCATCTCACCTTGACAGCCAAGAAACCGACTGGGGCTAACCTCGATCAGCATCACACACCGAAAGTTCGGATAGTGTCTATTCAACCGCCTTGCTGCGACGACGCTGGCCATAATGGCGGCTGCGGAAAGTTTAACATTCTGTTCAATGGAGGCCTGGGATGCTCACGCGTTCTACCAGATCAATGGTGACGTTTTCCAACGACTTCATGATTGGCGACAGCCGGCGAGAGCTTGCGGCCGGCACGTATGAAATCGTTGTCGAGGAAGAGCTTATGCAAAGCCTCAGCTTCGAAGCTTACCGGCGCACTGCGACATACCTGATGGTCCGGGGGCGAGGGAGCAACACGGATCAAACGACGATGCAATTGACCACAAAGGAGGATCTGGAGCACGCAATTGCATGTGATCAGGCCCTCTCGGAAACTATCAATGACAGCGAAGCGGCGCTTTCCCCACAGGAGGACAAGACATGACGACACCCGAATGGCTGAAACCCGGTATTTACGGCGCGCTCCTTGGCGCGGCGTTCGTCGGCATTGTTGGATTTTCCTGGGGCGGCTGGATGACCGGAGGCGGCGCTGAGGAGATGGCAAGCGAGATGGCGGAGGACCGAGTTATCGCGGCGCTCGTGCCCTTCTGCCTCGACATGTCCCGAACCGACAATGAACGCATTGCAAAGCTCGCCACAATCCGTGAGGCATCATCGTTCAAGCGGCGCGACGTTGTCATGGAAACAGGCTGGGCGACGATGCCAGGGTCTGAGGGTCCGAACCGCGAACTGGCGCAGGCTTGTATCGAAGGTCTCGAGCTTGATGCATTGTAGTGACCTCAAACTGTCGCCTGTTTCGTCTAAGGGCATCGCAGGCGCGCTTGCAATGGTGTCGTCCCGCTCTGCAATAGCCTCCGCGGAATTCCTGGCGCTCGCATTCGTCGCGCTCATTGCAATCGGATCGCCGTCTTTCGCCCAATCTCAGGCTGCCCCGATGCCGGCGAATGCGCAGCCCAAAAGCTATGGCGAGGGATGGGAGTTTGATCGTGGGTACCGGCGTGACGGCGATGCCTGCCTTGCCATCATCGTTCCGGAGAATGCCTATTTCGACGATGCAAGCTATGGCCCGGGCTGGAAGTGCAATCGCGGCTTTGCAGAGTCTGACGTCGGCTGTACAGAGATCGACCTCCTCGCCAATGCGCATCTCGACAGATCGGGAAACCGGTGGGCGTGCCACAGGAACTTCCAGCGATCGCAGGGGCGTTGCGTCCTGAACGACTAGCGCTCGCAATTAGAACCGAAACGCGGCTCACCCGCCCGAACGCTTCATGTAATCGTACCCGGGTAAACCCGCTTGGCAAAGGAATAATCGTGAAATCTGACAATCCAGAAAGACCGACGACAAGGCTGTCAACGATGGGGCCGCAAGCCCCGCCTGACGTATACGCGTCCCGTCGATCTCATACCAAAAAGGCTGTGACATACGGGGTGCCCACAGCGGTTGTCTATTGTGAGCGGAACTGCGGACAGATCGACGGCAAGACCGCAAACGGGCTTGTCCGTCACAGCCAAGCCTACCGCATTCTTTCGGTCATAGACAGCAAACTTGATGGGCGCGACAGCGGGCAGGTGCTGGACAATGTGCGCAACGGCATCCCGGTCGTCGAAGACCTCGAAGCTGCGGTTACGCGAGAGGTAAATATCCCCGACACTTTGATCTATGGGATGGCCCCCTCCACTGGCAAGATGTCACCGGCAGATCGAGAGGTCGTGCTGGATGCTATCGCGCTTGGCATGAACATCGTCAGTGGCCTGCACGAATATCTCGGTGACGATCCCGAGATCAGAGGTGCTGCCGACGCGGCCAACGTGACGATCCGGGATATCCGCAAGCCCCGACCAAGCAAGGACATGCGCCTGTTTGACGGAAGCGTGTCCGAGGTGAAGGCCATCCGCATCGCCGTGCTGGGAACAGATTGTGCGATTGGCAAGCGGACGACAGCGACCATTCTGGCCAGGGAACTGAACGAGCGTGGAATCAAGACCGTCCTCGTCGGCACCGGCCAGACGGGACTTATGCAGGGCGCAAAATACGGCATCGCCATGGACGCCGTGCCACCGCAGTTTTGCTGCGGGGAACTTGAACGCGTGATTGTCGCGGCGTCTCACGGCGAAGACCCGGATGTCATCCTAATCGAAGGACAAGGTGCGCTCAGCCACCCGGCTTTTTGCACGTCGGCATTCATTCTGCGCGGCAGCCAGCCGCACGGTGTTGTTCTTCAACATGCGCCGAAACGCACTCATCGCTGCGACTTTCCCGCCATGCCGATGCCCGGGCCGAAAAGCGAAATCGCCCTGATCGAAGCTTTTGCTGACACACGGGTGATTGGAATCACACTCAATCACGAAGCGATGACGCGCACCGAGGTCATTGGTGCAATTGACAGTCTTTCGCGCGACCTCGGCATTCCGGTGACGGACGCGCTGACTCGGCCAGAAGTGCACCTCAGCGACATGGTACTGTCCGCCTTTCCGCAGTTGCGGCCCGTGCCTCTCGCGGCCGCAGAATGACCTCGCCGCGAGTGGAAGTTAGTCTGGGCAAGATCCAGGCCAACGCGCGATATCTCGTCCGACGTCTTGGCGCTCGTCGAATCTCGGTCACCGGTGTGACCAAAGCAGTGTGTGGGCATCCTGACGTAGCCGAGGCAATGCTGGACGGTGGCGTTGCCAGTCTGGCCGACGCACGCATCAAAAACGTCGTTCGGATGCGGACCGCGGGGATCACGTGCCCAATTTCGCTGATCCGCGCGCCGCTACTGAGCGAGATGGAAGACGTCATCCAGTATTGCGACGCGAGCTATAACACAGAGATGGACACGATCCTGAAGCTTGGCGCAGCCGCAAAGGAACAGGGTGCCTCGCACGATGTCATCCTGATGGTCGAAATGGGCGATATGCGCGAAGGCATTTTACAAGAGAACCTCAATGACTTCGCCGCTCAGGTAATCGCAACACCCGGTGTCGCTCTCAAAGGCATCGCTGCAAATTTTGCCTGCCTGGGCGACGTTGCACCGACGGCCGGTGACACGGCCATGCTCTCGAGACTGGCCGACCAAGTCGAAGGCGCCTGCGGACCTGTTGTAGATCTTGTGTCAGGAGGAGGCTCGGCCAATTTGCCATGGGCGCTTGGCGACGTTTCAACTGGGCGGGTCGACAACCTGCGTCTGGGTGAGGCGATCCTTCTCGGCACCGACCCCGTGACTGGGCATCCAATCACTGGCCTTCATACGGATGCCTTTACCCTTTTTGCCGAAGTGATCGAAACAAGCCGCAAACCAAGCCCAGCGTCGACCATGTCAATTGCTCCGGAGCTTGGGATGCTCAATTTGGTTCGAAGTGATGACCTCCGAGCCCGAACCACCCTTGCTGTCGGGCAGCAAGACACCGACGCAAGCGGTCTTATATTTTCCCCGGGAACGGCGTTTATTGGCGCGACCAGCGACCACACCGTTGTCGACTCAGCCAAAGCCGCTGTGCCCGTTGGCTCCGAGATGAAAATGGGCATGAACTACAGCGCCCTCATGCGGGCGATGAGCGCCCCAGATGTCGCCAAGGTTGTTCATGGCAAGCAAAAGATGAACGGAAGTGCAAAGGACCGCGAGGCCCACCCCTTCCTGACCTTGGTATGACACCCACAATGGTCGTCGGCGGGGCCTACGAAGATCATACCCCGCCGACTAGTCCCACACCGCGCCATGGTAAAAGGGCCGGTCAATACACATATACCAATAAGCCGCACTCGAGAATTCGTGCCTGATCGAGGCCCGGAAATTCCAGCGGAAAACCCAAAAAGGATGAAGAGCATGTCTTTCAAAGACCTGACCACCAAAGCTGCCGCCATACTGAAAGCCAAACCTGCGGAACCGTCGAAAAAAGAACCGGCACTCAAGGCGCCGGACGCTGCTGCGAAACCGGGTTCTCCGGGTCCGAAGAAAACCTGACGCATGCACCGGAAAGGGCTGGTTTTGCTCGATGTCATGGAAAACTGTTCAATTGAAAGGATCAAACGCAATGGACGAACAAAGAGCGAAAACCATCGCGGTTTTTGACCGGCCTTTCAATCTTCCTGGCTTCGACGAAACGCTTCCCGCCGGAGAGTATGATATCGAGACTGAATTCGCCTCACCACCTGATCACAAGGACCCTCAGGTCTGGAAGGCCTCCGTCGTGGTCCATTTGCATCCACGCCTGTCCCATCCGGGATTAACACGGAGCCTGACTGTGTCGCTTCTCGATCTTGACCGCGCCCGTGCGAGAGACAAACTGTCCGGCAAGGACCTGTCACAGGTCTTTCTCGAAGAAATGCTGGCCGATCCGATGGTGCAACTCGTCATGCAGGCCGACGGGGTGTCCGAGGCTCAATTGCGCCATCTCTACTCGGGATCGGGGACGACACAGACTGACAGGGGTGACGCGGATACTGAGGCCGAAAACGCAACAGCGCGGGGGGCTTCGCGGGACGCTTCGGACATTCATGACGCCGAGAATGAAGGGATGCCGTGCCGATCGCGCACGTCATCCGTTTCCGTATGATGCCCACAACGCAATTTCAGGGACCAAATGAACGCGAGGATCTGATGCAAGCAAAAGTCGACGATATCCTGATGGATCAACCCAGCCGCGCGCTCGGCGATGTGCCGAAGCTGCGGTTCTGCTTGGCTTGTAGTGCTTCGTTTTGGAGCGAAGGGTTCGGCCAGCGCATTTGTGTAAGATGCAAAAGAACGACAGCATGGCGCGCGGCAATGCTCGAAGGGGTCAGCACAGGTCGGTCTCGCTCCGGCGGTAGGTCGACTTAGATCTGCTGCATGCCAACGATTACGATCACACATACGACCATCTATCGCTATCGCGTCGCCGTGGTCCTTGGACCGCACAGGCTGATGTTGCGTCCTCGCGAAACGCGGGACCTCACATTGACGGCTTTCGATTTTGATATCACGCCGACGGCTCGCATGGACTGGTCCCACGATGTCGCTGGAAACGCCATCGCCATCGCCAATTTCGATGCCTCAACGGAAACGCTATCGATCCGGTCGCATACGACCGCCGTCCTCACTGGACCTGACTGGCCTGTCTTCCCGATCGCGGCCTCTGCGACGTCATACCCATTCCTTTACTCCGCCGAAGACTGGAAAGATCTCGGGGCGCTTTCTGCACCACAATACCAAGACGACGCAGGGCGCCTGTCAAACTGGGTCGAGCAATTCGTGATGCGCAGGCCAACGGATACGTTGTCGCTCTTGAAGGACGTCAGCAATGGCATCACAGCGCAGATCGCGTATCAGAGCCGCGAGCGCGAAGGCACGCAAGGACCACTTGAGACCCTCGACCGTGGCTACGGGACGTGTCGCGATTTTGCGGTCCTATTTGCCGAGGCTATGCGAACACTGGGTTTTGGGGCGCGCCTGGTGTCCGGATACGTCTACGCCCCCAATGATATCCGACGAGGATCTGCTGGCTCGGGCTCTACGCATGCATGGGTCGAAGTCTTTGTTCCCGGGGCAGGCTGGATCCCGTTCGACCCAACGAACATGTCGGTGGGGTCGGCCAATCTGATTCCGGTGGCCGTTGCGCGGAACATATCACAGGTCGCTCCGGTTGCCGGAAGCTACCATGGAGAAGGTACCGATCTTCTCGCTATGGAGGTAGTTGTCCGTGTTGAAGACCAATGACTTCACCGATGTAGGCGGAATCCACAAATCTCCGCGCAGTCCAGTTGGAGGTTCACAATGTGTTTCGCTGTATGTCGTGCAACTCCTCGGACTAATCTGGGACAGTACGGGCACAGAGCGCATCCGCGGATATCTACTGGCGACACACGCAGGTGTAGTCGTCGGTCGAAACTCTGTTTGAGCGTGCCGACTAGCCTTACTCAGCTTTCGTCCTGGCTACCGTATCACGCGGCGTTCGGGCGGTTTTTCTGGGTGTCTCAATTGGCAAGCCAAAGGACCGCTTCGGCGAAATTGGCTGCAATGCAGCGAAACGCATGTCGCAGATGCGAATGGTTTCTGCGTCAGCGAAAACTGCACCTGCAAAAGTCTGCTTTGTCCGCCTAGCTGCCTTTAGAAGGCCTCAAGTGGGTAAGAAAGTTCGACCGAGAGCGTAAGATGTCCCCTTTAGTCCCTCACTGCCTTAGGCAAATCATGCGATTACGACATCTTCGGAACGCCTTTAACTCAGGTATTCTGCGTATCTCTGCCAGGCGTGTAGTGAATTCGTATGGATAGGCTGTCGCACTTCGCTGGCGCTCAATGTCATGACGGCTCTGGAATTTTTGTCTGGCGACAAACATGCGTCGTCCCAGGGCAGCCCCACGTCTGCAATCAGTCTTCGCGTCTCATGCTCCGGGTTCTGAACCAGATCCTCGTATCGTACGGTAACGATCGCGTCGGAGCATCGATCCATCCAGAAATCCAACATCTCGTCAAATGCCGACTGGTAAACCGCTACGTCGCTCAGATCGTAGCTAAAGAGTTGTTTTCCCGGTCGGAATATATGTCGGTAATTCGACAGCGCAGTCGGTTCTGGTCGCCGTTGCAAGACGACAAAACGTGCCTTCGGCATCGCGGCGGCCGCAAGCCCGAGATACATCCAGGTTTGCAAAGACTTATCCGTCAGATGTGGGGCGTCCTGTGCGACCAGCTTCCGCATTGTTTCGGCGTAGTCTAACCCCGTTTTTCCGAAAGCCTCAGGCGTCAGTTCCAACTTTCGTCGCGCATCCACCATTGGGTCACCGATAAAGCGCTTCGCAACTTTGAAAAACGCACCCGTTTCACCGGCCGCGTCAACTTGGCCGTGCGAGGAGATGATCTGCTCGACCAAGGTCGTCCCAGAACGCGGCATGCCGGTCACGAAGATCGGCGCAAAATCAGTGCTGGTATCGTTCCAGAAATCTGATGGATCGAACTTTTCAAAAACCCGCTGATAGCGCCGCACTGTCGCGTGGCGTTGTGCGATGTCGAAGGGATACGCCGTCCGCATGGCAACATTTGCTGTCTCAAGATGCCGAAAGCTCTTCCTGGGATCGTCCATCTGATCCCAGGCCTTTGCCAGCGCAAAATCCAGATGGAACGCGGCGGAACTACCCTTTTTTGCCGTTCTGCGGGCTTTCTGAAGGCGTGCCAAAAGCGGCGTATCAGATTTGAAATATGTTATTGCAGCAAGATGAAAGAGAAGCTCGCCATTGTCAGGATCAATGCTGATCGCACGTTCCAAATCGGAGTGCGCCTTCTCCATATCGCCAAGGCTCTGAAGCAATAAGGCTCGTCGCGCCAGAAAACGTGGATTATTAGGCTCGAGTGCAATTGAGCGCGTCAGCGTTTCAACGGCGTCCGGCAGAAGGCGGGCACTTTCCTCCAATTCAGCGCGATAGGCCAATATCCGAACGGACACCACCCCCGAATCAATACTCCGAATATCTTCAAGCGCGTCATGGAGGTGACCCAACGTTTGCAGTATCCGGGCACGAAAGATCAGCGCATTCGGATCGGGGCCATTGCGCGTGATTTCAAGGTTGATGGCGTCAAGCGATCCCAACATATCCCCAGAGGCGGCGCGGGCGCGCGCTTGAACAACATAGTCGGTTACCATTCCCATGGAGGGGTTCCTACGCTTGGCCCGTTACCGGGGCTTATCTGGAAGCAGAGATTGAGTTGCGCAAAATTGAGCGGTTTGAACCAATGGGCTGTCTGCAAATTTCGTGGTGGCTCGGCTCGACGTCATCTGCTTCTCCCGTAAACTATAACGTTTAGTTTTGGTGTTGGTACCGTCTGTTTTCGCAAAAGGATCGTGCGTAAACGCACCGGCGAGAATTCGCCGGATATGACAGCAGAACGCCAAAAAAATAGACGAAAATGGAAGTAGGTCGTTTGTCCCGCAGAGCCGCCATCGAATTGCCCTTTGCGGCCTGAAGGCCCTACCGAAAGCGGCGGACGACCGCTTTGTGCGCAAAGCGGACATTGGGCTCGATCAATCGAATGGCAGCTTCGTCCCGCTTTCAGGACACTGGAACCTTGATCAATTCCAATCTCTTAATGATATCAGTTCGTCTCGGACATAGCTCAGGTTAGCTCTTGCGATATTTTGTGCGACAGAAACTGATCGGGCACTTTTTGTTGACCTTCGCGCCTCGCCCGGTGCGTTGTGAGACACCATGTTCACTTGTCAGACTGTTGGCGCGCTTGAAGCTTGTCCAAAGCGTTTGCATCGGACCATAGTCGGAAGCCAACGGTACTTCGATGCGGCACAAACAGGTGATGAAGGAAAACCGGCGATTGTTTAGACATCCAGTTACAAGGCGCTTTGTGCTTGTCGGAAGCATCGTCATGGCCTTGGCCGCCTTGGTTCTCGGGAATTGGGTGACCCACCGGATTGAACGCGGGGTGGTCAACAATTCTGCAACGTCTGCGGCTGTATTTATGGAGAGTTTCATATCGCCCGTCAGCCATGAATTCTCAGACCCGGCTGGCCTTACCGACCCATCCCGCTCCGCCTTGCGAGAAATCTTTCTGCAATCGGCTTTGGGGGACCGCATCGTTTCATACAAAATCTGGGGAGACGGCGGCGAAATCATCGAAGCGTCAAATGCAGAACTAGTTGGGCAAATATTTGAGCTTTCTGAGGATCAAAATATCGCGTGGACAGGAAAGATCGCTGCATCATTTGAAGACCTCTCTGATGCAGAGGATGCCGCAGAGTCGGCTTTGGGAATTCCACTTTTGGAAGTTTACAGCCCTGTCTTCGACGCATGGACTGGCGAAGTTGTTGCAGTCGCAGAGTTCTATGAAAATGGGACTTCCCTTGCGGCTGAGATCGGAAGCGCCCGGCGGAATACATGGCTGGTCGTCGCAGTGGTCTTTTTGTTAAGCGCTGCTTGTCTTGTCGGCTTGGTGGAGGCTGCCGGTCGGCAAATCGAACGTCAACGCATAGAATTGAAGGAACGCCTGAGAGATGCGGAGTGCCTTTCCAGGCAGAATGCAACCCTGACACAGCGGGTCCGGTTAGCTGCAGCCCGATCAACGGCTCAGTCCGACCGGGTCATGCAAAGGATCGGACAAGAGCTTCACGACGGCGTGGCCCAACATCTTTCACTTGCTGGGCTGCGGTTGACAGACGGCGACACGAAGAGTGCAAAAGACGAGGTCACTGTAAGAACCTCTCTAGATGCCGCGATGCGAGAACTTCGCGCGATTTCGCGGGGGCTGTCATTGCCTGATATCGAAAACCTGAACCTGGCAAATACAATCTCTCGTGCAATCCAGGATCACAAACAGGCATTCGCACAGCAAGTTCACGAGAATTTTGAAGACAGCCTTAAAATTCCTGCGCCTTCATCCATTAAATTGTGCTGCTATCGGTTTGTCCAGGAAGCGCTCTTCAATACCTACAAGCACGCTGAGGCTTCGAAAGTCACAGTTGATGCGATGGTTGATAGCACGGGCATACGCGTCAGCGTTAGGGACAATGGAAGAGGTTTTGATGCTGAGGCTCGTGATCTCGTTCGCGAAGATGGCGGGCAAGGACTTATGGGCCTAAGAGACCGGGTCGAGGCGCTTGGCGGCAGAATGGATATCGAATCCAATCAAGACTTCGGAACCAGGATTTCCCTTACACTTCCGACAACGGAGACAGGCTTATGACCATTCGCATTCTCGTAGCGGACGACCATCCAATCTTTAGGGATGGATTGGTAAAGAGCCTTGAGGAGACGGGAGAATTTCGAGTCGTGGCCGTTGCATCGTCAGCCGGAGAAGCTGCAAAGCTAGCTGAAAACAAGCGTCCTGACTTAGCGTTGCTTGATCTCTCAATGCCCGGCGGCGGCCTTAAGGCGCTTGCTGACATTATTGCCGCTGAAACCGCCAAACAAGTTGCCATGCTTACAGTCTCAGAGGAGGACGAGGATGTCGGAAGAGCATTGCAAGAAGGTGCGTCCGCCTACATCCTGAAGGGAGTGTCTGCATCCGAGCTCAGAAAAATCCTCAAAGATTTAACAAACGGGGAATCTTATGTCTCTCCGGGATTGGCAGCGAGGGTTCTGACCGTGCTTTCTCAACCGAGGCCAAATGAAGCCCCAACCGTATTCGATGACCTTACGGCCAGAGAGCTGGATATCCTCAAGCTCGTGGCAAAAGGACTAAGCAACAAAGAGGTCGCGATTGACTTGGATATTCAGGAGAAAACGGTCAAACACCATATGACTGCGATCATGAGCAAACTGCAGGCGAGAAACAGGGTAGAGGCAGCGCTCATGGCTCATGATCGCTGGAGCAGTGAGGCCTAGGTCGACAGAAAAGTTCGTCGATCTACTTTGATGATTTTGTTTTTGAAAACGTCGCGTTGAACGCGACTGTAACCCGCTCGCCATTGGCCTCATTCGGATAAACCCAATGCATCAAATAAGATGGAAATAGGATTAGGTCACCTGGCTTGGGTCTTATCTTTCTCTTTATTCTGAACGGTGGCGCATCGAGCAATCTCCAGTTGGGAAGGTCTGATCGAGGATCGAGAAACTCGATCATGCCAGAGTCCCCTTTCTCGATTTCAGGTTGTGACACGTAATACACTCCGGACCAATGCGCCCCAGGGTGGGTATGCGGGGCATTGAATCCTCCGGTCGGATTTACGTTCATCCAGCCGAAGAGTTTTAGCTTCAAGGTGCTCATGTCAACTTTCGCCCCAACGCGCGAAGTCGCGTTCAATACGGCTTCAGAAGCCAGTGCGTCCAACACTTTTATAGGTGCAGATTTGCCCTTGAATAGATTTCCTTTCGAGTGCCAGCCGCCCTTATTGGATTTGGAAACCCCATCTTCTTCCGACATTATTGCTTGGCCTTCAGCCAGCAAGTTCTCATTCAGCGGCCCGTGTTCCGGAAAGTGAAACTGAAAGAAGGGGGTAGCGAAGAGCTTCTGATATTTGTCTGACTGCAAGAGCATTGTTGATCCCGATAATTGATATCTGCCCTCAGGGTAAACCTGAGGGCAAAAACTGACGCTAAGCCATGATCATCAATGAGCGACTAGTCTTCATCGTCTTCGCTATCGTCTGACTCGTCGCCACCTTCGTCGTCATCCGAGCCGTCGCTGTCTTCTTCATCATCCGAACCACTGCTGTCTTCTTCATCATCGGATTCGTTGTCGTCTTCCTCATCATTTGACTCGTTGTCATCTTCTTCGTCGTTAGACGCGCTACCATCCTCTTCATCATCGGATTCTTCGTCATCTTCCTCGTCATCTTCTTCGTCGTCGGAAAACGATGCCTTCACCTCCACACGAGTAAGATCGCCGTTTCCGTTCCGGTCTGCACGACGCAGTATCTTTTCTGCAGTTTCTGCACCAAAGACTTCGACTAATTCCTCAAGAGTCAGCAGGCCATTCCGGTCTGTATCGATATCAGAAAATGCACGGCCTTCCGCCGAGGCTGGTGAGGTAGCCGCCACACAAAGTGAGGTTGTCAAAAGTAGGTGTGATAGTTTCATTTCTCTTCTCCTAGCATGCAGATGTTCCCAAAAACGCTTGGGAGCTCGTGTTGAAAACCTGCAGAATCAAATGCGCTTCGTCATCGGAAGCTGGTCTGTCTAGGATGCCGATTAGGTCCAGCGTTTCATCGGACCAAGGTCTGGGACTTCATGAGTTCTGTCTGGGACGTGGATACCGGTATCGAGAAAGCCACATGTAAGGCGTCATTTACGGCCCCGCGTTGGCTCCGTTGTCGTGCATCGCCACCAGGATCATTCGGCGACACTCGAACAAAATGTGGGAATAAACGTGGGAACAACTCGAATCCCTTGACAATTTTCGTTTATTTTCAATTGAATAGTTAGCCGTCATGGCGGAGGAGGTGGGATTCGAACCCACGGTAGACTTTCACCTACGTCGGTTTTCAAGACCGGTGCATTCGACCACTCTGCCACTCCTCCGACAAGATGTCCCTAGTGACCTATGTTCGATTCTGGAAGCCTGAATGCGCGGCAGAGGGAGCAAAATCTCCAAAATGCGAAGGTGAAAATTCCGGGCCAAAACCCGCCGAATTCAGGCCGCGGGCTTTGCAAATCGCCCCCAGTTGCATAAGGTGCCCTTAAGAAAATTGGTGGTACCGGTCCGTCGTGTCAGAAAACTGAGCGATGAGCGGCAAAAAGATGCGCAAAGAACGCACGTGAAGAGGGGCAAATAATATGACATTGGCATTCGGAAAAACCCGTGCGGGTCTGGTTCTGACCATGGTCTTGGGCCTGGCAGGTTGCGAGGATTTCGAAGGGTTGGACTTCCTGAATGGGCAGTCGGCCAATGAAGAGGTCTCCGCTGTGACGCCTGTTGCTGGCGACGTGACCGAGCGCGATGTAGAGGCGCCAGAGATTTTCTCGGCCAATGAGCCCGGGCTTTGGGATGGACGCCCCTCGCTGGGCGGTGTCTGGGTCGCTTATCCCGGCGTGAAAGACCCCGAGCGTGTAATCATACGCAACACGGAGAATGGCCAATTCGTGATTGGCGCTTTGTTCCGCCGCGAGCGTGAGAACCCCGGTCCCAAATTGCAGATGAGCTCGGATGCGGCTGAAGCGCTGGGTATGTTGGCGGGGCAGCCAGCCGAGATTTCGGTCGTTGCCCTGCGCAAGGAAGAGGTAGCGCCCGTGCTGCCAACCGACACTGAGGCGCTGGATGCCGCCGCCGAAGAGGGTTTGGACGCAGATGCCGTTCTGGCAGGCGTCCCAGCAGCCGAGAGCATTGACGCCACAACCTTGGGAACGGTGGAAGCGGCAACGGCGGCCATTGACCGCGCGGATGACACCAGTGTTGACGTGGCCACTGCCGAACCCGTGCCTACAGCAGCAGCGCCAGTTGCGACACCTGTCGCCGCGGCCCCCGCCCCAAGCGCCGCTGGCCTTGAGAAAGCTTTCATCCAGATCGGTATCTTCTCGGTCAAAGGCAATGCCGACAACACCGCAACCAGCCTGCGCGGCGCGGGTGTGCTGCCAATCGTCAAAGAACAGGAGAACCAGGGCAAGCCGTTCTACCGTGTTCTGGTTGGCCCTGCTACGAGCAAAAGCGAGCGAGCAGCATTGCTCAAGACCGTCAAAGGACTAGGTTTCTCTGACGCCTATTTCGTTACGAATTGATCACCACAGGAGCTGGACCCGTGACACGTGTTGCCTCGTTTCTCTTTGCGCTGCTGCTCACCACTCTGCCCGGCTGGGCATTTGACACAGCCGCCAAATCGGCCATCGTGCTGGATGTTCGAACCGACCAGACACTGATGGAAAAGAACGCGGATATGGCCTTGCCGCCTGCGTCGATGTCCAAGCTGATGACGCTGAATATGGTGTTTGAGGCGTTGGATGACGGACGGCTGACACTGGACAAGCCGCTCCCCGTCTCTGCGGAAGCGGCGGCCTATGGCGGCTCCACGATGTTCTTGCAGGAAGGCGACCGCCCCACGGTGGAAGATCTGATCCGGGGTGTCATCGTGCTGTCTGGCAATGACGCAAGTACCGCACTCGGAGAGGCTCTTGCCGGATCAGAATCCACTTTCGCGCAGCAGATGACGATCCGTGCTCAAGAGTTGGGTATGACCAGCTCGACCTTCGCCAACGCCAATGGCTGGCCTGCCGCAGGCCATCGTATGTCGATGCGCGATCTGGCGATCCTGGCTAAGCGGTTGATTACGGTTTTCCCGCAATATTACGGCTATTTTGCAGAAACCGAATTCCAATATGAAGACAGCCCACCGGCCAACAGGTTCAACCGCAACCCGCTGCTGAAGCTGAATATTGGCGCAGATGGTTTGAAAACCGGCCATACGCAAGAGGCAGGCTACGGGCTCGTTGGCTCCGCAGAACAAAACGGGCGGCGGATCGTCTTTGTTTTCTCCGGCCTCGACACGGAGCCCCAGCGTGCGCAAGAGGCAGAGCGGATCACCAACTGGGCCTTCAACCAGTTTGTCGAGCGTCAGCTTGCTGAAGAGGGTGTGATCTTGACCCAAGCCGAGGTCTGGATGGGTGAAGCCGCCAATGTTGGCATGGCCACGACCCAAGACGTGACCGCGTTGATCCCGGTGCTGGGCCGCGACGGGGTAAAAGCCAAGATCAACTATGTGGGACCACTGACTGCGCCAATTGAAGCAGGCGACGAAGTTGCCCAGTTGATCGTCACCGTACCGGGTTTCCCGGACGTGTCGCACCCGCTGGTGGCAACCGAAACCGTGCCTGCGGGCGGCTTTGTTGTGCGGGTTCGTACCGCTGCGACGGTGCTGTTTCGCCAGTTGACCGGGCAGCTGCAAACCCAAGCAGAAACCCTGTTCTAAGTGTTCATAACATTCGAAGGCATTGACGGGTCGGGCAAGTCCACCCAAGCCCGACTGTTGGCGGGTGTGTTGGAAAATGCAGGGCGCGATGTCGTGCTGACGCGCGAGCCCGGTGGCTCCCCCGGAGCCGAAGAAATCCGCCGCTTGCTGGTAGAAGGCGATCCGGACCGCTGGTCGGCAGAAACCGAGATCTTGCTTTTCACCGCCGCACGGCGAGATCATCTGGAACGGCGTATTCTGCCCGCTCTGGAGGCAGGCTCTGTCGTCATCTCGGACAGATTTGCGGATTCAACGCGCGTGTACCAAGGCGCCACGAGAGGTGATTTGAGGGCCATGGTTGATGCGTTGCACGCGCAAATGATCGGCCGAGAGCCGGACCTGACGCTCGTCATCGACATGAACCCTGACGCAGCTTTGGAACGCGGCTTGGCCCGTGGTTCAGGCGAGGACCGGTTTGAAGAGTTTGGCGCCGACTTCCAGCACAAGTTGCGCGCAGGCTTTCTGGCGCTGGCCAAAGAATACGCCGACCGCTGCGTCATCATCGATGGCACGCGCGGGGCAGATGATGTGGGTGCAGACATCGCAAAGGCTGTGCTAGACCGCCTGTCATGAGCGATGACGACCTGCCACAACCCGACCAGATTGACGGCGCCCCGCACCCACGCGAGACGGCGCTGCTTGTCGGGCAGGCCGAGGCTGAGGCAGCGTTTCTGGACGCCTTCAACACGGACCGCCTGCATCATGGATGGTTGCTTACGGGGGCCAAAGGCGTGGGCAAGGCCACTCTGGCATGGCGCATCGCACGCTTTCTGCTGGCCACGCCGAAGGAGGATGGCGGCATGTTTGCAGCCCCTGCCCCTGAAAGCCTCGACATCGCCAAAGAGCATCCGGTCAACGCCCGACTACAAGCGCTATCCGAGCCGGGGTTGTTCCTGTTGCGGCGCGGCTGGGACGAGAAGACCAAGAAGCTGAAAACCGTGATCACCGTCGAGGAAGTCCGCAAGCTGCGCGGCTTTTTCGCCATGTCGAACCCCGATGGCGGGCGGCGGGTGGTGATCGTGGATGCAGCCGATGAAATGAATGTCTCCGCCGCCAATGCTTTGCTGAAAGTACTCGAGGAACCGCCTGCGGATTGTACTTTGCTGCTTGTGGCCCACCAGCCCTCCAAGCTGCTGCCCACAATCCGCTCGCGTTGCCGGGAGCTGCGTTGCCGCACGCTGGCCCCTGAAGAAATGGCTGAGGCCTTAAGCGCGGCGGGCACCGATGGCGGCGCACATGCCGTGGCTTTGTCGGAATTGTCCGGCGGTTCCCTCGGCGAGGCGATGCGGCTGCTGACACTCGACGGCCTGACCTTGTACAAAGAGGTTATGGCAGTGCTCGAAACCCTGCCCCGGCTCGACCGGTCTGCCGGATTGAAACTGGCTGAGAAAGCCGCCGCACGCGGCGTTGAAGGGCGGCTCGATCTGATGCTGCGGCTGTTTGACGTGGCATTGTCACGACTGTCGCGTGCCGGGCTTGGCGCGGTGGACGCGCAAGCGACCTCTGGCGAATTGCTGACACTGGCGCGGCTCTCGCCGGACGCAGATGCCGCCCGCGCTTGGGCCGAACTGGCCGCTGTTAGTTCAGCGCGGGTGCGCCATGGGCAGGCAGTGAACCTTGACCCCTCCTCGCTGATCCTAGATATGCTTTTGAGCATGAATGACGTGGCGCGTCGCACCGCCGCTTGAGAGGCGCCATGACCACCCCCGACAGAGCTCCGCAGATCACAGACAGCCACTGTCATCTCGACTTTTCTGACTTTGACGAGGATCGCGATGCGCTCGTCACGCGCGCGCATGAGGCTGGTGTGACGCGGATGGTGACGATCTGCACCAAGCTGCGGCTGGAGCCAGAAATTCGTGCCTTGGCAGAGCGCTATGACAGCGTGTTTTATGCCGCCGGCACACATCCAATGAGCGCTGCCGACGAGCCGATGGCGACGGTAGAAGAATTGGTTGCCCTGGCGCAGCACCCGAAATTCGTGGGTATCGGGGAGACGGGGTTGGACTACCACTATACCGCCGACAGTAAGGACGTGCAGAAGGAAAGCCTGCGCATTCATATCGAGGCTGCACGCCAGACCGGCCTGCCGCTGATCATACATGCCCGCGCGGCCGACGAGGATATGGCTCGGATCTTGCAAGACGAGCACCGCGAGGGCGCATTTTCCTGCGTGATGCATTGCTTTTCCTCCGGCGCCGCGCTGGCTGAGGCGGCGCTGGAGCTTGGCTTTTATTTGTCGATGTCCGGCATTGCCGCTTTCCCCAAATCGCAAGAGCTGCGCGACATTTTCGCCGCCGCCCCGGTGGACCGTATTCTGGTGGAAACTGACGCGCCCTATCTGGCGCCGCCGCCCCATCGCGGCAAGCGCAACGAGCCCGCCTACACTGCACATACCGCCCGCGTTGGCGCGGACGTTTTTGGTATGAATTACGCGGATTTTGCCGCGCAGACACAGGCCAATTTCGAGCGGCTCTTTTCCAAGGTTTTGGCGTGACACGGCGATTTACCATACTGGGCTGCGGCTCCTCAGGTGGCGTGCCGCGCATTGGGGGGCATTGGGGCGACTGCGACCCAAGCAACCCGAAGAACCGGCGGCGCAGATGCTCTTTGCTGGTGGAACAGGACGGCCTTGACGGCACCACCAGCGTGTTGATCGACACCTCGCCCGATATGCGCGAGCAGCTTATTGACGCGAGCGTCACACGGCTGGACGGGGTGGTGTATACCCATCCTCATGCCGACCATGTGCACGGCATTGATGATCTGCGAATGGTGGCAATCAACATGCGCGACCGGGTGAAGGTCTGGGCGGACACGCCCACTTCTGACGCGCTGATGAGCCGGTTTGGCTATGTGTTTCGCACCCCGCCAGGCTCGGGCTACCCGCCTATTTTGGAGATGAATGCCATTGACGGTGACGTTGTAATTGACGGCCCCGGTGGCAAAGTCACTTTGAGCCCGTTTGAGGTACAGCACGGCACGATCCGGGCCTTGGGCTTTCGGATGGATGATGTGGCTTATCTGCCGGATGTCTCTGACCTCGACACCGGTCGGCTGGCGCTGCACGGGTTGGACCTTCTGATCATCGACGCGCTGCGCCGCACAGAGCATCCCAGCCACTCGCATCTGGACAACACCCTGAAATGGATCGCTGAGCTGGAGCCAAAGCGGGCCGTGCTGACAAACATGCATATAGACCTCGACTATGAGACCGTCGCGGCGGAAACGCCGGATCATGTGACCCCTGCCTATGACGGGATGGTGCTTGAGGTGCCCACCGCGTGAGCGCTTTGCTGGAGATCATCCTGCCCGTCTTTCTGGTGATCGGCGCAGGGTATCTGGCGGTCAAATTCAAGCTTTTCCCCGAAAGCGGGGTCGACGGCTTGATGAAGTTTACCCAGCAATTCGCCATACCCTGTCTGCTGTTCAAAGCCATCGCGGAACTGGAGCTGGGCGTGTATTTTACCCCCGCCTTGTTGACCTCTTACTATGGCCCGGCAGTGCTGATGTTCGGCCTAGGCAGCTTTGGCGCAAGACTGATCTTTGGCAGGCCTTGGGAGGACAGCATCGCTATTGGCTTTGCCTGCATGTTCGCCAATTCCGTGCTGCTGGGCCTGCCAATCACGGAGCGGGCTTATGGTGCCTCAGCTCTTGACCCCAACTACGCGCTGGTCGCGGTGAACGCGCCAATTTGCTACGGGTTGGGTATCACGGTGATGGAATTGGTAAAGCACCGCGGCGAGGCTCCGATGGCCACAGTTCGTGCCGTGATCCGCGCCATCTTCCACAATGCGCTGATCCTTGGGTTGGCCTTGGGCTTTGCCGTAAACCTGAGCGGAACCGCGATACCGGCTGTGGCCAGCGACGCGTTAGACCTGATGATCCGCGCAGCCCTGCCTGCCGCAATTTTCGGGCTGGGCGGGGTATTGGCACAGTACAAGTTCGAGGGCGATCTTGGCCCGGTGCTGATGATCTGCGCGCTGTGTCTTTTGGTCCGCCCAGCCCTGTCTTACGGATTTGCGGGGCCACTTGGCTTGGAGCAAGACGCCCTGCGTTCCAGCGTGCTGACGGCGTCCATGGCACCGGGTGTGAATGCCTACATCTTTGCCAATATGTATGGCGTAGCCAAACGCGTTACCGCCTCCGCCGTGCTGGCGGCGACGGCACTCTCGGTGCTGACCGTGACCGGCTGGTTGTTGATCTTGCCCTAGCCGGGTGAAATCCCGCGCAGCCGCTCCGAGCGGCGGCGAAGCAGCTCTACCGTGGTGAGAAGCAGGATCGAGATGATCACCAGAATGGTCGCCACCGACAAGATTGCGGGGCTGATTTGCTCGCGTATACCGTTCCACATCTGACGGGGGATGGTCTGCTGATCATGGGCTGCGACGAAGAGGACGACGACCACTTCGTCAAAACTTGTGACAAAGGCAAAGAGCGCACCTGAGATCACGCCCGGCAGGATCAACGGCATGGTGATCTTGAAAAATGTGGTGGTCGGGTTGGCTCCAAGATTGGCTGCCGCCCGTGTCAGCGAGTGATCAAATCCGACCAGCGTAGCCGTCACCGTGATGATCACAAACGGAATGCCCAACGTTGCGTGGGCCATGATGATGCCGACATAGCTATTGGCGAGCCCCGTGGCGGAGTAGAAGAAGAACAAACCCGTAGCGGTGATAATGATCGGCACGATCATCGGCGAGATCAGGATGGCCATGATTGCCCGGCGATAGGGCATCTCGGGGCGGGACAGACCAAGCGCGGCGATGGTGCCGAGGACCGTGGCCAGAAGCGTCGAAAAGAACCCGATGATCACAGAGTTCTTGGCTGCCCCAATCCAGGCCGCGTTGGACCAGGCATCCGCCCACCAGCTGCCATCGCGCGGCGCGTCAGGCGCGTTCATCCCGAAGGTCAGCAAAAGATCATACCATCTGCTGGAGTAACCCGTCGGGTCGAGCTTCAGCATCTTTTCTGTGAAGGTGAAGTAAGGCTCGGCGTTAAAGCTGAGCGGGATCACGATCAGGATTGGTGCGATCAGAAAGAGAAAGATCAAGCCGCATATCACCAGATAGGTGTAATGCCAGACGCGTTCGAGTGTGGAGGCGTGGGTCGGCAAAGCCATCAGAAAGCTCCTCTGGCTGAAGTCGGAATTGAGTATTTGGAACCAAATGGAGACAAGGTGCTGTGCCTCTTGTTCTGTGTGGGGCGCGTTAACCTTAACATAGCGTTATCCGAGCTTCAGGTTGTCGATGCCCACCAGCCGATCATAGAGCCAGTAGAGAATGAGAACGCCGCCCAACAGGATGGAGGCGAGCGCGGCAGCGAGGCTCCAGTTGAGCGACTTTTGCATATGGAAGGCGATGAGGTTCGAGATCAGTTGACCATCGGCGCCACCGACCAGCGCCGGCGTGATATAGTAACCGACCGCCAAGATGAACACGAGCAGCGCCCCTGCCCCGATTCCGGGCACGGTTTGGGGAAAGTAAATGCGTCGGAAAGCGGTCCAGCTGGTCGCCCCGAGAGAGCGCGCGGCGCGCACATAACTTGGATTGATGGGCCGCATGACGGAATAGAGCGGTAGCACCATGAAGGGCAGCAGGATGTGCACCATCGCCACGATTGTGCCGGTCTGGTTATACATCATCTGGATGCGGTTCTCATCGGCAAGAACGCCAGTGCCGACCAGCGCGTCATTCACCACCCCCTGACTTTGCAGCAGCACCATCCAACTGGTGGTTCGCACCAAGAGCGACGTCCAGAAGGGCAAGAGCACAAAGATCATCAAGAGGTTGGAATAGCGCAGCGGCAGCGTCGCCAGAAGATGGGCGATTGGGTAAGCCAGCACAAAGCAGAGGAAGGTGATCAAGAGCGACAAAAACAACGTGCGCTGGAACAGGGTCACGTAAACCTGTCGCTTTGCATCCACCTGCGTTACGCTGCCATCGATGCCCACCGTTCGGTCTACCGCAGCATAATAGAAATTCAACGTATAGGCCGACGAGGCTCCGCGCATGGCGGACCATAACTCAGGGTCAGCCCAGTCTTCATCGAGATCCAGCATCGCCTCTTTGAAGGGGGGCTCCAGCTTTTCCGCCCGCCTCGCGGCTTTGGTGAACATCGACCGGGCGCCAGAACGCTCATAGTTGATACGTGTGCCAACGGAGCCGGGTGCTTTCAGTTCACGAAGGACCACCAGATCAGAGGCGAGTGCAGCGTAGGCCGCTTCGTCAGGCTCCGTACCGCGCGGGTTGGCGTCGAACCAAGCGCGAAGGTCTACCATAATCGGGGTCTGCACCTTCGTGCTGAGATCGGTATGCGTTGTGAAGCCGGGATTGTGCACTGAGCGGTACAAGAGCTGCCCGATGGGGGCCACGAAGGTGAACAGCACAAAAAGAAACAGCGGCGCGACCAGAAAGAAGGCCCGCCAGCGCGCTTTGGATTGTGCCGCATTGAGTGCGGCCTTTAGTGGCTTGCCATCAGCTGTCGTTAATTTACCTGCTGGCGCGTCTGCCCCAAGAGGGCCGGTATAGGTCGCATCTGCCATCAGACCCCCTCTACCACGACGATGTCGCTTTCGGAATTCGCGATACGGATTTTGGCCGCCGCTAGATAATCTTCCGAGTGGTAGCAATCGAGCGCGGCCTGATAGCTGGGGAACTCCACGACGACGTGGCGGTCTTTTTGTGGTGCCTCGGGAGCCTCCGATGTGCCGCCGCGTACCAGAAACTTGCCGCCGTACCGCTCGACGATGGGGGTGTCGAGACGCACGTATTCCGCGTAGTTATCCGGGTCGGTTACGGTGACATGCACCATCCAGTAGCCTTTGGCCATCTTGCGTCTTCCTTACGGCAGCGGAGCGAGAATGGCGCGCATCTGTGCCGCTTCCGCCGCTGACAAATGCGGCAACATCACCCGCGTTGTGTAATTTCCATGCAGCTTGCCATTGGCGTCCCAATAGGACCAATCCGACAGGCTGCTTTCGGTGAAACTCACCTTTTGGTTTATCTTGTAGGGCACGTTGACCGGATTGTTCTGCAACCGGCCTTCCATGGTCTTGCCCGACCGCGCCAAGAGCGAGACCCAAATATGCTCGTTCCCGCCACCCTTGACCGGAAACGCCACTTTGACGGAGAAGTTGCCCGAAGCCAGCTTACCTTCGGCCTGACTGTAGAAATGCGGCAACGACCGATGGGCGTTCTTGATGGCGGCGGACATTTGCGGGTCGGAGTCTTCAAACCCAATGATCGGATCGCCTGCCAGCGCGGGCCCGACTGCAAGAACCAAGGGGAAAACCCCCAGCCCAACGCAGAGTGCAAGCGCGCGTAACTTCATGTGACCATCCCCGACGGCCCGGTTGGGCCCAAAGCAAAAATGCGGCGCCCCCCTCCCAAAGGGCGCCGCGATGGTTGGCTTATTGAGCCAACCAAGCGTTGAAGCGCTCGTTCAACTCAGCGTCCCGGTCGACCCAGAACTCAAAGTTGTTGACCAGGGCGTTGCCCAAGTTGGCTTCAGCTGTTGGCATGTGAGGTGCCATTTCGGTCTTGCCGTCGTTGAACATGCCAACCAGCGCACCAGAGGATTTACGGGCGGGCCCGTAAGAAATCCAGGACGCCTGATCTGCCAGACGCTGCGTGTCGGTGGAGAACTTGATGAAGTCCAACGCCGCTTCTTTGTTTGGAGCGCCTTTCGGGATCACGAACAGATCGAAGTCGAGGATTTGCCCGTCCCAAACGACTTCCAGAGGCTGACCTTCGGCGACAGCCGCGTTGAAGATACGGCCGTTATACGCTGTCGACATGGTGACTTCGCCGTCAGCCAGCAGCTGTGGAGGCTGTGCACCAGCTTCCCACCACACGATGTCGTCCTTGATGGTGTCCAGCTTGGCAAATGCACGGTCCACGCCTTCGTCAGTTTCCAGCAGGTCATAGACCTCAGCCGCAGGAACGCCGTCCGCCATCAATGCCATTTCAAGCGTGGCTTTGGCAGATTTGCGCAGGCCGCGCTTGCCGGGGAAGTCAGCCGTGTTGAAGAAGTCGTCGATGCTGTCAGGCGCGGTAGGGTTGTTGTCTTTGTTGTAAGCAAAAACAGTGGACCATACGATGTTGGCCACGGCGCAATCCTGCAGCGCACCTTCAATGAAGTCGTCAGCCGCAGGTGTCCCGTCCGGTGCCGCTGGCAGGGCAGAAGTGTCAATCTCTTCCAGCAAGCCTTCGTCACACAGACGCACGGCATCGGAGAATTCGACGTCAGCCACGTCCACGGTCACGTTGCCAGCTTCAACTTGAGCTTTGATTGGCGTTGCCGGGTTGTCGCTGTCGACAGAGTTCACCTGAATGCCAGTCTCAGCGGTGAAAGGCTTGTGATAGGCCTCCACTTGCGACTTGGTATAAGCGCCGCCCCAGCTCATCACGGTGACCTCTTGGGCGTTTGCCGCAAAAGCCGTGCCGACGAGGGCCGTCGTCAGAATAAGTGTCTTTTTCATTTGTAGTCTCCCTGTTGGTCTTCTTGGTGCCGCACACCATAGCGCGGCGATCTTTTACTGTTCAGAGGGCATCAAGCGCGCGGGCGTCTTCAGCCGCCCACGAGATCTTGGTGGTTTCCCCCACTGACAGGTGTTCGTGGCCGGCCGAGTTTGGCACTTTGACCACAAATTCGTCATTTCCATGCACATCAAGGCGGCAGCGGATGTGGTCGCCAAGATAGATAAGTTCTTTCACATGCGCCTCGGTCACATTCGCGCCCTTGCCGCTGATATTGACCCGCTCAGGCCGGATCGAGATCAGCGTGTCGCTACCCGCGGGCCCACAATTGACGGCCAGCGCCTTGGTGGTCTTGCCATTGGCCAATTCAACGGTGGCAATACCCTTTGCCACAGACTTAACTTTGCCTGACAACTTGTTGTTTTCGCCGATGAACTGCGCCACAAAACTGTTGTCAGGCCGCTCATAGAGGTCCTCTGGCGGGGCCAGTTGTTGGATGCGTCCGTCCTCAAAAACAGCAACGCGGTCCGACATAGTCAACGCCTCGGTCTGGTCATGCGTTACGTAGACGACAGTGACGCCCAGTTGGTGCGAAATATTGGTGATTTCAAATTGCATCTGCTCGCGCAGCTGTTTGTCCAATGCGCCCAACGGCTCGTCCATCAGCACCAATTCCGGCTCAAACACCAGCGCACGCGCCAAGGCCACGCGTTGCTGCTGGCCGCCTGACAATTGCGCGGGGCGGCGGGCGGCGAAATCGCCAAGCTCCACCATCTCTAGAGCACGACGTACCTTTTGCTCGCGCTCATCTTTGCTGAGGCCGCGAACCTCCAGAGGGAAGGCCAGATTTTCGCCAACCGTCATATGCGGGAACAGCGCGTAATTCTGAAACACCATACCAATGCCGCGCTTATGTGGTGGGATGTTGTTGATCTCCCGCCCGTTGAGGCGAATTTCGCCGTGCGTCGCGGTCTCGAAACCCGCCAGCATCATCAGGCACGTGGTTTTACCAGAGCCCGATGGCCCGAGCATTGTCAAAAACTCGCCTTTCGGCATTGCCAGGTTCAGGTCTTTGACGACAAGCGTTTCGCCATCATAGCTTTTTTGCACGCGGTCAAACGCGACAAAGGCGTCATCAGAACTCGTATCCAGCAAGTCATACCCCATAGGTTTCGGCAGCCCCCGTAGCGGTTTTCCCGGCACGGCCTCCGGAGCGTAAGCGGGGATGCCAGTATGTTTCAACCAACTTTTACACGCGTACATCAGTTTACGTAAGGAAAGCCCGTTTTGCCTATGCGATCGGCACGCTTGTCCAAAATCCCGACAGGACACGGAATGTGACCTATGGCCCCGCTTTACATCCGACCAGCGCGGCGCATTTATTGTGTTGCAATGACAGACCATATCACAGCACTGGCCCATATCCCTGACGACACGATGGCCCAGCTGACCCGCAAATCCACACGCGCTGGGTTGTGGCACCTGTTGGGGCATTTCGGGCTTATTGCGTTTTGCTCTGCTTTGATCGTGGCACAAGTTCCGTTCTGGGGGCTTCTCCTTCCGCTGCAAGGCGTGCTGCTGGCATTCCTTTTTTCACTGGAGCACGAAACGACCCACCAGACCCCCTTCGCCAACCGGAGGCTGAATGAAGCGGTCGGCCGCCTCTGTGGGCTAATCCTTGGCGTGCCCTTTACGTGGTTTCGCTATTTCCATCTTGCCCATCACCGCCACACAAATGATCCCGATCATGACCCTGAGCTTGCAGCAGGCCTCAAACCGCAAACGTGGCGCGGCTACCTGATCCATATTTCGGGCATCCCCTACTGGATCGCTCTCTCCAAGCAAGTCTTCCGCAACGCGTCTGGCAAAGCGGATGACGCGTACCTGCCGAAATCCGCCCTGCCCCGTGTGACGTCAGAGGCCCGCTGGATGCTTGCACTCTACGCAGCTGCTTTGGCCACGTTGCTCTTCTCACCGATCGTGCTCTGGCTTTGGCTTGTTCCTCTGGTGCTGGGCCAGCCCTTTTTACGCCTCTACCTCCTGGCTGAACATAGCCGCTGCGCCCTTGTGGCCAACATGCTGGAGAACACACGCACCACCTATACCAACCGATTGATCCGCTTCCTGGCGTGGAACATGCCGTACCATGCCGAACACCACGCGGCCCCACAGGTGCCATTTCACAAGCTGCCCATGCTAAACGCGCATCTCAAAGACGCGCTGCAGGAAACCTCCGACGGCTATGTCAGCTTCACCCGCGACAGCGTTCGCCGGCTTACACACTAACTTTCCAAATTCAGATTATCCCGGGAAGTTGGTGGCTGGCTCCTAAGAAGGCGCACGTAGGGCGAGAGCCCTCGGCAAACCGCAGCTGATCTATCGCAGGACAGTATGATCTGTGGGAGCAAAGAGAAGGTTCGCGGGCACGATCCAAGAATGATGCTGGAAAATGGTGCGGTCGGAGGGACTCGAACCCTCACTCTTGTTACAGAACAGCGACCTCAACGCTGCGCGTCTACCAATTCCGCCACGACCGCAAGCCTAGGCTGGTGGCGGGGGTTTAGCCGAGCTCCCTGCCCTTGTGAAGGGCAAAAAGGCAGCAGCCAAGAAAGAGGCCGGGCGCAACAATGCACCCGGCCTCTTTCTGGAAGTTCAGCCGTTTCAGTTCTCGATATTGAACGTCGGCAAAGCGCCCGCGGGCTGTGACACGGGCTGCGTGCTGAGCTGCGTCTGCGAATTATTCGCCGAAGCGAAGACCGCCTTGCGCAACAGGGCGTTGCGTTGGGTGTCACCCGGATTGAAGACTGGCGTCGCGCCTTGGTCAACGGCGTTCAAACCCATCTCGTACCAAGCGGTCGACAGATCAGCGCGCTTTGTAACGCCAAAGCCCTGCGCCAGGTGGTGGCCCATCAACTCGCCGTAAACCGGCGCACCGAGCGTGCTGAGCAGCAAGGCCGAACCAATCGCCACATCCATATTGTCAGTGCGGTACCCAACTGAGAGGCAAATCTTGGCCGTGCCGGCCAGCTGTGCAGGCGCCATGCCCGAGCCCAGCACGAATTGAGACACATCTGTCGAGGCCTCACTCGCAGGTTTCAGCGACAAGGCCGCAACGTGCGGTGCCAGCGCGGGCCCGAAGGCCGCGCATTGCGCCTCAATCTGCTGTGGTGTGAAGCCTTGCACGGCGGAGATCAGCTTCTCCCCTTCGGCAATCGCATAGGTGCGGGCCAGACAAAACTGCTCGTTCAATGCAAAGGACGCATCTACCAAGTTGGCCTCTGTCGTGAAGCCGCCATTGGTCGAGGTGATCAGCGAGACCTGATTACAGTGTGATGCCAGCGAAACGGCCTCAGTTGTACCCAGAAAGTTTGGTAGCGCAGGTGCGGTGGTCGTAGAGCCGTCCGCCGCCGACACTGTCGTAGTCGTGGTGGTTGTCGTGCCCTCCTGCTGAAGCGGCAAGACTTGCGGTTGCAGCGCCACCACCGTGGTCGTGGCAGATGGCGCGAGGGCCACGGCAGGGGCTTGGGTCGGCGCGGTAGCCGTCACGATCCCAGCTGCTTGATTGCGGTAAGTCGTGAGCAACCCGCGCGGCCCTTGTGGGTTCGCGGCAATCGCTTGCGTCGTTGCCGCACCACCGGAAATCGCACGGTGGTAGGATTGCAGCAGGAAGTCCTTTTCATATTGCGTCAGCTGACCGGTGGCCGGGTATCCCATATGCACCTGATAGCCGGATACAGCTGCCCGTGTGCGGCGGCCAAACACCCCGTCCGGGCTGCCTGCTGGGAAGCCAAAATAATTCAGCGACGTTTGCACTTCGCGGTTTTCGGCGCGTTGGGCAGAGGAAATTGACGGCCTTGGCGCGGTCTGGCGCACGGTCCGAGTGGTGGAGCGGCGCACGGTGCGGCGAGGTTGGGCGTTGCGCACGACGGCGCTGCCGATGACACCTGCCACGATACCTGCTGCAAAGTCGCCCGAGTCGGCGGTGGCGCGTGAGGCCGGAACGGCCATCAGCGCAGCAGCAGCGCAAGCCATTGTAAAGTTTTTGAAAAACATGCAGATCCTCCAGGAACAATAAACCAATTGCCCTAGCGTAACATGGCTTTTTTGGAATCAGGAAGGGAAATCATGTCCGACACCGCGCCCGAGTGGATCACGTCAGACGCGCCCGTTGACTATGTCGAGGCCGTGGCATGGATGGAAGCACGGGCCAACGCGATCTCAGCTGGTACCGCGTCAGAGGCCATTTGGCTGTTGGAGCACCCCCCGCTTTACACTGCCGGGACGTCAGCCAAACCGCAGGATCTGACCGACCCTGACCGTTTCCCTGTCCACCAGTCACGACGCGGCGGTCAGTACACCTATCATGGGCCTGGCCAACGGGTGGCCTACGTTATGCTCGACCTCAACATCCGCGGCAAAGACGTCCGAGCTTTCGTACAGAAGCTGGAAGCGTGGGTCATTGCCACGCTCGCAGAGTTCAACGTCACCGGCGAAATCCGCCCGGGCCGGGTGGGTGTCTGGGTGCCGCGTCCTGAAAAACCTCCCCTGCCTGACGGCACGCCGCGCGAGGACAAGGTTGCAGCGATTGGAGTTCGTTTGCGCAAATGGGTGAGCTTCCACGGGTTGTCGATCAATGTGGAGCCAGACCTCAACCATTTCGACGGCATCGTTCCTTGCGGAATTTCAGATCAAGGGGTCACCTCACTGGTCGATCTGGGGCTTCCTGTCACGATGGGTGACGTCGATGACGCCCTAAAACGGTGTTTCGCAACTGCATTTGAAGCAAGTTAACTCGGGCCCCGCCGTTAGGGCCAGTTTTTGGGCAGCCCCTGTGCGCTCACATGTTCTTTGAGCGCACCAATGTAGTGGTCCATCGAATGATCCATTCCTGGGTTCGTGTTCTTTGACACCAGCCGGACCGTTTTGCCCAAACGACGAAACCCGGCCTCGCTGGGCGGCACCCGTGTCACCAGATCATCTGCGCGGCATATGTTGAGCACAAGGTGCTCATTCTTGAGTTTGCCCGCCCCAAACTTGACGCGCGGGGAGGCAAATCCGATTGCCGGGATAGCCAGCGATGTGCCAACAATTTGCGCCGTCGCGGCCCCAAGCGAATGCCCGATGAGAAACCGCGCATTGTTGTCCTTGGCAAATCGCTGCAACCGGGATGCGTGACGCAGAAAACCTGCGTGAAAGACGGCGCCAGTGCTGCCCCGGCCTTTGTCCCCGCTCCGAAACCTTTTGCCTAGAATGCGGTAGACATCGAAGTTGTTGAACCAATCCAGCAGATCGTTGGAGCCCGGTATCACCATCACACCCTGCTTCATCATGTGGGCCTGCGCGCCCGATAGGTCGACATGCGCCTTCACCTCGGCGGGCACCCGGCCCATTCGTATCATCTTGGTAATGTCGTAGCTCTGGGCCGCAATTTCGGCCGCGTTCATCACCGAAAGCATCGCAATAACTCCTAATAAAAACCAATCCAAAGGAGGGTATTTTAGCCCAACAAAGCCTGCGCACCAAATTTACGCACCCGCGACACTTTTTCCCGTTTTCAAGGCAGTTGAAACATTGCCCTCACTCCTTTGACGCACTAAACCGTGAGGCGACGCCCGGATTCCCTTTTGGACTGGGCCAATGTCGAGACCGAATTACAAAGAAATGGGAGACACCCATGGCGGACGCAGCCATCGAGGGACACGATCACGACGAGCGGGGCTTCTTCACCCGTTGGTTTATGTCCACAAACCACAAAGACATCGGTATCCTGTACCTGTTCACCGCCGCGCTGATGGGCTTCATCTCCGTTGCTTTCACCGTTTACATGCGGCTCGAGCTGATGAACCCCGGCGTTCAGTACATGTGTCTTGAAGGTGCACGGTTCGTTGCACAGGATGTGGCAAACTGTACCCCGAACGGCCATCTGTGGAACGTTCTGATCACCGGACACGGCATCTTGATGATGTTCCTTGTGGTCATTCCGGCGCTGTTTGGCGGCTTCGGCAACTACTTCATGCCGCTTCAGATCGGCGCGCCGGACATGGCGTTCCCGCGGATGAACAACCTGTCCTACTGGATGTATGTGGTGGCCTGTTCGCTGGCCGTCGCATCGCTGCTGACACCGGGCGGCAACGATCAGCTTGGCTCAGGCGTGGGCTGGGTGCTCTATGCGCCTCTGTCGACCTCCGAGGCCGGTATGTCGATGGATTTCGCGATCTTCGCGGTTCACATGTCTGGGGCATCGTCCATTCTTGGCGCGATCAACATGATCACAACCTTCCTGAACATGCGTACGCCAGGCATGACGCTGCACAAAGTGCCGCTGTTCTCATGGTCGATTTTCGTGACCGCCTGGCTGATCTTGCTGTCCCTGCCGGTTCTTGCGGGCGCCATCACCATGCTGCTGACCGACCGTAACTTTGGCACAACCTTCTTCGACGCCGCTGGCGGCGGTGACCCGATCCTCTACCAGCACTTGCTGTGGTTCTTCGGTCACCCCGAGGTGTATATCGTGGTTGTTCCGGGCTTCGGCATCATCTCACACGTCATCGCCACCTTCTCGCGGAAGCCGGTCTTTGGCTACCTGCCGATGGTTTACGCGATGGTCGCTATTGGCGCGCTGGGCTTCGTTGTCTGGGCGCACCACATGTATACTGTGGGCATGTCGCTGACACAGCAGTCCTACTTTATGCTGGCCACGATGGTGATCGCGGTGCCGACAGGCATCAAGATCTTCTCATGGATCGCCACGATGTGGGGCGGCTCGATCGAGTTCAAAACACCGATGCTGTGGGCGATGGGCTTCCTGTTCCTGTTCACTGCGGGCGGCGTGACCGGCATCGTTCTGAGCCAAGCGGGCATCGACCGCGCTTACCACGACACCTACTATGTGGTGGCACACTTCCATTACGTGATGAGCCTCGGGGCCGTGTTCTCGATCTTCGCGGGTATCTACTTCTACCTGCCGAAAATGTCGGG
Organism: uncultured Litoreibacter sp.; assembly: GCA_947494645.1. GTDB lineage: Bacteria > Pseudomonadota > Alphaproteobacteria > Rhodobacterales > Rhodobacteraceae > Litoreibacter. Next base: position 1,675,245 of record CANLVO010000001.1, read on the forward strand.
CCGCATGTACCCTGAATGGGCAGGCAAACTGCACTTCTGGACCATGTTCATCGGCGCAAACATCACCTTCTTCCCACAGCACTTCCTGGGTCGCCAAGGTATGCCGCGCCGCTACATCGACTACCCGGAGGCGTTTGCTTACTGGAACTACGTTTCTTCCTGGGGTGCTTTCCTCAGCTTCGCGTCGTTCCTCTTCTTCATCGGCGTCATCGTTTACACGCTGGGTTGGGGCCGTCGCGTCTCGGAGCCAAACCCGTGGAACGAGTATGCGGATACGCTGGAATGGACCCTGCCATCCCCTCCACCGGAGCACACATTCGAAATCCTGCCGAAGCAGGAAGAGTGGGATAAGGCGCATCACTAAGTGCCCATTGAACACATAGACCTCAACGGAAGGGCCTCGGATTATCCCGAGGCCCTTTCTACTTACGACGACAAGCCACCGATCTGGCGGGTGCTTCTGTACCCGCACCGCTCCCTTCCCGCGACAGGCTTCGTTTGGACGATTGGCTTGCTGTCTGCTGGGCTTGCCCTGCCTCTGCTGGGTGTGTTTGGAACCAACGTTTTGTGGGGCGTATTGCCCTTCCTGGTCCTGACCGTGGCGGGCACGTGGTACTTCATCATGCGCAGCTACCGCGACGGCCAGATCGTTGAGGAGCTGTCCTTGTGGAGCGACCAGCTGACCCTTGTCCGCGTGGACCCGAAAGGCGCTCGCAAAGACTGGCAGGCCAATCCCTATTGGGTGCAGATCACAGAGCGGGACGAACCCGTGAAGCATTACCTCACGCTCAAAGGCGGCCCCCGAGAAGTCGAGCTGGGCGCATTTCTGTCTGCAGATGAACGGGTTGAGCTAAAACTCTCGCTGGAACGCGAGATTATGCAACTGCGCTGACCGGCAGCTTCAGGTCAGGCAAGCCGTGCTTTGACCATTGGGCCGACCGCACCGAAATCGATCTGGCCGGTATATTTGCCTTTCAACACGCCCATAACTTTGCCCATATCACGGATCGAGCTCGCGCCGACCTCGGCAATGGCGGCGTCGACAGCAGCCTCGGTCTCGGCTTCACCCAGCTGCGCAGGCAGGTAGTCATTGATCACCTTGATCTCGGACTGCTCGCGCTCAGCCAATTCCAGTCGCCCACCTTCTTCATAGGCTTTGGCGCTTTCCTGACGCTGTTTGACCATCTTGCCGAGAATCGCGAGGATGTCGGCCTCCGTAATCTCGCCACCACTTTCACGATTGGCAATCTCGCGGTCCTTGATCGCGGCGTTGATCAGCCGAAGCGTGCCCAGACGGGTGGCGTCCTTGGCCCTCATGGCCTCTTTCAGCGCGTCAGTGATTTCAGTGCGTTTGTCTTTCGACATGAGCAAGCCTCAAAGAAGTTTCCGGACGCAGGGTTCTAGCTTGCCAAAGCCCTTACCACAAGGGCCGATGCGCCCACCTTGCGAAACCTGTTTTTAGTCGCGAGTTGCGGTTGACCCCACCTGCCCCGGTCCTTAGGTTCCGTCAAATTTCGCCAAAATCAGCCCTGAGAGGAATCGCTATGACCTCGAAACCAACCGCTTGCCTTGTTCTGGCCGATGGAACGGTCTTTTTCGGGATGGGCTTTGGCGCCGTCGGCACGTGCACGGCCGAGCTGTGCTTCAACACCGCCATGACCGGCTACCAGGAAATCATGACCGATCCGTCCTATGCCGGTCAGATCGTCACCTTCACTTTCCCGCATATCGGCAACACTGGCGTCACTGACGAGGATGACGAAACCGCTGAGCCTGTCGCAGCGGGCATGGTCGTCAAGTGGGACCCGACAACACCGTCGAACTGGCGCTCGCAAGGCGAGTTGAGCGACTGGCTGGAACGCCGGGGTCGCGTCGCCATTGGTGGTGTCGACACCCGCAGGCTGACACGCGCAATTCGTGCCCAGGGTGCACCGCACGTTGCCCTGCAACACGCGCCCGACGGGGTGTTTGACCTGGAAGATCTGATTGCCAAAGCCCGTGCTTTTAACGGGCTGGAAGGCCTCGATCTGGCCAAAGAAGTCACTTGCGCCCAAAGCTATCAGTGGGACCAGACGCGCTGGGCTTGGCCTGATGGCTACGGAAAACGCGAGACACCGGGCCACAAAGTTGTAGCGATTGACTACGGGGCGAAACGCAACATCCTGCGCTGCCTCGCCTCAGCAGGTTGCGACGTGACCGTACTGCCCGCAACCGCGACCGCAGACGAGATCCTGTCGCACCACCCGGACGGCGTTTTCCTGTCCAATGGGCCAGGCGACCCAGCCGCAACCGGCGTATACGCAGTGCCCGCGATCAAGGAAGTTCTTAAGCAGGACATTCCGGTGTTTGGCATCTGTCTGGGTCACCAAATGCTGGCTTTGGCCCTTGGCGCGAAAACCATCAAGATGAACCACGGCCATCACGGTGCCAATCATCCGGTGAAGGACTACACCACCGGCAAGGTTGAAATCACTTCGATGAACCACGGCTTCACGGTAGACACCCAGACCTTGCCCGAGGGCGTCAGCGAGACCCATGTGTCCCTGTTTGACGGCTCCAATTGCGGCATCAAGCTGGACGGAAGGCCGGTCTTCTCGGTGCAATACCATCCCGAGGCCTCGCCCGGCCCGCAAGACAGCTACTACCTGTTTGAACGTTTCGCGCAGGCCATGGCAGATCGCGCGGCGCAGAATGGAGCGCTTGAGAAAGCGTAAACCCCTGTTAACGCGGGTTTAACTATGTCGGTTCAACTTGTCTGAGACCTAGCTCTGAGACGGATTAAAAGCCGACCACCATGAACGCCCCCCTTTTCAATTTGCGGGTCTACCGCGCCCCTCGTGGTGACAATCCCGTGCTTTCTCCAGCGCCTACCCGGCTAGGAGATGTGTTGCTGCAAAATGGCGTGCTGTCTCAAAACCAGCTCACCGTGGCATTACGCGACCAACGCAGACAGGCTGCGCCGCTGGGCGAGATTGTAGTGGGCAAAGGCATGGTCAGCCGATCCGCCGTTACCCGGGCACTGTCGCAAATGCATGGGACGGCGGTTATAGACCTAGAACGGGCACCACCGGACCCAAGGCTGAAAGACCTGCTAAGCGCCGATGACTGCATCGACAACAAGTTGATCCCATGGCGCAGGCAGGGAGCCGTGACAGTTTTTGCCTGCGCCCAGCCAAATAGGGCGGCAGAGCTCTTACGTGGGCTTCCCCGAGAGGTGCAACCCGCCCGGGCCGCTCTCGCAGAGGAACGTCAGTTGGAGGACCTCATCGCCCAGCGCTTTCCAAGAGCGCTAAGCGGACGTGCTGAGCAGCGCACACCCATCGACGAAAGCTGCCGGGGTTGGTCGACGCAACGCGGCATGATGATGTTCGTGGCTTTCACCATCTGCGTGTTATTTGGCCTGTCCTCGCCCATTGGAACGGCCTTGTTTTGGCTGGCCACCGCATCCCTGTTGGTCAACACACTTCTCAAGATTGGTTGCCTCTTGGCAGGACGCCGGCGCACAAAATCAGCTGTTGAGTTCAGTCACAGGCCCCCGACCAAAGACAACCCGCTTCCCAAAATCTCAATCCTCGTGCCGCTCTTTAAGGAGGCCAATGTTGCGGCCTCACTTGTCGAGCGGCTCAGTAAGTTGGACTACCCCGCCCCACTGTTGGAGATCTGTTTGGTCACAGAAGCGGATGACCACATCACACGGCGGGCAATCCATGGCATCACCCTACCCACGGGCATGCGCGTCATCAACGTGCCGGCTGGCACACTCAAGACCAAACCACGTGCGATGAACTATGCACTGGATTTCACATCAGGGGCCGTGATCGGTGTCTATGACGCCGAGGACGCACCAGACCGCGACCAGCTTTACAAGGTGGCGCGGCGGTTTGCCTCAAGCAACGACAAGCTGGCCTGCCTACAGGGCATCCTCAGTTTCTACAACCCACGCGCAGGTTGGCTGGCCCGGTGCTTCAGCTTTGAATATGCCGGATGGTTTCGGATCATGCTTCCCGGACTGCAACGACTGGGCTTCGCGATCCCCTTGGGCGGTACCACGTTATTTTTCCGCCGAGACGCGCTGGTCGCACTGGGCGGTTGGGACGCCCACAACGTGACTGAGGACGCTGATTTGGGCATCCGGTTGGCACGTCATGGCTATCGCTGTGAAATGATCGACACTGTCACCCAAGAAGAGGCCAACAACCGGCTCTGGCCATGGGTCAAGCAGCGTTCGCGTTGGTTGAAGGGCTACGCGATGACTTGGTGCACCCATATGCGCAACCCGTTCAGGTTGTTTCGCGAGTTGGGGGCATGGAAGTTTCTGGGCTTTCAGATTCTCTTTTTGGGCACTCTGGTTTCGTTTTCTTTGGCGCCCGTCCTGTGGTGGAACATGGCCTATGTCCTCAGCGCCGGCACCATGCCGACCATTGGCGGGCTGGCCCCCGCACAAATGGCGCAGCTCGCAATGCTGTTCATCGCTTGTGAATTGGTGACGCTGGTATTGTTCGCCGCCGCCCACTCAAAGCTGACACACCGTCCGGCTATAGTATGGGTATTTACCCTGCCCGCCTATTTCATGTTGGCAACGTTGGCCGCCTACAAAGGGTTGATAGAAATAGTCTGGAAACCCTACTTTTGGGACAAGACGGAGCACGGGGTCAGCGCGGCGGAAACAGGCTCAGAGGTCAGCTTGGGCGTCGATCTGGAGCCGCGTTTTGTAAGCAATCGAAAGATGGTCGCGTAGCGCTTTGGATGCAGCTTCAGAATTGCGGGCTTCAATCGCGCTGACAATGCCAAGATGTTCGTCCAACGCCACCTCGCCGCGCCCGTCAACCGCCAGCGAGGTCGTCGCCAGAAGGGCCATCGACCGATATACCAGATCAAGCTGCTGGACGAGATAACGGTTATGAGACGCCCGATGCAGTTGGCGGTGAAACCGTCGATTGGACTGCGACAGCTTGGTTGGATCGCCCAAGATTTTTCGGTCATCCTCCACCATTTTGTAGAGCACGCTGATTTCTTCCGGAGCTGCATGCTGCGCAGCCAGTTCGGCCGCCAACCCTTCGAGCGCCCCGCGCACTGCGTAAAGCTCTGCCATCTGGTCGTGATCGAGCGATGCCACTATGAGTGATCGTCCGTCACGCGCCAGAAGCGACTGTGTCTCCAAGCGCTGCAAAGCCTCGCGAATAGGCGTGCGGGAGCCTCCAAATCGACTGGCAAGCTCGCTTTCCACCAACCGATCCCCGGGCTTGTAAACGCCCACATCAATCGCGTTCAAAATCGCCTTATAGGTCGAACTTTCTACCGGTTTTGCCATTCTTGAACGCCTGCGCTGTGCCTGTTCTCTCTACCGGCAGAACGCTAGCCAAGCACGTCCGCAGCAGCAAGCATTTCCGCCTTTGCCTCACCACACACCCCAAGTAGGGTCCGGGCTATGAAAGAAGCTTTCTCACACATACGCACTTGGGTCTTTGACCTCGACAACACGCTCTACCCGCCCCATATGCGCCTGTTCGATCAGATCGAGGATCGGATGGTGGCCTATGTGATGGCTATTCTTGGCGTCGAACGTGCCGAAGCAGATAAGCTGCGCCGCGAATATTGGCACGCGCATGGTACCACGCTGGCAGGGTTGATGGCCGAACATGATATCGACCCGGAGCCATTTATGGTCGACGTGCATGATATCGACTTCACCGTGCTCGCCCCTGATCCCACCCTGCGCGCGCGAATTGAACAACTGCCTGGGCGCAAGATCGTCTATACAAACGGCTCCGCCCCCTATGCAGAGAATGTGTTGCAGGCCAGAGGGTTGTCAGGTCTATTTGATGCGACTTATGGCGTGGAGCATGCGCTTTATCGCCCCAAACCTGAGGCCGCGGCCTTTGAGCGGGTTTTCGGATTGGACGGTCTTGAAGCCGCCTCCGCCGCAATGTTTGAAGATGAAGGGCGCAATCTGGAAGTACCGCATGCTATGGGGCTCCGCACCGTGCATGTGTCCACTGTACCGGATCCGATGCCTTATATTCACCACCACACAGACGACCTTAGCGGCTTTCTGGCGCAGGTGCTCGATTGAGCCTTGGATCACCGCGTAGACGGCTTAGGTTTGAGGTATGAGCGAGACAACACAAATTCTGATCTCCGGTGGCGGCGTGGCTGGGCTGACCGCTGCTTGCCTTTTCGGGTCCAACGGGTTTGACGTCATTTGTGTGGACCCTGCCCCGCCGATCACTGAACGTGACGATGATGGCGCGGACCTCCGCTCAACCGCGTTTCTGCAACCGTCGGTTCATGTTCTGGAACGCGCGGGTGTGTGGCACCAACTCAGCGGCTTTGCAACCGCGCTGCAAACCATGCAGATCGTGGATGCGGGCGAAGACGGCCAGCCGCGCAATGCACGGGCGTTCGATGCCTCTGACATTTCCGAGCTGCCCTTCGGTTGGAACTTACCCAACTGGTTGATCAGACGAGAACTGGTGAAACGACTGGAAACGCTGAGCAACGCCGACTTCCGCCCCGGCGTAGCGACCGACCGGATGCTGGCGCGATCCGCTGGTGCAAAAGTCTGGCTCAGTGACGGGACACAGGTACAGGCCGAATTGGTGATCGCGGCGGATGGGCGCGGATCGCCGTTGCGTCAGGCTGCTGGCATTGAGGTCAAAACCAAGCGCTACGGTCAAGAAGCGCTCGCCTTCGCCGTGACCCATCCGATCCCCCACGGCAACGTGTCCACAGAAATACACCGTACTGGCGGGCCTTTCACTCTGGTTCCTCTACCGGATCATGAAGGCGTGCCGAGTTCAGCTGTAGTGTGGATGGAAGACGGCCCCAAGGCGCAAGAGCTGTTCGCGCTGGAAGAAACTGCGTTCAACACCGCGATGTCAGAACGGTCTTGCCACATGTTCGGGCCGCTATCACTGGCGTCTAAATGCTCGATCTGGCCAATTATCAGCCAAGTCGCCTCCCGTTTCTCTGCCCGGCGGCTGGCCCTGGTCGCAGAGTCCGCACATGTCGTCCCGCCCATCGGCGCGCAGGGGTTGAACATGAGCCTTGCCGATCTGCAATCACTGCTAGAGCTGAGCGAAAAATACCCACTGGGCAGCGATGCGATGCTGGACGCCTACACCCTTGAGCGCCGCCGCAACGTGGCGCTCCGGGTGGCGGGCATTGACCTGCTCAACCGCGCCTCGCAGTCCGAGGCGGAGTGGCTTCGCGAGCTGCGCAGCTGGGGCATCGGCGTCATTCACGACGCCAAGCCGGTGCGCACTACGTTGATGAATTTGGGTCTGGGACTACGCTAGAACCTTATCTGCCGTGGCCTTGAACCGCGCTAAAGTGCCATCAACATCATAAAGCTTGTCGACCCCGAACAACCCGATACGGAAGGTTCGATAGTCGTCCGGCTCATCACATTGCAACGGGACGCCGGCGGCGATCTGCATCCCCTCGCCCGCGAATTTCGACCCGTTCTGGATCGCAGGATCGTCCGTATAGCTGACCACCACGCCCGGCGCACCGAACCCGTCTGCGGCGACAGACACGATACCTTTGGACTTCATATACTCCCGCACGCCATTGCCCAGCTTCCACTGCGCTTCGCGCAGCCGCTCAAACCCGTAATCCCGCGTCTCGATCATTGTATCGCGGAAGGCTTTCAACCCGTCTGTGGGCATGGTGGCATGATAGGCATGCCCACCACCTTCATAGACTTCCATGATGTCGAGCCATTTCTTGAGGTCCACGGCGAAGCTGTCAGAAGTCGTCTCGTTGTTCCGCTCCCGCGCGAGGGCGGACATACAGACGATCCCGGCGCAAGGCGTGGCGGACCAACCCTTCTGCGGAGCGGAGATCAACACATCGACACCAGTGGCTTTCATGTCGACCCATGCACAGCCCGACGCGATGCAATCCAGCACCATCAGCGCGCCGACCTTATGGGCGGCGTCAGCCATCTGCGTGATGTAGTCATCGGGCAGGATCACACCCGCCGAGGTCTCCACATGCGGCGCGAAGACCACGTCGGGCTTTTCCTCTGCAATGCGGGCGACGACATCTTCGATTGGTGCAGGATGAAAAGGAGAGCGGGTATCGTTACCAGTTTGGCGGGCTTTCATAACCACGGCCTCGGATGTCAGGCCGCCCGATTCAAAGATTTGCGACCAGCGGTAGGAGAACCACCCATTGCGCACTACCAAGGCCTTCTTGTTGCGCGCAAACTGGCGGGCCACGGCTTCCATGCCGAAGGTGCCGCCACCGGGCACCAAGGCCACGGATTGCGCATTGTAGACCTCTTTGAGCATTGCCGAGATGTCGGTCATGACCCCTTGAAAGGCCTTTGACATAGAGTTGAGCGAGCGGTCCGTGAACACCACGCTGAATTCTTCCAGACCGGCCGGGTCTACGGTGTCGAGCAGTGCCATGATCAAGTCCTCCAATACCTTTGAGGCTTAGATATTGGGACTGTCGAGGGAAGGCAAAGTCTATCTCAGTATACAATTGTCGCAGGGCGACGTGTTGCGCAGCCTATCGAACACAGCCGTTTTCTCGGCGCGTCAGCCTATACGTTCAGCTATAATTCGGCTTCGCAAGTCCGGCCATTCCGGCACCATCCGGCGCAATCCACGCGCCCGAAAACTGCGACCAAGCCGGCGGCGCCACGCAGGTTGAGAAAGATACTTGTGGATGCTCGGAAGCAGCCAATCGGGGTGAAACCCTGTCCATTCGCCAGCAACCGAATAGAGGTTGGGAAGGCAAACCGGGGCAACCTCATCGCGCAGAATTATATCAATGTCCTCGATGGAGAAAGGTGACGCAATTACTTCGCGCTGGATCTGGTCAAAAGACGAGCTCACGTCAGTGTCCAAGAACAATTCTGATAATGCGATCCAGACCCTTTCGCGCTCAGATCGGTCCGCTGTCATTCTAGTGGCCCCGCAAGGCGTTCTTCGCTCAGCAGCACATTGGCCTCTACATTGCCAACACCGGGCAATGTCATGATGCGGCGGCGTAGCACCCTCTCGAAATCAGACAGGTCTCGGGCGACGACGCGCAAGCGGTAGTCGTAGAGGCCAAGCACGTGTTGCACGGTTTGCACCTCCGGGATCGCAGTCACCGCGCGCTCAAAGTCTTCGAGGGACACACGCCCTTTGGTGGCGAGTTTCACGCCCAAGAAAACAGTGACCCCAAAGCCCAGCTTTTCTGCATCGAGGTCAACCCGCCTGCCCGTCAGGATGCCGTCTTCTTCCAGCTTGCGAATGCGCCGCCATGTGGCAGGTTGGCTAAGGCCGAGGGACTTGCCGACCGCGCCCGCGCTTTGCGTGGCGTCTTGGGTGAGCGATTTGAGAATTGCAAAATCAGTAGAGTCGAGATCGGTCATATCGGTAGCGTTTCGGAAGATTTGATAGTGGCCACATGCATCAGCGCTTCAAGCTCCGCGATATGGGGTAGCGTCAGGATGTGGTTGCGGTAGAGCGTTTGGTAATGGGCCATGTCACGCGCGACGACGGACAGGCGTACATCGACCACACCGAGAAAGGTTTGAATGGCGATGACCTCTGGGATTTTGCGGGCGGCTGCCTGAAAGTCGTCGAAGGCGTTGGCTTGGGTCTTGTCCAAAGTGAAGCGCAGCGAGACCTCGACCGCGTAGTCCAAGGCGGCCCAATCGATGGTGGCGTGCTGGCCTTTCAACACCCCTTGGCGGGTCAGCTTGTCGAGGCGGCGGGTCGCGGTGGCAGGTTGCATGGCGCAGCGGTCGGCCAACTCGGAAATGGGCGCAAGCGGGTCCGCTTGCAGATGGCGCAGCAGGCGTCGATCAGTGTCATCTAACATGATTTCTCCATATCATGGATCAAACGCGAATAGAAATACCGAAATTATGCAAAAATGACGTTCCTTTAATCTGTAAATTCGGCGTGCGCTGCGTAGATTGCCCCTCAGGAATTCAACCCAACAAAGGAGCGCCCGACATGCGCGTTTACTACGATCGCGATTGCGATGTTAACCTGATCAAAGACAAAAAAGTAGCGATCCTGGGCTACGGCTCCCAAGGCCACGCGCACGCGCTGAACCTGCGCGACTCTGGCGCGAAAAACTTGGTCGTCGCGCTGCGCGAAGGCTCTGCCTCTATCGCGAAAGCCGAAGGCGAAGGCCTGAAGACCATGGGCATCGCCGAAGCCGCTGCTTGGGCCGACGTCATCATGTTCACCATGCCCGACGAGTTGCAAGCCGAGACCTACAAGAAATACGTGCATGACAATATCCGTGAAGGCGCCGCGATTGCCTTCGCACACGGGTTGAACGTGCATTTCGGCCTAATCGAGCCAAAAGAAGGCGTCGACGTCATCATGATGGCCCCGAAAGGCCCCGGCCACACGGTACGTGGCGAATTTACCAAAGGCGGCGGCGTGCCGTGCCTTGTTGCGGTCGACAATGACGCGTCGGGCAAAGCGCTTGAGATTGGCCTGTCCTACTGCTCCGCCATCGGCGGTGGCCGCTCCGGCATCATCGAAACCAACTTCCGCGAAGAATGTGAAACCGACCTCTTCGGCGAGCAGGCAGTTCTATGTGGCGGCTTGGTTGAGCTGATCCGTATGGGCTTTGAAACATTGGTTGAAGCGGGCTACGCACCCGAGATGGCCTATTTTGAGTGCCTGCACGAAGTGAAGCTGATCGTGGATCTGATCTATGAAGGCGGCATCGCCAACATGAACTACTCGATCTCGAACACGGCGGAGTATGGCGAATACGTCTCCGGCCCACGCGTACTGCCTTACGATGAGACCAAGGCGCGCATGAAAGCGATCCTGACCGACATTCAAACCGGCAAGTTCGTGCGTGACTTCATGGCGGAAAACCAAGTGGGTCAGCCCTTCTTCAAGGGCACCCGTCGGATCAATGACGAGCACCAAATCGAAGCCACAGGTGAGACGCTACGCGGCATGATGCCATGGATCTCTGCTGGCAAGATGGTCGACAAGTCGAAGAACTAAACGACTTTGCAGGACCTTACCTGCCTGTCAAAAGACGCCCGCGCCGCCCCGATCAGGCGCGCGGGCGTTTCTTATATCAGTGGTTTGGGCCAACGGGATTTGGCCCCGGCCCATCCTTCGCCAAACTGGATTTTGGTGCGTCCGGTTCGTCCAGCCGATCCTCGACGCGCATTTTGCTCCATACCGCGAAGCCAATAACCAGAGCGAAGGTTACGATCGGCAAAACCCACAGGAGGGGAAAATCTTCCATGACATTTCTCCTTATTTTGAGTGACACGGCGCTGGAGTATCCGTAGCCGTCAATTGCCAAGCAAACGCCTCGCGAACCGCATGGGTTCCGGGGCAAATCCGCACACCGTGGCGCATACGAGAAACACATCGAGCCATCATGACCGCACCAGAGACCCAAAGCCCCGGCCTTTTGAACTGGCTCACCCTTGCTCTGTTAGGGTTGATCTGGGGCGCGTCTTTCATGTCGATCAGCGTCGCGTTGGAAGGCACTGGGCCGCTAAGCGTCGCTGCGATCCGGTTGGTCATTGCCGCCGTCACGTTGTGCGCCGTCTCGACGGCAATGGGGCTCAAACTTCCAGCAGTTGGCGAGCGAAAACTTTGGCTGTGCATCATTGGGCTTGGGCTGTTTACCAACGCGGTCCCGTTCACTTTGCTAAGCCTCGCGATCCAAAACGTGCCGTCCGCCTTCGCCGGGCTGACCATGGCAGCCGTTCCTCTTCTTGTACTGCCTCTGGCCCATTTCTTGGTGCCTGGTGAGCGCATGAGCCGCATCAAAACCGCAGGCTTTGCCCTTGGATTCATTGGGGTTCTTGTTCTCATTGGTGTCGGTGATCTGCTGAGCGGAGATGGTACCGGCTGGTCACGTCTAGCCTGCATCATAGCTGCGTTTTGCTATGCCATTGGCTCAATCATCACCCGGATCGCGCCCCCTGTGCACCCGCTCGCCTTTTCCAGTGGAGGCCTGCTGGTCGGCGCCCTGATCATGCTTCCCATAGCGCTGAGCATAGAAGGCTTGCCCGGAACAATGACCCCAAGTGTCTGGGGCGCACTTATCTATTTGGGGCTTGGCCCCACGGCGCTGGCCACAATCTTGCTGGTCCGCGTGATCCAATCTGCAGGACCCAGCTTTATGAGCCTCGTAAATTATCAAGTGCCGGTCTGGTCAGTGATCTTCGGCGTCACCTTCCTCAACGAAACGCTCCCCGCAAACTTCATCATTGCGCTCGCGCTCATCCTCGGTGGGCTCGCGATCAGTCAGGCCAGCCAACGCAGGTTGGGCCGATACCCTTCGGCCTGAGGGCTTCGCATCTCATCGAACCATGCAAGTCCCCCTCGCCCCTGACCTGCTGACGGTCTAAGCCTGTGCTATGACACCAACCCCTCAAAACCCAGGCCTTGCCAATTGGTTGCTGATTGCGACCTTGGGCGTGACGTGGGGCGGCGCCTTCATGCTGGTCAGCCTATCGCTGGAAGGCTTCGGCCCATGGACCGTCGCCGCTGGCCGCACTCTGCTTGGAGGGCTGGTCCTGTGGGTCATCGGGGCTGCTCTTGGACAAGGGCTGAACACCATTCCGTCCCGACGCGGATGGGGGTTTGCCATAGTTGTCGGACTAGGCGCCATCGCGTTGCCCTTCTCGCTTCTCAGCTGGGGACAACAATTCATCCCATCAGCCTTTGCTGGCGTGGCCATGGGCGCGGTACCGCTCTTGGTTTTGCCGCTCGTCGCGATTTTCTCGCCTGACGAAGGTATTGGTCCGCGACGCATCATAGGCCTGTTGCTCGGCTTTGCAGGACTCGCGATCCTGTTGGGCAAGGAAGCATTTACTCCCTCAGGCGATGCACTTGAGGGGGCTGGCAGACTGGCGTGCCTTGGGGCCGCTGCGTGCTACGCCTGCGGGTCAGTCACCACGCGGCATTCACCTGCAATGCCACCCCTAGCCTTCGCCACCGCGTGCCTATTAATTGCGACGGTCGCTTTGGTGCCTGTCGCCGTCCTGTTCGAAGGCGTGCCGAGAACCTTCCCGGCGGGCCCGACCACCGCCCTGATCCTTGCTGCTTTGCTGCCCACCGCCGCAGCGACCGTGATCCGGGTGCGTGTCATCACAACGGCAGGCAGCCTGTTCATGTCGCTCACCAGTTATCAGGTGCCCATTTGGTCGGTCATTTTTGGCGTTGTGCTACTGAAAGAGGACCTGCCCCCGCAATTGTTTGTCGCCCTCGCGCTGATCCTGCTGGGGATCGGCGTCAGCCAGTCACGCGCTATTGCTAAAGTGTTCAATGGCCTTGGGAAACGGGGCTAGACAGCCGCCTCGACCGCGTCGACGACGGACTTAACGACTCGCCGCAGTTGAGCTTCATCCTCGCATTCCGCCATCACCCGGATCAAAGGTTCGGTCCCGGATTTACGGATCAGCAACCGTCCGGCGTCACTAAGGTCTGTCTCCGCATCCGCGATAGCTTGCTTCACTTGCGCGTCGTTCAACGGCTGCTTGCCCGCCCCAAAGCGGACATTCTGCAGCATCTGCGGCACCGGCTCAAACTGCTGTGTCAGCAGGGAGGCTGGCTGCCCTGTCTCTACCATAGCTGCAAGAAATTGGAGCCCAGCCAACAGGCCATCCCCGGTTGTAGCGTAATCCGTCATCACGATATGGCCGGATTGCTCCCCCCCAAGGTTGAACCCCTGTTCCCTCATCGCCGAGACAACGTACCGATCTCCAACATTGGTGCGTTCGAGCCGCAGCCCTTGGGTCTTCAGGTGCCGTTCCAGCCCGAGGTTGGACATCACCGTGGCCACCAGCGTGTCGCCTTTCAGCTTGCCGTGCTCAGACCAGCGGCTGGCCAGAAGCGCCATCAATTGGTCGCCATCCGCAACCTTCCCGTTCTCATCCAGCACCATCACCCGGTCGGCATCCCCGTCGAGACAAATGCCAACATGCGCCCCATGATCAAGGATCGCCTCAGCCGCGAGCGCGGTATCGGTCGAGCCACAATTCTCGTTGATGTTGAAACCGTTGGGCGACACGCCGATGGGCACCACTTCGGCGCCCAACTCATACAGCACCTCGGGCGCAGCCTTGTAGCCAGCCCCATTGGCGCAATCGATCACGACTTTCAGACCGTCGAGCCGCAACCCATGTGGAAATGTCGCTTTGACCCTCTCGACGTAACGGCCGCGCGCATCATCAATCCGTTTGGCTCTGCCAATATTCTGCGGCTGCGCAGGCAGAATGTCGCCCTCCAGCAATTGCTCGATTTCCCGCTCTGCCTCATCGGAAAGCTTATACCCGTCGGGGCCGAAGAACTTGATACCGTTGTCGTAATGCGGGTTATGAGAGGCAGAGATCATCACACCCAGATCAGCCCGCATAGACTGGGTCAGCAGTCCAATGGCAGGCGTGGGCATTGGACCCACAAGAAAGACGTTCATCCCTGTCGAGGTCAGCCCAGCGGTCAGCGCATTTTCCAGCATATAACCTGACAGCCGGGTATCTTTGCCAATCACCACACGGTGGTCATTGCCATCTTGACGGAAATACCGGCCTGCTGCGGCTCCGAGTTTGAGCGCATGTTCTGCGGTCATTGGAAAGGTATTGGCCCGCCCACGCACGCCATCTGTCCCGAAAATCTTGCGTGCCATGATATTATTCCTGCTCTTGGTTCAGCATCGCTTCCCACAGCGCGAAGGCTTGGGCATGCGCCTCTATATCATGAGCCCGGATCATCTGAACAGCCTGCGAAAGCCCTTTTAGAGCAACCGTAACAGAGCCCGGAGCGCGGCGGCTGGCCTCCGGTGCATTCCCAATTGTGCCAATGAACCTCTTGCGCGACACGCCCAGCAAAAGCGGGCAGCCAAGCCCATGAAACAGCGACAGCCCGTTAATCAGCGTCAAGTTGTGCGCGGCGGTTTTTCCAAATCCAATACCAGGGTCGAGAATGATCTGCGCGCGATCCAGCCCCGCATCCAAGGCCAGTTGAACCCGGTCCTCCAGATAGTCGTACACGTCCAGCAATACGTTGTCGTAGCGCGGGTCTTTCTGCATGGTTCGCGGGTCGCCTTGCGCATGCATCAGACAAATCGGCGCACCGGTTTCTTTCGCAACATCAAGCATTTCCGCGTCAAAGCTCATTGCCGACACATCATTGAGCAGGTGAGCACCCGCTTGCAGCGCAGCCAGGGCCACCGCTGACTTCCGCGTATCGATAGAGATCGGAACGTCTTCGCCCGCCGCCCGGAGCGCCTCAATGACTGGCACCGTGCGCGACAGTTCTTTTTCAACTTCGACAAGCTGCGCACCCGGGCGCGTGGACTCTCCGCCCACGTCCAACAGATGCGCACCTTGCGCTACCATCTCTGCCGCCCGGATGGTGGCCGTCTGAACGGTATCGAACTTGCCCCCATCTGAAAAACTATCCGGCGTGGTGTTCAGGACACCCATCAAGATCGGGCGCTCAAATGTAAGCCCCTCAGGGGCTGAGCGCTGCTCCGTCAACCTGCCACGCAACGCGTCTGAGAGGACCGAAACCGACTGCACCTCAGGTGCCGCCCCCCGTTGCAGCACCTCAACCTGATCAAACCAGATGCGCGGATGACCTGCCAGAGGCAGCGCGCCTTCAGGGCGGGCTGCATCAGTCCTCGCAATGGGGCGATAATAGAGCGTCATTTGCAGCGCCTCACGTCTCAGAGATCCCAGTCCATGTCAGCATTTCCCTAGCGGAGAACTCTTCACAGAACCATCGCGCCAACGCACCTGCGTCTACATCGGTCAGGTCTGGTTTATCAGTGGAATCCAGTACAATCTTCGAAGGCGCCCACACGCTGATCTGGCCTTGTTTCATTGCCCATTCCAGCTCTGTTCTGGTACTGACCACGACGCAGCGGGGGTCACGAGCGGCCAAAACCCACGCCTGCTGCTCAAGAGCCAACAAATCGATCCGGCGTTGCGCAGCGGGATGTCCCGCCTGCAACCGTTCCGCCTCATTTTGCCCTACGCAAAGGATCACCGGAGCGCCGGCATCCTGCAACTGGTCCAACCGGGCCGACAAGTCCGGGCTACGGACTGCCGGGGCCTCTAGCAAGACGACAACGGGTTGAATAACCTCAGGTTCAGCGACTTCGACGGTGTCGTGGTCTCGCACGATCTCGACCCCCAATGCACCTGGGCCGCGATCGAGCTTTTCGATGCGAATAAAGACCCTTGCAGCGCGAGGATCAGCCAGGATGTCTTCTGCAACCCGCTCCGCGAGTGTCTCAAGAAGGTTCAGCCGCTCCGAGGCAAGCTCGCGGTCAATCGCATCAGTAATCGCATCGTAGCTGAGGATGCGGTCGACATCGTCCTCAAGACCGTCAGGCAGCCGAACCTCGACGACCACATTGAAGCAAATGCGCTGCGTTGTCCCCCGCTCCGCCTGAAACGCACCTATTTCGACCTCACGGATATGATCGCGCAAGGAGATGCGGTCACGCAGCTCATCACTGGTCGCCGCCGCACGCTCGGATGGATGAGCGAAGGCCAATTTGATCTCAGAAGTCACCGGACACGCCTCTCTTAGCTCCAAGCGTGGTCTGGATAGCAGCCCAAGGCGGCACTGTCGCGGAGAAACCCGAACCCGAACGGGTCAAAAGCGAACGGGTCAGCTGGGTTTATAGAACAGATGCACACCCAGACGCGCCGTGCGCTGGAACTTGCGCGCCCAACGAGGGTTCACGGCCGTCGTATGATAGAACATGGCCCCACCTGACAGCTTTCGTGGTGCACCATCAAGCATCATACGCGCAACTTTACCGACGCGCTTATATGCGCCCGGCTCGCGAATGTGTTCAGGATGGCCATCGCATGTGTAGGTGAACTGGCACGCATACTTGCGACCTGTGCCCTGACGGATCACACCACAGACGGTGTTCGGGAAACGTTTCGACTCGACCCGGTTCAAGATAACCTCGGCCACAGCAATCTGGCCTTTCAAGGACTCGCCGCGTGCTTCAAAGTACAGCGCCTCTGCAAGACATTGCCATTGCGCACCGCCCGTCGCAGTTGGACGTGCGTTCAACTCGTCGAGGCTGAGTGTCAGGCTTCCCGCACCAGCTGCGGCCTGACCTTGCACCTGTTTGGCAATCTGGGCAGCCCGGTCGCTGCGCAACTGACCTTTGCGAGTATTGTCTGTGCGGATCATCTTGAGGAAGCTGTCGCTGATCACGCTATCCTGCAACGCTTCGAAATTTGGATTGCCGGATGTTGTTCCAGCACCTTGGATGGCTTGATCGGCCTGCGCCGCAACGGGCGCAAGAACCAGTGCGCCAGCCAAGCTGGCGCGCAATAACGCAGTCTTTACACTCATGAACTTCTTCCCACCTTATGCAATGCCGGCCCACACCGGCACGTCGCAGCCCCCCACGGGTGCGCATTCTGTCTCTTACTCTGCAGCGGCGTATAGAGTTTCTGAAAGTTTGCGTCCAGCGAACCGGCAAAACCTCGCCTATTGCGTTTCTAAGACCCCTATTAATATGGCTTTTTTCAAACAGCCCTCATTCTGGCACGTAGTTCGAGTCTTCCGGGAACTCTAACCCGTTATCCACAGAACGCGGCTCGCGAATCGCAAGATGGGCTGCAGCAAGCCGCGCGACAGGCACGCGGTAAGGAGAACAAGACACGTAGTCCAGCCCTAAATCGCGGCAAAACGCGATGCTTTCGGGATCCCCACCATGCTCCCCACAAACCGACAGAACAACTTTCGACCGCACTGCCCGCCCTCGGTCACTGGCCAGCGCCAAAAGCTCCCCGACCCCGTCACGATCAAGCGCGTGAAACGGGTCTTCCGGGAAAACACCCTTCTGCACATAGTCAGACATAAAACGCCCAGCGTCATCGCGAGACAGCCCGTAAGTCATCTGCGTAAGGTCATTCGTCCCAAAGCTCAGGAAGCTCGCATGCGTCGCGATATCGCCGGCACGCAATGCAGCACGTGGGGTTTCAACCATTACACCGAGCCTGTAATCCAGTGTCTCCCCTGTCCGGGTCATCACATCCGCCGCAACCGCATCAATCCGCGACTTGACCAGTTCAACCTCGCGCTTGGCTGACACCAGCGGGATCATGATCTCTGGGACCACCTCCGGATTGTCTGGTGTACGGGCCTGCAAAGCGGCCTCGAATATAGCGCGGGCCTGCATGTCATAGATCTCAGGCACAGTGATGCCCAGCCGCACGCCGCGCATCCCGAGCATAGGGTTGAACTCCGTTAAGGCGTCGATGCGAACCTGCACTTCCTTGGCACTCAGCCCCATAGCTTCCGCCATCTCCTTGATGCCCTGACGGCTCGAAGGCAGGAACTCGTGCAACGGTGGATCAAACAGGCGAAGACAGACGGGCCGATGCGCCATGATCGTAAAAATCTCAGCAAAATCATCACGTTGCATCGGAAGGAGCCGGGCTAGTGCCGCAGCGCGATCTTCGCTTTCCTGCGCAAAGATCGCTTCGCGCAATACGGTAAGTCTGTCCTCGGCGAAAAACATGTGCTCGGTGCGGGTCAGACCGATCCCCTCCGCCTCAAACATCCGCGCGACCGTGGCCTCCGGCGGCGTATCTGCGTTGGCCCGCACCCCAATATCGCGATGCTCATCTGCCCAGCTCAGAAGTTTTTCAAGCGGCCCGCCAATACCAGCCTCAATCAGTTTCAGCTCGCCAGCCAGCGCCTGACCCGAAGTGCCATCGAGCGTGATCACATCTCCCGCCCGGAAGACACGGCCATCTTTCGTCGTCAAAGTCTTTGATCTTGCGTCAATTTCCAGATCCGACGCGCCAGAAACGCAAGGCAGTCCGAGACCACGTGCGATCACGGCGGCATGGCTGGTCTGCCCTCCACGCTCCGTTAAAATACCTCGCGCGACGTGCATGCCGCGAATATCCTCCGGCGCCGTTTCACGCCTGACAAGAATGCAGGGTTCACCTTGCGCTGCGGAGGCTTGGGCGGCGGCGGCGTCGAAGACCAGTTTGCCGCTGGCCGCACCCGGGCTGGCGGCGATGCCGGTGGAGATCACGTCGCGATTTGCATCAGCGTGCACTTGCTGGTGCAGCAAATCAGAGACTGCCTTGGGAGCAATCCGCAATACGGCATCCGCCTGCGAGATGATCCCGTCGTCGGCCAGAGACACCGCCGTGGCCACTTGAGCCCGGGCACTGCGGGGCGCGACGATTGCATCCAGCAGGAACAGCTTGCCGCCCTCCAGCGTGAAATCGATCTGCATTTCTTCCCGAAGACCCTTACGAGCTTTGGCGCCCAACTCTTTGAGCTGGTTAAATATTTCCGGCTGGTTATCTTGCAGGGACGGCCCACGATCGTCATGGGTGAGATACATGGCATCCCCCTCGCCACTCAGCGCGTCCCGCCCTTGGGACTGGCGCATATAGCGCCCAGTGTCTTGTGGCGCGCCGGTCTCGGAATGCACAAACTGCATGACCCCTGCGCCGCTTTCGCCTTTGCCCATACCGAAGGCCATGCGTTGGACGACAAGGCCCAGTCCGGCGTCCTCGGGGGCGCCGTTGGACATGCGCAGGAGGCGGGCGGAGGTGCCTTCCCAGGCACGGGCCATGGATTTCAGCACCTCGAAGACTTGCGTCTCTATCTCTTGCGGAAAGGCCTCGTCCATCTCCTGCTCGTAGGCGTCATAGGCATTTTCTACTGTTAAATCAGGGGCATCGAACATGTCTTCGTCCAGACGGGCCACCTCGATGGCGTAGGATCGGATGAATTTCAGATGCAAATCATGGGCCGCAGGGGCGCCCAAACGGGAGGCGAAGAAGGCCTCGTTGGCGCGATTCATGCCTATATTCAATACGGTAGGCGGTCCGCCCCAGTGCGGCTCGACGGGCGAGGAGCGCACGGAGAGCACGGGCCAGCTGCCAAAATTGTCCAGAAGTGCCTTGAGATCCGGGCGTTGGCCGGAGGCGATTTTGCGCACCAATGGGATCGAGAGCGCCACTGTGTCGGGCACCGGCATGTCTAATCTTATCAATCTTTGCAGACACTTAGCCCGCGCACCATGAAGCCGGCGGCTGATCGAGGCCGTCTGGGTGATGCGTTCAAAATTGATCGAGTCCAACATGTGGGCACCTCTTCTGCGCCGCAGCATAGTCGCATGAAGCTGTCAATCAACTGTTACATTACGGAATTTGGGACGGTGTGTCTCAATATCGGACAATCCGGGTCGCGCGGGGCGTCTGGCCGGGTTTTGTACAAAATGGGGTAGGTTTCGAAGGGCCAAAACCCATTTTGTACAAAATTCGGAGCGGGATTTGTTAGGGCGGTGTTAAGGAATGTGGAACGTCGGGGTCCCCGCACCCGATGTCACGGGTGCAAGCAATTCGCGGGGATGACAAGCGAGGGGTTCCGTCGCCGCCATCTTCACTGTCATCCCCGCGAACGCGGGGACCTCGTGGATCAGCCGTCGAGCTTGGTCAAATCCGCCACGCCGCCGCAGATGACGCGGATGCGGTTAAGCAGGCACAGGCGGTTGCGGCGAACGATCTCGACCTCGGAATTGATTTTCACCGCTTCAAAGAACGCATCAATCGGACCGCGCAAGGCAGCCATTGCGGTCATGGCCGATGTGAAATCCTCGGCCTCCATGGCGGGCGTGATCTTGGCCTCAGCCGCGTCGAGGGCGTCGAACAGCGCGAGTTCCTCGTCGGTCTCTGCAAGTTTAACTTTGGGGTCCAA
The DNA here is from genome assembly GCA_947494645.1 of uncultured Litoreibacter sp. Taxonomy (GTDB): domain Bacteria; phylum Pseudomonadota; class Alphaproteobacteria; order Rhodobacterales; family Rhodobacteraceae; genus Litoreibacter. The sequence continues at coordinate 1,695,956 of CANLVO010000001.1, forward strand.
CTCGTAGAAAACGCCGTCTTTTTCTTCTTCTTTGGAGAGGATGTTATTGGCGCGTTTATAGCCCTGGATCAGGTTTGCCCCGTCTTCGGTTTTGAGCGTTTCCGAGAGCGCATCCGCGCGTTTGACCAGGAGGGTCAGGTCGTCGCTATTCGGCATGGCGAGACAGGCGTCGATCACATCATGTGGCACGCCTTTATCTTTTAGAAAGACTTTGAGTCTATCGTGGAAGAAGGAAAGGAGGTCAGCTGCAATTTCACCTTCTGCATCGCGCAGGCCATGCTTGTCTACATCAGCATCTGGGACATCGATGCGGGCCATCTCAAGTTCTGCTTCGACGCTGTTGTTCGTTGCGCTATGGGTCGCGATGGCTTGGCGCAGTTCAGCTTGTAACGGCATACGAAGGCCGTTTTCTACAAGAAGCCTTGTGATGCCGAGTGCGGATCTACGCAGGGCGAACGGGTCTTTTGAACCAGTTGGTTTTTCATCAATCGCCCAGAAACCAGTTAACATGTCGAATTTATCAGCGAGAGCGACAGCGACGGAAACTGGTGATGTAGGCACATCATCAGCAGGGCCTAGGGGTGAATAGTGTTCTTCACATGCGAACGCGACAGAGACATCTAGTCCGGCTTCTGCGGCGTAGTATCTTCCCATAAGGCCCTGAAGTTCAGGGAACTCATAAACCATTTCCGAGCTCAGATCTGCTTTAGCGACTTTTGCTGCCTCTTCCACCTGATCCTGGTTTGCCTCAACTACATTGGCAAAGCGTCGCGCGAGCAATGCAATACGATCAATTCGGTCCTTCTGGCTGCCGAGTTTGTTGTGGAAAGTGACGGTTTCCAGCGCGTAGAGCCACGGTTTCATGCGCGGCTCGGTGTCCGCCTGAGCGACGCGTAGATCATTTTCCCAGAAGAATTTCGCATCCGACAGCCGTGCAAACAGCACCTTTTGATTGCCCGCCAGAATGGTCGCGCCGTTATCGGGGGTTTCGACATTGGCGACGGTGACGAATTTCTCGATCCGGCCAGTCTTGGGATTTCTGACAGAGAAGAACTTTTGGTGCTCTTTCATTGAGGTTTGCAGCACCTCGGGGGGCAGGCCGAGGAAAGTCTCGTCAATATCGCCCATCAAGACGACGGGCCATTCGACGAGGCCCGCGACCTCCGCCAAGAGGCCCTTGTCTTCAACCACTTCGAGACCTTGCGCGAAGGCGGCAGAGGTGGCGTCGGCCCAGATGTGATCGGCGCGCTCTGACGCGTCCAGCACCACATGGGCGCGTTTGAGCTTGGTTGAGTAGTCCTCAAAAGACGTGACGGAGAAAGGTGCAGGCGCCATGAAACGGTGGCCTTCGGTCATGTCGGCGGATGCGATGCCATCCACGTCAAGCGGCACCACTTCTGCGCCCGCCTCATCAGACAGGATGCACAGGATGCGGTGCAGCGGGCGGACCCATTTCAGGTTGCCAGCGCCCCATTTCATCGATTTGGGCCACGGGAAATTGCGGATCGTGTCTTCTAACACCTCGGCAATGATCTCGGCTGCCGGACGGCCCGGCTTTTCGATCACGGCAAAGAAGACCTCTCCCTTTTTGCCCAGATCGCGGGCCTCCAGCTGATCGCGGGTCAGACCGGTGGAGCGCAGGAAGCCCTCAAGCGCCTGTGCGGGCGCATCGGTGCGCGGGCCTTTGCGTTCTTCGCGGGTGGCGGCACTTTCAGATGTCAGACCTTCGACGGTCAGGGCCAACCGGCGCGGCGTCGAAAAGCTGCCAGCGGAGGCGTAGGTCAACCCGGCCTCGACCAGACCGTCGGTGACCAGCTTTTTCAGATCAGCCGCCGCGCGGGATTGCATGCGGGCGGGGATTTCTTCGGAGAAAAGTTCGATCAGCAGATCGGGCATATCAGTTGCTTTCTTGCGCCGGGAGGGCGGGACATTCAGGGCCTGTGGGCGTGCCGTCATAGCGTTTGCGCCCGCAATCATTGAGCTGGTGCCAGACGAACCCGCGCCCATCGGCCATCACGGCGACGATCCGGTCGACGCCATATTCAAAGTTTTCGGCCCCCATGAAGGCCAGCGCCTGCCCGGTTTCCAGGGCGGCCCCAATCTCGACCGCATCGAAACAGTCGAACCACTCGGGCGCGGTCAGGGGCGTGGCCTGCGGCGCGGGCGTGTAGGTTTCCGACAGCAGCGAAAAGCTCATCGGCGTGGTGAAACAGGCGCGATACCGGATGGGCGAGGAGGTCGCGTCGATGGAGGTCACATCATCGGCGATGATCTCCTCGGGCGTGGGCGCACCAAGGGGCGTCAGCACCACCGCGTCGCCCGTGCGGGGCTCCTCGTAGAAGTGGTAGACCTGCAGATAATACAGGGAAACGGCAGTGATCAGGGCCGTGAGCATAAGGGCTATTCCTACAAGTTTGCCGCTCATGCGGGGCTATTTTCTGCTTGTGTCCAGCCGCCGGCTTCTGTCTGCACGAAGGCATCCGCGCAGGCTTTGGACAGGGCCCGGACGCGGCCGATATAGGCCTGACGCTCGGTGACGGAGATCACGCCGCGGGCGTCGAGCAGGTTGAACAGATGCGACGCCTTGATGGCCTGATCATAGGCGGGGTGCGCCATGACGATGCGTTTGCCGGTCTTGGGGTCGTCGTAAGGCTGTTCGAGGATGCGGGTGCACTCGGCCTCCGCGTCCTTGAAATGCTGCAGCAGCGTGTCGGTGTCGGCCACATCGAAATTCCAGCGGGAATATTCCTGCTCCGTCTGGCGGAACACGTCGCCATAGGTGAGCGGGATCGGGGATTGCGGGTCGTTATAGGGCATCTCCATGACGTGGTCGGCGCCAAGGATATACATGGCGAGGCGTTCGAGGCCGTAAGTCAGCTCGCCCGAGACGGGCTTGCAGTCGTGGCCGCCGACCTGCTGGAAATAGGTGAATTGGGAGACCTCCATGCCGTCGCACCAGACCTCCCAGCCGAGGCCCCACGCGCCAAGGGTCGGGCTTTCCCAGTCGTCTTCCACGAAGCGGATGTCGTGGACGGAGAAGTCGATGCCGATGGCTTTGAGCGAGCCGAGATAGAGCTCCTGCATCTGGGGCGGGCTTGGTTTGATGAGCACTTGGTACTGGTAGTAATGCTGCAACCGGTTGGGGTTCTCGCCGTAGCGCCCGTCGGTGGGGCGGCGGGAGGGCTGCACATAGGCGGCGGCCCACGGGTTGGAGCCGAGCGAGCGCAGCGTGGTGGCGGGGTGGAAGGTGCCTGCGCCGACCTCCATGTCATAGGGCTGCATCACCGCGCAGCCCTGAGCGGCCCAATAGGCCTGCAGCCGCAAGATGATCTCCTGAAAGGAGGCGGGTTTGGTGGTGGCATCAGCCATGGGGCGCTTTCCTCGTGCCGACGCCTGATGCGCCGGGCCTGCAACCGGCCCTCGAAGGACCGGGATGTGACAACGGGGTCTCAATAGGCAATGGGGTTGGGGGGGTCAACGCAGATACTGGGCCAATCACGCGCCCGGCCCGTGTGATGGCGGATGTGACAGCAGGGTCATAACACAGGCAATTGCGCCCGTTTTGGGGGATGCGCCGCGCCCCGGAGATGGTATCTGTATCTGCAAGATTCGGGCGTCGCTGCTGACGCACCGTGTGTCGTGCAGTCTGAGCGCGGTACAGACGGGTACATTCGGGGGTTTCGAATATGGTTCGAGCGATTGTCGCTGCTTTGGTTTTGTGTGTTTGGGCAGGGTTTGGCGCCACCGCCGCTTTGGCGCAGCAATCCTGGGTTCAGGTCGAATCTCACCCCTCGCTGCGCACCGCCGAGGACCGTGCCCGCGCCTATGGCCGCGCCTTCAACGACGTCAAAGGGTTTGTGCTGCCGGGCGGGTGGTACACGCTGGCGCTTGGCCCCTACCCCAGCCCGACCGCGGCCCGAAACCGGCTGCGCGAGTTGCGCGCCCAAGGCGTGATCCCGCGTGACAGCTATATCACCGATGGCACCAGCTACCGCGACCCGTTCTGGCCCATCGGAGCGGGTTTGGGTGTTGGAGCCACGACTGAGGCGGAGCCTGAACCCTCTGAGCCAGAAACAAACCAAGTCGTGACCACCGAGCCGGTGGAGCCTGTGATCGTAGAACCCGTTGAGCGCGACGAGACCCCGCGCGAGGCCCGCGCCTCGGAGCGCAACCTTGATCGCGAAGGCCGTGAGGCGCTGCAAATCGCGCTGCAATGGTTCGGCTTTTACAACTCCACGATTGACGGCGCGTTCGGGCGCGGCACCCGGCGCTCCATGGCGCAATGGCAAACTGCCAACGCCTATGAACCAACGGGCATCCTGACCACCAAGCAACGTGCCGATCTGTTGGACCAATACCAAGGCGCGCTGGACGCGCTTGGCCTTGGGACGGTGGACGAGGACAAGGCCGGGATCAAAATCATAATGCCCACCGGGCTGGTTGAGTTTCAGGGCTATGACTATCCGTTCGTGCGCTACGCCGAAAAAGACGGCAGCGGCGTGCAGGTGCTGTTGATCTCTCAGGCGGGCGACGGCGCGACCCTGGGCGGGCTTTACGAGATCATGCAGACGCTGGAAATTGTGCCGCTGGAGGGCCAACGGGTGAAACGCGCGGACAGCTTCACCCTACGCGGCACCAGCGCTGATCTGGAAAGCTACACCTATGCCAAGCTGGCGGGCGGCTATGTAAAGGGCTTCACGCTGGTCTACCCCCCTGCCCGGGCCAGCGACATGGCCCGCGTGATCGAGATCATGCAAGACAGTTTCGAGATGACCGAAGGCACGCTGGAAGCCACCGACAGCGACGAGGCCAGCCAATCCGTGGACCTGTTGTCGGGGCTGGAATTGCGCAAACCGAAACTTTCGCGTTCGGGCTTTTACGTGACCGGGGGCGGCGCGGTCGTGACCGTTGATAGCGCCGTGGGCAGCTGTGAGCGGATCACGCTGGACGAGGCCTATGACGCGGAGGTCACCGCCACCGGAAACGGCCTCGCGCTGCTCAAGCCCAAGGACGCTTTGGTGCCGCTGGGTTTTGCCCGGTTTGCGCCCAATCTTGGCCGGTTGCGCTCCGCCGTGGCCGTGTCGGGCTATTCCTACGAGGGTGCGCTTGCCGCCCCCACGCTGACATTTGGCACGCTGGAAGACCTGCGCGACCTGAGCGGCGACGTGCGGATGAAACGGCTGGATTTGGTCGCCCTAAGCGGCGACGTGGGCGGGCCTGTTCTGGACGAGGCTGGCGCGGTTTCAGGCATGTTGATGCCACTGGAGGCTGGAGGCCGCACCTTGCCAGAAGGCACCGCCTTCGCCCTGAAATCCGGCGAAATCACCGAATTCTTAAGCTCTAACGGCGTGACCCCGGTCACGGCACGCGGCGGTGTCGAGCTGGGGGCAGAGGCCCTGCTGGCGCAGGCCACCGATATGACGGTGCTGGTGAGCTGCTGGTAAGTACGTGACGGCGGAAGGCTCGGCGGTCGAGCGTGTCCAAGTCTAATGACGTGCCGCAGTCTTTCAATCGTCCGCTATGCGCAGCAAGACTTGCCCTCTTGGATCGGTGGACACGGCACAGTCGCGTATGAACAATACACGCAACAATCACCTTTGAGCGGTTTCAGAACCGTCTCGCAGGACTTGCATTCATAGAACCACTGACAGGCATCAGTCGGCATGGTTTCAACCTCAACATGCCCGCAAGATGGGCAGGTCAGGGTCGATTCCAGAACGACTATTGTTTCTTCTGTCGCCATATCGCGTATCCTGTCAGACCAAGAAATCCTGCCAATACTGGGAGCAAAACGGCGTCATCGTAAATCACGCCAAGAACGCCGGTTAGTCCGAGCCCGCCCAGCACCAGTGGCAACAAAGGCGTAAAGCAACACAGCGCCGCCAAGACAGACCCGCCAATGCCAACCGCAACGAGCTTACTTTTCATAACGGAAGCCTTTCACACTTAACCTAGACGCCAGCTTACAGCGCGCACTTGTTTCGGCAAGCGCGTTTGGGGGAAGGTTCGCGTCGACCAGATTGGGGCTCCGGGTTAATGGTCTGCCCGCTCACTGCGGTTTGAGGCGACCAGAAGCGCCAAGGCGATGGCTGCGGGGACGAGCTGAGGCAGACCCGTTTTCACCGCGACGGTGATGGCCGCGACGACACCTGCGACGGCGACAAAGCTCAGAAAACACACGGCGACGTTGAATTGCCATTGCCGATCTTTGATCGTGAGGGCCCAGACAAGGCCCGCGGCAAGGAACGCGTTGTAGATGCCTTGGTTTGCCGCCAGTTGGGTGGTCTGAGCGAAGAGTTCCGGCGGGAAGGTGTCAAAGACCTTGGGGCCGCGCGACGTCCATGCGAAGATCTCGAACCAAGCAATGTAGCAGTGAAGGGCCGCGATCAGCGCGACGAGCACCAGGGCGAGTTTCCGCATGTTCTTCTCCTCTTGGTTGCACCACGTGTGGCGACATTGACGGGTAAAGCCGGGCGGACCGGCCTTGCGTTTCCTTCCCCCGGCGCATGGGATATATCCTACCCATCTTAAGGAGTTTTGCGATGAAATTTACTCTGAGGGCGGTTTTGGCGTTGATGATCACTGCGCAGGCCGCACAGGCGCAGGCGGAGTTTGAGGCCCCGCTCTGCGAAGCGGCGCAGACGGGCCGCAGCATTGAACTGGTTTACGACAAGGACGCAAGCAAAGGCTGCGCCCCCCGGCTGGTGGACGTCCATCAGGTCGCGATTGGCAACAACGGCAAGCTCTACATGCATGGCTGGCAAAGCCGGGGCTGCACCAAGGGGCGCGACTTTGAGGCCAAGCGCATCTTCAGGTTCGACAAGATCAAGTCAGTGACCCTCATTGACGGCGATTTCGGGGAGAAATCCCAAGCCGCCAAGGACGAGGGCTGGGATGGCTGTCTGGGCTCGAACTGTTTCATCAAGGAAAATATCTGCGAGTAGTGACGCGGCTTTTGCCTGAAGGATACCCTGTGAGCGTGAAACTGGACTTCGTCTCCACCCTGCCCGACGCGGAGGCGTTCGCGCAGCTGATGCGGGAGTATTACGCGCTGATGCTGGGCAAGCTGGAAGCCGTCGGCGGGCCGGTCCTGTCGGTCGAAGACCTGGTCGCTGACACGATGGCGCATCTGCCCGAGCTGACCCCGCCGGAGGGCCGCCTGCTGCTGGCAACGGACGACGACGGCACGCTTCTGGGCTGCGGGGTGATCCGCAGGATCCGGCCTGACGCGGCGGAGCTGAAACGGATGTATGTCCGCCCCCACGCCCAAGGGCTTGGGTTGGGACGGCAGCTTTTCGAGCGGCGTCTGGAGGAGGCCCGGCAGATGGGGTGCCGCGCGATCTATGTGGACACCATCAAAGGCAACACCACGATGCTGACCATGTATGAGCGCTACGGGTTTTCCTACATCCCCCGCTACCCAGAGAACGCCAACGACCCCGCGCTCGAGCGCTTTCTGGTCTATATGGAGTACCGCTTTCCCGAGGGCGCGTGACCAACGGCCTTTACGAGGTGATCGCGGGCGTCACGCGAATTATCGTCGGGCGGTCGGCCGTTAGCGCCTTTCCAAGAGCGGCCTGCATATCGCTCAGCGTCTTGGGCTGGGTGGCGTAGGCCCCAAAGGCTTCGGCCAGTTTCAGGAAATCAGGGTTCTGCTGGATCACCGCGTTGGGCGCGATCTGGGCGGCCACCATGGAGGCCTCGATCTCGCCCAGCTTGCCGTTGTCCCATAGCAAAATGGGCAAGGGCAAGGCCAGCTCAACGGCGGTGGCAAGCTCCATCATCGTATACTGGAAGCCGTAATCGCCAATGATGCACAGCGTCGGCTGGTCGGGGCGGGCCACCGCGCCGCCGATTGCCGCAGGCAAGGCGTAGCCAAGCGTGCCGAAGCCGTAAGGGTGGTGCCAGTGGCCGGGGCGGTCCATGTCGATGACCTCTTTGGCGGCATAGGCAAATTGCGTCATGTCGGAGAAGACCATCATCTCGGGCGGCATCACCTCGGCCAGCGCGTCGCAGATGGGCAGGATGCCGGGGCGCTCTGCGTCGATCTGGGCGCGCCAGCGGGTGATGGCCTGCGCGACCTCGCCTTCGGACCAACCGGATTTGGGCTTGAGCGGCGCAGCAAAGGTGTCAGCCAGCAACGCGTGGGCGTCGGCCTGCAGTTTTACCTCCGCTTGTTGAGCATCGCTTAACACCTCTGGGTCAGTATCAATGCGAACCAGTTCCGCGAGGTGCCCCAGATGCGACCGCCACAGATCAACCTCGCTGAGCATCGTCCCCACCGCCACGACCAGATCGGCGGAGGCGATGACCTCGGCGCTCTCAGACCGCGCGAGCATGGAGCCGAAATGCAACGGGCTGCCCTTGGGGACGATCCCGCGCCCGGCATAAGTGGTGAAGGAGGCGGCCTTGAGGTCGAGGAAACCTTCCAGCCAATCGGCGGGTTGGCCCGCGCTCAGGTCTTCCGACTGCAGCAGACGTTGCTGGGGCGCAGCCCCGCCGCCGAAGATGAAAAGCGGGCGTTTGGCAGCGCTGATCTTGTCACGCAGAGTGGCGACCTGCATGGGCGTGGCGGCGAAAGGTGACGGCGCTTGCGGCTTAGCTGGTGGCGGCGGCGCATTGGCCTCCAGCTGGGCGATGGGGACCTGCACATGTTTGGGGCGCTTGCGGGCCGTCTGAAATTCGGTCAGCGCACGGTCGATCAGCTGGTAGGCAGAGGGCGCATCATGCGCCGTATGTGACCAGTCGCTGACGGTGGCACCCGCGCCTTCCTGATCACGCATCTGGTGCAATTGACCCTTGCGGGCGGCTGTCTCGTCCAGACAGGACGAGATCACCAACATCGACACACTGTCGGAATAGCCCTGCCCCATCGGGGTCATGATGTTGCACAGACCCGGCCCGGTGATCACATAAGCCACCCCCGGCAGGCCAGAGGCGCGTGCATAGCCGTCCGCCATAAAGCCCGCGCCCTGCTCGTGCCGGGCCAGAACATGGGTGAGCCCCGCCTGCTCGATCCCGCGATACATCTCCTGATTGTGCACGCCCGGAATGCCGAAGATATGCCGCACCCCACGGTCCCACAACATGTGCGAGATTTGCGCCCCCAGCGGCATCTGGGTGTCGGACGGGGTGGGTTTTGCGTTTGTTTTATCTGGCATGGCAGCGGCATTTCGTAAGGCAAGGGACTGGACCCGGAGACCACAGGACCTACGCGGAAGTTTCAAGCGCTTTATGCGGGGGTGCAGGTAACGGTGCGCATTGCCTCGCGCGGCGACAGACTGCGCTGCGTTATCGCACCAGAGATTGATGCGGCCCGGGTTGGGCAAAATGGGCCCGGCAGCTTTCGGCGAAGCGCTGGACCAACCGCCGGGGGCGGGACTTGTCGTAGCCAACCGCGAGGGTCAGGGGCGGCAGCGGATCGGAGATCGGGACGCTGACCAACGGAGCCCCGGCGTAGCTTTGAGCCGTGCGCGGCTGCATGTTCAGCACGGCCACCCCATGCCCCGCGCTGACAAGGCTGCGCACCATTTCGGTTGAGTTGGCGTAAGCGGCGATGGTCATATTCTTGCCCTGCGCCTCAAACAGACCCTGATAATATCCGCTCGCGACGGGGCGGTTGAGCACCACGAGCGGCTGGCCGGCGATCTGCGCGATGCTGACGCTGCGCAGGGATGCGAAAGGATGGTCGCGGGCCACCAGACAATAGGCGGGCGCCTCGATCAGCACGTCAAAGGCAACCGAGGGCCGGACATCCTCGCTGACAAAGAGGATGGCATCATAGGTGCCGGTCAGCAGCCCGTTCTGCGCCGCGTCATTGTCGCAAGCTTCAAGATGAAGCGTCACGTCGGCATCTTCGGGGATGAACGAGGCCAGAACAGGTGGCAGGAACGCGGGCGCAACCGGGGCATAGTAGCCAATGCGCAGCGTGCCGCTGAGCGCCTGCTTCAGGTCGGCCCCTTCGCTCAGGACGGCGCGGTAATCCTCGAGCAGCCGGGCCAGTTTTTGGGCCACAAGCCGCCCGCTGGCATTGGCCTCGATCCCGCGCGAGCGCTGCCGGGTGACGAGGGTCAGATCAAACGCCGCCTCGACCTGATCAATGGCCGTAGCCACGGCGGAGGCCGCAATGTTCAGCTCTGCCGCAGCTTTGGCGATATTGCCGTGCCGCAGGGCCGTGGTGAAATACTCCATCGCTTTGAGCGAAATCGCCATGGGATACCTCGGATTTTCAGGTTTAGTTGACAGTATTAAACTGTTTTCCATGGCAAGGCCTCTCTGTCAAACTGCGGCTGCGCCCCCAACCGGAGAATGACTGATGAGCGACGCCCCGTTGAAAGGCTGGAACCATGTGCCGGATGTGCCGTTGCAGGTCTCGCCGTTTTTCAGATGGCCACTGCGGCCGATGGAGATGCTGACCTGGGTCTGGAACGCGTGGTTCCTGATCACCGAAAAGCTGATCATTCTGGGCGTCGCGGTCGTGTCGCTCTATTACTTCCAGCCGCCTCTGGAGGAGACCAGAACCCTCGCCTTTGGCTGGATTGCCGAGATCTACATCCGCAACCTGGCCCTTATGACGGCTGTCGCGGGCGGGTTGCATCTGTATTTCTACACCTTCACCAAACAGGGCCAAAAGCTGCGCTACGACCCGCGCCCGCTGATGAAGAACGGCAAGCAGTTTACGCTGGGCGGGCAGATCAGGGACAACATGTTCTGGACTTTGGCCAGCGGGGTAACGGTCTGGACCGCCTATGAGGTGCTGATGTTCTGGGCCCTGGCGAATGGCTACGCGCCGATGCTGACCTGGGCCGCCAACCCCGTTTGGTTCGTCGCGCTGTTCCTGCTGATCCCGGTTTGGGAGAGCTTCTATTTCTACTGGATACACCGCCTTCTGCACGTGCCGTTTTTCTACAAACATGTGCACGCGCTGCATCACCGCAACGTCAATGTGGGCCCGTGGTCGGGGCTGTCGATGCACCCGGTGGAGCATATCATTTTTCTGGGCTCGGTGCTGATCCACTGGATTGCGGGCGCGCATCCGCTGCATATCCTGTTTCACATGCAATATGTGGCGCTGACGGCGGCCACCACGCATACGGGCTTTGAGGGGCTGGTGGTCAAGGACCAGAACCGGCTGAAGCTGGGCACGTTCCACCACCAGATGCATCACCGTTATTTCGAGTGCAATTACGGCTCTCTGGAGATCCCGTGGGACAAGTTCTTCGGCTCGTTTCATGACGGGACGGCGGACGCCAATGAGCGGATGAAAGAGCGGCGTCAGCGGATGATGGGCGGCTAGGGCTCAGGGCCGCCAGAAGTTCACGGTGAACAGAACGTAGACCGACAGCAATTCGAGCCGCCCGATCAACATGCCCGCGCAGAGCAGCCATTTGGCGGTGTCATTCAGCATCGAGAAATTGCCGGTGGGCCCGATCATGTCGCCCAGGCCCGGCCCGATATTGGCAATCGCCGCGGTGGCTCCGGAGACCGACGTGATGAAGTCCAAGCCGGTCATGCCAAGCAGCACCGCCAGCCCGCCCAGCGACACGATGAACAGCACGAAGAAGGTCATGACGGAGGAGACCACGTCCTCGGGCACGGTGCGGCCCTGATAGCGGGGCTGGAAGATGCCGTGGGGCGAATGGATGCGCCGGATCTGCGCCTTGATGGAGGCGAAAAGCAGCTGGTAGCGGAACACTTTGATGGAGCAGGAGGTCGAGCCCGCGCAGCCTCCGATCAGGCCCATCAGGAAGAACAGCGCGACGGAGAAGGACCCCCAAAGCGTGTAGTCATCTGACGCATACCCCGTGCCTGTCAGGATGGAGACCGCGTTGAAGAGCGCCTTGCGTAGCGCGGCCTCTCCGGGGTTGAGGCCTTGGGCGTATTGCCACGCGGTCAGGCAGGCGACCAGCACGGCGGCGATGGCAAAAAACGTCTGGATCTGGCTGTCGCGGAACAGCGGCTTGGCTGTGCCCGCAAGCAGCTGCACGTAACGCACAAAGGGGAGTGCCGCGAGCAGCATGAAGGCGGCGGCGATATATTCAGACGCGCCCTCATAGGCCGCGAATGAGGCGTCGTGATTGGCAAAGCCGCCCGTGGCGATGGTGGTCATCGCATGCGTGGTGGCATCGAGCACCGACTGCCCGGCGGCGTAATAGGCCAGCCCACAGGCAAATGTCAGGCCCAGATAGATGACGGAGATATTCTGCGCGATCTCACCTGCGCGGGGCAGGATTTTGCCAAATGTATCAAACCCCTCGGAGCGAAAGATTTGCATGCCGCCCACCCGCAGCTCTGGCAAAAACACCATCGCCACAACAATGATCCCGATGCCGCCAAACCACTGCATCAACCCGCGCCACAGCTTCAGCCCGTCAGGCAGCCCGTTCAGCCCCACCAGCACCGTAGACCCGGTGGTGGTCATGCCGGACATCGCTTCGAAAAACGCGTCGACAAAGCTGGCCTGCGTCGCGCCGACATAGAACGGGATTGCGCCAAACAGCGGCAGTGCCACCCAGACAAGGGTGGTCAGAAGAAATGTCTGCTGGATCGTCAGCCCCTGCCCCACGCCGTTTTTCGTGGCCAAGGCCATCAGCGTGCCGGTCATGAAGGTGATGATCGCCGACTGCGCAAAGACCGGCCAATGCCCGTTGCCGGCGGCCAGATCAAGCGTCATGGGCACCAGCATGGAGGCCCCAAGGCAGGCCACCAAAAGGCCGATCACATAGCCCACCGGGCGCAGGTCAAACATGGGGCTAAGGGTTGGCGCGGCGGCGCGGCGGTGTCAACGGCTGTTGCAGCACGCCGTGTACCGCATTTTTGCCGCAAAACCGCCAAGCCTTGCGGTGACACTGGCCGGATTAGAGCAAGGTGAGAGCATTATGAGCGAACAGAATTACGTCGCTTCTAGCGATTTTCAGGCCCGGCTGGCACGGATCAACAAGGGTGAGGTTCATGCGGCCGACGGTGTGGTCGTGCCTGAGCGCCGGGAGGTCGAAGACGTCAAGCTGACTGGCGGGTTGCTGGAAAACGCGCTCTACCCGCTCAGCATCGCGGGCGCTTTCCTTCTTGGCATCATGGCCGTATTTTTCAGCCGTTTCTCCCGGATCCACTTGCTGGGAACAGCCGATCCAGAAACCGACATTATGCTGGCCCTTGTGGCTGATGGGGCCATGGCGCTGGCAATTGGCTTTATGTTCAAGCAGGCCCTCAAGATGGAAGGTGCAGAGTGGATCAGCGCACAGACCATGGGCGTCACCGTGATGGTGGCCAGCATGCACAACCTGTTTCACATTGATCCGGTGCTGATGTCCCTGATTTTCACTCCTGAGTATGTCGATTCAGTTCTGTCCTACACAGAGTTCCGGACCCTGATGGCAGGTGGGTATCTCGTCCCCTTCTAGCTTCGACCATCAGAAAGCTTTATTTTAGGCTTTCGTTATTTAACAAATATGCTAAATAAGAGGGTATGAGCATCTTGCCACCCCTCTTTGCCGCCCTATCGGACCCTTACCGCTTCGAAATTGTCGAGCGGCTGATGAAGGATGGCGAAACGCCTGCGGGCGCGATCAGTGACATGTTTGATATCTCGGCCCCCGCGATCTCGCGGCATTTGTCGGTGTTGCACCGCGCGGGGCTGGTGGAGCGGCGGATCAACGGCCAGCAGCGTCTGTATTCGGTGCGTCCCGGCGCGATCCGGCAGGTCAGCGACTGGACCATGAACCACCGCGCCTTTTGGGAGGCGAGCATGGACCGGCTGGAGCAAGCCCTTTTGGAGGACAAAAAATGACCGATGCCGTGACCTTGGAACGGGTGATGCCCGCCTCTGCCACCCGCGTGTTCGAGATGATCAGCCAGCCCCAAAACATGGTGCGCTGGTGGGGCCATGACGGGATGATCATCCCGGAGCACAACCTGAATTTCTCGCGCCCCGGCCCGTGGCATTCGGTGATGGAGCTGCCGGATGGCACCCGCAAAATGGTGTCGGGCGAGGTCACGGAGGTGGACCCGCCGCGCTTCATTGCCTTCACCTGGGCCTGGCATACCGGCGGACCGGGCGGGCCACGCGAGACCGAAACCCGCGTGACAATCGAAATTACCGAGGCAGGCGACAACAGGGCCAACATGATCCTGAGCCATTTTGGCCTGACCACCGACCCCGCACGTGCGGGTTACACAAAAGGGTGGCTGTCCATTTACGACAAACTGGAAAAAGGGCTGGCCTGAGCGCCGCCCGCAACTTGGAGGATTTTACATGCCAAATTTTGTATTTGCCTATCACGGCGGCGGCGGAATGCCGGACACTCCGGAAGAAGGCGCCAAGATGATGGCCGAATGGAAAGACTGGATGGGCGGCATGGGCGACGCGATGGTTGACCCCGGCAACCCGGTCGGGATGTCCAAAACCGTGAGCAGCGACGGCATTGCCGACAATGGCGGGGCGAACCCGCTGTCGGGCTACACCATCGTCAGCGCACCCGACATGGATGCGGCCTGCGTCATGGCGAAGGGCTGCCCGATGGTCAAACACGGCAACGGCTCGGTCGAAGTGGCCGAGGTGCATGTGCTCGAGATGTAGCACACCCGCGCCGCGCCGCCGGGTCCCATGGGTCGGCGGCGCGGGCGCATGTTCTGAAGAAGGACCGTCTGCCGGGCGCTCTCGGCGTGGTAAACTGCGAGACACGATTGCGTGTCGGCAATTGGCAAGCTCCCCGGCCCCGCCTAACGATTGAGGCGAACGCAACACGGAGCCACGCCATTCCTGATATGACCGACATGATCGGGGTCGAGACCCTGTCGCTGCTGCAGGCGCTGGTCAATATGACCATCGCGCTGATCCTTGGCGCGTTGATCGGCTCGGAACGGCAGATGCGGCAACGCATGGCCGGGCTGCGCACCAATGCGCTGGTGGCGTTGGGCGCGGCGGGGTTTGTGACCTTCGCGGCGCTGTTTCCAGAGGACATCAACCCGACGCGGGTGGCCGCCCAAGTGGTGTCGGGCATCGGCTTTCTGGGGGCCGGCATTATTTTCCGGGATGGGTTCAACGTGCATGGGCTGAACACGGCGGCGACGTTGTGGTGCTCGGCCGCTGTGGGCATGATGGCGGGCGCGGGCCACCTGCCCTATGCCGCCGCGATGACCGGGCTTATCGTCTTTATCAACCTTGCGCTGCGCCCGATTGTGAAGCTGCTGGACAAGATCTCTCCGCGCTCAGGCGTGAAGGAGCGTCTGTTCCAGATGCGGCTGCGCTGCGCGCGCAGCGACGAGCGGGAGATGCGGGCCTTTCTGGTGCGCAACCTTGCGGTGAACAACCTGTTCCTGCACGAAACCGAGGTCAGCGGCGACGACAAGGACTGCGAGATTGTGGCCCATATTCACGGCGACGGCTCGACAGAACGCAATATCGAGCGCTCCATCGGCCAGATCGCGATGGAGCCGCGCATCACGCGCACCTTGTGGTGCGCTGTTGACGAATTGTCGGCCTGAGCGTGCGGTGCGAAACCCGTCTTGACCCTCTGGCGACAGGGGTTTATCAGACATCCCGTGGCGATTTGTTACCGGATTGCGGGCCACGTTAAATATGCCGCTAAAGAGGATGGACCGCCGCGCTAGACGCATAAGCCTCCCCCTTTTCCCGGTGGAGGCTTTTTGTTTTTGGGCCCCGGACCTGCGCGTCCGGCCCCGATGAAGGATATGACTATGACCAACTGGTCCCCCCGCACCAAAGCGGTACATGCCGGCACGCGGCGCTCGCAATATGGCGAAGTGGCCGAGGCGATTTATCTGACGCAAGGCTTTGTCTACGACACCGCCGAGGCTGCCGAGGCGCGGTTCATCGAGACCGGCGCGGATGAATATATTTACGCCCGCTACGGCAACCCGACGGTGCGGATGTTCGAGGACCGGATCGCTGCGCTGGAAGGCACCGAGGACGCCTTTGCCACCGCCAGCGGCATGGCGGCTGTGAACGGCGCATTATGCGGATTGCTCAAGGCGGGCGACCATGTGGTCAGCGCACGGGCGCTTTTTGGCTCTTGTCTTTACATCCTTGAGGAACTGCTGCCCCGATACGGCGTGAAGGTGACCTTTGTTGATGGCACCGACCTCGATGCTTGGCGCGACGCGGTGCGCGAAGACACCAAGGCGGTGTTTCTGGAGACCGTCGCCAACCCCACGCTGGAGGTGGTCGACCTCAAGGCCGTTGCCGAGATTGCTCATGCGCAGGACGCGGTGGTCATCGTGGACAACGTCTTTGCCACGCCGGTCTTTGGCCACGCGGTGCGCGACGGGGCGGATGTGGTGGTCTATTCGGCGACCAAACATATTGACGGCCAAGGGCGCTGTCTGGGCGGGGTGATCTGCGGCACGACCGAGTTTGTGCGCAAGGTGGCGGAGCCTTACTTGAAACATACCGGCGGGGCGCTTTCGCCGTTCAACGCCTGGGTGATGCTGAAGGGGCTGGAGACCGTGCACCTGCGCTGCGGCGCACAGGCCGAGACCGCACTGAAGCTGGCCACGGCTTTGGAGGGACATCCGAAGCTGGCACATGTCGCCTACCCGCATTTACCCTCCCATCCGCAATATGACGCGGCCAAACGCCAGATGGATCAGGGCGGCACGGTGATTGCGCTTGATATCAAGGGCGGCAAGGCGGAGGCGTTTCGGTTCCTCAACGCGCTGCAGATCGTGACGATCTCCAACAACCTTGGCGACAGCAAGAGCCTTGTGACCCACCCAGCGACAACCACGCATCAGCGTCTCACCCCGGAGCAGCGTTACCAGCTGGGCATCAGCGACGGTTTGGTGCGCCTGTCAGTAGGGCTTGAGGACTGCGAAGACGTTTTGGCGGATGTAAAAGCCGCATTAGATGTGATCTAATACTCTCTGTGTCACGTATTGGTGACATAATGTTGGAATACAGGCGTCGAGGCCCCATGTTTCAATAGCGCGAACCAAAGGGGGGACTGTGATGAACGTCCACACGCCGGAAATTGACCGCTTACCCACACGGGAAGAAGCTGAGAACGCCTTGAAACTTCTGCGCCAGTGGGCGCAGGGCTCCTCCGAGATTGAGGTGGCTGACCTTGATCCTGCGGTGGGCCGACTGGTCCCAGGCCAGGAATTGTCCAACTATCCCGCGCTGGCACGCGCCTATCCCGAAGAATTCGAAGTCGACGAGACCTACAAGGCCTCCATGCCGGACCTGCAAAACGGGCCCTCCTCGCTGATCCGAGGCGCCAAGCAGCAAATCCAGCATGTGGGGATCTCAAATTTCCGCCTGCCGATTCAGTATCACACCCGCGACAATGGCGATGTGCGGCTGGAGACGAGCGTGACCGGCACGGTCTCTCTTGAGGCGGAAAAAAAGGGCATCAACATGTCCCGGATCATGCGCAGCTTTTACGAGAAGGCGGATGAGACGTTTTCCTATGAGGTGATCGAGCGGACGCTGGACGCCTACAAGACCGACCTCGAGAGTTTTGACGCGCGCATTCAAATGCGGTTCTCCTTCCCGATGAAAGTGCAGTCACTGCGCTCCGGGCTGGAAGGATATCAGTATTACGACATCGCTTTGGAGGTCGTGGACGCGGGCGGTGTGCGCAAGAAGTTCATGCATCTCGACTATGTCTATTCCTCCACCTGCCCCTGCTCACTGGAATTGTCCGAGCATGCCCGCCAATTCCGCGGCCAGCTGGCAACGCCGCATTCGCAGCGTTCGGTGGCGCGGGTCTCGATCGAGGTGATGTGCGACAAGGACTGCCTGTGGTTCGAAGACCTGATCGAGGCGTGCCGCGACGCGGTGCCGACCGAGACGCAGGTTATGGTCAAACGCGAGGACGAACAGGCCTTTGCAGAGCTGAACGCCGCCAACCCGATCTTTGTCGAAGACGCGGCCCGCTCTTTCTGCGCGGCCTTGCAAGCGGACGCCCGGATCGGCGACTTCCGCGTGGTGGCCAGCCATCAGGAAAGCCTGCACAGCCATGACGCTGTCTCGATCCTGACGGAAGGTGACAGCTTTGGCGCGGAAAGCATTGACCCTAAACTGTTTTCCACTCTGATCCATAGCGGCTGATATGTGACAAAATTGCTGCCCCGTTTACGGGACGGCAACGCCTGCATAGACACATGGCCCCGTGCCAGTGACTTTAGGAGGCATTGAAACACATCCGCTTTGGAGCAGCTTTGGGCATGGGCCACACGGGCAAGCAGATTAATCAGAAGACCAATATTCTCAACGCCACTTTCCGCGCGCTCAAACAACACGGGCTGCCGCATCTGTCCTATGACGCGATTGCCAAAGAGGCGAATCTGTCGCGTCAGGTCGTACGCTACCATTTCAAGGATGCCGACACGCTGATGGTCGCCCTGTGCAATCATCTGGCGACGGGCTACCGCGACAGCCTTGTGGCTGTGGTGATGGAAGCCAAGGGCGCGCAGCGACTTGAGCTGTTTATCGACTATTTCCTCAACATTCAGCCTGAATTCACCAAACCTGAAGATGACGCTGTGTTTGATGCTTTGTTTGCGCTGACGAACGGATCAAAGCCCGTGCAGACCGCCTTGCGGTCGCAATATACGCTGCTGGGGCAGGTTCTAACCCACGAGTTCATGCTGCAATACCCGCATCTGCCCACCCAAGCGGCGGAGGAGATGTCCTACCTCTTCATTTGCCTGATGGAAGGCCATTGGAAGATGGTTGCAACGCTTGGATTGTCTCCCGAGCATAAGGTTGTCACCCGCAAAGCCGTGGACCGGCTGATTCAGTCTTACGTAGACAATCGCGAGGATATTGAGCCTTTGGACAAGATTTGGAAACAAAGCTCAGGGGAATAGCATTTTCCAAATCGGAAAAAATGCTGCACCTGCGAAGGGCTGATTGGCAATTTCTAAAAGGAAGTTTCTGATTTTGTGCCAGGTTCCGGCAACTGCCATCGGGAACAATCCACAAAGACCTGCCCCACTACTTTCCCATACGAAAAAAAGGCCATTGGAACATTGACCAGAGCGTCACCAAACGTCTCACTGTCGGTGCGCCCTGGGGGGTGCGATTGGTTTTGACATGTGATTGGGGAGCTGCTGACCATTCAGGCGTTTGGCCGGGCCTCACATTTTTAGGGCGCATCTATGTTGTTTCGTGGGCTACTCAACCCGCGATCCGCGTCGGCAGGTCCCGACCCAGACACCTTACAAAGTATAGTGTGGGCCACCCTTCCCCAGCTTAGCCAGTGTACTGGTAGCCGGGCCCACGCCTGTCGCAATCAGGCCAAAACCCGGTTGCAAGGTGGGTTCACACTAGCTGGCAGGCTCCCGTTTCATCGCGGGGGCCTGCTCAGATTCCGGGAGATCGCTTTTTAGGCCTCGTCCTACTCTTCCGAGCTGTATTTCTGGAAGAGGTTGGTTTGCAGCATGAAGAACACGAACAAGGCCACGGGGAAGCCGAAGGTCTCGATCTTCACCCACGCGTCTGTCGACATGGTGCGCCAGACCACCTCATTGGCAATGGCGAGGGCCGCAAACGCAAAGGTCAGCCGCTTGGTGAGGATCATCCACCCCTCGCTGGTCAGCGGTAAGAGCTCGTCCATCACATATTCCAGCCAGGATTTACCCAAGATCAGGCCGAGCCCCAGCACAGAGGCGAAGAACCCGTAGACGATGGTGGTCTTGATCTTGAAGAACCGCTCGTCATTGAACCACACGGTCAGCCCGCCAAAGAAGATCACCATGACAGCTGTGAGCACCTGCATCCGGCTGATCTTGCCCGTCAGCTTCCACAAGATCGCGATCGAGGCCAGCAGCAGCGGCACGAAGGCGGCGGTGACCACGATGAAGCCGTCATATTCGGTGCCACCAATGGTGTAGGTGTTCTCTTTCAGGCGGGTATAGGCCACGAAGAACAGCAGCACGGGGCCGAACTCCAGCGCAAACTTCACCATTGGGTTGATCTTTTTCTCTTCCATGACCTGCCTTTTATATCTGTCTGTCAGCCCGCAAATTCCACGATGACCGCGCCCAGCGCGATGAGCGCCATCAGAGCCAACCGGCGCGGGCCGACCTTTTCGCCCAAGATAAGCCATCCGATCAGCGCCGCAAAGACCACAGATGTCTCGCGCAGCACCGCCGCCTCACCCACCTTGTCGAGCCGGGTGGCCAGCATGATCGCCCCAAAGGAGAAGAACGCCACCACCGCGCCCGTCACACCACGTGCCATCAGCGGGCCTATTGCGGGGCGGTCGGGTGTTTTGGCCCAGAGATAGGCCGCGATGGGCGGCATGAAGAACAGCCCATCGATGAAAAAGAACCATGCAAGGAAGGTGAACGGATCGGCGGTGGCCCGGATGCCGTAGGCATCATAGGTGGTGTAGAGCGCCACGAAAAGTCCGGTCAGAACCGCAAAGCCCAACGCCGGGACCATGGTGTCGCGATCCAGCGTGATGGTCCTGAGATTGTAGGCGGCCAGCCCGTAAATGCCTGCCAAGAGCAGCGCCACCCCGCCAATCTGGCCCCAGGTGAAGGTCTCGCCGAATATGATATAGGCCCCGATCACCGTAAAGAGCGGCCCGGTGCCGCGCACCACCGGGTAGACCACCGTGTAGGCGCCTTTGGTATAGGTGTAGGCCTGCAGGCATTTGTAGCAGACATGGATGATATAGACGCCAGCGAAGATGGGCCACATATGCGGCTCGGGCCACGGGACGACGAAAAGCGCGAAGGGCGCGGCGATGACGCCGTAGCTGAAATCAATCGCGCCGCGCGACAGCCACGGGTCGTGGCGGCCTTTTTGCAGGGCCCCGAAAATCGCATGCAGGATCGCGGCCATGACCGCGAGCGCCAGCGCCACATGGTGGCCCGCCTCTGTGCCCTCAAGGCTGGTGATCCAGGCGCTCATCCGGGCGGGCTTTGCGTGACGGGAGGGGCCGGGATAGAGGTATTTTTGCCAAGATGAAGCTGAGGCGTTGGCTCTGTCACGGCGGGGGGCGTTAACCTTAATCTAGGGTTACTGGCAAAGAGGCTAATCTGGGGCGACACCGGTCAACGCCTGTGCAAATTCCTGCGGGTCGAACGCGTCGAGATCGTCGATCTGTTCACCCACACCGATGGCATGGATGGGCAGGCCGAACTTGTCGGCAAGGGCCACCAGCACCCCGCCCTTGGCCGTGCCATCGAGCTTGGTCATCACAAGGCCCGAGACGTCGGAAATCTCCTGAAAGACCTTCACCTGATTGAGCGCGTTTTGGCCAGTGGTCGCATCCAGCACCAAAAGCGTGTTATGCGGCGCGGTGTCGTCTTTTTTGCGGATGACACGGACGATCTTGGCGAGCTCTTCCATCAGATCGGAGCGGTTCTGTAACCGGCCTGCCGTGTCGATCATCAAGAGATCTGCGCCACTTTCCTCCGCCTTGGTCATCGCGTCAAAGGCAAGGCTGGCGGGGTCCGAGCCCTCTGGCGCGGTCAGCACGGGGACGCCCGCGCGATCGCCCCAGACCTGTAGCTGCTCGACCGCTGCGGCGCGGAACGTATCCCCTGCGGCGATGACCACCTTCTTGCCCGCCTGCTGAAACTGGCTGGCCAGCTTGCCAATGGTCGTGGTTTTGCCCGAGCCATTGACGCCCACCACCAGCACAACTTGCGGGCGTTTGGGGTAGAGCGGCATCGGTTTGGCGACGGGCTCCATGATGGTGGTGATCTCGGAGGCGAGCAGCTCTTTGATTTCCTGAGTGGAGAGCTTCTTGCCCAAACGTCCCTCGGCCATGTTGGCGGTGACGCGCAGAGCGGTGTCGACGCCCATGTCAGAGGCGATGAGCAGCTCTTCCAGGGCCTCGAGCATGTCGTCATCGAGCTCGCGGCGCAGAACGGTTCTGGTTTCCTTGCGACCGAGCAACCGACCCAGAAGTCCGGGCTTTTTGGCGGGCTCTTGTGGCGCGTCATCGCCTGCCAGCAACGCGGCAGCGGCGGGGGCGGAGAGGTCAGCCGCGACATTGGCCTTGGCCTGCTCGAGCGCGCGGGCCGCTTCGTCTTGCGCCTCTTTTGCGGCTTGCTCTGCCTTGTCGGCGGCTTCCTTGGCCGCGGCTTCTGCCGCCTCAGCGGCGGCGCGGGCTTCTTGTTCAGCTTTTGCGTCGGCCTCGGCTTTCTTCGCTGCCTCCGCGGCGGCGGCCTGTTCGGCTGCTTTTTGGGCTGCGGCTTTGGCTTCTGCGTCTTGGCGGTCGCGTTCCGCCTGCTCTGCTGCTTCTTTGGCTTGCCGCTCTGCCTCAGCTTGTGCCGCAGCCTGGCGGGCGGCTTCGGCTTCTGCTGCGGCGCGTTCTTCAGCGGCGAGCGCCTCTGCCCGTGCGGCGGCGGCTTTGGCGTCCTCGGAGGCTTTTGCGTTGGCGGCATCCTCCGCGGCTTTGCGCGCAGCCTCTTCGGCGGCGGCTTTGCTGGCAGCAGCTTCTGCAGCTAGGCGGGCTTGTTCTGCCTCGGCTTCGGCCTGAGCTTTTGCTTCGGCCTCGGCGGCGGCGCGGGCTTCGGCCTCTTCTGCGGCGCGTTGTTCTTCTGCGCGGCGGGCGTCCTCTGCGGCCTGCGCGGCGGCGGCTTTTTCGGCGGCAGCTCTTTCAGCGGCCTCTTGAGCTGCGCGCTCTTCGGCTTCGCGGGCCTCAGCAGCCGCTTTTTCGGCGGCTTGTTGTTCTGCGGCGAGGCGTTCTTGCTCTGCCACGGCTTCCGCTTCTGCCGCGCGAGCTTGGGCCTCGGCCTCGAGAGCCGCCGTATCAGGCTCAGGCGCGGAGATCTCAACTTCGACGGTTTCCTCGACGCCGCCGTCTGAGACGATGGCGTCCAACCCCTCGTCGAGCTTGGCGGAGGATTTGAAGAGCTTGTTTTTGAGCTTTTTGAAGAAGGACATGGGCACCCGTAAGCATTGCGTCCTTCCCACCTAATACGGGCGGGGCGGCATGAAAAGGTCGGGTGTGATCAGGGCGGAGTTAGATCTCGTCGCTGAAATGCTTCATCACCAGCCGGATCGGGTTCGGCGCAGCTTGCCCAAGCCCGCAAATCGAGGCATCGGCCATGGCCGTGCAGACATCTTCGAGGAGCGGCTGATCCCAGCTGTCGGCCTGCATCAGCTTGACCGCCTTTTCGCAGCCGACGCGGCAGGGCGTGCATTGCCCGCAGCTTTCATCCTCGAAAAACCGCAGCATGTTCAGGGCCGCCCCACGCGCGCTGTCTTGATCAGACAGAACCACCACCGCCGCCGAGCCAATGAAGGTGCCGAGCGGTTGAAGTGTGTCAAAGTCGAGCGGTACGTCGTTGATTGTGCTGGGTAAAAGCCCAGACGACGGCCCGCCGGGCTGGTAGGCTTTGAAGACGTAGCCTTCGGCCATGCCGCCTGCGGCGTCGATGATGTCAGTGATGGTGGAGCCAGCAGGCAAAAGGTAGACGCCGGGCTTGGCGACGCGGCCAGAGACAGAATAGCTGCGCAGACCGGTGCGGCCGTTCTTCTCGGTGCTGTTAAGCACCTCGGGGCCTTCGCGGCAGATGCGGGCGATCCAGTGAAGCGTTTCGACATTATGCACCAAGGTCGGCTGACCGAAGAGACCCACTTGCGCCACGTAAGGCGGGCGGTGCCGCGGGATGCCGCGTTTGCCTTCGATGCTTTCGATCATCGCGGATTCTTCACCGCAAATATAGGCACCTGCTCCGCGACGCAGCTCGATATAGCCTTGTTCAACGATTTCAGCGGCTTCGAGGGCTGCGATTTCTTTCGCGAGAATGTGCAGCACGGCGGGGTATTCGTCACGCATGTAGATGTAGACGCGGTCGGCCTCGACGGCCCATGCGGCGATGAGCATGCCTTCGAGGAAGAGATGCGGCTCGCGCTCGAGATAGTAGCGGTCTTTGAACGTGCCGGGTTCGCCCTCGTCACCGTTGACGGCCATGTAGCGCGGACCTGCATTTCCGCGCACGAAGCCCCATTTGGTACCGGAGGGGAAACCCGCCCCGCCAAGGCCGCGCAAGCCGCTGTCCTTGATCTTGGCTTGGACGTCTTCCCAATTGCCATTGGCGCGCAGATCAGCAAGCGCAGCGTAGCCGCCACTTGAACGATAGGCCTCAAGCTCTTGATAATCTGGGATAGTTGGGTGGGTGTGATCGGCGGCGATGGCCTCTTTCACCTTCTCGGGCGTCGCGTGGTCGATATGGGCATGGCCCAGCTCGAGCGTTGGGGCGGCGTCGCAGCGGCCCATGCAAGGCGCGCGCAGGACGCGGACTTCGTCAGGGTTCAGCCCGTCTTCCAAAGCGGATTTCAGCGCCTGTGCTCCGGCCAATTCGCATGAGAGCGAATCGCAGACGCGGATGGTCAGTGCGGGAGGCTTGGGCTCGCCCTCTTTGACGACATCGAAATGAGCGTAGAAGCTGGCGACCTCGTAGACTTCTGCCTGGCTGAGGCGCATTTCCTCGGCCAGCGCGCGAAGATGGGCGGCGGAGAGGCAGCGGTACTTATCCTGGATCAGGTGGAGATATTCGATCAGCAGATCGGGCGTGCGGGCCCCCTCGCCCAGCAGGTCGCGCACCTCCTGCCAGGCCTGATCATCCAGCTGACGGCCCTTGGGCGTGGTCCGGCCTTTGCCGCGCGCCGACTTCCAGACACCTTTTTTGTCGTCATTATTTGTATCGAGTGCCATGCGCGCATCTCCGCCCTTGCGTTTGGATGAAAACCTACGGGCATGCGCGGGGGATTGGCCATGCAAATGCGACGCAAAGCAGGGAGTTTGCGCAAGCGTGACTTTTCAAAGCGGTGCGAGTTTGGCAAGCTGGCGCCATGATCAGATTTTTCGCGCTTTGCGCCGTCGTTTTCACCAGTTTCGCAACCTCATTGGCCGCTCAGGAAGGCGGCGGCGGTGCACCCGGCGGGGAAGAGATCATGAGCCCGGAGGCCTTTGAGAGCTATGTCTCAGGCACCACGCTTTATTTCAATCGGCGCGGAGAGCCTTATGGGGCCGAGCAATATCTGGAGGACCGCCGCGTAATCTGGACGTTTCTGGACGGGCGCTGCGAGCGGGGTGCGTGGTTCAGCGAGGGCGACACGATCTGCTTTGCCTACGAGACCCAATCCAGCCCGCAATGCTGGAACTTTCTGGAGAAATCCGGCGAACGGCGCGCGCGTGTTATTGGCGCGGACCCGGCCAATGATCTGGTCGTTGTCGGTCAGGACAAATCCGCCTTGAACTGCCCCGGACCGGGCGTCGGTGTCAGTTACACGCCGGCCGCCACAAGGTGAGTATTTTTAACCAAATGGAAACAGGGCGCTAGTCGTCAAAAAGCGAGGACTGCCCTGTGGGTTTTGAGGGCTTTGACTTGGAGGGCGCACCTGAGAGGGCGAATTTGCCATCTTTGAATTCGATCTCTTTGGGGGGAGTGGATTTGGCGGATGTCTGAGTGGTGATGACGCCATCTGCGCCCCACACAACCGCATAGCCGCGCGCCAGCGTTTCCTTATAGCCCAGCGTTTCGCGCATCCGGTCGAGGCGTTTCAGGGACTCTTGCCATGTGCTCATCTGACGCGTGGCGGCATTGGCCAGATTGGTGCGCGTCCGCTGTAATCTGTCACGAGCCTGATCCAGATCGCGCGACAGCTGTGCGGGCCTCAGGCCCTGACTGACCTGGTTCAGACGCGCGCGCTCGCGGTCCGTGCGGGCGGTCAACGCGCGGGAGAGAAGCTCGGAACTGCGTTGGGTGCGGGTTCTGGCGGTGTCGATCTTGGTGCGCAGCAGCGTGGCACGCAGCGGGGCTGCGGTGCGTTCGAGCTGAATGTTTTTGGCTTGCGTGGCGCGGGTCAGGGCAGCGGGCAGCCGGGCTGCGACCGCGTCGAGCTGCTGTGTGGCGCGGGCGGTGATCTCGTCGAGACGCGGCAGCGCACGGGCCAGATCACGCAATCGTTCCTGACGGCGCTGCACATGCTGGCTGAGGACCCGCGTCATGCGGGCGTCATAACTGTCGACAGTGCTGAGCAGGTCCATACGCACAGGCACAGCCATCTCAGCCGCCGCAGTGGGCGTGGGCGCCCGCCTGTCGGAGACATAGTCGATGAGGGTCGTGTCTGTTTCATGCCCCACGGCAGAGATCAGCGGGATCTCGGACGCCGCTGCAGCGCGGGCCACTTTTTCCTCGTTAAAGCCCCACAGGTCCTCGATGGAGCCGCCGCCACGGGCCACGATGATCAGATCAGGCCGCGGCAAAGCCCCGCCGGGGCTGAGCGCGTTGAAGCCTTCAATGGCGGCGGTGACCTGCGGGGCGCAGGCCTCGCCCTGCACCGCCACGGGCCAGATCAGCACTTTGCGTGGAAACCGGTCGCGCAGACGGTGCAGGATGTCGCGGATCACCGCGCCTTGCGGCGAGGTCACCACGCCGATCACCTCGGGCAGATAGGGCAGCGGGCGTTTACGTTCTGGCGCGAACAGCCCTTCGGCTTGCAACTGCGCCTTGCGCTTTTCCAGCATGGCCATCAACGCGCCGACACCTGCCGGGCGGATGTCTTCGATGACCATCTGGTAGCGGGACTGACCCGGGAAGGTGGTCAATTTGCCGGTGGCGATGACCTCCATCCCCTCCTCGGGTTGCACCGCCAGCCTGGCCGCCTGCCCCTTCCAGATCACGGAGGACAACACCGCGCGGTCGTCTTTCAGGTCGAGATAGACATGGCCGGAGCGGGCCACCATCACCCGGCCACATTCGGCCTTGACGCGGACGCGGGAGAACTCCCCTTCGATCATCCGCTTGATCGCACCCGAGATTTCCGAGACCGAATATTCGGGCTCGTTGCGGCCGGGGGCGTCGTCTTCGAGAAGGTCCATGCGCGCGCTCTTGTGATGCGTTTGCGCGCAGCTTAGAACGCGGGGAAACGAAGGGGAAGCGGCGATGAACATTCTGATCCTGGGCTCGGGCGGGCGCGAACATGCACTGGCTTGGGCGGTCAAACAGAACCCGAAATGCGACCGGCTGATCGCAGCCCCCGGCAATGCAGGCATGGCGGATGTGGCCGAATGCGCAGCGCTCGACATCATGGACGGCGCCGCGGTGGTTGAATTTGCCGCCGCTCAGTCGGTGGACTTCGTGATCATCGGCCCGGAAGCCCCTTTGGCCGCAGGCGTGGCGGATGCGTTGCGGGGCGCAGGCATCTTGTGTTTCGGCCCCTCGGCGGCGGCGGCGCAGCTGGAGGCCTCAAAGGCGTTTACCAAAGAGATATGCGACGCGTGCGGCGCGCCGACCGCAGGCTATGCCCATTTCACCGACGCCGCGGAAGCGCGGGCCTATGTGGAGGCGCAGGGTGCACCGATTGTGATCAAGGCGGATGGGCTGGCCGCGGGCAAAGGCGTGGTTGTGGCCATGACGCTGGACGAGGCCCTGGCTGCCGTGGACGACATGCTGGGCGGCGCCTACGGCGACGCAGGCGCGGAGGTGGTGATCGAGGAGTTCATGGAGGGCGAAGAGGCGTCTTTCTTCATCCTCTCGGACGGGGCAAACATCCTGCCCGTGGGCACCGCGCAGGACCATAAACGCGCCTATGACGGTGATGAAGGGCCGAATACGGGCGGCATGGGGGCCTACTCCCCCGCCCCGGTGATGAGCGACGCGGTAACCGAGCGAGCCTTGCGCGAGATCGTTCAGCCCACCGTGGACGAAATGGCGCGGCGGGGCACGCCCTATCAGGGTGTGTTATATGCGGGCTTTATGATTAAGGACGGCGCGCCCCGGCTGGTGGAGTACAACGTCCGCTTTGGCGACCCCGAATGCCAGGTGCTGATGATGCGGCTTGGCGCGCAGGCTCTGGACCTGCTGCTGGCCTGCGCCCAAGGAAGATTGGACCGCGCGCAGGTGAACTGGGCCGATGACCATGCGCTGACCGTGGTGATGGCGGCAAAGGGTTACCCGGGATCTTACGAGAAAGGCTCGGAAATTACGGGGTTGGATGCAGTGGCGGAAGACAGCGCGCATATGGTGTTTCACGCAGGCACCAAGATGCAGGGCGACCATCTGGTGGCCAATGGCGGGCGGGTCCTGAATGTCACCGCGCGAGGCGCGAGCCTCGCAGAGGCGCGGGAGCGGGCCTATGCGATGATTGACGGCGTTGACTGGGCGGACGGGTTTTACCGCTCCGATATTGGTTGGCGGGCGCTTTAGCTTCACCGATTTATGGGGGCTCTGCCCCCAAACCCCCGGAGTATTTTTGAAGCAATGATGGGGGCAGACCTATCGCGCGGGAGGTGGCGCCTTATTTGCAGGCGAGCGCTGCGTTGAGGCCGGCGCGGGAGGTGTCGGTGCCGATAGGTTTTGTAGCGAGTTGGCCGTCTTTCAAGGTCGTGGACATTACCTGACGCCAATTGGCCGAGGCGGTGATCATCTCAAAGCCCTGGCCGCAATCACGGATACCCCCGCCAATGTCGCGCTCTCCGATGCGATGATTGGTCAGCCCCCCGAGCTGCGCAATCTCTGTCAACGCGCCATCCCTGTAGCGCCAGACCCGCAGGGTTTTGGCCAGATGGGGACGGTCGATATAGGCGATCTCGATATGACCATCACCGTCCAAATCCACCGCCCCAATGGGAGCAAGCCAGCGGTTTCGCGTGCCGATATGCGGCGTGGCGGCGATCTTGCCGGTGTCATCGTATATCGCCAGCTGCGCTCCGGTGGAGGCCTCACTTTCGACCACAATGACTTCGACATCGCCGTCGCCGTCCACATCTGCCAGCCGGGGGGCCACGTCTTCGAAGACGCGGGTCTCTGGCAGCACCATGCGGAAACTTAAACCGTCCATCCGGTCGGTGTGAATGACAAGCGTGCCATACTCGACCGCATCGCCCAGCACTCCATGCGCATAGCGGGTCGTCGGCTCGGCGTATTCAGCGCCCAGAATGTCGGCCTGTGCGCCTGCGCCATTGGCCAAAAGCGCAGCGGCCAGCAGACCGCGGCGGGCGAGGCTGTGCCAGAGGCCGTACAGCAGACGCCGCGCCTTGCTCGAACCCTGTGTGCTCAAATCTGCTTTTCAGGCATTTGCACGACCAACCCGTCCAGCGCGTCGGTGACTTTCAGCTGGCAGGTCAGGCGCGAACGTGCGGCGTCGGGCTCATAGGCAAAATCCAGCATGTCTTCTTCCATGCTGTCTTTGGCTGGCAGTTTTTCAACCCAGTCGGGCGAGACATAAACATGGCAGGTCGAGCAGGCACAAGCACCGCCACAATCGGCCTCAATGCCCGGAATGTTGTTGTCGCGCGCGCCTTCCATGACGGTCAGCCCGTTGGCCACATCCACGACATGCTCTTTGCCGCCATGCTCGATATAGGTAATTTTCGCCATTTTCCCTCGGGTCCTTGATGCAATCGGTTTCACTGGATCTAGGCCAGCTTGCGCGGCTTTTCCAGCCCCCATTCGCACCCGGTTTCTTGCCCGGTTCCCGGCAGATCACAGATAGGGCTTGATCGAGGGGGCAGCGGCGTTAGACTCCCGCCCAAGCAGCCCGGCGCAAAGATCGGCAGAATGAGAGCAGCATGACCAGACCCCTTCCCTTCAAGGCCCCTTTAGCGGTGCTTGCAACGCTGGCCCTATCCGCCTGCCAGACCCTGTCCGAGGAAGGCGTCACGCGTGCGGCAGACGGGCCGCTTATTCCCACAATCGCCGCTGCGGCCCCGCCAGAGGGCAAGCCCGGCGCCTGCTGGAGCCAATTGCCCGGCCCCACAACCACCGAACTGGTCACACAAACCGTCATCGCGGAAGACGCCGTGCTCGACGCAGATGGCACAGAAATTTCGCCTGCCATCTACCGCAATGTCACCGCGCCCAAGACGGTGAGCACCGGCGAGGGCAGCTGGTTTGAGCGGGTGTGTGACGCAACAATCACCCCTAGCTTTGTCATGAGCCTGCAACGCGCGCTGACAGCGCGGACCTATTACGGCGGCCCGGCAAACGGGATGCTGGACGCGAAAACCCGCGACTCCTTGAGGCTGTATCAGCAAGATCGCGGTCTCGACAGCGACGTCCTAAGCCTCGCCACGGCACAGCAGCTTGGGCTGGTGGCCATCGATCTGCCCCCGACAGAAGACGAGGCGTTGGGGGCTGCGATTGACCTTGAGGTCGAGGCAGTGCTGGAAGACGCGGGAGAGGTCGAAAGCTAGCGCGGCTTTCACTCATCTAGAAATGCAAGAAGGGCGCTCCGTTTGGGGCGCCCTTCTTTGTTCCTTGTCTCACCTGTTCGCGCCTTTAACAGGCACACATTGGCGAGGTTACTCTTCCAAAGACAACGCCAGGAAGCGCGGGTCACCTTGGCGGCGGATCAGCATCAGCAGCGATTTGCGACCGGCGTCTTTCGCTTCCGCAATCCGTGCCTCAAGATCGGCCACGCCTTCGACCTTTTGCTGGCCAGCCTCGACGACCAGATCACCGGCACGCAGGCCTTTTTCAAAGGCGTCACTGTCCTCAGCCACTTCCTTGACGACCAGCCCGGTTGCGTCTTCGGCCAGACCCAGCTGCTCGCGCAGCTCAGCATTCAGCACGGCCAGAGTCATGCCCATCAGGGTTTTCTCGACCGGGTCGGATTTCTCAATCGCGACCGGCACGGCGGTGGCTTCTGCCTCTTCGCGGCGGCCCAGTGTCACGGCGAGCGTGATCTCTTCGCCTTCACGAATGATGTCCACGTCCACGGCCTTGCCCACATCGGTGCTGCCGACGATGCGCACCAGCTCACGGGTGTCTTCGACCGTCTTGCCGTCAAAGGTGCGGATCACGTCTCCCGCCTCGATCCCGGCCTCTTTGCCCGGACCTTCTGGCACGTCCGTGACCAGCGCGCCGCGTGCAGAGCTCAGCTCAAGCGCTTCAGCCACATCCTCGGAGACGTCCTGAATACGCACACCCAGCCAGCCGCGACGGGTTTCGCCAAATTCCTGCAGCTGGTCAACCACTTTGGTCACCACGTTCGACGCCATCGAGAAACCAATCCCGATAGACCCGCCCGTGGGCGACAGGATGGCTGTGTTCACGCCGATCACTTCGCCTTCAACGTTGAAAAGCGGGCCACCGGAGTTGCCTTTGTTGATGGCCGCGTCGGTTTGGATGAAGTCGTCATAAGCGCCAGACAGGGCGCGTTCGCGGGCGGAAATGATCCCGGCAGAGACAGAGAACCCCTGCCCCAGCGGGTTGCCCACAGCCATCACCCAATCGCCCACGCGGGCCACGTCGCTATCGCCAAATGGCACGAAAGGCAGCGGGGTCGGGCTGTCGACTTTCAACAGCGCAATGTCGGTCTTGGGATCGGTGCCGATCAGGGTTGCCTCAAGCATCTCGCCTGAGAAGAACTCGACTTGGATCTCATCCGCCTTGTCGATCACATGGTTGTTCGTGACGATGTAGCCATCTTCCGAGATCACAAAGCCCGAGCCCAGTGCCGAGGATTGGCGGGGGCGCTGGCCGCGATCTTGGCGGTCCATGAAGTCACGGAAAAAATCTTCCAGCGGCGAGCCTTCCGGCACCACGGGGCGCGGGCCTTGGTTGACACCTGCCACGGTGGTGGAGGTGGTGATGTTGACCACAGACGGGCTGACCATTTCGGCCAGATCGGCAAAGCTGCCGGGCATGTCGGCGCGGGCAGATAGGGTCTGCGCCAGCGCGAGAACCAGCCCCAAAGCCAGCACCTGTAGGCTGCGCACGGGTCGGGCCGCCTGTCTCAATTCTTGGGGAATGACGTGAGCGTTCACTGCGATGCTCCTCCAGTTCAGTTTTTTCTAGGTAGCACGGTCGCACATATGCTGTGCATCCGCGCTGATGTGACTAAGTTGGGCAGTTTCCGCGCGATTGCAACGGTGCCCCCCCTCGCTTGTCGTCAACAGGACGTGAGCCCCTGTAACACTGCTTGCACAAACTATAGGGCCGTTGCGCGATTTGGCAAAGCATCGAACGCCTTGTTCCTAGGTCTTGACCCGAGACGCCTTGAACCGGGCGTCTGCCTCCGGGCTTCCGTCGTGAAAACTGCCGAACCATTTGTCGAGTGGCACCGCGCTCTCGCCGAAATTCACGCTATGGTAGCGGTGATGCAGGTAATGGATCAGCTTCTCTTGCTTCACCTCTGCGCGGTCCCCGAAAACCAGCGCGTCAAAGCCGGAATGGCTGACACCCGGCCCTAGCGCGGTGGTGACTCCGTTGAACATCATGTGCAGCGGGTGTGACGGCACAACAAGATGGATCAGCATGCAGCTGAAATAGAGAACATGCTCCACCGGGTGCATCGCCATGCCCGACCACGGACCCACATTGACGTTCTTGTGGTGCAGGTAGTGCACGCTGCGATAGAGCGGCGGCCAATGGATCAGCCTGTGGATCCAGTAAAAATGAAAGTTGCGCCAGAACGGCATCAGCAAAAGCCAGGCCACGAACCAAATGGGGTTCTGCGCCAGCGTCGCGCCGGGCAAGGCGTTGTTGGCGTAACCCCACCACAGGCCAATCTCGAACACGGTCCAGACCAGTACGCCCACCATCGACCAGAAGACGTTGTCATAGACCTGATTGTGGAACAAAAACCGCTTGTCACGTTCAGCGGGCCAGCTGCCGTTATATTTGGTCCGCCGCCCCTGCCCGCGCAGCCGGTAGAGCCACAGATGCAGTGCGCCGGTGAACGCGCCCACCATCACCACATTGCGGATCAGGATCTCAAAGGCCCAGCCCGGAGCCAGCTGTGTCATGCGCGCGAGGTCAGGCGTGAAGAACAGGTAGGCCACAAGAGTGATCGCCAGATAGAGACCAAACCACGGCAGCAAGAACCCCGGCACGCCAAAGAACCAACGCGCCATGACCCGCGGCGTGGTCGGCCAGTCAAACAGCGGCATGAACCGCACCGGATTTGGCGGTCGCCACTCTCCACGCCTGTCGCGGGTCTGTCCGTGCTCGTCGATGCTGTCGCTCATGCGCCCAGCAAAGCCGCGCGGCCCCTGTCAGGTCAAGCCAATTAGACAAACGCCCCGAGTCAACTCGAAGCGCACCGCCTGTGTTTCCATTTGGTTCAAAATACTCAAATACCGCAACAGGCCAGATGGCGCAGGTTTCAGCCCCCGAATGCGCCTTTGGCCAACCAGACCAGCACCACACCAAGCGCCACGCAGCCCAGCCCCATCATGCGACGCGTCTCGTGCGGAATGTCGGCCAAGGCTTTGATCAGGTCTTCCAGACGCGAAGGGGCCAGTGCGAACACCAGCCCCTCGACAACCAGAACCAGCCCGAGGGCCAGTAAGAGATGTGTCATCACGTCAGCTACTGCCCTGCGGGCGAGCCTTGATCAGACCGCAGATAGTTAAAGAACGGGTCACTCGGAGAAATCACAAAGGAAGAGTTATTTCCCTGCAACCCACGCTCATACGCATCCAGCGTGCGGCGGAATTCAAAGAATTCTTCGTCCGCGCCGTAAGCTTCGCCAAAGATGGCATTGCGGCGTGCGTCGGCCTCACCGCGGATGATATCCGCGGTCTTCTGCGCTTCCGAGACCAGCTCGACCACAGTCCGGTCGGCCTGCGCGCGCACGCGCTGCGCCGCCTCTTCACCACGCGCCCGCTCGTCTGCGGCTTCGCGTTCACGCTCTGCGCGCATCCGGTTAAACGTGGCTTCAAGGTTTTGCTCAGGCAGGTTGGTTTGCTTCAGACGCACATCGACCACTTCCAGACCCAGAGGCCGGGCGCGCGCACGCGCTTGCGAGGTGATGCGGTTGACCAGTTGCACCCGGTCGGCTGAGAGGATGGTATTCGAGGTCACACCCTCAGCACCCAAGACCTCCCGGATCACCGGGTTCAGGATACCGGCCAAACGGGATTCAGCGGTTGCCAGCCCGCCGACACCAACAGCCTGGCGGAACTGGACAACGTCCGAGATGCGGTAGCGGGCGAACGCGTCGACGACCAGACGACGGTCATCAGACGGTGTCACCTCGGTTTGAGGCGTGTCCAGCGCGCGAATACGGTCGTCATAGCGCACGACCTCCTGGATGATCGGCAGCTTGAAGGCCAGACCGGGGTCTTCCTTCACCGATTTGATCTGCCCGAACTGCAGCACAAGGGCCTTTTCCCGTTCGTCCACAATGAAGATCGAGGACAGGAGCAGAAACAGAAAGGCGATGACGCCGATCAGCGAAATAAGTGACTTGCTCATCAGTTTGTCCCCTCAGTTGCGGGTCGGCGCAGCTCGTTGAGCGGCAGGTAGGGCACGACGCCCTGCCCGCCATCGCCGCTATTGTCGAGAATGATCTTGTCGGTCGCGCCGTAGACGCGCTCCACCGTTTCCAGCCAGAGACGCTTGCGCGTCACCTCGGGGGCTTTGCGGTACTCTTCCAAAACGGCTGTGAAGCGCGCGGCCTCACCTTCCGCTTGGTTGACCTGCTGGGCGCGGTAGGCCTCAGCTTGCTCAAGCAGCTGCGCGGAGTCACCACGTGCTTTCGCCAGCGCTTGGTTGGAATAGGCATCCGCGCGACGTTGTAGCGTGTCACGCTCCTGCTCGGCGGCTTGCACTTCGCGGAAAGCGTCAATCACCTCGCGGGGCGGGTCGGCCTTGTCGAGGTTAAGACGCACGATGTTCACGCCCGCGTCATATTGGTCCAGCGTCGTCTGGATAAGCTCACGCACCTCATCGGCGATCAGCTCCCGGTCGCGGTTGAGGATCGGCGCCAGCTCGGAGCGGGCGATCACCTCACGCATGGCCGATTCAGATACCGCACGGATCGTGTCGCGCGGGTCGGCCAGATTGAACAGGAATTTCGCGGGGTCATTGATGTTCCAAACCACCTGAAAATCGATGTCGACGATGTTTTCATCCGTGGTCAGCATCAGGCCGCCATCGCCGCGCGACGCCACCCCGATATCTTCGGTTTGCTCGCGGGTCACCGGGATCACTTCAGCGGTGACCACAGGCCACGGCGCAAAGTTCAGACCGGGATTGCCGGTGGAGGAATACTCGCCCAAGAACAGCTCTACCGACTGCTCTTCAGGAGCCACGGTGTAAAATGATGCGAAGACCCACATGGCCACCGCGCCCAAACCGATCAGGCCCAGCGTGCCGCGCGAAAAACCGCCCGGCCCATCGCCCGAGCCGCCTTGGCCGGTGCCGCTGCCGCCGCCTCTGCCGCCCATGAGAACGCGCAGTTGCTCTTGGCCTTTCTTCACCAGCTCATCGATTTCTGGAATTTGGGGCTGATTGCCACCCGGTCCGCGGCCATTGCCGCGATTTGGGCCCCGGTCTCGTCCGCCATCGCGACCGCCCGAGCGTCTGTCATCATCACCGCCATTGCCGCCGCTTCCGCCGCCGCCCCATGGTCCGCCATTGTTACCGGCCATTCCAGCTCCATCCCTTCGAAAACATCTATCTTAAGTTCAGTTGTGTAATTGGGCGTTTCCGCCCCGAAATCAACCCATCAGCCCCAGCAATCGCCTGCCAGAGGCTTGTCCTAGCACGTTTCTACCCCGCTGGCCCAGCATTAGGCCTTCTTTGATGGAGATAAACGCACACCGCCCCGCACAATCACCCCGACCGGACCGGAGATTTCATGGTCACAAGCTCTTCCGCCATGGTTGGGTGCACCGCGCAAACCTGATCAAACTGCGCCTTGGTCGCCCCCATTTTCACTGCGATACCGACCATCTGGATCATTTCGCCCGCCGCAGGTGCTACGATATGACACCCCAATACCACGTCTGTTTCCTGCGACACGATCAGCTTCATCATCACCCGGTCCTCGCGGCCCACGAAGCTTTGCTGCATTGGCTTGAAGGAGGTGCAATAGACGTCGATGGGCTCTTGATCGCGGGCCTCTTCCTCCGTCATGCCTATGGTGCCCAGCTCTGGCTGGGTGAAGACGGCCGATGGGATCAGCGCGTGATCGACCTTGGTCGGATTGCCTTTGAACACGGTTTCAACGAAGGCCATGCCCTCGCGGATAGCCACCGGCGTCAGGTTGACCCGGTTGGTGACGTCGCCGATGGCATAGATCGAGGGTTGTCCCGTTTGGCTGTAGTCATCCACGACGACCTCGCCCCGACGACCCAGCGACGCGCCTGTATTCTCCAGACCCAGATTATGCGTGTTTGGGGACCGACCCGTCGCGAAGAGCACCTGATCAAACACTTCCGTGGTGCCGTTCGAGGCCTTGACCCAGATCGGCCCGCCCTTGCCTGCACTATGTTTGGCGCGCAGCTCTGCCTCCTGCTCCGGGCTCAGCCCGGCAGCGGCATCAGACACCGGCATCTCGGAGGTGTCGTCCACATCGGCCTCCCGACGCATTTCTACAACGTTGGTCCCCAGATGCAGCTTCACACCCTTTTGGGTCATCATCTCAGAGACCAGCCCACGGGCCTCGTCGTCGAAGCCGCGCAGAATCTGCGCCCCGCGGTAATATTGCGTCACATCCACGCCCATCCCGTTGAGGATGCAGGCAAACTCGCAGGCGATGAACCCGCCGCCGACGATGAGGATGCGCTTGGGCAGCTCGGGCAAATGGAAGATGTCGTCCGACGTAATTCCCAGATGGTCATTGTCGATGCCCGGCAGCTGCGGCCTGCCGCCAGTGGCCACAAGGATATGCTTGGCGGTGACCTCTTCGCCGCTGGTGAGCGTCACAGTGTGGGCGTCTTTCACCTTTGCGCGGGCGTCATAAATCGTCACGTTAGAGTTGGTCAGCAAGGAGCGGTAGACACCTTCCAGCCGGTCAAGCTCCTTGTGCAGCTTACCCTGGAAGCGCGGCCAGTCGAAGCCGCCAGCTTGCACGGTCCAGCCGTAATCCTGCGCCTCGCCCATGGCTTCGCGGTAACTGGACGCAAACACCATCAACTTTTTCGGCACACAGCCCCGGATCACGCAGGTGCCGCCCAAACGGCTGTCTTCTGCCAGCGCGACCTTGGCCCCTTCTGCTGACGCGACCCGCGCGGCGCGCACGCCCCCCGACCCGCCGCCAATGACAAACAGATCAAAATCGAAGCTCATTGGAATTTCCTTCTCGTCGCCCGGACCCTGCCGAGGCCGTTTGGGTGTGCTACGTCAGTCAGCGATGTCGGCAAACAGATTGTCGGTTTCTTCCACCTCGATCTGATCATGCTCGACCGTGCCATTGTTGATGTCGCGGGTTTCCACAGTCCCGTCGCCATTGCCAATCACAACCACGTCACAAATGTCGACAAACAGCCCGTTTTCGACGAGCCCGGGGATTTGGTTGAGCACAAGGCTAAGCTGGCGTGCATTGCCGATGCGGCGCAGTTGCAGGTCGAGGATGTAGTTGCCCTCGTCCGTGATGTAGGGCGCGTCATTGTTCATCCGCAGCGCCGAGCTTCGGCCCAGCACATCAAGATTGACCAGGGTTTCCTCGATCAGCGCCTTGGTGGTCTGCCAGCCAAAGGGGATCACCTCCACAGGCAGCGGGAAGGCCCCGAGCGTGTCGACCTGCTTGGTCAGATCGGCAATCACCACCATCTGATCGGACGCGGTGGCCACGATCTTTTCTTGCAGCAGCGCCCCGCCCCCACCTTTGATCAGGTTGAGGTTGGCGTCATATTCATCGGTGCCATCTATAGTCAGGTCCAGCCACTTGGCCTCGTCCAGCGTCACAATCGGCACGCCCACCTCGCGGGCCAAGGTCGCGGTGCGCGTTGACGTCGCCACGCCGGTGATGCTGAGCCCCTCATTACGCACCATGTCACCCAGACATCTGACCATCCATGCGGCGGTTGACCCGGTGCCAAGGCCGACCTTCATGCCGTCTTCCACATAACTGACCGCCCGTTTGGCAGCGACGTATTTCGCTTTGTCGATGGGGGACATGTTTTTCGGCATCAGGGGTCTCCGGGAATTGTAGCGGTCTCTCTATAGAATGTTTGCGGTCGTGGCGCGAGTGAGAAATGACCGCCATTGGGCGGCTTTCTCGGGCTCTTGTCGCGGACCTTTGACCTGTCTCATCCAGCTAAACGTTGACGCGGATCGTAGCCATCAGGCGCCGCCCGTCCTGCACGCTTAGGCAGGGGTAGGCAGGCGGGCCGTTCATCATCGTATCGGTGGCGAGCACCGGCGCGAAAAGTGCCGCGACGCGCAGACGTTCCATGGCAGGCAGGCTGCGCATGTAGGTGGGACCCAAAAGCATCGTCTCTGTCAGGCAGCCTTGCACGTTGATAACGTGATGACCCCGGCAGGCCAGATGAACCCATGTGACGGATTTTCTGCCGCGCATCACTCGGATTCCCGGCTGGCCCAACAGCGCACGCGCGGGCAACAGCGCGGGCCCGCCAGAGACCTGTCGCCATTGTCTTGGGTGCCCCACCAGTATCCGGTGCTGCGCGGAGACGACCAGATCTCGGCGTGGCTGCCCAAGGGCTATGGCATTCTTCGAAATCAGCACCGGGTGCAGGGCGCTTACCGCATCCGTCAACCGAACGGTGCTGGCCTTCCGCCACATCACCGTCGCGCATGACCCGTCAGGCAGCCGCAGCCCCATGCCGATTTTCACCGTCTCTACCGGCAACAACCCCTGCGCAGTGTCGATCAAGGTTCCGGCGGCAAAGCAGGGCACGGAGTTCGCCTCGTAATAACTATGACTGACCGTGTTCGAGCTGCCGTTACTGGCTGTAGCACCGGTGACCTGACTGTCTGTGACAGCATATGCCGTGCCGGGCTGGACCGGGCCGCTGGAGATATAGCCGACATGGACGCCGTCCACCTCGATCCGGTCGAAGTAGAGAATTGTTCCATCGGGCG
Source organism: uncultured Litoreibacter sp. (assembly GCA_947494645.1). Classification (GTDB taxonomy): domain Bacteria; phylum Pseudomonadota; class Alphaproteobacteria; order Rhodobacterales; family Rhodobacteraceae; genus Litoreibacter. The sequence goes on from CANLVO010000001.1 coordinate 1,734,674, forward strand.
CCTGCACCTCGGCGAATTGCGGCGTGTAGACGGTGCCTGATGCAATCACATTGCCCGCGTCGTCATAGGCGGTGCCAACTTGATTGGCGTCATCGCCGACATTGTTGAAATCCTCGTCCCCGTCGAGCTGACTGTCATCGTCGGAATACTGAACAAGATTGCGGTCGGTCGCGTAGTCGTAATCCGACCGTAACACGAAGTTGCCCGTGTTCGGATCAAAGACCAACGCGTCCTGCGCATAGGTATGAAACTGATAATTGGACACCTCGCCCTCCCTTTGCAAAGGAATGCGCTAAGGCAGATGTCCTAACGGGGATTTGTCGCGAGCCCGAAATCTGCGGACAAATTGAAGGGTGTTTTAACGGGCTCCGGTCAATGCTTCGATGACCGCACCCAGACAGTCGCGTGGCAGCAGCACCAGCATGTCACGACGCTCAAACGACAGCGTCACGGGTCCGGTGACCTCGTTCGAGGTGCCGACCCGCGTGGCAGGCGACAGGGTCAGGCCGTCGATTGGGTATTTTAGCCCGGTGCTGCGGCCTTCAACTGGTGCCATCGGATAAAGCGAAAACCGGGTGCCTTTGGGAAGATCAATCGCCAGCTCGGAGGGGCAGAGAAAGCAGATATCTTCCTCCCCCAGCAGCAGCACGTTTTGATCCGGGAAATTGACCAGCGTGGTGCAGGCCGCAAGTTGATGGTCCAACCGCCCGCCTGCAAAACCCAGCGCAAGGATCAGCGGCGCCTCCACGCGTTGCAGGCATTTGGCGAAATCGGTACTGTCTTGCTCTGCGATATGGTGTAGCCTGTCTGCGTCGATGCGCGACCGGGTCTGCGGCGAGATCGAATCCATGTCTCCAATAACCGCTTGGGGCATGTGACCTGCCGCCAAAGCCGCGTCCGCCCCACCATCGGCGGCGACCAGAACCGGAGCCAGCGCCAACGCCATTTGCAGGTCGCTTGGGGCTGTCGGGGCACCGCCCAAAAGTGTCAAAAATGTGCGGACCTGAACAATTATCGCCATCATTTGGGGGATTGAGGCCTTATTAGAAACAAAGAGCAGTGGTTCATAGTCGTCGATCCTTTCGATTTCTACTGATTTTCTCTGGGGATCGAAAACTAAATCGACTAATTTTGCCCCGTGGGTTGGGGAGAAAGCGAGCACACCGTGGTTGGTGATAGTAAAATTCTTACGGTTTCCTACGGAACCTTTTCTTGCACCCTTGAAGGGTTTGACGATCCATTCTCGACGATGAAAGCGATTGCGGAGTATTTCCGCGACCTCGCCGCCGGGGACCGCTATTTTGGCGCTGAGCCGCCGCAGCCCGATACAGACATGTTGCAGCGCATTGCCGAGCAAGCGAATCGCTCCGCCGTGGATGCCGAAGTGTCCGAGAACTCTTTGGTCCTGCGTCAGGCCGAAACCAGCGCACCTGCTGCCGTCGCAGCTCCCGTTGCCGCTGCAGCCGCAGCGCCCGTCATGGCCGAGGCAGAGGTTGCTGAGGACGCACCTGTCGCCGAGCCAGAGCCGGTTGTAGAAGATGCCGCTGAAGACACCGCTGAAGAGGTCGTCGCAGACGCCACTAAGGACGCCGTCGAAGAGGACCTTGCGGCTGACGCAGCTGAGGTCGCCGACACGCCAGACACCGACCCATCTGAGGAGCTGAGCGAGCACGCAGGCTACGGCCAGCGCGATAGTATCGCCGAGAAGCTGCAGCGCATCCGCGCCGTGGTCTCCCAAGAGAACACAGCCTCTGACGAAGAAGCCGCGTTCTTCAACGAAGACCAACATGCCGAAGAATACGACGCAGCCCCAGGTGCGCCTCAGGCAACATATGAGGCCGAATACGGCTCTGAATATGAAGACGAGACGGACCAGGGCAATGAGGCCGATGGCGGCTCCATGCTGGCCAGCGTTATGGCCCGCGCCGCTGATGATGCGGACACCGACGTCGACGTCGAAGAAGACACTGACGATGACAGCGCGCTGAGCGACGCATTGGCGGCCCTCGAGGAAGACACTGCAGAGGTCGAAGCAGAGGCGGAAGCCGAACTGGAAACCGAGATCGACGTCGAAGAAGAGCTGGCCTCAGAGGCACAGGCCTTGTCTGACGCGCAGATCGAAGATGACGCCGTCGTCTCTATGGAAAGTGATCTCGACGAGATGGACGAGGATGCGCAAGACGCCGCAATCTCCGAACGTCGCCCAATCAAGGTCGAGAAAATCTCCCGCGAGGACATTGAAGCCGCGCAGTCCGGTGCCGCCTCTATAGACGGGTCCGAGGCCGAGGACGGCTCCGAGCTTTCTGCTGACGCGGAAGAAGAGCTGATGCGCGAGCTTGCGCAGGTTGAAGCAGAAATGCTGGCCGCGAGCGAAGATGACGTGGAGGAGGATGACGCCGAGGACATGTCCGAAGTTGAAGCCGCCCAAGACGACGCTGAGGACACTTCGGAGCAAGACGCCGAAGACCGCGCCGCACGCAAGGAACGTGCCTTGCAGGTGGAAGACGAGGATGACGCGCTGAACCGGCTTATGGATGCCACCAGCACGCGCATGTCCGATGATGGCGAAGGTGCTGTGCGCCGGGCCTCCATCGCGCATCTCAAAGCGGCTGTGGCTGCGACCAAAGCTGATGACAGCATCGCGCAGGCCGCCGCGGACGAAGATGAGCGTGAGATGGACCAGTATCGCGATGATCTGGCTCGTGTCGTGCGCCCCAGCCGCGCAAAACCGCGCAGCGATGCCTCGGAGAGCAACCGCCCATCGCCACTGGTTCTGGTCAGCGAGCAACGCATTGACGGCGAAGACAGCTCGGAGGCCGAGGCTACCCCAGACGCCGCCGAAGTGCAGCCACGCCGGATCAACGCAGGCAATCTGGCTTTGGAAGAAGAGTTCGAGGAAGAGGTCGACACCAACCCGTTCGCCGCCTCCGACAATGAAAGCTTCCGCGCCTTTGCAGCCCGCCATGCGGCTGTTGAACTGCCCGACCTTTTGGAAGCTGCCGCTGCGCATTACGCCTATGTGGAGCAAAAGGATGACTTCACCCGCCCGATGCTGATGAGCAAGACCTCCAGCATCAACGAAGAGGGTACGATCTCCCGCGAGGAAGGTCTGCGCGCGTTCGGCTCGCTCCTGCGCCGGGGCCGCATTGTCAAACGTGGCAATGGTAAATTCGTGATCTCGGAGACCTCCCAGTTCACACCAGAGGCTCGCGAAGCCGGGGAGTGATCCCCGCCTTCATTGGCACCAACCACAGGACGGGGCGCGCTTTCGGGCGGGCCCCGTTTTGCGTTTGCGACACGCGCGCGCGAAGCCCGCGTCGCAATCAGGATTGCGGTCGCCGTCTATTTTGCCCAGCTTGGATGCAAAGACTGTGAGGACCCCGCCTATGTTTTCATATTCCCTCTCGCCCGACGGCGACGTATTGACGCTCACCGCGCCAGATGGCACCTGCAGCCGGTTTCACGCAGTCTGGCTGCGCGACAACGCGTGGGATGTCACCACGCGCGCACCCAGCAACGGGCAGCGGCTTATCGCGCTGCGCGACATTCCAGCAGATCTTCGGGTATCCAAGGTCAACATGAGCGACACGCTGACGCTGGAGTTCTCCAGCGACGAGCGCATCGCCTACGACCCGGCATGGCTGATGCGCCACAGCTATGATCGCGACGCGGCACCCGCTCCGGGCCAGTTTGACCCCCATCAGGAAGGTTGGGACGCGGGGCTCTCCAAAGCGCTCCCCACCGCCGACTTTGCCACTGTAGGGCGCGAGCCCGCCGCCCTGCGCGACTGGCTGGCGGCCATCCGGCGATACGGCTTCGCCAAGCTCACCGGCGGCCCGGTTGAGCCAGAAGCGCTGCTGCAGGTCGCGGCTCTCTTCGGCTATGTACGCGAGACCAATTACGGGACATATTTCGAGGTCCGCACCGAGGTGAACCCGACCAATCTGGCCTATACCGGGCTGGGGTTGCAGGCCCATACCGACAACCCCTACCGCGACCCGGTCCCCACCTTGCAAATCCTCTACTGCCTGGAAAACTCCGCCCAAGGTGGGGAGAACATGGTGGTCGACGGCTTCAAAGCAGCCCAGCGCCTACGCGACGAGGACAGCGAGGCCTTCGCCCTTCTCAGCAGCCATTGTGCCACGTTCGAATATGCTGGCGAAGCAGGTGTGCGCCTGACCGCCCGCCGCCCGATGATCGAGCTGGCCCCCGACGGCGCCTTGCAAGCCATCCGGTTCAACAACCGCTCGACCGCCGCCATCACCGACGTGCCCTTTGACAAGATGGCCGGATATTACGCCGCATATCGCCGCTTGGGCGAGATCATCGACGACCCCGCGATGGAGGTGACCTTCAAGCTGCAACCGGGCGAAAGCTTCATCGTCGACAACACCCGCGTGCTGCACGCCCGCAAGGGCTATTCCGGCGCGGGCCATCGCTGGCTGCAGGGGTGCTACGCAGACAAAGACGGGCTTTTGTCGACCCTGTCGGCGCTGGAACATGCAAGGGCGGCAGAATGACCACACCAACCCGCGACACAATCGTCGCTTTCCTCGCAGATATCTTCGAGCGGCGCGGTGATGAAGAGTATCTGGGCGAGCCTGTCACCATGGCCGAACATATGCTGCAGGGGGCGCATTTCGCTGAACAAGCCGGCGAAAGCGAGATCCTGATCGTGGCCACGCTTTTGCATGACATCGGGCATTTCACCTCCGAGTTTGGCACCTTCTCAATGGCCGACACTGAGGATCGCCACCACGAAGAAGCCGGCGCTCAGGTGCTGGAAGCCTTCTTCCCCAAACTCGTCACCGATTGCGTGCGCTACCACGTCGCCGCCAAGCGCTATCTCTGCGCGACCCGGCCCGACTATTTCGACGCATTGTCCGAGGCCTCAATTCATTCGCTCAACTTGCAGGGCGGCCCAATGACCAAAGCCGAGGTGTCCGAGATGAACCAGAACCCCAACATCCAGGACATCGTGCAGGTACGGCTCTATGATGACCAAGGCAAAGTCGCCGGGCTAAAAACGCCCGCCTTTGCCCATTATGCTCCAATGGTGCAACGCGTCGTCGACGCCCATCTAGGCGCCTCCTGATCCGCTTCATCTTGGCGAAAATACCTTCCAGAGTTTGCCCGCGTGGCTGAGACTGAAAGTCTCAAAGAACGCAAAACATCACGCGCGGCGCAGACGCACCTCAAGATCAGCTGTCGTCGCCATCCGGATCAGCTTGCCCGATCCCCTTGAACAGGAATTTGAACGGCAAGGCCCAAACCACGCCGAGGCCCAGATAGATCAGCAGCTCCAGCAAAAAAGACGGGCGCGGCAACAGACCGACCAGCGTCACGGCCCCGATGATGTAAAGCGGCAGCCCGATCACCAGCAATAAAAGCGCCCAGCGTTTGCGGGCTTTGTAGCTCAAGGCCATGTCGCGTCCTCAGTCTGCGAACGGGTCGGTCACCAATATAGTGTCTTCGCGTTCCGGCGAGGTGGAAAGTAGCGCGACCGGGCAGTCGATCAACTCCTCGACGCGGCGCACGTATTTGATGGCTTCCGCTGGCAGCTCCGCCCAGGACCGCGCGCCCTCGGTTGACTGCGACCAGCCGGGCATCTCTTCATAAATCGGTGTGCAGCGTGCCTGCTGCTCAGACGCCATTGGCAAGTAATCCAGCCGCTCCCCGTCCAGCTCATAGGCCACGCAAATCTTCAACGTCTCGAACCCGTCCAGCACATCGAGCTTTGTCAGCGAAATACCCGTCACGCCCGAGGTCGCACAGGTCTGGCGCACCAAAGCCGCATCGAACCACCCGCAGCGGCGCTTACGCCCGGTAACCGTGCCAAACTCATGGCCGCGTTCGCCCAAACGCTGCCCGTCCGCATCGTCCAGCTCTGTCGGAAACGGGCCTTCGCCCACGCGGGTCGTGTAGGCCTTCACGATGCCCAACACATAGTCGATCGAAGTCGGGCCAACGCCTACGCCCGTCGCCGCTTGGCCCGCGATCACATTCGACGAGGTCACAAAGGGATAGGTCCCGAAATCGATATCGAGCAGCGCACCTTGGGCACCTTCAAACAGAATGCGCTCGCCGCGCTTCTTGCGCTCGTTCATTTCTTTCCAGACCGGGGCGGCATAGGGCAGGATCTGCGGCGCGATCTCGCGCAGTTGGGCCACCAGCGCGTCGCGGTCCACAGGCGCGATTCCGAGCCCTTTCCGCAGCGGGTCATGGTGCTGCAACGCGCGGTCCACCCGCGCCTCCAACGTGGCTTCATCGGCCAGATCGGCCACCCGGACGGAGCGGCGGCCGACCTTATCTTCATACGCGGGTCCAATGCCCCGCCCCGTCGTGCCGATCTTGGTGCCTTTGGAAGCCGCCTCCTCCCGTGCCCGGTCCAGCTCGCCGTGGATCGGCAGGATCAGGGGCGTGTTCTCAGCAATCATCAGCGTCTCTGGCGAGATATCGACACCTTGTTTTCGGATTGACGCGATCTCGCCCACCAGATGCCACGGGTCCAGCACGACCCCATTGCCAATCACCGACAGCTTGCCGCCGCGCACCACGCCCGAGGGCAGCGCGTTCAGCTTAAACACCTCGCCGTCAATAACCAGCGTGTGGCCCGCATTATGGCCGCCCTGAAAGCGCACAATCGTGTCGGCGCGTTCCGACAACCAATCGACAATCTTGCCTTTCCCCTCGTCGCCCCATTGGGCGCCGACAACGACGACATTGGCCATGATACTTCCCCTGACTGTCCGATTTGGATTGAAACCCGCGCCCGTATAGCCGGGCGGCCCCGCAGGCGAAACCCTCAAATGCCAAATCAAGCGGGCCAATTGGCGCGTCATGGGTTGCGTGCAGGCCATGGCACGATTACATACGCGCCAACTCGAACGCGAAGGCCGCATCCGTCCATGGAAAACATTGTCCTGACCATCCACCTGATCATCTCGCTTTGCCTGATCGGGATCGTGCTTATCCAACGCTCTGAGGGCGGCGGTCTGGGCATTGGTGGCGGCGGCGGTGGCGGCGCGATGAGCGGCCGCCCGGCGGTCACAGCGCTTGGCAAGCTGACATGGCTGTTCGGGATTGCGTTCGTGATCACCTCGATCACGTTGACGGTGCTGGCACAGCAAAACAGCGGTGGCAGCTCGGTGCTGGATGGCGACGGCTTGCTGCCGCCTGTGACCACCGACGAAAACACCATCCCATCAGGTGACGTGCTCTTGCCGCCCACCACTGGTGACGCACCGCTGACGCCGCCGCGCGTCGACGAGTAGCCTCCTACCCGGGCCAAATTCCTACCAATTCTAGGGGCTTACGCTACGGCCCCTACATGATCTTGTCGTTTTCTGGGGATAAAGCGCCCGCCTGCGGTTGCGGCATGGCCCCGAATCCTTTATGTCTTAAATCCCGTGAGTAAGGGCATCTGAGTGCCCCGAAACACCATAAAAACACTTGGACGCGGGGCGCATCGGCACATGGCGAGATACATTTTTATTACCGGCGGCGTTGTGTCTTCGCTTGGCAAGGGGCTGGCCTCTGCAGCGTTGGGGGCACTCTTGCAGGCGCGTGGCTATTCGGTGCGGCTGCGCAAGCTTGACCCTTATCTCAACGTCGATCCCGGCACCATGTCACCCTTTGAGCATGGCGAGGTTTTCGTCACCGATGACGGGGCCGAGACCGACCTTGATCTGGGCCATTACGAGCGTTTCACCGGTGTGGCCGCGCGCAACAGCGATTCCATCTCCTCGGGGCGGGTCTATTCTACCGTGCTCGAAAAAGAGCGGCGCGGCGACTATCTGGGCAAGACCATCCAGGTGATCCCGCATGTCACCAACGAGATCAAAGACTTCATCGAGATCGGCGATTCTGAAGTGGATTTCATGCTCTGCGAGATCGGCGGCACCGTCGGCGACATCGAGGGCCTGCCGTTTTTCGAAGCCATCCGCCAATTCAGCCATGAGCGCCCGCGTGGCGAGTGCCTGTTCATGCACCTCACTCTGCTGCCTTATCTTGCAGCCTCAGGCGAGTTGAAAACCAAACCGACTCAGCACTCCGTCAAAGAGCTGCAATCCATCGGCATCGCGCCGGACATTCTGGTTTGCCGATCCGAGCATGAGATCCCCGAGAAGGAACGCGAGAAGCTGGCGCTGTTTTGCAATGTGCGCAAGGAAAGCGTTATCGCCGCCTACGACCTGAAATCCATCTATGAGGCACCGCTGGCCTACCACGAGCAGGGGCTCGACCAAGCGGTGCTCGACGCCTTTGGCATCACGCCTGCGCCCAAGCCCAAACTCGACGTGTGGCAGGACGTGAAAGACCGCGTGAACAACCCCGAGGGCGAAGTCAAAGTCGCGATTGTCGGCAAATACACCCAGCTGGAGGACGCCTATAAATCGATCAACGAAGCGTTGACCCATGGCGGCATGAAAAACCGCGTGAAGGTCAAAATCGAATGGGTGGACGCGGAGATTTTCGACCGCGAAGACGCGGCCCCGCATCTGGAAGGCTACCACGCCATTCTGGTGCCCGGCGGCTTTGGTGAACGCGGCACAGAAGGCAAAATCAAGGCCGCGCAATTCGCGCGTGAGCATAAGATCCCCTATCTGGGCATTTGCCTTGGCATGCAAATGGCAGTGATCGAGGCCGCCCGAAACCTTGCAGGGATCGAGACCGCGGGCTCCGAGGAATTCGACCATGAGGCCGGTAAGAAGCGGTTTGAACCTGTGGTCTATCACCTTAAGGAATGGGTGCAGGGCAATCACAAGGTCAAGCGCAAGGAAGGCGACGACAAGGGCGGCACCATGCGTCTGGGCGCCTATAACGCGACCCTGACCGAGGGCTCGAAAGTGGCTGAGGTTTACGGCACCACCGCCATCGAGGAGCGGCACCGCCACCGCTATGAGGTGGACATCAAATACCGCGCAGAGCTGGAAAAACAGGGGCTGATCTTCTCGGGCATGTCGCCAGACGGCGCGCTGCCAGAGATCGTCGAAGTGAAAGACCATCCGTGGTTCATCGGCGTGCAGTTCCACCCCGAGCTGAAGTCCAAACCCTTCGCGCCGCATCCGCTGTTTGCCGACTTCGTCCGTGCCGCCAAGGACGTCTCGCGGCTGGTATAGGAGGCCTTATGTTCTCATCGTGGTTCAGCAAACCCCTCCCGTCTGCGCCCTTGCCCGAAGTGACCGCAGAGCTTGCGCTGGGCGCCTTGCTGGTGCGCATGGCCAAGGTAGACGAGGTCTACCATCTTGCCGAGATATCGACCCTCGACCGCGTGCTGGCTGACCGTTTTGACCTGAACCCGGTCGAGGCCGCGAAAATGCGGGCCACCTGCGAGCAGCTTGAGAAAGCCGCCCCAGACACGGAGCAGTTCGTAGCGCTGGTACGCGACAACGTGGCTTTGGCTGACCGGGCAGCGCTTTTGACAACGCTCAAACGCGTGGCAGAGGCCGATGGGGTGGAACGCGCAGAAGAGATGGAACTGATCAAGGAGCTACGCCTGTCGCTTCTGCCCACCGAGACGTGAGCCTGCCTACCCCTTGCAAATCGGCGCCCATTGGTTAGCTGTTAAGCATAATAGAGCCCGGAAAGGACTGTCATGCCCAAAGCCTACTGGGTCGCTAATGCGACCGTCACCAACCCCGACGCCTACCAGAAATACCGCGAGGCGAACGCAGAACCTTTCGCAAAATACGGTGCGAAGTTTCTGGTGCGTGGCGGCGACCAAACCGCTGTTGAAGGCGATCCGGCACCGCGCACCGTTGTGATCGAGTTCAAAGATCTCGCCACCGCGCAGGCCTGCTACAACAGCCCTGAATACCAAAGCGCCAAAGCCATTCGCGACGGCGCGGCCACCGCAAATATGGTGATTGTAGAAGGTTATGACCCGTAAATGTTCGACGCGCTGCTGAAAGCCCTGACGGGCGACGCTCCCGACCCGCTGCCAGAAACCGATGCCCGCCTCGCGCTGGCCGCCTTGCTGGTGCGGCTGGCCCGCACGGATGGGTCTTATGACGCCTCCGAGGCTGCGCGCATCGACCTGATCCTAGCGCGGCGCTACCAGATCACGGATGCCGACGCCGCCAAGCTGCGCGGCGACGCCGAAGTGCTAGAGACCGAGGCCCCTGACACGGTGCGCTTTACCCGGTCGATCAAGGATCACACCGCGCATGAACAGCGCGATAGCGTGATCGAAGACATCTGGGAACTGGCACTGGCGGACGGCACGCGGTCTGATGACGAGGACAGCCTGATCCGCATGATCGCGCCATTGCTTGGCATCAATGACCGCGACAGCGCCTTGGCCCGTCAACGGGTGATCGACCGTCTGAACGGGTAACGGACTTGACGGCTTGGCGAGCGCCCTGCCAAGTGGCGCAAGGCTGACCACCGTCGAGGACCGCAGATGAACACCTGGCTTTCCGAGCATCCCGAAATCCGCAACATCCGCGCGGCCGTCTCTGACCTCAATGGTCAGGCACGTGGCAAGCGGATGCCTGCACGTTTTGGGAACAAGCTGCTGAGCGAAGGCTCACGGATGCCAATGTCGGTGCTCAATGTGGATATCTGGGGTGACGATATCGAAGACAGCCCGCTGGTCTTTGCCTCTGGCGATGCGGACGGGGTCCTGAAGCCCACTGAGCGGGGCTTCGTGCCGATGCCATGGTTGGCGACGCCGACAGCCTTGCTGCCGATGTGGATGTTTCTAGATGATGGCACGCCCTTTGCGGGCGATCCCCGTCATGCGCTGAAGCTGGTGCTGGACCGCTACGCAGCACTTGGCTGGACACCTGTGGTCGCGACCGAGTTGGAATTCTATCTGATTGATGACGCGGGCGACACGTTGCAATCGCCGCCCTCGCCCCGCTCCGGCAAACGGCGTCTGGGGGGCGAGGTGCTGTCGCTGCGTGCGCTCGACGCGTTCGACAGCTTCTTTACCGAACTGTACGACGCCTGCGAGACCATGGATATCCCGGCTGAGGCCGCGATTTCCGAAGGGGGTATGGGGCAATATGAGATCAACCTCAGCCACAGCCCCGACGCCCTGAAAGCCGCCGATGATGCTTGGTTGTTCAAACTTCTGGTGCGCGGGCTGGCGCGCAAACATGGCTTTGCCGCAAGCTTCATGGCCAAGCCCTATCCGGAGGAAGCTGGCACCGGGTTGCACACCCACTTCTCTGTGCTCGACGCCGAGGGTCGCAATATCTTCGACGACGGCGGGGAGGTCGGCACCGCCGTGTTGCACCACGCTATTGCGGGCTGTTTGGCGGCGATGCCCGCATCGACGCTTGTGTTTGCGCCGCATGGCAACAGCTATGACCGCTTCATGCCCGGCTCCCATGCGCCAACTGGCATTGCTTGGGGGTATGAGAACCGCACGACGGCCATCCGGGTGCCAGCAGGCGACCCCAAGGCGCGCCGTATCGAGCACCGCGTTGCGGGGGGCGACATCAACCCGTATCTGATGCTTTCGGTCGTCTTAGGGGCGGCGTTGCTGGGCATCGAAGACAAGCTGAAGGCGCCCGCCCCCGTGAAGGGTTCTGCCTATGAGGCCAAGCTGGCGCAGCTGCCGACGCGTTGGGATGATGCCATTGCCGCCTTTGAGAGCGACGCGCTGACCCCGCGCTTGTTACCCAAACAGCTGATCCGCAACTACGTGATGACCAAGAAGCAAGAGGCGCAATATTACGCAGAGCTGAGCCCTGCGGAGCGGATCGACCTCTATCTCGACACCGTTTAGCAAACTTCCCATGCCCGGGATCATCCGCTAGGGTTCTGCAACACAACCAACGAGTCTTCTCATGAAAATCGGCATCCTCGAATGCGGTCACACCATGCCCGAGGTCAAGACCAAGCACGGCACCTTCCCGGAAATGTTTGCGCGGCTGCTCGACGGCAATGGCTTTAGCTTTGCCAATTACGATGTTGAATTCATGCAATTTCCCGAAAGCGTTTCGGAGTGTGACGGCTGGCTGCTGACAGGCTCCAAACACGGGGCCTACGAGGATCATGCCTTCATTGCGCCTCTGACCACCTTCATTCGAGAAAGCTACGCGGCGGGTGTCCCGATGGTCGGCATCTGCTTCGGCCATCAGATCATTGCGCAGGCGCTTGGCGGCCATGTCGAGAAGTTCAAAGACGGCTGGTCGCTGGGGCTGACAGAATACGAGTTTGATGATGTTGGTACGGTCAGCCTGAACGCGTGGCACCAAGATCAGGTCATCACGCTGCCTGAGGACGCGAGGGTCGTGGCCTCCAACGATTTCTGCGCCAATGCGGCTCTGGTCTATAATGACCGTGCCTTTACCGTGCAGCCACACCCCGAGTTCTCTGGCCCCATTATTGGTGATTATGCCGATATGCGCCGGGGCACGGCAGACTACCCGGATACGCTGATGGACCGTGCCAAAGCGCGGGCCAGCGAGCCAGACCACAACGCAGTGCTGGCCGCGCAAATTGCGGCGTTCTTCAAACAACCGCGCGAGGCCCGCCATGGCTGACAGTTGGATGGACGCGCTACCGGAGGCCGCCAAGCTTTATCTCAAGGACCGGCGGTTGGATGAGGTCGAATGCGTGATCTCTGACTTGCCCGGCATTGCGCGTGGCAAGGCGGTGCCCGCATCGAAATTCGCCAAGCAATCGCAGTTCTTCCTGCCCAACTCGATCTATTTCCAGACCATCACCGGCGGTTGGGGGGAGGCCGCAGGCGAGGACGGCTTTACCGAGCCGGATATGGTGTTGAAACCCGACATGGACACCGCCACGGCGGCACCCTGGACCGGGGACTGGACCTTGCAGGTCATCCACGACGCATTTGATCAGGCAGGCCACCCGGTGCCGTTTTCGCCGCGCAACGTGCTCAAACGTGTCTGTGCGCTTTACCATAAAGAGGGCTGGACGCCCGTCGTGGCGCCGGAGATGGAATTCTTCCTTGTGGCCCGCAACATCAACCCGGCCGAGGCCATCCAACCAATGATGGGCCGTTCAGGCCGTCCGGCCGCCGCGCGTCAGGCCTATTCGATGTCCGCGGTCGACGAATTCGGCCCGGTGATCGACGACATTTATGACTTTGCAGAAAGTCAGGGGTTCGAGATTGACGGCATCACCCAAGAAGGCGGTGCGGGTCAGCTTGAGATCAATCTGCGCCACGGCGACCCGGTGAAACTGGCCGACGAAATCTTCTACTTCAAGCGCCTGATCCGGGAGGCCGCCCTGCGCCACAACTGCTTTGCGACCTTCATGGCCAAACCCATCGAAGGTGAGCCCGGCTCTGCCATGCATATTCACCACTCGGTGGTCGACAGCGAGAGCGGCAAAAACATCTTTTCGGGGCCGCGCGGGGCCGAGACGCCAGAGTTCATGCATTTCATTGGCGGGCTGCAACGCCACCTGCCCTCTGCAATTGCTCTGATGGCGCCTTACGTGAACAGCTACCGGCGCTACGTCAAAGATCATGCCGCCCCGATCAATCTGGAATGGGGCCGCGACAACCGCACCACGGGCATCCGCGTGCCGGTTGCAGAACCTGTCGCGCGGCGGATCGAAAACCGCTTGGCCGGAATGGACTGCAATCCGTATCTGGCCATCGCCGCCTCACTGGCCTGCGGCTATCTCGGGCTAAAAGGCAAAGAGAAACCCACTAAGGAATTCAAAGGCGACGCCTATGACGGCGACGAAGACATCCCGCGCGATCTGTTCTCGGCGCTTAATCTTCTGACCGAAAACAAGGAGATGGCGGCGTGTCTTCATCCAGATTTTGTGCGGGTCTTCTCCATTGTGAAGATGGCGGAGTATGACGAATTCCTGCAGGTCATCTCCCCTTGGGAGCGTGAGCATCTGCTGCTGAACGTATGAACCTGCTCGATGCCAATGACCGGCGTGGGACCTATCCTGACAGTTGGTACACGGCAACGGCTGACCCGCTTGACCCGTTTGATCCGCTGCGCGGTGAGATGCGAGCCGATCTTTGCGTGATCGGCGGCGGCTATACCGGGCTTTCAGCGGCGTTGCATGCCGCACGAGCAGGCCAGCGGGTCGTCATTCTGGAGGCGCAGCGGGTGGGCTTTGGGGCATCAGGGCGCAATGGCGGACAGGTTGGCGCCGCGTTCAACGCCAGCCAGCAAGAGCTTGAAAAGACATGTGGAATGGACGATGCGCGCAAACTGTTTGAGCTGGCGCGTGCGGCGGCGGCGTTGACGCGCGAGTTGGCTGGAGATGCGGGCTACAAACCCGGTGTGATCCACGCGGACCGGTTTGATCTCGAAGTGTCGGACACCCATGCGGGTGTCGCCCATCTGCAAGACCGCTATGGGTGCACCCAAACCCGCGCGTTGGACCGTGACGCGGTTCGGGCGCTGACCGGTAGTAACAGCTATGCAGGCGGCGCACTGGATATGGCCGGAGGGCATTTGCACCCGCTGCGCTACGTCTTCTCGCTGGCGCGCGCCTGTATTGCCGCCGGGGTTCGGATATTCGAGACGACCCGCGTGCATGACATCACGGATGGTAGCCCGGCGACCGTGCGCAGTGATCAAGGGCGGGTGAGCGCGGATCATGTGATCATCGCCACCAATGGCTACGGCACCGGGCTGAGCCGTAGCAGTCGCGCCCGCGTCATGCCGATTAACAATTTCATTGTGGCAACAGAACCGCTTGGCGACCGAGGCTTATCCATTCTTAACCAAGATCACTGCGCCTATGACAGTCGCTTCGTGGTGAATTACTACCGCAAATCGGAGGATGGGCGGCTGCTTTTCGGCGGCGGCGAAAGTTACGGCTACCGCTTTCCGAAAGACATTGCTTCACTCGTGCGCAAGCCTTTGGAACAGACCTTCCCGAACCTGAAAGGCCTCAAGCTGGATTACGCTTGGGGCGGCACCCTCGCTATCACCATGTCGCGCCTCCCCTACGTGGCCCGCCCTGCCCCCAATGTGCTGATCGCCTCAGGCTATTCCGGCACTGGTGTGGCCATGGCAACAATGGCCGGCAAACTGATGGCAGAAGCAACTGTGGCTCAATCCGAGGGCTTGGCGCTTCTTTCGTCCCTGCCCACCCCACGCTTCCCCGGCGGCGGCGCGTTTCGTAGCCCGCTGCTGGCGCTCGCCATGAGCTGGTATGCTCTGCGGGACCGTATTGGTATCTAGCCGAATATCTGAAACTATGTTACGGCTTTTCGGAAATTACCTTTTCAGGCAAGGACGCAACCATGCGCGATTTTCACACCGCTGCCCCCGACCTTCACGAAGCCGAACCAATCCCCGCAGCCGCCAAAGAGGCGATTGCAGCCTTGCTGCAATCAGGCGACCTGTTCCGCTACACCGCACCTCAAGACGCGCCCGTCGCGCTGCTGGAGCGCGAGTTCGCGGAGATGATGGGAACTAAGTACGCCCTGGCCGTATCGTCCTGTTCTGCCGCGCTGTTTTTGTCGCTGAAAGCGCTGGGTCTGCCGAAAGGCGCCAAAGTGCTGATCCCGGCCTTCACCTTCGCCGCCGTGCCCTCTGCCGTGGTCCACGCAGAGATGCAGCCCGTGCTGGTCGAAGTCGGTATGAACTATCGCATCGACTTGGCCGACTTCGAACGCAAGATCACGGAGGCCGATGCCGTTCTGATCAGCCATATGCGCGGCCACACCTCGGATATGGACGCGATACTGGCGCTGGCCGAGACTCACGGCCTGCCGGTGATCGAGGACGCCGCACACTCGCTGGGCACCCTGTGGAATGGCCAAAAGATCGGCACGATGGGCCACGTTGGCTGTTTCTCTTTCCAGTCCTACAAGATGATCAACGCGGGCGAAGGTGGCATTCTCGTCACCGATGACGCTGATCTGGTGGCCCGCGCGGTGATCATGTCAGGGGCTTATGAGCACAATTGGAAGAAGCATGGCGACATTGCAGAAGCCGCAGCCAAATGGCAAAACAAGCTGCCGCTTTACAACTTGCGAATGCAGAACCTCAGCGCCTGCGTGATCCGGCCTCAACTGGCCGAGCTGCCACGGCGCGTGCGTGACGGTCTGGAAAACCACGACTACGTAGCGGCCAAACTGCAAGACAGCGGCTATTTCGACGTCCCGCCCCCTTCAGCACAAGAAACCCGCGCACCGGATTCGATCCAGTTCAACATGATGGAGTTCACACCGGACGAGTGCCGCGCCTTTCTGGTGTTTGCCAAGCAGAACGGCGTCACCGCCCAGATCTTCGGCCTCAGCACAGACAACGCGCGAGCCTTCTGGAACTGGGAGTTTATCGAAGGTGAGACGCCGTCCCTGCCTCAAACCCGCGCGATGCTGGCCGTGGCCTGCGACGTGCGCCTGCCGGTACGACTATCACGCGATGATCTGGACTTCGTTGCGGATGCCTTGATCGATGCCGCTATGATGGTCAAAGGCTAGGTCTCACGGGTTTCTTTTTGGCAGAAATGCTTGCGGCGACGCGTCACCCAAGCACCGTCATCTCCTTCGCCAACCACGGCATGCGGCTGTGACAGAACTCGATCAGTTCTGCTGCGATTAACGGGCGCAATTCCGCGGCGAGCTGAGTGGGCAGCTCCTCTTCGCTGTCACGCCGCGCGATTAGCGAGATTTGGCGCGACAAGGGCGCGAAAGGCAGCGGGAAGGTTTCGACCCGGTCCATGAAGCGCTTGGCCCGCATCACGCCCAAAGGCGTCAGGATCGCCCACCCCTCGCCACGGGCGACCATCGCCATGATCGAATGGTAGCTGTCGAGCTCGAACCGATGTGACGGCACGAGGTTCTGCCGTGCCAGGTGGCCTGCAATTTGGCGGCCCATCAGCTCTTGCGCGGTGTATTGGATCAAAGGCGTCTGGCGCAAAGTATCGAGTAGCTTGGCCTCGTCCCGCACCATACGGCGCGGCGTGACTACGATATAGGGGTCCTGCAACAGCGGATGGACCACCATGGAAGACGGCACGTCACTGGGCTCTGCCGCCACCACAAGATCGAGCCCACGCGTATCAAGCTTGTCAATGAGCCTGTGGCTGGGGGCCGTTTCCAACAGGAAGCGCGCCTTGGGCATGGTTTCTGCCAGCTTCATCAGCAGCGCAGGCGTCACGTCGGCGTCGAAATCCTCGATCATACCTAGACGCAGGCGCACCCGGCTCGACATATCGCGCACGGTCAGCTCGGCTGTGGCTTGGGCCGCCTCATGCAGGATGGTGTGGGCACGGCGTTGAAACATCTCGCCCGCGGCGGTCAATGACATCGGGCGTTCGCCACGTTCCAGCAGTCGCGCCCCAAGTGCTGCCTCAAGGTTGGACAATTGCTGGCTGACGGCGGAATTTGACGCCCCAAGCCTACGCGCAGCTGCGGAAATGGATGCTTCTTCGGCGGCGGCCAAGAAGATCTCCATCTGCCACAGCGTGATCTTACCCGGTGTATCAACCATATGCGCTCCTGCGGCGTGGTTCCGATTGCCCCGCCCGTGATCTCCCTCTAGCGTAAATTTCGACCATCAGGGAGCCTCAAATGCGCGACGAATCTCCAAATTCTTGGGAAGCCCGGGCCGACGCCCACTCCTTTTACGGCTTCACCGATCTGCCTTCCGTCAACGAACGAGGCGCAGTGGTGCTGACCCACGGGCAAGGCCCTTACGTGTTTGACGTCCATGGGCGGCAATATCTCGACGCCAATTCAGGGCTTTGGAACATGGTAGCGGGCTTTGACCACCCCGGTCTGGCGGAGGCCGCCAAGGCGCAATATGACCGCTTCCCCGGCTACCACGCGTTTTTCGGACGCATGTCGGATCAAACGGTGATGCTGAGCGAGAAACTGGTCGAGGTCTCGCCCTTTGAGCGTGGCAAGGTGTTCTACACCAACTCCGGCTCTGAGGCGAATGACACGATGGTCAAGATGCTCTGGTTTCTGGGCGGCTCCGAAGGCCATGCGAACAAGCGCAAGATCATCACCCGCAAGAACGGCTATCACGGCGTCACTGCGGTCTCGGCCTCGATGACGGGCAAGCCCTATAACGAGGTCTTCGGCCTGCCGCTGGATGGATTCCTGCACCTCACCTGCCCGCATTACTGGCGCGAGGGTCGCGAGGGTGAAAGCGAGGCAGACTTCACGGCCCGGCTGGCCCGTGAGCTGGAAGAGATGATCGCCCGCGAAGGGGCCGATACGATTGCGGGTTTCTTCGCAGAGCCCGTACTGGGCGCAGGCGGGGTCATACCGCCGCCTGAAGGATATTTTCAGGCGATCCAGAGCGTGCTGCGTAAGCACGGCATCCCACTGATTTCCGACGAGGTGATCTGCGGTTTTGGCCGCACCGGTGCCGTTTGGGGTGCGGAGACTTATGATTTCATGCCCGACGCGATCATATCGTCAAAGAACCTGACGGCCGGGTATTTCCCGATGGGCGCGGTGATCCTTGGGCCGGAGCTAACAGACCGGCTGCAAGCCGCCGCCGACGCGATTGAGGAATTCCCGCATGGCTTCACCGCCTCCGGCCATCCGGTGGGCTGCGCCGTGGCCCTCAAAGCCATCGACGTGATCCTGAACGAAGGGTTGATGGAGAACGTGCGCGCCCTCACCCCGAAATTCGAAGCCGGCCTGAATTGGCTCTTGGAGAACCCAAATATCGGCGAGGCGCGTGGCAAAGGCCTGATGGGCGCGGTGGAAGCTGTGCGCGACAAGGCCACCAAGACGCCTTTCGAGGGGCATCTCAGTGTAAGCGAGCGGATTGCCAACACCTGCACCGATCACGGGTTGATCTGTCGCCCGCTCGGCCAAGCGGTGGTGCTTTGCCCGGCCTTCATCATGACAGAGCCGCAAATGGACGAGATGTTCGAAAAGCTCGATGCGGCACTGAGAACTGTATTCAAAGAGGTCGCTTAAACCCTTCTTAAGGCACAGCCGCTAGCCTGACCTCTTGCTGAGTAGGTAAGAGGTTCAGGTGTGTTTGTAGATGCGGCTTTCATGGGGAATATGTTGTTCTTCCTGCTCGCGGCAGCGTTGCAGATCGGCGGGCTTGATGACCTTTTTGCCGATGATGATGAGGAGGCCACGCGCGATGTGGAGCCCGACATCACCCCGGTTTACGACGCCGCTCTCTATGATCAGGAGCTTCTCGGCACGGAAAACGCTGACGTTCTGACGCCCGATGGCAGCGACCCCGCGACCGCGATCTTCGCAGGTGGCGGGGATGATGTGGCGTCCGGGACCGTCAATGCCGACTATCTCGATGGCGGGGCTGGCGACGATTTTCTTGTGCTTTTTGAGGGCGATGACATCGGGGTTGGTGGCGACGGTAACGACGAAATAGCGGCAGGTCGCGGCAATGACACCGTCTTTGGCGGCGATGGCAACGATGTCGTCGATGGCAGCCTCGATGACGACCTGATCTATGGCGGCGCGGGTGATGACCAGCTGGAAGGCGCGCGCGACAATGACGTGATTTACGGCGGCGCGGGCAATGACGTGATCAGCGGCGACCGTCTGGACGGCATTGGGGGCGTAGACCGGGGTATCGACACGATCTATGGCGAAGACGGTGACGATACTTTGTGGCTTTACGGCGAAGACACCGGCACAGGCGGTGCGGGGGCGGACCTGTTCCGCGTGATCAACGCGGATGATCCCGATACCGGCGTGACGATCACCGACTATGACGCCACCGAGGACAGGATCCAAATCCACTATGCAGATGGCAGCGGTGGCGTTCCCAGCGTCTCAATCGCTGCGGTGGACGGCACGGAAGATGTGCAGATCCTACTTGATGCGCAAGCCGTGGCTACAATCACGGGTGGCGCTGGGCTGGAGGTAGATGACGTGCTTCTGACCGCGACGCTGTAGTCGCTAAACTGTGGTGCAAAGCCAGACAGAGGCGAAGAAGAAGCCGGAGGCGACGACCACGAAGCCGTGCCAGATGGCATTGGCATATTTCAGGCTTTCCCAATGGAAGAACACCACGCCTGCTGAATAAAGCAGCCCGCCCGCCACTGCGCACCACCCAGCAGCGGGCGAGGCCTGGAAGATGCTCCAGATGAGCAGGACGCTGATCCAACCAAGGCCGAGATACAGCGCCGCGTTCAGCTTCCCGGGCCTGCGCCACATGAACAGCTTTGTTCCCGCGCCCGCCAGCGCCAATACCCAGACCACCGCCAGAATGACGTAACTAAACGCAGTGCCAATCGCGATCACGAAGGGCGTGTAAGTTCCTGCAATCTTCAGGAAAATCGCGGCATGGTCGGCGCGGCGAAGTGTTGGGCGCAGCCGTTCTGAAGGGCTCATGTGGTAGCAGAAGGAGATGCTGAGCATCGCCACCAGCCCGACCCAGTATATCGTAAGACCCGTCAAAACCCCGGCGCTCACCATCTGTGCGTGCAATCCCAGAAAGACAAATATGGCGATCAGCGCCGCCCCGATGCCGGCCAGATGCACTGCCCCATCTGCCACCTTTTCAGAGGTGGCATAGGCGGGGTAGTCATCTGATGAATGATGGCTCATGTGATCAAGCCTGCATCGCAGAACGCAGTTTGGCGAGGATTACCCAACGAAACACTCTGTTTACGTTTTGGTTATTTGCCCATTTTGGCCAGCGCCGCCTGCATGTCGGCAAGCTGTTTCTTGATCGCGTCCAGCTCGGAAGTCGAGGAGCTGTCATCCGCCTCATCATTCTCCGCCGCGGGGCCAGAGCCCGCCGCCCAGCCGCCCATCATGGTTTTCATGAAGGCCTCTTGCTGTTGCTTGATCTGGTCAAACCCGGGCATGGAGCCCATCGGGGAGGACATCTGTTCGACCATCTTGGCCTGCCCGTCGCGCAGCATGTCGAAACTGGCGGCCAGAAAATCTGGTACCATCGTCTGCGCACCTTCCGTGTAGCTGCGTACGAGGTCGGTCAGGACATTTGTGGGCAAGACATTATCGCCGCGACTTTCACGCTCCGCGATGATTTGCAGCAGATATTGCCGTGTCAGGTCGTCACCGCTTTTCAGGTCCACGATTTGCACGTCCCGGCCTTCACGAATGAACCCTGAAATATCGTCCAAGGTGACGTAGTCGCTGGTCTCCGTATTATAGAGCCTGCGGCTGGCATATCTCTTGATCAGCAGCGGCGCGCCTTCGGTCTTGGCCATGCAAACTCTCCCCTTTTTGCAGTGCAGAAAACGCTAGCGCAGCTTCGCAAGAATTGAAAGCGGAACGTGTCACCCCAAGTTTCTTGTGCTGATCACGTCAATGCGAGATGCGCTCTTTTCGTGGCTGTGCCAGTTTGCCCGCAAGATAACAGCAATGAAGGGCCCATCTGTGAACCATCTTCTCGCATCCGCAGCACTGGTGTTGGCAATCTCGCCACTGGCCGCCACAGCCCAATCCGCCCCTTGCGGCCAAGACGCGCCCTGCACCCTTGAGAACGGCGACTACCATCTGATCACCCCTCCCGACTGGGACGGCACCACGCCCCTGCCTGCTTTGGTGTTCTTCCACGGGCATAATTCCAAAGCGTCGATGGTGTTCAGATCAGGTGGGCTGAACAAGGATTTCGTGGAGGAAGGCTATCTGCTGATCGCCCCCAATGGCGAGGCACGGGCCGAGACCGGTATCCGCGCATGGCCGGCACGCGTGACCTCCACCGCACGCGATGACGTGGCGTTTACCTTGGCCGTCATTGAAGACGCCGCGCGCCAAGTCCCTATCGACCGCGACCGGGTCTACGCATCTGGTTTCTCTGCCGGGGGCTCGATGGCATGGATGATGGGATGTTACGCGGGCGAGGCTTTTGCGGGCATCGTTTCCGTCTCGGGTGCGCTGCGCCGCCCCATTCCAGAAACCACCTGCCCCGGTGGCGCGTTTAATCTGCTGCAAATCCACGGGTTCGGCGATGGTCAGGTGCCTTTTGAGGGGCGCGGCATTCGAGACTGGCATCAGGGCGATCTGTTCGAAGCCTTGGGGCTTTTGCGTGAGACCAATCAGTGCCGCTCGAACCCTGATGAGATCACCATCGGGGAGCAGTTTCGCTGCCGTGAATGGTCGGCGAGTTGCAACGAGGGGGCGGTGAAGTTCTGTGAACATGATGGCGGTCACGGCTTGCCGCGCGGCTGGACCGCGATGGCACGGGATTGGCTGGAAGCGCAGTCTTAGGCTTCCCATAACAAAAGGCGCGCCATGAAAGGCGCGCCTTTATACTCCGGGGTCAGTTGGGAGGAAACGACCCCTAGAAAACTCGTTACTGCTCGAACTCTTAGGCTGCTTTTGCAGCTTTCTTTGCTTGAGCTGTCAGGTCGTCAGTTGCTTTTTTGACAGCAGCAGTTGCTTCTTCAGAAGCGTCTTTGCCAGCAGCCATCAGCAGCTCAACAGTTTCCATTTGCGCTTTTTTCGCAACTTCAGCGAAAGCAGCCATGTGCTCAGCGGCAGATTCTGCTTGGGCGGATGCGAAGTCTGTGACCGCTTTGGTGTAGTCAGCAGGCTCGGCTTGCGCTTTGGTCACGCCGGACATTTTCGCCAGTGTTTCTTTTGCGTATTTGGAGGACAGCTCGGTAGAAGTCGAAGCTGCGTCCAGAGCGACACGGGACATTTTCTCGCCGAAAGCGGCAGAGTTTTTCATCAGGTCGTTCATTGCGGTCATGTCGACTGGGAATGCAGCTGTCATGTCCGAGAAAATCTTTGTGAAGTCTTGTTGCTTAGCCATCGTTTTAGTCTCCTATGTGGGACCGGATAGTGGCCCCGCTTCTGTTTGCGTCTGCAGCATATATACCCGCTGCAATGCAGCATTTCAAGTATTTATGCTGCATTGCAGCAAAAAACTTTCAGAAGAACAAAATGGTTTAATTTCAATCACTTGACTTCGGAATTACGTAAGTTCCCGGCGCTTTTTCTAAAACGGGATGCGATTTTATTCCGGGGATTCTTGCTTTTACCTCCTTGCCGGAACTTTTCTTCAGCCAACCTTCCCACCGCGGCCACCACGAGCCCTCGTTGAATTTCGCCGCCTCCATCCAGTCCTCGGGCGCACCCGAGACAATCGGGTTGGTGTAGTGGCCGTACTTGTTCTTGCTGGGCGGATTGATGATCCCTGCGACATGGCCTGACTGCGATACGATAAAGGTCTTATCGTCCGAGCCGAATTGCTTGACGCCGTTAAAGCTGCCCTTCCACGCGGCGATGTGGTCGGTTTCGCAGGCAATGGCGCACACCGGGTGCTGCACCGTATCAAGGCTGACGGTTTCGCCTAGAATTTCCATCTCACCTTTGGCGAATTTGTTGTCCTGGCACAGGCCACGCAGATACTCGACCACGAAGCGGCCCGGCAGGTTGGTGCTGTCACCATTCCAATAGAGCAAATCAAAGGCAGGTGGGGCCTCCCCCATCATGTAATTGCGGATCGCGGGGGCGTAGATCAGGTCGTTGGCCCGCAGATAAGAGAAGGTTCGCGACATGAAATAGGAGTGCAAATAGCCCTTCTCAGCCACTTGCCGCTCGATCCCGTCGACAAAATCGTCGTCAAGAAACACGGCCATTTCGCCCGCATCCTCAAAATCGGTGAGCGTAGTGAACAGCGTCGCGGATTTCACCGAGGTGTCGCCACGTTTCTCCATCAAAGACAAAACCATCGATAGCGTGCTGCCCGCGATGCAATAGCCAACTGCGTTGACCTGTTCTTGCTTGGTGATCTTCTTCACCTCGTTGATCGCAGTCAGGTAGCCCTCATCAACGTAAGTATCGATCCCGACATCCGCATAGCTTTCATCCGGGTTGACCCAAGAGACGATGAATAAGGTGTAACCCTGATCGACGATCCACTTGATCAGCGAATTGGCTGGTTTCAGGTCCATGATGTAAAACTTGTTGATCCACGGCGGAAAGATGATCAGCGGCGTCTCTTTCACCTTATCGGTGGTCGGAGCGTATTGGATCAGCTCAAACATGCGGTTGCGATAGACCACGGAGCCTTCGGTCGCCGCGATGTTCTTGCCCACTTCAAAGGCTTGCCCATCAGCGAGGCTGACCAGCAGATCGCCCTCATTGCGCTCGATATCTGCCACGAGGTTCTCAAGCCCTTTGACCAGCGACTCGCCATCCGTCTCCACCGCGCGGCTGAGCGCATCGGGGTTGGTGGCCAAAAAGTTGGTCGGCGCAAACATATCGACGATCTGACGGGCAAAGAAGGACACTCGCCCCTTGTCGACGCCTTCCAGTGTGGACAAATCGTCCATTGCGCTGGTGATGGCCTCGCTGGATTGCAAATATTGCTGTTTGATGAAGTTGAAGTAGGGGTTGGTGTCCCACATCTCGTTTTTGAAACGGCGGTCTGAGGGGCCAGTATCTTCCGGCGGCTCAAGTTTGCCCTGAGCCAACTGCTGCTGTGCCTCAACATAGTGCTTCAGAGACTTGCCCCAATATCCAACCTGATGCTCGATCATCTTGGCGGGGTTGGCCATCATTTCGGCCATATAGGCGGCGGCGGCCTTCATATAGAGGTCTTGGCCGGGGCCCTGCAGGCCGGGATCAGCTGTTTTGCGCTGTCCCATCGCCGCGGCCATGCGCTTTGTCAGCTCGTCAATCCGGGCCATATTCGCAGTGAGGCGTTCCAGTCGCTCGGCAGAAAGTTTTTCGGCGCCATCGTCAGTTTCGGTTGTCATCGAAATTTTCCCACCCTAGTTTATGCTGCAGTTGCACAATAACGCGTATCAAGCTGTTACCGTTCCGCCGCTTTGGTTGGAAGCCGCATCAGCGCATAGCGGGTATGTTACTCGCGAAAGGAGACGGCTGTGAAGTACATGGTCACATACGACATTATGGAATCCATGCGCCTGACCAATCAATGGTTGGGAGCCACAGCCCAGGCCGTGGGGTCTCACCCCGCTTTTGCTCTGACGCCGAACCCCTATTTCAAGATGCTGGAGGCCTGGGGTCAGGTCACCGAGCGCAGCTTCTCGCGGATGGTTGCAAAGCCCGATTGGAACTTGCCGCCTGTGGTGGCCGCCGATGGCCGCGACCATATCGTCGAGACCGAGATCGTCCTGAGCCGCCCATTTGGTGATCTGGTCCGCTTTGACGTCACCGACCGCGACCCATCCCCTCGCAAGATTTTGCTCGTAGCGCCAATGTCCGGCCACTACGCCACTTTGCTGCGCTCGACCGTCATTTCTCTGCTGCCGGACGCCGAGGTGTACATCACCGATTGGCACAATGCGCGGGACATTCCTGTTAGCGACGGCAAGTTTGATATCGAGGACTACACCCTCTACCTAGCTGAATTCATGAAAGAAATGGGCCCTGAGACCCATGTGATCGCCGTCTGCCAGCCTGCACCTTTGGCGCTGGCTGCGACCGCATATCTAGCGGCAGAAGATCCCAAGTCCCAACCCAAGACGCTGACACTGATCGGTGGGCCGATTGATCCGGATGCAGCCGCGACCGACGTAACTGACTTTGGTCGCCGCGTCACAATGGGGCAGCTTGAGGAAATGGCGATCCAACGTGTTGGGTTCAAACATGCAGGCGTCGGCCGGATGGTCTATCCCGGGCTTCTGCAGTTGCAATCCTTCATGTCGATGAACGCCGACACCCACAGCAAAGCTTTCTTTGATCAGATCTTGCGGGTCTCCAAAGGCGAGGCGGGCGACCATGACCGCCACAACAAATTTTACGATGAATACCTCGCCGTGATGGATATGCCTGCGGAGTTCTACCTCTCCACCGTCGAGCGCATTTTCAAAAACGGCGAGATAGCCAAGAATAATTTCGTCGTGAATGGTGTTTCAATCGATATCGGCAGAATCACCGACGTGGCCGTGAAAACGGTCGAAGGCGCCAATGACGATATTTCGGCGCCGGGCCAATGCATCGCGGCATTGGACCTGCTGACCGGGCTGCCAGACGACAAAAAGGCCAGCCATCTAGAAGAAGGTACCGGCCATTACGGGATTTTCGCAGGCAAAAGCTGGCGCAACAACATCCGGCCATTGGTTCTGGACTTCATCGACGCAAACAGCGCCGTCAAAGGCAAACGCGTCCTGAAAACCACAAAGTCCCGCAAGAACGTGACCCCGATCAAAACCGGGCGGCTCGCAGTCTAGCGCGCCAGCCACGCTTTCATCGCGCGGATCACCGCGTCGGGCTGCTCTAGCGTCGGCAGGTGGCCCGCGCCTTCCACCACAACCAATTCCGCACCGGGCACCAACTCGGCCATCAGAGTGTGCCGGTGCAAAGGGCAAAGGCTGTCTTCCGCGCCGCATAAGATCAGCGTCGGAACCACTAAAGAGCGCAGCACCTCTTGCTGATCCGGTCTGGTCTGTAACGCCCGCGATTGGCGTATGAAGACCTCTGCCCCCTGCCCCATTGCCATGTCCAGTACCAGATCCAGAACTGCCGCACGTCCCGGCCCGTCGGCAAGGTAGTTGGGTTTCATCTCGTCGCGCATCACTTCGGCAAGTTGGCCCGCGCGGACTTTCGCGATCTGGGGTTCTCTGAGGGCTGCGACAGAATCCGTTTCTGCTTTCGGATTGGTGTCCATCAACGCAAGCCGAGTGACCCGCTCAGGCGCAATACGCATGACCTCCATCGCAAGAATACCGCCCAGCGACAGCCCTGCGAGTGCAAAGCTTTCAGGAGCCCCGCGCAGAATCTCGGAGGCGATGTCATGCACGTTTTCGTGCCCACCAATCGAAGGGGTCAGAACGTCGCGCTCCGCTCCAAAGGCATCAATCTGTGGCCCGAAAAGACGTGCATCGCACATCATTCCCGGCAGCAGAACCAGAGGCTCAGTCACAGTCGAGCAGAGGCAATTTCAGCGCCAGCGACGAGGGAGCCGAGCTTGGCATAAGCAATATCCGGATCAACAGCGCCAAAACCGGCGAATGTTCCAAAACCACAATCCGAACCAGCAATTACACGTTCTGACCCCATGAAAGGTAGGAAACGTTCAAGTCGCTGAGCCACAACCTCGGGATGCTCGACAAAATTGGTGGTAGAATCCACCACACCCGGCACCAGAATTTTGTCCTCAGGTATCTCTGCCGCGCGGTCTCGGAACACTGTCCATTCATGCGCGTGACGCGGGTTAGAGGTCTCAAACAAAAGTTGCGACGCGTTCACATCCATCAGGGTCGGAAACACCTTGCCCATGTCGATATCGCAGACATGCGGGCCCTCGTAGTTGCCCCAGCAGATATGCACCCGCACCCGCGAAGGATCGATGCCATCGAGCGCGTGGTTCAGCGCCTCGACATGGGTCCCGGCAATCTTGAGAAACTCAGCGTCACTGAGGTCCCCAAAGAGCATATGGCGCGACAAAGCAAGGTCTGGGCAATCGAGCTGCAGGTACAGCCCGGCATCCACAATTGTGCGATACTCCTCAGCCATCACGTCGGCCAAAGCCGCCAGATAGGCCTCCCGCGTCGGGTAAAAATCGTTTTGCAGGAACAGCGAAATCACCCCCGGAGAGGCCGCATTCATGAAGCCTTCATTCACGCCGTGCGCCGCCATACCTGCCTTAAGGTTCGCAATATCGGCGAGCAGTTCGTCCTGCCCTTTGCTCTTCACCTCGCCGGTGCACATCGGACGAGCATATTGCGGCGTGCCCCCTTCGTCGGCCAGTCGTTTCAGAAACGAAGGAAAAAGCTTCAGGTCGCCCGGCGCGTTGCGTGGGCTGTCGCCAGAAAACCCGGTATAGCGATCCTTGACGTAGGTGGCGTAGCTGATCTTCGAGGTCTCGCCGTCACTGACAATGCCGATCCCCGCTTCCGCCTGCCGACCCACGGTCGCGGCGCAACCATCGCGCATCACGTTTTCAAATGCGGCACGGTCATAGCTGTCGCCATTCTCGCGCGCGAAGATCATATCCACGACCTCTTGGGTCCGTGGCAGGCTGCCCACATGCGTTGTCTTGATGCTCATTCCCTGTCCCCCTATTTTGCCAGTTGTTCCGTAAAGAGAGGCCACTTGCAAGCCGCCCTTACCCAGCGGTCCAGCCACCGTCGACCAGAATGGAGGTACCGGTGACGAGACCCGAGGCATCAGAGGCCAGAAAAACAACAGCGCCCATGATGTCTTCGATCTCGCCCACGCGAGGCAGTTTGATCTTGTCCTCGATCCAGGCGCGTTTGGCCGGGTCCGCGAATGTAGGTTCTGTCAAAGGGGTCCGGATGAAAGTCGGGCAAATCGAATTCACGCGGATATCGTCGGGGCCAAGCTCAATGGCCATGGCTTTGTTGATCCCTTCAACAGCGTGTTTCGTGCCGCAATAGACCGCGCGCTCCTGCCCGCCGACATGGCCCATCTGGCTGGAGATCTGAATTATCGAGCCTCCTTTGAGGCTTTTCATCCCAATTGCCGCCTGTTGCGCCAGAAAATACGCCGCCCGGACGTTGATATTCATCACCGCGTCGAAATCCTCCGGCGCCGTGTCGACCGCTTTGGAATGCCGCGCCAGACCGGCGGAGTTGCACAGAATGTCAAACGGGCCATGTTGGGTGAAGACCTGCCGCACGGCGTCCAAATCGGTCACGTCAAGCGCGATTCCGTTGGCCTTCAAACCTGCATCAATCATTTGCTTTGTCGCGTCCGCGACCGCATCCGCGCCACGTGCTGCGATCAGCACCTCTGCACCCGCCCCTGCCAAGGCCAACGCGCAACCAAGCCCGATGCCGCGCGACCCGCCCGGAACAAAGGCGCGTTTTCCGTCAAGTCGGAAGGAGGGTGTTTGGGGCAATGTCATTGGCTATCTCCTGCGGACCGCCGCTTGGGAATATCAGGTTGCGCGACACCTCGGAAGGGTGGGAAATCGGCGTATCTTGCCTGTCTTTGGACGAGCGGCTCGTCGGGCTCCTGACCTGCTGCCAGAAGTTTGCCGCGCGGCGCGATATAGCTTGAAATCGTGCGCCGGGGATGCGGCTCCCATGTCAGGTTAAAGGCGGCCAACTTGGGGAAATACCACTGCTCGGAATAGGGCAGATGGTCATGGATCCACCACGCCAGATCTCGCCAATCGCGCCCCTGTGCATACTGATCCGCGAACCACGGGATGACGATACTGGCCCCACCGATACGTGCGTCCCCCGCGCCTCGATCCCAGATATGGCATTCGCCGGGGTAGTCGTTGCGGGCGCAGTTCAGCTTATTTTCATTGCCAAATTTGTTCAATTCGGGCGAGCGGTAACCAGAACGGACGGTGACACAGCCAAAGGTTTCATGCAGCGGGTCCAGCAGTTCGGTGCAAAAGGCGCGTCCGACCTCAATGGCCAAATCCGGATTCTCCGGCAGGTTCTGCTTTTCATGAAAATTGCTGATCTCGGAGTACAGAAATTCACGCATAAAGAAATATTTGGACAGCCGAACGCGACCCAAAGTCTCCAGCGACCACATGGAGGCCGGTTTGCGCATCAATACCCGTTCCAGCGAAATGCGCCATCGTCGCGCAGTGGGGAGAACGGGTTATGCGCAACCTCCCAGATATGGCCGTCAAGGTCGGCGAAATAGCCGTGGTGCCCGCCCCAAAACACATCTTGCGCGGGTTTGAGGATGCTGCCGCCTGCCGGTTCCACCAGTGCAAGGAGCTCCGCCACATCGGCTTTTTCCCGGACGTTATATCCAAGCGACGCCGCTGCCCGACCCGACAAGGTGCCGCGCTCAAGCCCCAGCTCGTCTTCAAGGCCGCTCGCCGGGTAGAGCCCCAAGGTCTGTGCAATCAAGTCGAAGGCAATCACCCCGTCCGGGCTGTACACGCGTTGCCAGCCAAGCGCCTCGTAAAACGCCGCTGACGCGTCGATATCCTGTACCCCAAGGGTGATCAGACTGACCCGTTGTTCAAACGTCATGGCAAGGACTCCACCCATGTTTTCAGAAGGTTGACCGTCTCGTCGGTTTGGCTCGGACTCAGGATATCACCCGCCAGCACATGGTCATAGGGGTCATCCCCCGGCCCCAGTTCGCGCCAGAAAATGTCTGTCTTGCCGCCCCATGCCTCCGCCACCTTAAGCGTGGCATCCGGAGAGACGACTTTGTCGTCGCGAGACATGATGAACGCTGCGGGCACTGTCGCCTCAGCGAAATCCAGACCTCGCGCATGGGCAACCAAAGTCGCCATCGGCAGCACCGAAACGGTTGGATAGCTGGTTGTCCAGTATGTCGCGTGGCCCTCGTTTAGCGCCTCAAAACTGCGATCCGGGCCGACCAATAAAGGCAACCAACGCCGCGCCATAGGGGCGGTCAGCAATGCGGCTGCCTCGTTCTTGATCGCAAAGTTCGGGGATATGAAGGCGATCCCTGCGACCGCCTCCATCAAGGCTGGGTCTGTGGCCGCAATCGCGGCCAACGTACCGCCCGTAGAGGTTGCAATGACCACTGTGCTGCGACCGAGCTTACGTCCAATCGCCAATGCCTCCGCCGCATCCTCGACCCACGCACCCGCGCTGGGCTCCGCCATCGCCTGCGCGCCGCGCCCATGACCAGCGAGCCGAGTGAAAAAGAGGTTTGCTCCAAGAGCCTGCGCCAATCGGTCCGGCACTGGCCGAATTTCCTGCAGGCTGGCCGAATACCCATGCAGGTAGATAATCGCCAAATCCGTTTGGGTCCCGGGGGTACCTGCCCAAACGATCTGTTTTTCCGTCCCCGGGATTATGTCAGCAAACGCAGCCTCTTGGCGGGCCAGATAAACATCAAGATCATCTCCTAGGGCGCTGCTTTGAAACTCTATTTTTGCATCCACCGGTTCACGCGGACCAAGCACCCAGAACAAAGCCAAAGCGGCCAAAACCAAAGCCAGCGCCTTGCCAAGCCATCGAAAGACCTGCCTCACCCCACCGCCTGCATGGCATTGGTTGTCGCGTCTTCAACCAGCTTCAGCGCAACGTCATCAGAGAACCTGTGATCGCCCCCTTTCAGCACGATCAATCGCATATCATCGCCCGTTGCGTGAGAGATCAGACGCAATGCGACCGACATATCCACATCCGTATCATCGGTCCCCTGCATCAAACGCACAGGGAACGGCAGGTGCAGCGGGTCGCGCAAAACCAGATGGTTGCGGCCGTCTTCGATCAGGCGCTTGGTGATGATATAGGGCTCGCCATAGTCTGACGGCAAAGCGACCTGCCCGGCTTCAAGCTGTTCTTTCTGAGCGTCAGTGAACCCTGCCCACATGCTGTCTTCGGTGAAATCGGGGGCGGCGGCGATGGTGACCAGCGCCGCGATTTTCTCAGGAATCCGCTTGGCCATGAGGAGCGAAATCCAACCTCCCATCGAGGATCCGATCAAAATTTGCGGCCCGTCTGTAAGCTGCGTGATCGCGGCCTCAGCGTCCTCCGCCCAATCGCCAATGGAGCCATCAGTAAAGGCTTCTGACGACTCTCCGTGACCTGAATAGTCAAACCGCAGAAAGGCGCGTCCCTGTGCCCGTGCCCAGGCCTCTAGGTGGACAGCCTTCGTACCACCCATGTCGGATTTGAACCCGCCCAGAAACACCAAACCCGGACCGTTTCCATCCGTCCGGTGATAGGCAATCCGCCGGCCTGTTTCTGTCTTCAACTGCTGCGTCATCACGCCCCCGTCTTTGCTTGGTTTCACGATATGCGAGGGCCTTGGCAAAGGAAATACCACCCCGCGCAGCACCAAGCTTGACGTGCTGCGTTTCTCGCTTAAAACAGGTGCGACATACAGACCCGCAACCGGGCGTTTCGTAGGCGCCAAACAGACGAGGAGACTGCCAGACATGGCCTCGATTTCCCTGACTTTTCCCGATGGCAACGCACGCGAATTCGACGCAGGCGTCACCCCTGCCGAGGTAGCGGCCTCTATCGCGACCTCGCTCGCCAAGAAAGCAATTTCTGCCACGGTGAACGGTGCGCATCACGACTTGCAATGGCCGATTGAGGAAGACGCCTCCATCGCGATCAATACCATGAAAGACGAGGAACCGGCACTTGAATTGGTCCGTCACGACCTCGCTCATATTATGGCCCGCGCGGTGCAATCGATCTGGCCTGACGTGAAGGTCACTATAGGGCCTGTCATCCAGAACGGTTGGTACTACGACTTTGACCGCGCCGAGCCGTTTACGCCTGAAGACCTGGGCGCAATCGAGAAAAAGATGAAAGAAATCATCAACCTGCGCGACCCGGTTCGCACAGAGATTTGGGATCGTGCACGGGCAGTAAAATTCTACGAAGACGGCAACGAGCCCTATAAGGTTGAGCTGATCGAAGCCATACCCGGCGACGAGCCCTTGCGGATGTACTGGCATGGCGAGTGGCAGGATCTGTGCCGCGGTCCGCATCTGCAGCATACCGGCCAAGTACCCGCCGACGCGTTCAAACTGATGAGCGTTGCAGGCGCTTATTGGCGCGGTGACAGCGACCGCGCGATGCTGCAGCGCATCTACGGAGTGGCTTTCCTGAACAAGGAAAAACTCAAGGAATATCTGCACTTCCTGGAAGAAGCTGAGAAACGCGACCACCGCAAACTGGGCCGCGAAATGGACCTCTACCACATGCAGGAAGAAGCCCCCGGCCAGGTGTTCTGGCATCCCAACGGCTGGACCATTTACACCGAGTTGCAGGACTACATGCGCCGCCGCCAACGCGCCGGCGGCTACGTCGAGGTGAACACACCACAAGTTGTCGACCGCAAACTGTGGGAGGCCTCAGGCCATTGGGAAAAATACCAAGAAAACATGTTCATCGTCGAAGTGGACGAGGATCACGCCCGGGAAAAGGCGGTTAACGCGCTCAAACCAATGAATTGCCCCTGCCACGTGCAGGTCTATAATCAGGGCCTTAAATCTTACCGCGACCTGCCGCTCCGGATGGCGGAGTTCGGCTCATGCGCCCGTTACGAGCCGTCAGGCGCCTTGCACGGGATCATGCGGGTGCGTGGCTTCACACAGGATGATGGCCATATCTTCTGCCGCGAAGACCAGATCGAGTCAGAAACCGCCGTCTATATCGACTTCCTGTCGAGCATTTACCGCGATCTTGGGTTCGAAAACTTCCGGGTGAAATTCTCTGACCGGCCAGAGACCCGTGCGGGCTCGGACGAGGTTTGGGACAAAGCCGAAAGCGCGCTTCTGTCGGCCACGCGTGCCGCCGGGATCGAGCCGGAAATGAACCCGGGCGAAGGCGCGTTTTACGGGCCTAAACTGGAATTTGTGTTAACCGATGCAATCGGACGCGACTGGCAATGCGGCACCCATCAGGTGGATTTTGTCCTGCCTGAGCGGCTGGATGCGAACTACATTGGCGAAGACGGGGCCAAGCACCGGCCCGTCATGCTACACCGCGCCACCCTCGGATCGTTTGAAAGGTTCATCGGCATTTTGATCGAGGAGCATTCCGGCAAGCTGCCGATGTGGCTGGCCCCCCGTCAGGCCGTAGTGGCCTCGATCGTGTCGGACGCTGACAACTATGTCGTTGAAATTGTTGAGAAGTTGAAAGCCGCGGGCATCCGCGCGGAAGCTGATACGCGCAACGAAAAGATCAACTACAAGGTCAGGGAGCACTCGGTCTCGAAAGTGCCGCTGATCCTTGCTGTCGGCAAAAAAGAAGTCGAAGACCAGACCGTCACCGTGCGCAGGCTGGGTGAGAAGCACACCAAGGTCGAGCCAGTGGACGCGCTGATAACTGCACTGGTCAAAGAGACCACGCCGCCTGATCTTCGTTAACCTTTAGAGCAATGCCTGCTGGGTGTCTTTTGCCCAACCAAGATAGAGCGTTCCGTCATCAATGACGGGGCGTTTCATCAAAGTCGGATGGGCTGATAGCAGGTCGAGGGGGTCATGCGTCCGTTCTGAGTCGTCCAGACCGCGCCACGTGGTCGAGCGCGTATTCAGCAGCTTATCACCAAATGTTTCATGAAAGGTTTCCAGCTGCGCTCGGGTCAGGGGCGCGTCGCGAACATCGACGAATGTGACCTCACGCCCGGCCTCCTGCAACATTTTCAAGGCCTTACGGCAGGTATCGCAAGCTTTTATGCCATATAATTTCATCAAATTTGGCTCCAGAAGTAGGACGATTCACGCCGTCTCAATTTATGATAAACGCCAGCAAAGAAACAGTAATCGTTGATTTTTCGTCATATTCCACTATGTGGAAACTTGTGAGACAGACTTTACGGTTCGGCCTTCTTCGCTTTGCGGGTGCCTGAAGTAAGACCTGGCATACACCAAACCGCCGGATAACCTGGGCGGCCAAAGAAGGAGAGACGGGATGGCCACTGGCACCGTAAAATGGTTCAACACAACCAAGGGCTTCGGCTTTATTGCACCAGATGATGGGGGCAAGGACGTGTTCGTACATATATCTGCCGTTGAACGCGCCGGTTTGACCGGGCTGCGCGACGACCAGAAAGTGCAATATGAAATGATTGAAGGCCGCGACGGGCGTCAATCTGCGGGTGATCTGGTCGCGCTCGACTAAATTCCACCCGACTAGAGTTTTGAATGCGGCCTGCCTTTGCAGGCCGTTTTTTTGTGGTTTTGTACAAAATGGGGTCAATTTTTTGGGGCCAAAACCCATTTTGTACAAAACTCAAAGCCGAACTCCTTAACCACTTGGAAAGGATCGCACGGAGGTCCCCCTCCTCGCGGGGGTTTGATCACCAAGTGCGACGTCTTCGCGCTAGTCTTGAGCAAACCAGTACGGAGGCCTCATGCCCGAACTCGTCACATTGCTCGCCATCTACTACGCCTGTGCGGTCGACGCGGCGGAAGGCACACTCACCCAAACGCAGAGATTTGCCTGCAACGAGACCTACCAACAGGCCAAACGTCATTTCGCGGAAGACGAAGCGCTGCGACAGCCCGGGTCCTACCTGCCGCCGCGCGAAAACACGCAGGCCTATTTGCGCCTGAAAGCCTGGGAGATTGAAAATGCGGAGCTGGTCGCGGATCTGAAATCCCGCTGACCCGCAACCCCAGCTTAACTTAACACGGCTAGCGTGCCTCTACGCGTGATACTTCGCGCGGTCAGGAGGTGATGTTGAGTGAAAGATAACACCTACCGATGGGCCATGGTGACATTGACGGCGTCGGTCGTCGTGATCGCGGTCTATCAGCTCTTCTAGCCGAAACGGCAAAAAGAGAGGCCCCGCCAAGGTACCACTTGGCGGGGCCATTTTGGAAATGATCTGAGTAAAGATCACATACCTACCGATGCCCAAAATATATGCGAGGGATTACCAAATTACAAACCTGCGGTGGTGGGATGGTTAACGAGACTTCGTGCGCTGAGCGGCAGTTGCCAGATCGTCAGAATCCAGAATGTCAGCTTGGAACTGAAACCCCTGCTTAACGTAACGCGGCTAGCGTGACTCTACTCACGACACTTCGTGGTGAGAGGAGGTGTAGCCATGTGACGAACCGGATGTATCGGTGGGTCATGGTGATATTGACGCTATTGGGTGTTTTGATCGCCGCCTACCGACTCTTCTAGGCGACTAGCCAAAAAAGAGAAGCCCCAGCGAGTGCACTCTCGCTGGGGCTGTTTTTGGTGAAGCCTGTGACTTCGAATGTATGAACAGACTATAGCTCTGGGGTTACCAAATTACAAACTTGGGATGGCGGTATGGTTAATGGAGTCGATGGGCTTCTCGGAAATGAACCGGGGAATCGTTTACCCGCCGACGGGCGGTGCCCGGGGATTGGGTTTAACGGTGCGTCACATCACGCACCCTAGGGTTGCTTTGATCGTGCACGACCGCCTAAAGGTCTAAGTTCTCCGTCACTCAAGCGGTTTGACGTAGTTCCAATTTTGATGATTCAAAATATTCTCATGCCAAAATATGCTTGGCGCTTTTCCAAGCCTAAGCCTCCAAAAATCAAACCGTTGTGAACGAGTGGGTTCGATCGAGTATTTGTCATGTGCTCGTTCAACCACTTCAATTTGTTTATCCGTGAAGTGCTTTCTAATGAGTTCATTCAAATGGGTATCATCACCGCCATATCCAACAAGAATTACTCCTTGTGACTCACTCATCGCTCGTTCTAGTACTTCCCAGTATGTCCTCAAAATCTCCGACGCACCGATAACGGAGCGCTTATACTTCACGTCCGTAAGGACTAGATGTGTACTCGAATACCCATGAAGTTCCGGAAGGGCTTTCAGACCCGACTTATGCAAGGTGCCATGCACGGATGAGTAATAGAGCGGTGAGCCATGGAGGTGAAGATAATAGGATTGTTGGCTCGGCCTAAAGCGGGAGAGGTTATCTGTACTAAAAGCGCCAACAAACCCATCCAACATGCATTGGAAGCCGTTGAACAATTCTGTGCCGATGAAAGATCTATACAGTAGCTCGTCATAGTTCAGCGTCACTACGTGACTTCTAGTCTGAAGCAAGAAGCTCCGTAGTGGTGAAATAAAGGTCGCCGGCAGAATGTGGTCGCCTTCATGAAAATACGAGGCAGCACGATGAATGAAACTGCGTATAGCAAATGGAAAGGCCTTTCCATTAGAATTCAACCAATCTGCACCCCCACGGATCTCGCATTTTTGGATTTCATCGCACGCGGCTAGGACTCGCTGCAGTTGACCAAGCTGATCTTCACTTTGCGGTGCTACGAATTCATTTTCTTCAATCACATCCGCAGGCAAGCATTGCCAAATCAATTGTTTTTGCTCGTCATTAAGCACAACTGGATCATCCCAGGCTGTTCTTAACGCTCGCCCTAAATCGAAATAAACAGGATCAAGCGCACGACCAATGCCATTTCCAAAAAGCAGTAACTTCCTCATAAATTAGGTAGCCCTAAATGAATGATCGTAACAATATTCTGTGTTTCTCTTGAAACGCTCCACTGGAGCCTTTCATTCCGCCTCAGGCGGGATCGTTCAAAACCCCCTGAAACTCCCGCCACTCGCCCTTGCTCATCCCCGACGTCTCTTGCGTGACGGTCTCTCCGGCGAGCATGCGGCGGAGGCAGTCGAGGGCTTTGCCGGAAAGCTGGGCGCCTCCTAGGCGGTAGTCCTCGAATGCGCCGTAGGCGGCGGGGACCCAGTCTTTGACGACGTCGCAAATTGCGTCGGCGTAAACCCTTATTTCATATTGTGCGTGTTTATCTGCACGCAGGCGCAAGAAGTGAAACAGGTTGTGGAGGTCCACTTTCCAGTACCATTGGGTGTAGATATTTGCGGGCAGGTTCATGCGGGCCAGTTCGCGGGCGAGGCCCTGTTGGCCATCATCCGAGATCATCTCTTCGTAGTGATCATAGGCGCGGGTGGCGTCGTCTTGCAGGTAACGCAGCACGCGTTGGGCTTCCTCGCCTGACAGCGCTTCGCCGCGGCCCTGATTGTTGACAACGGATTGCGCGGCAAGGTCGTCCGGCGCAGGGATGTAGAATTCGCGGTCGAGGATCGAATAGCGGGCGGAGTATTCGTTGACGTTGGCGGTGCGGTGCCGGATCCACTGGCGGGCCACGAAGACAGGCAGTTTGACGTGCAGCTTGATCTCGCACATCTCGAAAGGCGTGGAATGCCAGTGACGCATCAGGTAGCGGATCAGGCCCTCGTCATTTTGCACCGACTTGGTGCCTTTGCCGTAGCTGACGCGGGCCGCCTGACAGATGGCGGCGTCATCACCCATATAGTCGATGACCCGCACAAAGCCGTGATCCAGCACCGGGATGGCCTTGTAGAGATGCGCCTCCATCCCCGGCACGGTGGCACGCAGCGTGGGCGTGGTGGTGGCACGAAGATCTTCGATTTCCTGGGCTTGCTCGGGAGAGATGGGCATTGCGGGCCTCTTGTTGTGTTGTGACTGCTTTGAACGTGACGGGCGGATTAAGGCCACATATTGCGTGCAAAAGCGGCGCGGGATCAAGATAAGGTAGGCACTTATCCCCAAGAGATTGCCGCCAGTTTGCCGTTGCGGGCCGCCGCGACCCTTGCCACATTGCGCCCATGGCAGATTGGGGCACCCGCGCGTTAGAGACCAGATTGGGCGACAGCCTGCGCGCCCGGCTGCCCGACTGGATGTCGGAGACGGTGATGTTTTTCGCCAAACAGGCCTGGGCCGCGCTGTTCGGGCTGTTGTTTCTGGCGGCACTGATGATCTCCAAGGCGGTGTGGCAGGAGACGTGGGTGATCTCGCGGTTCGACGGGCTGTTCGTCTTTGCGATTCTGACGCAGGCCTTCATGTTATGGAGCCGGCTGGAAAGCTGGGAAGAGGCGCGGGTGATCGTGATCTTCCACCTCACCGGCACCATCATGGAGTTCTTCAAGGTCGCCCAGGGCAGCTGGTCCTACCCTGAAGAGGCGGTGATCATGATCGCGGGCGTACCGCTGTTTTCGGGGTTCATGTACGCCTCCGTCGGGTCCTACGTGGCGCGGGCCACGCGGATATTCGACATGAAGTTCGCCCCCTACCCGCCGCTGTGGCTTACGTTTTTGTTTGGCGCGCTGTGCTACATCAACTTCTTCGCGCATCACTTTACCTATGACATCCGGGTGGGGCTGTTCGTGGCCTCGGTGCTGATCTTCGGGCGCACGCGGGTGTGGTTTTTCGCCGGGCGCAGGGCGCGGTGGATGCCGATGCCGCTGGCCGCGCTGATGTGCGGGTTTGTGCTGTGGGTGGCTGAGTTCATCGGCACCACGGTCACGGCGACCTGGGTCTACGCCGGCCAAGCGCGGTGGGAGACGGTGAGCTTTGCCAAGATGGGCTCGTGGTATTTGCTGCTGTATGTGGCGTTTATCACGGTGACGCTGGTCAGCCGCTCGGCGCTGATCCCGCATAAGATACGGCCCGTGGACCGCGACGCGATTATCGGCACGGAGGCTGGTCCCGCCGGGGCCCCACGCTAGATTTGCCCTCAAAGGAGAAAGACCATGAAAGTTGAATATTTACACACGATGGTGCGGGTGAAGGACCTTGATGCCTCGATTGCATTTTACAAGATGCTGGGGCTGGTGGAGCGCCGCCGCAGCGAGAACGAAGGCGGGCGGTTCACGCTTGTGTTCCTGTGCCCGCCCGATCAGGCCGACGGCCGCGCAGATGTGGAGCTGACCTATAACTGGGACGGCGATGACGGGTTGCCCTCGGACGGCCGCCATTTTGGCCACCTCGCCTACCGGGTGGAGAATATCTACGAGATGTGCCAGCAGCTGATGGATGCGGGCGTGACGATCAACCGGCCGCCGCGGGACGGGCATATGGCGTTCGTGCGCTCGCCCGATAATATCTCCGTTGAGCTTTTGCAGATGGGCGACAGCCTGCCGGAACAAGAGCCGTGGGCCTCGATGGAAAACACTGGTCACTGGTAGGATGCGCGCCGCGTTCAGGCATGTCACTTGGCTGGCGGCGTTGGGTCTCAGCGCCACCGCCGCTTTTGCGCAGGAGCCGGTGCAATGCCGTCTGGCGCTTGCGGTGGGCATGGATGTGTCTGGCTCGGTGGACCGGGTGGAATACCGGTTGCAGATGGACGGGCTGGCCAATGCACTGATGCACCCGGACGTGCAGGCGCAGGTGCTGCAAAGCCCCGAAGTGCCGATCTATATGGCGGCGTTTGAATGGGCCGGGCGCACCAATCAACGGCTGATTTTCGACTGGACGGCGCTTGATAGCCCCGAGGCGATTGCCGGGCTGGCTGACACATTGCGTAACGCAAAGCGTGGGCTGGGCCCCAATGACACCGCGATTGGCGCGGCGATGCTGGCGGGCGAAGAGCTGTTCAACCGCCTGCCGGGATGCTGGCGCTACACGTTGGACTTGTCAGGTGATGGCACCAACAACAATGGGCCAGAGCCGCATGTTGCGCGCACCAGCCTGAAGGGGCGCACAATCAACGGGTTGGTGGTGGCACTTGATCTCACGGTTGGCCGCGACGAGCGGCAGATGGAGCTGATGGCGCTGTCGGCTTATTATCGCAGGCGCGTCATCCAAGGTCCCGATGCGTTCATCGAGGTCGCTTTGGGATTTCGCGATTTTGAGCGTGCGATGACCCGTAAGCTATTGCGCGAGACCGAGACCCTGGTGTTGGGACGGCGTTAGCCCCTAGCGGATCGGGAATTGCGCTTGGCAGCGACGGTGGCTTTTGACGAACTTGTCCACGGATTCGACATAGCCGGTCGCATTATACATCTTGCTGAGCGCCTTGGCCTTCTGGCGCGGAGTGCCAGTGGTGTATTGATCCAGCAGATACAGCCCGTAGGCCTTCAACCCGTTCTGGTCGTTGCGCGACAGAAAGCCTTGCCTGTCGCCCTCATTAGCCGCGAAAAACACCAGTTGGGCGCAGCGGATGGCCTGCGCCTCAGACCCGGAATAGACCTTTGGGGCGGCGGTGCTCGCCGTCGGCAGTGCTATGGCAGCCGCAAAAACGGCGGTGTAAAACAGTTTCATAAAAAGTCCTCGCTATGAACGGGGACAAGTTTTCGGGCCAATTCTGACCCAATCAGGGCCTTTGCGCGGCTCTGGCAAGGAATTTGCAGGCAGATTGAAGCGCTTGGAACGCGAGGTCAGACCGCCAGAAGCGCCGCCCCGATACGTCGGCCCTCGCTCAGAAGCACGTTATAGGTGCGGCAGGCGGCAGGCGTCGACATGTGTTCGACCCCGATGCCCGCGGCCTCTAGCTCGGTGCGCAAGTCGGCGGGGATATGGGCAATCTCGGAGCCAGTGCCGACAAAAAGCACGTCGATCTTGTCGGCCTGCGCCAGGATCGCCGCCCGGTCGGCGTAGCCTCCCCAAGCCAGCACCGCGTCAGGAAAGATCAGCATGTCTCCGTGATGCACCTCGGAGGCCACGCGGAAAAATCCGTCCCCGTAGCTGTCGATGGGTTTGGCGGCGTCATAGTCAATCTCGGTGATTTTCATCTGTTCAATCCCATATCGGCAAACCGGCAATCGCTGAGCCTGCGATAATCGTATAGGCGGCGATGCGGTAGGCTTTCTCGTATTCCGGTTTGAAGATAGCCGCGCCTGCGACATTTGCCAGCAGATAGGGCACCGCCACGATCAACCCCATGACCACGGGGGTCAGCGACAAAAACCCGGTGATCGCAAAGAACACCAGCAACATGGCATCCGCGCTGAGCAGAAACAGGGTCAGGTTGGCGCGGATCACTTTGGCAGGGTGGGTCGAGGCCATATAGAGCATGATCACCGGCGGCCCGGCCAGACCAATGCTGCCCATCAGAAAGCCGCCAATGGCGCCAGTGCCGAAAATTAGCTTTTTGCCAAGCGGGCCACGGTAGCGCAGCCCCATGATCAGGGCCACCAGCAGGATCAGCGCGATGATCGACACCGCATAGCGGTAGGCGTCCGGCGCCATCGCGGATAACAGCAAAATACCGATAGGAAGGGCGAGCAGCATGCCCGCAGACAGCCTCACAACATCGCCCGGATGGCCGTCACGCAGCGCACGTGGGACGTTGGGCAGCGGGCCGATCACGTCCATCACCACCATGATCGTCAGCGCCCAGATGGGCGACACCACAGAGCCCGCCACGGGCAGAAACACCATCGCCGTGCCGAAGCCCGCAAAGCCGCGCACCAGCCCGGCCAGCACCGCCCCCAGAACGATCCAGCCCAGCTCCGTTGTGATCAAACTCTCCCAGCTCATGGCCAGCCATTAGCAGCAAGCGCGTCGCCACGCAGCCGCAAACTGCTTTGTAACAATTGATCACGGAAATTGCGTATATGCACACAAAACCCTCACGTTAGGTTTTATTGTGCGAAATTATTGATACCGCTAGCTTGGGCGCAAGACGAGGGCCACCCCGGCCTTCCCCCTCCAAAAGGACCTAGACCATGATCAAACTTTTCTCTTCCGCCGCCCTTGGGCTTTCTGTCATCGCCACCCTTGCGCTGGCCCCTGCCCCCGCCGCCGCCAAATCCAGCCACTCCAACTTTGGCGTGGTGGTGGTCAAAGACTTCGGCAACCACGGCTTTTCGCACCGGGACGCCCGCCACCACCGCTTTGACCGCCGCAGCCGGTTTGGCACAGTGACCCATCCCAGCGACTTTGCCCGCAGCCGGTTTCACACCCAGCGGTTCAGCCGGTTTGACCGCAGCCACCGCTTTGGCAGCCACCGCTCCAAGTTCAAGAAGAAGTTCTTCTTTTTCGGCCGGTAGAACCCCCCGCTAGAACCGCAGAAAGGCCCGCCGGTGCATGGCGGGCCTTTTTGTGTGTTTCAGGCATGGGAGTGTCAGGCGTCGACATTGCCGAACTGATTGCCCGTCTGGTTCAGGTCGGGCTTGGACCAGTCGCGTTTGACCCCCAGCCACAACAAGATCGCCGAGGCCACGAAGATCGAGGAATAGGTCCCCACGATCACACCCCAGATCATCGCGAAGACGAAGCCGCGGATCACATCACCGCCCAGAATGAACAGCGCGAACAGCGCCAGCAGCGTGGTGACGGACGTCATGAAGGTCCGGCTGAGCGTCTCGTTGATGGAGATGTTCAGGACGTCCTTGAGGTCCTTCTTTTTGTATTTGCGCAGGTTTTCGCGGACCCGGTCGAAGACCACCACGGTGTCGTTGAGCGAGTACCCCACGATGGTCAGAAGCGCGGCGATGATGGCGAGGTCGAACTTGATCTGCAACTCGGAGAACACGCCGAGCGTGAGCACCACGTCATGGACAAGGGCCGCAACCGCGCCCAGCGCAAACTGCCACTCGAAGCGCAACCAGATGTAGAACAGCACCGCGACGATGGCCAAGACCACGGCGATGGCCGCTGTCTGGATCAGCTCGCCTGAGACCTTGGGACCAACAGATTCCACGGATGGGAACGGAAAGATCATGTTTGGATCAACCGCCCTGAGCGCGTCTTCGACGGTCTGCACGGTGGCACCTTCCACGGATTCCGCGCCTTCCTGGGCCTGAATGCGGATCATGGCGACGTGCTTGTCCTCCGGGAAGGTCGGGTCGAACACCTCAGTGATGGAGATGTCGCCAAGCTCCGCCGGTTCCAAAGCGGCGCGGTAAGCGGCCACATCGACGGGCGTGCTGCTTTCGGTGCGGATCGTGGTGCCGCCCTGAAAGTCGATGCCGTAATTCAGCCCCTGGATCATGAAGGACGCGAAGCCCACCAGGATCAGGAAGACCGAGATGCCGAGCCACATCTTCGCGCGGGAGAAGAAATCCCAAGAGGTGTTTTCGGGGACCAGTTTAAGCCGCATCTGCTATACCTCGATTTTCTTGGGACGTTTGCGGTCATACCACATGATAATCATGATCCGCGTCACGTAGATTGCGGTGAAGACCGAGGTCAGGATGCCGAGGCCCAGCGTGATCGCGAAGCCGCGCACCGGGCCGGAGCCCATCGCAAAGAGGATCACGGCGGTGATGAAGGTGGTGATGTTGGCGTCGAGGATGGCGGACAGCGCCTTCTCGTAGCCAAGCTCAATCGCGCGGGCGGGGCCTTTGGAGGTTTTCAGCTCCTCGCGGATACGCTCAAAGATCAGCACGTTGGCGTCGACCGCCATACCGATGGTCAACACGATGCCCGCGATGCCCGGCAGGGTCAGCGTGGCCCCGATGAGCGACAGCAGCCCGAAGATCATCGCCACGTTGATAATGAGCGCGATGTTGGCAAACAGCCCGAACGTGCCGTAGCTGAGGAACATGAAGACCAGTACCAGGACGAAGGCTACGATGCAGGCGATTTTACCGGCATCAATGCTGTCTTGGCCCAGCTCGGGCCCGATGGTGCGCTCCTCAAGGAAAGTCATTTCCGCTGGCAGCGCCCCTGCCCGGAGCAGCACGGCGAGGTTTGTTGATTCCTCGACCGAGAAGTTTCCGGAAATCTGACCGGAGCCGCCGGTGATCGCTTCGCGAATAACGGGCGCGGAGATCACCTCCTCATCAAGAACAATCGCAAAGGGCGAGCCGACATTCTCGGAGGTATAGATCCCGAACTTGCGGGCGCCGCTGGGATTGAACCGGAAGGTCACAGCGGGCTGGCCGTTCTGGTCAAAGGCGGGCTGGCTGTCGGCAAGCTCTTCGCCTGTCACAACAGGGCTTTGCTCAAGCTCGTAAAACGTGCCCGCGTCTTGGGGATCAATCGACGGATAAATCACGTTGCGCGGGCCGGGCGTGTCATTTGGCCCGGCAGGTCCGACAACGGGATGGAAGGTCAGTTTCGCGGTGGTGCCAATCAGGTCCTTAAGTTGCTGCGCGGAGCCGATGCCCGGCACCTGAATGAGCACCCGGCGCTCGCCCTGGCGCTGAATGGTGGGCTCCCGCGTGCCGACCTCGTCGACGCGGCGGCGGATGATTTCAAGGGACTGCTGCATGGTGCGGTCATTTGTGGCCAGCTTTTCCGCATCGGTGAGTTGCACGGTGATGATGTCGCCCGCGCCGCTGGCCTCGATATCATTGGCGCCAACGCCGGTTAGCGAGACCACGGGCGTCGCCACCCCCCGCACCAATTGCAGAGCGCGGTCCATCCCGGCGGGGTTGGAAATCTTGATCCGCAGCTGCCCGTCAGGCGCGTTCTGCCGCCGGATCGTACCGATTGTGTCGCGTTCGCCACGGAGCGCATCGCGCACCTGTAACCAGTAGCCATCCATGCGGTCGGAGTAGACGTCTTCCACCTCGACCTCGGCCAGCAGATGCGCGCCGCCGCGCAGATCAAGCCCGAGATTGACCAGCGAGGACGGCATGAAACCGGGCCAGCCCGACGCGTTGGCGTCCAGCTCTTCTTGGGTCATGTCTGCAACGGCCGCATTGGGGGAGACCCCCGT
Organism: uncultured Litoreibacter sp.; assembly: GCA_947494645.1. Lineage (GTDB taxonomy): Bacteria > Pseudomonadota > Alphaproteobacteria > Rhodobacterales > Rhodobacteraceae > Litoreibacter. The sequence continues at coordinate 1,779,295 of CANLVO010000001.1, forward strand.
CTCGATAAAGGCGACTGCGTCGTTGTGGTTTTCCACCGTGGTATAAAAGAAATTCGGAGACGCCAGCAAAATGCCGACGGCCACGGTCAGCCAAATGCTGATCCGCTGGAAAAGCGACATGTTCATCATGTTATTTGGCCGGTTCGGTTTTGTTGATCACATTGGCGATGGTGCCTTTGATGATCCGCACTTTGACGTCTTTGGCGATTTCGACCTCAACCTCGTTGCTGTCATCACCCATGACCTTGGTGACTTTGCCCAGCATACCGCCTTGCGTGACGATCTGGTCACCGCGGCGCACGGCCTCGACCATGGCGGCGTGTTCCTTGACCTTCTTTTGCTGCGGACGGATCAGCAGGAAATACATGATCGCAAAGATCAGGATGAGGGGAACAAAGCTTCCGAAGGCGCCAGCGCCTCCCCCGGCTGCTTGGGCATAGGCTGGTGAAACGAGCATCAGCGGTCCTTTTGTTTTGGGGCGCTTTTGCCCCTTTTGACATTGCGCCGCACCCTACGTCTCAGCCGATGTGGGTGCAACGGGTTTACGCCTAGATTTTCGCCCAATACGTTACATCAAAATAGGGCCTCTTGAGCAGGATAAAAGACGCATGGGTCAAATCACCGGGTTTTGCCGCTTTTGGCTGGGGTTGGCCGCGCTTGTGGCGGGCAGCTTTGCCGGATCGCTTGGCGCTGTGGCGCAGAACTGGCCCATCTCGGAGAGCGCCCGTCAGGAGTGGCAAGCCGTGGGCCGCGTCACCATCGAAGGGCTGGAGCGTTCGCTGTGCACCGGCACGTTGATTGCGCCGGACACCGTGGTGACCGCCGCCCATTGCGTGACCAATGCCGCCGGCCAGCCGGTGCCGTTCTACAAGCTGAACTTCGTCGCGGGCTGGCATGACGGGCAGCATGCGGGCGGCGCTGTATCCTCGTTTATCAGCGTCCACGAAGACTATGCCGACATCCCCGGCGAGACACGCACCAAGGTCTCGAAATTCGCCACGGATCTGGCGGTGGTCACTTTGAAAACCCCGCTGCAAGGCGTGGTTCCGATGCCCGTCTCCCTCACCTCGGAGCCCAATGGCGCAGTGGCGGTGCTGGGTTATCAGCGCGACCGCCGCGAGGTGCTGACAGACTACGTGGGCTGCCAGGGCGCGCCTGTCAGTGACCAGTTTTTGGGGCTGACCTGCGCCGTGGTGTCGGGCACCTCAGGTGGGCCGGTCTTTCAAAGAACCGCAGACGGCTGGGCGCTGGTGGGCGTGGTCGTGGCCAATACCGGGGAAAGTGGCGGGCAAGTCAAAGGGCTGGCCGTGCGGGTGGATCAAACCCGGCTGGCAGGGTTGATGCGATAAGCTTGCCTCTAGCAATTCGCGGGCCAGCCTTTTATGCAGCGCCCATCTGACATCTAAGGAAACCAACCGATGCTTGACATTCGTATGATCCGCGAGACCCCAGAGGTCTTTGACGCCGCCATGCAGCAGCGGAAGTCGGATGTGTCCTCCGGTGATGTGCTGGCCATTGACGCAGAACGCCGTGCCAAGATCGCCGAAGCCGAGGCCGCCAAGGCCGAGCAGAACGCGGCAAGCAAGCAAGTGGGCGCTGCGAAAGCCTCAGGCGATGAGGCCGAGTTCGAACGCCTGCGTGCTTTGGTGGGAGAGAAGAAAGACGCCGTGGCGCGGCTGAACGAGGAGGCCAAGGCCTGCGACGCCAAGCTATCGGAGCTGCTGATGGCGCTGCCCAACATTCCCTTTGCCGACGTGCCCGAGGGCGACGACGAGGAGGACAATGTCGAGATCAACCGCTGGGGCAACCCGCGCAACTTCCCGTTTGAGGCCAAAGAGCATTACGAGTTGGGCGGTGTGATACCGGGTATGGATTTCGAGCTGGGCGCGAAACTATCTGGCGCCCGGTTTGTGGTGCTGTCAGGCGCTGTGGCCCGCATCCACCGGGCGCTTGCGCAATTCATGCTCGACACGCATGTCGACGAGAACGGCCTGACGGAGACCTGGACCCCGGTGCTGGTCAACGAGGCGATGATGTATGGCACCGGGCAGCTGCCCAAGTTTGGCGAGGACAGCTACCAGACCACCGAGGGCATGTGGATGATCCCCACCTCCGAGGTGACGCTGACCAACACGGTGAATGGCGAGACGCTGGAAGAAAACGAGCTGCCCCGCCGCCTGACCGCGCATTCGCAATGTTTCCGCTCGGAAGCTGGCAGCGCGGGGCGCGACACCGCCGGCATGCTGCGCCAGCACCAGTTCGAGAAAGTGGAGATGGTCTCGATCACCCATCCAGAGCAGTCCCGCGCCGAGCTGGACCGCATGACCCGCTGCGCCGAGGCCATTCTGGAAGCGTTGCTTCTGCCCTACCGCACCGTGGTCTTGTGCACCGGCGACATGGGGTTTGGCGCGCAGCGCACCCATGACATCGAGGTCTGGCTGCCGGGACAGGGCAAATACCGCGAGATCAGCTCGGTCTCCGTCTGTGGTGATTTTCAGGCGCGCCGGATGAACGCGCGGTTCAAGCCCGCAGGCGGCGGCAAGCCGGAATTCGTGCACACGCTGAACGGCTCAGGTCTGGCCGTCGGCCGCTGCCTGATTGCGGTGCTGGAAAACGGCCAGCAGGAAGACGGCTCCGTCGAGCTGCCTGTGGCGCTGCATCCCTATCTGGGCGGTAAGTCTGTGCTGACACCGTTTGGGACATTGGTTTGATTTTGGTTCGACGAGGCTGCGCCTCGCCGACCGGCTGGGGGCATCGTCCATTGTCCTCGGACCAATGGCGGACAAGAACGATCCCCCGCACCCCCGGAGTATTTTGAACCAAATGGAAACTCCAAATGGAAACTATAGGGCGCGAGAGGCGTTAGGCGGGATGACATTGAAACCTGTTCTCGTATTGCTCGCGGCGCTGGCTTTTGCCATCTCGCCATTTCTCAACCCCGAATTTGGCGGGTTTGATCCGGACCGCTACCCGATCCCACAAAACAACCCGCCGGTACAGCCTGCGGGCTATGCGTTTGCGATCTGGGGGGTGATCTATCTGTGGTTGCTGCTGCATGCCGGGCTGGGGGTTTGGAAATATGCAGGCGACGCGATCTGGGACCAAACGCGCTGGCCTTTGCTTGTGAGCCTCGGTGTCGGCATGTTCTGGCTGCCCGTGGCGCTGGTCTCGCCCATTTGGGCGACCGTGATGATCTGGATCATGCTCGCAGGCGCGGTGGTGGCGATGATCAAGGCGGGCGGCGGCGCGCCGGCCTGGGCCTTGCAGCTGCCGCTGGGGCTTTACGCCGGATGGCTGAGCGCGGCGTCTTTCGTCTCCATCGGGTTGCTGGGCGCGGGCTACGGCATCGTTCTGGGCGAGATCGGTTGGGCGGTGCTGGCGCTGGCTCTGGCAGTGATCTTCGTCTTGGTCGTCCAAAAACTGTCTGCGGGCATCTGGACTTATGGGCTGGCAGCAGCCTGGGGGTTTGCGGCGATTGCGGTGGCCAATCTGGGCGGCGCCCCGCTGGTGGCGGTTCTGGCCGGTGTTGCAACCCTGCTCGTTCTGGGGCTGAGCCTGCGCGGCATCATCAGGCGCTGACTTTACCCGCCCCCGTCACTGCTTTAGGCGTATGGCATAGGACATCAAGGCGGGCCCCTCATGCGCATTCTGATCACCAATGATGACGGCATCAATGCCCCCGGGCTGGCCGTACTGCACCAGATCGCCACCGAGATCGCGCAAGGCGGCGAGGTCTGGACAGTGGCGCCTGCATTCGAGAAATCCGGCGTCGCGCATTGCATCAATTACGCCCACCCCACCATGATCGCGCAGATGGGAGAATTTGCCTTTGCCGCTGAAGGCGCCCCTGCCGATTGCGTGCTGGCGGGGCTCCATGACGTGCTGAAAGACACGCCTCCTGACCTGATCCTGTCAGGCGTCAACAAGGGAAACAACTCGGCCGAGAATACGGTCTACTCGGGCACCATCGGAGCCTGCATGGAAGCGGCTTTGCAGGGCGTCAAATCCATCGCCATGTCGCAGTATTTCGGGCCTGACAACGCCCGCCTGCCCAACCCGTTCGAGGCCGCTGCGGCCCATGGGGCGAGCCTGGTCCATGCACTTTTGGAACATGGCGACTGGGGCGGGGGCAGCCATGCGCATGGATACAACACATTTTACAACATTAACTTCCCACCGGTCCCCGCCGCAGACGTCAAAGGCCATAAGGTGGTGGCGCAGGGGCGCAGGCCCTCCGGCGGGTTCGGGATCGAGCCGCATCTGCCCCCCAACGGACGCAAATATCTGTGGATCCGCGGCAATCCGCAAAATGTGGGCTCGGGCGAGAATACCGACGCGACGGTCAATCTGGATGGCTACATTTCCGTGACGCCCATGCGCTGCGACCTGACCGCGCATGATCAGCTGGCCGCCCTCGACCAAGCCTTGGACAAAGCGCTGACATGACCGAGACCGCAGGCTCTGAAGCGGAACGCAAGATGCAGTTTCTCTACGCGCTGCGCTCTAAGGGCGTGATGAATGGGCGCGTGCTGACCGCGATGGAGAAAGTGGATCGGGGCGATTTCGTCACCGGGCATTTTGCCGACCGCGCCTATGAGGACATGCCGCTGCCGATTGCCTGCGGGCAGACCATCAGCCAGCCTTCGGTGGTGGGGCTGATGACGCAGGCCCTCGACGTGCAGCCGCGGGATAAGGTTTTGGAGGTGGGCACGGGCTCGGGCTATCAGGCGGCGATCCTCAGCCATCTGGCGCGACGGGTCTACACCGTGGACCGCCATGCGCAGCTGACCCGCCCGGTGCGGCAGTATTTCGAGGCCAATCACATCACCAACGTCACCGTGGTCACCGGCGATGGCAGCTTTGGGCTGCCCGAACAGGCGCCCTTTGAGCGCATTATTGTGACCGCCGCTGCCGAAGATCCGCCCGGTCCGCTGTTGGCACAGCTTCAGATGGGGGGTATCATGGTCGTGCCGGTGGGCCAATCAGATGCGGTGCAAAGCCTCATCAAGGTCACCCGGACCGAGCAAGGCTTTGATTATGAAGAGCTTTTACCGGTACGCTTCGTCCCTCTTCTGGAGGGTCTGGGACAGAATTAGCGCCTAAGGCTCAGATATAAGAGCCGGGCTTTGAGGGTGAGTGACATGCGCAACAGGCGTTTTAGCAAGATATTGCCAGTGATGGCTTTGGGATTTGGGCTTACGGCCTGCGACACGGTGTCAGAAAGTGTCGCGAATTTGGACCTTGATCTGCGCAACACAGCAGGCGGTCTGGACACATCAGACGCAGCGCGCAACGCGACGCTGGCGCGGCCTGCACCAGACAGCCGGGGCGTGATTTCCTATCCGAATTATCAGGTGGCCGTGGCCCAAAGGGGCGACAGCGTGGCCAGCCTGTCGGCGCGGGTCGGCGGCTCGGCGGCAGAGATTGCCAGCTTCAACGGCCTGAAAGTGACAGATGTGCTGGGCGCAGGAGAGATCGTGGCCCTGCCCCGGTCCGTGCCTGCCCCGGCCGTGCTGACGCAACCCGGTGCCCAGCCGGGCCCAGTGGATATCTCAGGGATTGCGACCTCGGCCATTGACCGTGCGCCCTCGGGCGGCGGGATTGTGCGGGCACAGCCCTCGAAACGTATCGACGGGCCGGAGCCCGTGCGCCATCAGGTTCAACGCGGCGAGACCGCCTTCAGCATCGCGCGGCTTTACAAAGTGTCGGTGCGGGCTCTGGCCGACTGGAACGGACTTGGGCCCGATCTTGAGGTCCGCGAAGACCAATATTTGCTGATCCCGGTCTCATCGCCCGCGGTGACACCGGCCTCGGCCACCACCACGAGCCCGGGACGAGGAACCGCAACACCCGTGCCGCCTTCGGCCGCGACACCGTTGCCGGAACCGGTGACAGAGGCCCCGAAACCGGCGGCCCCTGCTCCAGCACCTGCGCCGGAGCCCGCGGCCGCCCCGGCTGCGAGCGCTGCCGCGTTCAGCGCGCCTGTGTCTGGCAAAATCCTGCGGCCTTATCAGAAGAACAAGAACGAAGGCATTGATATTGCGGCGGAAACCGGCGCTCCGGTGCGGGCTGCCGCGGACGGCACAGTGGCCGCGATCACGCGTGATACAGATCAGGTACCGATCCTTGTGGTGCGCCACCCGGGCAACGTGCTGACGGTTTACGCCAATATCAGCGCGATTTCGGTCAAGAAGGGCGACAAGGTCACCAAGGGTCAGGCGCTGGCCAAAGTGGGCCCCGGCAGCCCGCCCTTCCTGCATTTCGAAATTCGCGAGGGCTTTGAAAGCGTCAACCCGTCGAAATACCTGAAGTAAGAGAGCCGCCCCTGAACAAAGGAGCGGGCAGACTCCCTTGAGGATGTTTTTGAACACGGAAATGCGGGGTGACTTAGAGGGCTACCCCTTGGCGGCCTGCGAGGTCGGTGAAGTATTGCCAAGCCACCCGGCCTGAACGGGCACCCCGGGTTTGTTGCCATTCGATAGCTTCAGCGCGCAATGTGTCGGCGTCGATTTTGACGCCGTAGGCCGCGCAATAGCCTGAGATCATCTCCAGATACTGGTCCTGATCGCAGGGGTGGAAGCCCAGCCAGAGGCCGAAGCGGTCCGACAGGGAGACCTTTTCCTCAACCGCCTCGGAAGGGTTGATCGCCGAGCCGCGTTCATTCTCGATCATGTCGCGCGGCATCAGGTGGCGGCGGTTGGAGGTGGCGTAGAGGATCACGTTCTCGGGCCGGCCCTCGATACCGCCATCAAGCACGGCCTTGAGCGATTTGTAATGCTCGTCATCATGGGAAAAGCTGAGATCGTCGCAAAAGAGCACGAAGCGTTGGTCGGGGGCTGCGCGTAGCAGGCCAAGGAGGCGGCCGACGGAGGGGAGGTCCTCGCGTTGCAGCTCGATCAGTTTCAGCGCGTGGGTATTGGAGACATGCGCGTGGATCGCCTTGACCAGCGAAGATTTTCCCATACCGCGCGCGCCCCAGAGGAGCGCGTTATTGGCGGCATAGCCTCGGGCGAATTGCTCCGTGTTGGCCAGAAGCGTGTCACGCGCGCGGTCGATGCCAATGAGCAGATCGAGCGCCACGCGTTTAACGTTCGGGACCGGTTGCAGGCGATCAGGCGCGACATGCCACAGATAGGCAGTGGCCTGCGCGAAGTCAGGCAGGTCCCCGGGCGGCGGGGAGACCCGCTCCAGCGCCTCTGCAATCCGGGTCAGGGCGGCGTCGCTCAAGGCCCTCGATCCTCGGTATGCTCTTCTTCCTCGTCCTCGTCATCGACCCACAAGCCTTCCTCGCGCAGCTTGGCCTCGCGGGTTTTCTCAACCCGGCTCACGAGAAAGATCGACACTTCGTAGAGGCCATAGACCACGACGAACAGAATGCCTTGGGTGATTACGTCGGGTGGGGTGACCAGAGCGGCCAGCACCAGAATGCCGACAACAGCGTATTTGCGGACCGACTTGAGCCCCTCGGCAGAGACCAGCCCGGCCTTGCCCATCAGCGTCAGCAAGACGGGCAGCTGGAAGCACAGCCCGAAGGCCATGATGAATTTCAGTGTGATATCAAGGCTTTCATTGACCTTGCCGAAGAACGTGATGCGGATCCCGTCGCCCGTTTCAGGCACGATAGCCGCCCCGTCGGGCAGCTCGGGCTTGGCCCCTTGCAGCAGGTTGGCAAAGATCGAGGAGACGTCGGCAAAGCCCAGAAAGAAGGCCATGGCCAAGGGTGTGACCACGAAATGCGCAAAGCTGGCGCCCAGCATGAACATCACCGGAGAGGCAATCAGGAAGGGTAGAAACGCGTTCTTTTCGGTGCGGTAGAGCCCCGGCGCCACGAAGCGCCACAGCTGGAAGCCGATGACCGGGAAGGCCAGCGCAAAGCCAAACACCATGGAGATGCGGAATAGCGTGAACAGGTATTCCTGCGGCGAGGTATATTGCAGCGTGGGCGACGGATCGCCCAGCTCGCGCAACGTGGCCTCAATCGGGCCAAGCAGGAATTGCAGGATCGGCTCGGCGACGACAAAGGCCAGCACGATGCCCACGATAAACGCCATGACAGCGCGAATGAGGCGCGTGCGCAGCTCGGCCAAATGCTCGATCAGCGGTGCGGCGCTGTCTTCGACCTGTTCTGTGTCGCTCATGAGGAGGCTTTCTTGGCCGCAGATTTAGCCGCAGTTTTGGCTTTGGACGCGGTTTTCGCAGCCGGTTTAGCGGCGGCCTTCTTGGGCGCGGCTTTCGGTTTTGGGGCGGTCTTTGGCTTCGCGGCAGCCTTTGGTTTGGACGCAGCCTTTGGTTTGGCTGCAGCCTTCGCCGCCTCCGCCTCTGCCGCGCGCTTGGACGCTTCTTTCTTCGCGGTGGCGGCGTGGATCTTCTCGGCGGCCTCGGCGCGGTTCTTGGCCAGCTTTTCGGTCTCGGAGCCGGGTGTGAACTTAGACGGGTCCACCGCCTTTTTCACAGCATCAAGTCCCATCTTCTTGGGGTTGGCCGCCGCTTTCAGCGTTTTTGAGACCTCGGAGACACCTGCATCATCTGCCGCCGCCTCCATGGCTGAACTGAATTCGCGCGCCATGCGTTTGGCCTTGCCGGTGAACTGTCCCAACGTACGGAACATGCCGGGCAGGTCCTTGGGGCCCACCACGATCAGCGCGACGACGCCGACCACCAACATCTCGGTCATGCCGATATCAAACATGGGCGCGGCCCCTTACGATCAGGCTTTGTCTTTGTCGCTTGGGGTGACGTCCTTGGCGGCCTCTGCCGCGCTGTCGGCCACGGTCTCAGCGTCGTCGATTTCCTTGGTGCTGTCGTCGACGCCCTTCTTGAACGCGGTGATGCCCTTGCCGACCTCACCCATCAGCGACGAGATCTTGCCCCGGCCAAAAAGCACCAGAACCACGACCGCAATTAGCAAAAGACCCGGCAATCCAATATTGTTCAGCATGTGAAGCTACTCCTGTCTGGCGCGGTGTCGCGCCCGTTCCACTTTGGTCAGGAAACTATCTAAGCGCTCTGACGGCATTTCGGAACCCGCAAAAACGCGCCCTGCCCCCCGCCAGCAGCTGTTTTTCGCCACGTTTGTGCGATCTTCGCCGTTGCAGCATCACTCCTGACAGGTTTATGTCAGTTGTGGGGATCTACAAAGGTCAAACCGAAACAGAATCACCAGGAGCTTTGACATGACCCCCAATTCCGCCCCCCAAATTGCAGAAATCGTCACCTTTTCTTTGAATGAAGGCGTCAGCGATGCCGACTATCTGGCGCTATCGGAGGCAACAAAAGACTACGTCACCGGCGCCGCGGGTTTTGTGACCCGGCAGCTGTCCAAATCCGAAGACGGCATCTGGACCGACTACATCGTCTGGGACAGCATGGAAAACGCGCAGGAGGCCGCGAAAGGCTTCATGGAACAGGCCTTCGCCCCTGCGCTTGTTGGCGCGATCAATGCCGAGACGATGACGCTCCGCCATCAGAAAATATGTTGGTAAGCCCGCATGCGCCGCTCTGACCGCCTGTTTGATCTGGTCTTGATCCTGCGCGACGGGCGGCTGCACCGCGCCGAGGACCTGGCCCACAGGCTCGAGGTCTCGGTGCGGACAATATATCGCGACATGGACACGCTGGTGCTGTCCGGCGTGCCCGTCGCTGGCGAGCGCGGCATGGGCTACATGATGACCGCGCCGATCACCTTGCCACCATTGAATCTGACCCTGACCGAGCTGGAAGCGCTGCATCTGGGCATGGCGGTGGTGGGCGAGGCCGCTGATGACGAATTGAAGGAGGCCGCCAAGACGCTTTCGGCCAAAATCGACGCCGTCCTGCCCGAAGACCGCGCCACCCCGCCGACCGGCTGGGGGTTTGCCGTCTACCCGTTTCAGGACGCCGCCGCCGGATTTCGGTTCATGCCGCAGATCCGAAAGGCCATCCGGGCGCGTCAGAAACTGAAGATCGACTACAGCGATGACAGTGGCAACCGAACGACCCGGGTGATCCGGCCATTGCAAATGGAATATTGGGGTCGGGTGTGGACCGCATCCTGCTGGTGCGAATTGCGGGCCGACTTCCGGCTCTTTCGCATCGACCGCATCCGCGCCCTGACCGTGCTGGCAGAGCTGTTTGTGGAAGAACAAGGCAAATCATTGGCCGATCTCAAAGCCAAATACAAAGACGCCTCTGACGAAAAACGTTAGCTCGCAAAAGCGGACCACTTATCCGCATCACTGCTTAAAAAATACTCCCCCCGGAGGGCCGGCCGGCCAGATGCGCGCCATCTCTGCGGCTCACCCCCGGCGGTATTCCGACACCATCCGGTAGTCCTTGCGCGGGCCTTGTACGCGCCACACCGACCGCCACCGCATCGCCCAGCCCGAGAAGTCATAGCTCACATGGTAAAGGTCCGGGTCGCAATGATGCACCGCATCAGGGGCCACCCCCTTGCCGTCAATCTTGTGAAACGCCCGCCCGTCATCAAAAGTCACGGCGATCCCGCAGTCTTCCTGTTGCCAGATATAGGCGCGGCTGGCGGCCATGGGCGGCTGGCCTGCATAGGACATCTCGCCCGTCTCGAAATAATCCATCACCTTGTCATGCCCGGCATGCGGGCTGAACAAGGCGCTGCCTTCAAACCGCCCCTCAGATTGCGCCCGCCGGTCTTCAATGACCCGGCTCAGCTGCCAGCGGCCTTCAAATGCTTTCAAATCAGGCAAATCCGTCATCCGCCTTCACTCCACGATCATGCCTTCGGTCACAAACCCTGTCTCAGAGATAAACCGGATCGCCGCCCCGTCCACATGCTGCTCCACATCGTAGCAGGCCCAGCCATCAGCGGGCGGCCACTGGCTGCAATACTTGTCCCCGCGCGGCGCCCAATAGCCCCATGACGGCCGGCCATTGTCATAGACCGTACGCCCGGAGGCGTAAAACACCTGCTTGGAGCCGTCATATTGCAAGGTGACGTCATTGAGCGCCGTCTCCAGCGCCGTGCCATCCAACAGCAGCCAATCCGTATCCCCGGCCAAAGCCGCGCACGGAAATACCGCCGAAATCACACATAAAACCCGGATCATCGCATCTCCCCAATGCAGCTGGTCTTGTGAGCCTCTGGCGCGCAGTTTAAGACGCCCGCAACGCCCACTCAACACATGAAAGCGCGCAGCCTGATGATCCCTAGATATTCTCGTCCCGACATGGTCGCCATCTGGTCCCCAGAGACCAAATTCCGCATCTGGTACGAGATCGAGGCCCATGCCTGCGACGCCATGGCCGATCTCGGCGTGATCCCGCGCGAAAACGCCGAGGCCGTCTGGAAAGCCAAGGACGTGGAATTCGACGTGGCCCGCATCGACGAGATCGAGGCCGTCACCAAACATGACGTGATCGCCTTCCTGACCCATCTGGCCGAGCATGTGGGTTCGGACGAAGCCCGCTTCGTCCATCAAGGCATGACCTCCTCGGATGTGCTCGACACCTGCTTCAACGTGCAGCTGGTCCGCGCCGCCGATATTCTGATTGCTGATGTCGAGGGCCTGCTGGTCGCGCTGAAGAAACGCGCGATGGAGCATAAAGACACGCTGCGCGTCGGCCGCTCCCACGGCATTCACGCAGAACCCACCATCATGGGCCTGACTTTCGCGCGGTTCTATGCGGAAATGGACCGCAACCTCGCCCGCCTGCGCACCGCCCGCGACGAGGTCTCCACCGGCGCGATTTCTGGTGCCATCGGCACCTTCGCCAATGTCGACCCGCGCGTCGAAGAACATGTCTGCGAGAAACTTGGCCTGACGCCCGAGCCGATTTCCACGCAAGTCATCCCCCGCGACCGCCACGCCGCCTTCTTCGCGGCTCTGGGCGTTGTCGCTTCCTCTATTGAAAACATCGCCACGGAAATCCGCCACATGCAGCGCACCGAGGTGCTGGAAGGCGCGGAGTTCTTCTCCATGGGCCAAAAGGGCTCCTCGGCCATGCCGCATAAGAAGAACCCGATCCTGACCGAGAACCTCACCGGCCTCGCCCGCGTGGTCCGCATGGCGGTGGTGCCTGCCATGGAAAACGTGGCCCTCTGGCATGAGCGCGATATTTCCCACTCCTCGGTAGAGCGCAACATCGGCCCCGACACTACCATCACGCTGGACTTCGCACTGGCGCGTCTGACCTCCGTGATCGACAAGATGCTGATCTTCCCCGACAACATGCTCGACAACATGAACAAATTCCCCGGCCTGGTGATGTCGCAACGCGTGCTGCTGGCGCTCACCCAGGCCGGTGTCTCCCGCGAAGACGCCTACGCGATGGTGCAGCGCAACGCGCTGAAAGTCTGGGAACACCGCACCGACTTCCGCGAGGAATTGCTGGCCGACGAGGATGTGCTCAAAGCCCTCTCTGTCGAGGAGATCAACGAGAAATTCGACATGGGCTACCACACCAAACATGTCGATACAATTTTCGCCCGCGTCTTTGGCGCGTGACCGGGTCTTCAAACGCGTCATCGGCTAAGCCATCATAAACACATCGTTAAGGTTAAAGCGCCCCGGCTGAACATCCGGGCGCGCCACCCACTCTCCATTTGGTCAGAAATACTCAAAGAGCCCCCTCACAAAAAACGTGAGTTTGCCAACCCGGGTGCCCGTGCTATCTTCTGTCCCAGAACAACAGGAGAGCAAGCAATGAACACCAAGATCATTCTCGCCGCACTGGCGCTCACCCTCGCCCCAAGCGTTGCATCTGCAATGGGCTGCGGCGCGGATCACATCAAGCAGACATCCAGTTGCCAATCCGGCACCAGCTGGGACGCTGAAAGCGGCAGCTGCGTGGCCAACCCGACCGGGTAGCCCGATCATGTAAACACCCGGGCGACCGGTTTTATTCACTCAAGGCGGTGCACTTTAAAGTTCATCGCCTTGCGTGTTTTTTGGCGTCATGTTGCCCCCACATCTGATCTCATTCGTATTTGAAAAGGACGTCTCTCATGTTTTCGACCCCACGACTTCCGCTCCTCACAGCGGCCCTGATGATCCCCACATTGGCTTTCGCCGCGGGCTCTGACAGCACCACGCCGCCAAAGCCCACCCAGACCTCGTCAGATTGCACCGCAGGTCAAATCTTCGACGAAAAAACCGCCACATGCGTCGACAAATCTTCTTCACTGATCGATGACGACGCCCGCTATGAGGCGGTGCGCGAGCTGGCCTATCTGGGTGACTACCCCCGTGCGCTAGACATGCTCAGCGCAATGAACCCCGAAGATAGCCGAGTGCTGACCTATCGCGGCTTCATCGCGCGCAAGACAGGCGACATGGATGCCGCCATGACCTATTACACCGCCGCCATCGCCGCCAATGCCGACAATATTCTGGCGCGCTCCTATATGGGTCAGGGTCTGGTTGAGGCCGGAGACCGTGACGCCGCCAAACTCCAGCTCGCCGAAATCAGAACCCGTGGAGGTCGCAACACATGGGCGGAGGTCTCTCTGAGCCAGGCCATTCGTACCGGATTGGGCAGCTCCTACTAAGGGCTGTATTTGGCTAAAATCCGAGGCAATCACTGCCCCTGGTTCTCCACCCCCTAAGCCCCCGTTAACCCCTTTGCGCCATATCTATCAGGTGCAAAGGGGACGTCAGGGCCATGCAGACCAAGACCATCAAGAAAAGAGGCAGCGCGGATCAGCCCCCTGCCCTTGCCGGTCCACAAAAGGCCGCGATCATCATCCAGATGGTCCTGTCTGAGGGTGGCAGCCTGCCGCTCTCCAGCCTGTCGCAACGCAGCCAGACCCGCCTGATGCAGGATTTCGTGGAGCTTGGCCGCGTTGACCGCGCGACGCTCTCCGTTGTTGTTTCTGATCTGGAACGCGATCTTGCCGCCGTCGGGCTCAGCTTCCCGCGCTCGGTCTCAGACGCGCTGAGCACGCTTGAAGCGCATCTCAACCCCGATCTCGTGAAAGACCTGCGCGGCCAGCTCGGTCTGACCAGCGCGCCCTCGCCTTGGGGCAAGATCACCACATTGCCCCGCGAAAAGCTGCTGGCCCTGATCCCGGATGAGGACCCAACGGTCGCAGCCACCATCCTGTCCAAGCTCGACCCAGAAAAAGCCTCCGAAATTCTGGATGCCATGACGCCCGAACTCGCCGCACAAGTGTCGCTGGCGATGCAGAACACCGCGACCGTCCGTCCCGATATGCTGGCACGTATCGGCACAATGCTGGCCGACGGCATGCCCGTCGAGACCCCAAAAGCCTTTGCGGACGCGCCAGCCCTGCGACTGGCCAACCTGCTGAACGCCGCCTCCCCCGACCGGCGCGACGCGGTGCTGGCCTCACTCGGCGAAAGCGACGCCGCCTTCGCTGAAGAGGTGCGCGCCTCCATCTTCACCTTCGCCGATATCAGCACCCGGATTGCGGCGGTCGACATCTCGAAAGTCACCCGCGATATCTCTCAGGAAGACCTTGTCCAAGCCCTCGCCTATGCCACAGGGCCAGAGCCGGAGGCGGCAGATTTTATCCTCTCCAACCTGTCGCAACGCATGGCCGACGCCCTGCGCGAAGAAATCGCAGAGCTGGGCACGGTAGAGAAAAAACCGGGGGAAGTCGCCATGGGCAAACTCACCTCCGCCATCCGCCGGCTGGTTGATGCGGGGGAGATCGCCTTGATCAAACCTGACATGGAAAAGACAGCGGATGGATAAGCATCAGCAGGTGTACGGTTTTGCGGCCACTAAGGACCCTGGCTTGGAAAAGCGCGGAAGGTATGGCGAAGACGCTTGCGACTTCATCGCCTGATTTTGCGCTTATGCGTCATAAAGTGAGACGGGCTTTGGAAATGCGCGCGCATCGGGCATGCTATCTGCGCGCATTTTCGTGTTTTAGGGGGCAATCGTTACTTGGCGCAAAACGGGAGCCCGTCGCACGACTGCGGGGTCAGTGACACCTGCTGCAGCCTGAGGGCAAAGCGGTCCTGCGGTGACATATCACTGTTCGGCACCTCGCTGGGAGGTGTCTCTTGCAATATAACCGGGGGCATCAGCAGCCAGGCCCACATGAGCTAGGCCTCTTCCACAAAATAGCTGAGTTGCTCGAGAAAGCCGTATTTGCGCATCACAGCATCGCCTTCGGGGGTCCGGCTAATGGCACGCATTTTATCGAGATCATGCACCTCGCCCACAACGGCGGCCTGATTGGGATCATTGGGGTCGCCCAGAATCGTGATTGCGCCCACGGCATCACCGAACAGCGCTTTATGGGCTGCATGAAACGCTGCGAGCTCAGTCCCGGTGGGGATATGGGTGACGCGGGCGATGGAAACGAAATTGCTCATTCTATGTCCTTTCAATGAGACGCTGCACCGCCTTGCACGGCGGCCATGCCCTACGGTGGCACGACGCGAAAAATGAGGGTATACGGACATTATGGCGTTTATAATTCGATAGGATCGAACAATGATTGATCAGCTGCGGACCATGGCCATCTTTCAGACGGTGGCCGAGCTTGGGTCGTTTCGGCAGGCTGCAAAGTCGCTGCATCTTTCACCCTCGGTGATCAGTCATCATATCTCGAAACTCGAGGAGGAGCTGGGCACGCCGCTCCTTTACCGCTCGACCCGGCGCATGTCTTTGACCGACGCCGGGGCAGAGCTTTTGGGGGCCAGTCAGCGGATGACTGCCGCCGCTCGCGACGGGCTGTCGGCGGTCAAGAAGCGTCGCCAACAGCCGACCGGAACGCTCACGGTTGCCGCCTCGACGCCGTTTTCTCAAAGCCCCTATGCCGAATCCTTCACCCGGTTTTCGCAAACCTATCCGGACGTGCATCTGAACATCCGGCTTGAAAACGCGTATGTCGCGCTAGAAGGCTCCAACATTGATGTCGCCATCCGTGGTAGCACCAGCGGGCTGGACGACAGCAGCTACAAAGCGCGCAAATTGGGCAATGTGTGGTTCTGCATCTTCGCTGCACCCTCTTACGTGCATGCACGGCCCACCCCTCAGTCGATGGAAGACCTGATCGATTGGGATTGGATACAATGCACGCCGATCTCTTGGTCCGCCTTCGCCAAGCTGCAGGGCGCAGCCGAGCCTGAGCGCAGCCCGCGTATCGTGGCGACCTGCAATGACTTCGCGATGGCCAGAAAATTCGTGGATGAGGGCCTCGGTTTCATGATCGAGACCTACCCGCTGGTCGCCGACGACTTTCGCGCGGGACGTTTGGTGCAGCTGCTCCCGCAGCTGGAGTTGCGCCCTATCGACTGCTACGCGATCTACCCCGCCAATAGCCCCAAAGATGGGCTGGCACAGCTGTTTATTGAGTTCATGCTGGATCAACCCTGGGCCGCCGAACACCATTTCGGCAGACGTTAAGGCTCTCTCCTCCCACACTCGGACGTCAACGAAAAAGGGCGACCCGCCGGGCCGCCCTCTTTTTAATTCACCAGCGCCGATGGCTTAATGCGCAACTGCACCAGAGCCGTCGCCTTTGCCAGCAGCGAGGGCCGCAGCGGCAGCTTCTTCCGCCGCCTCGTCCCATTCCACCGCGTCAGGCTCAGAGATCAGCGCGTGTTTCAGCACCTCTGAGACATGGCTGACGGGGATGATCTTCAGCCCGTCCTTCACCGTGTCCGGGATGTCGGCGAGGTCCTTCTCGTTTTCCTCCGGTATCAGCACCGTCTTGATGCCGCCGCGCAAGGCTGCGAGCAGCTTCTCTTTCAACCCGCCGATCGGCATGGCGTTGCCGCGCAAAGAGACCTCGCCCGTCATGGCGATATCCTTGCGCACCGGGATACGCGTCAGCACCGACACGATGGAGGTCACCATCGCCAGACCCGCAGAGGGGCCGTCCTTGGGCGTCGCGCCATCTGGCACGTGGACATGGATGTCCATCTTGTCAAAGCTCGGCGGCTTGACCCCGATCTGCGGAGAGATCGAGCGGACGTAAGACGAGGCCGCATCAATGCTTTCCTTCATCACATCGCCCAGCTTGCCGGTGGTCTTCATCCGACCCTTGCCCGGCAGGCGCAGCGCCTCAATCGACAACAGCTCGCCGCCCACAGAGGTGTAAGCCAGCCCGGTGACAACACCGATCTGATCTTCCTTCTCGGCCAGCCCGTAGCGGTACTTTTTCACGCCAAGGAAATCATCGAGATTGTCCGGCGTCACCACCACATTCTCGACCTCTTTGCGCACGATCTTGGTCACGGCCTTGCGGGCCAGTTTGCCGATTTCACGCTCAAGGCTCCGCACCCCCGCCTCGCGGGTATAGACACGGATCATTTCCAGCAGCGCCTCGTCGGTCAGCTCGAACTCGCCCTTCTTCAGGCCGTGGTTCTTCACCTGCTTGGCGATCAGATGCTGCTTGGCGATCTCGGACTTTTCGGTCTCCGTGTAGCCCGCGAGCGGGATGATCTCCATCCGGTCCAGCAAAGGTCCCGGCATGTTGTAGCTGTTCGCCGTGGTCAGGAACATAACGTCCGAAAGGTCGTATTCAACCTCCAGATAATGATCCGAGAACGTGGAATTTTGTTCCGGATCAAGCACTTCCAACATAGCCGACGCCGGGTCGCCCCGGAAATCCTGGCCCATCTTGTCGATCTCATCCAAGAGGATCAGCGGGTTGGTTGTCTTCGCCTTCTTCAGCGCCTGAATGATCTTGCCCGGCATGGAGCCAATGTAAGTGCGGCGGTGGCCGCGAATTTCAGACTCGTCACGTACGCCGCCCAGCGAGATGCGAATGAACTCGCGCCCCGTGGCCTTCGCAACAGACTTGCCCAGCGACGTTTTGCCCACACCCGGAGGGCCTACGAGGCACATGATCGGGCCTTTGAGCTTTTTGGAGCGTTGCTGCACCGCCAGATATTCGACGATGCGTTCTTTCACCTTTTCAAGACCATAGTGGTCATTGTCCAAAACATCCTGCGCTTTGACCAAGTCCTTTTTCACGCGGGAGCGCACGCCCCACGGGATACCAAGGATCCAGTCCAGATAGTTGCGTACCACAGTGGCCTCAGCCGACATGGGCGACATGTTCTTGAGCTTCTTGATCTCGCCCTGAACCTTTTCCAGCGCCTCTTTCGACAGCTTGGTCTTGGCCACGCGCTCTTCCAGCTCGGCGACCTCGTTCTGGCCGTCCTCGCCGTCGCCCAGCTCCTTCTGAATGGCCTTCATCTGCTCATTCAGATAGTACTCGCGCTGGGTGCGCTCCATCTGGGTTTTGACGCGGCTCTTGATCTTCTTCTCGACCGTCAGCACCGACATTTCGCCCTGCATCAGGCCGTAGACCTTCTCGAGTCGTTCCGCCACAGACAGGGTTTCCAGCAAGTCTTGCTTATGGTCCAGCTCAACGCCCAAATGTCCGCCGACCAGATCGGCCAGCCGGTCCGGCGCGTCGGTTTCGGCCACCGAAGATAGCGCGTCCTCGGGGATGTTCTTTTTCACCTTGGCGTAACGCTCGAATTCCTCGCCCACGGATTTGACCAAAGCGGCCAGCGTGGTGGCATCACCCAAGGTCTCTTCCAGTTCAACGGCCGTGGCCTCGAAGAAATCGGGGTTTTCAACAAAATCAAGGATTTGCACACGGGCGCGGCCTTCGACCAGCACCTTGACCGTGCCGTCGGGCAGCTTGAGCAGCTGCAGTACATTGGCCAGCACACCGATGCGGTAAATGCCGTCTGCGTCCGGGTCGTCAACGACCGGGTCCACTTGGCTGGACAGCAAAATCTGCTTGTCGTCTTTCATCACCTCTTCCAGCGCGCGCACAGATTTTTCGCGGCCGACAAAAAGCGGCACGATCATATGCGGAAACACGACAATGTCGCGCAGCGGCAGAACGGGGTAGGATTGGGTCGGGTGCTCGGTCATTCCGTTTCCTTTTTGGCAAGATCGCCACGGCTCATCTTGGAACCTCTGACCCCGCTTTGCGGCAGTCTTTGGGCAATCCCCTGGGTTTTTTCATCCAGCATAGGCTGGTTTTACAGGAAATGGGGCTTGCCGCCAGCGCTTTCAACCACCGTTGCCAAGCAGTTTGGCAAAGCTGCCGTGGGGAAAGGGTCTTTGATCGCTCTTCGGCCACAATATCGGCAAAATGCCATGTTTCGTTCCGATGTATGCCCCAACAGCGCCCAGAATTGAGTCGATAAGAAGCGCATGACCCTCATACGAGACCTTGAATGATTAACATCATAGCACGCCAAATCCGACGCCTGGGAGTATTCTCCTTTGGCATGGCGTCCATGTTTCTTGCCGTCGTGGCCCGCTCGGGGCTGGGCATGACGCAGATCGGTCATTTGATCTTCTTCTTTGGCGCTGTGCTGGCCTTCCTGGTCGTGGGCATCGGGCTGATCAAAGCCCGCCCCGGCCAGCGGGGCATTCTTGAGATTGCAGGCTTCGCGGGCGTCATCTGCACCCTGTGCATGATCTATCTGCCCCATGCCGGCGGGTTCACCCCGCTTGTGGCCATCGCGATTTTCTTCGCCACGCTGACCTCGTCGTGGTTTTTCCTGCATTCCGAGATGTCGCGCCGCATCGGCGCGCGCACCACATGGCGGACCCGGTTTTCGGGCGACGTGTATTATCCCGCCAAGCTGGTCTGGAAACATATCGTCCCTGGCGCTGCGATGCCGGAGGATCATTGCACCGGGCAGGTCGCCAAATATGTCGAAGATCTCGATGATGAAGACACGATGCACGTCGCGCTGAAACCCGGCCGCACTGGTCAGGCGCGATACGACATCACCTTTCTGGAGCGCAACGCGCCAACCTTCTGCCGCTTCTATTTCGAAGGCAACGAGGCCGACGGCACGTTGGTCGATGGCATTTTCTCACTCTCGGTAGACGTGCAGGACCGCGGCGATTGTACCATCATCATCAACGAGGAGCGCTCAGGCCTGTCGCTGGGTTCTTTGATCGAGCGGTGGTTCGACGACGCGCTCAGCTTCCAGCATGACCGTCTGGTGGCGCTGCTTGATCAGCGTTATGGCCCGGGCGCGGGCATCAGCAAACCCCTGTCGCAACACGTCTAGCAACCGACCATTGCCACTGCGTCTTTAGCCCGCCAGAGTGCGCGTCATGACGCCGCTCACCCTCACCTATTCCCTGTCCGAAGCGCAGTTCATGCAAGCCGCCCGCGTACTGTGGTCCTACCGCGCGATAGGCGACCGGGGCAATTGGGTGGTGGTCATCCTGTGCCTTTGCGTGGGCCCGGTGCTTTTGCTCAATGAGGTGAGCACCGGCTGGCTGTTCATCGCCGTTGCTGTGTTCTTCGCAGTGCTCACATGGATACGCACAGTGCTTTGGCGCAGGGCCTACGGCCGGATGGTGAAATACACCGCGCCCATCACCGCAACCTTCGCGCCGGATCATGTCACAACCAACTCAGCCGAAGGCGACAGCACCCTGCCGTGGAGCTTTTTCAAAAGCTATGCGGAGACCCCGGATTACGTGTTCCTGTTCGGGCCCAAAAGAACGCTGTCGATCATTCCAAAATCCGCGCTACCGGTGCCCGAAGATATCGAAACGCTGCGCGATTTCATCACCGCCGCGCATCTGCCCCGCAAAAAAATGCGCTGGACCTAAAAGATACGGGAGGGCGGGCGGGGCGATCTGAGCCACGCGAAGGAGCGGCGTTCCGTCCTCGCTACAATGGCTCAATATCACCACCCGCACGGGTCGCATGAAACTGCGCCACAAAGGCGCTCAACCCACCTGCCGCAATCGCTGCGCGCAACCCGGCCATCAATTCCTGATAGTAATGCAGATTGTGCCAGGTCAGCAGCATCGAAGAGATCATCTCCTGCGCCTTGAACACGTGATGCAAATACGCCCGGCTGTAGTTCGAGCAGGCCGGGCAGCCGCAAGCCTCGTCCAAGGGCCGCGGGTCATCCGCGTGCCGCGCATTCTTGATGTTCACCACCCCGTGGCGCGTAAACACCTGCCCCGTGCGCCCCGAACGCGACGGCAACACGCAGTCAAACATGTCGATGCCGCGCTCCACCGCCCCCACAATATCGTCGGGCTTGCCCACGCCCATCAGGTAACGCGGCTTGTCCTCGGGCAGCTGTCCCGGCGCATAATCAAGGCAGCCAAACATTGCCTCCTGCCCCTCGCCCACGGCCAGACCGCCCACCGCGTAGCCCTCAAAGCCGATCTCGCGCAGCGCATCCGCGCTTTGCTCCCGCAGGTCCTGTTCCAAACCACCTTGCTGAATGCCAAACAGCGCATATCCCGGCCGGTCGCCGAAGGCCTCGCGCGAACGGCGCGCCCAGCGCATCGACAACTCCATGCTCTGCGCAATCCGCGTCCTATCCGCAGGCAATGCGGGGCATTCGTCAAAACACATCACAATGTCAGAGCCCAGCAGCTTTTGTATCTCCATCGAGCGTTCCGGGCTCAGCATATGCTTTGAGCCGTCAATATGGCTTCGGAACGTCACGCCCTCCTCGGTCAGTTTGCGCAGCTCCGCGAGGCTCATCACCTGAAATCCGCCGCTATCAGTCAGGATCGGGCGGTCCCAGTTCATGAACCGATGCAAGCCCCCCAGCTTAGCGATCCGCTCGGCGGTGGGCCGCAGCATCAGGTGGTAGGTGTTGCCCAGCAAAATATCAGCGCCCGTGGCCCGCACGCTGTCAGGCATCATCGCCTTGACCGTCGCCGCGGTCCCCACAGGCATGAACGCAGGCGTGCGGATCTCTCCGCGCGGAGTATCAATCTGCCCCGTACGGGCCCGGCCATCCGTGCCATGCACGGTGAAGGAAAAACGCTTGCTCATGGCTGCCCTTTAGGGCCAAACCCCCTCCATATGCAACCAAGGGCGCAGGCGCATGACCGCTGAGATGATCAAACTGGGATGGGAAGAATGGCTGGCCCTGCCCGCCCTCGGCCTGCCCGCGATCAAAGCCAAGATCGACACTGGCGCCCGCACCTCCGCGCTGTCGGCCACGCATATCGAGCCCTTTGGCAGCGACAAGACCCCGAAAGTCCGCTTCACCGTCCATCCGATCCCCGGCAATTACGATCTGGCCATCCCCTGCTCAGCGCCCCTGAAAGACCGCCGTTCGGTGACCTCATCCAATGGCGAGGCAGAGCTGCGCTACGTGATTGAAACAACGCTCAACGTCGGTGGCCAAAGCTGGCCCATCGAGGTGACCCTGACAGACCGCGACGGCATGGCCTATCACATGCTCCTGGGCCGAATGGCGCTGGTTGACCGCTGCGTGGTGGTCCCCGGTGAAAGCCACCAGCAGCCGGAACTCAGCTACGACCTCTACGCTCAGAAACCCGCCAAGCCGGGCCAGAGCCGCGCTTTGCGTCTGGCGCTTCTGACCGCGCGCCCCACCACCAGCTCTGCCCGCGAGATCCGCACTGAGGCAGAGGCCCGTGGACACACATTAGAGGCGTTCGATCCAGCCACACTGACCCCCCATGTCAGCCCCACTGCGCCAGCAACCTTGCAAAACGGCACCGCCTTGCCGCGCTTTGACGCGGTGATCGCGCGCATGCCCGCCAACCGTCACAACCTCGCCGTGCTGCGCCAATTCGAGGCGCTGGGCAGCTACACGCCCAACAGCGCAGAGGCCATGGCCGCCGCCGCGGACCCGCTGCGCACCCGACAGGTTCTGGCCCGCCACCACATCCCGATCGAGGAACCCGGCGCAGAAGAGACGCAGGACAGCGTCACCGCCACGCTTATCGGCAAACGCGTGCGCTGCCCGCAGCACAAACTGACCAAACCTGAACGCGCCACACTGCTCCGCGCAGCGCGCGCCCTCGGGTTGGGCTTTGCGGCATTCAAATTGCGCCATGAGGACGGGCAGATGATCATCCAAGACGTCTCTGCCAAGCCTGACATACGGCCTTTGAAAAAGCGCAAATCCACTGCCGCTGTGCTTCTTGATCTCGTCGAAAAACGCGCCCGGCCCAAGCCCAAAAAGCGCCGCTGAGGCAGGATTAAACCAAGACGCGGCGGGTGCGTGACCGCATCAGCAAAAACACCATGATCGCCACGTTCAGGCCGTTCCAGCCAATGCCGTTGATGAAGGCCAACGTGTAAGACCCTGTGACGTCGTAAATCCAGCCCGACATCCAGCCGCCAATCGCCATGCCCAAAATGGTAGTCATGATGACGAAACCTACTTTGCTACCCGCCTCCTTGGCCGGCAGATACTCCCGCACGATCACGGCGTAGGCCGGCACGATCCCGCCTTGGCTGAGACCAAACAGCATCGAGACGAGGTAAAGCGACACCAACCCGTCGAAGGGCAAAAACAGAAACAGCGCCGTCATCTGCAAGGCTGAGCCGATCAGCAGCGTCAGCACGCCTCCCAGCTTGTCCGACATCAGCCCCGAGATCAGCCGCGACACGACACCGCCCATCAGCATCAGCGACAGCATCTCCGCCCCCACGGCGGGGCCATAACCTAGGTCGACGCAATAGGCCACGATATGCACCTGTGGCATCGACATCGCCACGCAACACCCAATCCCCGCCAGCCCCAACAACCAGACCAACGTGCGGGAGCTGAACGGAACCGACCGGCGGTTCAATGCGGCCGCCGCTTCTGCCGTAGCCTCGGCTTCAGCGGGGATACGTCGTTTCAGCAACAAGGCCAGCGGGATCATCGTCAGCAAGCTGACCACGCCAATGATCACATAGGCCGTGCGCCAGCCCTGATCGGCAAGAATGCCCGCCAGCAGCAGCGGCCAGATCGCCCCGCTGAGGTAGTTGCCCGAAGCCGCAATCGCCACCGCAATCCCGCGTCGTTTGAAGAACCAATGCGAGATATCTGCAATGACGGGCCCAAAGCATACGGACGAGCCAAAGCCGATGAGGAACTGCACAAGTGATAACACAAGGATCGAGCCCGACACCGCCGCCAGCCCAAACCCCGCCGTCAGCAGGATCGTTGCCCCAATGAGCGAGGCGGTCACCCCAAACCGGTCCACCGCGCGGCCGATGAACAGATTGCCCAGTGCAAAGCCGATCATCGTCAGCGTATAGGGCAGCGACGCATCCGCCCGGCTGCCGCCAAATTCGGCCTGCACGGCGGGCATAATCACAATGATCGCCCACATCCCCACATTGCCCACCACTGCGATGGCCAGCGTGATCGCCAGCCGCGTCCAGGAATACCGGCTATCAAGGATATTTGCGTCGCTCATGGCGCTGACGCTAGGAGCGCGCGCACCGATTGTATAGCGCCCAAATCCAACCGTCAGAGGGGACATGTCACGCCAACAGCGTCACGACGGGGTGTGTACGCAAAGTGTACAGGTTGTGTACGCCAATTTTCGTGACCGCGCGCCACTGGACGTTTCGATCCGCAATCCCTACATTATTGCTCAACAATAGCCCTTTAGGACGCCGGACATATGAACGACCAGACCCCTCTCGAAGGCACCGCGCTGATCCAGCCGTCTTCGACGGAGCACCCGCTGCACGAAAATATCGTGGAGGCGTGCCGCAGCGTCTATGATCCCGAAATTCCGGTCAACATCTTTGACCTCGGACTGATCTACACCATTGATATCAATGACGAAAACGAAGTGAACATCCTGATGTCCCTCACAGCGCCCGGCTGCCCCGTTGCAGGCGAAATGCCCGGCTGGGTCGCCGAAGCCGTAGAGCCTCTGGCGGGCGTCAAACAGGTCAACGTAGAGCTCGTCTGGGAACCCCCTTGGGGGATGGAGATGATGTCCGACGAGGCCAAGTTAGAGTTAGGGTTCATGTGATGTTCATCCCCGGCGAAAACCCCGTCAAAATCACCCCCCGCGCCGCCGCGCAGATTGCCAAGCTGATGGCAAAAGAAGGCCATAAGGCTTTGAAAATAGGCGTGAAAAAAGGTGGCTGTGCGGGCATGGAATACACCATGGACTATGTCAACGAGCTGGGCCCGCATGACGAGGCCGTAGAGGTTGACGGCGCCCGTGTCGTCATCGCGCCCATGGCGCAGATGTTCCTGTTCGGCACCGAAATTGACTATGAAACCAGCCTGTTAGAGAGCGGTTTCAAGTTCAACAATCCCAACGTCTCCGAGGCCTGCGGCTGCGGCGAAAGCATCAAGTTCGACGACGCGCTTTTCGCCAAACCCTCCTGACCCGTGAGCGTCTCTGACGAAGACATTGCCTTCGCCAAAGAGCTTTTCGACGGCGTCGGCCACATCACCACGCGAAAGATGATGGGCGGGCTATGTCTTTATTCCGATGGCACAATTTTCGCGCTGCTCTACTCGGATGGCACGCTCTACATTAAGGCACAGGGTGATTTCATCGACGAGGTGAAAGCCCTAGGCTGCACCCAATGGACCTACCAGCGCGAGGGCAAGGACAAACCCACCGCCATGCCCGACTGGACCTTACCCGAGGCCTGTCTTGATGACCCCGACGAAGCGCGCGCCCTCGCCCGCCGCGCGTTGGAGCATCTCTAAAACGCGCTTGCCCTGACTGCGCAGCTTTGCAAGTTTGACCGCAGCAAAAAAGGGATCACAGCCATGCGTAGAAAACTCGCCGCCGGAAATTGGAAGATGAACGGCACGTCCGACGCGCTGGCCCAACTCAATGCCCTGCGCAAAGCCCATCCCACCCCCGGCGTTGACGTCCTGATCTGCCCGCCCGCCACCTTGATCAGCGCAGCCGTGGTGACGGCTGCCGATCACCCTCTTTCTATCGGTGGGCAGGATTGCCACATGGCAGAGACCGGCGCCCATACAGGCGACATCTCGGCCGCCATGCTGAAGGATGCAGGCGCCGCTTATGTGCTGACAGGGCACTCGGAGCGCCGCACGGATCATGGCGAAAGCGACGAGATGATCCGCAACAAGACCAAAGCTGCTCATGCCCAAGGCCTGATTGCGGTCGTTTGCATTGGTGAAACACTGAAAGAACGCGAAGCCGCCAACACGCTCGACATTATCGCAGGCCAGCTTGCAGGCTCCCTGCCCGATGTGCTTACGGCCGAGAACACCGTCATCGCCTACGAACCCGTCTGGGCCATCGGCACCGGCAAAGTGCCCACCACGAACCAGATTGGCGAGGTGCATGACTATATTCGCACCAAGCTCGAACAACGCTACGGCGCGGGCGTCGGGAAATCGATCCGCATCCTCTATGGCGGCTCGGTCAAAGGCTCCAATGCCGACGAGATCTTCGCAGTCTCGAATGTCGACGGTGCGCTGGTCGGCGGGGCCTCGCTAAAGGCGGAGGATTTCTCCCCAATCATCACAGCGCTCGAGAACGCCTAGTTTCCATTTGGTTGCAAATACTCTGTGGGGATGCCCGCGTGGCGGGGAGTTGCCATTGATGCGCCATTGGTGCGAGCACAATGGCGGCGCTCCCCAAGAACGCAAAATGTCCGGTGCGCGGAACGCGCTCAATAAAACAGGTTCAAAGCCGTCAGCGATACGATCAGAAACAGAACAGTCATCAGGCTGCCGGCTTTCACAAAATCCGCAACCCGGTAGCCCGCCGGCCCCATGATCAACGCGTTCACCTGATGGGTCGGGATCAGGAAGCTGTTCGAGGTGGCAATCGCGACAGTCAGGGCAAACATCCCCGGATTGCCCCCCGCCGCAACAGCGATGGAGACCGCCAGCGGCACAAGCAGAACAGTGGCTCCGACATTCGACATCACCAGCGTGAACGCTGTTGCCAGCACGGCCAGCCCAGCCTGCAAAGCCCAAAGCGGCCAGCCATCCAGCAAGACTAATATCTGCTGCGCAATCCAGGCCGCCGTGCCCGTCTCCTGCACGGCCTGGCCCAATGGGATCAGGCTGGCCAACAAGAACACGGTTTGCCAGCTGACTGCGCCGTAGGCCTCATCCACCGTCAACACCTTGGACAGGATCATGCCGACCGCGCCCACCAACAGGCAAAGCGACAGCCGCACATCTGTAAACAGGATCAGGATTAGTGCCACGGCAAAAAACCCAAGCGCCCAGTTGACCTTCTGAGGCCTCAAATCCTCACGTGGAAAATCCGTGGTGATGATCACAAAATCACGGTCCGGCAACAGCCGCGCAAGCGCATCCCAAGGGGTGTGCACCGCCAGCGTATCGCCCGAGCGCAGCATCTGCTCCCCCAGACGGCAGGCCTCATGCTCTTCTGTTTCCACAAGGCTGAGAACCTCCTCGCCGCGGTGGATGGCAAGCAGCGAAAACCCGTAGGTCTGACGGATACGCAGCTCTTTGGGCTCCTTGCCGATTAGGCTGGAAGTGGGCGGAATGACGATCTCGGCCACACCGGCACTGGTCGGCGCAAAGTCTTCGACAAACCGCTCCGGCGTCGGCGCAACCGTCAACCCATAGGTGTCGGCAAATTCGTTCACGACCCGGCGCAGCCCCAGCACCGCCAAACGGCATGGCGTCTCGATCTGCGTGTCGACCATCGGGGCCACGACCTTCTTGCCGCGATAATCCGTGCCGATGATATAGAGGTGATGCGCGTCCATGATGTCGCTCAGGGTCTGGCCCACCAGGATATTGCCCTCCGGCACGATCACCTCAAAAATATCCGCATTCAGCCCGTAGGTCTGACGCATATAGGCCTGCATGGATTGGCCCGAGGTTGCATCATCCTTGTCGCTATGGGCGGGCAGCACCCAGCGCCCCAGAAGCACGAAATACAAAATACCCGTGACGATCAGCATCGCACCCACCGGCGTGACCGAGAACAGCCCGAACGGTTCAATTTGCTGATCGGCAGGCAACCCATTATTGGCCGTCAGGATCAGGTCATTGAGCAAGATCAGCGGCGAAGAGCCGACCATGGTCATGGTCCCCCCCAAAATAGCGCAGAAGCCCATTGGCATCAGCAGGCGCGACAAAGGCAACCCTGTGCGCGCCGAAATACGGGAGACCACCGGCAGAAACAGCGCCGCCGCACCAACGTTCTGCATGAACGAAGAGATCACGGCGACAGTACCGGAGACAATCGGGATGATCCGCGCCTCGGTCGTGCCCCCCTTGCGCAGGATAAGCCCAGCCACCTTTGACATCAGCCCGGTCTTGTCGAGCCCCATGCCGATGATCATCACCGCAATGATCGAAATCACCGCATTCGACGCAAACCCGTCAAACAGATGGTTCACATCCGCCAGATTGCCCAGCCCCGGCAGGTAGCTCAGCGCGCCCAACAGGACCATCACCAGAATGGCGGCCAGATCGATGCGGATGATCTCGGACACGAACAGCCCAACGGTGAAGGCCAGCAGGCCCAGCACCACTCCCATCTCCAAGGTTAATGTAATCGGGTCCAAAACGCCTCCAACCCCGCCAGATTAGCGGGGTCGGAAATATTATCTAGACCTGAAAATGAGTATCTTTGGTCTCACTTTATGATGATCTCCGGCCCCATAAAGTAATTGGGAAGAACCGTCGAAATCCAGGGCACGTAGGTGATGATGATCAGGAAGATAAACAGCACGCCAGTGAAGGGCAGCGCCGCTTTCACGACCGACATCATCGGCATGTTGGCCACGCCCGACGTCACGAACAAGTTCAGCCCTACAGGTGGCGTGATCATCCCGATCTCCATGTTCACCACCATGATGATGCCAAGGTGAATTGGGTCGATACCCAGCTCAATGGCGATTGGGAACACCAGCGGTGCCACGATCACCAGCAGGCCTGATGGCTCCATGAACTGCCCGCCAATAAGCAAGATCACGTTGACCATCACCAGGAACATCACCGGACCGAGACCCGCGTCCAGCATCGCGCCCGCGATTTTTTGCGGGATCTGCTCGTCGGTCAGCACGTGTTTCAGGATCAGCGCGTTGGCAATGATGAACAACAGCGTCACGGTCAGCTTGCCCGCATCAAAGAGCGTGCGCCTGGTGTCTTCGTGCCATAGTGCGGTAACCGCCGTCCAAGGCCGCGCGAGGAACGACCGGTTCGGCTCCCCGGCTGGCGTCGAAAGAGGCCCCATGTCTTTGTAGACATAGGTGGCGATCAAATAGGCATAGACAGCCGAAACCGCAGCGGCCTCTGTGGGCGTGAAAATGCCCCCATAGATGCCGCCAAGGATGATCACGATCAGGAACAGCCCCCACGCGGCATTGAGGAAAGCCGACCCGATTTCGCCCCAGCCTTTCCATTCACCATGCGGCAGGCCCCGGATCACCGCGAAGGCCCAGATGGCCAGCATCAGCATGCCACCCGCCATCAGACCCGGGATCACACCGGCCAGAAACATCCGTCCGACGGAGACTTCGACGGTGGCCGCATAGACGACCATCACGATTGATGGCGGGATCAGGATGCCCAGGGTCCCTGCATTGGCGATGACACCTGCGGCAAAGTCCTTGGTATAGCCCACTTGCATCATCCCCGCGATGACGATGGAGCCGATGGCCACCACCGTTGAGGGCGACGAGCCTGAGAGGGCTGCAAACATCATACAGGCAAAGACACCCGCAATCGCCAGTCCGCCGCGCAAATGCCCGACGCAAGCGATGGAAAAGCGGATGATCCGCTGTGCCACCCCGCCCGTGGTCATGAAAGACGAGGCCAGAATGAAGAACGGGATCGCCATCAGGGTGAAATGCCCCTCAAAGGCCTGAAACATGGTGCCCGCCACTGAGGCCAACGACGAGTCGGAGAACCACAACAGGAACAGCACCGACGACAGGCCAAGCGAGATCGCAATCGGCACGCCGATCATCAGAAACGCGATGACCATCCCAAAAAGAAGAATGACGTCCATGGCTTAGCTCTCCCCTTCGAGACGCACGTTTTCGACGTCGTCCTCGGCCTCGTGGCTGACGATCAACCGGTCGGACTGTCCGATCCAGATGGCCCAGCCGGCCTGTATGTAGCGATAAAGCAGCAGCGCCATCGACAGTGGCAGCACGAAATACGGGATCAGCCGAGGGATCTTTTCGTATTCATCGCCATCGTTGAATGCCGTCTCAAGGAAGCCCGCCCATGCGGGCAGCGGGATGTCATTGACCTCGTACCAGCCTTGCCCGCGATATTTCTCGACGAAGCCGGTGGGGAACCAGCGCCCCTCGGTCGGTGGCAGGTTGGCGAAGATGGACCAATAGTCCCACGCGCCTTTTAGCAATAGGAAGGAGAACACGATGCAGCACGCGACCGAGATTAGGCCAAGGATGCGGCGCACAGGTTCCGAGAACAGGTTGATCAACACGTCCACGCCCAGATGCGCGTTCTTCTTGACCGCGTAGGACGCGCCTAGAAGCACCAGCCATGCAAAGCAATAGAGCGTAAACTCAAGCGCCCACAGAATGTTTGAATTGAACCCGTAGCGCGCGATGACGTTGGCAAATGATATGATGGTCATCAGCCCGATCAGCAGCGCTATCAGGTTCTCCTCGATCTTGTCGACAAAGCCCGACATGATCTCTCCCCCCATTTTTGGATCAGGTAGAAAAAACGCGGCCCAAGGTCCGTTCCCGGGGCCGCGTTTATCTTGATCAGCGCAGCTTAGCTGCCCGAGTTCAGCGCTTGTGCGGCGTCGATATTGGCCTGGCCCACGTCGCCCTCAAACTGAGCCCAAACAGGCTTCATCGCGTCGACCCATTCCTGGCGCTGCTCAGCGGTCAGCTGACGCACTTCGCCGCCAGCAGCGATGATCGCAGCTTTGGCTTCCTCGTTCACCTGGAATGCGGACGCGTTGCGCGACTCTGTTACCTCATCAAGGATCGTGGTGAATTGCTCACGCACGTCGTCATCAAGGCTGTCCATGAAGTCAACGGAGGTCACGACCAGATAGTCGATGATGCCGTGGTTGGTCTCTGTGGTGCCGTCTTGCACTTCGAAGAACTTCTTGCCGAAGATGTTGGACCAGGTGTTTTCCTGACCATCCACAACGCCCTGCTGCAGCGCGCCGTAAACTTCCGAGAACGCCATTTTCTGTGGGTTCGCACCGATGGCTTCCATTTGTGCAACCAGCACGTCGGACGGCTGCACGCGGAACTTCAGGCCGTTTGCGTCAGACGGCGAAATCAGCGGTACGTTGGCCGAGAATTGCTTCATGCCATTGTGCCAGAACGCTAGCCCTTGCAGGCCACGCTTCTGCATGGAGTTCTTCATCGCAGTGCCGGTTTCGGAGTTCTGGAACGCGTCAACCGCTTCGATATCTTTGAACATGAAAGGCAGATCGAATATGCGGAACTGCTTGGTGAACTTTTCGAACTTCGACAGCGAAGGCGCCGCCAGCTGAACGTCGCCCTGCAACATGGCTTCAAGCACCTTGTTGTCATCGTAGAGCGTCGAGTTCGGGAAGACCTCGATGCAGACTTTGCCGTTCATCTCTTCATTGACGCGCGCAGCCAGCTCTGTGGCGGCGATGCCTTTAGGGTGCTTGTCGGTGTTGGTGACGTGAGCAAACTTCATCACCACTTCGCCCTCATCGCAGGCGGCCATGGCAGCTGTGGCCGATACGGCCAGAGCGATTGCGGTTGTTGTCAGAAATTTCATGATGCTCCTCCCAGAAACATATTGGTTTGAGGCGGGTCCCGCCTTGCATCGACGTTACCCAATGCGGCACGCACCCCTCAAGCGGAAGGAAAGCTGGCACCCATACTTTCTACAAAACCGTTTTTATTCAGGCGATTAGGGCCGACGCGTCAAACAGTTCTTGCGCTCCGACCCCTTCGATGTGCGAAAAGTCGCACACCTTTGAGCACGGTCTCAGGCCTCGTCCGTGCGCTGAAATGACTTGGTGGCGATGGCCACACCCAGCACCACAAGCCCGACGGCGACCCAGTTCACCCCGATTGCATTGGCCGCCCCGATGCCGCTGAGCGCCATCATCACCAACCCTGCGCAAGTCACCAGCGCCCCGAAGACCGACTGCGCTGGCCCCGGAGGTGCCATGCCTTTGGCCCGGCTGCCCGCCTCAAAGACAACGAAGATCAACACCAGCGGGATCAGCGCCAAAACGAACAGCCCCAACCAAAGAGGCCGCCACGCCCACCACGCGCCCGAGCCCGGCTCAAGCCCCAGCCCGATGCCGCCCAAAACTGCGGCGATACCAACCACTGCCACCATTGCTGTAATATGCCACAGATAAATCGACATGATCATCTGATTGAGCAGGATCACCCACGCCCAAGGGGTCTTGTTTTGGAGCCAGCGCGAGATTGGCCCGGTCAGCAGGATTATCACCCCGATCTGCACGCAGCCCACCGCCATCATCGCAGTAGTGGGAGGGCGGGTGTTCGACATCTCCGCCCCCGGCACGCTGACCATAGCCACCGGAAATCCGAACTGCACGATCAGCATATAGGCCCAAAGAACGCCCAGTATGATCAACGCCAAGGCCCAGGTTTGCGGCCGCACTGCGCCGCGCCACCAATAGCCAAATTGATGGACGCCAAGCCAGACGAAGGCGTAATTCACCCAGCGCAGCCAGCCCTGATCAAGGCCGAACGCAATGGCATCAACCGCAATCGCGCCCAGCGCCAGCGCGGCCACGGACCAGATGCCGATGGCGTCCCATGCCCGCATGGTGATTGGGACGACTACGGTGATCATGATGTAGACCGCCAGAAACCAGACCGGAACCAGTGCTGCCTGTGACGCCGCCCCGATTAGCTCGGTCGAGACGCCCATGCGTGAAGCAATAAGGGCGGCAACCGCCCACAGCAGGACCAGCGGCACGGTGGGTTTCAGCAGCCGCGCCAGCCGTCCAGAGGCCCAGGCCCGCGCTTTCGCAGGGTCCTTGCGGGCCGAATTCCACGACAGGCTGTTGGCAAACCCACCCACGAAGAAGAAGACCGGCATCACCTGAAACAGCCACGTTGCGTAATGGGTCCAGCGTTGCTCTGCCAAGAGGATGGTGACCTCCACTTCACCACCGCGCATGACAGGGGCGACAAGCAGCCAATGGCCAAGAATGACGAAACCAATCGCCACGGCACGGTAGAAATCCACGGCGCGGTTGCGCTTTTCTGGTGTGTTTTCGGCGGCCCAATAGGCGCGGGCCAGCATGCCCTTCGGCATGGCTTGCGGTGTGGGGGTGCTCATCTACAACTGCTCCATTGCCTCTGTCGGGCCGCCGCGTTTGTCGCGATCACGGCAAGCCTAACAAAGAACACCCTCGCTGCCTAGAAGCTCTAGCGGTAGTCCTCGGGCCGGATATTGTGGCGCCCCAGCTTGTCGTAAAAGGTCTTGCGCGGCAGCTGGAGCGCCTTGGCGGTTTCCGTTGCATGGCCACCATGGGCACGAAGCACCTCGATGATGACAGAGCGCTCCACCTGTGCCATGCGCTCTGCAAGGCTGAGATGTTCGACCTCGTCGCGCTCCGGCAGTCCCATCGCATGACGCATCGCTGCATTCATCAGCGCGCGCGCATTGCCGGGCCACGGGTTCGCCATAAGGCGGGCCATATGCTCTGCCGAGACTTTGGGCTGCGCCAGATCGGCCTGTTCACAGGCAATGGCCAGGTAGTGGCGAAACAGCACAGGAATGTCCTCGGGCCGCTCCCGCAGAGCCGGGATGCGGATACCAACCCCCGCCAATTGGTCCCGCAACGGGGAGGACCCTGCAGCCGATTTTCCACCTCGACGCGCGTCATGGGTGGCCGCCAGGATACGCGCTCCCTCCCCACGCTCGATATGGCTGAGCAGCATAACCTCCGCGGGCTCTGACAATTGCGCAATATTGTCGATGAACAGGCTACCCTCTTCGGAAGCCTGCAAAGCCTCTTCTAGAGCCTCCGGTGTCAGCCCCAACGCAGCGCGTTTCACGAAACCACGTTTGGCCCGGGCCGAGAGCAAATGAATGACCTCCGCCACTTTCGAGGTGCCCGACCCCGGCTCGCCGGAAATCAGTACATTGCTGCCGGAGCGCGCGACTTTCCTGACCTGCGCACGCAACCGTTCTGACGGCTCGGACACGCCAAACAAAAGCCGGGACGCGGCGTCGCCCGCCTCTGACGTGATCGTGTGGTTTCTGGCCGCGAGAATACCGCGACGGAACTCCAATGCGCGTTCGATCACCTCAAGAAATTGCTGGGGCGCGCAAGGTTTCTCTAGAAAATCAAACGCCCCGCCTGACATGCCTTTGACCGCCATCGGGATGTCGCCTTCCCCAGTCAGCAAGATCACGGGCAGCTCTGGATCAACGCCCTGGCTGTAGTCCAGCAGATGAAACCCGTCGCGCCCCGGCATACGGATATCGGTGACAACCACGCCTTCAAAACGGCGGCTGATCACATCTTTTGCGACGATGAACGACCCTGCCAGAATGGGTTCCATATCCGCCAGTTCCAGCGTCTGGCCTAGCGCATCCCGCACGGCGGCATCATCATCAACCAAGAGGACACGCGGCTGGCTCATGCCGCCGCCTCCGCCGGTTGTTCGCGGGCCAGCTCGATGGTGAACTCGGCGCCGCCCTCAGGGTGGTTGCGGCCCCGGATGTCGCCACCAAAGCTTTGCACCAGCCCATAGGAGATCGACAGTCCCAGCCCCATCCCTTCGGAGCGGCCAACTTCCTTGGTGGAATAAAACGGGTCGAAAATCTTCTCTGCATCCTCCAACCCCGGCCCGCTGTCACGCACCGCGACGCAGACCGTGTCGGTGACCATCACACTCAGGATCAGACGTTTCTCACTTTGCCCTTCCATGGCATCCACCGCATTGCTGATCAGGTTGATCAAAACCTGCTGCAACCGCACTTCGCCTGCATGCACATAAATCGGGCCCTGCGGGATGTCGCGGGTCACCTGCACCCCCTCGTCGCGCAACCGCGTGGCGGACAGATCCAGCACAGCCTCAATTGCGGCCAGCACGTCCACCCGGCCCAACGGCTCCGTTTCCTGACGCGAGAACGCCCTGAGGTTCTTGATGATCCGGCCCATGCGTCGGGCCAGCTCGTTGATCCGGCCAAGGTTCTCACCGGCCACATCGGCCTTGCCACGGCGCAAGAACTCCTCGCCATTTTCGGCAAAGGAGCGGATGGCCATCAAGGGTTGGTTCAATTCGTGGCTGATCCCCGCAGACATCTGACCCAACGCCGACAGTTTCGAGGCCTGTAACAGCTCTTGCTGCGCCTGCTCCAACGCGGCCGTCCGCTTGGCGACACGCGCTTCAAGCCGGGCGTTGGCCTCCTCTTCCAACGCAATGCGTTGTAAGAATCCGCGTCGCCGCTCCGCAAAAATCAGGATCACGGCCCCGAAGATCAGTCCCAACGCCCCAGCGACCAATGCCTGAAACAGCGCCAATTGCTCCGCCTCATGGCTGTTGGCAAGGATTTCGCCCTGCAGGTTCATCAGGGGCAGCGGCTGGGTGACATGCAGCGCCCGGTTGGGCAGATAGAGCAGCTCGTCCTGCGCCCATATCTCTGCCCCGGCCCATATGTCAGATTGGAACGGGAAGAACGGCTGCAACTGCGCAGTCGTCGGCGTCGTGGCAATTTGCTCCGGAGTGCGCAGCAGGTTGAACGGCTCACGGGTGCGGTAGAGAAGCTCCGCCCGGTTCGACACGAAAACCACGCCAGAGGCATCGGTGAAGAACACCACCGTTGGCGAGGCCCGCCATTCGGTCTCGACCGTTTCAAGATCAAGCGAGACGGCCACTGCGCCGGCAAACTTGCGGTCCATCCCAAAGATCGGCGCGGCGAAGGTAAAAGAGCGCACGCCACTGCCCTCAATCTGCGCATGCAAAGACCCAAGTCCGCCCTGTCGCGCCCGCTCGAAAAACGCGGTCTGACCCAGATTGCGCGGCGCGGCATTCTCGAACGAATGCGACTGCGCCACCACCGCGCCGTGCTGGTTCAACAGCACAATCTCCAACGACCCGGTCTTGTCCGCTGTGCCCAGCAAAACCTCCTGCGCCTTTTGCACATCTCCACTGCCCCCTGTGACCAGCGGCACCAGCGACGGGTGATCGGCCAAAAGCACTGCCAGCTCTCGGTAGCTTTGCAACTGGCTGACCAGCCGATCCGATGCCAGCGACAAATCTGCACGGGCGCGGGCGTCCAGCTGGCCCAAAGCCGCCCCAAGCGCGACCCACCACACGGCCACACCCAAAGCCGCAACAGCGGCGAGATAGGCGCAAATGGCAAATATTCGGGGGCGCATCGGCAGGGCTCCAGGTTCGGCCCCCAACATATCCAGAGCCCCCTTGCCTTGGCCATCCCCATTTCTCATAACGACGCATGATCCGCGCCAGCCAGCCCCCAACCGACCCCGGTTTCGTACAAGACCCCTACCCGTTTTACGACCGTATCCGGCCGCTGGCCCCATTGGTCTGGTGGGACGAATACGACATGCCCGTCAGCGCCCGGCACGACGTGGTTGCAGCGCTGTTGCGCGACCGCCGCTTCGGGCGGGAAAACCCGCTCGGGCTCGATGTCCCTGATCATCTCGCGCCGTTTTACGCCGTGGAGGCGCACTCCATGCTAGAGCTGGAACCGCCGCGTCACACCCGCCTGCGCGGACTGGTATTGCGGGCCTTCACCTCCCGGCGCATTGCCGCCCTAGAGCCCGAGATCATCACCCTGTGCCACAGCCTGATAGACGCGTTTCCGGATGGCGAATTTGATCTCATCAGCACCTACGCCAACAAGCTTCCCGTGATCATCATCGCACGGCTGCTGGGGGTCCCGGAAAACATGTCAGACCAGCTTTTGCAGTGGTCCAACGCCATGGTCGGCATGTATCAGGCGGGCCGCACCCCGCAGATGGAGCGCGCAGCGGTCAAAGCCACGCGCGCCTTCTCCGCCTTCCTGCGTGGCTACATAGAGGACCGTCGCGACACGCCCCGAGATGACCTGATCACCCATCTGATAGCGGCTGAAGAAGATGGCGAAACTCTCTCGTCCGACGAGTTGATCACCACCTGCATCCTTCTGCTCAACGCAGGCCACGAGGCCACGGTCCACACGCTTGGCAACGCGGCGCGCACCTGCCTGACCCACGGGATTGTCCCCAGCGCGGACCCGCGCTTTGTCGAAGAGGCGCTGCGCCACGACCCGCCGCTACACATGTTTACCCGCTTCGCCATGGACGACGTGACCCTGCATGGGCACAGTTTCAAAAAAGGCGATCAGGTCGGGCTGCTGCTGGCCGCCGCCAATCGCGACCCGGATATCTACCCGGCGCCCGGCCAGTTTGATCCGATACGCAAAGCAAAGGCGCATACCAGTTTCGGAGGCGGCATCCATTTTTGCGTCGGTGCGCCGCTGGCACGGATGGAGATTGCAAACGCCCTGCCAATCCTCTTTGATCGCTTCCCTGACCTCGCGTTGGCTCAACCCGCACATTACGCCGACATCTACCATTTCCACGGGCTGGAAAGCTTGATGGTGACGCGCTAACGCCCCTGCCATCACTGCTTCAAAAATACTCAAATACCCAATGCAGCCAACAGGCTCAGGCGGCGAACACGAAGCACCGGTCGCGCCGCATGGTCAGCCACAGCACCGTGCCGGGCTTGGGCAGAAACACCGCAGGCACGGTGGCCGACAGGATCGAGCCGTCGAAATCCATTTCGAACTCCACAAGGCTTTCGCGCCCCATAAAACGCGCGCGTTTGACTGTGCCCCGTGCGGGCGTGCCCTCAGACGGTGTCGGGTTCGGCCCACGCCCCTGACGGTCGAAATCAATGCGCAGATGTTGCGGGCGGATGATGATCTCCACCGGTTGCCCATCGGCAAAGCCGGGGGTCAGAAACTGCCCAAATGGCGTCTCTGTCAAAGCGCC
This sequence comes from uncultured Litoreibacter sp., assembly GCA_947494645.1. Lineage (GTDB taxonomy): Bacteria > Pseudomonadota > Alphaproteobacteria > Rhodobacterales > Rhodobacteraceae > Litoreibacter. Next base: position 1,816,921 of record CANLVO010000001.1, read on the forward strand.
GTTGCTGGTGCCGCGAATGACATTGATGTCGCTGAAAAACGCCGCTGCTGCTTTGTCCACGGGCGCGTTGTAGATGTTGTAGGGGTTGCCCTGCTGCACAATCCGGCCGCCCCGCATCAACGCGATCTCATCGCCCATCCGCATCGCCTCATCAGGCTCATGCGTGACCAGAAGCACCGCAGTGCCCTCTTCCTTCAGGACAGAAAGCGTTTCATCGCGGATGCCGTCGCGCAGGCGGTTGTCGAGGCCGGAGAACGGCTCATCCATCAACATCACCTTTGGCTGGGTTGCCAACGCACGCGCCAAGGCAACGCGCTGCTGTTCGCCCCCAGACAATTGGTGCGGATAGGTGTCGGCAAACGCCCCCATATCCACGCGCTGCAGCAGGTGTCGCACGCGGGCGGCTGTCTCGGATTTCGGACCCTTCATCCCGAAAGCCACGTTCTGCGCCACGCTCAGATGCGGAAACAGCGCAAAATCTTGGAACATCAGGCCAATGGGGCGGTCTTCCGGCAGGTCCCGGTGCGACGGCCCGCAGACCATCTGGCCATCGACCCAGATCTCGCCGCTGGTTTGCTGCTCAACACCCGCGATCATCCGCAACGTAGTGGATTTGCCGCAGCCCGAAGGCCCCAAGAGGCACGTCACCTGCCCCGGAGCCACGTTGAGCGACAGGTCATCAACCACGCTCAAACCACCATAGGTCATGGTCAGGTTTTTCAGCTCTAGCCTTGGTGTCACAACCGCACAGCCCTCTAATCCGATTAAAACAATCGGAAATCCGCGCTTTGCCTAGCAGTCCAGCCCCTAGCGGGCAACCCTTCGTGAGCCTGTCAGCACTGCGGCAAAGCCAACGATCAGGACACAGATACAAATCGCCAGAAGCTGCTCGTATTTATGCCCTTCTGGCAGGACAGCCGCGACGCCCGACCACTGCCGCGCGAAATAAGCAAACGCCCCTGCAATGGCCGCGCTGAAGGCCGTCAGATAAGCCCAAGGTGCAATCCGGCGGTCCATTATGAAACTGGCGACCATGACAGGTGTCAGAAACATCGAGGCTGTCCCGCTCACCGCCACCGCATCGAACAGCGTCGCATTGCCCCAAAGCGTCAACGCGCCGCCAAGCACCATAAAGACCACCATGGCGATCCGCCCGCCCGTCAGGCTGCGCGGGGCCCATGATAGCTCTTCCACCACCAACCGCGCCGCCGAGCTGAGCGCGGAATCCAGCGTCGACAGCGCCGAAACCAGCAAGGACACCATCAACAGCACGAAGACCCAGGACGGGAACATCGCGGCCCACGTGCCCAACAGCTGACTTTCGTATTCCGCACCCATAATTGCCGCCTGAATACCGAAAAAGCCAAACGCGATGATGCAGAGCGTAGACAACCAGAAAGCATGGATGAATGCCCGATGCGTGGTGCATTTATCCGCGACAAAGCCACGATCCATCATCACCGGGTCATGCGCGGGGTAAGAAAAGACCTGCAACAGCGCCACCGCCAGCAGCACCCAGCCGGGGCGCACGCCGCTGGCCCCCTCTGATTGCAAGACCGCCTGCAGCGAAAAGTTCGGCATGGCGATCAGGTATAAAAATGCGATGCCAAAGATCACAAGAAACACCAGCATCTGCACTACATCCGTGCGCAAGGCCGCTGACAAACCACCCCAGGCCGAATAGGCCAGCCCAAGCACCGCCACGACCACAATCGCCGCCGTCCCGGCCCCCGCTACGTCAGGCATAACAGCGGAGAAGATCAGCCCCACGACCAGCAGGTTCGCAAAGACTTCAGACAACAGCCGCAGAGCGATCACTGTGTTGTAGCTGCGTGTGCCGGCCCCGCCAAACTGGGCGTGGAGCCAATCCTGCACCGAGGTCGCGCCACGCAGCCTAAGCTGCGAGACGATATAGCCACCGCTCAGAAACGACAGGTAATAGGCGGCATAAGCCAGCGTGCCGGGGAACCCGTAGTAATAGCCCAAAATGGCCGAGTTCATCAGCGAGCGGGCGAAGATCCAGGTGGTCACCTGGCTCAGCACCAGCACCATCAACCCCGGCGCTTGCCCCGCGACCTGCCCACCAAAGAACCCTTCCACGCCCGCACGGCGCGGTGCCACAAGGAAGGAGACGACAATGATCGCGGCGAAGACGCCGGTGATTGCGAGGCTGATCATGTGGGGTGGGTCCGTTGGCTAGTTCAATTGCCCCGCTGCCCTACCCCAACACGCTGCCATGCGCGACCCAGAAACGCCTGCTGACGCAGATGTGAGCAAGCCGCGCGATATGCCTCAGATCGTGGCGTTCGTGGCGCCGCCGTCCAACAGAACGTTCTGGCCCACGATGAAGCCCGCGTGCTGCGAACACAGGAACGCGCAGGTCGCGCCAAATTCCTGACGGGTGCCATAGCGCCGCGCGGGGATGGTGGCCTCTCGCTGCGCCTGCGCGTCCTCGATCGAGATATTCTGCGCCCGGCTCACCCCGCCATCCAGCTGCGTGGCCCGGTCCGTGGCGTGAATGCCCGGCATCAGGTTGTTGATCGTCACACCCGACGGCGCCACCTGCCGCGCGGTGCCTGCAACATAGCCCGTCAGCCCGGTGCGCGCCGCGTTCGACAGTCCCAAAGCCGGGATCGGTGCCTTGACCGATTGCGAGGTGATATTGACCACCCGGCCCCAGCCGCGCTCCATCATGCCCGGCAGGCTGGCCTTCATCAGCGCAATCGGCGTCAGCATGTTAGCATCCAGCGCGGCAATAAAATCGTCGCGGTCCCAGTCTGACCACATCCCCGGAGGTGGCCCGCCTGCATTTGTCACCAGAATGTCCAACGCACCTGCGGTGTCCAGGACCTCTTGCTGCCCCTCGGGGGTGGTGATGTCTGCGGCCACGCCGGTGATCTCTACGTCAAACCGGCTTTTCAGATCGGCCACGGCCGCGTCCAACGAGGCTTGCGTACGGCCGTTCATGACAAGGTTCACGCCTGCCTCGGCCAAGGCCTCTGCGCAGCCCAGACCCAACCCTTTGCTCGATGCGCAGACCAAAGCCCGCTTACCCGAAATTCCCAAATCCATGTTCGAACCCTCCGTTTGCTTCTGTTGATCCATGCGTAGCATTGGCCGCGCCCTGTGCGAAAGCCACCACTTGCGCGATTCGGCCAGTGAGCGCCCGCCTTGGGCAATCACTCCCGGTTATTCCCTGATTTTGAACAATGGCTGCCCCAGCATCGCTTTGTTTCCAAGTTGAGCCAAACCCAACAGAATTGCCGCAAAGACGCCGCTTTAGGTTACTTTTTTTGCTCCCTTCCGCGGCCTATTGTGACCTGGTGCTGCACCGGTGCGCGCCAGCGACACGGCCTGGGGAAGGGTCTGCTCGTCCGCTGGCGCGTATCCGAGCGGCGCATGTGTTTACGCGTGAGCTGTTGAAAATGACCCATCTGCCCTCATCTGACCTTCGGTCCGAGCATGTGCTCGGCGTGTTCCGTGCTGAGGATTTTCGCGTCACGAGCGGCGTGCAGCATGGCGATGCTCTTGGTGCTGATGCCACCCCCTGCTTGGGTGACACCTACACGCTCAATGCCCGCGCGCAGCTAAGCGAGCTCGGCCTGCACCAGAAAAGCGCCGAAAGCCGCAAACCCATATTTGGTGTCGTGCCCGGCAGTCTGCTTGAACCCGCTGGCACCGTCGCGCTCCTGTCGTCACGCTTGACCTTCATGACGCAAATCGGCGTGACTATCGAAGCCTTCGTGATCGCCTGCACCGTTGTGACCCGAGACCGGCCCGCGCCCCGCTTCTATCTGTATGCCACCACCCCGATTGAGCCTACGACGCCCTACACCTTGATCAAGATCGAGGCCAATCCCCGCGATTTGCCGTTCACTCAGCTCTCTGGCATGTCCTTCGGGCGCGGCACGCGCGTCACCCTGGCCAGCGGCGTTCAGCGCCGCGTCGAGGACCTGAGCCCGGGTATCCGCGTCCTGACCCGCGACAATGGCCCACAACCCATTAAATGGGTTGGCAAACGCACAGTGCAGGCCGTGGGCGCTTTTGCCCCGGTGGTGATTGCACAAGACGCTTTGGGCAATTCCGAAGACCTGACGCTGAGCCAGCAACATCGCATGATGATTTCCGACTGGCGGGCAGAGGTGATGATGGGCTCGCGCGACGTGCTGATCCGGGCCGCTGACTTGGTCAATGACGACACGATCTATGTCCGGTCCGGCGGCTTCGTGGAATATACCCAACTGGTTTTTGACGACCACCAGATTATCTATGCGGAGGGGATACCGACCGAAAGTCTGCACATGACGGCGGAGCTGTTGGCGCAGATGCCGTCTGATATCGCCCAAGAGGTGCTGCGCGCCTTTCCTGATCTGCCGGGATCAACCCAGAAACCCAGCCGTATCCCGCTAGAGACCGCCGATGCGGTCAATCTGCTGCGCCAGACGGGGCGGTTTTAGATACCACTTGCCCCCGCTGTGATTGCACTGGCTGAGGTGTGTCTCTATATGCGGCCTCATGCTAGATCGCGCCTCAAACCAACCCGTCCTGCCGCCCGAGATCGCGCGGCGCCGGACCTTCGCCATCATCTCTCACCCCGATGCGGGCAAGACCACGTTGACGGAGAAATTTCTGCTCTATGGTGGTGCCATCCAGATGGCCGGTCAGGTGCGCGCCAAGGGCGAGGCACGGCGCACGCGTTCGGACTTCATGCAGATGGAAAAAGATCGCGGCATCTCCGTCTCCGCCTCCGCGATGTCGTTTGACTACGAGACCTACCGTTTCAATCTCGTCGACACGCCCGGCCACTCCGATTTTTCCGAAGACACTTACCGCACACTGACCGCGGTCGATGCCGCCGTAATGGTGATTGATGGAGCCAAAGGTGTAGAGAGCCAAACCCAGAAATTATTTGAAGTTTGCCGGTTACGTGACCTTCCGATCTTGACGTTTTGCAACAAAATGGATCGCGAAAGCCGCGATACCTTCGAGATCATTGACGAAATTCAAGAAAACCTTGCAATTGACGTAACGCCCGCGTCCTGGCCCATCGGTGTGGGGCGCGACTTCATGGGCTGCTACGATCTGCTGCGTGACAGGCTCGAACTGATGGACCGCGCTGATCGCAACAAAGTCGCAGAAAGCATTGAAATCTCAGGGTTAGATGATCCCAAGCTGGCAGAGCACGTGCCTGCCGCACTATTGGAGAAATTCCTCGAAGAAATCGAAATGGCGAAGGAGCTTTTGCCCGAGTTGGACCACCAAGCGCTGCTTGATGGGACCATGACGCCTATCTGGTTCGGCTCCGCGATCAACAGCTTTGGCGTACAGGAACTGATGCAGGGCATCGCCGAATACGGACCACAGCCACAGCCGCAAAAGGCTGAGCCGCGCCAGATTTCGCCAGACGAAAACAAGGTCGCGGGTTTCGTCTTCAAGGTGCAGGCCAATATGGACCCAAAGCACCGCGACCGTGTGGCCTTCGTGCGCATGGCCTCTGGCCATTTCAAACGCGGCATGAAGCTGACCCATGTGCGGGAGAAAAAGCAGATGGCGATTTCCAATCCCGTCCTGTTTCTCGCATCCGACCGCGAACTGGCCGAAGAGGCTTGGGCCGGCGACATCATGGGCATCCCCAACCACGGCCAGCTGCGCATTGGCGACACGCTGACCGAAGGCGAAGCGCTGCGCGTCGCGGGCATCCCCTCCTTCGCGCCAGAACTCTTGCAGACCTGCCGCGCAGGTGATCCGCTAAAGGCCAAGCACCTTGAGAAGGCGCTCATGCAATTCGCCGAAGAAGGCGCGGCCAAGGTGTTCAAGCCCGCCTTCGGCTCCGGCTTCATCGTAGGCGTTGTCGGGGCGCTGCAATTCGAGGTTCTGGCCAGCCGGATCGAGTTGGAATACGGTCTGCCCGTGCGGTTCGAGGCCTCGCAATTCACCTCCGCCCGCTGGGCCACCGGCCCGAAAGAGGCGTTGGACGCGTTTATCGCCGCAAATCAACAACATATCAGCCATGATAACGATGGCGACGTGGTATTTCTGACCCGTCTGCAATGGGACATCGACCGCGTAGAACGCGACTACCCCGAGGTGACCTTGTCGGCGACCAAAGAGATGATGGTGTAACCGTCGGTTAACTTTGGCCACGACCTGCGCCAGATGCGTGGTTGACAGTTCACCTCCGACCCACGGCCATGTGAAAACAGTTACATTCACCTTCCGGTAGCCTGCCCACATGGACAGTATCAGCTCTCGCCTCGGCCGCGGCATCGCCGCTTATCTGGAGCGCCCCTCGGGCGACTACATGCCCTTCTCCGTCACCGATCAGCGCATGCTTTGCGCCACCCTGCAGCCCGGCGACGTCTTGTTGGTCGAGGGCAATTCCCGCGCCTCCAAGGCGATCAAATACCTCACCAATTCCACATGGTCCCACGCCGCCCTGTTTGTCGGCGAACACGAGGACGGCTCCCTGATCGAGGCCGATCTGCAAAAAGGCGTCACCCATGTGCCGCTGACCAAATACGACCATTTCAACACCCGCATCTGCCGCCCTGTCAGCCTTACACCTGAGGACATGGAAGGTGTGATCTCCCATATGAAACAAAGCCTTGGCCGGGTCTATGATCTGAAAAACATCGTTGATCTGGCACGCTACCTGCTGCCCCAACCTCCCGTCCCGCGCCGGTTCCGCCGCCGCATGCTGGCCTTGGGCTCAGGCGACCCGACCCGCGCCATCTGCTCCTCACTTATCGCCGAGGCCTTCCAGAAGGTCGCCTACCCGATCCTGCCCACCGTCGAGGCCAACACCGATCCCAACCAGGCCGACGAGATCCTGCATATCCGTCACCATTCGCTCTTCACCCCGCGGGACTTCGACCTCTCACCCTATTTTAAAGTGGTAAAGCCAACCATCGAGGCGGGCTTTGATCACCACAATCTCACTTGGAATCACTTATCGTTTCCAAACAGTGGCTAATCTGCCGGAAAAACCCGTCATTCGCCTTGGCTGATTGACCCTAAGCCCCAACTGCACTACATCCAGCCTACCTGTGGAAAACGTTCACAGGACGACGCAGGGACGCGTTGGAACCTGCGTCCCAAATCACTGCAGCATCGCGTTGCACCCATTTGGAAACACATGACAAAATTTACAGACCTGAAACTGCACGCAAAAGTGCTGAAAGCCATCGACGAGGTCGGCTACACGGAGCCCACCCCCATTCAAGCCGGTGCGATCCCGCCCGCCCTTGAAGGCCGCGACGTGCTCGGCATTGCACAGACCGGAACCGGCAAGACCGCCAGCTTCACCCTGCCAATGATCACGATGCTCAACCGGGGCCGCGCCCGCGCCCGGATGCCGCGCAGCCTTGTTCTCGCGCCGACCCGCGAGCTTGCGGCACAGGTTGCGGAGAATTTCGACCTTTACGCAAAATACACCAAGCTGACAAAAGCCCTGTTGATCGGCGGCGTCTCTTTCAAAGAGCAAGATCAGCTGATCGACAAAGGCGTCGACGTTCTGATCGCCACTCCGGGTCGCCTGCTCGACCATTTCGAACGTGGCAAACTGATCCTGACGGACGTCAAGGTCATGGTGGTGGACGAGGCCGACCGGATGCTCGATATGGGCTTTATCCCTGATATCGAACGCATTTTCGGCCTGACACCGTTTACCCGCCAAACCCTGTTCTTCTCCGCCACCATGGCACCAGAGATTGAGCGGATCACGAACACATTCCTGTCGAATCCGTCCCGCATCGAAGTCGCCCGCCAGGCGACAACGTCCGAGACGATCACCCAGTTGGTCTATGAGATCCCTGCCGCTGGTCGTGACACAGGCAAAAAGAAACGCGACTTCCTGCGCCAACTCATTGATCAGGAAGGCGAAAAAGTCACCAACGGGATCATCTTCTGCAACCGCAAGGTCGATGTCGACACAGTCGCCAAGTCGTTGAAAAAGCACGGCCATGATGCCGAGCCGATCCACGGCGATCTGGACCAATCTTACCGCACGCGCACGCTCGAAGGCTTCCGCGATGGAAAACTGCGCTTCCTCGTGGCCTCCGATGTGGCTGCTCGCGGTCTCGACATTCCGAATGTGAGCCACGTGTTCAATTTCGACGTGCCCAGCCATTCGGAGGATTATGTCCACCGGATCGGGCGGACCGGTCGCGCGGGCCGTTCTGGCACTGCGATGATGATCTCGACCCCGAAGGACGACAAATTGCTGGCGGGCATTGAAAGCCTGATCGAAAACACCATCCCGCGCGGCGAAACCGGTATGGTCAAACCCGCGGACGCAGCACCAGAAAAAGCCGAAGCGAAAGAAGACAAACCGACCAAGTCCCGGTCCCGCTCCCGCAGCGCGTCCAAGTCAAAAGAGACGAAGGACGCCGCTCCTGCCGAAGAGGCCCCCAAAGACGCACCGAAAGCGGACACATCAAACGATGCTCCGAAAGAAGAGCGTCGTGAAGCACGTGGCGACAAACCACGTGAAGAAAAACGCAGCCGCGGTGGCCGTGGTCGTGGCCGCAACGAAGACCGTGGCCCCAAGGTTGTGGGTCTCGGCGATCACCTGCCCGGTTTCATCGAGAAAAGCTTCGAAGAGCGGCGCGCAGACTAAGCACTTCCCTCCACCGGTCTTCCCATTCATTCATGAGCAGCCCCAGACGATGCGGGGCGGCCAATGTCATGCGTGGGCGCAGCCCACTCCTTTAGGTCACGTCTGATTTAGGGCGTGGTCGCAGGATCAGGCGCACGCCGCGTTGCCAGGTGACGTAGGACCATAGCCATTGCAGAATGACGAAAAGCCGGTTCTTGAACCCGATCAAGAAGTAAACATGCGCAAGGCCCCAAAGGATCCAGCCAATAAATCCGGTAACCTTAAGCCCGAAAATGTCGGCCACAGCGCGATTGCGCCCGATCGTGGCCATCGCGCCCACATCGTTGTACCGAAAGCCTTTCGGCATGGCTTTGCCTGCCAATTCCGCTGCCAACCGCTTTCCGACATAAGCCCCCATCTGCTTGGCCACGGGTGCGACACCGGTCAAGACTTCCCCATCGGGCGAAAATTTAGCAGTATCTCCAATGACATAGACGGCATCAAACCCGGTCGGTCTTAGCGTCTCGTCCACCTCGACATGCCCAGCGCGGCCCGCCTCTACACCCAGCCAGTCCGCCGCCGGTGACGCCTGCACGCCCGCCGCCCAGATGCAGTTCTCAGCCTTGATTACGCCGTGATCCGTCACGACCTCACCTGCCGCAATATCGGTGACACGGGTTCGCACCTGCACCTCGACCCCAAGGCTTTCAAGATCGCGCAACGCGCGCGCTGACAGTTTTGGCGCAAAACCCGGCAAGACGCGCTCCCCGGCCTCGACCAGCACCACGCGGGTCTGATCCGGATCCAAAGCCCGAAAGTCAGACGCAACAGAGCGGGCCAGCTCGCTGATCGCCCCTGCCAGCTCAACCCCGGTGGGCCCCGCCCCGATCACGACAAAGCTTTGATAAGCCTTGGCCTTCTCCGGATCGCTCTCGACCAGAAGCTCTGCTTGCTCAAAGGCAAAGAGCAGCTTTTCCCGCATCTGATATGCGTCCTGCAATGTTTTGAGCCCGGGCGCATGTGCGGCCCAATTATCATGGCCAAAATAGCTATGCTGTGCACCGGTGGCGATGATCAGTGCATCATAGCGATGCCGCGTGCCGCTGTCGCAAATCACCTCTTTCGCAGCGGTCTCCACGCCGCGCACCTCATCCATCACCACCTGTACGTTCTTTTGCCCCCGCAGCACCGCGCGGATCGGCACGGCAATCTCAGCAGGGGTCAGCGCCGCTGTCGCGACCTGATAAAGCAATGGTTGAAACAGGTGGTGGTTTTGCTTGTCGATCAGGGTAATGTCCACAGGCGCTTTTGCCAGCGCCTTGGCAGCACTCAAGCCCCCAAACCCCGCGCCGATGATGACGACATGCTTTCGCGGATCAGCCATATCAAGGCCCTCCATTCATGCAGATGTTACGGCCTTGTCTGACCATCTTGCACATAAGCACGCCCGGCGAGATGTCACCCTCTACAGGGCAAAATCGCAGGTTTATATTTGGTAAACAGAATTTGGAAAGCGCTTTGGTATCAAAACCTTACCAATATCCGGCGCATGCGCCGCCCCTAGGCCGCGAGCCGCGAAATCAGAACCACCACCTCGGGCTTTTTGCCAATCTCGCCCTGCGCCGTCTGCCGCACGATCCGCTTGATCTGGTCCTCTAACTTGGCGTCATCAGCCACCGTCTTGCTGTCGGCCCGGCCCAGAAACTGTCCGACTTCCTGCTCCAGAATATCCTGCAACGGCACCCGCGACTGGCCTGTCTCAGGCAGGCCCCTCAGCTCCGCCCAAGCGTCGGTCAGCGGCTCGTCTTCCTCGTCAATCAGAATGCCGATCACCACCTGCCCGTTCAGAGCCATCCGGATCCGATCACGCACCACCCCGTCCAGCGCGCCGACCTGCACCGAGCCGTCCAGATAAAGCCTGCCGGTTTCGACAAACTCCACGATCTCAGGCCGGTTGCCCGACAAGGACACCATTGTTCCATTGGGCGCGATCATCGAGGCAATCCCGCCCGCGTCCCCCAGCTTGGCATGCTCGCGCAGCATCCGGTGCTCCCCATGCATCGGGATCAGAATCTGCGGCCGCGTCAGCTCATGCATCTTTTTGAGGTCAGGCCTGTTCGCATGGCCCGACACGTGGATCGCCGCCATCTTGTCGTCGATCACGTCGACATCCATCTCGCTCAGCGCGTTGGTGATCCGCCCCACGGAGACCTCATTGCCGGGAATGGTCTTGGACGAGAAAATAAACGTATCCCCCGCCTTCATCTGTAGTCCCAGATACTTGCCCCGCGACAACTGCGCGGAGGCCGCACGCCGCTCGCCCTGCGAGCCTGTGGCCAACAGCATCAGATGGTCACGCGGCACGTCGCGGGCTTCTTCCGCAGAGATCGTGGCCGGGAAGTCCTTGATCAACCCGGTCTCGACGCCTGCGCCAATCATCTTCTTCATGGCGCGGCCTAGCAGCACGACCGAACGTCCCGCAGCCACGCCCGCATCGGCCAAGGTCTTTACCCGCGCAATGTTGGAGGCAAAGGTGGTCGCAACCACCATTCCGGAGGCCTCACGCACCACGCGCTCGATCTCGGGGCCGACTGTGGCCTCGGAACGTCCCGCGTCAGGGGAGAAAACATTCGTCGAGTCGCAGACCAGCGCTTTGACCGGGCCTAGGTTGCCCCATGCTTCCGTGTCAAATGGCTCGCCCAGTCCGGGGGTCTCATCAATCTTGAAATCCCCGCTATGGACCACCCGCCCTTCCGGCGTGTCGATGATCAGGGCAGAGCTTTCCGGGATCGAATGGGAGATCGGCATGAACCCCACCTTGAACGGGCCCGCCTCGATCATTTCAGGCATCGGGCCAACAGTGGTGATCTCAGAGCCGTCATAGCCGTGCTCTTCCATCTTCAGTCGTCCAATGTGAGCAGTGAATTTGCGCGCATAGATGGGCGCAGTCAGTCTTGGGTAGAGATGGCCCAAAGCGCCGATATGGTCTTCATGCGCATGAGTGATGAAAATCGCGTCCAAACGGTCAACCCGCTCCGCCAGCCAATCGATATTGGGGAAGATCAGATCGACGCCAGGTGTGCCGTCCATATCGGGAAAGGTCACCCCCATATCGACAAGGATATACCGCTCTTTGCCAGGTGTGCCGTACCCGTAGACATACATATTCATGCCCACCTCGCCCGCCCCACCAAGGGGCAGGTAAATCAGCCGCTCTGCTGCCATTATTTTTGCTTTCTGTTGTAGCTGTTGATGACCACCAAGCCGTGCATGGTCAGTTCATCATTAAAGTCGTCAAATAGGCTCTCTGCCTGTTGGAACAAGGGCGCAAGCCCCCCGGTGGAAATCACCCGCATCTCCCGTTCGCGCTCTGCCTTGATCCGGGCGGTGATCTCCTTGATCAGGCCAACATAGCCCCAGAACACACCCGATTGCATACAGGCCACTGTGTTGGTGCCGATCACGGCTTGAGGCTTGGTGATATCGACATGCGGCAAGGCAGCCGCCGCGTTATGCAGCGCTTCGAGCGACAGGTTCACCCCCGGCGCAATGACGCCGCCGATATAGGCGCCATCTTTTGCCACCACGTCAAAGGTAGTCGCCGTACCAAAATCCACAACGATCAGATCACCGCCATAAAGATCAAAGCCCGCGACCGTATTGACCAAACGGTCAGGGCCAACGGCGGTGCCCTCGTCGACGCGCACATCAACCGGCAGGGCGCAGCCCTCTTTGCCCACCACAAGCGGGCGACAGTTGAAATACCTGTCAGAGAAGACCCGAAGGTTGAACACCACCCGCGGCACAGTTGAAGAGACGATCACCTCTGTGATCTCCACGTCCACCTTTTGGAATTGCATCAGCGAGGAGAGCCAGACGTAATATTGATCTGCTGTACGCTGCCACTCGGTCGAGGTGCGGCCTGAGAAGATGAATCGCTCCCCGTCCCAAATGGAGAACACAGTGTTCGTGTTCCCACAGTCAATTGCCAGCAGCATATACGTCGCCCCTTGTCATGTTAGCTGCCGCAGTAAACCGGTTTCGGGCAAAGGTCAAAAATACACATCCGCCGCCGGGATTGCTTCGATGCCCTTTGGGGTGCGCAGGATCAGGTTTCCATCACTGTCCACGTCTTCAAAGGTGCCTACGACTTCTCTGTTTGGCATCCGTGCGGTCACAGTCTCGCCAAGACGCGCGGCCCGGGCCAGCCAGGCCTCCCGGATCGGCGCGAAGCCGTAAGTCACAAAGCGGGTCTCCCAGATGTCATAGTGATGTGCCAGCTCGGTCAGAAAGTCCTCTTGGCTGATCTCGACGCCCAATGCCGTCGGGACCACCGCGCCGTCTTCAATTTCTGAAGGCATGGGCGCGGCTTCAAGATTGACGCCGATACCGATGAAGAGCGTGTCCAACCTGCCTTGCGCCCCGCTACTTTCCAACAAGATGCCTGCCAGCTTGCCACCATGCTGAAGGACGTCGTTGGGCCATTTTAGCGCGAACGCCTCTGGCCTGCCCGTCAGCGCTGAGAACGTGTCAAACAGCGCAAGAGCGGCGACGAAGGACCTGAGTGCGACGACATGGGGAGGCTCAGAGGGACGCAGCACCAATGTGCCCGCGAAATTACCCTTTGGATTGGCCCAGGCCCGACCTCTCCGCCCATGTGCGGCGGTTTGGTGTTTGGCCATGATCCAAGTAGGGCCAGAGATGTCAGCCGCGCGACGCGCGGCCTCCGACATGGTGCTGTCGGTCTCCTCAAGAAGGATGAGCCCGTAGCCTTTCGGCCAGCTAGTTGACAAGAGCTTGCGCTGCCGCGAGTGCCGGAGCCTCGATGCCAAACAAGTTGATCACACCCAACACCATGATAGCCGCAGAGCCCATCAATAACGCCCAGCCCACAGGTGGCATAGCGCCGTCAAGCGCATCACGCTCTTCGCCAAAATACATGTAGTAGATGATGCGCAGATAGTAGAAGGCACCGATAACAGAGGCGATGACGCCAGCAACCGCCAACCACGCAAGCCCCGCATCGACCGCTGCCTGAAGCACGTAGTACTTACCGAAGAAGCCGACCAGCGGCGGAATGCCTGCAAGCGAGAACATCAAGACCAGCATCGCCAAAGCGCGGCCCGGCTGGTGTCTCGAATAGTTCTGCAGCGCGTCAATATCGGTCACAGGCTGGCCGTCTTTCTCCATCGACAGGATGAAGGCGAAGGTGCCGACATTCATCACCACGTAGATCGCCATATAGACCAGCATCGCCTGCACGCCGGCGGCGGTGCCAGCGGCCAGACCCATCAGCGCAAAGCCCATATGGGCGATGGAAGAGTAGGCCATCAGCCGTTTGATGTCGCGCTGCCCAATGGCTGCAACCGCGCCAAGGAACATGGAGACGACCGACAGGAAAGCCACGATCTGTGACCAGTCGCTGACTGCGCCGCCGAAGGCGTCATGCACCACGCGGGCAAACAGGCCCATCGCGGCGACCTTTGGAGCCGTCGCAAAGAAGGCGGTGATTGGTGTTGGCGAGCCCTCATAAACATCGGGCGTCCACATGTGGAACGGCGCAGCAGAGACCTTGAAGGCCATGCCCGCAACCACGAAGACCAGACCAAAGAGCAGCCCGAGACCGATGCCACCCTCTGCCGCTGCCGTAATGCCGGTAAAGAGCGTGGTGCCCGCATAGCCGTAGACCAAAGACGCACCGTACAGCAGCATGCCCGAGCTGAGCGCGCCCAGAACGAAGTACTTCAGACCCGCTTCCGTCGATTTGACGGAGTCGCGGCGCAGAGCAGCGACCACGTATAGCGACAGCGATTGCAGCTCCAAACCCATGTAAAGCGCCATAAGGTCCCCGGCGGAGACCATCATCATCATGCCAACCACCGACAAGGCGACCAGCAGAGGGTATTCGAACCGGAACAACCCGTGGCGCGTCATGAAGTCCTGACTGAGCACCAGAATGGCCGCAGCTGACAAGAGAATGGTAACCTTGGCAAAGCGCGAGAATGCGTCATCGACGAAGGCGCCGCCGAAAGCTGTCGCCTCACCCGAGCCGCCGAAGCCAATCACCCCGGCCAGCAGGACAAAGACGCCCGCCGTCACCCAAAGCACGATAGGCGCAGCCTTGTCCTTGGTCGTATAGACCGCCGCCATCAACGCGGCCATCGCATAGACCGCGAGGATCACCTCGGGCAGGACAACATTCAGATCAGCTTGGATCATGGGTCAGTCTCTCAGTTCTCGGCCACAGCCGTTGCAATGCCGCTATCCAGCACCGCCGTGTCATAATTGGTAATCAGCGCTCCCACGCTTGGCCCGATGATGTCGGTGACCAGCGAGGGGTAAACCCCCAGCAAAAGCGTCATTGCGATCAGTGGCGCGAAAATCGCCCGCTCCCGCGTGGTCATGTCGGAGATGCTCTTCAGGCTTTCTTTGATCAGGTCACCCATCACCACGCGGCGGTACAGCCACAGCGCATAAGCCGCCGACAAGATCACGCCGGTCGTGGCGATCACAGCCACCCAAGTGTTCACTTGGAAGACCCCCATCAGCACAAGGAATTCCCCGATAAAGCCCGACGTGCCCGGCAATCCGACATTGGCCATAGTGAACAGCATGAAGATCAGCGCATAAGCCGGCATCCGGTTCACCAGACCTCCATATGCATCAATCTCGCGCGTGTGCATCCGGTCATAGATCACACCAACACAGAGGAACAGCGCGCCCGAGATGAAACCGTGGCTGATCATCTGGAAGATCGCTCCGTCAATGCCCTGCTGGTTGACCGCGAATATGCCCATGGTGACGTAGCCCATATGGGCCACCGATGAGTAAGCGATCAGCTTTTTCATATCCGACTGCGCCAGAGCCACCAGCGAGGTGTAGACAATGGCAATCGCCGAAATCCACAGCACGAACGTGCCCAGCACTTCCGATCCCACAGGGAACATCGGCAGGGAGAACCGCAGGAAGCCGTATCCGCCCATCTTCAAAAGGATCGCCGCCAGCACCACGGAGCCAGCCGTCGGCGCTTGCACGTGCGCATCCGGCAGCCACGTATGCACCGGCCACATCGGCATCTTCACCGCGAAGGAGGCGAAGAAGGCCAGCCACATCAATGTCTGCATACCGCCAACAATCTGAATACCCAGCAGCTCGAAATTCTCGGACGCGAAGTTATGCGTCAGCAGCGTCGGAATGTCCGTGGTGCCCGCATCCACATACATCGCGATCATCGCGATCAGCATCAACACCGAACCGAGCAAAGTGTAGAGGAAGAACTTGAACGAGGCGTAGATACGGTTCGCCCCGCCCCAGATGCCGATGATCAGGAACATCGGGATCAGGCCCGCCTCGAAGAACAGGTAGAACAGGATCAGGTCCAGCGCGCAGAACACGCCGAGCATCAGCGTCTCCAAAAGCAGGAAGGCGATCATGTAATCCTTTACGCGGTGTTTGACGTCCCAGCAGGACGCGATCACCAGCGGCATCAGGAAGGTGGTCAGCAGCACGAACAGGATAGAAATGCCGTCGACACCCATCTTGTACTGGAAGCCCAAGATCCAGTCGCGCTCTTCCACGAACTGGAAGCCGGTGTTGGCAGGGTCGAACCCAGTATAGAGGAAAATCGACACCAAGAAGGTCGCGGTCGTGGCGATCAGTGCCAGCCATTTGGCGTTGCGCTGTGCGGCCTCGTCGTCGCCGCGCAGGAACAGGGCCAGAATGACCGCGCCCAATAGCGGGATAAACGTGATGATGGAGAGAAGTGAGTTCAACATTATTCCGCTCCTCCACCGATAATGGCGAAGTATGAAATCAAGAGGACAACGCCGATGACCATGGCGAAAGCGTAGTGGAACATGAAGCCGGACTGCGCCTTGCCCGCCAACCGGGTGAAGAACGGCACGACGCCCATGGCCACCCCGTTGATCGAGCCGTCAATGATATTACCGTCGCCGCGTTTCCACAGAAAGTTGCCTAGCCACAAGGCAGGTCGCACAAAGAGGAAGTCGTAAATCTCGTCGAAATACCACTTGTTCAGCAAGAAGTTATAGAGCGGTCGCTGGCTTGCGGCCAAGCGGCCCGGCAGACTTGGGTTCTTGATGTAGAAGAGCCACGCGGTGAAGAAGCCAAGCAGCATCACGACAAACGGCGACACCTTCACCCATTTGGGCACGTAATGCGCATCATGCAGCACGTGGTTGTCCGGCGTGTGGTAAATCGCGCCCTCGCCCGGCACTTGCGGCGGGCGCTCTTTCTTGTCTTCTTTTTCGTCAGCGGCATAGGCCGGGGTCGCCAGCGGAGCTACAACCGCCTGCTTCTCCGCCTCGATATAGCCGAAGAATTTGCCGACGCTCTCGTCTGAACCGAAGAATGGCTTGTAGAACACCATGCCCGAGAAAATCGCGCCAATCGCCAGCACACCCAAAGGCACAAGCATCGTGTTGGGGCTTTCATGCGCATGGTCATGCGTATGCTTGTCGCCCCGCGGCTGTCCGTAGAAGGTCATGAACATCAGGCGCCACGAGTAGAAGGAGGTGAACAGCGCGGCGATCACCAACATCCAGAAGGCATAGCCCATTGGGGTGGCCGCATAGGCGCTTTCGATGATTGCGTCCTTGGACACGAAGCCCGCAAAACCAACAGGGAAGCCGATGTACAGGAGCGGAATGCCCACACCCGTGATGGCCAGCGTGCCAATCATCATCGCCCAGAATGTCTTGGGGATCTTGTGGCGCAAACCGCCATAGTTGCGCATGTCCTGCTCGTGATGCATCGCGTGGATCACCGAGCCCGCGCCAAGAAACAACATCGCCTTGAAGAACGCGTGGGTCAGCAGGTGGAACATCGCGACCGAGTAGACGCCCACGCCAGCGGCCACAAACATGTAGCCCAGCTGCGAGCAGGTCGAATACGCGATGACGCGTTTGATGTCGTTTTGCACAAGGCCCACGGTTGCCGCGAAGAACGCGGTGGTGGCACCGAGCACAACAATGAAGGTCTGCGCGGCAGGCGCAAATTCGATTAGCGGCGACATGCGGCAGACAAGGAAGACGCCCGCGGTCACCATGGTCGCCGCGTGGATCAGCGCCGACACAGGCGTCGGGCCTTCCATCGCGTCCGGCAGCCATGTGTGCAAGATCAGCTGCGCGGACTTGCCCATCGCGCCAATGAACAGCAGCACCGCCAACAGGTTCGCCGCGTCCCATTCGTAGCCGATAAAGCCGATGGTCTGGCCCGCGACCTCTGTTGGGATGGCCTCGAAAATCTGGGTGAAGTTGATGCTGTCGGTCATCAGGAACAACCCGAAGATGCCCAGCGCGAAGCCGAAATCACCCACCCGGTTAACCACAAACGCCTTGATCGCGGCGGCATTGGCGGAAGGCTTTTTGTAATAGAACCCGATCAGCAGATAGGATGCCACGCCCACGCCTTCCCAACCAAAGAACATCTGAACAAGGTTGTCGGCGGTGACCAGCATCAGCATGGCGAAGGTAAAGAAGCTTAGATATGCGAAGAAGCGTGGCTTGTAGCTGACGCCTTCCGCAAAATGGTCGTCATGCGCCATGTAGCCGAAGGAATACAGGTGGACCAAAGCGGAGACCGTGGTGATCACGATCAGCATGATCGCCGTCAACCGGTCCAGCCGGATGGCCCATGATGTGTCCAGCGAGCCGGACTGAATCCAGCGCAAAATCTCGATGCTCTGCGTGGTTCCGTCGAAAGTCAGGAAAACGATCCAGCTCAGGATCGCGGCCAAAAACAAGCCCGCCGTAGCGACGACACACGCCGCCTGCTCGCCAATGAACTTCCACCCGAAGCCGCAGATCAAGGCGCCGATGAGCGGGGCAAAGAGGATGATGGTTTCCATTGTGACTTAGCCCTTCATCACGTTGACGTCTTCCACGGCGATGGTGCCGCGGTTGCGGAAGAAGCAGACCAAAATGGCCAGCCCGATGGCCGCCTCCGCCGCCGCGACGGTGAGCACGAACAGGGTAAACACCTGCCCGGCGAGGTCGTTCAGAAAGCTAGAGAAGGCCACGAAATTGATGTTGACCGCCAAAAGCATCAGCTCGATCGACATCAAGATGACGATGACGTTCTTGCGGTTCACGAATATCCCGAAAATGCCAATGACGAACAACGCCGCCGCGACTGTGAGGTAATGTTCAAGTCCGATCATATCGTGTCTTTCTTCGAGATCATGTCGTTACAGGCCCCCGGCTGGTGTTGCAGCGCCTGAGCCCGTGAACGGCCCCGCAAGCCCGTGCACACGGTCAGCGGGCGAGACGCCCAGAACCACTATTGGGGCCACAAACAAGGCCAGTAGTCCGAAGACCACAGCGCGACGAAACGCAGGAGACGTCATTGGGTCACCTCATAGGCGGTCTTGTCGTCTCGTAGCTCAGGGTAAGCAGCAGCACAGGCGCAGAACTCTTCGCCATACTGAGTGATCAGCAGATCCACCCCGTCGCGGCGTACATCCCGCGCCACGCGTTCAATGGTGAAAAAGGCTGGCGCTGTCTGCGCCAAGTGAACGATCTTTTCCAACACGCGGTCAGTGCGGTCTATGATGTGACGAGAGCCGATACGTTCTTCCCAAGTGCGCAAGCTCAATGCGATGCCGGTGTTGCAATCTGCCAACCAGACATCCTTGAAGACGCCTTCGTGCGACCACCAATCGACCCATGCGACTTTGCTCCTTCCCAGATCGACGTGATCGCTCGCACCGCCATGGCTGGCATGGGTCACCCGATCGCACGCCTCAATAGCCGCCGTGGCGGTAGAGGCCATGAACATGGCAGCCAAAAAGGCTGTTATGAGCGCATTGCGCCGCACCTAGAGACCCTGCCCCGGTTTGACGTTCTTCAGCTCCATCTGCTCGGCCGGATCGCGGTAAATCTGGCTGAGAATGTTCTGGCGTTTGACGTCCTCGCGGTGACGCAATGTCAGAACGATCGCGCCAATCATGGCAACCAGCAGGATCAGGCCAGCGGCTTGGAACAGGTAGATATATTTGGTGTAAATCAGCTGGCCCAAGGCGGCAGTATTCTGTGTGTCCTCAAGGGCAGGAGCGACGGCATCGCGCAGATCAGCCGCATTATCCGCCCCCTGCCAGACACCGAACACCAGCGCCAGTTCCATCAACAAGATAACGCCAATCAAGCCCGCGAGCGGGACAAACTTGGCCAACTCGCCACGCAGCTCCGCGAAGTCCACGTCCAGCATCATCACAACGAAAAGGAAAAGCACCGCGACCGCGCCCACATAGACGATGATCATCAGCATGGCGACAAATTCCGCGCCCAGAAGCACGAACAGGCCCGCCGAGGAAAGAAATGCCAGGATCAGCCACAGCACCGAGTGCACGGGGTTTCGAGACACCACCACGAACAACCCGGCGGTGACCACCGTGATTGCGAACAGGTAGAATGCAAAATCTGCAAATCCCATCAGCTTTCCTTCTTTCCGTCCAGAACCTCAGTCGCCAGCTCCATCGCTTTCGACATTGCAGGTACGCCGCCAAACATCGCGGCCTGCGCGATGGTCTCGGCAATTTCTTGTTTCGTCGCACCGGCTTCCACAAGATGGCGCACGGTCAATCTGATCTGCGCCTCGCCTTGGGCGCCTTGAATGGTCAACCCGGTCAGCGTCAGCAACAGACGGGTCTTCGCATCCAAACCCTCGGGGTTCAGCCCCTTGCCCATGAACTGCTCCATCATGTCTGCAGGCATGGTGGGCATCATATTTTCAAAGCCTTTTGGCGTGAACGCCTCCAGAGCGGGGTTCATGGTCTTCGCCATGTCCTGCCCCATTTTCATCATGGCTTCAAAAGGGTTGGTTGGATCGCTCATCTGTAAGGTGCATCCATTTCCAAATTGCGGGCAATTTCGGACTCCCAGCGGTCGCCATTGGCCAGCAGCTTGTCCTTGTCGTAGAACAGCTCTTCGCGGGTCTCAGTGGCGAACTCGAAATTCGGGCCTTCTACGATGGCATCTACCGGGCAGGCTTCCTGACAGAAGCCGCAATAGATGCATTTCGTCATATCAATGTCGTAGCGTGTGGTGCGGCGCGAGCCGTCTTCGCGGGGTTCTGCGTCAATCGTAATCGCCTGCGCCGGGCAAACTGCTTCGCAGAGCTTGCAGGCAATACAGCGTTCTTCCCCGTTGGGGTAGCGGCGTAGCGCGTGTTCGCCGCGGAACCGCGGGCTCAAAGGGCCCTTCTCATGCGGGTAGTTCAACGTCGCCTTTGGCGCGAAGAAATATTTAAAGCCCAGTCCAAACCCTTTGAAGATGTCAAAGAGCAGGAAGTATTTGGCCTTGCGTGCGAGTGAGGTTGCCATGGGTTAGCCTCCAACAGCCCAGCGGGCCCAGAAGCCGCCGAGCACCTGATATTGAGCAAGGAACGCCACGATTACGACCCATGCGAGCGACAGCGGCAGGAACACTTTCCAGCCCAGACGCATTAACTGGTCGTAGCGGTAACGTGGCACGATAGCCTTCACCATCGCGAAGAGGAAGAAGAACACGGCCATCTTGCCGACCATCCAAAGCGCACCGTCAGCCACGCCCGGAATTGGGGAGAGCCAGCCGCCAAAGAACAGCAGCGTGATAAGCGCGCACATCAGGAAGATGGCGATGTATTCGCCAGCCATAAACAGCAGGAACGGCGTCGAGGAATATTCCACCTGATAGCCCGCAACCAGCTCTGATTCCGCCTCTGGCAGATCAAATGGCGGCCGGTTGGTTTCGGCCAGCGCCGAGATGAAGAACAGGAAGACCATCGGCAGATGCGGCAGCCAGTACCAGTTGAACAGACCCAGATTGCCGTCTTGCGCCCGAACGATATCGCCAAAGTTCAGCGACCCCGTAGAGATGATCACGCCGATAATGATCAGCCCGATAGACACTTCGTAGGAGATCATTTGCGCGGCAGACCGCAGCGAGCCGAGGAACGGATATTTAGAGTTGGAGGCCCAGCCTCCCATGATCACGCCGTAGACCTCTAGCGAGCCGATGGCGAAGACATACAGCACGGCGACGTTCAGATCAGCCAAGACCCAAGTATCGTTGAAAGGGATCACAGCCCACGAAATAAGAGCCAGAACAAAGGCGAGCATCGGTGCGAGCATGAAAACCGTCTTGTCCGCACCAGCCGGAATTACGATCTCCTTTACTACGTATTTCAGCGCATCGGCGACCGTTTGCAGCAGGCCCCATGCGCCCACCACGTTCGGCCCGCGACGCATTTGCACAGCCGCCCAGATTTTGCGGTCACCGTAGACGAGAAACAGCAGGGAAATCATCACGAAGGCAATAACCGCAAGGCATTGCGCCACGATGATCAAAGCGATCCCAGGCCCGGTTGTCAGAAATTCAGCCATGCGTCCCTCATATTGTCGGCCCTCATACGGTCGGAATGCCGTTTTCGGCGCATTCTTCGACCGCTACTTCCGCGTCGATGGTTTGTAATCCGTCAGGCAAAGCAGCCGAGATGGTGTAAACCGCATCCGCCGCCCAAATGCCACCCCGTTCCTGAACATTTGTACGCAGATGCCGCGCAAATCCGTACCCCCGGATCAGCGCGTATTGCGCGGCGGCGCATCGGCCATATTGTTCAATATCCTCATTGCCCCGTACGCCCGACATTCGAACCAGAAAGCTGACGATTTCACTGTCCAGCTTGCGGGTCTCGATACCCAGATATTCAGGCTTGAAGACGCTGCTCGACACGGTTTCTGAGCCCGGCTCAACTTCCGCGCAAGCAGCTAGCGCCGCCGTTGTGACCACAAGGGCCAATATAGGGCGCAGAGCCGCCATTTACTCTGCCGCAATCCGTGTGGAGGCGCGGGCTTTGGCATTCGCGGACAACTCCGCCATAAGCTCTGATGCGCGCGCAATCGGGTTGGACAGGTAAAAATCTGTGACCGCGTTGCGGAACGCCGCTTTGCCAAGCTTCTTGGGTTTGAGCGGTGCCACGGTGTTGTCAGGCACCGCGTCGATCATCGCGAGGTGCGGAGCCGCTTCGATCATTTGCGTCCGCAACTGCGCCATGGAGTCGAAAGGTAGCGTCTGTCCCAACTCAGCCGACAAGGCCCGCAAAATCGCCCAGTTCTCTTTCGCCTCGCCCGGCGGGAAAGAAGCGCGCAGCGCCAATTGGGGGCGGCCCTCTGTATTAACGAACAGCCCCTGCTCTTCCGTGTAGGCGGCGCTGGGCAGAATGATATCGGCGCGATGTGCACCCCGGTCGCCATGGCTCCCCTGATAAATCACAAACGGGCCCGCAGCCACATCCACCTCATCAGCGCCCATGTTGTAGATCACCTCAGCGCCGTCAATTGCGGCTTTCATGCCGCCATCGGTCACGGCGCCTACATCCATTGCGCCAACCCGGCCAGCAGCGCTGTGCAGAACCAGCAGCTTGCCGCCCGATTTCTCACAGATCGCCTGAACGGTGGCCAGAACAGCCTCGCCATCAGCTTCCTGCAACGCGCCCTGTCCAACAATGGCAATGCAACGCTTGTCTTTTAAATCGGACATATCGAGACCGGCGACATGCTCCAGCGCCGCGCGGTCGGTGCCCATATGCTCATAGTCGTAAGTCAAATCGACCTTGGCGCCGACCACCGTGACATCCGCCCCTTGCGTCCATGCCTTGCGGATGCGGGCATTTAGCACCGGCATCTCAATCGCCGGGTTGGTGCCAATCAGCAGAATTTTCTCTGCGGTATCAATCTCTTCGACCGTCGCCGTGCCAACATAGGCCCCTCGGTTACCCGCTGGCAGCTTGGCATTGTCAGTGCGGCACTCGACATGTCCGCCCATGCCTTCGACCATAGTCTTCAGCGCATAGGCCGCCTCAGTCGAGGCAAGATCGCCAACCAGGCCCGCGACTTTCTTGCCGTTCATCGCGGAAGCAGCCGCTGAAAGCGCTTCGGGCCATGAGGCCTTCCGAAGCTTGCCATTCTCCCGAAGGTAGGGCGTGTCCAAACGTTGGCGGCGCAGGCCGTCCCAAACGAAACGCGTCTTGTCGGAAATCCATTCCTCGTTCACGCCATCATGGTTGCGCGGCAGGAAGCGCATGACTTCGCGGCCTTTGGTATCCACACGGATGTTGGAGCCAAGCGCGTCCATCACGTCGATGGATTCGGTCTTGGTGAGCTCCCACGGACGCGCGGTAAAGGCATAGGGTTTCGAGACCAACGCGCCCACGGGGCACAAGTCAATGATGTTGCCCTGCAGATTGCTGTCCAGTGTCTCGCCCAGATAGGACGTAATCTCCGCATCTTCGCCGCGACCGGTTTGGCCCATTTGGGTGATGCCAGCGACTTCAGACGTAAACCGCACGCAGCGGGTGCAGGAAATGCAGCGGGTCATGTGGGTTTCGACCAACGGACCAAGGTCCAGATCTTCCGTCGCGCGTTTCGGTTCGCGGAAGCGCGAGAAGTCCACGCCGTAAGCCATTGCTTGGTCTTGCAAGTCGCATTCGCCGCCCTGATCGCAGATCGGGCAATCCAGCGGATGGTTGATCAGCAGAAACTCCATCACACCCTCGCGGGCCTTTTTGACCATGGGCGAGTTCGTCTTGACCACCGGCGGCTGCCCTTCCGGCCCCGGGCGAAGGTCTTTTACCTGCATCGCGCAGGACGCGGCAGGTTTTGGCGGGCCGCCAACAACCTCAACGAGACACATGCGGCAATTGCCGGCGATGGTCAGTCGCTCGTGGTAGCAAAAGCGCGGCACTTCGATGCCAGCCTCTTCGCAGGCTTGGATCAGGGTCAACGCCGGGTCGACCTCGATCTCTTTGCCGTCGATGATGATTTTCTTGAGGTCAGCCATATGCTTGCGCCCTTGTCTTCTCAAAAACGGGTTCGCCCATCAGGGCCGCACCGTGAATTTCCAAACCGCCAAGGATACGCTGCGCGCTCTTAGCAAAAATGTTGTCGTGGCGGGTCACAGCGCAGTGCACTCCCCGCGGAAAACCAACCTGTCACCATCTTGCGCGAAGGCCCAATCCCGAGTGGCCGGGTCAATCTGCCATTCCGCGTCAGAGCCGCCAAAGGTCAGCAGGCAGTATTTCGTGGCCTCAAACCGCACGCTTTCACGCACCTCAGCGACGCCGCTTCCTTTGTGAACCACAGAGACAGAGAACGCGCGGTCTTCGCCTTTGGAAAGCTTAGCCTTGAACGGCAGCACATTTTCGGTTTCTGCACGTTTTGCAGCATTGCGCTGACCGCCAAACAAACCGCAAGACGCCACACTGCTCATCAGCAGAATTATGAGAGCCGCGCGGACCATCAGGTTCTCAGCCCTGAGCCGTCGACGACCTGATCGCTGGCCTGCACTGAGATGCAAAAGATATTCACTGTCAGCAGCCCTGCTGCACGCGTACGCGTATCCGGGATCGGGGTCTCGTCATCCATACACGCGATCGATGCGGCCCTGAGCGCTGCCCTGCCCTCATCTTCCAAGGGGATTGCACCGCCATCTTTGTAACGCATGACGACGCGGGTCGTATCGGCGGCGCGAGCAGCCTCCACGATTTCAATCTTCGGGCCTTCAGGGACGTCAGGCGTGGTACTAACGGTACCGGGCTCACACGCAGCCAGTGCACCAGCGCCCAGCAATGCAAATCCAAATCTTACGTTCATCAGATATCCCCAATCTTCTTCGTCTTCGCGCGCTTATTCTGCCGCGACCTGCACGCCGCCACGTTTATGTTTGATACGGTCTTCGATCTCGTCTCGGAAGTTGCGGATCAAACCCTGGATAGGCCAGGCTGCTGCGTCGCCCAGCGCACAAATTGTGTGGCCCTCGACCTGCTTGGTCACATCAAGCAACATGTCTATCTCTGCAGGGTCGGCGTCACCTTTGACCAGACGGTCCATGACCCGCATCATCCAGCCTGTCCCTTCACGGCAGGGCGTACACTGCCCGCAGCTTTCATGCTTGTAGAAGGCCGACAGGCGCCAGATCGCTTTGATAATGTCGGTAGACTGATCCATCACGATTACCGCCGCCGTGCCTAGACCTGATTGAAGGTCATTGCGCAGATAGTCGAAATCCATGATCGCGTCTTTCATGTTCTCGCCGCGCACGCAGGGCACGGAAGACCCGCCGGGGATCACCGCTTTGAGGTTGTCCCAGCCACCACGAATTCCGCCGCAATGCTTGTCGATCAGTTCTTCGAACGAAATGCTCATGGCCTCTTCGACCACACATGGGTTGTTCACATGTCCCGAAATCGCAAAGAGCTTGGTGCCTGTGTTGTTCGGACGGCCAAAACCCGCGAACCAGTCACCGCCGCGGCGCAGGATCGTTGGCACCACGGCTATGGATTCCACGTTGTTCACTGTGGTCGGACAGCCATAAAGACCGGCGCCCGCCGGGAACGGCGGCTTCATCCGCGGCATGCCCTTCTTGCCCTCGAGGCTTTCCAGCAATGCTGTCTCCTCGCCACAAATATAGGCCCCTGCCCCATGGTGCAGGTAGATATCGAAATCCCATCCAGACTTGGCGGCGTTTGGCCCGACAAGCCCCGCGTCATAGCACTCGTCAATGGCGGCTTGCAGCGCCTCTTTCTCGCGGATGTATTCGCCACGGATATAGATGTAGCAGGCGTTCGCATTCATCGCGAAAGACGCAATCAGGCAGCCTTCAATAAGTGTATGCGGATCATGGCGCATGATCTCGCGGTCTTTGCAGGTGCCCGGTTCGGACTCGTCGGCGTTGACAACTAGATAGGACGGTCTTCCGTCGCTCTCCTTAGGCATGAAGGACCACTTCAACCCGGTCGGAAAGCCCGCGCCGCCGCGTCCGCGCAGGCCAGAGGCCTTCATCTCTTCGATGATCTTGTCGCGCCCGCGCTTGATGATCTTTGCCGTGCCATCCCAATGGCCGCGCGCCTTGGCCCCCTTCAAGGTGCGGTCATGCATCCCGTACAGGTTGGTAAAGATACGATCTTTGTCTGCGAGCATCGCTTGCGTCCCTTAACTGTCATCCCGGCGCGTACGCCAGGCCAAAAAAGCGCTGACCAGCGCCCATCCAAACACGGCCAGAGCCGCGAGGTCGAACAAGCCCAGGGTGCGTGTCGACCACCCAAGGCTTGCCCCGATCAATTGAACCCCGACATAGGCCACTGCGGTTCCGGCAATGATTACGGCCAACCGCCGCCCTTGCCGGGACCGAGCACCGTTGTCGCCGGAGCCCGTCATATCTTGCGTTCAAGACGCACGGCTTAGTAAACGCCGCCCTTCTTGACCTTTTTCGAGAACTCAGTGCTCCCGCCTTTTGCAAGCGTCTTACACTGCTTGATCCATTCGTCGCGTTCGATCCGGCCTTTGAACTTCAAGCGAGAGTCGACCCACTCCACTTCTTTTTTGCGCCAGGCCGCAACCTGGTCGAAGTGGTAGAAGCCCATCTCGTTCAGCGTCTTTTCCAGACCTGGGCCAACCCCTTTGATCTGCTTGAGGTCATCGGCTCCACCGGCCCGCGCCTTCTTCAAAAGCGGTGGCTTGCCATCCTTGGCAACCGGGGGCTGCTTCGGCTTTGCAGCCGCCTTTGGCTTAGCCGCCTCTTTCGGAGCAGCTTTGGCTTTCGGCGCAGACTTGGCCTTTGGAGCCGCCTTCGCCTTGGGTGCTGCTTTCGCCTTTGGCGCAGCTTTGGCTTTTGCAGCAGGCTTGGGAGCCGGCTCAGACGTCGTCGCGCCAGAGCTTACCAACGGGGCCGCCATGGTCGCAGCACCAGCCGCAGCCACTGTGGCGGTTGCCGCTTTGGCTGCAGTTCCAGTCGATGTCGCAGCGGTGTTAGAAGATGCAGCAGCACTTGGCGTGTTCGCAGTGGTGCTCGCCTGAGCCGTGCTGCCTGAGCAGAAGGCCCAGCTGAGAAACAGCCCGCCCAAAACAAAAGCAAGCCCACCCAACATGACGGATGGCAAGAAGTCCCATTCGCCTTGCACCATCAGCAGAGCGGCGATCAACACACCCGCTAATGCTGCTATCAGCCAGCATGTGAAGGCACATGTCATTCCTGAGGAATTCTGGTTCATTTGTTATCTCCCTGTCCGCTATCAACTAGCATTTAGTATACACCACCCTTTTTCACCCGGCCCGAGAACTCCGTCTCGCCACCTTTGGCTAGGGTTTTTGCTTGTGTTACCCAATTATCGCGGCTGACGCGGCCCTTGAAACCCTCAAGGTTCTCGTCCACCCACGAAACTTCTGCTTTGCGCCATCCTGCCACTTGGTCGAAGTGGTACACGCCAAGCGTGTTCAACAGCTTCTCCAGCTTTGGCCCGACGCCCTTGATCATCTTCAGGTCATCCGCTCCGCCAGCACGTGCTTTGTTCAGCATCTCTGGCTTGCCGTCTTTAGCCACGGGTTTGCGCGCTGGCGCCGGTTTGGGCTTCGCCGCAGTTTTGGTTGCCGCCTTCGGAGCCGCTTTAGCTTTAGCCGCAGGCTTCGATGGTTTTGGCTTCGCCTTTGACACAGCCGGTTTTGCGCCAACTTTCGTCGTGGCTTTGGCCGGGGTTGCAGGCTTTCCCTTACCGCCGGATGTCGGAGCACCGTGCCCCCAAGGGGCAATCAAAGGCACTTCGGTGCCATCGATGCGTTTGATTGTGTCGCCGATATCTGTCGCAAGTTGCACTGACGCATTATATTGCGTGTTGCCGCTGTCATACTCTGTCAGCGAGGTCAGCCCTTTCAGAGGCTCCGCCGCATAGCGCCCGTTCTGTGAGCCCGGCACGGGCACCTTGCCCGCCGCCATTTCGTCGATCAGCTCGCCCATACGAACGGCCGTAAGATCTTCGTAATAGTCCTTGCCGATCTGGGCCATGGGAGCGTTGGCGCAAGCACCAAGGCATTCGACCTCTTCCCAACTGAACTTGCCGTCGGCAGAGATCTGGTGCGGCTTCGGCGCGATCTTTTCTTTACAGACCGCGACGAGGTCTTCCGCCCCGCAAATCATGCAAGACGTCGTACCGCAAATCTGGATATGGGCAACGGAACCAACGGGTTGCAGTTGAAACATGAAGTAAAACGATGCCACTTCGAGCGCACGGATGTAGTCCATCCCCAGCATGTCTGCCACGCCTTCGATCGCCGGGCGGGTCAACCAACCCTCTTGCTCCTGCGCACGCCACAAGAGCGGAATAATCGCCGAGGCCTGACGCCCCTCAGGGTATTTCGTGATCTGCGCTTCAGCCCACGCCT
This sequence comes from uncultured Litoreibacter sp., assembly GCA_947494645.1. Classification (GTDB taxonomy): domain Bacteria; phylum Pseudomonadota; class Alphaproteobacteria; order Rhodobacterales; family Rhodobacteraceae; genus Litoreibacter. The sequence continues at coordinate 1,845,726 of CANLVO010000001.1, forward strand.
TGTTGGCCTTCGAAAAGGCGAAACTGGCGGGTTGGTCTTTGTGGAGGCGGCGTAGCATTTAGTTTTCGAACTCCTCGATAGGAATGCAGGCATAGTCAGCGGAGTAGCTACCCATATCCCCATTGGTCTTGTAGGCCTCGAAGGCCGCGTCATCGATGTCCAACTTGCAGATGAAGGTACCCAGCTCTTCGCCTTCAAAGATCACGACATTCTCCCGCACGAACACATAGCCCAGCGTATCTGTGATCAGATCAGACAGGTTTGGCTGCTGGTGGCCGTCCGCAAGAACAGGCATCGCCAAGCAGGCGGCCGTGGTGATCAAAAACGATCTCACCGGTCAATTTCCCCAAACACGACATCCATCGTGCCGATGATGGCCGCGACGTCGGCCAGTTGGTGGCCTTTGCACATGTAATCCATCGCCTGCAGATGCAGGAAGCCCGGAGCCTTCAACTTGGCGCGGTATGGTTTGTTGGTGCCGTCCGCCACAAGGTAGACGCCGAACTCGCCTTTGGGGGCCTCAACCGCGGCATAGACCTCGCCTTCGGGAACGTGGAAGCCCTCGGTATAGAGTTTGAAATGGTGGATCAGCGCTTCCATCGACTTCTTCATGTCGCCACGTGCAGGCGGGGTCATTTTGCCACGCGCCATGACGTCACCCTTGCCCTCCGGCGCGCGCAGCTTGGTGATCGCCTGACGCATGATAGAAAGCGACTGCCGCATCTCTTCCATCCGGACCAGATAGCGGTCGTAGCAATCGCCGTTCTTGCCCACGGGGATCTCAAACTCGAACTCGTTGTAGCATTCATAGGGCTGCGCCCGGCGCAGGTCCCATGCCAGACCAGACCCGCGCACCATCACGCCGGAGAAGCCGTAATCCAGAATGTCCTGCTCCGACACGATGCCAATATCCGCGTTGCGCTGCTTGAAGATGCGGTTGTCGGTCAGCAATCCGTCAATATCGGCGAGCACCGACGGGAAGGTTTCCGTCCAGGCCTCAATATCATTGATCAGGTCTTCGGGCAGGTCCTGATGCACGCCACCGGGCCGGAAATAAGCCGCGTGCAAGCGCGCACCGCAGGCCCGCTCATAGAACACCATCAGCTTTTCGCGCTCTTCAAAGCCCCAAAGCGGCGGTGTCAGCGCACCCACATCCATCGCCTGCGTGGTCACGTTCAGCAGATGGTTCAGGATGCGGCCAATCTCAGAATACAGCACCCGAATGAGCGAGGCGCGACGCGGCACTTCGGTCCCGGTCAGCTTTTCAATCGCCAGACACCAGGCATGTTCCTGGTTCATCGGGGAGACGTAATCCAGCCGGTCGAAATACGGCAGGTTTTGCAGATAGGTCCGGCTTTCCATCAGCTTTTCGGTGCCACGATGCAGCAGACCAATATGCGGATCGCAGCGCTCGACAATCTCGCCGTCCAGCTCAAGCACCAGACGCAAAACGCCGTGCGCCGCCGGGTGCTGAGGGCCAAAGTTGATGTTGAAGTTGCGGATCTTCTGCTCGCCCGTCAGAGCGTCATTAAACTTGGAGCCGTCCATCACTTAGCCTCCTCAGTCTTTTCATCCCCGGGCAGCACATATTGCGCACCTTCCCATGGCGACATGAAATCGAACTGGCGGTATTCCTGCACCAGCGTCACCGGCTCATAGACCACGCGCTTCTGCTCTTCGTCATAGCGCAGCTCGACATAGCCCGTCGTGGGGAAATCTTTGCGCAAAGGATACCCGCGGAAGCCGTAATCCGTCAGGATTCGTCGCAGGTCAGGGTGACCGGAGAACAAGATGCCGAACATGTCGAAAATCTCGCGCTCAAACCAGTTGGCTGCAGGGTAGACGTCGACCAGCGAGGCCACGGTTTCTTCTTCGCGGATCGGCAGTTTCAGCCGGACGCGGTGGTTCTGATACATGCTCAGAAAATGGTAGACGACGTCGAACCGCATGTCGCGGGTCGGATGATCCACCGCCGTCATGTCCACCAGTGTCGAGAACCGGCAGGTTGCATCCGTCTTCAAAAACTCCGCGAAAGAAACCAGCGAGGAAGGCGAAATGGTGATCGTCAGCTCATCAAACGCGATGTCCCATTCCAACACGCAATCAGGGCGTTTGGTTTCGATATAGGTGGCCAGCTCTTTCAGGGCGTCGCTCATGTGTCGTCAGTCCTTAGCGGGTGATGGTGCCGGTCCGGCGAATTTTGCGTTGCAACTGCAGGATGCCGTAAAGCAATGCCTCCGCCGTCGGAGGGCAGCCGGGCACGTAAAGATCCACCGGCACGATGCGGTCGCAGCCCCGCACCACAGAATAGCTGTAATGGTAGTAGCCGCCGCCATTGGCACACGACCCCATGGAGATCACGTAGCGCGGTTCCGGCATCTGGTCGTAGACCTTGCGCAGCGCTGGGGCCATTTTGTTAGTCAATGTTCCAGCCACAATCATTAGGTCCGACTGGCGTGGGGAGGCACGTGGCGCGGTCCCGAACCGCTCCATATCATAACGCGGCATCGCGGTGTGCATCATCTCAACCGCGCAGCAAGCCAGCCCGAAGGTCATCCAGTGTAACGACCCGGTGCGCGCCCAGTTGATGATGTCCTCGGTCGAGGTGACCAGAAAGCCTTTGTCTTGCAACTCCGCATTCAAGGCTTGTGTGGCGACATCCTTGTCCCAGCTGGCAGTATTGGCGTTCGTTGCTACTCCCATTCGAGAGCTCCTTTTTTCCACTCATAGGCGAAGCCGATGGTCAGTACCGCGAGGAAGATCATCATCGACCAGAAGCCCAACAGCCCCACATCCTTGAACGCCACCGCCCAAGGGAAGAGGAAAGCAACTTCCAGATCGAAGATAATGAACAGGATCGAAACGAGGTAAAAGCGCACGTCGAATTTCATCCGCGCATCATCAAACGCGTTGAAGCCGCACTCATAAGCAGAGACCTTTTCAGGGTCCGGGTTGCGCACCGCCAAAACCACAGCAGCAAGGATCAGGACAAGCCCAAGAGCAATCGCGATTCCAAGGAAAATGAGGATGGGAAGGTATTCGCGTAGCAGCTCGTCCACGTGTGTCTCCTGTCGTACCGCCGCAACTCGACATGCGGCCCCCTTTTTTGGGTTGGCTGATCTTTACGCCCGGTCTGTCTGAGGGTCAATGCGAAGGCACCCGCAAAAATGGGGCATATCGTCCAAAACCACAGACAAATTGCCCCCACCCGCCCGCTCTGCCGCAATTTCATCATTCTCTGGTCAAATTGGGGGGCTAGCAAAGTCCCAACACACTGTGCTGAGGCGACATGGCTGGAATTATTCAACTGCTGAAATACAGGCTCAGCCGCGATCCAGCGCGGTTCGATGATTTGAACGCGTTTTTTGATCTGGCGCGAGACCGTTGGCGCGACGATTTGGCCGCTGGGCAGGCCGAAACCCAACGCCTTGAAAGCGGAGGTGCAGAAAACACTGCGCTTTGGACCCGCGTCTTCTTTGCCGAACTGGCGACGCCGCTAGCTGCAGAGCTGGAAGCAATCCCCGATATCAATTCAGACGAAGCGCAACACGTACTCACCCAAATCTGCGCGCGCTGGTGCGCGACCATCCCGTCACAGGCCGCCATAGCGCGTCTGACAACGCTGGCGCGTATCGCGCAAGACGGCCCCCACAAACAGGCCCTCGCGCAAGCTGCGATGCACCGTGAGGCGATCCTGAACCAGGGCCTCGGCTGGACCCGACGCACGCCGGAGAAGAAAGCCGAACAACGCCTAAAGCAAGACTGGGAGAAAAGCCCGCCGCTCAGAAGCTTCATCGACGAGCATGGCATCGATTTCGTTGGCCTCGGCGCGTGGGTCGCCACACTCGACCGTGATACGCTGCATGTTTTCGTCAGCAGTTACAGCTTTGAGAATGGTAATTTGACGCCACTACACGCCGCGATGTCGAACCCAGCCTGCGACAAGGCCACCGCACTGTCGCTTATGGCCCGCTGTAATCCGGTCTCTTTCCCGCAGGATCCGCAGAGGGCGCGCAAAGCCTCTGCCAAGGAGGACAGGCAGGTAGCGGCCCTGATCGACGCCGTCCACACCCGCCTGATTTCGGGCGTGTTCAGCCCCTCTTCGCTAGCGCCTGCCCCCGAACTGAAAAAGCTCCGCGACTGGCAATTGAAGCGCCTCAAAGCAGAACAATCCCTGCGCTGGGTATTGAGCGTGGACATGTTCGAGGATCTCGGCAACGCCCGCCCTGACCCGGCCTATGACGTCGCAAATGGTGGCCTCGAATTCCGCACACCGTTTCGCACAGGCATCGTCGCTGCCTAGACGCGCATCACGACAATCGGTCCAACAATGCTCGTGACGGGTTGCCCGTGGCTTCAAGCCCGACGCTTCTTTGATAGGCGGAGATTGCCCCCTTTGTCTTTGGTCCGAGAACTCCGTCTGCCCCACCCGTATCGAAGCCTTTCGCAGTCAGACGGGTCTGCAACAGCTTACGCTGATCGATGGTCAGACCGTATTTGTCCGGTCCAAACGGCGTGCGCAGCGGCCCGCCTCCGGCCAAACGGTCTGCCAAATGCCCAACGCCCAGCGCGTAATTGTCCGAGTTATTGTAGCGTTTGATGGCTCGAAAGTTCTGGCCGACACTGAACCGCGGACCGCCCGGATCAGGCTGCAAGCCGCCATCTGCGCTTTCACGCCCCCAACTTTGACCGCGCTGCCAACCGGACCGCGCCAGATAGGCCGCTGTAGATGCGAGCGCATCAGACGGATCATCCGCCCAGATGTCGCGCCGTCCGTCCCCGGTGAAATCGACCGCGAATTGCTGGTAGGACGTGGGGATAAACTGAGTATGCCCCATGGCCCCGGCCCACGACCCCACCAACCGGTCAGGCGTTGTGTCACCACTTTGCAAAATCCGAAACGCCGCCAGTACCTGCTTTTCAAAGAACGCCCCACGCCGCCCCTCAAAGGCCAGCGTCGATGTGGCCGAGATCACAGGGATGGTCCCGCGCCGCGTGCCGAAATTGCTTTCTACGCCCCAAATGGCGGCGACCACGTTGGCCGGCACACCGTAACGTGCCTCAATCGCGTCCAGCTTGCTGCGTTGCCGCGCAAAGGCTTGTTTTCCGAGCGCGATCTTGTCGTCATTGGCGACAATCGCGAGGTAGTCCTCAAAGCTGCGCTTGAATTCTGTCTGGTTTCGGTCCCGTTCGATCACGCCCGGCAAAAATCCCGCATTGCGAAATCCCCGCTCCAGAATGTCGCCACTGATCCCGGCTGATGCGGCCCGACCCTTGAAGGAGGCAACCCAGTTGCTCCAACCTCTATTGGCTACCGCCCGCATGGTAGGATCCGCGCGTACCAAAGGTCGCGTCGCTGCGCCGCCGCTGCAGGCCTGCAAGATTCCGGCCGTTCCGGTGATAACAAAATGCCGCCTTGAGATGCTCATCGGGTTTGCCCCTTTTTGTCTGCCTCGCTGAAGCGTTGCGCAACTCAGACAGACCTACGCCATCCATGCCGCTTTGCGTTTGCTCAAAAACGCGTCAACGCCTTCTTCAGCTTCTTCGCTTTGCCAGCGGGTGACAAGCGCTTGGATGCTGACATCTACGTCACCGGGCGATGGAGCGCCGCCAAGCCGCAAGGCCAGCGCCTTCGCTTCCGCCACGGCGCCGGGCGCACAGACAAGATAGGGCAGGACTTCGGCCTCGACCAACGCGTCCAGATCATCGCCAATTTTTGCAATCAAACCAAGTGCTTGCGCCTCGATCCCATCAAACGCACGAGACGACATGAACACCCGTCTTGCAGCGCCTTCCCCCATGCGGGCGAGCACATATGGTCCGATAGTGGCGGGGATCAGCCCAAGCCGCGTTTCGGTCAGCCCAAATTTCGTTCCCGGCGCACAAACCGCCACATCACAAATCGAAGCGAGTCCAACACCGCCGCCAAACGCATGTCCTTCAATCCTGCCAATCACCGGCTTGGGAAGAGTGTTCAGCGCCCCCAGCATCGCGGCCAGCTTGCCTGCCTCAGCCGCGCGCGTTTCGTCATCAGCCTCAATCTGCGCTTTCATCCAGTTCAGGTCCCCGCCCGCGCAAAACGTGCCCCCCGCGCCGGTCAACACCACCACCCGCACGCTGTCGTCAGCAGCAAGCGATACCGCCGCCTGATGCAGCTCAGTAATCATTTCGCCAGACATTGCATTGCGCTTTTCAGGCCGGTTGAGGGTCAGCACCGCCACACCTCGGGCGTCCACCTCCAACGTCAACGTTTCATACATGTCGCATCTCCTGTGCCATTTTCGCAGCTCTTGCGATCACGTCCAAATCAAGCCCGGTGACGTAACCTTGCTGCGCAAGATGAGACGCCACAGCCTCCGTCGCGACATTCCCGGAAGCTCCCGGTGCGTAAGGGCAACCGCCAAGGCCTCCGACCGCCGCATCAAACACCCGCAAGCCACGTGCGAGCGAGACGTCGATATTCTCCAAAGCCCGCCCGCCGGTGTCATGAAAATGACCCGCCAGCTTATCTGCCGGAAGCTCTTCGAGAACCGCGCCGAGCATCGCATCTATCCGTTCCGGCATGCCGCGCCCTATCGTGTCGCCCAGCGAGACCTCATAGCACCCCATGTCCCGCAATGCTGCCACCACTTGCGCCACAGCCTGTGGTTCAGTCGGGCCATCGAACGGACAATCTGTCACGCAAGAGACATAACCTCTCATAGCGACCCCGTCATTCCGCGCGGCGTCCGCAACGACCTGAAACCGTGCCAGACTGTCCTCTATGGACGCGTTCAGATTGGCTTGGGAAAACCCCTCTGAGGCCGATGCAAATATCGCAATCTCATCCGCGTTTGCCGCGCGTGCGCCTTCATAGCCCTTCAGATTCGGGGTCAACGCTGCGTATGAGACCCCCATCGCACGATCGATCTGCCGCAGCACCTCAGCGCTATCAGCCATTTGCGGGACCCATTTTGGCGGAACGAAGCTGGCCACCTCGATCCGCCTGAACCCGGCGGCAGACAGCATGTCGATCAACGCAACTTTCTCCGTCACAGGGATCAGCCGCGCCTCGTTTTGCAACCCGTCGCGCGGCCCGACCTCAAATATTTCCACCGGACCCGGCATTACGACGCCTGCGGCGGAGCGTAAAATTCCTGCCCATAAATACCCTCACCTTCAGGTGGCAACGACGCCTGAAACGCGGGACGCGCTGATAATCTTTCATACCACGCCGTCAATAAGGGGTAGGCTTCTCGCTTCACATAATGACCGCCCGCATAAGCCGCATACCCACAGGCAATATCCACGGCAGAGAAGCCGCCATCCAGCAAGTAGTCCCGTCCCTTCAACCGGTCATCCAGCACTCCGAAACACTTGCCCAAACGGGCTGCTTCCAGCTTCATGATGATCTCAGAGCGCATTGAGGCCTCATACAAAGCCACATGTTGTTGCGTCAGAGACGCGACATGCTGCGCGACCGTTTCTGCAAAATGCAACCAGACGAGCCAGTCCCTGCGCTCTGCATCACCCGGCGCGCGGCCAAGTCCCTTCTCTGGAAAGGTCTCGCACAAGTATTCGGCGATGGCCCCAGTCTCGAACATGCAGTCGTCGCCGATCTCCAATGCCGGCACACGTCCCGCGGGGTTGAGCGCCAAATATTTGGGGTCCCGCAGGTTTTTGCCAAACGGATGGACGACGGTCTTAAACTCCAGCCCTAACTCGTGAAGCAGCCAAAGCGTCCGCATCGAGCGTGCCTGATGCACATGGTGCAGTCGAATGGCGACGCTCATTCCAACGGCTCCAGCTCAATCATCGGCGCCCCTGCCGCGATCTGGGCATCTTGGCTGACATAAACCTCTGCCACCTTGCCAGCGCGCGCGGCGCGCAGCACATGCTCCATTTTCATAGCCTCCAAAACGGCCAGCTTATCGCCCTCACCCACATCGTCACCCGCGGAGACAAACACCGTCTTCACCAAACCCGGCATAGGTGCCAAGGTGACGTCACCGCCCGTGGACGCGGCCCTGGCGCGGTCCAGCGGATCAACGATCTCGAACGAGTAGGTGTTGCCCCAAAAGATCGAAACACTGCCCCCATGACGGATCGGCGTTGCATCAATCTTTTGACCGTCTACGGACCAGTCAGACCCGCTCTTTGATATCTGGTGATGAACTTCATCGACCTCCACTTCGAAGGTGTCTCCGTGTTTCGTATCGACCGTTGCCTCGACGGTCTCTTCACCCCAGCTCAACGCAACCCTTTGTCTCAGCTCGCCCCAAAGCACAAACCCTTTCAAAGGGTTACCCGACAAACCTAAAGCCTGCACAGCTGCCAGTGCCCTGCAGCGCGTACAGGGTCTGAACGGTTGAGTCAGAGCCTGCAGGTCGCGCTCGATGAGCCCTGTATCAACGTCGCCAGCTGCGAAACCCTCATGTCGCGCAAGAGCCTTTAGAAATGCGACATTCGTCTTCGTTCCTGCGATCTGGGTCCGGGATAAGGCGTGATCCAGCATCCTCAGCGCCGCCTCTCGCGTGGCCGCATGAACAGTGAGCTTGGCGATCATCGGGTCATAATAGGGCGTGATCTCATCGCCCTGCCGAACGCCCGTATCGATCCGGGCGTTCTTCGGAAACTGCAAATGCTCCAACATACCGGTCGCAGGGAGGAACCCCGCCGGAACGTCTTCAGCATAGAGACGCGCTTCAAAGCTGTGTCCGTCAATTGTCAGCTCGTTTTGCGAGGCTGGCAGCGCCTCACCGGAGGCGACGCGCAATTGCCATTCGACCAGATCGACGCCGGTGATGGCCTCCGTCACTGGGTGTTCAACCTGCAAGCGCGTGTTCATTTCCATGAACCAGAACCGATCCGGGTGCAGACCCTCTGATCCGTCCACGATGAACTCCACCGTGCCTGCCCCGCTGTAACCCACGGCCTTCGCGGCCCGAACAGCGGCTTGACCCATAGCGTCGCGCATTTCGGCTGTCATGCCCGGTGCGGGAGCCTCCTCGATGACCTTCTGATGGCGTCGCTGAAGCGAGCAGTCGCGCTCGAACAAATGCACTGCGTCGCTGCCATCGCCAAAGACTTGCACTTCAATATGGCGCGGCTTGGTGACATATTTCTCAATCAAAACAACGTCGTTGCCGAAGGCCTTCAGCGCTTCAGACTGTGCCGCTGCCAGCGCATCTGCAAAATCTGAAGGCACGTCGACGCGCCGCATGCCTTTGCCACCACCGCCGGCGACAGCTTTGATCAGCACGGGGTAGCCGATGTCGTCTGCGATCTTGTCCAAACCTTCCTGGCTGGCCCCGTGATAGCCCGGAACCACCGGAACGCCTGCGTCTTCCATAAGCGCTTTGGCCGCATCCTTCAGGCCCATGGCGCGAATGGCTTTCGCAGAAGGTCCAATAAAAACAAGGCCTTCAGCTTCCAGAGCATCCACGAAATCTGGGTTCTCGGATAAAAACCCATAACCCGGATGGATCGCCTGCGCGCCTGTTCTCAAGGCGGCTTCAATCACCGCGTCGATGCGCAGGTAGCTCTCGGATGGGGTGTTGCCGCCCAGTGAAACCGCCTCGTCTGCCAGTGCGACATGGCGGGCATTGGCGTCCGCGTCGGAATGCATGGCAACCGTCCGCACGCCCAGTTTGCGGCAAGTGTCGATCACACGGCAGGCGATTTCTCCGCGGTTGGCGATGAGAATTTTGTCAAACATCACAAAGCCTTACGCCTTTCTCAGCGCTGCGCCTGCGCGGCCGGAGGGGCTCGATGCCCCGGCAGGCCGCCCCCCGTACTGAACATACACAGATCACATGCGGAACACGCCGAAGCGTGTCTCTTCAATGGGGGCGCATAGGGAGGCCTGGAGGGACACGGCCAACACGTCGCGGGCTTTGCGGGGGTCGATGATGCCGTCATCCCAAAGCCGGGCGGAGGCATAGAGGGGGTGAGATTGCACCTCGAATTGATCGATAACCGGTTGTTTAAATTCACTTTCTTCGGCCTCGGACCAGCTTCCACCCTTACGTTCAATCACGTCGCGCCGGACTGTGGCGAGCACGCCTGCGGCTTGCGGGCCGCCCATCACCGAGATGCGGGAATTGGGCCAGGACCACATGAAGCGCGGCTGGTAAGCCCTTCCAGCCATTCCATAATTTCCCGCTCCGAAACTTCCGCCAACGACCATGGTGATCTTTGGCACAGATGTTGAGGCGACGGCGGTGACCATTTTAGCGCCGTGGCGGGCGATGCCTTCGTTTTCATATTTCTGACCGACCATAAATCCGGTGATATTTTGCAGAAATATCAATGGGATACGGCGTTGGGAGCAGAGCTCGATGAAATGAGCGCCTTTCTGAGCGGCCTCGGAGAACAGCACGCCGTTATTGGCGATGATACCGACATCGATCCCGAAAATCTGTGCAAAACCAGTGACTAAGGTCTCTCCGAACCGGGCTTTGAACTCGTCAAAGCGCGATCCGTCAACGATGCGGGCGATGACTTCGCGGATATCGTAAGGGGTTGCTAACGATGCGGGCACCACGCCGAGCAATTCTGCCGGATCGTAGGCGGGCGGATCGAATTTGTACAAATTGGGGTCATTTTCAGACCCCCAAAACCCATTTTGTACAAAAGTTTTCACGCTCTTCATCGCGTCGCGGGCCAGCGCCAAGGCGTGGGCGTCATCTTCGGCCAGATAATCCGCAACACCGGACAGTCTTGTGTGGACATCTCCGCCGCCCAGATCCTCGGCCGAGACGACCTCGCCGGTCGCGGCCTTCACCAGCGGTGGGCCTGCCAGAAAAATCGTGCCCTGTTCTTTGACGATGATCGAGACGTCGGACATAGCTGGCACGTAAGCCCCGCCCGCGGTGCACGAGCCCATGACGACGGCGATCTGGGCGATGCCTTTCGCCGACATGCGGGCCTGATTGTAGAAGATGCGGCCAAAATGGTCGCGGTCGGGGAAGACCTCGTCTTGGTTGGGCAGGTTGGCCCCGCCGCTATCGACCAGATAGATGCAGGGCAGATGATTTTCTTCGGCAATCTCCTGCGCCCTTAGATGTTTCTTAACGGTCATGGGGTAATAGGTCCCCCCCTTCACCGTCGCATCATTGCACACGACCATGACCATCTTGCCGCAGACATAGCCGACCCCCGCGATCACGCCCGCGCAGGGCGCGGCACCCTCGTAGAGACCATGCGCAGCCGTCGCGCCAACCTCGAGAAAGGGCGAGCCGGGATCGAGAAGATTGGCCACCCGGTCCCGTGGCAGCATCTTGCCGCGCGAGATATGGCGCTCGCGCGATTTCTCTCCGCCCCCCAAGGCGGCAGCTTCTGCTGCGGCCCGGACCTCGGACAAAGCTTCGAGGTTGGCCGCTTCATTGCTGCGGAACTCCTCAGAGCTGGGGGAAAGGGCGGAGGTCAGTTTCATCTAGTTTTCTTTTAGCGTGCAGTAGTCAGCGGTGGAGCGGCCCTCCAGGCAGGCCGCAAATTCAGCCGAAAGCCCGGCCAACTCAGAGACCTCGCAGCCCAGCCGCGCGCTTTCTGCACCTGCGGGTTTGGACGTGGCCACCTCGTTGCATTTCTGAACGACATAAGTGGTCCAAAGCCCCATCAGGTCGACCACCTCGGCTTTGCTTTGCGGGGCCACGGCCTCGATCACCACGTTTTGCAATGTCTCAACTGTGCCGGCCCATTCGGCACGTTCCTCGCCCAGACAGGCCGCATGGGTTTCCGACCCCGGGGTCTCGTCAATGCAGGGCTGGAACATCAGGTTCACGCATTGCGACCATGTGGTCGTGTTTTCAAGGTTTTCCAGACAGGCGAGCACAAGGAGCTTGTCCTCGGAAATTTCGATATCTTGGTCCTGCGCGGCGGCAGGCGTGGCGGCGAACGCCAGCGCGAGCGCGGCCATCAGGGGGGCATATTTCATGGTCGTGTCCTTCATATCTCAGGCCGCCTCGCGTCCTGCGACGGGGTCCCGCGTGGCCCAGTCACCGGGCCCGTGTTTGACGATCAGCTGGCCCAGAGGACCCACGTGAAACTCATAGTGTCGGGCGGCATCAAAGCGGTCGGGGCCACAAATGACAACCATGCGCGTTGTGCCATTTTCGCCCGGACGGGCACGGCAATCGGTCAGTTTCGCGCCGCTGCCTGCAAGCTCCAGATATTGGGACGCATAGGTTTCGATAATTTCGGTTTCCGTGATCTTCAGGCTCGCCCGCTGATACATCGCCGCCGCCAACAGGGCGAGCAAGGTCAGCAGCGCAATCACGGTGTAATGCAGGGGGCGGAGGCGGGTCACCCCATCGCCCCCACCAATTCGCGGCCGACAAGCATGCGGCGAATCTCGGAGGTGCCTGCGCCGATTTCCATCAGCTTGGCGTCGCGGAAGAGGCGTGCGACGGGGGCGTCGTTGAGGAACCCCGCCCCGCCCATGGCTTGCACGGCTTGGTGGGCTTGGACCATGGCTTGTTCGGATGAATAGAGGCAGCAGGCAGCGGCATCTTGTCGGGTGACGGTGCCTGCGTCGCAGGCCTTGGCGACCTCGTAGACGTAAGCCCGCGCGGTGTTCATCGCGGTGTACATGTCGGCGATTTTGCCCTGCATCAGTTGGAAGCTGCCGATGGGTTGGCCGAACTGGCGGCGCTCCGCCATGTAGGGCATGATCGCGTCCATGCAGGCGGCCATGATGCCGGTGCCGATGCCCGCGAGAACGACGCGCTCATAGTCGAGACCGGACATCAGCACCTTTGTGCCGCGCCCCTCCTCGCCGAGGATGTTTTCAAACGGGACCTCGACCTCGTCGAAGATCAGCTCGGCGGTGTTGGAGCCGCGCATGCCCAGCTTGTCGAAATGCGGTGAGGTGGAGAAACCCTTCATGTCCTTTTCGATCAGGAAGGCGGTGATCCCCTTGGAGCCCGCCTCGGGGTCGGTCTTGGCGTAGACCACCAGCGTGGAGGCGTCCGGGCCGTTGGTGATCCAGTATTTATTGCCGGTCAGGCGGTAGTGGTCGTTGCGCTTCTCTGCCCGCAGTTTCATCGACACGACGTCCGAGCCAGCCCCTGCCTCGCTCATCGCAAGCGCCCCAACATGGGTGCCCGCGACGAGCTTGGGGAGGTACTGCTGTTTCTGCTCTTCCGTGCCGTTCAGTTTGATCTGGTTGACGCAAAGATTGGAATGCGCGCCGTAGCTGAGGGAGACCGAGGCGGAGGCGCGCGCGATTTCCTCAACCGCGATGACATGGGCCAGATAGGACATGCCCGCGCCGCCATATTGCTCGTCGACTGTGATGCCCAGAAGGCCCAGCTCGCCCATCTCCGTCCACAGCTCGGGCGGGAAGGTGTTCGTCTTGTCGATCTCGGCCGCCATTGGGGCCACGCGGTCCTGCGCCCAGCGGTGCACCATGTCACGCAGCGCATTGACGTCCTCGCCAAGGTCGAAACTCATTGAGGCCGTGAACATCTGCGCGTCTCCGATCGTTGGCACATTAATTGAACGTTTGTTCATATTATGGGAGGAATGTTCTGGCGGTCAATGAAAAACTGAACTGCGCAGGCAGGGGACGGACGATTTTGCAGCTGCAGAGAATCGTTTTCTGCAACTGCGAGAAGCGCAAAAAAGGCAAATTCCGGTAAATGGCAGCCTGTCTGACGCAACGACACGTTAACCTTTGTGGGCCGCGCCAATATATCGCAGCGCTGCCCCTGCCTGAGGGCATAAGAACCTTACTGTACAGCTGCCGCCAGAATTCTATCATGAAAACAAGTGTTCCCCGCACGTCAACTGCCGGGGAATTCGGAAGCACGCCTACCAATTATGTCAAAAATACGGTCAAAACGTGGCTGCGCGCGCGTTAACCAAACCCTTGTAACCTTAACAGTTTCTTAGTTTTTTATTGTACTTGCGCCATTTTTGCCCCATTTTCGCCCTATTAAGACCTGGGAAACGAATGAAATGATTTACCTTGCCTTCTATCGGGGCGAGGGTCGGTTTTTTAGCGATACACTCGTCCAGCGCATCACGCGGTCCGAGTTTTCGCATTGTGAATTATTTGTGAGTGCTCTGCCGCCCTTACCTGGAGAAACACATCGTTGTGTGAGCGCTGTCGGAAAAACCGGCGGCGTCTGTGTGCGCGACATAACCTTCCGCCCCGGCGCGTATGAATTCGTGCCTGTGCCGTGGGCGCCAAGCGACACGTTTGAACGCGCCGAACGCCATTTGGGCAAAGGCTACGACTATTGGGGGCTGCTGATGACGCAGCTGGTCAATATGCGCCGCCACACCGCCGACCGCTGGTTCTGCTCCAAACTGTGCGCCAAAGCGATGGGGCTGGCCGACCCGCATACCTACGCGCCGGGCGACCTGAAACGCGTCGTGGAGGAGCATAACCGCACCTATATGGCGGCCCAAGAGCTGGCGGAGACACGCCAAGCTGCGCATCGTCCGCGGGCCACGCATGGGGCTCCGTTCTTCCCGGGCTCTGGTATTTTCGCAGGTGGGCTACGCTCCGCCAGACAGAGCGCTGCCAGTGCCTTTTCGCATCTCACAGGCAGCATTGATGATGGCGGCGTCCGCGCGACAGCGCCTCAACGGCTTGCCAAACGTACACAAGGGTTAACCACCACCCGCACACGGCCTGCAGCATCGCAGGCCAACAATAACGTCGTCCGCTTCCCAGGCAGGATCGCGCGTTAACGCGGGTGTATTGTGATGGCAGAGCAGGAATTACCCCTGCTCTGCCACCATAGTTCCAGAAAGAGACACGGCCTCGTCAGCGATGATACGCGCGATGGTTGCGCAATCGTCGAGCGTGAATGTCAGCGGCAGGCGCATGTCTATGAGCCCCGCCAGCACTCGGTCGGTGTGCGGCAGGCTTTGCACAGGCGCATAGCGCCAGCTGTCATAGCGGGAGGTAAAGGCCTTGGGCTCCGCGGCCCCGAACCATTTCAGCTCTACCCCGCGGGCGGCGCAAGCTTTGACAAACCCCTCGATCTGCGCGGGCGTGTTGCCGGGCAAAAGGAACTGGATGGAGGAGCCCACGAAGACCCCCTCTGGCGCGCGTTCGATAATCCTGAGGCCAGGGCAATTGCGCAGACCTTCTTCGATCCGAGCGTAGCGCGCGTTCCATTTCTCCACTTGGGCGCCCAAGGCCTTGAGCTGTGGTCGCAGGATCGCGGCACGGAGGTTGTCCATCCGGCCCGAGATGTTTGGCGTGTCGTATTTCACCCGCTCAAACGCCTCCGCAGGTGGTGCTGCAGCGTGGCGTTCGTAAAGCATATAGCTGCCCGACAAGATCACCGCGCGGGCCATGACATCTTCATCGTCCGAGACCAGAAACCCGCCCTCGCCCGAATTGACGTGCTTGTAGGTCTGGCATGAGTAGCAGCCGACGACACCGTGCCGCCCCGACGGCGTGCCGCGCCAACTGGCCCCCATCGTGTGGGCGCAATCCTCGATCACTTTGACGCCTGCCGCATCCGTGATCGCCATCAGTGCGTCCATGTCCACGAGATGCCCGCGCATATGGCTTAGAAGCAGATATTTGGCCCCGGAGCCGTCGATCTTGGCGCTCAGATCATCCAGATCAATCGTCAGGCTGTCGGTGACCTCCACAAAGACTGGCTCAGCGCCGAGCGAAGCGATGGCACCCGGAACCGGGGCCAGCGTAAACCCGTTGGAGAGCACCTTGTCGCCTGCTTTGACGCCGATGGCGCGCATCGCGCAGCCCATCGCATACCCGCCAGACGCCACCGCCAGCGCATATTTCGCGCCTGTGAGTTGAGCGAATTCCTGTTCCAGCAATGCCGTCTCGCCCAGCTCACCCTCTGCCACGTTATAGCGGTGCAGACGGCCATGTTGCAGGACGGCCATGGCGGCGGCGATGCCGTCCTCGGGGATCGGATCTTGTTGGGTGAAAGAGCCGGTAAAACGGGTTTCCATGTGCGCCTCCGTTGGTGTTGGGCACAGAGTGGAAGCGGCGCTGGCCTGCGTCAATGCGCTGCGACGTCACGGCGGCGCAGTTTCACCCCTTACGCGCAGGAATTTCGGAAAATGCGGAGCCGGTCAGCCAATGAGCTTGGCCACCACAGCGTCAAGCGCGTCAAAATGGTCGATGGTCTCGTCCGGAAACAGCTCCTGGACCGAGTTGCCCGCCGGAGAGAAGGTCACCAGCACCGAGGGCACACCCGCCGCCGTGGAGGTCTTCCGGTCCGTTGCCGTGTCACCCACCAACAGGGATTTCGAAACGTCGCCACCGGCTTGTTCCACCGCCAAAATATAGGGCGCTGGATCGGGTTTGCTGACGGGCAGAGTTTTCGCGCCGACCACCGCGTCAAACACGTCAAAAAAGTCGATTTCCTTCAAAAGCTGCTCTGCCAGCGCGATCGGCTTGTTGGTGCAGACGGCGACCTTGTAGCCCGCGGTCTTGAGCCGGGTCACCACTGCGCGGGCGCCATCATAGAGATAGGTCTTGTCGGCGATCTGCTTGTGATAGGCGTCGAGCAGCACCGGGTAGCCCGCGTCGATATCAGCGTCAGTGTAGGCCACACCCTTGCGCTCATAGCCCAGCTTCATCATCGCCCGCCCGCCCCGCAGCGCGGTCCCTGCATCACGAGGATGCTCAAGCACATCGCCATGCCCGCCCGCGCGAAACACCGCATTGGCCGCATCCAGCAGATCAGCGGAGGTGTCGGCCAGCGTTCCATCAAGATCAAAAACCACTGTGCGCATTGGTGAGGCCCTTATTCTGTTGGGCCTGTAACCCGACGTAACGTTGCTTGAACCCCGCGCCCTTGCGTTGCCCAAGCCACAAGGTAGAACGGGCGCAAAGACAAGGAAAGCAACAATGCAAACCGCCCTCGTCATTCTGGCTGCAGGCATGGGCAGCAGAATGAAATCCGACATTCCGAAAGTGCTGCATGAGGTCGCAGGCCTTCCACTGATCGGCCACGCCATGAAGGCGGGGGCCTCAGTGTCGCCTGCGCGCACGGTTGTGGTGACGGGCCACGGGGCCGACGCGGTCGAAGCTGTCGTTGCGCGGCTGGACCCGGATGCGGTTTGCGTGCGGCAGGCCGAGCAATTGGGCACCGGCCACGCGGTAGATCAAGCGCGCGAGGCCTTGGCAGGATTCAAAGGCACGGTGATCGTGTTGTATGGCGACACGCCTTTTGTGTCGGCCGAGACGCTGCAGGCTTTGGTGGCCTCAAGCGAGACCTCGGACGTGACCGTCTTGGGCTTCGAGGCGCAGGACCCGGCGCTCTATGGTCGGTTAATTACGGATGGCGACGCGCTGGAGCGGATCGTGGAGGCGAAGGACGCCTCAGAGGAAGAGCTGGCGGTGACCTTGTGCAATTCCGGCGTGATTGCAGCGGGTTGCGAGACGTTGTTCAAGCTGATCGCAGATGTGGGCAACGAGAATGCCAGCGGCGAATATTACCTGACCGACGTGGTCGGATTGGCGCGGGACAAAGGGCTTTCGGCGACCTACGTGACTTGCCCTGAGGCGGAAACCATGGGGATCAATGACCGCGCACAGCTGGCCTCGGCGGAAGGGGTATTTCAATCCCGCGCCCGGCACGAAGCGATGCTGAGCGGCGTGACATTGGCGGAGCCGGATAGCGTTTATTTTGCCCATGACACCGAGATCGCGCGAGACGTCTGGGTCGGGCCGAACGTGGTGTTTGGGCCGGGGGTTTCTGTACGGGAAGGCGCACGGGTTCAGGCGTTCAGCCATCTGGAGGGTTGCGTCGTTGGCTCTGACGCCACGGTTGGCCCTTTTGCGCGGCTGCGGCCCGGCGCGGATTTGGCCTCCGGCTCACGGGTCGGCAATTTCGTAGAGATCAAGAACGCGGTGATCGAGCAAGGCGCCAAGGTGAACCACCTGTCTTACGTGGGCGACGCGCATGTCGGGGCGGCGGCGAATATCGGCGCGGGCACCATCACCTGCAACTATGACGGCGTCATGAAACACCGCACGGAGATCGGCGCGGGAGCCTTTGTGGGCTCCAACACGCTGCTGGTGGCCCCGGTGAAGATGGGCGCTGAGGCGATGACCGCCTCGGGCACGGTGGTGACCGAAGATGTCCCCGATGGCGCATTGGCGATTGGTCGGGCCAAAGCCGTAATTAAGCCGGGATTTGCACGCAAACTGATGCAATTGCTACGCGCGAAGAAGATGAAGAGGGACTAGTATATGTGTGGAATTGTTGGTGTTTTGGGCAGCCATGAAGTTGCCCCCATCCTGGTCGAATCGCTCAAGCGCCTAGAATATCGCGGCTATGACAGCGCGGGTATTGCGACGGTCAACAGCGGCACCCTTGACCGCCGCCGGGCCGTGGGAAAACTGATCAACCTGTCAGATCTGTTGGTGCATGAACCTTTGGCGGGCAAATCCGGCATCGGCCACACCCGCTGGGCCACGCATGGCGAGCCATCGGTGAAGAACGCCCACCCACACCAAGCGGGCCGCGTGGCGGTGGTGCATAACGGAATTGTTGAAAATTTCAAAGAGTTACGCGCCAAACTTGCGGAAGAAGGCATCGGGTTCGAGACCGATACCGACACCGAAACCGTGGCGCTGCTGACGGAACATTTCTTGAGTGAAGGCATGTCCCCGGAAGAAGCCTCGTTCGCCACGCTCGACATGCTGAACGGCGCTTTTGCGCTGTGTTTCCTGTTCGAGGGCGAGGATGATCTGATGATCGCCGCCCGCAAGGGCTCACCTTTGGCCATCGGGCATGGCGAGGGGGAGATGTATGTGGGCTCGGACGCCATCGCGCTTGCACCACTGACGGACCGGATCACGTACCTTAATGAGGGCGACCGCGCGGTGCTGACCCGCACCTCGCTGGCAATCACCGACGCCGCCGGGCGCCCCGCCAATCGCGAGATCAAACGCATTCAGCTGGACGCCGCGCGGGTGGAAAAAGGCGGCCATAAACACTTCATGGCCAAAGAGATTGCGGAGCAACCGGTGGTCCTTGCTGACGCGATTGCGGCCTATACGGATGCGGAAGGCAAGAAAGTTTCGCTACCCAGCGGGGAGCTGGACTTTACGGCCTGCGATCGCCTGACCATGGTGGCCTGTGGCACGGCCTCTATTGCGTGCCAAGTGGCGAAATATTGGTTCGAGCAAGAGGCAGGATTGCCCGTTGACGTCGATATCGCCTCGGAATTTCGCTACCGCAAGCCGCCGATCTCGTCCAAGTCTTACGCCGTCTTCGTCTCTCAATCCGGCGAGACCGCCGACACGCTCGCTGCCCTGCGCTACGCCGAGGGCAAGGCCGCCAAGATCGTATCGCTGGTCAACGTGCCGGAAAGCTCGATTGCGCGGGAAAGCGATCTGGCGTTGCCAATTCTCGCAGGGACAGAGATTGGGGTCGCCTCGACCAAAGCCTTTACCTGCCAGTTGACCGTTTTGGCCCTTCTCGCGCTGGAGGCCGCCTTTCAGCGCGGCCATCTGGACGAAGCAGGCATGGCAGAAAAACTAGCGTCTTTGCGCAATCTACCCGGCCTGATCAATCAGGCTTTGAACATGGAGCCCGCGATTGAGGCCGTCGCCCGAAAGATTGCGATTTGCACAGACGCGATCTATTTGGGGCGCGGACCGATGTTCCCTCTGGCCATGGAGGGCGCGCTGAAACTCAAAGAAATCAGCTACATACACGCCGAAGGTTATGCGTCAGGTGAATTGAAGCACGGACCCATCGCGCTCATCGATAAAGAGATGCCTGTGGTGGTCATTGCGCCAATGGACGAGTTGTTCGACAAAACAATTTCGAACATGCAGGAGGTCATGGCACGCGGCGGCAAAGTGGTGTTGATCACGGATCACAAAGGCGAAGAACATGCCTCTGATGGCGTTTGGGAAAGTATTGTCATGCCCGAATGCGACCCGTTTCTGGCCCCTATTCTTTATGCAGTTCCCGCGCAGCTTTTGAGCTATCATGCAGCGGTCGCAAAGGGCACGGATGTGGATCAGCCGCGCAACTTGGCCAAATCCGTCACCGTCGAATGACGCCTGCCGCGGCTTTGTCGGAGCTAGAGGCCGTGGCCGACCCTCAGAAAGGGGTCGAAATGGCGGCTTACCACAAAGTTTCAAGGGCTTACCTTGGGGTTGCCAACCCGCAGCTGGATGCGTTTGCCAAAGAGTGGCGCACTCAGATGGATGTCGAGGACCGCGTGACCCTGGCGAGCGGGTTGTGGGCTACAGACATTCACGAGGCGCGGGTGTTAGCGGCCAAACTTCTGACCCAAGCGCGGTTGCGGCCGAGTGATCTTTCCGCTTGGGATCTGATAAAAAGCTGGGTGCCGGATTTTGACGCTTGGGCGATTGCCGATCATGCCTGTATGGCAGGTCAGAAACGGCTGGTTTGGGACCCGTCCCGACTTGCAGAAATCGAACATTGGCACCAATCAGAGCATATGTGGACCCGGCGCGCCGCGTTGGTGATCACCCTGCCCTGGACCAAGCAGAATTTCCCCAAACCGCAGGACTTGGAAGTCCGGGACAAGGTGCTGGGCTGGGCCGCGACCTATGTCGACGACCACACGTGGTTTATCCAGAAAGCCATCGCTTGGTGGCTGCGGGAATTGTCCAAGCATGACCCAGACCGCGTGCGCAGGTTTCTGGACGCGCATGCCGCGGCGATGAAGCCCTTTGCGGCCAAAGAAGCGGCGCGCAAACTAGTTTGAATAAACCTTCAGCGTGACCAGCTCTGTCAGACCGATATTGAGCGAGCGCATCGCGGCGAGCGATATCTGGCTGCCGCCGGTGGCCGGACCGCCTAAAGGCAAGAGGGTGACCTGAACCGTCGCCCCGCCTGCCCGCTCTAGGATGCCGTTCTGCTCAGCCGTGACGAGCGGCGTTTTCAGCCAGAAGCCCGGCTGGACCGGATCGCCAAGTGCCACGACCGTCTCGCCAATCAGCCCGGAGGCCGGGGTGGCATTGGGTGTGTTTTCTTGCCGTTGCAACACGGTGGAGGGCTCTTGCGCCTCCAATGCCCCATCCGTGGCATCAAGTGGGGCGCTTGGCGCGGGCGCTGCCGCCGGTTCGGCCTGCGAAAACGGGTTTTGCACCGCACCGCAGGCAGAGAGGGCAAGAACGACGAAAAGCGGGGCCACAGGGCGGATCATGTTCAACATATGCGCGATGCTAGAACCAATTCACGAAACCATCAACGGCGCGGTTGTGGCTTGTGGCGGTCCGCCGCCGCGACTAGGCTCACCCCATGACAGCGCCCCTGATAGATCCGTTCCAACGCGCAATCACCTACCTGCGCCTTTCGGTCACCGACCGATGCGATTTCCGCTGCGTCTATTGCATGTCCGAGAACATGACATTCCTGCCGAAAAAAGAATTGCTGTCGCTTGAGGAGCTGGACCGGCTTTGCTCGAGCTTCATCCGCTTGGGCGTTGAAAAGCTTAGGATAACCGGCGGCGAGCCTTTGGTGCGGCGCGGCATCATGACCTTCTTTGACGCCATGTCGCGCCATCTGGACAGCGGCGCGCTGAAAGAGATGACGCTGACCACCAATGGCTCTCAGCTGGAGCGGTTTGCCGATGATCTGTATGCCGCAGGCGTGCGGCGGGTGAACATTTCGCTTGATACGCTAAATGAGGCAAAATTTGCCGAGATTACCCGCTGGGGCCGCCTGCCCCAAGTGCTGCGCGGCGTTGAAGCGGCGTTGAAAGCCGGGCTGCATGTCAAGATCAACGTGGTGGCGCTGAAGGACTTCAACGAAGACGAGCTATTCGACATCGCGGCCTGGTGCGCTGATCTGGGGCTGGACCTAACATTCATCGAAGTCATGCCGATGGGCGACATTGGCAACGAGAACCGGATCGGGCAGTTCTGGTCGCTGGACGATTTGCGGGCCAAGCTGGCGGAGCGGTTTACCCTGACAGCCCTGGCCGAGCGGACCGGCGGGCCTGCGCGGTATCTGCGGCTGGAAGAGACCGGGCAGAAGATCGGGTTGATCACGCCGCTGAGCCACAATTTCTGCGAAAGCTGCAACCGGGTGCGGGTCACCTGCACGGGCGAGATCTACACCTGTCTCGGGCAGGAAGGGAAATCCGACCTGCGCGGCCCGTTGCGGTCGTCGGAGGCCGACGCCCCATTGGAAGAGGCGATCCGCGCGGCTATCGGGCTGAAGCCCAAGGGTCATGATTTTGACTATTCAAGACAACAGCTTGGCGGCCAGATGTCGCGTCACATGAGCCATACCGGCGGATGAGCAAAGCCGACATTCGCAGCACCGATGTCATCGCGCCCAACTTCAAGAAACGGATGAGCGGCGTGACCTCGACCGTGTTTCGGCTGGTGCCGCGTCAGGCCGAGCACATCGCGATTGCCACCAGCGGGCCGAACCTGCCGGAGGACATTCCGCAGGTCTCCCCCTGGTCGCTGATCACGATGCCCCGCTCGGGCCCGTCCGGGCCGCGGGTCTGGCATGCACGGCGCAACAACGAGATGCTGCCGGGCTTGGCGCTGAAATATCTGCTGGGCAAGCGGTTGAAGCTGCTGTTCACCTCTGCTGCGCAGCGGGATCATTCGGGCTACACGAAATGGCTGCTGCGGCGCATGGACCGGCTGGTGGCGACCTCGGCCAAATCCGCAGCCTATCTGGAGCGCGAGGCCACCGTGATCCATCACGGCATTGATACCAGCGACTTCACCCCTGCCGCTGATAAGGCCGCTTTACGGGCCGAGCTGTCCCTGCCCGCCTCCGCCACGCTGATCGGGTGTTATGGCCGCATTCGCCCGCAAAAGGGCAATGACCTGTTTATCGCGGCAATGGTCGAGCTTTTGCCCAAGCACCCCGACGCCGTGGCCGTCATGATGGGTGGGGTGACGGACCAATTTCGCGACTTCCTGCAGGGGTTGAAGGACAAGGTGGCTGAGGCCGGGTTGGCGGACCGGGTTTTGTTCCTGCCCGAGGCGCAGGATTGGGAAATCACCAAGTATTTTCAGGCGCTTGACCTATACGTGGCCCCGCAACGCTGGGAGGGGTTCGGGCTTACCCCGCTTGAGGCCATGGCCTGCGCGGTGCCTGTGGTGGCGACACGCGTTGGCGCGTTTGAAGAACTGGTCGTGCCAGATGAGACGGGGCTGTTGGTGCCGCGCGAGGACCAGAGCGCTTTGACGGCGGCGATAGACGCAGCGCTGAGCGACCGGGACCGGTTGGCTGAGTGGTCAGGAAAAGCGCGGCAGCACGCGGCGGAGAAGTTCGACATCAAAGGCGAGGCCGCCGCGTTGATTGCGATTTACCGCGAAATGCTCGCTGACGGATAACACCCGAGGGCGCGACTTGTCAGACCTTCACCTGCTTGGCCCACCAATGCAGAGAGACCCCGAACGGCTGCCGGGGCGCGGTGACGCCGGTACTGGCGCAATTGGCATGTGTCGTGTCAAGCCGCGCCTCTGACTGAGCGCGCGCGAAAAAGCTCATATCACGCATGATGACCGCGCCGTCATACTGGATGAAGACGGTGCGCAGCACGGATTTGCTCTGCGACAAAAGCTGCGGGTCGGTAAACGCCACCACGCCGCAAATTGCGATTTTGCCGTCAATGACCGCCTCACGCCACTTGAGCACATAGCCTGGCTTGGGCCGGTCATCAAAACTGAGCTCTGCCCGAAGAAATTGCGCATCAACTGGCCGTTTCTGAACCACTTTTTCCCGGTCGCCTGCGGCGGCCGCGCTCATTGAAAGACCCGCAGCCAAGACGGCTGCTCCCATAACCCGGATGGCGTATGTCATTGTGAAAAGCTCCCATATCAAGGTTAGACCCAACGGTATGATCACCTTGTGAGAGTGAAGCATACCTGCGTCAGTCAGCACCAATCACAACGACGAGACCGGGAGCAGAGGTCGCCTTCAGGAGGCAAGCCGTTCCTCAACGATACCGGCCCACCAAGAGCAGCCCGCAGGGATCACCTCGTCGTTGAAGTTGTATTCGGGGTGGTGCACGGCGGCGGTGTCGCCATTGCCGACCAGAATATAGGCGCCGGGGCGTTCTTCGAGCATGAAAGCGAAATCCTCGCCGCCCATGACCAAAGGCGCGTCCTCGCAGGCGCCGGACACTTTGGTGGCGACCTCGGCGGCGAACGCGGTTTGCTCGTCGTGATTGGCCATGACTGGGTAGCCCTTCATGTAATTGACGTCCATTGACCCACCAAAGGTTTGCGCCACGCCCTCGGCAATCTCGGGCAGGCGCTTGGCGGCCAGATCGCGCATCTCTGTGGACATGGTGCGGACGGTGCCTTTGACCGTGACATGCTCGGGGATGACGTTGAAGGCTTTGCTTTCGGTCTCGAAGGAGGTCACGGACACCACGATTTGCTGCACCGGATCGGCATTGCGCGAGACCAGCGTTTGCAGCGCCAGCACCAGATGGCTGGCCATCACGGTCGTATCAATGGTTTCCTGCGGTTTGGCGGCGTGGCCGCCCTTGCCGGTGACCTTGATCTCGAACGTATCGGTGGCCGCGAAAAACGCGCCGGGACGGATCGCGAAAGAGCCGATGGGTTTGCCGGGCCAATTGTGCATGCCGTAGACCTCGTCGATGGACCAGCGGTCCATCATGCCGTCGTCACACATCTCTTTGCCGCCGCCGCCGCCCTCTTCTGCCGGTTGGAAGATCACCACAACCGTGCCGTCGAAATTGCGGGTCTCTGACAGGTATTTGGCAGCGCCGAGCAGCATCGCCGTATGCCCGTCATGGCCGCAGGCATGCATCGCGCCCGGTGTCTTGGAGGCATAGTCCAGCCCGGTCGCCTCGTGGATTGGCAGGGCGTCCATATCGGCGCGCAGGCCGATGGTTTTGCCTGACGTGTTGCTTTTGCCCTTGATGACGCCCACGACGCCGGTGCGGCCAATGCCTTCAACGATCTCGTCGCAGCCAAATTCCTTGAGCTTGGCGGCCACAAGGGCAGAGGTGCGGTGGGTCTCGAACAGGATCTCCGGGTGCTGGTGGATATCGCGCCGCCATTCGGTGATTTCAGGCAGCATTTCGGAGAAACGGTTTTTGACGGGCATGGGGCAAATCCTTTGGTGAAGACCTTGCCGCTACACTTGGCGCAAATCGCAGGAGTGGCAAGGCGAACGCCGCGTCGGTAGCACGATATTGCGACCGGCGGCAGACACGGGTCACGCTGTGCTGATGGAATAGTGATTGGGCGCAGGCGCGTTTCCTGTGCAATCTGCCGCCACCCGCGCGGGGCTTCTGCTCGCGCGGCCTATGAATTTACCCGTGTTCGAAAGGCGGTTCCATGTCGGCTCAGCAGCTTTCCCTTCTCAAAACATATGTCGTCGCAGGGCTTGTGGCGCTCAGCCTTGCCGCACCTGTGACCGCGCAAAGCCAGTCAGAGTCCACGCTGCCGGATTATGTCGTCGCACAATTTGGCACCCCGCCCCCGATCCCCGAGGGCGATCTGTCCCCCGGAATGGAATTTGCCGTGCGCGTGGCCTTTATCGACAGCTTCAAGCTGAACACATGGGAAGAAAATCAGGAACTTGCTTTGGCGGAGATAGCCAAGTCGGGCGACCCGAGGCTGGCCTGGCTGATCAGCGACATGCTGCGCTTTGTGGGCTCCAGCCGCCTGCAGGTGACCTTTGCAAACGCCGCTTCGCAATTGATCGGCAAAGAGCTGCCCCCGTCTGATCTGTGGGGCACGTTGACCGACCATTTGATCGCCTGGGACGTCCCAGCGCCGCCAAATTATCTGGACGCCAAAAGCGCGATCTTCACCAGCGTGGTGCCGGGCTGGGAGAAGATATTTACCGAAGGCGACATCGACTGGCGGCTGGTCTCATGGGGCGGCGTGTTGATCGACGACCGCGCCTATGACACGACCGATGAGCTGTGTAACTGCATCCCCGCCGCCGACAATCCCGAGGCGATCCCGGCGTCAGAGGCCACTTGGCTGGCCGAGGATGACATCGTCTTTGGTGTCGTCGTCAACGGCGAGGCGCGGGCCTACCCGCGCCAGATCATGGAAGTCCGCGAGATGGTCAATGACACGCTGGGCGGGCGTGATCTGGGCATTCCATATTGCACGCTGTGTGGTGCCGCGCAGGCGTATTTTACGGATGAACTGCCCGATGGGGTTGAACGCCCGATCCTGCGCACCTCGGGGCTGCTGATCCGGTCGAACAAGGTGATGTATGACGTGGAGACGTTCTCCGTCTTTGATACGTTTCTGGGCAAGGCCGTCACTGGTCCCCTGGCCGAAAAAGGCGTGCAGCTGAAACAGGCCAGCGTGGTGACCACGGATTGGGCCAGCTGGCAGGCCACCCACCCCGAGACCACGGTTTTGCAGGAACGCTACGCGCTGGGCCGTGACCCCGATTTTCGCAACACACGGGACGCCAACGGGCCGATTTTTCCTGTGGGCGACGTTGACCCCCGCCTGCCCGTCCATGAAGACGTGATCGGCGTGATCACCGCCTCAGGACAGCCCGTGGCTTTCCAACGCTCCACCGCGCTCGCCGCCCTGCTGCGCGGTGACGAGATCACGGTCGAGAACGTGAAGCTGGAGGTCGATGCAGGCGGCATCAAAGCGGTGGACAAGGATGGCAGCGACCTGGGCAGCCACCAAGCCTTCTGGTTCGCTTGGTCGCAATTTCATCCTGAGACGGAGTTGTGGGGCGGGTGAGGGAAACTAAGCACCGAACAAGCCGATAGAAAGGAATAAACATTGCTACTGGCTTACCATTACTCAGCAAGTAATTCTGCGACAGCGCCTAGCGCATCTCGATGCATGGGTAGGTATTTCGGTGCCATATATTTGAAGAGAGAGGCCCAGTAAAAGTATTCTTTTTCATCTGGATATTCATAGCGCTCCCTTGGTAGATTAATGAGCTCGGGAGCAAGTTTGTTCGCTAGTGCGTTTGCTTGCTCCGAGGCATTATATCTATGCTGTGATGATCGAGATTGTGCAGCATCAATCTTTCTAATTTCATCCCTGCCTAGTCGAGGTGTAATTTGCGATCTCGGCAAGAAATCCGCTGACAAGGGTTCGTTCAGTGCCATTTCGAACGCTAGGAATACAAGTAGCGAAGCATCGAGAGGCTGCTTTGAATAGCAACGCATCGCTAATTCAACTTGCAGGAGGATTCGTTTTATCTTCCGCATCGAAAAGTTAGTGCTGACTGCTAGTTTTCCGGCGAGTTCAGCGGCCTTCGCAATTGAAAACTCTTCACTTTCGCCAAACGGAATGCCCAATGGTAAGGACATCGCGAGGCTCGTGACCGCGGCATTCATGCTTACCGCTCGCGGTTGAAGCCTGAGCCGAATGTCTACGAATTTGTCTAGATATCTTTCATCATCAGACGAGATACCGAACTGATGCTCCGCGAGTTTCTCTAAGTATTCAGCATTCACCATGAGACAAAATACAAATCCCGACTGTCCAAAAACAAGTTTCATGGCCTCAAGAACGGCGATTGCATAGTTTGGGTGGCAGCGATCCAATTCGTCTATGATAATCACGACGCGGTCTGTATCAGCTTTTTCCGTCAAGGCCGCTTGCAGGGCTTTGAGTTGGTCTGGGAGCTCCTCTTTTCGAACCCGCTCAGCAGCCATCTGCGCGGCAATCATCTGTCCCGCAGCTTTCGACATTCCGTCACCAATATCTGTGATGACCTGATCAAGCGCATCAAAGTCTCCAAGCTGGTCGATCGCTTTTTCGGACATGGTATCGATGAGTTCCTCTGCCCCCGAACGCAAGGCAATCCGTGCCGCTGCCCTGCCTCCAATTGCTCCAAACTTTTTTGCCACCCCTAGTGCTTTTGCACCCTTGCCTTTTTCTTTCCTCGGCAACGACTCGACCAAGGCGGCAAGAACAGTGATTAGTGGATCACCCGAGTGATCAGATTTTTGGGCATCAATTTCGACAACGACCTCTCCGGTGCCCCTCAACTGCTGCGCCCAAGCTTTTCTGAAGAAGGTTTTCCCGCGTCCAAATCCCGCCTCGATAGAAATAACTCTATTTTCATCCAACGTTTTGATAAGATTAGTGAATGTGTCGCCCACCTTGCTATATTCTAGTAGGTCATCTGTCCATATACCGCTCACTTTTCACGCCCCATTAGTATGATTCTCGGCCTAAACGTCTTGTTGTAAATGACTGGTTCTATTCCAAAATTGAGCAAGTTAGAAAACTGATCCTGAGAAGTGATCCCCTACCCCTCCGCCAACTGATCCACCAGCCGCCCGATAAAGGCCTCGCCTTGCTGGAACTGGTCGACGGAGATGAACTCGTTGGGTTGGTGGGCCTGGGCGATGTCGCCGGGGCCGCAGATGATGGCGGAGTAGTCTTTTTGCTGGAACTGCCCGGCCTCGGTGCCGTAGCTGACCACATGGGTGCCGTTGTCGCCCGTCAGTTGGCGGACAAGGCGCTCGGCCTCGCCGTCTGCTTCGGGGCGCAGTCCGGGGACGTGGAAGCGTTGCTCGATCTCGATGCGGGTCTCGGGCACCACGGCCTGCATCCGGGCCTCGACTTCGGCGACCTTGGCCATCAGGCGGTCGGCATAGTCCTTGATGTCGTCGCCCGGCACCAACCGAAGATCGATGGAGAAGGCGCAGTCCTTGGCGGTGATGTTGTTGGCCGTGCCGCCGGAGATCATGCCTGTGTGCACGGTGGTGAAGGGCGGCTCGAACTGGGCGGCGGTGTCGGACGGCGTGCGGGCGCGGATCTCGTCATTGAGATCATTGGCCCACATGATCAGCCGCGCGCCTTCCATGATGGCGGAGACGCCGGTGTGCATCAGCGAGGAATGCACCTCGAACCCGTGCATATGGACGCGCCAGCCATAGCCGCCCTTGTGGCCGGAGACGACTTTCATCATCGAGGGCTCACCGATGATCGCAGCCGACGCGGCGGGCATATGCTCACGCATCTCGGCAATCATGAAGGGTGCACCGACGCAGCCGACCTCCTCGTCATAGCTGAGCGCAATCTGGATCGGGCGTTTGATGCCGCGCTCTAGGGCCAGCGGCACGGCCGAGAGCGCCAGCGCGTCAAAGCCTTTCATGTCGCAGGTGCCGCGCCCGTAAAGCTTGTCGCCTTTCTGGGTGACGACAAATGGATCGGTGTCCCAAGCCTGCCCTTCAACCGGGACCACATCCGTGTGGCCTGACAAGATCACCCCGCCCTCAACCTCCGGGCCGACATTGGCGTAGAGATTGGCCTTGGTGCGGTCGTCATTATAGACCCGTGTGGCGGTGACGCCGTGGCCGTCGAGATAGTCCTCGACCCAGTCGATTAGCTCGAGATTGCTGACAGAGCTAACCGTCGGGAAAGAGACCAGCTTGTCCATCAATGCGCGCGCGTCCATCTGGCCACCTTTCAGAGAAATATGTTGAAACTTGAGGGTGGCCCTCGCGCAAAAGAACGTCAAGCGGCCAGCGGGTTGCGCAACAATCAGGCAGTTGCGGTTTACGTGAGCAGAAGGCGCGAAAAAGCCGTTGCCAGAAGATTTTAGCGTGTTAACGTCGTGTCTTACGAATGGCTCATCGCGCAAGACACAGACGCTATATATAGGGCCAACAGGGGGAACTACATGCCAGACGGGGCGCTGCCGGTCCTTGACGTCAGAGATCTGAAAACCGTGTTCAAGACCCGGTCGGGTGAGGTTCACGCCGTGAATTCGGTCACATTCGATGTGAAACCCGGCGAACTTTTGGGGGTCGTCGGCGAAAGCGGGTCCGGCAAATCGGTCACCATGATGTCGCTGATCGGGCTGCTGCCCTCTCCCCCCGCAGACGTTAAAGACGGCCAAGTGCTGTTTGGCGGGCAAGACCTTCTGAAGATCAACCCCAACGACCTGCGCCATGTGCGCGGCGGCGAGATCGGGTTTGTGTTTCAGGACCCGATGACCTCGCTGAACCCGGTGTTCAATGTGGGCTTCCAGATCACCGAGCCGTTGCGCATCCATATGGGGCTGAACAAGCAACAGGCCCGCGACCGCGCCGTTGAGTTGCTGGAACTGGTCGGCATCCCGGACGCCGCGCGGCGTCTGAAGGACTTCCCGCACCAATTCTCAGGCGGCATGCGGCAACGCGTGATGATCGCGATTGCGCTGGCCTGCGACCCGAAAGTGCTTATCGCCGACGAGCCCACCACCGCGCTGGATGTGACCATTCAGGCGCAGATCATCGAGCTGGTCAAAGAGCTGCGCGAGAAGCTGGGCATGGCGATCATCTGGATCACCCACGACCTTGGCGTCATCGCGGGCATCGCGGACCGCGTGATGGTGATGTATGGCGGCCAAGTGGTCGAACAGGCCCCGGTGCGCGAGCTGTTTGGCAACCCGCAGCACCCCTATACGCGGGCGCTGTTGCAAACGATCCCAAGCGTGCGCGGGGCGCGGGCCGAGAAGCTGAATGTCATTGAGGGCCAACCGCCGATATTGGCGGGCGCGCCGCAGGCCTGCCCGTTCCGCGACCGCTGCCCGAACCGGTTCGAGCGATGCGACAGGGAAAACCCTGCCCGCCGAGCGGTGGGCGCGGCTGGCCACGACGCCGCCTGCCATTACGATTTCACGGCGGGGGGACCTTATGCTGGATGACACCCCCTCCAAGACGAAGCCGCTTGTCGCAGTCGACAATCTCAAGATGCACTTCCCGATCTATGGCGGGTTGCTGCGGCGGCGGACCGGGGAGGTGAAGGCGGTCGACGGCGTGTCCTTCGACATTTTCGAGGGGGAGACCCTCGGGCTGGTGGGCGAAAGCGGCTGTGGCAAATCCACGGTGGGACGGGCGCTGCTGCGGCTCTACGAGCTGACCGACGGCACGGTGAAGATTGACGACTACGACATCGCCCATGCCTCGCCAGAGGCGCTGCGCAAGATGCGTCCGACGATGCAGATGATTTTCCAGGACCCGCAGGCTTCGCTGAACCCGCGCATGACAGTGGCCGACATTATCGGCGAGCCGCTGCGCGAGCATGACACCGGATCGAAGCTGGAGCGCGAGGACCGCGTGCTGGAGCTGATGGATCAGGTCGGGCTGAACCGCGACTTTGCCAACCGCTATCCGCATGAGTTTTCCGGCGGGCAGCGGCAACGTATCGGGATTGCGCGTGCGCTGGCGCTGAACCCGAAATTTATCGTCTGCGACGAACCGATTGCCGCGTTGGATGTTTCAATCCAAGCGCAGGTGGTCAACCTGCTCGAAGAGCTGCAGGACAGCCTTGGGCTGACCTATCTTTTTATCTCCCACGACCTGTCCATGGTGCGCCATATCGCCGACCGTGTGGCGGTGATGTATTTGGGTCGCATCGTCGAGCTGGCCCCGCGAGAAGAGATCTATTCGGACCCGCTGCACCCCTACACCAAGGCGCTGCTTTCGGCTGTGCCGGAGCCCGACCCCAGCATCGAATCGAAGGTCGAGCGGGTGATTTTGACCGGCGACGTGCCGTCCCCCTCGAACCCGCCCAAGGGCTGCAATTTCTGCACCCGCTGCCCCTCTGTGATGGATGTGTGCAAGCAGATTGAACCAACATTTCAGGAGGTTAGGCCCGGACGTTACCTTGCCTGCCACCTTTTCGAAGACACCGCGCAGATAACCGATGAGAGCGCCGCCAACGGCGCCGGATGAGGACCATGAGCACCCAACTAAGAGTACCCAACAAGGAGAAATACCAATGAAACTCAGAACAGCCCTGATGGGCGCCGCGGCGATGATGGTGGCAGCACCAGCATTTGCTGACGGCCATGAAGGTGAGCGGGGCCGCGACGGCCAGCTCAACATCATCTATTGGCAAGCGCCATCGACCCTGAACCCGTATCTGTCGGGTGGTACCAAGGAAGTTGAATCCGCATCGCTGGTGCTGGAATCGCTGGGCCGCTTCGACAATAATGGCGAGCTGCTGCCATGGTTGGCCGCCGAAATCCCAACTGTCGAAAACGGCGGCGTGGCCGAGGACCTGACTTCGATCACATGGACCCTGAAAGAGGGTGTGATGTGGTCCGACGGCACGCCTTTGACCGCGGCTGACGCCGTGTTCACATGGCAGTACTGCACCGACCCCGCAGGCGGCTGCGCGCAAGCCAGCTACTTTGACGGCGTGGAGCAGGTCGAGGCCGTGGATGATCGCACCATCAAGATCACCTTCAACGCGCCGAAGCCCTTCCCCTACACCGCGCTGGTTGGCTCAGAGAGCCCGAT
This sequence comes from uncultured Litoreibacter sp., assembly GCA_947494645.1. Taxonomy (GTDB): domain Bacteria; phylum Pseudomonadota; class Alphaproteobacteria; order Rhodobacterales; family Rhodobacteraceae; genus Litoreibacter. The sequence continues at coordinate 1,877,886 of CANLVO010000001.1, forward strand.
CATTCAGGCCGCTCAGTTCGCTGATTGCCTTGGCGCCAATGCCCCAACATGCACGGACGCCAACTTTGGCCCCATCGGCACCGGACCCTTCGTGGTTACCGAGTTCAAAGCCAATGACGTGATCCAGTTCGCAGCCAACGAGAACTTCCGTGAAGCGGGCAAGCCTGCCTTCTCCACCGTGCTCTTCAAAGGCGGCGGCGACGCAGCGGCAGCGGCCCGTTCGGTTCTGGAGACCGGCGAGTTTGACTATGCCTGGAACCTGCAGATCGACCCAACCGTGCTGGCCGACATGGAAAGCAAGGGCAAGGGCACGGTTGTGACCGCGTTCGGGACATCCGTTGAGCGTCTGCATATCAACCAGTCCAACCCCGACCCGGCACTGGGCGACGCCCGCGCCACGATCGAGGAGCCACACCCGTTCCTGACCGACTCGCGCATCGGCCAAGCCATGTCCATGGCGATTGACCGCGCGCTGCTGGTCGAAGTGGGCTACGGCGCTGGTGGACAGGTCACCTGCAACGTGCTGCCGGCACCTGCGGTTTATGCCTCCACCGCCAATGACAGCTGCAAAACCCAAGACATCGCGGGCGCAAACGCGCTTCTGGATGAGGCGGGCATTGTGGACACCAACGGCGACGGCATCCGCGAAAAAGACGGCATCCCGTTGAAGGTCCTCTACCAGACCTCGACCAACGCAGTGCGTCAGGACACCCAAGCGCTGGTCAAACAGTGGTGGTCCGAGATCGGCATTGAAGCGGAACTGCGCAACATCGACGCGTCGGTCTTCTTCGGCGGCGACCCGGCGTCCCCTGACACGTTCCAGAAGTTCTTTGCCGACGTGGAGATGTACACCAACAACTTCGCAGGCGTGGACCCAGAGGCGTATATGGCCAACTGGCGCTGTTCCGAGATCCCATCCCCTGCGACGCAGTGGCAGGGCTCCAACATGCAGCGTTTCTGTGACCCGGCCTATGACGCATTGGTCGACAAGCTGGCACAAACCGCTGGCATCGACGCCCGTGCGGCCATCGTCAAAGAGATGAACGACATGCTGATGGCCAGCTACTCGATCATCCCACTGATCCACCGTGGTGGTGTGTCGGCCCATGCCAACACGCTGGGCGGCATCGAGATTTCCGACTGGGATTCCGAGCTGTGGAACATCAAGGATTGGTACCGCGCAGGCGAGTAACCGCTTCTGACTAAATTTGGGGTGGGCGTCCGAGCGGCGCCCACCCTGCCCCGCAAAGATCTAAACCAAGGCGCCGCCCGACATGTTCACCTTCACCCTCCGCAGGCTGATCCTGACCATCCCGACGCTTTTGTTCATTTCTTTCGTGATCTTCATGATCGTGAAGCTGAGCCCGTCTGACCCGACGGGCAACTTGCCCCTCACCATCCCGCCCGAAGTGCGCGAACAAATCCGCGAAGCACTTGGGGCCAATGACACGTTGCTGGTGCAATATGGCCGCTGGTTGGAGCAGTTCTTCTGGATCGAGCCCCGCGTCTATCTGGAACGCACATTCGGCTGGGATCTGGGCACCGAGGGCGAGATACGCCTGCTGAGCTACCAGACCCGCTCCCCGGTCATGGACCTGATCATGCAGCGCATGCCGCAAACGCTGTGGGTGGTCGGGGTGGCCTATCTGGTGGGCATCGCCATTGCGCTGCCCATCGGGGTGATCTCTGCCTACCGGCAATATTCCGTCTTCGATCAGGTCGGCACATTTGTGTCCATGGTGGGCTTCTCGGTGCCGCCATTTTTCTCAGGGGTGGTGGTGATCGTCATCTTTTCGGTTCTGATCTCCACCGACAGTGTATTCTGGCTGCCCTCTGTCTATGACACGACCCATCAGGTGACCGACTGGGAAAGCTTCAAGTACCAGTTCCGACAGATGATTATGCCGGTCATGGTGCTGGCGCTTCAGATCACCGCGCAGATCTCGCGATTTACCCGCGCCTCCATGCTGGACAACCTCAATCAGGATTATGTCCGCACCGCGCGGGCCAAAGGCGTCCGGGAGCGCACGGTCGTGCTTTTGCATGTGCTGCGCAACTCGATGATCCCGGTCGTCACGGTGATTGCGCTGGGCATCCCGTCGATCTTCGGCGGTGCCATCATCACCGAGCAGGTGTTCAAGGTGAACGGATTGGGACAGCTCCTGATCATCGCCATTCAGGGCGGAGACGTCCCGACGGTGCAGACCCTGACCTTCATTTTCGCCATTCTGATCGTGCTGTTTAACCTGATTGCCGATGTGCTTTACGGCATTCTGGACCCGAGGATCCGCTATGACTGAGCCTGTCCCCGCCACCCCCATCGCCGAGCCTGTCGAGATCCGCAAACCTGCCCGCAGCCAGTGGTGGGATGTCTGGGACCAGTTCCGCAGCCATACCGGTGCTTTCTGGGGCATGGTGGTCTTCCTGATCATCGTGCTGGCGGTGCTGTTCGGCCCGTTCCTGTGGCATATCGATCCGACCTATATCGACATTCGCGCCCGCAATCAGGGGCCGTCGCTGGCCCATCCGATGGGCACCGACCAGCTGGGCCGCGACACGTTTGCGCGGATGATGTCAGGCGGCCGTGTCAGCCTTGCGGTGGGCATGACCGCGATGCTGCTGGCGCTGGTCCTGGGCACGCTCATTGGCGTCCTGGCGGGCTATTTCAAACGGCTCGACGGCCCGCTGATGCGCCTCACTGACCTCTTCTTGGCGCTGCCCCTGCTGCCGCTGCTCCTGGTCATCATCATGCTGTTCCGCGAAGTGCTGTCGGCGCGTTTCGGCCCGGAGGGCGGCATCTTCATCCTGATGGTCTCCGCCATCGGCATCACCTCATGGATGCAAACCGCAAGGATTGTACGCGGCGATGTGCTGGCCTTGAAAGAACGCGAGTTCGTGCTGGCCGCCCGCTCCATTGGCACGCCCAACCGGCGCATGGTCACGCGTCACGTCCTGCCCAATGTGCTGTCGCCCATTATGGTGTCGGCCACGCTGGGCATCGCCACGGCGATCATCACTGAGTCCTCGCTCAGCTTCCTCGGGCTGGGCTTCCCGCCCGATTTCCCCACTTGGGGGCGGCTCTTGTTTGACAGCGTTGACTACCTGCAGCAAAGCCCCGCCCGTGTAATCTGGCCCGGCATGGCCATCTCCATGACCGTTCTGGCCGTGAACTACATGGGCGACGGCTTGCGCGACGCGCTCGATCCCCGCATCCGTGGGCGCTGACCCAGCATAGGGATCACCTTCCCCCTTTTCCCATGTTCAAAAAATATCCCCGCCGGAGGCTCCGACGGGGACAAAAATCGCGTCACTTGTAAGAAAGGCGCTTAGCCCTTCATTTTCTTCATGATCATGCCGACCACCATCTGCACGACCATGCCTGCGACACCGCCGCCCACAAGGTTACCCGCCATAGCGCCGATATCCATGCCACCAGCCGCATCACCGCCCGCAGCGCCCAAAAGGCCGCCCAGCAGTTGGCCACCGGCCACACCGCCGACGCCGCCTGAGATCAGGTTGCCAATGGCCCCCATGCTCGCGCCCGAATTGACCTTGCCACCAGCCGTGCCGCCAAGCGCACCGCCGACCACTTGTGCCAGAATTTGTTCCATTGAGATGTCCCCTCGTTTTGAAAATGTCTTTGCGACATGCCCAAATATTGGGCAGTTCCGGGGGTATCTGTCCAGTGTGGCGTAGCAAAAGGGGAATTTACGCGTCGTTTCGGCACCAGTGGCGCCTTTCGCCTTATCGCTCGATCTTGTCCCGTATCCTGCGCACCAGCCACCAGACGCCCAAAATGACAACCGGCGTCAGCAGCGCGGTCAGCACCAGCTTGGACAACCCCGCCGCATCGCCCAAAGGCTGCGCCATGTTCAGCACCAGATTGACCGCATAATAGCTGATCGCCACCACCGACAGGCCTTCAACCGTCTTTTGCAGCCGCAGCTGCATATCCGCCCGCTTGTCCATGCTTTCCAGCAAAGCTTGGTTCTGCGCAGAGCGTTCTACATCGACCCGGGTGCGCAACAGATCACTGGCCCGCGTGGCGCGCGCCGACATGGACCCGATCCGCGTCTCTGACGCATTCACCGTCCGCATTGCGGGGTCATAGCGCCGCATCATGAACTCGGCAAAGGTCTGCAGCGCTCCGAAGCGTTCCTCGCGCAAAATCTCAATGCGTTGGTTTACGATCGCTTCATAGGCCCGGGTGGCAGCGAAACGATATGACGACCGTGCCGCCAGCGCCTCCAGTTCGCTCGACGCTCTAAGCAACGCGTCCAGCGTCTTCTCCTGGCTTTTAGCCGCCTGATCCACATGGCCGGTCATGCCGCTCATGATATGGGTCAGTGTCTCGTCAATCTCGGTCAGCGCGGGCCCCATGCTCCGCACCCGGCTCAGACCCAGCATGGACATGGTTTTGTAGGTCTCGATCTCGCAGAGCCGCTGGACCACCCGGCCCAACCGGCGCGGGCCGCATTCTTTCTGCGCGAAAACGGCAAACCGCATATGGCCGTTTTCATCAATCCGGAAATCCCCCGCGATGGTGACGCTGTTATCGAGCACCCGGCTACAGGCCAGGCTTTCCGGCACGAACCAGTCACTCAGGCGCTGCATGATTTTGTCGTCACCGGGATGCGGCTCAACCCGCACCAGCGCCGAAGTCATCCGCGCGCCGGGAACCTCTGCAAGCCAGTCGGCGGGAAAAGCGTCAAAAGTGCTGCCGTCAAAGGGCCGCCCCGCCAACCCGTCTGCGAACAGTGTGTAGGTCACAAATTCCGTATGGCTTTCCCATTTCAGCTCGAACCGCCCCAGCTGGCCAAACCAATGCGTGGCACCCGGTTGTGGATGTGGCGCGCCGTAGCGGTCCAACAGCGACACAAGATGTGCCCGGTCGGCATCGCGGTCGCGAGCGGAGGCGTCAACCTCTTGTTTAATCGCCAGAAAAGCCGCGCTGCAGGGTGCGCTCAAAGATGGAAACGGGCGGGCATGCAGCTCATTGGCCAGCGCGTAGCGCAGCGGATGGTCGTCTATCGGCGGCATGGCGAAACCCTCTTTACCTCGCTCGCAACCTAAGCGCCCATACGGGAATGTAAAGAAAAATATAGCAATTTCATACTGTTACTGGTGTGCAATTGTATGCAACGCCGCCCGCGAGACGCGCCCTCCCCCCATCATTGCTTCAAAAATACTCCGGGGGTTTGGGGGCAGAGCCCCCATTAGGCGGGGGTTTGGGGGCAGAGCCCCCATTGGGCGCGGGGTTTGCGGGCAGATCCCCCACATCGTCCAAGAAGACCATGCCCCCGGACCACATCACCGCTAGCCTTCTAACTTATCCTGCGTCTTGGTCTCGAAATCAGACGCGTCGTGACGCTCACGCAGCTGCTCTTCCAAAGGACCAAAGGACTTGTTCACCATCGCGCCGCGCTTATAGGCCGGGCGGTTGGAAATCTGGTCATGCCAGCGGATGACATTTTTGTAGATGCCCACATCCAGAAACTCGCCTGCGTCATAGCTTTTGCCCGCCACGGTGCGGCCATACCATGGGCAGGTGGCCATGTCGGCAATGGTGTAGTCGCTGCCTGCGAGATACTCGTTCTGGGCCAGATGGCGGTCGAGCACGTCCAGTTGGCGCTTGGTCTCCATGGTGAACCGGTCGATCGGGTACTGCATCTTGTAAGGCGCGTAAGCGTAGAAATGGCCAAACCCGCCGCCCAGATAGGGGGCGGAACCCTGCAGCCAGAAGAGCCAGTTCATTGTTTGGGCGCGGGCTTCATGCTCGGTCGGCAAGAAGGCGTCGAACTTTTCGGCGAGATAGAACAGGATCGACCCGCTCTCAAACAGCTTGGTCCCGGTGGTCGTATCCAGCATCGCCGGGATCTTCGAGTTCGGGTTGATGTCGACAAAGCCCGAGCCGAACTGGTCACCATCTTGAATACGGATCAACCACGCATCATATTCGGCGCCCGTGTGGCCCGCCTCCAACAGCTCTTCGAGCATCACGGTCACTTTCACCCCGTTGGGCGTGGCCAGCGAGTATAGCTGCAGCGGGTGCTTGCCTTGCGGCAGCTCTTTGTCGTGGGTAGCGCCTGCAATGGGACGGTTCAGTTTGGCCCATTCACCGCCGTTTTCGCTGTCCCAAGTCCAGACCTTTGGGGGGGTGTATTCGTCTTTCATTCTGCTGCTCCGTCCATAATTTCGTGTGTCAGTTCGTCACAAATGTCCCGCGAAGCAAACCCTGATACCCCCTGACATGCAAGGCAGAGGCGCGGTGCGGCAGCGCACCATTGGCCGAGAGGGAAACGCCATGAATGAAAAAACTTCGGAACTCTTTTGACGGAGCTTGAGTTGTGTCGGTGAAGCAGCCGCAATCGGCGTGCTGCACCAGAACGAAGATCTAGGAGATCAGCATGAACACCCGTATTATCGCAGCAAGCATCGCCCTTGTCGTCGCCACCCCAGTGGTCGCACAGACAACCGTAGAAGAATTTTTCGCGATGAGCGAAGACTCCGCAGCTGAGCGCATTGTACAGGAGACATCGTCCGGCAACCTGACGGCAGCCGAAGTGAAATTCGCCTTGGGCGAAATGAGCGCCGCCGAGCGCAAAGTCTTCTTCGAATCCGACGAACAAACCCGTCTGGAACTGCTGAAGGTCGAGCGCAAACTGGACGAGAGCGACAGCGCAGCTGAAATGAACGACAGCTAAACGCACCGACGTCCCCTCAGAAAGTGTCGCTTACTTTCCCGTAACGACTTTTCTGAAAAATGAACGCCCGCCGAGTTTTCGGCGGGCGTTCTGGAGTCTAAGTGATGGCGATAGCGCCCTAGTCGATCTTGGGCAGCAACGCGTCCAAAGATGCCTTCGCGTCACCATAAAACATCCGCGTATTGTCCTTGAAGAAGAGCGGGTTTTCGATGCCGGAATACCCGGTCCCCTGCCCGCGTTTGGACACGAAGACCTGCTTGGCCTTCCAGCATTCCAGCACCGGCATACCAGCGATGGGGCTGTTGGGATCATCCTGCGCTGCCGGGTTCACGATGTCATTGGACCCGATCACGATGGCCACGTCCGTATCCGGGAAGTCGTCATTGATCTCGTCCATTTCCATCACGATGTCATAGGGCACCTTGGCCTCCGCCAGAAGCACGTTCATGTGCCCCGGCAAACGGCCGGCCACCGGATGGATGGCAAAGCGCACGTTCTTGCCTTTGGCCCGCAGCTTGCGGACCAGCTCGGCCACTGCCGTTTGCGCCTGCGCCACGGCCATACCGTAGCCCGGGATGATGATGACGCTATCGGCCTCGTTCAGCGCGGTTGCGACGCCGTCGGCGTCGATGGCAACCTGTTCGCCTTCCACCGCCATCTGCTCGCCCGCAGGGCCGCCGAAGCCGCCCAGAATGACCGACACGAAGCTGCGGTTCATTGCCTTGCACATGATGTAGGACAGGATCGCACCGGACGAGCCGACAAGTGCACCGACCACGATCAACAGATCATTGCCGAGCGAGAAGCCAATCGCCGCCGCCGCCCAGCCCGAGTAGCTGTTCAGCATGGAGACCACCACCGGCATATCCGCGCCGCCGATGCCCATGATCAGGTGATAGCCGATGAAGAGGCCGAGCAACGTCAGCAGGACCAAGGTGAAGGTGCCACCATTGCTCAGATACATGATCGCCAGAATGACCGACAAAGCCGCCGCACCCGCGTTCAGGAAATGCCCGCCGGGCAGCTTCTTGGCGCTTGTGTCGATCTCGAACGGCAGCTTGGAGGAGTTGCCCGCCAGCTTGGCATAAGCGATGACCGATCCGGTGAAGGTGACCGCACCGATCCAGATGCCCAGCACCAGCTCGACCCGCAAAATGCCGATCTCAACGCTGGTCTTCTTGGCAACCAACTGACCAAAGGAGCTGAGTTCGGACACCAAGGTTGCCGCCGTGACGTTCGCCAAATCTGCCCCGGGCGGATACAGCGTCCAACCATCGGCGGTCGGGAACTGCAGGTCGTTCTCTGCAAAAAGCGTTGTTACACTGTTGATCATCAGGTCGGCGTTGAAGCCCACAAAGACAGCCGCGAGGCCCACCAGCGAGTGCATGATGGCCACAAGTTCCGGCATTTGGGTCATCTCGACCTTGGTGGCCAGTTGGTAGCCCACAAGTCCGCCGCCCACGATCAGGATCAGCGACAAAAGCCACAGCCCAGAACCCGGCCCGATCAGCGTGGCCAGCACGGCCAGCGCCATGCCGACAATGCCGTACCAGACCGCGCGCTTTGCGCTTTCCTGGCCCGAAAGCCCGCCTAACGACAGGATGAATAGGATGGCCGCGACGACGTAGGCCGCGATGGTGAATGCGTTTTCCATTGCCCTGCCCCTTTAGGATTTCTGGAACATGGCGAGCATGCGCCGTGTCACGAGGAAACCACCAAAGATGTTGACGGCCGCCATGAAGATGCCAAGTGCGGCAAGGATGGTGATCAGCACCGAGGTGGACCCGATCTGGATCAGCGCCCCCAGAATGATGATCGAGGAGATCGCGTTGGTCACCGCCATCAGCGGCGTGTGCAGCGAATGCGCCACGTTCCAGATCACCTGGAACCCGATGAAGACCGAAAGCACGAACACGATGAAATGCTGCATGAAGCTCGCGGGCATGCCGGGGATCATCCCGATGCCCAGCACAAGCGCGGCCCCCACGGCCAGCAATGTGACCTGCGTCTTGGTCTCTTTCTGGAAGGCTGCGGTTTCAGCGGCGCGCTTTTCCTCGGCGGTTAGCTCGCGCGGCTTTTCTTTCGCGGGCTGCGCCGCAATCGCCGCAACTTTTGGAGGGGGTGGCGGCCATGTGACCTTTTTCTTATGGGTCACGGTCGCGCCGCGGATCACGTCATCTTCCATGTCATGCTTGACCTTGCCGTCCTTCTCGGGCGTCAGATCAAAGATCATGTGGCGGATGTTGTTGGCGTAAAGCGTTGAGGCTTGCGTGCCCATCCGGGAGGGGAAGTCCGTGTAGCCGATGATGGTCACCCCGTTGGGCGTCACGATCTTCTCGTCCATCACGGTCAGCTTGCAGTTGCCGCCCTTCTCTGCTGCCAGATCCACAATAACAGAGCCCGGCTTCATCGCCTTGACCATGTCTTCGGTCCACAGCTCGGGCGCTTCGCGGTTGGGGATCAGCGCGGTGGTGATAACCACGTCGACCTCGGGGGCCAGCTCGCGGAATTTGGCAAGCTGGGCTTCGCGAAACTCAGGGCTGGAGACGGCAGCATAGCCACCCGTGGCGGCGCCGTCTTGCTGCTCTTCTTCGAAGTCGAGGAACACGAACTCTGCGCCCATGGATTCGACCTGCTCGGCCACTTCGGGGCGCACGTCAAAGGCGTAGGTGATCGCGCCCAGCGAGGTGGAGGTCCCGATAGCGGCAAGACCTGCAACACCAGCGCCCACAACGAGCACTTTGGCAGGCGGCACCTTACCGGCGGCGGTCACTTGGCCGGTAAAGAAGCGCCCGAAATTGTTCGACGCCTCTATGACCGCGCGGTAGCCCGCGATATTGGCCATGGAGCTGAGCGCATCCATCTTTTGGGCACGCGAAATACGTGGGACCATCTCCATCGCCACGACGGTCGCGCCTTTTTTGGCCGCGTCATTGAGGCCTTTTTCATTGGCGGCGGGGTTGAAGAAAGAGATCAGTGTCTGCGCGGCGCGCAGCTTCTTCATCTCTGTGTCATCGGGCTGGCGCACCTTGACCACGATATCCGCGGCCTTCCAGAGGGCGGCGGCGGTCTTGACCACCTCGACGCCCACGTCCTTGTAGTCTTTGTCCGAGAACCCCGCAGCGGCCCCCGCTTTGGTCTCGATCACACAGTCATGGCCAAGTTTTTGTAGCTGTACGGCGCTTTCAGGCGTCATTGCGACCCTGTTTTCGCCCGGGAATGTCTCTTTAGGTGCCCCGATTTTCATGTGGCCCTCCTCTGTGGCTCAAATGAAAGATTATTCGCAGAACCTCTGCTTTAGCCGCCGCTCTGCGAAACGTAAAGCGGACTGAGGGGCTGAGTAACAAAATGTCGCAAATATACCTTTGTATGCAATTTTATGTGCTGCTGGACCAAGGCCCATATTGGGGTAGTCTGAAAAGAAATCAGGAGGGGTCATGCAGCTTCAAGGCAAACACGCATTCATTACTGGCGGCGGCACAGGCATAGGACTGGCCATCGCGCAAAGCCTTGCGGCACAAGGCGCATCGGTGACCATCACCGGACGCCGGGCGGAGGTTCTTGAAGAGGCCGCGGCCTCGTTTGGTGGCTTGCCCCTGGCTCTGGATGTCACCGACCCAGAAGCCACGCAGGCGGTTGTCGCGAAGGCCATCGCCGAAAACGGCCCGGTGCAGATTTGCGTGCCCAATGCGGGGATCGCTGAAGGCAAATCCATTTCGAAGATGGATTTGGCGTTTTGGCGGCGTACCATGGCCACCAATCTGGACGGCGCGATGCTGACGATCCAAGCCTGCCTGCCGTCGATGCTAAGCACCGATTGGGGCCGGGTCATTGCTGTGGCCTCTATCGCGGGAGTGCGGGGCTTGCGCGGCGCGCCGGCCTATTCTGCCTCGAAGCATGGGTTGATCGGCCTGATCCGGGGGCTCTCGGAAGATTACATGGGTGGGCCTTACACGTTCAACGCGTTGTGCCCGGGCTATGTGGACACGCCGATTGTAACCCGCAACACCGACGATATTGCGGCGCGGGCGGGGATATCGAGGGAGGACGCGCTGGGCACAATGGTCCGGTCCAACCGTCACAAGCGGCTAATCGAAGCCTCCGAGATCGGGGAAGCCGCAGCCTGGCTTTGCGGCGCGGGGTCTGGCAGCGTCAACGGCCAAACCATTGAAATTGCAGGCGGACAGGTCTGAGCGGGTTCTGTTTGGACCTAGCGCGCAAACCGCTCTGTCAAAGCCTTGATGCGCGCGCCGTAGTCTTTGGCGCTTTGCAAATCGCCCTCGGGCATGCCGCCTTTTCCGGCAATGGCCATCACCCCGCCATTGGCGCCAGTCCAGTTGGTCGCCGTGTCCGGGTTGGCGCGGCTGGGCGGGGAGCTTTGGCCCAGTGACACCCAGATCATGCCGTGCTGGTTGGCCAGCGTGATGAAGTAAGACAGGCATTCGCCCTTGTCGCCATTGGTGGAGCCGGAGGTGGTGAAGCCGCCCGCCAGTTTGTCCTGCCAGCCACGCTTGTCCCAACGGCCGCTGCTTGCATCAGCAAACCGTTTAAACTGCCAAGCGGGCCCGCCCATGTAAGTTGGGCTGCCAAAGAGGATGGCGTCGGCGGCGTCCAGCGCCTCCCACATGGCGGGTTTGCCCTCGCCGTCATGCGGCAAAGACCAGACGCGGCCGTCTGAGGCTTCCGCGATGAGTTTGGCCAGCTCGGTGGTTTGCCCGGTGCCGGAATAGCTGACGATCTCGATATTTGGCATGCTGAGCGCCCCCTGTTCAGGTCACAGAACAAGGGGCGTTCGCGTTTTTCAAGCCTATTCGGCGGCGGACAGCACGCCGCGGTCGATCTGGTCCTGCTCAATCGCCTCAAAGAGCGCCTTGAAATTGCCCTCACCAAAGCCGTCATCGCCTTTGCGCTGGATGAACTCGAAAAAGATCGGACCGATCACCGTTTTGGAGAAGATCTGCAGCAGGATGCGGGTCTCCCCGCCGCCGACCACGCCTTCGCCGTCAATAAGGATGCCGTGCTTTTGCATCTTCTCGATGGGTTCTTCATGGCCTTTGACCCGCGTTTTGGAGAGCGGGTAATAGGTTTCGGGAGGGGGCGGCATGAACTTGACGCCATTCTCGGCAATCTGGTCGGTCGCCGCGTAGATGTCTTTGGCCCCGACCGCGATGTGCTGAATGCCCTCGCCATTGTAGCGTTTGAGGTATTCGACGATCTGGCCTTTTTCGCCGCGATCCTCGTTGATCGGGATGCGGATGCGCCCGCAAGGCGAGGTCAGCGCACGGGACAGAAGGCCGGAATGCTTGCCCTCGATGTCGAAGAACCGGATTTCCTTGAAGCCGAACAAGTCGCCATAGAAGCGGAACCAGACGTCCATATTGCCCTTGTGAACGTTGTGCGTCAGGTGGTCGAGATAGTGGAAACCCACGCCTTCGGGATGGGTTTTGCTGACCCAGTTGAATTCCGCGTTGTAGGGGTTCGTCTCGTAATATTGGTCGATGAAATAGATGAGCGAGCCGCCGATACCGACGATGGCGGGCACGTCCATGGTTTTGCCCTTGCCCTCGTAAGGCGTGGCCCCTTTCGAGACCGCATGTTCGAACGCATGACCGGCATCAACAACGCGCCACGCCATGGAGGGCGCACAGGGGCCGTGTTCTTCGACAAAACTCAACGCGTGGCTGCCGGGCTCGTTGTTCAGCACATAGGTGATATCGCCTTGCTGCCAGAGCTCGATCTGCTTGGTCTTGTGCGTCGCCGTGTGGATGTAGCCCATGCGCGCGAAGGTTTGACGCAGCATGTCGGGGTCGGGATGGGCGAACTCGACGAATTCAAAGCCATCCGTGCCAGCGGGGTTGGCGTCAGAGATGGTGGATTTCGGGGCGTCATGCGGGAAGGGACCCATGGGAAATGCTCCTGTGACTGCGGGGTTGAGAGCATGATACCGCCTCCCAGATGCTATTTTTGCGCGTTTCTGTGGTTATCTCGTCGAATTATGCTAGTTTTAGGTCATACCAGAGCCATTTGGCGCGGAGATTGTGCATGACTTCAGCAGACGACACCGACCTGCGTATCATCGACGCGTTGCAGACCAATGCGCATATGACGTCCCAGCAATTGGCCGACGTCCTCAACCTGTCGCCGTCGCAAGCGGGCCGCCGCAAACAGCGGCTGGAGCAGGACGGCTACATCACCGGCTACGTGGCGCGGCCTGATCCGGCCAAGCTGGGATTGACGGTGCAGGCCTTTGTGCAGGTGCAGACCGCGACCCACACGCCAGAAAGCCATACCGCCTTTTTGCGGCTCACCCGCTTGCAACCGGAGATCATTGCCGCTTGGACCCTGACGGGAGATGCGGATTATCTGCTGCGGGTGGTCTGCACTGATCTCGCCGCGCTCAATCGGTTGGTGCAGGACATTTTGCTACCCCACCCTGCCGTGGGGCGTGTGCAAAGCCAGATCGTGATGGACCAGATCAAGGCGGACAGCCCTTTGCCCACGTAATACCCCCCACATAGCCGTGAGTTGCTTTAAGCCCGACCGCGCCGCAGGATGATCCCATTCAACAACTGGGAGTTTTCGATATGTGCGATATCTGTGTGATGAATTCCGTCAAAGAAAAGATGTTGTCGCGGCGGTCCTTTTTCAAAGGTGCGGCGCTGACCGGGGCGGCGGCCATGGCGTCGACCATCTCCGCCCCGCCCGCATTGGCGGCGGGCCACGGCACGGTCGAGGACCTGACCCATACGCTGAGCGCGGAGTTTCCCACCTATTTCGGAGAGCCGGGCTTCAACGCGGAGCAGACATTCAAATTCGCGGAAAGCGGCTTTAACCTGTTCAACCTGACGATCAATGAGCACACCGGCACTCATATCGACGCGCCGCTGCATTTCTCGGCGGACGGGCTGGCGGTCGATGAGATCGAGGTGTCCAATCTGATCGCGCCCCTCTGCGTGATCGACGTGGCGGCGAAAGCTGCGGAGAATGCGGATTATCAGGTGACGCCAGATGACATCAAAGCCTGGACGGACGCGCATGGCGAAATTCCGGCCCATGCCTGCGTGGCGATGCATTCGGGTTGGGGGGCCAAGACCGGCGGTGACACCTATCGCGGCTTTGACGGGACCGCGCAGCATTACCCCGGCTTCCATGTCGAAGCGACCCAGATGCTGTTAGAGACGCAGGCTGGCTCCCTGGCTGTCGACACGCTGTCGCTCGATCACGGGCCGTCGGCGGATTTCGCAACGCATTATGCGTGGCTGCCATCGGGGCGGTTCGGCATTGAGAACATCGCCAATCTCGACCGGGTGCCAGCTGCGGGCGCCACGCTGATCATCGGCGCACCGAAGCATAAGGGCGGCTCCGGCGGGCCTGCGCGCATCTTTGCGATGGTCTAACGCGCGGCGCTCTGGCGTTTCCGGTGATAGGTTAACGCCGCACAAATGACATGGGTGGTGGCGCGCGCGTCGCCGCCCAACACCAAGGCGCGGTTGTCTTTGAAGTCTGCAATGCCGCCGAAAAGTTCCCGCGCGTCTTCAATAATGCTGGTCTGGCAATGCACGAAGAGCGCGGCTTCTCCGGCAAGCTGGCCAAGCCGGATCGTAGTGCCGGATACGCGTGGCGGCACATAGGCGGGCTGCCCCCATTTCAGCGTCTCTTCGATGGGTCTGACCCCAAGCCGCTCGGCTTCGGCAAAAATTTCGGCACGGGTTTGATCAAGCCGCGCGCGGATGCGTGGCGGCATGGCCGCAAACGCGGCCGAGACGTGCGGCGGAATTTCCATCGTATCGAGCATGACAGCCTCCTGATCTGAGCTTACGGCATTTTGCAGCAGGCAGGGGTCACAAATCTTGCTAAACTTCCGCGACAAGGCGAAGCACGCCTTTCTCATAATTCGGCGAAAGCCCCGCATCAGGACACTGCCAATGGAATCCTTCCTGTTTCAATCCTCGATCTACCTGCTGGCCGCCTGCGCGGCGGTGCCCATTGCGGTCCGGCTGGGGCTGGGGTCGGTTCTGGGCTATCTGGTGGCGGGCGTCATCATCGGACCGATTGCTGGCTTTGTCGGCTCGGAGACCGAGAACCTGCAGCATTTTGCCGAGTTCGGGGTGGTCATGATGCTGTTTCTCATCGGGCTGGAGCTGGAGCCCCGTGCGTTGTGGGACATGCGTCACAAGCTGGTGGGTCTGGGCGGGCTGCAGGTCTCTGTCACCACCGCCCTGATTGCACTGGCCGCAAATCTGCTGGGCCAGCCGGTGAGCATCAGCATTGCCATCGGGCTGGTCTTTGCGCTGTCCTCAACGGCCATCGTCTTGCAGACGCTGAATGAAAAGAAGCTAATGGGCACGGGCGGCGGGCGCTCGGCCTTCTCGGTGCTGCTGACGCAAGACATTGCGGTGATCCCGATGCTGATCGGCATCCCGCTTTTGTCCATCGCCGGGATGAATGCAGGGAATAGCAGCGATCATGGCACGGGGCATGGAGATGGCCACGGCGCTGAGAGCGCCGCCGAAGGCGTCCGCTCGCTGATCGAGACACTGCCCAATTGGGGGGTCATGCTGGTGACGCTCGCGGCCGTGGTCACGGTCATTCTGGCAGGCCATTTCCTGACCCGTCCTATCTTTCGCTACATCAGCTGGGCGAAGCTGCGCGAGATGTATGTGGCTGTTGCCCTGCTTTTTGTTGTGGGCGTTGCGGTGCTGATGCTGTTGGTCGGTTTGTCGCCTGCCTTGGGGACATTTCTGGCAGGCGTGGTGCTGGCCAATTCGGAGTTCCGCCACGAGCTGGAATCCGACATTGAGCCCTTCAAGGGCTTGTTGCTGGGCCTGTTCTTCATCACCGTGGGTGCGGGCATCAATTTTGGTGTGCTCTTCGCCGCCCCCTTCATCATTTTGGGCCTGACTTTGGGGGTCATGCTGATCAAGGCGGCGGTGCTTTACGCGCTGGCTGTGACCTTCAAGATAAGGGGCCGGGACAAGGTACTCTTTACCCTGTCGCTGGCGCAGGCAGGCGAGTTCGGCTTCGTGCTGGTCAGCTTCTCCGTGCAGCAGAACGTTATCCCGACCGCCCTGTCGGAGACGTTGCTGCTGGTGGTCGCGCTGTCGATGCTGCTGACCCCGCTTCTGTTCATCGGCTATGACGCGGTGGCCGCGCGGATGGGGGCACCGACATCGGCCCAGGACCCCGACACCATCGACGAGCAGGGCGCGGTGATCATCGCGGGCGTCGGACGGTTCGGCCAAGTGGTCAACCGGCTGGTGACGCAATCGGGCTTTACGACAACGGTCTTGGATCACGACCTCGACACGATCCAGCTGATGCGCCGGTTTGGCTTCAAAGGGTTCTTTGGCGACCCGACGCGACCTGACCTGCTGCATTCGGCCGGGTTGGAAACCGCCTCCGTTCTGGTCGTGGCCCTTGATGACCGCGAAGCCGCGTTGAAGCTGGTGCGTCTGGCCCGCCAAGCCCGGCCCGACCTGCATATCATTGCGCGGGCCTATGACCGGCCGATGGTGTTCCGGCTCTTCAAGGCCGGAGCCAATGACATTGTGCGCGAGATGTTTGACAGCTCGCTGCGTGCGGGGCGCTATGTGTTGGAGCGCATGGGACTGTCGGAATATGAGGCCCATATCCAGACCACCACCTTCTACGACATGGACCGCGACGGGCTGAAACAGCTGGCGCAGCTGTGGCGCGAAGACCTGCCGGCGACGCAGAACGAGGCCTATGTCGAAAAAGCGAAAGAGTTGAACCGCGATCTGGAAGCAGCACTTTTGGGTCTGATGAGCGAGCGGGACAAGAAGGACGCGGTGGACCAGTGAGTGCGGTTTCGGCATGCCTTTGGCCTGCCGACCGATTGGGGGCGCTGCCCCCAAACCCCCGGAATATTTGGGGCCCTGCCCCCGGCGCTGATGCGCCTCCCCCGGGATATTTTTAAACATGGGAAGGCACGGGTGTGGGCGTTCTGGGTCAAATTGCGCGGATGGCCTGTAAGCCGGATTCTGTCCAAGGCCTTGCGGCCTCTGGATGATCATTCATCTTGAGACGCGATTGCCCGCATCCCTCTAGCTGCCAACCCGGACCGTCTGGGGCCGAAGATGCCCTGGCTTGCGCCGCGAGGTCCCTATTTGGCATTGCTCCCGGTGGGGCTTGCCGTGCCGCTTCTGTTGCCAGTCGCGCGGTGCGCTCTTACCGCACCGTTTCACCCTTGCCTCCGCATGCGAAGGCGGTTTCTTCTCTGTGGCGCTGTCCCTGGGGTTGCCCCCGCCGGGCGTTACCCGGCACCGTTTCTTCATGGAGTCCGGACTTTCCTCTACATTTTGTTTTGCAAAGCAAAATCAAAATGAGTGCGACAGGCAGGTTTCCTGCCGAGAGGCACCCCTCTCAATTTCTGGCGAAACAAAACGCAGCGACCATCCAGCCATCCGCGCAACCGCGTCTTTAGGAGGTGAGGCTGTTCCGGTCAACGGGGAAGCGGGCAGCGAGATCTGCCGCAAGCCCTGCATCTGTCGCATCAAGCGGCCCGTCAGCCCAAGGCCGAAAGCGCAGCCGGAAGGCGTTGAGACGCGTTTCGGCGTCGACCTCTGCGGTGTAGCCGAAGGCCTTGGCATGGGCCGTGAACTGTGCGGGGTCGGCGTCTTTTGTCTCTGGCCAAACGGCCAGACCGTTGCGGGCCAGCCGCTGCCAGTCAAAGCGCCTGCCGGGGTCGATCTTGCGGCCCGGTGCGAGGTCGGAATGCGCAATGACCCGGTGCGCGGGGATGGCCCATCGGGATTTGATACCCGCCAGAAGCACTTCAAGGGCGTCCATCAAGCTGCTGGAAAAGGGCGAAAATCCGTCATTGGACAGCTCGATCCCGATGGAATGCGAATTGAGGTCTTCGATGGCGCCCCA
This sequence comes from uncultured Litoreibacter sp., assembly GCA_947494645.1. GTDB lineage: Bacteria > Pseudomonadota > Alphaproteobacteria > Rhodobacterales > Rhodobacteraceae > Litoreibacter. The sequence goes on from CANLVO010000001.1 coordinate 1,895,483, forward strand.
GCGCCCAGCGCCTGCGTGCCAGGCCCGGTGTTCCTCGGCCACCAGCGACATCACTTCACCATCCGGCGCGATCAGGTAATGGGCGGACACCTCCGTATCAGGATTGCACAGCGTGCGGCAGGCGGCCTCTGCGCTGGCCATGGCGGTGTAGTGCAGAACGATGATGCTGGGCTGGGCGCCCGCCTTCCGCTCCCCGAAATTCGGGGAGGGATGGGTGAGATCACCCACCCTAGTTGCGCACCAATTGGCGGTATTTGCCCGGATTCCATGCGCAGGCATACCCGTCGCCATCTGGATCAAGCTTCAGCTTGTCTTTGTCCGGCCCGCCCGCTTTGAGAAACGCGTCCTGCGCGAGCTCTGAGGAGGCATATTGCGCGCAATTCTCCGCCAGCTTGCCAGCCCCGAAAGGCGAGCGGCTGTAGACTTTTTGTCCCAGCGGATGCTGAACCTGCAAAGCGAACTCAATCGGTGTGGGCGCGCCGCCTGTCGGGCGTTCCGGCACGGCGGTGGGTTGGACCACCTGATACTGAGCCGATTGCTGGGCCCGTCGCTGCGCGTCAGAGGCGATGGTTTGACGCGACGACACCGCGTCAAAATCCTGCTCGTCGGAAATCTCGGAATTGTTGGGGTCCACGGCGGCTGTCTGCACGCCGCCCGGCTGAATTGCGGCCACGGCGGCAGCTGCGGTCGCCTGCGCTTCGGTCTGCGAACCCGGTGCGCCCGGCACGCCGGGGGCCGTTTGCTCGGCCGCCAATGGCCCGGTAACGACGGGGGTCCCGCCGCGCAGCTGTTGGTTGCGGGCCGATTGGGCGGCCTGATAATCGTCATAGCTGCCGAAACCCACGCCTGCGGCGCTGTCAGGAACTTTCGGCGAACAGGCCGCAAGGCCAGCCACGGCAAGAAGAATTAGGGGCGTACGCATGGAAATATGCTCTCACTCTCATGTCAGTCCCGGCGGTCGTGTTGCCGCCTTAGAGGCGTTTTACCACCATTTCTCCGGTTTTGCTACAAATCCGGCGGCTTGTTCCAGCGCATAGGCGTGGTTCAGCAAATCAGCCTCTTCCCACGGGCGGCCAATCAGCTGCAGCCCGAGGGGCAGGCCCTGCTTGTCGAGACCAGCTGGCACTGCAATGCCCGGCAGGCCCGCAAGGTTCACGGTCACGGTGAACACGTCGTTGAGATACATTTGCACCGGGTCGGCATCGGCCATCTCGCCAAGGCCGAAGGCAGCCGACGGTGTGGCAGGTGTCAGGATCGCATCCACGCCGGTGGCGAACACATCCTCGAAGTCTTTCTTGATCAGGGTGCGGACCTTGCGGGCGCGATTGTAATAGGCGTCGTAGAACCCGGCGGACAAAACATAGGTGCCGATCATGACGCGGCGCTGCACCTCAGGGCCGAAGCCTTCGGCGCGGGTCTTCTCATACATCTCGGTGATGCCGTCGCCTTGCGCCAGCTTGGCGCGGTGGCCAAAGCGGACGCCGTCATAGCGCGCAAGGTTCGAAGACGCCTCAGCGGGGGCCACCACGTAATAGGCGGGCAGCGCGTATTTGGTGTGTGGCAGCGAGATGTCTACGATCTCAGCGCCCGCGTCTTTCATCATCGCGATGCCTTGCGACCAGAGATCCTCAATTTCCTGCGGCATACCGTCCAGACGGTACTCTGCCGGAATGCCGATCTTCTTGCCGCGAATGTCGCCGGTCAGCGCCGCTTCGAAATTTGGTACGGCCAGCTCGGAGGACGTGCTGTCCTTGGGGTCATGGCCAGACATGGCCTCCAGCATAATCGCCGCGTCGCGCACCGATTTGGTCATCGGGCCTGCTTGGTCCAGCGAGGAGGCAAAGGCCACCACGCCCCTGCGGGAGCAGCGCCCGTAGGTGGGTTTCAACCCGGTGATGCCCACAAAGGCGGCCGGCTGACGGATCGAACCGCCCGTGTCTGTTCCGGTTGCAGCCAGACAAAGGTCAGCCGCGACCGCGGAAGCGGAGCCACCGGAGGAGCCGCCCGGGGTCAGGTTGCGGTCGTCGATTTTCCAGGGGTTTACCACGTCACCGTAACATGAGGTCTCGTTGGACGAGCCCATGGCAAACTGGTCCATGTTCAGCTTGCCCAGCATGACCGAGCCCGCATCCCACAATTGCTGCGTGATGGTGCTCTCATATTCGGGCTTGAAGCCTTTCAGGATGTCAGACGCCGCTTGCGTGTCGACGCCCTTGGTCGCGAACAGGTCCTTGATGCCCAATGGCACGCCACACATGGAGGGCGCATCGCCCTCATTGATCCGCGCGTCGGCGGCTTCGGCCTGCGCCAAAGCAATCTCAGGCGTGTTATGCACAAAGGCGTTCAGCGTGCCTGCGCCCTCTATCTCGGCCAGGCAATCGCGGGTGATCTCGGCAGAGGTAAAGTCGCCCTTGCGCATCCCATCACGGGCATCGGCGATGGTCAGTTTGGAAAGCTCAGCCATTATTCAACCACCTTCGGCACTGCAAAGAACCCTTCCCGCGCGTCGGGTGCATTGGCCAGAACGGCCTCTTGTTGCGATCCGTCGGTGACCACATCTTCACGGCGCTTCAGGCGTTGCGGCGTGACGGAGGTCATCGGCTCGACGCCGTCGACATCTACTTCATTGAGCTGCTCCATGAAGGCCAAGATGCCGTTCAGCTCATCTGCCAGCTTGGGCAGCTCAGCCTCGGGCACCGCAATGCGGGCAAGCTTGGCCACGCGGCCAGCGGTCTTGGTGTCAATCGACATGGGAGCACTCCGTCTAAATCAAGGTCTCACATACCCCCGCGTTTGCGGCGCTTCAAGCGTAACCGCGCATCCAACAGGGCGGGCAAAAGGGAAGGAGGCCACCGGGCTGGCCTCCAACCTCTCTTTGTCTACTGATACGGCCTGTAAACAGCAGTGCCGAGCAGCACGTAGGGGTTTGGCTTCGGCTTCGGCGCCAGACCGATATCGGCCCGCAACCGGTCGGGCATCAGGTCAAGTTCAGGCTGACCCCGCAGATCGAGATCAGCCTCGATATCAGGTGGCCGCGTCCGCTTGAGCATCTTGGCCGCCAGCGTCAGCACGACCCCTTTGAGGCCGTAGCTTGCGATCAGCTCATCCATAACATCCGCCAGACTTTGTCCGGGCTTAAGTGGGACTGCATTCATGGTCGTCCTCCGACGCGAAAACACGTCGGCCTTTCTTTGTATTGAGAGACCCGGAGACTCGATACGCGCAAAGCGACGCAAACAGCGGTCTGGCCAGATCTGGTTAGGTTCAGGTTGGTTGAAAATCAGCTCGGATGCGGTGTTGCAGCGGGCTGGAAGGCGACGGGTTCGTTTAGGCTTTGGAGCCCAAGCGGGAGGCGCGGTGCGCGGTCATGACCGAGCCCGGCTGCACAAACCAAAAGAGTTCGCTGGATTGATATGTCATCATGTCACGCCTCCTTCAGTTTGATGTGTCGCGTGCCCTTGTCATACAGCCCGAGGCCCGCATGTCAAAGAACTTTCCGTAACGGCAGGCAAATCCTTGCCCGTGCAAGCGGAGTTGCGCGGCTAATCGGCTCGTCGGGCTTGAAAGAACGCGCGCAACAATTCCGCCGCTTCTTGCTCGCAGATGCCGTCGTAGATTTCTGGCTTGTGGTGGCTTTGCGACTGCTCAAACACCCGTGCCCCCTGCCCGACCCCGCCGGATTTCGGATCACTCGCGCCATAGTAGAGCCGCGCGATACGCGCTTGCGAGATGAGGCTCGCGCACATCGCGCAGGGCTCCAGCGTGACGTAGAGCGCGCAGCCTGTCAGACGCTCGGTGCCCAGCGCCGCGCAGGCCTGCCGGATCGCCAGCACTTCTGCATGGGCGGACGGGTCGCGGTCTTGCATAACCCGGTTGCCCGCTTGCGCGATAACCTCGCCATCCGCAGAGACAACCACAGCGCCCACAGGTACCTCCCCGCGCGCCGCTGCGGCCCGCGCTTGCGCGAGCGCCGCCTCCATATGTGAGGTGAAACCCATCTGCTTTACCAATCATATCAACGACTTGCACACAAGACCTCACAGGGGCTTTCCCTAACCGCCACAACACTCTAAACCGCTGATATGGCTGATAAAACACCTCCCAAGACCCCAGAAGGCGACCGGATCGCCAAAGTGCTCGCCCGCTCAGGCGTGGCGTCGCGCCGCGGCGCAGAGGCGCTGATCGAGGCCGGGCGCATCAGCGTGAACGGCAAGATCATCACCAGCCCCGCGCTGAATGTGACCGCCCGAGACGTGATCAAGTTTGACGGCACCGAGATTGCTGAACCCGAGCGCCCGCGCCTGTGGCTTTACAACAAGCCTATCGGTCTGGTGACGACGGAGCGCGACGAGAAGGGTCGCGAAACCGTGTTTGACGCGCTGCCGAAGGACCTGCCCCGCGTTGTCAGCGTTGGGCGTCTGGATATCAATTCCGAGGGGCTTTTGCTGCTGACGAACGATGGCGGGATCAAGCGCCAGCTTGAGCTGCCCTCGACAGGCTGGCTCCGCCGCTACCGGGTGCGCGTGAACGGCAGACCACAGAACGAGACCTTTGATCCCTTGCGCAAGGGCATCACATCGGAGGGCGAACGGTTCCAGCCGATGGAGGTCACGCTTGATCGCCAGCAAGGTGCCAACGCCTGGCTCACCGTCGGTCTACGCGAAGGAAAAAACCGCGAAATTCGCCGCGCGATGGAGGAGATCGGTCTCAAGGTAAACCGCCTCCTTCGCATCACCTACGGCCCGTTTAGACTGAACGATCTGAAGTCAGGCGAAGTAGAGGAGGTGAAGGCCCGCGTGCTGCGCGACCAGCTGGGCATTGCGCCTGAAGACGCGGCACCGCGCCCCAAGAAGCGCCCGCCACAGAAACGTGGGCCCGCCAAGGCGCCTCAAAAAAACAGAACCGGGCCGCAGGCCAAGCCGCGTGCATCGAGGGGACCCAAGAGATAATTGGAACCCTTGCCGCGGTGGCGGCGTACTGTATGCATACCAGTGACATACTGACGCTGACGAAAGGGCCGGTTTCATGGCTGAGTTTCTGAATTTCGAAAACCTGTTCACATTACAGAACCTGGGCAACCTGCTTATGCTCTGCTTCCTGCAAGCCGTGTTGGGGTTCGACAACCTGCTCTACATTTCGATCGAGAGCCAACGCGCGCCTGTTGCGCACCAGAAGGCGGTACGGTTTTGGGGCATCATCATCGCTGTAGCGCTGCGCGTCGTATTGCTGTTCGTCATGGTCAGCCTGCTTGGCACATTGACCGAGCCGTTCTTCATCTTCGAGTGGGAGGGCGTCATCACCGGTGGTGTGAATTTCGCGACATGCGTGTTCATTTTCGGCGGTATTTTCATCATGTACACCGCCTTCAAGGAAATCGGCCACCTGCTGTCGGTGCAGCATCTTGATCATGACGTGGAGGCCAAATCCGGCAAATCAGCCGCGAAAGTCGTGATGCTGATCGTGTTCATGAACCTGATCTTCTCTTTCGACTCAGTGCTGTCAGCGATTGCGATCACTGAGGTCTTCCCGGTGCTGGCGGCCGCCATTCTGATTTCCGGGCTGGCCATGCTCTTGCTGGCGGATGGCGTGACAGCCTTTCTGCAGAAGAACCGCATGTATGAGGTGCTGGGCCTGTTCATCCTGCTGATCGTCGGCGTGGTGTTGTTGGGCGAGGCCGGGGTTGCGGCAAGCCATGCGGCCCATGATGACAGTCTGGCGATCATGATCTTCGGCTACCCGCTGATCCCGATGTCGAAAACGACCTTCTACTTCTCGGTCATCGTGCTGTTTGCTGTCGAGATCATTCAGTCCGGCTATGCCCGCAAACTGGAAGCCGAACGCAACGCCACCCAGTCCGCCAATCCGCACTAACGGGGCCCATTTCTGGTAACTGGCACCCGGACCGCCTATATCTGAAACACCATTCGCTGAGGACAGGACGACAATGTCATTCGGAGCCATTCAAAAACTAGCCTACGCCATGTTGCTGGTGCTTGTTGCGCTCACCTCTTTTGGGGCTGTGTAGCATGGCGCAGCGTTACGGTGGGGAACATAGCCCGGGCATGACCTCGTCCTCGAAGCCGGGTCGTCTGGCCCATGCCAAACCACAACGCGGACGGGCGCGGGCAATCTGGCTGGGTGTCGCCGCCCTGCCCTTGCTGTTCACGGCCTTTGGCGGCGGCCCGGTGGAACTGGCCTCGCACCTCGCGGCTTTCGCCCTGATCGCGCTGGCCGCCTGGCTGACCCGCGAAGGGTTGGAGGCGCAAGACGCCTATGAGGCGCGTACCATCTCGCGTCGTCCTGCTATTCCGCGCAAGCTGTTCGGGTCTATACTGACAGCGCTTGGTGTCGCCGTGGCGACATTTGATGGCGGGATGATCAACGGGGTCCTTTACGGCATAATTGCCGGTGGCTTGCATCTGACGGCGTTCGGGCTCGACCCGATGAAGAACAAGGTGGCCGAAGGGGTGGATGACTTCCAGAACCAGCGCGTCGCCAAGGCCGTTGATGAGGCGGAGAAGCATCTGAAAAACATGGCTGAGCTGGCGGCAGAGACCCGTGACCGAGTGCTCATTGCCCGGATCGAGGCGTTCCAGACCACCGCCCGCGAGATGTTTCGCACAGTTGAAAATGACCCGCGAGACCTGCGCGGCGCTCGGCGATATCTGGGCGTTTACCTGCAAGGCGCGCGCGATGCGACGCGCCAATATGTGGACCTGACCCGGCGCACCGACAACCCGGATGCCAAGGCCAAATATATGGCGTTGTTGGACGATCTCGAGGCAAATTTCACCGCGAAAACCCAGAAGTTATTGACCAATAACCAAGACGCGCTGAGCATTGAGATTGACGTTCTCAGAGACCGCTTGCAGCGTGAAGGCATCCGCGCACGCGAAATCACGCCGCAGACAGAGACTTAGCAGACCCGTTGGAGGACAAGATATGACCCAGACCGTTCGCGAAAAAGCACAGGCCTCAACGGCATTGCTGGATGAGGTAACCGCTGTGGTGTTGCCGGAACCCGAGGCGGATCTGGTGACGTTGGAAAAAGCGACCCCGCCAGTGGCCGCTGAAATCCGCAAGCGGATGGACGAGATCAACATGGAGGACACAGGCTCTATCGTGGCTTTCGGCTCTGCCGCGCAATCGGGTCTGCAAGAGATCAGCCAATCCATGTTGCAGGACGTCAAGAACAAGGATGTAGGTCCCGCAGGCGCCTCGCTGCGCGATATCGTGTCGACGATCCGCGGGTTCTCCGTCAAGGAGCTGGATCCGAACCGCAAACGCAGCTGGTGGGAACGACTGATTGGCCGGGCCAAGCCGGCCGCCATGTTCATGGCACGCTTTGAGGACGTTCAAGGCCAGATTGACAAGATCACGGATGACCTGCTGGGCCATGAACATGTTCTGCTGAAGGACATCAAATCGCTTGATATCCTGTATGAACGGACTTTGGATTTCTACAACGAGCTGGCGCTCTATATCACTGCAGGCGAGGCCAAGATCGCCGAGCTGGATGCCAACGACATCCCTGCGAAAGAGGCTGAAGTCGCCGCAGCGCCTGACGACGCGCAAGTGATGAAAGCGCAAGAGCTGCGCGACCTGCGGGCCGCACGGGATGATTTGGAGCGCCGGGTACATGACCTGAAGCTGACGCGGCAGGTGACCATGCAGTCCCTGCCCTCGATCCGGCTGGTGCAGGAAAACGACAAGTCGCTGGTGACCAAGATCAACTCGACCCTCGTCAACACCGTGCCACTTTGGGAAACCCAGCTGGCTCAGGCGCTGACGATCCAGCGTTCGTCGGAGGCTGCTGAGGCTGTGCGTGACGCCAATGACCTGACCAATGAGCTGCTGAAGGCCAACGCGGACAATCTGCGCACTGCCAACAAGGCGATCCGCGAAGAAATGGAACGCGGTGTGTTTGACATTGAGGCCGTCCAGCAAGCCAATGACGCGCTGGTCACCACGATCAATGAAAGCCTGCAAATCGCTGATGAAGGTAAGCGCAAACGCGCGGAGGCCGAAGCGAAGTTGGCGCAGATGGAGGACGAGCTGCGCGACACGCTCGCCTCTGCCCGTGGGCGCACCCCGGCCTGATCGTGCGAGTCGGGCGATCTCCGCTTGCCGCTATGGCACTGGGCGCGGCGCTATTGAGCGCCTGCGATCTGGTGCCGACCAGCCCGAGACCTGAACCGCGTGCGCCTGCGCCGGTCGTGGAAAAGGTGGCCGTGGCCCCCTCCGCCCGCAGCGAGGCCTTGTCGGCCTACTACGCGACTGTGCAGCGGCAATTGCTGGCCCAGGGCCTGCTACGCAAAGATGGTGGCGGGCCGGACACCCCGTTTGCCAAGCGAAACCTGATCGACAACTTCATCCAGATCGCAGCTTTCGAGGAATACACGATTGACGGGCTCAGCGCTCAGCAATCGGGGAATGAAAGCCGTATCAGGCGTTGGAACAAGCCCATCCGCATGGATGTGGAGTTTGGCGACACGGTGCCCGAGGACGCCCGCCAACTGACGCAGGCCGGCCTGACGAAATACAACAGCCGCCTGTCGCGGATCATTGATCGGCGGATTTCCATGGTGCCAGCGGGCGGCAACTTCCATGTGGCAGTGCTGAGTGTAGATGACCTCGAGGGGTTTGCGCCACGCCTGCAACAATTGGTGCCGGGGCTAAGCACACGTGTCGCGCAAGAGCTCATCGACCTGCCTCGCGTGCAATACTGCGCCATCTTCACCTTCTTTGACAGCGCCGCGCCAAACGAGATCGACAGCGCGGTGGCCATTTTGCGGGCCGAGCATCCGCCGCTGCTGCAAGAGGCCTGCATCCATGAAGAGATCGCCCAAGGGCTAGGCCTGAGCAATGACAGCCCGGCCGCGCGGCCCTCGATCTTCAATGATGACGACGAATTTGCGTTCCTGACCCGGCATGACGAGCTGCTGCTGGAGATACTCTACGACCCCCGCCTGCCCCTTGGCACCGGCCCTGCTGCGGCACGGCCGATTGTCGAGGCCATTGCCTCCGAGCTTTTGGGCGGCGAAAGTTAATACCACCACTTCTTGATGCGAGGACCCCATGGGCATTCTTGATTTTCTGACCGGCGAATTTATCGACGTCATCCACTGGACCGACGACACGCAAGACACGATGGTTTGGCGCTTTGACCGTGAAGGCCATGCGATCAAATACGGCGCCAAGCTGACCGTGCGCGAAGGTCAGGCGGCGGTGTTTGTCCACGAGGGGCAGCTGGCCGATGTGTTCACGCCCGGGCTTTACATGCTCGAGACCAATAACATGCCGATCCTCACAACGCTGAACCACTGGGATCACGGGTTCAAAAGCCCCTTCAAATCAGAGATTTATTTCGTCGATACGACCCGGTTCAACGACCTGAAATGGGGCACCAAGAACCCGATCATGCTGCGTGACCCCGAATTTGGGCCGTTGCGTCTGCGCGCATTTGGGACCTACTCCACCCGCGTATCCGACCCCGCCAAGTTCCTGACAGAGATCGTGGGCACCGATGGCGAGTTCACGATGGACGAGATCAGCTACCAAATCCGCAACATCATCGTGCAGGAGTTCTCCCGCGTGGTTGCATCCTCCGGCATCCCAGCGCTGGATATGGCGGCGAACACGGCTGATCTGGGCAAGCTGATCGCCTCTGCAATCTCACCAATTGTCGCGGAGTACGGCCTGTCGATCCCGGAATTCTATATTGAAAACATATCGCTGCCGCCCGCTGTTGAAGAGGCTTTGGACAAGCGCACCTCGATGGGGATGGCAGGCGATCTGGGGAAGTTCACGCAATACTCTGCCGCAGAAGCCATGACATCCGCCGCCCGCAACCCGAACGGTGGAGGCGGCATGGGCGCAGGCTTGGGGGCCGGTATGGGCATGGCGATGGCCACGCAGATGGCGGGCCAGATGCAGCAGCAATCCGGGCCTTGGGGCGCGATACCGACACCACCTCCGCCACCCCCGGTTGAACATGTCTGGCACATTGCCGAGAACGGCAAGACCACCGGCCCGTTCTCCAAGGCAGCGTTGGGCCGCATGGCCGCCGAGGGCAGCCTGAAGCGCAACACACATGTGTGGACCGTCGGCCAAGACGGCTGGAAGGAAGCGGGCGAGGTTATGGAGCTGGCGCAGCTGTTCACCATCCTGCCGCCACCGCCGCCGGGTGCCTGAGAGCCACGCGATATCTCCAACACGCTCCGGCCTTCGGTCGGCCATCGCCGCGCGCCTACCAAACAGACGCGTGGCTTTGAAGTGGCTGCATTGGGGGATCATCCCATTCTTTGTCTGGTTCATCTTTGCCGACCCCGACGCGCTGCGGCGCATGGGGCCGGCGGTGTTCCAGTTCCATTCGGTGATGGGCCTTATCTTCGTGACCCTCGCCCTTGTCTGGACCGGTCTGTATCTGAAGCGCGGACTGGCCAGCCGCCCCGGTCCAAAACTGCCGCCTTGGGCGCAGCGGGTGCACCAGATCATGCATCATTCGCTCATTTGGGGGCTGTTTCTGGTGGCCTTCGGGGGGTTCTTGCTGGGGCTGACATCCTCGGTGCTGCTTCGGGCGGGGGGCGTATTGCCCATTGCCCCGCCCATGGGCCTGCCCCATGCCAATGACGTTGTCGGCTATCTGCATACGTACCAGTTTTACGCCTTGGCTGGGCTGGTGATCTTTCACGCAATGTTCCACTTGTGGCGCCATACCGCGCTGCGTGATAACGCCTTGCGTATTATGGCCCCAAGAGCTTTACACAGGTTCCTCTGACCCCATGAGTTTGCCATGACGACCCCTGTAGAAGAGCACCGCTTTCCTTGCGACAATTGCGGGTCGGACATGGCGTTCGACCCCGGCGGCCATCAGCTGGTCTGCGATCACTGCGGCAACACCAAACCGGTCAGCGAGGGGCGATCTACCGCAATTCAAGAGCTGGATTTCAACGCTGCAGTGCGTGGCTCTCTTGCCGAGGCGGAGATGGAGGAGACCCGCGTCACCTCCTGCCCCAATTGCGGCGCACAGGTGGCCTTTGACGCCGACATCCACGCCACGGAGTGTCCGTTCTGCGCGACACCCGTAGTGGCCGATACCGGCACGCACCGCCATATCAAGCCGCGCGGTGTGCTGCCGTTCAGGCTGGATGAGCGCGACGCGCGCAAAGCCATGAACACCTGGCTGGGCCAGCTGTGGTTTGCGCCGAATGGATTGAAAGACTACGCCCGAAAGGGGCGCCGGATGGACGGCATTTATGTCCCCTACTGGACCTATGACGCCGACACCCGCACGCAGTATACCGGCGAACGCGGAGTGGATTATCAGGTGCGGCGCACCGTGGTGCGCAACGGCAAGAAGCAGACCGTTCTGGTGACAAAAACCCGCTGGCACCGGGTGTCGGGCCGGGTGGCGCGTGACTTTGACGATGTGCTGGTGCTGGCCTCGACCTCGCTGCCCAAAGACTACACGGACGCGCTGGCCCCATGGGATCTGTCCTATCTCAGCCCCTACACGCCGGAATATCTGACGGGATTCCGGGCGGAGGCCTATACGGTCGAACTGGATGACGGTTTTACAGAGGCACGCGGTCATATGGACAACCGCATCACGCGCGACATTCGCTTTGACATTGGCGGTGACCGTCAGCGCATCCACAGCGCGAAGACGGCCGTCTCAAACGTCACCTTCAAGCATGTCTTGCTGCCCGTATGGATGGCGGCTTACAAGTTCCGCGGCCGGACCTTCCGGTTCATTGTAAACGGTCAGACGGGGGCGGTGCGTGGCGAGCGTCCCTACTCGGCCATCAAGATCGCAATTGCGGTCATCATCGGCCTGCTGATTGCGGCGGCCATCGGATATGGAATGGCGTTACAAGATGATATTGTGCTGCGGTGAAGCCCTGATCGACATGCTGCCTCGCGAAACAACGCAAGGCGAGCAAGCCTTTGCGCCTTATGCAGGTGGGGCGGTGTTCAACACTGCGATCGCATTGGGGCGGTTGGGAGCTGCTCCCGGCTTTTTCTGCGGATTGTCGCAGGACCTGTTTGGGGAGTTACTGGTTGAGACCCTTGCGGCCTCTGATGTCAGCACCGATCTGGCACCGCGTCCTGACCTTCCGACGACCTTGGCCTTTGTGAAGCTGGACAACGGTCAGGCGACCTACACGTTCTACGACAAGGACACAGCGCTGACCTCTTTGCGGGCGGACGCCCTGCCCCCGATTGGCGCGGATGTCAGCGCGATGTTCTTTGGCGGCATCTCACTGGCCGAGGGTCCGAGCGCGGAGGCGTTTGAGGCTTTGCTGACGCGGGAGGCCGCGGACCGGGTCACCATGATCGACCCCAATATCCGTCCGAGCTTTATCAAAGACCGGGACAGCTATGTGGCCCGTATTCAGCGGATGATGGCCCTGTCGGATATTGTGAAGCTGAGCGACGAGGATTTGGCCTGGCTGGAAGGCGAGGAGGACTTAGCGGCAATGGCGCAGGCCATTCTGGGACGCGGTACCAAGCTGGTGTTGATCACCCAAGGGGCTGAGGGGGCCACGGGATTCACCGCTGAGGGGTCCGTCTTCGTGGCGTCGCAAAAAGTCGAGGTGGTCGATACGGTCGGCGCGGGCGACACGTTTAATGCGGGCGTTCTCTATGCGCTGCAGGATGCCGGGCTGTTAAACAAAGACGCCATTGCCGGGATTGCGGAAGACGACATCAAAGCGGCGCTTTCGATGGGAGCGCGTTGTGCCGCGGTGACCGTCTCGCGCGCCGGGGCGAATCCGCCGCGCCTGTCTGAGCTGTGAGGGCGCTGATACAACGGGTCTCTGAGGCCTCGGTGTCTGTCGATGGCGAGAAGATCGGCGCGATTGGGCAAGGTCTGCTAATCTTGATCTGCGCGATGGAGGGCGACGCACCGGAGCAAACGGGCAAATTGGCAGCCAAAATTTCCAAGCTGCGGATTTTCAAGGATGAAGCGGGCAAGATGAACCGCTCGCTTGCCGATATTGGCGGCAGCGCGTTGGTGGTGAGCCAGTTCACGCTGGCTGCTGACACCTCGCGTGGCAACCGGCCGGGATTTTCTACCGCCGCCCCGCCGGAACAGGGGCGTGCGCTTTATGAGCAGTTCGCCCGTGATCTGGCCGCGTTGGGGATCCCGGTTGAGACCGGGTCCTTTGGCGCTGATATGCAGGTGTCGCTCATCAATAGCGGGCCCGTCACGATCTGGATGGATGACCAGAGCTAGGCGCGCCCCGTGAGCACCTGCCGGCCCATCCAAAAGGCCCGCGCGAGCCGCAAACGGTAGAGTGTTCCAAGACATTTTGCACGTTCAAGTGGGCCGACCAACCTGTTCGAGCGCAGCACCTTGGCGGTGTCCTTCAGTGGGCTGAGGCCCGTCAGAACCGCCCTGAGCGCCCATCTGCCACGACGCCGGTCCTGCTCTGCGAATTGCTCAGGCACCAAGCGCCGCCATTTGCGGCGCAGCGCGGCCCAGTCATTGCGTGTCGGATGGCGCACCTGCAAGTCAGGGGCGTAGTGCAGGTCAAACCCTGCCGCGCGGGCGCGTTTGCACCATTCCAGATCTTCAGACAGTCCGGTCAGGAAAGGGCCGACCGTCTCGAACACGCGGCGGTTGGTCAAAAGATTGGCTGTGACGCTAAAGCCTTTCTCAGTGATATAGGCCTCATTGCGGAAGGCGAAGACCTGTTCAAACGCCTGCGCCCCGCCGCGTCGCGCAGACACTGTCTCATCAAACAGCCGGATTTGTCCGCCAAACACAGCGGTGTGCCGGCTAAGATCAAGCGCGGTTGCCACCCAATCGGCCTCCGCCACGCAGTCGCAATCGAGAAAGGCCAGCCCCGCAGCGGTTGTGTTTTGCACACCGGCATTCCGGGCAGCGCCGGCACCCGCAGACGGCTCCTTGATAACGCGCGCCCACGGGAAGTCTTGCGCCAAAGGGCCAAGATCAACGGAGGACCCGTTATCAACAACAATGACTTCGACCCGGTCGTCTATTTGCAGCTTAAGGCTCATGAGGCAGCGCCGGAGGCGGTCATGGTCATTGAGATGAGGAATGATCACGGCAAGCAGGGGCATCCCGTGAACAGGCCCGGGTTTCATTAAGAAAGCGTAAATTCTTCACCGAAAGCCTGAGGTTACATTCCGCAGTTAAACCCTCTACGCTGACTGTCATTGCCCGCCTGAAAGGACGCTTTGATGAAAATTGCCATGCTCGCCCGGAACGCCAATCTGTATTCGCATAAGCGGCTGGTCGAGGCGGCTGAGGAACGGGGGCATACGCTCGACATCATCAACACGCTGCAATGCTACATGAATATCGCGTCGCGGCGGCCTGAGATTTACTACAACGGCGAGAAGCTTGTGGGCTATGACGCGGTGATCCCGCGCATCGGCGCGTCGGTCACCTTTTACGGACTGGCCGTGCTGCGCCAATTTGAGATGATGGGCGTCTACCCGTTGAACGAAAGCGTGGCCATTGGGCGCTCTCGTGACAAGCTGCGCTCCATGCAGCTATTGGCCCGCGACGGCATCGGGTTGCCTGTGACGGCCTTTGCGCATGACGCCAAGAAGGCGGGCGATATTGTGGAGTTGGCGGGCGGCACGCCTGTGGTGATCAAGCTGCTGGAAGGCACGCAAGGCATCGGCGTGGTTTTGGCAGATACGGACCGGTCGGCCCGGTCAGTCATCGAGGCGTTTCGTGGTGCGAATGTGAACATCATGGCGCAGGAATTCATCAAGGAGGCCGGAGGCACCGATATCCGCGCCATTGTTGTTGGGGGCAAAGTGATCGCCGCCATGAAACGCACCGGGGCGGAAGGCGATTTCCGTTCGAACCTGCATCGTGGCGGCTCCGCTCAGGTGATCAAGATCAGCCCTGAAGAACGCGCCACCGCCGTGCGCGCCGCCAAGTCCATGGGGCTGGCCGTCTGCGGTGTCGATATGCTGCGTGCCAATCATGGGCCGGTTGTCATGGAGGTCAACTCCTCCCCCGGGCTGGAAGGCGTCGAGAAAGCCACGGGCCTCGACATCGCGGGCAAGATCATCACGCATCTCGAAAAACACGCCAAGCCGAACAAAACCAAGACCAAGGGCAAAGGGTAGCAGACCACGATGGCCAAACGATCAGGCTTTACGCTGGGCGGCGTCACGGTCGCACCTGGCACCCGTCAGACAGTCGACCTGCCCGTCAGCACCTTGTCGGACCACACGCCGGTAAACATGTCGGTCCATGTCATCCACGGCAAAAAAGACGGCCCGACCTTGTTTGTCAGCGCTGGCATTCATGGCGACGAGGTCATCGGGGTCGAAATCGTCCGCCGCCTCTTGCGCACTGCCAACCTGAATTCCCTGCGCGGCACGTTGTTGGTGGTCCCGATCGTCAACGCCTTCGGCTTTCATAACCGATCGCGTTATCTGCCTGACCGCCGGGACCTGAACCGCTGTTTTCCGGGCAGCGCGGGCGGCTCGTTGGCCTCGCGCATGGCGCATCTGTTTTTGCGCGAGGTGGTGGCACGGTGCGAGTTCGGCATCGACCTGCACTCCGCCGCGATCCACCGCACCAACCTGCCGCAGATCCGCATCTCGCCCGACACGCCCTCCATCTTGCAACGGGCTAAAATTTTCGGGGCACCCGTGATCCTGACCTCACCCCTGCGCGAGGGCTCACTGAGAGCGGCGGCGCGGGACATGGGGGTGGACGTGCTGCTCTATGAGGCGGGCGAAGGCCTCCGATTTGACGAGATGTCGGTGCGGGCGGGCGTTGCCGGCATCCTGCGCGTTATGCTCAGCATGGGGGCGTTGCCCGCCAAAGGCATCAGCCGGGCGAAAGCAGTCCCCATTCTGTGCTCTTCGTCAAAGTGGGTCCGTACCCCTGCGGGTGGGCTCTTGCGCACCTTCAAAGAGGGCGGAGAGGTTGTGGCCGAAGGCGATCTGCTGGCAGCGGTATGTGACCCGTTCGGGGACGAAGAGCTGGAAATCCTGGCCGATTTCGAAGGCATCATCGTGGGGCGAGCTGTGATGCCTTTGGCCAATGAGGGCGACGCGGTTTACCACATTGCCAAGGTCGCCTCCCCCTCCAAGGCCGAGATGGCGGTGGAGGATTTGGCAGCCCAGCTTGAAGCCGATCCGCTCTTTGATGAGGACGAGATTATTTAGCAGGGGTCGCGTTGAAAACGAAAAGGCCTTCGCCGTTTATGGTGTAGCCATTGATCAGTCCCGCCGCTTTCTCGGACGTCAGCCAATCTTCGAGCTGCGCTGCCGCCATGGCCTTTACGTGGTCATGCCGCGCCGGGTTCACCGGCAGATAGGCGTATTGATTGAACAGCACCGGGTCGCCTGAGAAGAGCAGCGCCAAATCACCTTTGTTGCCAAAGTTCAGCCAACTGGCGCGATCTGACATGATGTAGGCATCAAGGCCCGCGGCGGTATTGAGGCTCGCCCCCATTCCTGCACCGACGGCTTTGTACCAGCTTCCAAAGCTTTCGGGTTGCAAGTCTGCCCCAGCCCAGAGCGATAGTTCTTTCTTGTGGGTGCCGCTGTCATCGCCACGGCTGACGAAACTGCTTTCGCTTTGGGCTATCGCGGAAAGCGCCGTCGCCGCATCCGCCGCGCCTGAAATCTCAGCCGGGTCATCCTTTGGCCCGATCAGCACGAAATCGTTATACATAATCTCGCGGCGATGGGTGCCGTAGCCATCAGCGAGAAAGGCTTCCTCCGCGGCCTTGGAATGAACCAGAATGGCGTCGACATCTCCGGCTTCTCCCAGACGCAGAGCCTGCCCCGTTCCCACCACCAGCAACTGCACCTCAAGCCCGGTATCTTCTGCGATTGCGGGCAGCAGCACGTCGGAAAGCCCCGAGTTGTGGAAGCTGGTCGTGACGGCAAGCTTCATCTCTTCCGCCTGCAACGGGGACGTCATGAGCAGCAACAATGCAGCAAGAGCGCGGATCATTCGACGATGTCTCCCTCCAGAAAAGCTTTGGCCTCCGGCGTGCACGGCGATGAGAAGAACGCAGACGCCTGCCCCTGTTCATGTAGCCTGCCGTGCAGCAAAAACACCAGATCGCTGGCGAGGCGGCGGGCCTGCCCCAGATCATGGGTGGTCATGATAATGCGCGTGCCTGCGGTCTGCGCGCCTTTCAACAGCGCCTCAATCTCGCGGGTAGAACGACCATCAAGATTGGCGCAAGGCTCATCCAAGAACAGCACCTGCGGGTTCCGGATCAGGGCGCGGCCCAGTGCCAGTTTCTGCCGTTCGCCGCCAGAAAGGCGCGGCGCGGGGCGATCAAGCGCGTCCTCTAATCCGATGCGGCGTGCCCAGTCGGTGACTTTTGTGGCGATGCTGGCCTTGTCCTCGCCCAACAACTGCAAGGGATACGCGAGGTTCTGACGCACGGAGCGCCGCAGCATGATCGGGCTTTGAAACACATAGGCCTGCATCTCCCGCGCCTGCGCATCGGGCACGGACCAGCTTACGTCGCCGTCTGAAAGCCGCTCCACTCCGTGCAGCACCTTCAGAAGCGTCGTTTTGCCAGCACCGTTGGGGCCGAGGACAATGGTGAAGCCTGAGCCGGACAGATCAAGATCGATCGGGCCCAGAATGGGTTTGCCGCGTCGCTTGACCAGCGTGCCTGCAAGATGGACGGAGGGGGCTGCGTCTACCATGTGCCCTCCCGCTCGGTACGTGACAGCGCGTGGATGGCGAAGTTGACCAGCAGCGCCAGCGCGATGAGCACAAAACCAAGTCCCAAAGCCAGCGCGAAATCGCCCTTGCCAGTCTCAAGCGCGATGGCCGTCGTCAGTACGCGGGTCGCATGGTCGATATTGCCGCCCACGATCATAATCGCGCCAACCTCGCCAATGGCCCGGCCAAACCCGGCCAGCGCCGCCGTCAATAGCGTGCGCCGCCCGTCCCAGATCAGGGTGAGGATACGCTGCGTCTTGGTGGTGTTCAGCGAGATCAGCAGATCGTGATATTCGGCCCACAACTCGCGCATCGCCTGATGGGTGATAGAGGCGATCAGCGGCGTGATAATGATCACCTGCGCGATAATCATTGCGGTGGGTGTGAACAACAGCCCCAGCACGCCGAACGGGCCGGAGCGCGACAACAGCAAATAGACGATCAACCCGACGACCACTGGCGGCAGGCCCATCAGCGCGTTGAGCGTCGCGATGGTTGCGCGGCGGTAGCGAAAGCGGCGAATAGCGAGCCACGTGCCAAATGGCAGGGCAATCACGGAGGCCACGACCAGCGCCGACAGGCTGACTTGCAGCGAGCGCAGAGTGATCTCAACCAGGTCCGCGTCGAGCGTCACAATCAGCCGGAACGCCGCCTGTATGCCAGCCCATATCTCGTTCATTGCTGGCGGTCCTAACCGGCTCGTTCAGGTTCAGTTGTCAAGGCGCACGGCCGGGCTAGAAGCGCGATCCTGGCTGGAGAACCCGGCTTGTGACAGATACAAATTCGACCCGACGGCGATTAGGGCGATGGCCACAAAGGCTGCAAACATGGCTTTCATATCAGTTCTCCCGTTGCGCCGTTGCGGCACGTAGATACGCGATCAAATCATCCCGGTCCGACTGCTTCACGATGCGCTGCATCGGCATTTTCGTCCCCGGGATATAGTGATCCGGTCCCTCGTCAAACAAAGCATTGATCGTCTCCGCTGACCAGACAATTTCAGAGCCGGTCAGGATTTCAGAATAGCTGTAATCCGCAACGGTCCCCGCACGGCGGCCGAAAAGCTGGTGGAGGCTCGGTCCCGCTTTGCGCGCACTGCCGCCGGTCAGCGTGTGGCAGATGGAGCATTTGCGCTTAAACTGCCGTTCGCCATTAGGCAGCGTGTCAGGGTCTTCAAGAAAGCTGCGGGTTGCCCCCGACATCGGTCCGTGCCGGTCCATCGTGGCCACGGGCCATGAATACATGATGTCCTCGATGCCACCGGCATGAATGTTCTGCCCGTCCGGCGAGAACGCCAACGCCCAGATGGGGCCCCGCTCTGTAGCGCGAAAGTCATGGCTGATGCGCATCTGGGCCGTGTCGATCACCATGATGAACCCCTCCCCGTCTCCGACCGCCAATTGGCGCTGTTTTGGGTCATAGGCCATGGCCAAAATTGGGCGACGGTCGAGGGTGAAATCCGCGAGCTCCTCTCCGGTGTCGAGACTAATCAGGCGCGTCCCGCCATCCACCGCGCCGTAGGCCAGCCAGCCATCTTGCTCGTTCAGGACAAGCTCGTTGACCCCAAAGCCGTGCTTCACAAGCGGACGGCTGCTGCCGTCTTTCCTGAGATCCCACACCCGCACGGACCCATCTGCAGAGGCAGAGTATAGCTTGCTTGCATCGCGACTGACCGCCACGGCATTCACCCCGCCCTTGTGGCCAGTCAACACCTCAGAGCGGTAGCGCGGAGACAGGACTTCCCCAGTTCCGTCCGGCTCGCCGTACCAAAGCCCGATAGTGGCATCCCAACTGGCGCTGGCCAGAAACCTACCATCCGGGGAAAGCGCCAGATCGGTGACCTTGGCTTGATGGCGGCCAACCTCAATGAGAGCGTCGTCATCCATGCTGCGCCCGCGGATCACAAAGTCATCTCCAGCGGCAAAGATTAGCCCGGGAGAGGGATGAATGACGGTGTTCACCGCCGCGCGGCTACCTTCGAGCCAAACGGGGACGCCGTCCGCCCACAGCCCCACCGAGTTGTCGAAGCTCGCCGTTGCAATCTGGCCGTCCGGGGCCACGGCGATATCCATGATCGGGCCGCCATGTCCTTTGAGCGTGAAAAAGTCCTGCGCGGTGGCTGGGGCCATCGCCCAGATCGCTATGACCAGCCAGCGCCACATCTATTCGGCGGGGGTGGCGCTTTCAGGGGCGTCTTTGGCTTTGGCCAATTCCTCCTCCGCCCAGATCGAATGGTGTTCGCGGGCCCATTGTTCTTCGACCTCGCCAGAGCCCATGGCGTCATAGGCCCCCTCCATCCCGACCGTGCCGATATAGATATGCGCAAAGATGATCGCCATCAGCACGAAGCTGACAATGGCGTGCCAGAGCTGGGCATATTGCATCTCTTCATGCGGGGCGAGGGTTTCGCGCAGCTGCCCCAACCCAAAGGCTTCCGAGATGCCGAGACTGTTCAGTTTGGCAAAAGTGGCCGCGAACATGTTGATTTCGAACGGAAAGAGCAGCGCAACACCCGAGGCAGAGATGGACGCGCCGAGCACGATCACCGACCAGAAAATCAGCTTTTGGCCCGCATTGAACTTCTTCGCAGGTGGGTGCCCGTCCGAGAATATCCCGCCCCCTTTTCGCAACCAGTGCAGGTCTGTGCGGTCCGGCAAATTATGCAGGACCCACATCACGAAGATCATGATCAGGCCGAGAATGAAGGCCCAGGAGACGTTGTTGTGTATCCATTTGGAGCCCAGTGCGAGGACGGAGAATGTCTCGTGCCCAAAGGCTGGGATCAGCACTTTACGCCCAAAGAGCGAAACTAGCCCGGTTATGCCCAAAAGGATAAACGAGCCTGCCAGAAGCCAATGTCCAAAGCGTTCAACTGCCTTAAAGCGGGTGATCTTGCGGCCGGTTTTTTCGCCATCAATCCGGATACGCCCCCGGATCAGCAGGAACATGACAAGTGCGGCGAAGGTGAAAAACAACAGGTAACCACCATAATGCAGAAGTGGCCCTTCGCGAAATTGGAGCCACCGCATACCGCCATCCTGGATCAGCGTCGTAGCGGCGGGGCCGTTATTTGAGGCGGTGATGTCTGCAGATCCAAACCTGAGACCGCGCCACAATTCGGGATCAGACGCGCCACCTAATGTGCCAAGCTGACTGGCGATGCCTGCGGCGCTATCGGGATCACCGGTCGCATCACTGCGAAAGCTGTTATCAACCTCTTCGCCGCGTTGCCGCGCCATGATGTCTTCAAGGGTTTGCGCCCCGCCTGTGGCTTCGCGGTCGGGCGCGGCGCCATCTTGTGCATTTGCGGTTGTGATGAATGACACCGTCAGCATCAAAGCGATCAGGGCACGCAGCATGTCATATCCTCGGAATTTGATTGGGCAAAAAAGGGCGACCCGTTTGGATCGCCCTTTCTGTTCACTTGGCCAGATTGGGCAGCTTACCCGTCTTGGCGGCCGTAAGCCGATCCCCAGCCCCAAGCGCCGGAGCCGAAGCCACGCGCCACGACACGTTCGCGGTAGATGCCGGACACGATGTCCCCGTCACCTGCCAGAAGCGCCTTGGTGGCACACATCTCGGCGCAGATGGGCAGCTTGCCCTCTGCGATCCGGTTGCGTCCGTACTTTTGGAACTCGGCTGTGGAATGGTTCTCCTCTGGACCGCCGGCGCAGAAGGTACATTTATCCATCTTGCCGCGGGACCCAAAATTGGCTGCTTGCGGGAATTGCGGCGCGCCGAAGGGGCACGCGTAGAAGCAATATCCACACCCGATGCAGAGGTCTTTGGAGTGCAGAACCACCCCTTCCTCGTTTTGGTAGAAGCAGTCTACTGGGCAGACCGCCATACAGGGCGCATCGGAACAGTGCATGCAGGCCACGGAGATCGACCGCTCCCCGGGTGAGCCGTCATTGATCGTGACGACTTTCCGGCGGTTGATGCCCCACGGGACCTCATGCTCGTTCTTACAGGCAGTGACACAGGCGTTGCATTCAATGCAGCGTTCGGCGTCGACGAGAAACTTTGCTCTTGCCATCTTCTTTCCTCCTTACGCTGTCCAGATTTTGCAGAGAGTGGCTTTCGTCTCCTGCATCTGGGTCACTGAATCGTAGCCATAGGTCTGTGCGGTGTTGGTACTTTCGCCCAACACATACGGGTCCGCGCCGTCGGGGTATTTGCCCCTCAGGTCTTCGCCTTCCAGATGGCCGCCGAAGTGGAACGGCATGAAGGCGACGCCCTCACCCACACGTTCCGTCACCATGGCCATCACTTTAACCTTGGCGCCTTCCGGGCCTTCCACCCAAACCTGCTCGCCATCCCTGACGCCCAAGTTGTTGGCATCACGGGTGTTGATCTCGACGAACATGTCTTGCTGCAGCTCTGCGAGCCACGGGTTGGACCGGCTCTCGTCGCCGCCACCCTCGTATTCGACCAGACGACCCGATGTCAGGATCATTGGATAATCCTTCGAGAAGTCGTTCTTCTGGATCGAGGCATACATGGTCGGAAGCCTGTAAAACTTCCGGTCCTCATATGTCGGGTAGTCGGCCACAAGATCGCGGCGGTTGGTATAAAGCGGCTCACGGTGGACCGGCACCGGATCGGGGAAGGTCCAGACCACGGCACGCGCCTTGGCGTTGCCAAACGGCGCACATTCATGCGCAATCGCAACCCGCTGGATGCCGCCTGAGAGGTCGGTTTTCCAGTTCACCTTGGCTACCTTGTCGTCATAGTCCGACGGGAACGGCGACATGCCCGCCTCGCCAACTTCCTTAGTGTAGTTTTCGAAGCCTTCGACCGATGCGGCGCGCGCAATATAAGCACGCTCATTCGGTGTCAGCTCGCTGTCCCAACCAAGGTCCTTGAGCATCTGATAGGTGAACTCAGGGTAGCCATCCTGAATATCGCTATCCAAAGAGTAGACGCCTTCCGCCAGCAGGTTGTCACCGTCACGTTCCACACCAAAGCGGGCACGGAAGGTCAGGCCACCTTCAGAGACACGTTTAGACATGTCATACAGGTTTGGCGTCCCGGGATGCTTCATCTCGGGCGTGCCCCAGCACGGCCATGGCAGACCGTAATAGTCGCCATCTGCTGGTCCGCCCACGGCTTGCAGCGTGGTTCTGTCGAACGTGTGCTGGTTGGCCATGTGCATCTTGATGCGGTCAGGGTCCTGACCGGTATAGCCAATCGTCCACATGCCTTTGTTGAACTCGCGGGTCACGCTTTCAACCACTGGGGTTTCGGCATCTTCCATCTCGATATTGCGGAAGAAGCGGTCGGCCCAGCCAAACTTGTTGGCGAATTTGGCCATGATGACCTCGTCCGGCAAGCTTTCGAACAGCGGGTCGACAACCTTGTCGCGCCACTGGAACGACCGGTTCGACGCCGTGACAGAGCCACGGGTTTCGAACTGGGTACAGGCCGGAAGCAGGTAAACGCCATCCGTTCTGTCATGCAGCACCGCTGAGACCGTTGGATATGGGTCCACGACGACCAGCATATCGAGCTGCTCCATCGCGGTCTTCATTTCCTTCATCCGGGTCTGCGAGTTTGGCGCATGGCCCCAAAGCACCATGGCGCGAACCTTGTTCGGGTTGTCCATGTTTTCGGGGTCTTCCAGCACACCGTCGATCCAGCGAGACACCGGAATACCGGTGAGCTGCTGCAGCGACTTGTCCTTGCCCTCGGCGTCCTTGGTCATGGCGAACTGGCCTTTCAGCCAATCGTCATCCTCACCCCAGACACGCGCCCAGTGGGCCCATGATCCGGCAGACAGGCCGTAATAGCCCGGCAGCGTATGGGACAGAACGCCAAGGTCGGTTGCGCCTTGCACGTTGTCGTGGCCACGGAAGATGTTCGTGCCACCCCCGCTTGTGCCCATATTGCCCAACGCCAGCTGCAACACGCAGTAAGCGCGCGTGTTGTTGTTGCCGTTCGTGTGCTGCGTGCCGCCCATGCACCAGATCACGGTGCCGGGGCGGTTGTTGGCCATGGTCCGCGCGACGCGCTTGAGCTGCGAGCCGGGTGCGCCGGTGACGCGCTCGACTTCCTCAGGGGTCCACTTTGCAACTTCTTCCTGAATTTGGTCCATGCCCCAGACACGGGTGCGGATGAACTCCTTGTCCTCCCAGCCGTTGTCGAAGATGTGCCACAGGATACCCCACACGAGCGCAACGTCGGTGCCCGGACGGAAGCGCACATACTCATCAGCATGGGCCGCCGTGCGGGTGAACCGTGGGTCGCAGACGATTACCGGCGCGTTGTTCTGTTCCTTCGCCCGCAACAGGTGCAGCAGGGAAACAGGGTGCGCCTCGGCGGGGTTGCCACCAATGATAAAGATCGCTTTGGAGTTGTGGATGTCGTTGTAGCTGTTGGTCATGGCGCCGTAGCCCCATGTGTTGGCTACGCCAGCAACCGTGGTGGAGTGACAAATCCGCGCTTGGTGGTCGACGTTATTCGTCCCCCAATAAGCCGCGAATTTGCGGAACAGGTAAGCCTGCTCGTTATTGTGCTTGGCGGAGCCCAGCCAGTAGACCGAGTCAGGTCCGCTCTCTTCGCGGATGTTCATCATGCCGTCGCCGATCTCGTCGATCGCTTGCTCCCAGCTGATGCGCTTCCACTCTCCACCCTCTTTCTTCATCGGGTACTTGAGGCGACGCTCGCCATGGGCGTGCTCACGAACAGCGGCCCCTTTCGCGCAATGCGCACCAAGGTTAAACGGGCTGTCCCAGCCGGGTTCTTGCCCCGTCCAGACGCCGTTGCTGACCTCTGCCACAACGGTACAACCGACCGAGCAGTGGGTGCAGACAGATTTGATGGTTTCGACCGCACCGTCGGCAGCGGTTTGGGCCGTGGCCTGCGTTACCCAGCCCCCGGTGGCCGAAATGGCGGCAAGGCCACCAATGGCGAGGCCGGAGCCGCGCAGGAACGAGCGGCGGTCTACAGATGTTTCAGCGATGTCGGATAGTATGCCGGTCCGCTGGGGGCGTCGCGCAACCCCGTTGGTCTTTTTCCTAAGCATTGTGTTCCTCCCTTGCGTGCTTGGGGAAATCCCCTCGCTTGCTTGGTTACTTTTGTTACCTCGGGTCAGTCGGGCGTCACGCAACCAGTCGTCCCAAGGGTCGTCATTGACGGCGTCCTAGAAGCGGGCGCTGTCGAGATAAGCGCGGGTATGCGCGGTGTCCTGCATCTTGTCGGACGTAAGGTCTGCGGGTCGCGCCTCAGCCTCTGTCGTGCCCGTGGCCAAGGCCACAGCGGCTACTGGCGCGGTAGTTCCCGCCAGCTTCAGAAAATCGCGGCGGCTCGCGCCTTCGGTTTTCTCAGTCCCTTTTTTGTTCGGCATGGGATGTCTCCCTCCCTGTTGATGGCGAGCATCCCCGCCGGTTTTGTCGCAGGTAGCTAACCCGCGGTCATTCTGAACGCTTCGCGTTCAATCTCCATAAATGCCTTGCCCACGCTGCCCAGCGAGGCGTAGAGGACCGAGTTCTTCGCGGCCTCCAGATCCGAATAGAAGTGTCCCGCCCATGGGGCGATATGCTTGTTGAAGAAGGTCTTTTGATCATCAAGCGTCGCAGGGAGGCCGAAGCGGCCCACGATCATGCCGCCCATCATTTCCATCAAAGACGCTATATTGTCCTCGGGCTCGTACACATTTGCCGCCCGTGTCATACCGCGCGTGGCCATATCCGTGCGCAAAGTGGCCAGCGGTTTTTCGTTCAGAAATCCGGTCAGGTAGTAGCTTGCATAGGGCAGCAACTCACCCCGTCCGAGCCCAACGAACAGAGCGTTGAACTCGCTTTCGACCTTCTTGGGCTTGGTCGCCTTGGCCACCCTCGCCAATCCGGCAATAGCCTTTCCAAGCTCGCTGTCATCACCACTCAGCCCAGCACATTGATCGAGAAGGATCTGGTCCGGAGGTCCGGACAACATCAAGCCTAGGAAGTTATAGAGATCCGCGCGTAGGCGATCTTCGGAAGCAACCTTTATGTCTTCAACAGCACTCACGCGGCAGCCCCTTCTACTCTGAATTTCATGCGGCGGGGTGACGGGGGCGCGAAGACTTCTTCAGGCTCTTCCGCGATGTCTTCGGATGCGATCAGCGTTTCAGCTTCAGATGCGTCTTCCTCTTCCACAGCGGCAAGAAGGACCTCGTCTTCAGCTTCTTCATCCACTATCTCGGGCTCAGGCGGATTTTCTTTTTCCTCAGCCTGCCGGGCCAGTTCCTGCACATGTTTCAACATGCCCTTGCCGACCTGATAGGCCGTCTGCATGTTCTCGACGACCATCGCCTTGTCGGTGAAGTCCTCGCCGTAATCGACCAGCATGTCGACATTGGCCAAGACCGGGTTTGACCGCCACAGCGTGCGCAGCGCCCGGCGGCGGATGCGATCAGGTACGGCCTTGGACATGAAAGCCGTGAAGTCGTCACCCATCTTCAATGTGTCCGGGTCGGGCAAATCCAGCTCGGCCAGTAGTTCCTCGTCGGTCTTTTCCTCGAGAGCTGCGTGCTCTTCCGCGAGTGCTTGTGCATCCAAGGCTGCCTGCTCAGCGGCCTCTTCTGCCTGCACAGCCGCTTTACGGCGGGACCAGAAATTACGCTCCCCGGTCAATGCACCTGCTCCTTCAAGGTCCGACCCTTTGAGGAAGGTGCGCGGTAGACATCGGCGGTCTGTCGAATGCGGGCGTCTCCGATGCCATCTTCCTTCAAATCAACACGGGCCTTGTTACGACGGCGTTTGATGAAGACCTCATCCTCATGATGCAGGTTGATATAGTCGCGGATCCAAGCCACCAATCCTTCCGGCATCGGTACTTTCTCTACCAGCTCTTCGCCCGTGTCCGCGTAGTCCTGCGCCTCATAAGGGGAAGCCGTCGCAAGCACGATTTCAAGCGGATCGGCATTGTCGCTCTCGCGCATCACCACGTAGATCGAGGGTGTTTTGGCGGACAAGCCATGAAGATAAGCTTCGGTATCGGTTCTAAAGAGTTCCAAAGGCACGGTTGCTGCATGAAACTCGACAGCCTCACCGTCGCGGCGGAGCTCTTTCCACGAGGCCTTTTGGGCACCGGGCAAAACGGCAACTGCTTTCCAAATATGGCGCGCCCAACGCGTTACGCCGGGCACTCGTCGGATCACGATACCAAGTGGCATCGTGATCGATTTTTCCGCGCTTTCCTGCGCTGTCCCTTGGTCGGTATTCAGCTGCATACCGTCATGCTGCATGACTTAAGGGAAATCGCAAAGCAAATTTTTGGGTCGCGACCATCACATTATTGCACCTCTGCACTGCGGCATTGGCACGCGTCGGCCTGCACACGGTCATCAGCTAAGAAATCATGGATAGCCGACCGGTAAGAGCCCAATTCAGACTGTTTTGATCGTGTATCAGCTTTGCAGACGCAGCATAATGAGAATGCCGCGAACACAGATGATTTGGGTTTACGGCAACCCAGAATCGCGCATAGCGTTGGGATCGGCGCGGCACCCACCCGCACCACCACCCGGGGAGGCGCAATGACGCAAAAGCTGGTTTTATGTGACTGCCTTGGCAGCCAGACCCTGGATGCGGACGCCATCGAGCGCGCGTGTGGCCTGTCTTGCACCAAGCCATATACCAGCCTGTGCATGGATCAGCTGGACGCCGCCGCCAAGGAGCTGGCTGCGGGCGATGTCATCATTGCCTGTCAGCAAGAGCGACAGGTTTTCGAAGAGCTTGCCGAGGAATTGGAAGTGGCCGCGCCCGGCTTTGTCGACCTGCGGGACCGCGCAGGCTGGGGAGAAGGCGATCCCACACCCAAGATGTCCGCATTTGCCGCAGAGGCCGCCTTGTCTGCGCCTTTGGGCAAGTCCGTCGACGTTGTCTCCGAGGGCACATGTCTGATCATCGGCGGCACTGCAGCCCTTAAGGCCGCACAAGACCTTTGTGAGACATTGGCGGTCACGGTACTGGTCGAAGACCCGAGCGACATTCCGGCCGACCGCCGCTTTGATTGTGTCGTCGGAACGATTAGGTCCGCTGGGGGAGCGTTGGGTGGCTTTACCGTTAAATTCGATAACCTACAGCAGGTTATTCCGGGCGGGCGCGGCGCTTTCGTTTTGAGCGCACCGCAAAACGACGCGGTGTCGGAATGCG
The DNA here is from genome assembly GCA_947494645.1 of uncultured Litoreibacter sp. Lineage (GTDB taxonomy): Bacteria > Pseudomonadota > Alphaproteobacteria > Rhodobacterales > Rhodobacteraceae > Litoreibacter. The sequence continues at coordinate 1,923,317 of CANLVO010000001.1, forward strand.
ATATCATCCTCGATCTTGGCGGCGCATCGGCCTTGTTCCCCGCCCCTGAAAAGCGTGAAGGGTATCTGCGCGCCGACCCGTCCCATGCGCCTTCCGTGGCAGAAGCCATTTTCAAAGCGGCGCAGCTCGTCGGCACATTCGAGAAACCGCTCTACGTTCGGCTCGAGCCAAGCATTTGTGCCCATAGCCGGGCCGAGAAACCCGCCTGCTCGAACTGCTTAAATGTTTGCCCCACCGGCGCGATCACGTCAGCCGGTGAACATGTGGCCGTTGATCCGATGATCTGCGCGGGTTGTGGGTCCTGCTCTGCGGTTTGCCCGTCAGGGGCGATCACCTATGACGCCCCGCCGGTTGAAACCATCTTTCGCAGGCTTTCAACATTGGCCGCCACCTACCGTACCGCTGGCGGAGAAAACGCGCGGCTGCTGGTCCATGACAGCGATTTTGGCGCGGAAATGATCCGGCTTGGCGCCCGGTTTGGGCGCGGGCTGCCCGCGAATGTCATCCCGCTGGAAACCGACGCGTTGTCCGGCTTTGGGCATGCTGAGATGATGGCGGCGTTGGCCTCTGGGTTCGAACATATCGATATTCTGCTCTCCCTAAGGGCGGAGCAAGACGTGATCGAGGCGCAGGCCGAACTGGCCATCGCTATGTCAGGCACCGCGGCCATCCGACTTCTGCACCCCGCGGATCCGGACGCTTTGAACGACCTCCTTTACGAAACCCCACCGGCGACTGCGACCTGCGAGCCTGTGCTGCCGATGGGCACCCGGCGGCAGGTCACGCGACTGGCAGCAAAAGCGCTTCAACCTGAGGCCGAGATCATCGCGTTGTCAGACGGTGCCCCATATGGCGCGGTCCTGGTCGACACAGAAGCCTGTACGCTCTGTCTATCGTGCGTGTCGCTCTGCCCTTCTGGCGCCTTGGGCGACAACCCCGACATGCCGCAGCTACGCTTTCAGGAGGATGCGTGCCTGCAATGCGGGTTGTGCAGCAACATCTGTCCGGAGAAAGCCATTGCTCTTGCACCACAAATGAACCTGACCGATGCGGCCTTCACGCAAACCGTTCTGCACGAAGAGGAGCCGTTTGCCTGCATCGAATGCGGCTCACTTTTCGGGGTTAAGTCCACGGTAGAAAAGATTACCGAAAAGCTGGCAGGTTCGCATTCCATGTTTGCCACGTCAGACGCCGCCAAGATGATCCAAATGTGCGAGAACTGCCGGGTGCAGGCGCAGTTTCACTCAGAAGACAACCCGTTCCAAGGCGGCGAGCGGCCCCGGGTCCGGACCTCAGAGGACTACTTTTCGAAACGTCGGGATCACTGAGTTTGGATCGGCGCTCCAAGATCGGCAGGTTCCACGGAGCTGACATAGGCGGTGATCGCCTCGATCTGCTCGAGAGTCACCTCAATCGGTGCAATCGGCGAGGGAAGATGGTCCGGGAACGGTTCAGTAACATCTTCAACCTGCGTGAAGGCCGGGTGCGGTTTAAGCAGGAAAAACGTCTCGAACCGTTCCTGCCAGTTCGGCAAACTGCGCAACAATCTGAACGAGGGCGAGGACCCAATGGCGTTCATCCGGTTGCTTTCGTTGATAACGTGACAGCGTCCGCACTGGGTCAGGCTGACCTTCTCGCCAAGGGCTGCGTCCCCGGTCAGCGCCACAGAAGCCTGCGCAACCCGCACGCTCACATCTGCGCTGAACTCTGCGATGCCATCCGCCACAAAGGCCTCGATGGTGCGTTTGCCGACATCGGAGACAAGCCAGTCCTCAAAAGCGTCCACATCCGCGTCGCCATCCGTCTTACTCAGATGCCAGATCGTGTCTCCTTGACGAAACACCGGGCGTCCTTCCGTTCCAAAAACCGCGTCCCCGCCATCAGATGTGACGGTAATACGGATACCCGTCTTGAGCGAGAAACGGGGCAAGAGATGCTTGGTAAACCCCGTCTCGATCAAGGGAGCGGGGGCTTGCAAGGTGAAGGTTTTGTCCTGCCCCAGCGCTGGGGCCGCAAGACTTATGGCGGCAAAAATTATGGCTCTCAACATTCCTTCGCCTCCGTTTGCTGGCGTCAGGTTGCATGTCAGCCTAGGGGCGCTAGGGTCTTCTGGTCAACAAATTCGACAATTCAAAGGGCATAACAATGAGCGAAGATTTCAACATGTCGATGCGCAAGTTTCTCAAGCAGGTTGGGGTCACCTCCCAACAGGCTATTGAAGAGGCCATGCGCAAAACGGCTGATACTTCTGGTAAGACGTTCGAAGTCAAAATGGTACTGACCATCGACGGCATTGAGCTGGAACACGTCGTCACCGGCCAGATCGAAGGCGCATAAATGACGCTGTCCCGCGAAGAGGTTCTGGCCTGCCTCAAGACCGTCAAGGCCCCCTCTGGCGTTGATCTGGTGGAAGCCGGGCTGGTGCGCGCGCTTAATGTGGATGACGGCGCGGTACGCTTCGTGATGGAGGTTGACGCCCCTGAGCCCTACATGGCCGCAAAGACCGAGGCCGAGCAAAAACTGGCAGAGCTAGGGGCCAAAGAGGTGTCCGTGGTCATGACCGCGCATAGCAAACCAACACCGCCGCCCGACCTGAAACCAAGTCGACAAGCGGAGCCCGCGGGACCACAGAAAATTCCCAGCGTGGACCGGATCATCGCCGTGGCTTCGGGTAAGGGCGGGGTCGGGAAATCAACGGTCTCCGCCAATCTGGCCTGCGCCCTTGCAGCCGAGGGTCGCAAAGTTGGCCTGCTGGATGCCGATGTCTATGGCCCTTCACAGCCCCGGATGCTCGGCGTCTCTGGCAGACCACAAAGCCCCGACGGCAAGCTGATCCTGCCGCTGCGCAACTACGGCGTGACCATGATGTCTATCGGATTGATGACCAATGAAGACCAAGCCGTCGTTTGGCGCGGTCCGATGCTGATGGGCGCTTTGCAGCAAATGCTCAACCAGGTGCAGTGGGGAGCCTTGGACGTCCTGATTGTAGACCTGCCGCCCGGGACCGGCGATGTGCAAATGACATTGGCACAAAAGGCGCATTTGGACGGGGCGGTGATCGTCTCCACCCCCCAGGACGTGGCCTTGCTGGACGCACGTAAGGGTATCGACATGTTCAACCAAATGGGAACGCCGATCATTGGGATGATCGAGAATATGAGCACCCATATCTGCTCGCAGTGCGGCCATGAAGAGCATGTGTTTGGTCATGGCGGAGTAGCCTCCGAGGCCGAGAAGCTGGGCCTGCCGCTTCTTGCTGAAATTCCGTTGCATCTCGATATTCGGCTGGCCGCCGATGGCGGCGCCCCCATTGTGGTCTCTAAGCCAGACTCGACGCAGGCGCAGGGCTTCCGCAACGTCGCAAAAGACCTGATCAAGGCCGGCCACGCGTGAGTGACGCGCCAAGTTTCCCGCCGCTTTTCAGCGGGCTCTCCGTCGAGGGACAGATCGAGCCTTTCGGCAAAGCCTGCGCTGAGGCCATGCGCGGCTGCGACGCGGGGCTCGTGGTCTACAACCTCGGTGCCAACAGCCTACGGGCGGCCATCGTATTTGCCCCTGATGTCGCCCTGGCCGACGCAATGGCCATGCTGCCTCTCTGCGGTGTCGGGTTTCAAAATGCGTTGGGCGCGCTCGCGCCGCCCGAGGTCGCGGTACATCTGGATTGGAACGGCGGCATCCGCATCAACGGCGCGTCTTGCGGTAAATTGCGAGTAGCCGCCTCTGACAGCGATCCGGATGCAGAGCCGAACTGGTTGGTCATCGGGCTTGAGCTACCCCTCTGGCCAGAAAGCGACGATCCGGGCACGACCCCGGATCAAACCGCGCTCTACGCGGAAGGCTGCGCCGATGTGAGCGCCGTTGACTTGCTGGAGGCTTGGGTGAAGCACAGCCTCGTGGGTATCAACACCTGGCTGGAGGCGGGCGTGGCCCCGCTGCACAAAGACTGGCGCGGGCTCGCTCATGGCATCGGCGAGGACATCACGATGGGCGATATCTCAGGTTCCTTTCTCGGCGTAGACGAGCGTTTCGGCATGCTTGTCCGCGACGCCGAAACCACCCATCTTTTTCCGCTGACCAAGCTGCTGGAGGACGGTTGATATGATGCTGGCACGCGCGATCCATTTTGACGAAAGCGATATGAACATCTTCCACTCCCCTGCCCGCACCGGCGAATGGTGCATTTCGGGCGGGTTCGAGTTTTCCAACTGGTCCGAGGCTGACCTGACGGGCAAGGCCCGCCAAGCATTCTCAAATGGCTGGCTTGGGGTGGAAACCTTTGGCCGGGTTAGTGTCGTCGCTGTGACGCAGCTGGAACCGGCCGAGTTCGAAACACTGAAAACCGCACTCGCCACCCATTTCGTCGAGATTTACGGCGCCCCCTCGCTGGAGGCCGCATCCTCCGTCGCCGAAGAAGAGCTGCGCCATATGGCAGAGCTGTGCGACGACCAAGCCCCCAACACGTTGCTTACCGTCTCGCGAGAATTGACGGAGGCCGGCGTAAAGGAAAGCTTCCGCATGATCGAACCCCGCGACGCAGGGCTGGATCAGTTCGCCATTCACGGATCGCTGGACGAGGATGGTTAGCGGATCACTAAGGGAAAAAGTGGTGCCCAGGGGCGGCATTGAAATATCATTCCGGGCCGTTTCAGAAGGTGCCGCATTGAGGATCATACTCAGATAAACTAACAAAAACATGCGCTAACGTGTTCCATTGCGCTCCAACCTATACTACATAAGGAGGGTGGACTGAAAGGTGGACGGAATGTCGCATAGCTTGAATAAGCTTACCGCTACAGCCCTTAAGGCGCTCAAGCCGGGAAAGTACTCCGACGGCGGTGGGCTCTGGTTCAGTAAGCGTGCTGATGGCGGGGCGCAATGGTTCTTGCGAGTACATGTGCATGGGCGGCGGCGTGAGATGGGCTTGGGACCGTTCCCCGCTGTTACGCTAAGGGAGGCGAGGGAACGTGCCGCCGAATACCGTTCACAGGTACGACAAGGATTAGATCCAATCAAACAGCGGGAGCGAGAAAAACGCGACGCGGTTCGCAACCTGCACGTATTGAGAGACGTGGCCGTAGATGCCTTTGAGAGCCGCAAGGCAGAATTGAAGGGCGACGGGAAAGCAGGCAGATGGTTCTCTCCTCTTGAACTGCATGTCCTGCCAAGGCTGGGCAAGGTGCCAGTCTCAGAGATTGATCAAACAGACATACGCGACACCCTAGCTCCGATCTGGCACAGCAAAGCAGACACCGCACGCAAAGCCATGAACCGTCTTGGCATATGTATGCGACACGCTGCGGCGCTGGGCTTGGATGTCGACCTTCAAGCGACGGACAAAGCCAAGGCGCTCTTGGGTAAACAACGCCACAAACCTCAGAACGTACCTGCGTTGCACTGGCAAGATGTGCCTGAGTTTTATCAAAGTTTAACGGATGGCTCGATAACTCATCTAGCTTTGCGCCTTCTTATCTTAACTGCAGTCCGGTCGCGGCCCTTGAGGTTTCTGCGTCTGGACCAGATCGACGGCAATGTTTGGACCATCCCAGCAGAGGCCATGAAAGGTCGAAGAGACGCGACCAGTGATTTCAGGGTGCCACTGTCGCGAGAAGCCTTGGACGTGATTGAGCAAGCAACTGCGTTTCAGCGTGATGGGTTCTTGTTTCCTAATGTGCGTAAAGGAGTGATTTCTGACGCAACGATGTCTCGTCTCATGAAGCGTCGGGGCATGGAGGAGAGGCCGCACGGTTTCCGTTCTTCGTTTAGAGATTGGGTCGCCGAGACAACGAACACGCCACATGATGTGGCTGAGACAGCGCTTGGCCATGTGGTCGGCGGGTCGGTTGAGCGCAGCTATCGGCGCACTGACTTTTTAGAACAGAGAGCATTACTTATGGAAAGTTGGGCTAGTGGTGTTTCGGGCCACAACGAAAACTTACCTAGAATAGGAGTGCGCATTGTCTAGAGCAGCTTTAGACGCGTCAAACTATGCCTGTGATAGTATCGAACGATTTACAACCGATGGGAAGCTTGACTTTCCAGACACTACATTCGCAGAAATTCTAATTAGTTGGGCATCAGGGATCGACAAAAAGAATGTGCCTTCTCCCAAGACTGGCTGCCTTGACTTCTACTATGTTGTGTCACGCGGCCTCGCAGAGGGATTGATGCCTATTGCCATGAGTGAACCCCAATTTTTTGATGCTTGCGCACTGATATGCCAGATCAACATTGGGGCTGGACAAGCCGTGCCATCTGGCATGGAACTTTTTGCATCTAGGATCCTCGCGGGAAAGCTTGAACGACCAAAGTTAGCCCACCGTCCTCGCGCAGCACGCTTTCTGGAACAGGCGTATGTATTTAGTTTGATCGGCACCATCGCATCAGATTTCGGTCTTAGCCCAACAAGGGCTGAAGGTGGGAAGAACACAGATAGTGCATGTGACATTGTCTCCCGTGCCATGAAGATATGTGGTGTTCACAAAAACTACAATGAACTGAAAAACCTCCTAACTCACCCTGATCATAAGCGGCTTCGGTGTGAGATCGAGGCGATTAATACGATTTGGCTACGAGGCCAGGATATGCGCGCCCTCGGCCAACTGAACTCCTTGTCACCTGACGTGATTGCTCTTCGACAAAGCTTAGATGACTTAACTATTCATCAAATCCTAGGAACTCTGATTGACGAGAGAAAAGTCTGATAGTTTTCTTTTCCTTGCCAAAAAAAGTCGTCTTGTTTTCCAACGTGATCGTCTGCCAAGAGCCTGAAAGTGTATCCGTGACACAACATGGAGTGCAGCAGTGAACTACCTATCCTTCAAAGAACTTCGAGAAAAACTCGGTGGCCGGGGTCGCACCACCATCTACCGGGACGTGGAACTGGGCCGATTGCCCAAACCAATCAAACTCGGTTCTCGCCTCTACTGGAATGAAGCTGAAATCGACGCCGCTCTCGCAGGTTAAGACCCACCCAACCTTCTGCGCGGACGCAGGGCAGGATGAGTGGGAATATAGCGTGGAAACTATCCCTAATATATACGCCTAGCGCCTTTGCAGAGCAAGCAAAGGATCAAACATGAGAAACCAGAACGCGGTCCAGGAGAAAACCGACAAAGACTCCACTCAACTCCGCCAAGAACGGCGCATACGATGGCTGCATGGGTTTGACGGACCAAGAGCGCGACTGATTGCCATCCTCTATTTTGGAGATGCGGAATGAGAGACGATTTTCAACCGAACCAATTCCGTGAAGCATCCGTCAACCTGCTCTGCGAGGCCATTGCGAACTGCTACCCTACTGATGCTTTGCAAATACTGTCTGCTGCTCTTGAAGACTTGGAAACCGATGGACCGAGTATCACGTTCTATGACCTTCGATCCGATGCGAAATTCTGGGCCGAGTGCGCAAGCCCTCGCGAACTGGAGATCTACCTCAGGGCGGTGCTGAGGGTTTTTAGACATCGTGCATTCGCCTTAACTGCACGAAAGCGCATTTTCGTTTCACTCTGGGACAGCTTCGCCGACGGAGATCGCATCGCCTTTCTTTCCCGTGTTGATCCGGACGGCAAGCGCATAGGGAGGGCTGCATAATGTCTGAAGATGTTTGGCTCGATAGCATCGCTGCGATGGAAGACGCTCCACCCAACTCAAATATCGGCGGGCTCCAAACCTTTTCTGCTTTGGAACTTCAAAGCAAAGAGTTTGCCCCGGTTCAATGGATAGCACCCGGTCTCATTCCCGAAGGTCTGACGTTGTTCTGCGGCAAGCCAAAGCTGGGCAAGAGTTGGGCTGCGTTAGATCTCGCTTTTGCGGTCGCTGAGGGCGGTCAATTTCTTGGGACCATCTGCGACCAAGGTGACGTACTTTATCTTGCTCTTGAGGACAACCAGCGCCGACTGAAGGACCGTCTCACCAAGATTCAACCGAGCGTGGAATGGCCTTCGCGGCTGAAGTTTGCGGTTGAGGCCCATCGGGTTGATCAGGGCGGGTTGCAATGCATGGAAGCATGGGCTGCAGAGGTAAAGAACCCACGCCTGCTCATTGTGGACACGTTGGCCACCATCCGCCCCACAGGCGGCGGCAAGGACGACTACAAAGCTGACTATGCGGCACTGCGCGGCTTGCATCGACTGGCCTCAGAGAGCCGCATAGGCGTCCTTGTAGTGCATCACGTGCGCAAAGCCGACGCAGACGACGTTTACGACACTGTATCAGGCTCTACGGGCCTTACGGGCGCCGCTGACGCCACTGTCATCCTTGGTGCAAAGGTCGGAGAGACAGGAACCGAGGTGACCCTCTATGGCAAGGGCCGTGACATCAAAGGCTTCCAACATGCAGTAGAGTTTGATGAAGAACGCTGCCGATGGAAATACCTTGGCGATCCAGACAGCGTATTTGTCGGCGACACCCGCCGTTTGATTATCAAGGCTCTCGAAGATAGCTGTCATACGCCGTCTGCAATCCAGCGACACACAGGGTTGTCTGAGGCAAACACTGACAAAACCCTAAAGCGCATGGTGGAGAAGGGTCAGATCAAGAAGACAGGCCGTGGCCGCTATGATCTCATCAGCTTCGCACAGGAAAAAGTAGAAGACTTGTCAGAATTGTCAGGTTGTCAGATTGGGACGTGAACCTGACAACCTGACTAATCTGACACCTTCTGATCACGGTAGGTTCGGCGAATGTCTGTTTTGAGCCCGACTCGTTCATCTGATTTCCTCGCTGCATGCGCTCGCAGCATGAGAAGTTCGGCAATAGTACGGTGTTGATTGCCGTAGTTCGCAAACTGGATGGGCATAGAGATCTGGAGCGGCGCCGAGGGATCAGTACGTCATTGCGGGCGTCATTGTATCGGCAGGACCGTCAGCCGCGCGAAGAGGGCGAGCGCGAGGAGCGCAAGCCGTCCCTGAAGGAGCGCTCAGAGGAGATGTTGAACAATCGGGGCAGGATCGGGGGCTGGTCCCCCGCCCTGTCTGTCGCTCAGAAGGACGAGGTGCGATGCATGAGGGACAAGGAACAGCGCGCCGCACTTGAGATCGTACGGTTGTTTAAAGTCAGCGAACGGACGCCGCGACGAGCGTAACTTCGACTTCGCTAAGCGAAGCGGCCTGAACACCAAGCAACCCAAAAAAAAGATAAACGAAATTTCTTCGATTTATCTAGTAGATAGACGATGCTCGCCTTCAGCATTAGTGTCGTGAATCGATAAGATGAAGAATTGCGACAAGGCGCCCCTATATTATGGCAGACGAAACAAAGATTTATGAAGTCGATTTTTTCAGATGGTTCAAAGACCAGTTGAAAGACAAGGGCCTGCAATTCTCCCAGTGCGGCTTCAAACTCGGTGATAGCTTGGGCGCGCGTCACGACATTGATTTGCAAACGGGCTTCTGGAAGGAACCAAACTACTCGGTGAACAAGCCGCCGAGATGGATTTACCAGATTGAGCCTGACGGCGCGGGCTGGAAAGCTGTCAATCCTGCGGATGGCGCTCTGAATTTAGGTGCGATCAACGCCTCCCAAGAAGACAAGGCAGGAGTGGTGTTTCGCTTGGTGCCGTTGGTGCAGCAGGGGATAACTGACTATTTCCGCGACGACAGCCTCGAAGTCCACGCGCTCTTCGTATTCCACGGTGCAACGCCGCAAGGTTCTTCTGCGGAGCCCTTCAACTTCGATCCTGACAGTGGGGCAATGACGTTCAAAGGCGCTCCCCTGCCCTATCTGATGGCGGGTCTTCTTGGTGTGCAGCCGCGCGATCAGGAGGTCGAGGTGACGCTCAATAGCATACCACGCACGCTGACCTATGGCGAGGTGAGTGACACACTGGCGGCGGGCATTACGGTATCGCCGGAAGGCGGTGCGGCGGTGCCGATCCCCGTCTATGACTTGAGCGACAAGGCGGAGTTCGAACGGCTGAAGAAGAATATCTCCGACGCTTGGAAGGCGGCAGGACCTGTAGCGCCCCCGGTTGTTGCGGCGGGCTATGGCATTGATGACGAGGAAAACGAAGCAGTAGATGACGACGAGATCGTCGCGCCTGCCTCGCTGCAAATCCCCGAGATGACTGATCTTTTGGGCATCGACCCTGCGGTTTATCGCCAGATCAATGCTGCGCTCGCCTCGGGCAAGCAGCATATTATGCTCTATGGCCCGCCAGGGACGGGGAAGACGACGCTTGCGCGCCATATTGCAACGGTGCTGACGGGCGGGAAATGGACATTGGTAACGGGCTCCTCGGATTGGAGTTCCCAGGACATCATCGGTGGCTATCAGCCTATCGGCAGCGGATCGGTAGCTTTCATCCCCGGGGTTTTGCTGCGGCGCTTCGACCGTCCGCTCATCATCGACGAGCTAAACCGGTGTGACATCGACAAGGTGATCGGGCCGCTCTTCACAGTGCTGTCGGGTCAGCAAACTACTCTACCCTACCGGCTCGATATTGAGGACAAAGACAGCCTGCAATATGTGATCCTGCCGGAAAGCAAGCCTTCGGCGGCCTCGCATGAGTTTGCGCCGGGACCGCATTGGCGGTTGGTGGCGACGATTAACTCCATCGACAAGGCGTCCCTCTATCAAATGTCCTATGCACTCGCACGACGCTTTGGCTGGGTCTATGTAGATGCCCCCAGCGACACGGCAGGTTTCATTGAAGCCTTCCTACGCAAGGAGGAGCCTGCCTGGTCGGGGCCGGCGGCAGGAGCCCCCTGCCCTCTCTCCAAATTTTGGGAAGCGATCAACTCGGTACGGGTGATCGGTCCTGCGCCAATCATCGACGCGATGAAGGCTGTCCAGGCGATGGAAGAAGACGCAGAGTTCTTCGCCACACCGGCGGCTTCAATGAAGGAAGCCCTGCTCGATGCGGTAGACATGGTGCTACTCCCTATGCTTGACGGTATTGTTGTGCAGGATGCGGAGTTTCTGGCTAGCAAGGCCGTGGAGGTCTTTGGTCTTGATGCTGATCAGAGTATACGGATTAAAGCGCGGATGGCCTCCGTGGCGGTGTGATGGCGACCCTCGACCGGGCTATCAACGACTATGCGGCGGGGGTGTTCCTTCGGTATTTCCGGCAAGGGACACTTGCGGGGGCGGAAAGCCCTCATCTTGATCACGCACGGGACCTGGACTTGCTTCGCGCGCATTGGGCACTGTCGGAACCCGTGCGGACATTTCTATCCTATCTACTGACGCATCGGCACGAAGCCCAAAGCCTGCTGCAATTCGTCAAACGGACGGACGATGCTGTCGCGCGTGGGCGGATCGACGCGCGCGATACGATGCTCGCACGGCGTGTTTCTGGGCATCCGTCACTCGTGGTCTACGAAGAGCCAGTGCGTAGCTTTAACACGGGGCCAAACCAAGTAGTTGCGTGGGTGGTCCAGACAGCTTCGACCTACGCGGCGCGGCTCTTCGCCGTTCAGCCTAAGGGATCGGCCTATGCCGGTCTTGTCGAAGAAACGATGGCGGATGTGACGGCAGTAAAGCGCCTCGATGCCTTGCGCGAGGTGCTGAAGAACGTGTCCGTCCATCGCAGGCCGGGACCAGGAGCGTTGCGGGACGCCGCGCGGTCACGACGGATGATCTATCGGCTGGCAATAGCTGCATTTGATACTCTGGCGCGAATTGAGGCGGGAGACGAAGAGGCGCTGAGCAGCGTTCTGCAAAGCACGCTCATCGGACCTTTGGAGCAGTGGCGTCGCTTTGAGTTGGCTGTGGGACTCGGAATCGGCGAAGCCCTCGCTGCGGAGACGGGCGAACCGATGAACCTTGCCCTACTCGGTAAGACATCTGGAGCGCCGGTCATTTCGTGCGGACGTTATGACATCTTCTGGCAGGGTAGCGGTGGATTGTTCGCCGCCCCCGCCCTAGAGCCCTCTGAAGAGCGACTGGAAGCGGCTCTGGCAGCTTATGGAATGAATCTCGCAGCGGATCGGCCGGATTTGGTGATCACCGACCGGCAAGCCGGTCGGGCAAAGGGAATTGTCGAGGTCAAGTATCTGGCGGGTGACACGGCAAACGCCCGCTTCCGCGAGGCTGTGGGGCAAATCGTGCGCTATGCACGTGGCTATGCACCGGAAGCGGAGATAGATGGCCTGGTTCGCGCCTCACTCGTTGCTCTGAACCGCAGCCCCCCTGCCCTAATAGATGAAGCAGCCGCAGCGCCGCGCGCAGTGGATTTCGAGGGGTTAACAGATGGGCGGTTGCGGCTTTGGGTACGGGAGAGGTTGCTTGCTCCCCCTGCATAGCAAAGGGCAGAGGGAGCGGTGTTTACTCGGCGGCAATCTTTGACGCAGCCTTCTTGCGCATCGAGGCAGGGCGTTGAGCGCCACCGTCTGCGAAGAGCGTCACTTTTTCTTCGTTCACAGGAAGGGCGCACGGCGATGCAATTTCGTAGGGGATGCCGCGATCCTTGGGCAACGGTTGAAGCGTCGGTTCAAAGCGAGCGCGCGCACCAAGGAGGTATTCTTCGGATAGCTCACAACATGTCCAGCGACGTTTCAAATTCTCAGCCACGACGCCTGTGACGCAAGAGCCGCCGAACGGATCAACGACTAAATCGCCGGGATCAGTCAGGAAGCGAATGAAATATTCAGGGAGTTGCGCGGGAAAGCGTGCCGGATGAATTGGGATGTTTTCGGCGCGACAGTTATCTTGGTAACGCCCATTGGATTCCGTATTCGCGATGGCCAGCAGGTTCGGCGGGACAGAACCGCCGTTGTCCTTGTTGAACTTGTCAGAAATGTCATGCCCGGATGGGCGTAGCTTGGCTTTGTAACCATTTTTCAGCAGATGCTTCATCGACTTGGAATACGGCTGAAGGACGCGTTTGTTATTGGCTTTGGGAAATGGTGTCTTTGAGAGCCACCAGACGGTGTTTACAGCGTCTTTGACGCGCACACGGCGGACGTTGACCCATTCAGCTGGAGTTGGGAGCTTTGACGGGTTGAACCAGTAATGCTCCTGACACAGATGAAAACCATACTCCTCAACCAGCATGACGAGGAGTTTGAAGTGGTAGAGACTGCGGGTTGGTTGCCCTGGCACCCATGCACCGCCAATGTCGATGACTAGGCTACCCGTATCTTTCAGGACGCGATGCGCACCTTCGGCAAAGGGTCGAAACCAGTCGCAATACCGATCCGCGTCTTCATTTCCATAGCTCTTCTTTCGCACCAATCCGAAAGGCGGCGAAGTCATGATGAGATCGACGCTGTTCTCTTTGGCCTTATTGAATAGGTAGCTGCGGCTATCGCCCCAAAGAATTTCACCATGTTCAGTCTTGTGAAACGGTCGCAGCAGTTTAGCAGGAAAATCGCGTGGGTTGATCTTTTTCGTTCCTAAGTCAGGCTGCTCCGTCTGGGAAAACTGCGCATGAAGAGCGCGAAAATACTCGCTGAGAGAGTTATATCCTTGAGTAGCAGCAGCAGCTTCTATTTCCGAACGCTCTTCTTCTGTGAGACGGACATTTGCTGCCTTAGTTCTTGGATTCGTTGCTTTTGGTCGCGCCATTTGATTCCTCGCCGGTTTTGCAAGCGCACCCTAACTGAGTGTTTTTTGTAACACAACAACCAGATGGAATAACCGTCACACAGAAACGAAAAGAATGACCTAACGCTGGCGAAGAAGTGCAAGCTATGGGGCTGGCTAGCTCATCTTGTCGGATTGTTGACGTCTGAGTGGAAACGGCAAGCAGTACAACGAACCCTTGAGCTAATCCTATCGAGGTGCGTATCTTCCGGAAACCTCTGCAGAAGCTGGTAAGGCGCAACCAATTGCCGCCCAGAGCATTTGGGACAAACAAGCTCTACGCAATCTGTGGCCGTCAGCGCTTCTAAGCGCATCGCAAAACGGAAACCGATACTTTTGGGACGTAATGGTATGGCTTGGAACATAAGATGAACATTGCTTCACTGAACAGGGAGAAGTATTATCCCAGTTAGTTTCGACAGATCTCCGTTCAACAGTGGTCTAGGTACTCCCTAAAATTGATTGGATCGACCTGTGAAAGATGCTGTCTCCAATTCGAAAAAAAAGACGGAAGCCAGCGTCAAACTAAACTGGGACGAGTGCAAGCGCAGCCTGCTTATAGAGCAGATCGAAGGCTCGAAGATTATTTCAGACGCGATGGGGCACGCAAAGGCGACGGCCGCGTTGATCAAGCAGATTGCCATTCTAGGGTCCCAAGGCAATGCAATAGACGAAGACGCTTCAAATTTTGTCTTGGGGTTCATGGATTCTATGAAACCAAGGGATGCCGCAGAAGCGCTATTGTTTGCGCAGATGGCTGCGGTTCACCAAGCAACCATGATGATGGTGAGACGCCTCACACATGTTGAAAACATACCTCAACAGGATGCGGCTGAGAGGGCGCTCAACAAACTGGCGAGAACTTACTCAAAGCAGATTGATACGCTGCATCGTTACAGGAAAAGCGGAAAGCAAGTAGTGCGGGTCGAGCGCGTGAACGTTGAGAGCGGCGGGCAGGCCATTGTTGGCGACGTAAGCCACGGGGGGCGGGTTAGTGACCAAAATTAACGCAAACCCCATGCAAAGGGCGCATGACGCGCCCAGATGCACTGCGCACTCGAAACGCTCCGGCCTTCTGTGCAAGTCCCCTGCCGTGAGAGGATGGAGAGTCTGCCGGATGCACGGAGCGGGTGGGGGGCAAAGACAGGGAAGATCTCATTCGGGGTACCGGCATGGGATGCGCTCGAAAGAGAATGACCTCCTTCGACGCTTATTATCGGAACTTGGCAAGCAGTCCCGCGAACAGTTGCAGGATTTAACCTAACTTGGTGTCTGCGAGATAGCAGTTACTGCCCCCTACTGCCCAGTCAGGGCTGCAATCTTTGTGTAGGGGTCATCTGCTTAAGAAAGTTCCCTTCTGAGCATCGCCAGGCGAGTTTTTTCCCAAGTTTCGAGGAAGAACTTATGCTCCAAAGGTGGTCGAAAGGGTGGATCAACTCCGCTTCCGTAAAATCATTATTAATCTTTTCAGAAGCTTAACAAAATATAGTGGTGCCCAGGGGCGGATTTGAACCACCGACACGAGGATTTTCAATCCACTGCTCTACCCCTGAGCTACCCGGGCACCGGGCGTCCGCATAGGGTTATTTCCTGCGAACGTCCCGCTATTTAGGCCAGCGGTTTCAGGCTGTCCAGAGGGGATTTCCGAATTTTGCGACAATCGGGGTCAGTGCAGTTTCGACGCGTCATCCTCGGCGCGTTCACGCATGGCTTTGTCCAGCTCTTGCACCAACTCATCCGCGTCATCCTCGCTTTCGCTTGGCACGGCGTAAGCCCCTGTCATCCACTTGCCCAGATCAATATCCGCGCAGCGTTTTGAGCAAAACGGGCGATACTTCTCCGCCGCATCCTTGGAACATATCGGGCAGGCCATTACGCTATCCCTTTCGGCACTGGCAGTCTCTCGCGTTTGCGTTGCAATTCATAATGGCCCAAAGGCGTCCAGCCGACCAGCGCTGTCTCCACCGGATCTGCCTTAAAGGCCGATCGTAACACCTGTTCGAACTGCTTACGGTCCTTCTTGGCCATGGGGGCCAGATCCAGCGTGATCTGCCCGCCCAGCCCGCGCAGCCTGAGCTGCCGGGGCAGCGCCCGTGCGCAGGCCAGATTGGCTTTCAATCCCGACGCAGGTGAGAAATCTCCACCAGTGTTCACATCCACGGCCACCAGTGCCCGCGTGGGTTCGATGAACAGCGTAGTGCCGCCCAAGGCGACCTCCGCAGTGTCCAGCAACGCCAAATCGTCCAGCACGCCATGCGCCTCGAACCCGTCCACGGTTTCGGCGACGGGCCATTCACGCTCTGCCAATTCCTGCGCGTCGCCGCCATCGACCAGCAATTCGGGTTGCGTGTCTTTGTCGTTCAAGACCGCGTCGGCAAGCCCCAGGAAATGCTCTGCCTCGCCCGCAATGTCGTCCTCTGTCACGCCTTCGGCGCTGGACCTGACAATCAACCCAACACCCTCAGGCATCTCGAACTGGTGCAGGATCTCCAGCAAGCGCACCTTCTCTTCCTCGTCACGGATTTGGCGCGACACGTTGATGCCAGCCGCCCCCGGCGTAACGATCACGTAGCGGCCTTTGAAGATGATCCGGTCGGTCACCGGCACGGCCTTGCCAGCCTCCGCGTATGAGGTCACCTGAACCAGCATTGGCTCCCCAGGCTTCAACCCTTTTGCCCCACGAAACAGCGCCATACCGCCATCTGGCAGCTTCATCATCATCCCGCCTTGCCCCTTCAAGGGTCGGTCGGTGATCGCACGGAAAATCGAACCTGGCACAGGCGGCGCATCATCCGGCGCGCTTAGCAGGAAATCATCGAGCACACCGTCGCGCATCAACGCAGCGGCAGGACGGCCATCCAGAACGTCATGAACGATCTGCAAACCCTTCACAGCACATACCCCGAGGCGCGCAGCAAAGACGCGGCTTCCGCCACAGGCAGGCCAACGACGCCAGTGTAGGAGCCTTGTATCCAAGGGATGAACGCGCCTGCAGGCCCTTGGATGGCATAGCCCCCCGCCTTGCCGCGCCAGTCCTCCGTGGCAAGATAGCCGTTCAACTCCGCGTCGCTCAGCATTTTCATTTTCACCGTGGTGACCACGTCTTTGGCCCAAAAATCACCGCCCCGCCGCACCACGACGGATGTAATCACCCGGTGCCGTCGCCCGGACAAAGCCAGCAAGAACGCCGCCGCCTCCTTTTCATCAGCCGGTTTGCCCATGATCCGCCGCCCCATGGCGACGGTGGTATCGGCGCACAGTGCAACCTCGTCACCCGCCAACTCCATCGCCTCCGCCTTGCCCCGCGCAATGCGGGCGCAATACGGGCGCGGCAGTTCGGCCTTTATAGGGGCTTCGTCAATGTCAGGGGGGCGCACGTCGGCGGGCACAACGCCAAGCTGTGCCAGCAATTCCAGTCGGCGCGGAGAACCGGAGCCGAGGATGAGTTTCAACGAGGGGTCAGCTTTGAAGGCGGTCATGACCGCGCCCAGAATTGAAACGTAGTGTCAGGCCGCATATGGCCTGCGGCCACACGCTGTCCCTGCACTGGTCGAAACATCCGTTTCGACCTATTTGAATCGATAATTAATCCGACCCTTGGTCAGATCGTAGGGGGTCATTTCGACCTGCACCTTGTCGCCTGCCAGAACGCGGATGCGGTTCTTGCGCATCTTGCCTGCCGTATGCGCGATGATCTCATGGCCGTTTTCCAGCTCGACCCGAAACGTCGCGTTAGGCAGGAGTTCCTTCACGACACCGGGGAATTCGAGCAGTTCTTCCTTGGCCATGTTCACTCCATCTTTGTGTTTCGCCCGCAGGGTGCAGACGCTGACTAAATGCGCCGCGAATGTCGGATTTTCAAGGGCAAACTGTATGATCACAACAAGCGCCGAGGGCAGAGGGTCCGCTATTCCTCCACGGGTGGGCCAAAACGTTGCAGAATCCGAGACTTGATCTGTTCGCGGGCCTGCCTGTAGGAATTCATCTTTTCCTCGCGCCCTTCGCCCAAACCCGTCGGATCGAGGATCGGCCAATACTCCACGTCCAAATGGTAATATCGTGTCAATTCAAGCGCCTGCCTCTGAGAGGCAGGGCTCAGCGCCACAATCAAATCGAACCCCGACAGGTCATCACCCCATTCCTGCATTTCCTCAAATGAGCGCGTCCGGTGCCGGGTCAGCTCCACATCGATCTCGCCGCAGACCGCAATCGAAAACCCGTCAATGTCGAGGTCATTCTTCACCCCGGCCGATTGAACATAGATCGAGGTGCCGTAGAACTTCTTCATCATCCCCTCGGCCATGGGCGATCTGACAGCGTTGTGGTCGCAGCAGAACAAAACCGATTGGGGTATGTCCTTGCTCATCAGATCAGGCTCCGAAGTGCAGGACGCAAATGAGCGTGAACAACCTGCGGGAGGTGTCGATATCGACCTCTGCCTTACCCTCCAGCCGCTCCTGCAAGACCCGCGCGCCCTCGTTGTGAATGCCACGGCGCCCCATATCAATGGCCTCAATCTGCGAGGGAGGCAGGCGCTTCACCGCGTCAAAATAGCTTTCGCAGATCTGGAAATAATCCTTCACCACCTGCCGAAACGGGGTCAAAGACAGATGAAATTCCCCGGCTGGGTCTTCTTTCTCGGTGGTTATATCGAAAACCAGACGGCGCTCCCGAATAGCCAATAGCAGCTTATACGGCCCCTCAGGTACATCGTCGCGCGGGATGGCGAAGGTATTGTCCTCCAACAGGTCAAATATCGCGACCTTACGCTCCTGTTCTATCTCAGGCGTCGGCGTCGGCAGGCCCGCATCGTCAATCTCGATATGGATCAGCCGGTCTGTCGGTTTGGTTTCGGTCATTCGTTCAGCCTGTCTAATCTTGCGCGGACTGACAACCCATGCGCTTGCAACCCTTCCGAGGTGGCCAGCCGCTCGGCCGCGGGACCAATCGCCTTTAACGCTTCAGGTGTCATTTTCGACAGGGTCGTACGCTTCACAAAATCCATCACCGACAACCCCGAGGAGAACCGTGCAGACCGCGCCGTCGGCAGCACATGGTTCGGACCGCCGATATAGTCCCCAATCGCCTCAGGCGTCCAGGAGCCTATGAAAATTGCGCCAGCGTGGTTGATCTCGGTAGCAACTTGATCCGCATTTTCACACGCAATCTCAAGATGTTCCGGCGCGACCTTGTCAGACAGACGCACTGCCTCCGCCATATCACGCACCACGATCACCGCGCCAAAATCCTGCCAGCTCTTGGCAGCAATGTCGCGCCGCTCCAGCGTCTTCAATTGCCGCTCCACAGCCTCGGCCACAGCCCTGCCAAATGCGGCGTCATTCGTAATCAGGATGGATTGCGCGCTTTCGTCATGTTCAGCCTGAGACAACAGGTCGACCGCGATCCAGTCAGGATCATTGTCCTTGTCTGCAATAACCAGAATTTCCGAGGGCCCGGCGATCATGTCGATGCCGACCTTGCCGAAGACCCGACGTTTGGCAGCTGCAACAAAGGCGTTGCCCGGCCCGGTGATCTTGTCCACCGGCGCAATCGTGTCGGTGCCATAGGCAAGTGCCGCAATCGCCTGCGCCCCCCCGATCCGGTATATCTCGTCCACGCCGCTCAATTCGGCTGCAAGAAGCACCAATGGGTTGCAAATGCCGGCGGGCGTGGGGGCGCAAATCGCAAGACGGTTGACGCCGGCCACCCGTGCCGGGATGGCGTTCATCAACACAGATGACGGGTAGCTCGCCAGCCCGCCCGGCACATAAAGCCCCGCCGCAGACACCGGCCCCCAACGCCAACCTAGCATCTCCCCATGCGGACCGCTCCAACTGGCATCCTCGGGCAATTGGCGCTCGTGATAGGCGCGAATACGGTCTGCCGCCAATTCAAGCGCAGCACGATCCTCGGCAGAAACTTTAGCCACCTCCGCTGCAATCTCATCGGGCGTGAAGGCCAGCGTCTCAGGCGTCAACTCCAGCTGGTCAAACTTGGCCGTCAGCTCAATCACCGCCGTGTCGCCACGTGCCCTCACATCAGCAATGATCTCCGCCACCACCGCGTCCACATCCGGGCTGTCTTCGCGCTTCATACCCAGAAGAGCGGTAAAGGCCGCGTCAAATTCCGGGGAGCTGGTGTCGAGAAACTGAGGCATCACTGTCCTTGGGCTACATGCAGGGGCAAAAAAAGTGGAGCCCCAACTATTCCGGGTGCTGAGGCATCTTGCCCGATGGGGCAATATAGGCCTGCGTGACGTCCTGCAACGTGACATTGATGCATTCCACATCCAGACCAATCGCGCCGTCACCTGCCAAGATCAGCTCAAGCCGCCCTGCTCCGTCTTCCCCCGGCTGCCATTCAATCGCCAGCAGCGACATGACCACGTCGCCATCCGTGCGGTCGACGCCCTGTGTCGTCACCTTCAGTACGTCGTCAAAAGACAGCACTGCCTGCGCGCGCTCATAGGCACGGTCGCGTTGGCGCTTGCGCGTTGCGTCTTCCCAGCGAAAGCGGTTCAGCAAAAGGGCAAAGCGGCGGTTCTTGGCCGCATACTTCATCTCGCCAACCGGAAATACCGCGTCCTGCGACAGCGAAGAGATCACCTGCAAATCCTCCGCATCCGCCGCGATCAGCCGCAGCGGGCGGTCCGCCCCGTCTTCAAACCGTGCGTCTTGCGTCATTCCGGCACTCGCTGAATGTCGGCACCGACCGCACCGAGTTTTTCCTCGATCCGCTCATAACCGCGGTCCAGATGATAGACCCGGCCCACAACGGTCTCCCCTTCGGCTTTCAGCCCGGCGAGGATCAACGACACAGAGGCGCGCAGATCGGTTGCCATCACAGGTGCGCCCTTCATTCTTTCGACACCCGTCACGGTTGCGTGGCCGCCCTGTACATCCACCTTTGCCCCCATGCGGATCAACTCTGGGGCGTGCATGAAGCGGTTCTCGAAGATCGTCTCATGCAATACCGACACCCCGTCGGCAAAACACAGCGCCGCCATCATCTGCGCCTGCAAATCGGTCGGAAAGCCTGGAAACGGCTCGGTCTCGACATCCACGGGTTTCAGCCGGGAGCCGTCATGGCGCACGATCAGGCTGGTCGCCGTTTCCTCGATCTGAACCCCGGTGGCCTCAAGCTTGTTGCAAAACGCGTCCACCAGTTCCCGCCGACCACCAAGCAGCTCGACCTCGCCGCCTGCAATTGCAGGTGCAATCATAAAGGTTCCCAGCTCGATCCGGTCAGGGATCACCTCATGTGTCGCCCCATGCAGCCGCTCCACTCCTTCAATGGTGATGGTTGAGGTTCCGGCACCGTCAATCTGGGCCCCCATCGAGGACAGGCATTTGCACAGGTCTACAGTGTCGGGCTCGCGCGCTGCGTTTTTGATCACGGTGGTACCACGCGCCAAAGTCGCTGCCGTAATCGCATTTTCTGTGCCGCCGACAGTGACCATCGGGAACTCGATCTCAGCGCCAATCAATCCGCCCTCAGGCGCCTTTGCATGCACATATCCCTCTTGAAGGGTTAGCTCTGCGCCCAGTTTCTCCAGTGCCATCAGGTGCAGGTCTACCTTCCGCGCCCCAATCGCGCAGCCGCCTGGCAACGAGACCGTGGCCTCCCCCTCTCGCGTCAGCAACGGCCCCAGCACGTTGAACGAGGCCCGCAGCTTGCGCACCATGTCATACTCGGCCTTGCGCGACGTGATCATGCCCGCCGACAGCGCCATGACGTTGCCGCCATTCAAAAGCGCAACCTCGCAGCCCAGCGATTCCAGCAATGCGCCCAATGTCTTGATATCCGACAGCCGCGGCACGTTGGTCAGTGTCAGTGGCTCGTCGCTCAACAGCGCCGCCGTCATCAGCTTGAGGCAGGTGTTCTTGGCGCCCGAGATCGGGATCTGACCTTTCAACGGGCCATTGCCCGTGACGACTATCTTATCCATAACTGCCTGCCTCTAATCGTTTTTATCGTTGTTTTCAGACGCTTTTCTCTGCCGCGCCTGGGTCTTTCTACGGGCCATGTTCGACTTCAGAGCAGCTTTCAGCCGGGCCTCGCGCTGCGCAGCCTCGCTTTGACTCTGTGTCGCCCCCGAAGAGGCCCCTTGCGATGTCGTTTTGCCCTGCATGCCCTCTCTTAACGCGGGCCGGACAAAGGGTCCAGATAAGGGTTGCGCCGCCGGGGTTTTGATCGTATCCACCCGCCCACGCCGTCCGTGACGCCGTGCATGCTGTGGTAGCTCAGTGGTAGAGCACACCCTTGGTAAGGGTGAGGTCGGGAGTTCAATCCTCCCTCACAGCACCATCCCCCTCATCTCGAAAATCGCCCTTACGCAGCCTGCGCTTAGGCTGATGGCTTCCCATGTTCATAAATATCCTGAGGGGATGCCTGCGTGGCGGGGAGCAAAGCTCCCCAAGAACGCAAACACCATAACGCGCGCAGCGCGCATTTAGGAAGAAGCAGACCGAGCGATCAGTCGACCCACTCCCAAGGCCGCGTGAACTCGCCCAGCACCGTGGTAATGGCCGTGTCACTGACCTCGCCGGTCTTGCTAAGCTGCGCGACCAGCCCGCGTTTCTTGTCTTCCAACACAGAAGTAACCTCAGCTGACAGGCCTGCATCTGCCAGCGCCCTGTTGTAGATCCGCGTAATCGCAGCACGGCGCAAATCAGGCTTGAAGATTTTGCCCACGGCCGTTTTTGGCAGCTCGTCCATCAGCTCGATATATTTTGGCCATGCTGCACGCTCATGCACATGCTCTTTGCAATGCGCCATCAGGTCCTCGACGGTGGCCGTAGAGCCCGCGACCAACTCGACATAGACACACGGGATCTCACCGGCATGCGCGTCCGGTTGGCCAATGGCGCCGGCAAAGGCGACATCCTCATGGCCCGCCAGCGCCTCTTCAATCTCGGCAGGGTCGATATTGTGCCCGCCGCGAATGATAAGGTCTTTCGCCCGGCCGGTGATCCACAGATAGCCATCTGGGTCGATGCGCCCCAGATCGCCAGTGCGCAGATATGCCTCGTCACGGTAGAGGTCCACGTTCTTGTCGGCCTCGGTATAGGTGTTGCCCGCGAAAACGCCGGGGTTGGAGACGCAAATCTCTCCAATCTCGTCCGGTCCGCAAACCGCCCCATCAGAGACCGCACGGATCTGCACGTCGCAATACGGAAACGGGATACCAATGGAGCCGATTTTCTTTTCGCCGTCGGGCGGGTTGATCGAGACCAGACAGGTGGCCTCGGTCAGGCCGTAGCCTTCGGTGATGGTGACGTTGCACGCTTTCTCGAACCGTTTGTATAGCTCGACCGGCAACGGGGAGGAACCCGAGAAAGCCATCTTGAGCGATGAGATGTCTGCATCCACCGCCCGCTGCATCAACGCAGAAATGGCTGTTGGCACGGTGATCATGAAGGTCACCTCATAGCGTTCAATCAGTTTCCAGAAATTGTCGAACACGCCCTCGCCGCGATAGCCTTGCGGCGTCGGGAAGACCACATGCGCCCCAGACCGGATCATCGCCATCAAGATCACATGCACCGCAAAGACATGGAACAACGGCAGCGGGCACATGATGACGTCATGTTCATCAAACAACAGCGTATGGCCAAGAAAGCCATTATAGACCATGCCGGAATACTTGTGCTGCGCGACCTTGGGCATGCCGGTCGTCCCGCCCGTGTGGAAATACGCGGCCACGCGGTCGCCTGTGCTGTCAGCAAAATCCAGCGTCTTGTTTTGCTTTGCGCGCTCCGCGTTGAACGCAAGCGTCGTTGCGTGGTGACTGACCGCCACCTTCGGCCGGATTAGAGGTACGATAAATTTCTTTAGCCCCGTCAAGTAGCGCAGCAGATCAATCTCTAGCACATGGGTCACGCCGGGCGCGTCCTTGACCGCCTCGGCAACCTTCTGAGCCAAATCGGTCTTCGGGAACGGCCGCAGGGTTACCACAACCTTAGCGCCGGTTTCGCGAAGAATGGCGCTGATTTGTTCAGGCTCCAAGAGCGGATTGATCGGGTTCACAATGCCCGCGATCATGCCGCCCAAAAGAACGTCCAATGTCTCTGTCGCGTTCGGCAGCACGTAGGCCACCACGTCGTCTTCGCCGACACCCAGTCCGCGCAGCAGATTGGCGGTCTGGCACGAGCGGTCATAGACCTCGTTCCAGCTCAGGGTTTCCTTCGGATCGCTCGGGCCAGAGGTCAACTGATAGGAGAAAGCCGGCCGCTCGCCAAAACGCTCTTTCACATCGGCCAACATGCCATGCATGGTTTTCGGAAGGTCGCGGTCTTCCCACGCGCTCTCCGCTTCAATTGCGTCGCGGTCCGCACGGCCTGCGTAGTGTTTCCCCATATTTCCTCCCTATTGGCCTTGTACCGGCCTTTTCGTCGAGCCCAAAAGATGGGCGGAATTGATCGTTCGCGCAAGTCTGACGCTGCGCAAAAGCGAAAAGGGCGCCCCGTTGGACGCCCTCTCGCATGAATTTGAACTGACTTGAGCCCTCAAGTCAGGCTGCAGGGATGCGCAGCACCTGACCGGGGTAGATCTTGTCCGGATGCGTCAGCATCGGCTTATTGGCCTCGAAAATCTTCTGGTAATGTGCGCCATTGCCCAGCGTTTTGGCCGAAATCGCCCAGAGCGTGTCGCCCTTTTCGACTGTATGGAAAGTCGGCTTGACCGCATCGTCTTCATCCTCGACCTCGGCCACGCCTTCGACGTTACCAACCGCCAGAATGATCTTTTCACGCTCTTCCTCGCTCATCGAGCCGCCCTTGACGGTCACTTTGTCTCCTGCGACCGAGATTTCAGCCCCTTTGGTATCCAAACCCAGATCGCTGAGTTCTTTGTTGAGCGTCTCCGCATCCGGCTCAGCGGCTTCCGCCTTGCTGCCAAACAGCGATTTGCCCGCGTTCTTAACGAAGCTGAAAAGTCCCATAAGTGTCTCCCTTTCTAAGAAGTCTGCTTTTATGAGCACACCGTTCCACATCCCGCAAAAGCAGCGCAAGGTGAATTAAGCGTCAACGAGACCCGTTGTGAATTGCAGCTGGGCCAGCCGGGCATAAAGCCCGCCTTCCGCCACAAGGCTGTCATGCGTGCCGGTTGCCACAATGCGACCGGCCTCGAACACGATGATCCGGTCGGCCTTCTTCACGGTGGCAAGCCTATGGGCCACAACCAAAGTGGTGCGCCCCTCAGACAGAGCCTCCACAGCGTTTTGCACAGCCGCCTCACTTTCGGCGTCCAGTGCCGAGGTTGCTTCGTCAAGCAACAGAATAGGCGCATCCCGCAGGATGGCCCGCGCAATGGCAATGCGTTGCTTTTGGCCCCCTGACAGCATGACGCCGCGCTCACCCACGAATGTGTCATAGCCTTGGGGCAAGGCGGTCAGGAAGTCATGCGCCGCGGCGGATTTTGCTGCCTGCTCCACCTCGCTATCTGTCGCACCCGGTCGGCCAAACCGGATATTTTCGCGCGCCGAAGCCGCAAAGATCACCGGGTCTTGCGGTACCAGCGCAATTGCGCGTCTGAACTCCGCCCGGCTGACCTCCGTCAGGTCACGGCCATCAATACGGATTGCGCCCGTATCAGGGTCATAGAACCGCAAAAGCAACTGAATGATGGTTGTCTTGCCCGCTCCGGATGGGCCAACCAAGGCGACGGTCTCGCCAGGAGAAACCTCTAGGCTTACGTCACTGAGCGCTGCAATTTCCGGACGCGCCGGATAATGAAACGTCACCCCATCGAAGCTGACCTGCCCTTTGACATCCGGCATGGCCACGGAGTGCACAGGGTCCTGTACGCTGTCATCCGTGTTGAGCAATTCAACCAACCGCTCCGTCGCGCCAGCCGCCCGCTGCACCTCACCCCAGATTTCTGACAGGGCTGCAACGCCCCCCGCGACCATAATGGCGTAGATCAGAAACTGCACCAATTCGCCTGCCGTCATCACCTCGGCCCGCACGTCGCGGGCACCAATCCACAGCACGCCGACAATTCCGATAAACACCAGAAAGATAACGATCACGGTCATGATGGCTCTCACGCCAATGCGCTTGCGGGCGGCATCGAAACTGCGCTCTGTCAGATCGCCAAACAACCTGCGTGACGGGGCCTCATGGGTGAAAGCCTGTACGGTTTGGACCGACAACAACGCCTCCGAAGCATTCCCCGACGAGGCGGCGATATGGTCCTGATTTTCGCGGCTCAGCGCCCGAACACGGCGGCCTAACAAGATGATCGGCACAATGACGGCAGGCACAATCAGCAATACCAACCCAGTCAACTTGGCGCTGGTCAGCAGCATCAACACAAGTCCACCAAAGAGGATCAGAATATTGCGCAGCGCAATCGAGGCGGACGAGCCAATGACCGATAACAGCAACGTGGTATCGGTGGTGATCCGGCTCAACACCTCACCCGTCATGATCCGCTCGAAAAACGCCGGCGACATCCCGATGGTGCGATCAAATACATCTTTGCGGATGTCGGCCACCACCCGTTCACCCAGCCGCGTGACCAGATAATAACGCAGCCCCGTCCCAACAGCCAAAAGCGCTGCAATGACAACCGCAGCGCCAAAATACTGATCAAGAAGGGCAGCTTCTTCCGTTCCGAACCCGTCAACAACACGCCGCACCGCGAGCGGCAAAATCAGGGAGACGACGGCAGTCAGTGTCAAAGCGAGAATTGCCGCTGCGATCAGTAAACTGTAAGGCCGCATATAAGGCCAGAGCGCCGACAGCACTCCGATTTTACGCGATGACGCGCGCTCTTGATCTGTGCCGTTTTCGCCCGCCATGACCGTCCCGGATTTTTCCCTCCATGCCCCATAAAGAAGCCGCCGGGGCATCGCAAGGCACCCTATCGTCACAGTCGCGTTTCAGGCCCACAGGTCAGCCAAGTGCACGCGAGTTTAAAGGAGCTAAAAGGGGGTGGAGCGGGCGGCGGGAATCGAACCCGCATCTTCAGTTTGGAAAGCTTGCGCTCAAAATTTAAATAATTTTGCCATTTCAAATACTTAACGGTCCATAAAATACTACTTTGCAGGCAATGTGTCGGAAAAGAAAATCTGGAGCGGGCGGCGGGAATCGAACCCGCATCTTCAGTTTGGAAAACTGAGGTCTTAACCATTACACAACGCCCGCTTCTCAAAAAACAACTATTCCACGTCAGAAACTTGGTCAAGCCGGTAAGAAGATGGCTCTTGCCGAGAAGTGGCTACGATGGCTTGGAGCGCATCATTAAGACCCGGCGCCTTTGCGGCCCAGCCCTTGCAGGAATGTGGTCTTGTCTAGGTACAATCGATACAATTGCTTGGCTGCTGCTTTTCAAGGAGATGGCAGGACAGCAATACACCGCCTTCAATCGATCGAGTAAAGGCATAGCAAGTCGTTTCTGCCACGGTGATCATCTATCCAGAATAGCTGCTAATTTACCTTTCAAGGCCAAGACTATAAGAAGTCCGCTTAGCGGGACGAAGTTGCCATTCGATACTCTTGCGCCAACGGCGGCTTTATTCGGTTCTACCCAAAATCGAGTTCTGCGGTTGAGCGGTAATAATTGCCTAGAACGTTCCGAGTGAACCAAGTGCCCTGTGCTTGGGTTGCGAACATTGGCATGCTGTCTTCGTCGAGGTCTTTTGGCGACATTTCAGCAATGAACGTGAATGAAGCGAGCAGCAGATCGAGGCCTTCTTCAAGTCCTTCATCAGCAGGCTGGAATTGCCTCAGATACGGTAAGCTCTCACTAGCCAGTGCCTGTGCATGCTGCCATTCTTCAGAACCAACAAGCTGTTGCTCTGTAAGGAAGTCTAGCGAGAGGCCATTCAACAACGCCAAACAACCTCGTTCGCATAGCCATGTGTATCGTTTGCTCTCCGCCACTTCTGGGGAGTTCCATGAAATCGAGAGATACTTCCAATACTCTAGCTTAGAATATTCGGCCAAAATCAAGACGTTTTGCGGTTCGTTGACGTTGACCTCGAAGTAGTGAACCACGTCTCTGAGAATTAGGTGTAATTCGGGAAAAGAAACCGGAATTTTTTGCCCATCTAGGCCTGTTCTATAAAATGGTGGTTGTTCCATCAGCAGACATTCATGCAAGTCGCAGCATTCGTCAATGTGGGCTCAATACGGACATCCGACCGTTACCGTTGGGCGATCATGGCACTGGAAACGGGCGAAGGTCGACTAAGCGGACAGAACCGCCGTTCGATTTTGAGGATCAACGTCAGCAACGGCGACAATCAGCTCGAAAGTTACGAAGTGGTGGTAGACTGCATTGAGAGCCGAGAACTTGAATCTGCTTGCTGCATAGCAAAGAAATTCGTTGCTGGAGAGCCAGTCTAGTTTGAGACGCCCTGTGGGATGAGCAAGGTGAAGCACGTGAAGCTGTCATCTGACCTGACACGCAGGCTGCCGCCATGGGCCTTCGCAATTTCAGACGCAATGTGCAGCCCAAGCCCTAAACCTTGCTGATCCTCTTGGCTGGTGCTTCGGACGAAGGGATCGAAGAGCTTCGCCATAGCTGTCTCTGGTATGGCCGACCCATAATTTTTGACACTGAGCTCAAAACTATCGGCGCCCGGCCTGACGGCCCTGACTTGGATTGGCTGTGATGGATCGCCATAAGTCACTGCATTTCCTAGAAGATTTGACAAAAGTTGACCGACCTTCGAAACATCACACCTGACCGTATCAAGATCGCTAGTCTCCAGCTGTATTTCCCGATCCGCCTGCGCCGAGCGTAACTCAGCAACCACCTGCTCAAGTTCGGCCTCTAAATCCGTTCCGGTAGTTACTGTCAGATGAATACCGCTACCCAACCGGTTTCTCGCAAAATCAAGTACGTTCTGAATGAGAAGTGACATTCGCCGTACGCTGCCGTTGGTCAGCTCTACGATGTCTTGACTGCGTTGGCTGAGTGGTTCTCGCGATAGGATGTTCATCGCCGACCTGATCGACGCCAACGGGTTCCGCAAATCATGTCCAAGAATGGCGATGAACTGCTCACGCAGCTGGGCTTCGTGCAAAGAGGTCGTCAATTGGTCTTCCGCTTTAGTACGAGCGTCGCTTAGGTCACGTTCATAGGCACGTCGTGCATCTGCCAGAAGAAACACAAAACTGGTCACTTTGCGTTCGCCAGCACCTGTCTCTTCTGCACTCAGCAAAACTGGCAGCTTATTACCTTCGGCATCTGTCAAATCAAGACTGACCCCATCGACGTGTCCGTGGAGAGACAGAAGCGGAACGATAGAGGTTTCGAAAACAATACGGCTGGCTATCGTCAGCATCTCCACGAACCGCGCATCTATCATTTGGAAGGCGTCCAAGCCTAACCAAAGGGCCAGCCTCTCGTTTGTTGCAACCACCTTTCCAGTCTGATCGGTTGTCAGGAGGCCGTACCGCGCAGGGAGTGTTTCAGATCCAAAGCTCACGTTTTTGGGCTCTTTCATGACACGAAATCGCGTATAGCCGAGACTACTTCCTTGGGCGCCGTCAGGTTTGGGCAGTGGCCTGTCGCGTCCAGCAATACAAACTTGCTTCCCGGAATTTTGCCATGCACGTACCTGCCGACATGTTCTGAGGCGATGATGTCATCACGGCATTGAAGAATGAGCGTCCTTGCCGAAATCTTGCACAGATCCTCCCGGTTGTCGGACGTAAACGTCGCACGCGCAAAGCCATTTGCGATCACAGGATCAAGCTTGCAAATGCTATCGGCCAGTTCTTGTCCGTGCTCCGGCTGATCAGGGTTGCCGACGATCATAGGTGCCATTGAGGCTGACCAAGCGAGCGGGTTTTCTTCAAGAGACGCGAGCAGGTCCGTGATGTCGTCAACAGTAAAGCCACCCTTGTAAGATGTGTCGTCAATGTAGCGCGGGGAGGGTCCGACCATCACCAAAGTCGAAAACACATCCGGCCGCTCAACATGTGCGAGAGCGCCGATCATCGCACTAACAGAATGGCCTACGAGTATGCCGTCTCGGATGTTCAGCTCTTCGCCAATCTCGACAACGTCTGAGGCATATCCATTAAGCGTGTCATATTTTGCGGGGTCGTAGCCCCCTGCATCAGATCCACCAGCACCGATATGGTCAAACGTAATGACGTTAAAGTTACCCTCGAAGTGTGGCGCGACGTGCCGCCACATAGACTGGTCGCACCCAAATCCATGGGCAAAAACCATAGCCCGCGCATCAGAGCCAGTCGTCTTTACGTTGTGGCGCGCAACTGCACTCATATGCTTGTCCCAACACAAAAAATTTTGGCCGTGATTACTATATATTTCTCGTCTCTTGCCAAGCCTTGCCCTCGCGTAGATCGGTATTTTCATCACGCCTTGCGTTTAGAAACTGACGCCTCGCCCATTCTGCTCATGCGAGCTTTTGTTGCAAGCAAACGAATAGATAGATTGGGGTCAGAGCCGCCGCCGAAGCGTGCGCAGTAGCAGAATGTTAGATCCGATTGTCTGCGATGGGGTCGGCCCGCTGCGGTCATTCATTCCCAAGTTCACTGCTGCGATGCAGCTTACCCAAAGCGGACTTTGAACGCTGAGTGCGGATATCTTTGGCTCAAGGTACGATAACTGAGAAGTATGGTTACCGTCACTTCTTGAGAGGGGCCTCTCGCGGTAGATGCGGAGAACCGCGAAAATGAGCCCAATTGTAGAATGCTGCAAGGAGCACGAACTTCTACTTCCTATATCTCGGTTTCCAAGCTCCGATGTCGGACTATGTTGTAAGCATATTGTTCTCAGGAGCCGAGATGCCGCCGACCACCGAAACCAACCGCCAGATGCCAGCCGAAGTGGATGAGCAACCGCTCCTTCTTTTGTCCCTTAGCCTACTTGCAGTCTTTGGCTGCGTTACGCTGGCTGCCTCTATCCTCATCGCGGACTTTGTCGTTCCAAATCATGACTGGATTGCCGATACAATCAGCGATCTGGGAGCCGGGCGTTATGAATTTATAGTCGATATCGGGTTATACGCCTTTTCCGCTGCGTTAATTGGCCTCGCAGTTTCGTCCGCACACGTTCATCTCGGCGCATGGGACTGGAGCGTCGGAATCATCGCACTCATTATCTTCGGGCTGTTAGTGTTCCTCATCGGGGCCCGTAACGAATACGGCGATAATGACAGTGACGGCTGGGTAATCCACATCTATCTAGTTTACGCCCTTGGCATCATGATGACTGTCGCCTGTTTCGCTTTGGCGCGCGGGGCGGCACGGGCAAGTCCTCGATACCGTACGATCC
Organism: uncultured Litoreibacter sp.; assembly: GCA_947494645.1. GTDB lineage: Bacteria > Pseudomonadota > Alphaproteobacteria > Rhodobacterales > Rhodobacteraceae > Litoreibacter. The sequence goes on from CANLVO010000001.1 coordinate 1,954,103, forward strand.
TGATCGCAACCGGCATTGTCTGGGTCATCTCAGCTCCCGTGTTCTTCTTTTTACCGACAGAAATAGACGGTATTTACGAGCGCTACCTCGGCGCAGTGTCCTTCGCACTCATACTGACCCTCGCACACCTCTTCTACCAACGCTCCAAGCAGCGGAAAGCAAGCTGATGTTTACTGACATCTCCGCTCTCGACGTCCTTCTGCGTGGCACGCTCCTTGCCTTTATCGGCGTTGCGTGGGTGGTGATCTGCGTGCGTGTCATCGGCCTACGTGCATTCTCCAAAATGACCTCATTCGATTTCGTTACCACCGTTGCCATTGGTTCCCTTCTCGCGGGATGCGTGCAGGCCACGACGTGGAGCGCCATGGCGCAAGCTTTGATCGCCATCGCAGCTCTTCTCTGCATCCAGTACGCGGTATCTCGAATTCGCGTCGAACGTGATGATTTCGGAGGAATAATTGACAATGCGCCTACCCTGCTGATGCGCAATGGTGATTTTCTGGAAGACGCACTCATACGCACCAGAACGTCGCGCAGTGACGTAATCGCGAAGCTTCGCGAGGCAAACGTGCTACATTTCAGCCAAGTTCGCGCCGTCGTGCTCGAAACCACCGGAGATATTTCTGTGCTGCACGGTGAGAGCTTGGACGATGCCCTCCTTAACAAAGTAAATAGCGGCGCATGAGGTTTAGAGTGCAGGCGATGCGAAAGCCGCCATTCGCTCTCTCATTGAAAGGTTCCTATGCCCGCATTACTCTAGTTGTGCTGGCCGAAAATGGCTGATGGCGATCAGCGACAATAGGTTCCCATTATCGAGACCGACGAAACGGCTCATCGATAGCAGATCTTCAAGAAAGAAGCCCGGCGAAGACTCCATATTCGTAACATGCGCGCAGCAATGGTCTATCTGGTAGAGACCGCGCGCCATATTCTACGAAGACAGCGGCTTTTTGACGGTCAAAAGGCGAAACCATTGCGCCTTCACCGATCTTTCGGCGAAACCTTGTCCCAGATTAGTACTTGTCCTGACATCTCCGCTCGCCGCACCGGTAGGCTGCAAACACCGCCATCGTCCTCACCAAGAAACGATGGACCACCTGACCTGATCAACAGCGATCAGTCGGCGTGCAGTTTAACCCACGCCAGAAGCTGAGGCCTGCGAGAGCAATACAGCTACTGCGGCTCGACACTCTGGCATTCCAAAGGAATACACGATGACAGTTTCAACCCATCAAGACATTCGCTCATCAGCCAGAATCTTTCTGGCCAGTGCCGCCACCGCCCTTGTTTTGTCCGTACCAGCCTATGCTGATGGCCACACCGCGGCGTTTTCCGACATGCAATTCGATGCCGAAGTGAACTTGAACGCTTCAGACTTAATTGGAAGCCGTGTCTATGTGTCCGAAATGGATTTGAGCGATGGCATCCTGCCGCCGGAAAACGAGCGCGAATGGGACGATATCGGTGAAATTCACGAGATCGTCTTGACGCGGTCGGGCGACGTGGGTTCCGTGATTGTCGATGTTGGCGGTTTCTTGGGCATCGGTGAGCGTGAGGTGGCGATTGACATGTCCCAGCTTCAGTTCGTGTCAGACGGCGAAGACGCGGATGAGTATTTCATCGTGGTGCGCGCGAGCGTGGCCGGTGTCGAAGACGCGCCCGAATACCGGGGCGCAAACATGGAGCCGGAGGCTGATGCGGAAATGCGTGACGCAGATGATCGTATGCGGCTGACCGCCCCTGCGGTGACGCGTGACGGTTACGAGCCCGCTGAGATCGAGCAACTGACCACCGAGATGCTGACAGGCGCGCGCGTCTATAGCGCGGAAGACAAAGATATCGGCGAAGTTGGCGAGCTGCTTTTGACAGATGACGGGATGATTGACCGTGCGGTTATCGATGTGGGCGGCTTTCTGGGGCTTGGCGAACACCACGTTGCCGTGACCATGGAAGAACTGACAATCCTGCAAAGTGATGGCGATTTGCGCGTCTATATCGATGCGACGCAAAAAGCGCTAGAAGCGCAGCCCGAATATGAAGGCTGACGCTCAAGTCCATCCAGTACGATAGACGTTAGATATGTGCTGTCGCTGGAGTTCCGGCGGCAGCATTCTCAACTCCAACTTTGTGTTTGCCCACCCATCGGTAAGACCGACGGCGGCACCGCAAGCTGGACAAATTCAGGTTCCCGATCGGGCGATCAGAGATGGATGTAACACAATGACTGGAATAGGATGGATCGGCTCACTGATCATTGGCGCGCTAGCGGGCTGGATCGCTGAGAAGATCATGAAATCTGATCAAGGCCTGCTGACGAATATCTTACTGGGTATCGTCGGCGCGCTGACATTGAACTGGCTGGTGATCGCGATAATCGGCACAACCTTCGGCGGCTGGATCGGCCAGCTCATTGTCGCTGCAGCCGGTGCATGCTTGCTGATCTATGTGGCACGGTTGATCCGCAGCAAAACGTAATCTGATGTCAGCAGGCAGCTCAACCTGCCAGCTGGCGAGCGTATTTTCTGATGAGAAGAGCGAGCCGTCGGAGAGGCCATCTTGACAGCCCAGGATGCGGGTTTTGCGGGCACGTTAGCGGGACGGATTAAGAACTTTCGGGCTTAACTTCTTCGACCTCATCAAGATCACCCAGAAACCGCGCAAGGGTTTGCAAAGACTGTGTTTCATCGCAGGCAATCTTGAGAACGATCAGGATCGGCAAGGCGACGATCATGCCAATGATTGACCAAATCCAGGCAAAGAATGCGACGAAGAGAAACACAACTGGCGTGTTCAAACGCATCCTGCGTGAAATCACCAGCGGCGTGATGAACTGGCCTTCGATAGATGTCAGCACGATATATGTTGCGAACACTCCCGCGGCCGCCCATGTGCCATCGAGGCTCACAAAAGCGACAGCGGTAGCAATAGCCGCCCCCATGAGGCCACCAAGGAAGGGGACGAAGTTCAGTCCAAACGCCATGAACCCAAAGATTATGGCGCTTGGCAACCCCCAAAGCTGCATGGCGATGGCAACGGCCATGCCAAGACCAGCGTTGATGATTGCGATACCGCCTAGGTAGTAGCCCAGACGATCCTCGATCGCATGCACGACCTCGACCGCGCGCCGCTTGTCGCCAAAGCGATCAAAGCTTTGTACTGCCTTGGTTAAGAACATGTCACCGGAAGCGATCAGAAAAAAAAGTAGGATAAGCGCAAAAAGGATCCGACTAAGGAAGCCAGGCGCCATGCTGAACAGCGTCGCGGCGACCCCGGTGTTCGATACAACTTCAACTGCTACTGTCTCCGCATCCTGATCATCGACGATTTCCTCTGCTGCAACGGTCGCGTCATTGATGGCCTCAAGGGTCCCTCCTGCCGCGGCCAGCTTTTCATTGATCTCTTCCATCAAAGACGGGAGGTCTTCGATGAATTGTGCTGCCGGTGCGCTCAGCTGGACAAGCAGCAAGACAATCAGTGCCGTCAAAATACCAGTGAATAAGGCAGCCGAGGCAACGGGGGGGATCCCGATTCGAGCCAACAGCCTGCGGGGTCTGCTCAGCACAAAATACCCAAGACATGCCGCCGTCACCGGGATCAGAAATTCACTGGCCCAGACCAGAGCCTGCAACAGCAGGATGCAGAACATACCAACAACAGCGATTTCCAGACGCTTGGAACGGTTTTCCGTCACGAGTTGGCTATGCTCGGGATCAGTGGGCATTGGCTGCGCGTTCGCTTTGAGCGATGAACTCAGTCGCCGCCGTAGGGAAGTGGTCCGAACCGGAGTTCTTTAGTCTGCGGAACGAGACCAGCCCCGCGTCTTTCGTCATGAACATCTGATCAATCGGCAAACGCCTGAACGGATTATCAGCATGAAAACTTGAGATCATCTCGCGCCCAACCCGGGGTTCGAGAAGATCGCCGTAGTCCTTGAACCTCTTCGCGGTCCAGTACCACGCGACATCATTGAAGTCACCCATACCGACAGTTGGTCGCTCGGATGACTGAGTCATCAATGCAGCGTCCTTGATCTGCGTATCACGCACTTCTGTTGTGTTGCCCGGCACCAGAGGCCGCGGATGCAGGCCGATGAAGTTGAAGTCGATCCCGCTGGGGGATGTGAGCACCGAACGGACGGCAGGTGTATCATCGCCTACGGGCAACAGCAGCTCGACTCGTGATGTCGTGAGCCTTGTGGCGAAGATCAGTCCATAATGGTCACCCGCGATATGGGTCTCGACAATCGGATACCGGCTGAGCACGTCGGTCAGGGCCGTGTTCCAGGCTTCGTCGGTTTCCATGAGCAGCAAAACGTCCGGGTTTTCGCGATGCAAAATGGCAATTAGATCATCGTGCCGGTCGTTTTCCATCAGCACATTCCCCGACAGAAAGGTGATTTCTTCTTCGGGAGAGGGCGCGGACGCAATGTCGATCTCCGTCTGCGCCAACGGCGTGTAGTGAAAGACTTTAAATCCTTGATAGATTACGAAAGCGACAAGGACTGCTAACAGCAACGACTTTAGGGAAACTGTCAGAGGCAGGCTAGCGGCGAGGGTCAACAGCGCGACCCCCGCGATGTGAACGCGTGGAAAGTCCCACATCCTGACCCACCATGCGACGCTGTTGGTCACTGGCAAGAGCGTGGTTACGACGACGGAAAGGGCAACTGCCCAAAGCACCCAGTTCAGCATAAGGGTAACTTTACCATCATGTGTCCGCTGCGTCGCCTAATGTATCAGCCTTCACGGCATCACGGGACCCCATAGGTTGATCGGGGCCTTTTGTGGTGTCCGTGCGTGTCTGCGCTTCCATTTCGGCATTCAATTCGGCACCGAGTAGAATGATGAAGGCGGATATCCAGAACCACATCAGTAGAACGATCACACCTGCCAGCGTGCCAAAGCTCTCGTTGTAAGAGCCAAAATTACCAACGTAAAACGCAAAGCCGGCCGAAGCGATGACCCAAATGAGGCAGGCGACGATGGCACCGGGCGAAGCCCATTTCCATTCGGGTCCGTCACGAGACGGGGCATAGCGGTAGAGGACGGAAAGGCCAAATACAGTCAGCAGGAACAGTCCGACCCAGAGGCCAGCGGTCATCAGGAATTCGAATACGGCACCGAAGTCGAGGACGGCAAGAACAGCAGGCAGTCCAAGAGTGGCCATGAGCGCCACCAAAAGTCCGATCATAAGAAATAACGTCAGGGCAAAAGTGACCATCTTCAGCCAGACAAATCCGCGTTCCTCCTCCTCGTCATAGGCAACGTTAATGCCTTCAATCAGGCTCGCCATCCCCTTCGAGGCAGAATAGAGCGCGATCAGCACACCAAAGATCGCGGCGAGGCTCAGCCCGCCTTCGCGCGACCCGGCCACCTCAGTGGCTTGTGCAGTGACAATAGAAATAACTTCCTCAGGCATAAGGCCCGACAGGCTATCCAGTTGATCGACGATCTGGCTTGGCTCGACGATGAGACCGCTGATCGCGATCAGGGCCGCGATGGCAGGAAAGAGCGCCAACAATCCGTAGAACGCAACACCGGCAGCAATCAGACCCACCCGGTCGGCGGCTATTTCGTCCTTCACACGAAAGGCGATGTCCTTCCAGCCAAGCGCCGGAATTTCTATGGGGGTCTCGGCGGTGCGTCCGCGTGACATGGGAGAACCTCGGAGTTGGAAAACGGAAAAGTCGGAAAGGGCCGAATGGCCCTCTCCCTATGCGGTCAGGCCTTGGGCTTGCCCAAATCCTTGTCTTGCGCCTCGGACTTCGCCTCATCTACAATCCGCTCCGCCGCGTCTGTGGCCTTGTCACCAATCGCCTCAACGGCAGATTTGTCACCAGGCGCACCACTATCGAGATCGGCCTTGGTCTCGGATGCGATATCTTTGACTTCTTCTTTCACGGTGTCAGCCACAGAAAGCGCCTTTTCCTTTTCTTCCTGGAAGATGCGTTCAGCCTGATCAAACAGGTTGTCACTCTGCGCGCCCATCCAGTTGTCTTCCGCTTTGGTGCGCGGCAGCGCGCTACCCAAAGCTGCGCCAACGGCGAGGGCGAGCGCCCCCACAACTAAAGGCTGCTGGTCGTAGAAATCAGCAGTCGCATCAGTCCCCTGAGACATCGCCCGCGCGGCAGATCGGCGCATATCGACGGCTTTCTGCCGTGCAGCGATGACGCGCTTACGACCTTCTTCAGTCAGAGCTTCGGTGCCTTCGGCGATACGGCCTCCGGCGCTGGACAGGCTTTGCTTTGCTGCCTGCGCTGCATCACCAACTGCAGACTTCGCAGAGGACGCTGCATCGTCGATAGAGGCGCCTGCGCTTCCCAGTCCATCTTTCGCTGATTGTGTAGCGCTAACCGCTTTGTCCTTCGCAGCCCAAGCACCGCTCGACATACGTTCACCTATCGAGGAACTGCTGTCATCATCGTCACGGGCCCAGGACGGTTGTGCGGCGGAAGAGCCTGTATCGTAAGTGGTCGGTGGTGTGTATGGCAGACCGCGATCCTCACGGCTGCGGCGAAACTCACGTTCTGTCGCGCTGTAGCGGTCGTCATCATAATCGTCGGAAACATGACGACGCTTCTGCGGTTGCTTTGAGGTGCCGAACATCAGCCACGCCAAGCCGATACCGGTCAGCGCCAGCGGGATCGGGTTGGCTTTGACTTGATTGGAAATAGAGCGACCCATATCGCCGCCATGTTCACGAAATTGATCACCAATCTGGCGCACAACGTTATCGATAGAAAACTTGTCCTGGAGGTCCTCCAGATTAGAGGTCAGGTCCGACCGCTGCTCTTCGATTTCGCGTTCGATCTCTTTGGGGCTGCGTGTATCACTTGTCATCGTAGGCTTCCTTCACGGCTGAGGCATCACGCTGGACGTTTTTCGCTGTCCGCGTCGGTGCAAGACTGGAGAGTTTCAGATCGTTGACGCCCTTGTCGATCAAGACAAAGGCAATAATGCCAAGCGCGGCACCGACAATGAGTGCAGACCACCCCGCGTCGAGCCCAGCCTCAGTCAGAGCGGCGACTAGAGCGGCGGCCAGAACATTCAGGGCAACCAATGCGATGATTGCTGCACCCGCGATCAAGCCGACGGCAACTGCGGCTTTGGTGGCGTTTTCGCTGATTTCTGCGCGGGCGAGATCGACCTCGTTGCGCACGAGCCCGCTGACATTGGCCATTACGTCCGTCAGGAGACCCCCGGCGCTTTTGTTGGTGTTGTCATCGCTCATGAGAAATCTCCATGTCGCTCGGTTCCGGGTGTGTGAAGCGTCGTCTGCTGACCTTGATCGTTGGATGCTTTGACAAACCGTGTGGCTGCAAAACCGATCAGGGCCGCACCGCCAAGAAAGACAAGCGGGTTCTTACGGGCAAACGCGCTGACGTCTTGTACCATCTCGCTCAAATCCTTGTTGCGCATGGCCTCGGACGCATCCGCCATCCCTTCGGCAATTTGGCCGAATGTGCGCTCTTGGGGTGAACCGCTGCGCATCTCTTCGGCAGCCGTGCGCAAGGCGGATGCGACGCCGGACATCTCATCGGCGACAGACGACTTCGCGGTGTCAGCTTGGTCTTTTGCAGCTGTGGCCGCATTTTGTGCGACATCACGCGCAGCTGTCTTCGCCCGCTCAGTCACATGGCTAGCCTTGATTTTGGCCTGCGTAGCTGCAGACTTCGATGGTTTCGGATTGGGTGTATTATGGGCCGTCATGTCTTTCTCCAATTCAGGGTCAGAACAACAAACTGATGACGGCGAGAACGACGACAATCAGTCCGATGAGATAAAAAACGTTATGCATTAGGGGCTCCTCTTTCTGGCAATGATCAAAAGCACTCCCATTCCGAACAGTTTAAGTAGTTGTTTGGTTCCTTGAGGGACGCAGACCCTAATCTGGTTTAGCATTTGCCCAATCGGAAGCTGTGCAGAGCACATCGTGTCTGTTGTGAGGTTTAATTACAGCTAGCGTAGAGGCTCATCTTGAAAGGACGCTACATGAGCATCGATACGCTGGAAGACCTCTATCTTGAGCAACTCAAGGACATCTACAGCGCCAACAAACAAGCCCTCGACGTCACCAAAGAAATGGCGAAGGCAGCAACCGACACCGATCTATCAGATGCTTTGCGCGCGGGTGCCGATGGCATCCAGGACGGCATTTCTGCGATCGAAAAGATTTCGGAAGGTCACGACGAGAGTCCGAGCGGTGAACACTGCAAAGGTATGGAAGGTCTGGTCAAGGAAGCCCGAGCACATGCCATCGAAGAGACCTTCGGTGAAGACGCGACCAAGGACGCGATGATCATCGCGCAGTACCAACGGCTGACGCATTACGCGATCGCGGGATACGGCTGTCTTGCGGCGTTTGCAGACCGGTTGGAGCTCGACAACGATCTGTCTGCGCTCAAGACCTGTCTTGACGCGTCCTATGAAGGCGACCGCACCATGACGGCGCTCGCCACAGGCGGCATCAACAGCGACGCCGTGGCCTGAGCTAGGCGTCAGAGCGATCTCGCAAGGTCTGCTGCACCCGTAGTTTCCGCTCCAATTGCGGGTGGAAACCAGGATGTGTCCATATCGACGAAGGCATTGACGAACTCGCAATCCTTCTCCCATTCGTCGCGTTTAAGCAGGCGCACGTAGGGTCTTTCGATCTCGATATCGCCGTTCTCAACGAAGCGGCGCAGAAGCTTGTTGACATAAATTGACGTGAGACCAACGGCCTGGCCGATTTCGACTTGGCTGAAGGGGACCTGAAACCGGTTGCCGAGGCCAATGTTCGCAACCTCGAGACGAGACCGAAGCTGCAGCAACCAGAACTTCAATTTACTTGCCGCATCCATTGATCCCAGGCTGCTGGCGTGATGGCGTAGAGCGATCTGGTCCAGGCTGCCGACGGCCGTCAACAGCGCTCCCAAGCGTGGATACTCGGTGTAGAGCGGGGACAGCCCGCCGCGCGGGAACGGACAGATAACACCATCCGTCTGCATCACAATGCGGTGGTTGGCATGCGACGAGCCGATCTCGGCCAGACCCATGACTTCACCGGGTAGATAAACACGCAAGATCTGACTTCGCCCATCTGAGCTGTCCGCCTTGACTACGGCCCATCCGGTCTTGAGGACCATGATGCCCTCTGTCCGATCTCCGACACTGACTACAGGTCGGCCTTTCTTCCGTGGATGCTCATCCTTTTCCATATTCGCAATGAACTCACACTCGTGGTCCGTGAGGGACACGAAACGGGACAAACGACTGATGAGGCAACTCTCATATACTTCTGACATATGTGAAGTTAACACAGATTAAGACACGCCGCCTCGTCTAATGCGTAGCGATCTGCGATATGCTGTAGATTATCGGCGATCTTATCCGCATCATCCTCTCCGTCATCATACCGCCGCTCGGCGTGTTCTTGCAGGTAGGCCTCGGGAAACGCTTCTGGCTCAACATCCTGCTGACTTTGCTTGGCTACATTCCGGGTCTGGTACACGCGGTCTATATCGTCGCGCGCAAGTGAGGGAGGCGGCGGCGAGCGAGATCGAGAAGCTCGATCGCCTGTCAACGCTGCTCGACAGCCGGTTTCGTATTCCGGGCACGCCCATTCGGTTCGGGTGGGACTCGCTTCTGGGGCTGATCCTCGGAGCAGGGGACCTCGCATCGCTCGGGCCCTCGGCCTATCTCATCTACAAGGTTTACCGGCTTGGAGCGAGGAAACAAAAGATCCTGCGCATGACAGCGAACACAGGCCTCGACTTCGTCGTCGGCGCAGTGCCGATCCTCGGCGATGTTTTTGACCTCGCGTTCAAGGCAAACAATCGCAACTATGCGCTGCTGCGCAAGGAGCTGTCAGATGCTTTGGCTAAAACGAAGGACGTTTCATGATCGTCGATATCGATGTACGGCTCGCCTACGAAATCAGCCAACCGGTCGATCTGATCCTCCAGATCCGCGCACTGAGTTTTGCGGACCAGAACGTCCTATCCGGAGCGTATGACGTTGGCTCACCGGAGCAGCTTGCAGATACGGCGGCCGAGGCAGGTCTTGGAAGCCGGACGTTGCTTCGAACATCTGAGGACTTTGCATGTTCCTATGCCGCAAAGGTGGAGATCGACCGACCCTCTGTGGAAATCGCGGCATTGGATAAGGTCCCTCCACACCAGCTGCCCGGCGATGTTGTTCGTTACGTTATGCCGTCCCGATAATGTTCCTCCGATGAGCTCCAAAGCTTTGTTTCAGTGGAGTTTGGACACTTGGATGCGGGTCAGCGGGTGGGTGCCATGCGCGATTGGATTTTTGAGCGCTTTGCCTTATGTGCCAGGCTCCAGCAACGCGCAGATAACAGCCATCGATACATTCGTCCAACGCCAAGGCGTCTGCCGGGATTTTGCGCATGTCCTCATCACGCTCGCCCGTGCCTCAGCTATTCCAGCCCGTTTGCCAGCGTATATGCGCCGCTTGTCAAGCCACAGGATTTTTAGGCGGTCGCCGAAGTCTATCTCGACGGCACCTGGCATTTGATTGACGCCACTAGAGTGGCGGAGGCTTCCCGGGTTGTCCGAATCGGCGTCGGCAAGGATGCCGCAGAGGTCGCGTTCCTATCAAACTTCGGTCCGATTTCCCTCATAGAGAGATCAGTGAGCGTGTCGATTTCATCTTCCTGAGCGAAAGTTTTGCGAACGCGCACGGCTTAGCCTCTGGTTAATGTATCTAGAGTGCGTTTCTTTGACCCGACCGCGCTTGAAGTTTTATCAAGCTAATCTGAAGTATCCGAGGTCGCGGCCTCAAAAAAGAAGCGGATCATCTCCGCGCTTGCGTCTGGACCTTTTGGATCGGTGTAGGACCCGTTTGGTTGACCACCTGACCATGCATGACCTAGTCCCTTAACGGCCCAATGTTCGACCAACGTCATGCCATCCTCGTCGCTTGACATGTCTCGAGTGTAGGTCCGCCCTGTTACATTTCCGGTGGTCGATGTCTCGATGCTCTGGCCAGGACCCACACTGCGTGCACGTCGCGCGATGTTGTCACCATTTGAAGGATGGACTGTATGGTCGACTGAGCCGTGAAACAGAATAGTGCGCACGCGCTGATTAGCTTGCACGGGATCGGTTGCCTCAAGTGCATTGCCCGCCATTGCGGCAAAAGCGGAAGGCACGTCCTTGGCACATCCTGCCGGAAGGCCGGAATGCGCGCCAACTGCAGCAAAGACGTCCGGATAGGTCTCCCCGAGGATAGCCGCCATGGCGGCACCTGCCGAAAGACCTGCAACGAACGTCTCCTCGCGCGTGACACCATGATCGGCACAGATCTTCTGCGCTAAACCAGCCAAGATAGTGGGTTCTCCCCTGCCCCGGTGCTGATCACCGCGGCTGAACCAGTTCCAACAGGACTGCGCGTTATCGCCCCGTGATTGAGCTGGATAAATCACGACGAACCCGTCGCGGTCGGCCAAGGCGTTCATGCCTGTCCCTGCTGCGAAGTCCTGTGGCGTCTGGGTACAGCCATGCAACATCATGACCACGCCGGTCGCGCATTTTGATGCGGATGCTGGGATATAAAGGCGGTATTTGCGACTGCCTGCTTCACATGAAAAGGTGGCTCCCTCAAAGGACGCGCCGTTTGGAGTGGTGTCTGGCGGCGAAACAGAGTGCGCAGCTGGGCCCGAAAATTTCGCCAATACGCCATCAAGCAATGGCAAGTTCATACCTTCTGTTCGTTCGCCCTGACCTATTGGTGCGGCAAGGCCGTGCTGTGCGAGTGTATGTTGTACAAGATCGTTGGCTGCTGACGCCCAAGCGGCATCGGTCACCGGGCGCATTGCGCCGGCGTTAAAGAGTTTCATGGTAGTTCCTTTGCTATATGTGAGACGACCTACTTGATGCGGTCGCCAAGTGCCTTCTTGATCTCTGCGCTGGCTTGCAGCGCGCCAAGCACGGTAATCGACCCGATAGTTTGAAGCGCGAGTTCCGGCGTGACGCCGGGATCGATCCGCGCCAAACCCACAACCTTTACGTGAAGCATCTCGCCTGCATCCTGCAGTGCCTCCAGATCGGCAGCCGTGTAGTCGCGCAGCCCGAGCTCCATGATATGGCGTTCAAGCGATTTGCTGACAACTTCACCGTGACTTTCCAACTGATTGCGGATCGCTGTGCGGATCAGGTCGCTCCGATTGGAATAGAACCCCTCCTGTACCAATAGGTCGATCCGACCGAGGTCAACGAAGCCCAAGTTTATCGTGATTTTTTCGTTTTCTGGCTGCTTATCGCGCAACTGTGTGACTTTTCCGATATCGATTCTCCATCTATACAGATGGTATATGGATGCTAAATAGAGTTTTGCTACCCTTTTCAACGTTACCGCCGGGTCATCAATTAGTGTTAGAAGGAACAAACCGACCGTTGAGCTTCGCGCTTGAGGGAATTTAACACCGCGCTAACTGTATTTGTATCGTCTCACACCGGCGCGGATTGAAATGCAGCAGCGGCAACCTGTTCTGGTTTAGCTTTTGCGAAGTTCGCTTGTTCCACAGATTGGCCAGCCGAGCGAAGTGTGACCAAGTTATAGAAACGACCGTGCACCACCCTATCGATTTAACCAGCCCTTGGTGAAATTCGTCCGCCCCCAAAGATGGGTCGCATGAGGGTCGGAGAAGTAAGTGGCGGTGCGCCAAATAAATGAAACGAAGCCCGGACGCTGTGTCTTGGCATGTAATCTGAGAGGAACTGCGATGAATTGGGATCAAATTGAAGGTAAATGGAAAGAGATGACCGGCAACGTCAAAGCCAAGTGGGGCGAGTTGACCGATGACGAGATCGCCGAAGTGAATGGCGACCGTGAAGCGCTTGAGGGTAAAATCCAGGCGAAATACGGGAAAACCAAAGAGGAAGCGAAACAAGAGGTGGATGACTTCTTGAATTCGAACTGAACGATGTGGTGCCATCTGGACCGTCCAGGTTTCTGGGTGGCGCCAATCACGTGAAGATGACCGAAAGGTTTAGGTGGGCTCGCTAAGCTACGTTCATCAATAGGAACCCTAGTTTAGGGTTGATGACCCACTTTGGGTACACACAGTAGCGGGGCCGATCTCGGAGCGTATATAGCCTTATTCCCTGACCTCTGATATGTCGACGGCTATACGCCGCTGTCATCCTTCCCCAAAAATGACATACCTAGGCTGACGCGACCCATCGCGTTCGACTCCTCGCTGCAGCACGCCGAACGCCGGTGTCCGAACGGAAATTATATGACGAAATCGAACTTTGAACTGGCGATTGTTGGCCTTGGCCCACGGGGACAATATGCTTTGGAACGTTTTGTTCAAGAACTGTCCCGAGCAGATACCGTTAAAGCCGTGCGGATCCTCCTCGTCGAGGAGACCGAACAGCTGGGAAACGGCCCTGTATGGGACCTGACACAGCCAGATAGCAATTGGAGCAACGTCAGCGATCGCATACTGGAGCTGCCTGCAAGGCCAGAGATTGAATTTGGCGGTTCTGTGATCGCGGGCTTTCCCAGCTATCATGACTGGGCCGCGAACAACCCGACCGCCGGTTCAGAGGATAATTCTGACCACTATCCCCCGCGCAACGCGGTCGGCACCTATCTTCACGAAAGGTTTGCTACCCTTCTTCATCCACTTGTTGAGCACGATATTGCAAGACTGGTCCAAGAACGCGCCGATGCGGTAACTCTTACTGAGACAGGAGCCTGTGTGACGACCCGTTCTGGCGTCAAGTTCTTTGCAGATCAGATCCTCTTGACGGTCGGTCACCAACCGACGCAACAGGACCCGCAGATCGAAGGTTGGCAGGCCGAAATTGAAGCAAAGGATGCGCTTTGCTTGTTTGATGAACCATATCCGGTTGGTCCGATCGTCGGTACGGCCAAAACGAACACGGAGACAGCCATTGCCGTCAGAGGATACGGTCTTGCCACGATCGATATAGCCCGTGCGATTGCCAATGCATATGGATCATTCGCGCTGCGTGACGAACAGTCGCGCGAGCTGACGTTCGCACCGACGGAAGAAGTCGCCCCGACCATCATTCCGTTCTCTCTTGATGGTCTGCCTATGGGTCCGAAGCCCGTTAACAAACAGCTCGACCGGCAATTTTCGCCGTCAAAAAATGTCCTGGAGGCGCTTAACCGCGAACTAAGTGATCCAGCGTTACAGACACGTGCGACAGGAAAAACGTTTTTGCTGGACGCGATCACACCCGTCATCATCGGCGTCTTTCAAGAACTTGAATTTAAGCGGGACGACGCGCCGTCGGACAACGACGTTCTGCATCATCTAGTTAAAGCCTGGATCGAGGATCCGGCGCGGGGCCATAAGTCCTGCCTTGATACGGGTCAGCCACCGATTGATTTGTTAAGAAATCTCGTCCAGATGGCCAACGGAAGCGCGCCTCTCAGTTTGGATTATTGCATAGGTCAAGTATGGCGGCACTGCCACCCGACGATTTATAGGTCACTGTCTCATGGCGCACTTAGCGATGATGTGCTGGCGGAAATCATACTCCTGGACGAAAGCATGAAGCGGTACGCTTTCGGGCCACCGATTGAGAGCCTCCAACAGCTTATTGCGTTATGTGACGCTGGCATGATGGATCTGGAGTATCTCGCCGACCCGGACATCACTGTCACCGACCGCGGATGGGTCCTAACCAGCGGCGAAAACCAAGCCACGGCGCAGATCATGGTCAACGCGGTGCTGGACGCGCCGAAAATTGCCGAGGTCCGTTCGCCGCTGATCGAAGGTCTGTTTGAGGACGGACTTGTCGCACCGGTTCACGATGAATTTGGAGTTGTGACGACAGCGAATGGTTACGTCACCTCACAGAATGGAAATGTTCTGCCCATTGCGGTGCTCGGCCGACTAGCAAAGGGCACGATCATCGGCGTGGACGCCATTCTCGAATGTTTCGGTGAAAGACCTCGTAACTGGGCAAGCAGCGCGGCGAAACGCGTAGCTTTTAGAGCAGAGGAGCCTCAGTGACTCCAGAAGCGCCGTTTTCACACCCGAGCGACATCAGTCTAGGTCCGGTCTGTCATCGGAACCGCGGTGTTCCATCACACGGCTAGGCCTCGGAAAGTTCTGAATCTGGCAGGACGGCCCTAACCGGACATTCAGACAACGACCAAACGAGGCACTGCAGTACAGGGCAGCTCCAGCCAAGAAACCGCCCCGAATTTGATACGACCTTGGAGCCACTCACACGGGTCCAAAGATAGTTCACCTTGCTCATGCCAAGGCGTTCTGGCGCGGATCAACGTGCGGAAACACCACTTTGATATCGCTCAAGTTGATTGATCAGGTGCAGACCCGTTGGGCAATTCATCCTCATGCAGAATTCATCCCACACTTGCCCAAACGGCAGGTCTTTCAATTCTTCTGTGACAACAAATCTCTCAGTGAAATTCAAAACATCTTCTGCAGACCGCAGACGGTTTAGCGGCATCAAAAGCGCGCGCAGCAGCGCCTTTTGCATGTTGCGCGTGCCAATCACCCAAGCCGCTGTACGGCTGATGGTCGCGTCAAAGAAGTCGAGGCCGATATAGGTCCGATCCAGCAGATCAGAGGCCACAAGTTCCTGCGCGATCTGCAGCACATCATCGCTTTGCAGGATCACATGGTCACTGTCCCATCGCATCGGACGCGACACATGCAACAGGATTTCATCCACGAACAGTGACGCAGCGCTCAACTTGTCGGCCACGTTTTCGGTCGGGTGGAAATGACCCATATCGAGGCAAAGTACCGTGTCATTCTTCATCGCATAGCCCATGTAAAATTCATGGCTGCCGACGGTGCAGGCCTCTACCCCGATGCCGAAAAGCTTGCTTTCCACCGCGTCGCGCATGTTTACGCGGTCGTGGGGCGCTGCAATCATCTGGTCGATAGATGCTTCTAGGCGCCGACGAGCAGCCATGCGGTCAACGGGCGTGTCTTTGTAGCCATCGGGCACCCAGATGTTGTTGACGCAAGTCGAGCCAAGCTCGGCCCCCATCTGTGCTGCAATTTCGCGGGTCCGGCGCCCATGCTCGATCCAGAAATCGCGAATGCCTTTGTCAGCGTGCGAGAGCGTCAGGTTGTCGTCGGCCTTGGCATGGGCAAAGAACGTGGGGTTGAAATCAAGGCCTAACCCCTGCTCCTTCGCCCAATCGACCCACGGCGCGAAATGTTTGTATTCGATCTCATCGCGGTCGGGGGTCTCATCCGTATCCAGATACATCGCATGCAGGTTCAGACGGTGCGACCCGGGGATCATGGAATAGGCGAACTCCAGATCGGCCCGTAGCTCGTACGGGGTGCGGGCGCGACCGGGGTGGTTGCCGGTGGCCTGAATGCCGCCACCAGACGATCCCGTTTTCTGCTCAAACCCCACCACGTCATCGCCTTGCCAGCAATGCATGGAAATCGGGATGGTTTTCAGGCACTCAATCGCGGCGTCCGTGTCGATGCCCCAGTCTGCGAACTGGGCCTTTGCGCTGTCATAGCTCAT
Organism: uncultured Litoreibacter sp.; assembly: GCA_947494645.1. Lineage (GTDB taxonomy): Bacteria > Pseudomonadota > Alphaproteobacteria > Rhodobacterales > Rhodobacteraceae > Litoreibacter. The sequence goes on from CANLVO010000001.1 coordinate 1,970,607, forward strand.
GTCCGCCCCCTACCGTGTGAATGCCTGAACGTTGCCAGCGTCCACGTTAATGATGTTACCTGTGGATTTGGCCGACGTATCAGCGGCAAAGAAATAGGCGGCTTCAGCGATATCTTCGGGCAGCACAGAGCGTTTGAGCATGGACCTCTGGCGATACATTTCTTCCAGCCCGTCCTTGTCGGTTCCGTAGGTGCCCGCGCGCTGTTCCAGCCAGTCGCCTTCCCAGATCTTGGACCCGCGCAGCACGGCGTCGGGGTTCACAACATTAACGCGAATGCCGGCCTCTGCACCTTCCAGCGCCAGACAACGGGCCAGATGGATTTCGGACGCTTTTGCTGTGCAATAGGCAGATGCATTGGGTGACGCCGCCAGCCCGTTTTTGGACGCGACAAAGATGATTGCGCCGCCCATGTCTTGCACCCGCATCACTTTGAACGCTTCACGGCTGACAAGGAAATATCCAGTGCTGAGGATGTCCATGTTCTTGTTCCAAAGGGCCAAGCTGGTCTCTTCTACAGGGGCAGAAGAAGCAATGCCCGCATTGGATACAAGGATATCAACCCCGCCGAATTCAACGGCGATATCCGCATAGGCGGAAGCCACGGCGACCTCATCGGTGACGTTCATGTTGACCTGCCGGACCACATCAGCCCCAAACCGGGATGCGAGATTGTCCAGCGTTGTGGCGAGTGCGTCGTCATTGATATCGGCCAACATAACGCAGGCCCCTTCCTGCAGGTAGCGTTCTGCGGTGGCCGAACCGATACCTCCCGCTCCGCCAGTCACCAGCGCCACGCGACCCGCCAATGCCTTGGGCTTGGGCATCCGCTGCAATTTGGCCTCTTCCAGAAGCCAGTATTCAATGTCGAATGCCTCTTGCTCGGGCAGGCCCTGATATTCGCTTACTGCTGACGCGCCGCGCATCACGTTGATCGCATTGACGTAGAATTCGCCGCTGATCCGTGCTGTGGCTTTGTCCTTGGCAAAGGTCATCATGCCCACGCCGGGCACCAGATAGACGACTGCATTAGGGTCGCGCAGTGCCGGGCTGTTGTCGTGTTTGCAGCGCTCGTAATAGGCGGCGTATTCGTCGCGGTAGTTGGCGATCTGCTGGGGCAGCCCGTCCAACACCGCGTCGATGTTGTGCGTTGCGGGATCAAAACCCACCACAAGGGGCCGAATTTTCGTCCGCAGGAAATGGTCAGGGCAAGAGGTGCCAAGCGCAGCAAGCGGTTCCATGTTCTGAGAGTTCACAAACTCCAGCACCGCATCACTATCGTTGAAGTGGCCAACCATATGCTGGTTGCCGCTGACGAATCCACGGATCGCGGGCATCAGGCGGGCGGCGACCGCACGGCGGGTGGCGGCGTCTAGGCTTTCATGTTTCGCACCGCCAAAGGCCGGTTTGCTACCAGTCTCAGCCGCCAGCCATTCGGTGGCAACGTTGATCACGTCGATGGTCGTATTGTAACAGTCTTTGGCCGTGTCGCCCCATGTGAACAGGCCGTGGCTGGCCAGAACGACCCCGTCAGCATCGGGGTTCTCTAGGCAGAACTTCTCAAGCCAAAGCCCCAGCTCGTAGCCGGGCTTTTTCCACGGCAGCCAGCCAATCCGCTCACCGAATACACGTTTCGTTAGTTCTTCAGAGTTGGCCGAGGCGGCAATTGCAATAATCGCGTCTGCATGGACGTGATCCACATGGGTGCGCGGCACATAGGCATGCAGGGGGGTATCGATGGAAGCCGCGCGCGGGTTCAGATTGAACGTACAATGGGGCAGGTAACCCACCATTTCGTCCTCAAATTCGACGCCGCGATAGAGCCTTTTGAGAGCACGGAGCTTGTCCATGTACAGGGTGGAAAAGCCGTCCATCTTGATCGAGCCAATGTCACCGCCCGATCCCTTGACCCATAGAACCTCCGCCTTGTCACCGGTCAAAGGGTCCGTTTCTATGACTTTGGCCGATGTATTCCCACCGCCGTAATTGGTCACCCGCTTGTCCGAACCAAGAATGTTGGAGCGGTAAAGCAGTAGTTCTGATTCGCTCATTCCTGCCGCATCAGCGTCGGACCAACGGTTTTCAAGCAACTGCTTTTCAGCGGTTTTCAACATCTTTTCCTCCCTGCAGACGCAGGATCGCGCCTTCTGAATATGCGTCTAGGCTGCGTATACAAAGTTATGTTGTCAATCAGTAACAATCAATTTCAATCATGCTGCGGCGCAGAATGATTGGTCATGATTGAAATTGATTGACAGGTGACCCGAATCTGAACAACGTTGAAGGCGGGAGGACGAAATGCACGAGACTGAACGCCACAGAGTTATTCTATCTGCCGTACAGGACAGACCCGTCGTCACCGTCGGTGACTTATGTGGGCTGACTGGGGCGTCAGAGGCGACAATCCGGCGTGACATCGCAAGCCTTCACATGCAAAAGAAGCTGCGTCGGGTCCGTGGTGGCGCCGAAGCAATCACACCGCCGCAATTCGTTGGCCTCGCTGGGCGGCCTTTTGCTGTCAACGAAACGCTGCGCAGCCCCGAAAAACGCGCGATTGCGCGCGCTGCGGTTGATCTTTGCGAAGATGGTGATCCGATTATCATCAACGGTGGCACCACCACTTTTCAGATGGTTCATCCGCTGGCATCACGCCGCTGTCAGGTCTTCACCAACAGCTTTCCTATCGCAGAACACCTGCTGAAGCACTCCAAGAATACGATCATGTTGTCCGGTGGCGCGATCTACCGCGAACAGAACATCATCCTGTCGCCGTTCGAAAATGATGTGACCCGCAATTTTTATGCCCGCCGCATGTTCATGGGCGCGCAAGGAATTGGGCCGTTGGGGCTGATGGAAGCGGATCCACTGCTCATTCAGGCCGAACAAAAACTGATCGGCCAAGCGGATGAACTGGTGGTTCTCGTGGACAGTTCCAAATTCGAACAACGCTCCAGCCTCGTGCTGTGCCCATTGTCGCGGATTGACACAGTCATCACGGATGACCGGATCACAGACAAAGCAGCGGCCATGCTGGAAGCCGCAGAAATTACCCTGATCGTCACCGAAACCGGTGTCGGACAGGCCGAGGATGAGGCGGCCTCTTAACCGCTTAACGATCAGACGTACTTTCAGGGAGGAACCAAAATGAAACGTCGTACTTTCACTTCACTTGTCGCAGGTCTCAGCATGGCTGCGGGCATGATGGGCACAACAGCCATGGCGCAGGATGACATGCGCATCGCGTTGGTCGTCAAGGCGCTTGGCATTGGCTTCTTCGAGGCCGCGGCAGAAGGTGCCAACGAGGCAGCTGCCGAGTTGGGTGGTGTCGAGATCATCTACACCGGCCCAACAAGCACGACAGCGGAAGGCCAGATCGAAGTGATCAACAGCCTGATCGCGCAAGGTGTGGATGCGATTGCGATCTCTGCGAATGACCCTGATGCAGTCGTACCTGCGCTGAAGCGGGCAATGGACCGCGGTATCACGGTCATCAGCTGGGATTCCGGCGTGGCCGAAGAAGGCCGCATGATGCACCTGAACCCGTCGTCCACACCGCTAATCGGGAACACGATCCTGAAGCTGGCCGCGGACCACATGCCCGATGGGGGTGAGGTGGCGATCCTGTCGGCCACGACGACATCCACCAACCAGAACGCCTGGATCGCAGCCGCCGAAGAGGTTCTGCCGAACTACCCTGGCATTAATTTGGTCGCTACGGTTTACGGTGATGACCTGTCGGACAAATCCTACCGCGAAGCGCAGGGCCTGATGCAAACCTACCCCGATCTTGGCGCAATCATTGCACCCACGACCGTTGGTATTCTCGCGGCATGTCAGGCGGTCTCGGACGCTGGCAAAATCGGTGAGATCAATGTCACGGGTCTTGGCCTTCCATCCGAAATGGCGGGTTGCGTAGAAAGCGGCGCGACCAAAAGCTTCGCCATCTGGAACCCGATTGATCTGGGCTATTCCGCCACAATGATCGCCCATTCCCTCGCCACCGGGACCGACGCCAGCGGCGAAATCTCAATGGGCCGGATGGGAACTGTCACACTGGATGACACGGGCAGTGCCGCCATGGCCGACCCGTTCACCTACGACAGCTCCAACATCGACGACTTCAAAGACATCTTCTGATGTCGTCCGGTCTGGCGCGGCCTGTCCGCGCCAGACCCACACTTTCCGCATATTCGAATTCCTGACTTGCACATGAGGCCCGACGTGTCCCCATCTGACGCACCCATTTTGTCCCTTGAAAAGGTGACCAAGACCTTCCCCGGGGTGCGCGCACTGTCTGAGGTGTCCATTGATCTTTATCCGGGAAAAGTCACCGCCCTTGTGGGTGAAAACGGCGCGGGCAAGTCAACGGTCGTGAAAACCCTGACAGGTATCTACCAGCCCGACGGTGGCGAGATCCGCGTAGATGGCGTTCCCGTTCACTTTCCCACGCCACAATCCGCCGAAAATGCAGGCGTCACCGCGATCCATCAGGAAACCGTGTTGTTTGACGAACTCAGCGTTGCCGAAAACATCTTTCTGGGTCACGCACCCAAGGGCCGTTCCGGCCTAATCGACACGCACGCCATGCACCAAGGCGCAAAAGAAATCCTCGACGGGCTTGGCGCAAAGATCGACCCTCGTGCGATCCTCAAAGACTTGGGCACCGCCAACAAACACCTCGTCGCTATTTCCCGCGCCTTGTCCGTGGATGCGCGTGTGGTGATAATGGATGAACCGACCGCCGCCCTCAGCCATGCCGAAATTGAAGAGCTTTATGAGCTGGTCGATGGCCTCAAGGCGCAAGGCAAAGCGATCCTGTTCATCAGCCACAAGTTCGATGAGATTTTCCGCATCGCGGACAATTACACCGTCTTCCGCGACGGCCAGATGGTCGGTGATGGCGCCATTGCGGATGTGACCGAGGCCGAGTTGGTTAAGATGATGGTTGGCCGCGATGTCAGCCAGATCTTCCCGGAACGCGACCGCAATCTGGGGGCTGAGGTCCTGAACGTCACCGGCTACGACCACCCGACCGAATTTGCCGATATTGGCTTCACGCTGAAGCGTGGTGAAATCCTTGGCTTCTATGGCCTTGTGGGCGCGGGCCGGTCCGAATTCATGCAGGCTCTGTTTGGCACAACGAAACCCTCCGCCGGGTCCGTGCGCGTAGACGGGGCAGAGGCCACAATCCGCTCCCCCGCGGATGCGGTGTCCCATGGCATCGTCTACGTGCCAGAGGACCGTGGTAAACAGGGTGCGATTGTCGATTTGCCGATCTTCCAGAACGTGACCCTGCCGTCGCTGAAACAGACCTCCCGCAAGGGGTTTTTGAAAATGGCAGAAGAATTCAAACTGGCGCGGGAATACACCGAACGACTGGATCTGCGGGCCGCATCGCTGGATACCCATGTGGGCAGTCTGTCGGGCGGCAACCAACAGAAGGTGGTGATCGCCAAATGGCTCGCGACCGAGCCCAAAGTGATCATCCTCGACGAGCCCACCAAGGGCATCGACATCGGGTCCAAAGCCGCTGTGCACGAATTTATGGCCGAACTGGCCGCCCAAGGTTTGGCCGTGATCATGGTCAGCTCGGAAATTCCTGAGATTGTCGGCATGTCGGACCGCGTGATCATTATGCGTGAAGGCCGGATTGCAGCTGAATTGAGCCGCGAAGACATCTGCCCTGAAGTGCTCGTTAGTCACGCCGCAGGCATTACGGAGGCAACCGCATGACCAAACTCCTCGCATCTCGCGAAGCTTTGTTGATGCTGGCGATCGCTGTCCTTCTGGGCATCATTGCATGGCGGTTTCCGGCCTTTGTGGCCCCGTCTAACTTGTTTTCTGTATTCAATGACACCTCGCCTTTGATCCTTTTGGCCATTGGCCAGATGATCGTAATCCTGACCAAGTGCATCGACCTCTCTGTCGCGGCAAACCTAGCGCTGACAGGCATGGTGGTGTCGCTGATCAATATCGCCGCGCCGGGCCTGTCAGTGTTCTTCATCGTGTTGATTGCTATCGGCTTTGGCACCCTTTTGGGCATGTTCAACGGCATTCTGGTTTGGAAACTGGCCATCCCGCCTATCGTGGTCACGCTGGGCACAATGACCATTTTCAGGGGCATCATCTTCCTTCTGACCGAAGGAAAATGGGTGAACAGCCATGAGATGTCAGACAGCTTCAAATCCGTTCCACGCACGGACCTATTGGGCCTGCCGATCCTCAGCTGGATCGCCATTTCCGCCGTGATCCTGTTCACTATCGTCATGACCCGCACATCGCTGGGCCGCGCGTTTTACGCTGCGGGCGGCAACCCACATGCGGCGACTTACGCAGGCATCAACGTTGGCAAGACGCAGTTCTGGGCCTTCACCATTTCCGGCGCCATTGCTGGTCTGACAGGCTACCTTTGGGTGTCGCGCTTTGCCGTGGCCTACGTGGACGTTGCGGCTGGGTTCGAGCTGACCGTGGTGGCCGCCTGTGTGATCGGCGGCGTGTCGATCATGGGCGGCATCGGCACCGTTTTTGGGGCCCTGCTTGGCGCACTGTTCCTCGGCATCATCGCAAATGCCCTGCCGGTCGTGAATATCTCCCCATTTGCGCAAATGGCGATTTCGGGCGGGGCGATCATCATCGCCGTGATCCTGAACGCACAGGCCAACCGCACGCCGGGCCGCATCATCCTGAAGAAAGCGGAGCACGCCACATGAACACACGCAGCATCCCCGACCGCCTGCAGTCCCCGCTGGAACGGAAGCTGAAAAGCTGGGAAAGCCTTCTTTTGCTGGTGGCAATTGGTATCTTCGTCGCTAATTCCTTCGCCTCGCCTTACTTCCTGAATGCCTGGAACCTCAGCGACGCGACGTTCAACTTCACCGAAAAGGCGATGATCGCCTTTGCCATGGCGCTGCTGATCATCTCGGGCGAGATTGATCTTTCCGTGGCGTCGATAATTGCGCTGGCCTCCACCGCGATGGGGGCGGCGGCGCAGGTCGGTATCGGCACCGAAGGGCTGGTTTTGATCGGGCTTGCCACCGGGCTTGTTTGCGGTGCGTTCAACGGCGTCCTGGTGACCGCCCTTGGCCTGCCTTCGATCGTGGTGACCATCGGCACCATGTCGTTGTTTCGCGGGATCAGTTTCATCATCCTTGGCGATCAGGCCTATCGCGGCTACCCATCCGATTTCGCCTTTTTCGGGCAGGGCTATGTCTGGTGGGTGATCTCGTTCGAGTTCGTGCTGTTTGCAATCATCGCGGTGATCTACGGTGTATTCCTGCACATGACCAACTTTGGCCGCACGGTCTATGCAATCGGGAACAACCCCACCGGCGCGCTTTTTTCCGGCATCCGCGTGGGTCGTGTGAAGTTCATCCTGTTTCTGCTGACTGGCTTGATGTCCGGAATCGCGGCGATCTGCCTGACCTCACGCCTTGGATCTACGCGCCCCTCTATCGCCACTGGGTGGGAGTTGGAGATCGTCACAATGGTCGTCCTCGGCGGCGTCAATATCCTTGGCGGATCAGGATCGATCCCTGGTGTGGTCATCGCGGCATTTGTCATGGGTCTTGTGACCTTTGGTCTTGGCCTGCTCAACGTACCGGGTATCGTAATGTCCATCGTCATCGGCGGCCTGCTGATCAGCGTTATCGCGCTGCCCCGCCTCTGGACGATGTGGAGCGCACGTTGATGGAAAAATACGCCTTCAAGATGCATCTGACGCCTGGGTGCCGGGACGAATACAAAAAACGCCATGACGAGATCTGGCCAGAGCTTGTAGCGTTGCTCAGGGATGCGGGCGTTTCCGACTATTCCATTTACCTCGACGAGGAGACCAACATCCTGTTCGGTGTGCTGTGGCGCACCGAGGATCATAAGATGGACAGCCTGCCTGAACACGCGGTCATGCAAAAATGGTGGGCACATATGGCCGACATCATGGAGACAAAACCGGATAGCGAACCTGTCGCGGTACCGCTGACACCAGTCTTTCATTTGCCATGACCCATATCGCCGTCATCGACATCGGCAAGACCAACGCCAAACTTGCGTTGGTGGATCTAGGCACGCTGAAAGAATTGGCGGTCGTCAAACGCCTCAACACGGTTCTGGCAGGGCCGCCCTGGCCGCATTTCGACGTAGACGGCATCTGGGAGTTTCTGCTGAGTGCGATGGCCAATTTCCATCAAAGCCACGGCATTGACGCGATCTCAATCACGACCCACGGGGCCTGCGCCGCGTTGATCGGCCATGACGGTACCTTGGCCGCACCCATTCTAGACTACGAACATGTGGGGCCGGATGCCACAGCTGCTGCCTATGACGCCATCAGACCGCCGTTCGAAGAAACTGGCGCACCGCGCTTGCCCATGGGACTGAACCTTGGCGCACAACTTCATTGGCAATTCGCGGAAGACCCCGAGTTGCGGGGCCGGACAGCTGCCGTGGTCACATATCCGCAATACTGGGGCTACCGGCTAACAGGGACCTATGCCTGCGACGTCAGCTCGTTGGGCTGTCACACTGACCTGTGGAAGCCGCACGCGGGTTCATTTTCCGAGTTGGTCGATCGCCTCGATTTGACTGATCTGATCGGAGAGCCACACAAATGCTCCGATATTCTGGGAGATCTTAATCCCGAGATTGCCGCGCGAACTGGCCTTGATCCCACAACGCCCGTCTTTTGTGGTATCCACGATTCCAATGCGTCGCTACTGCCCCATTTGTTGCGTCAAACCGCAGCCTTCTCCGTGGTCTCTACGGGCACCTGGGTCATCGCGATGACCATGGACGGTCACCCTGTGCAGTTAGACCCCACGCGCGATACACTGATCAACGTCAATGCCATGGGTGCTTCCGTGCCATCAGCGCGGTTCATGGGCGGGCGAGAATATGACACGATCCTTAAGGGGGATGCGGCAGACTACACCGAAGACGACATCATTCGTGTGGCGCAAAACGGCCCTATGCTGTTACCCTCGATCATCCCTGAGAGCGGGCCGTTTCAAGACCGCTGTGCCCAGTGGGTCGACTCTGAGCCACGCCACGGCAGTAAAGAGCGCACGGTCGCAACCGGCTTCTATCTGGCCCTCATGACAGCCGAATGTCTTGCCCTGACAGGGCACAACGGCCCCGTTATCGTGGAGGGGCCATTTGCCGGAAACCCAAGCTTCTGCACTATGCTCGCAACTGCTCTCAACTGCACGGTCGAAGCATCGGGCGGAATCACAGGGACGAGCGAAGGTGCGGCCCTCTTGGCGCTTCCAGCAGGATCGCAGCCCCCGGTGTCGGATCGGCAACAGAGCTATCGGGCGCGTAATGACTCACTTTTGGAATACGCAACGTCTTGGATGTCAAAAGCCAGCGCTTATCGCGACAATGGTGGCCCGAAGCAAATCAACGCGTGACACATCTGTTCGGTTCAGAAGTCGTCAGCGGCCGTTCTGAATGCCGGTTTGTGTTCCTGGATTGAGCTTTTTCGCAAACGCAGCGAATGACCGCTTTCCGCCCGTTTCTGTGTTCCGATCAACAAACTGACAAGTGAGGTCTTGTGTCGAACGGAAACACATGTGGACTTTGCTATCAAAAAGTTAGTGAGCACGAGCGACGTCATTTGCATGCGTCTTGTTCTAAAATCTTTGGTGCAGAAACTTGATCACACTCTTTCCTAGCGACTTGTCCTCCGAAATTCACCCGCAGCCGATAAAGATCGCATCCGCGGGGGAGAAGCAGGCGTGCCCGCATCGAAAGCCTAAGATCCAACTTGGTCCCCCGACTACTTAACACCGGAGGACACCATGCAATGGCCTATTGGCTTTCTTGTGCTTGCGCGATTGGCAGCGGTTCTTTGAATGTGAGGGTACGGTAAGGGAACGGGATCTCGATGTTTGCATCATCAAGTGCGCGTTTCACCGTTGCCACGACCTCGTCCCGCGATTTGCGCACGTCCACTGGTTTGGAACCGCACCACCACGTCACCTCGAAATTGATAGACGAGGACGCAAATTCTTGCGCAAATATCTGGATCGGTTTGTCGTCCTGAATGACGCTTTCGCAGGTTTTCATTGCTTCGTGTATGACTTCACGGGCCTCATCTACATCGACGTCATATGCGACACCACAGATAATGGTCATACGTCGGGATGCCTGGTGCGTTCGGATGGTTACCGGGTTCTTGAATAGGATTGAGTTTGGCACAATCACCAATTGACCGTCGGTCTGCTGGATGTGACTTTCGCGGATGGCGATATGCTCGACTTCGCCCTCAATGCCCTCACATTCGATGTAGTCCCCTATTCGCATCTCCCTACGAAACAGGATGATGATGCCAGCGAGAAAGTTCTCGAAAACATCCTTGAATGCAAAACCTATCGCAACCGAACCAATACCAAGGCCTGCAAGTATGCTGGAAGGGGTAAGGCCAGGAAAAACAATGACAGCTGCGATCATCAAGCCAAGAACCCAAACGAAAATAGAGGCCAGCAACGAAAACAATTCCTTGAGGCTGGGACGAAGCTTCGTACGTTCCAGCACGCGTTTGACCAAAAAGCCGATCAATTTGTTGAGGGCAACAGTCAGGAATAAAACAAACAAAGCTACTGCGATTTGTGGTAGCAGTTCGATAGACCCTCTCACGATCTCTCGTAGTTGGGTCATCAAAATTTCAATTGGTTCCACGCGATTGCACCTCTGTTTTTTTGCATATCATGCCGCACCTTTCTTACTTAGCGCATCCGAGTACGATTTCTCCTGACACTACAATCCAAAACCTCCAAGCACTAAGTGTCGTTTCCGCCTTTGGTCTTGACCCATCATCGAAGGGTCGGAATTCGCTGCGCGGTTCGCTTGGGTAAGCGGTGTGCGCGAGAGACGAGAAAGAACCTATCACTTAGATCACATCACAGTCTGTTGCAGTTCTGACCTATCCACGCCTCTTTTTGCTTCTACCGATCTCGATGTGGGAGTCGGCTAGTGCCATGAATGCTCAAAGTCCACGATCACTACCAATCGATCCATCGCCGAACTACGACATGAGAAACCATCATCATAATGTTGTCAGGCGAACGGATCGATGAAAACGCTCACTCAACTCCCTTACGCCGTACGACTGGGCCATTCGTCAAAATATGATGCTAAACCTTGGAACTTTTTGATGGAACGGATCGTTGTTACGTGAGGCACACTGATTGTAGGTGCGCCAAAACCAGACAACAGGATGGTAAAATGAAGTATATTCTTATATCGACCGCAATGATCGTTTCGTTGGCAACCTCGGCGGGAGCCCAAAGTTCGCCTGAAGAGGTAGAGGAACTCTTGGCGCTAAGCAACTCTTCAGCCGCCGAGCGGCTAGTTGGTGAGACATCAGAGGGCGACGCGATGATGGCAGAACTGAAGTTCGCTCTCGGGGAAATGAGTGCCGCCGAACGGAAAGCTTTTTTCGAAGCTGACGACACAACGAGACTGGAGCTAATGGCAGCCAAAAGAAAGCTCGCAGCTGGCAGTGACAGCGCCGCCGAAAGCAACTAGCGGCCCGCAGACTTCTAATTGCCTAAGAACCATCGATGAGAGCGCTCGTTCGCGGGTGCTCTCAAAGGACATCATGGTACCGGAAGCTACGCTGCACCAAACCCCTCTATTGGCTTTAGCTCGCCACCAAGTCCTACGCTGTTGGTTTGCTCCACCTTACTTTAGTGGCTCAGTCTGCTTGTCATCGAGAGTGCGGCCTGGTTTCCATCAAGACGAGTGTTTCCGGAGCCGTTCCTGAGACACTCAGCGATTCACCTAACCTATCACTTGCGTTCCGTGACCTGCGCCACTGTCTCTGTCTTGAACTCATCAGAGTGTCAGCCATACGGACCGACCGAATGCTTACCAAATCATCGAGGTTCGTCTTTGAAAGCTTCATAAGGGTCCGGCGATCGCGCCTGCTGTGCGGTCTGGCGAGATTGCAGAACCACTCTCATTCGCACAGTATCGTCTCCAGATCGAGATCGGCCCAATGGCCAGGGAACTGACAATAATCTTGCCGACCGTATCGGTGGACCGCTCAAACCTCGTAATTGGCCTGTGACGTGACTCGCTTGATGCCGGTGTGTCGCTATGGATAGCTCTGCTTGTTTTCTGGGCGACGATGAGAAGCGCAAAAAAAAAGCGCGGCGATGCTTAAAATAATCTCGCGCCGAAGGCATGCTAGGTAAAGCGCATCATCGGCGATTTGAAGTTTGAGGCTGAATAGACCAAAACCCAATGACTTGATTGACCATGATCCGCATGATCAACCGAAATGTCAGGATCAAAGAGACTTGTAACATCGAACGCTTACTGTCCAGAAACGTTGGGGCAAGACTGAGCGCTGGAGGATACGAATCCTAGTCTTCAATGGGACGGGAAAAATGATCGCACCTCCATTCACCAACATTCATCATGAAGTCGTGAATTCAGTTAAGTAGCTGTATTTATTAAGTAAAAAAATTAGCGCATGCCCCCAAGATCGTGTCCGCGGCAAAACTTGGCCATCCGTCTTGTATTGAGAGAAAAAACAGTTGCTCACGGGAAGAAAAATCTGCGCATTAGATCATACGCGGGTGTGGACGGGCAAAACTCTGAGAGATGGACCCACCCCCCCTTCTCCACGTCCGTACGAGGCTTCTGCCCAACATTTAGGGCACTGTTGATCCCAACCAGAATTCTAGTCGTCAAACTATGGGAAACGTTATTGCGCCGAATGCTGGCGATCTTCCTCGGGCGCATCGGTTCGGTTGGAGTGTATGGTAATAAGGATGTCTCCATTTTGGCGACGCAAATCAGTTCAAATTTGCTTCAATCGTAACTGCTTTCGATACATGTTGCCCCCAGTCTGACAACAGGACTTCACCAAACGTCACCTCCACAGCGACAGCTTTGTTCCGATTTTCGTCACGGGATATCAGATTTCTTGCAGCGAGACTGATGCCTTCGCACATCAAAGTCTGATCCCACCTTCCAGGTCCTGTATAGATTTCTAGGGGCTTTATTGGGCAGTCCGATTTCAGTGAGTTCGTAAGTTGGACCGCGTGCTGCTCCTTCGACACCCAAGGCGCCCAACCGCGTTATGACCACAAACCCTTTTGCTTGAAGTTCATGGAACGCCCTCATCGCTGCATTCACTCCTATGCCTATGCGGCAAGCGGCTTGACGGCAACTAAACTGAATTTTTCCGTTGTTGTTGAACTTTGAGCCCTTCCACTCGAAGCGCAGCCAAATGTAGAGGACCTGTGCTTTCGGGCTCATCGCACGCCATGCGTCTGTCTCCATGACTCGCCGCTTCATGTAAGTGCCATGCTCATATGTGGAATTTCCCTTCTTGTCCTTCCTGCCCATGATTAGTCCTTCTCAGAGATGTTACTGACCCGTTGAATGTCGACCGATGCCACCGGATCGGACGCTCGAAACCGGACACCTCGGCTGATCTTGTAAAACGGAGGTCCATCGGCCAACAGCTCGGCGATATATTGGTGTACCGGCCGGACAGTTATCCCAAGGCTCTTTGCCAGCGTTCCATTTGCGGGCCAGCATATTCCGGACGTCCTGCTTGCGTAACGATCGCACAAGACCACGCCCATCTGCTTTGCTCTGCGTGACAAGTCTTGCGATTCAATTATTCGTTCTTTCCATTCGAAGCGAAGTTTGCTCCAGCCCGACAAAATCTGTTCGTTATTCATTTTTTGCTCCACACTTCAAGCCCGTGGTGTTGGCAGTGATCCACTCTTGGATGTCCTTCGTCCGATAACGCGCCAACCGCCCGATGCGAACAATCGGTGGCCCCTCTCCACGAGCGACACAGGTTTCCAGATAGCGTTTGGGTATTCCGAAGTGTTGTTCGACTTCAAACCGGGTAAGCAACCGATCATTCTCATGTGCCGTCATTTGACCTCTCCAAGTTACGATCCACGTCTTGGAGTTTCATCAAAATGCAGTCAGCGTAATATGGAGGTGAGAAGAAATTTATCACCCCATTAATTTAAGTCTCTGATTTCACTTATACTTACCTTTTGCGCTTCAGGAATTCTTCCACTCTTCCAAGCGGCAGGCCACGTTGATCCCGCAACAACATCACGAGCTGCGTTTTCTGTGAGGTCAAACCGTTGACGCATGACTATAGCCAGATCACTCTGGCTTGGTCGTTTGCCCAGCTTCTCGAAGTAGTCACAAGTAGCAGTAAGCCAATTTTGCGCATTCGCTTTCTTGCGATGAAGCGGCGTATTGGACGTGACGACAGATGATGGCAGATCTCTCGAAGGCACGAAGAAGTATCCGTCGTCCAGGTCCTCTCGCTTCAACTTTGCAGCTGCACCCGGAGCCACGAACCGATCGCCTGCCAAAGTTTCTTGCGCAACAATGATCCTGCCAGAAGAAATTGCATGATCTATGGCAACTTCCAACTGACGTTGGAGCTTCAACGCCTCGTATGTAAATTCTAATGACCCCGAAGGAACATAAACTGCGGCCGCATGTACAGCTAGGCTGTCCATAGAAGAAGTGGGCGATCGATCGAGCTCCAAACCATATATTTTGTCTGAAAGCGTTTTGTACTCGCCACCGATAGCATAGGATCCGCAGAATGTGGCCTTACGAAAAACAAAAAAGAGATCACAGCTTGGGTCAGAGCATTGACTGAGAATACGCCCTACCAATTGCCTCAACCCAATTTTACCGCGCTTCCAAGTCAGTGTTTTCCCATCGACAAAAGTTTGCCGAATCGAGCTACTGAAGACCTTGTCGGCGATCTTTGCACAGACCTTTGCTTCGCTGGTTTCTGGGCCTAGGAGCTCGATCATCTTCACCCGTTCTTCCAGCATTGCTAGAAGATGCCGTGGTGGGTGGATTGGAGATTTCTTGAGTAGTGCTTTCCCCTCCTCCAAGAGCTCAATGGCCTCGAGTTCACTGCACTGGAACTCCGCTGGATCCTGCCTCCCACCAATTGGTTTCGCAATAAGCGTCCAGTCCTCACCTTCGCTCATAGCCTGCACCTGTGCTGTAACTCTACACATATCTGCTCCATCGAAGGACGGAGCGCGTCTATGGACGGGCGTGCGTATCTCTGCCCCGTGATCGACAGCGGCGTGTGATTGAGCAACCGCCCAACGATCTCCTCAAGAACGCCAGCTTCCACAGCAACCGTTGCAAACGTCCGGCGATGCATGTGTGGGTTATACTGCAGTCTTTCGGGCTTCGTGATGTGCCCAACCACCGATTTTGGAGAAGGAAATACCCATTCCCGGCTCAGAGGGCGCATAGGTGCCAAGATCTCATGGTGCAGTTGCAGGATCGGCAAATCAAAACTCCGACCATTCTTAGTCATCGGAAGGTGGATGTGATCTTCTCGTATGCTAGCCCATTGGAGGGTGAGCGCTTCCATCTTCCGCAAACCGGTGAATAACAGAAACTCATAGAACACTTGGTGGATAGGGTTGTTTAGCCCGTCAATCGTCTGTCGCCAATTCTTCAAGTCGTCGATGATGCGGCCATCCGGCTTTTCCTCGTACCATTCGATGGCCATAGTCGGACTTTCAGCCAGATCGTAAGTTCGTCGTGCATGATTGTAGATAGACCGAAAGGCGCGCAGCGCATGGTTTGCACCGGATGGTATCTTTGACAATTCCTGATGACGGCGAACGACCATCGCCTTGCTGATCTCGTCCAATGGCAACTTAAGCCAGTCCTTGAGATGGAGCTCCAATTGCCTGCGAATGCCACTCTTGTGAACCTCAGATCGCAACTTTGGGCGTGCCAGATATACGTCTGCTGCGCTTTCAAGCGTGGGCGCCCCCTTCTGCGCCACCTTCCCTGCCCCTCGACCCATCTCCAACGCAAGCCCAAGTGCCGTATCCCGGGCAGCCTGAGCTGAAATCACAGGGTAGCGTCCTATGAGTATTCGTTTCGTTTGGCCGCCCACATCTTTCTGGAAATACCAAGTCTTCGCTCTCTTACCGACAAATAGCACGAGCCCCTTGATCTCACTGTCCCAGTACTTGTCGGTGCCCGCATTCGACTGAGATATCTTGCGCGCATAGGTTTCCGTGAGCTTTGGCATTTTGTCTGCTTTTTGTAGGTAACGGTATGCAAACACATGATACACAGCGATACCCGGTGCGCAATAATATTATATTAAATGAAAGTGTTAGACAAAAAATGCAACTCTACGAAACACAAGACTTCTTCTTGGAAAACTGAGGTCTTAACCATTACACAACGCCCGCGTCTGCTAGCCTGAGTATTGCAACCCAGAAATCTGGTCAAGCCGATATGGCAAGCGCGCCGGATAAGGGCGGACGATCACGCAACCGCCCATCGCTTGTTTCAAAGCCTCGACCATTGCAAAGGAACGGACGTCATCCAAGCAATGCGAGAACCTCATCGCGCATCGGCATGGATGGGGCCGCGCCAGCGCGTGTGACCGACAACCCGGCAACCGCGCAGGCCATGCGCACCGCGTCTTCAGGTGGAATTCCGTCGGCCAGACAGGCCGCAAACCCGCCATTGAACGCGTCCCCTGCCCCGGTCGTCTCGACGACCTCCCCGGCTGAGACCGCAGGCACCAGACCGAATCCGTCGAGATACGCGCCTTGGGACCCCATCGTGATAATCGGACGCGCAACACCCAGCCGCTTCAATGCCTCACACGCCTTTTGCGCCGAAACGGCATCATTGACCTCCACCCCGCACAAGCTGTGCGTTTCCGTCTCATTCGGGGTGACGTAGTCGCACAGGGCCAACATCTCAGCCGACAGCTCAGCGGCGGGCGCAGGGTTAAGGATCGTGATGACCCCGGCATCGCGGGCAATCTGCAACCCGCGCATCGCCGCATCCATCGGCTGTTCCAACTGGGTCATGAAGACCTGCGCGTTTTCAATCACCCTCCGGTTGGCCACAAGATCTGACGGAGTAATCTCAGCCGCAGCCCCCGGTGCAATAATGATCGCGTTGTCGCCGCTGGCCGCGTCAATGAAGATATGCGCAGCCCCAGTATAGCTGTCCGGGTCTTGCGTGACATGCGGAGTGATGCCCGCATCGTCCCAAAGCCCAAACGCCATCTGCGCGAAATCATCGTCCCCCAAACGGGTAATCATAGCCACATCCGCGCCCATCCGAGCGGCGGCAACCGCCTGATTGGAGCCTTTCCCACCGGGGTTCATCGCAAAGGATTGCCCCAAAACGGTCTCCCCCATCACGGGAAGACGGTCGGCCCGGAAGGCCAGGTCCGCAACGAACACGCCCAATACTGCGATCTTGCCCATGGCTAACTCCTTTGCGGCATCCAGCCAGCATAAAGTGCGTGCTCAGGTCCGATTGGGCAAGCCTCGGCCGCCCCATTCGCGCGGCTCGATGCATAGATTGCAGTGATCAGCTCAATCGAGGCGCGCGCGTCGGCGAGCCTCACAGCGCTGTTCGGCTCGCCACCAATACGTGCCGCGACCTGAGCCAGAAATCCGGGGAACCCCGCACGCGCCTGAGGCACGCCAGCCGTGACCCTGTCCACCTCGATCTGCGCCGTCATATCGCGAGCCTGAAAGACCCATTCCTGATCCATCGGCGCATAAGGTCTGGGCCCGCTGGTCGCCGTCAAATGCTCAAAAACCAAGCGAATGCGCGTGGTGTCATCGCTGCCGCCAAGCGTCACAGAGCTGGTCGCCAACGCACCGCTTTGCATAGTGAAACTCAGCGCCGCGCAATCCTCAGTTTCAATCGGGTTGATCCGTGTCGCAAGCCGCGCATTGACCGATCCGACCCCACCAAACAAATGCGATAGCAGATCATGAGCATGGATCGCATGCCCTACCACGGCCCCACCGCATTCGCCCTGCCAAGTTCCACGCCATGGCACTGCATAATAGCTGGCGTCCCGGGCCCAATGGGTCTCGAGACTGGCCATCTGCGGCTGCCCCAAAAGCCCGGCGTCACGCAAGGCGTCAAGCTGGTCCATCGCCCGGCCGAACCGATACTGAAACACCGGAAACAGCGTCCCGTTCGAGGCCGCCTCCGCCTCTTCAAGCAAGTCGATTTCCGCAAGGCTCGTGGCCAAAGGCTTTTCACAGATGACATGTTTGCCAGCCGCCAGCGCTTTCAGGCTCATCGGCACATGCAGATGCGGCGGCAGGCAAATATCGATCAGGCCAATCTCAGGGTCCTGTATCGCCGCCTCGGCGTCGTCGCTGACAGGCAAATCGCCCGCAATGTCTTGCGCCCGCTTCAGGTCAAGATCGCATATCACCGCCACTTCAAAAAGGTCCGGCAAGGCGTGGTAGCCTGCCAGGTGCTCCGCCCCGATCCCTGCGCCTAGAATAGCAACGCGGATCATGCGCTATCCGCCATCACTTGAGCTTTGAGAGATAACTCCATGGTTTTAAACACATGCTCTTGCGCCATCGCCGTCTCTGTTCGGTCAGCCACGTCCGCCGCAAGCCGCGCGAAATATGGCAGACCGGCATCCTTGCAGTCCATCCTCTCGGCCCGCGTGTCATTCACAAGGAACAGATGATCGCCACCCGGTGCGCCACCGACATCGACGTATTTTCTGAGCTCAATCGTGCCCTTAGTGCCCAGCAACATGAGCCGTCCGTCACCCCATGTCGGCAGCGCATCGGGGGTGAACCAATCGACGCGTATGTAGCCTTCGGCCCGATCAGACTTCAGCACAATCTGCCCGAAATCCTGCAAGCCTGGCGTCTGGGGATTGCCGTAATTGCCGGTGCTCGCATAGGTCACCTCAGCATCAGTTGAGCCTGTGAAAAACAGGAACTGGTCAATCTGATGAGACGCAATATCGGTCAGGATCCCGCCAAATTTTTCGGGCTCGTAAAACCAATCTGGGCGCGTATTGAGGTTCAACCGATGCGGCCCGATCCCGATGGTCTGGATCACTTGGCCAATGGCGCCCTCGGCAACCAGCTCTGCGGCACGCGTGACCGCTGGAACCTCAAACCGCTCCGAGAAATCAATGGACCAAATCCGACCCGTCTGCCCGACACACGCCTTGATCTGTTCAAGCTGGGCCTGACTGGTGCAACCCGGCTTGTCGCTCATTACATCCTTGCCCGCCTGCATGGCGGCAACCGCGAACGCAGCCCGCTTGGACGGGATCCCGGACAACAGGATCAGGTCGATATCGTCTCGCTCGATGACATCACTCGCCCGGGCCACACGCGGCAGGTCTGGAAAGCGTTTCACGAAGCCTGCCAGCGTCTCTGGCTCGCCTTCTGTCCACCAGCAAACCAACTCCGCGCCGACTTTCTTCATTTTGGCGGCCATGCCGTAGATGTGGCGGTGGTCTATTCCCACGATCCCAATGCGCAAAGGATTAGACATGCGTCACCTCAACTTGTTTCTTGTCTCGTGACGACCTAGTGAGCGCATCAATCAAAGCATGTACTTTCAGCGCCTCCTGCCCTGTCACCAGCGGCGGACGATCTTGGGTAATGGCCTGCGCGAAATCCTCAATGATCCCCTGATGCAGCGCATGGCTGAACGCCATGGGGTCGGCCCCCGACCCGCTTTTGGCCGCGGCCCCAAACGTCTCTGAGCTGCCATCGCGGCCGTGCCAGATCAATTCCCCACGACTGACCTCGGCAGACGCATGCGCGCCGTGTAGCTTGATGCTCTCGGAGCTGCCCGGAAAGCTTGCGGTGCTGGCGACCAGCGAGCCCACCGCCCCGCTCGCAAACTCCAACCCGGCAGAAACGAAATCCTCTGCCTCCATTTCGTGCGCCACCGACGTGCGGGCAAAGGCCTGAACCGTGCGCACCGGCCCGGTGAAGGACAACGCGAGATCCAGCACATGGATCGCCTGGGTCATCAGCACCCCGCCGCCATCCCGCGCATAGGTACCGCGCCCGGGCTCATCATAATAGCTTTGGTCGCGCCACCAGGGCGCAGTGATTTCCACCGCATGGATCGCCCCCAGCTCAGACAGCTTCTCGCGCATAATCTTCGAAGCACCTGCCGCCCGGTGTTGAAACAGAACGCCCAAGGGCACCCGCCCCTCGCAAAGCTGAACAAGGCTGCGGGCCGCACTCAAACTACGCTCAACCGGCTTTTCCATCAGCACCGGCTTCCCCGCCGCCGCAAGCGTTTCAACGAGCTCCATCCTGGCGTCCGGCGGCGTCGTGACGATTACAAAATCCACATCAGACGCCGCGACTTCCGCAAGACTGCCAAAGGTCCGCACGGCCATATTGTGATCACGCCCAAGAACCTCAGCGTAACGGGCCGCCGAAGCCTCTGACCGGGCGCACACCCCAACAAGCTCTACGAGGGCGCTGTCCCTACACGCCAGCGCATGGGTGTCCGCAACCATGCCGACCCCGATCATTGCGACCTTCAACATATCGCTAGGCTAGGCTTTGAAGCGGTCAGCGTAGAAATCGACCATCTGGCTGACCATGTCGTCGCCCCGACCCGCATCCCGCGCGGTCTGCAGCGCTTCCAAAGTGGAGCGCGACATGATCGTGTCGACCTCCGCGTCCTTGGCCATCTGCGCGTAATACCCCACGTCCTTGGCCGCGTTCTTGATCGCAAAAGCCAACTGCGCCGGATCGCCGTCGACCCCGTAGCCCTTGACGAAGTCCATCATGCCTGAATGCAAAGGACCCGCCGACATCACGTCATATAGCGCCTGCCGGTCGACCCCCTGCACATCCGCCATTGCGAACGCTTCCGCCATTGCGTTGGCCACCGTCATGCCAAAGAAGTTGTTGATCAGCTTGATCGTATGCCCCGAACCCAATGGGCCAAGGTGAAAGACGTTCTCGCCCAGATCATCCAGCACAGGTTTGACCTTGTCGAAAACCGCCTTGTCGCCCGAGCACATGATGTTCAGCAAACCGTCCACGGCATGCGCAGGCGTGCGGCCCAACGGGCCGTCAAGATAGGTTCCCCCTGCCGCCGCCACGGCCTCTCCCAGCGCGCGGGTCGACGCGGGCAGCGACGTGCCGAAATCAATCACGACAGCGCCGGGTCGTAGCCCGGCAATCACGCCATCCGGGCCGTTCATCCGGCTTTCCACCTGATCCGAGGTGCCCATGCAAAGCATCACGATATCGGAGGCCTCTGCGACCTCGCGCGCAGTGCCAACCTCAGTCGCGCCTCGGGCAACAGCCGCCTCGACATTGGCCCGCGACGTGTTGGCGACAACCGTCAATGCATGTCCACATTTCTGCAGGCATTGCACCATCGCGTCGCCCATAAGGCCCAGGCCAATAAATCCAACTTCGCTCATTCGGTGTCTCCTAAATTTTCCAATATCAAAGCCGCGCCTCGGCGGCCCAATTCGTCACTACACTTCGCGCCGGCGCCATTGCCCCCGGTGCACACGACAAGCCGATCGCTCAGCGCCCTGATCTCCGGCAAGCGGGACGTCGTCCAGCTGGTCACACAAGCATCCATACTGACGCTTTCAATCCTCAAAGAAGGCATCAATGCGCGGATCATCTCCTCAAGGCGGTCCCGCACGTCAGCGCTGCCGCCCCCCCGAAACCAGTCTCCTACCGCACCCGGCCCGTCAAGTCGCACATCCTCCGGGTCACCGCCGAGCTTGAGATAGGTTTTGCCATCCGGATACAGAATGGGCGGCAAAAGATACGGGTCTTCAGGCGCTTCATAAACAAGCGAAGGCATCGTCTTCAAACGTTCCGCCTCCGCCGCGTCGACCTCAAAGAAGGCAACGGTCCGGGCATACACATCAAGCTGTGGATCCCGCCCGAGAATGGCGTCAGTCCACCCACCGGCGGCGACCAGCACGTGGTCAAATTCGAGCAGACCGTCCGACGTGCGCACGCGCGCCTCGGAAACATGCCTCACCTCTGTCACCACAGGCTTGGCCCCGTGTTTGAACGCTGCCGCCTGCTGTGCTGCCACCAATCGCCGGGGGCTGACATGACCCGCGCGGCGGCGCTCATAGGCCCCGGAAAACCCCGGGTCGAAAGCAAAATACGGGAACGTTTCGCTCAAACCGCCCGCGTCCAGCATATGGCTCTCAACCCCATGCATTTGCGCCGCTTTGTCAATCTGAGCGATCCACGTATCCGAGCCCGCCATCAATGCCCCGGTTTCCGAAAAGAATGAGATGCCGCTCTCTGTTTCGATCTCGCCATACCGCGCGATGGAGGCCTTGGACACCTCGACCCAGAACGGATCAACAGCGTTATGCCGCGTAATTCTACCTTCGTCGTAATGCGACCCAAACGTGCCTTGATGGGTGCGCTTGTTTTCTGGCTCGGCAGGCCCGATCAGCGTCACGTCGACACCGGCCTTCGCCAGATGCCGCGCCGCCGCTGAGCCCATCAGCCCGGCCCCCACGACCCCTACCTTCATTCCGCCACCTCAAAGCTGCGGTTCTTCAACTGCTTTTGAACTTCATAAATGGTAAATTCATCCGTAGGCAGCGGCGCAGGGATGCGCGCGCCCAGCGATTGCACCCTTGGCTCCAGCACCGGGTCTCCGCACAACAGCCGGGTGTTGTAGTCCTCAATGCCGTTCCATTTGGTCATCGACCCCATGATCGGGAAGGCATCTGCGGCCATCATCTCGTAGAACAACAGCCGCCGGTCGCGGTCCGACACGTTCAGGGCCGATCCATGCACAATCCGTCCATGATGGATGGAGATCGATCCCGCAGGCCCCGTCAACTCCACCGCGTCCTTCATGTCATATCCGCAGGCCGCCAAGTCCATCGCTCCCGCAAAAACGCCGTTCACATGGTGGTCGTTGATCGGATGCTTGTGCGAGCCCGGGAACACCATCAGGGGGCCATTCTCGCTGGCCATGTCGTCAATGATCACCGCAATCGCGAGCACGTCGTCATTGGTATGCGGATAGAATGCGAAATCCTGATGCCACTCAACGGCGGCCCCGTAGCCGCCCATCTTCATGTTCAGCTTGGTCGTATGCAGCCTAAGTGCCGGTCCAATGAGATCCCGCGCAGGCGCCAGCACATGGTCGGAATACATCAGGTCGCGCATTACTTCATTATGAGTATGCGGCAGCTTGATTCGCCGCACTCTTGGCTCTTCCGCCGTATGGCTGTCTTCCAGATCAATCTGGCTGTCAGACGCCGTCATCCCCCGCGCCTGTTCTTCATATTTGGCAATCTCATCGCGGATGCTTTGCAGAATGTCGTCGGGGATGCGGTTCTCTAGCACGAGGTAGCCGTTCTCCTCATAGAACGCCTTTTGGTCTTGCGAGAGCGTTTCCAATGTCATGGCCTGAGCGCCTCCAACTTGGGCAGAATATCGTCCGCGTTTACCATGATGCCAGTGTAGGCCGCGAAGGACCGGATCGCCATATGTCGAAACAGATCGAACCCCGTGACCACCTGCAAACCCGCGCCCTCGGCGCTTTTCAGAAACGCCGTATCCGTTGGCGTGTAGACGGCGTCGAAAGCCCACGCCTGCCCACTAATCAATTCAGACGCGAAAGCCGTTCCAGGATACTCCGCCATTCCCATTGGCGTTGCATTCACAAGGCCCGATGCACCTTGGACTGCGCTGTCGAATTCTGAAGAAGGGATCGCGCGGGCGGGTGGGCCGATGCTGAAAGCGAGGTCTTTCGCCCGCAGCGAATCCGTGTCGTAAATCGCCAGATCGGACACGCCCAGCGACACCAGCGCGGCGCCAATCGACCTCGCCACGCCGCCTGCGCCCGACATCACAACCGGCCCGCGATCCGCGACCGGCGCGAAAGCCGCGAGAAACCCGGTGTAATCCGTATTGTACCCGATCAGATATTCGCCAAAGACAAGCGTATTACACGCGCCCAAATGCGCGACATCCGGGTGCATCCCATCTTCTGCATAGCGTGCCGCGTTGGTCTTGAAAGGATGGGTCACCGTCACGCCGCTCCAGCCCCGGTTGATTAACCCATGCACCGTCGCATCAAAGTCGAATGACTTCAGCTCAGCAGTATCAATCAGCTCAAATTCCAGTGCTATCCCATGCGCCGCGCACATGATCTCCAACGCTGCGGGCAGCCGCGTGCGCGAGATATGTGATCCGATCAAGCCTGCCTGCAACGTCACGCTGCCACCTCGCGGCGCGGCGCAACCGCCCGATCAATCGCCAGCGTCACCCGCAGGCTTTCCGTGGCATCTGCAGCGCTCACCAAAGGCGAAGCGCGACCTGCCACGACCTGTGCAAAATGCTCAAGCTGCGCCACGAGCGGCACATTATTCTCTCCCGTGCAAGCCTCAGGCACCGCAGGCTCAGACCAGTCCTCCGCCCCGCCCCACACCGTGAGCGACGGAAACCCGATCGACCCACGGCTCCCACTGATGCGCAGGTAATCCTCGCCTGTCGTCCCGATATTTGGGTTCTCCCCCGTCCCGGCTTCAAACCCCCAAGGGCTTAGCGCACTGTCGGCAAAAGCAATCGACGCGGCCAGCCCACTTTCAAACATCACGCTTGCCGCCCCGCTTTCAACTCGCGCGGCCCCACGCTGCGCGTTGGAGCCGACACCGGTGACCGAGACCACCTCGCCAAACAAGTGCCGCAGCAAATCGACCTCATGGACCAGATTGATCATCACGGGCGAGCCGTCCGCCCCGGACCGCCAATTGCCTTCGAAATAACTTTCCGGCTTCTTCATCGCCCAGATCATCGAGGCCACAATGGGCGCCCCAATCGCCCCCTCCGACATCATGTGTTTCAACTGTGCCACCCGCGCATGGTGCCGGCGGTGATGCCCCACCAGCGTCTGCACCCCCGCCGCATCCGCCGCACGCGAAATCCGCTCCGCCGCCTCGACACTATGGGCCACTGGCTTCTCAATCAGCATGTGCCACCCTTTGGCCGCCGCCGCCTCCGCATGGTCCGCGTGAAGGTGCGACGGCGTCGCGATCAGAACCGCATCCGCGTCCACATCTACGTCATCAAACGACGCAAAATGCGGCACGTCCGGCTGCGTCAGCGCCGGGTCGATGCACCCCACAACCTCCACCTCCGGGATCTCCAGCGCATGCCGCAAATGCCGCCCGCCGATCAGCCCGATGCCCGCAATCAGCAGCCTCACATCACCGCCCCGATCTGCCATGGCACAAATTCATAGTCGCCCAGCCCCTGCGCTTCGGACTTCGACACCTCGCCCGACGCCACCCGCAGGATCAACTCGTAAATCTCGCGCCCCTTCTCTTCCAGGCTGACACCGCCGGTCAGCATGTCGCCCGCGTTGACGTCCATATCGTCGGTCATGCGCTGATACATCTCGGTGTTGGTCGCAACTTTGATGGTCGGCGCGGGCTTGGACCCAAAGGCGGAGCCGCGCCCTGTGGTAAACACCACCACATTGCACCCCCCCGCGATCTGCCCCGTCACTGAGGCCGGGTCGTAGCCCGGCGAGTCCATAAACGTGAACCCCTTGGCCGTCACCGGCTCCGCGTATTTGTATACGCCGGTCAGGGGCGAGGTCCCCCCCTTCGCCGCCGCCCCCAGCGACTTCTCCAAGATCGTCGTCAGCCCGCCCTTCTTGTTCCCCGGCGACGGGTTGTTGTCCATCGAGCCGCGGTTGCGTTCCGTGTAATCCTTCCACCAGTCAATCAGCCCGATCAGCCGTTCTCCAACGGCCTCAGACACCGCCCGCCGCGTCAACAAATGCTCGGCGCCATAAATCTCCGGTGTCTCCGCCAACACGCCGGTCCCGCCCTGCGCGGCCAGCAAATCGCAGGCATACCCAAGCGCCGGGTTGGCCGTCACACCGGACCACGCGTCCGAGCCGCCGCATTGCAAAGCCACTTTCAGCTCCGACACCGGGCATTCTTCCCGCACAGCTTCATTGGCAATCGGCAGCATCGCCTCAATCTTCGAAATCCCCATCTCAATGGTCCGCTGCAACCCCGCCACGCCCTGAATGTTCATCACCTGGAACGTGTCCGAGGCCTTCAGCCCATAGGCCTCCAGCAACCAGTCGATCTGGTTCATCTCGCAGCCCAGACCCACCATCAAAACACCCGCATGGTTGGGGTGCTTGGCGTAGCCCCACATCACGCGTTGCAACGCCTCAAACCCGTCGCCGCTATCCGCCATCCCGCAGCCCGTGCCGTGCACAAAGGCGCAAACCCCGTCGACATTGGGGTAATCCGCCAGCCGCTCCTCGGTGAAGTGATCCGCAATCCGCCGCGCCGCCGTGGCCGAACAATTCACCGACGTCACAATCGCGATATAGTTCCGCGTCCCGACCGAGCCGTTCTCCCGCCGGTACCCCATAAACGTATCACCCGACGCCTCAGCAACCGGACGCATATCTGTCCCAAACTCATATTCCTGATCCGTCGCCACGAAGTCGCAATTGTGCACATGCACATGCTCGCCCGGCGCAATGTGGTCCGACGCCACCCCGATCATCTGCGCGTATTTGCGGATTTGGTCGCCCTTGGGGATCGCGCGAATGGCCACCTTATGGCCCGAGGGGATCAACGCTGTGGTCCGCTTCCCGTCGGCGACCTCAACCCCGACCTCCAGCGCTCGCGTGGCCGTGACGACATTGTCGTCGGCATCTAGGCGGATGTAGTCTTTCATGTGTTTTCTTTCGGGTTACGCGCAATAGGGCGCGTCTGATTGCCATCTGTGAATGTCGATATGGGGCTGCGCCGCAAGCCGCGCGCGGGCGTCCTCCCACATGGTTTTGTACTGCCGCCAATCGCGCATTTCGGTCTCGGGCGCGGCGCGTGAACGCGCCACAAAGTCCGGGAAATGCGCCCGCCCCGTAGGCTGGCCGGTTTTGTTGAATCGCAGATCAAACGACCAGCGGATGCCGTCGGTTGTGTTGACCAAGGATGAATGCGGCACCAGCGGATGGAACAGCACCATCCCGCCCGCTTTCACGGGCAGAGGCACGGCCCCCTCTTCATTGATAAACCCATCCGCAATCGCTGTCTGTTGCTTTGGACAATGCGGCAATATCTCTTGCGGACCGTTGAACGGCTGCACTTGCAAACACCCATTCTCCACCGTCGCATCCGTCACGGCGACCCAACAGGTGATCATGTCGGTCTCATCCGCCTCTTCCAGCCCGACGGCGCGGTCCTGATGCCAGTCGGTGGCGGTAATATGGGCCCGCACCTCGTCACGATGCAGGTCCACCGCCGGAGGTTTGATCCGTACATGCTGAATGGGGTTCGACACCAATTCAGGACCAATCAGGCTTTCCACCACATCCAGCAACGCAGGCGCGGTCATGAAGTCGAGCACGGCAGGGCCAATATGAAACGGGGTATCTGCGTGGATGCGATCCCCCGGCAGCGAGATATCCATCGGCTGATGCCAATCATGCCCGGCGCGGTACGCCGCGATCAGCTTCTCCTCAAAGCTGTCACCTTCGATCCCCCACCCGGCACAAAGCCCGTCCAGCAATTCTGCATACTCCGCCTTTAAGGCGGGCAGCTTGTCGGTCAGCACATCCTCTACGACCAGATAGCCGTCTCGGTTGAACCGGGCGATCTGGTCGTTGGTGAGCATAGGTGTCCTTTCGCTACGGCAGCAGCAACGCCACGATGGGCGGCCAGATCAACAGGACGGACAGCGCGCAGATCTGGATGCCGATGAAAGGCAGGAAGCCTTTGAAGATATCGGTCAGCGAGATATGCGGCGGGGCCACGGATTTCAGGTAGAAGGCCGCAGGGCCGAATGGTGGCGACAGGAACGACACCTGCATGTTCATACAGAACACCACGCCGAACCAGATCGCGACATGCTTCGGCTCAAGCTGGCCGAAATAGCCGATGTCTTCGATGGGCAGACGCAGCACGATGGGCAGGAACACCGGGATGATCAGCAGCACGATGCCGACCCAATCCATGAACGCGCCCATAAAGAGCAAGATCACCATCATCACGAGGATGATGCCCATGGTCGGCACATCGAGACCAACAACCAGATCGGCCACGAAAACCGGACCGCCCGCGATGGTGTAAGCGCCCGCAAGCGCCGCAGCCCCGATGGTCACCCAGATGATCGTACCGGTCGATTTCAGCGTTCGCATCAGGCTGTCCCAAAGAAGGTCCCAAGACGCCTCGCCCCGCAAGGCGGCCATGACCAACACTGCGAATGCGCCCATGCCAGCGGCCTCTGTGATGCCGGTGATACCCATATAGATGGAACCCAGCACCACACCGATGATGATGATCGGCGGAACAAGGCCTTTGCCCATGCTCCAGCCTTTCTTGGTGCGCTCAGTGCCCACCACGAAGAAGATCAGCGCCAGTGCCACGGCAATGGTGCCAAGGAACCACGGCAGGTAATTCATGGTACCAAACCGGATCGCATCGCCGGTGTTGGACGCATTCTGACCGGAAAACTCAAAGAACAGAACCCGCGCGGTGAAGAAGCTCCACGCGCCCACAACGACCACGCAGAGGAAGCCAAGAAACAGCAGCCATTTCTCCAAACCTTCCGGCTCGCCCGGGATGGGCTCCGGCAATGGCGCGTCTTCGGGGCGCAGACGGGTGCGCACCAGAATGTAGATGATGAAGAACGACGCCAGCATGAAGCCCGGTAAGAACGACGCAGTGAAGAGCGCCTTGATTGAGGTCTCCGTGATCAGCCCGTAAATGATCAAAACGATCGAGGGCGGGATCATGGTGCCCAGCGAGCCGGATGCACAGATCGTCCCGATGGCGAGGTTCTGGTTGTAGCCCAGCCGCAGCATCTGCGGCAGCGCGATCAGGCCCAACAGGACCACCTCGCCGCCAATGATGCCCGACATGGCGGCCATGATCACGGCCATGATGGAGGTCACCACCGCGATGCCGCCCCGTGTGCGGTTCAGCCAGATGTTGAGCGAGGAATACATGTCTTTGGCAATGCCGGAACGCTCCAGCAGCGCCGCCATGAAGATGAACAGCGGGATGGATATGAGCACATAGTCCGTTAAGAGCCCGTATATCTTTTGGGCTAAGATATTTAAGGGTCCCGACCCCGGCCTCCCCGTCAATATCCCGTCCCCGAAGGTCCAGGGTGCGGTGAGCAGCTGCGGCTCGAATTTCATGACCAGCACCAGCACCGCCAGAATGGCCGACGCAAAGCCCAGCGGCATGCCGATGGCCAGTAGCACCAGAAGGCCCAAGAGCAGGACCAGTGAGATTGTTCCGATATCCATGTCAGTCGGCCCCCACGGCTTTTTTCAGCCGCTCAATTTCGTCTTCGTCAATGTCGTCCGCAGCGCTGTGCACCACCGGCTCGTTGTTCCAATCCGAGATCAGGTTGATCACCGACTGGATCGCCACCAGCGACACCACGATCAGCACCGTCGGCTTGATGGTCGCAGGGATCGGCGGGTCGAAGGCCGTGCCAAACGTCTCCCAGCGGCCAAACTTGGCGAAGGCCTCGCCGTAGCCGCCATAGACCAGAAAGAACGCAAAGGTGACGATCAGCAGGGTCGAAACGCAGTCGCAGACCCGCTGCAACCAGCGCGGGAACATGTCGTAGATCAGAAAGATGCGGATGTGGCTGCGCTGCTGCATGGCGTAAAGCCCGGCGCACAGGAACACGAAACCCGCCAGCCACAGCGACAGCTCGTTGGCCCAGAGCGTGCCTGCGTTCAGCACATAGCGCACAAACACCTCATACAGCATCACGCAGGTCAGCAGCACCACCAGCAACATGGTGACGCGGCCGATAAACACCGACACGCGGTCAAGCGGCCCCCAGCTTTCATATTCCATCGCCGCGCGGCGCACGGTCTTGATGCCGAAAAAGCCCAGCACCGGCAGGGCGAGCAATGCAAGGATATCGATGATGTCGATATACTGCCCCATAACCACCGGCATGCCCGGGGCCACGTCCAGTCGCTTGTATTGTTCCGAGAGCTGCTGCCCGTCGCCGCCCCAATCGAGAATAAAGGCGGGCATGTGCCACGTCACCCAAGCGGCGCACAGGATGAATGCCAAGGGCATCAACCACTCTATGAGCGATCCTGATTTCTGTTCCATGTCCCCTCCTCCCAATCTGTGGCGTTACGCGGCCACGGCGTAGTGTCTCAAAAAGTCTCGGTCCGGCTCCACTCCGATTCCATGCCCCTGCGGGATGGCCACCCGGCCCCCGTTGGCTTTGACCTGTCCCTGAATATCCAACGGCTCCGCCAACAGGTTGTCGCGGAACTTGTTGTCGGTGGTGTCAAACTCCAGCATCGGCTCCCACGGGTGCAGGCCGCCCGGCATCGGCGGCATCGCCGCCAGCAGTTGCAAGTTGGTGGCCACCGCGATGGCTGAACCCCAGACATGGTTAATCACCGGGGTGAAATGTGCATGGCACAGGGCCAGAACACGCAGGTACTCGCTGACCCCACCCAAGGCACACACCTCGGGTTGCGCAATATCGAGGCCGCGATTCTCCAGAATGGCGCGCCAGCCCCAGCGGCCAAACTCGGCCTCTCCGCCTGAAATGTTCACGCTCAGCCCGGCCCGCAATTCGCGGTAGCCGTCATGATCCTCAGGCGCGACGGGTTCTTCGAACCAATAAGCCCCCAGCTCTTCCAAAGCGCGGCCCACATAGAAGGCGTCCGACGTGGTGTAGCAATGGTTGGCGTCGACCATGAATTTGAACTCTGGGCCGACCCCTTCCCGCACCGCCTCGCACAGCCGCACATCGTCACGCGGGCCCAGACCGGTTTTCATCTTGGTGGCAACGAAGCCCATGTCGCGGATCGCGGCGGCCTCGTCCTTGAACAGCGCGACCAAATCGTCCGTGCTATGCTCAGGCCGCAGCATCATGCCGTAACCATAGGCCGGCACATCCGCACGGTGCGCCCCGCCAATCAGCTTGTGCAGAGGCATAGCGGCGGCTTTGCCCGCAATATCCCACAGCGCAATATCGACGCCTGACAGGGATTGCATCGGCATCCCCTTCTGGCCGTGGTCGCGCATCAGGTTGTAAACTTTGTGCCAGATCACGTCGCGGTCCAGCGGGTCCATACCCACGACCATGGGGGCAATCACGCCCTCGACGATCCCTTTATTGGCCAGCGCAATGGCGCCCGGCCCAAAACATTCGCCCCATCCGGTGACGCCTTCGTCTGTTTCCACCTCCACCAGATGCGCGGTGCGCTTGTCATAGTATTGCTGCGAATACCCAAGCGGTTCGGGCATGTCGTATTGCAATACATGGCTGGTGATGCGGGTGATTTTCATCGGCTCAAGGCTGTCCTGAAAGGCGGCAGGGACAAAAAAGCGCGGGGCCTGTCCAGAGGAAGGCCCCGCGCCGGAAACGTCAGGCTTACTCTTGTACGAGGCCCAGCTGTTTCAGGTACGCAACGTGGCTTTCCACCAGAGCTTTCGCTTCAGGGGTGGTCGCGAACTCAGGCCATGTGGCTTGAGCAGCGTTGCGGAACTCTTGCAGATCCTCTGCGGACCACTGCGAGATCGTCACGCCTTGCTCTGTCAGCGCGGCTGCGGCTTCTGCGTTCTCCTTTTCAAAGATCAACGCGGACTTCAGCGCGATGTCAGAGATTGCAGTTTCCATGATCAGGCGGTGGTGATCTGGCATGCCGTCCCAAACTGCTTTGTTACAAGCAATGTGGTCAGATGGCATCGAGTGGAAGCCCGGGAAGTTCGCGTATTTCGCGATGTCGTAAAGACCCAGACCAACGTTGTTGGCCAGACCGGATGCGTCGGCACCGTCGATGATACCAGTTTCAAGCGCGGTAAAGATCTCGGTGAAGTCCATCACGATCGGCTTGGCGCCGAGCTTTTCGAAGATCTTGGTTTCCATGCCTGGAGGCGAACGGAATTTCCAGTCTTTCAGGTCGGACAGGCCAGCAATGGGCTTGGTCGATGCGAAAGATTCCTGACCGTAGACGATCCAGCCAACAAGCTGCATGTCATACTGGTTGTAGAGCGCCTGAGCCGCTTCACGACCGCCGCCGTAGTAGAGCCATGACAGCTGCTGAGCAGGTGTCGCGTAGCCGCCCATGATGTCACCAACGAATTGGAACGCAGGGTTTTTACCAGTTTGGTAGCCGCCGCCTGTCGCGTCGCAATCCAGAATGCCGGTTGCTGCAGCGTCAAAGGTCTCAACCGATTTCACAACGGAGGAGGAGTAGAACATCTCGATGGCGATCTCGCCGTTCGACATGGCTTCCACGTTCTCTTTCCATTCGGTCAGCAGTTTGCCCGAAGTGGTTTCAGGGGCGTAGTGTGTTTGGATGCGCAGCTTGGTGCTGGCGTGGCCATCAGCAAAAGCGCCGGTTGCAGCGATAGCTGCTGCTGCGACGGCTGTCGCAACGGTTTTAACGAAACTCATTGGTTTCCTCCCAGTTTAATACGTCCGGCGCTTTTCGTTTCTCGACAGAGTGTACGCCGCGTAAAGTGGAGCCTAGCGAGCGAATCTCGGTCCGACAACAAAAAACCTGATTTTCAAAAATTTTGAAATTATGTTGAAATTGCAGAATTATTGATTAGGGTCGAGCAACCCAAATTGACCGGGATGCTGCGCAAAAAATGCTGAAAACGAAGCTGACGACTCCACAGATTTATGACGATCTGCACATGCAATTGGTCACCGCGCAAATCCCGCAGGGGCAGAAGATGCGGTCCGAACGGTTGCGCGAAGATTACGATTGCTCCGCCAATACGATCCGTGAAGTTCTGTTCCGCTTGGCCTCCGAGGGGCTGGTCATTTTCGAGGATCAACGCGGCTTTCGCGCCCGCCCCACTGACCCTGAGCGGCTGCACTACCTCGCCAAGTTCCGCATCATGCTGGAACAGGAAGGTGCCACCGCCTCAATCCAAAATGGCGGCCTTGAATGGGAGGCACAGCTCGCCGCATCACACCACAAGCTCAGCCATATCGAAGGCAAGTTGACCGATAACCCGCTCAGCGGAAACACCCTCAAGCTCTGGTCGCTCGCTGAATTGGAGTTCCATGACACGCTACTCTCCGCCTGCGACAGCCCGTTCCTGCGCTCCAGCTACCGGCGGACCTATGACCAGTTCCGACAGCAGAAAATCATGCAACCTGAATATGGCTACCACCCCGAGAACATTCTTGAGCATCAAGCCATCGTGTCAGCCGCACTCGACCGCGACCCCGATGCCTGCCGGGTCGCCATCTATGAGCATATGAAGCGTAATCTGCGCGACGGGGGTGCCAGCGGCGAGCTGCACCCCGACCGCATGACCGCTTCAATGCAGGTTAACAGACAGTAAAGAAATTTTACGTTCTCTATACTTTTCAATGCCTTAATATAGAGCGGCGCATGCGCCGGATCTTGGTCCGCAGCTCTATTTCGACAAATCATCTTCCATATAGACCTGAATAATCTCCCCAAAACTCTTCTCAGCTTTGAACCCTAGGTCTATCGCCCTCTGCGGATCAAAATTCCTTGGCCATCCTTCCACGATCTTCATGATTGCGTCGTCCGGCTTGGGTTTGATCAACTTGACCACGTCATTGCCCGCAGCCTCCCTCAAGGCCTCAATCTGCTCGGCCACCGAACAGCTCACCCCCGGCAAATTCAGCGCCCGCCGCGACCCAAGCAGGCCCAGATCCATCGTCCCCGCATGCGTCAGAAACCCCGCCGCCGCCCGCGGGCTGGCATGCCAATGACGCACCGTATCAGGAACCGGCAAGATCGCCTCCACCCCGTTCAACGGCTCGCGAATTATGCCTGAGAAGAACGAAGACGCCGCTAGGTTCGCCTTACCAGGCCGCACACAGATCGTCGGCAATCGGATCGATATGCCATCAATGAACCCCTTCCGTGAGAAATCCGAGATCATCGTCTCGCAAATTGATTTCTGCGCCCCATAGCTGGTCTGCGGCGCCGACAAGAACGTGTCGCTGATCTTATCCGGATAAGGCCCGCCAAACACCGCAATAGAAGATGTGAACACCAGCCGCGGCCGGTAGCCCGGGTCCTTGCCCTGCTCCGCCCTCAGCCCCTCCAAAAGCGCCCAGGTCGGCTGCATGTTGACCTGCCAGCCCAGATCGAAATCTGTCTCAGCCTGCCCGGATACAATGGAAGCGAGATGGAAAATGACGTCGAACTTCTCCGCCGCGAGCGCCTCCATCGCGCCGGCATCTGCTAGATTGCCAACCCTTTGATCAGCAACGTCCGCCCCGCTCGGCGGGAACGCCATGTCATGCAGCGTGATCTCGCAAGGCGCTCCGTCCAACCCCTCGGCCAGCAGCCGATGCGCCAGCTTCTGGCCAACCATGCCGCCGCCACCCAAAATCAAAACCCGGTTCATAGCATCACCCCATTGCGTTTGCATAATTCGACAAACAGGCCGGAGTGATCCTTATCCGCGCCGTCCATCTGGTGAACATAATGATCAAACCGGTCTCGTACAGATTGTGCCGCCGGCAGCTCCAACCCGAGCCCGCCGCTCTCATGCAGCAGGTTATCCAAATCCTTGAGCTGGAATTTCGACAGGCCGCCCGGCTCAAAGTTTCGCTGGGACATCCGCTCCCCATGTTGCTGCAGGATGGTGCTGTCGGCAAATCCGCCCTTCAGGGCGTCCCGCACCGCCGCCGGATCCGCGCCGCCCTTTTCCAACAACAGCATCGCTTCAGCCACCGCAGCAATCGTCACGGCGACAATTCCCTGGTTGGCCAGCTTCGACAACTGCCCGGACCCAGACGGGCCAACATGCACCGGCCTGCCCATAGGAGCGAATACAGGCTCCATTTGGTTAAAAATACTCAAGTCTCCGCCCACCATGATCGCCAGCGTTCCCGCTTCAGCGCCCTTGGTGCCACCGGAAACCGGCGCATCAAGATGAGCAACGCCGAGTTCGGCAAGGGAAGCGCTTTGGGCCCGCGCTTCCTCGGGCTTGGCCGATGACATGTCGATCCAGACCGCCCCCTCGGCCAATCCCGCCGTTACGGTCCGGTCCTCAACCAACCCTCCAACCGCGACACCGTCGCTCAGCATGGTGATCACCACATTCGCACCATCGACCGCTGCCGCAGCCGTGTCGCCAACCTGTGCGCCGAGGCTTGCCAATGGCTTCGCTTTCTCAATCGTCCGGTTCCAAACCTGAACCGGGAAACCTGCCTTCAACAGATTTCGCGCCATTGGATCCCCCATCAGACCGGTTCCGAGCAGGGCAATAGTGGGTTGGGACACGAGGGGTCTCCTTCTTGGATATGATCGGCTGTTTGCGTTAACGTTAGATCACGTAGCAGGGGTTTAAAAGCATTGCCGTTCCGCCAATTTGACCGTAGGTCTTTGGCGTATCTGCGACATATGCCAACGCGAGAAGACGCTTCTTGATGCCCGCGTTGAGGGAGAAAATGTAATCTATGGAACGACTAAGCGGGAAACGCGCGCTCGTAACGGCGGCGGGTCAAGGGATCGGACGCGCTAGCGCATTGGCGATGGCCGAGGAAGGCGCGCAGGTCTTTGCCACAGACATCAACGAGACGACTTTGGCCGACCTGAAACATCCCAATATCGAGACAGATCTGCTGGATGTGCGCGACAAAACTGCTGTTGAAGAAGGTGTCGCCCGCGCAAACCCGGATGTGGTTTTCAACTGCGCGGGCTTTGTGCATCACGGCTCCATTTTGGATGCCACTGACGACGATTGGGCGTTCGGCTTTGATTTAAATGTACGCTCCATGTTTTGGGTCATGCAGGCCGCTCTGCCCGGTATGCGTGATCGCGGCGCAGGATCGATCATCAACATGTCATCCGCGCTGTCTTCCATCATCGGCGCGCCGAACCGCTTTATTTACGGGACCACCAAGGCAGCGGTCATTGGCATGACCAAATCGGTGGCGATTGAATATATCAAGGAAGGCATTCGCTGTAACTGCATCTGCCCCGGCACGGTGGAAAGCCCAAGCTGGCATGGCCGCGTCAAGGCGCTGGGCGAAGAGCTGGGTAGCTATGAAGCCGGAATGGAGGCCTTTGTCTCCCGTCAGCCAATGGGTCGCGTCGCGACGGCCGAGGAAATTGCTGCATTGGTGGTGTATCTGGCCAGCGACGAGAGCGCGTTCACCACCGGTCAGCCACATGTGATCGATGGTGGGTGGTCTGGCTGAGGGCGGATTTGAGTATTTGGAACCAAATGGAAACAAGGGCGTCTCGCAACAGGGGACGCGTTAACCTTAATGGGACGTGTAGATGACCGATAAGCCGAAGTTGAGATCACAAAAATGGTTCAACAACCCTGACAATCAGGAAATGACCGCCCTCTATCTGGAGCGATACCTGAATTACGGGCTCACGCGAGAAGAACTGCAATCAGGCAAACCGATCATCGGGATTGCCCAGACTGGGAGCGACCTGTCTCCGTGCAATCGCCATCATATCGAGCTGACCAAACGCGTACGCGATGGGGTGATCGCTGCAGGTGGCACAGTGATCGAAGTTCCGGTGCATCCCATTCAGGAAACAGGCAAGCGCCCCACTGCGATGCTGGACCGCAACTTGGCATACCTCTCACTGGTGGAAACGCTTTTCGGCTATCCGCTGGACGGCGTGGTGCTGAATATCGGCTGCGACAAGACGACCCCTGCCCTGTTGATGGCAGCCGCGACGGTCAACATTCCGGCGATTGCGCTAAGCGTCGGCCCGATGCTGAATGGCTGGTTTAACGGCGAGCGAACAGGCTCTGGCACCATCGTTTGGAAAGCCCGCGAAATGCAGGCAGCGGGCGAGATTGACGATGACGGTTTCATGGAGCTGGTTGCTTCCTCAACGCCTTCAGTGGGCTATTGCAATACCATGGGCACAGCGACAACGATGAACTCTCTCGCCGAGGCTTTGGGTATGCAATTGCCGGGCTCCGCCGCGATCCCTGCGCCATATCGCGAACGCGGGCAGATGAGCTATTTCACCGGCAAGCGCATTGTCGAAATGGTACATGAGGACCTCAAGCCGTCGCAGATCATGACCCGCGAAGCCTTTGAAAACGCTATCGTTATTAACTCTGCTATCGGCGGCTCGACCAACGCCCCGATCCATTTGAACGGGGTGGCAAAACATCTGGATGTGTCGCTCAGCAACGATGACTGGCAGGCTTTGGGGCATAAGGTGCCGCTGCTGGTGAACCTGCAACCGGCGGGCAAATATCTGGGCGAAGACTACCACCGCGCGGGAGGTGTGCCTGCGGTGATTGGCGAGTTGATCAAGGCTGACC
This sequence comes from uncultured Litoreibacter sp., assembly GCA_947494645.1. Lineage (GTDB taxonomy): Bacteria > Pseudomonadota > Alphaproteobacteria > Rhodobacterales > Rhodobacteraceae > Litoreibacter. The sequence goes on from CANLVO010000001.1 coordinate 2,007,710, forward strand.
TGTTGCCGCACCCCGACGTCATGACAGCCAATGGCAAGACCATGCGTGAGAATTGCGAAGGCGTGCTGACAGGCAACCTGGATGTCATCTATTCAACCGACGCTCCGATGCTGAAAGATGCAGGCTTCATCAACCTGAGCGGCAACCTTTTTGACAGCGCCATTATGAAAACCAGCGTGATTTCCAAGGAATTCCGCGACCGCTACCTGTCCAATCCGGACGACCCAAACGCGTTCGAAGGCCGGGCCATTGTGTTTGATGGGCCGGAAGATTTCCACCATCGCATTGATGATGAAAGCCTCGCGATTGACGAGCATTGCATCCTGATCATGCGCGGGGCCGGACCTAAAGGGTACCCCGGCGGGGCGGAGGTCGTGAACATGCGCCCGCCTGCCTATTTGCTGAAGAAAGACATCCACGCCCTGCCTTGCGTGGGCGACGGTCGGCAGTCTGGCACTTCAGGGTCCCCTTCCATTCTCAATGCGTCGCCAGAGGCCGCAGATGGCGGCGGTTTGGCCCTTGTCCAGACAGGTGACAAAGTGCGGATTGACCTCGCCAAATGCACCGCAGACATGCTGGTTGACGACGCCACATTGAAGGCCCGGGCAGAGAAACTGGTGAACGGCTCCATCGAGGTGCCAGACAGCCAAACGCCTTGGCAAGAGATCTTCCGCAACCTTGTGCGCCCTTTCTCCGAAGGCATGACGCTGGAGGGCGCCGCCAAATATCAAGACATCGCGCATCGCTACATGCCGCGCGACAACCACTAGGAGTTATCCAATGAAATTAGTGCGTTACGGCGAAGCAGGCGCGGAAAAACCCGGCATGATCGACGCGGATGGGACGCTGAGAGACCTCAGCACCCAAGTCACCGACATCAATGGCGAGGCGTTATCTGGGCAGCTGGACATGCTCAAAGGGCTCGACCCAACCAGCCTGCCTGCGGTTGCGGGCAGTCCACGCATGGGACCCTGCGTGGGCGACATCGGCAAATTCCTGTGCATCGGGTTGAACTACTCTGACCACGCCGACGAGATGGGGCTCGACTACCCGGCGCATCCCATCCTGTTCTTCAAGGCGAACTCAGCGATTGTGGGTCCAAATGACGACGTGATGATCCCGCGCGGGTCGACCAAGACCGATTGGGAGGTCGAGCTTGGCGTGGTGATTGGCAAGCCTTGCAAATATGTCAGCGAGGCGGAAGCTCTGGACTATGTGGCGGGCTATTGCATCGTGAATGATGTTTCCGAGCGTGACTTTCAGACCCAACTGACGGGGCAATGGACCAAGGGAAAAAGCTGCGACACCTTCGGGCCGACCGGGCCTTGGTTGGTCACAGCGGATGAGATTGCGGACGTCCAAAATCTGTCTATGTCATTGGATGTAAACGGAAAACGGATGCAAACAGGCACCACGGCGACGATGATCTTTACCGTAGCGCAGATCATTTCACATCTCAGCCAGTTGATGACGTTGCATCCGGGCGATGTGATTTCGACCGGAACACCTCCGGGTGTGGGGGGCGGTATGAAGCCGGAGCCGGTGTTCCTGAAGGAAGGTGACGTGATGGAGCTGACCATTGAAGGGCTCGGGACCCAGCGCCAGAACGTGGGGGCGGACGCATGAGCAAGCCGGGATTGCTGCTGATCGGCGGCGCGACAGACGTCATGCTGGCGCGAATGGAGGCCGAATTCACCCTGCATAAAATGAACGATATCAATGACTTCGATGCGTGGGCGGCCGAGAACGGCGCATCTATTGAGGCTGTCGCCACCAATGGCCATGACGGTGTGCCCGCCGATGTGATGACGGGCTGTCCGAACCTGAAAGTCGCCTCTGCTTATGGGGTTGGGTATGACGCGATTGACACGGATGCCTGCGTGGAGCGCGGGATCAAGGTGTCGCATACGCCGAATGTTTTGAACGCGGAAGTGGCCAATACCACCCTGCTTTTGATGTTGGCGTGTTTCCGAAATTTCCTTTCAGATGAACGACATGCGCGGTCTGGGGACTGGGAGCGGGAGGGCAATGCGCCTTTGTCGCGCTCGCCGGACAACCGGACCATCGGCATCTTGGGGATGGGGCGGATCGGACAGGAAATTGCTGAGCGTTTACAGGTGTTTAACCCGGCGATCCTGTATCACACCCGGTCCAAAAAGGACCTGCCCTATGAATATTGCGAAACGTTGGTCGGCATGGCAGAGCGCTCGGATGTGCTGATCTGCATCACGCCGGGCGGTCCTTCGACCAATAAAATCGTTGATAAACAAGTACTTGAAGCGCTGGGGCCGGAGGGTGTGCTGATCAACGTGTCGCGCGGCTCGGTCGTGGATGAGGCGGCTTTGATCGAGGCGTTGCAGTCGGGCAAGCTTGGGATGGCCGGGCTGGACGTGTTCGAAAAGGAACCGCACATCCCTAACGCCTTGAAAGACATGGAGAATGTGGTGCTGTTGCCGCATGTAGGTTCGGCCACGCACGAAACGCGGGCGGCGATGGGCAAGCTGACGGTGGACAATCTGCTGCAGTGGAAGAAAGACGGCACGGTGCTGACGCCGGTGCCGGAATGCGCGCATCTGTAAAGCGGGCGGCTGAGGCCCACCGCGCGGTGGGTTTACGGGTTTTGTACAAAATGGGGGCAATTTCGAAGGCCCAAAACCCATTTTGTACAAAACTCAGAGGCCAAAATGTTAACCCATCCTCAATCTTTGCGCCTGCCGACCTCCGCGGCGCGTGACCGGTTTTCCGAAATCATCCACCGCGTCCAGGATCCGCGCGCAGCTTGCGTCCTGACCCGGCACGGCAAACCGGTCGCGGCGGTCGTCTCCATGGCGGAGCTGCGACGGCTGCACGCCCATCACGACATCGAAGATATCTCGGAATACGACCACCGCCCGGTGAGCTTCACCCTCGGCAAAGAGCTGCACCTGACCAACGCGGAGGCTGCGGAGCATGTGCAACGGCTTCAAATGGACCGCCGGATTGAACGGGAGGTGCTGGCGAAAGCCGGGCTGAAACCGGTGCCGGGCGGGGAGTTGGTGGAGGAGGTTGCGATGATGCCGGAGGTAGAAAGGAAGCGGCGGTGGTGGTGGTTTTGGCGGTTGAAACCGTGGAAGTCACTCAATTTCTAATTCGTAGTCATCTCCGTCTCGAACTCTCTTCAATAGTTCGACACAAGCTTCTGAGTACATTTGGGCCTGAGATTTCTTACTTATCCTTACTGTGCCATGGTAACGGTTATCTGAAGCTTTTAGGTCAATACCATCTTCGTCCTTGATTTTCGTGATGAGCGAGTTCGCTTTGTGCCAGCTGTTGAAACCCAACTTCCTGCCAACTTCGGTTAGATTGTAAGGATATTCCGCCGAAAATCTCGTTACTGGCTGTAAAGTTCCGATTCCAAAAACTTTTGCAAAATCTTCTTTGGTTTCAACTTTCCCTGATATCAGCTCGAAATCCACTTCGAATTTTTGACGTGGAATATCAGACCGAACTAATTGATAAGATCTCGCCAGCAAGGACCTTAAGATTTGGGGGTTCACGTTTGATAGGGGTGCATTGTGACCAAAAGCTTTAAATACCCACTCGAAATCAGTAGTCTCTATTGAATTTACCCGAACGCCTTTCGTTGCGCCAACCTGCAAAACTCTCTCGAAACCGGGACTGTCATCGCTCGGTCTAGTCAAAAAGAAAATATTCGGGATTATTTCGCCCTTTATATCAACTGCTTCATTAAGGTCTTCTAGGATTTTTCTGATGTTTGCATCTTCGACGCTATACCCAATGAACACGATTGGATGTTCAGCGAAGAACGTCAGCAGTTTCGCAGTAAGATACTTTCGTTTTGCTCCAAAAGCTGAGTAGTCATTACTTGTCAAAACCATTGAACTTGGTTTTTCAACAGTTCCATGAATTTTGTATATTTCACCAATATTTGCAAACGGCGCCGAGATTAGGCCAGTACCCAATATTGGCTGGTAACCTGGGAGCACTTCCTCTAGCAAAGCATCATAGTTTGTTGTGATGACTGCATGGGGCCTTATGGCTGAAAAGGCCTCTGCTTCCGATGCGTATTTCGTAGCTACTGTTGTACCAAAACCCTTGATATGTCGAGCAATCGAATACTTAAGGTAAATCTCTGCAGGTACCTTAGCCTCAAATAATATCTTTGGGAATTGATCCTTGCCCTCCCCCCATGCCCAAGTCTGATAGGATTGCGCGATCCTTTGAGCAACTTCGGGAAGACCTTGTTCTTGCTGAGTAAAATATTGGATGGGTCTGTCAATTAGTGGGCAATTGCTAACTGCCCATTCAAGCAACTCCAGCCAAGTCGGTGCCTCAACCCATCGACGACTTAGTCCCGATCCGGCAAAAACGATTGGCTGTAGAGGATATTTTTTTCGCGTTTCGATTATTCGAACCGTTTGTTCTTCAATGTACTTTTTCGTATCCACAATTTGTATACTCTGACAATTTCTTAGAAATATTTCTAAGGAAGAATATGCATCTTTGAACAAAGATCACAGCACCAATTACCTTCCACCTAGTTTATTTGAAAACTTACTTCGCCCAAGATTTCATTGATTGTCGCCAGCCGGGCGGGCGGAAGACCGTGGGGTGGCGCTGCGACTTCTTTCGGCAGTGCTTTATGGCAGCCAAGCACATCTTCCGAATATGCGGTGCACGCGGGTAACAAAAGCGCCAGCCCGTGGGGACGGTCTTGCGCTCGCCCGGCGCCTGCGGCTTGATTCCGGGCGGGTCAGTGCGTTGAATTCGGGGCTTACGTCAGCCCTGCGGTTTTGGCGCGGAGGCGGATGAGGGCCAGCACCGCGTCGATCATCGGTGTGGGCTTGCCGACCAGCTCCCCCAATTCAGCGACCGCGCCCACCAGCGCCTCGATCTCCATGGGCCGCCCGGCATCCAGGTCCTGCCACATGGACGTGCGGTGGGCGCCGACGGCGGCGCCTCCGTCTATGCGTTTGTCGACGGTGATGGGGAATTTGACGCCAAGGGCCTCGGCGATGTCCTGGGCCTCGACCATCATGGCGCGGGCCAGCGCACGCGTACCTGGGTCGGTGCAGAGCTGCTCCAGCGTCGCGTGGGTCAGCGCGGAGATCGGGTTGAAGCTAAGATTGCCCCAGAGCTTGACCCAGATCTCGTCGCGGATTTTGGGGCGCACGGGCGCTTTCAGCCCGGCCTCGATCAGCTTTTTCGACAGGGCCAGCGCGCGAGGTGATTTCTCGCCGGAGGGCTCGCCGAGGGTGAAACGATTGCCCTCGATATGGCGGATGACGCCGGGTTGGACGACCTCCGCCGCGGGGTAGACCACGCAGCCCAGCGTCTTTTCGGGCGTGAAGGTATTCCATTGCGCGTCGCCGGGATCGACGGAGGCGAGACGGGTGTTTTTATGCGGGCCGTCGAGGCCGTAGAAATACCACCACGGCACCCCGTTGACGGCGGAGACGACGGTGGTGTTGGGGCCGATGAGCGGCGCGATTTTGTCCACCACCGGGGGCACGGAATGGGCCTTGAGCGTGATGAAGACGTAGTCCTGCGGGCCGAGGAAACTGGCGGTGTCCGACGCGATGACGTCGACATTGACGTAGCCGTTTTCGTCCATGAGCGTGAGGCCATTGTCCTGCATGGCCTCCAGATGCGGCCCGCGCGCGATCATGGAGACCTGCGCGTCGGTTTGGGCGAGTTTGGCCCCGAGATAGCCGCCGATCGCGCCCGCGCCGAAGATACAGATTTTCATTTGGTTAACCCCAGTTTTTCGGCCATGCCGATGCGTTGCATCTTGCCGGTGGCGCCTTTGGGGATCTCGTCCATGATGACGATGTGACGTGGGATTTTGAACTCCGCCACGCGGGTTTTGGCGAAGGCCTTGAGGTCTTGTTCGGTGGTGTTTTTGTTGGTCAGCACGATGGCCGCGCCGACCTCCTCGCCCAGCTTGGGGTGCGGCACCGCGAAGGAGACGACCTGCGCCACGTCGGGGTGGTCCATCAGCATTTCGTCGATTTCGAGGGGGGAGATCTTTTCGCCGCCGCGGTTGATGATTTCCTTCAGGCGGCCGGTGAGGGACAGGTAGCCATCGGCGTCGAACTGCCCCTGATCGCCGGTGCGGAACCAGCGGGTGCCGTCCACCTCGAAGAAGTTCTCGGCATTGGCTTTGTCGTTGTTTTCATAGCCCGGCGTGACGTTGGGGCCGGAGATGACGATCTCCCCGGTGCCGGTGATGAGCCGTGGCTCCGCCTCATGGGCGATGCGCACCATGGGGCCTGCCTCCACCCCCACGGAGCCGGGCTTTTGCGCGCGGGGCGGCAGCGGGTTGGAGGCCATCTGGTGGGTCGCCTCGGTCATGCCGTAGCCTTCGATGACAGGGGCATTGAAGGTGGTTTCCAGCGCCGCAAAGACCTGCGGCGGCAGGGAGGCCGACGACGAGCGCAGGAAGCGCAGCGGGTTGGCCGCGATAACCTCGGCGTTGCGGGGCGCGCGCGACAGGATGGCCTGATGCATGGTGGGCACGGCGGTGTACCAGCTGGGCGCGGCCTCCTCCATCCAGGTGAAGAATTTCAGCGCGTCAAAGCCGGGCGCGCACCAGACCTGCCCGCCTGATGCCAGCGTGGCGGAGACGGCAGCGATCAGCCCGTGGATGTGAAACAGCGGCATGACATTCATGCAGCGGTCCTGCGCGGTCAGGGTCAGCGAGGCCTCGATATTGCGCGCGGACGCCACGACGTTCGAGTGCAGCAGCGGCACGATCTTGGGGCGCGATGTGGTGCCCGAGGTGTGCAGGATCAGCGCGACATCATCCGGGCCGGGCGCGGCGGTGTTTGCGCCGTCCAGCGCCTCCCCGTCCAATGCCAAAGTAAACGCACCCGCCGCATGTTCGGGGCGCACGTGCAGCCGGATCACCGCGATGCCCAAGCCAAGTGCTGCGGCCAGGGCGGGGCCGTCATAGCCCTCCATCACCATCAGGGCGCGGGCCTTCAGGTCGTCCAGATAAAACGCGTATTCGTCTTGCTTGTAACCGGGGTTCAAGGGAGCCGTGACCGCCGCTTGCGCGACGCAGACGAAGGCCGACGCCATCTCCGGCCCGTTGGGCAGCACGATGGCCACCCGGTCGCCACGCCCGATGCCGAAGCCGTGCAACGCGCCCGCCACATACCCCGCCTGATCGCGCAACGCGCCATAGCTCAGCCACGCCCGGTCGGGCGCGCCAATCGCAAATTGCGGGGCGTCATGGTCGGCAATCAGGGAGGCGAAATTCGGCATAGCGTGTCCTTCATCATCAGCCCCTCTGACCTGCCGCAGGGCGCGGGCGAGTGCAAGGGCTCAGGCGGTCTTGGCCTCCGGGTAATAAGGCTCGATCAGCTCGGGGCCTGAGGCGCGGTTGGAATTGACGGCCGGGTCGACGCGGAAAAACTCCAGCTGCTCAGGCGGGGAGGCGGTCATCAAGGTGGCCGCGCCATGCCCCTCCTCACCCAGCCACAGCCCGTAATCCGCAGAAGCGATGGTCACGGGTTGGCGCGAATGCAACTCCGCCATTCGGGTATTGGCCAAGGTGGTGACAATGGCGCAGGTGGTATGCGCCTCCCCGTCCCGCTCCCAGCGTTGCCAGACGCCGGCAAAAGCCAGCGCCTCCTCCTGCGCTGGATATATGTACCACGGCAGCCGGTTGCCCTCCGCATCCTTGGTCCATTCGTAAAACCCGGTCGCGGGGATCAGGCAGCGGCGCTGGCGCACGGCGGCCTTGAAAGCGGGCTTCTCGGCAATCGTCTCGCTGCGCGCATTGATCAAAAGCGGGCCACCATTGGGCTTGGCATACCAATGCGGAATGAACCCCCAACGCATCGAGGTCACATGCCGCACCCCCTCATCCGAAGTAACAGCACACACCTGATTGGTCGGGCAGATATTGTAATTGGGCACATCCGGCAGGTCATTGGCCAGCGCAGCACCAAACATCTGGCTCATTGCATCATGCGGCAATGTCAGGGCCTGACGTCCACACATGGCGTTCTCCCCATCATTGCTTCAAAAATACCTCCGGGGGTGCGGGGGCAGAGCCCCCGCGGGATCGGCGCGCGCAAGCGCGACGAAACCCCTTATTGCTTGGTGATACGGCCTTCAACCGACACCGCGTTATCGCCATTTGCAGCCATATATTCGGCCACGACGTCTGCCACATCCGGCCCAAAGTCATAGGCGTTCTCAGCCGTGGTGAACATCTTGAACCCATCGCCGCCGTTGCGCACGAAGTTGTTGGACGCCACACCGTAGGTCTTGGCGGGGTCAATCGGCACGAAGCTGTCGCCCTCTTGTACCATCACCTCCTGAATGCGGCCCTCATTTGGGGCCACGGACGCGTCCCATGTGTATTTCAGACCTGCGACCTGCGGAAAGCGGCCTTTCACCTCTTCCACCTGGCTCACGCCGTTTTCCAGCGCGTCAATGATGGTCTGACCCGACACTTGGAACGTGGACAGCGTGTTCTGGAATGGCAGCACGGTCAGCACCTCGCCCATCGTCACCTCGCCTGCATCAATCGAGGCGCGGATGCCGCCGGAGTTCATGATCGCGATGTCGATGCCCTGATCCTTGACCCGCGCCAGCATGGCGTCGGCGATCAGGTTGCCCATGGCGCATTCCTCAACGCGGCACACGGCCCGGTCGCCTTCCAACGCGCCTGCGGCAGAGGCCACGACCTTGTTGCGGATCTCATCAAGCGGGCCTGCCAGCTCACCGATCCGGGCCACGATGGCATCGTCCTCGGCCACGCCGCCGTCAATCAAAAGCGGCTCGCCCTTGGCCTCGACGATTTTGCCGTCGTCGTCGAAAGTGACGTTCAGCTCGCCCAGGAATTTGCCGTAGGCATAGGCCTGCACAACCGCCGTGTCGCCGACCATGACCGGGTAGACATCGACCGCGCGCTCCTGAGTGTTGGACAAGAGCGTGTTGGAATGCCCGCCGACAATTACGTCAACGCCCGTGGTATTGGCCGCGACCTCTTTGTCGACAACAAAGCCCGAATGGCTGAGCACGATGATCTTGTTCACACCCTCGGCGGTCAGCTTGTCGACCTCGCCTTGAACCGCGCCCGCGGGCTCGGTGAAGGTGATGTTCTTGCCCGGTGAGGCCAGATCAGGGGTGTCTTGCGGGGTCAGGCCGATGAGGCCGATCTTTTCGCCGCCCCGCTCGATCACGGTGGATTTCGCCAGCTTGTCCGCCAGCGCGGGCTCGCCCGAGACATCTGCATTCGACATCAGCACCGGGAAGTTCACGCTGTCCATGAAACCGGCCAGCACTTCGGGGCCGTCATCAAACTCGTGATTGCCGACGGTCATGCCGTCATAGCCCAGCCCGTTCATCATCTCGGCCGCGACCTTGCCCTTGTAATAAGTGTAGAACAGCGTGCCCTGGAACTGGTCGCCGCCATCCACCAGAATGGAGTTGTTCGTCCGCGCGCGGGCGTCTTTCACCGCATTGACCAGCCGCGCCCAGCCGCCGAAGCACTCGCCTGCGGCATTGTCCTCGGCAGAGCAGCCGCTGTCATATTTGCTGATCGGCTCGAACCGCGCGTGGAAGTCGTTGGTGTGCAGAATGGTCAGGTTGTAATCCGCTGCCGCCGCGCCTGCTGACAAGGCCAAAACGGCTGCCGATGTGAAAAGAGTACGCATGATCTATCCCCCAGGATGTGAAATGGATGTGATGTGATTGCCCCCAGATTGGCGATCACAGCGCCGAGAGTCAAAGGGCAAACCCGCTTGACCCAGCGGAGGGCGCGGGGCAATTGTGGCCCATGCTGATTTACAAGATTTTTCGCCCCGGTGAGCTGGCAGAGCTGCTCAAAAACAAGGCAACCGCGGGCGCGCCCGTCGATCTGGCGGACGGATATGTCCATTTTTCGACCGGCGATCAGGTGGCGGGCACGCTGAACGCCCATTTCGCGGGCGAGGAGGATCTGACCCTTCTGGCCGTCGAGGCTGACGCGCTGGGAGACGCCCTGAAATGGGAGCCATCGCGGGGCGGATCGCTTTTCCCGCATCTCTACCGGGAGCTGCGGCTCGATGACATAGTCTGGCAACGCCCGATCACCATTGACGAGACCACCAAGGCCTTTGTGCCAGTCTGGGTCTGAGCGTGCGGGGATGAGCTTTGCCAACCGCATAGGCCTGCCGCTGCTGCACAAGCTGCCGCCCGAGGCCGCGCATACGGCCTCGCTGATGGCGCTGAAGCTGGGCTTGGGCGGCGGGCGCGGGCCTGTCACCTCGCCCCGGCTGAGAACCATCGTGGCGGGCATCGACATGCCCAACCCGGTGGGCCTCGCAGCGGGCTATGACAAGAACGCCGAAGTGATCGGGCCGTTGACCAAGCTGGGTTTCGGCTTTCTGGAGCTGGGCGCCGCCACCCCGCGCGCGCAACCCGGCAACCCCAAGCCGCGCCTGTTTCGCCTGACCGAGGACCGCGCGGCGATCAACCGGTTCGGCTTCAACAATGACGGCATGCAGGCGATTGCCGACCGGCTGGACGCCGCCCGCGCCCCGGTGCCTTTGGGGCTGAACCTCGGGGCCAACAAGGACAGCGCGGACCGGGCCTCGGACTTCGTGGCCGTGCTGGAACGCGCGGGCGCGGCGGTCGATTTCGCGACGGTGAATGTCTCCTCCCCCAACACCGAAAAGCTGCGCGACCTGCAGGGCAAGGCCGCGCTTTACGACCTGCTGGACCGCGTGATGAGCACCCGCGACCAGCATGCGCGGGGCACCAAAATCTTCCTCAAGATCGCCCCGGACCTCAGCGCCACCGAGCTGGCGGAGATTGTCGAGGTCGCGCTGCAGACCCGCATCGACGGGATCATCGCGACCAACACCACGCTGAACCGCGACGGGCTGTCGAGCCCCGACAAAGACCAGGCGGGCGGGCTGTCGGGCCAGCCGCTCTTTGAGCGCTCCACCCGCATCTTGGCGCAGCTGTCGCATCTGACGGGCGGGCAGTTGCCGCTGATCGGCGTGGGCGGCGTGGGCTCGGCCCAGCAGGCCTATGATAAGATCAAGGCGGGCGCGAGCGCGGTGCAGCTTTACACGGCGATGGTCTATCGCGGCGCGGGGCTGGCCACAGAGATCGCCACCGGGCTGGACGCGCTTGTGGCGGCGGACGGGTATGAAAACGTCTCTCAAGCAATCGGCACGGGGCGCGACGCATGGCTGTGATCTGGCATAACCCGCGCTGCACCAAATCGCGCCAGACGCTGGCTTTGCTGGACGATCCCGACATCCGGCTTTACCTGCAGGACCCGCCAAGCCGGGAGCAGATTGTGGCGGCGCTACGCCTGCTTGATATCTCTGCGAGCCAATTGGTGCGCCGGGGTGAGGCCAAGTTCAAAGAGCTGGGGCTCAGCAAGGACACACCCGAGGACGCGCTGATTGACGCGATGGCGGCGCATCCGATCCTGATCGAGCGGCCCGTGGTGTTTGCCAATGGCAAAGGCGCGATAGGGCGACCGCCAGAGGCGGTTCTGGCCATTTTGTAAACTTGCCGCATTGAGCCGGGCCCGCACAGGATCAGATCAGCGCGGTCGACAGCCCTTCGAAATAGCTCAGCAATACCAGCACCGCGGCCACCGCGATAAGGAACGGCCAGAGCGCCTTGAGGATGGCACCGGGGGTCGTCTCGCTCATCGAAGACGCAATGTAGAGGCCGATGCCCACGGGCGGGGTCAGCAGGCCCAGAACGAGGTTCAGGCAGATCACAACGCCGAACTGATAGGGGCTGATGTCGTACGAGCCGGTGGCGATGGGCAACAGGATCGGCGTGATCAGGATGATGGCCGCGATGCCGTCGATGATCATGCCGACCAGCAGCAGCGCCAGATTGACGATGAGCAGGAACATGAACGGGTTTGACGTGACCGAGGTGACGAGCGCTGCAAGCGTTTGAGGGACCTCTTCATAGATGATCACCCAACCAAAGACGCTGGCGGCGGCAATCATGAAGATGATCATCGAGGCGTTGGAGGCGGTGCGTTTGAACATCTCACCCAATTGAGAGGGCTTCAGTTCGCCGTAGACCAGCCAGCCGACAAGAAAAGCGATAAGCGAGGCGATGGCCGCGGATTCTGTCGGCGTGGCGACGCCAAACATGATGCCGCCAATGATCGCCAGCGGGATCAACAGCGCCGGGACCGCGTCAAGACAGGCCCAAAGCGCGGAGGCGGCAGACATCCATTGGCCCTTGGGGAATTGCTGCCGCCAGCCGATCAGCGCGATCACAAGCGCAAAGGACGCTGACAGGATCAGGCCAGGAATAATGCCCGCGATGAACATGTCGCCAATGGGCACTTGCGCCAGAACGCCAAAGATCACGAACATCATGGAGGGTGGAATGACGGGCGCCAAGAGCCCTCCGGCGGCGGTGGTGGCTGCGGCGAAGCCTTTGTCGTAGCCCTCTTTCTCCATTGCCGGGACCATAGCGCGCGACATCACGGCAATCTGCGCCGTGGCCGAGCCGATGATGGCGGCCATGAACATGTTGGCCAGCAGGTTGATATAGGCCAGCCCGCCCCGAAACCCGCCCACAAAGACGCGGGCCATGTTGATCAGGCGCTTGGTCATGCCGCCCTCGTTCATCAGCTCGCCCGTCAGCATGAAGAGCGGGATGGCCAAGAGGCCGTAATTCTCCAACCCGCCGAACATCTTCTGGGCGAAGCTGTCGTAAAGGACAGTGTTGCCGCTTTCGGAGATGTACCAGATGGCCGTGATGATCAGCACGAAAGCCACGGGCACAGAGACCAGCAGCGCGGCGAGGAAGACAATGGGGGTCATGTTGCGGGGCCCCGGCGAAACAGATGGGACGCGGAATGCAGGGTTGCGCCCAAGGCGAATAGCCACATCACCAGCCAGAACAGGTATTTCGGCAGGCCGAGGGTCGTGGTGGGCTCTGCGTAGATGAAGTTGAAGGTCGTGCCCTGAAAGACCACCATGTCAAAGCCCGCCGCGACCAGATCAAGCGGCAGGAACCAGCGCCAGCAGAACCACAACAGCAACAGCGATGTCGCAAAGACGATCAGGTCAACCGCCTTGAGTAGCAGCGTCTTGGCCCTTTCAGAGACCGCGTCGGGGATGAGCGTCACCGCGACAGAGCTGCGGTGGTGCAGCGCGGCGGAGGCGCCCAGAAAGGTCATCCACGCCATCGCATAGATCGCCAGCTCGTCGACCCAGAAGATCGCGTGGCCCGCCGTCCGGGTGACCACGTTGAGCAACACCAAAAGCGTCACGCAGACCGCCAGCGCGGCGGCTGCCCATAGCTCGACGCGCGCCCAGACCGCCGATAGTCGAAATAGCATTCCCGTCCCTCACCTTGTCCGTCGCGCGGGTTCTCGCACGAAAAAGGGGGCGCAGGTTCGACCTACGCCCCCTGTTCGTGTCGCCCCGTTGCGGCGCTTACTCTGTTTCTGCCGCGACTGCGCGCAGCGCGTCAAGCGATGCGGCTTTTTCGGACCATGTGGCGTTCCACTGATCAATGGCGTCGCCGAAGAAAGACGCATCCACCTTGGTGTAGGTCTTGCCGGTGCCCGCAATTTGCTCAAGCCAGCCTGCTTCCTTGGCGACGTAGCTGTCGATGGTGCTGTCGACATGCTTGGCCATCAGCTCGCCGATCATGGCGCGGTCTTCATCGGACAGGCCAGCCCAGACGCGGGCGGAGACAAGGCCCACCATCGGGAACATCATGTGATCAGATTGCACGATCGTGTCGGCGTGCTCGTAGTATTTCAGCACCCAGATCAGCTCGGCGTCCATGTCGATGGCGTCCACCTGACCGTTGGCCAGCGCGTCATAGACCGCAGGCAACGGCATCGGCGTGGGGGCCGCGCCGAGCGCGTTGTAGAAATCGAGGATCGGCGTAAACGGCGTGATCCGCAGCTTGAGGCCTTGCAGATCGGCGGCGCTGGTCACGTCGCCGCGGCTGACAATCTGGCGCAACCCGGCCATGCCGTAGCCCACCCCCACCGCGCCAACCTGACCTGCGAGCGGCTCGAGCAGCTTTGCAGCAGTGTCCGAGCGCAGGATGCGGCCCGCGTGGGCGATGTCATTGGCCAGATAGGGCGCATAGAACGCCCCCAGATCGGTGGCGCGGTTCGACACCTCGGCCACGGTCATGAAGGCCATGTCGAGCGCGCCGGTTTGCAGCTGTTGCAGCATCTCGGCCTCGTTGCCAAGCTGACGCGCCGGGAAGACAGAGACGCTGTGCGCCCCGCCGCTTTTCTCCGCCAGCTCTGCGCCGAAGGCTTCGGCGGCCTTGGTCCAGATATGGGGCGGCGGCGTGATCAGCCCGAGGCGAAATTCGTCGGCCTGCGCCGCCACAGCCGAGGCCGCAACAAGCGCGGCGGAGGCGAGAAGTTTGATCATGTGTTTCATGTAAGTTCCCTGTTTTTCGTTGGTGTTTTAGGTCGTGACCCAGCCGGCAGGAGGTTCCTTGCCCGGATGAACGGTCTGGCAATTGGGGCAGGTCCGCTTGTCTTGCGAAGCGTAGAACCCTTCGTAGATCGGCGGCAAGTCCTTGACGATGGATTGCAGCTGCATCTCGGCGCGGTGCACCAGCGTGCCGCAGTCAAAGCAGTACCACTCGACCGCATCAAGCTGGCCTGTCTGGCGCTTGGGCTCGATCACCAGCCCGATGGACCCCTCCTCCGGGCGTTGCGGGGAGTGGCGGACATGGGGCGGCAGAAGAAACACCTCCCCCTCGCGGATGGGCACGTCGTAGAACTCTTCGCCGTCATAGATTTTGAGGACCATGTTGCCTTCGAGCTGGTAGAAGAATTCCTCCACCGGGTCGTCGTGGTAATCGGTGCGCTTATTGGGCCCGCCCACGACGGTGACCATCAGATCAGCGTCCTCAAACACTTGCTTGTTGCCCACGGGCGGCTTGAGGAGATGGCGGTGCTCGTCGATCCATTTCTGGAAATTGAAGGCCTTCAGTTTTGACATGGCGTGCTCCCCCTTCTGTGCATTCTGTGTGCGGTCCCCGCCGCGAGGCTACGCATCAGCGCTTTAATCCGCAATTCTCAAAAGCCGCGGCGATGGCGTCCCTCTCAGGCGGCGTCAGATCGAGCATCGGCGCGCGGACCGGGCCGCCGACTTGTCCCAGCAGCTCTTGCCAGTATTTGCCAAACGCGGTGGGCTTGTCGGCGGGGCGGGTGCGCTTCATCGCGTCGCGCACCGGGTCGAGGCTGTCGCGGACCTTGCGGGCGGCGTCGAACTTTCCGGCGAAGGCCAGCTGGGTGTATTCGTGCATCCGCAGGTCGTTGGCGGTCTGCAATTGGTAGGGCGGCGAGGAGCAGAGGTAGAGCCTCCAGTTGAGCTGCTCGATATTATCGAGCCAGTCATCCTCAAGCGAGGTGGAGACCTGAATTTTGTCGCCGACCATCTTGGACAATTCGACATACATCTCGCGCGGGACGGAATATTTGATGGCCACGATATTGGGCAGCTCGGCGATCCGGGCGCATTCTGCGGGCTGCATCAGGTAGCCGCTATCCGGGTGGCTCCACATGGCGATGCCGATATCAAGTTCGTCGCAGAACCGTTTGTAATACTGGTACAAAACCTCGCCCCGATCATGCACGAAACTAAGCACCGGAGCGTGGACGACGATGAAATCGGCGCCGCAGTCTTGGGCAAAATGCGCAAGCTCCAGCGCGGTGTCCATGTTCTGGTCAGAGACGGAAGCGATCACGCCCGCCTTGCCCGTGCAGGCGCCAACTGCGACCTCGATGTTGCGCTTGCGCTCCGCGAGGCTCATGGAGAAGAACTCCCCCTGCTTGCCTGCCACAAACAGGCCCTGAATGTGCAGATCGTCGATCCAGTGGCGGATGTTGGAGCGCAGCCCGGCCTCGTTTAGGCTGAGATCGGCGTTGAACGGGTTTAGCGCGGCGGCCCAGATGCCGGTCATGTTCTCGCGGGCATAGGCCTTGGCGTCGTGCTTGGTGTATTTCATCTCTCTCGCCGCTTTTCATGTCGCCAGTTGCCACAGTATCAGGGCGCATTCCCGGCCCGGAGCCAACCCGAAAGCCTTTATCTGGCTATCACAAATTTCTATAGCAAGCGGCTCTCAATTCGGAATAAATGGCCGCAAGCGGGAGGACTGCACCATGAAAATCGGGCTGATCGGACGGGGCGCGATTGCGCAATACGCGCGTGCCGGGCTGGACGCGCGCGGCGATGAGGTTGCCACCATTCTGGTCCGCCCGGAGCGGGTGGCGGAGAACCCGAAGCTTCATGTCGCCCGCGTCGCGGACCTGCCGGGCGATCTGGACCTGATGATAGACTGCGCCGGACATGAGGCGCTGGTGCAGTATGGGGCGGAGATTTTGCGCGAGGGCATGGACCTTGTGACCGTCTCACTAGGCGCGTTGGCGGACCCGGCGGTCCTAGCTGATTTGGAGGAAGCAGCGACGGCAGGCAACGCGCGGCTGCATCTGGCCACCGGGGCGATTGGCGCGCTGGATTGCTTGCAGGCGGCGCGGGCTGGCGGGCTGGCGCGGGTGACATATACCGGGCGCAAACCGCCCAAAGGCTGGCGCGGCTCCCCCGCTGAAGAGGTGCTTGACCTGGAAGCAATGGGGTCGCGTGCCGCCACGCATTTTGACGGCACCGCGCGGGAGGCGGCGCTGCGCTATCCAAAGAACGCCAATGTCGCCGCTGCCGTGGCGCTTGCAGGCATGGGGTTTGACGCGACCCAAGTGCAGCTGATCGCTGATCCCGGCATCTCGGAAAACATCCACGAGATTGAGGCGGAGGGCGCGTTTGGCCGCTTGCAGTTCCAGATCAACGGCGCCGCGTTGCCGGACAATCCGCGCAGCTCTGCGCTGGCGGCGATGAGTGTGCTGAGCAAGCGCGACCAGCTGACCCAGCGCGTGGTGATCTGAACATGGCCGCCAACCATTCCCGCATCGTGGACCGCGCCCTGACCCGGTTGAAGCTGCGCCAATTGCGCCTGCTGGTCGCGGTGGGACGGCAGGGCAACATCCAGAATGCCGCCCGCGAGCTGGGTATCTCGCAACCGGCCGCCACCAAGATGATCCAGGACCTTGAACTGGATTTCGAGGTGAAGCTGTTCACCCGGACCAATCGCGGCGTCCATCCCACGGTCTTTGGCGACACGCTTATTCGGCATGGCAAACTGATCTTCGCACAGGTCTCGAACGCGGCGCAGGAGCTGGATGATCTGAGCGAGGGCAATGCGGGGCGCGTGGTGATCGGCACGCTGCTGGCGGCCTCGACCGGCGCCCTGCCCGAGGCGATCGACATTGTGCTGTCGGAGCGGCCAAACGTGGCGATCAAGATCACGGAAGGCACCAACGAGGTGCTGATCCCACAGCTGCTGTCAGGCGAGATTGATCTGGTCGTGGGCCGCCTTCCGGCGCATCGCTACCGCAACAAGATCACCCAGGAAACGCTGTTTGACGACACCGTGCAGGCCGTTGTGGGTGCCCAGCATCCGCTGGCGCGGCAGCCGGGTCTGAGCTTTGCCGACATCAAGCCTTACGGGTGGATCCTGCCGCCGCTGGAAACCACCCTGCGCCGTCAGGTGGATCAGTTCTTCATTCGCGAGGACCAGTATATCCCGCATCTGTCCATCGAATCGGTGTCGTATCTGGCCAACAGATCGCTGCTGCAAGCGCGTGACGTGATCTGCCTGATGCCTGCCGAGATCACCGCCCATGACGTGGATAGCGGCCAGCTGTGCCGTCTGGATTGGGAGGTGCCGTTTGGCACGGGGCCGATTGGGGTGTCGTACCGCTCGGATGCCAGCCTGTCGCCGGCAGGTCAGGCGTTCAAAGCCGCGCTGCATCAGGCGGTGCGCACGCGGTAGCTGTTTGGTATTCGTCAAAGTGATACCTGTATCATGTCAATTCACTTGAAGTGAGAGAGGCGCTTGCGTGATCTGGGCGGGCCAAAAACGAAGGACGGTGCGGCGATGTATCCTGATCTGAAACTCTTTATTGCGGGCGAGTGGCGGGACACGGACAGCCATATCCCGGTGATCAACCCCGCCACCGAAGAGGTGCTGGGCCAACTGCCCCGCGCCCGGCTGAGCGATCTGGACGACGCGTTGAGCGCGGCCGAGCGGGGCCTGAAGCTTTGGAGCGCCACGTCGCCGCGCGACCGCGCCGACATTATCTTGCGGGCCGCCACGTTGATGCGGGAGCGGCAGGAAGAGATCGCGCAATCGATCACGCGCGAGCATGGCAAACCCCTGCCCCAGGCCCGGCTGGAGGTCATTCGCGGCGCGGAGTTTTTCGAGTGGGACGCGGGCGAGGCGATGCGAACCTACGGGCGCATTATCCCCGCCGCACAGGGCCATAAATTTGCGGTGCACCACCAGCCGATTGGCGTCGTCGCGGCGTTCTCCCCGTGGAATTTCCCGATGAGCCAACCCGCGCGCAAAATCGCAGGCGCGCTGGCCTCGGGCTGTTCGATCATTTTGAAAGCGGCGGAGGAAACGCCCGCAGGTGCCATCCATATTGCCCGCGCCTTTCAGGATGCGGGACTGCCTGCCGGGGTGCTGAACCTCGTCTTTGGAGAGCCGTCCGAGATATCGGCGCATCTGATCCCGCAAGACCCGGTGCGGCTGGTGGCGTTCACCGGCTCGACCGCCGTCGGGCGGCATCTGACGGGGCTGGCGTCGCAGCATATGACCTCTGTGCTGATGGAGCTGGGCGGCCATGCGCCGGTGATTGTCTGCGAGGACACTGACGTGGACGCCGCCGCCGTGTCCGGCGCTGTGCGTAAGATGCGCAACGCGGGTCAGGTGTGCACCTCTCCCACGCGGTTCTTCGTGCATGAGACGGTTTTCGAGGACTTCGCCGCGCGCTTCGTGGCCCGCGCCGCCAAGACCATTGTGGGCAACGGGTTGAAAGACGGCGTCGAGATGGGACCGCTGGCCAATGACCGCCGCGTACCCGCCCTGAGCGAACTGGTGGAGGACGCCCGCAACAAGGGCGCAACCGTTGCCACCGGCGGCGGAGCGCTGAGCGGCAGCGGGTATTTCTTCCAGCCAACGGTCTTGCTGAACGTGCCGGACACCGCGCGGATCATGCAGGAAGAACCTTTCGGCCCGGTGGCGGTGATCAACCCGGTGCCCTCGCTCGACGCGGCGATAGCGGCGGCCAATGCGGTGCCCTACGGGCTGGCGGGCTACGCGTTCACCAACAGGGCGGATTACATTGACCAGATGATTGACGAGGTTGAGGTGGGCAATTTGTCGATCAACACGCTGGAGGCCTCCATGCCGGAAACGCCGTTTGGCGGGGTCAAATCCAGCGGCTACGGGCGTGAGGGCGGCTCGGAAGGGTTGGACAATTACATGACTGTCAAACATGTCTGGCACTCCCGCAAGATCGTCTGACCCCCGGGATTTTGGCAGATAGACGGTGATCTCTGGCACATAGGCGTGAGCGTGACGACGGGGCGTCCGCTATCCCTGAGCTATGACTGCCATAGAGACATATGAAAACGCGGCGCCCGGCTGGAGCCGGAAGGCGCAGCGGCTGGGCTATGTGGGGGCCTATGCGGCGTTCCTGCAGGGCGCGGTGCGGGCCGAGGGTCCGGTACTGGATGTGGGCACCGGTCCTGGAGTGTTCGCTCTATCCTGGCTGGAGGCGGGCGGCAGCGCGGATCTGACATTGCTGGACCCCTCAGCGGCGATGCTGCGCCAAGCACGGGCGCAATTTGCGCAGCGCGGGCTGCGGCCTGACCTGCTGAATATGGGGTTCGAGGACGTGCCGCGACAGTTGAGATTTGACGCGGTGCTGGCCTCCCATGTGTTGGAGCATTTCGATGATGCCCCTTGGGCGATGCAGCGATTTGCGGATCATTTGGCCTCGGGCGGGCGGCTTTATCTGACCGTGTCCAAGCCGCATTGGTGCAACTGGATGATCTGGCTGCGCTTTCGCCATCGCTGGTTTCGACCCGAGACCGTGTGCGAGATGGCGGACGATGCCGGGCTGACGGTCGTTGAGGTGCACCGGTTTCTGACCGGCCCGCCGAGCCGAACGAGCCTTGGCTATATTTTCGCGAAACCCTGATCCCCCTGTTAGAAAGGCCCCTTGCCATGTTTATCGCCCATGTCCTGTTTTCGGTGTCGCCTGAGAGCCGCCCCGTTGCTCTGGAAACGCTTGTGAAAGAAGTGGAGGCCGTGCGGGCCATGCCCGGTTGCGTCACCTATATTCCGTTTCTCGATCCCACTGACGATCAGGGTGTTGGCGTAATGCAGGAATGGCAAAGCGCGGAGGCGTTTGGGGGCTATACCGGCTCGGATATTTTTGCGGAGATCCTTGGCGTGTTGCGGCCCTTGCTGGTGGCCCCGCCCGTCAGCAAGCGGTTTGACGCAAAGCTGATCGATGCCTAGACAAGCCAGATGCAGCCGGACGCCTATTGCTTTCACCGCAGCTTCGAGCCTGCCGCGCCATCTGATTTTGAGGTGGACCGGCACTACCTTCTATACGCGCTTGAAGGCACGGTGCGGCTGGAAGCGGATGGGCACAGATGGACCCTGCCCCCTGCCCGCGCGGCACTGATCCGGGCGGGGCATCCGATTTCGATCACTGTGCTGTCAAAGCTGACCTCGGCCTCTGTGCTGTTTGCACCGGATTTCATGGCGACCCCGCGCCGGGTTCTGACGGTGTTCGAGATGTCGCCACTAGCCCGCGAGTTGGTGCGCGAATGCCGCGACTGGGGCAGCGAAAGCGGGCCGTTGACCCCCTATGCCAGACGGATATTCGAGACCCTGGCCGACGTGGTGCAGCAATTGGCACAGGTGCCCAGCACATGTGTGCTGCCCTCGCCGTCGTCGCCTCAGTTGATCAAGGCGGTCGCGTTGACGGAAGAGCTGGCCCATGGCGACCCGAGTTTTGAAGAGATTGCCGCGAAGTCCAACCAATCGACTCGGGCACTTGCGCGGCGCTTTGCCAGCGAGATGGGCATGACGTGGCGCGAGGTCTTGCGACATGTGCGGATCATGAAAGCGGTGGAGGAACTGGCCACCACGGATGCGCAGATCACGCAGGTGGCTTTGTCGGTGGGGTACGGCTCGCTGTCCGGGTTCAACGCCGCATTTCGCCAGCATATGCAGATGACGCCGAGCGCGTTCCGAGAGAGCGTGAAGTCCTGACTTCGTCAGTGCGCGTGGCCTTTCAGCGCAGCACGCTCAAGAGACGGGTACTTGGCTCCCAGCGTGATGCCGCGGGCGATGAAGGAAATCAGCAGCGCCGCCCAAAGCCCGTGATTGCCAAAGAGCGGCAACAGCGCCAGCACGGCCGCCCAGTAGATGATGAAAGACAGCGTCATCATGTTGCGCATGTCGCGGCCGCGCGTGGCCCCGATGAAGATGCCATCCAGCATCCAGGCGGCGCAGCCCACCAAGGGGGCGGCTACCATCCACCACAGGAAGCGGCGGGCCTCGTCCTGCACATCCGGGGATTTGGCCATGACGTCGATCAGCCATGGACCCGCCAGCGCAAAGAACAAAGACATGGTGACACAGACCACGAGCCCACCCGTTGAGGTGACAATTGCGGAGCGGCGGACACGCTCCGGCTGGCCGCGCCCGTAAGCGCGGGCGATGAGCGTCTCAGCAGCGAAGGCGAACCCGTCCATGGCGTAGGCGGTGATATACATGAATTGGATCAGCACCTCGTTGGCCGCCAAGGTGACGTCGCCATAACGCGCGCCCAGAAAGACGAAAGAGGAGAAGATGATCATCAGCATCAGGGAGCGGATGAGAATGTCGACATTGACCAGCATCATCTTGATGAGCCGGGCGCGCTCGAACACGCGGGTCCAGTCGCGCCATGCAGGGTTGGCGAAGGCGGCACGGCAGAGATAAAGGCCGAGCGCCGCGCCAGTGACTTCCGCAATGACGGTGGCGATGGCCACCCCCTCGACGCCCCAGCCAAGGCCGAGGACGAACCAGATGTCGAGCACCACATTGACGCCGTTCATCACCAGCTGGACCCAGAATACGCCCGTTGTGCGCTCCATCGCGACGAGCCAGCCGGTCAGCGCGTAGACGGCGATGGCGAAGGGCGCGGACCAGATGCGGATAAAGAGATAGTCGCGCGCGAGGCTTTCGACCTCGGGCGTTGCGGGCGACAGGGCGAAGGCCCCGAGAAAGAGCAGCGGCTGGAGGATGATCAACAGAAGCCCGCCCGCGCCCGCGATGAGCAACGCGCGGGTCAAAAGCGCGGAGACCTCCTTGCGGTCACCGGCGCCCTCGGCCTGGCCGACCATGCCGACCGTGCCCATGCGCAGAAAGCCGAAGACCCAGTACAGCGTGGTCAGGATGATCGCGCCCATGGCGACAGCCCCGATGGGCGCGGCCTCCCCCATCTGGCCGACGACGCCCACATCGACCGCACCCAAGATGGGCACCGTGGCGTTGGACAGCACGATGGGCATCGCGATTTTGAACACGCGGGCGTGGGTGATGGGCTGTGGAGGGGCGACTGCCTCAGTCACCGGGGCCATCTTTGGGGTCGTCTTTGGCGGGCATCAGAAAATGGCCCGTCGCCTGCGCAAAGAGCCGGGTGCGGTTGTCCTGCCACGCCTCGACATGCACCGACGCGTAGCGCCGCCCCGAGCGGTTGATCCGCGCCCGCGCGTAGGCATCGCGCGGCAGGCCGGAGCGCAAGTAATCGACAGTAAAGTCGATGGTCTTGGGCAAGGGCGGCAGCGTGTCGGTTTCGGGATCGATATGGCCCGCCTCAAGATCGGCCCAGAGGGAGGCCCAGCTGAGTTCGATGATGGAAGTCACTTCAAGGAAGGACGCGGTCGCGCCACCGTGCAGGGCCTGCAGCGCCGGGTTGCCGACCAGCTTGGGGTCGAACGGCAGAACGGCGGTCAGTTCGTCGCCGCGCCGGTCGATGGTGACGCCCAGAAAGCCCACATAGGGCACCGCGCCGACCAAGCGCCCCAAGAGCGCGTCGCGGCGGGTTTTGACAACTTGAACCGGTTCGTGGCGCTTCATGGCTTGCCCCCTTTGGGCGTCGCCCTTTGGAATGTGAAGGCCCCGGTTGCGGAGGCCACGGGCCGCTCTGTGTCCTCGTCCCACGCGGTGGCCCGCACGAAAGCCACGGAGCGGGTGACATGATAACAAGACGCCTCAGTGCGGATACGCTGGCCGGGTTTGGCGGCACGCATATAGTCGATGCGCAAATCGATGGTGGCGGTCGCTACGGGCATATCAGGGTGGCTCATCACGGCCGCCCCGCCGCAGGTGTCCATCAGCGCCGAGACCGCACCACCATGGATCACGCCGGTGACCGGATCGCCCACAAGCTGCTCATTATAGGGCATGGAGATCACCGCGCGACCGTCGCCGATCTCGTCGAGCGACATGGACAGGGCCTTGGAAAAGGGGATCGCCTCGATGAATTGACGGGCGATTTTGGCGGGATCTGGAGGGGGCATAGCAGCGGTCAACTTTGGCAAGGTTAGCCCAAGCATCTAACGCTGCTCAAGCATGGCCCCGCAAGGCTGAACTTCAGCTATGTCAAAAAGTGTAACTGACGTAACGTCAATTTCTACTATGCAAAAGCCGTTTCTCGCGGCAATATACGTCAGCCTGCAAAGAAAGACCTGCTGATACTTATGTCCGAAATCCGCCTCACCTTTAAGGAAATGTGCGCCAAGTTTGACGTCACTCCCCGGACATTGCGGTATTACGAATATATTGAGTTACTCCAGCCCGAGCGCGATGGCCGGGCGCGGTTCTACCATGCCCGCGAGATTGCCCGTATGGAGCTGATTATGCGGGGTCGGCGGTTCGGCTTCTCGCTGGAAGACATCCGGCAGTGGCTCGACCTCTATAATACAGAGCACCAGAATCAGACGCAGATGACCGCGTGGATCGAGCTGGCAGACGCCCAGCTGGAGGAATTGAACTCACGTAACCGTCAGATCGAGGAGGCAATTGCCGAGCTGCAAGAGCTTCGAGACCGGGTAGAACGCGATCTCAAGGCAAGTTGA
Source organism: uncultured Litoreibacter sp. (assembly GCA_947494645.1). Taxonomy (GTDB): domain Bacteria; phylum Pseudomonadota; class Alphaproteobacteria; order Rhodobacterales; family Rhodobacteraceae; genus Litoreibacter. The sequence goes on from CANLVO010000001.1 coordinate 2,031,730, forward strand.
CGCTTAGGGCAACCTTTCTGCGCCGAAAACTCATATATGACGCGAAGCCGCGTCGCTTCCCCTTATATACAGGCATCCAAAGCGCTTTGGTCGCGACATAAAATGTCACGCTGAGCGGGCCGAGCTTTGCTGACATTACGTCAAGCGCGGAGTGACGCCACGTTACGTTTACGTAAACGTCAACATGAGTTGTAAGATGCATGTGTCACACTCAGATCAGCCGCACTGACACCGCAGACGTATTTGTTTCGGCAATGTGAGGATGACACCATGACCGAGGAAATTATGACGATCCGAGAAATGTGCGACGCCTTTGGGGTCACCCCCCGCGCCCTACGCTTCTATGAAGCCAAGGAGCTGATCTTCCCGACCCGGGACGGCCAGCGGCGTCTATATGACAAAAGTGACCGGGCCCGGTTGAAGCTGATCATGCGCGGCAAGCGCTTCGGCTTCTCGCTGGAAGAGATCCGCCAGCTTTTGGACATGTACCACCTCGACGACCAACAAGCGACCCAACTGGCCAAAACCTACGAGATCGGCCAAGCTCGACTGGCGGACATGATCCGGCAGCGCGACGAGTTGGGAGAGGCCATCGAAGAGCTCACCGCGCAGCTGCGTTGGGGCGAAAAGATGCTGGCCTCACTAGAGAAAGACACCACCCCCCGCGCCGCAGCGGGCTAACACACCGACCGGAGGACCTATGCCAACCTACACCGCCCCAGTGAAAGACATGCAATTCGTGCTGCACGAAGTCCTTGATGTGACCAAGCAGGACGTGCCCGGCTATGACGAGCTGGACGCAGATTTCACCTCCGCCATCTTGGAGGAGGCCGGCAAGATTTCCTCCGAAGTGCTGCAACCGCTTAACGCGGTGGGCGATCAGGAAGGCTGCGTGCTGGAAAACGGCGTGGTCCGCACCCCCAAGGGCTTCAAGGAAGCCTTTGACCAGATGAAAGAAGGCGGCTGGACGGCGCTGGACTGTGACCCTGACTATGGCGGCCAAGGCCTGCCCTACCTGATGGGCACCGCAGTGGGCGAAATGATGGTGTCCGCCAACATGGCGTTCAACATGTATCAAGGCCTGACCCACGGCGCCTATTCCGCCATTCATGCGCATGGCACGGATGAGCAGAAAGCCATGTATCTGCCCAAGATGGTCAGCTGCGACTGGACCGGCACCATGAACCTGACGGAGCCGCATTGCGGCACCGATCTGGGCTTGATGCGCACCAAGGCGGCCCCACAGGACGACGGCAGCTACAAAATCTCCGGCCAGAAGATCTTTATCTCGGCGGGCGAGCACGACATGTCCGACAACATCATCCACTTGGTCTTGGCCAAGATCGAAGGTGGCCCCGAGGGCATTAAAGGCGTGTCGCTCTTCATCGTGCCGAAATTCATGGTTAACGAGGATGGCTCCCTTGGCGCACGCAACGGTGTGTCTGTCGGTGCCATCGAAGAAAAGATGGGCATCCACGGCAACTCGACTTGTGTGATGAATTATGACGAGGCGACCGGCTATTTGCTGGGGACCGAGCACAAAGGCATGCGCGCCATGTTCACCATGATGAACGAAGCGCGTCTGGGCGTGGGCCTGCAAGGCTACGCGCAAGCCGCCGTCGCTTATGAAAACGCCGCCTGGTACGCCAACGACCGGCTGCAGGGCCGCGCCGTCACGGGCGACGCATACCCCGACAAACCTGCCGATCCGTTGATCGTGCACCCTGACATTCGCCGCAACCTGATGGATCAGAAATCCTTCGTCGAAGGCGCGCGGGCCTTTGTGTTCTGGGGCGCGTCGCTGATTGACCGGGCGCATAAGAATGGCGATGCGGAGGCCGATGGCCTGATCTCGCTAATGACCCCGGTGATCAAAGGCTTCCTGACCGACAAGGGCTTTGAATACGCCACCGCGGCGCAGCAGGTCTATGGCGGCCACGGCTATATCGAGGAATGGGGCATGTCGCAATTCGCGCGCGATGCCCGGATCGCGATGATCTATGAGGGCGCCAACGGCGTGCAGGCGCTTGATCTGGTCGGCCGCAAGCTGGCGCAAGACGGCGGCAAGCATGTGATGGCCTTCTTCGAGATGGTGAAAACATTCATCAAGGAAAACTCCGGCGACGAGACCTTTGACAAGGAGTTCCTCGATCCGTTGAAAGCCGCCTCAAAAGACCTGCAGGCCGCTGGCATGTATTTCATGCAGAACGGCATGAAGAACCCGAACCACGCTTTGGCTGGCTCCTATGACTTCATGCATATGATGGGCCATGTTTGCCTTGGGCTGATGTGGGCACGCATGGCGAAAGCGGCGAAAGAAGCGCTGGATGGCGGCGCGTCGGACACTGCGTTCTATGAGACCAAGATCGCCACTGGCCGCTATTATATGGCGCGGCAACTGCCCGCGACATCAATGCATCTGACCCGCATTGAAAGCGGTGCCGATACTGTGATGTCATTGGACGCAGCAAACTTCTAAGCTGTGGGAGGGCGCCCGCGCCCTCCCTGCCCCATTGCATTCGGACCCTTTGCCCATGCCCAGACGCCTCAAACTGACCCGCCGCGTGAACCTCGCCCTATCCGAGGACGCCTGGCGCAAGCTGAAGAAATTCAGCGCAGAGGCCGGGCTGGATGAGGGGGAAGCGCTGTCGTTTCTGTTTGAGAACTTCAATTCAGTGATGGACGAGGAAAACCTCACGCACCGGCTTCGCATCTTCAACTCCGAGCTGGAGGCGCGCAAAAGATAAAGTGCGGCACCTTCGGGGGCCGTTGCACCAAGAGTATTTTCACCAACTGACGCCACTGGCGGAAAGGCCTGACATGACAGCGAAACTCTACTGCTTTGGAGAAAGCGGCAACGCCTATAAGGCCGCGCTGACGTTGCAGCTGGCAGGCGTCGATTGGGAGCCGGTTTTTGTCGACTTCTTCAAAGGCGAGGCCCGCAGCGACGCCTTTCGCAAGATCAACCCGATGGGCGAGGCCCCGGTGCTGGTGGACGGCGATCTGACCCTGACCCAGTCGGGCGTGATCCAGCAATATGTGGTGGACCAGACCGGCAAGCTTGGCGGTGGGCCGGACGATAAATACGAGGTTCTGCGCTGGGTGCTGTGGGACAACCACAAGATGTCCAGCCAAGCGGGCGTGACCCGGTTTCTGATGAACTTCCTGCCTGAAGATAAACGCCCGCAAGAGGCCATCGCCTTTCTGCAGGGCCGTCTGCAGGCCGCCTACAAGACGCTCGACGACCATCTGGCGAGTCGCGACTGGATCGCGGCGGATAGCATGACCGTGGCCGACATCTCGAACTGCGGCTACCTGTTTTATGACGAGCCGTTCGGCTTTGTGCGCGCCGACTGGCCCAATATCGACGCCTGGCTGACCCGCATCAGCGAGACACCGGGCTGGAAGCATCCCTATGACCTGATGCAAAGGGCCTACTCGGCATGAGCCTCTCCCCCCAGAAATTGCTGGATTTGCCCCCACAGAGCCGCAAAACTGCGCGGAACTGTAAGGGAACCGCATGTTCAGCAAATTGGCGCTTGGCGCGATCTGGGGCTACCAGCAATTTATCTCGCCCTACAAAGGCTTCCGCTGCGCCTATGCCGCACATCATGGCGGCACGGGATGTTCGGGCTACGCCAAATACGCGATCCGCGACCACGGGCTTTGGCGTGCCCTGCCCATCATCCGGCAACGCCTGCGCGACTGCCGCGTGGCCTATGACGAGATCAAGGCCAGCTGCACCTGCCGCGACGAGACGCTTTCCGACGAGGAACGCGCCGAGCTGGAAGCCCGGCGTCGCAAGGACAAGAAATCCGGCAAATGCGACAACTGCCATTGCGGCGATTGCGCACCGATGCCCGGCGGATGCCTGGGCGGCGGACGTGCGGCGTCGTCCAACAACGGCTGCATCGACCTTAACCCGTGTGACGGCGATATTGGCTGCGGCAGCTGCGACGCGTGCTCTTGCGACATCTGCTCTTGCGGTTGACGCGGGCGAGGCCCGCATATGATCCTTGGAGCGTTCATAATCGGCATGGCGCTCTGCGCCGTGACCCTGTCGCTGATCCACACAGAGGATAGCAGCGACAAATTTGGCAGCGCGGTGGCGATGTTTGCCGCGTGGTGCGCGTTTGGAATGCTGTTGATGGGCGGCACCTGGGGCATCGGGATTGTAATCCCGGGCCTGCTGGCCGCTTTGGTATTGATGATACGAACAACGAAATTCGGCGAGATGATTACCCCCCTCGCCCCTTACAAGATGCCCTTCGGGATCGGCGCGCTGGTGTGCAGCGTGTTGGTCTGGCTGGGCGTGCTCAATATGATGGAAGGACTCCCCAATGGCTGAAGCCTATATCTACGACGCAGTGCGTTCCCCACGTGGCAAAGGCCGCAAGGACGGCTCACTTCACGAGGTCACCGCCGCGCGGCTGTCCTCGCAAATCCTGAACGCCGTCAAGGAGCGCAACGGGCTGGAAGGCCATGCGGTCGAGGACGTGATCTGGGGCAACGCCACGCAGGTGATGGAGCAAGGCGGCTGTCTGGCACGGACCGCGGTGCTGGCCTCTGATCTGGATGAGCGTATCCCGGGCCTCAGCATCAACCGCTTCTGTGCGAGCGGCATGGAGGCTGTGAACCTGGCCGCCAACCAAGTCAAAGGCGGCGCGGGCGACGGCTATATCGCGGGCGGCGTGGAGATGATGGGCCGCGTGCCGATGGGCTCTGACGGCGCGGCGATTGCCGTGGACCCAACGATTGCGATGAAATCCTACTTTGTCCCGCAAGGCATCTCTGCCGATATTATTGCCACCGAATACGGCTTCAGCCGCGACGACGCGGACCAACTGGGCGCGGAAAGCCAGCGCCGGGCCAAGGCCGCTTGGGATGACAACCGCTTTGCCAATTCGATTGTGACCATCAAGGACCAGAACGGCCTGCCGATTCTGGATCATGACGAGTATATGCGCCCGCAGACCGACATGCAGTCGCTTGGCGCGCTCAACCCGGCGTTTCAGGCGATGGGCGAGGTGATGCCCGGCTTCGACAAGGTCGCGCTGATGAAATACCCGCATCTGGAGAAGATCAACCACATCCACCATGCCGGGAACTCCTCGGGCATCGTGGACGGTTCTGCCGCGGTTCTGATCGGCTCCAAGGAGTTCGGCGAGGCCAACGGGCTGAAGCCCCGCGCCCGCATCCGCGCCACTGCGAAGATCGGCACGGACCCGACCATCATGCTGACCGGCCCGGTCCCTGTGACCGAGCACATCATGAAGCAGTCAGGCATGAGCATCAGCGATATCGACCTCTTTGAGGTCAACGAGGCCTTTGCCTCCGTCGTGCTGCGCTTCATGCAGGCGTTTGACGTCGATGCAGACAAGGTCAACGTCAATGGCGGCTCGATTGCCATGGGCCACCCGCTGGGCGCCACCGGCGCGATCATCATCGGCACGCTCCTTGATGAGCTGGAACGCTCTGACAAAGAGGTTGGTCTGGCCACGCTGTGTGTGGCCTCCGGGATGGGAGCCGCCACGATTGTCGAACGCGTTTAACCCGAACGACACGAGGAGACCCCGATGCCCAAGATCGACATAGAAGCGCTGCCCGTTGAGACCGGCTCTGGCTATCCCGGCCACCGCGCCGCGTTGATGGACGGGCGCAGTCAGGTGCGCTTGGGCGATGTCAGCGGGCTGACGCAGTTTGGGGTCAATCTGGTGCGGCTCGCGCCCGGCGCATTGTCATCGTTGCGCCACTGGCATGTGCAGCAGGACGAGTTTCTCGTGGTCACCGAAGGGGTTTGCACCCTGATCGATGACCACGGCGAGACCTTGCTGCACCAAGGCGATTGCGCGGCCTTTCCGGCGGGCGATGCCAACGGCCACACGGTCCAGAACCAAAGCGACGCCCCGGCGGCCTTTGTGGTGGTCGGCACGCGCACCACATCCGAGACCGGCTACTACAGCGACGAAGACATGATGGTGACAGTGTCGGATGGGACCATGAGCTTCACCAAGAAGGACGGCAGCCCCCTTGACCCGTAGGACGGACATAAGCGCTGACGAAGCAGCCCACACCATCTATCAAGAGGTGCTGGACAGCCTGTCAGAGGCCACGTTGCATTACGACCCGAAAGCGCTGCGCGCCGGCGTGCATTTCCCGCTGCGCATCTCAACCGCGACCGAGAACTTCATTATCGAAACCGAAGAAGACTGGCTGCAAAGCGCCAAGGTGTTCCACCAGAACCTGGTGTCCATGGGCGTGAACAACTTCATCCGGCTGGCCAACAAGGCGGAGTTTCTGAGCGAGAACTACATCCAAGGCTACCACATCACCCATATCATGCGGAATTCCGAGAAGGTGGTGCCAGACTATGAAAACCGCACCACCCTGACGCGGGTTGACGGCCATTGGCGCATCGCCTCGTTGGACAGCGCCATGCAGGATGACCGCTGGCCGGTGATGTCGCCGCGCGTCGTGGTCGACGCCAAACCTGATTGGCAAGAGGTCAGTCCAGAGGCCGACGCGCGGCGCCGGAGCACCTCGCCGATGTCGATTTACCAGACCTATCTGGACCGACTGACCCTGACCAATATGGAGAACGACTTTGACGGCTGGTGCGCGCTGTGCGCTTTCCCCCATACCGTTCACATCAACTACGTGGACCAGCAGATTGATGGCCCCGAAGGCATTCGCGCGTTTTTCGACATGCTGTCCGAACAAATCGAAGAGCATGGCATCACCGTGTTCAGCCGCCGCGCCAGCCGGGCGGAATTTCTGAGCCCCACGCAAATCTGCGGCTACCACACCACAACGCTTGGCACTGAGGACGAGGTCAAACTTGGACCCTTTGACTGCCGCTACATCCTGACCCGCGTGGGAACGCGCTGGCGGATGTCCTCGGTCACCAACACCGTTGCCAACGACACATTCCCCTATGACCGGCCTGAGCCCAGCAAGACGCTGCTCACGCTGCAAGAGATACAGAAAAGGATGCGATCCAAATGACCGATTTCACCATGAAAACCGACGCTGACGGCGTGGCCACCATCACCTGGGACACCGTGGGCAAATCCATGAACGTGATGAACCAGCAAGGGTTCTACGACCTCGACGCGCTGATCGACGAGGCGCTGGCAGACGACAAGATCAAGGGCGTGATCCTGACCTCCGGCAAGGAGGGATCGTTTGCGGGCGGCATGGACCTCAATATCATCGCCAAGATGAAGGAAAGCGCGGGCGACAACCCTGCCAAGGGCCTGATGGACGGGCTGATGGCGACCCACCAGATGCTGCGCAAGATCGAGCGCGGCGGCATGGATGACAAGAACAAGGGCGGCAAACCGATTGCCTGCGCCATGCAGGGCACCGGCCTTGGCATCGGCTTCGAGATCCCGCTGGCCTGCCACCGGATCTTTGTGGCCGACAACCCGAAGGCCAAGATCGGCCTGCCCGAGATCATGGTCGGCATCTTCCCCGGCATGGGCGGCACCACCCGGCTGGTGCGGATGATGGGCGCTATGGCGGCCTCGCCTTTCCTTTTGGAAGGCAAGCTGAGCGACCCCAAGAAAGCCAAGGCGGCCGGGCTGGTGGACGAAGTGGTCCCCGCAGACGAGCTGCTGGCCAAAGCCAAGGAATGGGTTCTGTCCGAGCCCAAAATCGTCAAGCCATGGGACGAAAAGGGCTACAAAATGCCTGGCGGCGCCCCCTATCACCCGGCAGGTTTCATGACCTTTGTGGGCGCCTCAGCCATGGTGCATGGCAAGACCCAAGGCGTCTACCCGGCGGCCAAGGCGCTGCTCTCGGCGGTGTATGAAGGCGCGATGGTGCCCTTTGACACCGCGCTCAAGATCGAGGCGCGCTGGTTCACCAATGTGCTTATGAACCCGTCCTCCGGCGCAATGATCCGCTCGCTCTTCATCAACAAGGAGGCGCTTGAAAAAGGCGCTGTGCGCCCCGAAGGCGTCGACGATCAATCGGTCAAGAAGGTCGGCATCATCGGTGCAGGGATGATGGGCGCGGGCATCGCGCTGGTCTCCGCCCTGGCGGGCATCGAGGTGGTGCTGATCGACAGCAAACAAGAGGCCGCCGACAAGGGCAAGGCCTACACCACCGCCTATATGGACAAGGGCATCGCCCGCAAAAAAGCCACCGAAGAGAAGAAAGAGAAGGTGCTTGGCCTGATCAATGCCACCACCGATTACGACGCTTTGAAGGGTTGCGACCTGATCGTCGAAGCGGTGTTCGAAGACGTGGGCGTCAAAGCCGAGGTCACCAAGAAGGTGCAGGCGGTCGTGGGCGAGGATTGCATTTTCGCGACCAACACCTCCACCCTGCCGATCACCGAACTGGCGAAAGCCTCCAACAACGAAGAGCAGTTCATCGGCATTCACTTCTTCTCCCCCGTCGACAAGATGCTGCTGGTGGAGATCATCAAAGGCGCCAAGACCGGCGACCGGGCGACGGCCAAGGCGCTGGATTTCGTGCGCCAGATCCGCAAGACGCCCATCGTGGTCAACGACGCGCGGTTCTTCTACGCCAACCGCTGCATCATCCCCTACATCAACGAGGGTATCCGCATGGTCACCGAAGGCGTGGAGCCAGCTTTGATCGAAAACGCCGCCAAGCTGCTCGGCATGCCCTTGGGACCGCTGCAACTGGTCGATGAAACATCGGTCGATCTGGGCGTGAAAATCGCCAAGGCCACCAAGGCCGCAATGGGCGACGCCTATGACGACGCGGTCGACGAGATCCTGTTCTGGATGGAGGCCGAGGGCCGTCTGGGCCGCAAAGCCAATGCCGGGTTCTACGCCTATGACGAGAAGGGCAAACGCCAGCTTTTGTGGGACGGGCTGGAGGCCAAATACCCGGTCTCCGACGACCAGCCCGAGCTGTCAGAGGTGCAAAACCGCCTGCTCTTCGCACAAGTGCTGGAAGCCGTTCGCGCCATCGAGGAAGACGTGTTGATGGATATCCGCGAAGGCGATGTCGGCGCAATCCTTGGCTGGGGCTTCGCGCCTTGGTCGGGCGGGCCGCTCTCTTGGCTCGACATGGTCGGGACGCCTTGGGCTGCGGAAACCACCAACGCGCTGGCCAAAAAACACGGCGAACGGTTCGAGGCCCCCGACTTGCTGGAGGCCATGGCCAAAGAGGGCGAAAGCTTCTACGAGCGTTTTGATCCCGCGAAAGCGGCCTAACGCCTGGGCAAACCTCTCAGCCCCCTTGTTTCCATTTGGTTAAAACTACTCCGGGGGTTTGGGGGCAGCGCCCCCAACCGATCGGCGGGCCGCACGGCCCGTCGAAACCACGCTACCCTTCCGCGCAGACCCGCGCCGCTGCATCCAGCCCACCGGCCCCATGCGGAATGTCCAGCGCCACCAGCCCTGCTTGAATAGCGCCCAGCGTGCCCATCAGCATATGCGCGTTCAGATGGCCCATATGTCCGACGCGGAAAAACCCGTCGGATTTGGGATCCTCTTTGGTGGCCATGCCCAGCCCGATGCCAAGCGTGACACCTGCCTCTTCGGTCAGCCAGTTGCGCAGGCGGGTGCCGTTCTCTGCCCCAATCCGCACAGAGGTCACGGCGTTGGACCGGATCGCCGCATCCGACACATTCAGCTCGACCGGTCCCTCCGCACCCCAGGCCTCAAACGCGGCCCAGACCGCGCGGGCGAGCGTTGCGTGACGCGCCAGAACGGCCTCGACCCCTTCCTCACGGACGATCATGTCCAGCGCCTCGCGCAGCCCGTACAGATGATGCGTCGGCGCGGTGCCGCACCAGTACTGCCAGAACTCCGCCGGGTTGGCGCGCGGCACCCAATCCCAATAGCTCGAGACGCGCTCCATACGGGCGCGGGCCTCCGCCGCCTTGGCGTTGAAGAACACAAACCCCATACCCGGCGGCGTCATCAGCCCCTTTTGGCAGCCCGCCACGACCACATCGACGCCCCAGGCGTCCATTTGCATCTCGTCGCAGCCAAGGCACGCTATGCAATCCACCATCAACAGCGCCGGGTGGCCGGTGGCATCCATCGCCGCCCGCAGCGCCGCCACATCCGATTTGACCGAGGTCGCGGTGTCGGTCTGTACGCACAGCACTGCCTTGATCGCATGGTTCGTGTCTGCCTCAAGGGTCGCGGCAATATCCGCCGGGTCCAGCGCGGATCTGCGGCCATACTCAATCATTTTGGTCTTGATCCCCATCTTCTGCGCCATCCCGGCCCAGCCATGGGAGAAATTGCCCGTCGCGGGCACCAGCACCCGGTCGCCCGGGGCCAGCACATTGGCCAGCGACGCCTCCCAGACCGCGTGGCCATTGCCGATATACATCGCCATGTCGCCCGTGGTCTTGGCGATGGCTTTCAGATCGGGGCCCAGCGTCGCCGCCAGATCAATCAGCGGTCCAGTATAGATGTTGGGCGCGGCGCGGTGCATCGCCTGCAGCACCCGGTCGGGCATCACCGAGGGGCCGGGGATGGAAAGCGTATGACGACCATGGGAAAGCGACATCGGGGCGGTCCTTCTGCTTGTAATGCCCCAAGACGTATGCCGCCCTAGGGGGGCGGTCAATCATCCACCGATCAGGTTTTGTGATAGGCGCGAGCAAGCTTTGTGGGGTCGGCCCCGCACAGGTACCGCGCAAGGGTCCACAGGTTGCGCAAAGGGCGTCGCACCCAGCCGCCCCGTCGGTAGCGGGCCGCATCGGTGCTGACCGTCTCTGGCAGCGCCACAAGCCTGCCTTTCAGGGCCTGCGCCATGGCCACGTCTTCCATTAAGGCGATCTCCGGGTAGCCGCCTACCGCATTATAGAGTGTGCGCGAGATCAACAGGCCCTGATCCCCGTAGGGCAACCCAAAAAGCCGGCTGCGCAAGTTGGCCCCTGCGGCAATGACCTTCGCCATGACCGCGCCTGATCGGAAGCTCAACCGGAAATAAGCGGCCCGCTCTGCGTCGCGATGCGTGCAAACGGCCCCCACCCAGGCAAGCGGCAGATGGGTGTCGGCATGCAGAAACAACAGCCATTCCCCGCGCGCCGCCTTTGCCCCGCGTCGCAACTGACCGCCGCGCCCGGCCGGGCCGGTCACCACCGTGCACCCCGCATCGCGCGCCAGCTGACGTGACCCGTCCGTGCTGCCACCATCGCTGACGATCACCTCCCGGATCACCCCCTGCGCCACGCCCGGCAACAAGCTGTCCAGCGTCGCAGGCAGCGCGTCAGCCGCGTTCAGCACCGGGATCACAATCGACAAATGAGCAGGCATAAGGCCCCTGTTGGAAGCGTCACCTGCCCCCTATATGTTACCCGACACCAAAGCGGGAGAGCGAAGATGCCGGGCGAGCGGATAAAGAACAGGCAGGTCCTGCAGATCACCGGCGCGGACAGGCAGGACTTCCTGCAAGGGCTGGTCACCAATGATGTTTCCAAACTCGACGACGGGCTGGTCTACGCCGCGCTTCTGTCGCCGCAGGGCAAATACCTCGCCGATTTCTTTCTGGTCCCGGCGCAGGACGCGATCCTGCTTGACGTGGCTGACACGCTGGCCCCCGCCTTGCTGAAACGTCTCACCATGTACCGCCTGCGTGCCGATGTGGAGATCGCACCGGTCGATATGGCCGTCTCTCGCGGGCTCGGCCCGACGCCAAACGGCGCCTTCACGGATCCACGCTCCCCCGCACTGGGCTGGCGGGCCTACGGTATGGAAAGCGTGGAACCCAGCCTCGATTGGAACGCGATCCGCGTGGCCCATATGATCCCCGAGGCGGGCTCGGAGCTGACACCTGATGACAGCTACATCCTCGAAATGAATTTCGAGCAGCTCAATGGCGTCGACTTCAAGAAAGGCTGTTATGTCGGCCAAGAGGTCACCGCGCGCATGAAACACAAGACCGAGCTGCGCAAAGGTCTGGCGCGGGTCACTATCTCAGGCGAGGCTGCCCCGGGCACACCGATCACCGCTGATGGCAAACCTGTCGGCACCTTGCACACGGTCGCGGGCAACAAAGGGCTTGCCTATCTCCGCTTTGATCGCGCCAAATCTCAGATGACCGCCGGCACAGCCACCATCACTGCTTCATAAATACTCTCAAGAGGATGCCCGCGTGGCGGAGAATGAAATTCTCCAAGAACGCAAAATATCGCGTGCGCAGCACAATAAGGTCAGTCGCGGGCGCGGATCACTTTGGCGAAGGGTGCAAAGATGTCGGGGTTGGCGCAGATCAGGTGGCCGTCTTCCAGAACGTTCTGGCCGTCCCGAATAGGCTCGACAAACCCCCCCGCTTCCTTGACCAGCAGCACCCCGCCCGCGATGTCCCAGATGTTCAGGCCGCGTTCCCAGTAGCCGTCATAGCGCCCCGCGGCCACATAGGCCAAATCGAGCGCCGCGGCGCCCCAGCGCCGCACGCCTGCGCATTCGGGCATAAGGCCCGCCAGGTCCTGCAACGTCGCAGGCAGATATTTCCCACCTGCAAACGGCACGCCAGTTGCAAAAACGCTTTCGATCATCCGCGAGCGGCCTGAGACCCGCAACCGGGTCTTGTCGTTCAGCCAGCAGCCTTGGCCCTTCTCGGCGTGAAACATCTCGTCCTTGGCCGGGTCATAGACCACGGCTGCGACGATCTCGCCTTTATGCTCTAACGCGATGGACACCGCCCAATGCGGCATGCCGTGCAGAAAATTCGTAGTGCCATCAAGCGGGTCCACGATCCAGCGGCGTGTCGGGTCCTTGCCCTCAACCTCGGCACTTTCCTCGCCTAGCCAGCCATAGGTGGGCCGCGCCTCCATCAGCATCTCTCGGATGATTTCCTCGGCGGCGGTATCGGCTTTCGACACAAAATCCCCGGCCCCTTTCATGGAAACCTGCAGGTTCTCCACCTCGCGAAAATCCTTCGCCAGACTGCGCCCGGCGGCGAAAGCGGCCTTGACCATAACATTGAGATTTGCGCTGCCCTGCATGGAACCTGCTCCGCGAGTTGAGATGAGCGTGACCCATAGCCCCAGCGGGCCGCCATGCCAAGCCCCTGCGGCGCGGCCTTTACGCGTGACATTGCGGCGCGGCGCTCCTAGCGTCGCCGCATGACCGATTTCATCGCCGCAAGAAAGGCCGACCGGCCCTCGCTTGGCATTTTGCTGATGCTTGGCTTTTGCGTGCTGGCACCCATGGGTGATGCGCTGGCCAAGGCGGTGGGCGACACGATCCCGCTGGGCCAGTTGCTGCTGGTCCGCTTCGGGATACAGGCTGTGCTGCTGATCCCTCTGGTGGTCTTCACCACCCGCAGCTTCGCGATGAGCCCGCGCGTCATCAAGCTGATCGCGCTGCGCACAGTGTTCCACATCCTCGGCATCGGCGCGATGTTTACAGCCTTGCGGTTCATGCCGCTCGCCGACACGGTCGCCATCGCCTTTGTGATGCCATTCATCATGTTGCTTTTGGGCAAATATGTCCTCGGCGAAGAGGTCGGCCCCCGCCGCCTGATCGCCTGCACGGTGGGCTTTGTCGGCACCCTTCTGGTGATCCAGCCCAGCTTTGCGGAAGTGGGCTGGTTGGCGTTGCTGCCGCTCTTTGTGGCTGTGGTGTTCTCCCTCTTCATGCTGGTCACACGGCAAGTCGCCAAGGACGTCGACCCCATCGCGATGCAGGCGGTCTCCGGCATGATGGCCTGCGCCATGCTCGGCGTGCTTTACGCGGCATTCGGAGGCTTGGCCTGGGGCGCGTTGACACTGGTTGCCCCCGGCCCGACAGATCTGTGGATGCTGGCCTTGATCGGCGTGCTGGGCACAGGCGCGCATTTGCTGATGAGCTGGAGCCTGCGGTTTGCCCCCTCGGCCACTTTGGCCCCCATGCAATATCTCGAGATCCCCGTGGCCACGATCATCGGCTATCTGGCCTTCCGCGACTGGCCCAACGGGCTGGCGCAACTCGGCATCGCCATCACGATCGGCGCGGGGCTCTATATCATCTGGCGCGAACAGAGAACGGCGCGGGCCTAATCCTTACTCCGTACGGATCGTGGCCCCGGCGGCGTCAACATAACGCGTTGTCAGCTCACCGCGGGCGCGTTTCCAGGCGAAGACCTCTTCGCGTGGGGTCCAGTTGTAGCGCGTGTCAGCGCGCACGCCGTCCCAGACCAGCACCCCGCCCTTGCGCCACGGATCAAGCACCACCCCGTCATACATCGAGGCCCCGGCGGCGCTGACGATCACGGTGGAATGTTCCAGCCGCCAATTATCAAAATTCGAAATGGCGCGGTGCAGATCAAGTGTCTGGAAGTTTTCCTGACCGAGCCGGATCTCCATGTCTTGCGCCCAATGCCAGCACAGCCCACGCGGTTTCACCCCGTTATTGACCTTGATGTTGTGGATCAGCGGCCCGTCCGTGATCTGGTATTCGCGCCGCAGCTGGGCGGTATAGCTATAGGCAATGCGGGCCGCACGGGCGGCCTCCTCTGGATCAACCGCGGCGCCGAGGCTCATGATCTTTTCGGTCAGGGCGGCAACCTTGCCGGGCTCGACCTGATCGGCCTGCACAGACAGCGCCGGACCGCTTGCGCGTTGTGTTTGCGGCCCACCGCAGGCCGCCAATGCAGCCACCAAAGCCAATGCCAAAACCGATTTTGAACCCGTCATCGCGCGTGTCTTCCTTTATGTCTGGCGAAACAGGTAACCCGCCCCCATTGCCTTGTCGAGCAGGCCGCGGGACCTGCCGCCCAATCACGGCCCCGTGGGTGCGGGCGGGCCACAATCCCGCCCCCACCTTCGCGCTTCACCCTGCCTGCGTTCTCTGGCACCATCGCGTCATGACACAATTGAAAACCCGCTCTGGCAGCCCCGCCTCCGCCCTTTGTTTTGGCACCATGCAATTCGGCTCGACCGCCGACCACACGGCGTCAAAAGCGCTGTATGCGGCCTGCCGTGACGCAGGTATCAACTTCTTCGACACTGCCTACGCTTATAACGACGGCACGTCCGAGCGGTATTTGGGCGCGTTCGCTGCCGATGAGCTGGACGACGTGATCCTTGCCTCGAAAGTGTCTTTCGACGCGCCGCACACGGCGAGCAATATCAAAGCCAGTGTCGCGACCTCCCTTGAGCGGCTGGGCATGGACAGCGTCGATTTGATGTATCTGCACCGCTGGGACGGCGAGACCCCGCTGCACGAAACCTTCGAAACGCTCGCCAACCTGAAATCCGCGGGCAAATTCCGCTATGTCGGCGTGTCGAACTTCGCCGCATGGCAGGTGGTCAAAGCCTGTCACGTCGCGGCGCAGTTCGACCTGAAAATCGACGTGCTGCAACCGATGTATAACCTCGTCAAACGCCAAGCCGAGGTAGAGATCATCCCCGCCTGCGCCGACCAGGACGTGGCCGTGGTGCCCTACTCGCCTTTGGGCGGCGGCTTGCTAACCGGCAAATACGCGCAAGGCGCGGGCGGACGCCTGAAAGACGTGGAGATGTATACCAAACGCTACAACGTCGACTGGATGCACGACGCCGCTGCCGCCCTGCCCGCGCTGGCCGCCAAACATGGCACCGAGGCCGCGACGTTGGCCGTGGCATGGGTCGCGCATAATTCAGGGATCACCGCGCCGATTATCTCTGCCCGCTCGGTCGAACAATTGCAGCCGTCGCTGGCCGCTCTGGACTTCAAAATGTCTGAGGCGCTTTACGCAGAGATGGCCGCGATGACCCCTGCGCCGCCGCCCGCCACGGACCGCCTCGAAGAAGCATGACGGATATCCTCGTGATTGGCGGGGGCATTGCCGGATTGTCCGCCGCCGCACGGCTGGCCCCTCTGGGCAAAGTTGTCGTGCTGGAGGCCGAAGACGCGCTGGGCACCCATGCCACTGCGCGCTCTGCTGCCATGTTCCTGCGGGACTACGGCAACGCGGTGGTACGCGCGCTGAACTATGCCTCCGACGCCTATCTGCAAGAGGCGGACCTGCTGACCCCGCGCTCCATGATGCTGCTGGCCCGCCCCGACCAGCGCGACGCGTTCGAGGCCGAATACCCCGCCTTCAACATGCAGACGATCAGCGTGGCGGAGGCGCAGCAGAAGTTTCCGATCCTGAACACCAAGTCGACCGGGTTCGTGGGCTACCGCGAGGGGATCTACGACCTCGACACCGACCGAATGGTGCAGGGCTTCGTGAAAACCGCAAAATCCCATGGCGCATCTCTGATCACCGGGGCCCGGGTGGATGCCATCACAAAGACGCCCTCAGGCTGGCGCGTGAAAGCGGCAGGCACCACTTATGAGGCCCGTATGCTGGTCAACGCCGCAGGCGCCTGGGCTGACGCGGTTGCGCGGCTTGCCGGTGTGGCCCGGCTTGGCATTCAGCCGTACCGCCGCTCTTTCGCGCAACTGGCTGCGCCAGATGGGCTTGATGTCAGCGACTGGCCCTTTGTCGACGGGGTCGAGGAAGCCTGGTACGCCAAGCCCTCTGCCGGAAAGTGGCTGGTCTCACCATCTGAGGAGGACCCGATGTCGCCCTTTGACGCTTATGCTGATGATATGGTGCTGGCCGAAGGCCTCGCCCGCTACGAGGAAATGGTAACGACCCCGGTCACGCGGCCCGAAACCACATGGGCGGGGTTGCGCAGCTTTGCCCCTGACCGGGCCCTCGTGTTGGGCCGCGACCCAAAGCAGCCTGACTTTATCTGGTGCGCAGGCCAAGGCGGCTACGGGTTCCAGTCAGCCCCTGCCGCCAGCGCCTTACTGGCCGACCTCATTGCTGGGCGCACGCCTGCATTGGAGCCTGCAACAGTCGCAGCGCTTTCGCCCGCGCGATTTGGCTAAAACATTGATTTAAGGGCCAAGGCCCCCTATCTGGGCGGCATGATGGCAAGTGATCCACAGCGCGAGATGCCCGCAGCCCACAAGGGCAAAACCAGCCCCAGCGGGCTGACCCCAAGGCAGCGCGCCCGGCTGCGGCTTGACCGTCAATTCGACGCAATCAGCCGTCAAATCCCGATATTGCGCCGCCCGCTTGCCGCGATCCGCGCACGGGGCTGGTGGATCATCCGGCTGCCCATCGCGCTGCTCTTCATCGCAGGCGGCCTTCTGTCGATCCTGCCCTTTCTGGGTCTTTGGATGCTGCCGGTGGGCCTGCTTTTGCTGGCGGTCGACCTGCCATTGCTGCGTGCGCCTTTGTCCAACGGCATGATCCGAACCCGCCGCCGCTACGACATCTGGCGTCGTGCGCGCCGCAACAAAAGCCGCAAGACCCGCCGCTAACCCCCCATCATTGCTTCAAAAATACTCCGGGGAGTTTGAGGGGCAGAGCCCCTCATCAAAACATCACGCGTGCGCAGCACCCCTTTGGGTCATCCATCCACGCGAATGGTCGCGTTCTTGGGATCATAGGGGCTGTCTTCGACAATCTCGGCATCCCACAGCTTGCGCTGCATCCGCACTTTCAGCTTGGTTCCCACAGCCGCCTGCGCAGGCGAGACATATCCCATCCCAATGCTCTTGCCGAAGGCCACGGAATAGCCGCCGGAGGTCAGACGACCGACCTTCACATCGCCTGCGTAAAGCGCCTCGCGGCCCCAAGGATCAGCATCTTCCGGCCCGTCGATCAGCAGGGTCACACATTTCGACCGGATCCCAATAGCTTGCATGGCGTCCTTGCCACGGAACTCCTTCTCCAGATCAACAAAGCGCGGCAGATCAGCTTCAAGTGGGGTCGCATCCCGGCCCAGCTCGGTGCCAAAGGCGCGGTAGCTTTTCTCCTGGCGCAGCCAGTTCTGCGCCCGCGCGCCGACCAGCTTCATCCCATGCGGCTCACCTGCCTTTTCCAGCAGATCAAACAGGTAGTTCTGCATCTCGATCGGGTGGTGCAGCTCCCAACCCAGCTCGCCGGTATAGGCCACTCGGATGGCGTTGACGGGGCACATGCCCAGCTCGATCTGCTTGGCCGAGAGCCACGGGAAGCGTTTGTTGCTGAGCGCGGTTGCGGGGTCTGCATCCTTGATCACGGCCCCCAAAACCTCGCGCGATTTCGGGCCGGCAATGGCAAAGACGCCCCATTGGGTCGTGACATCCTGGCATTCGATCCGGCCAAACTCGGCCTCTTTATCGGCGATGGATTTCTTCAGGTAATCGGCGTCATAGGCCGTCCAGGCCCCGGCGGAGACGAGGTAGAACTCTTCCTCCCCCAGCCGCACAATCGTGTATTCCGTGCGCGTCGTGCCCGCATCGGTCAGCGCGTAGGTCAGGTTGATGCGGCCCACGCGGGGCAGCTTGTTGGTGGTGAACCAATCCAGAAACGCCGCCGCACCGGGGCCTTTGACGATATGTTTGGTAAAGGCTGTCGCATCGATTAGGCCCACGCCTTCACGGATCGCCTTGGCTTCCTCGACCGCATATTGCCACCACGCGCCGCGCCGGAAAGACCGGCTGTCATGGTCGCTGAACCCCTCGGGCGCATAGTAATTCGGGCGTTCCCAGCCATTCACCCACCCAAACTGCGCGCCGCGCGCGGCTTGCCGATCATAGGCCGGAGAGGTCCGCAGGGGGCGCGCCGCCGGGCGTTCCTCATCCGGATGGTGCAGGATGTAGACGTGGTCGTAGCATTCCTCGTTCTTGCGGGCCGCGAACTCCGTGGTCATCCAGCTACCGTAGCGTTTCGGGTCAAGAGAGGCCATGTCGATCTCCGCCTCGCCCTCGACCATCATCTGGGCAAGGTAATGGCCCGTGCCACCTGCGGCCGTGATGCCGAAGCTGAACCCTTCCGCCAGCCACATATTGCGCAGACCCGGCGCGGGGCCGACCAGTGGGTTGCCGTCTGGCGTGTAGCAGATCGGCCCGTTGAAATCGTCTTTCAGACCGCTTTCTTCGCAGGACGGGATGCGGTGGATCATCGCCAGATATTGCTGCTCGATCCGCTCCAGATCGAGCTGGAACAGGTCGGCGCGGAAGCTGTCAGGCACCCCGTATTCAAACCGCGCAGGCGCGTTTTTCTCGTAAACGCCAAGAATCCAGCCACCGCGTTCCTCGCGCACATAGCTTTGCGCGTCCGCGTCGCGAATGACCGGGTGCTCAGGGTTGTTCTTGCGCCATTCCACCAGCGCGGGGTCGCTGTCCATAACGATAAACTGGTGCTCGACCGGGATCGCGGGGATCTTAATCTTCAACAGCTCTGCTGTGCGCTGGGCGTGGTTGCCCGTGGCAGTGACCACATGCTCCGCTGTGATCACCTGCTGCTCGTCGGAGGCCACAAGGTTGCCGCCCTTTTCCACCATTTTTGTGACAGTGACCCGCCACTCGGAGCCGGTCCATTCATAACCGTCGACCTGCCATTTCCGCTCGATCGTGACGCCGCGTTGCCGCGCGCCTTTGGCCATCGCCATGGTGACGTCGGCGGGGTTAATGTAGCCATCCGTAGGGTGGTAAATCGCGCCTTCCAGATCCTCCGTACGGATCAGCGGCCAGCGGTCCTTGATTTGCGCAGGGGTCATCCATTCGTAAGGCACACCCACCGTTTCGGCCGTGGCGCCGTAAAGCGCATATTCGTCCATCCGCTCCTTGGTCTGCGCCATGCGCAGGTTGCCGACGACAGAGAAGCCCGCGTTCAACCCGGTTTCTTCTTCCAACGTTTTATAGAACTTGATGGAGTAGTCATGGATATGGGTCGTGGCGTAGCTCATGTTGAAATAGGGCAAGAGCCCCGCCGCATGCCATGTCGAGCCCGAGGTTAGCTCGTCGCGCTCCAAAAGCATCGTGTCCCAGCCTGCCTTGGCCAGGTGATAGGCCACTGACGTGCCCACGGCACCGCCCCCGACAACCAATGCTTTGACATGTGTTTTCATGGCGAACTGACCCCTTGGCTAAACCTGCACTTTCATTGCTGGTTTTTTCAACGGCAAGGGCAAAGGAGCCGACCTTTTGGCGACAATTGCGACCTTCACAACTGTGGTGAGGTGCGTGGTGCTATTCTTCTTTGGGGAAGACGCAGCGTTTGTAGCCTTGCTGAATCGTGCAGACCATGCGCTTGCGCTCTTCCTCTTCGCTTTCTGCTGAGCCACCATTGGAGGCAAAGAGGTCGCCAAGTTTCTTCAAGAAGGAGGCGGTTTTCTCGCCCCCATCAAGATGCGCCGTCTCGGCTTGAAGCGCGGCATAGTCGGCCTGCGTGGGAAGCTTTTGCTCTGCCTCGGTCGCTTCAGCCGTGGGGGTCTCATTGGCATTTGCCTCAGCCGGGGCTTTCTTCGCCGGGCCCTGCGCTTTCAGCGTCGCATAGACGTAGTCTTCCAACAGCGCGTAATCGACCTGTTCCAGAACTGCGCTGACCGCCGCGTCATCTGCGTTGGTGAACACGAAGATATCGAACAAAGCGCCGAAATTCCCCTCCATCCTTCGGTAGGAAACGGGGGTTTCATCACGGCTGAAGTAGTTCAGCGAGAGCTGTGGCAACAGCTCGAACTGCGTGTCGCCAATGGTCGCCCAACCGGGGTTCGGAGGCGTGATGCCATCGACGACCGAGTTCATCCTGATCGCCAACGCGCCTTCCAGACTGGTCGGATCAGGTGCTTTGCGCTTCTTGATTTTCAACGCCACGATCTGGTCGCCATTGATATAGCTGGCCACTGCCCCGAGGCGCTTTTTACGCTGGACCAGACGAAACGCGTCTTGAATTGATTTTTCTGTGTCTTTGACGATTGCGCTGGGCTCGAATGTGACGCCGGTGATCGCCTCCCCGTGCGCGACCTCGTATTTGGCGCGGGTCCAACCCTCTGGCGCGTCGGGCAAGGCTTTCGCAATGCTCATCTCGCGCACCGCGGCCTCGACCGCGCGTTTTTCCTGATAAGCGGCAAAGCGGTTGCGGATATATTCAACCGGCCCAAGCTCTTCGGTACCGAATGATTTCGCGCCAATCTGGTGCTTTTGATATTCCACCACAGTCACCGCGCCGAGCGCAATGAACGCCATAAAAACAGGTACAAGTATGAAGGCAATGCGATTTGCCATGTTTATCGAGCCCCTTAATGCTGACCCAGCAATGACGGACAAATTGGGCAGATTTACGACCGCCACTGGAAATTTCCATGCCGCCGCGTTTCAAATTTCCAACAAATGAAGGAGAATTGGCTGAAGTTGCCTGCCCTCAGACGGGTTTCCCCTTTGCCTGACCCGGCATCTCGCATAACCTTTGCCAAGTGATTGATTTTCGACCCGGGGAGAGCCACGTGCCTGTATTTAAACATTTATTCTTAGCCGCCGGCCTGAGCGCCATCTGTGCAACCGGGGCGTTTGCGGCCCAATGCGGCAATAATGCTGGCGGGTTTGGTGCGTGGAAGCAACAATTTGCCCCTGAAGCCTCCGCCGCCGGGATCGGCCAACGTGGGCTGCAGGCCTTGGCGAGCGCCAGCTATTCGCAGAGCACAATCAACGCCGACCGCAACCAAAAAGGCGTGAGATATTCGCTCGACCGCTTCATCAAGATCCGGCTCGGGTCACTGGACGGCTTTGCCGCATCGGCCCGCAAACGCAAGAACGCCAATGCAGGGTTCTATCAGTCTCTTGAACAAAGATACGGCGTGCCCGCAGGCATTTTGCTGGCCATTCACGGGATGGAAACCGGCTTTGGCCGCAACATGGGCAACACGCCCGTGATCGACAGCATTCTGACCGTTGCCTATGACTGCCGCCGCTCGGCATTCTTCACACCTCACGCGCTGGCCGCCCTTAGCATGGTTGATCGCGGCATCCTGTCACCGGGGCAGCGCGGCGCCGCCCACGGCGAGCTGGGCCACACCCAGTTCCTTCCGGGCAACGCGCTGAAATACGGGGTGGATGCCACCGGCGACGGGCGCGCGGATTTCTACAACCAAGCCGACGCGCTGGCCTCAACGGCCAATTTCCTGCGCGCGAAAGGCTGGCAGCCGGGCCAGTCCTACCAACAAGGCAGCGCCAATTTTCGGGTGCTCAACGAATGGAACGCGGCCACGGTCTACCAGCAGGCCATCGCCCTGTCTGCCGAGCGCATCGACCGGTAAACCGCTCGGCGCGCTCGCTTTTTCGGGAATTCACTTGGGCAAGAGCTGGCCCCAGCAGATCGGCAGGCCTTAAAGTCTTGCCGTTCTAGGGATATTGCCGTGCGCGTGCCGTCGTTGCCAGCTTGCCACCGGATTTCGACTTCTGAGCCGTCGCGCGCCATTCATAAGTATGCTTACCATTCGGAGGGCATGGGCTTTTATACTTGAACTGACCCGGCGCAATCACCTTGCCACCATTATAGGCCACCACCCCGCCGCCATGGTTGTAGTTCGGGACGTCACGGTCGACCAGCTTGAACCGGATGTATTTGGTGCCCGCAGGCACGTTGCGTACCGCGAAAGCCGGGCTCTTGACGGTGTTTGGATTGCCCGAGGTACACAGTTTCAACCCATCGAAGGTGAAGTTGATCTCAAAGGCGTGTGCGTGCCCCGCTGCCAGCCCAAGCCCGGCAATCAGCGCCATACGTGTGAAAAATTTGGTCATCTCTGGTCTCCCGATACATTGCGTTTGCATCCATAGGTCGGGCCAGAGCGGCAAACGGTTCAATCTTTCTCAGACCGGCCCCCCGGGTGACCTTATAGCATACCCGGCACGACCTGATCCGGCGGCCGGTGGCCATCGTCAAAAGTCTTGATGTTCAGCAGCACCTTCTCGCCCATCTCCACCCGGCCCTCTTCGGTGGCCGAGCCCATATGCGGCAGCGCCACGACCTGATCCATATCGCGCAGCCGCGGGTTGATGTCGTGGCCCCGCTCAAACACGTCGAGCCCGGCGCCCGCCAGCTCTCCCGCGCGCAACATGCGCGTCAGGGCGTTTTCGTCGATCACCTCGCCCCGCGACGTGTTCACGATCACCGCCGAAGGCTTCATCAGCTTTAACCTGCGCGCATTCAGCAGATGGTAGGTCGAGGGCGTATGTGGGCAGTTCACCGACACGATATCCATCCGCGCCAGCATCTGGTCGAGGCTTTCCCAATAGGTCGCCTCCAGCGCGTCCGCGATGCCCTGATGAACAGGGGTGCGGTTGTGGTAGTGTATTTGCATGCCAAAGACCCGGGCGCGCCGCGCCACCGCCTGCCCGATCCGTCCCATGCCCAGAATACCCAGCCTGCGCCCTGAAATGCGCCCGCCCATCAAGGCGGTGGGCGACCAGCCGTCCCAATCGCCCGATTTCAACCGCGCCAGCCCTTCGGGGATGCGGCGCGTCACGGCCAGGATCAGCGCCAGCGTCATATCCGCTGTGTCTTCCGTCACGGCTCCGGGCGTGTTGGAGACCAGAATGCCCCGTTGGCGTGCGGTGGCCACGTCAATATGGTCCACCCCCGCGCCGTAATTGGCGATCAGTTTCAGCCGGTCCCCCGCCTGCCCCAACAGACCTGCATCGATCTTGTCGCTCAGTGTCGGAACGATCACATCCGCCTCACGCATGGCAGCCGCCAGCTCGTCGCGGGTCATCGGGGCGTCGGTCAGCCGCAGCTTGGTGTCGAACAGCTCGCTCATCCGGGTCTCGACCGCATCCGGCAACCGTCGCGTGACAACAACACTCAGCTTCTGTCTTGCCATGTCCCGCTCCCCGGCGCTGGAAATCTCTGTCTTATGATGACAAGATCATGCGTGAAGGGGCAAGTTCAATAAGCCCCGCGATTGGCAAAAATGCAGTCAGAGCAATACAGTCAGGCAGGCGGTCTATGAAATTCAGTCTTTTGTGCGCCCTCTCAGGCGCCCTTATCGGTGTGATCCTGGCCACGGCCGCCGCAGCCGAACGCGGCCCTGTCACCAACCTGCCCATGCCCCGTTTCGTGTCGCTGAAGGCTGCCAAAGGCAATGTCCGCCGGGGGCCGTCGCTGACGCATCGGATTGACTGGGTGTTCACCCGCCGCAACATGCCGTTGCAGGTGGTGGCCGAGCATGGCCATTGGCGCCGGGTCGAGGACCGGGACGGCGCAGGCGGCTGGGTGCATTACTCGCTGCTCTCAGGGGTGCGCACCGTGCTGATCGAGACCGACATGGCGCCTATTCACAACGTGGCCGACGAAACCGCGCCGGTGAATGCCTATATCGAAGCTGGTGCCATCGCCCGGCTGGGAAAATGCGAGGCCGGGTGGTGCAAGGTGTCCGCTGAAGGTGAACGAGGCTGGATCAAACGCGACGCGTTCTGGGGCATGATGCCCGGCGAAGAGCGGCCCTAGCTGGCGCCAAACAGCTCCGACAACTGCTCCCATAGCCGCTCCGAGGCGGCGGTGAGCAGATGGCCCTTGCGCATCGCAGGCTTGTAGGACCGCCCGTCCAAAAGCCGCGCCACGCCACCGGCTTCCTGGTAGATCAAAACGCCGGCTGCATGGTCCCAGACGTTGAGCATCCCATTGAGGCAGAACTGCGACGACCCTTGCGCCAGCAACCGGTATTCATGGCATGAACAGCGCAGCGTGGTGGTCCGGCGAAACGCAGGCAGGGTCGCGGCGATCTGGGCTTGGCGTTCCTGATTGAACAGATAGAGCCCGACAAAGCCAAAGCAGTCAGACAGGTTTTCGGGCGCCGGGGCCAATAGCAATTGCCGCTTGGTACCATCCGCACGGCAGAAAAACGCCCCCTCGCCTGCGCGGGCCATGATCCAGTCGTCATAGCTGGGGTCGTAAAGCAGGCCAAACACCGTCTCGCCATCGCGGATCACGGACAAGATCACGCCATAAGTGGCGATCCCGTTGGCGTAGTTCCAGGTGCCGTCAATCGGGTCGATCACCACCACCAGCCCCGGCTCTTTCACGCGGCCCAGCACGGTCTTGTCAGCCGCAACCGCCTCCTCGCCGACAATGGCGGCGTCAGGCAATATGTCATGCACCGCTTTCGAAATCGCCAGTTCGGCGGCGCGGTCGGCGATGGTCACCAAATCATCAGGTGCCGATTTGGCGTCGATCTGGCCCAGCTCAAGATTGCGGAAATGCGGCACGATCTCGGCGCGCGCCACTTGCCGCACCGTTTCAATCAGCGCGTCGATCTGTTGGTCGTCCATCATGCACTTTCCCCAAAGTCCAGACCCCCTCAGACCATCCACGCGCGCGCAATGCAACCATCATTGCTTCAAAAATACTCCGGGGGAGGAGCGTCAGCGACGGGGGCAGAGCCCCCTAAATCAACAAGAACTGCGCCGCAGGCACATTTGGATCACGCCACCTTGTCGAGACCCCGCCCTTTCAGTAAAGCCGCCACGCCCGGCATCTTGCCGCGGAAGGCCATATAAAGCGCGTCCGCCTCCTGCGACCCGCCAGTCGACAGGATATGCCGTTCAAGTTTCTCCGCCATAGCAGGATCAAACGCGCCGCCCTCCTCCTCAAAGGCTTCGAACGCATCGGCATCCATCACCTCGGACCACATGTAGGAATAATACGCGCTGGAATAGCCGTCGCCTGCAAAGACGTGGGCAAAATGCGGAGTCGCATGGCGCATGCGGATGGCATGCGGCATGCCAAGCCCATCGAGGATGTCGCGTTGCCGGGCCATGATGTCATCCGGCACAGGGCCGTTGTGAAACTCCAGATCGACCAGCGCAGATGCCACATATTCCACCGTCGCAAAGCCCTGATCATAGGTGGCGGCATTTAGCATTTTCTCCAACAGATCGCCGGGCATGGCCTCGCCGGTCTTGTGATGCGTCGCATGGGCGCGCAGCACCTCGGGGACCTCCAGCCAATGCTCATAAAGCTGGCTCGGCAACTCCACGAAATCACGCGGCACGGAGGTGCCGGAGATCATCTCATAAGTCACATCCGACAGCATCTGATGCAATGCGTGGCCAAATTCGTGAAACAGGGTCCGCGCGTCGTCATAGGACAAAAGCGCCGGGTCGCCCTTGGCGAAATTGCACACGTTGATCACATGCGGGCGGATATCGCCTTTCAGCTTTTGCTGGCTGCGCAACGCAGAACACCACGCGCCAGACCGTTTGCCGGACCGCGCAAAGTAATCACCGATAAACACCGCAACATGTTGCCCGTCACGAGTGACCTCCCACGCTTTCGCATCCGGGTGATGCAGCGGCACATCAAGCGGCGCGAAGCTGAGGCCAAACAGCCGGTTGGCGCAGTCAAACGCGGCCTCGATCATGTTGTCGAGTTGCAGATAGGGCTTCAGCGCGGCCTCATCGAGGTCATGCTCCACCGTGCGGCGCTTCTCCGAATAATAGCGCCAATCCCACGGCTCCAGCCGACCATTGACGCCGTCCTCATGCATCATTGCTTCCAGCTTCTCGCCGTCCAGCGCGGCCTGCGCTTTGGCAGGCTGCCAAACCTGCATCAACAGATCGCGCACATTTTCAGGTGTCTTGGCCATCTCCGTGACCAGCTTGTAATCGGCAAATGTCTCGTGCCCCAGAAGCTGCGCCCGCTCGCGACGTAACTGCAATGTCTCAAGGGCAATCTCGCGGTTGTCAGTTTCGCCACCGCCCGCCCCGCGCGCGGTCCAGGCCTCATAGGCTTTTTCGCGCAGATCGCGCCGGTCGGAATATTGCAAGAACGGCACAATGATGGAGCGAGACAGGGTGATTACATAGCCCTCGACGCCTTTCTCTTGAGCTGCTGCTTTGGCGGAGGCCACGATGAAATCCGGCAATCCGCCAAGATCATCGGCGCCGATTTCCATGAACCAGTCGCGCTCATCGGCCAGCAGGTTTTGCGTAAACTGCGTGCCGATCACGGCGAGACGGTTCTTGATCTCTTTCAGCCGCTCATAATCAGTGCCTTCAAGCGCTGCGCCTGCGCGTTGAAAGCTGCGGCGTTGCAGGAAGAGGACGCGGTGTTGTTCGTCGCTCAACCCGAGGCTGTCGCGATCCTGCCAGAGGGTCTCCACCCGGGCGGCCAGCGCCCGGTTCATCATCACCTCAGAGCCCCATGCGGCCAGCTTTGGCGAAAACTCCCGCATCAGCGCTTCGCGTTTCGGGTTCGATTCCACGCCCGCCAGCAAATAAAACGGCGACAATGCCTTCTCCATCCCCTCGCCCATCAGCGCGAGCGCGTCGATTGTATTGGCGAATGTCGCGGGCTCAGGGTTGTCAGCGATGCTCGCCAGTTGACTGCGGGCCTCCTCCAGCGCCTGCGCGAAGGCGGGCTCGAAATCATCATCCGAGATCGCATCAAAAGGTGGCAGCTCGAACGGCGTGTTCCAAGGGGCGAGAAGCGGGTTGGTCATGGGGGCAAGTCTCCTTTGTCTATAAGCTAGCCTTGGCCAAGCCGGGCACAAGGGCTTAGGACGGGCGGTCGCGCATTTGTTTCTCGAGCCGCCGCAGGCCTAGCGACAACACCAGCGTCAGGGTCAGATACATCAGCGCCACCACGTTATAGGTCTCGAAATACCGAAAATTGCCGGCCGCGGTCACCTTGCCCAGCTGCGTGATGTCGGACACGCCCAAGACGGAGACGAGCGAGCTGTCTTTGACCATGGCCACAAAATCATTGCCCAGCGGCGGCAGGATCGTGCGGATCGCCTGAGGAAAGACGATGCGGCGGAACCGATGCCAACGGCCCAACCCCAGCGCCTCTGCGGCCTCGATCTGCCCCGGCTCCACCGATTGGATGCCAGCGCGAAACACCTCGGCGATGAAGGCGGAATACCCAATGGCCAGCGCCAGTGTGGCCCGCCACAGCAAGGGAAAGTCACGCGTGCGCCACGGGTCCGCGCCCAATGGCTCCAACGCCCAATTGGCCAATGCAACAATGCCGGGGGCCACCACGAAGGCCACATATAGCAGCAGCACAATGATCGGGATGCCCCGCACCAGCTCAATATAAAAGCGTGCAATCTGGCGGGCGATGATCGAGCGCGACAGCGACATCACCGCCAGCAACAGCCCCATCGCGGAGGCCGACGCGAAGCCCACCAGCGTCACGAGCACCGTGATTTGCACACCACGCGACAGCGTGCCCATCACCTGCGTATAAAGGTCATTGGCCCAGATCTGATAGAACATCCATGCAATCAGCCCGCCCAAAAGGACGAGCCAATACGGGAAATCCTGATCTGGTTTGGACGGCCCGATCATAGCCGTGCGCCGGTCTTAGCCGCCCAGCTTGTAATCAAGGAACCACTTCGTGTTGAGCGCATCGATGGTGCCGTCTTTCTGCATATCGGCAATCGCCGCGTTGATTGGCGCGACAAGATCAGAGCCCTTGGGGAAGATGAAGCCGAAATCCTCGGTCCCCAGCTTTTCGCCGACAATCTTCAGGGCGCCGTCAGAGGCCGACACATACCCGTTGCCCGCCGTGCCATCGGTCAGAACCAAATCCACGTCGCCAGACCGCAGAGCCGCCACGCCTGCGCCGAAGGTCTCGAACTTGATGATGCGCGGGTTGGCTTCGTCACCGTCCAGCACGTCATAAACGCCCACATAGAACGGCGTGGTGCCGGGTTGCGCCGCCATCAGCAGGTCCGCATCTGCCGCGAAAGAGGCAGCATCCGCAAAGCGGTCCTCGTCGCCGCGCACCAGCATGACCATCTCGGAGGTCATGTATTTATCGGAGAAATCGACCTTTTCTTTGCGGTCGTCCCGGATGGTAATGCCGGTCATGCCGAGATCATATTGCCCCTCGCTGACCGCCGAGATCATCGCGTCCCAGCTGGTGTTTTCATAGACGACGGTGATGTTGATCCGCTCCGCAATCTCGGCCATCGCGTCATATTCCCAGCCAATCGCGTTGCCCGTGCCGGGTTCGACAAATTGCAGCGGAGGGTAGGCGTTTTCGGTCACGACCACGACCTCGCGGCCTTCAAGATTTGGCAAATGGCCATCGGCTAAAGCCGTTGTGGCAAGGCAGATGGCGGCGAGTGTTGTGAGAAGTTTCATCGGTCAGGCTCCCGTTGATGCAGATGTTTGCGCAGATACTGGGTCGAGTATGAGGGCTACGCCACAGTTTGCAATGGGGCCTGCAGCGTCATATCGCGCGGTTTATTCCCCATGATTGACGCCACCCGCTTTGGCTAGGGTCCATTCACACAGACTAGAATTCTTAGATTTAATGGGAGGGGACACCCAATGAATAAGATGCTCGCCGAATTTATCGGCACTTTCACACTGGTTTTTCTTGGATGCGGCTCAGCCGTTTTGGCGACGGTCAATCCTGATCTTGGCCCGGGCCTCGTTGGCATCAGCCTCGCCTTTGGCCTTGCACTCATCGGCATGGCTTACGGCATCGGCGCTGTTTCCGGCTGCCACATCAACCCGGCGGTGTCGCTGGGTGCAATGCTCGCAGGCCGCATGGAAAGCGGCGAGATGTTCAAATATTGGGGCGCGCAAACTGGCGGCGCGATTGTCGGGGCGCTGATGCTGGTCTTGATCATGAGCGGCAAAATTGGCGGCTATGACGGCGGATACGGGGCCAATGGCTGGGGCGAAGGCTATTTGGGCGAGTATGGCCTGATCTCGGCCTTCGTGTTCGAGGTTGTGGCGACCTTCCTCTTTGTGGTCGTCATCCTGGGCTCTACCGGCAAAGGTGCCGCGACCGCCATAGCTGGTCTGGGCATTGGCCTGATGCTGGTGGTGATCCATATCGTGGGCATCAATGTCACCGGCGTGTCGGTGAACCCTGCGCGGTCCATTGGACCCGCACTGTTTTCGGGGGGCACCGCCATGGCGCAGCTTTGGCTCTTCATCGTGGCCCCAATGATTGGCGGCGCGGCAGCGGGTATCTTGTTCAAGACAGGGATGCTTGATGCCGAGGACGCTCCGGCCACAGACGTGCAGGTTGACGCCAAGGGCTAGCCTTGCGCGCTATCAAACGCAAAAAGGGCGGGGTCTCATGGCCCCGCCCTTTTTCTATACCGATGCTGCCGCAGTCTAGCGCGGGGTCGCCCTTAGCTTTTCTTCGCCGCGGGCTTTTTCTTGGTCTCCATCGCGTCGAGACGGGCTTTCAGAGCCTCATTCTCTTCGCGGGCCTTCTGGGCCATGGCGCGGACCGCGTCAAACTCGTCGCGGGTCACAAAATCACGGTCGGCCAGCCAGCGGTCCATCATGGATTTCATCGCGTTTTCGGCCTCTGACTTGGCGCCTTGTGCCACGCCCATAGCGTTGGTCATCAGCTGCGACATGTCGTCGAAAAATCTGTTACGGGTTTGCATGATCTCGTACCTCACGTTTCGTTACCTTCTATATGGGGGTCCCCGCCCGGTTTCTCAAGGTTGACAACGCCGCAGGGCCGTCGCACTCAACAGATCATGATCGCTTTGACCCTTCCTTTCCCCGATATCGGTCCCAATATTTTCGCCTTCGAGGTGATGGGCCGCGAGATTGCGCTGCGCTGGTACGCCATGGCCTATATCGTGGGCATTCTGATTGGCTGGTGGATGGGCACGCGGCTGCTGAAACGCGAGATCGCGTGGCCGCGCAACGACCCGCCCATGACCTCCGAGACGCTGTCTGACCTGATCACATGGATCATACTGGGCGTGGTGCTCGGCGGTCGGCTGGGCTTTGTGCTGTTCTACCAGCCTGCATATTACGCCCGAAACCCCGGTGAAATTCTGCAGATCTGGCAAGGCG
Organism: uncultured Litoreibacter sp.; assembly: GCA_947494645.1. Taxonomy (GTDB): domain Bacteria; phylum Pseudomonadota; class Alphaproteobacteria; order Rhodobacterales; family Rhodobacteraceae; genus Litoreibacter. The sequence goes on from CANLVO010000001.1 coordinate 2,062,242, forward strand.
GCATGTCCTTCCATGGCGGCGCGTTAGGCGTGTTGCTGGCAGGGCTGATCTTTTGCTGGCGCAACCGCATCTCGCCGCTGAGCGTGGGTGACCTGATCGTCGTATGCACCCCGCCTGCCCTGCTGCTGGGCCGGCTCGCCAATTTCATCAATGCCGAGCTGTGGGGGCGTCAGACGGACCTGCCTTGGGGCGTTATCTTCCCCGGCGACGCGGCGCAGGCCTGTGCCACTGTTGAGCAGATGTGCGCCCGCCACCCCTCCCAGCTTTATGAAGCATTGTTGGAAGGACTGGTACTTGGCGTTGTTCTGCTGTGGCTGGTGCTGCGCAAACACTGGTTCAAGACCCCCGGTGCGTTGATCGGCGTCTTTCTGGCGGGCTACGGCATCGCACGGTTCGCCGTGGAGTTTGTGCGCCAGCCAGATGCGCATTTCGCCTCTGAGACAAACCCGCTGGGCTATGCTTTGCAGCTGGGTGAGTTTGGGCTGACCATGGGGCAACTGCTGTCGACCCCGATGATCATTGTGGGGCTGCTGTTTATCTGGGTGGCCCGCCGCCGTCCGCACCACCCGCGCAGATGAGCCTGAAGGCGCAGCTTCTCCGCCGCATTGCGGTGGACGGCCCGCTGAGCCTGTCTGACTACATGCAGGCCTGCCTGCTGGACCCGGAACACGGATATTACGCCACCCGCGACCCGCTCGGCGCGGCAGGCGACTTCACCACCGCACCCGAGATCAGCCAGATGTTTGGCGAATTGATCGGCTTGGCCTTGGTGCAGGCTTGGCAAGATCAGGGCGGCGGCGCATGCGTGCTGGCAGAGCTGGGCCCCGGACGCGGCACGTTGATGGCCGACATGCTGCGTGCCTGCGCTCAGGTGCCGGGCTTTGCGCCTGACGTGCATCTGGTCGAGGCCAGCCCGGCGTTGCGCGACGTGCAGGCTGCGACCCTGAGCACGCATGAGGTGACATGGCATGACGATGTCTCCACCCTGCCCCAAGCGCCGTTATTTCTGGTGGCCAACGAGTTCTTCGACGCGCTTCCCATTCGCCAGTTTGTGCGCGCCGGTCGTGGCTGGAGCGAGACCCGTATTGGCGCAGAAGGCGACACATTGAAACTCGGCCTAACTGAGCCCACCCCGATGGAGGCGCTCGCAAACCGGCTGGCCGACACCGCCGACGGTGATGTGGTAGAGCAAAGCCCCGCCTCAGGAGCAATCATCGCGCAAGTGACAGAGCGTATTGCGACCCATGGCGGCGCGGCAATTGTCGTGGATTACGGGGACTGGCGGTCGAAAGGAGATACGTTTCAGGCGGTGCGAGACCACACGCCTTGCGACCCGCTGGCTGACCCCGGCATGGCTGACCTGACGGCCCATGTGGATTTCGAGGCTCTTGCAAGGGCCGCGCAGTGCAAGGCCACCGCAATGATCGAGCAAGGCACGCTGCTGCACCGGCTGGGCATTGGGCCACGGGCGCAGGCACTGGCAGAACGGCTCGATGATCAGGGCAGCGAGGATGCCTTGCAAAGCCATCTGGCCGCGTATCGACGCTTGACGGAGCCCTCAGAAATGGGGACCCTTTTCAAAGCCATCGCCTTTCACCCCAGCGCGGCCCCACCGCCGCCGGGTTTTGAAATCGGAGTGCCGTCATGACCCTCGAGATCATCACCGCCGACGTGCTGTCTGACTTCCGCCACGGGTTCTTCACCCGCCGCGGCGGTGCGTCTTCAGGCGTTTTCGAAGGGCTGAATTGCGGCTATGGCTCGTCAGATCAAAAGGACGCTGTGGCCACGAACCGTGCACGGGTGGCAAAGGCCATGGAGGTCGAGCCTTTGGCGTTGGTGGGTGTGCATCAATACCACTCTGCAGAGGTCGTCACTGTCACAGAACCAAGCGAGGTGCGACCCAAAGCGGACGCGATGGTGACCGCGACACCGGGGCTGGCGCTGAGCATTCTGACCGCAGATTGCCAGCCCGTATTGTTTGCCGACCCCCACAACAGAGTGATTGGCGCAGCCCATGCGGGTTGGGGCGGCGCGCTGGGCGGCGTTCTGGAAGCCACTATCGACGCTATGGAAACACTCGGTGCAAAGCGCGACACCATTCAGGCTGTGATCGGGCCCTGCATTTCGCAGGCCGCCTATGAAGTTGGCCCCGACTATATGGACCGCTTTCTGGACGAAGATCCCGAAAACGCTCGCTTCTTCGCGCAGGGCCGCGCCGACCGGGTGCAGTTCGATCTGCCGGGCTACGGGCTGAAACGGCTGAGAGGGGCTGGCGTGGCGGCGGAATGGACGCGCCATTGCACCTATAGCGACCCGGATCGGTTCTTTTCCTACCGCCGCTCGGTACATGGCAAGGAGGCTGATTACGGCCGACTCATCGCGACAATCCGCATGTGAAGCGTGATTGTTTCGCAGATCGTGACAATTTCCGGGCAATTTGGGCCGTAAAGCTGCCTTAAAACGTCCGTGACTTGCGTGCGTTTTCAGAAAATTTCTCATAAATTTCAGGTAAATACGCGCGACTGGCCGGAAGGCGCCGACGGCGCAAATGCACCGCGATATTTTTCTGGCCCAGCCACGCTGATGCCCGATTGGCTTTCCATACAGGTGAGGCTCCTTGTCTTGGGGCGAACATAACCGGCTCGGACCAAAGGCTGTACTCGAAGGCAGCAGGTTCGGGCCGATCTGACAAAGGATGGCCACCATGGCGAAGCAGAAACGCTGGATCATTGCTGCGATTGAAGAGAGCGCAACTTGCAATGTTGTTATGCCGTGGACCCGTGGCACCACGCCCCTTTGGAAGACCCGTTTTGTCTGCAAGGCTCAGGCGTTCAGGACTCCCCCCCTGAAGAAACCAGAAATGGTTTCTGCCTAAGCCATCCCATGTCGCAGACACTGAAAGGCGTCCGCATGTCCCCCCACATGCGGGCGCTTTTTTATTCCGCGCCGTAGCGCTCCCAAAACGGGGCCATCTCCGCCTCGTGCCGCTTCCATGCCCCAACGGACGAGCTGTAAATTGGCTGGCGCACTTGTGTGCTTGAGAGCGTGTCGACCTTTCGCGCCGTCTCATAGAAAGACAGGCAGGCATCCTGCCAATCCAACCCCGCATTGGCGACCAAAGCCCGCGTTTGTGCCTCAGGCTCTGCGATCAGCGCCTCATAGGATTGCTCTGAAAAGGCATCTGGCAGCTTATCGCGCCAGCTTGCGATCTGGCTCTCGAACAGCTGCATAAACTGCGCGATATCGCCCAGGTTCGCGGCGTAGCGATGCGTGCCAAAGGCGAACAGGTTCTTGTAGAGGGAAAGCGCATTGTCACCCGGATCCCGGCGCACCACGATGATCTTGGCCTGCGGCAGCGCATGGCGGATGAAGCCGATCAGGCTGTAGCTGCTGATCGACTTGTCGGTTACAAACCGTGCGCCCGGAAACCGCGCGCGCAGCGTTTCAAGATACTGCGCCCCTGCGGTGCGCAACCCTTCGGACAAGGACGCCGCATCCGCGTGTTCTTGTGCCAACACGTCACCGATCAGCTTGCCCAAGACCGATAGCTCGCCCGCGCCTTCGCACTCTGAATGGGATGCGAGGATCTGCTCGATAAGCGTAGTGCCCGAACGCGGCATCCCGGTGACAAAGATCGGGGTGGGGCCATCGCTTTGTGTCGTCTCAGGCACCTCCGCCTCGGCCAGTATCTGCCACTTGGCCTGCCAGGCTTCGGCCTGCGCGGCATCTGCTGCCGCGTCATAGGGATGGGTTTTGGCCAGTTGGGCATTGGCCAGCTCAAGGTAGCGAAACATCTCCGTATGTTGACCGGTGTCTTCCATCGCCTTGGCCAGCGCATGGCCCAGATATATCCGGCCCGGATCGGTCTTGGGGGTCCGCTTCAACACGTCCTCCATCTGGGAGATCATCGGGTCATCCGCCTTCATCTTCGCGATGGATGCGTAGGCGTGGTAGTGTGCGCCCTTCTTTGGAGCAGCCTTGATCGCTTCCTTCGCCGCCTCAAGCGCCTCGTCGGTGCGGCCAATATCGCGCAGGAGCCCTGCCTTGCGGGACAAGGCGAAGTCATAGCTTGGGGCCAGCTTCAAAGCGGCATCAAATGCGGCAAGGGCCGCGTCCGGATCCCCTAAAGCCGCTTGCGCCATGCCGAGTTCGACTTGCGCCCGCGGCGATTTGAGCCCCTTGTCCAGCGCCTCTGCGATATGGGTCTGAGCGTCCTTTGGCTGATTGCGCCGCGCCGCGATGAGGCCTTTGTAGAACGCCACCTCCGCGAACCGGTCCAATCCTGCGCCACCGCGCGCCAGAAGCTTTGCGAGGTTGTCCACATTGGGATGACGCGACGCCATATCGAGATAGGCGAGCCAAATCGCGGGCTCCTGAGGCTTGAGCTTCAACGCAGCCTCAAAATGTCCGGCGGCCTCCGAGATCTGGCGCAAGCCGGCGGCGACCCGGCCCATATTGAACTGAACCTCGGCAAGGTTCGGGTTGGTCTTTAATATCCGCGCGTAGCCTTTTTGCGCCTCGGTGAGCCGTCCGGACTGTTGCGCCGCCAGCGCCTTCGCGTAGGTCTTTTTGATCATCTCTGGGGTCATCATAATTGTCGCCTATCATGGCAAATGACCCTGAGCCAGCGCCCTGTCAGGCCGAATTTGATTCGCAGGCCTTTCAGACCGAGCGCTCCCACCCGCCTGACCCTAGGGCAGCAATTGTGGCGAAACTCTTTCTGCGCCAAGAAACAATCCACGTTTAGACGGTCCATTGGTGACAACGCATCGTCTATTGACCTCATTTCATTGACTTTTAACCGGTAATCGCCCCCATTGTTGGGCACACACACTCAAAACATACTGCATAACGGTGGGGACCGTGCAGGCTTGCAAGACCTTAAAAGGACAGCGCATGACCTATTCCCGCACCGTGCGACGCAGATGGCCTGTTGGCCATCGGGCTGACGCTGCGACCTCGTCCCCGCCCCTGCGCCACTCCACCCCTACGATTGCATGCGACGTCAGCTGGTTGAATGCGGACGGAACGGTTGGCACCTCCAACATCATGGCCCCCGCTCTACCGATGATCGAAGCCGCTTGCGGCAATGTCGCGCGCGGGACGCTGATTTCGACCAGTGACGGCCCGATAGCAGTAGAGGACCTGACCCCCGGCACCCGTATCCTGACCAGCGAATATGGCCCCCTGCCGCTGCAATGGGTGGGCTCCACCTTGCATCTGCCAAATGACGCGCCGGGGCAGGAAGGCAACAAGCTTTTTCGGGTGACCGCCGACGCCTTCGGTCTGGCCAAACCCTCCGCAGACCTGATGCTGGCACCGCGCTCCCATATTCTGATGCGCCATGCGGCCTGTCGCGAGCTGTTCGGGGTTGATCTGGCATTTGCCCCGATCCGGGCCTTTGAAGACGGGCTGCAGGTTGTGGCAATCACGCCAATCTCGGGCATTCAGCTCTACAACCTGGCCTTTGACCGGCAGGCGACGATCATCGCCAACGGGGTCGAGCTGGAAAGCTTCCACCCCGGTCCTTTCGCTGAGACGCTTCTGGACAAAGACCTGCTCGGTAGCTTGCTACGGCTGTTCCCACAGGCGCGGGAGATGGCGGATTTCGGGCCGCAACTTACTCAGCGCCTGACTTCCTTCGAGGTCCGTACCCTGCGAAACGGGGCCTGAACCCGTTTTCTAGGTGATCTGGCTCAGCCGGTCCTCGACCACATCGAACGGTACACCTGGCTCGTCTTTTGAGCCGCGAATGACCAGCGAGGTTTTCACGCTGGCCACATTGTCTGCGGAGGTCAGCTCTTCTGTCAGAAAGCTTTGAAAGCTCGACAGGTCCGGCGCGACACATTTCAGGATGAAGTCCACTTCGCCATTGAGCATGTGGCACTCGCGCACCAGCGGCCAGTCGTGGCAGCGTTGTTCGAAGGCGGACAGGTCTGCCTCAGCCTGACTTTGCAGCCCAACCATCGCGAATACCTGCACCTCGAAGCCGAGCGCGCGGGCTTCAACTTCGGCGTGGTAGCCCTTGATATAACCCGATTCCTCCAATGTCCGAACCCGGCGCAAGCATGGCGGCGCGGAAATACCGACCCGTTTGGCCAGCTCTACATTGGTCATGCGGCCATCGGCCTGCAACTCCGCCAAAATCTTGCGGTCAATATCATCTAGTTTTGAAATGGCCATAACGTCCCCTTAGCTAAACAGAACTTACGCAAACGCCGACCCATGCGCAACAATGTTTCACAATCGCGCAACAAAGAACCTTATCCCAAAAAAGGGGCACGCGCAGCAATCGTGCAAGGATGCACTGGCACCTCCCGGCACACCGTCCTATATCGGTCTGGCTGCACTTAAAGACCTCAGGGGACCACCATGGCCGAGACACGTCACACCAAAGTTCTGATCATCGGCTCCGGCCCCGCGGGCTACACCGCCGGCGTCTATGCCGCGCGTGCCATGGTAGAGCCAATTTTGGTACAAGGTATCGAGCCCGGCGGTCAGCTGACCACCACCACAGAGGTCGAAAACTGGCCCGGCGACACTGAGGTGCAGGGCCCCGACCTGATGGTCCGCATGGAAGCCCATGCCAAGGCGATGGGCTGCGAAGTCGTTGGCGACATCATCTCCAGCATCGACACCTCGAAACGCCCTTTCACCTGCCAATCAGACAGCGGCACGGTCTACACCGCCGACGCGGTGATTTTGGCGACGGGCGCTCGGGCGAAATGGCTGGGCCTGCCGTCTGAAGAGAAGTTCAAAGGCTTCGGCGTCTCTGCCTGTGCCACCTGCGACGGCTTCTTCTATCGAGGCCAAGAAATTGTGGTTATCGGCGGCGGCAACACGGCTGTTGAAGAAGCGCTGTTTTTGACCAACTTCGCCTCAAAAGTGACCCTTATCCACCGCCGCGACGAGCTGCGAGCGGAAAAAATCCTGCAAGACCGCCTGTTCAAGAACCCAAAGATCGAGCCTTTGTGGTTCCACCAGCTGGAAGAGGTCATCGGTACGGAGAATCCGAACTCTGTCGAAGCTGTCAAAGTGCGCAATGTGCAAACTGACGAGATCACCGAGATCCCGTGCAAAGGCGTGTTCGTTGCTATTGGCCACGCGCCGTCAAACGAGCTGGTGAAGGATGTTCTGGAAACCCATATGGGCGGATATGTGATCACCAAGCCTGACAGCACTGAAACCTCGATCCCGGGTCTGTTCGCGGCAGGCGACCTGACGGATTACAAATACCGGCAGGCTGTTACGTCTGCGGGCATGGGCTGCATGGCAGCACTGGAAGCGGAGCGGTTTTTGGCGGATGACGAATAGCCCCCATTACCAATACTCTTGCTTAGCCAGCGCATTTACGCATTTTGACGAGCCTTTGAATGGGGTCTGTTCCTTGCCGGTCAAGGACTGGCCAAGCCATCCTTCCGGCTGGCTCAGCGGGAGTGGGGGCGGCGCGATCTTTTGGTCTATCTGGCGAAAGCCTACCCGGCTGTAAAAGTTCGGATCGCCATAGGTCACGCAATAGGCGACGCCACGCTGGCGCAGGCAATCGAGGCCATAGCGGATCAGCCGTTGACCGACCCCTTGTCTCTGAAAGCTAGGCGCAACAGCGACCGGTGAGAGGATGAACACCTCTCGGTCATCAGCGGCATATGACAGCCGAGACAAAAATATGCATCCCACCATTCGCCTGTCTTCTAGAGCCGAGAAGACCGCCAAGTCTTCGTGCGGCGTTGTCTGCATCATCTCGCGAACCAAGCCCGCAATCAGCGCGCCTTCATGCGCACCTTCCGATTGGGTGAACGTGTCCGAGAACAGCGTAACAATATCTGCCGCATGATCTTGGTGGCCTTCGAAATAGTGCAACGTTTCGCCTCGTATCTGGTTACTCTTCTCTCCCAGAACTTTATCAAAGGTCTGTAGGCGCCGAAAGTTAGCCAACAGCTTCGAGGGAAGTGGCACAGAGCGCACATTTTTCGCTCTCACTACAAGTTTGTTCTTGGCTGAACATAGATTTCACTCTATGCGTTCATTCGTGAACACATAGAGAATCCATGCAGCCCACCAATGCCAATCAAGAAGAGGAAGACCTGCTCTTCCGGCTCTTGCGCCAGCTCGATCTGGCGTCAGACGCGTCGCAACGTGCGACTGCGGCGGCTTTGGGCATCTCGCTCGGACGGCTCAATGGGCTGCTCAAGATGGCTGCGGCCGCCAAATTCATCAAGATCACCGAACGCGCAGGCACGGATAGACGCAAGCGCTTTGCCTACTCCCTCACTCCGCGCGGTGCGTCGGAAAAGAACCGACTGACAACTGCCTTTCTGACCCGCAAATTTGCGGAATATGACGCGCTTCATGCCGAATTAACCGGCACCAATACCGGACTTACCCCTTTCAGTGACAGGACCAAACTGATGCAAAACAACCTCGCCCCTATCCCGGAGCTTTTTGTCTCCTTCGACAGTGCGCAGAAAATGAAGGCGGAGGCGGCTGAACTGACCTCCCACGACCTGACGCCGCGCCAGATCTGCGACCTCGAGCTGCTGATGAACGGCGGCTTCAACCCGCTGAAAGGCTTCCTGACCGAGGAAGACTATAACAGTGTCGTCGACACAATGCGTCTGAGCACCGGCGAGCTGTGGCCGATACCGATCACGCTGGACGTGTCTGAGGATTTCGCGAATTCAGTCGAACTGGGCCAAGACATTGCACTGCGCGACCAAGAGGGTGTGATCCTCGGCACCATGACCGTGACCGACCGCTGGGAGCCCAACAAATCGCACGAGGCCGAGAAGGTTTTTGGCGCCGACGATCCGGCCCACCCGGCGGTGAATTATCTGCACAATCAAGCCGGAAAGATCTATCTGGGCGGGCCTGTCACCGGCATCCAACAACCCGTGCATTATGATTTTCGCGGCCGGCGTGACACGCCAAATGAACTGCGCGCTTACTTCCGCAAATTGGGCTGGCGCAAGGTCGTGGCCTTCCAGACCCGCAACCCCTTGCATCGCGCACATCAGGAACTGACCTTCCGTGCGGCCAAGGAAGCGCAGGCTAACCTGCTGATCCACCCTGTGGTGGGCCTGACCAAGCCGGGCGATATTGACCACTTTACCCGCGTGCGCTGCTACGAGGCAGTGCTGGATCAATACCCGGCCTCGACCACCTCCATGTCCTTGTTGAACCTCGCCATGCGCATGGCGGGCCCGCGCGAGGCGGTATGGCACGGTTTGATCCGCAAGAACCACGGCTGCACACATTTCATCGTTGGCCGCGACCATGCGGGCCCAGGCCAGAACTCCGCAGGTGACGACTTCTACGGACCCTATGACGCACAAGACCTGTTTCGCGAGCATCAAGAGGAAATGGGCATCGAAATGGTCGACTTTAAGCACATGGTCTATGTGCAGGACCGCGCCCAATATGAGCCCGCCGACGAGATCAAGGACCGCGACAACGTCACCATTCTGAACATCTCGGGTACTGAGCTGCGTCGCCGTCTGAGCGAAGGGCTGGAGATCCCCGAATGGTTCTCCTTCCCGCAAGTGGTTACCGAACTGCGCAAATCCCGCCCCCCCCGGGCAAACCAAGGCTTTACCGTCTTTTTCACCGGCTTCTCCGGTTCCGGCAAATCGACCATTGCCAACGCGTTAATGGTCAAACTGATGGAGATGGGCGGACGCCCGGTTACGCTGCTGGATGGCGACATCGTGCGTAAGAACCTTTCTTCTGAACTCGGCTTCAGCAAAGAGCACCGCGACCTGAACATCCGTCGCATTGGCTATGTCGCCTCAGAGATCACCAAGAACCGCGGCATCGCGATTTGTGCGCCTATCGCGCCCTATGCGGCAACGCGCCGCGCTGTGCGCGAAGACATTGAAGGCTTTGGCGCCTTCATCGAAGTCCATGTCGCAACCTCTATTGAGGAATGCGAACGCCGCGACCGCAAGGGGCTCTACAAGCTGGCCCGCGAAGGGAAAATCAAGGAATTCACTGGTATTTCAGACCCTTACGATGTGCCGGAGCATGCCGAGCTGGTCATCGATACCGAGAATGTGGATGTCGACAACTGCGCCCATCAGGTGATCCTGAAGCTCGAAAGCATGGGATTGATTGCAGCCTGATCTTGGTTTCGTCGGGCCGATGGCCCGCCGACCGGATGGGGGCGCTGCCCCCAGACCCCCGCCTCTCATGGGGGCGCTGCCCCCAAACCCCCGGAGTATTTTTGAAGCAGTGATAGGTAAATGGCTATCACGAGCGTGAGCCTGTCACGCATATTGGATGGGGGCTGCGCGGTCTTTTGCGGACCGGCCAGAGTACCTCGTGGCGAGGGATACTTAGTGCACTGTCACGGGCGCAAAATCGTTCTGACGGGCCAAGGCAAAAGCCATCTGGCGATTGGCCACCAGTGCCAGCCGCTCGCCGTCAGGGGCATGGACCGCGTAGATGGTCTCTAACCCGCCTGATCCGTCACGCACCTCTTGAGGCAGGTCAGCCACATCCACGGGCCGCACATAGACGATGCGCTCCGCCATTCCAGTGTTCAAATCAAATTGAGTATTCATCGCGTCATCCTTTCTTGATCTTGATGGTTTGCAACACGCTCTCGGGCACGGCCCGCTCGAGGTCGATATGGAGCAATCCATTTTCGGTCATCGCGCCTGCAACATCGACGCCGTCAGCCAGCACAAAAGCCTTTTGAAACTGGCGCCCGGCAATACCGCGATGCAGAAATACCCGGCCTTCGACATCGTCGGCCTGTTTACCGCGAATGACCAACTGCCTGTCTTCCACAGTGATCGACAAATCATCTTCGCCGAATCCGGCCACAGCTAAGGTGATACGGAAGGCGTTGCCGCCCGATTGTTCAATATTGAAAGGAGGATAGCCGTCATTGCCGGACTTTGCCGTGCGTTCTACGAGGCGTTCAAGCTGGTCAAAACCCAGCAAAAAGGGATGCGATCCCAAGGTTAGTTTCGTCATGTCTGCAGCCCTTTTCAGCAAAGCGACTTGTCACATGCAGGCCCCGCAGCTTTTGGCGACCCGCTCGTAGAAAAGATGGGGTGCCGTGGCCCCGCATGCAACCCTTTGGCGTCATAACAGTTGGTACGTGGGAAGAATCCACCTATCTTTACACCTGACCAGCCACGAAATGCCTTATCAACGGACCTTGTCACCTCGATGAACACCCCCGCCCATATGAGCCAAAACGAGGTCCTGCAGGTCAAGCTGGAGGTGCTCAAACGCGAGCACCGCGATCTTGATGAGGCAATCACCGCCCTGCAGGAACGTGCTGTGGCCGACCAGCTGACGGTCAAACGTCTGAAAAAGAAGAAGCTTTCGCTGAAAGACCGCATTCAGGCGATTGAAGACACGCTGACACCGGATATCATTGCGTAAGCGACGCGGCTGGCTATAGTGCCGCTTCCTTTGACAAGCCTTCATACGGACAGGATTTGGGTCATGAGCAAGATTGACGTGGGCATTATCATGGGCAGCCAGTCTGACTGGGCGACCATGAAAGAGGCCGCAACCCTGCTGGACGAGCTGGGCGTTTCTTTCGAGACCCGCATCGTATCCGCCCACCGCACGCCTGACCGGTTATGGGACTATGGCAAGACCGCCGCGGAGCGCGGCCTGAAAGTCATCATCGCGGGCGCAGGCGGGGCTGCGCATCTTCCTGGCATGATGGCCTCCAAGACGCGCATCCCGGTCGTGGGCGTGCCGGTACAGACCAAGGCCCTGTCTGGCGTCGACAGCCTTTACTCCATCGTTCAGATGCCCAAGGGCTACCCCGTCGCGACCATGGCCATTGGGGCTGCGGGTGCTGCCAATGCCGGGCTGATGGCGGCGGGTATCTTGGCCGTTAGTGATGCCGCTCTGGCCGAGCGGCTAGACGCTTGGCGCATGGCGCTCTCAGCCTCCATTCCTGAGGAGCCCCGGGATGAGTGAACCTCTGCCAACCGGTGCCACGATCGGCATATTGGGCGGCGGTCAATTGGGACGGATGCTCAGCGTTGCGGCTGCGCGATTGGGGTTCAAAACCTGCATCTTTGAGCCCGGCGGCGACTGCCCGGCCAGCCATGTGGCCAATTACCACTTTCAAAAGCCATATGACGACGCGGAGGCGCTGGAGGCCTTTGCGGAATCTTGCAACATCGTCACCTATGAATTTGAAAACATTCCGACATCCGCGCTCGATATCATCGAAAAAAGCGTCCCGATCCGCCCTAATCGGCGCGCGCTCGCCACATCGCAGGATAGGCTCGATGAGAAGCGATTTCTCGAACAAATCGGCCTGAGCGTCGCGCCCTATGCAAATGTTGAAAATGTGAAAGACCTAGAAGAGGCGATTGCCAAGATTGGCACGCCGTCGATCCTGAAAACCCGCAGGATGGGATATGACGGTAAAGGTCAGGTTCGCTTGAAAGGTGGTGAGGAAGTCGCTGATATCTGGGCGCAAATGGACAGCGCGCCTTGCGTGCTGGAGGGGTTCGTTGAGTTCTCTCACGAGGTTTCCGTCATCGGCGCTCGCGGATCAGACGGACAGGTCTCTTGTTACGACCCAGGCGAAAATGTGCATGTCGGCGGCATCCTCGACACCACCACCGTCCCTGCAAAACTAAGCGCCTCTCAGCGTATAGATGCTGTAATTATGGCTGGCAAGATACTGAACTCACTCGATTATATCGGTGTGCTGGGTGTGGAGCTGTTTGTCACCCCAAATGGGCTTATCGTCAACGAGATCGCCCCTCGCGTTCACAACTCCGGTCACTGGACCCAAAATGCCTGCGCCATCGACCAATTTGAGCAGCATATTCGGGCAGTTGCGGGCTGGCCTTTAGGTGACGGGGCCCGCCACGCAGATGCGGTGATGGAAAATCTCATTGGCGACGATATGGACCGCGTGCCAGAACTGGCCGCCAACCCCGAGGTTGCACTGCATCTCTACGGAAAAGCGGAGGCCAAACCGGGCCGCAAGATGGGCCACATCAACCGCATCAGCCCGAAGAGTTAGTCGCCACCCAATCCACCCTCAAGGATCGTGCCCTCGGTCACGGCGTCGGTAACGTCTTCTACGATATCGGCCAGCGACAGATCATCCTGAAACTGGCCATTTTGCAGAAACCGCACCGTCTGCCCCACCACCAAAGGCGCGTTCATCATGAATGTATGGGTCACGGGCAGCACCACATGGTCCGCCATACCCGCAACCTTCGTGCTCTCGACGGAAACCTTGCCGTCATCCTCACCGGTGATCAGCGCCGAATAGACCGCGTTTAGCGATTGATTGCCGGCAATAACCCCCAACGGGAAGTCTACAGGGCCTAGCTGTGCAGGCAGCGATTCAGGTCCAGTGCCAAGCTGCAACCCCGCAGGACCGTTGACCCATTCAAACGGGTCAAGCACGCGCAATTCATCGACCAACTCAGAGCCTTGGTTTGGCGGCGCGAGCATAACCACGCGGCCCAATTCAGGCAGCTCATGCTCCGCCAGCCAGGCCCGGACCAGAATGCCACCCATCGAATGCGTGACAAAATGAATGGGGGTGTTCTGTGCGCACTCTTCCACCGCTCCGGGGATCGTGCCTTCTGCCAGATCTCGGATCGTGTCCGAGGTTGACGGATATCCCGGATTGACCGTCTGGTAGCCATTGGCCTCCAGACTTTCTTCCATGACGCTCAGAGAAAAAGAGCTTCGCGCCAGCCCATGCAGCAAAATGACGCAATCAGCCATGGCCTGCGCAGGCCAAAGCACCAGAACGAAAAGAGAGAGGCGGACATGTCTCATAGCGATCATATAACGCCCCCGCTTTCAAAATTCATCTGATAGATGCGCAATTTCCGGTGATGGTGCCGCACCGTCAATTTCGCGGCCAATACGGCGATGTTACGCCACTCGCTGTTGACAAGCCCCACATCGGGGCCACATGTATCGCCGCCAGAGCAGTTTCCAACCAGAGGTCGTATATGCCCGTCGTTGTCGTCGAATCTCCCGCCAAGGCCAAGACGATCAACAAATATCTTGGGCCCGACTATACGGTGTTGGCGTCTTACGGCCACGTGCGCGACCTACCCCCAAAAGACGGCTCCGTCGATCCCGAGGCCGAGTTCGACATGAAGTGGGAAGTCGCCTCCGACAGCAAGAAACATGTCAAAGCCATTGCAGATGCCCTGAAAGACGACAACGCCTTGATCCTCGCAACCGACCCCGACCGCGAAGGGGAAGCGATCAGCTGGCATCTGGAAGAGGCGTTGCGCAACCGCAAGGCCATCAAGAAGGACACGCCCGTCAGCCGCGTGGTGTTCAACGCGATCACCAAGGCGGCGGTGACGGAGGCAATGAAAAATCCACGGCAAGTCGACGAACCTCTGGTTCACGCCTACCTCGCCCGCCGCGCACTGGACTATCTGGTTGGCTTCAAGCTCAGCCCCGTTCTATGGCGCCGCCTGCCCGGCGCGAAGTCCGCGGGCCGCGTGCAATCGGTCTGCCTGCGCCTGATCGTCGAGCGCGAGATGGAGATTGAGAAATTCATTGCGCAAGAATATTGGTCCGTCAAAGCCATGCTGACCACGCCGCGCGGCAAGACGTTTGAAGCTCGGTTGACCACGCTGGCAGGCGACAAGCTCGACAAGTTTGACCTCGCCAATGAAACCGCTGCCGAAATGGCCGTACAGGCCATCTCATCCCGCGACCTCACGGTTAAATCGGTTGAGGCGAAACCCGCCTCCCGCAACCCCTCTGCGCCCTTCATGACCTCGACGCTGCAACAAGAGGCCAGCCGCAAATTTGGCATGGGTGCGCGCCAAACGATGTCCAGCGCCCAGCGCCTCTACGAGGCCGGCCATATCACTTATATGCGGACCGACGGCATCGACATGGCGCCTGAAGCCGTCCATGCCGCCCGCGACGCGATCAAGTCCAAATTCGGCGGCGAATACGTCCCGGACAGCCCGCGGATGTATAAAAACAAGGCTAAGAACGCCCAAGAAGCGCATGAATGTATCCGCCCCACCGACATGATGGCCGATACCGAGAGCCTGAAAATTCTCGATGCCGACCAGCGCAAGCTCTACGACCTGATCTACAAACGAACGGTCGCCTCCCAAATGGCCGCCGCCCGGATGGAGCGCACCACCGCCATCATCGGCTCAGCTGACGGACAGGTCGAGCTGCGTGCTTCCGGTCAGGTTATGCTCTTTGACGGCTTCCTGCGTGTCTATGAGGAAGGTCGCGACGACGACGCTGTGCTAGACGATGACGACAAGTCCCTGCCCCAGATCAACGAGGGCGAGGCCACGGACAAGCAAAGCGTCACCCCTGACCAGCATTTCACCCAGCCCCCGCCCCGCTACACAGAGGCCACATTGGTCAAACGCATGGAAGAACTGGGCATCGGGCGGCCGTCTACATACGCCTCCATCGTCACAACGATCCAGGACCGCGACTACGTCCGCAAAGAGAAAAACCGCCTGATCCCCGAAGACAAAGGCCGCTTGGTCACGGTCTTCCTGACCAATTTCTTCCGCAAATATGTGGGCTACGAGTTCACCGCCAACCTGGAAGAAGAGCTCGACGACGTCTCTGCCGGGAACCGCAACTACAAGAACGTGCTCGACCGGTTCTGGCGTGATTTTGCCGTTGCGATCTCGGAGGCGATGGACCTGTCGATCACCGAGGTGCTGGAAAAGATCAACGAAGCGCTCGCTCCCCATATCTTCCCGCCCAATGAAGACGGCACCGACCCGCGCCTCTGCCCCAATTGCGGCGAAGGGCGTCTGAGCATGCGCACCGCCCGCGCAGGCGGCGCCTTTATCGGCTGCTCCAACTACCCT
This sequence comes from uncultured Litoreibacter sp., assembly GCA_947494645.1. Taxonomy (GTDB): domain Bacteria; phylum Pseudomonadota; class Alphaproteobacteria; order Rhodobacterales; family Rhodobacteraceae; genus Litoreibacter. The sequence continues at coordinate 2,078,072 of CANLVO010000001.1, forward strand.
GAGTGCCGCTACACGCGCGCCTTCGGCCCGCCCGGCGGCGACGAAGACACTGGCATCCCGCCCGAAGGCAAAATGTTGGGGCTGGATGGCGAAGATAAGATCTGGATCCATAAAGGCCGGTTCGGCCCTTACGTGCAACGCGGCGATGTCACCGAGGACAACAAGAAGCCGCAGCGCCAATCCGTGCCCAAAGACTGGCCCGAGGAAGGTTTCGCACTGGAAGACCTGACACTGGATCATGCGCTGAAGCTCCTCTACCTGCCCCGCCTCATCGGCCAACACCCCGAGGATGGCATCAATGTCTGGTCCAATATCGGCCGCTACGGACCGTACCTGAAACATGCCGAAAGCACGTCGGAGCGTGGCGGCACAAACGCCAACCTGCCTACGATGGAAGATGTCTTTACTGTTGGCATGAACCACGCGGTTGAACTGCTTGCGGCCAAAGTGGCATCACGTGGCAATCGCGGTGGCGCGGCCAAAACGCTGAGAGACTTGGGCGAGCATCCAGATCAAGGCGGCCCAATCGCGATCATGGAGGGCAAATACGGTCCCTACGTGAAATGGGAGAAGCTCAACGCCACATTGCCCAAAGACATCGAGCCCGACGCCTTGACCATCGATCAGGCCGTCCAATTGCTTGACGAAAAAGCCGCCAAGAAAGGTACGAAACGCAAAGCGCCTGCCAAGAAGAAACCGGTGGCGAAGAAGAAGCCTGCTGCGAAGAAGAAGCCCGCTGCCAAGACATGAAGGGCGTTGCCGTCTTTTTCGGGCTCTTCCTTTTTCTGATGGCCCTCTTGCTCTGGGCCAAATCCCAACCCGCCAGCGCGGCCCCAAATCAGACCTTCGCGAAACCCACCCCCATCATTGCTTCAAAAATACTCCCGCCGGAGGCTCCCACCGCAACTCCTGAACGCGCCGCCGCTGCCTGACACCGCCCTGCCAACAGACGCTGACCAGAATAGAAAAGTGGCGCGGAACGCGCCTCAATCCGGTCACGCCCCTTGAACCTTTGCGCATCATCCAACACATGGAGACCAAGCAAAGGAGGCAGCATGCCGACACCTACCCCCGCACCACATCAAGACGCGCTCGATTTTCTGCTGACCCGTCGCTCGCGACCTCACAAAACGCTGACCCTCCCAGCGCCGGACAAAACCGCGCTGATGCCGCTCCTAACCGCCGCCGCCCGCACCCCCGATCATGGCAAGCTGGAGCCATGGCGCTTCATCGTCTTGGGCCCGGACGCTTTGCAAAATCTCGGCAGGCTTGCCCGGTCGCGCGGCGTAGAGCTTGGCCATGATCCGGACCAGATCGAAAAAATCGCCACCATGTTCGAACGCGCGCCCCTTTCCGTGGCCGTCATCGCGTCTCCAAAACCATCCGAGAAAATCCCGGAGATAGAACAAACACTCTCCGCCGGCGCTGCGTGTCTGGGTCTTCTGAATGCCGCCCTTGCCGCAGGTTGGGGCGCCAATTGGCTCACCGGCTGGCCTGCCTATGACCGGGTCATGCTCACCAGCGGCCTCAATCTGGGACCGCATGAATTTGTAGCGGGGTTCATCCATCTCGGCACGGAAACCTCCAAGCCACCGGAACGCCCCCGCCCCGACCTTGAGGCTATCACGGAGTGGCGCGCGTGATCTTTGTCGACTACCTCAAGGCGCTCAGCCAAATCGGCGACAGCCGCTTCATGCGTGTGCTGGCGCTTGGCCTTGGCCTGACCATCGCGCTCCTTTTCGGCTTCACTGTGCTCTTTGCATGGACCGTTGGCCTCATCGTCCCTGACAGCTTTTCCCTGCCCTGGATCGGAGAGATCACCTGGATTGACAACGTCGCCTCGCTGGCCGTCATCCCAGTGATGCTGGTGGCGTCCATCTTCCTGATGGTCCCGGTGGCCTCCGCCTTCACAGGCATTTTCCTCGATGATGTGGCAGATGCGGTCGAGGCCAAACATTATCCCGGCCTGCCCCCCGTGGCCCATGTACCTTTCTCGGAAAGCATCACCGAAACGCTCAAATTTCTGGGGCTTCTCCTCGTGGTCAACCTTGCAGCCCTGATCCTCTGCCTGATCTTCGCGCCCTTCGCGCCGCTGATCTTCTGGGGGGTAAACGGCCTGATGCTGGGCCGCGAATACGCCACCCTCGTTGCCCGCCGCCGGATGAGCGCCACCGAAGTCCACGCCTTTCGCAAGCGCCATGCCACTACGATCTGGCTCGCCGGTATCTGTATGGCCATTCCGCTGACCATCCCGGTGATGAACCTGATTGTGCCAATCATCGGCGTGGCGGGCTTCTCCCATATCGTCCACCGCCTGAGCGCGACTTAAGGCCTGCCAAGAGCCTAGCTGTCTGGCCCAAACCGCTTGAACAGGTCGATCTGGTCAATGGTGATCCAGCCGTAGTGAATGGTCAGAATGACCGGGACGCTCAGGCAGATCGCAATCAAGGTGGTGATCCGGAATTTCCGCCGCATCTCAGGGTTCGATGGCGCCGATGCCGGGGTGCCAACAGCGACGTTCCCGTCTTCGCGTTGCGATTTGTTGCCCAGAGGCAGGATGACAAACAATGTCATAAACCAGATCACGGCGAAGACCACGCCCATTGAGGTGATTGCCATCAGGCTTGCTCCAGCTCGACCAGGGTGCCAGTGAAATCTTTGGGATGCAGAAACAGGACAGGCTTGCCATGTGCGCCGATCTTGGGTTCGCCCGTACCCAGAACCCGCGCGCCGCTTTCCTTCAACCGGTCCCGCACGGCGAGAATGTCGTCCACCTCATAGCAAATATGGTGGATGCCACCGGCCGGGTTCTTCTCCAGAAATCCGTTGATCGGGCTGTCGTCGCCAAGCGGGTGCAGCAGCTCGATCTTGGTGTTCGGCAGCTCGATAAAGATAACAGTCACGCCGTGGTCGGGTTCAGGCTGCGGCGCACCGACATTCGCGCCCAGCACATGGCGGTATTGATCTGCAGCGGCGTCGAGGTCCGGCACGGCGATGGCCACGTGGTTGAGGCGTCCGATCATGGGGCGATTCCTGTCTGTATCACTTGTCCCGCCCCTTATGCGCAGACCAGCCGCCGTTGCAAAGAGGCCGACATGCCGCAGCCCGTTCGCCAACCTGCGCCCTGACGGCGTTCATGAACTGTTAGGCAAGTTGCGCGACACTTCTCTGCGTTAGGGCGACTCGCCCCCGAATTGGAGCATCTGCCATGCCTGAAGACCTCGGCCAATTGTCCATGAACATCCATCCCACCGCCATGCGCCCGCTTTTGGGACTGACCGTGCTGGTGGTCGAAGACAGCCGCTTCGCCTCAGAGGCCGTGCGGCTTTTGTGCATCCGCTCCGGCGCCCGCATCCGCCGCGCCGACAGTCTGACCGCCGCGCACCGGCATCTGCAGCTTTACAGGCCTTCCGTGGTGATCGTCGACATCGGCTTGCCTGATGGCAGCGGCATCGATCTGGTCCGCGAAATGACCCAGGCCGAGCTTGCCGACCGCCCCGTCATCCTGGCGACGTCTGGCGCTGACGGCGAAGGGTTAGAGCAAGAGGCGCTGAAGGCAGGCGCGGATGGCTTTCTGGCCAAACCCATCGACACTGTCAGCGCGTTCCAGCAGGCCATTCTGGCCCATATGCCGCCCGACATGCGCCCTTCCGGTCCGCGTCTGGTCAGCGACGAGGTGATCCAGCCTGACACGCTGTCTCTGCGTGAAGACCTCTCCCATCTTGACGAATTGCTCCGTACTGAGCCCAACCAGCTGTCTTATGTGGCTCCGTTCTTGCAAGGTCTGGCGCGTCTGGCAGGTGATCAGCAACTCAAAACCGCATCAGATGCGCTGTCTGAAGCTTGCACCGCAGGCAAGGATGTGGCCTCCCCCATCGCCGAGATCCGCGCGCTGATCCAATCCCGGCTCGAAGGTCCCGTCCCTGTCGTATAGCCTCATGCGCGCCTAAAGCGCAGGATCGCTTGCGACACGCACTAAACCGGTCAAAGCGCCAAGCGGTTCGATCTGCTGACCGTCAGCGTCGAAATTCGACGGTGTTAACCAAGCGGCATAGGCTTCCTTCAAAGCAGGCCAATCGCGATCAATCGCGGCAAACCACGCGGTGTCGCGGTTACGACCCTTATAGACCGTGGCCTGCCGAAACACGCCTTCATAGCTAAGTCCAAATCGTTGCGCCGCCCGGCGCGAAGCCATGTTGAGCGCGTCACATTTCCATTCAAACCGCCTGTAGCCCGCCTCGAAAGCCCAGGACATCAACAGAAAAATGGCCTCCGTCGAGGCCGCGCTGCGCTGCAGCTCAGGCGCGATATTAATATGCCCTACCTCAATCGAACCCGCCTCAGGCGCGATCCGCAGGTAGCTGGCGACACCGCCGCAATGACCTGTATCATTGCTGCGAATGGCCCAGAAAAGCGGGTCCGTTCCGGACGCGACCTCTCGCACCCAGCGATAGTAACTTGGTGCAGAAGGGAAAGGACCGTATGGCAGATAGTCCCAGATCGTGTCATCCACGCTATTCGCACGATGCAAATCCGCCGCATGCAAATCCGCGTCAAGTGCTTCAAGGCAAACGAAATTACCCTTGAGCGGGGTCATGTCGGGACGCCGTGGCGGTGTCCAATCCGGTAGAGTATCCCCAAACTGTTTCGCGCCCATCTCTGCCCCTCTTGCCGTTACGGCACCTATCCACCCCAAAATCGGCGGTTTCCGCTTCAAAATGTCCGTGAAATCACCCCTAGTCGAGCGCGAAATTGACGCATTCTTGCCCAGTTTCCTCTGCAACACTGGACGCAGACCAAGTAACGGGAATGTGCTCAACAAACTTCTGGGCGGAGAAATTAAAAATGAAAAAAGCTATTTTGACCTTTTTGGCCCAAGAAGATGGGGCAACTGTCGTAGACATGACCATGCTGATGGCCGCCCTTGTTGGGTTGTGCATCGCAGTGACCACTTTGGTCACCAACGGTATGAGCGATCTGTCCGGTGAGCTACAAGACACCGTCATTGCACAGGATGCAGGCCCCGCTTGGTAACCAGCGGCGTCTGACCGGACGCAAGCACCCCCCTGCAAGATCAAAAAAGCCCGCCCCTTTGTGCAAGAGGCGGGCTCGATCTATTCTAAGACCAAGGTCTTAGTCTTGCGGGATCACGCGCAAGCCCAATTCCATCAGCTGATCAGGAAGAGGCTCCGACGGTGCCGCCATCATCAAGTCTTCGGCCCGCTGGTTCATCGGGAACAGGATAACTTCACGGATATTGGCCTCATCAGCCAGCAACATCACGATGCGATCAATACCGGCCGCGCAGCCGCCGTGGGGCGGCGCACCGTATTTGAACGCGTTCACCATACCACCAAACCGCTTGCGCACCTCGTCTTCGCCATATCCTGCCAGCTCAAACGCCTTGAACATGATCTCAGGCTTATGGTTCCGGATCGCGCCTGAAATCAGCTCATAGCCGTTACACGCCAAATCATATTGATACCCCAGCGCATCCAGTGGATCGCCCTCAAGCGCGGCCATCCCACCTTGTGGCATCGAAAACGGGTTATGCGAGAAGTCGATCTTGCCGGTTTCCTCATCCGCCTCATACATCGGGAAATCCACGATCCAGGCAAAAGCAAAGCGATCTTCGTCGATCAACTTCAGCTCCGTGCCGATCTCGGTGCGCGCGCGCCCTGCGACCCCTTCAAAGGAGGACGGCTTGCCGCCGAGGAAAAACGCCGCATCGCCGACCTCAAGACCAAGCTGCTGACGGATCGCTTCCGTGCGCTCCGGTCCAATGTTCTTGGCCAAAGGCCCTGCGGCCTCCATCCCTTCGCCCTGATCGCGCCAGAAAATGTAACCCATCCCCGGCAGACCTTGCTTTTGCGCAAAAGCGTTCATCCGGTCGCAGAACTTGCGCGACCCGCCGCCCGGCGCCGGGATGGCGCGAATTTCAGTGCCGTCCTGCTCCAGAATTTTCGCAAAGATTGCAAAGCCTGAGCCCGCAAAATGCTCGGACACCACCTGCATCTTGATCGGGTTGCGCAGGTCGGGCTTGTCAGTGCCATACCACAACGCCGCGTCCTTATAGGAGATCTGTTCCCACGTTTCATCGACTTTCCGACCGCCACCGAACTCCTCGAAAATACCGCCAATCACAGGCTGGATCGTATCAAACACGTCCTGCTGCGTGACAAAGCTCATCTCAAGATCAAGCTGGTAGAAGTCAGTGGGGGAGCGGTCCGCCCGCGGGTCTTCATCCCGGAAACACGGCGCGATCTGGAAATATTTGTCGAAGCCCGACACCATCAACAGCTGCTTGAATTGCTGCGGCGCTTGCGGCAGCGCGTAGAATTTGCCCGGATGCAGCCGCGACGGCACCAGAAAATCGCGTGCGCCTTCAGGGCTGGAGGCGGTGATAATCGGCGTCTGATACTCGCGGAACTCCTGATCCCACATCCGTTTGCGAATGGAGGCCACCACGTCGGAGCGCAGCTTCATGTTCTTCTGCATCGCTTCCCGTCTCAGGTCGAGGAAGCGGTATTTCAGCCGGGTTTCTTCGGGGTATTCCTGATCGCCAAACACGATCAATGGCAGCTCGTCTGCCTTGCCCAGAACCTCGAGGTCGCGCACGAACACTTCGATCTCGCCTGTAGGGATCTTGTCGTTAACCAGTTCCGCGTCGCGGGCTTTCACGGTGCCGTCGATGCGGATGCACCACTCCGAGCGCACCGCCTCCATCTGCGTGAACACGGGACTGTCCGGGTCGCACAAAAGCTGGGTCACGCCATAGTGGTCCCGCAGGTCGATGAACAGCACGCCGCCATGGTCGCGCACCCGGTGGACCCAGCCCGACAGGCGCACGGTATCGCCCACATTCGATTTGTTCAGCCCGGCACAGGAATGGCTACGGAACTCATGCATGCTATCAACCCTTTTGGCGGCAAATTCTGTCGGGTCGATACACATGTGCTGACGCGGGAAGTCAAGCCGTACTCACCTTTGCGCGAATATATGCTGGCCCACTTGCCGAGAAACTTGATCTGCTGAAAGTTTCGGGGAACCATGCTTCGGGGGGTATGCAATGCTGGCGAATATTCTTGTTAAGGTCCTGGACCGCTTCTTCTCTTTCGGCGCGTTGGAGATCACCTTCGCCGACGGGGCCGTACACCGTTTCGGTGAGCCTGACATCGAGCCCTTCCGCGTCCGCTTCACCGACGCCGCATTGATCCGCGAGTTTCTGTTCAACGCTGACATGGCATTGGGCGAAGGTTATGTCGACGGCCGCATTCTTCTGCAAAACGACGATCTTGAGGGGTTCATGGACCTGATCTTGCGCAACCGCGCCAACGCGCAGGGCCACTATTTCATGAAGCTGCGCACCATTCGTCATATCTTTCGGCGCCTGTGGTTGCGCAACCCGATCGGGAAGGCCCAGAAAAACGTCGCCCATCACTACGACCTTCAAGCCGACCTGTATGATCTGTTTCTGGACGATGACAAACAATATTCCTGCGCCTACTTCGAATACCCTGAACAGTCGCTGGAAGACGCTCAAACCGCCAAAAAACGCCATATCGCCCGCAAGCTATGCCTGACGCCCGGCATGCGCGTCCTCGATATTGGCTGCGGTTGGGGCGGTATGGCGATCACATTGGCCAAGGAATACGGCGCACAGGTTGTGGGCGTGACCCTGTCGGTCGAGCAGCACAAAATCGCAACCGACCGGGTCAAAGCGGCAGGGTTGGAGGACAAGGTCGATATTCGCTTGCAAGATTACCGCCACGTCACCGAAAGCTTCGACCGCGTTGTTTCTGTGGGCATGTTCGAGCACGTAGGCCCCGCGCATTACCGCGAATATTTCGAGCATATTGACCGGATACTGTCACCAGACGGGGTCGCGTTGATCCACACCATTGGCGATACTGGTCTGCCACATCTGACCTCCACCTGGATCACCAAATACATTTTCCCCGGCGGCCACATCCCGTCGCTCACCGAATTCATGGCTGATATCGAGCGCACAGAGCTGGGTATGACCGATCTTGAAGTCTTGAGGCTGCACTACGCAGAAACCCTGCTCCATTGGAAAAACCGTTTCATGGCCAACCGGGACAAGGCCGAGGCGCTCTATGACGCCCGCTTCGTGCGGATGTGGCGCTATTACCTTTTGGCCTGCGAACTGACCTTCAGACACGATGATCAAGTCGTGTTCCAGTTGCAGCTGTCGCGACGCAAGGAAAGCGTGCCAATCACGCGAGATTATTTATACGCGCAGGAGCCATCTTGATATTGTGATCACCCAGCCCAATCGATCGCATTGACGCGGGATAGAAAACAGCGCAGACAGCTTTTTCTTAAAAAAGTCTTTGGTTAACGAATTTTGAACTTCCGCCGGTTCGCGCATGCATGCTGGATGGGTTTTGCACATGAATGCCCGCTAAATTAACACGGGTAAAAGACAAGAGACGCCTATGTGGGACCGAATATTTGTGGCGATGGTCCGCCACCTTCTCAAGAAAGGCGACCTCACGCTCCGCATGCCTTCGGGGGAAGTGATCCACGCTGGCGATGGCAGCGCCCCTTCGGTGAGCGTAACGCTGAATGATGCGACGCTGCCCCGCAAACTGATCCTGAATCCAGAGCTTGCCATGGGCGAGGCCTATATGGACGAGCGGCTGACAATTGACGGCGACAACGTGCGCGGCTTCCTGACGCTGATCGTGCGCAATTTCCAGCAGGGCAACCTGCCATTGAGCCAGAAGATCGCTCGCGCGGTGCGGATCTCCAAACGCAAATGGGATCAGTACATCCCGCTCAAGACTGCCAAGTCGAATGCGGAGCATCACTACGACATCTCGACGCCCTTCTATTACCTCTTTCTTGACGAGGATAAGCAGTACACTTGCTCCTACTTTAAGGACCCGTCCTACACCCTTGAAGAAGCCCAGATTGCCAAGAAGAAGCACATTGCCGGCAAGCTGCTGATCAAGCCTGGCATGAAAGTGCTAGATATCGGGTCCGGCTGGGGCGGATTGGCGATCACATTGGCCAAGGAATATGGCGCACAAGTTGTGGGCGTCACCCTGTCTGACGAACAGCGCAAGGCCGCGACGCTCAGAGCCGAAGAGGCAGGCGTCTCCCATCTCGTCGAATTTCGCCTGCAAGACTATCGCCACGTGACCGAGCAGTTCGACCGCATTGTGTCCGTGGGCATGCTGGAGCATGTGGGTGAACCGCAGTACCCCACGTATTTCAAGCAGATAGAGAAGAACCTTAAAGAAGACGGGGTGGCGCTGATCCACTTCATCGGCCGCACCGGCCCGCCTGGCAACCTCAGCCCGTGGTTCCAAAAATATATCTTCCCGGGCGGCTACACCCCGGCATTGTCCGAAGTCGTAAAGGTTGTTGAGAAGACGTCGTTGGAAGCCGCCGATATCGAGGTCTGGCGCACGCATTATGACCGCACGCTCTATGAATGGTTGATCCGGTTCGAAGACCGCCTCGATGAGGTGCGCGAGATGGGCTACGACGAGCGCTTCATCCGCATGTGGCGCTACTACCTGATCGCGTCTGAGCTGAGCCTGTCTGACATGCCGCATGTGCTCTACCATGTGCAGCTGCACAAACATCAGACCACAGTGCCAATCACCCGTGACTACCTTTATATCGAAGGCGCGCTTGAGCCGCATTCCAGCTTCCCGGAAGGCTTCGTTCCGCGAAAATAGCTCTGCTGCGGGGCTGCTCCATTTTTGCCGCACCCCGCACGGCTCAAAGCAACATCGGAACCTTGGATGTAGCCGGGCTGCACCCGGTCGCCTAAGTTCGCTCAAAAAACTGCGAGCAGGACCGAGACATGACCGAAAAACAACGCGCTTGGATCGTGGCCATTGTGCTTTGGGTTCTATTGTTGGTGCTGCTGCAAATCGGTCAGGCCAATGACTTCTTTGCCGTCTACCTCGCGGGCAAAGCTTTCTCGATGGGTGATTTCGCCAGCGTGTACGGCCCGCCGACAGAAATGTTCAGCCTCGACGCCCCTGCTGCCTGGTCGGCGATCGTAGACGATCTGGGGATCAACCCGGACATGACGCTTTACCCCTATATTTACCCGCCGATATGGGCAGCTCTCTCCGCCGTGACCTTGTCGCAGATTGACCCCGACGTCCTTCTGCCTTTCGTCAGTGGGATCAACATCGCCATGTTCATCGGCATGGTCGCTCTTGCATGGCGCGTCACACGCACGCAGCAGCCCATGTCTATCTGGCTGCTGGTTGGCGTGTTGTTTCTGGCAAGCAGCACATTTGGCTTCGTGCCTATTCGGCAGGGCCAATGGCAAATCCTGACCTCCTTCCTGATCATACTGTCCCTCGAACGCGCCCGTGCAGGGGCACATCATCAGGCAGGTATCGCGCTGGCCTTTGCCACCTCGATCAAGCTTTACCCACTTCTTTTGCTGGTCCTCTGGCTGGCACGTCGCGACCAATGGCGCAACATCCCCGCCTTCGTCGTCACCCTTACGGCCATCGGCGTAGCCTCCGTCGTGATGGCGGGCACTGATCTGAACATGCAATTCATCGACCGTATCACCACGATTTCCGGCAGCGTGCTCTACACATTGCTGAGCTATAATTTCACCGTGCTGCTGGACGGCTGGACCATCACCGGCAGCCCGGACGAGATCGGCGTGAAGCTCACCACCCCGTGGATCAGCGTGCTCAACAAAGTCCTGCTGCTGGCCTCGGCCGCCGTCGCATTCTGGGCCGCCCGCCGCGCCTCCCCCGATCAGTTTTACTGCGCCATTGTGCCGATCTGGCTGGTGGCCATGTCCTATTTCAGCCCGCTGAGCTGGAGCTACCATTTCATGACCGCCATGGCCTTCGCGCCGTTGCTGCTCCGTAGCCGGGCAGGCATCCTTGGCTATCTCGCCATCTTCGCGCTGACCTTCGTCGGCAGTGCGATCATTATCACGAGGATTGCTCCGACGGGCATGCTACTGGTCTGCACCGGATCGCTGTCTTTGTTGATATTGGTGGTGATGCTCTACCTGCAGCGCTCTCAGAAGGGCCGCACCACATTGCCCGAGTAGAAATACGTCCCCATCCCAACCGCAAATAGCACCACGCCCGCAACGCTATGGGCCAACACGGCCTCGGGGAAATTGCTGCGCCGCTCATAAGACCACGCAAACAACCAGCCGCCGACAAAGGTCATCGCGGCCACGACCCAGCTCCAGTACATCAGATGCGCCAGCGAGAAGACCGCCGCATTCACCCAAAGCCCCCAGCGCGGGAACAACGAGCCGTATCGGCGAAAAAACAGCGGGCGGAAGACCAGCTCCTGCGGCAGCGCCGAGACAAACGGGTAGAACAGTACAATGAGCCAGATGACCGGCCACCCCAGCGCCGTCCGTGGCGCGTCAGGCCCAAGCAGCTGAAACAAACGGTTCGGCTGCCAAATCGCCATGACGCCGTAGCTGACCACAAATGTCCCCATCGCCACGCCCAAGATCAGCAGCCAGGAAATGCGGTCCAACCCCTCGATCAAAGAGCCCCAGCGAAACCCTTCGGTCAGATACAAAAGTACCAGCCCCAGCCCGGTCAGCGTAAACAATGCCGGGAACACCATCGACGGCGGTAGCAGCACAGCAATGCCCACTGGCAATGCCAGAAAGAACACAAACCATTCCAGTTGAAGCTGAGTCCGGCGGGTCACGGTATGCAGAATTCTCCAGCTGTGCGGGCTTGCGCGTTGACAGGGAAGCGCCGTGCATGGCGCATTGCGCAAAAAGGCCTCGTTAGAGTTTTGTGACATAGCGCCCGCGCTGGTTACCGCAAGACCAAAATGTAGGGCTCAACAAGGCAGTATATCCATGCAGAACGCCCTCACGCCGCAACGCGACCTGATCTTGACCCTCGCGGTGCTGGGGATTGCCGCATGGATGGCCTATCTCAGCTTCACGCCGATCTGGCCCCCCGATCTGTCTGCAATCTACTTCGCTGCGTGGTTCTACGCCGACGGCCAGCTGGATCAGGTCTATGCCGCACCGGAGCACTTCTTTTCGGTCCCTGAGGCACCGGGCTGGCGTGCGCTGGCCGAGCAGTTGGGCCACCCAGACGCTGACATCCTGCCCTATCTATACCCACCCCTCTGGACGATGGTTCTGGCACCGCTCGCCAAAGCGCTGCCCCCCTTTGCCTTCTTCAAGCTGATCTTCGTGGTACAAATCATCGCCCTTGCGGCTTCGATCCTGCTGGCCCGGCGTATCATGGCACCTACGAAGGTCCCGGCGGTGCTTTGGGCATTGTTCTGCGTGGCTATGTTGTTCTTTTCGACCATCGGGATCACCACGCTGTATCACAACCAGCCGCAGATCTTCGTCTCTTTCCTTGTCCTCTTCAGCATCGAGCGGCTGCGCTATGGCGCGCCAATCTCGGCCGGCCTGCTTCTGGCTTTGGCCGCCGCACTGAAATTAACACCGCTGCTCTTCGTGCTTCTCTTCATCGCAGAGCGGCAATGGCGTGCCATAGCCGTCATGATCGCAGCGCTCGCAGTGTTCTGTCTGGTCAGCTGGGCCATGGTCCCAACCGAACTGCAAACCGTATTCTTCGAACGCCTTGCACAAGTGCAATCCGTCCTGCCGATGATGCATATCAACTTCTCGCTGCAGTCGCTTCTGGGTTGGTTTATCGCAGGCGATCAATTGCAACAGCTCTTTGTCCATGAGGACGTCTTGGTCTGGGCAAAACCCGGCTGGGTTAGCCCGACAGGCATGCTCATCATGTTTGCATGTCTGGCGTGGGTCTGGTGGGTGACCCGCAGGCTTGAGACGCCCGATCGCTACCGCATCAACGTATTGGCACTTTTCGTACTGATCCATCTATGCGGCCCACTCAGCTGGGCACATTACTTCGCACCACTCATCCTGTTCCTGCCGGGTTTGGCGACGCTTTTTTCAATTCCAACCGCCCTCGTCCTGATCGCAGCGTTTTCGTTGGCATGGACCTCAAACGTTCAAAGCTACCTCAAGGGATTGGGCTCGCTCAATTTCTACACCGTACAGTGGAATGTCGCGGTGCTGGTTGCCTTCTTCCTCTGTCTGATGGCCGCCGCCCATAGCCGCAAACGGCTTCCCGCAGCGCTTTAGCTGCTTCGCACCTCATCGGGCCTTGCACCCCACCGGACGACTCCTTAAACCCCTGATAATTTGTGTGGCGCGGCGCTTTCGCTGCGCCAGGATTTGCGCGAACTTGGGGACTGGGATCATGCCAAAAAGAACCGATATCAACTCGATCATGATCATCGGCGCCGGTCCCATCATCATTGGCCAAGCGTGCGAGTTTGACTACTCCGGCGCACAAGCCTGCAAAGCCCTGCGCGAGGAAGGCTACCGGGTCATTCTGGTGAACTCCAACCCCGCTACGATCATGACCGACCCCGAGATGGCGGATGCCACCTATATCGAGCCGATCACGCCGGACGTCGTCGCCAAGATCATCGAAAAAGAACGCCCCGACGCACTACTGCCGACCATGGGCGGTCAGACCGGCCTGAACACCTCGCTGGCGCTCGAAGAAATGGGCGTGCTTGAAAAATTCAACGTCGAGATGATCGGCGCCACCCGCGAAGCCATCGAAATGGCCGAGGACCGCAAGCTATTCCGCGAAGCCATGGACCGCCTTGGCATCGAAAACCCCAAAGCCACCATCGTCACCGCGCCCAAGGACGAAAACGGCAAATACGACGTCAAAGAAGGCGTTAAAATCGCCCTTGACGCGTTGGAAGAAGTGGGCCTGCCCGCCATCATCCGGCCTGCCTTTACCATGGGCGGCACTGGTGGCGGCGTGGCTTACAATCGCGACGACTATGAAGCGATCTGCCATTCTGGCCTCGATGCTTCCCCCGTAGGACAAATCCTTGTAGATCAATCGCTTCTCGGTTGGAAAGAATACGAGATGGAGGTCGTGCGCGACCACGCCGACAACGCCATCATCGTCTGCGCCATCGAAAATGTGGACCCGATGGGAGTACACACGGGCGACTCTATCACCGTCGCCCCGGCCCTGACGCTGACTGACAAAGAATACCAGATCATGCGCAACCACTCCATCGCCGTGCTGCGCGAGATCGGCGTGGAAACCGGCGGTTCCAACGTACAATGGGCGGTGAACCCCGCCGATGGCCGCATGGTGGTAATCGAGATGAATCCACGTGTGTCGCGTTCCTCCGCGCTGGCATCGAAAGCCACGGGTTTCCCGATTGCCAAGATCGCCGCCAAGCTGGCCGTGGGCTACACGCTGGACGAGTTGGACAATGACATCACCAAGGTCACGCCCGCCTCGTTCGAGCCGACCATCGACTACGTCGTCACCAAGATCCCCCGCTTCGCGTTCGAGAAATTCCCGGGCTCCGAGCCCTATCTGACGACAGCCATGAAATCCGTGGGCGAGGCCATGTCCATCGGCCGCACCATCCACGAGTCGATGCAAAAGGCGCTCGCCTCCATGGAAACCGGCCTGACCGGGTTCGACGAGATCGACATTGACGGTATGCCCGGCGTTGACGCCGTCACATGGGGCCCCGCCGCCGAAGGCGACATCATCCCCCGCATAGTCGTGGGCAAGGACGCGACCGCGCAGGAGGCCATCGACAAGACCCTCACCCGCGAGCTGTCCAAGCAAACGCCGGACCGGCTGCGCGTCATTGCGCACGCCATGCGCTTCGGGTTCTCCAACGACGAGATCAACGAGATCAACCAGTTCGACCCATGGTTCCTGGCCCGCATCCGCGAAATCATCGCCGCTGAGGCGACCGTCGCCCGCGACGGCCTGCCCATGTCCGAGGAAGGCCTGCGCGAGCTGAAAATGCTGGGCTTCACCGACGCGCGGTTGGCCAAACTGACCGGCCGCGATGAGAAAGACGTGCGCACCGCCCGCCACAACCTCGGTGTCGTCGCCTGCTTCAAACGCATCGACACCTGCGCCGCCGAGTTCGAGGCGCAAACTCCCTACATGTACTCCACCTACGAAGCCCCGATGATGGGCGAAGTCGAATGCGAGGCGCGCCCCACCGACCGCAAAAAGGTCGTCATCCTCGGCGGCGGCCCCAACCGCATCGGCCAGGGGATCGAGTTCGACTATTGCTGCGTGCACGCCTGCTACGCCCTGACCAAGGCGGGCTACGAGACGATTATGATCAACTGCAACCCGGAAACCGTGTCGACCGATTACGACACCTCCGACCGCCTCTATTTCGAGCCGCTCACCTTTGAGCACGTCATGGAAATCCTCCGTGTCGAGCAAGAAAACGGCACGCTCCACGGCGTCATCGTCCAATTCGGCGGCCAGACCCCGCTTAAAATCGCGCAGGCGCTGAATGACGAAGGCATCCCCATCCTCGGCACCACCCCCGATGCCATCGACCTGGCCGAGGACCGCGAACGGTTCCAGCAGCTCGTGCAATCCCTGAACCTCAAGCAGCCCCACAACGCGCTCGCCCATTCCGACGCCGAAGCCTTTGAAAAGGCCAAAGAAATAGGCTTCCCCCTCGTCATCCGCCCCTCCTACGTGCTGGGCGGCCGCGCCATGGAAATCGTCCGCGACCAGGCCCAGCTGGAACGCTACATCTCCGAGGCCGTCGTCGTCTCCGGCGACAGCCCGGTGCTGCTCGACAGCTACCTCTCCGGCGCGGTCGAGCTTGACGTCGATGCGCTCTGCGACGGCGAACAGGTCCACGTCTCCGGCATCATGCAGCATATCGAAGAAGCCGGCGTGCATTCCGGCGACTCAGCCTGCTCCCTGCCGCCCTACTCGCTCGATGACGACGTCATCACGGAGATCCGCCGCCAGACCGAAGCGCTCGCCAAAGCCCTCCACGTCGTGGGCCTGATGAACGTGCAATACGCCATCAAGGACGGCCAGATTTACCTCATCGAGGTCAACCCCCGCGCCTCCCGCACCGTGCCTTTCGTGGCCAAGGCCGTCGGCTCCCCCATCGCCGCCATCGCCGCCCGCGTCATGGCAGGCGAAAAGCTCAAAGACTTCGACCTCGTCGACCCGATGATCGACACCTTCGCGGTGAAGGAGGCGGTCCTCCCCTTCGCCCGCTTCCCCGGCGTCGACACGATCTTGGGTCCCGAAATGCGCTCCACTGGGGAGGTCATGGGCTCCGACCCCACCTTCGCACGCGCCTTCCTCAAGGCGCAGATGGGCGCAGGCACGGAGCTGCCGCAAAACGGCGCGGGCAAGGTCTTCATCTCCATCCGCAACGAGGACAAGACCCCCGCCATGCTGCAAGCCGTGCAAACGGTCGCAGCGCTCGGCCACAAACTGCTCGCCACCCGCGGCACCGCCGCTTGGCTCACCAAAGCAGGTCTGGAAGTCGAAACCGTTAACAAGGTCTACGAGGGCCGCCCCTCCGTGGTCGATCAGCTCAAAGACGGGCTCATCTCACTGGTCTTCAACACCACCGAGGGCGCCCAGGCCGTCGAAGACAGCCGCGACATCCGCTCCATCGCGCTCTACGACAAAATCCCCTACTACACGACCGCCGCCGGCTCCCAAGCCGCCGCCATGGCCATGCAGGCAAGGGTTGAGGGGGATGTCGGGGTTATGGCGTTGCAGGGGTAATGGGGCGACCTTCTTCGTCTTCTAGAACGACTAGCAGTTCATTAAGCTTGGTCCATTCACCCTCGTCGATAGCGCCAAAAAGTTCATAAGTGCCGCTCGTCTTGAATGCGACAAGTCGTTTGTCAATCGGCAGTGGCACGGAAACAGCTCTATCGCCAAAAAGCATATGAAAGTCCTGGGTCCGCTCAACTTCCAAAACCCCCTTGATGGCGAATAGTGGTTTTTCTTCACCCTGTATCTGCAATTTGAACGAAAATTTGGTTTCTTGGCTTACCACTGCCTCAGCATAAACTGACAGAAATTGCTTGGGGTATTCACCCTTCTCAACAACAAAAGGTGTGACACCTCCATAAACACCTACAAGCAGAAATTTGCCGTTAGCCTCTTGCCTAATGTCATCGCAGAACACTGCGTTAAGAAATCTAGCTTCTTGCATCCGTCGCCTCTTCAAGCTTGAGCTTGAACAGTGGGTTAGCAGACCTTCGCGCTTTAGTTGGCGTTGGTTTGGCAATTCCTACACCATTTTCGAGGTCGTGCACAAATTTCATAACAAGCCAGTCCGAGGAGAGCTCTGGATGGCACCTCGAATTAACTGCAACTTGGGGGATATCAGTAAGTTCGCATCCTTCTACAGTCATCCGCTGCCCAACAGCACGCATAATACGAGCTGCTGTCTTGAATGTCATATTGGTTTTCTTACCATTTACGATTCTGGACAGAGCCGAAGGATCAATGCCGCTAATTGAAGCGATTTCAGCATGAGTTAAACCGTCACCCAAGGAAGAGTCATATATTCCTTGAATAGCCTCCATTGCCTTACGGACATCTTTGTCCACACTGAGCAAGAATTTGATGTTCTTTTCCTTTAGACCTGAACTCATGCCAGCCTCCAATTTGTGAATGCTTCGTCCGGTGCTCCGCTTGGGAATAAGTTGGGTTTCTCCGCCAAAGGGCTTCTCCAACTTCTCCAAATCGAAAGCGTTTCTGCTACTGATTTAGCCCAGTGGAGACCCTTCCTTGGCTGGATAACCAGTCCAAGAAAAACATCCTTCTCAGGTATCACACCAAGAATACGATACTCCATCGGCTCTCGGAACCTCACCTGCCAAACACAATTGGTTATTGGCTTAAGGCCTTTCAAGTCGCCGTCCGATCCACCACGATCTGGCACGCTGATCGTCAACTTGTCTCCGCGCACAAATGCGCCAAGCTGACCGTGTATACCAACCAGCTTGTCTTCGGGTATTTGAGACTTTTCTAGATCGATAGTCGACATCACGTTTGGCCGCAGAAGAACACACCTTGATTCCTCATCGTCAGGGTCTTTGAAAATGGGGTCATATCTAACGAGGCCGCCTTGCCGCTCTATTACTTGGAGAAATGCAGTCATGGACTTTAAAGTCAACGCCTTAATAATCAGTTATGTCAATAATTTCACGACATGGTGAACGAAAAACGAACAAACGTCGACAAATATCTGGATTGTCAGAGCAATCGATACAGAGTTATCGTGATCTTTCTAAGAAACTCGCGGCTACAAGATCAGATTTACGTCATTACCGCCCCAAAACCATGCTAAACTCCCCCACATTACCCGCCAAAGGAGTTTACCCATGATACGCCCATTGATCCCCCTCGCTGCCGCAATGACCCTCGCCGCTTGCGCCCAGCCAGAACCCGTCTCCGGCACCACACTGCCCTTCTTCGGGGACGGGTATCGGATCAAGGGCGATGCCTGTCGCCGCGTCGGTGAGGACGACTTCACCAACCAATTCCTCGACGATGCCGCCGACCTTGTGGGCTGCCCGGAAGATGCAGAGAACCTGGGTGTTTTTGTCACCGACACCGGCGCCATCGAGGTGGCCAGAAAAGATGGCTTCATCCTCTATTCCGTGCCCCGCCGGTAGCGCGTTACTCTAACCTGACACGGGGCCGCAGCCGCTCAGATGCTTTCGAACAGTTTCTCCGTGTCGCCGATCTGCGGACGGCGGGGATAGTCAATCCCATCGACATAGTCGCGGTACCGCGTGGTGTCCTTGATCATTTCAGACAGCCGCGCGTGCATGTAGCAGCGCAAAACGTCGTTCATCCGGGTCTGAAACCCCCTGCCCGTGCCCCGGAAGAATTTCACCACGTCGCTGTCCAGCCGCAGCGTCATGCGTTCCTTCACCCCGCGTTGCGGCT
Organism: uncultured Litoreibacter sp.; assembly: GCA_947494645.1. Lineage (GTDB taxonomy): Bacteria > Pseudomonadota > Alphaproteobacteria > Rhodobacterales > Rhodobacteraceae > Litoreibacter. The sequence continues at coordinate 2,096,866 of CANLVO010000001.1, forward strand.
CGTCCGCGATCGACTGCCAGCCCTCGGGCAGCACGAAAAGCTCGGCCTGCATCTGGTGGTGCAGGTCGTAGCTCAGCTCTTTCATCAGATCGACGAGGAAGTAGTGATGCCGCATCTGCCGTGCTGTCATCTTGGCCCGGACCGTCTCTTCATGCATGGATTGCCCCCCTTTTGCTGTGCAAGACAAAACAGCTTTTCGCGCGAAAAGGTTAACGGGCCGTCACACCACCGTTGCGCACAGCGCGTCACGACGCATTGTGTACGGGATGTGTACGCTTTGTGTACCGGGGTTTTGAGCGGGCGCGGCCGGGTTAACGCTGACCACAGGAGGCCTCAGGCGCCCGCGGATTCCTCTTCCAGATGCAGCTTCATTTCAACCAGCACCTTCTGAAGGGCGAGGGTTTCTGTGAGCATCCGTTTGGCCTCGTTGGCCGTGATGACCCCGTCCTCGATCGACAGGTTATATTCCCCCATCAACAGCGCAAACCGCTGGGCCAAAGCCACGATGTCAGAATTCACACTTTCGCTGTTGCGGTTACGATTACCCTTTGAAGACAAGGTGTTACCGTTGACCTCTGCCAAGGCCGTTGTCACATGGGGATAGCTGGCAGCGGCCTCCAAAGCGACCACAGCGTCAATTGGCATATAGCGGTCGGTATGCTCCAGATTGTCGGAGTAATACCGCCCCAAAGTGGCTTTGGAACGGCCCGTCAGCTTGCACGCCGCCTCGATGCCCACATCCTTGACCAACGCCTCAGTGTGCTTCTTCAGATACTTGAAATGCGACGACATCATTACCCCTTTATCGCATCATTATCATTAGCTTAAAGGCCATAGCACTATTCCATTCAACCTGCCAAGACATGACAACCCTCGCTTGACGCAGGGGCAACCCCCCGTTGAAAACCCCCTGAAACGGCGCTAAACGGCGAGGCATGGCCAAGCTGCATTTTCACTACTCCACAATGAACGCCGGCAAGTCGACCTTGCTGCTGCAAGCCGCGCATAACTATCAGGAAATGGGGATGGAGTGCCTGCTGCTCACCGCCAATTTCGACGACCGCGCAGGAACGGGCCAAATCGGCAGCCGGATCGGCTTCGCCAAGCCCGCCACCACCTACGGCGCTGAGGATGATCTGTACAAGATCATCGAGGCCCGCATCGCCCAAGGCCCCATCGCCTGCGTGATGGTGGACGAGGCACAATGGATGTCGAAAGCGCAGGTTTGGCAACTGGCCCGCGCGGTCGATGATCTTAATGTACCGGTCATGTGCTACGGGCTGCGCGTCGATTTTCGCGGAGAGCTTTTCCCCGGCTCAGCAACCCTATTGGCCCTAGCAGATGAGATGCGGGAAGTGCGTACTATTTGTCGTTGCGGGCGTAAGGCCACGATGGTGATCCGTAAAGGCGAAGACGGCAAAGCGGTAACCGACGGAGCTCAGGTGCAAGTTGGCGGGAATGAGACCTACGTCTCGCTTTGCAGGCGCCATTGGCGCGAGGCGACCGGACATTAGATCAGACCGGATTGGGCACCAGCTTGCCAGCGAAAAACGCATGCAGATTGGCCAGCGCCATGCGCCCCATATCCTCGCGGACTTCCAAGGCGTTCGTGCCCAGATGGGGCAGCAGAGTGACATTTTCCATCTTGCGCAAAGCATCAGGAACCGCAGGCTCATGCTCGTACACATCCAGCCCGGCACCTGCCAGTTGACCGGCTTGAAGGGCGGCAATTAGGGCGGTTTCATCAACCACGTCACCACGGGAGATGTTTACGAGAATGGCATGGGGCTGCATAGCGTTTAGCACATCCGCATCGATCAGGTGACGTGTCCCGGGGCCGCCCGGGGTTGCGACGAAAACAACATCCGCTGCTTGCGCGACCGCCCGCATGGAGCCAAGCTGCTCGGCGTTCGGCACATCCTTCTCGGACCGGTTCGCATACACGACATTGCATCCGAAACCGCCAGAACAACGCTGCGCGATGGCTTGCCCAATGCGACCCATTCCGATGATCCCTATCGTCTTGCCGCTCACATGCAGGCCCAGCATCTGCGTGGGCTGCCAACCGCTCCACTGCCCGGAGCGGACCAGCCGTTCTCCTTCCCCAGCACGCCGTGCAGTCATCAGCATTAGGGCAATCGCGATATCCGCCGTAGCATCGGTGACCGCGCCGGGCGTGTTGGTTACGACCAGTCCCCGGGCTTTGGCAGCTTCCACATTGATATGATTAAACCCGACCCCGAAATTGGCGATAATCTTGGCGCGAAGATCGTCGCATCCCGCAATTGCCACGTCTGAGATATCGTCCCCCAGCGTCGGCAAAATCGCGTCATATGCCCCTAGTGCGGTTGAGACCTCTTCAGCATTCATGGCCTCCTCCGTCTCTCGGAGCGTGACATCGTAGTGCGCACGCGCCTCCGACAACACGCTGTCAGGCAAACGTTTCGAGATCAGAACCTTCTTCATCAATAAAGCCTTCCGCCAAGCGGCACGTCCTTATCCGGGACCAACAGAACCACCTCATCATCTTCATCCGGCACGCCCAAAACCAGGACTTCAGACATCACTGGACCAATCTGGCGAGGTGGGAAATTTACCACCGCCATCACCCGCCTTCCGGGAAGATCCTCCGGCGCATAATGGCGTGTGATCTGGGCAGAGCTTTTCTTCTCCCCCAACTCTGGTCCAAAATCGACCCAGAGCTTGATCGCGGGCTTGCGGGCCTCTGGAAAAGGCTCTGCGCGCGTGATCTGGCCCACGCGAATATCGACCTTCAGGAAATCGTCAAAACTGATCATCCGCGCAGCTCCTGACTCCGCCTCGTTGCCGCAGCAACAGCACGGCCGACCAGATCAGGAAAGCCAGTTCCCTCATCCATCAAAACCTCAAGAGCAGCTTGCGTGGTCCCGTTTGGGCTGGTGACATTGATGCGCAATTGTGTGGGGTTGTCATTGGCCTGCATTGCCAACTGCCCGGCCCCTGCGACTGTGGCCTTGGCCAGCTTCATGGACAGCTCAGCCGACAGACCCTGCGCCTCGCCTGCTGCGGCCATGGTTTCAATGAGGTGAAACACGTAAGCCGGACCCGATCCGGACACACCGGTCACCGCGTCAATCTCTTCTTCATTATTGAGCCGTACAACCTCGCCCACGGCACTCAGCAGCGCCTCGGCCAAATCCAGATCAGCCGCGCTTGTCTCTGCATTGCCCACAATCGCCGTGATGCCCTTCCCAATCGCCGCCGGTGTGTTCGGCATCGACCGGATGATCCGGGCCGAGGCACCGAACGCATCTTCAAAAGCGGAAATCGGTGTGCCCGCCGCAATCGAGAGAAAAACCGTATCACCGTCAAACCCCTGAAGGGATGGCAGCGCGTCGCCCATCATCTGTGGCTTGACCGCTATCAAGACCAGGGCGGGGGCGTCTGGCAAAGTGCCATTCACGTGCACGGCTTGAGCCATCAACCAATCCGACGGTTTCGGATCAATTACATGTACGGAGCCCGCATCCACGCCTTGCGACAGCCAACCTTCTAGAAGAGCAGAACCCATCTTTCCGCACCCAAGCAAGACCAGCCCACGGGCGTTAATCGTTGATAAATCCATCGCTATTCCCCAATTTCTTGGGGCAAAGACTAGGCGCGGCCATAGGCCTCTGCAATGGCTACCTGCATGGCCTCGGCGGGGGTCCGGTCCCCCCAGCACACAAGCTGAAACGCTGGGTACAACCGCTCGGAAGCAAGAACTGCCGCGCTCAGCATCCGGTCGATCTGATCGGCCCCGGCACCTGCGCCGCCAGACAAGAGCAACCCATAGCGATAGACCATCAGCTTTTGCGCCCGCCAATAGCTGAACGCCCCAGTCCAGCAAGTGTCATTGGCACGATTCAGGATTTCGTAGAGCGCAGGCAGACGTTCCACTGGGGGCTCCATCTCAAACGTAGAGACCATGCGCAATGTCTCGTCATAGCTCGACCAGGCCAGTGTGATGGAATAAGTCCGCCACTGCCCCTCAATGGCCATCGCGATCTGGTCTTCGGCCACACGGTCGAAATCCCATTCATGTTGCTCTGCAAGGGTCTCCACCAGATCAATCGGGTGCAGGTCCTCAGTATCAAGGAAATGTTCCAGCTGCGTCATATGCGGCCCCTAGCTGCTCTGGTGCCTGTGACGTTGATCGCCACTAAGCACTGGGTCCAAATCAAAGAGTGGCTTACGTTTCGCCGCTCCATACCAAATATGGTGTGCGCTGCGGGCTTGTCTGTAAAGGTCTTATTTCGCGTTACCCACAACAGATTGTGGTTTTGCACAGGAAAGGCGCTAGAGACGCAACTTATCCACTGGAGCCGCAGACGGCGCAATCAGCGCGTTTGGCGGCCTTGATGACGCGGCTTTCTCCATAGAGCAGATCATAGATCATCACCCGCCCTTGCAGCGTTTGGCCAGCGCCAGTGATCCACTTGATCGCCTCGCCCGCCATCATAGCGCCCATCACACCCGGCAACGCCCCGACCACGCCGGCCTCCGCGCAAGAGGGCGCCAGTTCCGGCGCCGGAGCATTGGGAAAAACACAGGCGTAGCAGGGCGCATCCGCGCTTGGATGGTAGAGGCTGATTTGCCCTTCCCACTGCGTGATAGCCGCCGAAATCAAAGGCTTACCAGCGGCTACGCAGGCCGCATTCACCGCATAGCGCGTGTCGAAATTGTCCGTGCCGTCAAGCACGATGTCGTACTCTGCGGCAAGCTCGGTGGCCTCTTCAAGACCCAGACGGCGTTGGTAGAGCTTGAGCTCCACAAAGGGATTCTGCGCCCGGATCGCATCCGCGGCGGACTGGGTTTTAGGCCGGTCAATATCCTTATCCCGGTGGATCACCTGCCGCTGCAAGTTACTGGCGGAGACCGTGTCATCGTCAACGATCCCGATGGTCCCCACTCCTGCCGCCGCCAGATACTGCAAAGCAGGCGCACCCAGCCCTCCGGCACCAACCACTAAGACCTTGCTGAGTTTAAGTTTCTTCTGTCCGGGCCCACCAATTTCTCGCAGCACAATATGGCGCGCGTAGCGGTCCAGCTCTGCCTCGCTAAAGCTTCCCTTGGGGGTGAACTCAGTCGTCTCAGTCCGATCATGACGGGCGCGTAATTTCGACAACCCGAAGCTGTAGACAAGAACCAGAGCGGCAATGCCCAGCACCACCAACCAATTGCCGAGGGACCCGCCGGTCGCTTCTTTCAACGGGTTGCCCACAGGCAAGGTGGCTTGGATGATGACAATCGCCAAGATCAGCAATCCCGGCAGCAATAATCGCGCGACCTGTGACACCCCCATCACCCGGCCCAGCAGATAGAGCCCAGCGGCCAAAAGCAGCACAAAGCCCATTAGTCGGTCCCGGTGGAGCCAAAACCACCTGCCCCACGCACGGTGTCATCAAGCAGCGCGACCTCCTCGAACCGGGCTTGCACAACCGGGGCAACAACCATCTGCGCGATGCGGTCGCCATGGGCGATCACAAATGGTGCGTCCCCGTGGTTGATCACAATCACACCCAACGGCCCGCGATAATCGCTGTCGATTGTTCCAGGGGTGTTCGGCAGACTGATCCCGTGCTTCAAGGCCAGCCCAGAGCGCGGTCTTATCTGCACCTCGAACCCCTGCGGAAGTGCCAGCTTCAACCCGGTCGGCACCAGCGCACGTGCCCCCGCTTCAAGCGTCAGTGAGGCCTTGTCTGCAAGGTTCGCACGCAGATCTGCGCCAGCCGCACCTTCTGTCTCATAGGCTGGCAATCCAAGCGTTTGATCCGCTCCTTCAACCCAGCAGAACTGCACTGTCACGCTCACGCCAGCGCATCCGCAATCAGCGCCGCAATCCGTGCCGCTACTTGAGACTTGCTCATCCGAGGCCAGCTTTCTGCACCGGTCTCAGAGATGACGGTCACCGCGTTCTCAGCCCCACCCATAATGCCGGTTTCGGGGCTTACATCATTGGCGATGATCCAGTCACAGCCTTTGCGGTCGCGCTTGGCCGTCGCGTTATCAATGACGTTTTGCGTTTCAGCGGCGAAACCCACGACAAGCGCAGGACGGCCCTTTTTCATTTGCGATACCGTCGCCAGAATGTCGGGATTCTCTGCAAATTCGAGCTTGGGCAGACCGCCCTTGGTTTTCTTGATCTTATTGTCCGAGGCGCTGGCCACTTTCCAATCCGCCACTGCCGCTGCAAACACAGCCGCATCCACAGGCAAAGCCGCGTTGGCAGCCTTCAACATCTGGTCTGCGGTCTGCACCTCGACGACCCTGACGCCTTCGGGCGGCGCAACATCCGCCGGGCCCGTCACGAAGGTGACCTCCGCCCCTAAGGCTGCCAACGCCCGCGCCAAAGCCGTCCCTTGCGCCCCAGATGAACGGTTCGCGATATAGCGCACCGGGTCAATTGGCTCATGCGTCGGCCCGGAAGTCACCAGAATTTTCTTGCCCTTCAACGGCCCATCTGCCAGTGCGGCAGACACCGCATCTACAATGGCCAAAGGCTCGGACATGCGGCCCGGCCCATATTCTCCACAAGCCATGTCCCCCTCATCCGGCCCAGTGACAAGAATGCCATCGTCTTTGAGCGTCACCAGATTGCGCTGTGTCGCCGGATGCTCCCACATGCGCACATTCATCGCAGGCGCGATCAGAACCCGCTTGTCAGTCGCAAGTAGCAAAGTAGATGCAAGATCATTGGCTAGGCCGCTTGCCATCTTCGCCATCAAATCCGCCGTCGCAGGCGCAACCACCACAAGGTCGGCAGCGCGGCTCAACTCGATATGGCCCATTTCAGCCTCATCAGTCAGATCAAAGAGATCGCGGTAGACTTTTTGGGCCGACAGCGCAGAGGCGCTAAGCGGTGTCACAAATTCTTCGGCTGCCTTGGTCAGAACCGGCGTCACCTGCGCACCTTGCTCGCGCAGCTTGCGGATCAGGTCGAGCGATTTGAACGCGGCGATACCACCTCCAATGATGAGAAGAACGCGTTTTCCAGCGAGCATATGAGCAATCCTTGAGCCGTCGAGCGCCTTGATAGGTAAGGGGAAACCCGCTTTGGGGCAATCACTTGCTTTGAAATGAAGCGCAAGGGTCACTTGACTGCGGAGGTGCAAGGGAGCGCAAAACGACATCCGCTCCATCGGCCTTTGCTTCACCATAAAGCTGGGAAACTGCCACTGTCTTCACCTCAGGCGCGGCCAACTCCAAAGCGCGCGGCATACCCCATTGGACCACATGCCCATTGCCAGTAATGACCGCGACAGGACTACCATGGGTTTGCAGGGCTTTCAGTGTCGCATGGGCGAAACGCGCGTCTCGAAACCTTTGGGCCTCAACAAAACCCGGCAGAAGCTCGGCAGGCAAGGCGTTGCAATGAACCTCGTCTTGCAGCTTTTCCCGGTTTGACTGCTCTTTGGGGTCAAGCGCGACGGTCAGTCCGAATTGCGCAGCGTCAGCGCCAAACACCTGCGCAGCACCGTCTTCGATGGCTTGACGCACCTCGTCTTCAGGCGGGGCCATACCGACGATATCTGCGTCTGGCGCTGCTAGAAAAATCGGATGGTAAAGCGCAAAATCTGGCCAGCCGCCGCTCGACCAACCTAAAGCCGCATCCAGTGCATTGGCATCACCAACGGGCCGCTTTGTGGCATCAAGTTGAAACGTGTCAGGCAGCATTTCGAATACAAGGGTTGTGGGAGATAGTCGCTCCACGATCTCCGCTTGTCTGAGATGATGCGCTGCGTCGTCATGTACCTCGCCGAGCAGGTAGATATCTGCGTCGCCGGGAATGCCGTCTATGTCACCGGCGACCACCGGAGCGGAAGCCAGAAAGAGCCCGAGTGCAGTGGCAAGCCGCGACGTTAATGCGCCAGAAATTCGTGCACCTCTGACGCGTCCGTCTCCAGCGATTTGCGCATCTTGGCAAAAGCTGCGGCTTCCAGCTGACGGACCCGCTCTTTGCTGAGACCAAGCTCGTTGCCCAGACATTCTAGCGTACGCGGTGTCTCCCGCAATTTGCGCTCACGAATGATAAACTGTTCACGGTCGTTAAGTTTCGTCATCGCGGTCACAAGCCAGCCGCGCAGAGCATCAATGTCATGCTTGAACGCGACTTTTTCCTCTGCCTGCGGGCCTTCGTCTTCTAGGGCGTCGATCCATTCGCGCCCTTCATCTTCGGTAGACTGCGTCGCATTCAGCGAGAAGTCAGATCCAGACAACCGACCCTCCATCATTTCCACGTCATGCAACGGCACGCCCACCTCGACGGAGATCATCTCCCGCATCTGGTAACGATCTAGCGCTTCGCCTCTCTGCGCGGCCTCGCGTTCCAGCCGCGCCTGTACCCGGCGCATGTTGAAAAACAGTGACTTCTGAGACGACGTTGATCCGGTACGTACCATCGACCAATTGCGCATCACGTGGTCTTGTATTGATGCCTTGATCCACCACACCGCGTAGGTCGAGAACCGCACACCACGGTCTGGATCGAACTTGTCGGCGGCTTTCATTAGGCCCAGCCCCGCTTCCTGAATAAGGTCATTCATCGGAGCGCCGTAGCGTTTGAACTTGGCAGCCATTGAGATAGCCAACCGCATATAGGCGGTGATCAGGCGATGCAGCGCTTCCTCGTCACGCTCGTCGCGCCAAGCATAGGCCAGCTTCAGCTCTGTTTCGGCATCCAACAACTCGGCCTTCATGGCCGTCCGTGACAATGTGCGGTCGTAATTTGCATCCAGCGCCATGTCATATCCCCCTACTCAGAATTGCGTGGTGATTTGCTTGGTTGTCGTGTTCATTACGGTTGAAGCCAGAAAATGGATCAAAGGAAATTCGAAGTGGGCCAACTTCCACGTGTGACAATGGTGATCGGAGGGGCAGCCTCTGGCAAATCAGATTTTGCTGAACGGCTCGTGATCGACAGCGAACTGCCCCGCGCCTACATCGCGACCGCGCAAGCGTTCGATGACGAGATGCGCATGAAAATTGACCGCCACCGGAAAACGCGTTCGGGCTTTGGGTGGCACACAATCGAAGAGCAAGTGGATTTGCCCAAAGCACTTTCTTTGGTTCCGTCCAATTCTGCGATCTTGCTTGATTGCGCGACACTCTGGCTGTCCAATCTTTTGCTGTCAGAGGCCGACATCGAAAAGGCATCTAACCAAGTTTTCGCCCTGCTTGAACAACGCGCAGAACCAATCGTTATCGTCACCAACGAATTGGGCCATGGAATTGTTCCCGAAAATAAAATGGCACGCGAATTCGTTCAGATCCAAGGCCGGTTCAACCAACGCCTAGCGCACCAAGCCGACCTCGTTATCCAAGTGACGGCCGGACTACCACTTGTGCTCAAAGGCCAGATGCCAGAGGCCGGGGAATGACCCGCTGGTGGTGGGTCCGCCATGGGCCAACCCATGAAAAAGCCTTCACGGGATGGCGCGATGTCCCGGCTGACCTCAGCGACACGCAACAAATCGAAAGGCTGAAAGATCATCTGCCCGATGCTGCTGTTTTGATTAGCTCGGACCTTCAACGCGCGGCAGCAACGGCGGACGCGATCCAGACCAAACAGCACCGCCTGCCCCACGAACCCCGCCTCCGTGAGATGCATTTTGGCGTCTGGGACGGGATGATGTTCGAAAAAGTCGCGGCCCGCGACCCCGAGCTGTCCCGGCAATATTGGGAGGCCCCCGGTGATGTTCGTGCCCCGGAGGGCGAAAGCTGGAATGATGCTGCCGCCCGCGCGCGCAAAGTGGTGGATGCGCTGAATGACGAAGGACATCGCGATATTATCGCCGTGGCTCACTTCGGCATCATCTTGACACAGCTGCAACGCGCCTCAGGCAAGACTGCCTATGACACGCTCGCCCACACCATCGATCCTCTTTCTGTCACCGAACTGCACTATGATAACGGTCAGTGGCGGGTTGGTGCGATCAATCACACTCCGTGATGATCCGCGTCATAAATCACCATTTCTTTGTCTCTGCCAATAGGAGCTAACTTGGTCCCATGACCTATGACCTTTATCTTGGTGACCGAAGCTATTCGAGCTGGTCCCTGCGCGGCTGGCTGGTGTTCGAGAAGTTCAACATCCCGGTACGCACCCATTTTGTGGACTTCAACAAAGCGGAAGGTGTCGCGGCGCAATTGGCCGAAATTGCCCCTGCTAGGACAGTTCCTGCGTTGAAACTGGAGGATGGCATCGTGGTTTCAGAGTCGCTGGCCATTGCCGAAGAAATCGCCTCCCGCCATGCAAACGCCGAGCTTTGGCCAACGGACCCGAATGGCCGTGCGGTGGCACGAAACCTGTCCTCCGAAATGCATGCAGGATTTGGCCCGTTACGGGAATTTTGCCCGATGAACCTGCGGGTGGCTTACAAAGATGTCGTAACCCCTGAAGACGTCGAACGTGATCTACGCCGGCTTGAAGCAATCTGGTCAGAAGCACGAGACGCAACCAAGCCAGACGGGCCATGGCTTGCTGGTGACTACTCCATCGCAGACGCATTCTACGCCCCTGTAGCAGCGCGGATTGCTGGATATGGTTTGCGAGTGAACGCCAACGCGCAGGCCTATGTGGCGGCCCATTTGGCGGACCCGGCCTTTCGACGGTGGAGAGCAATGGGCTTCGCTTCGGGGGAAATTTTGGAGTGGTATAAACGACCGCATAACACCACGGACTGGCCTGGACCGGCACCGCTCGAGGCCCACGCAATCGAGAACGGCACACCCGAAAACGCACTCTGTCCCTATTCCCAAAAACCAGTGACCCATCTGGCCAAGGTCGAAGGTCGCATCTTTGGGTTCTGCAACGCGTTTTGCCGCGACAAGACCGTTGCCGACGCTGAAGCATGGCCGGATTTCATGGCCATTTACCGTTCATAAACCATACCCGCTTAGCCGTTAACTCGCTTTAACGGTTGAGGAATGGGCCATGGTGTCTCGGACATATACGGTTGCCTTTGAGGGGATCGAGGCGCGGATGGTCGAGGTGCAATGTGCGGTCTCAGCCGGCCTGCCCTCGTTCTCGATTGTGGGGCTGGCTGATAAGGCGGTCAGCGAGGCCCGTGACCGCGTTCGTAGCGCGCTGACCTCCATGTCCATCGCAATGCCCTCAAAGCGCATCACTATCAACTTGTCGCCCGCCGATATGCCGAAAGAAGGCTCGCATTTCGACCTGCCGATCGCGCTGTGCCTTCTGGCAGCGCTTGAAATTTTACCGCAGGACGAGGTGCAGCGCACCGTGTCATTGGGGGAGCTGTCTTTGGACGGCTCACTCGTTCCCGTTATCGGTACCTTGCCCGCCGCACTTGCGGCGGCTCAGGAAGAATGCACGCTTCTTTGCCCCGACGCCTGTGGTCCGGAAGCCGCCTGGGTCGACAGCACGCGCGTTCTGGCGGCTTCCTCCCTGCATGCCTGCATCCACCATTTCAACGGGAACGCCCCCCTCCAGCCATCTACCCCCGGCGAGGTCGCCCGCGCTGGCCACTCAAAATGCCTGCGCGACGTGAAAGGGCAAGAGCGGGCCAAACGGGCCTTGGAGATTGCGGCGGCCGGGCGACACCATCTGCTGCTGGTCGGCACGCCGGGCTCGGGAAAATCGATGCTGGCAGCACGCCTACCCGGCATTCTGCCGCCGCTCATGCCCGAAGAAGCGCTGGAGACGTCAATGATCCACTCGCTCGCCGGGCTTTTGGATGAGGGAGGTATCTCTCGCGATCGGCCTTACCGGACCCCGCATCACACGGCTTCAATGGCTGCAATCGTGGGCGGCGGGCGCGGCGCCAAACCCGGCGAAATTTCATTGGCCCACAACGGCGTGCTCTTTATGGATGAGTTCCCCGAATACCCCCGCGCCGTGCTTGAAACGCTACGCCAGCCAATCGAAACAGGCGACGTCGTCGTGGCCCGCGCCAATGCGCATGTGAAATACCCATGCAAGTTCATGTTGGTCGCCGCCGCCAATCCCTGCCGCTGTGGCTACATGACAGACGCGGCCCGCGCTTGCCCGCGCGCGCCCAATTGCGGGGACGATTATATGGGCCGCATCTCTGGGCCCTTGATGGACAGGTTCGACCTGCGCATCGATGTGCCACCGGTGGCGTATACTGACCTTGACCTGCCTGCCTCGGGTCGCAGCTCGGAAGAGATATCTCAACGCGTCGCGGACGCCCGAGACAGGCAAACAGAACGCTATGCTGGCGTCGATGAGGTCCGCGTGAACGCTGATGTCGATGGGGAGATGCTCAAAGAGGTGACGTCCTTAGACACCGACGGCGCGGCGCTTTTGGCTCGCGCGGCAGAGCATTACCGGCTTTCTGCGCGCAGCTACCACCGCGTGCTCCGCGTCGCTAGAACGGTGGCCGACTTGGCAGGAAGCGATGCGGTTCTGCCCAATCACGTGGCTGAAGCGGTCAGTTACCGCGTTGCCAACTAGGTTTACGATTTACTTGCGACCCGGCCCTCAATCGCTTCCCAAAGCTTCGCCGTGACGTTCACGCCGTCAAACCGCTCCAGCTCTTGAAGCCCGGTAGGTGACGTCACGTTGATCTCCGTCAGCCAACCGCCAATCACGTCGATACCAACGAAAACTTGCCCGCGATCCTTAAGGTCTTTGCCGATACGGGCGCAGATCTCGAGATCGCGCTCGGTCAGGGTCGTCTTCTCTGCTCGGCCGCCGACATGCATGTTCGACCGGGTCTCACCCGCCGCAGGCACTCGGTTGATGCCACCCACAGGTTCCCCGTCGATCAGGATGACACGCTTGTCCCCTTTGGCGACGTCCGGCAAAAACTTCTGCATGATCAGCGGCTCGCGGTTGATGCCTGCAAACAGCTCGTGCAGCGAGTTGAGATTGCGGTCGTTCTCATCCAGCTTGAACACCCCCGCGCCGCCATTGCCATAGAGCGGCTTGAGGATCACCGCACCATGCGCCTCTTTAAAGGCTTTCAGTGTACCCAGATCCCGCGCAATCGCAGTTGGGGGTGTCAGGTCAGGGTAATCCAGCACCTTCAGCTTCTCGGGCCAATTGCGCACCCATGTAGGATCATTCACTACCAAAGTGTCGGGATGAATGCGGTCTAAGAGATGTGTCGTCGTTATATAGCCCATGTCAAAAGGCGGATCCTGACGCAGCCAAACGACGTCCCAATCGGCGAGATCAACCTCTTTCAGCGGGCCAAGGCTGAAATGGTTATCTTTCTCACGACGCACCTCAAGATCATGCCCTTTGGCCAGCACCCGGCCTTCACGGTAAGACAGCATGTCAGGCGTGTAGAAAAACAGGCTGTGGCCGCGCGCCTGCGCCTCCTCCGCAATGCGGAAACTGCTATCGCCGTCGATATCAATCGCGTTGATCGGGTCCATTTGGATGGCGACTTTCAAGGCCATGTGCGGTCTCCTGCAATGTTGCAGGGCATACATGACGCGATCTCGCCGCGCAGGCAATCTAAGATAGGCGCAGACGCGCTGTGCAATCAGGCAGCAAGTGCATTCTCAAGAATAGAAAGCTGACCGCTGGCGTCGACCAAAGCCACGTCAAACCGACTGTCGGTTTCTTGCCCTGATGGCTGGCTCGCCAAGAACATGCTAGCGCAGTTATAAAGCCGGGCCATCTGGCGAGGCGACACGCGCTCCGCAGCGCGGGCATGAGTCGCGCTTTTCTTCACCTCAATGAACACTGTCTGGCCATCTTTCTGAGCGATGAGATCAAGCTCGCCATGTCGGGTCCGATATCGCCGTTCCGCAATGCTGTAGCCACGGCCCAGATAGCTCCGCTCGACAATTGCTTCGGCAGAAAGCCCTGCGTGGTAGCTGACCGACCCGCTCAACTTTCCTGCTGCCCCAGTTTCAATGCCATTTGATAGACCTCTCGTCGTTTCGCACCGGTAGCTTCCACGACATTGGCTACTGCATCCTTAACGCTGCCCTGTTGCAATGCAGATTTCAGCATGTCTTGCAGAGCATTCTCGTCAATTTGGGTCTTCTCGCCCCGTGCGACCAACAACACAACTTCGCCTTTAAGGCTGCGTCCCGCCATCTCTGCGGTCAATTCTGATAAGGGCGCTCGGCGCACCTCCTCGAATTTCTTCGTCAGCTCCCGCGCCATCACGGCCTCCCGATCCGGCCCGAACACCTCAACCATATCCGCTAATGATTTCTCCACCCGGTTGGGAGATTCGTAGAACACCAATGTGCCCGGGACCTCCGCCAGAGAGCGAAGGTAGCTTTGCCGAGCCCCTTTGGCGCTGGGCGCAAATCCCGCGAAAAAGAAGCTGTCTGTCGCAAGACCCGACACCGCCAAAGCCGCCAAAACCGCGGAAGGGCCCGGTGCAGATGTCACCAAATGGCCCGCATCCGCCACAACGCGGCCCAGCTGGTAGCCGGGGTCAGCAATCAGTGGCGTGCCAGCTTCCGATGCGTAGGCCACCGACTTGCCCTCTTCAAGCGCACGCAGCAGTCGCGGCCGTTGCCCCTCGCCGTTGTGGTCATGGTATGACAGCAAAGTTCGTCCCTCCAACGCTATGCCGTGAATATCCATCAGTTTGCGCAAAGATCGCGTATCTTCTGCGGCCAGAACGTCTGCCGAGGCCAGAATATCGAGCGCCCTGAGCGTAATGTCGCGCGCAGTTCCAATCGGGGTGGCCAGAAAATAGAGCCCCACGGGGAGATTTACGCGATTTGCTGCAGTCATGATGTTTGCGCGGTCCTTCACGTTTACTTGACCCGCCAGAGCGCCTAGTTTGCGGCTGGAACAGTAGGGCCCGACAATGCGGTTCTGCAGTGAGCAGGGAGATATGGCTTATGTTCAACGTTTTAGGAATGGCCCGCAAGGGCCGCAGCTTGGTGGCGGCGCTTGGGGTGACCGCAGCAGTCGCGGCATGTGATGTGGCATTGCCCACCGTCTCTGGTGGCGGGGAGGCATTGAACGAGGGCGATGCGGTTACGGTTGCCCTTCTGGTACCCTACGGCTCACCTACGCCGGGCGACGAGGGGCTTGCACGCTCTCTGGAAAACGCGGCACGTCTCGCGGCTGCAGATTTGGGTGGTAGCGTGAACTTGAAAGTGTACCGGACGGCAGGTCAGGCCGGAACGGCTGCTGCGGTGGCAGATCAGGCAATTGCCGAAGGGGCACAGATCATTGTCGGGCCACTGCGCTCGGATGCCGCCAATGCCGCCGCTGTCGCTGCACGTGATGACGGCGTCAATGTACTCGCGTTCTCGAATAACACCTCCATCGCCGGCGGCAACCTGTTCGTGCTGGGCAACACGTTCGACAATATCGCTTCCCGGATGATGAACTACGCCAGATCACAAGGCCGCTCCAGCGTTGTGGTTGTGGCGCCCCGTACACCTGTGGGCGAGATCGCCAAGTCGTCAATCACCCGTGCAGCCGCGGGCGCGAATGTACAAATCGTAGGCGACGGCTCCTTCGAATTTAGCCAAGAAGGCATCGCCAGTGCCGTTCCAGCAATTGCGGAAACTGTACGGTCCTCGGGGGCCACGGCGATTATGCTCACGGATGACAGCGCGGGTGCATTGCCGCTCTTGGCCGAACTGCTGCCTGGTGCGGGCATCGACCCGTCTTCCGTTAAGTATATGGGCCTCACCCGCTGGGACGTGCCGCCACAAACGCTCACCCTGCAAGGGCTTGAGGGCGGCTGGTTCGCCCTCCCTGACCCGTCCCTGACCTCGCAGTTCAACGCGCGCTACCAAACCGCCTATGGCAACCCGCCGCACCCGCTGGCCGGGCTCGCCTATGACGGTGTGGCCGCTGTCGGGGCGCTTGCGGCGAAAAATCTCAAGGCAACAGGTGGCAACCTGACGCAAAGCTCTGGTTTTGCGGGCGTGAACGGGGTATTCCGCCTCAAACGTGATGGCACCGTGCAACGGGCCCTCGCGATTGCTCAAGTCACCAATGCTCAGGTCAGAATTGTCGATGCAGCGCCAAAGTCTTTCTCTAGCGGCGGGTTCTGATCCGCTGGCAGATTTGACCGACACACAGACGCCGGGGGATTTGATCTGCCCGGCGTCTGACATTTTTGATCTGGATGCGGTCACTGCCGAGCTTGACGCCGCTATTGCAGACTGCACCACCGCCCGCGACATACGTGACGCAACGGTTGCGCGCCTGAAGGCCGCCAACACTGAGGGCCGCAAGAGGCTGGCAGAGGCTTTTGCCGCCGAACCAATGGCCGGGTATCCGCTGACCCATTCCTACACCTACCTAACCGACGGATTGGTGCGCGCAACTTTGCATGTCGCCCAAACTCATCTCCATCCGCTACCAAATCCGACGGAATCTGAGCGGTTGGCCCTCATGGCCATCGGCGGCTATGGGCGCGGCGAGATGGCCCCCTTCTCAGATGTCGACCTGCTGTTTCTGACCCCGTACAAGATCACTGCGTGGGCCGAGAGCGTCATCGAGTCGATGCTCTACATCCTGTGGGATCTCAAGCTGAAGGTCGGCCACGCCTCGCGCACCGTGCAGGACTGCCTGCGGCTGGGCCGCGAGGATTACACGATCCGCACCGCCCTGCTGGAGCACCGCCTGATCGCAGGCCAAGCGCCTCTGGCCGAGGAGCTGGACCGCCGCCTCTGGGACGAATTGTTCGCTGGCACCGCGCGGGAATTCGTCGAGGCCAAGTTGGAAGAGCGCGCCGAGCGCCTGCGCCGCCACGGCGGGCAGCGCTATCTGGTCGAACCGAATGTCAAAGAGGGCAAGGGCGGGCTGCGCGACCTTCAATCACTGCTTTGGGTCGCCAAATACACGCGTCGTTTGCCCACGGTCGCAGCGCTTGTCGACGCAGGCGTTTTCACCGAGGACGAGCGGGACGACTTTGCCGCCGCCGAGAATTTCCTACTGGTTGCCCGCTCACATCTGCATCTCGCCGCGAACCGCGCAAATGAGGTGCTCAGCTTCGACATGCAGGTGGAGGTAGCCGACCGCATGGAGTACCGCGACCATGGCGGTCGCCGCGCTGTAGAGCATTTCATGCAAGACTATTTCCGCCACGCCACCCGGGTGGGCGAGCTCACGCGCATCCTTCTGACCGACCTTGAAGCGCAACACGTGAAACAAGCTCCGGCGATCATAACCATGTTTCGCAATGCCCGCCGAAAGAAACTGAAACCAGGCTACGCGTTGACGCACAATAGGCTCGATGTGTCCGATCCTGACGCGTTTCTAAGCGACCCTCTGAGCTTGCTGCGGGTCTTTGAGGAGGCCCTGCGCACGGGCTACCTGATCCACCCCAACCTGATGCGGTTGATCGACGCCAACCTGCATCTGCTCGACGAAAAGACCCGCTGGAATAAAGACGCGTCCAAGATTTTCCTCGACACGCTCCTGAAACACGGGAACCCGGAACGCGCCCTGCGGCGGATGAACGAGTTGGGCGTCTTGGGGGCATTTATCCCCGAATTTGGCAACATCATCGCGATGATGCAGTTCAACATGTATCACAGCTACACGGTCGACGAGCATACGATTCAGACGATCTCTGTGCTCGCGCAGATCGAGCGCGAGGAGTTGATCGAGGAGCTCCCCGTCGCATCCTCAATCCTCAAGCGCGGCATAAATCGCAAGGTCATTTATGTGGCGTTGCTGGTGCATGACTTGGGTAAAGGCCAGAAAGAGGATCACTCTATTCTGGGCGCGAAGATTGCACGGAACGTAGCGCCTCGGCTCGGTCTGAACCCTGAAGAATGCGAGACAGTAGAATGGCTTGTGCGCCACCACCTGCTGATGTCCGACATGGCTCAAAAACGTGACATTGCCGACCCTCGTACCGTGCGCGACTTTGCCAAGGCGGTCAAAACCGTCAAACGGCTCGACCTGCTTTGCGTTTTGACCGTCTGCGACATTCGCGGCGTCGGGCCTGATGTGTGGAACAACTGGAAGGCCTCCCTTATCCGTGCCCTCTACCGCCAGACCAAACGCGGGTTGGAGAATGGGATGGAAGCGCTCAACCGCGAGGAACGCGGCTCCGAGGCCAAGAAAAACTTGCGCGCCGCCCTGCCCGATTGGGACAAGAAGGACATGCGCCAAGAGACATCGCGCCACTATCCGCCTTACTGGCAAGGCCTGCATGTCACCGCCCATGTCGATTTCGCCGAGCTACTGCTGGGCCTTGATGCCGATGAAATCCGCGTCAAGCTGACCCCCGACGAGGACCGTGACGCCACGCGGGTTTGCTTCGCCATCGCGGATCATCCGGGCATTTTCAGCCGCATGTGCGGGGCTTTGGCCCTGGTTGGTGCCAATGTCGTTGACGCCCGCACTTACACCACCAAGGACGGGTTCGCGACAGCCGCCTTCTGGATCCAGGACATCGAAGGCAGCCCCTATGAGGCTGGCAAACTGCCACGTCTGAAATCCATGATCGAGAAGACTTTGAAAGGTGAGGTCATCGCGCGTGAGGCGTTGAAGACGCGCGACAAAGTTAAGAAACGCGAATCTAAGTTCACCGTTCCCACCTCGATCATTTTCGACAATGACGGCTCAGAAATTTACACGATCATCGAGGTCGACACCCGCGACCGGCCGGGGCTGCTCTTTGATCTGACCAGCACGCTAGCAGCCTCAAACATCTACATCGCCTCCGCCGTCATCGCGACCTACGGCGCACAGGTGGTCGACACGTTCTACGTCAAAGACATGTTCGGGCTGAAATTCCACTCCAAGGACAAACAGGCCAGCATCGAAAAACGCCTCCGCGCCGCCATCACTCAAGGCGTCGAAAGGGCCGCGCCGTGAAAAGCTTGACCGGGCATTCGGGAACTCGAATAGTCGGGGGCTAACTGGGCGTGGCTTATGGTTCTTGAGCATTTAAAGGAAATTTCGCTGGCGATGATCGCTGTCGGCGTGGCTGCAACCATCATCTTGCCTGATTTCAAGTCGCGGCGGCGGCTGGTGACCGTAACGGCCGTTTTCTTGGGGGCCATCGTCACTCTCACTGATTACTGGCTCATCGCCAAAACGGATCGCGGCATTGATGACCGGATTGCCTGCATGCTCTACCCCGAAGGCGAGGTGTGTGCGAAGGCCTTTGCCAGCCAGATCCCGACACCCTTTGATGGCTACACTTCCTTCTGGCGCAGCGAGCCGCTCTACAACGCCGACTGGCAAACTGTCGAGGCCGATACGACGCGCCAGCTTCTTGGCACGTTGCAGTCGCCCCATGACGGGGTGCTGAAGCTGGAAAACCTCGCCATTCATTCCGCCCGCACCACGCGGCTGTCTTTCATCGGCAACACCGCGCTTTACGAAATCGAGCTGAGCGCCGAAGACCACGAAGACCTTGTTCTGGTCCTGCTAGCCCTGCCTGGCCGCACGGTTGTCCTGGATGGAAGCAATGACCCCGTCTATAAAATAGCGGCCTCCGGCAAGCTGCGGCTCAACAGTGCGAAAGAAGTGGAGGAATATATCCGCTTCTTCTTCAGCTACATTCGCGGAAAGCATGGCACGTTTGACCTTGTGGAGGACAGCTCCAGCCTGAACTGGACCGCGACGGCCACCGGAGAGACAAAGCTCGACGCCATGCGCGCCGTCGAACCGCTTGAGCTGATTGAATACGACCCGGAGAACAAGACTTGGCTCTTCTTCGGATATGCGGCATTCCGGGACGTGCTGTTTTCGTCGAAGTTCGAGGTCTCCCCATTGGGCCTCGTGGTGATGTCGGAGGAGGCCTTTATTCAGGAGGGCTTGCCGCTGCGCGAGCTCGACTTCACCTATCACGACTGGGGCTTCAAGGTCGGCTGGATCGACCATGAGGCAAAAGACAAAAGCGAAACGGTAACGCCCCCGGATGAAAACTAGCCGCGCTATGGAGCTTTCAATTGACCACGCCTGAGGCCTCTTCCAAGCGCCCCATCCGCCTGATGCGCGGCTTTGCGACCGTGGGTGTCTGGACACTGCTGTCGCGCATCGCTGGATTTGTGCGCGACGTGCTCATTGCGGGTTTTCTTGGCTCCGGCCCCGTGGCTGAAGCTTTTCTGATCGCCTTCTCACTGCCCAATATGTTTCGCCGCTTCTTTGCGGAAGGCGCCTTCAATATGGCTTTCGTGCCGATGTTTTCTAAGAAGGTCGAAAGTGGCGAGGCCCCGCTGGAGTTCGCCCGCGACGCCTTTACCGGGCTGGCGACCATCCTGATCCTCTTCACCGTGCTGGCGCAGATCTTCATGCCCGCTTTGGTCCTGCTGATGGCCTCCGGTTTTTCCGGCGACGAGCGCCTGCCGCTGGCCACGCTCTTTGGACGGATCGCCTTCCCCTATATCCTGTTCATCTCGCTGGCGGCACTTCTCTCCGGCGTACTCAATGCGACGGGGCGCTTTGCGGCGGCCGCAGCCGCGCCCGTGTTGCTGAACATCCTGTTTATCTCTTCTGTCACTGCCGCCTACTTTCTCGGCTGGGACATCGGCCTGACGCTGGCATGGACAGTCCCCATCGCGGGTATCGCACAACTCGCCTTGGTCTGGGTTGCCGCCGCTCGCGCGGGTTACCGCCTCATCCCCAAACGGCCGCGCCTCACACCGGAATTGAAACGCTTGGCGATCATCGCTGCCCCCGCTGCGCTCGCAGGTGGCGTGGTGCAGATCAACCTGCTGGTCGGTCGCAACGTTGCCAGCTGGACGGAAGGCGCAATCGCCTGGGTCAACTATGCCGACCGGCTCTACCAACTGCCTTTGGGCGTGGTGGCCATTGCCATTGGCGTCGTGCTGCTGCCAGAGCTGTCACGCCGCTTGCAATCGGGTGATACCGCTGGCGGTCAAGAAGCCTTTAGCCGCGCCGGAGAGGTCGCCCTGGCCCTTACCTTGCCCTGCGCCATTGCGTTGATGGTGGTGCCTCTGCCGATGATATCCGTGCTCTTCGAGCGGGGTCAGTTCACTTCGGATGACGCTGCCGCCACGGCCCTCGCTGTTGCAGTATACGGGCTGGGGCTGCCCGCATTCGTACTGCAGAAGATCTTCCAGCCGCTCTACTTCGCCCGCGAAGACACCAAAAGCCCCTTCAAATTTGCGCTGGTCTCCATGGTGGTTAACGCGGTGATCGCGGTTGGGCTGTGGCCCTATCTCGACTATCTCGCAGCGGCTTTGGCCACCACCTTGGCAGGCTGGACGATGGCCTGGCAGCTTTGGCGCGGCAGCCGCAAATTCGGTCAGGCTGCGGTGTTTGACGCGAGGTTTAAGTCGCGTATGCCCCGCATCCTCATCGCTTCGATCTTGTTGGGCGTGGTCCTCTATGCGCTGCAAGTGATGTTGCTGCCGCTTCTTGGCACGCCAGGGTGGAGATATGCAGCCCTCGCGATACTGCTGATCCTAGGCGGCGTCGCCTATTACCTGATCGGTAAGGGGATTGGCGCGTTCAACGCGGCGGACTTGAAAGCATCAATGCGGCGCTAGTCTCGCCGAAGCTTGGCCACCACCCGCGCCCAGCCGCCGGGGCTCACAACGAATGACAGCAAAAAACCGGCCATAAATCCGGCGACGTCCGCGATCCAATCGTAACCGGCGCCAAAGAAAATGCCGAAGACTAGTTGGAACGCCAAGAGAAACCCGATCAGTGTAAAGGCGCGCATGGTGTTGGCTCCAACGGCAGCCAGCTGCACCCAAAGCAGGAACGTAAACGCGCCAATCAAACCGTACCCGCCCGGATAGGCCCCGATCAGCGGCGCATTGACAGAGACCAGTTCCCCATAGACCAGCGCCCCAAAGATCGAGGAGACAAAGAATACTGCCAGCACTGCCCACGCGGCAAAGATTTCGCCTACGGCTTTTCCGATTGCCAACACGATCACCACCGCAAATGCGGCATGTGTGAAGGAGCCGTGGAGGAAAGGGTAACTCACGAAACGCATCAGCTGCTCCGGCGGGAATTGCCCGGTGGAGCGCATGAACTCCCAAACAGCGGGCAGGAACCCATAATCTTCGAGCGCTGTCAGCCGCCATCCAATGGCTTGCGGCCCGCCTGCCAAACCGGCTTCGCCCGTTTGCAAGACGATCTCGACCGCCGCGATCACCATGGCCAGCGCCACGACCACGGCTGGCACGGAGTTGAACGGGCTTTCATCCGCGTGGGGGTTGTGCATGGTGCCTTGCTCCGGTTGACCTCTGTTTGGCCCATCGGTAAGCGATGACGCAGCAACATTCCA
This sequence comes from uncultured Litoreibacter sp., assembly GCA_947494645.1. Taxonomy (GTDB): domain Bacteria; phylum Pseudomonadota; class Alphaproteobacteria; order Rhodobacterales; family Rhodobacteraceae; genus Litoreibacter. Next base: position 2,119,038 of record CANLVO010000001.1, read on the forward strand.
GACGGAGCGCCCCTGATGGCCACCACTTTCACACCGCGCGTGTTTTCCGGCATCCAGCCTTCGGGCGGGCTGACGCTTGGCAACTATCTGGGCGCGATCAAGCGCTTCGTCGACATGCAGGCTGACGAGTTCGAAACCATCTACTGCATGGTCGATCTGCACGCGATCACCGTCTGGCAAGACCCGGCCGATCTGCGGCGCAACACGCGTGAGCTTTGTGCGGGCTTTATTGCGTCCGGTATCGATCCGGAGCAATCAGTGCTGTTCAACCAGTCGCAGGTGCCTGAGCACACGCAGTTGGGCTGGATCTTCAACACTGTCGCCCGGATGGGGTGGTTGAACCGGATGACGCAGTTCAAAGACAAGGCGGGCAAGAACCGGGAAAACTCCTCGGTTGGGCTGTTTGCCTACCCTGCGCTGATGGCGGCAGACATCCTGATTTACCACGCCACGCATGTGCCGGTGGGCGAGGATCAGAAACAACATGTCGAGTTGACGCGCGATATCGCGGCGAAATTCAACCATGACTATGGCGTGGACTTCTTTCCGGTCACTGAGCCAGTGATCGAGGGGGCGGCGACACGGGTGATGAGCTTGCGGGACGGGTCCAAGAAGATGTCCAAGTCGGACGCCTCGGATATGAGCCGGATCAATATGACTGATGATGCCGATGCTATTGCCCAGAAAATCCGCAAGGCCCGGACGGATCCGGATGCTTTGCCATCTGAGGTGGAGGGGCTGAAAGATCGTCCGGAGGCGCGCAATCTGGTCAATATCTTTGCGGCCATGGATGACCGGTCCGTGGAGGCAGTGCTGGCGGATGTGGGGGGCAAACAGTTCTCCGAGTTCAAGCCTATGCTGGCCGATCTGGCGGTGGCCAAGCTGTCGCCGATCTCAACAGAGATGGCCCGGCTGATGGAGCACCCCGATGAAATCGACAAGATCCTTGATCGAGGGGCCACGCGGGCCAGAGAGATCGCGTCTCCCATCCTCAAGAAGACCTACGAGATCGTCGGCATGGTCGGCAGCTGAGCCTGTTTCAGCCCAACGCGGCGCATGCGCCGCATTGGGTTAACTCATTGTTTCGAATATGATTTCCGAAATTCATTAACCAGCTTTTTACCCGCCTAAAGCGACCTCGCTTTCATGGCTGAGCGAAGGTTTTGAGGCTCAGGTTCAGTGGCGCATGTACATGGAATTATTGCGGGTCTGGCCAACCAACTCATAGCCGAGACGTCGAAATTCCGCGACACAGCCGGGGTAGTCAGCTGCTGCGCTCGCCCGCTCGATGACAATGCGGGAGGGCAATAAATCATCGGAGGCGTGCTGCAAGAAGGGAACCATGGCGCTGTCTTCATGCCCTTCGATGTCGATCTTGAGACAATCTACCCGGTCCACACCATTCTCTGACAGTATACGCAAAAGCGGTAGCATGCGAGTCAGCCCAGTTTCGCTTTCAGCCACCCGAACATTGGCAACGTCATCTTTGACGATTTGCAAATCGACCATCGCTTCTTCCGCGCCAACGGCGACATGGACGGCTTTTATATTCTCCAATCCTGTTGCACTGGCATTGAAGGCGAGGTGGCGCAGCATGTCAGGGTTGGCGTCAATTGACAGCACCTGACCTGCGCGTCCGGCGGCTTTGGCCAAGGGCAAGCTGTAGAGGCCTATATTGCTGCCAATATCGACCGCGACGCCCCCATCCGTCAGCGCTTCTGACAAAAACCCGATCTCCTCTGCATTGTAAGTTGGACGCGTCAGAATGCCCGTTTCGATCAGGTTGTTGCGCGCCTCGATGCGGAACCGGCAGCCACGAAACTCAATATCCAGCGGGCTGGAGAAGGACATGATCAGCTTCGACATTTTCATCCGAAGCGCACCACGTTGCAGAACCGTCTTTCTTGTGATTGCGACGATCAGTTTTTGGATCAAGTTTGGAGTGTAAGCGCCCCAAGGCAAAGAAAAGTAGTCGTGTGACGTGCTATCCTTGTCACGCTCCAATTCTCGCCAAACAGAACTCATATCGTTCTTCCACCCAATCCTGCTTCACGGTTGTTCAGCTGAGAGTCTTCAAAATGATCCCAGCCGGATGCCCCTACCCGGCACTCTGGCCCATACCACTTTACCGATCAAACTTGATCTCTTGCAGCGGCGGAACGCGGCAAGCAAACGCCCATGTGCAAGGCGCGGGCAAGACTTCAAAACGCTCGCCCGCTTACCTCTGCTTGGCCAACCGGTCGCGCCACATGGTGTAGATGCCTGAAAATATGATGATGGCGGCGCCGAGCAGAGTGAGAGCGTCCGGGCGCTCTCCGAAGAGGGTGACGCCGAAAAATAGCAAGAAGAGAAGACGGGAATAGCGGTAGGGAGAGACCACCGAGACCTCGGCGACACGCACCGAACTGATGATCAACAAATAGCCCAATGCACCGCAACTGATCATGGCGATAATCAGCGGCCAGTTGGCCTCAGTCGGGATCAGCGGATCGCCCGCCAAGAGGCACCACAGGACGGCGAAGGGCACCACGGCGGCCATTGTGTAGGTGGCCAGCGCGGTTGAGGCCATGCCGGGCGGCGTCACCCGTGTGGTCAGGTCGCGGCCCGCCAGCCCGAACATGGCCAGCACCGGCCATAGCACGTTCAGATCAAACGCAGCACTGCCCGGCTTGATGATCAGCAGCACGCCGAAAAACCCCAGCGCAATGGCCGACCATCGCCGCCAGCTGACCGTTTCCCCCAACAGCAGCACCGCGCCTGCGGCGACGACCAAAGGTGTGGCTTGCAGGATCGCACCCACGGTGGAAAGCGGCACATAGGTGAGCGCCAGCACGATGCCGAATGTGCCGCAAAGCTCAGACACGTAGCGGATCAGCAGAACAGGAGAAACCGCATCGCGAGGACGCAATGGTGCACGCTGAACCAGCGCCATGACCGCGAAAAGTATCAACCCGCCACCCGTCAGCAGCACAGTCGTCTGCGCCGGGCTCAGCGTCGTGGCCGCAAACTTGATCAGCGTGTCGGCCACCGCGAAAGCCGCCATCGCAGCGATCATCAGCCAGATGCCACGCAGGTTCTGGTTCGGTCTGGTGGTCATGTGGCCTCCGGTTTTGGCGTGGATGGCCCTAGTGGCCCATTCAGTCGGACAGGGCAAGCGGCCCGCGAGTGAACCCGGACGGCGCTTTACATCTCCGGTGGCTTTCTGAAGGGTCGCCTAAAAAGGAGAAACAGTGTGACAGCCACGCCCCCAAAACTCAGTATCGGACATGTGCATCTGCGGGTCTCGGATCTGGAACGGTCCATTGCGTTCTACAGGGACGTGATCGGATTGGAGCTGCAGCTTCGCTATGGCAAGGAGGCGGCGTTCTTGTCGTCGGAGGGCTATCACCACCATCTCGGGCTGAACACATGGGACAGCAAGGGCAGCGCGCCTGCGCCTAAGGGGCATCCGGGGCTCTACCACACCGCGTTTCTGTACCCCGACCGCGCCGCATTGGCCGTGGCTTTGCGCCGGGCGTTGGATCATGGCGTCAAGCTGGAAGGGGCGGCCGATCATGCGGTCAGCGAGGCCGTGTATTTTTCTGACCCGGACGGCAACGGCATTGAGCTGTATTGGGACCGGTCGCCGGAAACTTGGCAACGGAATGATGAAGGCGAGATCATTCTGGTGAACGATCCCCTTGATCTCGACGACCTGCTGTCTGAGCTTCCCTGAGCCGCCTTGCCTTGGACCTAAGCCGACCATAGGCTGGCTGTAACTCAGGAGGGCCTTGCCATGGCGACCGGCACCAACATCAAGACCTATTTCGAAGGCGAGTGGCATGACGGCGACACCGCGATCATGCGGGCGGCCGATCACGGCGCTTGGCTGGGCAGCTCGGTCTTTGACGGGGCGCGGTTCTTTGAGGGCGTTGCCCCCGATCTCGATGCGCATTGTGCCCGGGTGAACCGCTCTGCCGAAGCGTTGATGATCACGCCGACGATGGAGGTCAGCGCCATGGTCGAGGCCGCCCGCGAAGGGCTGGCAATGTATGCGCCTGACGCCAAAGTCTATATCCGGCCCATGTACTGGGCGCTTGATGGCGGCGATCTGGGTGTGGATCCCAAGCCCGGAGCGACCGGGTTTTGCCTCTGCCTCGAAGAAATACCGATGGCCCCTGCCAATGCCGCGACCACCCTGACCACCACGCAGTTCCGCCGCCCCGTTCTGGAGGATGCGGTCGTCAACGCCAAGGCCGGGTGCCTCTACCCCAACAACGCCCGGATGCTGATCGAGGCGCGCAACAAAGGCTACGGCAACGCGCTGGTGGCCGACGCTTTGGGCAACGTGGCAGAAACGGCGACAGCAAACATCTTCATGGTGTGCGACGGCGAGGTCTTCACCCCTGCCCCGAACGGCACATTTCTGGCAGGCATCACCCGGGCGCGGCACATGAAGAACTTGCGCGACAATGGGGTCACCGTCCATGAGGAGGTGCTCAGCTTCGACGATTTCCGCAGCGCCGACGAGGTGTTCATGTCAGGCAACATGATGAAGGTAACCCCCGTCACCGAGTTTGACGGCACCCATTACCAGCACGGGCCGCTCACCAAGCAGGTGCGCGAGATGTATTGGGACTGGGCGCTGTCGGACAGCGCGAGCGCCGCCGCATGATCGGGCTGGTCTTCTGGCTGATCCTCAGCGTGCTTGTCTTCGTCGCTTTGTATTTGGCGCTGTTCGGGCGCTCCAGCTAACCCCTTGAAAGGACATCTGAGATGAAAACCGCGAAAGACTACATGGACGCCGCCAATGCCAGTGTCACCCGCATCCCGGGCGGCGACGCGGTCACCAAACATGGCTCCGGTGCGGTGTTTGTCGACGTGCGCGACAGCGCGGCCATTGCCGAAAGCGGCACCATCAAGGATGCGGTTCGGATCCCGCGCGGCTTTCTGGAGTTTGCGGCGGACCCTGAGATGAAGTTCCACAACCCCGCGATGCAAAAGGACGCGGAGCTGTACCTTGTGTGTGGCGCGGGCGGGCAAGCAGCGCTGGCCGGCAAAACCCTGAAGGAGATGGGCTACGCCAACGTCACCAACATTGGCGGCATCGGCGAGTGGAAAGAGGCTGGCGGACCGATGGAAGACGGCTGACACGCTTTGGCTCGGTGACAGCTTATCTCGTGTTGCGCGATGCCCCCCCTTCCCCCATGATGGCGCTTGCCGTGACCGAAGGAGTGACATCATGCGCAAGTTTTTGGTCGTTTTGGATGACAGCAAGGAATGCCTGAACGCGATGCGTTTTGCCGCGATGCGGGCGGCGCGGACGGGCGGCGGCGTCGAGGTGCTGGCCGTGATCCCTCCCGAAGAGTTCAACCACTGGATCGGCGTGGGCGACATCATGCGCGAAGAGGCCCGCGAGCGGATCGTGGCCCATTTCGAGGTGTTCGCCAAATGGATGCGCGACAAGCAAGGTGTCGACCCAGAGCTGGTTATCCGCGAGGGCGAGCCGGTGCGCGAGATACTGGCGCAGGTGCAGGACGATACCGAAGTGGGCGTGCTCGTGCTGGGCGCTGGCACAGATGGCGGCCCCGGCCCGCTGGTCACAGAGCTGACGCGCAACTCGGGCTCGCTGCCTATGCCAATCACTATTGTGCCCGGCGACATGAGCAAGGAACGGCTTGAGGCGATCAGCTGACGCTAGTTAGAATAATTCTAAACTCTTGACCTTTGCAGGTCGCATGGGCATATTTGAAGCCTGATAGAAAAGGTTGGTCTCCGCCATGTTTATTCAAACAGAATCCACGCCGAACCCCGCAACGTTGAAATTCCTGCCCGGCCAGTCCGTGCTTGAGGTTGGCACCGCCGACTTCCCGTCACCCGACACGGCTGAAAGCTCGCCTTTGGCTACGCGCATCTTTGGCGTCGAAGGTGTCACCGGTGTGTTCATGGGGCTCGACTTTGTGACCGTCACCAAGGCGGATGGCGTCGAGTGGGACCACATCAAACCAGCTATCCTTGGCGCGATCATGGAGCACTATCAGTCGGGCGCGAAGGCGGTCGAGGGTGAAGCCTCTTCAGGTCATGCAGAGCATACTGGCGAGGACGGCGAAATTGTCGGCCAGATCAAAGAGTTGCTTGATACCCGCGTGCGCCCTGCTGTGGCTCAGGATGGCGGCGATATCACCTTCCACGGCTTTGATCGCGGCGTGGTCTACTTGCACATGCAAGGTGCCTGCGCGGGCTGCCCGTCTTCGACGCTGACCCTGAAAATGGGCATCGAAAACCTGCTGCGCCACTACATCCCCGAGGTGTTGGAAGTCCGCCCCGTGGCTGCATAGGCGCGGCCTGATGACACGCGCTGCCCGGTGCTATTGCGGGGAGGCCACGCTGTCCTTCACCGCGGAGCCGTTACAGGTCATCTATTGTCATTGCGAGGATTGCCGTCGCTGGACCGGGGCCGCGGCGCCTGTCTTTGCGGCGTTCTCTGATGACGCGGTCGCGGGGCTGTCAAAGCTCGGACCCGGTCGCTCATTCGCAAAAGGCGTGAACCGCTGGAACTGCCGAGACTGCGGCTCGCCGCTTTTGGGGCGGTTTGACTATGTGCCAGATCAATCCTGGGTGCCATTGGGCGTGATCGAGGATGCCACAGGCCTCGCGCCCAGCTTTCATTGCTTCTCCGATCGCAGACATGATTGGGTTGCTGAAGACGGTTTGCCGGGATCAAACGGAACAGGGCGCGACGCCTTGAACGCGGTCAAAAATGACTGAACCGATGATATTGGGGTTTGACACCTCCGGCCCCTATTGCGGCACGGCCATTTATGCGGGCGGCGACGTGATCGCTGCGCGCTATGAAAACATGGTAAAAGGTCAGGCTGAAGCGCTGATGCCTTTCATCGAATCCACGCTGCAAGAGGCGGGCATCACCCTCGGTGATCTCACCCGAATTGCTGTGGGCACTGGTCCGGGCAATTTCACCGGCATCCGTATCGCCGTGTCGGCGGCACGCGGGTTGAGCCTGTCGCTGGGTATCCCCGCAACTGGCGTGACCCTGTTTGATGCCCTTACGGTTGCGTCGCCGTTGCCCATACTGGCCACGCTGCAGGCCACCCGTCAGGAAGTCTATGTTTGCGAAATCCACGACGGCTGGCGATCTGAGCCGCGTCAGATGGCCATCGAAGATATTCAAGCTCCGCGTGCTGACGATTGCGTTTGCATCGGCCACCGCTCGCATGAGGTCGCCGACCATCTCGGGCTGACCGCGCAACCTGCGCCCTATGCGCCGGCTTCGGCGATTGCCCGATACGTCGCGGCGCTGGACAGTTTGCCCGACGCACGCCCGACCCCCTATTACCTAAGGCCGGCCGACGCCGCCCCGCCGCGCGACCCTGCGCCCGTCATCCTGCGCTCGTGATCTGCTATGACCCATGATCAGCTGGCAGCGCTTCATGCCGCCTGTTTCACCGCGCCACGGCCCTGGCGGGCCGCTGAGTTTGCCAGCGTTCTGGGAATGCCGCACAGCTTCCTGCTGACCCAGAATGGCGGGTTTTTGATCGGGCGCGCTGTCGCGGGCGAAGCGGAACTGTTGACCCTCGCCGTCCCACCTGAGACCCGCAGGCAAGGCACAGGTGATCTGTTGGTGGAGGCCTTCTTGCACCAGATCGGCCTGCTTGGCGCAAACACCGCCTTTCTCGAGGTTGCGACGGACAACGCGGCCGCGCACGCGCTCTATTCCAAACACGGATTTGTCGAGGTTGCGGAACGCACAGCCTACATGCGTGGCACCGATGGAAGTTTGCGCGACGCCTATATCATGCGACGTGACCTCGATATGTGAGGCAAAATCCAGCAGATGCATGTTGACGGCAGGTCAGCCTGAAATGGCAGAAAAACAGGGGCACGTTTGGCTGCACTGCGGCAAGGAATCGGTTGCCCTCCTGCCGCCAATGTTTCTTAATACGGCATGATCTGAGAGATAACTCTGCTCAACCAAACACCGGGGGGACTGCCCCGGACCTGCTGGGGACGTTAAGCCCTGCAGGCAAACAAAACATCTGGGAGACCAATAATGACCCTCATGAAATCCTTTATGGGCGCTGCCGCGACCATCGCGCTGACCGCAGGCATGGCGCTTGCCGACCCCGCGATCATTTTCGATCTGGGCGGCAAATTCGACAAATCCTTCAACGAAGCCGCTTATAACGGCGCCAAGAAATGGGCGGATGAAACCGGCGGCTCGTTCAAAGAGATCGAGATGCAGTCGGAAGCTCAGCGTGAGCAGGCCCTGCGCCGTCTGGCGGAAGCAGGCTCCAACCCGGTTGTCATGACCGGCTTCGCCTTTGGCAGCGTTCTGGGCGAGGTTGCGCCAGACTACCCGGACACGGACTTCGTGATCATCGACATGGTTGTTGAGCAGCCAAACGTCACCTCGGTGGTTTTCACCGAGCATGAGGGCTCCTACCTCGTGGGCTACATGGCCGCGCAAACGTCGAAAACCAACACTGTTGGCTTCATCGGCGGCATGGACATCCCACTGATCCGCCGCTTCGCCTGCGGCTACGCGCAGGGCGCGAAAGCGGCCAACCCCGACACTACGGTCATCGCCAACATGACAGGCACCACGCCTGCGGCTTGGAACGACCCGGTAAAAGGCGGCGAGCTGACCAAAGCACAGATCAGCCAGGGGGCTGACGTGGTCTATGCCGCTGCTGGGGGCACAGGCGTTGGTGTTCTGCAAGCGGCAGCTGATGCTGGCGCGTTGTCGATCGGTGTGGACAGCAACCAGAACGGGATGCACCCGGGCAAGGTTCTGACCTCGATGATGAAGCGCGTCGACGTGGCCGTGTATGACGCGTTCAAGCGCGGTACCGAGCAGCCCGGCGGCTTCTCTGTGCTGAACCTCGCCTCGAACGGCGTGGGCTATGCAATGGACGAAAACAACGCGGAGCTTGTCTCGGATGAGCTTAAAGGCGCAGTTGACGCGGTTGCAGAGAAAATCATCGCCGGTGAAATTACCGTGCATGACTATATGTCCGACGAAAGCTGCCCAGCGCTGTCCTTCTAAGCAGCTGAGCTAGATATTGGGGCCACGCCTGTTCATGGCGTGGCCCTTTTTCGCTTTGCCGGGGGGCGCGCATGACCAATTCCATTGAGACATTTTTCGACGCATGGGGCATGGCGGATGACGCCGCGCGTGCAGACGCAATCGCCTCAGTATTTGCAAGCGACGGCCAGTACGCCGACCCGCGCAGCGAGGGCGTTCTGGCAGGCCCCGCCGCAATCGCCACTTACGTGAATATGTTCAGCGCCAAACCGCCGGGCTGGACCGCCAAACTGGTCAAATCTGACGAAAACGCAGGCCTCATCCGCGCCACCATTGCCTTCGGCGGTATGGGCCCTGACGGCTCCGAAATGGTTCAGCATGGCCAGTATTTCGTAGAGACCGACGGCAACAAGATCACCCGCATGACCGGCTTTGTGGGCACAGGAGCACCTGAATGAACGACGTGGCTCCAGCGATTGAGCTCAAGGGCATCTCCAAGGCTTTCGGGCCGGTGCAAGCCAACAAGGATATTTCCATCCGGGTGATGCCCGGCACGATCCACGGCATTATCGGGGAGAACGGCGCGGGCAAATCCACGTTGATGTCCATTCTCTACGGCTTCTACAAAGCCGATAAGGGGGAGGTCTTCATCAACGGCAATCAAACCGACATTCCCGACAGCCAAGCCGCCATCGCGGCAGGCATCGGCATGGTGTTTCAGCACTTCAAGCTGGTTGAGAATTTCAGCGTCCTTGAGAATGTGGTGCTGGGTGCCGAAGACGGCGCGCGGCTTGGACCGTCGCTCGCCAAGGCCCGCAAAGAACTGACCCAGCTGGCGGCGGACTATGAGCTGAACGTGGACCCGGACGCCAAGATCGAAAATATCGGCGTGGGCATGCAGCAGCGTGTTGAGATCCTCAAAGCGCTCTACCGGCAGGCCAATATCCTGATCCTTGACGAGCCCACCGGCGTGCTCACGCCTGCCGAGGCCGACCACCTGTTCCGTATCCTCGAAGGGCTGAAGGCGCAGGGCAAGACCATCATCCTGATCACCCATAAGCTGCGCGAGATTATGGAGGTGACCGACACCGTCTCTGTCATGCGCCGCGGCGAGATGACGGCCACGGTCAAAACACAAGACACATCGCCCCAAGAGCTGGCCGAGCTGATGGTGGGCCGCAAAGTGCTGCTGCGCGTCGACAAGACACCAGCGCAACCCAAAGAGATGGTACTTGAGGTCGATAATCTCGAAGTCATTGACAAAAAAGGCGTAAAACGCCTCAAAGGCATCTCTTTGAACGTGCGTGCCGGGGAAATTCTGGGCATCGCAGGCGTGTCCGGCAATGGCCAGTCAGAGCTGCTTGAGGTTCTGGGCGGGGTCACCACAGGCACTGGCTCCGTCAAAGTAAACGGCCAGGAGATCGACCTGACCGGCGCCCATTCCGACGCGCGATCCAGACGCGCACGCGGCATCGCGCATGTGCCAGAAGACCGCCAGCGCGAGGGTCTTATCATGGACTTCAAGGCTTGGGAAAACGTGGCCTTCGGGTACCACCACGGGGACGAATACAACGCGGGCCTGCTGATGGATCACGCCGCCATCAAGCAAGACGCCGCCGGCAAATTTGAACGCTTCGACGTGCGTCCCGATAACCCCATGCTGGAAGCCAAAAGCTTCTCTGGCGGGAACCAACAAAAGATCGTGCTGGCTCGCGAAATCGAACGCAATCCCGATCTGCTGCTGGTTGGCCAGCCCACACGCGGTGTGGACATCGGCGCAATCGAGTTCATTCACCAGCGCTTGGTGGAGCTGCGCGACGCTGGCAAAGCGATCTTGCTGGTCTCGGTCGAGCTGGAGGAAATCCTGTCGCTGTCCGACCGCATCGCGGTGATTTTCGACGGCCAGATCATGGGCGAAAAGCTTCCCTCTGAGACCGACGAGAAAGAGCTGGGTCTGATGATGGCAGGCATGGTGAACGCACCGTTAGAAGGGGTCAGCTAAATGGAACCGTTGCCAAAATGGGCCGATCTCGTCTTGGTGCCTGTTGTCGGTCTGGTGTTGGCCTTCATCTGCTCGGCGCTGATGATCCTTGCCACTGGCCATGATCCCCGAGAGGCGGTGCAGCTTATGGTCGAGGGCTCCGTGGGCTCCACCTATGCTTGGGGCTTCACGCTCTACTACGCCACCAACTTCATTTTCACCGGGTTGGCCGTCGCAGTGGCCTTCCATGCCGCGATGTTCAATATCGGCGGCGAGGGCCAGGCGGCGTTGGGTGGTTTGGGCGTCGCACTGGTATGCCTGTTTATTCCTTGGCCCCATTGGACCTTGGCTTTGCTGGGCGCTACCGCTGCAGGGGCAGCGTTTGGCGCACTTTGGGCCACCCTGCCCGCCTGGCTGCAAGCAAGGCGCGGCAGCCATATCGTGATCACCACCATCATGTTCAACTTCATTGCCGCAGCATTGCTGAACTATGTTTTGGTCAACGTGCTGCGCCCTGCAGGCGCGATGGACCCGGCCACCGCCAAATTTACTGAGGCCACACACCTGCCCTCTCTCAGCGACTGGCTCAACGCCGTGGGCATCCCTTTCGCCGCCCGCACACCTGCCAACGTGACGCTGTTCATCGCGCTTCTGGCCTGCGTTTTGGTCTACCTTCTGATTTGGCGCACGAAGCTGGGCTTCGAGATCCGGTCCCTCGGCAAGTCAGAGCCAGCGGCGGTCTATGGCGGCATTTCGCCCGTTAAGATCATCATGATCTCCATGATGCTCTCAGGCGGTTTGGCAGGGCTGATGGCCATCAACAACGTCATGGGGGAAGCCGAGCGGCTGGTCCTCAACTCTGTCGAAGGCGCGGGCTTTATCGGCATCGCCGTGGCGCTTATGGGCAGGTCGCATCCGATAGGCATCCTGTTCGCGGCTTTGCTTTTCGGCGCGCTCTACCAAGGCGGCGCAGAGCTGGGCCTCTGGACCCAAATCCCCCGCGAGCTGGTCATTGTCATTCAGGCGCTGGTGATCCTGTTTACCGGCGCGCTTGACCAGATGATCCGGATGTTCGTCGGCAAGCTCTTTGCCATGCGACGCAAGGCGGAGGTGTAAGACATGGACTTTCTGACCATCATCCAAATCCTCGACTCGACCGTACGGCTGGCCACGCCGCTGCTGCTGGCCTGCCTTGCCGGGCTGTTCTCGGAACGCGCGGGCATTTTCGACATTGGGCTTGAAGGCAAGATGCTCGCGGCGGCTTTCGCGTCGGCAAGTGTCGCGTACCTCGCCAGCCCCGGTTGGGGCGGTCTGGCCGTGTGGGTCGGGCTGTTGGCTGGTATCTTCGCCTCGGTGCTGCTGTCGCTCTTGCATGGCTTGGCCTCCATCACCTTCCGCGGCAACCAACTGATTTCCGGGGTGGCGATCAACTTCCTCGCCTCTGGGCTGACGGTGCTGATCGGTCTGAGCGTGTTCAAGCTGGGCGGGCGCACGCCGCAATTGACAGATGGCGGGCGCTTTGAAGGCGTGACCCTGCCCTTCGCGGGCGCATTGGGCGACATCCCCTTCTTTGGCCCGATCTATGTCGAGCTGCTCTCAGGCCACACGATCCTTGTCTACGTTGCTATGCTTTTCGTGCCGCTCAGCTGGTTCGTACTGTTTCGCACCCGCTTCGGGCTGCGACTGCGCGCGGTGGGCGAAAACCCCGCGGCGGTCGATACGGCCGGCATCTCAGTGGTCCGGCTGCGCTACATTGCCGTCATCATGTGCGGCGTCCTGTGCGGCATCGCGGGGGCTTACCTTGCGACCGGTCTTGCCGCCGGGTTCGTCAAGGAGATGAGCGCGGGCCGGGGCTTCATCGCGCTGGCCGCGTTGATCTTCGCCAAGTGGAGGCCAGTACAGGCCTTGGGCGCGACGCTGCTTTTCGGCCTTTTGGAGGCGATCTCAAATCGCTACCCCAACATCGACATGCCCGCATCCCTGCTCATCGTGGTGCTGGTTGTTCTGGCGGCAGTGCTGTTTTTCGCGGGCAGAAAATCGAAACTGGACCTAAGCGTTTTGGGTGGGTTGGGGGTGATCTTGCTGGCCATTGCCGCTTGGATCATGACCACCACTGGGCTGGGAGGCGTCGCGACACTGCCCAGCCAATTCATGCAGGCGCTGCCCTATATATTGACCGTGATCATCTTGGCGGGGTTTGTCGGCAAGGCGATACCACCTCGTGCAGGTGGCCAGCCTTACGTAAAAGAACGCTAACCTCCGTCCCAGTTTTCCGTTCGCGCTGCATCGCAGCATGAATTGACGGCTGGACCTATATTTTTGCATTGCCCATGCCCGCTGGACGGGCGTAAGGGGGGTCCATGCAAATCTACCTGCCCATAGCCGAGGTCTCGGTCAACGCGTTCCTATTGCTGGGATTAGGCGGACTTGTGGGCATCCTGTCCGGCATGTTCGGCGTGGGCGGCGGCTTTCTGATGACCCCGCTTTTGTTCTTCATCGGCATCCCGCCTGCTGTTGCTGTCGCGACAGAAGCCAACCAGATCGTCGCCTCCTCTTTCTCAGGCGTGTTGGCGCATCTTCGGCGCAAGACGGTCGACCTCAAGATGGGAACGGTGCTGCTGATCGGTGGCCTTGTGGGCGCGGCCATGGGCGTGCAGCTTTTCGCGGCCTTGCGCGAAATGGGTCAGGTCGACCTGCTGGTCAAGCTCTGCTACGTCGTCTTCCTCGGCATCATCGGCGGCCTGATGTTCTTTGAAAGCCTCAAAGCCATCCGGCGTGCCAAAGGCCCTCATAAGGCCCCTGCCCGAAAAAAACACGGGCTGGTCCATGCGCTGCCCTTCAAGATGAAGTTCCGCACCTCTGGGCTTTATATCTCCGTCATTCCGCCGGTGCTGGTGGGTGTTTTTGTGGGTGTTCTCGCCGCCATCATGGGGGTCGGAGGCGGCTTCATCATGGTGCCCGCCATGATCTATCTGCTGGGCATGCCCACCAAGGTCGTCGTCGGCACCTCGCTGTTTCAGATCATCTTCGTCACGGGTTTCACCACTTTGATGCACGCCACGACAAACTACACGGTCGACATGGCGCTGGCCGTGTTGCTGCTGGTCGGCGGTGTTGTCGGGGCACAGGTTGGCACGCGGATCGGGGCACGTCTGCAAGCCGAGCAACTGCGTATCCTGCTGTCGATCATGGTGCTGGCAGTCTGCTTCAAGCTGGCGCTTGATCTGTTGATCATGCCGTCCGAGTTGTACTCCATCGGTACGGGGGGCGGGCATTGATCCGGGTCTTTTGCTTTTTGTTGGCGCTGTGCGTCCCGAGCTTTGTCCAAGCGCAAAAGGTCGTGGCCGACCTGTCGCAGCGCAATGTCGAGATCACCGCGAATTTCGACGGCTCCGACATCCTGATCTATGGCGCGATTAAAGGCGGGCCAGAGGACGAAGCGCTTGAGCCGCTCGACGTGATCATTGCCATCAAGGGCCCAAATGACGCCGTCACTGTCCGCAAGAAAGATCGCCGATTTGGCATCTGGGTGAATACCGATTCCGTCAAAGTCGCCCGCGCCCCAAGCTTTTATGCCGTCGCCTCGACCGGGCCATTGAACGAAGTACTAAGCCCGCAAGAGGACATCCGGTTTCAAGTCTCAATGGAGCGCGCAATTTATGCCGTTGGCGACGAGGCGCATGACGCCGAGGGCACGCGCGCCTTCACAGATGCTCTGATCCGGCTGCGCAGCAAGGCAAACCTGTACCAACAGCTCGACAACTCGATACAGCTTTTTGATCAGGCGTTGTTTTCAACCACCATCGACCTGCCCGCCAATCTGGTCGAGGGCGTCTACCCGATGCGCATCTTTCTGACTCGCGACGGTCAGGTAGTCTCAAGGCTGGCCACCTTCATCGACGTCCGCAAAGTCGGACTGGAGCGCTGGATCTACGATCTGGCCCATGAAAAGCCGCTGATCTACGGCATCCTGTCTTTGGTCATCGCGATCAGCGCCGGCTGGCTTGCTTCCGCCGTGTTCCGTTATATCCGCTTCTGATCCACGTCTATTCGGTCTCGTCGGTCTGCGCCTCCAGCGTCAATGGTGCAGGCGCAACGGTGCTGAGGTCTGATGTATCAAGCGCCGCCGTTGGCCTGCTGAGGCGGCTTCGGGTGATCCAGAGCAATCGATTTTCAGCCCGCGTGATCGCCACATAGGCCAGACGTTTCCACACGGGCTGTCCCGCCTCTGATCGCCCGGAACGGGCAGCGGCATAGAGGTCAGGCGCGAACACCTGCACTGTGTCCCATTGCGAGCCTTGCGCCTTGTGGATGGTCACCGCTGCACCGTGTAAGAACGCAGCCCCCATGCGGGCCGCGAAAGGGATGAACGGTTCTTCCTCATCGGGGGCCTCGATTTTGATGATCGACGCAGCGGAGACCTGCGGGTCCTCCGCCCCAATCACATGCAGCCGCGAGAAACCGGGTTTCTTGCCCGGCCCCATATAGACCACCTGCGCGCCCTTCACGAGGCCGCGGGCCTCCAGATCAATGCGCTTCTTGCGGTGTTTTGCGGGCAGTTCGATCCCGTCGCAAATCAGCGGCTCGCCCGGCAAAAGCGTGTCCACCGTCGCGCCGTAAGCGCCGCGCCAGGCCTGGATCAGCCGGATGCGCGTCGCGTTGCGCCAGACCAAAACCGGGGAGCGGGCCATCCGGTCGGCCTCCACCCGTTCTGCGAAAACCACGCGGTCGTCTGTCTCGGACGCCTCACGAACCAGCTTCTCGAACGCGTAGAAATCCACATCCGGGTCAGCCAGCGCATGGGCCAGATCAAGGATCGGGTTGCCCGCGTCTTGTCGGTGCACACGCGACAGCTCCAGTTTGCGCCCGTCTTTCAATGTATCGAACACCATGTCGCCATTGCTGCCTACCGGGGCCAGCTGCGCCGGGTCGCCGAACAAAACCAATGTCGGGAAAATCTCGCGCAGGTCTTCGAACTGCTTTTCGTCCAGCATGGAGGACTCGTCGACAAACCCAATATCAAGCGGGTCCTCGCGGCGCTTCCACCCTTGGATGAAGTCCGACCCACGCAGCCCGGCCGCCGCCAATGCGCCGGGAATGGACTTATGCGCGTCGTAAAACTGCTTGGCACGGTCCAACGCGGCATCGGCCAGCCCCTCAACCTCCGGCCGGTCGCCTTGGCCTGCGAGCCAGTCGGCAATCAACTCGTAGTCGGGGTCATAGAGCGGCGTGTAGAGAATGCGGTGGATCGTAGTCGCAGGCACGCCCCGATTGCGCAGCACCGAGGCCGCCTTGTTCGTTGGCGCAAGCACTGCCAGGGTCCGACGATCCTTGCGAGCCTTGCCCTCATAATCACCTGAAACCAGATCAACGCCCGATTGGGTCACCGCGTTGACCAGCTCCGCCAACAAAAGCGTCTTGCCCGATCCCGCCTTGCCGACAATCGCCATCACCTGATCTCGGCTTTCCTGCAGTGGCATGGTCTCGCCAGAGGTGATGTCTATCCCCGCGCGACCCAACAGATCGGCGACCGCGTCATAGGCCTCTGCCTGGTCTTCGGAATAGGTGATATGTGAGGGTGCGGCCATGGGCGCAACCTAGCGGCCCGCCCCTGCCGCCGCCAGCGCATTCCGCCTCTATGCGGCCTTCGGAATGTCTGTCCCAAAGGCGCGGGCAAACCAGAGCTGCGACAGCTCCCGGCTGACGCCTGCCGCCGCGCACATCCTGCTCAGCGTCTTTTCATCAAAGGCCCAAAGCCCGGTGCTGATCGTGTCGCGTCCGATGCCGTCGGTGCCCAGTATCTCAGGCTCCCAGCCCAATTGACGGTAAATCCGCACCATCCGGGCGTCGAATACGCCAATGGAATGCGTCAGCCCGAACCCAACGCCCAATTGCGCGCCCGCCATCATCAGCAAGTTGGCCACGCGGGCCTTGTTGTCGCTGTTCGGGGACACGCAAAACCGGGTCGTCTCCCAGATGCGCGGGGCGGTGATCTCCCCTCCGGCCAGATGCGCGAAATGGTCGTTGACCATCGTGTCACCCGTTGTCGACAGAAACCGCATTGAGCCGCCATGCACCCCGCCCTCATCCCAGATCACATAGAGCGGGTTCAGCCTATCATACTGGTCTTGCTCAAATCCGTCTGCGTCCACGGTGACCTCCCATTTCAGTCGATCATGAAATTGCGTGGCACGGTCGCGCAGCATGGAGGCGCGCAGCCCCGGGTAGCGGGGCAGTTCGTCGGCGTAGATATAGCGGATCATGGTGGCTTTCCTCTCTCAAAGTGAGGAAAGCAGCCCTGTCATGTCGTAGTTAACGGCCCCAAAACGGCCCGCCCGGCCCTGTCATGGGTTCGGCAACGCTCAGATCACGGATAAGAGGAGGGCTTAGACGACGATCAGCCCGTGCGTCAGCGCGGTGGCCACGGCATGGACCGTGTTCGATGCGCCCATCTTGAAACGGGCACTCTCGATATAGACCCGTAGCGTATTTTCGGAAATGTTCAGCGCCTCGGCCACGCCTGCGCGGTTATTGCCGAGCGCCAGAAGCGTCAGCGCATCTTTCTCGCGCGGGCTCAGCGCACGGACCGGGCCTTGGTTCGGCCCACCTTCAATCTCCAGCGCTTTTTCATTCATGTAATGTGCAATCAGGATAAGGTCCGAGACCCGTTCCTCAGTAAATTTTGCCCAGCGGTCGTCATTGTCTTTTTGGTTTACGGAAAACAAGGCGAACTGCCCGGACGGGCCACGGATCGGGATTGAGAACCCTTGATTGCCTAGCCCTGCACTGGCGGATTCACCTAGGAAGTCTCGGCTTGGTTTGGCCGACCAGTCCAGCGCTTTCCAATCTATGGGCGTGAAGCGTTTGTAGCAGCCCTGAACCACCGGATCGATGCGCTCATAGCCCTTGTCGATGTAGCGTTCGACCCATTCGTTTGAATAGGTCAGCGCCGCGTATTGGCCGCCGCTGGCATTGACGGAATGGTAAACGAGGTTGTCTATGGAATATACGTCGCGCAACCCTTCGACGAAGGTCTGTAACTCTTCAAGCGATCTGGCGCTTGCAAGCGCCTCCTGCATGTCCACGAGTTTGTTCAAGCTCACATACCCTCGATACGGGCATGTCAGCGTCGGAGAGCTCACGTGCCGCTAAAGCAATCGTGTCGTCGAGCCCGTCAGCCAGTTTGCGCATACTGTTCTTCTGAGAAAAACGCTGCAGGTCGGTCAGAACGTCGATGATCCAATCATTTGTCATAAACAGTGTCTCCATTAACCGTTAATCAAAGGTTAACTGGAGTTTATCAGCCATTTCTTGCCAAAATATATTCGCGGTTTCCCCTTCACCAGAAATGGTGAGGTACGGATTTGTAAGTGACTGAAACTGCTAAGTTGCTATTTTTCCGACATAAAAACGGCGCGAACCGGATCGATTCGCGCCGCTCAATCGTCACAGAGTCAAGTCCGGTCACCTAGACTTGACGGCTGGCCTCCAGCGTATCCTCAAACGTGCTGAGCCCGGTCTGCGTCGCGGTGACAAGCACCGCCATGTTGCCCGGTTTATGCTCGTTGCGCAGCATTTTGGTATGCGCCTGCGGGATCTCGTCCCACGGAAAAACCTCCGACATGCAGGGGTCCAGACGACGCTCCACCATCAGCTGGTTGGCGGCCGAGGCCTGCTTGAGATGCGCAAAGTGGGAGCCCTGAACACGCTTCTGATGCATCCACAAATAGCGCGCATCCATGGTCAGGTTATAGCCCGTGGTGCCCGCACAGATCACGACCATGCCGCCCTTTTTGCAGACAAACACAGACGCCGCCATCGTGCTTTCGCCGGGGTGCTCGAACACCATGTCGACATTGTTGCCCTTGCCAGTGATGTCCCAGATGGCCTTGCCAAACTTGCGGACCTCGCCGAACCATTCCTTGTACTCCGGTGAGTTCACGGTGGGCATCTGCCCCCAGCAGTTGAAATCCTTGCGGTTCAGCACGCCCTTAGCGCCCAGCCCCATAACGAAGTCACGTTTGCTTTCATCGGAGATCACGCCGATGGCGTTTGCACCCGCCGTGTTCGCCAATTGAATTGCGTAGGAGCCGAGACCGCCCGACGCGCCCCAGACCAGAACGTTCTGACCCGGCTTCAGCTCATGTGGGTGGTGGCCAAACAGCATCCGGTAGGCCGTGGCCAGTGTCAGCGTGTAACACGCGCTTTCTTCCCAGCTGAGGTGCTGAGGGCGTGGCATAAGCTGCTGACTTTGCACCGTGGTGAACTGCGCGAAAGACCCATCCGGCGTCTCGTAGCCCCAAATCCGCTGGGAGTTGGAGAACATCGGGTCGCCGCCATTACAATGCTCGTCATCCCCGTCATCTTGGTTGCAGTGGATCACCACCTCGTCGCCGACCTTCCAACGAGTGACCTTGTCGCCCACGGCCCACACGATGCCCGACGCGTCGGAACCCGCGATGTGGTAAGGCTCGCCATGCACGTCAAACGGGCTCAAAGGCACGCCAAGGCCGGCCCAGACGCCGTTATAGTTCACACCTGCAGCCATCACCAGAACCACAACCTCGTGACTGTCAGGCTGTTTGACATCAACGACTTCGGACATGAAGGCCTGCTCAGGCTCGCCATGGCGTTCACGGCGGATCGCCCAAGCGTACATCTGTTTTGGTACATGGCCCAATGGGGGAATTTCACCAACCTCGTAGAGGTCCTTTATAGGGGCGTCGTAATCCATAACTGTCTCTCGCGTATCCAAAGCCATAGCCGGTGTCCTTCACTCTTACATGCTGCCACGCAGAATCAAATGCTGCGCCGCAATAGAGATGGAATATTAGGGCCAAAGCAATATTGCAACCACAAATGGGCATTTTTTGTAATTATATGTCGCGAGTGTTTTGCTGGTGTCTCAGACCAGATGAGAGATCGATTGGGCGTAATAGGCCGCCAGATCGCCGTGCTTTCCGGTGAGCTTCAACTGCCCATCATGTTGTGTCAGCAGGCCGCGCACCTCAAGCATCCGCAACGCCGCGTCCATGCCTTTAAGACTTCCCGATTGCGGCAGGCAGATGTTCACACCGCGCGCTTCAAATGTCGCGATGTCTTGCTCAAACAAGGCTTCCAGTTCGGATCGCGCCATCGCGCCGCCGGCCTTTTGAAGGTGCCATGCAATGATCGGCACCGGCAGCACCGGCACCGATTGCGCCACCCGCGCCATGACGGCTTCGCCCAAATCGGTCGCGATGTCTTCACGCGGCTCTTGCAGGAAGCTGCGTAGGGACAAGGGCGGACCATAAGCCACGGCGGCAAAGCCCAGACGGTGAAACTTGCCCGAAACCCGCTGCCAGATATGACGGCCGACATAGCGAAACACCGTCGACATGCGAAACTTGAAGCGCGAGCGGTTGTCCCCTGCCGCGGCCACCAGCACGCGGTCTTCCAGCACCCGGTCGTAATTCAACCCGACCGGCACGAACACCACGTCGCGCGAGGTTTCGGGATCGAACCCTTCAACGATATAGCTGATCAAGCCCAGCTTGGGCTCCTGCAGTCCGCCCGTCCGCGACAGCCCTCCCTCGGGAAATACAGCCTGCGTGACGCCTTCCTTGGTCGACAGTTGCACATAGCGCGCCAGCACCTTGCGGTAGAGAGGGTTGAGCGATTTGCGCCGGATGAAATACCCGCCCATCATTTTGATGAGCGGCCTAAGCGGCCAACCCTGCGCCCACTCGCCCACCGCGTAAGACAGCGATGTGTCCTTGGCCGCCAAATACGTCACCAGCACATAGTCCATGTTCGAGCGGTGGTTGATGATGTAGACAACCGTCGCCTCTGGATCGATCCCTTCGATCTCGTCATGAGACTTGCCAACCACCCGAACACGGTAGAGCCCGCGCGACAGCCATTTCGCCAGCCGGATGCCCAGACCAAAATAGACCGACGCACTGAAGGAGGGCACGATCTCGCGGGCATAGCGCTCGGCGGTCTCGAATGCGACATTGTCGGGAATGCCTTGGCTGTCGGCATATTCATTGACCGCCCGGATCACGTCAGGGTCATAGAGCACATTCTGGATCATGTCGTGGCGCCGGGCCAGCTTGAACGGCTGGATCGGGCGTTTCAGTTTGGTGTTCAGCTCTGCCACCACCCGCTCCGCCCGGCGTCGGAAGAACCACCGCACCGAGGGAAACAGGAAATGCGACGCAGCGGTGACCGCGGCCAAAAGCCCCATCAGGATCAACGCCCAGACGGGCAACTCTACGGTCTGAAACATGGCCCGGACGTTGGCAGGGAATTGCGCCGGGGTAAATCCTTGCAGGCATTCACCTCCACGCTGTCTTTCGCATGCAACATCCCCGACCGAGCCCTTAGACAAGGCTCAGCGGCAGCAGATCAACGCGCCGCGTGATTGACCGCTTTGAGCCCAAAGTCCCGAATGCTGCCGGCTCGCAAATGTCCGCTAAACATGGAAGCCTTGAGTGGCTCAGGGACGCCTGGCTTAATCAGGTGTGGCTGACGATATGTCCGACAAGGTTTCCATCGAGAGTATAACTTTGACCAGCAGCCCATCCATATTCACTAAGAGCTTCCCGTACCTGATCGCTGCTCATGTGTTTGTCACGTGACTTCTTATTGCTGGTGACAATCATCACTTCCTGCCGCTGCTCGGAATTCTTGGCGAGCCAGTTCCGAAGTTCTAGCTCCGATGAGACTTTTACACGCTTCAGTTTTGGTATGATCATGGCATACAATCCTGTCAGTCTTGCCATCCACTATAGAATAGAAGCGGACCTTGGCGCAAACTCCGCCAAGGTTGGCTTCGTCCCGCGAACCAGACCTCCCTAGCCGGGCGCGTGCAGGACCGTAGGGTGGCACCAATACGCCCCTTCGACAGCGATTTATGGAAGCCATGCCCATCTTCCGAAAATTCGGAGCACAAAGGAGGTAGTAGCGCCAGCCCATCAGACCTTAGGTTTGCATACGGCAAAACGGGACGGTCTTGCGTTCGCCCCGCGCCTGCGGCTTGTTCCCGGGCGGATCAGAGCGCTAATAGAAGGTCCGCCCTATCCCCCGGCCGACTTAATCCGTCCAAATGGCCTCCAACACCGCCCCTGATTTTCTGCGCCGCAGCGAATTGACATTGGTATAAAATTCCCCGTATCTACTTTCAGACGCAACAAAGTTACTCAGACCGATTCCGCGGAGGCCGCCATGACCGAGACCAAGACCGACCGCCCCAAGGACAGACCTTGGCTTTTTCGGACCTATGCCGGCCACTCTACCGCCAAGGCGTCAAACACGCTTTACAAAGGCAATCTGGCCAAGGGGCAGACGGGCTTGTCGGTTGCCTTCGACCTGCCCACACAAACCGGCTATGACAGTGACCACGAGCTGTCACGCGGCGAGGTGGGCAAGGTCGGCGTGCCCGTGGCGCATTTGGGCGACATGCGAGCATTGTTTGATGAGATCCCCCTCGACCAAATGAACACCTCCATGACGATCAACGCGACCGCCCCTTGGCTGTTGTCGCTCTACATCGCTGTGGCAGAGGAACAAGGCGCGGACATCTCCAAGCTGCAAGGCACGGTACAAAACGATATCATCAAGGAATACCTGTCGCGCGGCACGTATATTTGCCCGCCCCAGCCCTCCCTGCGCATGATCACCGACGTCGCCGCCTATACGCGCGAGCATCTGCCCAAATGGAACCCGATGAACGTCTGTTCCTACCACCTGCAGGAAGCTGGTGCGACGCCCGAACAGGAGCTGGCCTTCGCGCTTGCCACGGCCACAGCCGTGCTGGACGACTTGCAAAACAAGGTCCCTGCAGAGCATTTCCCCGCCATGGTCGGGCGGATCAGCTTCTTCGTAAACGCGGGCATCCGCTTCGTGACCGAGATGTGCAAAATGCGCGCCTTTGTCGACCTCTGGGACGAAATCACCCGGGACCGCTACGGCGTCGAGGACCCCAAGTTCCGCCGCTTCCGCTACGGAGTGCAGGTGAACTCCCTGGGCCTGACGGAGCAGCAGCCCGAAAACAACGTCTACCGCATCCTCATTGAGATGCTGGCCGTGACGCTCTCCAAAAACGCGCGAGCGAGAGCCGTGCAACTGCCGGCCTGGAACGAGGCGCTGGGCCTGCCCCGCCCCTGGGACCAGCAATGGTCGCTGCGCATGCAGCAGATCATGGCGTTTGAGACCGACCTTCTGGAATATGACGACCTGTTCGACGGCAACCCCGCCGTGGACCGTAAGGTCGAAGCCCTCAAGGAAGGCGCCCGCGCCGAGCTCGCCACCATCGACGCGATGGGCGGCGCGAACGAGGCGATTGAGTATATGAAGTCCCGCTTGGTCGAAGCCAATGCGAACCGTCTTGGCGGTATTGAGACGGGCGAAACCACCGTGGTCGGTGTCAACAAATACCAACAGCACGAAGAAAGCCCGCTGACTGCTGGCGACGAGGCCATCATGGTGGCCGACGCCGACGCAGAAGCGGACCAGATCGCGCGCCTGAACGCGTGGCGGGAGGCACGCGATCAGGCCGCGGTCGACAACGCAATGGCTGACCTGCGCGAGGCCGCGCAATCCGGTGCAAACATCATGCCGGCCTCCATTCAGGCCGCAAAGGTTGGCGTCACCACCGGCGAATGGGGCGATATGGTGCGTCAGGCGTTCGGCCAGTATCGCGGCCCCACGGGCGTGTCGCGTAACCCGTCCAACCGCACCGAAGGGCTTGACGATATTCGCCAACGGGTCGACGCGGTCTCTGACAAGCTGGGCCGCCGCCTGAAATTCCTCGTCGGCAAGCCGGGCCTCGACGGGCACTCGAACGGGGCGGAGCAAATCGCCGCCCGCGCCCGCGACTGCGGCATGGATATCACCTATGAGGGCATCCGGCTGACCCCCGACGAGATCGTCAGCGCGGCCTTGAAAGACGAGGCACATGTCGTCGGCCTGTCAATCCTGTCCGGCTCCCACATCCCACTGATCGCCGATCTGATGAAGAAGATGCACACAGCTGGCGTCGGCCATATCCCGGTGGTGGTCGGCGGCATTATTCCCGAAGACGACGCCAAACGCCTGCGCGCGATGGGCGTGGCCAAAGTGTACACCCCCAAGGATTTCGAGCTGAACGTCATCATGAACGACCTCGTCACCCTCGTGGATCCGGCCGGAATCGCCGCAGAATAACTGATCCGCGGCATTTTTGGCCATTGCGAGCCCCTGCGCTGACCGGGTAAGGTGATCGTCAGTATTTTAAACCGTGTTTTGGTGCCAAACCCGATTTTCTTTGAG
Source organism: uncultured Litoreibacter sp. (assembly GCA_947494645.1). Lineage (GTDB taxonomy): Bacteria > Pseudomonadota > Alphaproteobacteria > Rhodobacterales > Rhodobacteraceae > Litoreibacter. The sequence continues at coordinate 2,143,334 of CANLVO010000001.1, forward strand.
CGCTTTATGAAACCGACGCCGCCATCAGATCTGACCGACGCCGAGCCTCTGCCAACCAAGCAGTCGGACTACGCCTATATCAGCGCCGAAGAGGCGCGCGCGCTGGCCCGCCGTCTGAAGAAATACAAAGACCCGATCCCTGCCCGCACATGGTGGGAAATTGCACAAACCGTTATCCCTTTCGCCATCAGCTGGGCCCTTGCGCTTTGGGCACTGCAGATCAGCTACCCGCTGGCGTTCTTCTTCGGGCTGACCACCGGCGTTTTCACTATCCGGATGTTCCTGCTGCAACATGATGTGGGACACGGCGCGCTGTTCAAGACCGCTCGCGCCAATGACATGTTCGGCCGAGTGTTGGGGGTGATCACGCTGACGCCCTATTACATGTGGCGCAAGATGCACGCCAACCACCACAAGAACCTCGGCAATCTCGATGACCGCGATATTGGTGAGGTGCACACCTTCACCGTCAACGAATACCGCGCGCTGCCCGGCTGGCACCGCTTCGCGTATCAAATCTACCGCAACCCGGTTTTCCTGTTCGGCATCGGACCCGTTTGGTTGTTCTTCCTGCAGCACCGTCTGCCATTTGGGATGTGGAAAGACGGCTGGATCTTCTGGCGCTCCGCCATGGGCACGAACCTTGCAATCGCCTGCGTGCTGGCGGCGCTTTATGCCTATGGCGGCTGGGCCGCGATCTGGCTGATCTGGTTCCCATCGGTCTGGGTCGGCGCCTCCGCCGGGGTCTGGACCTTCTACGTGCAGCACCAGTTCGAGGAGGCGCAGTTCGACTGGCAACCCGACTGGACCATCCACCAAAAGGCGCTGCATTCCTCGTCGCAATATGTGCTGCCCAAACCGCTGATGTGGGTCACCGCCAATATGGGCATCCACCATATCCACCACCTCTATGCCCGGATCCCGTTCTACCGCCTGCCCGAGGCATTGGAGAGTGAGCCGCTGCTGCAAGGGGCCTACAAGATGACGCTGAAGACATCGGTCAAATGCATCTGGATGCAGCTCTGGGATGAGCAATCGCGTCAGATGATCTCCTTCGCGGAGGAACGCGCGATGCGCAGAGCCGAGGCCGCGCTCGCCCCTGCCGAGTAACAGGGCGCACGTTAACCATGTGACCTAAACGTCACCGTGCGAAAATCGTGTATGTACGCGATGTGTACGGAAAGTGTACGGGTTGTGTACTCGCAATTTTGGCGGCACTTCGGCCCCCTTAACCTTGTTAACCATTGCTCACAGGAGCTTCTCCATGACCATTCATATCGGCGCAAAACCGGGCGAGATTGCAGATACAGTCCTGCTGCCAGGCGACCCGTATCGTGCAAAATGGGCGGCAGAAACCTTTCTTGCAGACGTCAAATTAGTCAATGAAGTCAGAGGGATGCTGGGCTTTACCGGTACATGGAACGGCCACCGCGTCACCATTCAGGGCTCCGGCATGGGCATGCCTTCATTGTCGATTTATGTGAACGAGCTGATCAAGGATTACGACGCCAAAACCCTGATCCGCATCGGCTCCTGCGGCGGCATGCAACCACAAGTCGGCATCCGCGATGTCATTTTGGCATCAACATCTTCAACAGTTTCAACGCCTTCCACCGGCATCTTCAAAGAACTGAACTTCGCCCCCTCGGCTGACTTCGATCTGCTGCACAAAGCCTTCCATGCCGCAGAGGCAAAAGGCATCAAAACCCATGTCGGCGGCATATATTCTGCAGACGTGTTCTATGACGAACGTCCTGATCTCAATGAACAAATGACCCGTCACGGCATCCTTGCCGTCGAAATGGAGGCCGCCGAGCTCTACAATCTCGCCCTGCGCTACAACCGCCGCGCGCTGGCGGTGTTGACCGTGTCAGACCACCTCCAGACCGGAGAGGCGCTCCCTTCAGAAGACCGCGAAAAAAGCTTCGGTGACATGGTGGAAATTGCGCTTGAGGCCGCCTTCAAATAGCAACGCCAACCCGCTCCATTTGGTCACAAATACTCTCTGGGGGATGCCCTCGCGGCGGGGCGGGAACCGCCCCAAGAGCGAATTTCATCATGCCGCGCGCAGCGCGACCTGAAAGTCAGACACCATGCGTTCGGTCATACCCATTCAGCGCAGGAGGCCGCCAGCTCTCCAGCGCACCTACAGCAGGTGCAAACACCTCAACCAGCAACGGATAGCATGCCGCCTCATCACTGGAATGCTCAGACGAGCAATCCCCGCCCGGACAGGCGCTCAACGCGCCCAGCAGGTCAATTTCCGCAAAGAATTCAATGTAATCCCCCGGCCGCACAGGGCTGGCCTTCATGAAATACTGTCCCGTATCACGGGTAAATCCCGTGCACATGAAAACGTTCAGCACGTCATGGACGTAATCCTCCGCCTCGCGCGGCGTTATGCCAAGCTCACTCGCCACGGCCCGCGACAAGTTGGAATGGCAGCAATGATGATAATGTTTACCAGATGTTAGAAGGTTATGCGTATAGGGGTCACAGCGCGTGCCGATGACGTCATGCACAGAACCACCAAATTGATCGATCCCATACCAGCCCAACGTGTCATGCGTCACCGTCGCCATCGGACGCAAGTTTGGGAAATTCGACCACATCCGCTCGCCGGTCGTTATATGCGTCCCATGCAACCCACGTGTCTTGCCAGAGTAAAAGCGTTCCGACAGGTCACCCGCGTTGAACAGGTTCAAATCCCCAACCTGCGGTCCTTCAATCGACCTGATCCGGAAAAAATGCCCCTGAGGTACCCTGAAGCAGGCCGCATCCCGCGGCTCTACCCGGATTTCTTCATACTTCGTTAAGGCTTCCCGTGCCCGCTCGTAAAGCGCCATATCCGGCGCAGGCAATGTCTCAACAGGGTAGCAAATGACGGGTTCAACGGCCTTGCGGGCGTCGCCATCACCGGGCCGCTCACTCATACCGGCACTCCCTCCCATATGCCGACGCGCCCCAAACTTACACTTGGCGCTCGACCATCATCTTCTTGATCGCGCCAATCGCCTTGGCCGGGTTCAGCCCTTTGGGACAAGTTTTAGTGCAATTCATGATCGTGTGGCAGCGATACAGTTTGAACGGGTCTTCCAACTCGTCCAGCCGCACCCCTGTCGCCTCGTCGCGCGAGTCGATGATCCAGCGATAGGCATGTAGCAAAGCCGCTGGTCCGAGGTATTTATCCCCGTTCCACCAGTAACTTGGGCAAGATGTTGAGCAAGAGGCGCACATCACGCATTCATACAAGCCATCGAGCTTTTTGCGGTCCTCAATCGACTGCCGCCACTCTTTGCGAGGCCGGTTGGTCGTTGTCTCCAACCACGGCATGATTGAGGCATGCTGCGCATAGAAATGCGTCAGATCCGGGATCAAGTCCTTCACCACCGGCATATGCGGCAGCGGGTAGATCTTCACGTCGCCTTTGATCTCGTCCATCCCGTAGATACAGGCCAGTGTGTTGATCCCGTCGATATTCATCGCACATGACCCGCAAATCCCTTCGCGGCAGGAGCGGCGGAAGGTCAGGGTCGGATCGATCTCGTTCTTGATCTTGATCAGCGCGTCCAAAACCATCGGCCCGCATTTGTCCATATCGACAAAATACGTATCCACCTGAGGTGTTTTGCCATCGTCAGGATTCCAGCGGTAGATCTGGAACTTCCGGACGTTCTGAGCGCCCTCTGGCTTTGGCCACGTCTTGCCCACGGTGATGCGGGAATTCTTTGGAAGGGTCAGTTGAACCATGGGTCTTCTCCTAGATCAGAAACGGCGCAATGCCGTCTTTGAGCAAACATTCGATCGTTTCACGGCGGGTCGCGATCTGAACGATCAGCTCGACGTCCGTTTGGCTGACGGTGGTCGCCCCGGCCCGCGCCAGCTGGATAATCTCCGAAGCGCTCGCGCTGTCGATCACACAGTTGGTGGCAGGTTCCAACGGCACACCAGGGAAACGTTCGGCCAACACCGGATTGACCGCCTTGCGGGCTTGATCCCGAGCCAATTGGTCCGCCAGACCGTTATCACCGCACGCCGTCATCAGCAGCGGAACTGCAAGTAGCAAAGCTCTCATGTGCGGCCTCCCAAAGTAATGCCGAAGCGGGTGGGCGCAGGCTCGCCATTTACGCGGCGTGCGATGCAATCGGCCAGAAACTCTTCTTCGGTTTGTGGGTTTAGGACGCGGTCATCGATGGTCACCGACCCTCCTGCCCTGACACCGCCGGTGCCGACGCCGACACCCACGTTGCCGCTCACGCCATCTGCCCCGCGCAGGTCTTCACGACATAGCGCATCTGCACGCTCCAGCGTCATCGGCTGAGGTGCACAAGCGACCGCAGCGAGGGGCAGCACTATCGCCACGACGCGGATCAATAGACCCGCGCTTTGGGCGCAATTTTCTTAAGGTCAATGCCACCCTCATTATGCGAGGTCAGTGGCTCCAGATGCACGCCGCGATAGTCCAGCTTGGCTTTGTGGCCTTTGAAATAAGTCAGCGAGTGCTTACGCCATTTCTTGTCGTCGCGGTCGGGGTAGTCCTCATGCGCATGCGCGCCCCGGCTTTCCTTGCGAGCCTCGGCGGAGACCACAGTGGCGACGGCGTTTGGCATCAGGTTGGCCAGCTCGAGCGTCTCCATCAGGTCGGAGTTCCACACGAGCGAGCGGTCGGACACCTCAACGTCGTCCATCTTGGCCGCAACGTTGTCCATCTTCTCAACGCCTTCGGCCAGCGTTTTGTCGGTACGGAACACGGCCGCGTCCTGCTGCATCGTGGTCTGCATTTCTAAACGCAGCTCAGCCGTCGGCATCGCTCCTTTTGCGTAACGCAGCCCGTCGAAACGGTCCAAAGCGCGTTGCAGGGAGATTTGATTGATCGGCGGGTTAGGCTCGTTCGGGTTGACCACTTCCGCCGCACGGATGGCGGCGGCGCGACCGAAGACCACGAGGTCAATCAACGAGTTCGACCCAAGTCGATTTGCCCCATGCACGGAGGCGCAGCCCGCCTCACCCACGGCCATCAGACCAGGCGACACGCGGTCAGGGTCTGACTTGGTCGGGGCCAGAACTTCGCCCCAGTAATTCGTCGGGATACCGCCCATGTTGTAATGCACGGTCGGCAAAACGGGGATCGGCTCTTTCGTCAGGTCCACGCCTGCAAAGATACGCGCGCTTTCCGAAATGCCCGGCAGACGCAACGCCAATGTCTCAGGCGGCAGGTGGTTCAGGTGCAAGTGGATATGATCCCCCTGCTCACCCACGCCACGGCCTTCGCGGATCTCCATCGTCATGCAACGAGACACCACGTCGCGGGACGCGAGGTCCTTATATGTCGGCGCATAGCGTTCCATGAAGCGCTCGCCTTCGGAGTTGGTCAAATAGCCCCCCTCCCCACGTGCACCTTCGGTGATCAGGCAACCCGCGCCGTAGATGCCGGTTGGGTGAAACTGAACGAACTCCATGTCCTGCAGAGGCAGGCCAGCCCGCGCCACCATGCCGCCGCCGTCGCCGGTGCAGGTATGGGCCGAAGTGGCCGAGAAATACGCACGGCCATAGCCGCCTGTCGCCAGCACGACCATCTTGGCAGAGAACAGATGCAGGGTGCCGTCGTCCAGCTTCCAGCACAAAACGCCTGTACAGACGCCGTCATCGCTCATGATCAGGTCAATGGCGAAATACTCGATGTAAAACTCGGCCTTTTGCTTCAGCGACTGGCCATAAAGCGTGTGCAGGATCGCGTGGCCGGTGCGGTCGGCTGCCGCGCAGGTGCGCTGCACCGGGGGGCCTTCGCCAAATTCCGTGGTGTGCCCACCAAAGGGCCGTTGGTAAATCTTGCCTTCTTCCGTGCGCGAAAACGGCACGCCGTAATGTTCTAGCTCATAGACCGCCTTGGGGGCCTCCCGCGCCAGATATTCCATGGCGTCGGTGTCGCCCAGCCAGTCCGAACCCTTGACCGTGTCATACATATGCCACTGCCAATTGTCCGGCCCCATGTTGGACAAAGACGCGGCGATGCCGCCCTGCGCAGCAACAGTGTGGGACCGCGTCGGGAAGACTTTGGTCACGCAAGCGGTGCGCAGGCCTTGTTCTGCCATGCCAAGGGTGGCGCGCAAACCTGCGCCGCCGGCACCCACAACCACGACATCATATTCATGGGTCTCATATTCGTATTCAGCAGCCATGTGTTTGCTCCGAAATTATAGTGCGATGCGCGCGATTGCGAAAATGCCGGTGGCGGCAATGGCGTAGCTCAGGCAGATCATCAAGATGATCGTGACCTTCTTGGCCATGCCATGGACGTAGTCCTCGATCAGCGTCTGCACACCGCCTTTGAAGTGCATCATTGACGCAGCAATGGTCAGCGCCGCGACAATGGCCGGGAAAGGTCGTGCGAAATAGGCAACCACCTCGGCATGCGACGACCCCAGGATCGGGCCAAAGGTGAAGATGAAAAGCGGTATCAAGATCGCCAGCCCGACCGAGCTGACCATCATCGACCAGTGGTGCGCGGTGCCTGATTTGGCCGAACCCATGCCCTCTGCGCGTTTGCGGTCTGTCAAATAAGCCATGTTATGCCCCTTCAAATCACGATGACGGTGAAGATGGTCAAGATCAGCGAGCCCGCGATGACGGCGTAGCCCATCTTCTCTGCGGTCTCCAACTCCCAGCCATGGCCGCTGTCCCAGATCAGGTGCCGGATGCCGGCACAGAAATGGTACCAGACAGCCCAGAGCGACAGGAACAACACCAGATCGCCGAACCAAGAAGTCAGCACCGCGTCGGCGGTTGCGAAATACTCAGGGCCGTAGCTTGCCGCGAGAAACCACCAGACAATCAGGATCGCTGCGACCAAAAGGGCATTACCGGTGATCCGGGTGAGGATTGAGGTCATCGACGTCAGCTGTGGCCGATAGATGGAAAGATGTGGGGAAAGCGGCCGGTTCCCCCGGTTGACGTCTGCCATGGCTGCGTCCTTCGTGTTGGCTACGATATTTGCTGCAAAGATGTTTAGACGTTTTCGCCAGAGAGTCACGCGGTTGCAGGGCGATATGGGCGCAATTGTAGCAACATTTTCTTCAAATCATCGCGAATGTGATCACTGCAATTTGCGTCGTGATCACAAATTTCCGTTTTCATACGGCAGGTCTAGGTCGGAGAGCTGCTTGGTGATCTCGCGAAGCAGTTTGCGCCGGATCCGCTCGGGGTAATCTTCAAATTCTGCCGCCCGCATCGCAAAGGAGCCTGGGCCCACAATCAAATGCTCTTCGAAATAGGTGGTCAGCCCTTTGTCATAGGCCTCGATCGCCAGCCCATTCACGATAATTCCATCCGCGAGCAGCGACGCGTGTAGCTCAGGCGGGCGAATACCCTCATTTGAGCGCCCGTCACCCGAGACGTCGATCACCTTACGCTCGCAATCAGAGACCTGCTTAAAGTTCCCCTGTGCGAATTGCACAGCCTCCCCCAAAGCGGTCGAGAAGTTCCGCCAGATGCGCTGATCTGCCTCGATCTCATCGGCCAGTCTATCCGTATCGTTGAAATCCTTGATCCGCGTCCAAGGCACAGAGACCCGATGTCTTCCAGAGCCAGTCCACTGAATAACTTGCACCGCCGCCTCGCGCACCACCAACGCCTCGGAAATGGCGCCGTCACGCAGGGCCTCGGCCAAGCCTTTCATCTGTATGTCGAACTCGTTTTGGTCGACCGAACCGGACACGTCGACCGCGAGGATCAACGCAATGTCACATGCCGATGCCCTTTGCATGGGCAAAGACAAAACCGCAGAAAGCAAGAGGCCAGATACCCAACGCATTTGCAGAGCCTAGCCAGTATTCGCTGAAATGCGCAGTCAAATTTTCGCCAAGTCACCGGGTTTTTTCTAAACCGGCATCAGGGCCCAATAATCAAGGTCCAGGAGCACATCAGGCAGATATTTCCCGTCGTCACCTTTCAGCGAAAACGGTGCGGCACCAGCCCTTTGGGCCACCAACCGAAGCCGGATCGCCCCGATACCGGGAGAACTGGTTTTGGCGATATCCAACACCTCGGACCACGCCTTGATCGTGTCGCCGCTAAAGCAAGGATTGGCGTGCGCACCTGCGTTCAACCCAACAATCATTTGCGCATTGGCCAACCCGTTGAAGCTCAGCGCGCGGGCAATGGAAATAACGTGACCGCCATAAATCAGCCGCTTGCCGTCTTCGCGTGCGGTCGCATCGAAATGCACCTTTGCGGTGTTCTGCCACATCCGAGTGGCCAACATATGCTCCGCCTCTTCAACGGTGACCCCGTCTACATGATCGATCCGCTCGCCGACCTCATAGTCTCCCAGCCGATGCGGCTCTCCTGCATGGCTGAAATTGTAGCCCGAGAAATCCAATCCTTCGGGGACAACCAGATCGTTCGCCGCGACCACGCCAGCCAATTCCGGGACGACCGTTTTCGGCGCCGAGGCGTCTATGTCCCGCTTGCGCACCATGACCCAGCGCACATAGCTCAGCACCGCTTCGCCAAGCTGATTAACCCCCGTGGTGCGCACCCAGACGACCCCGGTTTTGCCGCTGGAATTTTGCTTGACCCCGATCACCTCAGAGCGCGAGGTCAGCGTATCACCGAGATGCACAGGCTTCAGAAACCGCCCTTCGGCATATCCAAGATTGGCAACTGCATTCAGCGACACATCAGGAACGGTTTTGCCAAACACCGTATGAAACCCGATCAGGTCGTCGAGCGGTGCCTCGTGCAGACCGCAATCACGAGCGAACTCGTCCGAGGAATATAGCGCATGTCTTGCCGGATAGAGCGCGTGATACATTGCCCGCTCGCCGCCCGACAAAGTGCGCGGGACGCCATGCTCGATCACTTGACCAACGGAGTAGTCCTCGAAGAACCGGCCCGCATTTGTTTTGGTCGCCATCAATGCGCCCCCAGTTTGGTGTCCGGCGTGTAGGTGCCCTCCACCTCTTTCACCACCGACTGGCCACAACGCATGACGCCTGCCTTGTGATCCCATGTCTGCGTGGGCGAGCCATAAAGCTCCCAGCCCTTATTCAACGCGTCGGTGACCTTATGGCAAAAGGCGGATGTGTCTTCTTCACTGAGGAAACGATAAAGCTTCATGTCAGCCTCCAAATGGCGAGACGCCGAGCCATGTGTGAATGGCAGCAACAACGCTAAACAAAATGACTGCGATCACGGCGAGAGTGATCTCCGACTTCATCGGCGCACGAGGCGGGACCACCCAAGGCCCGCTCGCCGCATTGATCAAAGTGATCGAAACCACAGCCCAGACGAGCAGACCACCAAAAAGAACAATTGAGGCCAGATCGCCATTAACCATCAAATGCGCAACCGCCCAGATGATAAACGCGACAAGCTGAGGATGCCGTATTTTGGTGCCGACCCAGACCTTGTCGGTTTTTCGAGCACTCGCGCCAAAAACATAAAATGCCAGCAACATCAGAAGGTTGTTGATATGTCGGAAAAACGATGGCGGCTCCCAGACGGGGATAAAGTCCATGCCACGGTAGCCAAGCACCATCAGGACAATCGAGAGGACCAGCAGGCCGGTGATGACACCTTTTGACCCTTCGCCCATCTTCTCAGTCATGACCCCGCGCAAACCAGGTGCCAGACGTTTCAGCCAGTGCGTAAATGTCCAGATCAGAACGCCAATGATCAGTAGTGCCATGTTTCAGCCCTCCAGATGCGCAATCGCCTCGGCCTGAGCGAGGATGCGCTGTGCAGACGCAACATGCAGGTTTTCGACGATCTTGCCATCCAAAACCGCAACGCCTTGCCCTTCCGCCTGCGCCTGCTCAAACGCCGCAATCTGACGGCGGGCCAGATCCAGTTCAGCGTCAGAGGGGCCAAAGACGTCGTTAGCAATCGCAATTTGCGCAGGGTGGATGAGCGTTTTGCCATCAAAGCCCATGTCCCGCCCTTCCGCACATTCTGCACGTAGCCCGTCTTCGTCCTTGAACGCGTTATAGACCCCATCGACACAGATCAGCCCTTCGGCCCGCGCCGCAAGCAGGCAAAGCTGCAGGCTGGTCATCATCGCCGCCCGACCTGTGCTGCGCAGGTCCTTGGCCAGATCGTTGGTGCCCAGCACAAATCCTTCCATACGCGGGGCGGCGGCAATCTCGGCCGCGTTCAAAATGCCGCGTGGTGTCTCCATCATTGCCCAGATCTTGGTGTTTTCAGCTTGCGTGATGCCATCCAGCATCTGGGCAAGCGTCGCGATATCCGCACCGCTATTCACTTTAGGCAGCAGGATCGCATCTGGCCCGGCAGCCGCCACAGCCTGCAAATCGGCTGCACCCCACTCCGTGTCAAATCCGTTGATCCGGACAACGCGGCGCCGCGACCCGTAATCGGCACCAGTCAGCGTTGTCGCCAGAAGGTCCCGCGCGCCGACTTTTTCATCTGGAGACACCGCATCCTCAAGATCGAAGATGATGGCGTCCACGGCCAATCCTTGTGCCTTTTCCAATGCCCGAGGTTTGGAGCCAGGGATATAGAGCACGGATCTACAGGGTGCCGCGTAAGTTTGCATAAGGAATACCCCTCTTTTTTGTTATTTTGTTATCCACCACAGGTCCGGCTCCACTGCAAGCGGCTTTTGCTGCATCGCAGAACAGCGCGGCGTTGCATCACCCGGGCGAACACCGCACGCAGCCTTAACGCGCAGTTGTTGATATTCGCGCCATGTTCAGCAGGTCGCAGATTGCCTCAAACGGCGCGGCCCAAGATGACACATTCACATCACGAGCAGTGCAACCCGCCTCGTGTCTTGACTGAGACCTACCCAAAGGCGCGCTTCGCGCTCACAGACAAAGGTAGTCTCATGAAGAAACAACTTTTCGCCCTGTCTTTCGGTTTTGTCGCCATGCTCGCGGCCACTCATGCGAGCCAAGCCCAGCAGCAAAACCGCTGCGCCCCGCGCGAAACGGTCATTGAACGTCTCGCGTCTGCCTTCAGTGAAACCCGTCAGTCCATTGGCATGGCTGCAAACGGCACCATCGTCGAGATGTTCGCCTCTACGCAGACGGGGACCTGGACGATCACGCTGACGCGCCCGGATGGTGTCACCTGTCTTGTGGCCGACGGCCATGCGTTCGAGCGGATCGACGAAGAGCTGCCAGCCCGCGGCGATCCGGCTTAGGTCAGCCCGTCATAGATCAGCTTGCTGCCCGCACTGACCAAAAGCACATAGGTGATGAGGAAAAACACGCGCTCCGGTAAGGCCCGGTGCGCGTAGACACCGACGACGCAGCCCAGCAGGATTGGGCCCACAAGGATCAACCCGGCGTTGAACGTATCAACGGTGAATACACCCAGAAATGCGTACGGCACTGCTTTCATTGCGTTGATTGCCCAGAAAGCCAGCACCGTCGTGGCCTGATAGGTGGTTTTGCCCATGCCCTTGCTCAGCAAATACATTGCCGCCGGCGGGCCTCCGGCATGGCTGACAAAGCTCGTAAACCCCGAAACGACCCCGGCGATTAAACCGACGCTTTTGCCCAAAGGTGCCTTGGCCGGTGCGATCCAGCCTTGCGCGCGCGCCATTTGAAACACCACAAATATCAGCGAGATCAGCCCGATCAGAACACGCAGCACATCCGCGTTGGCTAGTTTATAGAGCGCGGCCCCCAAGATCACGCCGGGCAGCCCGCCATAGATCAAAGCCTTGGCGGCTTCCGTATCCCATTGCTTCCAGAAGGGCCGCAGCGTCGCCAAATCCGCGATCATCAGCAGTGGCAGCATAATCCCCAACGCCATGGCGGGCGACATGATCAACGCCATCAGAGCCGTAGCCGCAAAGGCAGGCCCGCCGCCAAACCCACCTTTCGACACGCCCGCGATAAATGCGGCGGGAACGGCGACCAGAAAGAAGGTGGTGTCAAATTCCATTGGCCGGACGTTGGGAAAATCCTCGGCGATTTACAACCGCTTTCCCGCAAGCCTTTGGCGATTCCCGCGACCAGTCAGCAGCGGCGGGTCTGAACCCCGTTCAACGTTTGTCGCCACATCACGATTGAAACGCGCCCTCACGTCACGACTTCGGGGGAAAGCCTTTAATTTACTGGCGTTTCAGGATGTTCCAACCCAAATTCAAACAGTCGCACTTCTTTTGCTGCACTGCGGCACCCTTGCGTGGGCGCGACCAACCCGCTACGCCTCCGCCCAACCGAAACCGACTGGAGACCATGTGATATGGCCAGACCCAAGATTGCCCTCATCGGCGCTGGACAGATTGGCGGCACGCTCGCGCATCTCGCCGCGCTGAAAGAACTCGGCGACGTTGTTTTGTTCGACATCGCTGATGGGACGCCGCAAGGCAAATCGCTCGACATCGCCGAGGCCGGCCCCGCCGCGCCATTCGACGCCGCGATGAAAGGCACAACCGATTACGCTGATATCGCTGGCGCAGACGTGTGCATCGTCACTGCCGGTGTGCCCCGCAAACCCGGCATGAGCCGTGACGATCTGCTGGGTATCAACCTCAAGGTTATGAAATCCGTGGGTGAAGGCATCCGCGACCACGCCCCGAATGCTTTTGTGATCTGCATCACGAACCCGCTTGATGCGATGGTCTGGGCTTTGCGCGAATTCTCGGGTCTGCCCCACAACATGGTTTGCGGCATGGCTGGTGTTCTTGACAGCGCCCGCTTCCGCCACTTCCTGGCCGAGGAATTCGACGTCTCCATGAAAGACGTCACGGCCTTCGTTCTTGGTGGCCACGGCGACACCATGGTCCCGCTCACGCGGTATTCCACGGTCGCTGGCATCCCGCTCCCCGATCTGGTCGATATGGGTTGGACCAGCCAAGAAAAACTCGACGCAATCGTTCAGCGCACACGTGACGGCGGCGCGGAGATCGTAGGCCTGCTGGGCAACGGCTCGGCCTTCTATGCGCCCGCAACCTCTGCCATTCAAATGGCCGAAAGCTTCCTGAAAGACCAAAAACGAGTGCTCCCATGTGCAGCTTATGTGGATGGCGCTTACGGGCTGGAAGGCTTCTATGTGGGCGTGCCAACTGTCATCGGTGCAGGTGGCGTCGAACGCGTCGTTGCGATCAAGATGAGCAAGGATGAGCAGGCCATGTTCGACAAGTCCGTCGACGCAGTCAAAGGTCTGGTTAAAGCCTGTCAGGATATTGACGGCTCGCTCGCCTGATCCACGCACAGTCAGACACCCTGAAGGGCTCCGTCAGACGGGGCCCTTTTTTCGTCATATCAATACGAATTCAGGTCGATTTTTAGAGATTCGCACTCGCTTCGAATTTTTGTGATCACGCAATTTCATGGTGTGATCACAAATGTCGGATTTTTCTCCTGTCGTGTCATAATCTCCTTTTCTCGCATGCCGTGTCGATGTCAAATCATGTGCAACAGCGCATGTAAGGAGAGTGACTTTGAACATCCACGAGTACCAGGCGAAAGGCCTGTTGCGCAGCTACGGGGCCCCGGTCTCGGACGGTCGAGTAGTTACCCGCGCCGAAGACGCCAAGACAGCCGCCGGTGAACTTGACGGTCCACTTTGGGTTGTAAAGGCACAAATCCATGCAGGCGGCCGCGGCAAGGGCACGTTCAAAGAAGCAGATGCCGGCGAAGCTGGCGGTGTTCGTCTCGCCAAATCTGTGCAGGAGGCCGCAGACGAGGCCAAAAAGATGTTAGGCCGCACGCTGGTCACGCATCAGACCGGGCCTGTGGGCAAGCAGGTCAACCGCATTTACATCGAAGACGGCTCGGGCATTGAGACAGAGCTCTACCTCGCCCTGCTCGTCGACCGCCAGACAAGTCGCATCAGCTTCGTGTCCTCCACTGAGGGTGGCATGGATATCGAGCAGGTCGCCGCAGACACACCTGAGAAAATTCTCAGCTTCTCGGTCGATCCGGCCACAGGCTACCAGCCCTATCACGGTCGCCGCATCGCGTTTTCGCTGGGCCTTGAAGGTCAGCAGGTCAAGCAATGCGTTGCGCTGATGGGCACGCTCTACAAGCTGTTCCTCGAAAAAGACATGGAGATGCTGGAGATCAACCCCCTGATCGTGTCCGACAATGGCAACCTGAAATGCCTCGACGCCAAGATGGGCTTTGACAGCAACGCGGTCTACCGCCACGCGGACATCGCCCAACTGCGCGACGAGACGGAGGAAGACCCCAAGGAGCTCGCCGCTTCCAAATACGACCTCAACTACATCGCGCTCGATGGCGAGATTGGTTGCATGGTCAATGGTGCGGGTTTGGCGATGGCCACGATGGACATCATCAAGCTCTACGGCGCAGAGCCTGCCAACTTCCTCGACGTGGGCGGCGGTGCGACCAAAGAAAAGGTAACCGAAGCGTTTAAGATCATCACTTCTGATCCACAGGTCAAAGGTATCCTCGTCAACATCTTTGGTGGCATCATGCGTTGCGACGTCATCGCCGAGGGCGTCGTCTCCGCAGTCAAGGAAGTAGGCCTGCAGGTGCCGCTTGTTGTCCGCCTTGAGGGGACCAACGTCGAAGAGGGCAAGAAAATCATCAACGAAAGCGACGTTGACGTTATTGCCGCCGATGACCTGAAGGACGGCGCCCAGAAAATCGTGAAAGCCGTGAAGGGGTGAAATCCGTACGGGCCCGTCTCCGATACCTGTCCAAGGCCAGATACGGAGCCGCCCGGTAAGAAAGATGCGCGACACACCTACATATCGCCCCTGTCCCGCCTGCGACGCAGAGCACGCTAGCACCATCGCGGCCTATTCACGCGATGAGTGGGTCGTCGCGGCATGTGACGCCTGCGACTTTGTTTACCTGCGCAATCCTCCAGCCTATGAGGCCTTGGAGGAAGATTTCGCATGGGAGAAAACCTATGTTGAAAAGAAGAAGGCTTCAAAAGGCTCGACGTTCTTGTCCCCTTTCGTTCGCAGCCTAAAGCACAAAACGAAGCTTTTCATGCGCGACCGCGATGCAAAGATGCGGGCGTGGTTCAAGAACGGTGCGGTGCTCGATATCGGCTGCGGCACTGGCGGGCGCATCCCCGCACCCATGACACCATACGGCATCGAGCTGTCCACCGCGCTGCATGCACAAGCTAACGCGCATATGAAATCGAGGGGCGGATACTGCATCAAGGGCGCAGGAGCCGAGGCGATCTGGGAGTTTCCCGAAGCGCATTTTGACGGCATCGTCATGAACTCCTACCTTGAGCATGAAACCGAGGCTCAGAAGGTACTCAAAGGCGCCCGGCGCGCGTTGAAACCAAACGGCAAAATGTTTGTCCGTGTGCCGAACTACGCTTCGCTCAACCGACGCGTAATCGGGCCCAAATGGTGCGGCTTCCGCTACCCCGACCACGTCAACTATTTCACCCCGGACACGTTGCGCAGCCTTGCCGCCAAAACCGGGTTCAACCTGAAAATCACCAATCCCCTGACGCTGCCCATTGATGACAACATCAACGCGTTGCTCAGCCCAACCGCCTAAGGAGCCAACATAACATGGCCATTCTCATCGACGAAAACACCAAGGTGATCTGCCAGGGCCTCACCGGGTCGCAGGGCACGTTCCACTCTGAACAGGCCATCGCTTATGGTACCAAAATGGTGGGTGGCGTGACCCCAGGCAAAGGCGGGCAAACGCATCTGGACCTTCCGGTCTTTGACAGCTGCCACGAAGCTGTCGAGCGTACCGGAGCAGATGCCACCGTCATCTACGTTCCGCCGCCCTTCGCCGCTGATTCAATCCTCGAAGCTTTGGACGCTGAGATCCCATTCATTTGCTGCATTACCGAAGGGATCCCGGTGCTCGATATGATGCGCGTGAAGCGCGCGCTTGAGGGCTCTTCCTCTACGCTGATCGGCCCCAACTGCCCCGGCGTGATCACACCTGACGCCTGCAAGATTGGCATTATGCCCGGCCACATTCACAAGCGCGGCTCCGTAGGCGTGGTCTCGCGGTCGGGCACGCTGACCTATGAGGCGGTAAAGCAGACCACGGACTCAGGCCTTGGCCAGTCCACCGCAGTGGGCATCGGCGGTGATCCTATCAAAGGCACCGAGCATATCGACGTGCTCGAGATGTTTTTGGCCGATGACGAAACCCAATCCATCATCATGATCGGGGAGATCGGCGGCTCCGCAGAAGAAGAAGCCGCGCAGTTCCTGGCCGACGAGAAGAAGAAAGGCCGTTGGAAGCCTGTTGCGGGCTTCATTGCCGGTCGCACAGCCCCCCCCGGCCGCCGCATGGGCCATGCAGGCGCAATTGTTGCAGGCGGCAAAGGCGACGCGGAAAGCAAGATTGAGGCCATGCGCTCTGCTGGCATCGTTGTGGCCGACAGCCCCGCAACCCTCGGGGAAGCCGTGCTAGAGGCGATTGGCTAGATGGAACCCGTTTTTGCCCCTGCTGCAACTGCCAGAGGACGGTTTACTGTCTCAGGCCGCGCAAAGCGGGCAGACCTCTGGTGGCCTTTGAGGCCTTCGTCTCAAAGACCCCTTTGCGACCCTGCGGCTCTTTTTGCCGTTCTCACCAACTCACAAGAAGCTCAAGACGCGCACAGCACCCAATGAGGTAATCCCATGACCGACCAGTCCAACAACGACCAGTTCCATGCCTCCTCTTTCATGCAAGGCCATAACGCCGAGTATCTTGAGCAGCTCTATGCACGCTATGCCCAAGACCCGAATGCGGTCGATGAAGGTTGGCGCGCATTCTTCAAGGAACTGGGCGATACCCAGCTGGCGCAGGCCGAAGCCGCAGGGCCGTCATGGGCCCGTACCGATTGGCCGCCAGCGCCTGCTGACGATCTGACCGCGGCTTTGGACGGGCAGTGGCCCGCTGAGGCTCCGGCAGATGAAGGCAAGGCAATCGCCAAGAAGATCGCGGGCAAGGCCAGTGAGATGAAGGTTGAGGTCTCGGAAGAGCAGATCCGCAACGCCGTACTCGACAGTATCCGCGCCATCATGATCATCCGCGCCTACCGCATCCGGGGCCACTTGGCCGCTGATCTGGACCCGCTCGATATGCGCGAGCATTCCAAGCACCCGGAACTCGACCCAGCATCCTACGGCTTTACTGAGGCCGACATGGATCGGCCCATCTTCATCGACAACGTGCTTGGCCTTGAGACAGCGTCGATGCGTGAGATCGTAGCCATCGTAAAGCGCACCTATTGCGGCACCTTCGCGCTGCAATACATGCACATCTCCGACCCCGAAGAAGCGGGCTGGCTGAAAGAACGCATCGAAGGCTACGACAAAGAAATCACCTTCACCAAAGAGGGCCGCAAAGCGATCCTCAACAAGCTGGTAGAGGCAGAGGGTTTTGAAAAATTCCTGCACGTCAAATACATGGGTACCAAACGCTTTGGCCTTGACGGCGGCGAAAGCCTAATCCCCGCGATGGAGCAGATCATCAAGCGCGGCGGCCAGCTGGGTGTCAAAGACATCATCATCGGCATGCCCCACCGAGGGCGGCTATCGGTCTTGGCCAATGTCATGCAAAAGCCCTACAAGGCGATTTTTAACGAGTTCCAGGGCGGCAGCTTCAAGCCAGAAGAAGTCGACGGATCGGGCGATGTGAAATACCACCTCGGCGCGTCCTCTGACCGCGAATTTGACGGCAATTCGGTGCATCTGAGCCTGACTGCCAACCCCTCACACCTTGAGGCCGTGAACCCAGTCGTTCTGGGCAAAGCACGCGCCAAGCAAGATCAGAACAAAGACGACGAGCGCACATCCGTCATGCCGATCCTTTTGCATGGCGACGCAGCCTTCGCGGGCCAGGGCGTCGTGGCGGAAGGCTTCGGCCTGTCGGGTCTCAAAGGCCACAAAACCGGTGGCACGATGCATATCGTCGTCAACAACCAGATCGGGTTTACCACTGCGCCGCATTTCTCTCGGTCCAGCCCCTACCCCACCGACATCGCGCTGATGGTGGAGGCTCCAATTTTCCATGTAAACGGCGATGACCCTGAGGCCGTGGTTCACGCCGCCAAGGTTGCCACCGAGTTCCGCCAGAAATTCCGCAAGGACGTGGTGCTCGACATCATCTGCTACCGGCGCTTTGGCCATAACGAGGGCGACGAGCCCATGTTCACCAACCCGGTGATGTACAAGAAGATCAAGAAGCAGAAGACCACGCTGACCCTTTATACGGAACGGCTGATCAAAGATGGGCTGATCCCCGAAGGCGAGATCGAGGACATGAAGGCCAACTTCCAGAACTACCTCAACGAGGAGTTTGAAGCAGGCCGGGACTACAAACCCAACAAAGCTGACTGGCTGGACGGCAAATGGTCCCATCTGGACCAACGGGAAAAAGGCAAATACCAGCGCGGAAAGACTGCGATCTCAGCTGAAACCATGCTGGATGTCGGCAAAGGTCTCACACAGGCCCCGGATGACTTCCCGCTCCATAAGACCGTTGGCAGGCTCTTGGATGCCAAGGCGAAAATGTTTGAAACCGGCGAGGGCTTCGACTGGGCCACCGGCGAGGCACTGGCCTTCGGCTCGCTCCTGACAGAAGGATATCCCGTTCGCCTTGCAGGGCAGGATTCAACCCGCGGCACCTTCTCTCAGCGTCATTCCGGATTGGTGAACCAAGAAACCGAAGAACGCTACTACCCGCTCAACAGTATCCGCGAGGGCCAAGCCCATTACGAGGTTATCGACTCGATGCTCAGCGAGTATGCGGTGCTCGGCTTTGAATACGGCTACTCGTTGGCGGAGCCCAACGCGCTCGTCTTGTGGGAGGCGCAGTTCGGCGATTTCGCCAACGGTGCGCAGATCATGTTCGACCAGTTCATCAGCTCTGGCGAAAGCAAGTGGCTCCGCATGTCGGGCCTCGTTATGCTGCTCCCCCACGGGTTCGAAGGCCAAGGCCCGGAACATTCCTCCGCGCGGCTGGAACGCTTCCTGCAAATGTGCGGCGGCGATAACTGGATCGTGGCCAACTGCACGACGCCTGCCAACTACTTCCACATCCTGCGCCGCCAAATTCACCGCGACTACCGCAAGCCGTTGGTGATGATGACGCCCAAATCCCTGCTGCGCCATAAGCTGGCCGTCAGCCGGGCGGAAGAGTTCCAGACCGGCTCTAGTTTCCACCGCGTGCTGTGGGATGATGCCCAGCAAGGCAACTCGGACACCAAGCTGGTGAAAGATGACAAGATCAAGCGTGTCGTCATGTGCTCGGGCAAGGTCTACTACGATCTGCTCGAAGAGCGCGACGCACGAGGCATCGACGACATCTACCTGATGCGGTTCGAGCAGTTCTACCCCTTCCCCGCCCAGTCTGCGGTCAAAGAGCTGGAGCGCTTCCCAAATGCCGACATGGTCTGGTGCCAGGAAGAGCCCAAGAACCAGGGCGCCTGGACCTTCATGGAACCCAACATCGAATGGGTCCTGACCCGCATCGGCGCCAAGAACACGCGGCCACATTACGCTGGGCGCACGGCCTCGGCCTCCCCTGCGACGGGGCTCGCCAGCAAACACAAATCAGAACAAGCGGCGCTCGTGGACGATGCGCTTACACTGGAAGGGAACTAATCCATGACCGAAATTCGCGTCCCAACTTTGGGTGAGTCCGTCACTGAGGCCACCGTCGCCACTTGGTTCAAAAAACCCGGCGACAGTGTCGCGGTAGACGAAATGCTTTGCGAACTGGAAACCGACAAAGTCACCGTGGAGGTGCCCTCCCCCGTGGCAGGTACGCTCAGCGAAATCGTCGCAGAAGAAGGCGCGACTGTCGGCGTCGACGCGCTGTTGGCACAGGTCTCGGAAGGCGACAGTGCGCCCGCTCCGAAACCTGCCGAGCCTAAGGCAGAGGCGGCTAAATCAACCAAAGAAGAGCCCGTCTCCGAACACACTCCTGAGGCACAACCGATCAAGGGCGAAACGGTCGACATCATGGTGCCGACCCTTGGCGAAAGCGTCACGGAGGCCACGGTTTCCACTTGGTTCAAGAAGCCCGGTGAGAACGTCCAAGCCGACGAAATGCTCTGTGAGTTGGAAACCGACAAGGTCTCCGTCGAAGTGCCCGCGCCGGCCTCAGGCGTCCTGCAAGACGTGCTTGCCGCTGAAGGTGACACCGTCGAGGCTGGCGGCAAGCTGGCCACAATGACATCGGGTGGCGGCGCAACCACGAAAGCCGCCGCGCCTGCGGCTGCAGCGGCCCCAGCCACAAGTTCCGGCAAAGACATCGAGAACGCCCCATCGGCCAACAAGCTGATGGCAGAGAACAACTTGTCGGCGGATCAAGTCACCGGCAGCGGTAAGGATGGCCGCATCATGAAAGAGGATGTACAAAAAGCAGTGGCATCAGGCGTGGCCCCGCCGAGCGCGCCCGCCCCCGCTGCCCAGACACCACGGGCACCGGTAAGCGCAGACGACGCCTCCCGCGAGGAGCGGGTCAAAATGACCCGCTTGCGCCAGACCATTGCGCGCCGTCTGAAAGACAGCCAGAACACTGCCGCCATGCTGACCACCTATAACGAGGTCGACATGGGTGCGGTCATGGACCTGCGCAGCGAGTACAAGGACCTGTTCCTGAAGAAACACGGGGTCAAACTGGGTTTCATGTCTTTCTTCACCAAGGCCTGCGTGCATGCCCTGAAAGAAGTCCCCGAGGTCAACGCGGAGATCGACGGCACCGACGTGGTCTACAAAAACTACGTCCATATGGGCATCGCCGCCGGCACCCCCACCGGGCTGGTGGTCCCCGTCATCCGCGACGCGGACGCCATGTCCTTCGCCGATATCGAAAAAGCAATCGCCGAAAAAGGCGCCAAGGCCCGCGACGGCAAGTTGAGCATGGCCGAGATGCAGGGCGGCAGCTTCACTATCTCAAATGGCGGCGTCTACGGCTCGCTGATGAGCTCCCCCATTCTGAACCCACCGCAATCGGGAATTTTGGGTATGCACAAAATCCAGGACCGCCCGATGGCCATCGGCGGGCAGGTCGTCATTCGCCCGATGATGTATCTGGCTCTGAGCTACGACCACCGCATCGTCGACGGCAAAGGCGCGGTGACGTTCCTCGTGCGGGTGAAAGAAGCGCTGGAGGATCCGAGAAGGCTGTTGATGGATTTGTAAGGATGCAAATTCAATACCGACGCAAGAGGGTTTGGGCTGCAGCCTTGATTGTGGCCCTATTCCTAGCATTGGTGTTGGCAGATGTTCTGGAGCAGGGTTTGTTTCCTGCAGAATTCCCTGTTGGCATAAGAGCCATCGGATTTCTTCCCACACTAATCGCCCTTTTTTTGCTGCTAGAGATCTATCGCGATACAACCCGGCAAATCGGCTTGGCAATTCTTGGTTTGGTGGTTAGCTTTTCTATGTATGCGCTGGGAATGTTTCTGACCCCACTTCGGCCGGGTGACACTGTGATCGCGCCGCTTGTCGCACTGATTTTTCTATCACTTCCCATGGTCCTGTCTTGGTCCTTCGTGATTTGGGCGTTGAAGTCTTCCAGCGACGACTTTGCTATGGAAAAGTAAACACCGGTAGGTTCGACGATGAGTATGTCATCACCCACCCTTGTCATTCCCGCGAAAGCGGGAACCCCGAAGTTACCGATCCCCGTTTTTACGGGGATGACACTCTAAAGAGAGACGACAATGACCACCGAACTCACCGTTCTCACGCTCGCGGCCCTGTTGCAGGTGGTCCAGTTTCTGCTGGTCTCCATCCCCGCCAATATCGAGCTGGCCCCGGGAAAGCTGTTGTCGCCCCGCGACCCGGACCGGTTGGGTAAGCCCATTGAGGAGCAGGTCTCCGTTCCCACTTCGCGGCTGTTTCGCGCGTTCAACAACCATTTCGAGGCGCTCGCTTTCTTTACCATCGCGGTCGTGGTTATCACCCTGTCAGACCAATCCACGGCAATCACACAGACCTGCGCGTGGGTCTATCTTGCCGCGCGTATCCTGTACATTCCGGCCTATGCGCTGGGCTGGGTGCCGTGGCGCAGCGCCATCTGGGCGGTGGGGTTTCTCGCGACCGTGGTGATGCTTGTGGCAGCCTTGATATGAGTGCCCAGCGGACAACACGTGTCACGACGGGATGTGTACAGGATGTGTACGGGTTGTGTACGCTGATTTTTGACCAATTTGAGAGAAGGAATCTCCATGTCCAGCTATGACGTTATCATCATCGGCTCCGGCCCCGGCGGCTATGTCTGCGCCATCCGCTGCGCGCAGTTGGGCTTGAAAACCGCCGTGGTCGAAGGACGTGACACGCTGGGCGGCACCTGCCTGAACGTAGGCTGCATTCCCTCTAAGGCGCTGCTGCATGCATCGCACATGTTGCATGAAGCAGAGCATAATTTCGGGGCTATGGGCCTGAAAGGCAAAGCGCCGTCAGTGGACTGGAAGCAAATGCTCTCCTACAAGACCGAGACCATCGGCCAGAACACCAAAGGCATCGAATTTCTGTTTAAAAAGAACAAGGTAGACTGGCTGAAAGGCTGGGGCTCCATCCCTGAGGCGGGCAAGGTCAAGGTCGGCGACGAGACCCACCAGGCCAAGCATATCATCATCGCATCGGGCTCTGAGGTCTCCACCCTGCCGGGCGTGGAGATTGACGAGAAGACTGTCGTCTCCTCCACCGGCGCATTGGAGTTGAGCAAGGTGCCCAACAAGATAGTCGTCATCGGCGCGGGCGTGATTGGGCTGGAACTTGGCAGCGTATACAAGCGTCTGGGCGCAGAGGTGAAAGTGATCGAATTTCTCGACGCCATCACCCCCGGCATGGACGCCGAGATCGCCAAGACATTCCAAAGAACCTTGAAAAAACAAGGTCTTGAGTTCCAACTGGGTGCCGCCGTGCAAAGTGTAGACACTAAGGGCGGCAAGGCCAAAGTAACGTACAAATTGCGCAAGGATGATAGCGAGCATGTCGAAGACGCTGATATCGTACTCGTTGCCACTGGCCGCAGCCCGTTCACGGACGGTTTGGGTCTGGACGCGCTTGGCGTCGAGACGTCCGAGCGCGGTCAGATCAAGACGGACGGACACTACGCGACATCTGTCAAAGGCATCTACGCCATTGGAGACTGCATCGATGGCCCCATGCTTGCGCATAAGGCGGAAGATGAAGGCATGGCCATTGCGGAAATCCTTGCGGGCCAGAAAGGTCATGTAAATTATGGGGTTATCCCCGGCGTGATCTACACCCACCCAGAGGTTGCCAATGTTGGCGCCACCGAGGAACAGCTAAAAGAAGCGGGCACGGCGTATAACGTCGGCAAGTTCTCGTTCATGGGCAACGGACGAGCCAAGGCGAACTTTGCAGGCGATGGGTTTGTGAAAATTCTGGCGGACAAGACCACCGACCGCATTCTAGGAGCGCATATCATCGGCCCAATGGCTGGCGATCTGATCCACGAGATCTGCGTTGCCATGGAGTTTGGCGCAGCCGCCGAAGACCTCGCCCGCACCTGCCATGCGCACCCGACCTATTCGGAAGCCGTACGCGAAGCTGCGCTCGCCTGTGGCGACGGACCTATTCATTCGTAGCAACAGGTTAGCGACCGTTCAGGTCGCCAGCATCCGCAGACCTTGAGTCACATCAGCCCGGACTGCCACACGCAGACCGGGTTCGTCGCCAGCCTTCAACGCGGCCACAATCAGACGATGATGTTGGGGCGGGGTGGTACGATTCAGGCGGCCGTAGAGGTCACACATGGTGGGGCCAAGCTGGAGCCAGACGGTCTCTGCCATGGCCAACATCGCCGGGGCCTGTGCCCGGAGGTACAGCGTACGGTGGAATTCCAGATTTGCCCTGATATAGCCCGGAGCATCGTGTCTTTCGATCACTTGGCCGATAGTTGCATTGATGGACTGCAAGCGGTCGATCAATGCCAAATGCGCTCTAGGAAGGGCTCGGGCCGCAAGTTCAGGCTCCAACAAGGCCCGTATCGCGGCGAGCTCTTCGATGCGGTCATTGGACAGTTCTGGCGTAGAGACCCGCCCGGAAGACGACAACGACAAGGCACCTTCCGCCACCAAACGGCGCACGGCCTCGCGTGCCGGTGTCATAGAGACCCCGAATTCCTTGCCAATTCCCCGCAAGGTCATGGCCAACCCGGGTTTCACTTCGCCATGCATGATTTGGCTCCTAAGGCGGCGGTAAACCATGTCATTGGCGGCACCCGTAGGGGCTGAACCAGTGGCGTCTGAACTACGGGATTGGATCAACATGGGCGCAAACGTGATCACATATCAGCGCGGGGTCAATCCCTAGAACACAACACGGTGCAACGCCCCGCCATTGTCGCGCAGCCATTTCCGAGGGCGCTTGTAGTCCGGCATCACTCTTTCCACCACCGCCCAATAGGCCTCCGAATGGTTCATCTCCACCAGATGGGAGACCTCATGGGCAGCGACATATTCCAACACCTCCGAAGGCGCGAGAACAAGCCGCCACGAATACATGAGGTTGCCTTCGGTCGTACAGGACCCCCAACGAGAGCGCGTGTCACGTAGCGTTATGCGCCCAAAGGATTTTCCGACCAACTCAGCATAATGTGCACTGGCGGCCGACAACCGGTCACGTGCCAAGTTTTTCAGGAAGGCACGTACTCTTGGCGCGGCTTTTTCGGGTCCATATGGCACCTCGATCCAATGTGGATGCAGGCGCACCACCCGGGTCGCGGTCTCTACGATTTTGCGGTCAACACCTTCCACTGGAATGACAGCACCCGGTTCCACCGCACTCGCTTCGGGCTGTTTTTCGAGATGTCTGCGGATCCACGGCTCTTTCTCTCGCAGAAAGTTTTCGGCTTCTTTCAAAGCCGAACGGTTGGGCACAGTCAGTGACACTCGACCATCCACACCCGACACCCGCAAAGACAAGCGTCGGGCACGCGATGATCGTTTTATCAATACGTCTATCGGGGGCTGCCCGAGCTGGATGATCTGTGTCACCTCTGCCCGCTCCTTGCTGTTGCAACATGGATAATACGCCCCTATTTGGTTTAGGGAAACCCACGCCAATGCCGCAAATCGGGGGAAAGGCTTTGACACGCCTGCGCCCATGTGGCAACTGGCGAAAACCTTTATGAATATAGCTCAATGAGGACGATCATGCCCAAGGAAGAATGGGGCGTTAAACGCGTTTGCCCGAACTGCTCGATCCGTTTTTACGATCTGCAGAACGACCCGATGACCTGCCCGTCTTGCGAGCATGAGATGACGTTGGAAAGCCTGACCGGAACCAAGTCCCGGACGATGAAGGCCGACAAACCTGATGCGCAGAACAAAGACAATGACGAAGTCACATTGGATGATGATGAAGATGTGGTTCTGGATGACGATGCTGATGCGGATGATGACGCAGATGACGTTGATCTGGGCGACGACGTTCTGGAAGAAGATGACGACGACACGGTCAGCCTTGACGAGCTGGCAGACGTGGCGTCCGACGATGACGACGACTCATAAGAATTGACGGCACGGGGCGCGGATTTTCTGCTTGAACTGATCCGCCGTGCCGCCTAAACCACCCCTCGCGGCTAACGCCGCCTAAAGGGCCCTTAGCTCAGCTGGGAGAGCGCCTGCATGGCATGCAGGAGGTCAGCGGTTCGATCCCGCTAGGGTCCACCATTTCACTTGACTTGAAGCACACCCACACCAACGCTTGCGGATCATAACCGAGCTCCTTCGGGGATCGTCGGTTGACTGTTATTCGTCTGCTCTACTCCAAATCCGGCGACAAGTTTGTATTTCTCGGCATGTGCAGCCATCTCGGCTACCGGGATGACATCATTAATGTCGTCAAATACTCCGCCAGAACGTTCTTCCACCACATCCAATATCGAGTCTGGTCCGGCGGTGCGATTCATCAAGACCACTTTCGACGCGGCCGGTCGCATCTCGGTCTCGTAGGCCTCAAGAGCCTCTGTAGTTACCCCATGCTTAAGAAACGCCGCCCCCAATTGCCGCGCATCCATAATCGCCGATCCCGCCCCGTTTGAACCAACGGGATAAGCTGCATGAGCTGCGTCCCCCAAAAGGGTCGTCCGACCGACGGTCCACTTCGCGATGGGATCTCGGTCCACCATCGGGTATTCGAAGACCTTTTCTGCCCCCAGGATAAGGCCCGGAATATCAATCCACTCCAAATCGAAGTTCTCAAACTGCGGGAGGAACTCGTCCAGATTGGCTTCCCTGCTGTAATCCTCAGGTCTGTATCCCTCCTCTGACGAACGGTGCAGATTGACAATCCAATTGATCGTCGCCAGCCCAGTTTCAGGATCTGGGCGCGATATCGGATAAGACACAAAGCGCAGCCCGTCATAGCCAATCATCACCATAGAAGCCCCTGATTTAAATGGCTTTGCCTGGGTCGTACCGCGCCACAATATGGACCCCGCCCACTTGGGAGGACCTTCATCAGGGGCCATCTGTGCGCGGATCGCGGAGTGAATTCCGTCAGATCCTATGATCAGCTCACCATCTTCGATGCGCGTATCGCCGTCCCGATTGCGAAGATGCAGCCGCGCGACGTCCGCACAGCTTTCGAACCGCTCGCCGCTCCATCCCGTTTCAATGCAATCTGACCCGGCCCGCGCAACAAGCGCGTCGTAGAGCATCATGTGAAGCGCGCCGCGATGCACGGAGTACTGCGGCCACTTGTAGCCCGCCCATGTACCACGCGGTTCGGTCCAGATATGCAACCCATGTTTGGAGTACATACCGTAGTCACGCGTCCTGACACCAATCTCGTCGAGTCGATCCTTAAACCCGAGGTCCCACAACTCGCGCACCGCCGTGGGTTGCAGGTTGATACCAACGCCCAGAGGTTTGATCTCGCGCACGGCTTCGAACACTTTGAATGGCACACCAATTTGATGGCACGTCAAAGCTGTTACCAACCCACCAATACCGCCGCCAGAGATCAAGACCGTCATGCTAAGGCTCGCTTCATCTGATCCTCAGTTTATCTGGATTTCGCCACGGCCATAGCTCTGCGCCATGACGGAGCCATCGTCGAATTCAAGTCGGATATCGATACTTTGCAAGCTTTCCAGAGGCGCAACAACGTAAGGCAGGTGCGTCTCGACCTTCAGAGCGCTTGGGTTGGCCTCATCACGGTAGCAAGGTTCGTGGTCAAGCGGCTGAAACCCTCCACCGTTATACGCAAAACTGATCTTCTCAATTCCGCAGCGGTAGACCAGCAGCGTCGTGAAATAGAGATGATCCTTGCCATCATAGGGCCGGATTGCCACCCATTGTGGCCGGATCAACTCAAGGATCGGCTTAACTCCAGAGGAAGTGGAAAAGTCCTGAGCGGCGCCGGGCGAGGCCCAAAAGGGCGACATGAGCGCAGGGATTAGAAACAGGCGAAGCAAGTGCATAAGAAGACCCCAAACCAACGACTTCAAGTATGGCGATCCCCGGAACACGGGTGAAGTCTTTTTGCGCGAAGTCCGCACTTTGGGGTTCCGTCGTCCCGCAAACTATCTATTCTCTGGCAAAACGCGAGAAGGCTGAGATGGCCCCGAAAAAACAGAGCACCACAAAGGTCAAGACGCCTCGAAAACCGCCAGCGACTGCGCGGGTTTTCCGGAGTGACCAATATAATATCATTGCCGTGGTTCAGGCCGGGCGGCTCCAGTACGAAGGCATTTTGCTTGCGGCCTCCCTTAGATATACTAATCCTGATTTCAAAGGCCGTCTGCTGCTGGCCGAACCGCAAATGAATGCGCGCTGGAACGCCACTCCCGAGGTACGAAATGCCGACGTTCTCGCCTGCCTTAGCCAGTTGGGCGCAGAAATAATACCTTTTGAAAACAAAGTCTTCGGGCAAAGCTATCCTTACGGGAACAAAATCGAAGCTCTGTCCCAAATGCCCAGTGACGTGCCATTTCTATTTCTGGATACAGATACGCTGATCACAGGCGACTTGGCGCAAGTACCATTTGACTTTAACCGGCCTTCAGCCTCGATGAAACGCGAGGGAACTTGGCCCGAAATCTCTTTATATGGTCCGGGATATTCACAGATTTGGAAGTCACTTTACGACCGGTTCGGTTTGGAGTTTGAAAGCTCTCTTGATCTCAATCAGCCGGACGAATATTGGCAGCGCTATCTGTATTTCAATGCCGGTTTTTTCTACCACGCCAACCCAAAAGAATTTGGCGACAGGTTTCTCAAATACGCAAAAGAAATTCACGAAAACCCGCCCGAGGAATTAGTTTGCCAAACCATGACGCCTTGGCTCGACCAGGTCGCGCTGCCGCTTGCCATTCACAGTTTAGGTGGGGGCCGAAAACCAGAGGTCAGCGACTTGATGGACCACGCGGTCACTTGCCACTATCGCGTCCTGCCTTTGCTCTACGCCCGCGAAAGTGATGCCGTTGTGGAGGTACTTGAGCACGTCGCTGCGCCAAACTGGATCAAAAAAGTGCTCAAGCAGTACGACCCGATGAAACGTATCATTTACCAAGGCAAAGGCCGCAAAGCGCGAGACATGTTTGACCGTGGCAACCTGCCTCGCCGCGAACAGGCGATCCGCAATCAACTCAAGCGCGCAAAACTTTGGATGAGGTAAAAAGGCGCAGTCAGCATTCTGCTACTTCCTGCGTCACTCCATTCGAATTTGCCTGTCTGATCAGCCGAACCAGCGGCATGTCACCTAAACCACCAAAGGCCCAGCCAATTCGCTGGAACACAGAAATCTGCGTGCTAGCTTTGATTTACACCTTAAGGAGAGCCACCATGAAGACTCTACACGTTCTTGTTTTTTCAGCAGTCGCAGCCACCTCCGCCGCCGCAGAAGACAAGCGGCAGCTTGGCGCACATGAGCATGGTGTTGGCCAACTTGATATTGCTTTCGAAGGCCAGCAGGTCGCTATGGAATTCCACGCACCCGGTGCGGATATCGTGGGGTTTGAATACGCTCCGGAAAGTGCCGAAGACCGCGCGAAAGTCGATGACGCTGTCGCGACACTTGCCCGCCCGATGAACTTGTTTGTGTTGCCCGCCGCAGCGGGCTGTAGCGTTGTGCAGGCGACCGCAGGTCTTGAGGCCGAAGCCGATCACGAGGACGGGCATGGCCATGATGAACACGGGCACGACGACCATGGGCATGATGATCACGGCCATGAAGATCATGCCGACGAAACCACGCATACCGAATTCCACGCTGAGTATCTCTTGACCTGCGCTGACACGTCCGCCGTCGACACGATCACCTTCGCATATTTCGAAACGTTCCCGAACGCTCTGGAAGTCGAGGTTCAGGTTATATCTGACGCAGGCGCCACGTCCTTCGAGGTCGAACGTGATGCCCCAACGCTTGACCTGAGAGGTCTGTTTTGAGTTAAGCATGGGAAATGCCTGACTCCGATCCGATCGTGCTGCTCAAGGATGTCCGATACCGCTGGCCGGGTCGGAAATCCTTTGGGCTGAATATTCGGCATCTCGAGCTCGCCCGCGCAGAAACCGTCTTGTTGCTGGGCGAAAGCGGGTCGGGCAAGTCAACTCTACTGTCGTTGATTTGCGGAACTGTTGCTGCAGGTCAAGGGCAGGTCTTGCTTGCTGGTACCGATCTGGCGTCTCTCACACCGGGCCAACGCGACAGGTTCCGCGCGGAACAAATCGGGCTGATTTTCCAGCAGTTCAATTTGCTGCCCTTTGCCAGCGTGCTCGACAACATAGCGCTTCCGCTACAATTCGCGCCCACCCGTCGAACGCGCGTCGACAATGCGGCGCAAGAGGCCCGCAGGCTGTGCATCGCATTGGGTCTGCCTGACGATTTGCTGACCGCTAGAGCCGGCACCTTGAGTGTCGGCCAGCAACAAAGGGTCGCAGCTGCGCGTGCCCTCATTGGAACACCGCCGTTAATTGTTGCCGACGAGCCGACCTCATCTTTGGATGCTGAAACCCAAGGCAATTTTCTCGAGCTTCTCTTTGCGCAGTCTCGTGCACACGCCACCAGCCTATTGATGGTCAGCCACGACGCGCGTCTCGCGGACCAGTTTGACCGCGTGATCCAAATGGCTGACGTGGCCCAGTCGCTGCGCGACGCCGCATGATCTTACGTCTTGCCTTCGCCTCCCTGAGCGCGCGTGCGCTGACTGTGGGTATGACCATTTTGGCCATCGCGCTGTCCGTGGCGCTTTTTCTGGGTGTCGAGAAAATCCGTACCGGGGCCAAGGCAAGCTTTGCCGACACCATCTCAGGGACTGATTTGATAGTAGGCGCGCGGTCGGGGTCTGTTCAGCTCTTGCTTTATTCGGTTTTTCGGATCGGCAACGCGACCAACAATATGACGTGGGAAAGCTACCAGGATTTGGCTGCCCGGCCCGAAGTGGACTGGATTGTGCCCATCTCCCTTGGAGACAGCCACCGACAATTCCGTGTCATGGGCACCACCACTGCGTTCTTTGAACGCTACAAATACCGCTCCGGCCAGTCACTTTCGGTCGCGGGTGGCGCGATCATGGATGATCTTTTTGATGCCGTCATCGGCGCAGACGTCGCGGCCACATTGGGCTACGAGGTCGGCGCCCCGATCGTTGTGGCCCACGGGCTGGCATCGTTCACCGAACACAAAGATCAGCCGTTCCGGGTCTCTGGTATCCTTGAAAAAACAGGAACACCCGTAGACCGGACAGTCATCGTCAGCTTAGAGGCAATCGAAGCGATTCATGTGGATTGGAGAAATGGAGCCCAGATTCCCGGGCAATCCACCTCGGCCGATGCGATCCGGCAAATGACACTTGAGCCGCAGGCGGTAACAGCAGCGCTGATCGGGACACAAAGCCGGCTGCAGGTGTTTGGATTGCAGCGCGCCATCAACGAGTATCCGCAAGAGCCACTTCTGGCGATCCTTCCTGGGGTCGCCCTGCAAGAGCTCTGGCAGATCGTCAGCATCGCCGAGACCGCGCTTATAGGTGTCTCAGGCATGGTGGTCGTGACTGCGCTGATCGGCATGATGGCGACCATCTTTTCCAGCCTCAACGAGCGCCGCCGCGAGATGGCGATCTTTCGGGCGATGGGGGCCCGTCCTAGGGCCGTCTTGGGCCTTTTGGTGCTTGAAGCCGTTCTTATGGCTGCAATTGGCGCGGCCCTTGGCCTTGCATTGCTATATGCAGGGCTATTTATCGGGCAGCCGCTGATCGATAGCGCTTTTGGGCTTTGGCTGCCCATAGAGCCACCCACGTTGCGTGAGGTCTGGGTTTTGTTGGGCGTTGTGACAGCTGGCGCAATTGTGAGCATGGTTCCGGCGTACAGGGCTTACCGGATGTCACTTGCTGATGGTATGATGGTTCGGACCTGAGAGAACGAGGTTGAGATGATGCATCTTTCGCGCCGCCAACTGATTACCACTGCCACCGCTGCTGCGCTGGTTCCCCAGGCTGCGGCTGCTCGCAAGGCGCATGAGATCACGTGGGATGATTTGATCCCGCCGGGCGTACCCTATTCGGAGATTATCGCTGAAGGCCAGATGGACGAGCGCAACGACCTGTGGCACCCAGTGTTTGATAGCAATGCGACCAAGCTCAACCCAATTCTGGACGGCGCCTACATTAAGATGCCCGGCTTTATCATTCCGATTGACTTGTCGCCCGAGGGCGTAACCAGCTTCGTTTTGGTACCTTATGTTGGGGCGTGCCTGCACGTGCCACCCCCACCACCAAATCAGTTGGTCTTTGTCACAACTCAAACGCCTTGGCCCAGCGACGATCTTTGGGACGCGGTTTGGGTGACCGGACAGATGCAGCACGAAATCCAGTCTACAGAAGTTGCCGACACGGGCTACGCGCTCGCGGCAGACAAAATGGAGACGTATGTATGGTGAGCCCCTGCCTTGACAGACGCCAGCTTCTGGCGAGCATCGCGGCCTTCTCAGCGCTTCCCCATGTGGCGCATGCTGACGACTATATCGACCTCAATTGGTCAGACCTTCTCCCGGAAGGTCAAACAGCGCTTCCGCCTGTTCTTCAAAGTCTCATTGACCACGACCAAGCGCCATTAAACACGCAACAACCTGCCTCAAACGGCGTGCGCAATGACTGGAACGGCCAAGTGGTGCGGCTCCCGGGCTTCGTCGTACCAATCGACTATTCTGGAACCGGCATCACAGCATTCATTCTGGTTCCATTCGTGGGCGCCTGTGTGCATGTCCCGCCTCCGCCAGCAAACCAGCTGGTTTTTGTGACGACCGGCGAACCGTTTGAAAGCAAGGGGCTCTTTGAGGCGGTAAATGTCATCGGAATGTTCGGGGTTTCGTCCATTTCGACGCATCTTGCAGATATCGGATACGCACTTTCAGCGGACCACATCGAGCCCTACCCGCTTGGCTGATCTTACCTGCGCTGCGGAACAAACAGCGCCCAAACTTTGAGCCTCATGAATGTGCGCAAGGCGATAATCAGAACAGCTGCGCATAATACCGCTTTGGAGACCGTCTCCATCGTACCTTCAATCAGCATCGCGTGAACAACACTGCCCGTGATGGCCGCTGTGACAAATGTGACATGAAGCAAGCGCCAGAGCTTTGGTCTTAACTTTAGCAATTTTCGCAACCAAGCGAGACCGCCTGCGGCAAACACCGCCCACATCGCGATCACGCCCCACACAGAAAAAGGCGTAGGAGACGCAAACAGAAGGGCGTCCACAACGTCAGGCGGACTTGTTGCCCAAAGCGCAGCGACGTGTACCACGACGGCCAAGGCCAATCCGGCCCCAACCCAGCGGTGAGCATTCCGCCCGTGAATTCCAGGCAGGCCGGGCAAAGTACCGGCTACCAAAAGCGGCTGAACCACCAACAGAGCCATCGCAACCACTCCCGCAATGCCTGCCAAAATGTAGATCGGATTGCGCCATGCAAGCAGCGGGCTGTTAAGCGACAACACGAGCGGCACAAGGATAACTGCCAGCAATGCGGCCCATACCAGCGCCCTGCGCACTGCCGTCATCTTTCCCGAACCATCCCTATCAAACGGGCGTCAGCACAAAGTCAACGCTCAGGCTGGCGTCGCTTGAGCTGGCCATGACAGGACGCAAGAAAACTGTCTCAAACGCGTCGTCGTCGTATGCGAGGTGACCATGCGCTTGGCCAAAGGCTGGCACGATCTGCGGCATCTCAAGTCGGAATTCGCCTTTAGCATTTGTCAGGGTTGCCCCATGGCTATGCGGGTCACGTTCATGACCCTCCGTTGTATGTGCCCAGATTTGGATCCTTTGGCCCTCCAAAGGTTGCCCGTCACCTGCCCGCCGCACGGTGCCACTCATCCAGAATCCGCCACCGCCGATCCGTTCTACAATCGGCGCGCCAGGAATATAGTTGTTCGATCCGCCACGCATAGTAGGCGTGGGCGCGAGACCTTGCGCACGTGCCGGGATCAGCAATCCTGAGGTCGTAGTCAGGGCGAGCGCGCCACCTGCAGCCAGAAGGGACCGACGCGAAACTTGGCTGGTTTTCATCTCTATACCTCCTGTTATTGGGCGAAGGTCTCCGCTCACGAGGGCGGAAATACTCAAGAAAGAAGGTAAAGATTACGAGAGCATGGTCCAACCCTCTCCACAGATTTGTGACCAAGCTCTGCTCGTATCAGCAAGTATTCGCGAACGCGCTCATCGTGAAGTTGGCCCATAAGCAGCTGTAAGGAACTCATCCTGTGGGATCCATTCATTCAGACAAATCGATTGCTATCTACCTGTGGCAGATGCCGTGCATCATAGATAGTTCACTTAGGTTGTCGTTCTGATGCCAAGCCTGCGTGACAAGGGGAGACCGCCGCCAGGGATGACGGATTTTCGACGCTCTCCCCCTGACAACAATGGCATTGGCCAGAACATGCGCGACATATGCCGCCCACCGTGAAAGACGGAGGAGGTTCTCTTTTTCTGGCTGACGAGTTTCATTGGCCAAAACATGCGCGAGCTTCGCCGATTGGTGAGTGGGCGCTCATCTCGGTGAGGTTTGGTCATCCGCATCCCGAAGCTGCTGGTAACCGGGCCGCTTACAGTTAGGCCAGGCACCGTCAGAAACAGAGGGTGATCCTTCATGACACTTGGCGCGTGATCTGGTTTCCAGGCTAGCTTCTGCTCTTCTGTAACCCGGCCAACATCTACCGTGTCGTAGCGGTCCAAAATGTCGTGTGTCAGCTGTACCGCGCCAAGAGGTTTATAGGTCGCCCGCACTGCGAGCACTGCGTTGCCAGACGCAAGACCTCTTGCGTAAGCATCAACCGCAGAGGCGTGGACCTGCGCATCGGCCATCCGCGATTTAGCGTCATCGCCAGCCGCGATCACTGTGCAGTCTCGTTTAGGAATGCCCTTGAAGATGAGCCTGTCAGCTGCCTTTTGTGCCG
This sequence comes from uncultured Litoreibacter sp., assembly GCA_947494645.1. GTDB lineage: Bacteria > Pseudomonadota > Alphaproteobacteria > Rhodobacterales > Rhodobacteraceae > Litoreibacter. The sequence goes on from CANLVO010000001.1 coordinate 2,177,641, forward strand.
ATGCATGATCGGGAAACAGGCGTGTGATGATTGTCGTCATAGGGCCTCCGCTTGCTGGGTATGTGTCGTGTTGGGTGTCCGTATTTTAGCTTTGCGCACCATGGGCCAGAGTATGACAACAGCAAGCAAGAGGCTTGCTGCTTCGACCATGAATACAAAATTATAGGGTGTTTGGACCGTATTTCCAGTTGGACCTTGCAACCCAACGATAAGGTCCCGCACGATGCCGGCCAAAGCGACGCCAATGCCAGCAGCCGTCGCCTGCGCCGCACCCCACGCGCCGAGCGCCAGCCCGATTTGGTTTTTGGGCGCAGAACGCATTGTGGCCGTCAACGTCGCATGTCCAAAAAGTCCCGCACCAAGACCAACAAGGAACGTGCCCAAAAGGAAGCTGGCAACACCACCGCCCAAAGACGCAAAGATAATTGCGCAGAAGCCGGGAATACCAATGGCCGTGCCTGTGAGCGCAAGATTGGCAGGGACGCCACGTCCGCTGAGAAGCCGCGACGCTATGCCGAACCCGATGAGGGTCCCTGTTGCGAAGAGCGCGGTCAGCTTGGTGGTCGAAGCAACGGACAGGCCCAACGCTTGACCGCCATAAGGCTCAAGCAAAACATCGGCCATGCCGAAGCCAAATGTCCCAAGACAAATGACCACCAAAAGGCGCATGATCCCTTCCGACTGGGCCAGCTGAGTAAAAGCCACACGGAATGCGGGTGGACGTGCGGTTTTCATAGCCAAAGCGCGATCGCGATTGCGCGCTTCTTGCTTCCACATAGCGACCATGTTCAGCGCCACGGTAACCACGGCGCTTCCTTGAATGACTTGGATCAGCCGCCCTGGCGTGTAGTTCTCTAGCAAAGCCCCGTAGATCAACGCGCTTGCCACCATGCCCAGCAGCAACATCACATACATAAGGCCCACAACCTTGGGTTGGTCATCCTCTTTTACGAGGTCAGTCGCCAAGGCAAGGCCGACAGTCTGCACAATATGCACACCTGCTCCAACAAGTAGGAACGACAGCGCGGCGGCGCTCAGGCCGATCCAACGCGGCGCGTCAACGGCCTCGCCATAACCTGAAAGCACCAAAAGCGCGAATGGCATAATGGCAAAACCACCAAACTGACAAAGCGTTCCCTTCCAGATGTAAGGGATACGCCGCAGGCCAAGTGCAGAAACATGAATATCAGATTTGTAGCCGATCAGCGTTCGAAACGGAGCGAATACGAGGGGCAGCGCCAACATCACAGCTACGAGCGACGCTGGGACGTCTAGCTCGACGATCATGACCCGATTGAGCGTTCCCACCAGCATGACTAACGCCATGCCAACGGTCACCTGAAACAGGGCAAGTCGCAGCAGGCGCGACAAAGGAACCTCCGCAGTGGCAACATCACTAAACGGCAAGTACTTCGTCCCGAGAGACGCCAGTTTCCGCGTTGCAAATGTGCGATAGTCAAACATCAAGCCAACAACCAATGACCGCCGAATTGCGGCGTAATCTGGTCTCCTGAGGATGATTTGGATTGGGCCCAGTGGTCAAAGACGCAGGCCCAATCACAAATGTGAAGATACCCTAGTGGGTGATCAAAGGCGGGCTTCCAGCCCCGCCTGTTGGCTGCAGCAACGCCTGAACGCTTGAGCCGTCAGGAAGAACGACGGTCACTTCCAGACCTTCTGCGCTGGGTACCGCGTAGGACACTTGCGCCGCCTTCAGCACGGATTCATCAACAACTGCAGCCGCAGCCACCTTGTCGCCTGTGCCCATCGGCACCCCTTGCAGAAAATCAGACACCCAAGAGGTGTTTTTGACAACTTGCAGGTGAACCGCAAAAGAGCCAACAGCCACCGCACCCAGGAAGATCGGCACGCCGACCGTTGGGGACACAACGAGCCACATTTTCGCATTATTCATGGTGTATCTCCCCTATCCGAGCCAAGGAGTCGCGATCGCGACCAAAATATGTGCGAGCAACGCGATCACGCCAAAAACGCGTGTCCCATCAATGAGATAGCTGTGCACTTCTTCAGCTTCTTCTAGTGTCAGGCCGGTCGGCCAGACTTTTCCAGCATCCGCCATGTGAGTCCTCCTTTTCCAAGTTGAGGAAACAACATACTGAAATCACGTGACAAATATCGGATGCACTTGTTCAGCCTTGCCTCCTATGCGCGACATGTTGTCACGCATTTTTTACATCGTCAATGTAAGACTTAATTTACACTTTCGCTTCTATCACCGCGAAATATCGTACTAAGTGCCAAAGATTCCGCTCCGGTTTTTAGCGCGAGATGCGCCTTTCCGTGATGCTGCGGCACCCTAACTGGCGCAATGCTTGCAACCCCTAATACGCTTCGCATACTCAGCTAAGCGACCGGGCGGCACGCTCGGAAGCTAGTATCGACAACGGCAAAGCACTTTTTGGGATCGAAGGCATGGCCAAGCAAAAGACAGGTGACAAGTTAGGAGATATCCGAACGGCAGCGATTGCAGAGGTCGTGGGCTCTGGTTCGACGGCCGTATCCGTTAATGCAATCGCAGACCGTGCTGGTCTCGCTGTCGGCACCCTATACAGGTACTATGAGAACAAAGATCAGCTTCTTCGCTCGGCCTATTTGGTCATCAAGCGTGAGATTCACGGCGCGATGATGGAAGATGCGGCGAAGGCGACGGGGTCAAAAGAGAAAATCAAAGCGATGTGGTTTGCGACCTTGAACTACGCGCAGTCACACCCAGAAGCGTTCCTATTTGCTGAGTTGATCGTCAACGATGCCGTTCTTACAGCCAAAGACCGAGAAGAGATTGCCCCTCTGATCAAAGACATTCGCAAGGTCATCGAGACAGCAATTGAAGATGGTACCGTTCTGGATTCGCCACCAGCAGCTATCATGACAGTCCTCTCGGCTCCGGCAATCAAACTTGGGCAAACAGCTGCACTCAGTAAAGAAGTGCCAGATCATGCCTATGCTGAGGACGTTTTCAAATTGTGCTGGCGTGCAGTTGCCGCATGATTTAGAAAATGAGCAACTATTCACTTTAGAACAACGAGGTCTCCTATGCGCGCTCTGCTTTGTGCTTTCTCCACAGCCATGCTTATTGTTACCGCAACGCAAGGAGCCGCCCAAATGACGGAAGACGACATTCGCGACGGATATAAGGAGCACGCAGCACTCGCCCAATTCTATCGCTGGTATCAATTTTACGAGCGTCCGGAAGGCGGCATCAGCAATGCCCTTGATATCTTGACTGAAGACGTCACCGTAACCTCTGGCTTGGGCACAGCCAACGGCCATGACGAGTATGAGGCGCGAGTCTTGCAACTGCCAGAAACTTGGTTGAATGCACACCATGTGCAAACGGCCGAGATCTCGCATGGCGACGACGGCGCTATGACTTTGAGCGCCAAAGTAACCTATCAGAACAAAGGGCTTCTGCCCGATGGCGCTGTGCGTGAAGCGGATTTGACTTACACTGTCGCGCTTATTCCTGGGGAGGACGTCCTGCCTAAGCTGTCAAACGTTCAGATCGAGCAAAACAGCGAATCCACCGCGGAAGCATTCGAAGACGCCTATGCGGAGAACCGGATGCTTAGCTTGGTTCATTACTGGTTGGCATTGATCGAAGACCCGACCCGCAATCCAGAACCAGTTCGCGAAGTACTTGCGGACGATTTCTCGCTTAACTTTTCCAGCGGCGCGATTACGGATTTCGACGGCTTCAAGGCATGGCTGGCCGGGCCCGGGTCACAGGTGGCCGCCAGCACCCATGTGATCGGCGACTTCTCTGTCGCGGCGGTCGACAAAGGCACCTATGAAGTCTCGATGACGTTCGACTGGGCAGGTATCACTCCGGACGGCACTGAGCTTGTCGCCAAAACCAAACATGACTGGACCGTCGAGAACGATGTGACAGAGCGCTTTGCCCGCATTAAGTCCGTCGATGTAGAGGTCTTGGAGCCATTCCGCCCGGCCGGGAACTAACTAGGCAATAGTCTTCGAGCTTCGGTGCGGCCTATAGCCTTAGGGTCAAAATTCGAACAGCGCTATCGAAGAGCTCCGGCTTTTCTTCGACCCTTGCAGCCAACTGCGCGCCTTCTAACAACGGCAACGCGGCGGATGCCTCGACTGCAGGGGCACCGACGGCCTTGATGCTTCCGTCTTGCTGACCAGCAATGAAGGCGCGTTCGATCCACCCAATGATCATTATTCGGAACCGACTGATCTGCGTGACGACTTCTCTAGGAAGGCTTTCCCGACTGGTCGAGAATGATACACAAAGGCACAGGCTTTTTCCGCCATTCATGGCCATTCGATAACGATCAATAAGCGCCGTTAGACGCGCCGCACCTTGTTCGTATTTGGTGTCGATTTCCGCGCAGGCCATTTCTAAGTCGTTGTAGTAACGCTCCATCAACGCAACAGAAAGGGCGGCCTTTGTAGGGAAATGATGGTGGATGCTTGCCTTTCGGATACCTACATCAGCAGACAAATCTGCGTAGCTAAAACCATCAAAACCACGTGTCCGCGCAGCATGTTCTGCGGAATCCAAGAGGGCGGTCTTGGTATCATTCGACATATGCTTGATCCGAATTGTTGCGCTCCAATATGCCTAATACGTTTTCCGCCGCTTCCAAAGCCCCTTCAATATAGCCGCCGAATTGTGGGGCGACCTCGGTGCCGCCAAATTGCAACTTTCCGTCCCATAACCCCGCCAACGCTTGCGGAAGTCCGTATGTCGGATGCGCATAGAGCGGAGCATGATCTGCAGCAGTTGCGGTGAAGGGGTCGAAGGCCCAGTCTTTCACAATCAGCTTTAGCGGGTTCGCGGCCCGAGCGCCAAATATGCGCTCGAGCTGGTTGAGTAGATGCTGATGCAGCTCCCCTTCATCCTCTCGCGCTTCAGGCGGAACGCCAATGAACCCAAACAAAGCGAAAGGACCGCCTTCCGCAGGGGATGCGTCGTGGATCTCGACGATCGGTCCAAGACGGCTCATTGCATCACCCGAGAGACCTGCGTCTCGCCAGAACGGTTCATCGTAGACCGCAATTGCTTTTGCTTGTCCTGCCATCCATGTTGAGACGGCCAGCATTGATGTCTTCGTCACATCAGGCAATGCGGGCAAAAAATTGATCTCCGCGGCGATCCGTGGCGGCAAACACAAGACCGCTTGATCCGCCACGACGGTGCCGCCATTGGCAAACGAAGCGGTGATGCCCTCTTTCCCATGCTCCAGTGTAGCAACCGATGAGTTCAGGTATTTTCTGCTTTCCGGCAACTTATCGGCCAAGCCCTGCGTCAAAGCGGCGAGACCGCCTTTGAGGCGCCACGATCCCTGCATGGAAGAAAAAACGCGACCCCTTTGAATTCGACCTTGCTCATCTTCAAACATAAGTTCGCCTTGCGCAAACTGATCAAAACTTTTCAGACCGAGACGATCAATCAAGGTCGCGATGCGTGGCTGTCCAGGCCAAAACCAAGCAGGCCCCATGTCGAAGTAGCCCCCTGCGTAGTGTTCGGTCTTGATCCGCCCACCAAAGCGGTCACGAGCCTCAACCAGCAGGTAATCTTGCCTTCTCGCTTCCATCATCTCCGCCAGCGCGAGGCCAGAAAGCCCTCCTCCTACAATGAGTGTCCTCATGGTCTAGAATCCTTCGGTCGAAGGGCGAAGATCAAGCTCTTGGGTCCAAGTCGAGCGAGATTGATGTGCTAGTTGCCAATACACCTCGGCAATATCGTCTGGTTTTAGCATCTTTGCCGGATCGAGGCTGTGTATTTCGCGGGACCGAGCTGTATCGATGATACCGTCCAAGATCACATGACAGACATGAATGCCGGCAGGTTGGTATTCACGCGCTAGCGATTGGGTCAGTCCCCGAAGCGCAAACTTTGCACTCGCAAAAGCCGAGAAATTGGCACCGCCGCGCAGGGAGGCCGTGGCCCCTGAGACAACAAATGCTCCAACGCCATGTTCACTCATGGGTGGCAGCGTTGATTGGGCAAGCACGATCGCTGATTGAACCATCGAACGCCACGTGCGCTCGTAATCCTCGATCTTGGTCTTTTCCAATGGCGCGATGACAAGCTCTGCCGTGTTGTGAACGACAATCGAAGGCGCTCCATACTTGGCCATCAAGGAGGTGATTGATGTAGATGCCGCCTTGGTGTCTGCGAAATCAACCTCGTGAAACTCTCCAATCGTGGCCTCAGGGCGCGTCCGCCCCAAACCCACAGGTATGAAACCACCCTTCTCAAAGCGACCGAGAAGGGACTGGCCGAGGCCAGCACCCGCTCCAGCGACGAGCGCCCATTTCTCTCGGTTAAGCATCAGACAGCGGGCGCTTTTGCATGAGGTAGATGGCCAGTCTTCACCCACACCTTTGCGCCCGAAGGTCCTGCGACGAAAGACATATGCTGTCCTTCCGGCAAGCGCAGCCAAGCACCTTTACCAAGTGTTTCCCCGCTTTCGGTCACTGATCCGTTGATCACGAGCATCTCAATGCCTCCATCGTCCGCATTCGTAAGCCTGGCGCCCGCATCGAGCTGGCTGTATGTCACCGTCTCACGCGCATCTCGATGCAACTCAGCCGTTGCTACACCATTAACCGGAGGCAAGAGCTCTTCAGCCATGCTCTTGCGAAACTGATTGCGGTCTTCCATGTCGAACTGCCAAAGCTTCACGAAGATCGTGCAGCCCGGTTCGGATCCTGGCGTGTGAGACGTGGTTGGCGGGTTGCGAACATATGTGCCTTCAGGGAAGTCACCGTGCTCATCCTGAAACACGCCATCGAGCACAATGAACTCTTCACCGCCCGTATGGGTGTGAGCGGAAAACTTACTGTCAGGTGCATAGCGCACAATTGTCGTGGCACGCGCAACCTCGCCGCCGATGCGATCCAGCATACGTCTATCGACACCAGGCATAGGCGAGGCATTCCACTCAAGCTGATCAGAGTGAACAACAACGCGCTGCGAGAAGTCTGCATTCAGTTCCATTAAGTAGTCCTTTCGACTTGGGTGGTGCCAAAATCATCCCTCAGTGCTGAGTTATGCCGATGCATTCGTAAGCCAAGCAATCAAATTTAACAGCATCCGAGGACTTCTACCTACTACATGGTAGATAAATAGCAAGGATTGATTTTTGATATGCAGTGAAGTCACAGGAAGGTGAGACCCTGAACCCTTCTTCCGCTGAGGTTTGAATCGTCTTAGCGACCCATCCACCCGCCATCGACCAGCATTACATGACCTTGCATATAATCGCTCGCACTTGATGCAAGAAATACAACTGGCCCCTTGAAGTCATCTGGGGTCCCCCACCGGCCGGACGGGATGCGTGAAAGGATGGAAGCCGCGCGTTCAGGATCATTGCGCAACGCCTCTGTGTTGTCGGTATCGATGTAACCCGGCGCAATCGCGTTTACATTGACGCCCTTGCCCGCCCACTCGTTTGCAAATGCCATGGTCAATTGACCGATACCACCCTTGGACGCAGCATAGCCCGGCACGGTAATGCCACCCTGAAACGTCAGCAATGAAGCGGTAAAAATGATCTTGCCCGAACCCCGTGCAATCATTTTGGCCCCGATGTCACGGGTCAGAATGAATTGCGCGTTAAGGTTCACTTCGATGACATGATCCCACATCTCATCGGGGTGATCAGCAGCAGGGGTACGTTGGATGGTGCCCGCGTTGTTGACGAGGATGTCGATATTGGGATGTTCGGCCAGCACTTGCTCAGAAAACGACTTGAGCGCCTCACGGCTCGAGAAATCGCAGGAGTAACCACTAAACTTTCGCCCAGCTGCTTCGACGGCACTGCCAACGTCAGAACCTGCTGGATCCAGCGATGCACTGACACCGATAATGTCTGCTCCAGCTTCAGCCAGCGCTTCCGCCATACCACGACCGATGCCGCGTTTCGCTCCGGTGACAAGTGCTGTCTTTCCAGCCAGATCAAATTTCGACAACACGCTCATGATGCATCCTCCATCACGCGGATCATTGACTTCATCGCATTCGGGTTTTCGGTCAGTGACTTGAAGGCTGCTTGAATATCACCAAGCCCTTGAATGTCGGTGATGAACGCCTCGCAATCGACAACGCCCTTGGCCAAAAGGGCCATCGCAGCATCGTAATCTTCGGGCCGATACACCCGTGCGCCGATCAAATCCAACTCGCGCCAGAAGAATTGGAACATATCGATCTGTGGCTTACTCGCGTGAATAGCCACCATCACAATGCGGCCCCGAGAAGCAGCTGCGGCTGTCATTAGATCAACCCCCGGCTGACTGCCCGAAACTTCAAAAACAACATCGGCGCCTTTGCCGCCGGTTGCCTCATGCACGGCTCTTGCGACATCAGTTTCTTTCGGGTTCATCGTCGCGAAGCCAATCTTTTCGGCAAAAGCGAGACGGTTCTCATTGATCTCGGAAATGGTGACGTTCGCCCCCGCATTCCGCGCAACCATGGCGACCAACATGCCGATAGGCCCGCCCCCGATCACCAATACATCTTCGCCTGGCTGAACCTTGCCACGATCAACATCATGGACCGCCACGGCGAGCGGCTCGATCAACGCGGCATGGCTCAGGTCAAGGTCCTGTGGCAGCACATGTACGGTATGCGACGGCACGTTCCATTTTTGCTGAAATGCTCCGTCGCTATCGATCCCGATAAACTTGAGGTTGTGGCAGATATGCTCATGGCCAGCGTCGCAGGCAGGACAGGCACCACAATGATCCAGCGGACGCACCACGATATGCTGGCCCGGGGTCAACCCTTCAACGCCCACACCAATGGCCGACACCACACCGGACATTTCATGACCAATTGTACGTTCAAAGCCCACCCGGCCGTCCATATGGCCAAGATAGATATGCAGGTCGGTTCCACAGATCCCGCAATAGGCCACATCGATCTGCACCTCACCCGCGGCGGGCACCGGGATCTCGACCTGCTCAATAGAGAAGCTTTTATCTCCGCGGTAAACGGCGGCAGAAGTTGGCATATATGTCGTCCTTGATCAGTTAAGTAGGTTGGCCGCGTCAAGTTTGGCCCAATCGAATTCGACCCCGATGCCGGGCGTATCAGGAGCCTGTGCCAAGCAGTTATGCACCTGAAGGGGGCGATGTGTATAGTCGTCAATCGGGAAGGAATGCACTTCAATCCAGCCCGCGTTTTGCCGCGCAGAGACGAGACTGACATGCAGCTCCTGCATCCCGTGGCTGCACACCGGCATGCCGTGTCTTTCCGATAGCTCCGCCACTTGAAGAAAACCAGTGATGCCACCGCAATTGGAGCCGTCAGGCTGGATATAGCTCAGCTTGGCGCGGTCGAATGCGTACTCAAATTCATGGATGGTGTGCAAGTTTTCTCCCATCGCCAAGGGCACGCCGGTCGCATCTGCAATTCGGCCGTAACCATCATAGTCATCGGGAATGGTAGGCTCTTCGAACCACAAGATGTCATGCTCTGCGAAAGCACGGGCAGCGTCGATCGCCTCTTCCACACTCATGGAATAATTTGCGTCAACCATGAAAGCGACGTCGGGGCCGACAAGGTCGCGCACTGCGGCGACACGTTCGATATCATCAGGCCGCCCCACCTTGATCTTCACGCCGTTGAACCCGCGTTGAAGGTAGCCCTCCACCGATTGCAACAACTTCGGCAGTTCAAAGCCGAGGTCAATACCACCACAATAAGCCTTGCATTCCGTCGCGGTCCCGCCAGCCATTTTCCAAAGTGGCTGCCCGCTTCGCTTGCCTCGCAGATCCCAAAGCGCAATGTCAACGGCAGATATAGCGAAAGAAGCAATGCCACCCCGCGCCACGTAGTGCACATGCCACTGCATCGCATCATAGAGCGCCTCGACATCCGCAGCGTCCTGTCCGACTAGGAACGGAGCTAAGTCATGGTCAATCATCGCCTTGATCGCGTGGCCGCCCTTGCCTCCGGTATAGCTGTAACCGGTGCCTTCACTGCCGTCTTCCAGCTTAATGGTCGCGGTGATCAGTTCGAAGAAAAGATGGTCCCCGTGCTTGGCGTCCACCAGCACCTCGGCCAACGGCACATGAAACAAGCGTGTTTCAACGGAGGATATCACACTCATGTCGCTTCCTTGCGTTGCTCTCGACCCGCCATAACACGGGCCTGAAACAAGATCACTGCAAACAGGAAACCACCACGTATGACCATCTGCCAATAGGCGCTGAAGCTGATCGTTCCTCGGCCATTTTCGAAGTTTAAGATGTTGAATACAAGTCCTAGAAGTAACGCGCCTGCGACGGTCGCAGTGACCGACCCCAAGCCTCCCGTAAGCAAGGTGCCTCCGACCACGACAGAAGCGATCGCGGAGAGTTCCCACCCGATGCCCTCAAGTGGCTGACCCGCTCCAAAGCCAGAGGCCAAGATGACGCCAGCGAGCCCCGCGCACCCGCCAGAGAGCAAATAAACGAAGGCGGTGGCGCGATGTACCTTTAGGCCCATCAGGGTCGACGCATCTTCCCCACCGCCGATGGCCAGAACCGTGCGTCCAAGTGAGGTTTTTTCCAACACCACCCAAAGTACGATCACGACAACCCCAACCACCACAATTGACCATGGAAGCACGTTCAGTGCCTTCTCCATTCCCATTTTGGTGAAGTTCGAACCCCAATCTACCGAAATTGTCTGCGCTCCCGAGATCACCAAAGCGCCACCTTTCGCACCAAGCATGGTGGCAAGTGTCGCGATGAAAGGCGGGATGCGCAAAACGACCACGCTGACTGCGTTAATGGCCCCGAACCCGATTCCTGCCAACACCGCACCCGGCAATGCGACCTCGATGCCATATGGCGACAGATAGGCCGCAATAACTGAAGTGAAGGCCGCCACGGACCCTACGGACAAGTCAATGCCCCCGGTCATGATGACAAAGCACATGCCGACCGAGATTATGATGAACATTGAATTGTAATTTAAGAAGGACGTGATGTTGTACGCCCCCCCAAAGTTGTCGTAGCGCAGCAGACCGAACAGGATGAGCGCAGCCAGCGTCACCCAGACAGCCACCGATTGCGGGTTACGGCTAAGATATTTTCGCAGGTCAAAAGTGTCGGTATCGAGCACCGTGTTACTCCTTACGCGCTTGCTGCACATAGACAGCGGCGAGAATGATGATGGCTTTTGCGATAAGGGCAACCTCGTCCTCCACCCCGTTGGCGAGCAGCGTGTACTTCACCAATTGAATGATGACCGCGCCAAGGATCGCGCCAAAAATCGGCGCACGCCCACCTTGCAGCAAGGCCCCACCAACAACCGCGGCGGCAATGGCGTCCAATTCCATCAGGTTGCCATTGCGGGCCGCATCAGAGGCAGAATTGATGGCGACTACGATCAATCCGGCCAATCCAGAGAGCGCCCCACAGATCATGTAGACGCCAATCTTTACCCGTTTCACGGGGCCCCCTGACAGTTCCGCCGCACGCTCATTGCCGCCTATAGCCAACACGTATCGGCCGAAGGTGGTACGTGTCATCACAAGATAGAGCACGCAGGCAATCAAGAGCGCCAGCCAGCCCTGAAACGGGAGGCCCAACACTTTCCCAGTACCAAGGTAGCTAAAAGATGGGTTGGAAAATGTCTGCAAATTGCCGTTGGTCAGCACCTGTGCAATGCCACGACCAGAGATGAACAGGATCAGAGTGGCAATGATCGGCTGCACCTTCAGATTGGCTACCAGAATGCCGTTGAAGAGCCCGCATGCCAGCGCAGCAACAATCGGCACCGCGATTGCTGCCGCAATGCCCAATGCCGGGTTCGCCTGCCCGAACTCCGACAAAAAGATCAGCGGTGCGAGCGCGCCCGCCAGCGCCATGATCGCCCCGACCGACAGGTCAATGCCACCCGTTGCAATAACCAGCGTCATGCCCATAGCGACAATTGCGATCGTCGCAACCTGACTGATATTTACGAAGAGCGTCTGCATTTGCAGGAAATTTGGCGTAACGATGATGTTGAACACCAGAATGACTGCCAGCGCGACAAGCCCGCCGTTTTTGCGCAGGAATGGCCCCCATGCGAAGGTGGCTGATTGCTGCGCCTTCAGCTCTGTGTCTTGCGTGGTCATGCCGCCTGCCCTTCTGTATGCGCCAGCGCCCGCACCAATGCATCTTCAGTGATTCCGGGGTTGGTCAGCTCAGTTACGATACGTCCTTCGTTCAGCACGATAATGCGGTCGGCACCTTCAACAATCTCTTCGAACTCAGAGCTGATCAGAACCACGCCCACGCCTCTTGCGACGGCGTCGCGAATAATGCCCTGAATCTCGCGCTTCGCGCCTACGTCGACGCCACGTGTCGGTTCGTCAAGGATAAGCACATCGGGGTCTATTGCCAGCCATCTGGCCAGCAGCACCTTTTGCTGGTTTCCGCCCGACAGTTCTCGGATGGGTTGCTCCATGTTAGCGGTTTTGATGCCCAGTGCCTTGATGTAGTGATCAACCAGCTCGCGTTCACGAGCGCGGTCTATCTGTCCGCTTTTGGTAAGTTTCGGTAAAAGCGCCAGCGTCAGGTTTTCCCGCACAGACATGTCAGGGATAATCCCTTCTGCCTTTCGATCTTCAGTGAGATATCCAAAGCCAGCTGCGATGGCCGCCGCTGGAGTCTCTAAAGCGCCAGGTTGCCCCTTAATCTCGACCTTCCCCGATAGCAGCCGGTCCACACCAAAAATAGCGCGTGCAGCCTCCGTGCGCCCCGCACCCAGCAGACCACCCAATCCGATGATTTCGCCTTTTCGAAGGGTCATGTCGAACCCGTTCAACCTAGGACCTGTGGAGACACCTTGTGCTTCAAGTAAGACGTCGCCTTTCTCCGCGCCCGACATGCCGGCGTTGAACTCAGTCATGCCAGCCTCAGCGATCTCATCCGTATCGCGCCCCAACATCGCGGCGATGAGTTCAAGTTTCGTGGTTCCAGCAATCGCGCGGCAATCCACGGTGCGCCCATCTCGCATCGTGGTCACCCGGTCGCAAATCTCGAATAGCTCGTCCAAGAAGTGAGAGACGTAAAGCACGGAAACGCCTGCTTCCCGCAAGCCTTTGACCACGCCAAACAGCACCTCCACTTCTGAGGCATCCAACGACGAGGTCGGCTCGTCCATGATCACCAGGCGGGCATCTAGAGACACCGCGCGGGCAATCGCGACAAGCTGTTGGATCGCGGTGGAATAACTCCCCAAAGGCGCACGCACATCAATATCGATACCAAAGCGCGAGAGTATTTCACGGGTGCGTCTGTGCGCCTCCTTCCAGTTAATGAGGACGCCAAACCGTTTCGGCTCGTAACCCATCATCACGTTCTCTGTCACAGAGCGAAGAGATACGAGATTTAATTCCTGGTAGATCGTGGCAATGCCAGTCGCCTGTGCCTCACGCGGACTGGTCAGAACAGTTTCCGCACCGTTGAAATTCACAACGCCACCATCGCGTCGGTAGACCCCTGTTAGAATCTTGATGAGGGTGGATTTCCCAGCACCGTTTTGGCCGATCAAGGCATGTACCTCACCCGGCGCGATCTGCAACGAAGCGCCTGACAGTGCGCTAACACCGGCAAAGGCCTTGTCGATCCCACTCATGTTCAGAAGCTCCGCCATGTCTCCCCCTTGGCAAAGTGTATGTAGCTAAAGGAGGCACGGTCAAACGCCGCGCCCCCTCAGGCTAGAAGCTTAGTAGGCTTCGTTTATGTGTTTGGCCGCATTGTCTTGCGTAAAGATGCGGTCTTGGACCTGCACCCAGTGCTCGATTTCCTCGCCGTCTGCGTAGCGGTTCATGACCTCGCAGGCGAGCGGCCCAAAGAACGGCGAACTTTCGACCGTCACACCCATCTTGCCGTCGATGATAGCCTGAAGTGCGTCGCGGGTGCCGTCGATGGATACCACCAGAACATCGTCGCCGGGTTTGCGGCCCGCCAATTCAAGCGCCTGAATTGCCCCAATCGCCATCTCGTCATTATGCGCGTAGACGATATTCACGTCAGGGTGCGCCTGCAGCAAAGTTTCCATCACCTGACGACCCAGATCACGGGCGAAGTCACCGGTTTGGGAAGCTACAATCTCAAAGCGGTCATCGGCTGCAATCGCATCGTCAAAGCCGCTCTTGCGGTCATTCGCAGGAGAAGAACCCGTTGTGCCTTCAAGCTGCACGATGATACCTTTATCACCCTTGAAGTTTTCGATGGTCCATTCCGCAACGCGGCGGCCCTGATCAATGAAATCAGACCCAAGGAAAGCCACGAAATCTTCACCGGGTTTTGCCGCCGCAGGATCAACAGAACGATCCACCAAGAAGGTCGGGATGCCGGCGGCACGAGCCTTTTTCACAGCCGGAATCAGTGGTTTTTCTTCGCGGGGCGGCAGGAACAGAACATCAATGCCTTGGGCAATCATACTGTCTACATCAGCAACCTGCTTCGCGGCAGATCCCGCTGCGTCTGTCGCAATGAGATCCCAGTTGCAGCTTTCGGCTGTATCTACAAAGGATTTGGTCTCCGCAATCCGCCACGGATTGTTGGACTCCATTTGGGCAAAGCCGACCTTGTAGCGATCTTTTTTCTCCAACGGGGGCAGCGACTGCCCGAAGGCCATAGATCCTGCACCAAGACTTAGGGCCGTAGCGGCCAAAAGAAGAATTCTCCGGTTCATTGTGTTTTCCTCCACTAGTGTGCGCCATGTTACTCCCGGCGCGATTGTCGGGGTCATCCCCAATTCAGATACGTTGTCTGCTTCTTCAGATACGCATCAAATCCGTATTGCCCGTCCTCTCCTCCGAGGCCGGAATGACCCCAACCGGTATGGAAGCCCTGAACGGCCTCCCCATTGCTGCGGTTGAGGTAAATTTCGCCAAAATTCAGTGCATAGGGCGCGTGCGCGATCCGCTTAGCGTTTTGGGTGAATAGGTAGGCCGACAAGCCAAACGCTGTGTCGTTTGCCAACTGAACCGCCTCGTCAAATCCGCTGACGCGTTTGGCGGCAACGACAGGGCCAAACACTTCCTCCTGAATGAGCGGAGAAGCATTGTCGGTGACCTCCAGAACCGTAGGCGCGACCCAATGCCCTTTCTCATAGGAACCTTCACTCAAAGTGCCACCCTTCAGCAGAACCTCAGCTCCAGCTGCAATGCCCCGGTTGACGATCTCCTCGATTTTGGCGACCTCAACACCGCTCACCTTTGGGCCAAGATCCACTTTGCCCATTGGATCACCAATGCTTAGCGCCTTGCTGGCTTGGACAAACCTGTCAAGAAACGCGTCGGCAATTGCGTCATGCAAATACATCCGCTCATTGCAGGTGCAGACTTGCCCGCAATTTGTGTACCGCGCCGTGACTGCCGCGCTGACAGCCGCGTCAAGATCAGCGTCCTCCATAACAATGAAGGGCGCCTTACCTCCTAGTTCTAGCCGTACAACCTTTAATTCATCTGCTGCCGCGCGGCAGATGTCGCGCCCCGCACGGGTGCTACCGGTCATGGTGATTAAGTCGGTTTCGGGATGCTCGACTAGCCGTCGGCCGACCACTTGCCCGCGCCCAGTAACCACGTTGAATACACCCTTCGGCAATCCAATCTGATGCGCCAATTCTGCGATGGCCAAACCTGACAGCGGGGTGATTTCGTGACTTAGCAAAACAAAGGTGTTTCCCGCCACAAGTGCTGGTCCGAGTTTACGCGCGGCCAGCGCCGCTGGGTAATTCCACGCAGTCAGTCCCACCACAACCCCAACCGGATGACGACGGATGTGTATCTCTTCAGACAGGTTGTCGGATGTAACGATATCGCCCTGTATGCGGCGGGCCTGTTCTGCGGCATAGCGAAGAAAAGTAACCGCCGCGCCAATCTCTCCAATAGCCTGATCAATAGGTTTGCCCTGCTCAGAAGTCACCAAAGCAGCCAATCGTGCAGTGTCAGCTTCTATTGCGTCAGCCAGCGCGCTTACTAAGCCCGCGCGCTCGATTGCAGGACGGGCGGACCAACCCGGGAAGGCACGTTTAGCGGCATCAACCGCAGCATCTGCATCTTGTGCTACACCATCCGTGATGCGCGCAATCACTTGCTCATTCGCCGGGTTCTCGACCTCAATCAGACTCGCTTCAGACGCCTCCAACCATGCGCCATCGATATACATCTGGCTCAGGTTGGTAGGGTCGTCTGATTGGAGCTTGGCTGACATGTAACTCTCGTTTCTGAGGGCGGCACACGGTGGTGCGAGTCGCTCAATTGGATAGCTAATAGTAAATTAATGTCAATTAGTAATATTAGTAATAATTGATAATTGCCGCAGAGAATGGAATCGTTTACAAGAACGCATCGAAGTCGGGGGTCAGGATGAAAGACGGGACAACAGGGTCCGCGCCAAACGCAAAGACAAAAGGCCGCAACAGGGTAACAATGCGTGATATCGCCCGCGTGGCCGGGTGTTCGCAGCCGACCGTTTCCTTCGTCCTGAACAACAACGACACCGCCAAAATCTCGGAGCAAACTCGCCTGCGGGTTTTGGATGCGGCACGGGAGTTAGGATACAAAGCTCCTGCCCAGCCATCCAAATCAGTCGACAAAAATCCGGGGTACATCGACGGACCGATCGCATTTGTCATCGACACATTGGCCACCAGTCCCGAGGGGGTGCATGCCTATGACGGAGTGTTGGAAGCGGTCAAAGCCACAGGCAATCTCGTATTGTTGGCAGAGACGCGCAACGATCCGGTACTAGAACCCAAGACGCTGCAATACTTCATCGACCAACGGGTGTCGGCGATCATTTACGCCTGCGTTTTCACGCGACAAATCGAACTGCCGAAGATCCTGCAGGACACCGACGTGCCTGTGTTCCTATTGAACTGCTACACCGACGATTTGTCCCGCCCGGCGGTTATTCCCGGTGAGGTAGCGGGTGGCCACACCGCCACCAACGCGTTGATCAAGGCAGGCCATAAACGCATTGGCTTGATAACTGGAGAATTGTTTATGGAATGCGCCAGTGGCCGGCTTGCAGGGTATCGCAATGCGCTGGCTTCAGCCGACCTGCCGTTTGAAGAAGACTTGGTAGTCGAAGGCAATTGGCTGCCCAGTTCCGGCTTCGAGGGCACCAAGCAATTAATGTCTCTTCCCAACCCACCGACGGCCATCTTCTGTTCTAATGATCGAATGGCGGTGGGCTGCTACGAAGCATTGAAAGAGATGGGTCTGTCCATCCCGGAAGATATTTCAGTGATTGGGTATGATGACGATGAGATCGCGCGCCACCTATCCCCGCCGTTGACCTCGATGAATTTGGCTGACAGGTCGATGGGTCGTTGGGTCATTGACCAGTTGTTTCACGGTTCCGCCGGAAACGCGCGCCACCCGCTGACCAAACTTGAATGCGAGCTCATGGAACGCGGCTCAATCGCGCCCGTAAAAGGCGACCGGCGGAACTCAAACAAATGACTTCTACCTTCGACTATGTGGTCATAGGTGGCGGCTCATCTGGTGCCGCTTGCGCCGCTGGGCTGGTGAATGGTGGCGCTCGGGTTTTGTTGCTCGAAGCGGGGCACGCCCATCGCCACCCACTCTTGGATATGCCACCGGGCATCTTCAAGATGATCAACGGGTCCAAATTCATGCGCTATCACCAGACCGAACCGCAGCCACATCTGGATGGTCGGGTTCATGATATCCCGCAAGGACACGTGTTGGGCGGAGGGTCTTCGGTAAACGCCCAAGTCTATATGCGGGGGCGACCATCTGATTACGATGCTTGGAATGACATATTGCGCGGCACAAATGATGGTGTCGGCTGGGGCTGGGCAGACGTGCTGCCCTACTTTAGCGGCATGGAGAACAACAACCGTTACGCCAACGATCTGCATGGTACCGATGGACCCGTGCAAGTATCCGACCCGGGCCATATCAACGATATGTCACGCTGGTTTGTGCAGGCTGTGCAAAAGCTCGGCGAGCCGTTCAACCCCGACTTCAACGGCCCCGCACAACGAGGCGTGGGGTTCTACCAGTTCACCAACCGGGCTGGGCGGCGCAGCTCATCAGCCTACGCTTTTCTTGCTCCGCTTGAGAACAACCCCAACCTAACTATAGAACTGCATGCGGAGGTTTCGCGGATTGCCATACAAGGCGGACGGGCCACGGCTGTGGAATATCGCGACCCTTCAGGTGATCATGTCGTACAAGTCAGTGGCGAGGTCGTTGTGGCGGCGGGCGCGCTGGTCTCACCTAAGTTGTTGATGCAGTCCGGCGTTGGGCCGGAAGAACATCTGCGTTCGCACGAGATCTCCGTCATTTGCCCCAGCCCTGGTGTCGGACAGAACCTAATAGATCACCCAGAGGTGCCAATAACCGCCTTTGCCAATGGACCCTACGGCTATTTCAAGCAAGGCGATGGTTGGCGTATGCTCCGCAATGGGTTGCAATTCAAACTGTTCGGCACCGGACCAGTGACTTCAGCGGGAGTAGAGGCTGGGGCCTTTGTGAACCCCGCCACTCCAGAGTCTGATCCGACGATACAGGCGTTTTGCGTGCCGATTGTTTACCTCGACCGTGACGCCTTACAGGAGGTAGAGGACGACTATGGGCTGACCGTGACAACCGTCGTGGTGAAACCCAAATCGCGCGGAGAGGTACGGCTTCGCTCGGCGGACCCATACGAAATGCCTAGCGTATCTCCCAACCTGCTGCGGCATGAAGACGATATGGCCGATATGATCCGCGGCCAACGGTTCTTCCGTCGTGCATTCGAGACGGCGCCGCTAAAGGACCGTATCCGACAGATTGTGATCCCGGAGCGCGACGATGACGAGACCTTGCGTGCCCATTGCAAACGATTTGTGAAGACAAATTATCATCCTGCCGGCACGTGCAAAATGGGCGCGGACGGCGATGAGATGGCAGTGCTTGATGCGAGGATGCGGGTACGTGGGGTCGAGAAGTTGCGCGTTTGTGACATGTCAGCGGTACCTGATATAAACGCTGGCAACACCAATGCGCCGGCGATGATGCTGGGCGCACGTTGCGCCGACCTAATCTTGGAAGAAGCCTAAACCTCACCCGCGAAATGGCACAACACTTCAGAGCCATTGATGTGCTTCGAAGAAGGTGCGGTCGTGCGGCATAGATCGGTCACATGCGGACAGCGAGAAGCGAATTTGCAACCCTCTCGTGCGACAGCGCCGTCGCTCAGCGACAAGCGTCTGCTGGTCTTCTTACGCGCACGCGGGTCAGGGATGGGTACAGCGCTCAACAGCGCGCGGGTGTAGGGATGCTTGGGATCACTGAACAGCGCGTCACGATCTGCCAGCTCGACAATCTGCCCCAGATACATGACGGCGATGCGGTCGCAGATATGTTCCACGACGGCCAAATCATGGGCGATAAAGATATAGGTGAGATCGAATTCTTCTTGCAAGTCCTGCATCAGATTAAGTGTTTGTGCCTGGATAGAAACATCCAAGGCAGAAACCGCTTCGTCCGCGATCACCACCTCGGGTTTTGTGGCCAAAGCCCTTGCAATGCCAAGACGCTGGCGCTGACCTCCGGAGAACGCATTGGGGTAGCGCATCAGGAATTCTCTTTGCAGCCCAACCTGTTCCAATAAGCCACCGACCCGGTCTGCCAAAGCCTGCCCGCTGAGGGCTTCAGACTTACGAAGGCATTGACCCACCAATTCCATGACGCGAAGGCGCGGGTTTAACGACGATTGCGGATCTTGAAACACCATACGCATGTCGCGCCAAATTTCGCTTAGAAGACGGCGATCCGCGCCCACCAGCTCATCTTTAGGTCTGCCCTGCCGGCTCATCTTGATGCTGCCCCCAGTTGGGTTCAGCACCCGAATGATGCACCGCCCAAGGGTTGTTTTGCCGCTGCCCGACTCCCCTACTATTCCAAACGTCTCACCCCGTTTGACATCGAAACTGACACGATCGACTGCCTTCACGACATCCGTGGACTTGGAAAAAAAACTGCCACCAATTGGAAAATGCATTTGCAGATCACGGATTTCGAGGATGTTATCGGCCATCCGTTGCCTCCATGTCATGTAGATGACAAGCCACCTGCGTTTCGCCCGCTTGCTGCAGCTCTGGCACCGACTTATCACAAACACCCGGCATTGCTTGGTCGCACCGTGTGCGAAACGGGCAGCCCGATGGGCGTGCCAACGGATGCGGCACCATGCCACGAATAGCAGGCAAGCGCGCGCGTCGCTCAGCCCCAATGCGCGGTACAGACTCCAAGAGTGCGCGGGTGTAGGGGTGCTGCGGGTTTTCGAAGATCGAATAGACATCGCCAGCTTCGACGACCCGGCCCATATACATTACAGCCACGTCTTCAGCGACCTCAGCCACTACTCCTAAATCATGGGTGATCAGCATCACGCCCATCTCCAACTCGTCCTTCAATTCCGCGATGAGATCAAGGATTTGCGCCTGTGTGGTGACATCTAACGCTGTCGTTGGCTCATCCGCTATCAACAAGCGCGGCTCGCAACTCAGCGCCATAGCAATCATCGCGCGCTGACGCATACCGCCCGAAAGCTCAAACGGATAAGCCTCCGCCCGCTCAGCCGGTTTGGGGATTCCGACTTTGTGCAGCATCTCGATGGCGATTTCTTTTGCCTCGGTCTTTGAGATTTTGCGATGCAGCAATAGTGTCTCTGAAATCTGTTGGCCAATCTTGGTGATCGGTCCGAGCGACGACATCGGCTCCTGAAAGATCATCGCGATGTCCTGTCCCCTAACCTCGCGCAACATTCGCGAACCGGGCCGCGCCTTGGCCAGATCAACACTACGCCCATTGGCAGCCCGGTATGTGATCGAGCCTTCTACAATGCGACCCGGTGAATCCACGATCCGTAGAATCGAACGGGCCATAATGGATTTGCCGCAGCCAGACTCGCCCAAAATGCAAAGGGTCCGGTTAGCGTGCACATCCAGATTGACGCCTTCCACTGCTTTGACCACGCCGTCATCGGTAAAGAAATGCGTTCTCAGACCCCTGATCTCCACAAGCGGTGGGTTAGTCGATTTAGAAATGGTATCAATTGGCATGTGGATCAGCGGCATCACGAAGGCCGTCCCCCAAGAAATTGAGAGCCAGAACGGCGAAGACGATCATCGACCCCGGCGCAACAAGAAGCCAAGGCGCTTCAATGATGGTGCGAATGTTCTGAGCCTCTTTCAAAAGCGTACCCCAAGACACGATGGGCGGCTGCAGTCCGATACCAAGAAAGCTGAGCGAGGTTTCAGCCAAAATCATAAGCGGCACCGCCAGCGTCAGGGATGCGATGATATGGCTGGAGAACGACGGCACCATATGCTTCCGGATCACTTCCCAGTCGCTCAATCCGTCAAGGCGCGCGGCGGTGATAAAGTCCTCATTCCGCAGCGACAAGAATTTGCCCCGCACTTCGCGGGCGAGTGACGTCCATCCGATCATCGACACGATCAACGTTACAATGAAGTAGGTGCGCAACGGCGGCCAGCCGAGCGGAATTGCAGCGGCCAATCCCATCCAAAGTGGGATAGTCGGGATAGATCGTAGGAACTCGATGATCCGCTGGATCACATTGTCGATCCAGCCGCCGTAATATCCGGAAATACCCCCCAGGGAGACACCGATGATCAGCGAAACCGCGACGCCCACCAGCCCAATAGACATGGATATTTGCGTGCCGATGATAATCCGGCTCAGAATGTCACGGCCCAGCCGGTCGGATCCGAAGAAGTAAACCACGTCTTCCGGATCTTTCGGACCAAAGAAATGCCGGTCGACCTTCCAGAGACCAAGCAGCTCATATTCATGGCCTCTCACGAAAAAACCGAGCGGGACGATCTCGCCTTCCCGCACTTCGTAGCTACGGCGCATTGTGGATTGATCCACTTTCATCCGCAAAGCGTCCGCATGCAGCACGAATTGCGCCCCCTGCCCAGCGTCATGGAAAAAATGGATGCCTTGCGGAGGCACAAAAATGCCCCGCCTGTTGGTTTCGTCATGGGCTTCAGGTGCGAAAAAATTTCCAAACAATGCCAATAGATAGACGAACCCGACCAGCCAAAGGGAAACATAGGCCAGACGATGCCGCTTGAACTTACGCCACATTAACGCCCAGGGGCCAAGCAGGATTGGCGCAGCAACGGCGCTTTCTGGGCTTTCGTGAGATAGCTCAACCGTGCTCATTGGTACCGTATCCTTGGGTCAATCCACGCCAAAAGCAGATCAGAGATTAGGGTCCCAAGCACGGTCAACAGGCTAACTATCAAGATGAGCGAGCCCGCCAGATACATGTCTTGAACCAGCAAAGCGCGCAGTAACAGCGGCCCTGTGGTGGGCAAGTTCATCACAACCGCCACGATGATTTCACCAGAGACAAGCGTTGGCAGGATCCACCCAATGGTGGAGATGAAAGGGTTCAGCGCGACCCGTACAGGATAGCGCAGCAGCAACTGAAACTCGCTCATCCCCTTGGCGCGTGCTGTGACAACGTAAGGGCGGTACAATTCATCCAGCAGGTTAGCGCGCATGATACGGATCAGCGCTGCTGCGCCCGAGGTACCCACCACCACAATCGGCATCCAGATATGTTTCAGCAGATCAACAAACTTGGCCCAGCTCCAAGGTTGGTCCAGATATTCCGGACTGACCAAACCACCAACGCTCTGGCCAAAATACTTGAACGCGACATACATCATCACCAAGGCCAAAAGAAAATTGGGTACGGCAAGGCCGATGAAGCCCAAGAACGTCGCCACATAGTCCCCAACTGAGTATTTCTTGACCGCAGAATAGATACCGATGGGCAGCGCGGTCATCCAAATGAAAAGCAGCGTCAGCACAGAGATACCGAAAGTCCAACCTAGCCTGTCCCAAATGAGGTCATTCACCGGGACGTTCTTTTCGAATGAAATGCCGAAATCCCAATGGAACAGGATGCCTCGCATCCACTTGAGATACTGTATCCACATCGGTTGGCCCAATCCGTATTGGTCGGCCAGCGCCTGCCGGGTCC
Source organism: uncultured Litoreibacter sp. (assembly GCA_947494645.1). Classification (GTDB taxonomy): domain Bacteria; phylum Pseudomonadota; class Alphaproteobacteria; order Rhodobacterales; family Rhodobacteraceae; genus Litoreibacter. Next base: position 2,200,666 of record CANLVO010000001.1, read on the forward strand.
CCTCATCCAACCCACCGCTATCGGCGAGCTCAGCCGCCAGCGTATCTAGATAGTCCCCTGGCGGAAGCTGAATGATCGCAAACGTCACAACCGAGACCAAGAAAACGGTCGGGATCATGTAGAGAATGCGTCTGTAAAGAAACTGTATCATGGATCTTTCGCGGGGTGTGTGCGCGCAGCCTAGCTTGCTTACGAGCGTGCGGGTAGTGGAGCAGCGCTAAGGGAGGGCCCAACGCTGCTCCTGTTATTTGCGAACCGCCCGGTGGGAGTTGTACGATCCGCAATTCTGGTGCGCTATGGCAGGTTGGTCCCGCCCTCAAAATACACTTGCGAGGTGTAGGGAGCCGGGGTCCAAAGCTGGCCAGCAATCGGCATCGGGTCAACATAGTTGCGCACATTGTTGCGCACCACGCCGTAAGCCCCATCGCTTTGTACCATACCTATGGTCAGAAGCTGGCTGGTGGCCTGTTCGATCAGGTCCTTCAGAGCAGACTCCTGCGCAGCAGGGTCGGCATTCGTCGTCACACCACGATAAGCCTCGAACAGCGCCTTGATGTTTGCCGGCGGCTCAATCCCCTTGGAACGGTCGACCCCCCATGCGGCCCATTTCGGAGCCCAGTATACTGCCTGCCCGCGCGGCAAGTAGCAGTCCGGATTGGTGTAGGCGTCAGCAAGGCCACCACCGCAATTCCAGATATAGGCATCATGGTCGCCAGCAGAGGCAATTTCCTGCAAACGTGACCGGTCAGAGGCGCGCACTTGAAAATCAAGTCCCACATCCTTGGCATACTCAGCCACTAGCTCCATCACATCAGGGTATTGGAAACCGAAGACATCTGCGACCAAGAAGACCAGCGTAAAGCGGTTTCCGTCAGGTCCCAGCCGAAAACCGTCAGCGTCCTTCTTGTCCAAGCCCATGCCGTCGAGCAAGGCGTTGGCCATGTCTGGGTCGAACTCAGTGTGCTGCGTTACCCACGTTTCGTTATAGACGGGCGAGCGCTCATGTGGAGCAGTCTGCCCCGGCTTACCTGCACCCAGATAGACCAGATCAATAATCTCTTGCCGGTCCACCGCATGGCTCACGGCTTTGCGGAATTCAAACGTGTTGACGATCTCGTTTTTGATCGGATCGGGATTGTTCAGGTTGAACATCAGGATTGATTGGTTTGATGGAATGTCACCCACTCCGAAGAAATCGTACTTGCCCCGGTCCTTGTTGTCCGTCAGTGCAGCGAGATTTGACGGGCGGCCAATATGGCGGGCCATATAGTCAATCTCGCCGTTGAACGCTTTCAACAGGATCGTTTCTGGATCTTCCACCTGGTCCCAAGTGATCCGGTCGACGTAAGGAAGCTGGTTACCAGCCTCGTCAACCTTCCAGAAATACGGATTACGCTCAGCCACCACCCGGTCGGACGAGCCGTAGGCGTTGGTGGTTTTCCACGGGTGAAGCGTCGGGCGATCCGGGTTTTGCCAGAACAGCGGAGTATGCATCGGACCCGCCTTCAGATTGAACAGTTGTACCCAATCAGAGGCCGCAGGTTCCGCATCAATCAGCGCCTGAATGTCGTCGTTATGTGCCTCATGAAATTGGCTGAGGTAATGCTTGGGATAAACCACCGGGTAGTAGCCAAACCCGTAAGCCATGTTCTGAATAAACAACCCGTTGGGCGCGCTGAATTTAAACTCGACCGTGGTGTCGTCGATCTTGGAGACCTGCACCGGGCCGCCCGCGTCTACGTAGTTAGGGTGTTTGGACGGGGTCAGCCTGTCGTCCATAAAAATCTCGTGCCAAAACAAAATGTCGTCGGCTGTGAAAGGCGCGCCATCTGACCAGCGCATCCCGTCGCGCAGTTTGAACGTATAGGTGGTTGCATCATCAGAGACAGTCCAGCTTTCGGCAATATTGGGCTTAACTTCTGACCAGTCATGGCTCCAACGCACTAAGAGCTCAGTACCAATTTGGCGCAGGATATTGTGTTGATCACCCCCACCCAGAATAGCGCGGCGCAACGTGCCGCCATATTCGCCAATGCTATCCAATGTCTCCATGACCATCGGATCGGATGGCATACGTTCTGCCACCGGCGGCAGTTCACCTGCCGCGACTTTGTCGGCGAGCATAGGCGCTTCTTCGAGTGCCCATGCGCTGGTGGCCATGGCTGCCATCAATCCAACCCCCGCAACGCTCGAGCGCCACATCTTTCTTCCCAAATTTCTCGGTTTCATCGATCTCTCCTCCAAGATTATTCGAATTTTCGCTTACCAGTTCGTCACCGACCCATCGGGCCGGGTAAGATGCGGCCCTTCCAAATGAGTGAATTCTTGTTCCGCGATAACGTCTTCGTTCACTTCGACCCCCAGGCCGGGCGCATCGGAAACCCGGTAGACCGGCCCTTCCATTTCGACTTGCTTCGGAAAAATCCGGGGATCGTGAAACCCAAGCTTTTCAACAGGCGACTGTCTTGTTTCGGCCCAACTAAAGTTTGGAACGGCTGCGCCAAGATGAACGGTCGCGGCAGTACATACGGGCCCCAGCGGATTGTGTGGCATCAGGTCGACATAATGACGCTCGCACCAACCCGCGATCTTCATCGCCTCGGTGAAGCCCCCCACATTGCAAACATCAAGGCGCATGAATTGCGTCAGGCCCTGCTCGATGTAAGGTGCTGCCTGCCATTTCGAGGCAAACTCCTCGCCAATAGCAAAAGGGATCTCCGTCATGTTCCGCAGCGTGTGATACGCCTCGGGGCTTTCGCAGCGGATGGGTTCTTCTAGAAAATTTAGCGTGCCCCTTGGCAAGAGGGCGCAGAAATAGGCGACCTCTGGCACGGAATAACGATGATGCAGATCGACCCCAAGCTGCACGTCCGGCCCAATCTCTTCGCGCACCGCAATTAGTTCTTCGGCCGTTCTGGCCAATGTCTTATGTGGCTCGAACACCGTGCTATCGTCGAAGCTCCCGGGATAGGTCCGAATACAGTCCCAGCCCATATCGATCAGGGTGCGCGCGTCTTCTTTCAACTGCGGGAGGTCACGCGCCATCGTAGTCGCGAAACTCGGAACAAATTCACGCTGACGCCCCCCAAGCAATTGATAGACCGGAACTCCGAGCCGTTTTCCCAGCAGGTCGTACAACGCAATATCGATCGCCGAAATGGCAGCGGTTAGAACCCGCCCGCCCTCAAAATACTGGCCGCGATAGCACTCTTGCCAAATCCGTCCTATCTGACGGCTATCCTGTCCAAGTAGGAAATCGGAGAAATGCTCGATTGTCGCGGCGACCGATCCTTCCCGGGACGACATCCCGGACTCGCCCCAGCCAAACAACCCATCTTCAGTCGTTATCTTTACCAGTAGCTGATTGCGTTTCCCCACTCGCGCCCTAATCGGCCGAATTTCCGCGATCCGCGCTGCGGCTTGTGTGCTCATCCCGATCGCTTCCAGTTTTCCGTCCGCACTGGCCATTGAACCCTCCCGGTTCACGAATCCACTCGAATATTTTGTAGCACATTTCCAATTAAATCGTCGATTATTTTTGTGCTATAGACGATTTTACCTCGCGGTGAGGCATCAACTCTCTGGATTCGAAGGAGAAATCCACTTAGTCTTTGATTACGCACCGCCCTTCGGCAGCAGAATTTCGGATCCAAATGTCAAGAATTGACCACACAGACGATCAGGAAAACTCGCTCTACGAGGCCATTCTCGACGATATCTCTAGCGGTAAGTTGAAGGGCGGGCAGCGCCTGAAGGTCTCCGAGTTGGCCAAGCGTTTTGGCGTCTCTACCAGCCCCATCAGAGAGGTCCTGCGGCAGATGCACGGCGAAGGATTTGTAGAGATCAGCCCAAACCGTGGCGCAATGGTCAAAGAAGCGGACGCAAACACAATCCAGAATATTTTCGAGGTTCTTCAACTTCTAGAGCCTTATTTTGTCAGCTGGTTTGCTGACTTTTCTCAGCCCTCAATGGTTGAAGAAATGGCGGTCATTCAACAGCAGATGCATGAGACCGACAATCAAGACCAACTCGCATTTAGGAAGCTCGATTTCGAGTTCCACTGGTCGATCTGCAAACGGCACTATAACCAGGTTGCAGCCCAATCATGGCGCAACTTACGAACTGCGCTGAATGTTCATGCAGCTGAGTTGAGGATTAGCCCTGTTCGCTACCAGGCGATCCTTGAGGACCATGACGAGCTCATCGCCGCCTTCCGCGCGAACGACGCCGCCCGCGCCGATATCGTTATTCGCAGGCACATAGATGGCTCATTTGTACAAATGTCCCAACAAATGCGTGCGTTGGGGCTGTGACGTCAATCGTTCTGATCTTACTATCGCTTCGGCGTTGGCAATAATCTTTAGTTTCGGGCCGGACATGAGACTTATCCAACTTACGACGACGCCAATGTGCAAAGAATGCTCGCGAATGCTGTGATCTGGGCGGCAAACCCGGATTGCGGATGTCCATGCTGCCCCCGTTACCGAGTTCGTTGATGCCCTAGAGCCGATTACCGCACGCGGGCCGAAGCTTCACGCGCACGGCGAAGACTGGTTTCATTAATTATCAGAAAAGCGTTTCTCGAAAGGGTCAGCATTGATGAGGGCTTGTTATCGACACACCCCTCCACATGGCTGGCAAATCTGAACTCGCCACTCATGCCCTTTCAACACACCACAAAACGCGCATAAACTGAGTTCGTGTACTTCGACTTCGTACTCTGGATTTCATTCCACTGGACTTTGCCCACGCCACCAGTGGCACCGGACAACAAAGGACATCTTTCATGAGCTGGAACCCAACCCAAAATCCGGAATGCCCTGGAACCGGTGAAGACAGCATCGAGACCTTGATAATCCCACGGGCCCGCGACATCGGCGGTTTCGAAGTGCGCCGGGCATTGCCCTCTCCAGATCGTCAAATGGTTGGACCCTTTATCTTCTTTGACCAGATGGGTCCCGCTGAGTTCATCGACGAAGGCGGCATCGACGTGCGCCCACATCCCCATATCGGCCTGGGCACCGTGACGTACCTTTATGACGGCGAGTTCGAACATCGCGACAGCATTGGCACGCATCAAATGATTTACCCGGGTGAAGTGAACTGGATGATGGCCGGCAAAGGAGTGACTCACTCCGAGCGCACTAGCAATGAAACACGCGCAGGTCGAAACAAGCTCTTTGGCATTCAGACCTGGATTGCGCTTCCGGAAGACAAGGAGGAAATAGAGCCAGACTTCGAGCACCACAAAGAGGCGGCACTGCCTGTGCTCGAAGATGTAGGGACAAAAGCGCGTCTGATCTTGGGCAATGCTTTCGGCGAGGTCAGCCCGGTCACCATGCAGTCAGAGACGTTCTACCTCGATGTTGTACTGGAAGCGGGCAAGGCGTTCCCCCTACCCGACAACCATGAAGATCGAGGTGTGTATGTGACCGAGGGCAGCGTTGAAGTTGCGGGTGACAACTTTGAAGCGGGGCGCATGATGGTCTTTCGTATGGGGGACAGAATTTCGCTCAAGGCCGGACCACGGGGGGCGCGGCTGATGGCGCTGGGTGGGGCGACGATGAATGAAAAGCGGTACATATGGTGGAACTTTGTATCATCCTCGAAAGACCGGATCGAACAGGCCAAGGAGGATTGGAAAGCGGGTGATTGGGACAACGGACCCTTCCGCTTGCCGCCAGGGGACGACAAGGAATTCATCCCGATCTCCCCAGAACTGGACAGAACGCGGCCCAAGGGTTGAGTTGCATGGGTGGAGTCTCGGGCTTCTATTTCGGTGTCTTAGTGTGCAGAAGGCGCCATAGCTTCTTTCTGTATAACAAGTTAGCCTAACGCTGCAGCTATGGGGTATCTTATCCGTCAGCTCGCCACTAACTGCTATACCGAAATCCCTACGGATCGAGCGGTTTTGGGACCAAGTCCTATCGCAGCGTAAGACTGCAGAACAATAGCGGAGACGAAGTCCGCCGTGCTCTTACATCAAGCATCTGTTTAGAATAATTTTCTTTAGCTAATTTAACACTTATACCTCAAAAAATACCACCACTTATCCAAAACGCTGCGCACTTCGATTCAAATAAGTCGTATTTGCGGCGCGTTCGACTCGAGCACGCTTAAAGCTAACAGACTATGCCGCTATTTGGGTTTCAACCATCTAGGCTCAAAGCATACATTCTACCGTCACCGTCGGGCAAACGTGTTACCGGACGCGGTCGAGGATCGGCAATGCGGACGAAGCCGACCTTGCTTTTTGGTCGGCATTCAGTTTTCGGATCAATCTTCAACGCGGATCATAGGTTGTTGGAGGCCGACCGTCGGGCGGTTCTCGGGGTAATAGAAACCTGTTCCATCGACGTGCTTGCCACCCATGAACAGCATGTTTGGCGTATCTTCGCGAACATAGAGAAAGTCGTGATCGGTCACAAAGGCGCTGCCCTCGACAAAACGAAGAAGTGCGCAGGGTTGGCCGAGGATGTCGCGAGGCTCACCTACAACGAACTCACCTTCACCACAGGCCCCGTCCGGAAGCTGGTTCAGCTGTTCGGCCATAGGTGGTGCAAGAACAGTCAGCTCAAGCTGCCGATTGAGGAGGTAGTCCTGCGACCAAGCGCCCTCGGCTGCCGGATTTGCTTCGTGCCAGACGACCTCGCCGGCGAAGTCATAGGAGACCGCTGGAATAGCACAGGCGCTGTCGGCGTAGACGGTGATGTTTGCCTCAAAACCGCCCTCTGCGTCGTAGGTAAAGTCGCGGGTAAGATAAGATGGCGTCGGTGCAAGTTCGGGGTCTTCAGCGTTCTGTTGTGGGCGCATCTCGCAGCTGATTGAAGTCCAGGTCCCGACGATACGGTCTTGGAGGCCCTCAAGTGAAGTGTCCTGCGCGACAGCAGCGTTCGTAAGTGCGCCGAGTGCCACGAGAGAAAGGGTTGGGATTTTCATAGTGATCTCCATCTGTTGACGATGGAGACACAAACTGCGCATATTTATCTATATCGCAACTAGTCAGAATAAAATGAGATAGTCATGAAAAGGGAACCATTGGCACCTGATCCTGATGTCAAAGGCTGCCCGGTGACATATTGCCTCTCGTTGATCGGCGGCAAATGGAAGCCCGTCATCCTGTTTTGCATAGCGAACGGCGTTGATCGGTTCGGTGCGATGCAGCGTTCTGTGCCAGGCATCACAAAGCAGATGTTGACCAAGCAATTGCGCGAACTTGAAGCGGACGATCTAATCTCTCGCAAGGTCTATGCAGAGGTGCCACCGCGCGTTGACTATTCCTTAACTGACGTCGGACGCACCGTTCTGCCAATTATCGAACAGATGGAAGTTTGGGGCAGAGGCAACATGAAATAGCAGCCATTCGCCGCTGTGCATCAATCGGTAGATCCGGGCGCTTTGCCGCCGCTAGATCGCTCGGAGCATGTTCGCCGGTCGACCAGCGCTACCCGGACGGGGACGGCCCATAAGAGGCATTGGACGCAGTCCAATTGCTGCAGTTGCAGCCTGCATTTCTGCCATTCGCTGAAAGCGCAAACAGTGAAAATATGTCTGACGTAACACACAGGGCTAATTGACCCCACACTATGCCAGACCATCATTATCCCAAGACGCAACAGTCAAGAATACTACTTTGTTGCACCCGCCCCTGCCCTGCGACCGAAGACGGCCCCTGACGTCAGCCCAGAACCGCCCGGGTAGCCGTTGTAGAAGACCCCGCCGACAATCTCGCCGCACGCAAACAATCCGGAGATTGGCGTGCCATCTTTGGCCATTACTGCGCCATCACCATTTACCTTCAACCCTCCATAGGTAAACGTAATGCCCCCTGTAACCGGGTAGGCACGAAACGGGCCCATATCAAACGTTTGCGCCCAGTTGCTTTTCGCCAAAGGCAGCCCGTCCGTGCCCTTTCCGTCCAAAACAGTCGGATCAAAGGGAACGTCTGATTTTACAGCCGTGTTGAATTCTTCCAACGTCCGCGCCGCGGCGGCTTTGTCTACACCGTCAAGCTTGGCAACCAATGCTGGCAACGTATCCGCCTCCACGAAATGTGCGTCTTCAAACGTGTATTCGTCGTAGAGCAGATCAAACACCTTTGCGTCGAATATCTGCCACGCAAAATGCTCCGGTTGGTCCATAATCGCCGCACCGAACTGCGCATAGGTGTAGTTGCGAAAGTTGATGCCCTCATCAACAAACCGCTCGCCTTTCGCGTTCAACATCACCCCCAGGAAGTAGCAGATTTTGCGGTATTTCTTCCGCTCACCCGCAGGTAATTCGAGGTTGCCAAAGTCCTTCATATGAAGGTCCATCGGCGTCGCGTGACATCCGGCATAAAGCCCACAGTCCTGCGCGCCCAAAGCTTGCGCCATGACCAGCCCGTCACCGGTATTATGCGGCGTGCCGCGCACCTTGGCCTTGTCCCAGTTCGGTCCGATATGCTTTTTGCGGAGGCTGTCGCTCGCTTCGAACCCACCACAAGCGAGAATCACTGCGTCCGCTCCCAGTGCCTCTCCTTGGCTCGTCCTTACCCCCGTCACGGCACCGTCCTCATGGAGGAGCTCCGTCACCGCGCAGCTATATCTGATCTCGCCGCCCAGACGTTTGAACGCCGCAAGCTCTTGGTCGAAAAGCCCGACACCTTCATCGTCCGAGGCCAGTGTCAGTCCGCCCCAAAACACATGGCGGCCGTCCTTTTCGAAACTCTGGCGGGAATAGATTGGTTGGAATTTCACGTCATGAGACGCAAGCCACTTCACAGTCTCATAACTTTCCGCGACGAGCGTCACTTGCTCTTCGCTCAGCGGACGACCGTCGTTGAAGCCAAGCAGATCAGTCCTGAATTTCTCTTGGGTGTAGCTGCCAAAATCCGTCAGAGGGAGCCTCGGGTCATCCGGGTCTTTCAGCAGCGGCATCAGCTCATCACCAGAATTGTAGGCAAACCGCATGGCCCCGGCAGTGTACTTCGTATTGCCTCCCGACATCGCCTCGTCAGCCTTCTCCAGCATCAAAACAGACGCCCCTTGCTCAAGCGCTGCTATCCCCGCGCTCAAAGCCGCGTTGCCTGATCCCGCTATTATGACGCGTTTCATGTTGATTGCTTTCTAACGTCCGGGTTGATCATGTGTATGGGCGCACCATCGGCAAATGCGTTAACCTGATCGAAGATGTCGGAGAATTGCAGGTCGAACTCATCTTCCGTCACATAACCGACATGCGGCGTGGGTAAGACATTTGGGTGGGTCAGAAGCGGGTGCGATTTGTCCGTCAGCGGTTCTTGGTCAAACACATCGACCGCCGCGAAAATTCGATCCCGCGCGACTTCGGCCTCCAGCGCGCCTGCGACGACCAAACCCGATCGTGACGTGTTCACGAACAGCGCGCGTGGCGGCATGGCGGCCAGATCTTCTGCGGTGATGCAGCCGCGTGTCGCGGGTTTCAGACGCATATGCACGCTGACAATATCAGAGGTCTCAAAGAACGCCTGACGGGACGGGGCAACGGTTTCGCCATCTGCCTCGGCCCGGGCGCGGCCCTCGTCCGAGGACCACCACTGCACCAGCATCCCTATCGCTCTGGCATAGTCCGCGACGGCTCTTGCGATCCGTCCATAGCCGTAAAGCCCCAGCGTTCTGCCGCGCAATGTGCGGCCGACGCCTGCCTGCCACTGCCCCCTTCGGATGGAAGCCACCTGATCTGGGATTTGACGATAGCTTGCGAGGATCAGCGCCAATGTGTGTTCCGCTGCGGCATAGGACGGCGTATCGGAATGCATGTTCGAGCACAGGAGCACCCCGTGCTCTGTACAGGCCTCGACATCAATATGGGGGTACACGCTGCGCTGCGAAATCAGCTGCAGATTGGGCAACCGGGAGAGCAGATCAGCCCCTATCTTAGTCCGTTCGCGGAATAGAACCAGTGCCTGTGCATCTTCTACACGTTTGGCCAATAAGGCTGCGTCCGGCTCATAGTCCGTCAATACGGTGACCTCATGGGCCGCCAGTTTCTCAAAGCATGGCAACCCACGCAGGGTGTCGAACCAGTCATCGAGAATATGAACTTTCATCTGCTTTCGATCCCGGCAGTTGGCGTAGGCGTGCGGGGTGTCGGGACAAACACCGCCTCTTCCAACGAGCGCAGCGCGGCGGAGATCTTTTGCCGCTCGGCCAGCAAGCTGTTGAACTGAACATCGCAGCCGGCAATCGGCGCGGGGTAGCTGGTGATTTCGCGCTGTATCAGCCGCTGCGCGATCGTCAGTTCGGCCCGCGCGGCAACCATGCAGTCTTCAAAACTCTCCGTCATTGGCATCTCCTCATCCTATTGTATACCGTAGTATACCAATTCTTTGCGAAGTCAATTTCCTTGTAGTATCCCGGCAGGAACGAAGACCTTGCCCGCCGCAATTTTGCGTGCCGTGCGCACGAGACCGGCAGAGCGCACCTCGAACCCGGTCGTTGTATTCGCAAAATCGACGACCACGTCGATGGTGCCAGATGGATGTTCCAACACCAGATGCGCGGGCGTCTCATTCGGGATCGCCACATCTGCCACCGTGCCCGGCGTCAACACGCAGGAGGCCAGACATTGCGCCCCGGTGACGGCCATCGTGGGGTGGCATTTCCAAGGCATGAAATAGCGCGCGGCCACGGTGCCGCCTTGCGTCGGAGGGGCAACCAGCCCGAATTTGGGTGTGACGGATTTGGACACGTCCCCCATCCCCATCAACGCGCCGGCTTTCAAACGGACGGCCTCCATGCGGGCGAAAAAGTCACGGTTCGCGTCCAGCTCCGCCGCTGTTTCATAGCCCGTCAGCCCAAAGCTCGCGGCCGTTGCGATCACCATGGGCATGGCGACATCCATGCAGGTGACCTCGATCCCGTCGATCACATCGACCAGATTGCCCGTGGGCAAAAACGCCCCCGTGACGCCGCCCACAGTTTCCATGAATTGCAACGCCACCGGCGCGGAGGTGCCAGGCACGCCGTCTATTGCGGCCTCGCCTGAGTAGCTGACCACCCCGCCCGGCGTCTGGACAATTGCGGCCACTTTGGCCCCGGTGTTGACGGCGCGAATGTTAACTGGCGTTTCGCCGTCTTGGGCCGCGATCAACCCCATCTCAATCGCCGCTGGGCCAACACCGGACAGGATGTTGCCGCAGGTGGGTTTAAAATCGACCAAGCGGTCCTCCACGCTGACTTGTGCGAAGAAGTAGTCAATGTCGGCCCATGGGTCGTCTGAATAGGAGAGCATCGCGACCTTGGTTGTCACCGCCGCTCCGCCCCCTATGCCGTCGATATTGAGCGGGTGGCCGGAGCCTATGATCGAAAGCAGTACCTCTGCGAGCGTGTCAAGATCCTCTGGTAAGTCCGCGCGGTTCATATAGGGCCCACGCGAGGTGCCACCGCGTATGAAGAGATATGGAATTGCGGTTTGAGACATCGGCTCCTCCTCAGCCCAACGGCCATGGCAAATCTGCGTATTCCTGCAGCAGCCCGGGCGGGAAATCGCGGTTCAACAGTCCCGCCATAACGCACATGAAGACGATACCGCAGGCGGTGTAGATGGCGGCGGCAAGGTTACCGAGCCCTGCACGAATTTTCAGGAAGGCGAACAGGAACAGCCCCAAAGCGAGGATGAAGCCCAACAGCGAGGTCAGGATCAGCAACCCTGCAAACCACGCCAAGGTCGGCCAAAGCCCATGCGTGGCCTCCGCATCCTCGCCGTTCTTTTCGCGGTCGGCAAAGATCGTGTCAGTCTCGGGCTTCAGCATCATTCGGACCAAAAGCACCAGACACCCCACCAAACAAACGCCAGCCACGAACATCGGGAAGGTCCGGTCACGACTGAAAGACGGGATCGAGGCCGCGTCGTAGAGCGCATACCCAATATAACCCGTCACGCAGAGCAGAAAGACCAGCGGAGCGCGCTTGCTGCCGGACGGCACGTCGCCCTCCGCCATAATGTTTTTGGCCTGCCGCAGCCCCAAGACCACGGAGATGACGGTGATGATGATCAGCACAATCACGATGGGGGAGAAGATGTAGTCCAGCCCCTCCTCTACCCCTTTCCGGAACCGCGATTGGGCGATTTGCAGAGCTTGGTTGGCATATGTCTCGGCAGGGTTGGACAGCACGAACCCGATCAGAAAGGCAGGCCGCGACCAGTCGAAGCGGCGCATCAGGATGCCCAGGAACCCGATGCCGAAGAGTGCCACTAGATCCATCAGGTTCTGGCCCGATTGGAACGCCGCGAAGCTAATGATCATGAACAGGAAGGGCGCCAGGAGGGAGAAGCGAATGGTGGTCAGCTTGGCGATGCCGCCCGAGGCCGCGATGCAGATCACGGTGCCCACCACATTGGCGAGCGCCAGCAGCCAGACAATGGAATAGGTAATGTCGAGGTTGTTTTTCAGCATCGCGGGCCCGACCTCGATCTGGCCGGAACCCAAGAGCGCAATTGCGCCAATGAAAATCGCCATGGAGCCCGAACCGGGGATGCCGAATAACAGCGTCGGCACCAGCCCGCCGCCTTCCTTGGCGTTGTTCGAGCTTTCCGGTCCGATCACGCCGCGTACTTCACCCTTGCCGAAGTTGGACTTGTCCGGCGTGGTCTGCACCGCGTGGCCATAGGCGATCCAGTCGACGACTGACCCGCCAAGGCCGGGGATCACGCCGACCACGACACCTATGATCGAACAGCGTACAGACAGCCAGATGTTAGCGAACCAGTCCTTGACCCCTTCCAGCCATCCGCCACCCAATTGCGGCTCTTGGCTGATCGCACGATCTTGACGCAGTAGCGCGATAATCTCGGGGATGGCAAAGATGCCAAGCCCAACAATGACCAGTTTCAACCCGTCGGTCAGGTAGGGGAAATCATATGACGACATGCGCAGGTCGCCTGACGAGGCTCCCTCACCAATGGTGCCAATCAACATACCAAGCCCCGCCGCGACCAGCCCCTTGATGGCAACACGTCCAGCGAGGATGCCAACCATCGAAAGCCCAAAGAGCGTGATCATCAATAGCTCTGGGGTACGGAACTCCAGCACGATAGGCCGCGCCACCAAGATGAAGAGCGTCAGAAAGCTGGCCCCGACCAAACCGCCAAAAAGCGACGATGCAAAGGCTGCCGATAGCGCACGGGCCGCTTGACCGCGTTTGGCCATGGGGAAGCCGTCGAGTACCGTCGCCTGTGACGCTGAGGACCCCGGAATGCCCATCAGTACGGAAGCAAATGTGTCTGAAGTCGGCACCACCGCGACCATCCCGATCATCAGGGCCAATCCTAAAATCGGGTCCATCCCAAACATGAAAGGCAAGAGAAGCGACAAACCGGCGATGCCACCCAGTCCCGGGAACACGCCAATACAAAGCCCCATCAATACACCAAGCACCAGGTATCCCAGCACAACAGGTTGGAGTATCAAGGCCCAGGCGTCACCCAGTGCGGGTAGAGCGGTTGCGATAATGTCCATGCCAGCGCATCCCCCGCTTTGCTTGCAAAAGCGCCCCGCCCACACGGGCGAGGCGCTCAGAAAGCAAAGCCTAGTTCAGCGAAACGCCGTACTTTTCTTGCAGCCAGTTGACCACGAAGGCCTTCGCCGCCTCAGGCACCTGCGTAGCACTTGCCAAAGCGGTTTGCGCCTTGTCGCCCGTCATCTGCGGGTACTTACCCAAACGCGCGCCGGAAATCTCTGCAAAGTCCGCGCGCGCTTTCACATCCTCAAACGCCTTGGTGTAGGTCACAATCGCATCGTTCGAAGCTCCGTTTGGCAGGAACACCATTTTCTGCGCGGGGAAGCCTGCAACGAAGAAGGCCTTCCAAGCGTCCCATTTCTCGCCCGAAGTTTCACACCCTTCGGTCGCGTCGCAGACCTCTTTGAAGGTCGGGATGTCGGGGAATGTGGGGTCCCGTACGATGTTGCCCGCGTCATCCAGCGAGCCCCAGGTCATCATTGGCACAGCGGTGCCTGCTTCAACCAATGGCGTCACACCTTTGAGATACGAGGACGAGGTCTGGTAGTCGATATTTGCCTCGCCGCGCTCAAACATCAGACGTCCGTCGCCGCGGCCCTTGATGCCCATGACGCTTTCGACGTTCAGACCCAGCATCTCCCAGGCCAAGGTTGGCACAAGGTCCAGACGGGTTGCACCTTGGTTGCCGTAGATGAAGTCCTCACCTTGCAGGCCGGAGGCATCCATGCCGTCCATCTTTTCAGCCATTTCAGGCGGCAGGTAGGCCACGCCACCTGTGCCGGACGCCAGCACGACATTCCAGTCGGCGTAGTTGTATTTCACGCGAGGATCACCCAGCAGGAACGGGAATTGAGTGGAGCCCGAAGACCCGAAGATCAGCGTGCCGTCCTCATAGGATTGTTCCTGAAAGAAGTTTGCGCCTTTGGTGGAGCCCGCACCCGGCATGAACTTTACAACGACCGTCGGCTGACCGGGCAATGCCTCGGACAGAAGCGGCGCGTAGAAATTCGCCCATTTGGCAGAGCCGCCGGTTTCCGAGAACGGAATGATCCATTCGACGGTTTTGCCCGCCAGATCAATCCCGTGGCCGCCCGCATTCGCCTGCAGGCCAAAAGACGCAGCCGCAGCGGCCACAAGGCCAAGGGCTGCACGACGTGTGGTTTTCAATTTAGACATGTTTTCCTCCCTGGAAATGTCACCCCGACCTCCCGAGACGCGGCGTACATTCGTAAGAACCGCGCGGGTGCCGCGCAGTTGATCTTCACAAACTGACCTGCGAACCTTGCGTGAAACTTGCAGCGGCGAAAAAAGATGCGGATCACGTTGGTCGAAGACAATATCGGGCTTTCCAAAGGCATCGCGTATCGGCTGCAAGACGCGGGCCACGCGGTCGACGTGCTGCATGACGGCGCAGAGGCCTCGCAGTTTCTGGCAACCGACACATCAGATCTGATCATTCTCGACATCAACCTGCCCGGCAAGGACGGGCTGGAAATCCTGCGCGAGCTGCGCACCCGCGATGACCCGCGCCCCGTCGTGCTGCTGACCGCACGCGCTGACATCAAAGATCGCGTCATCGGTTTGGATGCAGGGGCCGACGACTACTTGATAAAACCCTTCGAGATGGACGAGCTAGAGGCCCGCGTCCGCGCCCTCAGCCGCCGCAGAGCAGACAAGTCTCGACAGGTGCGCACTATCGGAGCGCTGCAATTCGACGTGGCCGCGCGGCAGCTGAAAGCAGATGAAAAGACGCTGGACATCCCCCGCCGTGAGCTGTCGATTTTCGAACGTCTCATCCTCGCTGACGGGCGTCGCATCACCAAATCAGCGCTTCTTGACCATGTCTACGGCACCGGCGCGGATGTCGAAGAACGGGTGATTGAGGTCTATGTTTCCCGCCTCAGGTCCCGCCTGAAACAGCATGGGGTTGAGATAAACTCCGCCCGTGGCCTCGGGTATCAACTTCAGCAAAAGCGCGGCACATGAACACGCGTTCGCTGAGGCTGCGGCTAATCCTCATCATCTTGCTGCCTTTGCTGCTGGTCGCGGGCGTGACGGCGCTGTGGCAGGTCCAGACAACCACGAAACGTGCCGAAGACATCTTTGATCGCGGCCTGCTTTCGGCGGCGCTGGCCATCTCGCGCGACGTGGCCTTGTCGGGCGGCGATGCGCTCGGCCCCTCCACCCGGCGCTTGGTCAGCGACACCTCGGGCGGGGAGTTGTTCTACCACGTCTTCGCCCCTGACGGCGTGTTCGTCACAGGGTATGCGACCCCGCCCGCACTGGGGGCCAATCTGACCGCAGACCATGACGAGCCGTTCTATTACGACGCCGTCTATCAAGGGCAGGACGTCCGCGTGCTCCGGTTCCGTGACGCCATGACCGTGGACGGGCTAACGGGGTTGTTCACCATCACCGTCTGGCAGCGCACGCAGGTCCGCGCCTCCTTTGTGCAGGCGGTCGGTTTCCGGGCGATCACAGTCATCGCACTGATGGTCGCGTCCGTCGCCGCAATCGTCTGGTTCGGCGTTGGGTTGGGTTTGCGCCCGCTATTGGACCTGCAGGACGCTATCGCCAAACGCACCCCCAGCGAGCTTGAACCGATCCGCCGCGGCGTGCCTGTAGAAGTGAAGGGAGTCGTGTCCACGCTCAATTCATTGCTCGAACGGGTGTCACGGCGTATCAGTTCTAAAGACGAATTCATCTCGAATGCAGCGCATCAACTTCGCAACCCAATCGCTGGCATCCTCGCTTTGGCTGAAGCCGTGGAGAATGCGCCAAACGCCGAAGCTGCAAAACGCCGTAGCAAGGAGCTGGTGACCGCGGCCAGAGACGCAACCCACCTAACCAACCAGCTTTTGTCGTTCGAGCGCGCCAATGGCGATGCAAACGACATTCGGCGTCATCCGGTCGATGTGTCAGAGTTAATCCGCGCCTGCATGAGCCGTATCAAGAAGGACGCCGCGGGCCAAAATGTTGAGATCAATGTGACCCCAATGCCCGGACCCCTTTCGGTCTTGGGCGACACACTGATGTTGCAAGAGGCCATCTTGAACCTTCTCAACAACGCTCTTGTTCATGGCGGGCCCTACTTGTCCCAGATCGAAGTATCTGCCCGTCAAAATAGACAAACGGTTGAGATCACCATTCAAGATAACGGGCGCGGGATCAGTCCGGACAAACTAGATCAGGCGCTTGTTCGCTTTGGTCAGGCAGATGCCGGCCCCGGCAGCGGGCTAGGCCTATCCATCGTCCAACGCGTTTTGGAAAGTCACAACGGCCGCCTGGACCTCAGACCTGCGGAAAAGGGTCTCCAGGCAGTGATACTCTTGCCTTCTGTTTTGCCGTAATTGTGTTGGCGCGCTGATCACGCTCGGAAATATGGTCGGTCACTCAAAGCAGAAGGTACCGATGAAGATCAAGAACAAGATTATTCGAGTTATTGCCGCAAGTATCGATCAGCCCCACTTGGTTGGTCCAATTTGACTGTTAGTGCATGATTGGCCTGGGTTCCACCGGGATGATGGTTTCGGGTGCCGGTGGGCGGTAGCCCAGAGCACTGTGTGGACGTTTGGTGTTGTAGTGTTTCCTCCACCTTTCGATCAGGATTTGTGCTCCTCGCAAGCTGTAGAAAACTTCTCCGTTGAGCAATTCATCCCTCATTCGCGCATTGAAGCTTTCGCAGTAGCCGTTTTCCCACGTTGATCCCGGTTCGATGTATGCGGTCTTGGCCCGGACAGCTGAGATCCAGTCTCTGACAGCCTTGGCAATGAATTCTGGGCCGTTGTCTGACCGGATGTAGGCAGGCACCCCTCGCAGGATGAACAGGTCTGTCAGGGCGTCGATGACCTCGGTCGGGTTCAGTTTCCGCTTCACTCGGATTGCGAGGCATTCGCGGTTGTGTTCGTCCAAGATGTTCAGTGTTCGGAATGCCTTCCCATCATCCGTCCGGTAGTGAACGAAGTCATAGGACCAAACACGGTCGCGGTATTCTGGCCGTAGACGAATGCACGATCCGTCATTGAGCCAAAGCCGCCCTTTCTTTGGCTGCTTCATTGGCACTTTGAGCCCCTACCGTCGCTACGGGCGTTCAACTCGCTTGTCGTTGACCAACCAGCCTGCATCTCTCAGCAGAGCCGCAATCCGATGATAGCCGTATCGACCATATAGGCGCGCCAGCTCGATCATGTCGGCCACCAGGCGATCTTCATCAGCCCGTCCAACTGGCAACCGCCTCTGCGTAGACCGATGCTGCCCCAAGACGCGACAAGCACGACGCTCCGAGATCTGGAACTGGCTCCGCACATGGTCAATGCAGGCTCGACGACGTGAAGGGCTCAGTAGTTTCCCCGCGCGGCATTCCCTGGCCGCAAAGCACCTCAACCTGCCGTGGCTTCGTGACAATCTCTTTCGGCTTGTGTCGCTTGTTTCCGATAACTGATCCTCCGTTTCCTAACTATAGAGGCGGACCCCTTTAGTGGGGGAGGATCAGCGTGATTTTTTCTCGTTAGAGAAACCTCTACCGCTGCTAGTATTCCATCTGTAAATCGCGGTCCCCAGTCGTGAGACCCGGCGCAGGTCAAGCGCGGGACTCTTGTATCTTTGGCCAGATCGCGTCCCTTGCGTCTTTCCCGACAAAGAACAACACCTCGTCGGAGGTGATACCCGGGTGTACGCGCAACACCTCTTTCACGGCCCTATTCGTCGCCGATGCGTCTTTGCGAACCAGGTAGAGCGCAACGGCGGCCAACCGGGGAAGGTAGTTGACGTCATCGCGAGAGATGGCTTGCTCAGCGCTTGATTGAGCTGCATCCAATTGGCCGCATTTCAGCTCTGCAATCGCGAGGATTGCCCCCCAAACGGCCAATCTGCTGTCGGCCGGGCTGATCTCGATGCTTTTGCGCAAGTAGGCGAGGGCAGCGTCAAAGTCTCCCCTCATCATCAGTGCGGCACCCTTTGCCGCATAGGCGTGGCCGTTCATCGGGTCCAGATCAAGCGCACGGTCAATGATAGGCTCGCCCCTCGCGAGTTGGCCAACATCGCAGAGGGCACAGCCTGTGAGACCCAAGACTGACGAATCCTGACCCTCCAGAGACAAGGCCAGCTCTGCGTTATCAATCGCGCGCTTCACGACGTTATCGTCCTGTCGTAGCATGCCGACCCGATATCCAATGGCGTTCATGAGCGATACCATGGCGTAGGCCAGAGGGATTTCCTTGTCTTTGGCAATCGCTTGATCCAGCAAGTCATCGGCAGCGATAATGGATTTTGGATTCCAACCACGCTCCGCGATCACTTGCATAGCGCGAAGAACCAAGGCGCGCGGCTCAGTCTGGTCATGTGCCGCCAGAAACTCCGCTGTGGCCTTCAAAATCTGCGGTTCCGCCTTGGGACCAATCTGGAAAATAAGCGTTTCAACCCCCGTCTCAGATGGCACCGATACATGCCTTGCCCACTTCTGAAGACCATCGCTTAGATCGGACAAGCTAATATCGGCGTAGAAGCGATCTTCCATCGAAGAGAGGGCGATTTCGAGATGGTGGGTCGGCGTGGCGGGCAACCCGTTCAATCCTGGCGACGTGCTGGCAGAACGAGCGGCGGCGATGTTCAAAAAGGGTATCCGATTGAACGCAGCGCGCAAACGTCCATCCAACGCACGGGCCATCACAGGGGAAATGGAGGCATCTAACGGCACCACATTGATCTGCAAGACAGGCGTCGCCAAACTTTGCAGCTGTGTCTCATTCCGGGACGGGCCCTGTTCACGTGTCTCCCCCACAAACTGAAAACCGCGGCCGTGAACTGTTCGGATGATCCGCTTATGTGCGTCGGTATCCCCCAGAGCTTTGCGCGCCGACTTGATCGCTGATGAAATCGTCGTGTCCGAGACGATGCGTCCCTTCCACACGGTTTCAATAAGGTCATCGCGGGTTCGCAGTGCACCGGGATGCCGCGCCATCTCGATAATCAGATCAAGGACAAGCGGCTCAACCGAAACGTGCTGGCCATCCCGGCGCAACTCAAATGCTTCGGTGTCGACACTGAATTTTCCGAATTCCAGCTTCTCGGTCATGGCGCCCTCCACCGGGCAAGATGCACTCAACGCAGCGGTTTGGCAAATGGTCGCGCGCGAAACAAGCGCGCACGACATCCCCTCAATTTCCCCAAGATATCCCCCTGAATTCCTCAAGCAAGGATCGCGCTGCTTTGCGATGACGGGTTCATCGGCAGTCACGCCGCACAACCAGAAAGCTGAATTCTCAACTCTTGAAAGGACCGAAAATGACACTTCAAACTGAAATCAAACCTGACTTTGACGCCATCAAGTCCAAGCAAAATGCAGCCTGGGCTTCGGGCGACTATGCGGTCGTGGGAACGACCATTCAGGTCGTGGGCGAAACCCTTGCCGAAGCCGTCGATCTTGTTCCCGGAGCGACCGTTCTGGACGTGGCGTCAGGGAACGGCAATGCAACGCTTGCCATGGCGCGTCGCTGGCACAAAGTGACCTCGACCGACTACGTGCAATCTCTGCTCGACAAGGGGCAGGCCCGGGCTCAAGCCGAAAATCTGAACGTTGCCTTCGAGGTCGCGGATGCCGAAGCCTTGCCATTTGCTGACGCGTCGTTCGATGCGGTAGTGTCCACCTTCGGCGTCATGTTCGCCCCGAACCAGCACAAGGCAGCATCCGAGATGCTACGGGTATGCAAGCCCGGCGGCTCGATCGGCATGGCCAACTGGACGCCGTCTGGTTTCATCGGCCAGTTGTTCAAGACGCTTGGCGGTCACGTAGCACCCCCGCCTGGCGTCGAATCGCCCGCGCTTTGGGGTGATGTGGCGTGGCTTGAGAACGCGTTCGCTCCCGCTGCCTCCGTCAACGCCAACCTGCGTCAATTCGTGTTCCGCTACCGTGACGCCAAGCACTTCCTAGACGTCTTCCGGACGCTTTACGGTCCCGTGCACAAAGCCTTCCTGTCACTCGACGAGGCCGGGCGCGCGGCACTTGAACAGGACATTCTTGCGCTCATCGACCGGATGAACGTGGCCACTGACGGATCGATGAAAGTCCCCAGCGACTACCTTGAGATTGTCATCACCCGATAGCGCGAAACCACAACCGACACCGTAGCCGAACAGCCCTGCGGTGTCGGTCACTCAAACCTCACGTTCCTGAAAGGACAACACATGCTGAAGACAGTTAAAGCTACCCTGCGCGCCGAAAGGGATCGTCGCCGGAAGCATGCCGAGATGCGGAATATAACACGTAGCCTCGACGCCCTTGCCCTCACAGAGCTTGGCTACCCGCCACAAGAGCCAAAGCGCGGCTGGTTCTACTACCGATGAGGTCGCGCCAGGCCAAGCCCAACCCGAGGCTGCAAAGGCACGGAGACGTCTGGTGTCAACACATCAACGCTCCGAGCCTTTGTGAATGGCTTCCCGGACTCGATCGGCCCAGCAACCATATCTGAGATCAGACTGCCGTTCACCGATCCTCAAGAAATCCTCAAGGCCCGCTCAAGCAAGCAGCCGATCTCAAGTCTAAGTCTCGACCATCCGAAAACGAACACAAAAGAGAACACCATGTTTGATCACCCACAAAACGTTCCACTGTCCGACGACTTGGACACTCCCATCAACGCGTCCTTCGACGGAGCATGGTCCGAATTCACACAAACATACGGAACCGCCACAGCCTTGCGGGAAGACATCGGACATTTCGCACGGCCCTTCGGCCGGTCCCAACAGGATCACGACGACTTCGTGACCCTGATAAAGTCGCGCACCAAACCTGCGATCCTCTTTCAGATCGAAAAGCCAGTGGTTCCGAAAGGCCTTGAAATTCTCGCTGCACGTCGATGTGTGCAAATGGTGTCTGAGGTTCCGATACATGCAGAAACACGCATTGCTTGTCTGGATTTGGACACAAAAGACCGCGAGGACATGTTTGCACTAGCCGATCTGACCAAGCCCGGCCCATTTGAGCGCAACACCCATCTGTTGGGAGGCTTCATCGGCCTTCGCAAACAGGGCCAGCTGGTGGCAATGGCAGGGCGACGCATGGCATTTCCAGGGTGGATCGAAATCAGCGGCGTCTGTGTGCACCCCGATTTCAGAGGCCGCAGCCTTGCCCGATTGCTTGTTGCTGAGGTGATGCAGCGGATCGCGCAGGAAGGCGCGACGCCGTTCTTGCACACCTATTCCGACAACGAGGCCGCCATCACGCTGTATCGCCGGTTGGGCTTCGAAATTCGCACCGAAGCCCATGTCATGATGGTCAGCTAGCGCATCACCGCTCAGGCGCGTGGTCACGCATCGCGCGCTCCTGCCGGGCCGGACTCCCACGGGCCGCTGGCAATCCTCAAGAAACCCTCAAATGACCCTCAAGCAGACGCGCGGCCTGCGCGCCATAAGCGGCCCTGCAACGCGGATCACACAAATTGATCCACCACCAACCCTGTCAAAAACGGAGACTTCAATGACCCATAATTCTTCACAATCAATGTCCTTCCCCGACGAAGGCAACCGCATTTCCCCAAACCCGCCACGCCCGAAACGCGTGGTGATATTTGCATATGGCATCCTCGCCTACCTGATGTTTCTGGTGGTGTTTTCCTACATGGCGGGCTTCTTGCTGAGCTTCCTCGTCCCCAAGGGGATCAACACGGCCACACCTGACGACATGAGCCTTGGAGCAGCGCTTGCCCTCAATATGGGGCTGATTGCGCTCTTTGGTTTCTTTCACAGCCTGTTGGCCCGTGAACGCGTCAAGGCCGTGCTGTTGAAAGTGCTCCCACAGGCGGCAGAACGCAGCACCTATGTGGTGCAATCCAGCCTCTGCCTGGCTCTGGCCATGTGGCAATGGCAAGCGCTGCCCGGCACGATCTGGCAGGTAGATGGTCCGTTGGCTGTTGTCGCCTATGCGGTCTTCGGGATCGGGACTGGTATGGTTTTGTGGTCCACCTTTTTGATCGACCATTTCGAGCTGTTCGGACTGCGCCAAATCTGGAGCCACCTGCGTGGTGCTCAGATGCCCGAGCCCGAGTTCCGCACACCTGCTCTCTACCGCATCGTGCGTCACCCAATGCAGTTGGGTGTCATCATCCTGCTCTTTGCGACACCGCATATGACGTGGGGCCACATGCTCTTTGCCGGATCAATGACGGCGTACATCTTTGTCGGGCTCTACTTCGAAGAACGCGCCCTGCTGCGCATGTTTGGCGACAGATACGCAGCCTACCAACAGGCCGTGCCCATGCTGTTCCCGTCCTTCACACGCCGCTTGAAATTGGCTTCTGCGTGAACACGCTGCGGCCTCCGAACGACGCGGAGGCCGCCTCATCGGCGAGAGTTATTATGCACAACAGACCCACCCTCATGGCCATCCACGGATCAGCAAGTTCCGGCAAGCAGTGGCAATCCCTGCGAGATATGGCTGAGCCCAGTTTTGCCGCCCGGGCGCGTTCTTCGATCAGAAACTTGAGCAAGGCAAAGCACTTCGGCTCCAGTGGCACGACGCCACTGGGACCGCGCAGTTCCACCGCGTCGGTGTCTAACCGAAGCTGTCCAAACTCAAAAATCATCGGCAAGATGATCCACTGTTGTGGTCAACCAAGCAAGGGCCAGCCCACAAGGCCAATTCTTTCGATGATGCGGCTTTGGCGCGATCTGGGCGTCAGATCGAAGCGGAACATCTCAATGCTCGTCGAAGCCGGGCTTACCCCCTCCACAAGTCAGCCCGCCCTGAGATCAGCCCCGGGGCGAGGAATCTGAGCCGCCGATGAGAGGGGAAACCACTGCTTGAACCGCCGGCAAATCATGCTGTCGCCCAGAACCGTAATTCGTTCGCTCGACATTGCATCTGACAGCGACACGTCGCCCATCCAAATTCTAACAAGCTCGTGCGAGGTCGTGGAGATGTAGGCGGAGACGTCCTTGCCGGGGTCCTCATAGCACAAGTCACGGGAATTCCCGTCGCAAACAATCCACCACTTCTTGTATTCGTCCAAATCCGAGAACTGAAAGCAAAGCACCGACTCGCCCCCCGGCAGCTCATCGGTTTTGATGTTCCGTTCAACGTCGAACATCAGAAATGCCACATCCATTTCATCACTGCGCAATTCATCGCGCGCCCATCGCATACCCCACACCACAAGCGACTCGATGACAGGGGCAAGTTCTTTGCCCGCAGGGGTCAGATGGTACTCCGACCCGCGTTGCCCGCTGATCGGGCGCTTCATGATGACCCCGTAAGCCTCCAGCTCTTTCAGGCGCGTGTTCAGGACCGTAGGCGAAATGCGCGGCATGCCCTTTTGCAATCGAGAAAACCGCGTGCTGCCCAACAAAAGCTCTCTGATGATGAGCAAGGACCACGTGTTTCCCAGAATCTCCGCAGATTTCGCCACGGGGCAAAACTGTCCGTATTGCATCGCTCCCTCCCTAACTACGCGAAACGTAGTTCATTACTACGTGAGCAGAAGTATCGCGGCAAGCGACGCTCCGGCTACCCACCCATCATCAACGCAAACAAAGGAGAGAAGCGATGATGGATTTTGTAACAAACGCGCTGAAGATTTTCGGGATCGTTTTTCTGCGGTTTCGCCCGGTGCCGCGCATCTGGAATATCTGGCTGGTCGGCGTCAACCTCATGTGCCTGTACTTCATTGGCCATATCGAAGCGCAAGTGGTCCTGCTGACAACTCTGGTCTCCGTGATCGTGCAAGCGATGATCTATGGCCGCATTGGGTTCACACGGGTGCTTGGCATTGGTCATCTGCTATGGATACCGATGTTTGTCTGGATCGCCACGCGTGCAGGTAGCATCGCGATACATCCGGATTTGCAGACCTGGATCATCCTGTTGGCCATCACGAACGCGGTTTCGTTTGCCATCGATCTGACCGACATCGCCCGCTTCGCCAAGGGCGAACGCGCCCCACACTATCGTTGGAGTTAAGCAGATGGAGCCAGCATTTATCGAAGCTCTGGGCTTCGCTGCGGGTGCAACGACCCTTGTCAGCTCAGTCCCGCAACTGATCGCCAACTTGAGAGATCAAAACCTGGCACGCGGGCAAAGCCTGTCCCGCAACTGCCTGCAAGCATCAGGGAACGCATTGTGGCTGGTCTATGGGATCGCCGTCGGTTCCACCGCAATGACAACCTTTGCGGGCTTGGGCTGTGTGATGGCAAGTTGTCTGGCAATGCAGACCTGTCGCGTCCAACTCAGTTGGTGCAAGACGGGTGGTGATGGACGATCAACGGAGTTCGGCGCTTCAGTCGCTTAACCAACGGCCACCAACCTTTGGTAAAAGCATCGCCATGGTTGGTTAGAGTTAGAAAGCCGCCGTCTGTCACACACTGTCAGACGGCAGCATCATTCCAAGAACAGTAGATGCGATATCTCAACGCACTACAATCACTCTGGAACGACCGCCCTTCCCGCTGCCATGCAGCGAGGAGTATTCGCAGATGCGGCGAGATTTGTGCTGCGGGCGAGCCCAGCGAGAAATCCCGACGGCTGCCTTGCGCTCTCAGCTGCCTTCGGTGACAACGCAGCAAGGCCCCTGCCCTCTACTTGAACGTCTCGGGGCGGCCCATTCCGGACCTTCGTTAAGGTTGCAGGCCGCTGCGGTGCAGCCCGTTGGATCGGTCATTCGCTGCAAGCGTACAATCTGGATAGAATCAACAAATTGACCGTCTCGCATCAATACAAGAGGCGGACCAAAGGCCCACCTCCGCGAAACAAATTTGGTGGTCTCAAGCCAGTGCGGCGATGTTCTTGAGCCCCAGTTCGTAAGTCTTGCCGAGCATGCGGTCCATGAAGAGACCGAAGATGCGGAAGACGGGGTTGAAGCCCATGTCTGAGGTGACGGTCCATGTAACGCGGGTGCCGTTATCGGTTGCTTTTGCCTCAATCGTCTGCACGGGTTTGCCCATGGCGCCGAGATCAATGAGGTGCGTGACGCTGTTGGCCGTCACTTTGGTCACGGTCTGTGTGCCCTTGCCTTCCTTGCCTTCAAAGCGGAACCCGGAGCCGACGCCCTCTGTCGGACCAAAGGGTGTGATCTTCAGTTCTGGGTCTGTTGTGCAATATGGGTTGAAGGTCTGGAAGCCGTCAGTGCTCGCAACGCGAGCAATCACATCCACGGGGCGCATAGCAACGTCCGCATGACGGGTCACGATGACTTTGCGGGGCAGCAGCAGAGCGATAAGGGCAATTGCGGCGATGATGGTTGTGATTGTGTAAACGATGATCATTGGTCTGGTCCTTTTCTGTGTTAGGCGGAAGTGCTTTTCTTCCTTCTGCCCAAATGACGAAGCCAGAAGCCGCCAATCGACACGTCACGACATTTTTTTTCGCAAGTCCGTGATTTTTTTCTCAAGCCACAGCTGGGATGGACGATCAGCGCAAAGCGAACACGCCTTTGCGTAGGCCTCTGCCGCATCTGCGGTCCGTCCAAGCGCGGCAAGGCAATGCGCGCGCACCGCATGGTATGGTTGGTAGTCCTGCAATCCGTCATATTGGATAACGTTCAGCATCTTGAGCCCTTCGGCAGGACCTGCATCTTCGGCCACGACCGCTGCGCGGCTCACGGCCCCTCCGATGGATGGGTAGGCCTGCATCAGTCCGGCATAAAGCTGCGAGAGCGCGCGCCAGTCGGTCTTGCCGGTCACTGATCGGGCCGCATGAACCGATTGAATAGCCGCCTCAAGCTGGAACCTTCCGGGTAGGCTGTTCGAAGTGCGCTTTAGCGAGGCCAAGGTTAACAGACTAACGGAACGCTCAATTAACTGACTGTCCCAAAGATCGACATCCTGTTCCGGCACGGGAACCAGAACGCCGTCGCTCAGGCGCGCGTCCCGTCGCGCTTCGATAAAGCCAATCAATGCCGTAAGGCCAAGCGTCTCGGCATCCTCAGGGGCCAATTCAGCCAAGATGTTCGACAGAAAGAATGCTTCATGGCTAATATCGCCATCGCCCTCTAGCCAATCGACCGAATAGGCCCCGTACACGGCTTCAAGGACGGCCTCCATACGTTCAGGGTAAGCTTCGGGTTCCGGCACGACAAAAGGAATGCCCGCGGTCTTGATCTTCTTCTTTGCGCGGACAAGTCGCTGCGCCATCGTGGCCGATTTAACCAAGTAAGCCTTCGCAATCTGTTCGGCCTCCAGCCCCAGAACGGTCTGCAACATCAGCGGCGTGCGGACCCCCTCGTCGATCGCGGGATGAGCGCAGACGAAGAGCAGCTTGAGCCGTTCATCTAATTCTGTATCTTGGGGTTCGCTTGCCTGTGCGTCGGCCATGTCATTTGCCTTATCTGTAATGACCAAACGGGCATCACGGCGCGCCTGATCGATGCGTCTATTCTTGGCCACGGTCAAAAGCCAGGCCTCGGGTTTGTCTGGGATACCGCGCTCAGGCCAGGTCTTGAGAGCTGCCACAAAGGCATCGGCGAGCGCGTCTTCGGCGGCAATAATGTCACCGGTCCGGCTGGCCAGCATCGCAATGAGTTTGCCATAGGCGGCGCGGGCGACATCTTCCGCCCGCACCTGCGCGTCAGTCTTGCTCACACACTACCCATTGCAGAGGCGCGGATTTCCAGCTTGCCGTAGTGAACGTGGGGGCATTTCTCGGCCCATTTCATCGCTTCATCAAGGTTCTCGACATCGATGGCGAAGTAGCCGCCCAACGTCTCCTTCGTCTCGGCGAAGGGCCCATCCTGCACTTGTTTCTCGCCGCCCGCCAACGTGACGGTAGTGGCGGTATCGGCGGGGTGGAGCCAATCGGTCTCGATAAAGACACCAGCCTCCTGAAGAGCCCCAATGTATTGGCCATAGATTTCCTTGGACTTGGCCCAGTCCTCTTCCGTCATGTTGGCAGCCATTGCAGGGTCGGAATAAAGAAGAAATGTGTAACGCATTGTTTTGGTTTCCTTGTTGGTTTTCAGACTAAGCCGCGACGTCGGCGATGTTGGCAAGGCCAAGTTCAAAGTTCGGGCCGATCATGTCGTCCATAAAGAGCCCCATGACACGAAAGACCGGGTTCATCCCCAGATCCATGCCCATGCTCCACGTCACCTCGGTCGCGCCATCGACCGCCACGGCAGAGATTGCCTGCGTCGGCTGGCCCAACGGCCCAAGATCAAGGTCAAAGACAACCTGATCCGTGGTGACAGACGCCACCGTTTGCTGGCCCGCACCGTCTTTGCTTTCAAACGAAAAGCCGGACCCAACGCCAGAGGCTGGACCAAACATCTCAACCGACAGGTTGGGGTCGAGGTCCTTGTAGGGGTTGAATGCCTGATAGCCGGTATTGGAGGCGGCCAGTTCAATCACGGACTCAGGTGCGGCATTGATAATAGCAGTACGTTCGATGCTCACATGGCGCGGCAGCGCCAAGGCAGCGACGGCCAATGCGGCCATACCGCAAGCTGTATAGGTGGCGATTTTCTTGAAGTTCATGGGTATGTCCTCTCGTCTATGTTTGAGAAGGGCTTTCTTGCCTCTTCACCCACACGACGGACGAGAACCGCGCCAATCGACAGCCGAATGAAAAAAATTTGAAGAATCTTGATCGGCCCAAAGCCGACATCCGCCGAAGATATGAGATTCTGCGGTGCGGCCCGTCGAACCAGCGGTTCGCTGTGCCTGCAACGTCTTGGCACAAGCAAACTCACAGTTTGCGGACGAAGCTGCCGTTGGATTGTTTGAAGCAAACGTCCGTTCTTCTGCTTTTTGGATCTTTTGCCGCAAACAGCAATTGGCGTTCGAGGTGTCCTTGATAGATACTTTTGTGAGTCTGACGCATGGGAGGCGACACCGATGGACAAAAATCCAATTCTGCAAGTACATGTCAAACGGAACCATGATCATACTCTAGGCGCGCGGTACTACCTTGACCCGGCGGTCATGCACCTCGAAAAACAAGACCTGTTCCACACGACATGGCAATTCGTATGCCACGTCAGCGACATCACGGACACCGGCGATTTCTTCACCTTCACACTGCATGGCGAGGAGTATTTCCTTGTCCTCGACGGTGAGGAAACCCTGCGCGGCTATGCCAATGTTTGCCCGCACCGGGGCCATCGGTTGGTGGACGGGACCGGCAACAAACGGGTGATCACCTGCCCCTATCATGCATGGACCTTTGGCCTGAACGGGGCGCTGCGGGGCGCGCGCGGGTTATCCCGGCGCGAAAAGGACTTCGACCAGATTGGACTGTCCTCCATTGCGGTGGATGTGCTTGCGGGGCTGGTCTTTGTGAATACCAGCAACACCACGCCTCCGCTCAGGGAATTTGCGCCTGGTCTGGAGGGCCAGATCTTTAATGCCTGCCCCGATATCCTGGACTATGTGCCGAACCGCGACGGGGCGGAGTTCGGGCATACCTACATTTGCGATGCGAATTGGAAGGTCATGATCGACAATTATCTGGAATGCTACCATTGCCAGATGGCGCATCCGGACTTCAACGAGATGATGGCGATCCCGGACAGTGCCTTCACGCTTTTCCCGACTTTCACCTACCAGAATGCCCCGACGAAGAGGAAGTCCGACAACCTCGCCTTCCCGCTTGATCTAGACCATGATGTCTTGGTGGGCGAGTTCTGGTGGCTGTTCCCCAACATCACCTTGGGGCGGTTTCCGGGCACCCAGAACTTCTACATCTCTCGGTTCGATCCGGTCACGCCGTCGAGGACCTCTCGCTACACACTGTCGCTTAAACCAGCGGACGTTACCGATCCTGGCGCGCCGGAGCGGGACCGATTGAGATCCGTCTGGACAAGAGATGTAGTCGCGAAAGAAGATCAGGCGCTTTGCGAAAGTGTGCAACGCGGAATGTCACATCGCAGCTTCCATCAAGGATGGTACGTAAGCGATTTGAACGACCATGGCATTTCGGAACATGCGATGCGGCATTTTCACGACCTTTACGAAACGTGGATTGCAGAAACACCGGAAGGAACTGGGTTCCCTTAACTCGCCGTTGGCTGCTTTGCAGCGCTGTGGAAGATATGGGCTCCTTGCGGACCTTGGCGGTGCCGCAGCATCCGTAGCGGCGCGCCGTGTTTGCTTATCGTGGACAGCCCATAGCGAACCTTCTGCGCAGTTTTTAGATGCAACAGATGCGGCCCACACTGCCGACATTGGCTGCGGCTGCAAATCCGTTTGGTTGGTGAATTCACAGTTGGCGAGATTAAGTCACCGTTCGATTCCTGTTGGCCATGGTCCACTTCGCGCGCTTTGCGACGGCAGCGAACAGCACCTAAGGCTCAGAACAGATGCCGTTCTTTAGCCAAGAGGGCCGCTTGGGTTCTGTTGGAAACACCAAGTTTAGTGAGCAAATTTTTGACGTGGAGCTTCACCGTGACCTCTTGGATGTCCAGGTTGCGGGCGATTTCCTTGTTCGACAGGCCGATGCACAGCTGCTCCAAGGTCTGCAATTCGCGTGCCGACAACTTTGAAAATTCCCCGCCCGCCTTGGCCTCTGTCCGGGCCGTTCCAAAGTCGAACGGCATGTATTTTTCTCCGGAGAGGACAAATTTGATGGCATTGACCAGTGACGCGGCGGTTAGCGATTTCGGAATGAACCCATCCGCGCCTTGCCCCATTGCACTGTTCGCGACGTCGCGGTTGGCCACCCCCGACATCAACGCAACCTTGCACGCCGGAAATGCGGCGCGCGCGCGGGTCAACCCTTCGAGCCCGTTCATGCCGGGCATGTTGTAGTCGAGGATCAGCAGATCAATCAAATCCAACCCGCGCATCAACTCCAACGCGTCGTTGAGGTTTGCGGCTGTCAAAACATTGAAGTCTTCGACAGTCTCCAAATAGGCGGCGATGGTGTCGCGGACCAGATCATGGTCATCGGCGAGAAGAATATTCGGCATGGCTTTATCTCTTTCGAAGTCTGACCCTTAATGCACCGGGAAAAATGATTAAAAAATGACGCATCTATACTTTAGTATAGGTGACTATGCCGATGCCCCCAACAGGCCCCGGAAAAGAGACCTAAAACGGTCCCGACTTTGCCGTAGGGATCTGATCATGACGATAACACACCACTCACAGACATTGGTTGCGGTCCTTGTCCTGCTTTGCGCTTGGGTTGCCCCCGCAAGCGGGCAGGACGTGACGGGGTTGCAGGTGACTGCATCCTCGTCACAGCCCGACACCGTCACGCTGAGTCTTGAGGCATTGGACACCTTGGAGCAGGCCGCATTCACCACCACCACGATTTGGACCGATGGCGAGACCCGCTTTTCGGGTGTCCCTTTGAAAGCCTTGCTGGCCCATCTCGGCGCGCAGGGCCGCAGCGTGGAGATGGTGGCGCTGAACGACTACGCCGTCACCATGCCAATCGCGGAATTGGAAGACGGCGCGCCGATTGTTGCCACCCGCATGAATGGAGAGACGATGTCGGTGCGCGACAAGGGCCCCTATTGGGTCGTGTTCCCCTATGACAGCAACCCAAAATACAGCACCGAGACCACCTATTCGCGCAGCATCTGGCAGCTGAACCGGTTGAAGGTCATAGATTGAACACAAGGGGAGCCATATGGTGACCTCAATTTGGAGGTCCCAGATGAAAACAGGGCTTAGCGGATACCGGATCGCGATACTGGCAGGCTTTGGCCTGCTGGTTTTGCTGTTGGGACTCATGGTGACCAACCTGTTGTCTCAGCTGCGCGACCTGTCGACGGCGGCGGGCGACAACACGCAGTGGAGCATCTCGCAGCTCGACACCGAATTTGCCAATTTGAACGCGACCCTGTCCGACCAATTGGCCGACGGAGGGCTGAGCGATGACGACATTCAATTGCGCATCGACATTGCGCTCAGTCGGCTCAACATCATCAATTCAGGCCGTGCGGGGGTGGTGTTTGGCGAAAGCCAAGAGGCAGAAACCCTGATCGCCCCCCTCAATGCGTTTGCGGCTGCAGCCATTGCCATCTCGGACAAGCCAGGCCCGCTGAGCTTGCAAGATTTGCGCACGCTGCGCGGCATGGTTCAGGAGGTGCGCCCGAACGTGCGTAAGATTGCGCTTTTGGGCGTCAGCCTGGGCGCGGAACGATCACAACAGCGCCGCGCCGTGTTTGCCCAGCAGCTCACCCGCACCGGGGGCATCGCTATAGCACTGCTTGTGCTAATGGCAGGGTTCATGGTGCTGCTGGACAGATTGCTGCGCCGCGCGGCGCGCCGAGATGCGGAGCTTTTGACCTCGTCGAAGTTACTTACCTCAACGGTGGCCGCATCGCTTGATGCGATTGTGACCGCCGATAGCAGCGGCAGGATCATCGGGTTCAACGCCTCTGCTGAAGATGTCTTTGGCTGGACAGAGGATGAGATCATTGGCCTGACTATGGAGGAAACGTTCGTCCCGCACCGGATGCGGGACGCGCATCACAACGGCATGAACAGATACCTTGAGACGGGCACACCGCGGGTGGTCGATGGTGGCCGCGTCGAATTGGCAGCGCTCCGCAAAAGCGGTGAGGAATTTCCGGTTGAGCTGAATATCACGTCCATTGAAGACGACGAGGGCACCAAGTTCATCGCCTATATCCGCGACATCAGCGAGCGGAAGATCAACGAACAGAAGCTGATTGATGCCCGCGACCGGGCGGAACGCACGGATAAGGCAAAGTCGCAGTTTCTGACGGTGATGAGCCACGAGATGCGGACGCCGTTGAACGGCATTCTGGGCGTGCTCGACCTGCTCAAAACCACCAAACTGACCCCAAAGCAAGAGCGCTACGCGCAGATTGCGACCGCCTCCAGCGAGATATTGCTGGAACACACCAACGAGGCCCTGGACATCACGCGCATTGAAACTGGCACGTTGCAGTTGACGCCGCAAAACTTCGACTTGCCGGAGCTGGTGACCTCTTTAGTGGATGTGCTTGAGCCATTGGCTCGTGAAAAGCAGCTTGGACTTACGCTGCAGATCGAAGACGCGATGCGTACGGGGTTTTATGCGGACAGCAACCGCGTCCGGCAAATCCTGACCAACCTGATCGGCAACGCAATCAAGTTCACTGAAGAGGGCCGCATTAGTCTGAATGTCAGCGGCATTCACGGGCCGGTTGCCTCATCGGTGACTTTTTCGATCACGGATACCGGGGCAGGGATTGCGCCCGAAAACCAAGAACAGGTCTTTGAAGACTTCGTCGCCCTTGCCCATGGCGAAGGGCGGCAAACGCGCGGGGACGGGCTCGGGCTGTCCATTTCCCGCAAGATCGCGCGGCAGATGGGGGGCGACATCAATTTGGTCAGCGAGGTCGGGGCGGGGTCGACCTTCACATTGACCGTGCCGATGCAACGCCGCGAGGCGGTGCCTCGACAAACCGTCACGCGATCCGCCACGCAGACGGAGGCCGGCAAACCCCTGTCCATGCTTGTTGTCGAAGACAACAACATCAATCGCAAAGTGCTCGGCGACATGTTGGAGGGCATGGGCCATACTGTGGTAGAAGCTGTCGACGGGGCCGATTGCCTGGACAAGGCTGGCAACGTGGCGTTCGACCTCATCTTTATGGATATCAGCATGCCCGTCATGGACGGCATCGAAGCCACCCGCAGACTGCGCGCGGATGGGGGGCCAAATGCGCAAACCCATATCGTTGGCCTGACCGCCCATGGGCGCGAAGAATACCGCGACGAGGCAGAACAGGCCGGCATGAACCGGTTCCATACCAAACCCATACGGCTGGACGCCTTGCACGGCATCATCGCGGAAATCTCCAAAACGTCCCATGCACCGCTGGGTGCCGCAACACCATCAGATGCTTTGCGGGAGCTGTGCGACGCTTTGGGACAAGACAAGGTCAACGAAATAGGAGAGCGTTTCTTCGGCGAGTTGGACGCCTATTTTGAACAGGCCCGGGAAGGGTTGTTCGAAAGCGACCCCGTTGCATTGGCCGAAGCTTCCCACAAAATGAAAGGCGCCGCAGCCTTGCTGGGCCAGCACGACCTCGAAGGACCTTTGGCCGATTTGGAGCGCTCCGCGCGGGAGGGGAACGTGTCAGACCTCGCTTCGCGCATCGAGGCGCTTGAGGGAATCGCCAAAAGCGCCCGCGCTGCTTTTGGCGACAAAGTGACCAACTCCTCCAAATAGGTGCCCTTTCGATCAGCGGCCTATTCCAAAGGATAGATCGCCCACTCCAATTCTCCGTCAGCTATCCCCCCGCACCCCGGTTTTGTCAGCCCGCGGGCCATAAACCTTAGTTCATCAATAACACGGGCCGCCTGGAGGGGCCCACCACAAAGGAACTAAGACAATGACAAACGCAAAAGAAATCATCGTAGTCGGTGGCGACGGATTCTGCGGCTGGCCAACAGCCCTTCATCTCTCAAAGCTGGGCCACAACGTCACCATCGTCGACAACATGTCTCGCCGCGACATCGACGCTGAAATGGGGGCAGACAGCCTGACCCCAATCGCATCCATGCAAGACCGCCTGATCGCTTGGAAAGAGCAGACCGGCCTGACAATCAAGTTCGAAAACATCGACGTGGCGCGCGAGTTTGACCGCATCACCGATCTGATGGCTACAACAAAACCAGACACGATCATCCATTTTGGCGAGCAACGTGCAGCCCCTTACTCGATGAAAGGTGTGGGCGAGAAGCGCTACACGGTCGACAACAACATCTCCGGCACGCATAACTTGCTTGCGGCCTCAATCGAGCTGGGTCTGGACCCGCATTTCGTCCACCTCGGCACCATGGGTGTCTACGGCTATGACGATGATGGCATGGAAATCCCTGAAGGGTACCTTCCTGTCTATGTCCCCGGCGACAACGGCAAGATTTTCCAACGCGATATTCTGTACCCAACCAACCCAGGCAGCGTCTATCACATGACAAAATCCATGGATCAGCTGCTGTTCCAATTCTACGCAAAGAACGACCTTCTCCGCATCACGGACCTTCACCAAGGCATTGTCTGGGGCACCCAGACCGACGAGACCAAGATCGACGAGCGCCTGATCAACCGTTTTGACTACGACGGCGATTACGGCACGGTGCTGAACCGGTTCTTGATGCAAGCTGTGGTCGGCCACCCTCTGACGGTGCATGGCACCGGTGGCCAGACCCGTGCCTTCATCCACATTCAGGACACGGTGAAATGCCTGGCCCTAGCCGTGGAAAATCCGCCCGCCCGTGACGGCAAGGTGGCAATCTTGAACCAGATGACGGAGACCCACTCGGTCCGCTCGCTGGCCGAACTTGTGGCGAGCACCTCTGGCGCGAAGATCGCTAACGTGGACAACCCGCGCAACGAAGCAGCTGAAAACGACCTGCGTGTGTCGAACAAGACCTTCATCTCGTTGGGTCTGAAGCCGGTCACCTTGGCCGAAGGCTTGATGGATGAGACGCAGGAGATCGCGGCGAAATACGCGCATCGTTGTATTCGCAAGATGATCCCCTGCGTGTCCACATGGACAGAAAACCAACGCCCCGGTGTCGTGCAATACGACCGTAAACGGGCAGCTTAACCGGCTCGGAACAGATGCGCCGAACCCGCTTGGAGGTGGGTTCGGCGCAAACTGCTCGGAACTGTTACAACTCAGGTGAAATACATGCGCATGATTGGCATTGGGCTGATGGGGTTTCTCCTCGCAGGTGTCGCCCTCCTGCTCTCGACAATGAACATCTTGGAAAAGGGACAACGTTATGTCAGCGAACTGACACAAGGCCCGCAGCTGGTCTTTGAAGACCGGACTGCACTGCCAGCGGCGGACACTCATACCGCCGTGGTCTATCGTTCCAATCCCCACCAACCTGTTATTCTTTCCGGTTTGCCCGCCTACCAGGGTGTCGCCTTCAATATGCCAATGGATGCGCGCCCAACGTCTGGATACCTCCAAATCGATGCAACATTACAAGTCCTTGAGGGCGTTGAGGGGGTGCTGCGCATCTCCATCGACAACACCCGTCGGGGCGAAATGTTGCTGCGTCCGGGCGAGGTTGGGCGCTCCTTGCAAGTTCCGCTTTCACCGACGGATTTTGCAAGGGACAAGCTGGTCGTTTCTTTCTCGCTGCAAGGCAAGGGCCCGGGCTCTCAATGCAGTACTGACGAAGGCTTCGAAGCCGTCGTAGAGATCGAGACGACCAGCGCGGTTATTCTGACGCTGGACCGCCCGCTGGAATCGGCGCGCGACCGTGTCAGCGCATGGGGCCAGATGGTACGGGTCGCCTGGCCCAACTGGCTGAAGTCCGAGGAACGGGTGCGGCGCTTGGTGCTGGCAACGCAATTTCGGCAGCGAGGCCTCGAAACCGTCATGGTCGATGCGCATTCCGCCGACGCGCTGGCAACCGGCGGGCTGCGGGCCGCAATGCTCTATCATCCAGCAGCCGAGCGCGATGCTGGCAGATCGGCATGGCCAAGAGGTTTGGCTGACAGCGGCGTTAATGCCGGCCTACGCCGGTTCCACCACAAGACCATCTGGCGGGAACGGTACGATCTGCGCCAAGGCGACGCGTTCCGCGTTCCGGAAGCGTTAGACCTCAATCTAGTCTTGGGTGGTCACATCGGCCAGATGCCGTGGTCGCTGACGGTGACCTTGAATGGCCGCCTGATCCATCACCAAGTCGTCGAGGTCGCCCAGACGCAGCTTGACCTCCGCGTCGACATGCCAAAAGGCATGCAAGCGGCGGTGAATGTCATCGAGGTGACGCTTGGGTCCACCAATCCCACCAAAGGCGTCTGCAATGAAGGCCCCGAACTGATCGCGGAGATGTTGCCCGCAACGCAACTGGTTGCCGGGAGCAGCAGCTATTCGGACACGCTGACTGAACTGCGCCTTGCCTTGACCAATATCGGCACCCTCCATGTTGGGATGCTATCAGATTTGAACGCAGCAGAAGCGCAGACGGCAAGCATGATGTTGGCGGACCTGCTGCCAGCCAAGGTGGCGCTGAAGCCCAACAGTAACTCCGCGCAGGTCATCGTGGTCGCTCCGCAGGATGGTGCGATTACCTTGCCCCATTCCGAACCGATCTGGCTTGTCACGTTGGATACCAGTTCGCAGGAATTGATTGCGCAGCCACTTGAAGGCGAGTCGCAATTGCCCCACACCGGCATGGCAATCCTCGTCATTCCCAACACGCTTGACCTGACAAAGGTGGCGACATGAGCGAGGCTGACGACAAGCGTGAGCAGATCAATTACATCTCCGTCGACAGTGCGCCCAAGCGCTTTGCGGGGCCGGTGTCCGAATGGCAGGCGCCACGCATGTTGCTGCTGTTTACTGCGCTTGCCACCCTGCAGCTTTGGGCGATCAACACCGAGCTTGCCGGACAGGTTTTCCCAAACCATGACTACGTCTTTTCCCCGCACAAGGGGCGGCATGCGATTTCGATCCGCATATTCCTGATCTCGTTCTTCATTTCCTTCGCGTCGTTCAGCAATGGCGGCCCCCAAGGCCGCACCCTGTTTGGGCTGGACATGACGCTGACATTCTTGGTCGGATGCGCCTCGTTTGATCTGGCCAATGCTGTTGCACACGCTGTGATCGGTTCGTCCTTCTCCCTGCATTTCAGCGCCATAGCATCGGGCCTGTTCGGCTTCGCTATCTACTCGTTCAAGCTGTTGGAGCGCGGGCTGATGCCTGCCCGCATTCGAATTGAGCATATCCCTGTCAGCCAGATGCGCGCCTTCCTACGCCTTGGGGTCACGCTGGCCATTGCCGCGGCGGTCGCCATCTGGGTCGGCGGCATGGATTTGTATGTCGTCACCGTGATGCGGCAATGGACCTTGCTGGGCGGCATTGGCCCCGGTGTGTTCCTGTTTTTGCCGGTGCTGTTTGGGCAGCTCTATCTGCTGGCCATCTATGATGTGCTGACCGCGAAGACGCCCAAATTTAACCCGCCGGTTTCCGTCATCGTGCCGGCGCATAACGAAAGCTACATTATCAAGGACACGATCAATGCGATGGACCGCGCGGCCGTGCATTACGGCGGCGAGGTTCATATCCTGATCATGAACAACAACTCGACCGACGACACGGAAGATATTGCCCGCGAAACACTGGCTGCCTGCAAAGCCGCGAAGGGGCGAGTGATCAACGTTCCCAAGCCCGGAAAGTCCAACGCCTTGAACGCGGGACTGGATGCTTGCGAGACCGAATTTCTGGTGCGTGTCGATGCCGACACGCTGGTGGGCGAGGACAATTTCACCCGCGCCATGCCCTACTTCACCAACGCGCAGGTTGGCGTGGTCGGCGGCGTCCCTGTACCACCAGGCGGCGCACTATTTGACCGCGCGCGTTTGTTAGAGGTGCTCGTTAAACACGGCTTTTATTCCGTCGCGATGGGAGCGGTGAACGGCGTGGTCGGCATCCCCGGCATGTTCGTTGTCTACCGGACGCATCACCCGCGCTATCTGGGCGGCTTCGTCGAAGGCATGAATGGCGAAGACACCGACATTTCGCTGCGCATTGGCGAGCTGGGATTTCATTCGGTGGTGGACCCAAAAATCCGCTACATCTCGGAAGTGCCGTCGTCCTACAGCCATATGCGCGAACAACGCATGCGATGGTTTCGCTCTATCTACCACATCTCGTCGCGCTGCCGCGATCTAATCTACGGCCCCAACAAGACACTTCGCGGCAAGGTCATTTTGCCCTACATGCTGATCAACTCCGCGCGCCGCGCAATGCTGGTCCCGCTGATCATCTATGGCGGTTTGGAATGGGGGCTGCGGTTCAACCCCGACAGCCCGATTCTGTGGCAATCCATCATTGCGGTCACAACTGGCGCGCCCGCGATCATGGCTGTCGCGGCCTCCCTATTGAACGGAGTGCCCAAGGGCATCCTTGCGCTGCCCGAGTACCTGCTCTTCCGGGTGCTTCGCGCGTATTTCACGCTGGAGTCGATGCTCAGCATTCTGGTCGATGTGGAAGGGGAGGATTTGGAGCACGTCATCCGCCTAGACATTGTCCCTGACAAACCGATCCGGGTGGCGTGATGCACCGGCCACCGAATTATGTCTGTGACCTGATTGGCAAGCCTAACCCTGTAGAAAGTTTGGGCCGGCAAATTCCCCAAAACCAAGCTCTTATGATTTTTTACTACTGGAGCGTTTTGGAGGCATCGGTAGGATATGGACAGGATTTGTTCAGTCTCAGCTTCGACGTTGAACGGTGAATAGATGAGAATCCTTAAAGAAGAACACTGCGGGAGTGTATCGATAGAGCGGTTGGGCTTGGTGGCCCCACGACCGTTGATTAACTTGCACCTTGCCGACATCTCCCCCAGCAACACAGACTTTCGCCTCACGGAACTGGGCAAAAGAGTTGTAGCGCTAGCCCGATAGACCTATGCGGAGCATTGCTTTTCAGAACTGAGACCTTTTGGAGCATTCTATCCCCGAAAGGCGTGATCCCTATCCGATGCTCGTTCTGGCATTGAGCGATGGTTGCAGAGTGTTGAGAACAATTCCAACTGCCGCAAGGAGGAGTTCCTTATAATGACGCTGTCCGGGCCAATGAGAGTTGCCCGCAGTAAAAGGCCATCCGGAAGGCTCGGAGAGCCGAACAACATGGTCCAGTCAGAACGACTGCTTTCAGCTTAGAAACTCGAGATTACCTCGCGGCAATAGCTTGGAAGAGAGCATACGGGCCTCAGCCGAAAAGAGTGAGTCCGCTTCCAGCGCACGAGAGGCGCTGGAATGGCGCGCGGCGAAAAACTGGTTCCCGCCCTCCGGTGCCGTTCTCCGTGGTTGCGAACGGCCCAAAGCGGCCAATCAACTGTGTAATTCCAATGACCGCTTCGGTCCGCAGACTGTGAATTCCAGTTGCACGAGTTTTTGCAGTTGCCGCGAACTGTGGCTGTGAAGGGGGGCGCCGCAGCATCTTGATCCAATGGCCAAGGGCCGGAGTGGGCCGCCAAATGATCCTTATGGCCTTTTGTCGGCCGAGGAATGCGGTGAGGTACTAGAGAAGCCAGCATTGTCCAATTCGGCTGCAATCTTTCATCAGGTGTAGTGAATGAAGTGAACGAAGTGCGCCGCAATTCTCTTGGGGGTCACTTTCTAAGTCGTTACACAAATCTCCAGATCTGAGGCCCACACACCCTTCCAACTGGATCGGATAGACAGTTCCGCTTGGCGTATCGGCTGAAGTTCCCGATTTATTGGCTTAATCGATGGTCTCAGCGACCGCGAAGCGCCGAAAAGCGTATTGCAGTGCTACCAATGTCAGAAGTCCAATCAATGTCAGCGTGAGCCAGCTGGCCAATCCGGGCAAGACCAATGCAGGTCCCATCGCTCTAAACGTAAAAAGCCCAATGAAGCCTGATGCCGTCAGAGCCGCGACAATGAAAATTGTTTTCGCGATAAACTCGACAATTGAGCGACCAAGAAATTCAAAATCTGCCCGTCCCATCGCAACGAGCTTTGTTGGGAACAGAAGATGTACCGTGTTCTCGACGGCATAGATAAGAAACGTCAACGGAAGCGCAAAAGCTGCCAAGACGAATGCGGCCTGCGCCGTCACTCTCTCTTCAACGACAAGGGCGCTTGCAATGATTGTCAGTGCTATGACATAGGCTAGCAGCACCTGAAACACGAGCTGGCCTGCGCAAACGCGCCATGGTGCGATGGGTAGTGTCTTGTAAATTTCCATCCGGCTCAGGTCACCGCGGAAGTCGCAGATCAGGTTACGCGGTATGATGAACGCGATAAAGATATAGATAATCATCAATGTCTGCGCTTCCGTGACCGGCGCACCAAGCGCCGAAGAAACAGGTGGAATAGAGGCGGCGAGACCACCGAATATGAGGATTAATTTGAAGGAATTCCGCACTGCGTTGAGGGCCTGCCGCCAGGCAATTGGGCCTAGACCGCCGGCACTTGGCGCCCGACGGATCGAATTCACCTCCGTCCGTTGTGTCGCCCAGAATGACCCACCCTGTTTGATGCGCTCCCATCTGTTGCTGAGCCGCGCGTTTTCTGCGAGAGAGCGGTCGATTGTACGCGCATCGAGCACGATAACGGCGCGCAACAGCCCCGCATTGATAGCGGCCGCGGCAAGACCCCATAGGGCCAATTGTGACATCGAAGGCGCGACGTAGAGTTCGGCGAAGATGATGTAGGGGATCAAGACTACAGACCCGATCCATGAGTATCGAAACTCGGACAAAAGGTCGACAAGGCCCCGGTCGGGCGAGACCCAGGCGTAAAGAACGGTTGCCGCACCAATTGCGCAAAGCAACACAGTCGCAGGCCATCGTATCCTCGCGAATTTACTGCCGTCGACCGCATGCCCAACCATACTGATGACGGCGCTGTTCAACTGAACGAACACAAGCGTCAAAACCGAGGCGATAAAGACAGACAGGGCCGATCCTGCTTGAGGCGGCGCAATGAGCGTGATGAATACGCTCGTAAAGGCGACGCCGGCGAGATAGGCGCCGAACTTATAGAGGATCAAATCCCGCCGGCGGAACGGCCCTGTAAAAAGAAAATTGATCTCGTTCGGCGAAAAGTGAAACGTAGGACCGGTCGTCATCAATACGGTGAGAAGCGAAAGCCCAAGCATGGTGAGCGGCATAAAGGTGATGATTTGCTCGCTCACTGCTTGCCGGTCCAGACCGGCTGATCCGAACAAGCTCGCGTCCGGGGACCCATTTGACGCGATCAGGAACCAAATAATCCCCGCGAACGCGAGAGAGAAAAGCAGGCCGCGCAGGCTTGCCAACTGGAGCAGGCGCTGGCGCAGACCGCCACGCAGCCGCAATATGAGCAGTTGGCGAAGTGCGGTGTCCATCTCTTAGATCGCCGGCGTCTCTGAGGTCTGGTCTGACCCTTGCGTGATTGAGAAATACACCTCTTCAAGGGCGGAGGTGCTGTCCGTATGGCCGACCTCGCGCAGCAGGTCTTCCATTGTGCCAAATCGGCGGCACTCACCAAGGTTCAGTACCATGATATGGGTACATAAGTTCTCGAACAGGCTCAAAAGATGCGAGCTGATAATGATGGCGGCACCGG
The DNA here is from genome assembly GCA_947494645.1 of uncultured Litoreibacter sp. Classification (GTDB taxonomy): domain Bacteria; phylum Pseudomonadota; class Alphaproteobacteria; order Rhodobacterales; family Rhodobacteraceae; genus Litoreibacter. Next base: position 2,242,141 of record CANLVO010000001.1, read on the forward strand.
CGCGCGCGCGATCGCGGATTGCTTGTTGAATCCCTCGGATCCCTTGGGGGTCTAGGCCAGTCAGGGGTTCGTCGAACAGGATAACTTTTGGGTCGTGCAGAAAGGCGCAAGCAATCGCCACCTTTTGCCGCATACCACGCGACAAGTCGTGGACAAGCGTGTTGCGCTTATGTGTAAGCTCGAAAGACGCGAGGAGCGCGTCTGCATCCCTTTCGAAGTCCGCAAGCCTGTAAGCGGCCGCCGTAAAAGCCAAGTGTTCCCAAACCGTCATGGTGTCAAAGAGCCGCGGATCGTCAGGAATATAGCCAAGGTTCGCTTTGGCTGCGATGGGTGCCTGCACGATGTCATGGCCAGCAACCAAGAGGCTACCTGAACTGGGCGGGATAATCCCGCACAAAGTCCGCAAGGTCGTTGTTTTGCCCGCTCCATTGGGGCCAAGCAGTCCAAGGATTTGGCCTGGTTCGACCGAGAAGCTGAGGTCTTTGACAGCCGTGAAGCCTTTGTACTGCTTGCTGAAGTTTGTGACTGTGATCATCGGGTCGTTGCTCAACACATTCCGGTTTTCTGACAGCTGAGCGGTCCGGCTATGCTCTCCAAAAACCTCTCAATTCATCGATGATTTGCACTGATTCATGGCAAATCTAAGTTCAGAACCGTTCCTTCAGACGACTTCTGTGTCCAGAACACACCGCCCGTTCGACATCGCCTTGGTTTTGCAACTGAAGCTCCAGCTTGTCTAACGTGTCGGTTTCGCTTTCATGGTACCCCACCTTTTCAATGATCTCATGCACGCTGCTCATTGGTATCGTCTGGTAGTAGCGCTGGGTGTTGTCCTCTCCCTAATGCGCCATATTCTGTGACCATGCCTTGGTCTGCTGCGGTGTTTTGCAAAGCTCTGGGCCAAGCCGGCCGATGCAGTGCTTTGCCGAATGTGGTGAGAACTGCTTTTCGACGAGGTGAGAGGCCAGTTTGAACGCTGACGAGATCGCTAGCCAAAACGGCCTAACAGGCTAATCAAAAACAAGAAATAGCAGCTTTGTGGCGGAGACGAAGGGATTCGAACCCTCGAGACCCTTCCGGGCCTACTCCCTTAGCAGGGGAGCGCCTTCGACCACTCGGCCACGTCTCCGTTGGTGGGTTTAGCGGGGGGGCCTTGTGGGGGCAAGGTAAAAACGCGAGGGGGCCATATTTGAGAGTTTTGTACAAAATGGGGTCAAATTTTCAGGGCCAAAACCCATTTTGTACAAAGTTAAAGCTCTGATTTGTTAAGGGGTTGGTAACTTTTCAAGACGGCCCTAGGCTGAGCGTCATTGCTGTTAACGGGTCGTTTATGTTTGAGAAGATTTTACACGGTGGAAATTTCGCGGCCTGCTTTGGAGCCATCGCGACCACGGCCGCTGATCTGGGGATCTGTGGCGGAACAGCGACCGGGATCAGCGCGCTACTTTCGGCACATGCGGTGTTCAAGAAAGATGCCAGCCTGAAGCCTTTGGCGCTGCAGATGGGTGGCGCGTTTGAGACGGCGCTCAAGGCCTCTCCCCTGCCCGGGGATACCAAGAAGCTAATCCCGCAACTGATGACGAAATATCCGGTCTCGGAAGAAGATATCGCAAAGGGCATTCTTGAGCCCGCGCCGGTTGCCGCAATCGTTCGGGCGCGAATTGAAGACGCACGCGAAACGGAAGACCCGGCGCTGACCGGGGAGGCGCTCGTGAAATCCTATGAAGCTATCCTGACACAGATGCTGACCCCTGTTCTGGCCGCGCCTGCCGGAATGGATCCGATGCACTGGGCGATCCAACGTCAGCTCTTGGCGCAAACCGCGATCACCGGAGCGACCAAACGGATGTTCGAGGAAGGGGTGACCGAGAAGGCAATCATCGGGTTGGCACAGAAGATTTCGGCAGAGACAGATAATGTGGGCCAAGCTTAGACCGAGCTACAGAACGCCATGGAGATGGCGGTGCGGGTGCAGGCGGATGGGCGGGTGAGCTCCAACCACGGGGATTTTGTGGATGAGGTCCTCAAACGGGTCGCGGAACTTTCGGCGGAGGGGGAGTATGGGTCTGCGGGGGATGCGATTGACGCGGCGTTGAGCCGGGAGGAGGAGGAGTCGCTGGCGCGGAGAGTAAAGCTGCTGGAGCGCGGGGTGGAGGTGGCTCTGCTCGATCGGGATACGAAGCGGGCAGCGGAGCTGTTGGTGCGGAAGGCGGATATGGAGGCTGGTGGGGTGGCGGGTTTTGAGAATCTGCGGGCGGTGCGCCACGTTTATTTCGAGGGTGGCCGCGACAAAGGGATCAACCTTGATCTGGAGCTTGCGATTGATGTGGCGGAATTGGTCAAGGCGCGGGCGGATGGTTGGAGTGAAGTTGGCACCGCTCTGAATGAGCTCGGGATTGCGCTCGGAACACTCGGAGAGCGGGAGAGTGGCACAACACGGTTGGAGGAGGCGGTTGAAGCCTTTGAGGCCGCGCTGGAGGAGTGGACAAGAGACAAGGTGCCGCTTCAATGGGCTGGGACGCAGAACAATCTTGGCAATGCGCTCCTAATCCTCGGGGGACGGGAGAGTGGCACAACACGGTTGGAGGAGGCGGTCAAAGCCTTTAAGGCCGCGCTGGAGGAGTGGACCAGAGACAAGGTGCCGCTTGATTGGGCCATGACGCAGAACAATCTTGGCTACGCGCTCCGAATCCTCGGGGAACGGGAGAGTGGCACAACACGGTTGGAGGAGGCGGTTGAAGCCTGTGAGGCCGCGCTGGAGGAGTGGACAAGAGACAAGGTGCCGCTCGACTGGGCCACAACGCAGAACAATCTTGGCGCGGCACTCCAAACCCTTGGGGAGCGGGAGAGTGGCACGGCGCGGTTGGAGGAAGCAGTTGAAGCCTATGAGGCCGCGCTGGAGGAGTGGACCAGAGACAAGGTGCCGCTCGACTGGGCCATGACGCAGAACAATCTTGGCGCGGCACTCCTGGCCCTTGGGGCGCGGGAGAGTGGTGCGGCGCGGTTGGAGGAGGCGGCGCAGGCCTATGAAGCCGCGCTGGAGGAACGGAGTAGAGACAAGGTTCCGTTTGACTGGGCCGTAACCCAGGACAGTTTGTCTGGTTTGGAGTTGGCTTATTTTGACAAGACAAAGAAGTCCGCGCATTTGGATCGGGCTGACGCTTACGCCAAAGCGGCGCGAGATGTCTACGCAGAGGGCGGCGCGGACCACTATGTGGAAAGGATCGATGGGCGGATCGCCGCGATTAAGTCACGTCGTGAGGGGATTTAGTGTTGGTGGGCGGTGGCGGGGTGAACCCCGCCCTACGGGAGCACCCAGTTTTTCGGGGGTGTGGCTGAGCAATGCTGCGCTGCTTGGGAGGCGCACAAATTTCAACTGTGTGACCGGGCATTGCTGCGCAACGCCCTTGGTCACCCGGCGCAAAAGTCGGTGCTTTTGCGATAGACACCCAGATTTTCGGGGGTGTGGCTGTACATTTGCTGCGCAAACGTACTTTGCCACTCTAGCCAAAAAGTCTTCGCTTTTTGGCTAGGTATTAAACAGAAAATGCAGCACATCGCCGTCTTTGACGGTATAAGCCTTGCCCTCGGCGCGCATTTTGCCGGCTTCTTTGGCGGGTTGCTCGCCGCCTAATTCGACGAAATCATCATAGGCGATGGTCTCGGCGCGGATGAAGCCTTTCTCGAAATCGCCGTGGATGACGCCGGCGGCTTTGGGGGCGGAGGTGCCTGCGCGTATGGTCCAGGCGCGGGCCTCTTTGGGGCCGACGGTGAAGTAGGTTTCCAGATGCAGCAGCTCGTAGCCAGCGCGGATGAGGCGGTCGAGGCCGGCTTCCTCCAGACCCATTTCCTCAAGGAACATCTGCGCCTCGTCGGGGTCAAGCTGGGAGATTTCTTCTTCGATCTGGGCGGAGATCACGACGGTGCCTGCGCCCTGCTCTGCGGCCATTTTCTCGACCTGCGCGGAGAAGTCATTGCCGGTGGCGGCGCTGCCCTCGTCGACATTGCAGACATAGAGGATGGGCTTGGTGGTGAGCAGTTGCAGGCCCTTCCAGGCCTTGAGGTCATCGGCGTCGATCTCGACCGTGCGGGCGGGTTTGCCGTTTTCCAACGCTTCGCGGGCGGCGTTCAGAAGGCGCTCCTGCTGAACGGCCTCCTTGTCGCCGCCGCGGACTTTGCGGGTGATATTGACGAGGCGCTTTTCGATGGATTCGAGATCGGCGAGCATCAGCTCCGTCTCGATCGTGTCGGCGTCGGCGACGGGGTCGACGCGGCCGTCAACATGGGTGATGTCGCCGTCTTCAAAGCACCGCAGCACATGGGCGATGGCGTCGGTTTCGCGAATATTGGCGAGGAACTGATTGCCGAGGCCCTCCCCCTTGGAGGCACCTTTGACGAGGCCAGCGATGTCGACGAAGGTCATGCGGGCGGGGATGATCTGCTTGGAGGCCGCGATTTTGGCGAGCGTGTCGAGGCGGGCATCGGGGACGGCGACCTCGCCGACATTGGGCTCGATGGTGCAGAAGGGGAAGTTGGCCGCTTGTGCTGCGGCGGTTTTGGTCAGCGCGTTGAAGAGCGTGGATTTGCCCACGTTCGGCATGCCGACGATGCCCATTTTAAAACCCATGATCCGCTCCTTCGCGCTGTTGCGGGGTTCCTACGGCGGCAGGGGTCGGGGCGCAAGCCTGCTCAGCCCGCGCGGCGGTCCTGATGGGCCTGAAAGATCAAGATCCATGCCAGCACGATGAACATGGGATGCGTCAGCCCGCCCGAGAAAAGCAATGCGGGGACCCAGATCACGAAGACCAGGATGGCGAGAAACACCCGGCCCAGGAGCAGGATCGACAGCGGGGGCAGAAAAAGAGCCAAAACGTAGTTCATGAGGGACATATAGGAGCGATTGCGCGATTGAACATCCCCGCGCCTTGCGGCAAAACTGCGCGGGAGATTTTTGGAGACCGCCATGACCCGCATTGACGACACGTTTGCCCGGCTCAACGCCGCGGGCAAGAAGGCCTTTGTGACCTATGTGATGGCCTCGGACCCCGATTACGACACCTCGCTGGAGATCGTGAAGGGCCTGCCGGGTGCGGGTGTGGACATCATCGAGCTTGGGCTGCCTTTCACTGACCCTATGGCGGATGGCGCAACCATTCAGCTGGCGGGGCAGCGCGCGCTGGAAGCGGGGATGACCCTGAAAAAGACGTTGCAGATGGTGCGCGACTTTCGGGCCGGTGATGACACGACCCCGATTGTGATCATGGGCTATTACAACCCCATCTACAGCCACGGGGTCGACGCGTTTCTCAGCGAGGCCAAGGAGGCGGGCGTGGACGGGCTGATCATTGTCGACCTGCCGCCTGAGGAAGACAGCGAGCTGTGCATTCCGGCCCAAGCCGCAGGGCTGAACTTTATTCGGCTGGCGACGCCTACAACGGATGCCAAACGCCTGCCAAAGGTGCTGCAGAACACCTCGGGCTTTGTCTACTACGTCTCAATCACCGGGATCACAGGCGCGGCAGAGGCCAACGCGGCCGATGTGGCGCCCGAGGTGGCGCGGATGAAAGAGAGCACCGACCTGCCGATCATCGTGGGCTTTGGCGTCAAGACGCCCGAAAGCGCGGAGGCTATTGCGGGCGTGGCAGACGGCACCGTGGTGGGCTCGGCCATTGTCCAAAAGATCGCAGACGGGCAGAGCCCGGCAGAGGTGCTGGCTTTTGTGAAGTCTCTGGCCGACGGGGCGCACCGGGCCTAAGACCGCCTTTCAAGCCGTGTGGTTGGGTGCGACGCGGAACCGGGTGCATGGCGACCACCTGTTTTGACGTCAAAGCGATGGATGCGGCGGCTAGTTCACTCACTATTCCGTTTTGGATACCGCGCTCAGACCGCATCCCCGCCCTGCTTGACGCCGTCTAGCGCGGCCTCGACATGATCACGGGCCGCCCAAAGGACAGCCCGCTATCAGTGGTTTATATCGCAGTCCAGGGGTCATGCGCTGTGCACCACCCAACGACCGTTTGGCTTAGAACTTGCCGGGATACCCTTCGGGCAGATCACCGGCAGGCATGTCTGCAATCACATCCCAGTGCTCGACAATGCGGCCATCCTCGAGCCGGAACAGGTCGAAATAGGCCGTTGGTTGATCTCTAAACACACCCTCTGCGGCGGCAAATACGAAATTGCCTTCGGCCACGACCATGGCAAGATCAGTGTAGTAGAACGCGATGTCATTCTCGGCCAGATAGCCAAGGAATGCGCCCAGCCCGTCGAGCCCGTCACCGGCTTGGGTGTTGTGCTGCAGGTATTTTTCCGGGTTGATGTAATCCGTGAAATCGACCTCTTCGCCTTTCATCAGGACCCGGTTGATGAAGTCTTCGACCAGCGCCTTGTTCTCGGCGGTTTTGTCCAGATCGGTGATCTCGGTTTTGCCGTCAATTTGCGTGCGACCGGAAGGATTGGGGGCATCAGCAACCGGCTGAAGGTTGTCCCAGTGCTCGACGATCTTTCCCTCGTCGTTGAAACGGAACACGTCAAACGCCACCATGGGCGCGGGGCCAAACCCTTCCCAGACGTTATGCATCACGACCATGTCGCCTTCGCCGATGATGCGTGCGGTCTCCAGACCGAAACCGGGGCCCTCCTTTGCGTAGGCCACCAGACCCCGGAGCGCATCAAGACCAGAGCCTGCGAGCGGATTGTGCTGGATATAGGGCTCGGCGAAATAGGTGTCGATTTTGGACACGTCGAGGCCCACCAGCACCTCGTTCATCGCGGCGATTGCCGTCGCCTTGTTTGCAGCCACATCTGCGAAAGCAGCGGTGGCACTGATGGCGACTGCGCCAAGTGTGGTCAGGGTCTTTTTCATGTCGTCTCTCCTGTTGGTAAGGTCAGGCAGCGCGCTGCCAGGTGAAGGTTGGGTTTTCGCGGAAAGCAAAGCGGGCGAGATGATCGCCGACGAACTGCTCTAGGCGTTCGAGATTGCCGGGTTGTCCGAAGACCGTTACGGACAACACCGCATCGGTCGCCGCCATCTCGCAGGTGCCGAAGGGAAGCGTCACTTCGCCCTGATAGGGCGTGAACGTCACCGGGACCTTGTGGCCAAAGTGCTTGGCAAGCTGCTGCAAATACTTGGACCCGTGAGACGTCGAGAAGTTCAGGGTGCTGCGTTTCATCTGTATCTCCTTGCTATGGAGAACAGATGTAGACAGCCGCTTTGCGTTTGATTATCCCAAATATGTCGCAAAGATTATTCGATGGATTAGAAAGATGGATGAGTATCGCGCGCTTGCCGTTTTCGTTGCGGTTCATGATGCAGGGAGCTTTAGCGGCGCAGGGCGGCGCCTGAAATTGTCGACCTCTGTGATCAGCCATCACGTGTCGAAGCTGGAGGCACAGGTCGGGGCGTCCCTGTTCTTTCGCTCAACGCGCTCCCTATCGCTGACCCCTGAGGGTCAGTCGATTCTGCCCGCCGCCCGCGCCATGGTGGCCGCCGCGAAGGAAGCGCTGGATATTCTGACCGAGACAAGCACGCAGCCCGCCGGTGCGCTGCGAATCACCCTGCCCGCCTTCGGAGAGCGCAGCCCCCTGCACCGCGCCATCCTGCGGTTTACCCGCGAACACCCGATGGTCGCGGTTTCGATGCATACCAGCGATCACCCCGTTGACCTGGTGAAGGAGGGGTTCGACCTTGCCTTTCGACTGGGCGTGCTGCGCGACAGCGCGTTGAAAAGCAAACGCATCGGCACGTTCGGGCGCAAACTTGTAGCCAGCCCGGACTATCTGGCCGGACGGCCCAAGATCAAAACGCCTGAGGATTTGCAGAATTGCGACTTTATCTCGATGGCCATGCTGCCTAACGCAATTGCGCTGGTGCACAAGGGCGAGCAGATCAGTTTCGTGCCGGAGCATGTCCGCCTTGAGGTGCATTCCCTGTCCTCCGCCAAATCGGCCATTCTGGAAGGCCTCGGCATACAGCACTTGCCCAATAGCGAGGCGGATGCCGAGCTTGCCGACGGGCGGTTGATCGAGGTGTTGCCGCACTGGCGCCTGCCTGATCTGGGCATCTACGCGGTTTGGCCCGATATCGGGCCGCAGAAACACCTGTCCCGCCGCCTGATTGACTACGTCAAGGCGGAGCAGCCGAAGCCCTAGCCGTGCGCGGGGCGGCTAGGGGGTTTGCAGCTGCGCGCGGGCGATTTCGGCCTTGATCAGGTCCTTGTAGAGCGCCTGGATGCGGGCGGTGACGGGGCGCGCGCCGGTGCCGATGGGCTTGCCGTCGATCTCGGCCACGGGGGTCTGGGCGCCGAAGGTGCCGGTGAGAAAGGCCTCATCCGCGCCGTAGGCCTCGTAGAGGGAATAGTTTTTCTCAAAGACCGGGATGTCATTGGCGCGGCACAGGTCGATGACCTTTTGGCGGGTGACGCCGTTCATGCAGTAATCGCCCGTCGAGGTCCAAACCGCCCCGCGGCGCACGATGAAGAAGTTGCAGGCGTTGGTGGTGTTCACAAAGCCATGCGGGTCGAGCATCAGGCCCTCATCGGCCCCGGCCTGTTCCGCTTGCAGGCAGGCAATCACGCAGTTCAGCTTTGAGTGGCTGTTATATTTGGCGTCCTGGCTCATCGGCAGCCCGCGCACCTGCGGGACGGTGGCCAGCCGGATGCCTTGGGATTGCAGGCGGTCGACGGGCTTGGAATGCTCGAGGATCATCACCACGGTGGGGCCGGACCGGCTGAGGGCGGGGTGCTGGAACGGCTTGGCCTTCACTCCGCGCGTCACCATCAGGCGGCAATGGACGTCCGTGGTCATGCCGTTGGCCTCCGCCGTGCGGTTCAGCGCGTCCAGCATCTGGTCTTTGCTCATCCCCGGATCAAGCGACACGGCTTTGCAGGAGTTGAAGAACCGGTCCATATGCGCGTCAAAGAAGGCCCAGACGCCGTCATAGAGCCGCATCCCTTCCCACATGCCGTCGCCCAGCATGAAGCCGCTGTCATAGACCGACACCTTGGCCGCGTCGCGATGCACGATCTCGCCGTTGACATAGATCTTGATGTCGCGGTTGCGGGCATCCTCGTCCGCGTCATGTGTCGAAGGTTTTAACCTATCCGCCATCGCCCCTGCCCCCTTTGGATCACGGCGGGGCCATGCGACCGCGCCTTTCGTGTGAAGGACGTTACCGCCTGCGAGCGGCGCATCCAATGCGCGATCAGCGGTTTTGATGAGGTTTCCGTTGTGGGGGCCAGGTGGCTATGTTGGCCGGGACCACCCTGAGACCTCTGACCGGAAAGCGATCTGATGCCCCCTTTGACATCCGCCCCTGTGCTTGAAACTTCGCGACTGATCTTGCGGGGGCCGGAGCGCAGCGACCTGCCGAGCTTCACCCGCTTTGCGACCAGCGCGCCCTCGATGGTGGCGCAGGGCGAGACGATGAGCGCGGAGCAGGCGTGGTTCGGCTTCATGATTGGGGTGGGCCACTGGCAATGGAACGGCTTTGGCTTCTTCACGCTTGTGGACCGGGACGCAGACGCCCCCGTTGGCCGGGTGGGGCTTCTGAAGCATTCGAATTGGCCGGAGATCGAACTGGCCTGGCACCTTTATGAGTGTGCCGAGGGGAAAGGCTTCGCGACGGAGGCAGGGATGGCCGTCAAAGACTGGGCGCGGGACGCGTTGGGGCTGGAGCAGCTGGAAAGTTATATCGACAGGCAAAACACGCGCTCGCAGGCCGTGGCCAAGCGGCTTGGGGCCGTGACCGATGGCACACCCGCCGCGCATGAGCCCGAGGCGGAGGTCTGGGTACATGTGATGGGTGGTTGATCTTCGGGCGACCAATAGAAAAAGGCCGCGCCCTTCCGGGTACGGCCTTTTTCTTGAATGCCTCCGGGGAGGCACCGACATAGGATTAGAAAGTGGTCGAGATGCCCTGATCGGTCAGCTCGTCTTCGATGTCACCGGACAGGTCTTCCAGACCGGTGGAAATTGTCGACATGACAGCAATACCAACGCCAACGATTGCGGCTGTGAGGACAACCCAATCAACGGTTACAGCGCCGGATTCATCTGCTGCGAATTGTGCGAAAATTTTAGTCATACGCTATCCCTTCAAGGATCAACTGGTTACAAGGTACAAATGCCGTGCGGCGGTTAGAGAACATCTCTGTGCTGCGTGGCGACAGGAACTGGATCGCTCCGAAATGGGGCGAAAATGGGGCAGTTCCTCATTCTCGCTGCAATTAAACACCTGTTAACCCGAAACTCAGTGTTTCTGGGGATGAAACGATTGGCGGGATCGCCTTGTAAATATGGGATTTCGTGGATTCTTCGGAATAGACTGCCGTTAGGGCAATCCTTCATGGCAACAAAAAGGCCGGAGTGGTTTTGGGCTTCACTTCTCTCAGGATTACGCCAGCGCTGCAGGGCGCAGAAAAAAGGCGGCCCCGGGGGACCGCCTTCTTTGTTCGATTGCGAGGCTGTCTAGCCGCCGCCCATGACCCTTGGCAGCCAGAGCACCAGTTGCGGGAAGGCCAAGAGCAGCGACAGACCCACCAGCTGCACCAGCATGAATTGCATCATGCCGAGATAGATGTCCTTGAGGTCCCAATTGGGCACGACCCCTTTCAGGAAGTAGGCAGACAGCGCCACGGGCGGACTGAGCCACGCGGTCTGCAGGTTCACCGCCACCAAGATGCCGAACCAGACCATCATGTCGTACTGGCTGAGGCCGTGTAGCTCGAGCGCCTGCACGGTGGGCAGCAGGATCGGCACCACGATCAGCACGATCGGCACCCATTCCAGCGGCCAGCCGAGAAGGAAGATCAGCGCCATCACCAAGAGCAGCACGAAGAACGGTGCCATATCGAGGCCCAGCAGGATCTCTGTCATCATGCGCGGCGTGCCCAAGGCGGAGAACTGCGCGCCGAAGAAGTTGGACGCTGCCACCAGGAACATGATCAGGACGGTGATTTCCAGCGCCTTGATCAAGCTGTCGAAGAAGCCCGGGAAGGTGAATTTCCGGTAGGCAATCGACAACAAGATGGCACCGAAGGCCCCCATGGCCGCAGCCTCAGCCGGGGTTGCGAAGCCCAACAGGATCGAGCCCAGCGCGAAGGAGATGAGGATCGTGGGCGGCATCAGGCCCGCGAAGAACTCGTTCCACAGATTGGAGAAGTAGAAGGAGTTTTCAGCCTCCGAGCTGTAGATTGGCCGACCGAGGAATGCCAGGAGCAGGATGAAGGCACTGAAGACCAGACCCCAGACCGAAATGCCACCCGCAACGAGCGACAGGTAAAGGTGGAAGAGCACCGCAATCGGCACCATGATCCGCAACACCGCCAGCTTGCGGTACGCGGCATAGGCAAGGCCCAGCGCGGCGATCAGCCCGAAGAGACCGCCAAACGGCACCACCGTGCCAAGTGCGCCACCCATGCCAAGACCGAAGACCCGGCAAAGCGTCAGGATGCCCAGACAGATCAGCGCGACCTCGGCCCCGTAGAACTTGGAGGTGTCGGGCTGGTCCTCGTCCGACAGGATTGGCCCGAGGCTGGGGTTAATCCAGCAGCGGCCCAGCGTGTAGATCAGGTAGAGCGAGGCCAAGAGCGCCCCGGGGATAAAGGCCCCGCGGAACAGATCCAGCGTGGAGACCTCAAGCACCGGCCCCATGACGATCAGCATGATCGAGGGTGGGATCAGGATGCCAAGCGTCCCGCCTGCGGTGATCGTACCAGCCGCCAGTTTGACGTCATAGCCAGAGCGGCTCATCGTGGCGCCGGCCATGATGCCCAGAAGCGTCACGGATGCGCCCACGATGCCTGTGGCGGCGGCGAAGATGGTCGACACGATCAGCACCGCGATGAACAACGCCCCGCGCACGCGGGACATGATCATCTGAATGGACGCAAAGAGGCGTTCCATCAGCCCCGCGCTTTCCATCACGATCCCCATCAAGACGAAGAGCGGCACCGCCATCAGCTGATCGTTCAGCATGGTGGAGTTGGTGTTAAGCGTCATCAGGAGCGTCGTCAGCTTGAAGTTCGCCCCCCAGATGCCGAACACGAAAGCCAGGAAGATCAGCGTGAAGGAGATCGGGAAACCGATGAAGATCACGAACAGCATCGCGCCCAGCATGATCAGCCCGATGGTGGGCTTGTCGAGATTCGGGCGTGCGCTCATCAGCTCGGTGAACCATGCGCCGCCGGGGACCAGATCAGGCAGGAAGATCGCCAGAGACAGCCACAGGATGAAGACGACATAGATCGGCAGGAAGCGGACAAACCACTTCTCCCGCTCTTTGCCCATCTTGTGGAAGGCGCGGAAGATCTCGGGCAGGCCCTGCAACAGCAGGAGCAAGCCGCCAATAGGCATGGCCAGACGCGCGGGCCACAGGATCGGTTGCCACGCGCTATCGAGCGCCAGACGTTCACCGGTCTCGTAAGACAGCTGCCAGTATTGCGCGGAGACGACCGTGAAGAAGATCATCGAGGGGATGAAGAACATGAGATAGGCGATGGCATCCACCGTCGCCTGCGTCTTGTCGGACCAGAAGCGGTAGATGAAGTCCGCCCGGATATGGACGCCGCGCATCAGCCCGTAGCCCGCACCTGCCATCCATAGGACGCCGGCAATCATGCGGCTGAGGTCATAGGCCTGCAAGGTTGGGCCGAGGCCCCATGAGCGCGCAATCTCTTCGTAGCCTGCGTTTTGCAGGATGATGAAGGAGTTACGGGAGAAAACCTCCCAGACCACGATGGCGATGAGCGGGACCATCAGCAGGGCGATGATCTGACCCGCGCGGTAGTTGATCACGTCGATCACTGCCGTAATCGGGCGCTGCCACGACGTCATGTCTTCCGGGGTTTCGCCGGGGGCTTCAGAGCGCCGCTCCGCGATCAATTCATCCGCGATCTCCAGATCTTCTGGATTCGGTTCATCTGCCATGTGGCGGTCCCTCCCCTGGACATGGATTTGATATCCACGCTCTTACTTTCGAAGCGCCCGCCACCGGGGCGCTCGGAAAGTAAGAACGAGCGGGCCCCCGTAAGAGGGCCCGCTCTGAACTGAATTACTTCAGTGTATCTGCAAACGCGCGACCAAGGTTCGCGTTCGATGTCTGAGCACCGGCCCAGAATGGAACTGCGATCTTGGCGAACTCTGTTTGAGACGCCCATACTTCTGCGAAGAACTCGTTCTCGTCTGCAGCAGCTTGAAGCGCTTTGGTTGCAGCAGCGGAGTACTCGGTGAAGTAGTCAGCTGGTGTGTCCTCAAGGATAACACCGTGGTTTTCGGTGAGGTCCTTCAGCGCTTTACCGTTTTCGAAGATACGGTAGGAGAGCGACTTGGACAGCGACGCGGTAGACGCAACTTCGAGCGCTTTTTGCTCAAGCTCGGTCAGGCCGTTGTAGAAGTCTTTGTTCACATACATGTCTGCGTTCACGGTGACCTGGTGCAGGCCTTGCAGGTAGTAGTGCTTCAGGACTTTCTGGAAACCGAACACGGAGTCAGGCTTCGGGCAGCACCATTCAGCCGCGTCGATTGTGCCTTTTTCCAGAGCTGGCAGGATGTCACCGCCGCCCATGGCAACCGCTGGAACACCGATGTCAGCGTAAGCCGCGCCGACCATGCCTGGAGGGGCACGGAAACGCATCTGACGGAAGTCATCCATGGATGTGATCGGCTCTGGGAACCAACCCAGTGCTTCTGGGCCAACTGGCTGCAGCATGAAGCCTTTGACGTTCACGCCCATTTCATCCCACAGACGGTCATACAGCTCTTTGCCGCCGCCAAACTGGAACCAGCTCAGGAATGCGATGTTGTCGAGGCCGACACCAGCGCCCGCAACAGGTGCGCCGAACAGGTTGGCTGCAACGTGCTTACCACCCCAGTAGTGTGTCCAGGCGAAACCGCCTTCGACCAGGCCTGCGTCAACCGCATCCATAATGTCGCGTGGGCCAACGATGGCACCCGCTGGCAGCACTTCGACGGTCAACGAGCCGCCTGTCAGCGCAGCAACGTCATCGCCGAACGCGTTGAGCATAACCACTTCGTCAGCCGTGTTTGGCAGAACGGACTGGATACGCAGAACTTTTTCCGCCATGGCGCTGGACGCCATCAACGCAAGGCCAACTGCACTTACAGTTAGAGTTTTCAAGTTAATCATAAGGTCCTCCCTTAAGGTCCAAGCCTTCTCTTTAAGTCAGGAGCCGAGTGATGAAGGCAGTATCGCCCGGCTTTCTTTAAGGCCCGCTGCGTACGCCGCCGCAGGCACAAGTCGTCTTCTATGTCTTGCTAGTGCCCCTTCCCGAGGTCCCAGCCTTCAATCAGACCGAGATAAGGCCCGATACCGAGATTGATGTCAAAGACCCCGCGGTAAAACATTTCGCCAGCCACGTAGATCAGCACGAACAGACCGAGCCACGAGATCCAAGGATATTTCGTCAAAAGCTTCATGATCATGGTGGCCGCGAAAGCCATCATCAGGATCGCAAGGCCCAGCCCCACCACCAGTTTGGTGGTGTCGCCATCCGCAATTGCCGCAACCGCCAACACATTGTCGAGCGACATCGACACATCGGCGATGGTGATCGACACCAGCGCCCCATAGAGCGTTCGACGCGGCGGGCCGGTATAGCCCTGCTCCGGGTCCTCGGCCATTTCCATCGCCATCTCGGCGTCATGGTCGGTGCCTGCCCGGATTTCCACAAAGAGCCGCCAGCACACCCAAAAGAGCAGCAGCGAGCCCACAAACAGGATGCCCGGGATGCCCAAAAGCTTAGTGGCAATCACCGCAAACACGATGCGCAGCAGCGCCGCGATCACCATACCGTAGAGGATGGCCTTCTTGCGCAGCTCGGGCGCCAACCCGGCGGCCGCCATACCGATGATCAGCGCGTTGTCCCCTGACAGGATCAGGTCGGCGATGATGATTTTGCCGTAGTCGGCAACTTGGTCGATCATATCAGGCCATCTCTTTCACAGCTGCGGAGGCGCCGGACTTGGCGTCCTCCAGAATTAGGTCAGACGCCTTTTCCCCGATCATCATCGACGGCGCGTTGGTGTTGCCCGACACGATGATCGGCATGATCGACGCATCCGCCACCCGCAGCCCGGCAATGCCGTGCACCTTCAGCTGCGGATCGACAACCGCCATCGGGTCGACCCCCATTTTGCAGGTGCCTGTCGGGTGGTAGATCGTGGTCGAGGTGTTGCGCGCCCAGTCCAGCAGCGCGTCGTAATCGTCACCGACAGCCCCGCCGGGCGCGTGTTCCTCGGTGATGTGGCTCTTGATCGGGTCATGGCCGCAAATCTTGCGGGTGATCCGGATACCTTCGACCAGCGTGTCGCAATCGGTCTTGGTGGCCAGATAATTGGGGTGAATTTTCGGGTAGTCCCGCATGTTGGCCGAGGCCAGCTCCAGATGCCCGGCGCTTTCAGGCCGCAATTGCAGCACCGACGCCGTGAAGGCGGAGAACTTGTGCGGGCCCGCATCGACCCGGTCAGCAGACCATGGCTGGATGTGGAACTGAATGTCGGGCACCGACAGGTCCTCGCGGGTCTTCAGAAACCCAGTGCCGAGGCTCGCGGCCATGGCCATCGGCCCGCCGCGGGTGAAGACATATTCCATGCCAATCAACGCCTGCTTGAACAGGTTCGACACCTCGGTGTTGATCGTTGGAAGCGAGGTTTTATAGACCGGGCGGGCCTGCAGGTGGTCTTGCAAGTTCTTGCCCACGCCCTTGATGTCCTGCACCACCTCGATGCCGTGCTGTTTCAGCTCATCCGCCGCGCCAAGGCCCGAAACCATCATGATCTGCGGCGAGGCCAGCGCACCTGCGGACAGCACCACCTCGCGGCGGGCCGTCATGGTGATCTGCTGGCCGTTGTGATTGGCGATCAGCCCGGTGCAGCGTTTGCCCTCGAAGGTCAGCTTCTCCACGGCGCATTTGGTCAGCACCGTCAGGTTCGAGCGTGACTTGGCCGGGTTCAGATACGCCACCGCTGACGAACAGCGCCGCCCGTTGCGGGTGGTCAGCTGGAACAGCGCGACACCTTCCTGATCGGCACCGTTGTAATCCTCGGCCCGCTTGTAGCCTGCATTGACGGCGGAGGTGATCCAGTCATCGACGCATTGCCGCGTCACCGTGGTGTCGGAGACCGACAAAGGCCCATCGCCGCCGCGATACTCGTCCGCGCGGCTGCCGTTTTCAAAATTCTCGGAGCGTTTGAACAGTGGTTTGACGTCTTCCCAGCTCCAACCGGTATTGCCGAGCTGCCGCCAGCCGTCATAGTCCTCCGCCTGGCCACGCACATAAAGCAGCCCGTTGATCGATGACGACCCACCCAGCACCTTGCCGCGTGGCCATTTCAGGGAGCGGCCATTGAGGCCGGGATCAGGTTCGGTTTTGTAACCCCAATCGGTCTTGGGATTGCCCATCGTTTTGAAGTAGCCGACGGGGATGTGGATCCAAGGATAGGTGTCCTTGCCACCGGCCTCGAGTATTGCAACTTTATATTTACCATCCGCCGATAGACGGTTGGCGAGGACGCATCCTGCAGAACCTGCTCCAACAATGATGAAGTCGAATTCCACTCACTTCCTCCCAAAAGCGTCGAATTGCAAAAATTGGGACTTGAAGTCCCGTTTTTAGAGTGCATCATAGTCCAGAGAGTCGCACAAGACATAATTTTCTTGTTTTTGACCGAGGGGGACCTAGTGGACGTCAAAAGTCGTATACCGACCAACCTGCGCACCTTGCTGATCCTTGAAGCAGTGGGAATGCAGACCGAGCCGATGGGCCCCGCCGAAATTGGCCGCGTCATTGGACTGCCGAAACAAACCACGCACCGGCTGTGCAACACTCTTCTGGAAGAAGGCTTCCTGATGCGCGACGAGCGTGGCCGGGGGCTGCGCCCCGGACGCCGGGCCCGGATGATGGGGGCGGGCATGGTTCATAGCTCATCAAGCTACATGGCCCGCCATCAAGTGCTGCAGGACCTCGCAAGCCAGATCGGCGAGACGGTCAACTTCGCGGTGCCGGAAGATCGCGGCATGGCCTACCAGGACCGCGTGGAGACCGACTGGCCTTTCCGCATCCAGCTGCCGATTGGCACGAACGTCCCGTTTCACTGCACCGCGTCGGGTAAGGTCTACCTGTCGTCGCTGCCCAAGGGGGAACGTCGGCGGCTGGTCAATGTGATGCATCTGGAGCGACATACGGACACGACGATCACCTCACCTGATGCATTGCTGTCGGAGCTGCAGGACATCTCCCGACAGGGGTTTGCATTGGACAATGCTGAGTATTTCGACTCGATGATTGCGGCCGCTGTGCCGGTGCTGGATCCGGCCGGGCGCTACTGCGCTTCCGTTGCCTTTCATGCGCCGGAACAGCGCGTGACGCTGGAGCTCGCCCGCAGCCATGTCGAGCTGCTGCAACGCACCTCCCGCAAGCTGACGGAAACGATTTTCAGCGCTTAGGGATTTGTGGCAGCCTGCTTTAGCCCGGCTTGCCGAGGCAGGTTTCAAACGCGGTCGCCATGTCGTTGATCAAGGACGCATAGAGCGCAGGGCCGGGCTGATGACGTGCGCCGAGCGGGTCAAGCTCCACCACGTTTGCGCTGCTGCTTTCGGTGATGACCTCCAGCGATTTCGCGTTGAATTGCGGCTCTGTGAAGACGCAGGCCACCTCCCCCGCGCCGATCAGGTCCTGCGCCCGGCGCATGTCTGCCGCACTTGGGGCCGCGCCCTCGTTAGAGGCAAGCGAGCCCGCAGAAACCACCCCGAACCGGTCCGCGAAATAGCCGTAAGCATCGTGATAGGCGAGGAATTTCTGCCCCTCGAAAGGGGCCAGCTTCGCGGAGACCTCGTCGGCCAGTCTGCGCAAAGCACCTGAATTCATCAGGGCCGCGTCGCGGTACTGCTCAGCATTGTCAGGGTCGAGCTTCGACAATTCTTCGGCGATGATGCCCAGCCAAGCCTCCGCATTGCGCGGGTTCAGCCAGGCATGCGGGTCGAGACCGTCATGGTCGTGACCCTCATGGCCTTCGTGCCCGGCGTGATCTTCGTGGTCGTCATGCTCTTTGTGATCCGCATGCGCCTCATGCTCGGCATGCTCTTCATGCTCGGCATGCTCTTCATGATCAGCGTGGTCATCATGATCGTCATGGTTCGCGTGATCTTCGTGATCGTCATGATCCGCGTGGTCCTCATGCCCTTTATCATCATCGTGGTCGTCGTGATCATCATGCCCCTCACCGGCCTCGGTGTAGCTGCGCTGGACAACGGCGTGGTCCAGCAGATCAACCACACGCGCCTCGGGCGACAATGTTGCAATGCGGTCCGCCAGCCACGGGGTCAGCTCGGAGCCGATGATGAAGACAATATCAGCCTCCTGCACGATGGCGGCATCGGAGGGTTTGAGGGAACTGCTATGCGGCGATTGCGTTGCAGGGATCAGCAGATCAGGCGCGCCTACCCCTCCCATGACCTGAGCCACCAGCGCATGGACCGGCGCGATGTCAGCCGCCACGTTTGGTGCCTCCGACATGGCCTGCAGGGGCAGGATGCTTAGTGCGGCGGCGAGGGTCAGCGAACGGGACATAAAGGGGCTCATTATTTTCATTGCGGGCAATCGAGATGTTACGTTATAACATATCATCCCACCGCGAAAAGGTCCGATCTTCGGTTTATGTCCAATTTCTCCAAACATGATCACAGCGCCTGCGTCTCCGATGCGCTGCACGCGGCGGAGGCGCATTGCGCGGCCTCCAAGCTGCAATTCACCCCGGTGCGTCGCCGGGCGTTGGAGATCTTGTTGCACGAACACAAGGCGATGGGGGCCTATGACATGCTCGCTCGGCTGTCGGAGGACGGTTTGGGGTCGGCTCCACCGGTGGCTTACCGGGCGCTGGATTTTCTGGTGACGCATGGGTTTGCCCATAAGATAGAGAAGCTGAACGCCTATGTGGCCTGCGCCCACCCGGGCGAGGTGCATGACCCCGCCTTCATGATCTGCCGCAGTTGCGACGCCGTGGCAGAGGCTTCGACCAACCCGCTATCGGGCCAGTTGGGCCGCGCGGCGCAAGACGCAGGTTTCGAGATCGAGCGCGCCGTGATCGAGGCGGAGGGCATCTGCCCCTCGTGCAAACCGTCATGAGCGGCGCGTTGATCGAGGCCGAACATGTGAGCGTCACCATGGGAGGC
This sequence comes from uncultured Litoreibacter sp., assembly GCA_947494645.1. Taxonomy (GTDB): domain Bacteria; phylum Pseudomonadota; class Alphaproteobacteria; order Rhodobacterales; family Rhodobacteraceae; genus Litoreibacter. The sequence continues at coordinate 2,261,330 of CANLVO010000001.1, forward strand.
CATCTGGCCTTGCAGCATGTCGACATGGAGGTACGCCCCGGCGAGATCATCACCGTGGTGGGCCCCAACGGGTCAGGCAAGACCACGCTGTTGCGGGCGCTAATCGGTGCGGTACCACTGAGCGCGGGACAGGTCAGCCGCGCCGATGGGTTGCGCATTGGATACGTGCCGCAAAAGCTGAGCATCGACCCGACGCTGCCCTTAACCGTCGAGCGCTTCCTGTCCCTGCCCGTGCGGCGCGATGCGCAAGCGCGGGCGCGGGCGCTGACCCAAGCCGGAGCGGCAGGGCTGGAGCAGCGGCAGATGTCGCAATTGTCGGGCGGGCAGTTTCAACGCGTGCTGCTGGCGCGCGCACTTTTGGAAGAGCCGCAGCTTTTGGTGCTGGATGAGCCGACCACGGGTCTGGACCAGCCGGGCTCTGCCGGGTTTTACCGCCAGATCGAAGCCCTGCGCGGGGAGACCGGCTGCGCCGTGCTGATGGTCAGCCACGAGCTGCATGTGGTGATGAGTGCCTCAGACCGGGTGATTTGCCTCAACGGCCATGTCTGCTGCCACGGCGCGCCCGATGTGGTGGCGTCTGCGCCCGAGTACCGCGCCTTGTTTGGCTCGGGCACCGGCGGGGCGCTAGCGCTGTACCGCCATGACCACGACCATCACCACCACCATGATCATGACCACGAGCACGACCATGCTTGATGATTTTCTGGTTCGCGCCACGCTGGCTGGCATCGGTGTTGCCCTTGCGGCGGCCCCTTTGGGGTGTTTCGTCGTCTGGCGGCGGATGGCCTATTTTGGCGACGCGACGGCGCATGCCGCGGTGCTGGGCGTGGCCCTGTCTCTGGCGCTGTCGATCTCAATCTTTGCAGGCGTTCTGGGCGTGGCGTTGGTGATGGCGTTGCTGGTGTCCGGCCTGAGCAGCCGGGCTTTGGCCATCGACACGATGCTGGGCGTGCTGTCGCATTCCGCCCTGGCCTTAGGGCTGGTTGCGGTGTCGCTGCTTGAAGGCGTGCGGCTGGACCTGATGTCCTACCTGTTCGGCGACATTCTGGCGGTCGGGCGCATGGATTTGGCGGTGATCTGGGCGGGCGCGTTGCTCGTGCTGGGCCTGATGATCTGGCGCTGGCAGGCGCTTTTGGCGGCCACGCTGAGCAGCGATCTGGCCCATGCCAGCGGCATCAATCCCGACCGCGAAAGGCTGATCCTGACCGTGGCTCTGGCGGTGACGGTGGCCGTTGCGATCAAGGTGGTGGGCGTGCTTCTCATCGCCGCCATGCTGATCATCCCTGCGGCGGGCGCACGGCCTCTGGCCCGCACGCCAGAAGGCATGGGTTTGATGGCGGCGGTGATCGGCGTGGGTGCTGCGGTGGCGGGGTTGCAGGCCTCGGCGCAGTTTGACACGCCTGCGGGGCCGTCGATTGTTTGCGTGGCAGCGGTGATCTTTGTGCTGACACAGGGCCTCGCCGGGGCGCGGGGCCGGTAGGGACTGCGGGACTGCCTCATTTTTGGGCAGTTGAGCGTGATGCATGCAAAAATGCCTGTGGTTTTGGGCGGCGGCCTTGCCCGCGCCGGACAGGCTTGCTTTCTATCTGACCCAAAGGAGCTGCTGCCATTACCGTTCATCCTGCCTCTTTGGAGCTGTCCCAGCCCCCTGCCCCGCAACGCGCGCGTGGGCGGTTGCAGCTGTCGAGCAAGCGGCGGGGGGCGGCCTCAGTGATTGACGGGCTGCATCAGGCGGGCTCGATGCGAATGATGTTTCCGCGTGGGTCTGGCTCTGAGCTGCGCGCGGTGATGATCAACTGCGCGGGCGGCATGACCGGCGGTGACCGGTTTGAGGTGCAGGCGGAGGCAGGGCCGGACACCGCCCTGAGCCTGACCACGCAAACGGCGGAGCGGGTCTACCGCAGCCCGGACGAGAGCGTCGCGCGAATGTCGACAGAGCTGCGGGTCTCGCCCGGCGCGGCGCTGCATTGGCTGCCGCAGGAGACCATTCTGTTTGACCGCTCGCGCCTTGCGCGGCGGTTGGAGGTGCGGCTGGCCCCGGAGGCCACGTTCCTGATGATCGAGCCGCTGATCTTTGGCCGGGCGGCCATGGGCGAAGTGCTGCATGACGCGCATCTGAGTGACCAGTTGCGGATTTGGCAGGGTGGCGCTTTGATCCACGCCGATGCCACCAGACTGGACGGCCCGGTGGCACAGCTTTTGGGCCGTGCCGCTGTTACCGGTGGCGCACTTGCGGTGGCCAATCTTGTTCTGGCCGCGCCCGGGGCAGAGGCGCGGCTGGCCTCTGTGCGCGAGATGATCGGCCCGTTCGGCGGGGCCAGCCTGAAAGCCCCTGATCTGCTGGTGGCACGCCTCATTGCGCCTGACGTCATGGCGCTGCGACGCGTGGCCATTCCCTTGCTGGCCGCCTTGAGCGGCACCGACATTCCCCGAACCTGGACGCTTTAGCTATGCAATTGACCCCGCGTGAAAAAGACAAACTTCTGATCTCCATGGCCGCCGAGGTCGCCCGCAGGCGGCTGGCGCGCGGCGTGAAGCTGAACCATCCCGAGGCGATTGCCCTGATCACCGACGCGGTGGTCGAGGGTGCACGTGACGGGCGGTCGGTGGCCGAGATGATGGAGGCGGGCGCACAGGTTGTGACGCGAGAGCAATGCATGGAGGGCGTGGCCGAGATGATCCATGACGTGCAGGTCGAGGCGACCTTCCCGGACGGCACCAAACTGGTGACAGTGCATGACCCGATCCGGTGAGCCATGAGTATTTTTGAAGCAGTGATGGAGGATGTCGCGCGATGATCCCAGGTGAGATGTTCCCGGCAGAGGGTGTGTTGGAGCTGAACGCGGGCGCGGACGTGCTTGTGCTGGAGGTGGCCAATACCGGCGACAGGCCCGTGCAGGTCGGCTCGCATTACCATTTTGGCGAGGCCAATGCGGCGCTGGAGTTTGACCGCGCAGCGGCGCGCGGGATGCGGCTGGATATTGCCGCCGGGACCGCCGTGCGTTTTGAGCCGGGGCAGCGGCGCGAGGTTCAGCTGATCCCCATTTCAGGCGCGCGGGTGGTTTACGGGTTCAACCAAGACGTGATGGGCGCGCTGTAATGGCACGCAGCGCGACCCCGTTTGATTACTGGTCCAACGCCTTTGAGCTGGGCATGCTAACCGCCGAAGCGCAGGCGGTCATCGCCATGCGACTTTGGGGCATGGGCGGGCTATGGTCCGTGACCAAATCCGAGAACGCCCGGATGGTCGATGAAAAACGCGACGCAATCACCAGAAGCATGATCGATGCGGGCGTGGCAGCCGCCACCGGCAAACGACCGGATCAGATCGTGGCGGCAGCGGTCAAGCCGCTGCGCCAGAAAACCCGTGCAAATTCGAAACGACTGGCCAAGCGTGGCCCAAAACTGAGGTAGCACCATGCCTGCATCCATCTCCCGTTCTGACTATGCCGCGATGTTTGGCCCGACCGTGGGTGACAAGCTTCGGTTGGCCGATACGGACCTGATCATCGAAGTGGAGCGCGACCTGATTGCGGAGCGCGCGGGGGCCAGCAGCGGCGGGTCCGGCGCGAATGCTCTGGCCTACGGCGAGGAGGTCAAGTTCGGCGGCGGCAAGGTGATCCGTGACGGGATGGGACAATCGCAAGTGACGCGGGCTGCGGGCGCAGTGGACACGGTGATCACCAACGCTCTGATCGTGGATCACAGCGGGATTTACAAAGCCGATATCGGGTTGCGCGACGGGCTGATCCACAAGATCGGCAAGGCAGGCAACCCCGACACGCAGCCGGGGGTGGACATCATTGTGGGCCCCGGCACGGAGGCCATTGCGGGCGAGGGCCGGATCGTCACGGCGGGCGGGTTTGACAGCCATATCCACTTCATTTGCCCGCAGCAGATCGAGGACGCGCTACACTCGGGCGTGACCACCATGCTGGGCGGCGGCACGGGGCCCGCGCATGGGACGCTGGCCACCACCTGCACGCCGGGGCCCTGGCATATCGGGCGGATGATGCAGGCCGTCGACAGCGTGCCGATGAATATCGGATTTGCGGGCAAGGGGAACGCCTCGCAGCCCGAGGCTCTGGTCGAGATGGTCAAAGGCGGCGCATGTGCTTTGAAACTGCATGAAGACTGGGGCACCACGCCTGCGGCGATTGATTGCTGTCTGGGTGTGGCCGACAATCTGGATGTGCAGGTGATGATCCACACCGATACGCTGAACGAAAGCGGCTTTGTCGAGAACACGGTGGCGGCCATGAAAGGGCGCACGATTCATGCGTTTCATACTGAGGGCGCGGGCGGCGGGCATGCGCCGGATATCATCAAGATTTGTGGCGACGCCAACGTGCTGCCCTCGTCGACCAACCCGACGCGGCCCTTCACGGTGAACACGCTGGAAGAGCATCTGGATATGTTGATGGTCTGCCACCATCTGGACAAGTCGATCCCCGAGGATGTGGCCTTTGCAGAGAGCCGGATCCGGCGCGAAACCATCGCGGCGGAAGATATTCTGCACGACATGGGGGCGTTCTCCATTATTGCCTCTGATTCACAGGCCATGGGCCGGGTCGGCGAAGTGCTGATCCGCACCTGGCAGACCGCTGACAAGATGAAGAAACAGCGTGGCCGGCTGAGCGAAGAGCAAGGCGAGAACGACAATTTCCGGGTTCGGCGCTACATTGCGAAATACACGATCAACCCGGCGATTGCACATGGGGTGTCGCGTCATATCGGCTCGGTTCAAGAGGGCAAACGCGCGGATCTGGTGCTGTGGAACCCGGCCTTTTTCGGAGTGAAACCGGAGATGGTGCTGATGGCGGGCGCGATTATCTGTGCGCAGATGGGCGATCCCAATGCCTCTATTCCGACGCCGCAGCCGGTTTACTCGCGCCCGATGTTTGGCGCGATGGGCCGCGCCGTGGAACACTCGGCGGTTGTGTTTACTTCCGCCGCCGCGATGGAAGAGGATGTGCGGGGGCGTCTGGGGCTGGCCAAGGATTGTCTCGCCGTGGAGCACACGCGCGGGATTGGCAAAAAGGATTTGATCCTGAACGATGCGTTGCCCGAGGTGGAGGTGAACCCGGAGACCTATGAGGTGCGGGCGGATGGCGAATTGCTGACCTGCGAACCGGCGGAGGTTCTGCCGATGGCGCAGCGGTATTTCATGTTCTAGAATGGTATCGGCGCGGCTTCGCCCCGCCGGCCGGTTGGGGGCTCTGCCCCCAAACCCCCGCGCTTCATGGGGGCTCTGCCCCCAAACCCCCGGAGTATTTTTGAAGCAATGATGGGGGAAGGCTGTCGCGGGGGAGCTTGCGGGTTTAGGAGAGGGAGAAGACGATGCCGATACGGAACCGATTTGCCGAGCTGCACCCCGAGATCACGGCGTGGCGGCGGGATTTTCATGCCCATCCGGAGCTTTTGTATGACACGGAGCGGACCTCGGCGATTGTGACAAAGAAGCTGAAGGGCTTTGGCTGTGACAAGGTGGTTGAGGGGTTGGGGCGCACCGGGGTCGTGGGGCTGATCCATGGCCGGGGCGGGGCTGGTGGCAAGGTGATCGGGCTGCGCGCCGATATGGATGCGCTGCCGATATTTGAGGCCACGGGAGCGGATCATGCCTCCAAAACGCCGGGCAAGATGCATGCATGCGGACATGACGGGCATACCGCCATGTTGCTGGGTGCGGCGCAATATCTGGCGGAGACGCGCAATTTCGAAGGCACCGTGGCGGTGATTTTCCAGCCCGCCGAAGAAGGCGGCGCAGGCGCGGAGGCGATGGTGCAGGACGGGTTGATCGACCGCTTTGGCATCTCGGAGATTTACGGCATGCACAACTCGCCGATGGTGCCTTTTGGCGAGTTCGCGATCCGCTCGGGCCCGTTTTATGCGGCGTGCGACAGCTTCACGATCAAACTGCAGGGGCGTGGCGGGCATGCGGCGCGGCCCAACAACACGGTGGACACCACGCTGGTGGGCTCGGCTGTGGTGATGGCGCTGCAATCCATTGTGTCGCGCAACGCGGACCCGCAACAGCCGCTGGTGGTCTCCGTCACCTCGTTTCGCACGGAAACGGACGCCTATAATGTGATCCCGCAGCATGTGGAGCTGCGTGGGACGCTGCGCAGCTTTGACGAGGAGCTGCGGCAGACCGCGTTGCAGCGTATCCGCGACATCGCAAGACTGACGGCGGAAAGCTATGGCGCGGAGGCGGAGGTGATTGGCGACGAGATCCCCTACCCCTCGATGGCCAACCACGCGGCTGAGACAGATCATTGCGTCACCGCCGCCCGCGCCGTGGCCGGTGAGGCGCAAGTCAACCCCGACGCCCCGCGCGTCACCGGCGGCGAGGACTTCGCCTATATGCTACAGGCCTGCCCGGGCGCGTATATTCAGTTGGGCGTGCGGACGCAGACCGGGCGCAATGCGGGGCTGCATCACCCGGAATACGATTTTAACGACGAGGTGATCCCGATGGGATGCTCATACTGGGTCACGCTCGCGGAGCAGAGGCTGGCGGGTTAGATGCAGGTTGCCTCGAAAATTGTGAAAGGCCACGCGCAGGAAAGCTGCACGCTGAGCTATGAGGACCGGTTTCTGCGGCGCAAGGTTCTGGAGACAGATGCAGGCGAGAAGTTCCTGGTGGATTTGCCGCATACGACATCGCTTGACCACGGGGATTGCTTTGAGCTGGAGGATGGCGCCCTGATTGGCGTCAGGGCGGCGGAGGAGGCCTTGCTCGAGATCACCGCGCCGAACCTGTTGCCGTTGGTCTGGCACATCGGCAACCGCCATTGCCCGGCGCAGATTGAAGAGGCCCGCGTGCTGGTGCAACCCGACCACGTGATCCGCGACCTGATGGAGCGGCTGGGCGCTGAGGTGCGCGAGGTGAATGCGCCGTTTACTCCGGAAGGCGGCGCATATGGGCATGGGCGGACGCATGGTCACAGTCATGGGCCTGATCACGCGCATAGCCATGAGCATAATCACGGGCATAATCACGGGCATAGCCACTGAGATGGAGACGCAGCTGAGCCCGCAGCAACTGATGGTACTGACGCAATGGCTGTCGCCCGCTTTCCCCATTGGCGCGTTCAGCTACAGCCACGGGCTGGAGCAAGCCTTGGCGGAAGCGCCTGATCTCGATGTCGAAGGATGGCTAGCCGATTGCCTGCGCTTTGGCGCGGGGCGCACGGACGCGATCCTGATCAGAGCCGGGTTTGCGGGGCTAGGCGATGACGCGGACGCGTTGGGACGCGCCTTGGCCCCCTCGCGGGAACGGGCCTTGGAAAGTGCGGAGCAAGGTACTGCATTTTGCAAGATAGTTCGGCAGGCGTTCGACATCGATCTGCCAGATAGCATCTATCCTGTTGCCTTGGGGGAGGCCGCTGAGCAGCACGGTCTGCCGCTGGAGCCGGTGGTGACGCTCTATTTGCACGCCTTCGCCAGCAACCTGACGGCGGCGGCGCAACGGCTGTCACCGCTGGGTCAAACACGGGCGCAGCAGATCGTGTGGCGTTTGGGTGATCTGTGCGAGCAGGTCACGCAGAACACGCGAGGCGCGGAGCTTGAGGATATCGGCGGCGCGGTTTGGGCGGCGGATGTCGCCTCCATGCGGCATGAAACGCTTGGGACAAGGATTTTTAGGACATGAGCACCACTATGAACGGGCCGTTGCGCATCGGTATTGGCGGACCTGTGGGCGCGGGCAAGACCTCGTTGACGGCGGCACTTTGCGCGGCGTTGCGGGACACGCATTCCATCGCGGTCGTGACCAACGACATTTACACCCAAGAGGATGCCGAGGCTTTGGTGCGCATGCAGGCCCTGCCCTCGGACCGGATCCGCGGCGTGGAAACAGGAGGCTGCCCGCATACGGCGATCCGGGAGGATGCCTCCATCAATCTTGCGGCGATTGACGCGCTGGAGAAAGACTTTCCTGACCTCGACGCCGTGGTGATTGAAAGCGGCGGCGACAATCTGAGCGCCACGTTCTCGCCGGAACTGGCGGATCTGACGATCTATGTGATCGATGTGGCCGCAGGCGAAGAGATACCGCGCAAGGGCGGGCCTGCGATCACCCGCTCCGATATTCTGGTGATCAACAAGACCGACCTTGCGCCCCATGTGGGCGCGTCGCTTGACGTCATGGCGCGTGACGCGAAGATCCAGCGCGGGGCGCGACCAGTGGTCTTCGCGCAGGTGCGGCACGGCACAGGCGTAGACGCGGTGCTGAAACATATCCGGTCCATTGGCGGGCTACGTTGACCGACCGCCCCTAGGCGTTTATTTTCTTGGCGTTTGCTTAATGCACGGCTTTCTGTGAGGGTGCCTGAGGAGGGGACGTCAGTGCAAATTTTAGGGAACCCATATCGCGGCGAAACGGGTCAGCTTGACCTGCCAATTGAGGTGCCTTTTCCGAGTGACGACCTAACCGCCGCCCGCTCGATGCTGGCCCGCTGCCCGGAGGCCGCGCAGACCCCATTACGCGCTGTCGAAGGGCTGGCCCGGGTCGGGAAAGTCTACATCAAAGACGAGCGGGAGCGCATGGGGCTGGGTAGCTTCAAAGCGCTTGGTGCTGCGTATGTGATTGCGCGCGACGCGGATGCGGAACTGGCCTCGGGACGGACATATGTGACCGCCAGCGCGGGCAACCATGGTCTGTCGGTGGCAGCCGGGGCCAAGGTGTTTGGCGCGCGGGCCGTGATCTACATTGCCCGCACCGTGCCTGAAAGCTTTGCCGAGCGGCTGCGCAAGCTGGGCGCGGACGTGCAGCGTGCAGGCTCGAATTACGAGGAAAGCATGGAGGCCGCCGAAGCGGCTGCGCGGGACAATGGCTGGCAGCTGCTGTCGGACAGCTCGTGGGAAGGCTATATTGACCCGCCGTTTCGCGTGATGGAGGGGTATTTGGCCCTGATGGCGGAAGTGTTTGAACAGATCCCCGAACCTGCCACACATGTCTTCTTGCAAGCGGGCGTAGGCGGTTTGGCCGGAGCATGTGCCGCCGCAGTGCGGGCCGTTTGGGGGCAGGACCCGGTGATCGTTGTGGTCGAACCGAGCGCCGCACCTGCGCTGATGGCCTCCATTCAGGCGGGTCGTGCGGTCGTGGCCGAAGGGCCGGTGTCGAATATGGGGCGGCTCGATTGCAAGGAGCCGTCGCTGATTGCCTTGAAGGGCCTCGCGCGGGACGCGGATTGGTTCTGCACCCTGACCGACGCGGAGGCGCGCAAGAAGACGGTGCCATTGTCGCGGTTCGGGCTGAAAACCTCCCCCTCTGGCGGCGCGGGGATCGCGGCGCTGATGTCGGATGACCGCGCCTTTGGGCTGACTGAAGACGCCCGCGTGCTGTGCATTCTGAGCGAAGGTCTCTGACCCATGGCGGCGGGCTTCGCGGTGTCCGAATTTGAAGCGCGGCGCGACCGGGCGCAGGCGCTGATGGCCAAAGCAGGGCTGAGCGCATTGCTGCTGAGCACCGAGCCGGAGCTGCGCTACTATACGGGCTTTCTGACGCGGTTCTGGGAAAGCCCCACGCGGCCTTGGTTTCTGGTGCTGCCTGCCTCGGGCGACCCGGTGGCGGTGATCCCGTCCATCGGGGCGGCGCTGATGGGGCAAAGCTGGATCAGCGACATTCGGACATGGAGGGCCCCCGATCTGGGCGATGACGGGGTGAGCCTGCTTTTGGACACCCTGCGCGAGCTGGCAGGCGGCGGCCCGGTGGGCATGGCCAGCAGGATGGAGAGCCACGCGCGGATGCCGCTGGCGACGCTGGACGCCGTGCGGGCTGCAGTAGAGGTGCGGGATGACGCGCGGATCACTCAGCGGCTGCGGATGGTGAAATCCGCCGCTGAAATTGAGAAGATCCGCACCACTTGCGCCATCGCCGACCGCGCCTTTGCCCGCGTACCAGAAATCGCCCGCGCGGACGTGCCGCTGGACACCGTGTTTCGCCGCTTCCAGATGCTGCTTTTGGAGGAAGGTGCCGATAGCGTACCCTATCTGGCGGGGGCGTCAGACGCGGAGGGGTATAGCGACGTGATATCACCTGCCACAGACGCGCCTTTAGCAGAGGGCGATGTCCTGATGCTGGACACGGGCGCGATCCGTGACGGGTATTTCTGCGATTTCGACCGTAATTTCGCGGTAGGTGCACCGAGCGCATTGGTGCGCGACACACATGCGCGGCTGATCGAGGCGACGCAGGCCGGATTTGACGCGGCGCGACCCGGGGCGACGGCGGCTGATCTGTTTGGCGCGATGGACCGGGTCTGCACCGGCGGCGCGGGCGGATCGGACGCAGGCAGGCTGGGTCATGGGCTGGGGATGCAGCTGACGGAGTGGCCCTCCCTGATCCCGTCGGAGCATGAACCTCTGACACCCGGCATGGTGCTGACCCTTGAGCCCGGGATTGAAACGCGGGAGGGTCGGATGATGGTCCATGAGGAAAACATTGTGATCACCGAGACCGGCGCGGAATACCTGAACACGCCCGCAGGCGCAGATATCGTGGTGCTGTCGTGAGCGCGTTCTCTTACGCGCTGGAGGCTTTGCCGCAAAAGACGCTGGGTCTGGTGGTGCTGCAATCGGATGAAACCATCGAGCAGGATTTTCGCCACGTGATGCCGCGCGGTGTGGCCCTGCATGTGACCCGCGTGCCAAGCGGGCTCGAGGTGAGCCAGGACAGCCTGCAGGCGATGGCGCAGACCTTGCCTGCCGCTGCCGGGCTGCTACCGCGTGGGCTGGGCTATGACGCGGTGGGATATGGCTGCACCTCTGGCACGGCGCAGATCGGTGCGGCTCGGATCGCCGCATTGGTCCGCGAAGGCGTGGACGCGGCGCATGTGACGGAGCCGGTCTCGGCCCTGATCGCGGCCTGCCAGTCGATGGGGATCACGCGGCTGGCGATGCTGTCGCCCTACGTGGCCGATGTGTCCGCCCGGCTGCGGAACGTGTTACAGGAGGCAGGGATAGAGACGCCCGTTTTTGGCTCTTTTGAGGAGGCCGAAGAGCAAAAGGTGGTGCGCATTGATGCAGGCTCCGTCATTCGGGCGGCGACGGATTTGGCCGGGTCCGGCGACGTCGACGGTGTGTTCCTGTCTTGCACAAATTTGCGGACTTTCTCTGCCATTGATCCTTTGGAAGCCGCCACCGGGCTGCCGGTCTTGTCGAGCAATCAGGTGCTGATCTGGGACATGCTGCGCCGGGCCGGAGCGTCCTTGGACGTGGCGGGCCCCGGAAACCTGCTTCACGTTTAAGACATCGCATCCGTTTTCGCGATTTTTGGCCTAATTGACAGGTGAAGTGGAAACTTTCTCCACAGATAGGTGTTTGTGCTTGATGCACCCAAAGCGCAGATTGGGACAGCAGATACCGACGAGTCGATTGGACGTCACGAAAGGCAGCAAAGCAGATGAACTGGGGGAAAATTGGCGGCCTGACGGCGGTGCTTCTTTGCGCCACCTCGCCGCTTTGGGCCTTTGAGCTGAAATTCAGCTCCAGCCTTGCGTCCTCCGATGTGAATGAGCGGCTTGAGACGGCGTCGCTTTTGGTGCCTTTGTCCCAGAAGGAGCAGACCAACCCGCAAGACGTGCTGGCCGCCGCGCAGGCCGAATATGGCCGGATCGTCGGCACGCTCTATGACGAGGGGTACTTTGCCCCGGTCGTCAATGTGGTTGTGGATGGGCGCGAGGCCGCGTCGATCTCGCCGCTGGCCGCACCCGGTCGGATCGGGCGCATCGAGGTGCGCGTTGCCGCAGGGCCGCGTTTCCAGTTTGGCGAGACCGCTTTGGGCCCCCTGCCCACAGGCGCCGAAACACCCCCTGAATTCCGCCGCGGCGAGACGGCCACCACCCGCGCCATTCGCGACGCGGTCGACAGCGGTATCGAGGATTGGCGGGACGCGGGCTATGCCAAGGTTGCGCTGAGCGACCAGCAAATTACCGCACGTCACCCGCAACGCCAATTGGATGTGCGCGTGGCGCTGGACCCCGGCCCTCTGTTGCGCTTTGGCGCACTGAAGGTCCGTGGCAATCAGGCCGTGCGCACCGACCGGATCATCGACATAGCAGGGCTGCCCACGGGCGAGGTCTTCGATCCTGAAGAGGTACGCCGCGCCTCCGTGCGCCTGCGCCGCGCGGGCGTGTTCAGCGTCGCGGCTCTAAGCGAGGCGGAACGCATTGGCCCGAACAACACGCTCGATATCGAGGCGCAATTCGTAGAGGAAAAGCCAAGGCGGTTTGGGTTCGGGGCGGAGGTGTCTTCGACGGACGGTCTGGGGCTGGAAGCGTTCTGGCTGCACCGCAACCTGTTTGGCGGGGCAGAACGCCTGCGCCTTGAAGCGGCGATTGAAGGCATTGGCGGGCGCACGGGCGGCGAGGATTTCAGCCTCAGCGCCCGGTTCACTCGGCCCGCGACCTTCAATGAGGACACCGACTTTTTCGCCCTCGCCCAGATCGAAAGCCTGAACGAAGAGAGCTTCAGCTCGGACCGGGTCTCTCTTGAGGCGGGCATTCGGCGCTATGCCTCCGAGCAGCGCGAATACACGTTCGGGCTGGGGCTGACCCGCGCCCAGACAGAAGACGCGTTTGGGGAGCGGGACTACACGATTTTCACCCTGCCCGCCTCTGCCGAGTTTGACTACCGCGACAATGAGTTGAACGCCAAATCGGGCTACTATGCCTTGGCCAGCCTGACACCATTTGCGGCGATTTCAGGCACGCAGAGCGGGCTGCGGACCTATCTAGACGGACGGGCGTACCGGAGCTTTGGCGCCTCTGAAGGGCTGACCTTCGCCTTGCGCGGCCAGCTTGGATCGCTAGCCGGGCCGTCACTGGAAGATGCTCCTACCGATTTCCTATTCTATTCGGGTGGCGGCGGCACGGTGCGCGGGCAGGACTTTCAATCGCTCGGTATCGACCTTGGTGGCGGGCAAGAGATCGGCGGGCGGTCCTTTCTGGGCGTCTCGGGCGAGCTGCGCGTCAAGACCACCGAAAAGCTGAGCCTCGTCGGTTTTTATGACGCGGGCTTTATCAGCGAGGACGCCTTCCCTGACGGATCAAACGGCGAGTGGCACAGCGGCGCGGGGTTTGGCGTGCGATACGACACCGGGATCGGGCCCATTCGCTTTGACGTGGGCGTGCCGGTCAGCGGGCCGGACGACAATACCGGGTTCGAGATCTACATCGGCATAGGGCAGGCTTTCTGATGCTGGCCCGGCTTTTGCTCATATGCACGCTGTTGATGCCTTTCGCCGCGCATGCGCAGGAAGACGACAAAAGCTATCTGACGCGACTGCTGGAAGACAGCCTTGGCGGCGACGGCCGGACGGTGCAGATCAACGGGTTTGCCGGGGCCTTTTCCAGTGAGGCAACGGTGGCGCAGATCACGTTTGCGGATGCAGACGGCATTTGGTTGACGCTGGAAGACGTGGTGCTGAATTGGAACCGCAGCGCGTTGCTGCGGGGGCGGATCGAGATCGAAGAACTGTCCACCGCGCGGATCAGCCTGCCTCGCTTGCCCGTGGCAGAGGAGGATGCGTTGCCCCCGGCGGAAGCGCAGGGGTTTACCTTGCCGGACCTGCCCGTCTCTGTGGACATCAACAAATTGGCGGCGTCGGAGATTGTTCTGGGCGCGCCCGTTTTGGGCCAAGACGCGCGGCTGCGGCTAGACGCTTCCGGCACTTTGGCGAACGGCGCGGGCAGCGTCGTGCTGAACGCGGAACGGATCGACGCGCAGCGCGGCGTGTTCGCTGTTGAGGCAGGTTTTGAGGGCGGCGACGCGCCGGTAGCGCTGAGCGTGACCCTTGAAGAGGACCCTGGCGGCATTGTGGCGCAGCTTCTGGACCTGCCGGGGATGCCAAGCGTGGCGCTGGCCCTCACCGGCGCGGGGCCACTGAGCGACTTTACCACCGACATCCAACTGTCCACCGATGGTGCAGAGCGGCTGGCCGGCCAGATCACGTTGGGCGGTGATGGCGACGCAGAGGGGCGTCAGTTCTCTGCCGATATCGGCGGCGACGTGACGGCGCTGTTTGCGCCTCAGTACCGCGCTTTCTTTGGGGATGACTTGCAACTTGTAGTCTCGGGCGCGCAGGCCCCGAGCGGCGCTTTGACCCTCGATGACCTGAAGCTGGACACACAGGCTTTGCGGCTGAACGGTGCTGTGGCTTTGAACGCGGACAACTGGCCCGTGATGCTGGATCTGGACGGTGATCTGGGTACGGCTGACGGCACGCCGGTTCTGCTGCCCCTGCCCGGTGACGAGACCCGCGTGAACAGCGCGACGCTGCGCGTGACCTATGACGAGGACAATGGCCGCGGCTGGACCGGCGCGTTCAATGCCGATGGGTTCACACGACCCGGTGTCGCGCTGGAGCAACTGGCGCTAGAGGCCGCAGGCGTTCTGGACGGCGAGGTCGGGACGATCGGGCAGGTGACGGCGGATGTTGCCATGAGCGTGGACGGCGTCGTCCTTGATGATGCGGCTCTGGCAGAGGCCGTAGGCCCTGCACTTTCGGGCGAATTACGCATCGACTATGTCGAGGGGCAGCCGGTGGCGCTGACCGGGCTTGCGCTGAGCGGCGTGGATTACGGCCTGACGGGGGAGGCTGAGATTGGCGCTTTGGACGACGGGTTTGAGACGCTGTTCGACATTGTCTTGACCGCGCAGGACCTGTCGCGTTTTTCCGCGATCAGCGGGCAGGAGCTGCAGGGCGAGGCCGAGCTGGCGCTGGACGGACGCGCAGATTTGGGCGGCAGTTTTGACATTGATGTGGCGGGCGAGGTTGAGGGGGTCTCCACCGGGATTGCGCAGGCAGATGCTGTGCTGGCCGGGCGGACCACGCTGAAAATGCAGGCCGTGCGCGACATAGAGGGCACCACGCTGCGCGGCCTTGATCTGCGCAACGCACAGCTGTCGCTGACCGGTGACGCGACGCTGGCCACGGACGCCTCGGACGTGACGTTCGACGCGCGGTTGAACGAGGCCGCGCTGGTTGCAGAACAGCTGGAAGGGCCGCTGAGTGTGGTGGGACGCGCCAGCCAGAACACGCGGGGCTGGTCTGTGGATGTGGACGCCGAGGGCCCGTTTGGCGCAAGCGCCGCTGTGGACGGTTTGGCCACCGGTCCCGATGCCGCGCTGAATTTCGTGCTGGCTCTGCCCGACATTAAACCGCTGGTGCCGCAATATAGCGGCGCGGCGCGGCTGGAAGGCACGGCCAAGCAATCGCCCGCAGGCTGGCTTTTGGACACCGATATTGACGGGCCCTACGGGCTGGCCGCCGCCGTCGAGGGGCGCGTGACTGGCGACGCGGCCCCAGACGTGCGCTTTGACGCGCGGCTGCCTGATATTAGCCCCTTCGCGCCGCAATTCACCGGTCCCGTGCGGGTTGCAGGTACCGCGCAAATGACCGATGCCGGCATCGTGGTCGAGACCGAAGCGCAAGGCCCGTACGGGATGGAGGCCACTGTGGAGGGCCGGGTGACGGGCGAGAGCGCGCCGGATCTACGCTTTGCCGCGCGATTGCCCAATGTCCAGCCGCTTGCGCCGCAATTCAACGGACCGCTGAACGTCACCGGCACCGCGCAGATGCAGGGCGAAAGCCTCGTGGTCGACACCCAGGCGGATGGCCCCTACGGGCTGGACGCGGAGGTGCGCGGCGCAGTCACCGGCCCTGCCCCGGCGGTCGACTTTGCCGTGAGATTGCCGAATGTCGCGCCACTTGTACCGCAGTTTGCCGGGCCGCTTTCTGTCAACGGCAGCGCCAGACAAGAGAGCGCGGGCTGGTTCATCGACACTGCCTTGCAGGGCCCCGCCGGGGCGTCGGCGGATGTCACGGGGCGGGTCGGCACGGACGGGCAATTGTCGCTGTCCGCGGCAGGCGACCTGCCACTTGCGCTGGCCAACCCGTTCATTGAGCCACGCAGCCTGCAAGGTCAGGCACGATTTGATCTGAGGGTGGACGGACCTGCGGCCTTAAGCTCGGTGTCCGGACGGGTAACTGCCTCCGATGGGCGTTTGTCAGCCCCGAATTTCCGGATCGCCCTGACCGGCATCAACGCCGATGTGGCGCTGAACTCAGGGCGTGCGCAGGTGGATTTGAGCGGTGATGTCTCCTCTGGTGGGCGGGTAAGCCTGCGCGGCCCTGTGACGCTGACGGGCGCTATGCCCGCGCAGCTTGATCTTGCATTGACCCAGGTGCAGGTCGTGGACCCCGCGCTTTACCGCACGGTTCTGGACGGGGCGCTCAGCATCAATGGCCCGTTGCAGGGCGGCGCCCGCATCGCAGGGCGGATCAATGTGGGCGAGACGCAAGTGACTGTGCCGTCGACGGGCCTCGGCGGCTTTACCATCGTCCCCGAAATCACCCATCTGGGTGCGTCGAACGCAGTACGTGTGACACAAAACAAGGCCGGGCTGATCAAGGACAAAGCGGCGGAGGCAGATGGCAGCGGACCGGTCTATCCGCTTGATATCGCCATCGCGGCGCCTGCGCGAATTTTCGTCCGTGGGCGCGGTCTGGACGCCGAACTTGGCGGGCAACTGCGGTTGACCGGAACCACCGCCAACATCATTTCCGCCGGGCGGTTCGAGCTGATCCGGGGGCGTTTGGACATTCTCGAGAAACGGTTCACTCTGGATGAGGGCAGTATCCAATTGCAGGGCAATTTCGACCCGTTCCTGCGGTTTGTGGCCACAACCCGCACCGCCGCAGGCACCGCGAGCGTGATCATCGAGGGCGCGGCATCCGAGCCGGAGGTGCGCTTTGAATCAAGCCCGGAGGCCCCGCAGGACGAGGTGTTGGCGCAAATCTTCTTTGGCCGTGACGTGTCGCAATTGTCGGCCTTCCAGGCGTTGCAACTGGCCAATGCGGTGGCCACTTTGGCAGGCGGCGGCGATGGGGGCATCGTGTCACAGCTGCGCCGCAGCTTTGATCTGGATGATCTGGACGTGACCACCGACGAGGATGGCAACACAGCGTTGCGGGTCGGCAAATACATCTCCGACAATGTCTATACCGATGTCGAGCTGGGCGGCGAGGACGGGGCGGAGGTGTCGCTCAACATTGATCTGACGCCGAACCTGACCGCACGGGGCAGCGCCAACTCTGTCGGAGAGACCTCGCTGGGCGTGTTCTTCGAAAAAGACTACTGACGCTTTTGCTCTTTTCCTGAGCGGTTTCTCAATGTATCGATTAATGTATACATTAATCTGAGAAGGCTTCCTCCATGGCGCACATATTCGACATTGCCGTTTTCGAAGGCGACGGCATCGGGCCGGAAATCACCGCCCCCACCGTCGCACTGTTGAACGCGGTGGCCGCCAAGTCCGGTGCTTATACGCTGGCCTTTCAAAGCCACCCCGCCGGGGCTGCGCATTATGCCAAAACAGGCGACAGCCTGCCTGAGGCCTCCTTGAAAGCCGCCGAAGTTGCAGACGCAATCTTGCTGTCGGCCATGGGCCTGCCGGATGTCCGCTACGGCGATGGCACCGAGATATCGCCCCAAATCGACTTACGCAAAGCCTTCAAGCTGTTTGCCGGCGTGCGTCCCGTACGGGTGGCCCCGGGCGGGTTGACCCCGCTGAAACTGCCCGAAGGCAAAGGCATCGACTTCGTGCTGATCCGCGAAAGCACCGAGGGGCTGTTCCACACCCAAGGCACCGGCGAAGTCACCGACACGGAGGCCCGCGAAACGCTGCTGATCACCCGCTCCGTGTGTGAAAAGCTTTTTGCCTTTGCCTTCAACATGGCCCATGACCGCAAAGCGCAGGGCCGCGGCCCGGGCCGGGTCACCTGCGTCGACAAGGCTAACGTGTTCCGCGCCTTCGCCTTCTTCCGCCAGCTATTTGACGAAGAAGCCGCCAAACACCCTGAGATCGCCGCCGACCACGCCTATGTTGACGCAACCGCGCTTTGGATGGTTCAAAAGCCGTGGGAGTTTGACGTGATGGTGACCGAAAACATGTTTGGCGACATTCTCAGCGATCTGGGCGCGGGGCTGATGGGCGGTCTCGGGCTGGCCCCGTCGGCCGATATCGGACTTGAGCAGGCGGTGTTTCAACCCTGCCACGGATCAGCCCCGGATATCGCGGGCCAAGGCCGCGCCAACCCGTTTGCGATGATCCTGTCGGGCGCAATGATGCTGGACTGGCTGGGGTTGAAACACGACATCCCGGCCATGTGCGAAGACGCCGCAAAGCTGCGGGAGGCAGTGGAGCACCAAGTCGCCACCCGCGCCGATGTGACAGCGGATCTGGGCGGCAGCGCCTCCACCGCGCGGGCAGCGCAGGCCGTGCAAAGGGCGCTTGGATGCTGACCGTCGCCTGCATTGGAGCCGGGTATTTCAGCCGGTTTCATTTCGACGCCTGGCAGCGGATTGATGGGGTTGCAATCGTCGGGCTCACCAATCGCGACCGCGCCAAGGCGGAGGCCACCAGCCTGCCCGTCTATGACAGCGCCGCGCAAATGCTGGCGGAGGCCAAGCCAGATATCCTCGACATCATAACCCCGCCAGAAGGTCACGCAGATGCCATCCGGTTGGGCCTACGGCATGACCTCAAGGCGATCATCTGCCAAAAGCCGTTCTGCACCTCCCTGCAGGAGGCAGAAGAGATGACAGCACTGGCACAAAAGGCCGGTATACCGCTGATCATCCACGAAAATATCCGGTTTCAACCCTGGTACCGCCTGATCCGCGACCGCATCAAGGCTGGCGATATCGGCACGCCCCTGCAGGCCCGGTTTCAGCTGCGCCCCGGCGACGGTCAGGGGTCGCGTGCCTATCTTGACCGTCAGCCATACTTTCAGCAGATGCCGCGTTTCCTGATCCACGAGACCGGCGTGCATTGGATTGACACGTTCCGGTTTCTCTTTGGCGACCCGGTGGCGGTCTATGCCGATCTGAGGCGCGTCAACGAGGCCATCGTGGGCGAGGATGCAGGCTTTTTCGCGCTGGATCACGCGGGCGGGACGCGCAGCATGTTTGACGGCAATCGCTGTCTGGATCACGCCGCCACCAACACCCGGTGCACCATGGGCGAAGGGGTGTTCGAGGGCACGGAGGCGACGCTCAATCTGTGGGGCGACGGCTCGGTCACACGGCGGGCTTTCGGGGCGCTTGAGACCGTTCAAATTCTGCCGCCCGACACCAACGAAAATTTCGGTGGCGACTGCACTTACCACCTCTGCGCCCATGTCGCCACGGCGCTGCAAAGCGGCGGCGCATTCGAAAACCTTGCCCAAGACTATCTGCAGGTTCTGCGCGTTGAAGACGCGATCTACCGCTCGGCGGCCACGGGCGTAAAACTCCAGCTGACATGACCAAGCTGTCCAACACCGCGCTGGCCGTCGACCGTCTGAGGCATCTCGTCTTCACTGGCGCTTTGGCGGCAGGCTCCGACCATCTCGAAGGCGAGCTGGCCGCACAGCTGGGCCTGTCACGGACCCCGGTGCGGGAGGCGCTTTTGGTTCTGGAAAGCCAGGGTCTGGTCGAGGTCCGCCCCCGCAAAGGCGTCCGGATCACGCCCGTCTCGCCCAAAGACATGGCAGAGATTTACGACGTGCTTACCGAGCTTGAAAGCCTCGCCGCCCGCCGCGCAGCGGAGGCGGGGTATGACGACGCGGCGCTCGAAATACTGGCTGAAACCATTGACGCGATGGACCGCGCGTTGCGCGAAGACGACCGCCACGCTTGGGCAAAGGCCGACGATCAGTTTCATACCGAGCTGGTCCGGCTGGGCCAAAACGCCCGCATTGAGGCGATAGTCCAACTGATGGCCGATCAAGTGCGACGCGCCCGTCTGGTCACGCTCTATATGCGGCCCGCCCCCGTGCAATCAAATGACGACCACCGCCAGGTGCTGCGGGCCATTGCATCAGGCGCGCCGGACAAGGCCGCAATGCTCCATCGCGCCCATCGCGAAGCGGCCAAAGCCACGCTGATCTCGCTTCTGGAAACCCACCATCTCAACCATCTCTGACGGCCCCTGCTTCCATTTGGTTCCAAATACTCTGGGAGGGGGTCTGGGGGAGGGCGAAGCCTTCCCCCGGCGGATCGCCGACAAAGTCGGCGAAAGCCTCACGCCTAACTCTCTGGAAACGCGCCGCCCGCCTCCGTGCGCCCTCGGATATAGTCCTGCAGCCCGGCCGTTTTCTCCGCGTCGATGCCCGGTCGCATGTCAGCGGCCAGAATGTCTTTCCAGACCTGCGTCGCCCGCGTGCTGGCGTCTTGTGCGCCGCGCTCCTCCCATGTGCCGAAATTGGCATAATCATGCACGATGGGCTGGTAAAACTCGGTGTCGTAGCGGGCCATGGTCTGGGTGGATGCAAAGAAATGTCCGCTGGGGTCGACCTCGCTCAGGGCGGTCTCAAACCCGATCTCGTCCACGCCCGCCTGCGCCCCCGCGCACAGCTCAGCCACCATGTTCAGCACCTCCGCATCGGTGATCAGTTTCTCGTAGGACACCGACAAACCACCCTCCAGCCAGCCGGCTGAATGGATGACCACGGTGGCCCCGGCCATCAGGCACCCCCAAAGGCCCATCTGGTTCTCATTGGCCGCCTGCACGTCGTTGAGATTGGACGCAGACCCCGCCGCAGAGCGCCAGGGCAGCTCGGTGAACCGCGCCAACTGGCCTGCGGCCAGCGAGGCCTGAAAATGCGAAGGCGTGCCAAAGGCGGGGGCGCCGGATTTCATGTCCACGTTGGAGGTAAACGTGCCGTAGCACACGGGCGCGCCGGGGCGGGCCAGCTGGGTCAGGGTGATCGCAGCCAGCGCCTCGGCATGGCTCAAGGTTATCGCGCCCGCCACGGTGATCGGCGCCATCGCGCCCATCAGAGTGAAGGGCGTGACAATCGACACCTGCCCGGCGCGGGCAAAGTCAATCAGGCCTTGCGCCATCGGAATATCCAGCGTGCGCGGGCTGTTGGTGTTGATGATCGTGTAGCTATGCGGCTCCGCTTCGAACTCTGCATCCGACAGCCCGCGAAAATCGCGCAACATCTCAAAGCTCTCTTCCACCTGCGGCGTCCCGCGCGAGAAGATGAAAGGCAGTTTGTCCGACAATGTCAGCTGCGCCTCCATGGTGAAGTAATGGCGCAGGTTGGTGACGATGTCTTGCGGCTCGATCAGCGGCGGCATCATCTGGAACACGTCAAAGTGCTGTGTCAGCTGGATCAGCTCGCGAAAATCGCGCCCAGAGCCGGGCCTGCGGCCACGTTCCAGATCAGTGGCATGTGGCGCCCCTGCCCCGGGTTGAAACACCAGACTGCCCAGCTCCAGAACCACGTCGCGGTCGCGTGCGCCTGCACGACACAGGATGGATTTGGGGGCTGTCTGCAACGCAGCCACCACCATCTCGCGACCGATGAAAACCATCTCGCCATCAACCTTTGCGCCGCCTTGTTTGAACAGCGCCCGCGCCTCAGGCAGCAGGGTTTTGACGCCAAGCTCTTCCAGCGTGCGCAGAGCCGTGTCGTGCATATTCGCAATCTGATCAGCAGAGAACACGTCCATCGGCGGGAACGGGTTTTTCAGCTGCCGGTAATTGACCTCGCGTTGTACGGGCGCGGCCTTGGCCTCTGCCCTGCCGCGCCTGCGGGTTTTGCGAGGCCCGTCGCTCACCCGCGCATCGCTTTGCCAGCCGGGTCGTAGGGCGAGGTCGCGATGACCTTGGCCTTGCGCTCGACGCCGACGACATGAACGCTCAGCTCCGTCCCCTCGCCCGCCGCGGCCACATCGACCATCGCCATGGCAAGCGATTTGCCCAGCGTATGGCCGTAGCCGCCGGAGGTCACAAACCCCACCATCTTGCCGTCCTTCCAGACAGGCTCGTAGCCGCTCGCATCGGCGTTTTCGGCCTCGATTTCCAGCGGCACCACCACTTGCGCGGGGCCGTTGCCGTCGCGCTCAGCCATAGCTGCCGCCTTGCCGTTGAAATCTGGCTTTGACCAGTCGATCCAGCGATCCATGCCTGTCTGCGCGGCGGTATAGCCTTGGGTGAACTCCGCGCTCCAGATTCCGAAACTTTTCTCCAGCCGCAGGCTGAGCAGCGCATTGAACCCGTATTCGCGGATGCCCAGATCGCAGCCCGCCTCAAGCAACATCTTGCGCAGGCCGATATGCTCGACCGCCTTGCAGTGGATCTCATATCCGAGCTCACCCGCGACAGAGAGCCTGCCGATTTTGACGCGCAAAAGCCCAAGATCAAACGCGCCGCAACCCATGAAGGGCAGATCTGCAATCGCGCCGTCGGTGATATTCTCGAGCACTTTCAGGCTGTTGGGTCCGGACAGGCTGAAGCCGACAACGTCATCGGACAGGTCGCGCACAGTGACATCCGCGCTCATGTGGTCGTTAAACCAGCGCAGATGCCAATCGCGCAGGTAGTAGCTGCCCATGATCCAATAGCTGCCATCCCCCCAATTGAAGACGGTCAGGTCGCCTTTCATCTTGCCCTCAGAGCTGAGCATCGGGGCCAGCCGCGCGCGGCCGGGGCTAGGCAGCTTGGACGCCATAATCTGATCGAGCCAGGCTTGCGCCCCCGCGCCCGTCACCTCGAACCGGGAGAAGCCGGAAATGTCGAGCAGCCCGACCTTTTCGCGCACCGCTTTGCACTCAGCCGCCACGATGTCATGCGCGTTGGAGCGTTTCAGGGAAGGCGCCTCCTCAAACTCCGGGCTGGGCGCGAAATACAAAGGCACTTCCAAGCCGTAGCTTGCCCCCCAGCGACACCCGGCGGCGGTCATGTCGCTATAGGCAGGTGCCATTTTCAGCGGACGGCCTGCGGGCAATTGCTCGTTGGGATAGGTCATCACGAAGCGGCGGGTGTAGAATTGCCCGGTGGTTTCACGGATGAAGCGCTTGTTTTGCGCGTAGTCGCCGTAGCGGGAGACGTCCATGCCGAAGACATCCGCCTCCGGCTCGCCGTGGATCATCCACTCTGCCAGCGACTTACCGACGCCGCCGCCTTGCAGGAAGCCCGCCATCACCGCACAGGCGCACCAGTAGCCGGGTTTACCCTGCACCGGGCCCACTAGCGGGTTGCCGTCGGGAGAGAAGGTAAACGCCCCGTTCACCCAGGTTTTCACCCCGGTGTGCTGCAGCGCCGGGTACCGCTCGAAGCCAAGGATCAGCTCGTTTTCGATACGGTCGGTTTGCTCTTGGAACAGCTCCATGCCGTAGTTCCACGGCGCGCCGTCCATCGCCCAATGCTCGTGGTTGATCTCATAGATGCCCAGCAGAATGCCTTTCTGGTCCTGCCGCATATAGGTGAAACCTTCGAGATCCACCGTCATCGGCACCTCGAAATCCAGCTCTTCCAGCTCGGGGATCGTGTCGGAGATCAGGTAGTGGTGCTTCAGCGGAGAGACCGGCAGCTCGATCCCTGCCATGCGACCCACCTGCTTGGCCCAGAGGCCCGCCGCGTTGACCACGTGCTCACAGGTGATGGTGCCTTTGTCAGTGACGACTTTCCAGCCATCGGCGGTTTGGATCAGTTCTTCGACCTTGGTGTGTTCATGGATCGTGGCCCCGCGCTTTTTGGCGGCAATGGCATAGGCATGGACGGTGCCGGTTGTATCGACATAGCCCTCACGGTCGGCCCACATGCCGCCGATGATGCCATCAGTCGAGATGATCGGGCAGGCTTTCTTGATCTCTTCGGGCGTCAGCAGGTGGCAGTCTTCAATGCCGATGGATTGGAACGTGCGATGCGCCGCTTGTAGCCATTCCCAGCGGTCGGGCGTGCCCGCAAGGGTCATGCCGCCCGTCATGTGCAGGCCGATGTTTTGGCCGGATTCTTCTTCGATCTTGGTCAGCAGGTCGATTGTGTAGGCCTGAAGCGAGGCGATGTTGGGATCGGCGTTCAGCGCATGGATGCCCCCCGCCGCATGCCAGCTTGAGCCAGCGGTCAGAACGGAGCGTTCGAGCAGGCAGACGTCGCTCCAGCCGAACTTGGCCAGATGGTACAATACGGAGGTCCCGACGACCCCGCCTCCAATCACGACCACGCGGTGATGAGTGTTCATGGCCTGACCTCCCAATTCCAGACTGCAACAGCTTGCTGCGGCTGGCCTTTGGGGTCTCAACCGCACCGGGGGTCAGTCTGAGCAGAGGCTCAACACGCTGTCCAGCACGTTCGCGTCATTTCGGGGTCTGATCGCGCGGGGGTTTTGGCGCTGGGCTGTCCTCGTCCGACAAGATGCGCCACGCGTCACCCGCCAGATCGTCATATTGCGACGCCCGCAGGGTCCATAGGAAAGCGGCCAGCGCGACGCCCGAGAGGATCAAGGAGACAGGCACGAGGATAAACAGAACATTCATCGGCTTACCTGACCCTTAGCGCGTTGAGCAGCACCGTGATAGACGATGCCGACATCGCGATGGCAGCGCTGAGTGGCGTGGCAAAGCCCATGACAGCAATGGGGATTGCGATCATGTTGTAGCCCGCAGCGATGGCGAAGTTTTCGAGCACCCTAGCCCGGGCCGACCGCGCCAGCCGCACGGCCTCTGGCAAGGCGGCCATGTCTGTGCCCAAGAGCACAAAATCCGACGCCGCGCGGGAGGCATCCAAAGCCGATGCGGGCGAGATTGAGACATAGGCCGCGCGCAGGGCCGCCGTATCGTTCAACCCGTCGCCGACCATCAGGACACGGTGGTTCTGATCGCTCAGGCTTTGGATATGCTGGGTTTTGCCTTGCGGGGTCAGCTCCCCTTGGGCGGCGATGCCACCGAGGGTTTTGGCCAGTTTCTGCGTCGCATGATTGGTGTCGCCAGACAGAATTTTCGGCGTGAAACCTGCGGCTTTGAAGCCCCTGATGCAGGCCTGAGCGCCCTCGCGCAAACTCTCGCGATAGTGCAGCGGCACGGCGGGCGCTGTGCCCATCCTGAACGCGGGAGAGGCCTCTGCCCCGACCCAACTGCCCTTGCCAAGACGTACGGTTTGGCCGTGATACTTGGCCCCGACGCCCAGACCGGGACGCTCGCGAATATCCTCCACCTGCGCTGGGGTTATATCGTCAGGCAAGGCAGCGGCCAGCGCGCGGGAGACCGGGTGGTGCGAGCTTTGCGACAGGGTCGCAAGCAGTGGAAGCGTGTCCTCCTCAAGCTGGCCCGCGTCCAGCCGCGCCTGGCCCGTGGTCAGCGTGCCGGTCTTGTCGAATATGACGGTGTCGACCTCCGCCAGCCGTTCCAATGCGGTGCCGTCTTTGACCAGCAAACCATGCCTGAAAAGCCGCCCCGACGCGGCAGTCATCACGGCCGGGACGGCCAACCCCAAGGCGCAGGGACAGGTGATGATCAGCACGGAAATCGCGATGTTGAGCGCGTAGGAGACCTCTGCCCCGATCACCATCCAACCAATGAAAGTGACCAAGGCCAGCAAGTGCACAGCGGGCGCGTAGATTTGCGCGGCGCGGTCGGCTAGGGCGGTGTAGCGGTTCCGAGCCCCTTCTGCGACCTCAACCATAGCGGCCATGCGGCGCAGGGTTGTGTCCTCCCCGGTGGCGGTGATCTTTAGGGTGAGCGGGCCGGTGAGGTTCATCTCTCCTGCGGCCAATGCGGCCCCTCTGGTCACATGCACGGGCAGGCTTTCCCCCGTCAAAAGCGAGCGATCCAGATCAGAGCTGCCATCAATGACGGTGCCATCGACAGGCAGACGCATACCGGGCAGCACGGCGATGGTGTCACCAAGTGCTAGATCGCCGACGCTGACATGCTGCCTTGCGCCGTCTTCAATGCGGATCGCGCGAGGGGTTTCCAAGGCGGTCAGTTCTTGCGAGGCGGAGCGCGCGGCGACGCGGGTGCGGTGGTCCAGATAGCGGCCCACCAGCAGGAAGAAGGTCAGCGACAGGGCCGCGTCGAAATAGACATGCGTGCCGCCTTGGGCGGTCTCGAAAACCGACAGACCCGCGGCCAGAATGATCGCCAGAGAGATCGGCACATCCATATTGAGCCGTCCGACTTTCAGAGCATTCCAAGCAGATTTGGCAAAAACCTGCGCCGAAAACAGCAGCGCGGGCACGGCAATACCGGCAGACAGCCAGTGAAACATAACTTGCGTGGCGGCGGACGCGCCGGACCAGACGGCGACGGAGAAAAGCATGACGTTCATCATCGCAAACCCCGCCACGGCCAAGCGCACCAGAAGCGCGCGACCCGTCGGGTCTTGGTTGGCATTCAGGAGGTCCGCGTCGAGCGGCAGTGCCTCGTAGCCTTGCACCGCCAGCGCGTCGATCAGGGTTTCTGACTCCAGTCCCGGGGCCTCGATGGTGACGCGTTTCAGGCTGAGGTTCACGCGGGCCGATGTGACGCCCGACAGGGCCAGCAAGGCGCGCTCCACCCCTGCGATACAGGCCGCGCAATGGATGCCGGGCAAAGATAGCTGAACGGCCGTGACAGAGGCGGGTTTGTTCGCGATGGACTGCGCCAATGGGGCGGCGGAACAGGCCGGACAGGCAGATAAGGCGGGCGCGTAACTCATTGCATCACATCAACAATCACACGCTGACGGAAGAGCTTTCCGTCCGGCGCCTCGGCGATCAGGCGCAAGTTCCAGTTGCCCGCGCCAAGGACAACGGGTGCTGCGAAACCGGCCCCATCAAAGCGCAATTCGGGGAATTGATCATCCGCCACATGCGTGGCGCGACCCAATACGGCAGAGCGGATTTTCGGCGCGATTGGCTTGCCATCTTGCTTGATCAGGAGGCGCAGTTCGCCTTTCTCATGGCGGGCAGAGACGTCCCAGCCAAGCGCAAGCTGAGCTGCGCGGTCGGCCTCGAAAGACTGGCTGGCGACGTAGGAGTTCTTGGTCTCCAACCCCGGAAAGGTCGCGATGGCTTGAAAGGCGAGGGTTAGGTTCGCCCCAATGATCACAGCGAAACCAGAGCAGATGATGAGCGCAAACTTACGCCCGGTGAGGGGTTTTTCGTGAGTGATATCCATCAGTTAGCCCTTCCGTTGAATGTGGCGTCGCGATGCGCGCGTTCGCCGTTTTCAGTATCTTCGACCCAGAAACGCAGGTCGGTATTGGCCATGCTGGAGGCCGGGTCCTGTGGGCGTGCGGTGACGTAGACCCGCTGCATGGTGGAGCTGTCGGGGGGCACGGTGATGATGTTGCGCCCGGTGCCTTCAAGTTCGATCCTGAGCAGCGCGTCCGAGCTGAGCGAGAGCCGGAAATCACGCGGCTCGCCGTGCTTGTTGCGCAGGCGCATCGTGTAGGTATTTCGCACGGAACCATCTGATAACGTTATGAAAGTTGGGTTTCGGACGGCCTCTACGGTCAGGTCAATTTCGGCCCGGACAAAGAGCGCGAAGACCAGCCCTATGCCAATGAGCGACCACAGAAACGTGTAGAGCATCGTGCGGGGGCGGAGGATGTGTTTCCAGATCGGTTTGGGGTCTTGGCCTGCGCGTTCCAGCGGTTCGTCGGACAGTGCGAGGTAGTCGATCAGCCCGCGGGGCTTGCCGATGCGGTCCATGACGTCGTCACAGGCGTCGATGCAAAGGGCGCAGGTGATGCACTCCATTTGCTGGCCGTCGCGGATGTCGATGCCCATGGGACAGACGTTGACGCAGGCCATGCAATCGATGCAATCGCCCTTATTTTCATGGCGTTTCTTGGCGCGGGGCTCGCCACGCCAGTCGCGGTAGCCGACGGTCAGGGTGTCGTCATCCATCATCGCGCCCTGGATGCGGGGCCAGGGGCACATGTAGATGCAAACCTGCTCGCGCATGAAGCCGCCGAAGAGGAAAGTGGTGGCCGTGAGCACAGCTATGGTGGCGTAGGCGATGGGGTGGGCCGTGAAGGATATCAGGTCGCGGGCCAGCGTGGGCGCGTCGGTGAAATAGAACACCCAAGCGCCCCCCGTGGCCACGGCGATGAGCAGCCAGACCACCCATTTTGTCAATCTTAACCGACACTTACGGAAATCCCACTTCGCATTCCAGAGCCGCACGCGGGCGTTGCGATCGCCTTCGATCCAGCGCTCAACGAGGATGAAAAGATCGGTCCAAACGGTTTGGGGACAGGTGTAGCCGCACCAGACGCGGCCGAGGGCTGAGGTGAAGAGGAAGAGGCCGAGACCCGCCATGATCAAGAGGCCTGCAACGAAGTAGAACTCGTGGGGCCAGATCTCGATCCAGAAGAAATAAAAGCGCCGCCCGGCAAGGTCCACCAACACGGCTTGGTCGGGTAAGGAAGGACCACGATCCCAACGAATCCAAGGGGTTAGATAGTATATCCCGAGTGTTACCGCCATGATCCACCACTTGAACGTGCGGAAAAATCCGCTGACGCGGCGCGGGAAAATCGGCTCTTGCGGAGCGTAGAGAGACTGTTGTTCGGGAGTGTTCATATCTTGGCCAAACCTGTTCGCTGCCTTGGTGTAGCGGGCGGGGCTTGGGCGGGCTTTGACCCAGATCAAGTTTGGCCGAAATCGGGGCTGTGACGGAGTTTTGTACAAAACGGGGTAAGTTCAGAAGGCCCAAAACCCATTTTGTACAAAACTCTTCCGCACAGAACTGCGCTCTGACCGAGAAGAATGTGCGAACAGGATCCTCGGTCAGAGCTGGCGCACAGGCGGGTGATCCCATGCGCGTTTCGAAATTTTCGTGCGCGGTCGCGCGCCTCTATTCGCCTCCTCCAAGACCGTGAACATAGGCCGCGACCGCGTTGACATCTGCCGCGCTGAGGCGGCTGCCCCAGGCTGGCATGACGCCGAACCGTGCATTCGTGATCGTCTCAAGCAGCGTCTCCCGGTCGCCGCCGTAAAGCCAAATGGCGTCCGTGAGATTTGGGGCACCCTGCTCGGGGTCGCCCATGCCATTCTCGCCGTGACAGGCGGAGCACTGCTCCTCAAAGATCACCGCACCGGTTTGCGCGAGGGTTGCGTCGTGATCTCCGCCAGAGAGGCTGAGGACATATTCGACCGTACCCGCGATTTCCTCGTCTTCCAAAATGTCGCCGTAGGCCGGCATCTGGGACCAATGCGCGTCATTGTCGGTCTCGTTGCGGATGCCGTGTCGGACGGTGTGGGCGATCTGGTCGATCTCCCCGCCCCAAAGCCAGTCGTCATCAAGCAGGTTAGGATAGCCGACCGAACCGGCGGCACCTGAGCCGTGACACTGCGAGCAGTTGGTCCGAAACACCGCTGCACCGTTTGCGACTGCGAACCGTTGCAGGTCAGGGTTGTCCGACAGCGATGCCAGCTCGACCTCGGCCAGCGCGGTTTTCAACGCGGCATTTTGCGTCTCGAACCGGTCGATGTCTTGGGCCACTTCGGCGCGGGTGGAGTAACCCAACAGCCCTGAGGTCGCGCCCGTGAGCATTGGCCACGCGGGATAGGCGACGGTGTAGCCGACACCCCAGATGATTGTGAGGTAGAAGCACCAGAGCCACCAGCGGGGCAGCGGGTTGTTAAGCTCCTTGATGCCGTCCCAAGTGTGGCCGGTTGTGTCGACACCGGTGGTCTCGTCAATTTCTTGCTCGCTCATGCCACCGGCTCCTGATCAAAGTTGAACGCGCTTTTGCAGGCGCAATCGGGGCAGTTCTTCATGCAGGGCAATTCGCGGTTCTCGGTCAGCGTTTCGTTGCGAAACGGGATCGAGGCGGTTTCGGCATGAATATCTTTCGAGCCCGGGCGGAAGGCCCAGAGGATCGCGCCCAGAAAGAAGGCGGTCATCAGCAAAAGCACCCAGCTGTCGGCCAATTCGCGCAAGAATGTGTAGGTTTCCATCGGAGTGCTCCTTTAGCGGCTTGCATCTGGGGTGAAGGTGGAGAAATCGACCAGCGTGCCGAGCATCTGCAGATAGGCGACGAGCGCATCCATCTCCGTGATGCCGGGCTGGCTGTCGAAGTTAGAGACGACCGCGCCGGGATAGCGTTCGACCATCTCCTCCCAATCGGCGTCGGGATCGGCTTGCACCGTGAAATCAGCTTGTGCGGAGGCGATCATCTCGTCCGTGTAGGGCACGCCGACAATACGGTGGGTTTCCAGCAGGTCCTGCACATATTCGCCGTCGATTTGGGTGTCCGACAGGAAGGCGTATTTCGGCATGATGGACTCGGGCACCACCGATTGCGGGTCGCGCAGGTGGTCCACATGCCATGCGTCCGAGTAGCGCCCGCCCACGCGGGCCACATCCGGCCCGGTGCGTTTTGAACCCCATTGGAACGGGTGGTCATACATCGACTCTGCGGCGAGCGAGTAATGCCCGTAGCGTTCCACCTCGTCGCGCATCGGGCGGATCATCTGGGAGTGGCAGGTGTAGCACCCCTCGCGGATGTAGATGTCGCGGCCAGTAAGCTCGAGCGGCGAATAGGGGCGGACGCCTTCCACCTTCTCGATGGTGTTTTCGAGGTAGAAGAGCGGAACGATTTCGACGATGCCGCCAACGGTGACCACCGAGAAACAACCGAGCAGAAGAAGCGTCGGGCTGCGTTCGAGGATTTGGTGTTTGTTCAGGATACCCATGTCAGATGCCCCCTTATTCTGCCGGGACGCCGACCGGCGCGGAGCGGGTTTGCCCGCCGCGGATCGTCATCCACATGTTCCATGCCATGATCAGCCCGCCTGCGAGGTAGAGCACCCCGCCCAGACCGCGCACGACATACATTGGGAATTTCGCGGACACCGTGTCGGCGAAGGAGTTAACCAGGAAGCCCTGCGCATCGACCTCGCGCCACATCAGGCCTTCCATGATGCCCGTGACCCACATTGACGACGCGTAGAGCACGATGCCGATCGTCGCCAACCAGAAGTGCCAGTTGATCGCGGCCATGGAGTGCATCGACGCGCGGCCCCACAGCTTGGGCGTCAGGAAGTAAAGCGCCCCGAAGGTGATCATCCCGTTCCAGCCCAGCGCGCCGGAATGCACGTGGCCAATGGTCCAGTCGGTGTAATGCGACAGCGAGTTGACCGCCCGGATCGACATCATCGGGCCTTCGAATGTGGACATGCCATAGAACGCCAGGCTGACCACCATCATGCGGATGATCGGGTCGGTGCGCAGCTTGTCCCACGCGCCTTGCAGCGTCATCAGCCCGTTGATCATGCCACCCCAGCTGGGCATCCACAGGATGATCGAGAAGACCATGCCCAGCGTGGACGCCCAGTCGGGGAGCGCGGTGTAATGCAAATGGTGCGGCCCCGCCCAGATATAGAGGAAGGTCAGCGCCCAGAAGTGGATGATCGACAGCTTGTAGGAATAGACCGGGCGGCCTGCCTGCTTGGGCACGAAATAGTACATCATGCCCAAGAAGCCCGACGTCAGGAAGAAGCCCACCGCGTTATGGCCGTACCACCACTGGGTCATCGCGTCTTGGACACCGGCGAAGAGCTGCACCGATTTGGAGCCCCAGATGGAGACCGGGATCGAGATGTTGTTGACGACATGCAGCATCGCCACGGTGACGATGAAGGAGAGCAGGAACCAGTTGGCCACGTAGATATGGCGCTCCTTGCGGGTGAAGATGGTGCCTAGATACGTGGCGAGGAAGGCGACCCAGACCACGGTGAGCCAGATATCGACATACCATTCGGGCTCTGCGTATTCCTTGGATTGCGTCGCGCCGAGCAAGTAGCCCGTGGCGGCCAGCACGATGAACAGGTTGTAGCCCCAAAAGACGAACCACGCGAGATTGCCGCCCCACAGCCGCGCCCCGCAGGTACGTTGCACGATGTAGAAGGACGACATGATCAGCGCGTTGCCCCCGAAGGCGAAGATCACCGCCGATGTGTGGAGCGGGCGCAGGCGTCCGAAATTGGCGAAGGGCTGCGCCCAGTCGAGGTTCAGCGCCGGAAAGGCCAGCTGGAACGCGATGACCACGCCCACCAGAAAGCCTATGACCCCCCAGAACCCGGTGGCGATGACGCCCGCGCGCACCACGCCGTCCATATAGCCGCTGGTGTCGACCTGCGGCTCCGGCTCGTCGGTGCGGCGCAGCACCCACAGAAACAGGCCGCCCGAGACCGCCATGATGATAATCGCGTGGACCTGATAGGCCAGATCCCGGCCCCAGTTCGCCGCCAGCGCGGCAAACAGAAACACGAGCCCCAGCAAGATGAGCTTGAGGTAGTTCAACATCGCGGATGTCCCCTTTCGTATTCCCGCGCAGCACGTGGCCGCGCGACCTGTTCGTTGGGGTGTTTTTGCAAGCCGCGGCGGGGCGGACCTTGATCTGTGTCAAGAAACTGCAAAATCGCGGGATTTGAGCCAGATCAAAGTCGGCCGCGGCGGAGCGAGGCAGGCTGAGGCAGCACAAAAAGGGAGCCCTGAGCATGAGCTACACATCTATCGCGACGTTTCTGCACGATCCGAGCCGGGGGCTTGGCACCTTGGATTTTGCCATTCAGATGGCCCGCAAATGGGGGGCGCATCTGTATGTGATCTGCGCCGGCATCGACAGCACTGACCCCGGTTTCTACTACGCGGGCGCCCAGGCCATCGCGGTGCAAACCAACCTTGAGGCTGCGCAAATCGACGCCACCACGCTTGAGCAAAACGTCCGCCAGCGGCTGGCCCGCGAAGACATCTTATGGGACGTGGAAACCGTCACCATGATGACCGGCGGGCTGGAGCCGTTTCTGGCGGATCACATGCGGTTTTACGATCTGGCGATCCTGCCCCTGCCCTATGCCGAAGGCGGCACCCTTCAGGATGTGGCCGGGTTTGAGGCCTGCCTGTTTGGGGCGGATATCCCGGTGTTGGTGGTCCCCGACAGCGGTCGGAAGGATGCCGCGACAAGCCGGGTCATGATCGCTTGGGATGACGGCGCAGAGGCGCTGGCCGCTGCGAAAGCCGCCGCACCACTGGTCGCTCAGGCGGAGGTTACGGATATCTGCCTGATCAACCCGCCGCAGCACGGCGTGGACCGCTCGGACCCCGGCGGGCGGATGGCGCAGATGCTGACGCGCAAGGGGGCGAAAGTGCAGGTCACGGTGGCCGCGCAACGCCAGTCCGATATTGCCTCGCAGCTGCTTGCCCGCGCCAAGGAGACCGGCGTGGACGTGCTTGTGATGGGAGGATACGGCCATTCAAGGCTGCGCGAAGCGGTGTTGGGCGGGGTCACACGGTCGATCCTGCGCAAAGCGCATCTGCCGGTGTTGATGGCGCATTGAGCCTTAGGCGTCAGCGTCGCCCGCCTCGCGTTTCAACCGGTCGATGTCGGGCAGGATCACCCGGCGCTTGCCATCGAGGCGGATCACACCGTCGGTTTTCAGCTTGGAGAACTGGCGGCTGACGGTCTCAAGTGTCAGGCCAAGGTAGTCCGACATCGCCTCGCGGGTGAGCGGCAGCTCGATCACGCGGCTATCGGTCAGGGGGGCGATGCCCGGCGCTTCCGTGCGGCGCAGGATCAACAAGAGCAGGCTTGCGATTTTCTCACGCGCGGTCTTGCGACCCAGAAGGAACATCCAGTCACGGGCGGCATCGAGCTCGTCCAATGCCATTTCCAGCATGCGCTGTGCGATATGTGGCGTGTCGCGGACCAGATCCTCGAACTGCTTGCGGCGAAAACAGCAAAGCGTCACCTCGGTGACGGCGGTCACGTCATAAATGGCGGTGTCGCGACCCGGTCGGCCGATAAAGTCAGAGGCCAGAAGCAGCCCCAACGTCTGTTTCCGCCCATCATCGGTGAGATGCTCAATCGTGGCCGTGCCCGAGACCACGGAGGCCACAAATTCCAAACGGTCACCGGCCCAGACGATGGTCTGGCCTGCCTGATAGGTGCGGTAATATTTGATACTTTCGAGCGTCAGAAGCTCGTCCGCGTCGCAGCTGGCGCAGACGGCGCGGTGCCTGATGGGACAGCTGTCACATGACTTAGTCGCCAACATCTCGCTCATGATACCACCTTGGGAAGCTCTCGACTGCTTGATCTCAACATATGCGTTGCCGCGTGCTTTCGGAACCCTTAGAGGCGGAAATCCCTAGGGTGGGAGCCCAGAATGGCCGCCTTTGGGCGGTGTCCAGCGGTTCTGAGCCTGAAGGGCTTGATCCATCGGGCGATCCCACTTATACCGCCCAAATCTGGAATCAGAATACTGACCGGAGCCGTTATTTTATTGAGCTTCCGACGCGTTTTCTTCGACGCAGCAAACGGAAGCCAAAGGACGGCGCACCAAGCAACGACGACCTGATCTGTGGCGGGCACGTAAAGTGGACCCGAAAGAAGACCGACAGCTCTTGGGACGCGCAAACATTCACCGGGCAAACCGGGGTCATATGAAGGAGCGTTTCAGATGGATCTGATCGCACAACTTGAGGCGGAACAAATCGCCGAACTGGGCAAGGATATCCCAGACTTCAAAGCGGGTGACACCATCCGCGTCGGTTACAAGGTGACCGAGGGTACACGCACCCGTGTTCAGAACTACGAAGGCGTCTGCATCGCACGCAACAACGGCAGCGGCATCGCCGGGTCGTTCTGTGTTCGCAAGATCTCCTTTGGTGAAGGCGTCGAGCGGGTCTTCCCGCTGCACTCCACCAATATCGAGAGCATCACCGTGGTGCGCCGTGGCCGTGTGCGTCGCGCCAAGCTGTACTACCTCCGCTCGCGTCGCGGCAAATCCGCACGTATCGCCGAGCAAACAAATTACAAGCCGCTCTCCAGCGGCGCAGACGCGTAAAGGTTGGCATCATGAAAAAAGATACCCATCCCGAATACCACATGATCAACGTCAAAATGACCGACGGCACCGTGGTACAGATGAAATCGACCTGGGGCGCCGAAGGCGACCAGATCGCTTTGGACATCGACCCGTCCGTGCACCCTGCATGGACCGGCGGCAACCAGCGCCTGATGGACACTGGCGGCCGTGTGTCGAAGTTCAAAAACAAATACGAAGGTCTTGGCTTCTAAGCCCTGCCCTTTTGGAACGATTGAGAAAGCGCTCCCTGTGGGGGGCGCTTTTTTGTTGGGGGTACCGGGGGTGTCGCCAAAGCACGGGGTGGCGCGTCTGGGAGTTCGCTTTGTTGCCGTGAGGGTGCAGCGACCAAATAGTTACCGGCCATAAGGGGCTAGCGCTTCTCATCGCGGCCTGTTGCCCTTATAAGCGCGTTAACCTCGAATGAGGACACGGGACAGGAGCAGGGGGCTAGAGATGGCTGCGCATATTATCGTCTTCGGCAACGAAAAAGGCGGCTCGGGCAAATCCACCAATTGCATGCATGTCACCACGGCGCTGGTCCGCATGGGATTTACCGTGGGCGCGTTGGATTTGGACCTACGCCAGCGCAGCTTTAGCCGATACTGCGAAAACCGGGCGGCCTATGCTGCCAAGACAGGGTTGGACCTGCCTCTGCCTGAGGTGGTTGGGCTGCCTGAGATTGCCCAAAGCAGCCTGCTGCCGGGAGAAAACATATATGACCGCCGCCTGACGGAGGCCGTGAACAGCATGGAGGGGCGGTTCGACTTTATCGTCATCGATTGCCCCGGCTCGCATACCCGGCTGAGCCAGGTGGCCCATTCGCTGGCCGACACGCTGGTCACCCCCCTCAATGACAGCTTTATCGACTTTGACCTGCTGGCGCGGATCGAACCGGAGACGCAGAAGGTGCTGGGCCCGTCGGTCTATTCCGAAATGGTCTGGCAGGCCCGCCAATTGCGCGCTCAAGCGGGGCTCGACCCGATTGACTGGGTGGTTGTGCGCAACCGGGTGGGTACCCAGCGGATGCACAACAAGAAGAAGATCACCGATGCGGTGGATGCTTTGGCCAAACGGGTGGGCTTCCGCATCGGGCCGGGCTTCTCGGAAAGGGTGATTTTCCGCGAACTGTTCCCGCGTGGCCTGACCCTGCTGGATCTGGGCGATATCGGGATCAAGAACCTCAACATCTCGAACGTGGCGGCGCGCCAAGAGGTGCGCGAACTGGTCAAGGCCTTGCGCCTGCCGGGCGTTGAGATTAACTTCTAGTCAGAACTGACAAAATGCCTTGGCTCGGCGGCCTCTTCGCCCGCCAGATTTGGCGAGGGGTCGTCTACCATGGTCGACATCATGCCCGCCGCGACCAGCCCGGCAGCAGAGATGGCAAATCCGAAAAAGAACAGCTGTAACCGGTAAAAGATCGCAAGAACAAACATCAACACATCCCCCGTGATGACGCCCCCGGGTTAGTTTTGCCTTAAGATTGTGGCGAAGACTTGACGCTTGCTGGCAGAGCCTTGCGTGGAATGGCCAGCGCCCCTGTCGCGAAGCAGGCAAATTCGCCCAATGTTGTGATCAGCCGGAAGACCAGCGCCACGAGGATCGCCGTCTCGGGCGCTGCGACCGTGGACAGCATCAGCGTGATTACCGCCTCGCGAGAGCCGAGGCCCCCGGGCGCGCCGGGGGTGGCGTATCCAATGAGCCAGCCCAGAAGGCCAGCCGCCATACCCAGCGCAAAACCGGTGCCGGCAATGGTGCCGGAGATCAGCGCGAAGACCGCGCCGAGCACGGCCATGAACAGCGTGGACAGAAGCAGCGGTGCCAGCACGGGCCGCCACGCACCGCGCAGCTGGCGAAAGAGCAAGTGGCGCACCGCTGCCGCTGCGGCCAGCGCGAGGGCGAGCGCGCCCGCGATCGGGGCGGCGACGGGCAGCCCGATCTGGGCGGCAATGGCGGTGACAGGCAGGAATGGCAGCAATGCCAAGAGCGCGAGGGCCGCGCCGGAGGGGACAAGGATCAGCTCGATGGCGCTGGCGCGTGCCAGATCAGGCGTGCTGACGGTGCCGTTGCGCAGCCACGCCGCGCGGGCAAAGATATGCGCGACATTGCCCGGCAAGTACCGGGCGACCAGCGTGGTGGTATAGGACGGCCATGTGCGGCTGCGGGGCTCTGCGCCATACAGCCCGATGATCCGGTGCCAGCATTCCGCCAAGACAAACAGCGCCGCGCCATAGACAACGGCGAGGCCTGCAAGCATCGCCAGCATGGAGGGACCGGGCCGCCAGCCGAGCAGCGCGTCGCGGTGGTTGAGCACCTCGCGCGCCATGAACAGCACCGCCACCGCGAGGCACAGGACCCCGACGATTTTCAGGAGGCGGGCGTAGCGTTTCACGCCGCCGCGTCTGCCTTGCGCAGTAGGGTTGTCTTGTCGGGATAGGGTAGCGCCGGGGTCAGGCCACGCAGATGCTGGGCGCTGAGATCGGAGGCTTTGATGGCCTGCATGTACCGGTCACGGCCCGTGTTGTCGAAAACGATCATGCCGTCCGGGGCCAGATGCCGCGCGGCGTGGGCGAGGCAGGCATTGCGAGCACGCCCGTCGATGACGATGACATCATAAAGCGCGTCCGGCTCAGCGCCGATGGCGCTGGCATAGGCCTCGAAGCTTTGGCCCTTCTCACCGGCTTTCTGGGAAATATAGAGATCATCTGCCGCAGGAGACGTGTCAGGCGCAACAAGGCGCAGTTCCACCGGGCAGAGGTCTTTGGTATCCGCCAGCGTCTGCTCCATGCGTTGGAACCAGCCTGCGTGATGCTCCACGCTGGTGATGTGGCCTGCGCGTTTGGCCAGCCAGATGGTGCTGGCGCCGGAGCCATATTCGAACACCCGTGCGCCGGGGCGGGTCTCAAGGAATTTGGTGACTTCGTCGATGGCATTATAGGTCCACCAAGGAACATCCAGCGCCACCAGCCCGTCAAGGTCATGGATCGCGCCAAGGGAGCGGGCCCAATGGGCCAGCCGCGAGCCGTCGCGGCGGGCGTCCAGCCACCGGTTCAACCCGACGCTGCGTGACAGGGCGTTCAGCCCGCGCATCGTGGTGATATATCCGCTCTTCAGGCTCATTGTCTGTGCCATTTTCTTGCTCCTCGTTCTACGTCTCGACCCGCGGCGCACGACATAGGGCCGTAACCCTGTCTGCGGGCAGGTTTGCATTCAATACATGGGCGCGACAGGTCTCTGTGTCCCATGCTTCAAAGAAAGTTCCGGTCTCTTCGCGGAATTCAAAGCGATACGCCCCGGCTGTTTGCAGGCTCATGATGACGCCCATCGTCACGGCAGCACCCAACGCGCCGATGCGGACAGGCGCGAGGCCCCCCAACGCCTGAGCAGCGCGGGGCAGCCCGATCAGGCTGAGGACCGCGACCAGCGGCCAGAGCGCCAGCATATAGCGCAGCGTGATGGCTGCGTAAGACAACATCAAGACGGCGGAGGCCCCGGTGGTCGCAACCAAGGCCAGCTGCGCCCATGTGGCGTGGCGCAGTCGGGCAATGCCAAAGGCCGCCAGTATGATCCAGCCGGTCCACAGGAAGAGGAGGCCGCTGGTGGGCGTCTCGATCCGGGTGAAGCCGCTTTGCGACGCGGTGGCCTTGAAGTGCAGGTTGCGGGCCGTGCCATGGGCCTTGGCGCTCCATTGTTCCGGCGGCAGGGCCAGATAGGCCAATGCGCTGGGCAGCACGCGGCCCAGATTAAAGCGGCCATGCTCCATGAAGGCGCGGGCCCGCAGGCTGTCCTTGTTTTCCTTGCCCCAGAACATCATGCCGTAGCGGATCGGGCTTTCCTCGAATGTTCCATGGGTCATGCCCTTGTCGCCAAAGCGTGCCTCGTTCAGGGCCAAATAGCTGTACCCGCCACCGCCCAGCACAAGAGCCGCCAACAGCACCGGGGCGGCCATACGCAGACGGGCACTCCAAAGTGCCCAGAGCGCTGCTAATCCAACGCCAATATAGAGAGCTGCGGCAAGGTTGGGGCGGGCATGCACGCAGAGCGCGGCAAGAAGCGCCAGGCCCAGAAGGGTACGGACGGACATCCGCCCGGCTTGGACCGCGCGGACCCAAAGCAGCACGAAGCCACCGCCAAGCGCATAGCCCAAGGAAATAGGCTCGTGATAAAACGCGTGGTTCCCGGCGAGGATCACCCCCGGACCGCCAAACCACAAAAGCGCGGATAACGCCGCGCGAAGACCTGTGCGGGCCTCGGGGATCACGCGCAGAAAGGCCGTGTGATAAAGCGCGGTGCCGAGCACCGTCCAGAGCCAGATAGAGAGCGGAGACAGGCTGACCTGCCCGATCTGGATCAACGGATCGAGCAGCGCGCGGATCACCAGCGGGGCCAGCCCGTGATAGAAATACGCCGTGCCGTCAGCCGTGTAATGCCCCTCGATCCGCAGCACGCGGATGGGCAGATCGAGCCGCCCCTCGCGCAGCGCCAGCCAGACCTGATCGTAGAAATCATAGCCAAAGGCCTGCAGGTTCATCTGCACGGAGACCCACAGCAAGACGCCATAAAACACCGCCCCCGTGGCCGCGATGGCCATGGGCAAGCTGATGGCCGCAGGGGCCGTTGCGCGTGGAGCCAGCGTCAGGGACATGTTACTCGGCCGCGATATTTGTGGGAGCGGGCGCCGGGCCCTGCCTACCATTGTCATGCGGCTGGCGATCCGCCTCAAGACGGCGCAGGCGCGTCAGGGCCTCTTCGGCCAAGCGGCGGTTGGTGGCGATGGTGTCGCTGAGAAACGCAATGACGATGGTCATGTAGCCCGCCAGCAGGAACACCCCGCCCAGCACCAGTGACTGGATGTGGCCGTCGCCATCGCCGATGGCGAAGAAATAGAGGAACCTCAGGATCGGCAGCGCGCCGATGATGGTCATGATGATCCCGGCGGTCATGAAGGTTTGCAGCGGGCGGTACATGACGCAGCTGCGCACCATGGTCACTGCTTGACGGCCCAAAAACTGGCCGATGGATTTGAACAGCCGCGAGGGGCGGGTGGCGGAGTTGGTCCGCACCGGGACGGACGTTACCGTGAGGCCGCTTTGGCCTGCATGGATCAATGTCTCGATTGTGTAGCTGAAACGGGTCATGACGCTGATGCTCATGGCCGCGTCGCGGTTATAGGCGCGGAAGCCGGTGACGGCGTCCGGCACCTCGATGCCCGCGAGACGGCGCACGACGCGGCTGCCGACGCGTTGCATCAGACGTTTGCTGATGGAAAATTCGCTGTTCTCGCCGGGGCGGCGGTCGCCCAACACGATATCAGCCCGCCCCTCGAGAATGGGGCGCACCAGATCGGGGATCGAGCTGCCGCAATACTGGTTGTCGCCATCGGTGTTGACGATGATATCCGCGCCTTGCGCCAGCGCGTTGTCGATACCGGCCTGAAAACTGCTGGCCAGCCCCTTGTTGCTTTTCTGGCGAACGATGTGATCGGCATTGGCTTTTTGGGCCACCTCTATGGTCGCGTCCGTAGAGCCATCATCGATGACCTGTACCTCGACCTGCGATATCCCCTCGATTGTGCGCGGGATCTCTGCCAGCACATCTGCAAGGGTTTCGGCCTCGTTGAAACACGGAACCTGAACGATCAGCTTGACCGCCCCGTTGCGACCATCCGCCCGGGTCGCAGACCGCTGCGCTCCAAATTCATACGACATCTGTTTTTCCCAACCACGGCGGATAAACCGCCAATCCGAGGGAAGTTTCGCCAACCAATACGGCCAAAACGTGACGATTTTAGTCTCATTTCAGGTTCAAATGAGTGGTTTTGGCCGGGCGATTGGGCCGCTTTTTCACCCGTGCCCCACCTGTTCAAAACGTGAAGAGCACCCGGTCTTTGTGGCGCTATACTGCATATCAGCGCGGCAGTTTCGTGATGTGTCAGAAGGTTAAATCAAGTATGAAAAACAGCGTCTTGGCGGTGGTTTTGGGGCTTCTTCTGACCGGCATCGCAAGCCAGCCCAGCCGCGCCGAGGCGCTGCCGGATTACGTGATTGAACAGTTCGGAACGCCACCTGCCACCCCGACAGGGGCTTTGCCGGATGATCTGCAAGCAGCAATGAACAAGGTCGTGCAGTTCAGCACGGCGCAATCAGGCTGGAATTCGGAAGACATGCGGGTTTTTGACGCCATCGCAGCCGCCCGCGACCCGAGGGTGGTCTGGGCGTTGAGCGACATAATGCGGTTCACATGGCGGCCTGCCTTTGAGGCGGCGTTGAAGCGGACGGCGACGGACATTCTGGGGATCGAGGTGACCTCCTTCCGCCACCGTAGCGAGATCATCGACCATATGATGGCGTGGGACATTCCCGCCTACCCCGGATATCTGGACCACAAGCGCGCGGTCTTTACCAATTACGTGCCCGGTTGGGAGCGTATTTTGGTGGCGGGCGAGATTGACTGGCATCTGGTCTCGTGGGGCGGCGTCAACATCGATGCCCGGCCCTATGACACGACCGACGAGATTTGCGACTGTATCCCCGCCGCCGACAACCCTGCCCTCAGCACCGCGACTGAGGCGACCTGGCTGAAGGACGAGGACATTGTGTTTGGGATCGAGGTGAACGGGGTCACCCGGGCCTATCCGCGCCGGATCATGGAGATCCGCGAGATGGTCAATGACACGCTGGGCGGGCGGGACCTCGCGATCCCCTACTGCACGCTGTGCGGCGCGGCGCAGGCCTACTTTACGGACGATCTGCCGGACGGGGTGGAGCGCCCCATCCTGCGCACCTCGGGGCTGCTGATCAGGTCGAACAAGGTGATGTATGACATCGAGACCTATTCTGTCTTCGATACGTTTCTGGGCAAGGCCGTCACCGGGCCGTTGGCCGAGAAAGGCGTACAGCTGGATCAGGCCAGCGTGGTGACGACAAGCTGGGGCGCATGGAAGGCCGCACACCCGGACACGACGGTGCTGATTGAAGCCCTGGCGCTGGGGCGCGACTACGACTTGCGCAACACGCGAGACGCCAAGGGGCCGATCTTTCCGGTGGGGGACGTGGACCCGAGATTGCCGGTGCATGAGGATGTAATCGGGGTGACCACGGC
Source organism: uncultured Litoreibacter sp. (assembly GCA_947494645.1). Classification (GTDB taxonomy): domain Bacteria; phylum Pseudomonadota; class Alphaproteobacteria; order Rhodobacterales; family Rhodobacteraceae; genus Litoreibacter. The sequence goes on from CANLVO010000001.1 coordinate 2,303,070, forward strand.
CTCGGGCAAACCCATCGCGTTTCCGCGCAACAAGGCGTTCGCGGCCCTGAGCAAAGGCGAGGACATTGCGGTGGAAAACGTTCGGCTTGTGCTGGATGCGGGCGGCATTCGCGCGGTTGACGCAGATGGTGCGGATCTGGGCAGCCATCAGGCCTTCTGGTTCGCGTGGTCACAGTTCCACCCGCAAACTGCCCTTTGGCCCGAGCTGTAAGCCGCCCGTCTAGACCCGGACCCAGTTCTCGACAATTTCGCACCCGGCGCGGCGCAGCAGCACTGAGACGGGGCATTTTTCGGCGACGATGGTTTTCAGCTTCTCGATTTGCTCGTCTGTGGCGTCGGTCTTGATGCGCACGGTCAGCTCGATGGTGGGGAACGGCGTGCCGATCTCGGCCTTGCCGAAAACACCACGGGTATCGAAATGGCCGCAGACGTCGAACTCCATGCTTTCCACGTTCATCTTCAGCAACCCGGCGACGTAGTTGCCGATGACGTTGGTGCAGCCAAGGAATGAAGACAGCATGGTTTCCAGCGGCGACGCATAGAGGTCGGTGCCGCCACGCTCCGGCGGCTCGTCGGTGGCAATGACTTTGCCACGGGCCACCATTTCGGTGCGGGCGTCCGTGATCGAGTGGCCTTTGACGTCGATCTTGAACAGGTCGGGCATTGTATGGGCCATGGGGAGGCTCCTTCAGACAGTCAGGTATCGTTTGATAAGCTCGGGATCCTCGCGGATTTGCGCGGGCGTGCCTTCGAACTTCACTTCGCCCTTTTCGAGCACATAGACGCGGTCGGAGAGCTCAAGCACGAAGTTCAGGTTCTGCTCGGCCAGCACGATGGACAGGCCTTGTGCTTTCAGGGACGCGATCTGGTCGCGCAGCTTGTCGACCACCAACGGCGCGAGGCCCTCGGACGGCTCGTCCAGCAGCAAGATGTCGGGGTTGCCCATGAGCGAGCGGGCGATGGTGAGCATTTGCTGTTGCCCGCCGGACAGGAAGCCGCCTTTGCGTTCCTTGAAGGTCTCCAGCTCGGGGAAGAGCGCGTAGACTTTTTGCTCGTCCCATTCATCAGCTTTGCCTCGGGAGCGGCGGGCGATGTCGAGGTTTTCCCACACGGTCAGCTCAGGGAAGACGCGGCGGTCCTCGGGCACGAACCCGATGCCGAGGCGGGCGATGTCATAGGTGGGCTGGCCGCTGATCTCGGACCCGCGCCATGTGACGGAGCCCTTATGCGGCGGGGTCAGGCCGTTGATCGACCGCATGGTCGTGCTTTTGCCCACCCCGTTGCGACCCAGCAAGCCCACGCATTCGCCGTCTTCAACACGGATCGAGACCCCGAACAGCACCTCGGAGATGCCATAGGCGGTGTGAATGTCGGATACATCAAGCAGCGTCATCGGCATGCTCCCCCAGATAGATGCGGCGCACCTCTTCGTTGTTGCGCACCTCGTCGGGGCTACCGGTCGCAATCAGCTCGCCGTGGTGCAGGACGGACATGCGGTCGGCGATGGCAAAGACCACCTCCATGTCATGTTCGGTGAAGAGGAGAGTCAGTTTGCGCTTGGAGGCGATCTCCCCGATCAGGGCGATGGAATCCATGGTTTCCTGCGGAGACATGCCGGCGGTGGGTTCATCGAGAAGGAGCAGGTCGGGTTCTGACGACAAAGCAATCGCCAGCTCCAGCTGCTTTTGCTTGCCGTAGGACATCAGGCCTGCGGTCTCGTCCGCCTCATCGGTCAGATTGACCAGCTCCAGCATCCGCGCGGTTTCATCGCGAAAGAGCGCGGCACCAGGGCGGAAGAGGTTGAACATCATCTTCTTGTCCGCGATCAGCGCGACCTGCACGTTCTCAAACACGCTGAGTTTGGGATAGATGTTGATCCGCTGAAATGACCGCGCGATGCCGCGGTTCACGATGCGGCTGGGGGTCAGCCCGGTGATCTTCTTACCCTTGTAATGGGTCACCCCGTCCGTGGGATAAAGCTGGCCGGTCAGGCAATTGAAGAAGGTGGTCTTCCCTGCCCCGTTTGGCCCGAGGATGGCGTGTTTTTCACCTTCCTGCAGCTCCAGATTGATGCCGTTCAGCGCCTGAAAGCCAGAGAAGTTCATGCCGAGGTTTTCTATTTTCAACATCGGATCACTCCCCCTTCTTTTTGCGTTTGGAGGCGAAGCCCATCAGGCCTTCCGGGAAGAAGAACAGGACGGCGAGCAGGATGATGGCCAAGAATGTCGGCCAATAGACGGTCCATTCGGTGATGAAGCGGTCGAGGATCAGCAGCGTCGCCGCGCCCAAGGCCGGGCCGAGGAAGGTGCCGACACCGCCCAAGATGGACATGATCATCACCTCAGCCGACTGGGTCCACCACGCGCTTTCGACAAAGACGGAGTGGTTGAACAGTGTGAACAGCGACCCCGCGACGCCAGCAAATGTGCCTGCGAGGATGAACGCCACCAGCTGGATGCGTTTCACATCGACGCCGATGAACTCCGCACGGTTGCGGTTCTCGCGGGTGGCGACAAGCGTGAAGCCATAGGCCGAGTTGACGATCCGCCACATGATCCAGGCGCAGAGCGCGACCACCACAATGGTGAAGTAGTAGAACCTCACCGGCACATCGAGCCAGTCGGGCACGGCCACGCCGATAAAGCCCGTGTCGCCGCCTGTGACCGCAATCCATTTGAAGGCGACGGCCCAGACCAGTTGGGCAAAGGCGAGCGTGAGCATGGAGAAATAGATCTCGGTCAGCTTCACGCAGAAATAGCCGATCACCGCCGCGCAGACCGCCGAGATAACCGCCGCCGCGCCGAAAGCTAGGAAGAACGGCCAGCCGAAGGTGGTGAGCAAAACGGCGCAGGCATAGGCGCCGATGGCGAAGTAGGCCGCATGGCCGAATGAGATCAGCCCGCCATAGCCCAAGAGCAGATTGAAGCTGAGCGCGAAGAGCGCGAAGATCAGGATCTCGTTGACCAAGTAGATGGCGAAGAGGCTGCCGATCAGCGGCAAGGCGAGCAGAGCCGCCCCCACGATGCCAAGCAGAATGAGGTTGCGTTGCGTGATCATGTCACTGCGCCTCCGGCTTGCCCAAGAGACCCCATGGACGGATCATCAGCACGACGACCATCATCAGGTAAATGAGCACAATTTCGAAATTGGGGACCAGCATCACCCCGAAGGAGTTGAGCAGTCCAAGAATAAGCGCCCCAAGGAACGCGCCACCGAGGCTGCCCAACCCGCCAATGATGACGATGATGAAGCATTGCACGATGATTTCCGCGTCCATGCCCTGGCTGAGCGCCACAGCCGGGGCCGCAAGGGCGCCTCCAAAGCCCGCAAGGGCGGAGCCGCCGACAAAGGTCAACATGTAGATGCGGCCGACATTGATCCCGAGGGATTCGAGCATTTCGCGGTCTTGGCGCGCGGCGCGCACGAAGCGGCCAGCGCGGGTGCGGTTGACGAAGTACCACATCCCGACGGCGACGATCACGCCCATCAAGCAGAGAAACAGCCGGTAAGACGGGTAGTAGGCAATGCCCAGATTGACCGCGCCTTTGAAGCCGGGCGGCAGCGAGACGGACAGGACCTGCGTGCCCCATGTGAAGCGCACCAAATCGCCGATGATCATCACCAGCGCAAAGGTAAAGAGCAGCTGGTAAAGGTGATCGCGCTCGTAGAGATGGCGCAGCATGGTGCGTTCGATCAGATAGGCCATCCCGGCAAGCGCGATGGCCGACCCGATGGCCGCCAGCCAGAACCCACCGGGCACCCCCGACAGCAGTTTGACCAGCGAGAAGCAGACATAGCCGCCCAACATGTAGAACGCCCCATGGGCAAAGTTCAGCACGCGCAGCACGCCGAGGATGAGCGTCAGCCCGGCGGCAATGACAAACAGGCTCATCCCAAGGGACAGGCCGTTCAGCAGCTGGATGAAGGTGAGCATCGGATTGTCGAACATTGTCTCGCTTCCAATAGGGACTCGTTAAGAACCGGTCGGGCGTAGTGATCCAAGAAGACTTCGGATCAGCCCGACCGGCGCCAGGGAGGCCTTTGTTAGTCCATCAACTCGTCAGCAACGACGTAGGAGACGGGCTCCATCCGGCGGTACGGATAGCTATCATCAGCGGACTGTACCATCTTGCCCCAGAATTGGCCGCGATTGGCCTGGTGATCTTCGGCACGCATGGTTTGCGGCCCGATGGGGGTGTCGATCGACAGACCTTCAAGGGCTGCGATCACCGCGTCCGTTTCGCTGGACCCGGCTTTGGCAATGGCTTCCGTCAGCCACTGCGCCGCAACATAGCCCACAACGGGCCAGCTTGGCGTGTTCTCAACACCCAGCTTTTCCTGCAGCTTGGCCGTGAATTCGCCATGCGCATCAGCGGCGGAGTGGTAGAACACCTCGTAGGAGTTGGCCCAGATGCCTTCGGGCATGTCTGCGCCCATCTGCTCGGCCACCTCGGGGGAGCCGACCTCGCCAGCGGTGACGTATTTCACCTGATTGAAGAACCCAAATGGTGCGGCCTGTTTGGCAAAGGCCGGGAACAGCCCTGCCCAAACCCCGGAGAACACGCCGTCACAGCCTGCGGCCATGATGTTGGTGATATGCGCGGTGTAGTCGGTCGTACCGTTCTTGGGCCATTCCTGCTGCACGATCTCGGCCTCGGGCCGGATCTTGGCAATATGCGCGGTGAACGCCTCGTTCAGGGAGTGACCGTAGGAGTAATCCATCAAGATCGTGCAGATCTTGTTCATCTCCAGCTGGTCGGCGATGACGGCGGCAGATTTGCCTTCGGTGTTGGTGTTGGCCGCCGCGCGGAAGACGAATTTGTGGAAGTTCTCAGGCGAGGTCATCTGCGTCGATTTCGGGATCGCGGCGATGTAGATCGTCTCTTCCTGACGCGACACCTCGGAGATCGCCTGACCCACGGAGGAGCTGACGCCGCCCACGAGGAAGTCGACCTCTTCACGTGCAATCAGGTCGCGCGCCATGGCTGTCGCTTCAGCCGGGTCGCATTTGGAATCGCGGTGAATGACCTCGATCTGTTTGCCGTTCAGCCCGCCAGCTGCGTTGATCTCTTCAGCCAGAATTTCGGTACCAAGTAGCGAGTATTCCCCGATCAGCTGGCACGGGCCGGACGTCGGATAGAGCGCTCCGATCTTGATAATGTCGCCTTCAGCAAATGCCGCTGTTGCAGACAGGCTGAGTACGGTGCCCGTCAAAAGCAGTGATTTCTTATCCATGGTATTTCCTCCCATTTGGATCGTTGTATTGCGGTTCCCGCGGGTCTCGTCTCCCTCGGGTTGCGCAGTTAGAACAACGCCAGCCCCCGTGTCTTAACACGCGTGCGATACAGCGTCGTGGATGATGCGAAATAGAGATCGCAAAGATCGTCCCCGCCCCATGTGAAGTTGGCGGTAAATTCTCTCATGCGGATCACGCCAAGTGTGACCCCATCGGGCGCGATGACATGAACGCCGCCCGGTCCGGTGCAATAGACATTGCCCTTGCTGTCGATCTTCATGCCATCGGGATGACCTTCGCCTTCGCCGACGGTGACCTCGACCCACACCTCGCCACCGCTGGCAGTGCCGTCGGGCGCAATGTCGAAGGTGCGGATGTGTTTGTGCTCCGTGTCATTCACATAAAGCACCGAATGATCCAGCGAGAAGCAAAGCCCGTTCGGTTGCCCGAAATCATCCGCAATCCGGGTGATGGAGCCGCCGTCCTTGGTCACGCAATAGACGCCCTGACATCCCATTTCGGTGTCGCGCTCGACGCCGTAATAGCCCATCCGGCCATAGGTTGGATCGGTGAAATAGATCAAACCGTCCTTGCGCACGACGATGTCGTTGGGACTGTTCAGCTCCTTGCCGTCATAGTGAGACGCCAAGGTCGTGAGAGAGCCGTCAATTTCAGCCCGGGTTACAGTGCTGGTTGCATGTTCACAGCTCAGGAGCCGCCCTTGCAGATCATAAGCATTGCCGTTGGCCATGTTGCTAGGCAAGCGGTAGGCCTCTGCCCGACCGTCACGCAAAATGTTGAGCTGATTACCCGGGATGTCTGAGAAGATCAGGTGCCGCTCGCCGGGGTGCCAGACGGGCCCCTCAAGGAAACCGTAGCCACCTGCCACCGCCTCAAGCTGTGCATCTTGGTCGATGATCTCTGCAAACCGGGGGTCGCGGTTCTCGACAATCATCAGCTTTGCCGCTGTTCTTTGACGCGAACGCCGCCGGAGAACCAATCCGTCTCGTCAATCTCTTCGAACACGACCCAGACATTTTCGCGCGGGATCCCCGCGGCCTCGTTGATCGAAGCGGTCACAGCATCATTGATCTTCGCCTTAACCCCCTCGGGGTCATGCGCGATGACTTGTTTGACCAGCCGAATATTGACGAATGGCATTTGTTCTCCTCCCAAGACCAGATTGCGGTCATTAACGAGAGGTTAACGGAGCGCTGTTGGGAGAACTGCGTGGGGCTGCGCATTTCTGCTGCGGGAACCCGCAGAAGTTTCCCGAATATCCGGTCAGGATTGCGTCTTGCGGAGCCAATCCTGCAACTTGGCCTCTTCCTGCTTCAGCGCATCGGCATTGAGCAGCCCGCGCGCCATCGCAACGGAGATCACCCGTGTGCGGGAATTGAAACTTGGCCCCCAGCTGCCGCAGGGCACATCGGATTTATCAAGTCCGAGCTTCTGGTAAAGAAATTGCAACCGACTTTGCGCCCCGCGCAGCGACACGTGGCGGCGGGCCGCGATGGCCTTGTCGGTTAGTCCAAGACTGACATCGACGAGCGCTTCGAACTCCGTATCGGTCAGGGCCGAGACCTTGTTGGCCGATCTTTGCTGGACGCCGCGCACTTCGCGGTCGATCACGCATTGCTCGCCGATGAACACCCCTTGCAGCGCCAGCTTTAACCGTTCCTCGGGGGCGGATTTCAGGACGTAGCCGTAGACGGCTTCTTCCGGCACGATCCGGGTGATGCCGCGGATATAGGCCTCTTCGGAATAGTTCGACCAGAATACGATGCGGGTCTGCGGATGACGCGACCAGATGGATTTGGCCACGTCGACCCCGGTGACCTCGGGCATCTGCAAATCGAGAATGACGGAGTCGAAGGGTTCTGCCTGAAATGCCTCCAACGCGGCCTGGCCATTGCCCGTCTCGATCACCTCATCAACATCCGGCATGACGGACTTGGCGACGCCCGCGATAAAGGCGCGGTGCAGTTGGTCGTCTTCTGAGATCAGCAAGCGCACAGGGCCATTCCTTTGTGATTCCCGAGGATGCAGTTTACGGGCATGCGAGCGAAAGTTCGACACGTGCCCCGCCGAGCGCTGGCGCGCGCCCGATTTCCACGGTGGCCGAGATTAGCTCGGCCCGCGTGCAAATGTTAGCGAGACCGCTGGGCTGCGCCGATTGGTCAAGATGTATGCCGGGGCCGTCATCTTCGACACTGACAAAAAGCCGCCCGCCCGTCTGCGATATTTCCACCGCGATCTTGTCGGCATCGCCATGTTTCAACGCGTTGTTTATGGCCTCCTGCACGATGCGGTAAAGCGCTGTGCGGATCGTGTCGGACAACGTGTCGACCGCGCCGTCGGATCTGTCCGCGACAGTGGTTTCGATCTCGCGGCGGTAATGGGTGAGGCAGCGCTGAAAATGAGCCTCTACCGCCTCCGAGAAGCCAAAGAGCTGCAACACCCCGGGCTTCATATCCTCTACAATACCGCGCACATCGCTGAGGCAATTGTCGAGCGCCTGCTCGAGATCGTCGATCTCGGTGTTGGGAACGCTGTCTTGTTCCGACAAGCGGGATACCCGGCGCTTGATCCGTGCAAGATCAGCCAAGGTCTGGTCATGCAGATCCATGCCCAGACGCTGGCGTTCGCGCTCCATCCCCTCGGTCAGCCTAAGCGCGCCGACCCGCAGCGCGTTTTCGCGCCCGCGCGCCTCGCTTTCGGCAACGGCAGCGACGCGAGCCTCCTTGCCGCGCTCCAACGCAAAGAGATAAGCGGAGACCAGATCGGCTGCGCCTTGCGCGATGACCACCAGCGGCTCGGTATAAGCACCAATGCGGTGCGACGATATCGCCAGCGAACCGGTGATCTCCCCCTGAACGCGCAAAGGCACGATGATGCGGCTGTGCAGATTGGCGTCAAAGATTGGCTTGCTGTCTGACCCTTCGAAATGAAACACCGGATCGACCCAAGCATCTTGGGTCAGGATATGGGGCACCTCGCCACGCAGCAGCGCACGGATTGGGCTGCGATCAGTGGAGATGTAGGGGTTATGGGTCTTCGACCACGCGGTGCGCAGCCCGGCCTCGTAGCAAATCTGAATACCGGACGGGTGCAGCAGCACGATGTCCAGATGATCATGCGGAATAAGCGAACGCAGGCCCTCGGCAAAGTTGGCCAGCACCTGCTCGTACTCTGTCGGGCCCGCAATTGAGCGGGCAATCGACAGGTAGCATTCAAGAGCTTCGTCTGGATTTGGCATGGTGCATTCAGCCTGTATGGCGGCGGCGTCCACTTCACCATATTGCGCGGGGCCCTTCAATGTGGGCCCTCTTTGGCGCCGAGAACACTGCATCTAAGCATGGGCCACCTCGCCGCCAACGAACCGCTGGGCCACCCGCGCCAAACCAGCCACGCAGGCTTTTTCTGCGTCCATGACCATGGGCGTACAGCCGAGATGCTCCAACGCTTCGGTATAGAGCCGCGACAGCCCGCCTGCCCCGATGATGGCGACGGGTTTGTCCGCCCAAAGGGTCTGGTTCGCCGCCAGTTCATTGCCGATCAACATGCCCGACAGCGCCGCCTTTGAGGCGGCCTTGTTGGCCCCTGACAAGATCGACGATGCCCGCAGCGCGAAGAGCGACCGACCCAGAGCGACCTCTTCGCTTGTGGCCCGATCAATTTCCGTCAGGAAGGCCACATCATCCCAGCCACGGTCTTGTACATCAAAGCGCAGGATCGAGTATTGCGACAACACGGCGAACATCTCGCCGGTCATGTAGGTGTCAAATCCGGCGACCCTGCCGCCCTGAATTCTCACCCATTTCGAATGGGTGCCGGGCAGGCAGATGACCCCTTCAAACCTTGGGTTCTTGATCAAGAACCCCGCGATCTGAGTTTCCTCGCCGCGCATCACATCATCAGGCAGGCGTTGGCAAAGGCCCGGCAGTATATGAAGACGGAACCGGCTGCTGAGCATCGGGGCCTCTACGGTCGTGCCAAAGGAGACCGGGTCGCAGGGCACCTGAAGGTATCCCGCATCGACCCAGCCCTGTGCTGCGCCAACCATGCCGCTGGCGATGATGTCGCAGCTTTGGACGCGGTCAGCCCAGCTGTCGATGACCTCAAGGAGCGTGCTTTTAAACGCGGAGCGCTCCAGCTGTGCCATGCCTTTGGACACGAGCCGTCTGTCCAGAACTTGCCCCGCCGTGCCAATGGCGTAGGCCCGCAGATTGGTCGTGCCCCAGTCGACGGCAATCCAGGCAATGTCTTTCATGGGCGCCCTATCTTGGCTTGAGGAATGAAAACGGCAGCGGGGTTTTGTGCGCCGTCAGATCTGCGTCGGCATAAGGTCTGCGCAGTTGCACGCGCCTGCCATGTCCAGATCCGTAAATTCCTTGCGGGTTCCCGCAAAACGCATCCCCTCACCGCAGGGAACGCAAATTTACCGTTCTAATTTAAATGGTTACGCCGCCGATCAGGTCCTCACTTGACAAGTATTCTTTAAATATACTGTAATATATCAATTGATTTCTGGAGGAGAAACCGATGAAACTTTCATCCCTAATTGCGGCTGCCATGGTGGTAGCCTTGCCAAGCGCCGCCTTCGCCGACTGGCCCGAGCGGCCCGTCACCATCGTTGTTCCAGCGGGTGCTGGCGGCGGCACGGACTCGACGGCGCGCATGCTGTCTGAGCGCCTGCAAGCCAAGTTTGACGTGCCCTTTAACGTTGTGAACCAGGGTCAGGGTGGCGGTGTCGTTGGCATCAGCACCATCAAGGAGGCAGACCCCGACGGCTACACGATTGGCGTGATCTACAACTTCGCTCATTACCAACCGATGGGTCAGGCCGACTTCAATGTCGACGACTTTACCCCGATCGCGCAGTACAACTTTGACCCGGCTGGCTTCCATGTCAGCGCCGACAATGAGTGGGGCACCATTTCAGAGGCGCTGGACGCCATCAAAGCCGCGCCCGGCGATTATTCGATCTCTTGTGGGGGCGGCTGCGGCGGCTCGTGGCCCATTGCGGCTGCGACGCTTCTCAACGAGTGGGGCGTGGACATGTCGCAAGTGCGCATGATTGCAGGCCAAGGCGCGGCAGGCGCGTTGCAAGACATGGTTGCGGGTGGGTTCGACGTGGTGCCCTCCTCCGTTCCTGAGGCGGGCCCGCTGATTGAGGCTGGCCGTGTCAAAGGCCTTGCGGTCTTCGGCTCAGAGCGGCTTGAAGCCTTCCCTGACATCCCAACGTTGAAAGAGGAAACCGGGATGGAGAACGCCCTTGGCGCGTGGCGCGGCGTTGTGGGGGCCAAAGGGCTTGATGCCGACGTTGCCAACCAGCTTGAAGCGGCGTTGAAAGAGATCGTCGAAAGCGAGGACTGGCGGGCGCAGATGACCGGGCGCGGTTTCGGGATCGAGTGGAAGAACTCCGCTGATTTTGAAACCTTCATGCGCGGCGAGGAGACCTCCGTCCGTGAGATCGTCGGCATTCTCGGGCTATAAGTGAAATGGGCGGGCGCTGCTACGGCGCTTGCCCCCACTGGTCGCGGAGGAAACAGCATGAAATTCGATGATGGCCTGAACGGTTTGTTCGCCGTGTTGATGGGTCTTGGGATGGTTCTGTACAGCGCGGGCCTGCCGGATATGCCCCATATCGATTACGGCCCCGGCTTTTTCCCGACCCTTGTGGGTTACGGCTTCATTCTTGCCGGATCGACGCTGATTGTCAGGCGCATTGTTGCAGGCGGTGGCGCGGTCGACGGCTGGGTCCGACTGAGAGAGACCGGGCGGGCCGGGATCATGGGCTTTGGCGTGATCCTGTGCGCAATCCTCGCCTATGTGCTGCTTGTGGAGCTGCTTGGCTTCTTGCTTCTGGCCCCGGTTCTGCTGTTCACGATGATCTACTGGTTTGAGCGCCGCGCCTTGCGGGCCGCCGTGATTGCCATCGTGGGGACGGTCGTGTTCCACACGTTCTTCTACCAGCTGATGTCCGCGCCCTTGCCGTGGGGGCCGCTTGAGCCATGGGCGGGTGTTCTGACATGGTAGCGTTTGACGCTTTGAAGTTGGTGTTCGAGCCGCAGACCCTGATCGTGATGATCTGCTGTGCCATCTACGGCCTGACAGTGGGGGCAATCCCCGGCTTTACCGCGACCATGGCGGTGGCCTTGTTGGTGCCTGTTACCTACTTCATGGACCCCGTCCCGGCATTGGCTGGCGTGGTCACGCTGGCCGCAATGGCCATCTTCGCGGGCGACATCCCCGGTGCGCTACTGCGGATGCCGGGCACGCCCGCTTCCGCCGCCTATGCCGACGAGTCCTACCAGATGTCGCAGCGCGGAGAGGCCGAGACGGCGTTGGGCATGGGGCTTGTGGCCTCTGCCATGGGTGGGATTTTCGGGGCGCTGGTTTTGATCCTTGCGGCCCCTGCCCTGGCCGAGATTGCGTTGAAATTCTCCAGCTTTGAATATTTCTGGCTCGCCTGTCTGGGCCTCGTCGCTGCGATTGCAGCCACCGACGCACACCCCGCCAAAGGCGCCATCGCGCTGTTTATCGGGCTGTCGATTGGCATGGTCGGGCTGGACCCGGTGATGGGCCAGCAGCGCTTCACCTTTGACAACACCTACCTGATCGGCGGGCTGGGGTTCATACCTGTCCTGATTGGCCTTTTTGCCGTCTCCGAGGCGCTGAGATACGGGCTGAGCCCGATCAAACGTCCCGACATCCTGCCGATGAAGGCCTCGACCATGTTTCGCGGCATCTGGGGCCACCTGCGCCGCCTGAAATGGTCGATTGGCCGGGGCGCAGGTATTGGGACGATTGTCGGAGCTATCCCTGGCGCAGGCGCGGATATCGCGGCTTATATCTCATATGCGGTCGCCCGGAAGTTCTCCCCGAACCGCAAGGAATTTGGCACTGGCACGGTGGACGGCATCGCGCCTGCGACCTCTGCCAATAACGCGGCTGTGGGCGGCGCGTTGATCCCTGCCACTGTTTTCGGCATCCCCGGAGACAGCCTGACGGCGGTGATCATTGGCGTCTTGTACATGAAAGGCCTGAACCCGGGGCCCACAGTGTTCATCATGCAGCCAACGCTGCTTTACGCGATCTTCATGGCGTTTCTGATCGCCAATATCATCATGATCCCCTTCGGTTTTGGCGCGATTGCTCTTTTTCGCAAGATCCTCGCGGCCCCTCCCGGCGTGGTCATGTCGCTGGTTGTCTTGGCCTGTATTGTGGGGGCTTTCGCGGTCGAAAACACCACTTTCGCCGTGCTGGTGATGCTGGGCGCAGGGCTGCTGGGCTTCTACATGGAGGAGAACAACCTGCCTCTTGCACCCGCGATCCTTGGCGTCGTGCTGGGGCCTATTCTCGAGTCCACCTTTTTGACCTCGCTCGCCAAGGCGCAGGGGAATTATCTTGAATTCTTCTCGCGTCCGCTGGCAGGAAGTCTCGGAGCGATCACGATTTCACTGATCATCCTTCCGCTAATCTGGAAGGCGGTCAGTGCCAAGAGGATGACAACATGAAAACGGACGGAAAAAGCAACAGGTCGGTGGCGGTCTACAAGGACCTCGAAGAGAGGATTGTGACGCTTCAAATAGACCCCGGACGGCTGGTTACAGAGCAGGAGCTTTGCGACATTTGCGGCTATGGCCGCACGCCCGTGCGCGAGGCCATCCAGAAACTGGAGCGCGACATGCTGGTCTCCGTGCTGCCGCGCCGGGGCGTCCTGATCGAGCCGATTGATGCGCAGCAAGCCCTGAAGACCATGGATATCCGTACCCGCCTTGAGCCGTTTCTTACCAAGCGCGCCGTTCGCCTCGCCGAAGATGTGCAGAAATGGCGGTTCAAGGATCTGGCCTCCCGGATGGAGGAAACGCAAGACACCGACAGCGTGCATGATTTCATGCGGCTCGACCGGGAACTGAACGAACAGGTGGCGCAAGCCGCACGACACGACATTGCGTGCAAGATTGTCTTCCCGCTTCACGCGATCTCCCGCCGGATCGGCTATCTCTATGCAACCAAAACGGGCTCTGGCCCCGGCGCGGCTGTCACCACCCACGCAAACCTTGCCCGTGCCATCGCGTCAGGCGACGAGGCCGCGGCCATGGAGGCGCTGGAGACCACATTCGAGACCGCGAGCAACACCGCGCTCAAGGTCGAGGCGATGATCAATCGGGGCGAGATCGTCACCGACACCGCGCTGGAGAAGTCCGGCTAGCCCCGCGCATTCCACGAACCGAAGGAGACCTTTGCCCCATGCTGATGCCGCGTAAGAAAACCCCCGACCTGACCCTACCCATGGTGACTGGTGGACAGTTCAAACTGTCCGAGGAAAGCAACGAGCGCGGCACGCTTGTGTGTTTCTACCGTGGCCTGCACTGCCCGATCTGCGCGACCTATCTCAAGGAGCTTGAAAAGCTGACCCCTGAGTTTGCGGAGCGAGGCATTGGCACCTTCGCGGCCTCGACCGATGTCGAAGAACGCGCCCAAGCCATGGCAGAGAAAGCCGACCTGAAGGCGCTGCGGCTGGGCTACGGGTTGTCCATCGCGGAGGCCACGGATTGGGGGCTCTATATCTCCACCTCCCGCGGGAAGTCATCGCTGGGGATCGAAGAGCCGGACTTGTTCTCGGAGCCGGGCGTGTTTCTCGTCCAACCGAACCAGGCGCTCTATTACATGTCTGTCCAGACGATGCCCTTCGTGCGGCCCAATTTCAAAGAGCTGCTGACGGCGGTGGACGGCGCAATGGCTGCGAATTACCCCGCGCGGGGCGAGCACAAGGTCGCCTGATCTCAGATCGCTCAACGCAGCCAGTTGCTGACTTGGCCGACACGCCTAGGGTGACTATTGCGCGGGCACTGAGTTGTGGCACATCGCCATTTGCCAACCCGCCCCTGCCCGCTTCCAAACCTGACTGGTCAGCAGCGTGACGTCGCGCGTCGTGCCGGTCTGAACAGCTTTGACGGTTTGAACCAACGCGCCAATCATGACCGCCGCATCCCCGGTGACACGGATATCGAGCGGGCCGCGTGCGACCGACACGAAGCGGAACTTGTCACGCACACCAACAAGATAAGCGTCCTTGCCATCGACGCCGCCGTGGATGTGAATATGCGCGACATCCTTGGCCAACAGCGCCCCGAGCGCGTCAACATCCCCGTCCATTAAGGCCTTGCAGCGGGCGTCTTCGGCTTGCGTCAGCGCAGCGATATCGTTTTCTAAATCAGTCATTTCCAAATTCTCCAAGAAGGCCGTCAGGCAATCTGCCCGAGGAAGGTCCGGGTACGTGCATGTTTGGGCGCCTCGAAGAAAGCGTCAGGGGCGTTTTCCTCGATGATCTCGCCGTGATCCATGAAGATGACACGATCAGCGACGCTGCGGGCAAAACCCATCTCATGCGTCACGCAAATCATCGTCATGCCGTCAGAGGCCAGATCAATCATCGTATCGAGCACCTCGTTGACCATCTCGGGATCCAACGCGGAGGTCGGCTCGTCAAAGAGCATGATCTTGGGCTGCATGCAGAGCGCGCGGGCAATGGCCACGCGCTGTTGCTGACCGCCGGACAGCTGCGCGGGATACTTATCCGCCTGCTCTGGGATGCGCACGCGTTCGAGATAACTGCGCCCGATACGTTCTGCCTCTTCGCGGGATTTTCCGGCGACTTTGACAGGGCCGAGCATACAGTTTTCCAGGATGGTAAGATGCGGAAAGAGATTGAACTGCTGGAAGACCATGCCGATATCGCGACGCGCGGCACGAATGCTTGCCGCATCCGACGCCAACGCTTTGCCATCGATCCGGATCTCACCGCTCTGGATGGTTTCCAGCTGATTGATGCAGCGGATCAGGGTGGATTTGCCTGAGCCCGATGGTCCGCAGATTACGATCTTCTCGCTGGGCTGGACCGACAGGTTCACATTCTTCAGCGCCTGAAAGCCGCCGAACCATTTATCGATCCCGATCATCTCGATGGCCGGAGCAGTGGCCCCCTGCGCCATCTGCGCAGGGGGGTGGCTTTTTCCATTGGCGTTCATATTGGCCATGCTATTGAACCGCAAATTCCGGGAATGGCTCGGCAAACCATTTCTCATAGATCTCCGGCAATTGGCCGGAGGCCTCGATCTCGGCGAGGAATGTGTTGGCGTAGTCCATCATTTCAGGCTGATCGGGATGAATGCCAAGCGCGAGGATGAAGCGGTTCATTTCGAACTTCTCCTCATACTGCCCGGGGCGCATTTCGTGGATTTGCTTCATCCCGATATTGGAGACGCCGATCAGCTCCACCTGACCCGACAGGAGGGCCTGCACCGCGCTGACGTCATCATCGAAGCGGCGAATTTCGACGGCATCGGACGCAATGGCCGTCAACGAGACGTCTTGCCCGCTGGCACGGGTCACCCCAACAGCGCGGCCATCGAGGTCCTCAACCTTGGTGACCGGCACGTCGACACCGCCAAAGATCCCAACGCGCACCGCGGCGTAGGGGGTTGTGAAATCGACTTTCTCAGCCCGCTCAGGCGTGATTGCGAGCGACGAGATCAAAATGTCGGCCTGTCCGCTGAGCGATACGGAATGCGGTTTGGCCCGGTTACAGGCACGATATTGATATCGACGCCTAGCTTTTCGGCAAAAAGCTTGCCGATATCGGGATCGTACCCGTCTGGCTCATTTTCGGCATTGATAAAGCCCAGGGGCGGGAAGTCGACCAACATGCCAATGTTGATCACACCCTTGCCTTGAATATCGGATATTGCATCTGCCTGCGCAGGTTGAACGATCGCAAGGCTTGCGGAAAACAACGCGACCCCCGCCAGCATGCTTTTGAGAATATTGAACGTCATAGGACTCCTCCAGGTTTGGTGGCAGATGCCACCGGGTCAGCGTGCGGTTGCACGCGCAAAGCGTCGCTCCATCCGGCGGGCCAGCAGCGACAGGGGCCAGCACAGAATGAAGTAAAGAACCGCCACCGTGCTGATCACGAGAAACGGCTGGAACGTGGCGTTTGAGATGATTTGTCCGGCGCGGGTCAGTTCGGTGAAGCCGATGATCGAGGCCAAGGACGTGCCTTTGATCAACTGCACCAGAAACCCGGTGGTGGGTGCCACCGCGATACGTGCGGCCTGTGGCAAGATCACGTTGCGCATGCGCACGCCGTAGCTATAGGCCAGCGCATTGGCAGCCTCAGTCTGGCCGGGCGGCACCGCTTCGATGCAACCTCGCCAAATCTCGCCGAGAAACGCGCTTGCATGCAGGGTCAAAGCGACGCCTGCGGCAATCCACGGGCTGGTAGGCAGGCCGACAATGTTCAACCCAAAATAGACGATGAACAGCTGCATCAAGAGCGGCGTGCCTTGAAACAACCGGATGAAACCCAGCGCGAGCGCGCGAAGCACCGGCCGGTCAGAGACCCGCATCAACGCGATGATCAGCCCGCCGATTCCCCCGCCTACAAATGCGATTGCGGACAGGGCGATAGTCCAACGGATCGCCATCGCGATGAAGATAATTTCGTTGGGGCCAAATTCTCTGATCATGGTGCGACCTACCTGCCGACCGGATAGGCAAAGGCGCTCCGCCCGATGGCCGCAAAGAGCGCCGAGAAAGCCAGCGACAAAACGAGATAGATCGCGGTCACCACCAGATAGACTTCGAAGCTCGCAAATGTGACCGAGTTCAGATCGTTGCCTGCAGCCGTCAAATCGGTTGCAGAGATGACTGAAACCACGCTTGAGCCCAGCATCAGGTAGATGAACTGGCTGGTCAGCGCCGGGTAAATCGTGCGCATCGCGGGCTTGAGAATGACGTAGCGCAGCACCTGCAAGCGGGACAATCCGATGGCCAATGCCGCCTCGATCTGACCACGACTGATCGCCTCGATCCCGGCACGGAGGATTTCTGTGCCGTACGCTCCGAAATTGACGACCAGCGCCAGCAGAGCAGCCTCGTTGGCCGAAAACCGGACCCCAAGCGCGGGCAACCCAAAGAAAATGAAATAGAGCTGAACGAGGAACGGTGTGTTGCGGATGATCTCGATATAGGTGTCGACGATCCAGCGCAGCGGTCGGATACCCGACGTCTTGGCGACTGCCCCGAACAGGGAGACCACAAGACCGATCACCATCGCCATTGCTGACATCTGAATTGTAAACCATGCGCCCAAGAGCAGCTGGTCGAATGCCGCAAATACCGGATCGAACTTGAAATCGTACAACGCACCCTCCCTGGCTTCCGCACGGATCGTGAACCGAGGCTGCACGATCTGGTCGGCTGCGCTTCCTCCGTTACGCAGCCGTTCGGTCTGGCTCGGGGCCAGTATCTCGTAATTGATATATCACAGTATACTTATAGATATTTGTCAACAGATTCCTGTTGAGCCGCGTATACGAGCGGGTTCAGGAGGAGCTGACAGACCATAAGTAAGGGGGGCGAATTGCCTTTAGGTACACGATCAGCAGGGCCGGTTGCCGAACTTGGAGGGACGGAGGGTGCTTAGGGCACAGCAAAGGCCGGCGGCAATTCAGGTCGCGATGAAAGAGAAAATTACTTCGACGAATTGGCAACACCTCGGCGACCACAAAGGTGGCGCCTGAGCCGCTAGATTGGTTGGCCGAAGAGTTGCGTATCAATGCGGTATGGCGTTCCGTCCCCGGATTCGCATCACCATATGGCTCTCTTGGTCTTCCCGTGCGCTGGGTTTGCGCCCACAAAGCTGCCGCAGTTAATCAGACGCGCCGTACGATCTACTGATATCTGCCGCGACCATCGGGGCTGCAAAGCTAGTACCCGACAGACGTGCGATGGAGCCAGTGGTCGTTCCATCCACGCGCATACCGGGGTTATTGTAGGACTCGTCAACTGCTCTGACCTGATCCCCATCTGGCGGGCGAGCCCCTTGGGGAAAGGCCTTCGCCGAGTAGGATGACAGATCACCACTCCGCTCCAATTCGGCCCCGACCCGTACGATAGATGTGCCATTGGCAAAAGCGGTGACAGTGCCTCGTCGTGTCACAGGACAGCGCAGCGAGGGATCATCCTCCATGATCCAACGACCCTCCGCGCTAAACCGTCTATATTTGCGATGGCTCAATCGCGATTGTCGTCCACCAGAGTCCAACCCGAACAGGCCCTCATCCCGCTGTACAAAGACATCAATTGGCTGAGGGACTTCGGAAATCGTGTTCAGCGACCAGTCTCCGGCTCTGGCCAATTCCGCAGGCGGCAATCCAACCGTCGGAGGGAACGCGAGCAGCAGCAAGTTGCGCCTTTTGCCGTCGTGCAACCGCTGGTCTGCATACACCCTGACTTGCGTTCCACATTCAAACGACAGGACCTCATAAGTTCCAAACCGAATGCTTGGGACAATCACATCTTCATTGGTGTGGGGGGACGTAACAGTCATCAGCTCAGGACAAGTCTTCGTATCCGCGGTATCTGACGCATCCGTCCATATTTCAACAAAGCTAGGCGTTTTGTCGTCCGGGACCAAACGGAGGGTCACCGAGGACAGGTCCCCTTCTAGCCTGCCCGCAGTTTGCGACTGTCGACCGTTCCCCATGGGAAGCACGAACCTAATCGCTTTGATCCCTGGTAAGTCGCCCGGGGAAATGTTGGACAGCTTCTCCATCACCGCTTCAAGGATGCCGGAGCCGTCTTTGGGTCCGGCCAACACGCCATAGCTAAGATTGAAGACTAGCGGAATTTCTACGTCGCAGAACCGATCTGGAGCAGCAGCTTCCAACTGCCGCGCGAGGCGCTGGGTCTGTTCGAGGCAATAGCATATCCCAAGCAGCACGAAGAAGGGCAGCAAAGTGCCGGAGGTGTCTTTGACAGCGGCGGGCGGAAAATTGACGCCCATCAGCAGATGTTTGTCACTGACCTTTCCGACGGCAAGTCCAAGCACGGCGGAGCCATGCGTGGATCGCTGCAGCAGTCTTTGCTGCGTGGGCAACGTGTGGTCAATTGCACCGCACGCGCGATATGCTGTGATCTCATGCATTTGCTGATCCAGCAAATTCTGGATCTCCGCATGATCCAGTCCGCGACCAATCGGCAGATGAGCCGTATCACCGGGGCCCGGACGCGCATCTTGCATCCAAATAGAAGCAAATCGGGACAGTCCTTCATTCACCGTTTTTTGGTGCAAGAAGGGCAAACCTTCATCCAGAACGCTCAATACGACTGGCTTGTCTGGAAGCTGCTCTACAAAAGTGGAAGGCAGGCTGGGATCAGGAGTTTCGCCCTCGGGCAGAGACGCAATCGTGGCATCCGGAAAGAGACCGCCGTATATCTCCGCTAACTGTTTGTAGTAAGAGAGCGCGTCCAGCATCGACTTGCCCAAAGCCGATCCAGCGGCAGGACCAAGTGCCCGCTTTACGAACGCCGTGAGGTTAGCAAGGGGGATTGGCGTGGGAGCGTCGGCCTTAAGCCGCAAATTCAGCTCGTGCAAATAGGGAGAGCCGGTGAAGGCCCTGCCCTTCTTGTCCTGTGCGGCAGTCATCCCCAGACGCCTTTCCACTCCGCTTGTGCTTTCCTCCAAAGAGCCGAGAAGTTCTGGGCCGGTTTGGCCTCGAAACTCGCAAGCTTGGAGAGGGATGGGTCCGAACCGCTAAACATTTTTTCCAGCTCATCGATATGGAAATCGCGTGGCAACCGGTCCCCATCTTTGGTCTCATCATGGTATTTATGGCCATTGAACTTGTAGCCAAAGGAGGTGCTGTTGACGTCGACTAACCTGTTGAGGATGTAACGCGCCATGCTTACGCCCAAAGCAGCTCCAGCCGCACTATCAGACGGATAATGCACACCCGCCACCGTGCGGTTCACGGCAATTCGGGTTGCAATACGATAGAGCTGGGAATCCTTGTCAGGCACTCTTGTCTGAGTTCCGCCATTGCGCAAAGCATCCAACATCGCCGCCACAAGAAATGCCTGTGTGGCGTGCCCGCTTGGAAAAGACCCGTGACTGGGTGTTTGAATGATAGGCTGCAGCAACGGAGTGAACAGCTCTGGTCGCGGCGCACCAAGGGTTAGCTTCACACGTTGGGCAATGGCTGTCGCGAATTCTACCGCGCCCTCAAGCATCTCTAGAGTCCAAGTATATGTGCCAGGATGCAGAGGGGTCGCTACCCCGAAGAATGTCAGGATGTCCTCGATCTGAAGATGAATTTCCTCAAGCCGGTCACTACGCAAATCAGCATAGGCTGCAACGAGGCTCACATCCTGCTGGAACTCAGACGTTGAGGGGCGTTTGATCTTGAACACGGAACAGGGTTCGGCCTTTTTGTTGAGCGCATTGACGGTCGCCGTGCCTGATTTGCTTTCCAGAGTTATCCCTTCAGACAGCTCGGACTGGATAACAACTGAGCGCTCCAACGCGCTGAGACGTAAGAACCTGTCGGCCTCGCTGAGTGAATTGTCCTTGCCCGGACCACCGGTGACAGAATGCGCGTCCACGACCCCGTCACGCATCGAAATCAGTGCTGAACTTAGAGTCAGTGAGCTTCCGCCGCCGGCGTGATCTGCATCACCGGCCAAGTCGTAATCGGAACGACCACTTCTGCCGCTCCGTCCGCTGCGCCCGCTTCTACCACTCCGTCCACTACGTCCGCTTTCAATCGACATTTCTAAAATTCCTTGAAATAGTTAAGCTTTGACGTGGCAACAATTCACCACTTTAATGAGTTATTATTGACCGAGGTCTGCAGCTTGTGAAGAATAAACTTCTCAAAGAGGGCGAAGCTCCGGGACCGATTCTCAATATCGATCTCGTAGGACCCATGCGCGTGACCGATGCGAAAGGGCGCGATCTCACTCCCACAGGCAAGAAAAACAGGGGCCTTTTGGCGATTCTTTGTGTTTCGCCGAACCTGAGCTGCTCGCGTGCCAAACTTCAGGACAAACTCTGGAGCGACCGCAAACATGCGCAAGGTTCCAATAGCCTGAGACAAGCGCTCTCGCACTTACGCCGCCTCCTGAATGAAAACGTTGAAGTTCTACGCACCAACGAGGACTGGGTTGAGTTGGATGCCGACCGCGTCAAAATCAATCTGGAGCCGCGCGGGATTTATCCCATCAGCCTGCTCCCAGAATTTGCCGAAGGCCTCCAGGTCAATGACGCGGAATTCGAAGACTGGATCAGAGATCAAAGAAGCCATTTCGAGCGCCTTTGGCTCGAGAGCATTTCCCAGAAGAACCGCGTCTCGCCCTACCCTTATCAACGCGACGCGCACCATGTCAGGGCCACGCCGACCCTATTGCTGATCAGCGCACCTGTCTCCGATGACCCGGATTTCAAATTCGGTGCCGAGATCATCCTGCGTGACGCGGCGAAACGCGCCAGTTCTTACGGCGACTTCGTCGTGGTGGAAGATGATGAACAATATACGAAGGCCGAAAATGCGTTGCGGCTGACCTGCTTGTATTCGCGCAGTGCAGAGACAATCGCTGTCCACCTGATGTTGCTTGTCGAAAAATCGAAACGGACGATCTGGAATCAGACCTTCGAGGTCGATGCGCTAAACCCGTTTGGCACTTCAAGTGATCTATCCGACGCATTGACACTGGGCATCCTGAAATCCGGCAACGCGCTTCTTGCAGATGAAAGCCTGGCGGCCGACCTGCCTCTGGGTGACATATTCGGGTATTCGCAGGTCGGTCTGTATTCCGCAGATAACTTTCTCAGAAATGCCGATAGCGAACGAGAGGTCCCCGCTTTCCTGTCGCTGCGGGCCTATATCCGCCACACGATGATTATGGAGCGTGTCACGGATCACGCGCAAACGGCCCTTGAAGAGGCGGAGGAAATGGTCAGCAAAGCGCTTGAACGCGCGCCGTATGACCCATTCACCTTGGCAGTCCGCTCGCTCATAAGCGGACTCAACGGCCAGGACGAGCTTGCATTGGACTACGCGCGGCGGGCGGTGCAAAGTGACCAAAAGAACGCTTTTGCGCAACACTGCCTATCCGTCGCTCTTTCGTTTTCTGACTTTCATCAGGAGGCTGACCATGCTGCTATGTCAGCCCAATCCAGCCGTTTGGCAATCATCAGCCCTGCGATTTACTACCAAAGATGCGCCTACACTGCCTTAGGCATTGGAAACGAGCGGGAAGCCCTTCGATATGCCAAGATGGCCCACGGTGCCGCCCCCAACTTCCGCCCCGCGCTGAGAATGATCGCAGCGCTCTCATTTAAAGAACATAAGGAAGACGTTGCACTCAAACATCTTGAGCTGTTGCGATCCGCCGAACCTGACTTCACCTTGGAGTTGATGGGACAGGATGACTATCCAGTCGACTCTCTCAGAAAAGCCGGCGCGTTGAGCATTGTGACATCGAAGCTGATCTAGACTGCTCGGCTTGGACCCTGCTCAATAGTTCCATAAGGTACCATCCTCAAGGCGCACGATGGGGTGGCTTCCGGGTTTGTATTCGTATCTCTCGGCTTCTGCTTCATCGAAATCGACGCCGAGACCCGGGGCCTCGCTGACATGTTGCATACCGTTTGCCACGTAATGGTCTGAGGGAAACAGCGTGTCGCATGCGGGAGTGCCAAGCACGAGGTATTCCTGAATACCAAAATTTGGCGCCCAGAGGTTGAGATGCGCCTGCGCGGCCATCGAGATGGGGGAATGGCTGGGCGCGCCGTGAAAGCCGGTGCGCACATGGTGCTGCCCAGCCAGATCGACGATCCGGCGGACATGGGTGATCCCGCCTGCATAGGTGACAGCCACCCGAATGAAATCGATCAGCTCTTTTTCGATCAGCTTGTTGCAGTCCCAGATTGAGTTGAACACCTCGCCGATGGCGATGGGCGTGGTCGAATGCTGGCGCACCAGTGCGAGCGCGTCCTGATCTTCCGCCGGGGTTGGGTCTTCGAGCCAGAACAGGCCAACTTGCTCCACCTCTTTGGCGAAGGCTGCGGCTTCGCGCGGCAAGAGGCGGTGATGGACGTCGTGCAGAATTTTCAGCTCTGGCCCGAACCGGTCACGGATCGCGGCCAAGGCCCCCGGCATGAAGCGCATGTATTTCTCGCTGTCCCAGATCTCCGTCTTGGGTCTGATGCCGCTGAAATCGGTAATGAAGGGCTCCGTGCCGCCTTTTGCATCCGGCGTCGCGTAGCTGGCGGTTGGCATGTCGGGGATGCCGCATTGCACGCGGACCGCTTTGTAACCCTGCTCGATATAGGCGGCGACGGAGTCCATCAGATCCTCCAGATCTGCGCCCGTGGCATGGGCGTAGACCAGCGCGCTGTCGCGGCTCTTACCACCTAGCAATTGATAAAGCGGCATGTTCGCGAGCTTGGCCTTGATGTCCCACAGCGCCATGTCAATCGCCCCGATGGCCGCCATCGCGATGGGACCGCGCCGGAAATAGGCGCCGCGATAGAAGAGCTGCCAGATGTCTTCACTACGGCGCGGGTCGAGGCCGATCAGGTTGGGGATCAGATAGTCGGTTAGGTATTTGGCAGGCAGCGTTTCGCGGTTGTTCAACGTGGCATCACCCAAGCCGTAGACGCCCTGATCTGTCGTGACTTTCAGCGTAACGTAGTTCTTCCCCGGCCCGCCCACAAAGACCTTTGCATCGGTGATTTTCATCTGTTGCTCCTACCCGCTGACATCAGCACGTTTCCAGTTTCCGGTCCACAAACGGCTATGAAACGGCCAGAATTTGAGAATTTCCTCGACCAGAATAATCGACAGAACCCAAAACGCCGAGAGATCAAACACGATCACCGCCAGCACGGTGGCCGGGACCCGGAAGAGCCATTGCGACCATAAGAACAGCTTCATCACATAGACCGTGTCGCCGCTTGCCCGCAGGGTGTTGCCGCAGATTGCGTTTGTGGCGCGGGGGATCGTGGTCAAGAGCAGGATCGGCAGAAAGGTGAACAGGGTCGCGCGGGTCTCGGCGGTCAGGTTGGCGTAGAGCGTATCTACCGAGAGGCTCAGCGCGACAAAGACCGCAGCTACGATTGCGGCGGTCACAAACGCGCCGCGCCAGGCCGCGGAGAGAAAGCGGTCGAGCACCGGCTCGCTTGCACGTTGGCCAAGGAGCTGCGCCACGATGATGCCCGTGGCTTGAGTCCATTGCATGGCGATCTGGCCCGCCACCATGTTCCATGGCGTGATCAGTGTCATCGCGGCGAAGTCGTTCAACGCCATGCGGGCGTAGATCATGGTGCAGACATGCGTCGATAAATTGGCGCTCACAAAGGTCGTGGCGATGGGCAGCGCAAAGCTCAGATGCCGCCGGACCGTGGGGGCCAAGCTGCCCTGCCGCCAGCCCGGAACCTGTGCAAGGCCGCGGTCGCCTTGCCAGAGCCGAAAGACGAAATAGGCGACCTGAACGCCGACGCCCAAGGCGCTTCCCATCGCGGCCCCGGCCACGCCGAAGGCCGGCAGCCCCCAGAGCCCATGGATCAGCACCACACTTGCGCCAATATTGACCGGCACCGACAGGCAGTAGCCATAAAGCGGGATGCGGGTGCGGCCCGTGCCGTTGAAATAGCTCGACAGACACTGTCCAACCGACTCGAACAGAATGACCAATGTGAAGATCGACAGGTAAGACCACGATTGCGCGGCCACCTCCGGGCCCGAGGCCAAGGCGTCGATCAACGGGCGCGCGGCGACGAACAAGGTAACGATGCCAAGAAGGCCGATGGCCAGGCTGATGATCAGCCCGGAGGCGAGCGTGGATTTCAGGTAGACCGGATCATCCGTCCCCGAAGCCTGCGCCGTGCGGATTTGCATCGCGTTTGAAAACGCGAAGATGACGCCGAGGACGATCCCACCGATGGCTGCGGCCAGTCCCATGGCGGCCAATGAGGCCTCCCCCAAGGACGACACGAGCCAGCCGTCGATGACGATGGTGCCATGCAGAAAGATCGCCTTGATCGTCATGGGCCATGCCAACCCGAAAACCTGCCGCGCGCCGGGGGACGTCATGGGGGCTGTAGGGGCTGATGATGCGTTCATGTACCGGCCAGTGCTTGCAATATGCACCCCCTAGCCGGTCAAGCCGTTGAGCGGGCGGGGCTATGTTTCTTCGAAGAAGTTGGCGTTGCTGGCCAGTATCCGTTCGATGGTCTGATCGAGCCGGGACAGGTGAACCACGCTGGCGGCAATCGCGGTCTCGGCATTATGGGCCTTGATCGCCTCTGCGATCTTGCGGTGGTCATCCAGCAGATCGGGCAGGCGTTGTTCTTTGTCGCGACCCAAGAGGCAGAGGCGGTCGATCTTGGCTTTCTCTTGCTGGATCACCTCGAACGCGTAGTCGGTCTTGGCGATCGTGCAGATGGTCTTGTGGAACTCGAAGTCCAACTTTCCAAAGGCCACAACGTCGCCGCTGCTTACAGCCGCCTCCTGCAGCAGCAGCGCCGCGTCAAGCTGGGCCGCGCCCGTGGTGTCACAATGGGCTGCCGCACAACGCACGACTTCCTTTTCGACACTGGCGCGGACGAACCGCGCCTTTTCGATCTGGCGGAAGGAAAACCTGCGCACCTCAGTCGCGCGTTGCGGACGGATCAGAAGCAAATCGAGATTTGCAAGCCGGCTGAACGCGTCACGTACAGGCTGCCGTGACACGCCGAACTGGGCCGCGACCTCGGCCTCAGAAAGGCGGTCTCCGGGCTTGAGTTTCAGCGTGACGATCTGCTCATGCAGATGATCAAACACATCGTCGACGCTGGTGCGCCGCGTGGTCGTCAATGTCACCTCTGCCATAAGAAAGCCCCTCGTTTGAGCCGTAAGTCGCATGTTTCCTAACAGAATACAAACTAGTATACCAGACTGGTATTCTAGTAGAACACCTAGTATACCAGTTCGTGACGGCTGAGAATCAGTCGGGGACGAGCGGAGGCACCGCGTCGAACGGTGCACGTGGGAGGGACAATGGCTGGCGTAAATCTGTCTGGCATTACCAAGCGTTATGGCGCTGTTCAGGTTGTTCATGGGATTGACCTGGACGTTGACGAAAAAGAGTTTGTCGTCCTTGTCGGGCCATCGGGCTGCGGGAAGTCCACCACGTTACGCATGATCGCGGGCCTTGAGGAAATATCCGAAGGCGATCTGGAAATTGATGGCCGCCGCATGAACCGGGTCGCGCCAAAAGATCGCGATGTGGCGATGGTGTTTCAGAACTATGCGCTCTACCCGCATCTCAATGTCGCCGACAACATGGCCTTTGGGCTGCGCATCCGCCGGATGCCCAAAGACGAGATCGCGACGACCATCGCCGAGACCGCCGCAATTCTTGGATTGACTGATTATCTTGAGCGCCGCCCCGCTGATCTGTCCGGCGGCCAACGTCAGCGCGTCGCCATGGGGCGCGCTATTGTGCGTCACCCGAAAGTCTTCTTGTTCGACGAGCCCCTTTCGAACCTTGATGCCAAACTGCGCACCCAGATGCGGGCGGAGATCAAACGTCTGCACAACCGCCTTGGTGTGACTTCGGTTTATGTGACCCATGATCAGGTCGAGGCGATGACACTGGCGGACCGTATTGTCGTTATGAATGACGGGCGGATCGAACAGGTCGGAACCCCGATGGAGCTGTTCAACAACCCCGCCAATACCTTTGTCGCGGGCTTCCTTGGGTCGCCGCCGATGAACCAGATGAAGGCGCGACTGACAGAAACGGGTGCTCAGGTGGGCGGCTCGGAGATCCAGCTTGGGCGGCCCATGAACGGCCATGCCGGGCGGGACGTGATCATCGGCATACGGCCCGAGCATGTCACGCTGCAACCCGGTGACCAGACGACTGCCTTGCCGATCAGCTTGGACCTTGTTGAACCGCTGGGCTCTGAGGCGCTGCTGCACGCCCGGTTCGGCGAAAGCGAGGTTGTCTTCAAGGCAGAGACCCACGGCAATATCGCACATCTGCAAGGCGTGACCGAAGTCCATGTCCCTGCCCCGCTGGTCAAGGTTTTCGATGCGGAAACCGGCCTCGCGTTGAGCCTGGAGCGCTAAGCCATGGTGGACCGCAACACTGGCATCGGAGGCACCCCTGTAGAAGAGGTTGTGGTCGAGGCCAGTGAGGCGCTCCGCGACCGTGCCAAATCCTACACGCCTGATTCAAGCTGGGCCCGGACGGTCGACCACTTCAAGCGCGAATGGCAGCTTTATGTGATGCTCGCGCCGACAATCATCTGGTTTCTGGTCTTCCTCTATAAACCCATGTACGGGCTGCAGATTGCCTTCAAGGATTACTCGATTTTCCGAGGTGTTGCGAACAGCCCTTGGGTCGGGCTGGAGCATTTTCAGGTGCTGTTCTCAAATGACCAGTTCATCCGCGCCGTCTGGAACACGATCAAGATCAGCGCGCTTAACCTGATCTTCGGCTTCCCCGCGCCCATCATTCTTGCACTGATGTTCAACGAGATCTTGCACGCGACCTTCAAGAAAACCGCGCAAACCATTGTGTACCTGCCGCATTTCATCTCGTCGGTGATCATTGCAGGTATCGTCATTACCGCCTTTGCCCCGACCGGCGGCATCGTGAACATTATCCTTGGCTGGTTCGGCGTGGACTCGATCTACTTCCTGACGCGCCCCGAATGGTTCCGGCCGATCTTTGTGGGCACCGGCATCTGGCAGGAGGCGGGTTTCGGCTCCATCGTGTTCCTGGCCGCCATCGCGGGTGTGAACCCGTCGCTTTATGAAAGCGCCGTGGTCGATGGCGCAAACCGATGGCAGATGATGTGGAAGATCACCATACCGTCGATCCTGCCGACCATCCTGATCATGCTGATCATCCGCATCGGCAACATCATGGAAGTGTCGTTCGAGCTGGTCATCCTGCTGTACCAGCCTGCGACCTACGAGACCGCGGATGTGGTGAATACGTGGATTTACCGTCAGGGGCTGCAATCGGGTCAGTACGATCTCGCCGCCGCTGCCGGGCTGTTCAACGCCCTTGTTGCCTTCGTTCTGGTGATGACCGCGAACACGCTGTCGCGCCGCTATTCTCAAACGTCGCTGTGGTAAGGGAGGGCTAGCCGATGATGAACTGGAACCTCTATTCCCGCGGCGACAAGTTCTTCGCCATCGTGGTGTCCATCCTCGTCGGCATGTTCACCGTCGCGACGCTCTATCCGTTTATCTACATCGCGGCGGTTTCGTTCAGCTCGGGCTTTGCAGCGCAGGCGGGCAAAGTGGTGCTGACCCCAATCGACGCGACCATCGAGGCCTACGGCTACATCCTTTGGGACAAGCAATTCTGGATATCGTACCGCAACACGTTCATCTACACGATTGGCGGCACGATCATGAGCCTCGCGTTCATCATCCCCGGGGCCTATGCGCTGTCGCGCAGGCAACTCAAAGGCCGGCGGTTCTTCAATCTCTTCATCGCCTTTACCATGTGGTTCAACGCCGGGTTGATCCCGTTCTTTCTGAACATGCGCGACCTGAACATGCTCGACAGCATGTTTGGCATTATCCTGGCTTTCGCGGTCAACGCCTTCAACATCATCTTGCTGCGCAACTTCTTTGAATCGATCCCGCAAAGCTTCGAAGAAGCTGCCCGCATGGACGGCGCGAATGACTTCGAGGTGCTCTGGAAGGTTTTCGTTCCGCTCTCCAAACCCGCCATCGCGACGATCACCCTGTTCTGCATCGTGTCGCGCTGGAACGGGTTCTTCTGGGCCATGGTGCTGCTGCAAAGCGAAGAGAAAATCCCGCTGCAGGTTTTCCTGCGCCACACCATCGCAAAACTGAGTGACGACGACGAGTTTGCCATCGTGCAGACCGCCGCCGGGTTCAGCGCCGAGACCGTGACCGCCGCAATCATCGTTTGTTCGATCATCCCTGTGCTGATCGTCTACCCGTTCATTCAGAAATACTTCGAGAAGGGCATCCTGCTCGGAGGTGTGAAGGAATAATTTCAAGGCTTTCAAAGGGAGGACACCATGAAAAAACTGAGCCTTACTGCGGCCATTCTGGCCACCACCGCGATGGCGACGCCATCGTTTGCCGATGGGCATCTGCGTATTGTGGATGAGCCATTGGAGCTGACAATCCAAATGAACCACGCCCGCTACCCGATCTATGAGGAAGATTGGCCGGTCGAGCAGGTTGCCCGCGAATTGACGGGTATTCACCTGAAGAACGACACTGTCGGTGCCAACATGCGGACCGACGAGAACACCGGTCGGACCGAGGCGCTGAACCTGATGCTTGCTGGCGGGGCCATTCCCGACATCGTGGGTTCCAGCCGGATCCGCGACTTCGTCAACCAATATGGTCCTGAAGGCGCGTTCATTCCCTTGAATGACCTGATTGCCGAGCATGCGCCCAACATTGCGGCGTATTACGCGACACGTCCCGACATTGAGGCGGCTGTGAAGGCGTCCGATGGTCAGATGTATTACATCCCTTATCTGCCCGACGGCAAATATGGTCGGGCATACTGGATCCGCACTGACTGGCTGGATGCGCTTGGTCTGGAGATGCCTGAGACAGTCGACGAGTACGAAGCCGTTCTGCGCGCGTTCAAAACCCAAGACCCCAACGGCAATGGCCTTGACGACGAAGTGCCATTTTTCGCCCGCCAGTGGCCAGAGCTTATCCGCCTCGTCACCTTGTGGGACGGTCGCGCGCATGGATCTGACACCTATCACGACTTCCTCGTTGAGGATGGCAAGATCGGCCATGGCTATCTGGGCGAAGGCTACCGCGATGGGATCGCAAACCTTGCGCGTTGGTATTCTGATGGTCTGATCGACGCGGAGATCTTCACCCGCGGGTCTTCCGCACGTGACTTCCTGCTGTCGGAAAACCTTGGCGGCTCGACCCATGACTGGTTCGCGTCCACCTCGGGCTACAACCGCCTGTCATCGGAAATCGACGGGTTCGAGTTCAAGGCCTTTGCACCGCCAGCTTCCCCATCCGGGCGCCGTATCGAAGAGCATCGCCGCATTCTGGTGAAGCCTGACGGTTGGGCCATCGGCCACACCAACGAGCATGTTGTCGAGACGATCAAGTATTTCGACTTCTGGTTTACCGAGGAAGGCCGCCGCTTGGCCAACTTTGGGGTAGAAGGTCAGCACTATGACATGGTCGACGGCAAACCGATCTTCAAGCAGGAGTTCCTTGATGCGGGGCCGGTCAACCGGTCGCTCTATCAGGTCGGCTCGCAGCTTCAGGGCCGTGGCTACTTCCAGGATTACAACTATGAAATCCAGTGGAGCAATGAATTCGCTCTGGAAGGGATCGCGCTCTATGACGAGGGCGATTACCTGATCCCTGACTTCCTGGGCGTGGCTTTCACGGCTGATGAGCAGAAGGTCTATGACCGGACATGGGGCACCATTCGTGACTTCATGCTGGAGCGTCAGCAGTCCTGGATCCTTGGCAGCGGCGACGTCATGGCTGACTGGGACGGCTATATTGCCCAGCTCGATTCCATGGGCATGCAGGAGCTGCTTGAAGTGATGCAGTCTGCCTATGACCGCCAATACGGCGGCTAAACAAACTCCCGAAAGTGGGCGGCATATCTGTGTCGCCCACTTTTCTATCTACTGACTTACAGGACGATTTCACCGATGCCAGGCGACGCACTCACTTTGCTTGACGAACCAAGAGCCGGAAAACTGACGATCCAGTATGCGCCCGACGCGGAAACCGATATTGTCGAGAACCCACCGCGCTTCACATGGCTGCCTGTCATCGACGAAGGCGCGTCATATGTGCTGCGCATCTCGACCGACGCGTCTTTCCCCGCCAAGGCCACGCAGGTCTTTGAAAACGTCCCCTTGAACTTCTTTACCCCTGACGCGCCGCTTTCCGCTGGAGCGCATCACTGGGCATACGCGACGTGGGATCCCAAAGCGGGCAAGCCCACCAGCGGCTGGAGCGCCACACGCAGCTTTACCGTACCCGAGAACTTGCCCGAAACGCCCCTGCCCCGCCGCGACGTGCGGCTCGCGAAGGTCGAAATGGGACACCCGCGCTTGTGGCTCACACCTGACCGGCTTGCTGACTTCAAGAAGGCAGTTAAAAAGGACGCCGATTATTGCTCTTGGTCGACCTTCTACGAGAAATCCGTGCGTCCTTGGATGGAGCGGGAAGTTTACAAGGAACCGGCAGGCTACCCCAACCACACCCGCACTGCGCCTGTTTGGCGGCAAACCTACATTGACCTGCAAGAGGTCTGGTACGCTATCCGGCACCTCGCCATTGGCGGCAAGGTCACAGACGACGCCAAAATGACCGCGCAGGCCAAAGAGTGGCTCTTGGAGACCGCGTCATGGGACCCGATGGGGGTCACCTCGCGCTCTTACACCGACGAATGGGCCTACCGGGTCTGCAACGCGCTGGCCTGGGGGTACGACTGGCTTTACAACGATCTGTCCGTGGACGAGCGGGCCATGGTCCGCGCAGCCCTTCTGGAACGCACCCGCGACATTGCCGAACATGCGATCCTGAACGCCAAGATACATCTGTTCCCTTATGACAGCCATGCCGTCCGCTCTGTGTCGCTGACACTGATCCCGGCCTGCATCGCGTTGTTGGAAGACGGCGAGGAGGACGAAGTCCGCGACTGGCTCAACTACTGCATCGAATTTCTCTACACCGTCTATTCCCCTTGGGGAGACAGCGACGGCGGTTGGGCCGAGGGCGCGCAATACTGGATGATGGGCATGGCCTATCTCATTGACGCAGCCAACCGGCTGAAAAGCTATACCGGTCTTAATCTTTACCAGCGGCCTTTCCTGCAAAACACCGGCGACTTCCCTCTGTTTTGCAACGCCCCCAACACGCGTCGGGCTTGCTTTGGCGATGACAGCGCGCTGGGCGATTTGCCCGCCATCAAAACCGGGCTCAACATGCGCCAACTGGCGGGTGTTACAGGCAAGGGCGCATACCAGTGGTATTGCGATGAAAACCTGCGCACCAACCCCGGCACCGAAGGCGCGTTCTACAATTGGGGCTGGTGGGACACTCATTTTGACGAGCTGGTCTTTCAAACCGACTTCCCTGTGGTCGACGCCACCCCGCCCGAAGGTGGCCTGCGCCACTTCAAGGGAATCGGTTGGGTCGGCGTGCAGCACGCGATGGCGGACCCGGACCGCCATATCCAGTTTGTTTTCAAATCTTCGCCCTTCGGGTCCATCAGCCACAGCCATGGCGACCAGAATGCCTTCTGCATGTCGGCCTACGGCGAGGACCTTGCGATCCAATCGGGCTATTACGTCGCTTTCAATTCTTCGATGCACCGCAACTGGCGGCGGCAAACCAAGTCGAAAAACGCCATTTTGATCAATGGCAAAGGCCAATATGCCGAGAAAGACAAGACCAAGGCGATGGCGGCAACGGGCAAGATTTTGGCCGCCGAGGAACGCGAAGACCATGTCTTCATACACGGCGACGCCACCGCCGCCTATCAAAGCCTGTCCCCAGAAGTCACACGGGTCGAGCGCGAGATCTACTTTGTCCGAAATGACTATTTCGTTGTGGTTGATAGCGTTGATGCGAGCGAACCGGTGACGTTGGAATGGTTGCTGCACGCCAATGCTCCGTTCGAGCTGGGCAAGACCTCCTTCCGCAACAGTGGCGAGCGGGCAGGTTTTTACGGTCAGGTCGTTTGGTCAGAGGCGGGCAAGCCGACACTCGAGCAGGAAACCGGTTTTCCTGACGTTGATCCGGCAGATTATGAAGGGCTGCATGTCAGCAGCTTTTTGACCGCAAAATACCCGGCGGCAACCCGTCATCGCATCGCGACCTTGCTGGTGCCTTACAAGCTGGACGCGCCCAAACGTATTTTCAACTTCATCGACGATCAGGGCTACGACGCTGACCTCTATTTCACTGATGCAGATGAGAACACGTTCAAGGTCGTACTCAAGAAATTCGCCAAGACATGACACCCGGGCGCTGATCCGGGCAGATAATAGGGAAGGAAGACTATGAAACTCGCAGGACAAAGCGCCATCGTCACCGGCGGTGGCCGCGACATCGGGCTGGCCGTTGCCAAGACGCTGGCAGCTGAAGGGGCTTCGGTTGCCATCAACTATTTCTCCAGCGGTGACGGGGCTGACGCAGCCGTGGCCGAGATCACCGGAAATGGCGGCAAAGCATTCGCGATGCAGGGCGATCTGACCAAACAGGCCGACGTCGATGCCTTGGTGGCAAAGACGGTCGCAGATTTTGGCGGCATCAACGTGCTGGTCAACAATGCCGGCGGTCTGGTGGAGCGCAAGAAGATCGGCGAAATGTCCGACGATCTGTGGCACACGGTGATGGAGCTGAACCTCACCAGCACCTTCCGTATGACGCGGGCCTGCTTGGCCCATATGACGTCCGGCGCAATCGTCAATCTAGCCAGCCAAGCGGGCCGTGACGGCGGCGGGCCGGGTGCGGTGGCGTATGCGACGTCAAAGGGCGCAGTTATGACAATGACACGTGGCCTTGCGAAGGAGCTTGGCCCCGACATTCGCGTCAACGCCCTGTGCCCTGGCATGATCGACACCGACTTTCACAATGTCCACACGCCTGATGCCGGTCGGCGCGGGTTCGAGGCGAACGCGCCCTTGAAACGCCAGGGCCACACCGATGACACCGCCAATCTGGTGCTGTTTCTGGCAACAAATGATAGCGCCTTCATGACCGGCACGAATATCGACATAAATGGCGGCATGCTGTTTTCCTGATCAAACGCGAGGTATTGATATGACCGAGTTTCCAGTCATCGCATCTGGTGAGAACGTCACCCGTCAGGTTCTGGCCGATCACCCGGACCTGATGGTGGTCGCTTTCAATTTCGAGCAAGCAGGTGCCGAGGGTGCGTTGCACAACCATCCGCATGTTCAATCCACCTTTGTTTCTAGCGGTCGCTTTCTCTTCACGCTGGGAGACGAAAAACGCGAGGTCGGTCCGGGGGACAGTTTTGTCATCAACTCCGGCCTAACTCACGGTTGCGTATGCCTTGAGCCCGGAACCCTCATCGACAGCTTTGCCCCTCGGCGGGACGACTTTCTTTAGGGCAAAAGAAGGCGAGACCAGCGCGCCGCGCAATTGCCGCACGCTTGAGGTCAGAATCTCCTGAATTTAGGATGCTGTGACCAGTTGCTGGTCATGGCAAACTAGCATGATGATGACGCTTTGACGTCGACGATTTAGTGCCGCCTCGATTTACAAATCTCTTCCCCGTTTGAACGGTTCGCCGTGAATTGGTTTGGCCGACAGGTTGATTGAACCGCCAAATTATCTCTCGTCTCCAAGTCAAGATGGTCTTGTTTGAGCCCCCTCTACTGGTTTTGTTTTCCGTCGCCTGTAATGTGGTTGCTAATGCACAGGTCATGATTGGTGCAATCAAAGGGAGGCGGTAATGGCGAACCACAAGGGTCTCACGACAAACCATTGGGGAACGTATCGAACGGTAGTGCGAGACGGCAAACTTGTCGAAATGCGGGCCTTTGAGGAAGACAAAGACCCGTCTCCAATCGGTGAAGGAATTGTGGATGCCTTGGATGCGCCCAGCCGCATTACGCAGCCGATGGTGCGGGAAAGCTGGCTGCGGGACGGTCCCGGCGCGCGCACCGACTTGCGAGGGAAGGACCGTTTTGTCGCTGTTTCTTGGGACAAGGTCGAAGGGTTGGTTGCCGGGGAATTGACGCGCATTCGGCGCGATCACGGGGACAATGCGATCTATGCCGGATCCTATGGTTGGGCGAGTGCGGGGCGTTTTCACCATGCACAAAGCCAGCTGAAACGATTTCTGAACTGTTCCGGCGGGTTCACCTCTTCAAAGTTCACTTACTCCTTTGCGGCGGCTGAGGCGATGATCCCGCATGTGTTGGGCTCGTACCGTGAATTTCTGAACACCACGACGGGCTGGTCTTCGATAGCTGAGCATGGGGAGCTGGTCGTGGCCTTCGGTGGCATTCCGATCAAGAACGCCCAGATTGAGGCCGGAGGATCCGGGACACACCAACAGCGCGAAGGGCTTGCAAAGGCAATTGCGGCGGGGGTCAATTTCGTCAATATCTCTCCCCTGCGCGATGATGTGATTGATGAAACACAAGCTGCGTGGCTGCCTGCACGTCCCGGCAGTGATGTGGCCTTAATGTTGGGTCTCGCCCACACAATTTACACCGAAGACCTGCATGCGCCAGATTTCCTGAGCCGGTATTGCGTGGGGTTCGAGCGGTTCGCAGAATACCTGACAGGTGCGTCCGACGGGGTTGCCAAATCGGCTGATTGGGCTGCGCCACTGACTGAGATTTCCGCCGACACTATCCGTGAACTGGCGTGCCGCATGGCGCGCAGCAAGACGATAATTTCAGTGTCTTGGTCCCTGACGCGGCAGGATCACGGGGAGCAGCCCTTTTGGATGGCGATCACACTGGCGGCGATGCTGGGACAAATCGGAACGCCGGGCGGAGGTTTTGCCTTTGGCTTTTCCGCAGTCAACAGCGTCGGAGCGGATTATCCGCTTCTGAAGGGCGGTTCGCTGCCACAGGGTCAAAACCCTGTCTCCGATTACATTCCCGTCGCACGGATTGCTGAGCTACTCTCGGGGCCGGGCGCACGGGCTCCGTTTGACGGGACCGATCTGACCTTTCCCGACATCCGGCTGGTCTGGTGGGCGGGCGGCAATCCGTATCATCACCATCAGGACCTGAACCGGCTGGCAAAGGCCTGGGAAAAACCCGACACAATCATTTGCAACGACTGGTGCTGGACCCCAACCGCCAAACGCGCGGATATTGTCTTGCCCTGCACCACACATGTTGAACGAAACGACATCAGCATGTCCCAGCGCGATCCCTATATCATCCGCACAACCAAGGCGGTCGAGCCGCCCGAAGGCGCACGCGATGACTACGACATTTTTCGCGGCATCGCCCGTTGCATGGGGCTTGAGGACGCCTTCACCGAAGGCAAAAGCGCGGACGACTGGATCAAGGAGATCTATGCTAAGACTGCCTACTCCGAAGGCAAAGTCGGCGATCTTGCTTCAACGCAAGTCGAGCAAGACCAACCTGATCAGCCGAGCCTCACCCTCCCTGATTGGGAGAGCTTTTGTGAGAAGGGGTGGTTCAAGGCGGACATGCCAAAGACGCCACGCATCATGCTGAAGACGTTCGTGGAAGACCCCGACGCAAATCCGCTGGCGACGCCAAGCGGCAAGATCGAGATTCTTTCGCAGACAGTTCATGACTTCGGCTATGAGACTTGCCCGGGCCATCCGACATGGTTTGCGCCCTATGAATGGCTGGGCAACGCCGAAGCGGGGGAGCTTCACTTGATCTCCAACCAGCCGACCACCAAGCTGCATTCGCAATTGGACCAAGGTGCGATCAGTCGCGCGGGCAAAATCGAGGGTCGCGAACCGGTGCGGCTTCATCCTGATGATGCAGCTGCGCGCGGCATTTCTGACGGTGATCTGGTGCGGCTCTATAACGACCGCGGGGCCTGTCTTGCGGTAGCGAAACTGTCGGATAATTTGCGTACTGGCGTTCTGCAAATGGCCACTGGCGCGTGGTGGGACCCGGATAAACATGGCATGTGCCGTCATGGCAATCCAAATGCGCTGACACGCGACAAGGGAACGTCAGAGCTTGGGCAAGGACCCACGGCGCATACCTGTCTCGTACAAATTGAACGGTTTGAGGGAGAAGCTCCGGCGGTTCAGGCTTTCGAACCGCCGGAGATAATTACACCTGACCAGCTTTAACCGACGAGGCATCCCCGGGTGCCCCATCCATCATCGACGCGAGTTCGCGGCACAGCTCTGACGAAACCTGACCCATGCGTTCGCGCATGCTTTCCGAAAAAACACGCGTGGTGGCCGTTGCACCAAGACTGTACGCGATTTGATTTCGGTCTGTCACGACGGGTGCCGCAACTGAACAAACGCCATTCTCAAGTTCCTCCACGCATTCGGCAAAGCCGTGTTCACGGATAATCTGGAACTCCCGCTCTAGGTCACCCAATTCAGTTTTCGTGTGGGTGGTGTAGGATCTCAAACGGCGCTTCATTGCATTGAGCAGCGCATCACTGTTGCTGAAAGCAGCGATAACCTTTGCGCAGGAACACGCATGCAGCGGGCGAGCGCCGATACCGGGATGAAGAAAAGACACGCCAGTATCTGGCACCTCGGCATGAATGATTTCCACGGTGTCACCCGTCAGATGCGAGATAAAGAAAGTGGCCCCATGTTGTTGAACCGCCTTCTTCAGCAAGGGCGTCGCCATGCGCAGCACAGTTTGGTCGAAAGGCTCCCTGCCCGCGAGCCGCTTTGTGCGCAGGCCAATGGCGTAGCGTCCACGGTCGCCGGGCTCCAGCAACCCGGCCTCCACCAGATCGTGCACCTGACGGTAAATGCTGGCTTTTGGGAACTTTGTCGCCTCCGCAATCTCGGCAACGCTCAATCCGGCGTCAGCGGAAGCGACGGAAACAGTTTCAACAATAGTGAGCAGGCGTTCGAGATACATTTTCTCTTCTCATGATACATCTTTTATCGTTAAATGAGAAATAGATTCCGGGAGGTCAAGAAAAAATGGCTAAAGCATGTTGTGGACCGGGCTATGCGTCGCCCCAAGAAGCGATGCAAGCTCCGCGCGAGACTTTGCTTTACACGATCGCAATTTACACAGGCACAGGAATTCAGAAGCCGGACTATTTGGCCACAGTCGATGCTGACCCCGACAGTCCAACCTACAGCCAAGTGATCCACCGATTGGAAATGCCAGGGATCGGCGATGAGTTACATCATATGGGCTGGAACGCCTGTTCGTCCTGCCATGACGACGATTCGATGGCCCGCAAGTATCTGCTGGTGCCCGGCGTGCGTTCAAACAATATCCACGTGGTCGACACGGCGACTGATCCGCGTGCGCCACGCCTGCACAAGGTCATTGAGGGGGCAGAGATCAAGGCCAAGGCAGATTTGTCCGGGCCACACACGGTTCATTGTCTGGGCTCAGAGATCATCATTTCCTTCCTTGGCAACGCGAAGGGCGAAGCCCCCGGTGGCTATCTGCATCTTAACAAGGATTTTGAGATTGTCGGCCGCTGGGAAGAGACGATGGGCGATATCCCGTTCAGCTACGACTTCTGGTATCAGCCACGCCACAACATCATGGTCAGTTCTGAATGGGCGGCGCCGAATACGTTCATGCCGGGGTTCGATCTCGAGGAGGTCGGACATCTGAAATACGGTCGTCGCCTGCATCTATGGGACTTCGAGGCGCGCAAACCGATTGAGACCATGTATCTGGGTGAAGACGGTCTGATCCCACTGGAAGTAAAGTTCCACCATGACCCTGACAGCACGCATGGTTTCTGCGGAGCCGCTTTGTCGGCAAATGTGATCCATTTCTGGAAATCTGACGCGGGGAAGTGGGAATGGGAGAAGATCATCGATGTCGACAATGAGCCGCATCCTGAATGGCCAATCCCCATTCCGGGCGTCATGTCGGCGATCCTTGTGTCGATGGATGACAAGTATCTTTATCTCAATAACTGGTTGCACGGAGATATGCGCCAATACGACATCTCCGACCCACATCATCCCAAGCTCACGGGACAGGTCTGGATGGGCGGGCTGTTGGGCAAGGCGCCAGTGATCAATGGTGTCGATGTGGCCGGTGGTCCGCAAATGTATCAGCTGAGCCTTGATGGCAAACGGCTCTACGTAACGACCTCGCTCTTTTCCACATGGGACAATCAGTTCTATCCAGAGATCCGGGAAAAAGGTGGTGTGATGATCATGATCGACTGCGATCCGGTGAATGGCGGGATGAAGATCAATGAAGACTTCATGGTCGATTTCGGAAAAGAACCCAATGGTCCCTCCCGATGTCACGAAACCCGCTATCCGGGCGGCGATTGCACAAGCGATATCTGGCTGTGACGAGCCATAGCGTTACCATATCCAACCGCGCGGGTTCGCAATATCAGGTGAACCCGCGCCGGCCACTTCTTGAACAATTGCGCGATCAGGGCGTTGATCTGCCTTATGGCTGCGAATATGGCGGCTGTATCACATGTGCGGCCAAGCTGACCCGTGGCGCAGTCGATCAACGCCGTCAGGTTGCGCTCAACAACCGACAAATCAACGACGGCTACGTCATCCTGTGTGTGGCGAGAGCAACCTCGGATATCACGCTGGAGATTGGCGTTGAGAGCCATGACAAGCTGTATCGCAACCCGTTTCTTGACCCGCTAGCGCCCCATGAACTCAAGGCCGACATCGCCACCCCGAAGGAGGGTTGATCCATGCCAGACGCGAATGTTGATCACATCTACGATTATGATCCGAAATTCCTGGCCGACATCCTGAAGTCGGTCAAAACGATCGCAATGGTGGGGGCGAGCGCGGACAAAACCAAGTTCAGCTACGGCGTGCTGCGGGTTTTGCATGAAACTGGGTACGACATGATCCCCGTCAATCCGAACCCTGCGCTGAACGATATTCGAGGGCTCAAAGTCTATCCTTCGCTTGCCGCTATCGACCGGCCTGTCGACATGGTCGAGGTGTTTCGCCGCAAGGAAGAGCTTTACAGTATCACCGAAGAGGCCATCGCTATCGGCGCCAAAGTCCTTTGGGGCCAGATCGGCGTCTATGACGATGCCGCCGCGAAACTGGCCGAAGACGCAGGGTTGAAGGTCGTCATGAACCGGTGCCCCAAGATCGAACTGTTCCGACCTTTCTGGAAGCCCCGATTGGATCTGGCGATCTGACCTGAGGAGGCGCTTTCAGTCAGTCCTTTATACTCAATCGGTCTGGGCCGACCCGCCGATAGAGCAGACCAGTGGTCATGCTCGACCGTATTCGCTGGGCGGTTTCATCGTCAGTACCCGGCAGCGGATCCGTGCCGCAAAGGCGCGCTAAGCGCAATGTCATTTCAGCCTGTGTATGCGGTTGACGATGGTGGCCCTCAGCCGCGCAAGCGTTCAGGCCAGCGCGCATATCGTTCTCTGACCGGGATATCTCTCCAGACCACGTATAGGCAAGAAATCGAGCCTGTTGCTCCAGCGGCGTGGGATAGCTTCCCGCTTGGCTCCAAAGCCCAAGGAAGGCAAGGCCGGGTAGATCGGGGTGGAGAGTGAAAGAATCCAGATCGATGGTCGTATTGGTCAGGTTCAGTGGCTCGGCAACGTCAGGTGCAAGAAAGGGAAGAGCCAGCTTGAAGCCTGTGCCCGCGATGACGCCGTCGATCTCCAGACCGCGCCCATCTGAGAAGCGTATTTGTCGACCGTCTATCCTTTCGGGCCAAGGCATGGGGGTCACGCGACCTTCCGCCACGAGACTGAGGTAATGCTGCGATCCGGTCGCACCAGCTTGCGCGAAATCCGGATGTGGCTTTGGCGTACCATAGCGACTGGGGTCGCCAGCATGTTCCATAATCTTGGTTTCCGTGTCGCGCAGGTAATCGCTGGGCGCGTCCAACGCCAGCCGTCCGCGCTCATAGGTGAACAAGCGGGTTTCTATCGGCATGCCGAGGAACATTTTCGGGTTCACGTAGCGTTGGCGACGTTGGCAAAGATAGACGGATGCGGCCCCCAGCATCGATAGATCCGAGGCGATCTCCAGCGAGGAGATTGATCCTCCCAAAACAGCGACGCGTTTGCCCTGATAGGCCAGCGGATCCTTGTAATTGAATGAATGGATCATCCCCAATGGCCCGTCAAACGTGTTCGCGCCGGGGATGTCGGGGATGACCGGATCATTGAAGCGGCCAGTGGCGATTACGACGTGTTCAGCACTGTCTGAAATCGGTTGGCCATGATGGTCAAGTGTCAGGACCCAACTTGCGCCATCCCGTTCAAGTCCGGTGAGGCGCGTGTGAAACCGGATCAGATCAAGAAGATCATACTGCCGCGCGAAATCCTCGAAATATTGCCGAACAGTTGCATTATGCGGAAAGAGCGGCGTGCCATCCGGGAAGGAGCGATCCGAAAAGCAGGTTACTTCGCGCACTGTGTTGGTGACCATCTGCGGCCAAACACCGCTCAGAGGGTTGGTCCAGGACCATTGACCACCAACTTCGCTATGCGCTTCGTATATGCGCGGCTTGAAACCACGTGACATGAGCCAGCGCGCTGCGGCTAATCCCGCGGGGCCAGCCCCGATGATGATGACCTCGCGGGTCAATGAAAGTAGAGCCCCCCGCAAACATTAATGGCCTGTCCTGTGACAAAACCCGAGAGATCAGAGGACAGGAAGACAGCGGGACCCACGATGTCTTCTGGTTCCCCCAACCTGCGCAACGCAGTGGCCCCTGCCCAGTACTCCCGGTCTTCTTGTTTCTGAAGGTTGTTCTGACCCATCTCGGTCATGATGATCCCGGGACAGAGCGCATTCACATAGATGCCCTCACGGCCCAGCTCTTGAGCATAGACACGGGTTAGCGTGATAGCGGTTGCCTTGGTCGCGGCATAGTGGCCCTGCTGTTCAATGCCCTGCCGACCGGCAAGCGATGCGATGTTGACGATACGCCCCGCGCCCCGTTCTTTCATCTGCGGCAAGACGGCATTTGTGCACAGCATGATGCCTTTCGCATTCACATCGAAGTGCAGATCCCAGGTTTTTTCGTCCAACTCGTCAAGTCGACTGAGCGCAAGTACTCCTGCATTGTTCACAAGAACGTCGATCTGGCCCATGGCTGCGGTTGCTTCTTCCATGACCGCTTCGACACGGGCCTTGTTGGTCACGTCTATTGGAATGCAAACTGCCCGTTGGCCTGTGGCCTCAACTTTGTTTGCCACAACAGTCATGGCGTCAGCCTCGCGCTCGAGGTCCGTCAGTACGATATCGGCCCCCGCCGCGGCCATACCTTCGGCCAGAGCAGCGCCGATGCCTCGTGACGCGCCGGTGATCATCACGGTTTTTCCTTTGAGGATCATGGGTTCAACTCCTTTAGGGGCCAAGTTTCCATCGCAGCATGTGTCTGTTCAAAATCCTTAAGAATACCCTGAGAGCCCAGTCCTTGCGCCACATGCGCCGCGACGGTGTTGGCAAAGCGAGCGGTCTTGGCAATGTCCCACCCTTTGACGATCCCGATGATTACTCCGGCGGTAAAACTGTCTCCGCAGCCGGTCGT
Organism: uncultured Litoreibacter sp.; assembly: GCA_947494645.1. Taxonomy (GTDB): domain Bacteria; phylum Pseudomonadota; class Alphaproteobacteria; order Rhodobacterales; family Rhodobacteraceae; genus Litoreibacter. The sequence continues at coordinate 2,345,366 of CANLVO010000001.1, forward strand.
GTCGACCACGTCAATTTGATGGGCGGGCAGTTGGAATGCCTCGCCTTCAGCCGGGTCCACCCAGACGCCGTCGGCTTCCAGCGTGATCAGCGCGTTCTTGACGCCGCGCGTCTTAAACCAAGCTGCGACCTCAGCAGGTGTGCCACCACCGGCCATTGCGCGCGCCTCTTCGATAGAGGGCACGAAGTAGTCAATGTAGGGAAGTAGCGGCTCGACCAGCGAAATGGTCGCATCATTAGCAAGGATCAAGTCAAACACCGTTGTGCGACCCAGAGCTTTGGCGCGTTTCAACAGGGCCAGAGACGGCGCACCGTCAAACGCCGCCAGCAGCCCTGTGCCGCCAAGATGAACAATTCGCGCATTACAGGCGGCCTCGATACCCGCCGCATCAAGAGTGAACGTGTTGGAGGTTCCCGGAACAAAGAACGCGGCACGTGCGCCATCAGGCGCAATCGGCAGCATCGACATTGGCGATTGGACTTTGGCGTTGCGGCTAACCGAACCGGTATTGACCCCAGCTTTTTCCATTGCCGAAACCAGCCAATCACCCATCGGGTCACAGCCAAGCTCAGTCGTAACTTGCACATTCAATCCAAGCGTCGCGCAGTCAAGCGCGGTTGCGCCAGCTGTGCCTGCAACTGTCATCGTCATTTGGTCGACAAAAGTCGCGCCACCGCGGGGAGGCATCGCATCGGCATGGGCGCAAAGTGTGTCGAGAACGACGAAGCCAACAGCGCTGAGGTCAAACTGTGTCATGCATCGACCTCCGTCAGCCCGTAACCGGCGAACTTGTCCAGCACGTCTTGTACCTGCTGGTCCGTCAGGAGGGGCGGGTCTCCCAACAACAAGGCACCATGATATTGCCTCGCCAGTGTTTCCAACTCTTCAGCGCGCCAGAAGGCTTGCTCGATGCTCGTTCCCGTTGCGATGGATCCGTGATGATCCAGAAGACAGGCGTGACGGTCCTCGAGTGCTTTAACCGCGTGATCTGACAGCTCCTGGCTGCCGTAGATTGCATAAGGCGCAACGCGGATATTCGTCCCGCCAAAGATCGCGATCAGGTAGTGGATTGCCGGGATCTCGCGTCCGTGAATGGCAAGTATCGTGCAATAGGTTGGGTGTGCGTGAACAATGGCGTTCACGTCAGGCCGGGCTGCCAGAATATCCCGATGAAACCGCCATTCCGAGGACGGCGCGATCGGCCCTTCAGCGCGACCGTCCATATGGACATACGCTATTTTATCGGGTGTGAGATCGGCGTAAGGCGTGGAGGTCGGTGATATTAGCATCCCATCGCCGTGCCTGATCGAGACGTTGCCAGATGTTCCTTGATTAAGCCCGGAACTATTCAGTTTCAGGCAGAAATCTATGATCGCTTTGCGTTTTGTGCGTTCGTTTTCGTGCATTTACTCAGCTGCCACTGCGGAGGACGCCAATCCTAAACGGATGAGTTGTTCAGGGGGGCATCCTTCTTCTTCCAAGCGCTGTTTCAGCAACGCCAGCATACGGTCCCGCTGCACTGGGTTACTGTCCCAGAGGTTTTGGGTTTGCTCCGGGTCCAGAGCGCGGTGGAACAGAAAATTCTCATAGGTTCGCGGGTCTATTTTGATCGGCATTTTCCACATGGGGTATGGCACGCTAGGATCGAATTGCGCTTGATCCACAGGTTGCGCGGGAGCGCTGCCGACCCGGCCATCGACAGGGTTATCAACCAAGAGCGGCCGAGCTATCATGGTGGAATAGCTGAAGAGATCATGCCCTTTGATAGGGGATTTAAATAGCGTCCACTCCCCATCTGTGATGCAAACCCCCTGACCAAACGTACCATAAGTGATGTCAGCATGCGGTTTGGCCCCGCCTGTAATCAAAGGCAACAAACTGGCGGAATGACGTGTGTCTTCGGGAGGCGTTCCGCCGGATGCTTCGATAATCGTTGAGAACAGATCGACGGTCTGCGTCAGAGCCGATACACGAGCGCCTGCATCACGATTGTCAGGATGCCACACGATCATCGGGATGTTGGCGTGGCTGTCATAGTGTGGGTATTGCTTGCCAAATACGCCACGCTCACCCAGATCGTGACCGTGATCGGTGGTAAACACGATCATGGTATCATCCCACAGATTGAGGTCGCCGATCGTATCCAAGAACTGGCCCAACCACTTATCCACCATGGTCGTCTTGCCGTAATATTGCGCCTTCAGATAGGCGAGCTCTTCCGGCGTTGTCTGTGCCATGAAGGCATCAAGGTCGGCATAGATCTGATAAGGTGGCCAAATGTTGTAATCGCTCGCATCGCCTTTCAAATCGCCGGCGTACATTGTGTCATAGGGGGCCGGAACGTGGAACGGCTCATGCACGTCAAAGCTCTCGACTTGCAGGAAAAACGGGCCTCGTTCGGCGTTCTTTCGTAGCCAGTTTGATGCAGCGGTGAAGGTTTTTGCAGGGAAGTAGTCTTCCTCCCCGCCAAACCCCCTCACGTTCTCCCAGTATTGGCGCATGTGATAGGGTGAACGGAACTCGCTCATCTTATCCACCCACTTCGGCACTTCACCATCATGTGGCAGTTGGTGGTAATCCGTCTCATGGCCGCGGATCATTTCCAGCGTCATGAAGCCCTGCATGTAACCATTCGAGGTCTCTTCCCAATAGTGGTAGTGATCGGTCACCATGCCGGTGTTGAAGCCTTGCTTTTGCACCTCTCGCGGTAGCTTGGGATCAAAGACTTCCAAGGGGCCCCACGGGCGCCACATGAACTCTTTTCGACCAGCGAAAATCTCGCGCCGGGCTGGCATGCAAGGCAGGCTCGAAATGAAATGGTTCTCGAAAATCAATGACTTCGCGGCCAACGCCTCAATGTTTGGCGTCTCGCACACTGTATCAGGATTGTAGGTACGCAGGGCCTCTTTGTTGAGACTGTCCACCAGGATCAAAATAATATTCATTGCGTCCTCCCTGCAGGCCTCGGGTTAATCGAGTGTCATGCCACTTCCTTTATTTGATTATAATCAGAAATCTGTCAATCAGATCGATGATAATATCGTATTTGTTGACGTTTGCTGATTCTGATCATAATCATAAGTAAGAAATTCGATCCGATAGCCGCAGACAGGCTCAGGGTTTTTTTTGGGAGGAAAGATCGATGGCAAATTCAAAGACCAGCTATACCAGCCGGCGCGCGGTTCTGCGGGGGGGCATCGCAGCAGGCGCAGCAATAGCAGCACCCTCATTTTTCGTTGGCAAAGCGCATGCCGCGAATGAAAAACTTAAGGTTGGAATTATTCCGGCCTATTCGTTCGGGCTGTACTGGCTTATTCAGGATCAAGGTTTTGCGCCTGGCGTCGAGATGGAATTCAGCGTGTTCCCGTCCGGGCCACCTGCGATTGAAGCAATGGTTGGCGGCTCAGTCGATACCATCACTGTGGGTTCCGTACCCCCCTTGGCGGCGATGTACCGCAAGGTCGCAAACTTCCGGGAAATCTCGATCTGTGGCGACGCCTCAGGCCTTTTCCAGATTGTCGGCAAGCCGGGCATGAGCTCTCTGGCCGATCTGGAAGGCAAGAAAATCGCCGTGACATCTGGCTCCAATTTCGACTTCTTCCTTGGTGTGGCTCTCGCGAATGAAGGGCTTAGCGATATGCCACTTACGCGGGTCAATATGGAGCCAATTGACGGGCAATCTGCATTCATTGCCGGAGCAGTTGATGCAACCGTGCCTTTGGCGACCTCACGCAAACTGATCTACGATGCCCTGCCGGACGCGTCTCTCCTTGCAGATGGGTCTGCAATGCCAATCGACGCACGCCCGTCCATCATGGACGTCTTCATGTCAACGCAAGAGAGTGTTGATGCAAAAGAAGACGCATATGTAGAAATCGTACGGGCTTTCCACGAGAAAGCAGTGCCGATGCTGCGCAATGACAATGCAGCAGTGGTCGAGCGGATGATCGAGTGGCAGTCGGGAATGGGCCGTGCGGGTGTGACCGCCGCTGATGTTGAGCCGTTGTTGAACGGATACTTCTACTTCGATTCAGCCGAGATCAAAGACGTTTACAACCGTGGACTTCTGAAAAGCGCCTTGCAGGTGCAGTCAGATTTCCTCGTTGCTAACGAGCGCATAGGCGGAGTTCCTGATCTGGATGCACTGGTGTCGGATCAAATTGTCGCTAAAATCTAGTTTGTGATGAACAGTCTCAAACGCATTTTGTCAGGGCGCCTTGTTTTGGGCGCCCTTTCAATCGCGCTGGTCCTGGGAGCGTATCAATTCGCCACCGTGCAGCCGGATAACAACCCGGCGCTTTTGCCTCCGATTCCTGATATTATCGCCAGCTTCTTTACCAATGTTGAGGCTGGGTCGCTCCAGCAGGCGCTTTGGGCCAGCCTATACCGGATTTTTCTTGGCTTCTTCATTGGGACGTCATGCGCGTTGATCATTGGCTGTCTGGTTGGGTGGTATAAGACCATTGAATTCCTGATCGACCCGCTGATCGAAGCGATCCGCCCGATCCCGCCTCTGGCTTATATTCCAATCATCATCATCTGGTTCGGGATTGAGGAATTCAGCCGTGTCCTCTTGATATCCATCGCATGCTTTATGGTGTGTGTGGTCAATGTGATCGCCGGGATGAAAAATGTGCCGCAGGTTTACGTCGACGCTGCATCGACCATGGGGGCGTCGCGGTTTCAAGTCTTCCGTACAATAGCGGTTCCGGCAGCAACACCATTTATCATCACGGGCTACCGCATCGCACTTGCTGCAGCCTGGACGACGTTGGTGGCCGCCGAACTGATCGCTGCGCCGAGCGGCCTTGGATTTATGTTGCAGGAAGGCCGCCGCTATTTCCTTACGGATCAAGTGATGATGATTATTGTCATAATTGGCGCATGTGCATTCATCATGGACCGCACATTCCGCGCAATTCAGAAACGATTGATGGTTTGGTCGGAGGCGCGTGATTGATGTCTGAGATACGAGTCAATGACCTGACCCACACATTTGGCAAAGGAACGCCAGAGGCGCTCACTGTTCTCGAAGGGATCAATCTGGAGTTCTCTTCAGGTAGCTTCACATCAATCGTCGGCACCTCTGGATGCGGTAAGTCCACATTGCTCAAGATGATGGCGGGGCTTTTCGATCCATCCGATGGCGAGATGACTTTGGACGGGCAGGTCATCAAAGGCACCGATCGCAAGCGTGGCATGGTTTTCCAACAGGACGCCGTCTTCCCGTGGATGACGGTTGCCAAGAATATCTCTTATGGCCCGCGCATTCATGGTGAACCGAAAGCGGCTCAAATGGCCGCCGAAACCAAATGGGTTGAGGCGGTCGGGCTGAAAGGATTCGAAGACAGATGGCCACGCGAGCTGTCGGGCGGCATGCGGAAACGGGTCGATATCGGGCGCGTCTATGCCAATGACCCTGACGTGCTTCTGATGGATGAGCCTTTCGGTGCCCTCGACGCTCAAACGAAAGAGCGCCTCCAGTCCGATCTGCTGACCACGTGGAAAGAAACCCAGAAAACTGTCATCTTCGTTACGCATGATCTTGAGGAGGCGATTTTTCTCTCTGATCAGGTTATCGTCATGTCAGCGCGTCCTGGGCGGATCAGGCATATCGAAGACATAAGCTTGCCCCGACCGCGAAATGATGAAATGCGCCTGACACCGGAGTTTCTGGACATTAAACGAAAGCTCTGGAAGATGCTGGATCATTAGAGTTGAGTGCGCATTTGTGAATGAGATCATCCCAAAGCGGAAACAAGCCGGTCGTCCCAGATTTCAGGAAGCCGAAGGCGCGGCCTACGATAACTTTCGCAAGGAATGCCAGCATGTCTTCTTATCACGTGATGCGCCATTGCCGCTGTGGGAACAGCTGTATCAACATTTGGAGAATCTAATTCTTAGCGGAAAGCTAGCCGTCGATAGCCGTATCCCGCCCGAACCATTGTTGTGTGATCTCTTCCATGTTTCCAAAGCCGTCGTTAGGCATGCGATCTCGGCGCTTGCTGCAAAGGGATTGGTTGTAAAAATCCCGCGCAAGGGCATGTTTGTGTGTGAACGGCCACGGGAAAGTGGGTTTGTAACGTCGAATATCTCGCTGTTCGACGACATGATCGCACGTGGCGCATCAATCGACACCCGCACATTTGAATTCGTCAAAGACAAAGCTGATCTGTCAGAACAGCAGGGTCTACTGCTTGATGACCGCGACGAAGTTATCCGCATCACACGTGTGTTTTGGGTTGATGATATGCCGCTCACCCACTCTGTCATGAGCTTCCCTTCTGCAAAGTTGCCCGGTTTCGAGCGTAGTGACTTCGCCAAAAGCTCCATCCTGAAGGCCATTCACACACGCTTTGGGCTAAAGGTTGTAAGAGCAAATCGTTGGCTTGATGCGAAACTTCCAAGTGACCTTATCTGTGATCGAATGGGCCTAAGCACACCACGGCCACTCATCCACATCGAGTCTGTCGGCTACGATCAAAAAGCCGAACGCCTTGAGTACTACCAGGCGTATTACAACACAGAAGCTGCGCGTATTCGGTTGTCCGTGTCTGACTAATCATGGCGCTGGAAGAATTGCGTCTATCGGATCCGACGGTTGCTTATTCGGGTCGCAGCGAAATTCCCAAACAGTTTGAGAAGTTAAGAATTGGTCGTATCGCCGAGTGTCTTTTCTTCTTCTGCAAGGTCATAGAACAGGGAAAAACAGACGAAGCTTTACCGAGCCTATGCACTCAGCGCTATTGCCCCGTGAGAGCAAGGCCAATGCACTTTGTGACGGGTTTGGTCAATTCTGTGTGCCAATGGCGCTCATGCGGAAAATGTCGGCACTGCGTCGATCCCAGCTTGCGCGACCTCCTGATCTTGCGCAGGTGAGCCAGAACTGACGCCAATGGCGCCGACCACTTCGCCGTTGCAATGCACAGGCAGCCCGCCGCCGACCACGACCATGCGACCTCCAAGCGTTGCCTGCAGACCATGAGCTGGCATGCCGGGTTGGCTGACTTCGCCTAAAGCATGGGTGCTTTTCTTGACGCCCGCCGCCGCAAAGGCTTTGTCGATGGCAAGCCCAATACTTGTGATCTTGCCGCCGTTCATCCGCTCGAACGCAATCAGGTTGCCGCTTTCATCCGTGACGGCAATACACATCGGGACTCCGATCTCAGTTGCCTTGGCGCGTGCGCCTGCAATGAGCGCGTGAGCCTCATCGATGTCCAGCCGAACTATCGTCAGCATAGCGTCATCCTTCTAGTGCTAAGTCCCGATGATCAGATTTGGCAGCGTCAATGAGATCGCAGGGACGAAGGTTATCAACATTAGGGCCGCGAATATGGCCAGATAGAAGGGCCAGATCGTTCTGACTGCTTTTTCCATCGGTAATTTGCCCACAGCACACCCCACGAACAGACAGGTTCCTACAGGCGGTGTACACAGGCCAAGCCCAAGGTTGACCAAGAGGATCATGCCGAACTGAAGAGGATCAATGCCCAGCATGTTCATCACGGGCAGGAAGATTGGAGTGCAGATCAGGATCAGCGCCGCCATGTCCATGATCATGCCCAGCAGCAACAGCACCGCATTGATCATCAGCAGGATAAGGATCGGGTTTTCGGTAATGCCCAGCAGGAATTCGACGGTCTTGGTGGGCACCCGGTTGAAGGTCAGCATGTAGGCGAACGCGCCTGCGCAGGCGATCAAGATCATCACCATCGAGGTGGTCCGCACCGATGAGATCACGGCGGTCTTAAACGCGTCCCATGACAGGCTGCGATAGACGACCAGCGTCACGATGAAGGCATACATTGCGCCAAACGCGCCGGACTCGGTCACTGTGAAGACGCCCGAGAGCACGCCGCCAACGATGATCACGGCCGTGAGCAAACCTGGGATGGACCCAACGAAGGCAATGGCAAGTGCGGTCCAGCCCGGAAACTGCTCGGCCTGGTAGCCGCGTTTGACCGCAACGACATAGGCGGCGATCGCAAGGCAGCAGCACATCAGAATGCCGGGCACGACGCCCGCGAGGAACAGCTTGGAGATCGACACCGCCCCCCCTGTTGCGAGCGCGAAGATGATCATGTTGTGACTGGGCGGGATGATGATCCCTGCAATCGAGGAGGTCACGGTCACGTTGACCGCATAATCGGCATCATAGCCCTTGTCTTTCATCACCGGGATCAGGATCGAGCCCAAAGCCGAGATATCGGCAATGGCCGAGCCGGAAATGCCGCCAAACAGCATAGAAGAAAAGACGTTGACGATGCCCAGACCGCCACGCACGGCGCCAACGGCGGCTTGCGCGAACCGGACCAGCCGGATGGCAATACCGCCATGGAACATTAGTTCCCCCGCAAAGATGAAAAACGGGATCGCCATGAGCGAGAAGACATTGATGCCCGAAACGATGCGCTGAAAGCCAACGAAGAGCGGCAGCCCTTCGAACCAGAAGGCAGACAAGGCCGCAATGCCGAGCGCGTAGGCCACTGGTGTGCCGATGAAAACGCAAAGGGCAAAGACGCCCAGAAGAACCATGAGACCCATGTTTAGCCTTGATCTATGTTGTCTTGGCGCTCGTCCCGACCCAAAGCGAGGCGGATCAGATGGCCGGTTGAAAAGAGGAACAGCAACGCCCCGCTGATTGTCAGAGGCAAGGAGCGCAACCCTTCTGACCACTGGATGAGCGGGATCAGAGTGTTCCATTTGAATTGGGTCAGCTCGATGCCGTACCAGAACATCATGCCACCAAACCCTGCCATCAGGATGTCAGAGATCACGACGAAAACGGTCCGTACCGAAGAAGGGACCAGATTGCGGAAGACCACGACAGAGAGGTGTGTGTGATTGTGGACGCCAGCTGCGGCACCCAGAAAGGCGATGACCATGACCAGCAGCAAAGAGACCTGCTCTACCCACGTTGGTGTGTCGTTCAGGACGTAGCGGCCAAACACCAACCAGGCAAAAATCGCGGTCATTGCGACAATCGCAACGCCTGCAATTAAGACGCAAGTGCGGGCCAGCAGGTCAAGGACCCGGTCCATGGCCCTTAGCAGCGCAGGCGACTTGTTAGGCTCAGCCATAGGTGTTTCCCTGAAACAAAGCGCCCGGCATCCATAGGTGGAGCCGGGCGCTCATTGGATAGATCTCTTAGAAGCTTACTCGGTTGCTTGCGCCATTTCGACCAGCGCTTTCATGTCCGGGTTGGCCGCCAGATAGTCTGTATAGACAGCGTCCATTGCAGCTTGGAACGGTCCTTTGTCAGCAATCTCGTTGACCTTGATACCCGCAGCTTCCACGTCCTTGCGAGCCTGCTCAGAACCGATGGTCCAGAGTTCACGCTGGATGATCGCAGCTTCCTCTGCGGCACCACGCACAGCCGCCTGCATGTCAGCAGACAGTGCGTTGAACTTCGCAGTGTTCACACAGATGCACTCAGGGATGATCAGGTGCTCAGACAGGGAATAGTGGGTGGTCACTTCAAAGTGGCCGACATTCTTGAACGATGGGAAGTTGTTCTCCGCACCATCCACAACGCCAGTCTTCAACGCCTGCTGAACTTCAGAGAACGCCATCGGGGAAGGGTTCCCGCCCATCTCGGAGATCATTGCTGTGTAGAGATCGTTGTTCATAACCCGAATTTTCAGACCCTCGACGTCAGCCGGGGTGTTGATCGGCTTCTGAGCATAGAACGAGCGCGCGCCGGCATCGAACCATGCAAGGGGCAGAACACCTGCTTCGCCCATGGCGGTTGCAACGACTTCGCCTGCCTCACCTTCCAGAACCCGGAACATGTGCGGGACGCTCTTGAAGATGAAAGGCAGCGACACAAGGTTGGCTTCCTTTACCATCGGGCCAATGGGACCAAGGTTGAAATTGCCGATCTCGATCGCGCCAATGCGGACCTGCTCAAGCGCATCAGGTTGCGAACCAAGCACACCACCGTGGAACACATCGACTGTGATCTCACCGCCCGTTGCTTCATTGACCAGCTCGGAAAACTTGTCCATCGCCGCGGTGTTTGGGTGGCCGTCGTTGTGAATGTTCCAAGCACGCCAGTTCTCGGCATAAGCCGATGTCGCGACGAGAGCTAACGCCGTAGCCGCTGCAAAAAGAGTTTTATTCGATGTCATGGGGTCTCCTCCCTAAATTTTTCTGACGAGATTTCGTGAAGGAGAGCGCGCAGAAAACAGGGAATTGAACACCCTACCCCCTCCCAGAACCGGAATCACTGTCAAGGAGATGGTAAAACTGGTATCCAAGTTTTGTCAATTGTGGTATCCAAGTATACCACAACTAAATTTGGAGAGCCGACCGGACTTGACTTGTCAGGTGAGCCAATCTTTATCTCTCGACAAGGTCGCTCGCCTCTGACCGCCTGCAACGCGCGGTTAGAAATGGTTTTCAAACGTGCCGTTGGTGAGTGATACGATGATAGAATTAGGGTAATTTGTCTTGGAAGACACGATACGACGAACAACAACGGATGCGGTTTATGAAACCCTGCTAGATGAGATCGTATCTCTGAAGATTCTTCCCGGCACGAAGGTCTCCGAGACCGAAATCGCGCGCAGGTTTGGCGTCTCTCGCCAACCGGTCCGCAACGCATTCACGAGATTGGGGAACAAGGATTTACTGCTGATCCGTCCACAAAAGGCGACCGAGGTAAGGGGTTTTTCGATGGACCGAATTGCGCTTGCAAGGCTGGTCCGCCTGTCCGTCGAGGTCGAGATCACTCGCCATGCGGTGATGCGCTGGAACTCTGATTGCAATGCAGAGCTGGAAGACAACATCGCACTCCAAGAACAAGCGATCCAAGCAGGTGATTTGGCGAAGTTCCACGCGCTTGATTATGACTTCCACCGCTCGATTTGCACGCTCAGCGATAACCCGATGGCCTTCGAAGTCATCCTCGACTGCAAGCAAAAGGTTGATCGGCTTTGCATGCTAAGCCTGACCAATGATATTGAGGCCAAGTCCGTCCTGAAGGATCATCGCGGTATTGCCGAAGGGCTCGCCTCAGGTGATCTCGAGAAAGCGCTCAACACAACGAGGAAGCACCTCTCGCGGTTGGATCAGACCATCAACTTCATCCATGACACTCATCCGGGCTATTTCGAGTAGTACCGGAAAACGGACCCTCCCCTTAAGCCGTACCGCGTTCAGGTCGGTCGTTTTCGATATTGAACTTCATTCCGTCCAAAAGCTCGTCTAGGTCCGGACGCGCAGCTGGGCCGTTTGATATGTCGACAAGCATCAGCGACCCATTCGGGCGAATGCCGAATGCCCCTGGCTCAGCAAACAGGCCGGTTGTCTCCGCCTCTGAGAGTGGTGAAGAGACGTAGAGACCAAGCGCGCGCATTTCTGCCTCTGTCATCCCGTAACAAAGATCAAAATCCCAACCAAATTCTTCCTGATCAGCTGCGGCTTTCTCTTTCGTATCGGCCGAAACGACAACGACGTCCAACACTGCTTTCCAATCCGCCAGATTGGCGTTCAGCTTGTTCAGGAACCGCTTGCACCGCGGGCAATGCTTGCCTCGGTAAACAAACAGCATAGTCCAGCGATCCTTCGGCTTGCCGATTGTGACCGACTGGCCGGCGCCGAGGCTCGGAAAACTCATTTCTTCAGTTTGGGCACCGGGGATGGGTTTGGAGAAGGCCATCAAGTCTTCCTTTGCTAAGTTAGGTTAATGCGCTGGTAAGATACGTCGCGCCATAAGCCTCGCATGGAAGCGTCAAAGATCAAATCGCCGATCTCGCAACGCAGGCAAAAAGACACCCGACTTCGTGCAGTCGGCAACCGCCTGCGTTCGCCTTTGATCCGTTTCCGGCACCGCACCCATACTACCTTTTGATCGCGCTTCTATAGCAATCCTATTACGCCTCAGGCTAAGCGAAGAGCACCGACATTTCACCACCACGCACTTCCTTGAACTCAGTGTTCTCGAAGAAAATTACCTTATTCGCTAGACCACTTTACTGAACGGATTGGAACCTCACCACAAACCGCATTAGAAAATGCTATGGTTCAACAAGAGGAGCGGTTCTGCCTCAAAAAGGCAGAGCTATGTGTCGTCCAGCAAAATGAGATAGTGGCGGACTGGGGAGGATTCGAACCCCCGACCCCTTGATTCGTAGTCAAGTACTCTATCCAACTGAGCTACCAATCCGCGTGACGGTGGACTTAAACCTCACCCAATCGCTTTGCAAGAGCAAAGCGCCTTGGAGCGCTCTATTCGGCGGCTTGGTCGATTTGCAGCGGATGTTTCGGGAGCGTAAGCGCAAACTCAGTTCCCGTCTCATCGGTTTTGACTAAGGTGAGCGAGCCGCCGTGGCCTTGCACAAGCTCTGAGGCGATGACCAGTCCGAGACCGGTGCCACCTTTGCGTACCCCGCCCTCAAATGGAGTGAACAGATGTTCCTGCGCCTTGGGCGGCAAGCCGGGACCGGTATCGCAAACGGCAATATGCCAGTGCTGTTCGGTTTCATGCGCTTTGACTTTGACGGTGCCGGGGTTGCCGGTTGCTTCAATAGCCTGCCTTGCATTGCGCACCAGATTGCCGAGGACCCGGAACAATTGCTCCTCGTCAATCCTTACCGTCATGCCCGGTTCTACCTCGTCAAGGAGCGTCACGGACCCATCAGAGGCCAGTCTTTCACCTTCAAGCACATCATCGACCAGATCAGACAGCACGACCCGGTTCAGACTGGGTGCGGGTTCTTCTACCCGGCCAAAGGCCAGCGTGCCTTCGCATAGGTTCACAGCGCGGCTCAGCGAATTGACCAGCTTGGGTGCGGAACGCTTCACCGCCGGGTCTTCGCTGCGCTCCATCCGGTCTGCGAGCAGCGTGGCGGTGGTCAGAATGTTGCGCAGGTCGTGGCTGATCTTGGCAACCGCGCCACCCAATTGAGCAAGGCGCTCCTTTTGCCGCAGGGCGCCGGTAAGTTGGGTTTGCAGTTGAGCTAGCGCGTCCTCGGCAGAGCGCAGCTCGGTGATGGTCGACTCGGGCGAGATGATGCGGCGCGCATCCTCGGGCGACTCTGCATAGTATTCAATATGTCTGACCACGCGTTTGACCGGTTTCACCATGAACCGCCTGACTGCCCCAAAGAGCAGCAATGCGGAGACCACGGAGATCACAAGAGACAGGATCAAGATCCGAATGCCATAGTCGATCATGGCGTCGCGTAGAGGGGCTTGGGGCATGGTGACATCGATCATCGTCCCAGCCGCGTTGGTCGGTGACCCAATGACCCGGATGACCCCCTCGGCGGGCGACGCCAGCTGCCGCAGCGCACCGGACATCAGATAGAGCGCCGACGGGTCCCTGAGATCGACCATGGTTGTCACTGGACCGGGCACCGGGGAAGACAAGACAAGCTGGCTGACGGCATCGCGCCTGAGGGCCACGTTGTAGACGCCTGCATTGTCCAGAAGCTCTTGCGCCAGGGTCGAGGGGATTTGCGTGTTTTCCGAGGCCAGCACCGAGAGCGAGGCGATTTGCGCCTTCTCCAGCCGCGCCGCCAGATAATCCTGCCTATAGCGCGCCACGGAGGGCACAAAGATCAGGACCTCCGCCGCCATCACGAAGATGATCGACAAGATCAGAAATCGACCTGACAGCGACTTTATCAAAGCCTCTTCCCCCTTACCGGTGCGTTCGTGTCACGGCAAAAACCGCTGCACCAAGCCCACCACCCGTTTGACCATCGGGTTTTCAAACAGTCTAGGGGAGAAATAAGCCCCTGCAGCCCGTTTGTTAACTTCTCCGAGGGTCGGATAAGGTGCAACCATACCAGCAACTTGGCTCATTTTCAGATTATTTGCGATAGCCAAGGCCCAAACGCCAATCAGATCACCCGCAGAGGCGCCAACGATTGAGGCCCCTACGGGCCGCCCCTTCACCACCATGACTTTGATGAAACCCGTTGTTTTTGCCTCGGCTATCGCCCGATCATTCTCGTGCAGCTCAAAGCGCGCCACCTCGACAGCAGTGCCATGTTTTTCGCGGGCTTGTGCTTCTGTCAGACCGACTTGGGCAAGCTCCGGGTCGGTATATGTGGCCCAAGGCAAATGGTCCTGCTTGGCCTTGGATGGCAGCCCGAACAGGATGGAGCGGATCACCACGCCTGCGTGATAACCTGCCACATGGGTAAACTGCAGCTGACCCGCCACATCACCGATGGCGTAGACCTTCTTATTGGTCGTGCGCATGGAGGCATCCACCTCAATACCGCCGCGGCCATAGTCGATACCAGCCTTCTCAAGGCCCAGATCATTTACGTTGGCCGAGCGTCCAACGGCCATCAGTAGGTGTGAACCCTTGAAGACGCGACCATCTTTGGCTTTCACTGTAATATCGCCTGCGCTGCCGGAAATCTCCTCCGCCATCGCGTCTTCTTCGATGACCAGTCCTTCCTCGCGGAGACGGTCGAGCACAACCGCGGCAAGCTCTGGGTCATCCTTGCCCATGGCCTTCGCGCCTTCGATCACAGTCACCTTAGAGCCCAGTCGCAGGTGCGCCTGCGCCATCTCAATGCCGATCGGACCGCCACCGATCACCAGAAGATGTTCCGGCTGGTCGCGCAGCTCCCAAAGGCTTTCATTGGTAAGGTAAGGCACGCTCTCCAACCCCGGAATGGGCGGCACGAAGGGAGAGGACCCCGTGGCTACAACCACACGGCGTGCGGTAATTTCATAGTCGCCCGCCTGAACAGTTTTGGCGTCGATGAACCGGCCACGCTCCTGAATGACCTTGACCCCCAACCCTTCAAACCGCTCCACGCTGTCCACCGGCTCAATCGTTGAGATCACCCTTTGAACATGGTCCTTGGCCGCAGCGTAGTCGACCTTTGGCACGACATCCGCCACGCCGAACTTGGCCCCGTTGCGCAGGATGTGAGCTTGCTTTCCTGCCGCAATCAGAGCTTTGGACGGCACACAGCCATAGTTCAGGCAGTCACCACCCATCTTGTGGTCTTCCAAAAGCACCACATCCGCGCCCATTTGCACCGCGCCTGCCGCGACAGACAGACCGCCAGAGCCCGCGCCAATGACCAGAAGGTCGGTTTTCAGTTTGGTCATTACTTAGATACCTTCCTTGCCGCGTACGGCTTTCAGGACGATGGGCAATGCCGCCAAAGCGCAGAGCCCCAGGATTGGAAGCAGGATATGCGGCTCAAAAATGATCCCAAGGTTAGGGGTCTCGCCGCGTTCAAAGACCTCTCCCAGACCGGCACCCACAGAGGTGTAGACGACCGACCCTGGAATGATGCCCAGAAAGGTCGAGATCACAAAGCGACGGTACGGCACATCGACCAAGGCGGGCACTAGGTTGGCCACGAAGAACGGCACCGCAGGCACCAGCCGGATCAGAAACAGAACCGACCACTGGTTTTCGTCGATGCCATCCTTGATCTTCTTCACCAGACCAGAGCCGGTTTCCATCTTATCGGCCAGCTTGTCACCGAACCCGATCCGGGCAGCGGTAAAGATGGCTGTCGCCCCGATGGTTGCCGCGGTCACGTTATACAGCGCACCCGGGAAGGTCGCGAACAGGAAGCCGCCTGCCAAAGTGGCAATCGCCGCACCGGGAAGCGAAAACGCGACGATCAGAATATAGACTGCAATGAAGGCCAATACGGCCACCAAATAGTTGGCGTCTCGGAAGCTGATCAAGGCCTCCCGGTTTTCCTGTAAGGCCTGAAAACTCAGGTAGTCGCGCAAAAAGAACGCGCCCAGAAGCGCCGCAATTGCGACAACGATAATGGGTAATCGCTTTTGCAGCGTGGATTTTTCAGGCGAGTGGGTCATGTCGCTCATTTCGGTTCGGTCCTCGGGTATAAATGTTTCGCCCTACATGCCGAAAACAGCCTTCCCGCGATACCTCACTCACAGTGGGTTGAACTGGAGTGATCATTTGAGCGCCCTTTTGACATATATTACCATGCTTGACTGGGTACGATGGCATCTAGACGCGCATTTGAGCGTAAATTGTTGCAAAAACAGGCCCTCGGGCAGCGCCATAGCCGTTGACGGGCCGCGCGCTCCTGTCTATGACCCGGGTTCTGAACATAGATGGGCCTCGAATCTTGTTGATTTGCCGCCCTCACCCGCAAGGAGGCTCCCGATGAGCAAACGTACATTTCAGCCGTCGAACCTGGTTCGCAAGCACCGTCACGGCTTCCGTGCCCGCATGGCAACCAAAGCTGGCCGCAAAATTCTGAACGCGCGCCGTGCAAAAGGCCGGAAATCGCTGAGCGCATAAGCGCCGCCGATTTCTTTACAGCATTGGAACCGCCGGAGGCACGCGTAGCAGGACATCTTGTCCCGGACGCAACCCAGCCTCCGGCGGTTTCCGTTTTGCCTACGACTCTGCGCAAACGCAGCGATTTCCTACGCGCTGCCAAAGGCAAACGCGCGGCGGCAACTGGATTTCTGCTACAGGCGCGAGACCGCGCGGATGGAACGACTGTTATCCGCGTAGGCTTCACCTGTTCCAAGAAAGTCGGCAACGCTGTCGCCCGCAATCGCGCCAAGCGCCGCCTGCGCGAAATCGCCCGCGCCATCCTGCCGACCGAGGGCAAGCCCGGTTTCGACTATGTCCTAGTGGGTCGGTACGAGAAGACCGTCGAGCGAGAGTTCTCGAAGCTCTTGGACGATCTACGCCGCGCCTTGAATACGGTGCATTCATGACACCGCTGGCCTTCGTCATTTCTCTGCCCGTCCGGGCTTATCGCAAGACCTTCAGCTCATGGGTAGGGTTTAACTGCCGTTACGACCCAACCTGCTCTGCCTATGCAATGGAAGCGCTCGAAAAACATGGTGGGCTGCGTGGCACCTGGCTTGCGGCAAAGCGCGTCAGTCGCTGCCATCCATGGGGCGGCATGGGGGTAGATGATGTGCCCGACCCCAAGAAGCGCCGCGACTAAAGATTGATGTACCCGCCTCTTTCCTGCGGACATTGACAGGCGTAAGGAAGACATATGCTTGATCAATCTGACGACATTCATCCGCTTTTTCACGGCGCGCCTTCGACGACCGAGTTCAAAAAGCTGCGCAAGAGGATTATTCGCGACACGCGGGCCGCGATTGACGATTTCGGCATGATCGAACGCGGCGCCAAATGGCTTGTCTGCCTGTCGGGCGGCAAGGACAGCTACACCCTTCTGGCCGCGCTGACAGAGCTGCAATGGCGTGGTCTGCTGCCGGTGGATATTGTCGCCTGCAACCTTGATCAGGGCCAACCAAACTTCCCGGCAACCGTGCTGCCGGAGTTTCTGGAAAAAATGAAGGTGCCGCACCGGATCGAGTACCAAGACACCTATTCCATCGTCATGGACAAAGTGCCCGCAGGGCGGACTATGTGCGCGCTTTGCTCGCGCCTAAGACGCGCGAACCTCTATAGAATTGCCCGCGAAGAAGGCTGCAGCGCCGTCGTGCTAGGCCACCACCGCGATGACATCCTCGAGACGTTCTTTCTAAACTTGTTCCACGGCTCACGGCTGTCGACGATGCCGCCCAAATTGGTGAATGAGGAAGGCGATCTGTTCCTGTATCGCCCGCTGGCCTATATAGCCGAAGAAGATTGCGCAAAATTCGCCAAGGCAATGCAATATCCGATTATTCCCTGCGACCTGTGCGGCTCCCAAGACGGCCTGCAACGTCAGAATATCAAAGAGCTGCTGAACGGCTGGGAAGCCAAATCACCCGGTCGGCGGCAAAAGATGTTTCGCGCGCTGATGAATGCCCGGCCATCGCATCTGCTGGATCCAAAATTGTTCGACTTCGAAGGTTTAGAGACCAAGCCCCCGACAACTTAGTGAAAATGCGCAATAACTGCGGTTAGCGCATTAACGTTCCAAACATTGCCCACGGCTAACGTGCTCGCATCATCAGTTGCGGGGAATAAAACGTGTTTCAGTATTTGGCCCAAACGAGCCCTAACCGACCTCTTTCTGGTGCCCGACGCATCGCAATCAGTCTTGGTCTTGTGCTCATACCCGCGGCGGCTGTGACCGCCTATATTCTGAGTTCAGACACTGTTTTGCTGGCCATCGCGCTGACCCTGCCCGCGATGGTGATCTTTGCCTTGAACAAGGGGCCCGCCGCGCCAAGACAGTCGCTGCGCAGATTGATGGAAAATGGCGAAGACGGGTTCGTCGCATTGCTGGACGAAGAATTGGCCGCGGCGTCTTCCTCAAAGAAAACCGCCTGCATCGTGCTGAATGTCGACAAATTCTCAGAATTCGCACAGGACCTCGACAGCGTTGCCATCGACACGGCGATGAAACTGGTTCTTGAACGCATGAGCAGCGCAGTGCGCACAGGTGATGAAGTTGTCCTTCTATCTCCGCAAACCTTTGGCGTGATTGTTCGCTCTATCCGTGCACCTGAAACAAGTGCGGTTCTGACACTTTGTGAACGCCTTGACGAGGCAACCTCAGCTCCGTTGCAACTGGACGCTGGCGTGTTTCATGTCACGCTATCCGCAGGGTTCTGCCTCGATTCCCGCGCAAGTGAACGCACAGGGGCGGCAATGTTGACCGCCGCCAAAGCAGCGCTTGATGAAGCCATTCAGAATGCTCCGCGCGCGATCAGAGGCTATTCAAACCGTACCGTTGCGCCGATCAAAAGCGCCCTGTCAGAAGAAGTGCTAGAAGCGCTGGAGAAAGGCCATATCAAGCCTTGGTTCCAACCCCAGATCTCGACCGATACCGGTGAGATCACAGGCTTTGAGGCGCTCGCCCGGTGGGAGCATCCCAAGAAGGGCATGCTTCCCCCAACCGCGTTCGTGCCAACGCTTGAAGCTGCACATCGTCTAGAAGAGCTTGGAGAGTCGATCCTGAATCAAGCGCTTCGGTCATTGTCTGCATGGGACAAAGCCGGAGCATTGGTGCCGGCCGTCTCGGTGAACTTTGCCACGCAGGAGCTGCGCAACCCAAGTCTGGTGGAACGTATCAAATGGGACGTTGATCGTTTCGAGCTGGACCCGTCCCGGCTAACGGTAGAGATCATTGAAACGGTTATCTCAGAGCATGATGACGACATCATCACCCGTAATATTCGCGCCTTGGGATCGCAGGGCTTTGGCATTGATCTCGACGATTTCGGAACCGGCCATGCCTCGCTGTCCAACATTCGCCGTTTCGCCGTGGATCGTATCAAGATCGACCGCTCGTTTGTGGCAAATGTCGATTCGGACCTCGAACAGCAGCGCATGGTTGCAGCGATTATTGGCCTTGGAGAGCGTCTGGGCATTGAGACCCTAGCCGAGGGCGTTGAAAACATTGGCGAACAGTCCATCCTCTCGCAGCTCGGATGCAATCACTTGCAAGGATTTGCGATTGCCCGACCGATGCCTTTTGAGAAAACCATCGACTGGATCCTTCACCACCAGAATTCACTGAACAACGCCCCGGTCCTGGGCAAGCGCATCGGATAGAATAGCCCTGATTTTGTTGAGCATTCGCAGAACCGACTTCCTGAAAAGCGCTTGACCTTTCCTAGCTCAGCCTATTGAACAACCTGCACAAACTTCAGTCAGGTGGCAGCTCCGAAAATGGACGATCAGAACAAAAATCTCATCCTCGCGACAGCGCTTAGCTTCCTTGTGATCATGGTCTGGTTCCTGCTGTTCCCACCGGAAGAACAGGCTCCCCAACCTGCAACCCAAACTGCCGAAACCACGCAAGAGACTGGGAGCAACGATCAGATCGCGCCTGCGCCTGGCAACGCTTTGGTCCCTGTCTCCCCCGCGGAAAGCCGCGAAGCCGCTTTGGCGACCGCCGAACGGATCGCCATCGATACACCCAAACTGGAGGGAACGTTGTCTCTTGTCGGCGGTCGTATCGATGACCTGTCGCTAAAAGACTACCGCGAGACGCTGGATGAAGACGCCGAGATTGTGACGCTCTTGTCCCCTGTCGGCAGCCCGAACGCCTATTACGCGCTTTACGGCTGGGCGCCGGCTGGCGACCTGACCTACGAACAGGTTCCGGGCGCCAACACACCTTGGCAGGTGGAAAGCGGTGACGCGCTAGGGGTCAACAGCCCCGTTTTGCTGAAATGGGAAAATGACGCTGGCCTGATCTTTCGCAGGGAGATCGCTATCGATGATGACTACATGTTCTCCATTAAGCAGTCGGTAGAAAACACCTCCGATACCGCCCGCAAACTTCAGCCCTACGGCATCGTTGCCCGCCACGGCGAGCCCGATACTGTCGGTTTCTTCATTTTGCATGAAGGCATGGTCGGAATGGCCGACGGCGAGCTGACCGAGATCGATTATAACGACATGCCCGACCTTGACGTGATCCCACGTGAAGCATCAAATGCCGAGCTTACCGAGGTCACAGAAAACGGCTGGGTCGGCTTTACCGACAAGAACTGGATGACAACGTTGATCCCCATGCCGGGCAGCGCGTTTACATCCGTGACCAAATACGTCCCTCAAGCCGACATCTACCAAACCGAGGCCCGTCAGCTGACGTTGACCGTCGCACCCGGACAGACCGAAACCTCCACCACAAGCTTGTTTGCTGGCGCGAAGGAATGGGAGTCCATCCGCGCCTACGAAAAAAGCGGGATTGAGGGCTTCGTCGACTCCATTGACTGGGGTTGGTTCTTCTTCCTGACCAAACCGATCTTCGCCGTGCTGCATTGGCTCAACGCGATCATCGGCAATATGGGCTGGTCGATCATTGTCCTGACCTTGTTGATCAAAGCGGTCTTGCTGCCGTTGGCCTACAAGTCCTACGTATCCATGGCGAAGATGAAAGAGCTTCAGCCAGAGATGGAAAAGCTGAAGGAAAGCGCAGGCGACGATCGCCAAAAGCTGCAGCAGGGCATGATGAAGCTCTACAAGGACAACAAGGTTAACCCGGCCGCCGGATGCTTGCCGATCCTGATGCAAATTCCGATCTTCTTCTCCCTCTATAAGGTGATCTTCGTCACCATCGAGCTGCGCCACGCGCCGTGGTTTGGCTGGATCCGCGACCTCAGTGCGCCGGACCCATCCTCGATCCTGAACCTGTTCGGGCTGCTGCCATGGGGCACGCCAGAGGTTGGCTCGATCTTCTTCATCTTCTCGCTTGGTGTTCTGCCCATCATTTTGGGCATCTCGATGTGGCTCCAGCAGAAGCTGAATCCCGCGCCCACCGACGCCACTCAGGCCATGATTTTCGCGTGGATGCCTTGGGTTTTCATGTTCATGCTGGGCAGCTTTGCTTCCGGTCTGGTGCTCTACTGGATCGCCAACAACGTGATCACCTTTATCCAACAATATGCCATCATGCGAAGCCAAGGCTATAAACCGGACCTGTTCGGCAATATCGTTTCAAGCTTCAAACGACGCCCGAAGACAGAAGAATGACGGTCACGGTTTCCCAACTCTGGCGGCACCCCATCAAAAGCCACGGGCATGAAGCCCTTGAGCACGTGCACCTGATCAAAGGGCAGACAATGCCCTGGGATCGCACTTGGGCCGTTGCGCATGAGGGTGCAAAGACGGATGGGACAGCTTGGGCGCCCTGCGCAAATTTCTCCCGCGGTGCCAAGGCCCCGGCATTGATGGCAATCGATGCGAAGCTCGACATCGCGTCAGAGATGGTATCGCTTAGCCATCCGAACCGCACGGACATCACTCTGCATCCTGAACGAGACGCTGGTCAGCTGATGGACTGGGTGCGCCCGTTGATGCCAGAAAATCGCGCACAATCGACCAGAGTTGTAAGGGTCCCAGATCGCGGAATGACTGATTCCGACTTTCCATCCGTTTCAATCGCCAATCTTGCCAGTAACGCTGCGGTCGCCGATGCGATAGGCATGGATCTGTCGACTCGCAGATGGCGGGCCAATATTTGGCTGGACGGGTTAGAACCTTGGGCGGAGGCCGACTGGGTTGGCAAAACACTGGCCATTGGCGACGTACGGCTTGAAGTTCAAGAGCAGATCACCCGCTGTTTGGCCACAACCGCCAACCCTGAAACGGGCGAGCGAGACGCAGATACGCTCGGCGCATTGAAAACCTGGAACCATCAGGAGTTCGGTGTCTACGCGACCGTAGCGCAAGGCGGCGACATTCGCATCGGCGACACGCTGCGCGTGCTATAGCGCTCGCTGAGCAAAAGGGCGTCCCATGGCATTTCAATTCTCCGTCGTATCGCAACCCGTCCCGGAGCAACTTGAGCTGGGCAGAAAGTTGTTCGCTGGGGAAACCGACTTCCTCAAGGGCGTAGTCGCAATGAACGGCTTGCCGCCTGCCGACCGCAAAGAGGTCTGCTTTGCTGGCCGCTCTAATGTAGGAAAATCCAGCTTGATCAATGCGTTGACAGGCCGCAAGGCACTGGCGCGCACGTCCAACACGCCGGGCCGCACGCAAGAGATCAACTTCTTCACGCTGCAGGAATCGCATTACTTGGTGGATTTGCCCGGTTATGGCTTTGCAGAGGCCCCACTACCCGTCGTTGAGAAATGGCAGCGGCTGCTGAAATCCTATCTGTCTGGCCGTCAAACCCTGCGCCGCGCCTTTGTCTTGATCGATGCCAGACATGGCGTGAAGAAGGTGGACCAAGAGATCCTCGACCTGCTGGACCGTTCTGCGGTGACCTTTCAAGTGGTGCTTACAAAGATCGACAAGATCAAGGACGCCCATATCCCAAAGCTCATCGACGGCGTCAGCCAATCACTGTCCAAACACCCTGCAGCGTTCCCCGAGATTGTTTTGACCTCTTCCGAGAAATCCGACGGGATTGCGACCCTGCGAAGTATCATCGCCGAGCTCGATTGAGCTAAACGTGCTGCGCGCCGTTGACCTCGATCTCGGCGCCGGAAATGTAGCTCGACTCTTCCGAACAGAGAAAGTGAATGGCGGCAGCGACCTCTTCTGGCTCGCCAAGCCTCCGCATCGGCAAGTCATCCGCCATTTCCTCCGTGCCAGGCGATAGGATCGCAGTGCGGACCTCGCCCGGGGCGATGGCGTTGACACGCACCCCGAGCGGGCCGAAATCATGCGCCATCTCTCGGGTCAATGCGGCGAGTGCGGCCTTGGAGGTCGAGTATGCCGCCCCTGCGAAAGGATGCACCCTGCTACCCGCAATCGAGGTGACATTCACTACAGCACCCTTGGCGGCTGTGAGCTCTGCTTTCAGGCCACGGGCGAGGACAACGGAGGCAAAGAAGTTCACATGGAACACATGTCCCCAAGTCCGCAAATCCGTGTCGAGAGTATTTAGCCGCGCGCCGTCGTCGCCTTTGGGTGAAATCCCCGCATTATTGACGAGCGCATGTAGCTTTCCATTCAATCGGCCACGGATACTCTCGATCGCTTCGATGGTGTTTTTCGGATCAGCCAAGTCTACCTGAACGTGATTTTCTTCGCCTCCGCCCCATGGGCATTCTTTCGGAAATGCGTGGCGCGAGCAGGTGATCACGCGCCACCCTTCGGCACTGAAACGACGTACCGTCGCGTGGCCTATTCCCCTGCTGGCACCAGTCAGAAGCATGACTTTCTGGTCTTCGCTCATATCGAGCTCCTTCATGGTTGAAGTAAGCCTAGCGGCAGCTGGGCGAAATACAATGCGAGTGGCGAGGCTTGGCAGGTTGCAGCGCAAAGGGTAACAGGATGCGGCAGACCATTGGAACCAAGATGAAAAAGCAGACCTCAATGAACAGAGACTGGATCGCCACCGCTCGCACCTTGTCAGAGGCGTTGCCCTATATGCAACGCTATTCCGGCGCGACGGTTGTCATAAAATTGGGTGGCCACGCGATGGGCAGCGACGAGGGCATGGCGAGCTTCGCCCGCGACGTCACACTGATGCGGCAGGTCGGCATTAACCCTGTTGTGGTGCATGGTGGCGGACCAATGATCAACGAAATGCTCGACCGGCTGGGGGTTCAATCCGAATTCATCGGCGGCAAGCGGGTCACCGACGCGGCGACCGTTGAGGTGGTGGAGATGGTGCTGTCGGGCAAAGTGGGCAAACGCATTGTGCAAGCGATCAACGACCAAGGTGGTCGTGCGGTTGGGCTATCGGGCAAAGACGATAAGATGATTGTGTGCGAGCCTGCCAACCCCGAGCTGGGATTGGTCGGCGCGCCGGTCGAGGTCAACGCCCACATCATTCGGCAAATGTTCGATGCCGGGATTATTCCCGTTGTGGCCCCTTTGGGAATTGGGCGCGATGGCGAGACGTATAACATCAATGGTGATACAGCTGCCGGCGCGATTGCGGCAGCCCTGAAAGCGGATCGGTTGCTGCTGCTCACCGATGTCTCGGGCGTGAAAGATGCCCAAGGTGAGGTGCTCACAGAGCTAAGCAAATCCGACATTGAGACCATGACCAAGGACGGCGTGATTGCGGGCGGCATGATCCCCAAGACAGAGACCGCGCTGGCCGCGTTGAACGGCGGCACCCGAGCGGTGGTCATCCTTGACGGGCGAGCGCCAAATGCTTGCTTGCTGGAGCTTTTCACTGAGCATGGCGCGGGCTCGATTATCCGGCTCTAGCGTCACGTGAACGTGCGCCTGCTGCGGCTTCGCGTCACTTGATCCCAACGGGTTTCGCCGTATCTTGCCGGGTATGGAAAACGAAACCCTGATCCGCTTCAGCATCTTTCTTGGCCTCTTCGCAGTGCTCGCCTGCGTGGAGTGGCTGATGCCCCGCCGGGTCTTGTCGCAAACGCGGGTTGCGCGGTGGTCAACGAATTGGGGGTTCACCGTGGTGAACACGGTCTTTCTGAACCTGATGGCGTTCGCGCTGCCGCTTCTGGCTGTGGGCGCTGCGATTGATGCAAGCCGTAATGGTTGGGGCCTGTTCAATGCGCTTGCTTGGCCCGCCTGGCTTGAGGTTGTGATTGCTGTCCTGATCCTCGATTTCGCAATCTGGTTGCAGCACCTGATTACCCATAAAGTGCCGCTCTTGTGGCGCTTGCATCAGGTGCATCATGCCGATGTGGATATCGACGTGACCACGGCGATACGGTTTCATCCGGTCGAGATCGGGTTGTCTATGCTGCTGAAGATCGGGCTGGTGTATCTGCTGGGCCCGGCGGCGTTGGCGGTCATCTTGTTCGAAATTATTCTGAACGGCACGGCGATGTTTAACCATGCCAACATCAAGCTGCCTCTTTGGCTTGATGCTATTGTGCGCAAAGTATTGGTGACGCCGGATATGCACCGGGTACATCACTCCGTGGAGCGCGCGGAGCATGACAGCAATTATGGTTTCGCTTTATCGATCTGGGACCAGATGTTCGGCACCTATATCCCGCAACCGGCTGATGGGCATGATGAGATGAAAATTGGGCTGCAATGGCAGGATGAACGGCCAAGCAAATTTGGGTGGAGCATGGCGCTGCCCTTCCTCAAGAAGTGACCTACGCAGCGATCGACGCACGCGTCGCTTTTGACAAGCTACTGATATTGGGCGGTTTTCCAGATTCTGTTAACCAGCCAGTAACCCCTGATTGCAAGACCCTGCTTCTGCTCGGCCCGGCCCCGGACTTTTGGGATATGTTCAAGAACAGCCCGGAGTGGAAAGATCATGAACCTGACGCGATGGACCGTTGGTCAACACGCGTCATCGGCGGGTTAGCCAAAGAGCTTGGAGGCACCGCCCTGTTCCCTTTCGGCGGCGCTCCGTTTCAACCTTTCTTCAGCTGGGCGCTGCGATCTGGCCAGGCGTGGCAAAGTCCCGTCAAGTTGCTGGTGCATAGCGAAGCAGGGCTCATGGTCTCTTACAGGGGCGCGCTGGCCCTGCCGTTTGAGGTGGTTCTGCCCCCTGCCCCGGCCAAGCCATGCGACAGCTGCGATAAGCCTTGTCTTACAGCCTGCAAACCACGCGCCTTGACGGCGGAGGGCTATGACGTGCCCGCTTGCAAAGCGCATCTAGCATCAGAAAACGGCAAAGAAAACATGGCGTTGGGTTGTTCTGTGCGGCGGGCTTGTCCGGTGTCTCAAAGCTATGCAAGGATGACAGAGCAGAACGCGTTTCATATGCGCAGCTTCATGGGAGAGAACCGCTGAAACTGATCCTAACCCGCCATTCGAAATCAAGCTGGGATGATCTGGACATGGACGACCATGATCGCCCCCTCAATGCCCGAGGTGAGGCTGGCGCGGAACGCGTCGGTGCTTGGTTGGCAGACCGGGGCCATGTGCCCAAGCGGGTCTTGTGCTCGACCGCGAAGCGAGCGGTGATGACGGCGCAGATCATGATGGAGCAGTTCGTCGATAAACCGGAAATTGATTATATTACGGGGCTTTATCACGCGTCACCCGACACAATTCTAAACAAAATCCGCGCAGCTTCCGCAGGCGATCTTCTGGTCGTGGGGCATAATCCGGGCATTGCCAGCTTTGCCGATCTGATCAGTGAAACCCGCCCAAAACACGAACGGTTTGGGGTTTTTCCGACAACCTCGACAATGGTGTCGGAGGTGCCAAAGGAAGAATGGGCGGAGCTGAAATTCGGCGACGCGCGGCTTCTGAATTTTGTCGTGCCGCGTGATCTGAAGGCGCTCATTTAGGCGTACACAACCCGTACACACCCTGTACACATCCCGTCGTGACACGTCATGCGCACGAAAAAACCCCGCAACAGCGCTGCGGGGCTTCCTCTTTGAACTTTTCGAACGATGTTAGTGGCCGAGAATTTGGCTCAGGAACAGTTTGGTGCGCTCGGATTTCGGGTTGTTGAAGAACTCTTCCGGCTCGTTCTGCTCAACGATTTGGCCTTGGTCCATAAAGATCACGCGGTTGGCGACCTGACGCGCAAAGCCCATCTCGTGCGTCACGCAGAGCATGGTCATGCCCTCTTCGGCCAGCTCGATCATCGTGTCGAGCACCTCTTTGATCATCTCAGGATCGAGCGCGGATGTGGGCTCGTCAAACAGCATGATGCGCGGCTTCATGCAAAGCGATCGGGCGATGGCCACACGCTGCTGCTGACCGCCCGACAATTGGCCGGGATACTTGTTGGCCTGCTCCGGGATTTTCACCTTCTCAAGGAAGTGCATCGCCGTTTCTTCGGCTTCGCGCTTGGGCGTTTTCCGCACCCAAATCGGAGCCAGTGTGCAGTTCTCAAGGATCGTGAGATGCGGGAACAGGTTGAAGTGCTGAAAGCACATGCCAACCTCGGACCTGATCTTGTCGATGTTCTTGAGATCAGAGGTCAGCTCCGTGCCATCGACGATGATCTGGCCCTGCTGATGTTCCTCAAGGCGGTTGATGCAGCGGATCAGCGTCGACTTACCCGAACCAGACGGCCCAGCGATAACGATACGTTCGCCGCGCTGCACGGTGAGATCGATATCCTTGAGCACGTGGAAGGTCCCGTACCACTTGTTCATGTTGGTGATCTGAATTGCGATCTCATCCGAGACTTGCATCTTGGAACGGTCGATTTCGCGATCTGTAGCTAGGTCAGACATATTCTAGACCTCCTTTAGTGAGATGTTTTGAGCTTGCGCTCAAGATACATGGAGTAGCGGGACATGCCGAAGCAGACGATGAAGAACAGCACGGCGATGAACGCGTAGAGCTCCCACAAAACGCCGATCCAGGCGGTGTCTGCACGAATAGCCGTGGCCCAACCGATTGGGTCCATCAGGCCAATCACAGACACCAGCGTGGTGTCTTTGAACAGGCCGATGAAGGTCGACACAATGCCCGGGATCGAGATCTTCAAGGCCTGCGGCATGATGATCAGACGCTGCGCCTGCCAATAGTTGAGGCCCAGCGAGTCGCCGCCCTCGTATTGGCCTTTCGGCAGCGCCGCCAGACCACCCCGGATAACTTCGGCCATGTAAGCAGACGAGAACAGGGTCACCATGATGATCACCCGCAGCACGATGTCGAAGTTTGTACCTGGTGGCATGAAGATGTTGAGAAGCGTCGAAGCCACGAAGAGAAGCGTGATCAACGGCACCCCGCGGATGAACTCGATGAAGCCGACGCAGAGCGTCTTAACGATCAGCAAGTTCGACTGACGGCCAAGCGCCAACACGATGCCAATGGGCAACGAGCACCCAATGGCTACCACGCCAATGACGAAGGCCAGAAGCAACCCACCGATGTCACGCGAAGAACCAATAGGCTCCAAGCCGATGGGCAGGATCGACGACAATACGTCAGAGAGCGGGCTCAGGAGGAACAGCCACCAGACAAGCGCCACGACGACAGCGAGAACCATCGCGAGGAGCGAGCCGAGCACCTCTTCACCGAACTTGATGACCAAGAAACCGATCACGAAGCCCATAGCCGCCAAGACTGGCACCCAAACTGTGCCGCCCCAGATCAGCCAAGGCATTATGAAGGGGTAAGCCGCAGAGAAATACAGCATCTTGCGCGGCAAGTTGGTGAACAAGATTGGCGCCAGCGCCACGCCAAGCAGAACCAGATCAAGGATCGGACGCCAGCGCAGATGTTCGGGATAGTTGCCAAACAGGATTTGGCGCCAGCGCTCATTGATGACGCCCCAGCAGGCCGCACCATGATCTTTGCCAGTCATCTCACGACAATCCGCCAGCGACGTGGCCGACCAAGTGTTGTGCGACGCCCAAGGGATCAGGATCGAAAAGATCAGGTAGACAAAGGCAAGCGCTACCAAGGTGATGACCGTGTTTGCCGGGCTGGAGAACAAGTTCTCCCGCGCCCAGCCGATCGGACCCACCACCGTTGCAGGCGGTGCCCGTTCCGGCAGCATGGTTTCGCGGACATAGGCGACTGTCTGTGCGTGCGTGTCACTCATCTTAGCGCTCCACCAATTGCATGCGTGCGTTGTAGACGTTCATCGCAGCCGAGATCAGCAGCGAGATGGTCAAGTAGATCAGCATGCCCAGAAGCAGCGTCTCCAGCTCGCGACCCGTCTGGTTGAGCGAGATACCCATCAGCGTACCGGTGATGTCCATATAGCCCACGGCAATCGCCAGCGACGAGTTCTTGGTCAGGTTCAAGTACTGCGAGATCAGCGGCGGGATGATCACCCGCAACGCTTGTGGCAGGACCACAAGGCTCATGATCCGGTTGGGGCGCAGCCCAAGCGCGCCCGCGGCCTCTGACTGACCTTTGGAAATCGCCATGATGCCGGAGCGCACGTTCTCTGCGATAAACGCGGCCGTATAGAGCGACAATGCCAGCCACAACGCAATCAGCGAGTTGCGCAGGTGCAGCCCGCCTTTGAAGTTGAAGCCCTTCAGCTCAGGCGAGGTCCATTGCAGGCCCATAACCAGCAGCACGATGGCTGTCGGCACAATCAGCAGGCCAAGCTGCAGATACCATGTGGTTGGACGAATGCCGGTTGCTTCCTGCGTGGCCGTCGCCCGGGCCCGCACGAGGCGGACCACAAAGATGGAGGCCGCGAAAACCAGAAGCACGATCAGCCAGTTCAGCCCAGTGCTGGCAAAGCCTGACGTGAAGGACGGCGCGGGGACAAAGACGCCCCGGTTGGTGATGGCCACCGCATCAAAGATCATAGACGCCGTAGCGTCATCGCCTTTGAACGCGCGCGGCGCAGGTTGCGTCTCGATCATGATGGCCATGGCCAACACGATCCACAAAAGCACGGGCACGTTGCGGAACATTTCCACGTAGACGGTCATGATCCGCGCCACGATCCAGTTGCGCGACAGACGCAGCACCCCAATGATAATGCCCAGCACCGTCGCCAGCGCGCAGCCCAGCACCGCAATCACCAACGTGTTCAACACACCGACCATAGCGGCGCGGAAATGGCTGGATTGCGAGGAATACTCGATCAGGCGCTGGTTGATGTCGTAGCCAGCTGGCTCCCAAAGGAACCGGAAGCTCAGCGTCTTGCCAAGCGCGGCCATATTTTGGGCGGTGTTTCCGATCAGCCACCACACAAAGGCGCTGAAACCGATTAGTGCGATGACCTGAATGGTCATGGACCTATACCGCGTGTCGTATAGCAGCATAGAGAGACGGAAGGACTCCTTGGGAGGGTCGCTGAGTGTCGTCATCGTGGACGTTCCCTGTCATTGTCAGGCCAGTTAAAGGCGTCGCGTCGTTGCGCGGGGCGGCCTGCACTTGTCGTCGGTAATTCTGTGTTTGCCGCTTGCCTGCTCTTGGCCCCCGCCAGCAGCAGCTCGGCAAAAATGAAAAGGGCGCGGTTTAGAACCGCGCCCTTTCCGTATCAGTTCCTAGCGGAATGGTGGGGAGTACATCAGGCCACCAGCGGTCCACTGTGCGTTCAGACCACGTGCAAGGCCGATTGGTGTGTTCTCACCGATGTGGCGTTCGAAGCTTTCGCCGAAGTTACCACCAGCAGAGATGGCACGGACAGCCCACTGAGCGTCGAGGCCCAGCATTTCGCCCAGGTTACCTTCGGTGCCCAGCAGACGGTTGATCTCTGGGTTGTCGCCAGCAGCTGCGGACAGCTCACCGATGTTTGCCGAGGTCACACCCAGCTCTTCAGCTGCGATCAGAGCGTTCAGAGTCCAGCGAACAATGTCGCCCCACTCGTTGTCGCCGTGACGTACCAATGGGCCCAGTGGCTCTTTGGAGATGATTTCTGGCAGGATGGTGTGCGCAGACGCGTCAGCGAAGGACGAACGTACAGATGCCAGCGCGGAGCTGTCAGTTGTGTACACGTCACATGCGCCAGCAAGGTACTGCTGCTGAGCTTCAGTCTGTGTTTCGATTGGCACAGGCTCGTAGGACATGTTGTTGACGCGGAAGTAGTCAGCAAGGTTCAGCTCGGTTGTTGTACCGGTCTGAATGCAGACAGTTGCGCCGTCCAGCTCGGTTGCCGATGTGACACCCAGCTCTTTTGGAACCATGAAGCCTTGGCCGTCATAGTAGTTTACGCCAACAAATTCGAACTTCAGGTCGACGTCACGGCTGAATGTCCATGTTGTCACGCGGGACAGCATGTCGACTTCGCCGGAAGCCAGCGCGGTGAAGCGTGTCTTACCTGTGGTTGGAACAAATTCGACAGCTTTCGCGTCGTCCAGCACGGCGGCGGCAACTGCGCGACATACGTCAACGTCGAAACCTTCCCACTCACCGTCGGCATTTGGAGCTTCAAAGCCTGGCACACCTGTGGACACGCCACAGTTCAAAACGCCGCGCTCCTTGACTTCGTCAAGCGTCGCAGCCGGAGCAGCAGCAGCGGCCAAGCCAGCAGCTGTCAGAGCCCCGATAAAGACAGATTTATTCATGTTTACCTCTTCCTGATAGACCTTCGCTCGCGCAAAAGGTTTTAGAGCGGCCTTTTCGACCGGCAGTGATTTCTGGGAGTGAGCCCCCCCAATGACCGCAGATAAGGCCAAAACTTGGACGTAAGGTCAAGTTCATAAGGTTGCCGGACGTAGCGGAACTTTAAAGTTTTTTTACCATTTCTTACGTCATTAATTCCAATTGCTTCACAATCCGCCACGATTTGATTGAAATTGATCTTCTTTCAGGCGCAAAGACGAAAGAAACTGTCCGCGTGCAAGAACGCTTCACGTTTTGTGGCTGCCATCTGTTCCGCCTCTTCGTCATGGCCCCACTGCTCTGACTGCCAGTTTTCATCGATTCGGCTGACATCCCAAAGCGCCTCGGCGGAGGCATACCCTTCGGTCACAGCAAACCCAATAATCAGCGAACCTGACAGCGACACCAGGTCGTGAAACGCGGTCAGCTGGTAGGCGTCAAATGCATGGACGCGGCGGGTCAGAGACGCAGTGCTGGCCTGAGGCTGCTCGGCATGCATCACACCCACATAAACCTGCAGGGGAGCTTTCAGGGCAGTGGCGGACCAGTCCACCAACGGGTCCCATCCCTTGTTCTGCCGCTCGACCAAACCGCGCGGGTCACTGGCGCGGTAGCAGATCAGGTCGCTGTCGCCATAGGCGGCCAGCATGTCGGCCACCTCCGCATGTTGCGGCGTGACCTTGTCGGTCGCTGCATTAGCGGCCCGGGTAAACGGCATCGACAGCGGGTTAATCTTGCCCTCTTGCGCGTCCCATTCCTGCGCGACCGCGTCAGCCATCGCCCGCGTCGGCAATGTCAGCGACGACTTCGCCGGTGTTCGAACGACCCGGCCATCGAGCGTGACAGTATAGCCGCCCTCTACCTCGATCACTTGCGTGTCGGTCCAAAACCGTTTGGCCGCCCAGTCCGTCATATCTCGATACCCAGAAGCTGCGTGACCGCCACATCAAGCGCGGCAAAATTGTCGATCATGATATCAGTAAACGGCGCAAGATCGGCCTCAGCGTGGTAGCCCCAGCGCACCCCAATAGTGTGGAAGCCCGCATTGCGGCCCATCTCCATATCGAAGGTGGTATCGCCCACGATCACCGCGTTCTGCGGCTTGACCCCGGTGTCATAAAGACATTGCTCCAACATCGAGGGGTGCGGTTTGGAGGGATGGTTGTCGGCCACCTGACTTGTCACGAAAAGCCCCTCGAGCCCATGTACCCCCATCATGCGCACAAGCCCGCGCCGCGACTTGCCGGTAGCGACCCCCAAAAGCAGTTCGTCGCATCCATGCAACCGATCCAAAGCGGGGCGGGCGCCGGGAAACAGCGGCGCGTCCTGGCGCACCTCAGCCGTCTCGGAGCGGTTGAAGCTGTTTTTATAGGCCTCAACCACTTCAACAAGCTCTGCGTCCGTCAGATTGGGATCGAGCCGCCGCATCGCTTCTGGCAAAGACAGCCCGATGATGGAGCGAACCGCCGCCTCGACCGGCGGCGTGTGGCCGCAGGCATCAAAAGCGGTTTTCATTGCACCCTTGATATGCGCCAGACTGTCGATCAGCGTACCGTCGACGTCGAAAACAACCAGCTTCAGCTCTGCCATGTCTCGCTCGCGTCGAACGGATCATTGGGCGCGTCTTTCTCGGTCCAGCCGAAGTAATCCCAAGTTGATTGCATGTGCTTGGGCAGCTTGGCCTCGACATGTAGCTCCGAGCCATTCGGGTGCTGGATCGTCAAGGATCGCGCATGCAGATGCATCTTTTTGGAAACCTCTTCGCCAAGCTCAGCCCCCCAGCCATCGCCGAGATTTTCCTGACCGGACCCGCCGTATTTGCCGTCACCCACAATGGGGTGGCCCATCTCTGCCATATGGGCGCGCAGCTGGTGCGTGCGGCCCGTCACTGGGACCAGCGCCAGCCAAGAGGCGCGTTGCCCCAGAAAACAAAGCGTCGCGTAATCTGTGTGCGCGCGTTTGGCGCCGTAAGTGCTGTCGACGTCCTTGGGGTGGATGGCGTGCATCTTCTCGCCCTCCCCCTTGGCCCCGTGACCGGGCGCCTTGACGAGGCCAAACTTCACCGTGCCGATCTTGGGATAGGGCACGCCTGCGACCAGCGCCCAGTAGATCTTGCGCGTTCCGTGATGGCGGAAGGCCTTGGTCAGATGGCTCGCGGCCGCCTGCGTGCGGGCCAGCACCAAGACACCCGACGTGTCCTTGTCGAGACGGTGCACCAGCCGGGGCGCTTCATATTTGTCATATTGCAGAGCGGGCAACATACCGTCGACATGCCGGGTGGTCTTGGAACCGCCCTGCACCGCCAGCCCCGCCGGTTTGTTGATCACGATCACATCGTCATCCATGTGGATCACGCAATCCTGGATCATCTTGGCATCGGCTTTTGTGACGAAAGGCACGGCGCGCTCTGCCTCGACCTGATCCTGGCTGGGCAAAGGCGGAATACGGACGGTCTGGCCCGGCCCCACACGGGTGTTGGATTTTACCCGACCGCCATCGACGCGGATCTCGCCCTTGCGGCACATTTTCTCGACCCGGCCTTGGGAGACATGTGGAAAGTGCCGCCGGAACCAACGGTCAAGGCGCTGCTCTGCCTCGTCCTCGCGGACCTCAATGTTTTGAACCCGGCTCATGCCCAGATGCCCCTTGCAATGAAAATGCCCGCTATCAGACCCACGATGGACAACACCACCGACGCGCCGACATAGCTGGCCGCAGCCGCTGTCTGGCCGCGCTCGAATAGCGTGTAGGCCTCAAGTGAGAAGGCCGAAAACGTGGTAAAGCCGCCCAAGATGCCGGTCATGACAAAAGGGTTGAGATGTGTGTTCGAGGTCTTGGCTGCAAACACCACAAACAGCCCCATCGCAAAACTGCCAAGAATGTTGACGCTGAGCACGCCCAACGGATAACCGGGGCCCGTCGCCTTCAACACACCAACGCCCACGAGAAACCGCAGCGCGGCTCCGATGGCGCCACCGGCGGCTACCTGAAGAGTGGTCATAAGCATGCGCGCTGAATGTGCCTTTGTGGGTGGGGTGTCAAGGTGGAGGGGGCTCTGCCCCCCGCCCTGCGGGCGTCCCCCGGAGGTATTTATGAAGCAATGATAGGGGTTAGCGTTTCGCGCGCAATTTGGCGAAGTAATCGAGACGCTTTTTCAACTCGCGCTCATAGCCCCGTTCGACCGGGGTGTAATAGACGCCACGTTTCATCGACTCAGGAAAATAGTTCTGGCCCGAAAAACCGTCCTCGGCGTCATGATCATACGCATAGCCCGCACCATAGCCCTGATCCTTCATCAAACTGGTTGGCGCGTTCAGGATATGTTTGGGAGGTGGCTCTGATCCGGTTTCCTTGGCCGCGCGCATAGCCCCCTTATAGGCATTGTAGGCCGCGTTGGATTTGGGCGCGAGCGCGAGGTAGATCACCGCCTGCGCCAGGGCCAACTCGCCCTCGGGTGAACCCAGCCGTTCATAGGTTTCCCACGCATCAAGGCAGACCCGGTGCGCGTGAGTGTCGGCCAAACCGATATCTTCGACCGCCATCCGGGTGATGCGCCGGGCCAGGTAGCGCGGGTCCTCGCCCCCCGTCAGCATCCGGGCAAACCAGTAGAGGCTGGCATCGGGGTCCGAGCCGCGCACGGATTTATGCAAGGCAGAGATCAGGTTGTAATGCGCATCGCCGGATTTGTCATACTGCGATGCCCGGCGCATCAGGCGCTTGGAGAGCCCTTCCGGGTCCAGCTTGGCTTCCGTCTTCCAGGCGGCAATCTGTTCGATCAGGTTCAAAAGAGCGCGGCCATCGCCATCGGCCATTTCCAACAATGCAGCACGCGCGTCGGGCGTGAGTGGAAGGGCTTTGCCCAGTTCCTGCTCTGCCCGTTGAGCAAGGCGCTCGAGATCTGCGAGATTGAGCCGTTCCAAGACCAGCACTTGTGCGCGAGACAGCAACGCTGCGTTTAGCTCGAAGGAAGGATTCTCTGTTGTGGCGCCGACCAGAAGGATCGTGCCGTCCTCCATATGCGGCAGGAAGCCGTCTTGCTGGGCCTTGTTAAACCGGTGGATCTCGTCGACGAACAGCAATGTGCCTTTGCCATTGGTGGCGCGCAGCTTGGCAGCCTCAAACACTTTCTTCAGTTCAGCCACGCCAGAAAAGATGGCACTGATCTGAACGAAATGCAGATCACTTTCGCCAGCCAAGAGCCGCGCGATGGTGGTCTTGCCCACGCCGGGCGGCCCCCAAAAAATGAGTGATCCCAGTGAATTGTTTGCCAACATCACCCCAAGCGGGCTGTCAGGGCCAAGCACCTGTTCCTGCCCGATCACCTCGCCCAGCGTTTTCGGCCGCAGCCGGTCAGCAAGAGGCTGCATTTTAGCGGGCTGCGCGGCGGAGGCAGCGCCGGTGTCAAACAGATCCGCCATCAGAAACGGACGCGGAAGGTGAACGGACGCCCCTGATAGACCCCGTCAAATCGCCATGCCCGGGTGTCTGTCCCCTCTAACTGCGCGACATCTTGCGTGGTCGTGATTGGCGCACCATTGATGGCCGTGAGGATCGCGCCCACTCTCAAGCCGACCCTGCGTAAGGGGCCTGCGATCTGGGTGATTACCACGCCGGGCGTATCGCTGGGCAGGCCAATCTCAATGGCAAGCCGGGGGTTCAGGTTGGCCACGGTCAGCCCGGCAAGGCTGCCCTCGCGCAGCGTGCGTGGGTCTGGTGCAGGCACCTCAGGTGCCTCGATCAATGCGATGCTGACAGTCTTTTCTTCACCGCCCGACAGATAGAGAATGGTCGAGTTCTCCCCCACGCCGCGCACGGACAGGTGGTGCAGCATCTCAGCCGGCGCATTGACGGGTCGCGCGTCGACGGAGAGGACCACATCGCCTGTTGTAAGCCCTGCTTGCGCAAAGGGGCTGAGCGGATGCACCGCAGTGATCACCACGCCTTCCGGGACATCAAGGCCGAACCCCTCAGCCAGGTCGCTATCGACGGACTGGCCGTTCAGCCCTGCCCAAGGGCGTTTGAATTCCGAGTTGCCAGCCCGAGCCTGCTTGACGAATTGTGCCACGAGATTTGACGGGATCGAGAACCCGACCCCGTTCGAGCCGCCAGACCGGGTCAGAATGCGCGTGTTGACCCCGATCAGGCGCCCTTCCACATCAATCAAGGCTCCGCCGGAGTTGCCGGGGTTGATGGCAGCATCGGTTTGCAGAAAGTAGCCCCGTGCATTGCCCGTGGCCACGCCACTGCGCGCCAGCCCAGAGACAATGCCGGACGACACGGTTTGCCCAATGCCAAACGGGTTGCCGATGGCCAGCGCCAATTCGCCGACTTCCACCTCGTGGCTATCACGGAAGGCCAACCAGGGCAGCGGGTCGTCGCTGTCGATCTTCAGGATCGCGAGGTCGCTTTGCTCATCGGCCAGTAGAATGCGGGCGTCAAATTCGCGACGATCATTGAGCACGACGCGGATTTCGGTGGCCATGCCCACCACATGGTAATTTGAGACAACAATGCCGTCCTCGGACAAGATAACGCCCGAGCCGAGCGAGTTCTGCACCCGCGGCATGGTCTGTTTCATATCCGGGAAAAACTGGTCGAAAAACGGGTTGCCCATGAAGGGCGTCGCGCGCGCCTCCGTGCGACGATTGGCGAAAATGTTGACCACTGCGGGCGCTGCCTGTTTGACCAAAGGCACAAAGCTCAGTGATATCTCTGCTTGGCTTTTCGGCACTTTTTGGGCCGCAGCCGGGCCACAGATCACGGCAAGAGCAAACAGAACGGAGAACAGGAAACGCATAGGTGAACCTCTTTGGTCATCACCTTAACATATGCTGCGATCACGCTGTGAAAACAATGTCGCTAGACAAGTAAAAGCCCCACCTGGCCGGGCGGGGCTTTCAACTCGTCACCGTGAGTGGTCAGGCCAACTCGGTACTAATCCTGAGCAGCTTCCTCGGCTTCAACGCGGGCTTTGTCAGCCGCGCCTTTTGCAGACACGTCGCGGTCTACGAATTCGATGATCGCCATCGGCGCCATGTCACCATAGCGGAAACCAGCCTTAAGTACACGTACATAACCGCCTTGGCGGTCTTTGTAGCGTGGGCCAAGGACGTCAAACAGCTTGGCGACGTCTTTGTCCTGGCGCAGCTTGGAAGCGGCCTGACGGCGGGCATGCAGATCGCCACGTTTGGCCAGCGTGATCATTTTCTCAATGATTGGGCGCAGTTCTTTGGCCTTTGGCAGGGTTGTTTTGATCTGCTCATGTTCAATAAGCGAGCCGCACATGTTGATGAACAGCGCTTTGCGGTGCTCATGGGTGCGGTTCAGGCGGCGGTAGCCTCTTGCGTGGCGCATTTTGTCGTTCCTTCTTTAGACTTTGTCTGGCCCGCGATGCGTGTCGCCGGCTCTCCTTGGGGCGGGATTGCCCATGTTTTCCCGGTCATTGCGCCGGCATTGTTGTTCGGGGCCCGCGTTGCCGCGAACCCCGTATTCCTTAGAACTGATCTTCGAACTTCTTGGCCAGGTCTTCGATGTTTTCTGGCGGCCAGTCGACGATATCCATGCCCAGGTGCAGACCCATGCCCGACAGCACTTCCTTGATCTCGTTCAAGGATTTGCGGCCGAAGTTCGGGGTGCGCAGCATCTCTGCTTCGGTCTTCTGAATCAGATCGCCAATGTAGACGATGTTGTCGTTCTTCAGGCAGTTGGCAGAGCGTACCGACAGTTCCAGCTCGTCCACTTTCTTCAGCAGCAGCGGGTTGAATTCCAACTCGTCCTCGTCGTCCTGAGCACGTGCAGACTCGGGCTCGTCGAAGTTGACGAAGATGCCCAGCTGATCCTGCAGGATGCGTGCGGCAAAAGCCACGGCATCGTCAGGCGAGATGGAGCCGTCTGTTTCGATCTTCATGGTCAGCTTGTCATAGTCCAAAACCTGACCTTCGCGGGTCGGCAGAACGTCGTAGCTGACCTTCTTGACAGGCGAGAAGATTGCGTCGATCGGCATCAGGCCGATAGGTGCGTCTTCCGGCTTGTTTTTCTCGGCAGAGACATAGCCCTTGCCGGTCGCAACTGTCAGTTCCATGAATAGGTCGGCGCCGTCGTCGAGGTGACAGATGACGTGGTCGCGGTTCAGGATTTCGATGCCAGCGCTGTCAGAGATGTCGCCAGCGGTGACAACTGCTGGGCCTTTAGCGGAAATGCTCAGGCGCTTGGGGCCTTCGACTTCCATGCGGATGGCCACACCTTTGAGGTTCAGAACAACGTCGGTGACGTCTTCACGTACGCCCGAGATCGAGGAGAACTCGTGCAGCACGTTATCAATCTGCACAGAGATGATCGCAGCACCCTGCAGGCTCGACATCAGCACGCGACGCAGCGCGTTGCCCATGGTCAGCCCAAAGCCACGCTCCAGCGGCTCGGCAATCACTGTTGCCTTGCGTGCGGGATCGTTGCCGGGCTTGACGTCCAGCTGGGTCGGTTTGATTAGCTCTTGCCAATTTTTATGGATCATAGGGGCCTCCATGCTCGTTCAGGGTCATGTCCAAATACCCGGAACACTCGAGGTTGAAATGTCAAAGCCAGAGGGCAGCAGATGCCACCCCCTGACCCCAATAGTCTTGTCTTAGACGCGGCGGCGCTTTGGTGGGCGGCAGCCGTTATGCGCCATTGGCGTGACGTCGCGGATCGAAGAGATCTGGAAACCCACAGCCGCCAACGCACGCAATGCGCTTTCACGACCCGAGCCCGGACCTTGCACTTCAACCTCAAGCGTCTTGACGCCGTGATCTTGTGCTTTCTTGCCCGCATCCTCTGCCGCCATCTGAGCCGCGTAAGGTGTCGATTTGCGCGACCCTTTGAAGCCCATGGTGCCTGCGGAGGACCACGAAATTGCGTTGCCCTGAACGTCGGAGATCAGGATCTTGGTGTTGTTGAACGAAGAGTTCACGTGAGCTACGCCAGCGGCGATGTTCTTACGGACCTTCTTCTTCGTTTTGACCTTATCGCGTGCCATTGATCAAACCCTCCCTTATTTCTTCTTACCGGCAATGGCCTTTGCGGGGCCTTTGCGGGTGCGAGCGTTGGTGTGGGTACGCTGGCCGCGTACAGGAAGGTTGCGGCGATGACGCAGGCCACGGTAGCAGCCAAGGTCCATCAAACGCTTGATGTTCATTGTTGTTTCGCGACGCAGGTCGCCTTCAACAGTGTAGTTTTCGTCGATATGCTCGCGCACTTTCAGAACTTCCGCGTCGGAGAGTTCGTTCATGCGGCGGGAGCGGTCGATGCCAACAGCTTCGCAGATCGCTTCTGCAGAAGTGTTGCCGATACCGGTGATGTAGGTCAAAGCGATTGGGACGCGCTTTCCGTCGGGCAGGTTAACGCCAGCAATACGAGCCAAAGTGGTCTTCCTTCTTGGTCGCGGGTCCGTAGTTCCAGACCCTTTTTTCACAACGTAAGCCCGGCGGTTTTTACAACCATCGGGCTTGATTCAGGTACTCATGCGCGGGGCCGTCTAGCTAGGTCGGCAGATGCGCGATTCCCTTACGGGATGGGGCGGTTTAGGCCTGATTAACGATGGGGTCAAGTGGGGCTAGCGCCCCAAGTTGCTCAGCTGTCCAACACCGCGTTGATCGCAGTCGAAACCTCGTCGATTGTGCCCAGTCCCGGCACCCATTCCAACTGGCCCATGCAGTGGTAATAGCCAATCAGTGGCGAGGTCTTCTTGTAGTATTCCATCAGGCGGACCTTGAGGCTTTCCTCGTTGTCATCCGCCCTTGCCTGCTTACCAGCAGCGCGCGCCTCTTCGGCTCTGCCAACGATGCGCTTGACCAGCACCTCGTCATTGACCTCCATCGCGATAACCGCATCAAGCTGGGTGTTATGCGCCTTAAGTAGCGCGCCCAGCGCGTCAGCCTGGGCCAACGTGCGGGGGAAACCGTCAAAGATGAACCCTCCGCCGTGATCGCCTTGCAGCTTCTCCTCAATCAGCCCAATGACGATCTCGTCCGTGACCAATTCGCCCGCGTCCATTACAGCGGCAACCTTGTTGCCCATCTCCGTGCCGGAGGTCTTGGCCGCCCGCAACATGTCGCCAGTGGAAAGCTGGATCATGCCGCGCGTGTCGACAAGTATCTGCGCTTGAGTGCCTTTGCCGGCACCGGGTGGTCCAAGAAGAATGATATTCATTTACGCGACGGGCTCCGCTTGCCCCGCTTCTTGGCGCCTTTGCCGCGAAGCTGGGATTTCTCGATGAGCCCCTCATACTGATGCGCCAGCATATGGGACTGCACTTGTTGTATCGTGTCCATCGTCACCGACACCACGATCAAAACTGACGTACCACCGAAGTAAAACGGAATGGCCAGCTGGGCGCGCAGAATTTCCG
The DNA here is from genome assembly GCA_947494645.1 of uncultured Litoreibacter sp. GTDB lineage: Bacteria > Pseudomonadota > Alphaproteobacteria > Rhodobacterales > Rhodobacteraceae > Litoreibacter. Next base: position 2,385,970 of record CANLVO010000001.1, read on the forward strand.
GCAACAGACAGACCAGCGCCAGATAGGCAGAGCCCAGAACCAACACTCGGTTGACCACATATTCCAGATATTCAGCAGTCCGCTGACCGGGACGGATACCCGGGATAAACCCGTTCTGGTTCTTCAGGTTATCGGCCACGTCATCAGGCTTGAAGGCCACGTTGAACGTGTAGAAATAGGCGAAGAACACGATCATCGCCGTGAAGAATAGCAGGTAGAGCGGCTGGCCGGGGCCGAAATAGGCCAAGATAGTCGCCATGATCGGGCTGGTCTGGTTGCCCGAGAAGGTCGAGACCGTGGTCGGCAACAGCAGCAGCGAGGATGCGAAGATCGCCGGGATCACACCCGATGGGTTAACCTTGACCGGCAGGTGCGAGGAGCCGCCGTCATAGACTTTCATGCCCACCTGACGGCGCGGGTACTGGATGTGGATCTTGCGCAGCGCGCGCTCCATGAACACCACGAAGGTGATGGTGGCGATAACCACCAACAGCACGCCGATGATGACCGCAGGGCTGATCGCGCCGGAACGGCCTTGGGCGAAGAACTGCGCCAGTGCGGCCGGAACCTCGGCGATGATGCCAACGAAGATAATAAGGGAAATACCGTTGCCGATGCCGCGGGCGGTGATCTGCTCGCCCAGCCACATCAGGAACATGGTGCCGCCCACAAGGGTGATCACGCAGGAGATGCGGAAGAACCAGCCGGGGTCGGTGACAAGCCCGCCGGACTCAAGCCCAGCGGCCAGACCGTAGGCCTGCAGGGTCGCCAGAAACACCGTGCCGTAACGGGTGTATTGGTTGATTTTCTTGCGGCCCTGCTCGCCCTCTTTCTTCAACTGCTCAAGCTGAGGCACCATGGCCGTCATAAGCTGCACAATGATCGAGGCAGAGATGTAGGGCATAATACCCAACGCAAACAGGCCCATACGGCCAATAGCGCCGCCGGTGAACATGTTGAGAATGCCGCCCACCCCGGTGGAGATTTGATCCACGAAGTTGCGCAGCGCGTCGGCGTCGATGCCGGGCACCGGGATGTAGGTACCAAGGCGGTAGACGATCAGCAGACCGATGGTGAAAAGGATGCGTTGCCTAAGCTCGGTCGCCTTGCCAAAGGCGGACCAGCTCATGTTTTGGGCCATTTGCTCGGCGGCTGATGCCATCTGTTACTTTCCCTGTATCGGCACAGCGCCGCGAGCGGGTCTCCCCGTCGCGGCGCTGGAAAACTTAATTACATGTAGGGGGCGGCTATGCCCCTCACAAGTTGTTATTCTGCGGCAGCCGCGACGCTCAGAGATCCGCCAGCCTTTTCAACGGCTTGGATGGCAGCTTTGGAGGCGCCGGTGACGCTGAGTTTCACCTTGGAGGTGATCTCACCTTTGGCCAGAACCCGGACACCGTCCAGCTTGCGGCGGACAACGCCGGTTTCAACCAGCATATCCTCGGTGATCTCTTTCTTGGCGTCGAGCGTCTTGGCGTCGACGAATTTCTGGATCAGGCCCAGGTTGATCACCGCGTAGCTCTTCCGGTTCCGGCTGTTAAAGCCCCGCTTTGGAAGACGCATATACAGCGGCATCTGGCCGCCCTCATACCCGTTAAGTGCAACGCCTGAACGGGATTTTTGGCCTTTGATACCACGGCCACCCATTTTACCGGTGCCGGAGCCCGGGCCACGGCCCACGCGTTTTTTCGGTTTCGTCGCGCCAGGGTTGTCGCGCAATTCATGCAGTTTCATATCGCTTCTCCTTTGCCGGAAGCACCCCCGAAGCGAGATAGGGTGAACACGGCGTTTCTTGATGTTGATTCCGTGGATATGGAGGTCCACCGGGGGTGTTTAGGGGGGAAATCCCTTTGGCGCAAGGCTTAGTCTGCCCAACGGCCTCTGAGAGAGTTTTGTACAAAATGGGGTCACTTGAAACAGGCCAAAACCCATTTTGTACAAAACTTTCGAGCGATTTCCTTTACCGTTGGTTAACCTCGGCAAAGGGCGCGGCCCTGCCCTGCGTCCTGACCCACCCAAAAGAAAACACCGGCGCCGAGACGCCGGTGTCTGTCATCTGTCCAAGAGCGGTCAGATTAGGCTCTTGCGGCTTTCCGGCGACGCGAGACACCGATACCGGCACCCATTGCGGCAAGAAGCAGCAGACCGGATGCAGGCAGCGGCACGGCGCTGACCGTGATGCTGGAGACCCGGAAGTTGTCATAGGTACCGATGGCCCCGATGCCGAATGTCAGACCGGTGCGTGCACCAGCGGACAACATCGCGGACAGGTCGGTGTGACGATCCACATCGCCGTAGTTGAACGACCGCGTGAACGTGCGGCCAGAAACTTGGCCAAACGCGAAATCGTCATTGCGGTCAACTTCGGTGAAACCGATCGAGTCGATCCGCACTTCTTGGTTGAAGGCGAAAACGAGAACGTCATTGCCGCTCGATCCGTCAACCGTGTCACTATCGTAACTGCCATCAGCGCCCAAACCATTCGGATCGATATCGACCAGACGGTTCCGGTAGTTGATGCCGTAGCTGTCGAAAGTGCCGGCGTATACGGTCACGTTCAAATCACGGGAGCCGAATGTCACAGAATGACGGTCCGACAGATTATAGCCCGTAAAGTTGATCGTAGTCGCAGAAACAGCACTCCCCACGAGCATGGCAGCTGCGCAAACAGCTGCAGATAGTGTAGTTCTAAGGAATTTGGTCATACAACCTCCCCTCTTTAAGCGCCCCATTGAGGAAATCTCGGTGGGACAAGACACATTAATGCCACAATGCTATCGAAGTTGACCCTACGTCGCAATTTTTAAAAAGCTTGATATATCAGTCCATTGGGCGCGTGTGGGCTCGGAACTGCGCGAAACCGCCCCAAGCCACCGCTCTTACAGGATCACGCTTCTTAGGCCGATTCATCCTTAGATTTGACCGTATCTGCACGGAAAACGCCCGCTTTTCATGAGATTTTGCCAGCGGAGGGCCTCCCTCAACGACTGGGACAGTTTCAGGCCGAACTGGTCAGAGCCTCGGAGAGGCGCGGTCGGGCGGCTATCGTGGATTGCAAACCATGCCGGACAGCGCTCGGCTGTGCGGGACAAAGCAGCCACTTCGATAATACAGGTGATGTCCCGCTCTATTGATACCCGTCTGGATCGTTTGGAGTGTTTAACAATGTGCCTTCAAAAGCGTCGAGATCATCAGTCATTTTCAGCCATGGCAACTTACTCTGCTTGTTGACGTGAAAAGTCGGTTTGAAATCTTGCGGGTGTTCGAGTGACGCAGCATAGAGGCTTATACCACCGGGATAGTGGTCGGCTTCGAATGCCACTGGTGACCCACACATCCCGCAAAAGTGCCTGAAAACACCTTTGGAGCTTTCATAGGTACGGGGTCTGTCACCGGTCCACTCAAAACTTTCTCTTGGCACACCGAACCACGCAACCACCGGCGCGGCACAATTCCGACGACAATCATCGCAATGGCAATAGCACGCCCATGTTTGATCACCCTGGTAGATCCAGCTTGTTTTTTTACACAAACAATACCCGCGCGTCGCCATTGTATTTCCCTCCATACCTCCGGAAACCTAGGACGCAGGCGGGTATTGAGATAGAAATTTTTGGACTTTTCATCATCAGAAAACGTCGCAGCTCAGAGTCAATTTGGACTCAAAGCGGACATTCGTCCAACTCATTCATGGGATCGGAACCAAGTCAAAGGCGCCGGGCGGCGTCAAATGCAAAAACGCCCCGCAGTGTCCTGCGGGGCGTTTGTTGTTGTTCTTCGAGGTCCCCGATGTCTCGGGGAGGATAGGGCTGGCTTAGCCTTTTTCCTCAATGATTTCGACCATGTGCGAGATGCTCTCGACCATGCCGCGGACGGACGGGGTGTCTTCCAGCTCGCGGGTGCGGTTCATTTTGTTCAGGCCAAGACCGATCAGGGTCGCGCGCTGTTTGGCGGGGCGACGGATGGGCGAGCCTACTTGTTTGACGACAATCGTTTTAGCCATGGTTTAGGCCTCCGCGTTTTCGGCTGGCGCGTCCGCCGCAGGGGCTTCGCCGCCCGTGCGCAGGATGTCAGCAACTTTTTTGCCGCGACGCTGTGCGACCATGCGAGGCGAGGCTTCGCGGGTCAGGCCGTCCAGAGTGGCGCGGATCATGTTGTAAGGGTTCTGCGAGCCGATGGATTTGGCAACGACGTCTTGCACGCCCAGCATCTCGAACACGGCACGCATTGGACCACCGGCGATGATACCGGTACCTTGTGGTGCTGTGCGCATGACGACTTTACCAGCGCCGTGACGGCCGTTGGTGTCGTGGTGCAGGGTACGGCCTTCGCGCAGGGGTACGCGGACCATCTGGCGCTTGGCTTGCTCGGTGGCTTTGCGGATGGCCTCTGGGACCTCTTTCGCTTTGCCTTTTCCGAAACCGACGCGGCCTTTTTGGTCGCCTACGACGACGAGGGCTGCGAAGCCAAAGCGCTTACCGCCTTTAACTGTTTTGGAAACGCGGTTGATTGCAACCAAGCGATCCTGAAATTCTGGAGTTTCGTCGCGATCGCGGCGGCCCCGTCCTGGTTCTCTTGCCATGTTGGCAGTCCTTTATGTCAGTCGCCTGAGCGGCGTTTTATGGTCAACCGCAGTGGGCTTGCACCCCCCGGTCATCGAAGGGGCGCTGGACGCGCCCCTCACACTTAGATTTTCAGGCCGCCTTCGCGGGCAGCTTCGGCCAAGGCCTTGACCTTGCCGTGGAACAGGAAGCCGCCACGGTCGAAGTAAGCCTCGGTCACGCCGGCCTTTTTCGCACGTTTTGCGATTTCCGCGCCGACCTTCGTCGCCGCATCCACGTTGTTTTTGCCAACCAGACCCAGACCTTTTTCAAGGGTGGAGGCCGAGGCCACGGTATTGCCGTTTACATCGTCGATCAGCTGAACGGAGATGTTTTTGGACGAGCGGTGCACCGACAGGCGCATGCGGCCCGCGTTCACTTTGCGAAGTTTGTTCCGAACGCGCAGGCGGCGTTTGATGAACAGATCACGTTTGCTATTGGCCATTACTTCTTCTTCCCTTCTTTGCGGAAGATGTACTCATCTTTGTACTTGATGCCTTTGCCTTTGTAGGGCTCTGGCTTGCGCCAAGCACGGATTTCCGCGGCGACCTGACCAACCTGCTGCTCGTCGATGCCCTCGATCACGATCTCGGTCTGCTTGGGAGCAGCGACGGTCACGCCTTCGGGCACTTCATAAACAACATCGTGGCTGAGGCCGAGGTTCAGCTTCAGGTTCTTGCCTTCCATTGCGGCACGGTAGCCAACGCCGCTGATCTCAAGCTCTTTCTTGAAACCGTCGGTGACACCGATCACCAGGTTGCCGATCCGCGTGCGGGACATGCCCCACTGCTGACGGGCGCGCTTGGACTTGCCACGGGGCTCCACAGAGATGACGTTGCCGTCCACGGTGATGGAGACATCATCGGTTGCCGTAAAGCTGCGCTGGCCTTTTGGGCCTTTGACCGACACCGTCTGACCGGAGACCGAGGCCTCCACGCCGGAGGGCAGGTCGACTGGTTTTTTACCAATACGAGACATATCAGCGCTCCTTAGAAGACGGTGCAGAGCACTTCGCCGCCGATATTCTGGGCGCGTGCATTTGCATCAGACATCACGCCTTTTGGCGTGCTGACAATCGACACACCCAGGCCCTGACGGACGGTTGGGATGTCTTTGGCACCAACGTAAACGCGGCGACCGGGCTTGGAGACCCGCTTCACTTCGCGAATAACTGGCGTGCCTTCGTAATATTTCAGATCAATGTTCAAAGCCGGGTGACCATCTTTGCCAGTGGTGGACTCGTAGCCACGAATGTAGCCCTCATCCGCCAACACATCGAGAACCCATGCGCGCAGCTTGGAAGCTGGCGTTTCAACGGTGGCTTTGCCACGCAGTTGAGAGTTCCGGATACGGGTGAGCATATCTGCGATAGGATCGTTCATTGATATACCTCCTTACCAGCTTGACTTAACCATGCCGGGGATTTGGCCGGCAGAGCCAAGATCCCGCAGCGCGATCCGGGAAATCTTCAGCTTACGGTAGTAAGCGTGAGGACGGCCGGTCAGCTGGCAGCGGTTGTGAAGACGGACAGCGGAGGAGTTGCGGGGCAACTCGGCCAGTTTCAGACGCGCCTTGAAGCGCTCTTCCATGGGTTTCTCGCGGTCGTTTGCAATTGCCAGAAGGGCAGCACGCTTGGCGGCGTATTTCTTCACCAGACGTTCCCGCTTCTTCTCGCGTTCGATCATGCTTTTCTTAGCCATGTCTTTTCTCCTGTCCCGCGCTTAGTTGCTGAAAGGCATGTTGAAGGCTTTCAACAGGCTTTTCGCTTCAGCGTCGGTGGGTGCGGTGGTGCAGATGATGATGTCCATGCCCCAGGCTTCGTCGATTTTATCAAAATCGATCTCTGGGAACACGATATGCTCTTTCAGGCCCATGGCGTAGTTGCCGCGGCCATCGAAAGACTTGCCTGACACGCCGCGGAAGTCGCGGATGCGGGGCATTGCAATCGTGATCAAACGATCAAGGAATTCATACATCTTCTCACCGCGCAGGGTGACCTTGGCGCCGACGGGCATTTCCTCACGCAGGCGGAAGCCGGCGATGGATTTCTTGGCCCGTGTGACCATGGCCTTCTGGCCGGAGATCGCAGTCAGATCAGCCGCAGCCGACAGAGGCTTCTTGCTGTCTTTGACAGCCGCCCGGCCTGCGCCGATGTTCAGCACGATTTTCTCCAGACGCGGGATCTGCATGTCGTTCTTGTAGGAGAATTCCTCCTTCAGAGCGGCGCGGATCGCGCTGTCATAGACCGCCTTCAGACGCGGTGTGTAGTTTGCTTCGTCCAACATCAGATCACGTCTCCTGTTGTCTTGGCGTAGCGCACCTTCTTGTCGCCATCCATTTTGAAGCCAACGCGGGTTGCTTTGCCTTTGGCGTCAACCAGCGCAAGGTTCGACAGCTGGATCGGCATCGCCTTTGGCTGGCGGCCGCCCTGGTCGTTCTGGCTTTGCTTGACGTGGCGGATCGCGATGTTGATCCCGTCCACAACGGCTTTACCGGTCTTGGGGTCGACGGACTGAATTTTGCCCTTCTTGCCCTTGTCCTTGCCGGTCAGCACGATGACTTCGTCACCGGATTTCAGTTTAGCGGCCATGATTACAGCACCTCCGGAGCGAGCGAGATGATTTTCATGAAGTTCTTGGCGCGCAGCTCGCGAACAACTGGCCCGAAGATACGAGTGCCAATAGGCTCGCCCGTGTTATTCAGGATAACAGCGGCGTTGCGGTCAAAACGAATGGCGGTGCCGTCTTCGCGACGGACCTCTTTGGACGTGCGAACAACGACTGCCTTGCGGACGTCGCCTTTCTTAACACGGCCACGTGGAATGGCTTCCTTTACCGACACGACAATAATGTCGCCGACGGACGCATATTTGCGCTTGGAGCCACCCAGAACCTTAATGCACTGAACACGGCGAGCGCCGCTGTTGTCAGCCACATCAAGATTGGTCTGCATCTGGATCATGTGATGTCTCCCGACCTTTGGGGACGCGTCTTATCAGCGCCCCACGGTTTCGTGGTATTGGTTAGGCCTTTTCGAGGACTTCCCAACGTTTGGTTTTCGACTTTGGTGCACATTCCTGAATGCGGACGGTGTCGCCCACGTTGAATGCGTTATTCTCATCGTGGGCCCGGTATTTCTTGGACTTACGGATGGTCTTCTTCAGAACGGGGTGTGTGAAGCGACGCTCAACGGAAACGGTAACGGTTTGCGCGTTTTGGTTGCTGGTGACGGTGCCGGACAGGATACGCTTAGGCATATTCTCAAGCCTCCTTGGCGGCGTCGGCCGCTTTTTCGTTCAGAATGGTTTTTACACGGGCCGTGTCGCGTTTGACCGCGCGCATACGTGCCGTGCTCTCAAGTTGGCCGGTGGCCTGCTGGAAACGCAGGTTGAAAGCCTCTTTTTTCAGGGTAGCCAGCTCTTCATTGAGCTGATCTGCGGTTTTTTCACGCAGTTCAGTGGCGTTCATAGCCATGTTCCTTTTTCATACACTGGAGAGCCGCCTAAGCGCGTGACCCTGATTCCAGTGGAGTGGGTGTAGAAGTGGTGCGTTTAGAGCGGCTGGATGCGCATTGCAACCCCATTTGAACCAATCTCCGCAGGTCTTTGCCGCCTGACCCGCCGCATCGCCCGAAAATCCGCCGGCGGACCGGTGAAATGCAGGTCTGACTTGGCCTGCTTACGCAAAATCGAACAAGATTGCCTCGTTATTGCCACAATTTCTTGGCTCTAAACAGATGGCCGCCGATCTGCCCCGGACCCACGGCCCAATACAAGAGGCACAGCAGAATAGTACCGAGTTAAATCGCTCAGTCGAGCGGGCTAAATCGAGGTGGCCTCCCGTGAGCCCACAAACAATTGGCGTCAAACCGACGCTTGAAGGCATTCAGCTTGGACGCGGCATTGCCGCGCTTTTGGTCGTGGCCTATCACGTCAACGACTACCTGATCCCCGACCGCATCCTGAACGGGGTGCAGGGCGCGGCTGCCTTCAACATGGGCTACGCGGGCGTCGACTTCTTCTTCGTGCTGTCGGGCTTCATCATTTACTACATTCACCACGCCCATGCCTCCCGCCCCGACCTACTCGGCGCGTTCCTGTGGAAGCGCTTCACCCGGATTTACCCGCTGTTCTGGGCGGTGTTCGCCGCGTTGATGCTTTTGTATATCGCCTTCCCTGACCGCGGACCCGAAAACGCCCGGGACCCGTTCTACATCCTGACCGGCTTCCTGATCTGGCCGACAGAGCATGTCCCCATCGTGCAGGTCGCCTGGACGCTGGAGTTCGAGCTGCTGTTTTACGCTATGTTCGCGCTGATCATCCTGAATGCCCGTGCCGGGTTGTGGGTGTTTGCCGCGTGGATGGCGCTGAGTGCCGCCAACCTGACGCTAGCCTTTGACAGCTACCCGGCGTCGTTCCTGTTTTCGCCGCGCAACCTGCAATTCTTGATGGGCATCGGGGTCGCCTGGCTGCTGCTGCAGGGCCGGATCACCCAGCATTTGGCCCTGTTCGTCATCGGCCTCGCCGCGTTTCTAGCAACCGGGTTGGGAGAGGCTTACGGGCTGCACAGCTGGCCGCTGGGCGCCAAGGTGCTGGGCTACGGCATAGGCGCGTCGCTGATGGTTGCCGGCCTAACCGCGCCGCGGCTCGCCCTGCCCCGGTTGGCGCTGCTCTTGGGCGATGCCAGCTACTCGATCTATCTGGTGCATCTGCCCGCTCTGACCCTGAGCCTTGTTGCGGTGAAACGCATTCCGGGCATCGAAGATGTCTCCGCGAACCTGCTGCTGGCAGGGCTGGTGGTGCTGGCTGCCGCGGTGGGCGTGGCCGTGCATCTCTGGGTGGAGAAGCCGCTGATCGCATGGGCAAGGCGGCTGCAGGGCTCGGTTCGCGCGACGGCATAGCTGGCCCTCGCACTGCCCCGTGGCTTGGGCTAAGAAGGCCGCATGTCACAGATCAAATCGCTCTTCGTCACCCGCCTCTACCACGCCAAGCTCGCGGGCATCGACCCGGCCGAGCTGGAGGCGTCGTGCTTCTCCATCGCGCAAGACGACGAGGCGGGTCAGGAGTGGTGCGACCGGGAGGGGTTTCCGGGCTATACGTCCTATGCCTCGCTGACCGACCTGCCGTGGCGGTTTCCGATCTTCAAGGACCTTGTCAGAGTGCTCGATAAACATGTCGCGGCCTTTGCAAAGGACGCGCAGTTCAACCTTGATGGGCGGGACCTGAAGCTTGAAGACATCTGGATCAACATCCTGCCCGAGGGCGGCATCCACACATCGCATATCCACCCCCATTCCGTGGTCTCGGGCACCTGCTACGTGGCGATCCCGGCTGAAGGCTCGGCTATCAAGTTCGAGGACCCTCGGTCCCAGATGATGATGGCCGCCCCGGCCCGCCTGCCTGAGGCCCGCGAAGAGATGCGACAATTCCATTACGTGGCCCCCAAGGTGGGCGACGTGCTCTTGTGGGAAAGCTGGCTGCGCCATGAGGTGCCGATGAACATGTCCGAGGAAGACCGCGTCTCTGTCAGCTTCAATTACAATTGGAGCTAATTTCCCAACGGGATCTCAAGACCTCTGCGCCATACCCCCGATTGCAACGACGCAAACGGGGCCTGCCAGAATGGCGCGATATATAGCATTTTGCCTTTGGATGACTTGTCTGCTGCCGCACCCGGTGGCGGCGCAGAACGGCTCGCTCTTTGTACAACGGGCAGGGGCAACACTGGCCGCCACATCGGCGGGCAGCCTGTTTCAACGCGCCTCCGTGCATGGGTTTATATCCCCGCTGCCTGATACTGGGCCTGACACTGGCGATGTTGCCAGCGGTGCGCTGCCTTCAGAAGTAGCCGCGCTTCTGGACCTGATCGCCTTGGCGGAGGCCGGGCCTGCGGGGTATAACGCCGTGCAACATGGCGCGCGCATCCGGCCTTTGGATCATCCGACCCAACTGACCCTTGGGGAGATTTTCGACTGGATCAAAGCCACCCCCGGCCAGCCTCACGCCATCGGCCGCTACCAGTTCATCCCCGCCACCCTGCGCCGTCTGGTGTGGATCAAGGGCTATGGCCCTGCGACCCGGTTCTCCCCCGAAGTGCAGGACCGGCTGGCGCTGATCTTGTTGAAAGAGGCCGGGCTGGAGGCGTTTCAGACCCGCGCCTTGCCCCGCCGTACCTTCATGAAAAACCTCGCCCGCATCTGGGCCGGCCTGCCATTGCCCAACGGGCGTTCTTATTATGCAGGCTACGCAGGGAACAGAGCCACGATGAGCTTCGCGCGGTTTGAAGAGGGGATAGAGGCGGTGTTCTGAGGTGTTGTTAAAGAGTTCTGTCTGTTGGCACACCAGATTCAGGAACGGTGGGGCCAAAAGTGGCAACTAGAAGACGACGCCTGCCATGATCCAACCCGCAAGACTTGCCAACTGAGGTCGAGACGCACTTAGGAAACGACATCAAAGATAATAAATGAATGACAAAATTCTAAGGAGTAGCGCCGTCAAACCCGCAGCGAAAAGAAACCCAAGCCATAACAAATATGTCTTAATATTCTTGAGCCTTATGCTTTCACCTGCAGGCGCAAAATAGGCAAGTCCATTGCTCAAACGACCAGATGCTTTGACGACCAGCCATAAAAAAACCCAACCAACTGCAACAAGACCGATGGTCAACCCGGAGGCGATATCATGCAACATTTCCCTTAGAGGGCCGGTGCCAGAACCCGAAGTTTCAAATGCAATCAAACCAGTGAATATGACGAGGTAAGCTGAGATTAGAAGGATGAAAAGCTGCGCTAGAAACTTTATGAAGTCGTAGCTAAGATCAATCTGCTTTTCGACATAGAGCGCGCTGTCAGCAGTTGGTTTCGTGTTATTCATATCAGTTCCCCCAAGAAGATAACCCCCACCGCTTACACGGAGGGGGTTGGGATTTCTACTGGGAGCTGGGCACCTAGAGTTTCTACCGGATGACGCTCTCGGTAAGTTTTCGGAGAAAACTGACCTGCCGCGCACTCATTGAAAGGCAAAGCCTTTCAATGGTTACCAGTCCTCGCGGACCACCACCCGCGTCTTGATCGGCAGCTTCATTGCAGCCAGGCGCAGGGCTTCGCGGGCGACGGCGTCGTTGACACCGTCGATCTCGAACATCATGCGGCCGGGTTTGACTTTGCAGGCCCAGAAATCGACAGAGCCTTTACCTTTACCCATCCGAACTTCGATGGGCTTCGAGGTAACGGGCAGGTCCGGGAAGATCCGGATCCACACGCGGCCTTGGCGTTTCATGTGACGTGTCATGGCACGACGGGCAGCCTCGATCTGGCGCGCGGTGATGCGCTCCGGCTCGGTGGCTTTCAGACCATAGGTGCCGAAGTTCAGGTCAGACCCGCCCTTCGCCAGACCCTTGATCCGGCCTTTGTGCATTTTGCGGAATTTCGTCCGTTTTGGCTGTAGCATTTAAGTGTCCCCCTTAGCGACGACCGCCGGCACCGCGAGGTGCTGGGCCGTCTTGGAGTTCTTGTTGCTTACGGTCACGTGCCTGTGGATCGTGCTCCATGATCTCGCCTTTGAAGATCCAGGTCTTGATCCCGATGATGCCATAGGCGGTCATCGCTTCGACATGTGCGTAATCGATATCGGCACGCAGCGTGTGCAGGGGCACGCGGCCCTCGCGGTACCATTCGGTCCGGGCGATCTCTGCGCCCCCAAGACGACCTGCGAGGTTGACCCGGATACCCAAGGCCCCCATGCGCATGGCGTTTTGAACGGCACGTTTCATCGCACGACGGAAGGAGACACGGCGCTCCAGCTGTTGCGCGATGCTTTCGCCAACCAGTGCGGCGTCCAGCTCAGGCTTGCGGACCTCAAGGATGTTGAGGTGCAGTTCGCTGTCGGTGAACGCAGACAGCTTCTTGCGCAGGGTCTCGATATCGGCGCCTTTTTTGCCGATGATGACGCCCGGGCGCGCTGTGTGGATCGTGACGCGGCACTTCTTGTGCGGACGCTCGATGATCACACGGCTGATGCCGGCTTGCTTACACTCTTTGTTGATGAACTCGCGCATTTTGATGTCTTCCAGCAGAAGATCACCGAAATCGGCGGAGTTCGCGTACCAGCGGCTGTCCCAGGTGCGGTTGACCTGAAGGCGCATGCCGATCGGGTTTACTTTGTTACCCATTATGCTTGCTCCTCAACTTGGCGCACTTTGATGGTCAGCTCAGAGAACGGCTTGACGATTTTACCAAACCGGCCACGGGCCCGAGGGCGTCCGCGCTTCATGGTCAGGTTCTTGCCGACATAGGCTTCCGCCACGATCAGCTCGTCCACGTCCAGGTTGTGGTTGTTCTCGGCATTGGCAATCGCGGACTGAAGGCATTTCTTCACGTCGTCCGAGATGCGTTTCTTCGAAAACGTCAGGTCGGCCAAAGCGCGGTCAACCTTCTTGCCACGAATGAGCTGTGCGACAAGGTTCAGTTTCTGCGGGGAAGTCCGAAGCATGCGCAGCTTTGCCATTGCTTCATTGTCTGCCACGCGGCGGGGGTTCTTATCCTTACCCATGGCTTACTTCCTCTTCGCTTTTTTGTCAGCGGCGTGGCCGTAATAGGTGCGGGTCGGGCTGAATTCGCCGAACTTCTGACCGATCATGTCCTCGGACACGCTGACTGGGATGTGTTTCTTGCCGTTATAGACGCCAAACGTCAGGCCCACGAACTGGGGCAGGATCGTCGAGCGGCGCGACCAGATTTTGATGACTTCGTTGCGCCCGGATTCTTTGGACACTTCGGCCTTTTTCAACACATGCGCGTCGACAAAAGGACCTTTCCATACTGAACGAGACATATTCTAACGCCCCTTCTTCTTAGCATGACGCGAACGCAGGATGAGCTTCGACGATGCTTTTTTCTTGTTACGGGTCTTGGCACCTTTGGTTGGTTTGCCCCAAGGGGTAACCGGGTGACGACCACCAGAGGTCCGGCCTTCACCACCACCATGCGGGTGATCGATCGGGTTCATCACAACACCACGCACAGACGGGCGGATGCCCTTGTGACGGTTGCGACCCGCTTTACCGAAGTTCTGGTTCGAATTGTCTGGGTTGGACACGGCACCGACGGTGCACATGCATTCCTGACGGACGAGGCGCAGCTCGCCGGAGCTGAGCCGGATTTGCGCGTAACCACCGTCACGACCAACGAACTGCGCGTAGGTACCAGCGGCACGTGCGATCTGACCACCTTTGCCTGGCTTCAGTTCGATGTTGTGGATGATTGTCCCGATGGGCAGGCCGGAGAAGGGCATCGCGTTGCCCGGCTTCACGTCGGCCTTGGCGGTGGAGATCACCTTGTCGCCAACGCCCAAGCGCTGCGGCGCGAGGATATAGGCCTGCTCGCCATCAGAGTATTGAATGAGCGCGATAAACGCGGTCCGGTTCGGGTCATATTCAATGCGTACAACGGTCGCTTCCACGTCCATTTTGTTGCGCTTGAAATCGACGATACGGTAAAGGCGTTTCGCGCCCCCACCCTTGCGACGCATCGTGATCCGCCCGGTATTGTTCCGGCCACCGTTCTTCGTCAAACCCTCTGTAAGGGATTTGACCGGACGGCCTTTCCAAAGTTCCGAACGGTCGATCAGAACCAACCCACGTTGGCCTGGCGTCGTCGGCTTATACGACTTGAGTGCCATGCTTTCTGTCTTCCGTTTTCAGTGGCAAGGACGCATCCCCGCCTATGTGTGTATAGGGCCCCTGAGGTCCCCGGCTTTTCTGTCTTTGCAGACAACAACAAAGCCCCAGACGAATCTGGGGCTTAGTCGATGGGTGCTTCTAGGAAAGTGGGGGGGTGGGGTCAAGGGGTGATAATAGTAGCTTTATTGGCTGCACCCTGTGTTAACGATTACTTCGCTCGTTTCGAATATTTCGTTTGCTGCCAGAAGCAGACGGTACTAGGTATAGCGTAAGGCGACGCAAAGATCGCCTAGGCGAAGGAGAGAAATATGACTGCACAGCTCGAGATTCTGGCTGACTTTCAAGAACGGGTGCCAACACCGGAAGAGATTTCCAGTGCTGCTGAAGCTTTGACTGCGATTGAAAATAGTCGCAACGTCGACAAAACGCTAGACATTGCGGAGGCTCGGATATCTGCATCATTGGTAGACTTGATCACTGATGTAATGAGCATCATCGCTAGAGGCGACACGCTGACGTTAGCTCCATTATCCCGTCAACTTACAACTCAAGAAGCAGCGGATTTACTCAATGTATCGCGGCCTTTTCTGATAAAACTTATCGATGAAGAAAAGCTAACGTGCACATACACAGGCACGCATAGAAGATTGTCACTTGGAGAAGTACTAGATTTCAAATCAAACCGGTCCACTAGTCGCAGGGTCGCCCTACGCGAAATGCAGGATATTTCAGAGGATCTAAACGAAGAGTGATACCGGCAGCCAATCGCTACACTGTCGTGTTGGACGCGAGCGTCCTGTTTCCCAACATGAAACGCGACTTGTTGCTGCGATTCTTCGAAGCCGACCTATACAGAGCTCGCTGGACCGAGAGAGTCCAACAAGAATGGCTTACAAATGCGAAGCTAAAGTATCCAGCCAAAGCTCTAAAGCTTGAGCGAACTGATCAGCTTATGCGGGAGCACTTCGAAAGCGCATGGTTGGAGGAAAGTCGCTACGAGAGATTCATCGAAATTGTTGACCTACCAGACAAAGATGACCGCCATGTCGTTGCGGCCGCGATAGCTTGCAGAGCAAGCTACGTCGTAACGGATAATCTCAAACACTTTCCCGAGCAAGAATTGGCCAAATTTGACCTTGAAGTCGGTAGCGCGGACCAGTTTCTTTCGAGCACGTTTGACCATTATCAGTACCAGGCGTTTCAAGACCTCAGAGACCATCGAGCCAATTTAAGGTCGCAACCATCGCAATCAGAATATCTCATGATGCTGAGATCAAAGGGACTACCGCTCCTAGCTTCACGCCTTCAACCAATGCGCGGTTCCCTCTAGTATCTATACGGTTCACTTAGTGGGCTAAAAAAGATGAGTGTAACGCCGGACCGAGGGGTGGCGATCCAAGCTCAGCTCGGCGAAGTTTTATGTCAGCAAAGCACATCATTCGTTTCCACGACGCACCAAGCCCCACCAAATCGCAAAGCCTATTGTCGCTCTAAAGAATTACAAAAAGCGGAAGCAGAACCAGATGGTAATCTCAACACCCAATGGTAGCTGGGAGGTCGTACCCACCAGCGTGCTCGCCGGGGTCGGTCTTACGGCAGCATGCCTCTACCTTCTTTTTCGTGCCATCATAGCGATGATTGCAACTGTGGATGCCTATTCCGGCGTCCCGATGAGACCTTTCTGGTCCCCTAAGAGCAACATCAAGCCTGCTGCACGACGTAGTTTACGCAAATCAGCCGGTCACTGCATCGCTGCAGGCATTCTTTTGGTTATGTATCTGGGCCTAGGCGATCACTTCGGCTGGCTTAAATTCGTCGAGCAATAGCAAAAGATCAAAACCGCAAAGAAAAAGCCCCGGTCGCTTTCGCAACCGGGGCCTCGCAATACTTTATCAGACCAGTCTTAGAGACCAGTGCTCACGTCAATCGTGTTACCCTCTTCAAGGGTCACATAGGCTTTCTTGACGTCCTTGCGCTTCCCGAGTTGGCCGCGGAAGCGTTTGGCTTTGCCTTTGGTGATGGTCGTGTTGACCGCTTTGACCTTCACGCCGAACAGAGACTCGACGGCCTCCTTGATCTGTGGCTTGTTGGCCTCGATCGCCACTTCGAACACAACGGCGTTGGCCTCGGAGGCCATGGTTGCTTTCTCGGTGATGATCGGTTTGCGGATCACGTCGTACATTTCAGCTTTAGTGCTCATGACAGGCGAGCCTCCAATGCTTCGAGACCGGCTTTGGTGATGACCAAAGTGTCGCGTTTCAGGATGTCGAACACGTTCGCGCCCATGGTCGGCAGGATGTCCAGACCGGCAATGTTGCGAGCGGCTTGAGCGAAGTCTTGGTTCACCTCGGCGCCGTCGATGATCAGGGCACGTTTCCAACCCAGCTCTTTGACCTGCGCGGCCAGAGCTTTGGTCTTCAGACCCTTACCGTCGATATTGTCCAGGATCACCAGCTCACCCGCGTTGGCTTTCGCCGACAGCGCGTGCATCAGGCCCAGCTTGCGGACCTTCTTGGGCAGATCGTGGCCGTGGCTGCGAGGCGTCGGGCCTTTGTAAACCCCACCACCGCGGAAGATCGGAGCAGACCGCGCGCCGTGGCGTGCGCCGCCGGTGCCTTTCTGGCGATAGATCTTCTTGGTGGAATAGTTCACCTCGGACCGGGTCTTGACCTTGTGGGTGCCGGCCTGCGCGTTGTTGCGCTGCCAACGGACCACACGGTGCAGGATGTCCGCACGTGGCTCCAGGCCGAAGATGGCGTCAGACAGCTCAACCGAGCCAGCCTTCTTGCCGTCGAGTTTGATGGCATCAGCTTTCATCGGACTTGTCTCCTTCTGGGGCTGCATCTGCTTCAGGAGCATCGCCCTCGGCCTGATCGGCCTCGATGGACGCTTCTGCTTCAGCCAATGCGGCAGCTTCTTGTGCGGCTTGCTCTTCAGCCAGACGCGCGGCTTCTGCCTCTGCTTCTGCTGCTGCGGCTGCAGCGGCTTCTTCAGCGGCTTTCTCAGCTTCTTTGGCAGCCGACGCCAGGCCGGCCGGGAACAACGTGTTCTCGGACAGAGGCTTTTTCACCGCATCCTTAACGGTAACCCAGCCACCTTTGGAGCCGGGAACCGCGCCTTTGATCATGATCAGGCCACGGGCCGTGTCGGTTTTGACAACCTGCAGGTTCTGCGTGGTGACACGGGCCGCACCCATGTGACCGGCCATTTTCTTGCCTTTGAAGACCTTGCCCGGATCCTGACACTGACCGGTGGAGCCGTGCGAGCGGTGGGAGATCGACACACCGTGGGTCGCCCGCAGGCCCCCAAAGTTGTGGCGCTTCATCGCACCGGCAAAGCCTTTACCGATCGAGGTGCCGGCAACATCAACGAACTGACCTTCAAAGTAATGGGCCGCGATGATTTCTTCGCCAACAGGGATCAGGTTTTCTTCTGCCACGCGGAATTCCGCGATCTTGCGCTTGGGCTCTACTTTGGCCGCTGCAAAGTGACCGCGCATCGCTTTGGATGTGCGCTTCGCCTTGGCCGTACCGGCGCCAAGCTGAACGGCCACATAGCCGTCCTTTTCAGTTGTGCGCTGAGCGACAACTTCGAGTTTATCAAGTTGAAGAACGGTCACAGGAACCTGCTTGCCGTCTTCCATGAAGAGGCGGGTCATGCCGACCTTCTTCGCAATTACACCGGAGCGCAACATAACGGGTGCCCTCCTTTAAACTTTGATTTCGACGTCAACGCCGGCAGCAAGGTCGAGCTTCATCAGCGCGTCGACGGTCTGCGGTGTTGGGTCAACGATATCCAGCAGGCGCTTATGCGTGCGGATTTCGAACTGGTCACGAGATTTCTTGTCCACGTGTGGGCCACGCAGAACGGTGAATTTCTCGATCTTGTTTGGAAGCGGGATCGGGCCACGCACATCAGCGCCAGTGCGCTTTGCGGTGTTAACGATCTCTTGGGTAGATGCATCCAGAACCCGGTAGTCAAACGCCTTCAGGCGGATGCGAATGTTTTGGCTTGCGGCCATGACATTTCCCCTTGGATTGGGGTCTTAACGGATTGGACGACCTGCGCTCATCGCAGGCCCTCGTCGCGTCTTATGGCGGAACATAAAGAGGGGCACGCGTGCGTACCCCTGTCCCGTGCGCTGCGTATAGGGGGAGTCGGTGAGGGTGGCAAGAGGGGATGTGCTGGCTTTCGCACGGATTGTCTTCGCCAGACCCGGGTATGAAAACCAGCGGGGCGTTTCGCCGCGCTTCAGGGTGTCAGGGTGCCTTAAAAGAACATGGAGCCGCCATGTCAGCCACGTCGACTTAGCGAGTGTCCGCTTTGAGCCCTAACCAAAAGAAGCTTTAGGGGACAGCGAAAGTCAGCGTTCCCTATCGCATCCACACCAGCTAACTTTGCGCATGACCGGTAGAACCAACACAAAGACACCCGATAACGTTCGCTTGGGCGTGGGGACTATCGTCGGCACCGTGCTTGCTTTGTCGCTGGGCGACGCGCTCATCAAGGCGCTTGGTGGTGGCGGTGGAATGGGTATCTGGCAGCTCTTTGCTGTCCGTTCTTTGCTGGCTTTCCCTATTTTGCTGGTTGGGGCGTTGTTGATCTTTGGCGCTCATAGATTGGCACCAAGGTCCATCGTCTGGATTGCTGTCCGCTCGTCTCTGTTGGCGGTTATGTGGATTGCTTATTATCTCTCGCTTCCACTCCTGCCATTGGCCGTTGCGGCGGCTGCTTACTACACGTTGCCGCTATTCATCGTGGCGTTTGCCGCAGTCTTTGGGGGTGAGGTTGTGGGTCGAACGCAGTGGGTGGGCGTTGGTTTGGGATTTCTTGGAATAATCCTCGTCCTACGTCCAGGTGGTGAGGCGTTCCAATGGGCTGCACTCCTGCCGATACTCGCAGCAATTCTTTATGCGGCGGCTATGATCCTGACGCGCACGAAATGCCTAGATGAGCATCCTGCGTCACTCGCTCTTGGCCTCAATGCGACCTTCATCCTTTTTGGGGGGGCTGGGCTGGCACTGGGCTGGCTCCTCGGAGTAGACGGCACAGGGTTCTTGACGACGTCATGGGCCGCGATGTCATCCGAGGAATGGAGAAACATCGTGATCTTGGCAGCGCTTATCCTTGTAGCGTCTGTCGGAACAGCGGTTGCCTATCAGTCCGCTCCAGCCTCGACCATCGGCACGTTCGACTTCTCATATGTAGGCTTTGCGTTGATATGGGGCACTGTGTTTTTTGACGAACGGCCCGATATGGTAGCAATCGCAGGAATTGCCCTCATTGTCGTTGCCGGGATACTAGCTGTTCGGCGGCCAAAAACCAAAGGCTGACAGTCATTTCAAATCTGTCGACGGCAGCTTTGTACGCTGAGCAGAAATTTCCAGCTGGGCAGGCGTATGACCGAGGAGTGCTGCCGTGGCAGGTACTCTGCTGCGCTTTTTGGCAGCCAAATACATCCTCAGAATATACGGAACGCAAAGATGTCAAAGCGCCGGCGCGTCGCAATACAGTCTGATTTGTCTAAGTACTTGGCCATTGGCAGAACCGTCGCAAGCCACCTTACCTGCACCACATAAACACAAGTCACGGTGTTTCGGCACTGGTGAGGCTCCACGCGCTGTGGTCAACTCAACCCAAGAAAGCCGCACCCGGACTGGGCTGGCAGGACAAGGATCATTATGGACGCGCCGCATTGGTTACCCGAGTTTGCTTTGCTCTGCGTTTTGGCCTGCATCTTCGCCTATTCGCTGCTGAGCAACCTGATCGCGAAGACCATTGTAACCCTGCCGATGATCTTCATGGCCGTGGGATATATCGCCGCCCAGCCGCTTGAGCATCTGGCGGCACCCGGGGCGCTGGACGCGGGCAAACGACTGCTGGCAGAGATCACGCTGGTGCTTGTTCTTTTCTCAGACGCCAGCCATGTGCGTTTCAAGGCGTTACGCAAGACCTTCACCATCCCCGCCCGAATGCTGGTCGTGGGCCTGCCGCTCACCATTGGGCTGGGCATGGTCGTGGCCTATACGTTGAACCCGGCCAGCGGTCTGGCCATGGCGCTTCTGACCGCTGCCGTGCTGACGCCCACCGACGCGGCATTAGGCCAGACCGTGGTTGCCAGCGACACGGTGCCTGAGCATTTGCGCCAGACCATCAATGTCGAAAGCGGGCTGAATGACGGGTTGGTGCTGCCGTTCGTGTTGTTCGGGGCCATTCTGGCCTCCTCCGTGATGGGCGCGGCAGAGACCGACGGGCTGGCGCTCGCCGCGACGCTTCAGGTGGTGCTCGGCCCCGTGATTGGCATCGCAACCGGATGGGGGTTTGCCAAGGCGATGGACGTGGCGCAAGATCGCGACCTGATCGCGGAATCCGCGGGCGGGGTCGCCTTTCTGGCGGTGGCGTTCTCGGCCTTCATCGGGGCGGAGATCATCGGCGGCAACGGCTTCATCGCGGCCTTCGTGGCGGGCATGGTCTTTGGCAACACCTACAAACACGACATCCATTTCATAGGCGAGTTCATGGAGGGCGTGGGCCAGCTTTTGACCATGGCCGCCTTCCTCATTTTCGGCGCGCTGCTGCTGCCCGACGGCCTGGCGCATATGAACTGGAGGGCCGTGGTCCTCGCGCTGCTTTTTCTCACGGTCGTGCGCATGGTGCCGATCTGGCTCTCCCTGCTTGGCACGGGCCTGCCTCTGCGCGAAAAGCTGTTTCTGGGATGGTTCGGGCCGCGCGGGCTGGCTTCCATCCTATTCACGCTGATCATGATGGACGAGTTCGACTTCCCCGGCGAACAAGAGCTGCTCGCCTGCGTCTCAATGACCGTGTTCCTGTCGATCCTGCTGCACGGCGTAACCGCCGCCCCGCTGTCGCGGTGGATTAGGAGAGGTGCGTAATCCGCTCGGGCATCGCTGGCTCGAGGTGGCGATTAATCGAATGGTCCGCAGAACTTTATGGCAGCCATGCACGTCTTGCGCTTGCCCGGCCCCTGCGGCTTGGCTCCTGGCGGGGCGGTGCTTTGGAGGATGGTTCCGGAAGGTCGGTAAGATTGACGTGTTGATAGAAAAAGGCCGCCCCCTTCCGGGAGCGGCCTTCTCTATGTCTACCGTATTGCTGCTCTCGGTGATCCCCAAAAGGATCACCTGCCGCACACGGCGTGCTTTGTCAGAAGATTACTCTGTAATCTTCGAGACAACACCCGCGCCAACCGTGCGGCCGCCTTCGCGGATCGCGAAGCGGAGGCCTTGCTCCATCGCGATCGGCGCGATCAGCTCGACGTCGAACTTCAGGTTGTCGCCCGGCATCACCATCTCGGTGCCCGACGGCAGCTCAACTGTGCCCGTCACATCCGTCGTACGGAAGTAGAACTGTGGGCGGTAGTTGGCGAAGAATGGCGTGTGACGGCCACCCTCTTCCTTGGTCAGGATGTAGGCCTCGGCCTCGAACTTGGTGTGCGGCTTCACGGAGCCCGGCTTGCACAGGATCTGGCCGCG
>CANLVO010000002.1 GCA_947494645.1 uncultured Litoreibacter sp.
GCACTTTAGGCTAAGGGAAGGGACTAGCCCGCTATTTGCCTAACGATGAGAGAGAAGTGGCTGGGGTGGTAGGATTCGAACCTACGGTGCACGCTACCAAAAAGCGTTGCCTTACCACTTGGCTACACCCCAACGGTGAAAGCTGATTTAATGCGACGTGGATTACACTTCAACCCCCAAAATCACGGCTTGCGGGCTTGGGAGAGCGGGCTTAGAGGCCGGGCATGGAATATGATGTCATAGTCTTGGGCGCAGGAGCCGCCGGGATGTTTTGTGCGGCTGAGGCAGGTCTTCGTGGGCGAAGCGTGCTGCTCGTTGATCATGCGAAACGGCCAGGGGAGAAGATCCGGATTTCGGGTGGGGGCCGGTGCAACTTCACCAACCTAGATGTCTCCCCTGAGAAGTTCTTATCGGGCAACCCGCGGTTCGCGGTCTCCGCGCTCAAGCGCTACACACAATGGGATTTCATTGCCTTGGTCGATGCGGCAGGCATTGCTTGGCACGAGAAGACCCTTGGTCAGCTATTCTGCGACGGCTCCGCGAAGCAGATCATCTCGATGCTGACGGACCGGCTGGCGGAGGCTGGGGTTGAGATGAGGCTTGAGACATCCGTTGAGAGCGTCCGCCGATTGGAACAGGGTGGATACGAGGTGTCTTGTGGTGGTCAGACCGCTCGGGCGCACTCTGTCGTGGTGGCGACGGGCGGTAAGTCGATCCCGAAGATGGGAGCGACCGGGTTTGGGTATAAGATCGCGGAGCAGTTTGGGCTATCGGTCGTGCCGACCCGGGCGGGATTGGTGCCGTTGACCTTCGGACCGGGGTTGTTGGAGCGGACGGCAGCGTTGCCAGGGGTTTCGGTCTCGGCGCGGGTGTCGTCGGGGCGGGCGAGTTTTGAGGAAGGACTGCTGTTCACCCATCGTGGGTTGTCCGGGCCTTCTGTCTTGCAGGTCTCCTCCTATTGGAATGAAGGGGAAGAGATCGCTGTTGATTTGATGACTGGCGTGGACGTGGTTGGGCAGCTCATGGCGGATCGCAGTGGGTTTGGGAAGCTGTCGATCAAGAACGCTTTGGCACGACATATGCCCGAAAAGCTGGCAACTCTGGTTGTGGGGGAGGCTCGGGTTGCGGGCACTTTGGGAGATCAAAGCAAGGCGTCGTTGGCGAAGGTTTCGGAGGCTCTGCATAACTGGCGGTTCAAGCCAACGGGGTCTGAGGGATACCGGACAGCGGAGGTGACTCTGGGTGGGGTCGACACGGACGGGTTGGACAGCCGGACCATGGAGGCACGGGCCCAGCCGGGGCTCTACTTCATCGGGGAGGTCGTGGACGTAACGGGGTGGCTAGGCGGCTATAATTTCCAGTGGGCTTGGTCATCTGGATGGGCTGCAGGGCAGGTTTGCTAGGGGTGCGGCGCATGCGCCGGATAGGGTTAGCCCCCTGATACGGCTACATAATTCAAATTCTCTTAAGGGTTTGTTTACCTGCTTACATCGCTATTTGATCCAGCACGGTCAACCGGCGCTTGCGCTGGTGCCTTCTATCAAACCTCTCGTTCCCTTAAATGCTTCATAGAGATGGTCCATCAAGGCGCGCACACGCGGGTTCTTTCGAACATCGTCATGGGTCAAGACCCAGATCTCCATATCGGGCACCTGCGGAATTTCAGAGACGCGGGTGAGACCTTGGCCCTTGTCTCCAACAAAACAGGGCAGCAAACCAATGCCCTGCCCGAGCTCTAACATCCGAACGACAGCACCAATAGAGTTGCATCGAAAGACCGGGCGGGCCTGTAGCTGTGGGGTGCGCGCTGGGGGATAGTCCAAAGCTATCCACCGATCTATCTCTGGGCGGTCCGCGAGATAGCTCGGGGAGGCATAGGCCGCCAAAGGGCTATCTGCGACCTTGCGACCAAATGCCTGTTCCGGAGGATCACGGGTAATTCGCACGACCACGTCGGCTTCAAGTCGTCCGAGATCGCTTAGGGTCGCCGTCGTATCGACCACCAGATCGACCAAGGGATGCAGTTTCATGAAGGCAGACAGGGGTTCGTCAAGCACAGCGAGAAATAAGTCTTCAAGAACAGACAGCCGCACGTTTCCAGCCAGTCCACCTTCCCGCGCAAAGGCCAACCGGTCGATGGCTGAGATGTTGTCACTGACAACATCTGCAAGATCGGCAACCGCCTGCGCAAAACTGGTCAGCTCATAGCCGGTGCGCGTGCGTTCAAACAGCGTATGGCCCATCTCGGCCTCCAAGCTTCTAATCCGACGCGAGATTGTCGCGTGTGTTGTCCCAAGCCTGTCTGCCGCCTCACGCACTGAGCGCGCACCGATCATGGCGTGAAAAATGCGCAGGTCATCCCAATTTTGCATGGTGCAATTATTGTCCACTTTGTCTCAAATTTGGGTAATTTATATGCCACCGGTCAACAGGTATCCAGTCTGAACACAAACCGGAGCCAGCCATGACCTACGAAGTCATACTTATCGATGCCGACATCCGCGATCCAATGGATGGGGAAATGCGAGTGAGCCTGACCCATGACGGCAAAACTGCATGTGAGATCGCCTACAAATGGGATGACGAAAGTTTCTCAGCGGTCTTTTACGGGCACGCGCCGACACTCCCCGTACCGGCACATCCCGCAACACTCATAGAACGTCCGATTGCTGCCATCCGTTCGCTTCGATCCGAAAAACACAAACGACCCAGCGATGTCTTTGCAGATCATCGTGTTTTCATTTCTCTCGACACAAAGGACTAACAACATGAACAAGAAAAATGCACTCATAGCGAGCGCCGCGCTGGCTCTATCCGCCTCCGCTGCTCTGGCTGAGCAGGTCAGCGTTGTCGGGCTCTTTTCTGGGGACTTTGAACTGAACGACCAAGCGGTCACTGAGCTCGGCTGTGCCGTCCAACGTGAAGGCTCAATCATCGCCGCACAGGGCAAATTGGAGTACGATCTGACTCAGCCCGACAAATTCGTCATTCTGGATTGTGATGAACCCGTTTTGGGCCGACCGGACCGGAGACAAGTAGCGTCCGCGTTGCTTTTTAAGGGTGCAGCAATAGCTGTTTTCGAAGGCGCGCTGATCAATTTTCCGATCGACGATCACAACAGCGATGTCGCAAATCGGCAGTACGTCTTGAAACTCGGTTACTACAACAATGCCGATGTTGACGCCCGCGCGCAGGACCTTGCGGCACTGAACATGAAGGCAGAGCGCCTTGACGGCCATTGGATCAACGAGGCCTTTCTTCAGGTTCACGCGGCCGACGGGATCCCAACTCCGGACAAGGTGGTGGTCATTCACTATGAAAATGCAGAAGCGGCCGACCAATTTCGGGCGGCAAATGCCGCCATCCTCAAAGACGTTTCAGCGTTCAACGATGCGCATCTGACTTCGTTCACTTACTTGGTTGGGTCCGCGTCCCGCTAACGCAAATCTGACTGGCCAGCCGTCAAATCGATAACGACGGCTGGCCAGACAAGACACTCCGCAGAGACGTTCGCCCTAGCCCGTGTCAGCTGGGAAGAACCTTGGCTGCATGGCCGTCAGACCATCAATCAGCACCCGCTTGACTTGCGATATCCGTTTGCTGGACCGCGTGTCAGAATTTGCCAGCACCCACAGTTCTGTTTCTAAGCCGCTGTCCAGCCTACTTAGCCGTGTCAGCCCTGCC
This sequence comes from uncultured Litoreibacter sp., assembly GCA_947494645.1. Lineage (GTDB taxonomy): Bacteria > Pseudomonadota > Alphaproteobacteria > Rhodobacterales > Rhodobacteraceae > Litoreibacter. The sequence continues at coordinate 3,685 of CANLVO010000002.1, forward strand.
GTTCCGTCGCCGATCACCCGCGGGAGCAACGCCACACCAAAGCCCTGCGCCGCCATCGCCGCTTTGGACGGAAATCCATAAACAAAGTGACATGGGCTTTCCGGGTCAAAATGGCCGTTAGCCCATTTGGGAAACGCTCCGTCGCGCTCGGTCGTCAAAATGGGTGCCAGGACCGCCGTTTCTGCATCAACCTGCGCGTTGATGACCCCGGCCAGTTCCGTGCAAGCATAAAAACCCCAAGCGCTCTGAGTGACTTTCTGCCCAATCAGGTCAGGATCGGGAGAACCTGTAAAACGTACAGCGATGTCCGCCTTTCGACCTGGTAGATCCGACAGTTGATCTTCAGTTTTGAATATCAACCGAATGTCTGGCGCAAGACGAGGCAGCTCTTTCAGGGCTTCGGCAACAAACCCCTCGACAGTGCCCGTGGGCACCGAAATGTGAACCGGCCCGGACAAATCCGAACTGTGGGCCGTGGCAACGCGCAGTGCCTCGTCATGAAGCCCCTCCATCTGCGCGGCTTGAGCTGCAACCTGAGCGCAGATCGGGGTCGGTCGCCAACTCAGGCCACTTCGGTCGACCAATGCGACGCCGAGGTTACGTTCAATCTCAGCCATACGCCGAGAAATCGTGGCGTGACTCAGTCCCACGTCGGCGGCAGCCAATCCCGCGCTCCCGCTGCGGTAAACGGCCAGAACAATTCTGAGGTCATCCCAGTCCATTCTGACTTCGTACGAATTTGGACGAAAAACATCAAGTTATGTCCATTGATAACCGAAGCATAGGCGCCGACATTTCAACAAACAGCTTGGAGGTTTTTATGAAGAACCCACGAAAATACGGCGAATGGGCGGTGGTCACCGGCGCCAGTTCCGGCATTGGGCGACAATTCGCAATCGGACTGGCCAAACAGGGGATGAAGGTCATTCTTGTCGCCCGTTCAGCCGACGCTTTGACACGTACTGCCTCGCAGGACATTCCGACAGAAACGAAGGTCATTTCCGCCGATTTGGCCACGCCAGAGGGCCGCGACCTGCTTTTGCATGACATCGCCGAACTGGATGTCGGGTTGTTCGTGCACTCTGCTGGGGTTGCCTATGTCGGCCCCTACCTTGATGCGCCGGATGACATGGATGAACAGCTTGTTGCGATCCACGTTTCGGCAACGGCCCACCTGACCCGCGCGATCTCGCAACAGCTGGAAGCGCGCGGCGGCGGCGGGATCATCTTGATCAGTTCCGTCTTCGGGATGTTCCCGATGCCATTTTCCAGCGTTTACGGCGCGGCCAAGGCCTTCATCCTAAATCTGGGCGAAGCGCTGGCGGTCGAGCTACGGGACAAAAACATCGACGTTCTGTCCGTGGCCCCGGGAGGCACCAAGACCCGCATGGGTGACCAACTTGGCGATGTGATTGACCTCAAGAAAATGTCCATGCCGATGGGTGACCCCGCCGTTGTCGCCCAAGAGAGCCTTGCAGCACTCGGGCAGCGAGACACCATCGTGCCTGCGCGCACCAACCGGCTCATGGCACGTATGGCCCAGCTGATGCCCCGCAAATTGGTAAAAAAGCAATTCGGCAAGATGCTTCAATCCGCCCTGATCCCTCAACCCCAATCGGAGACCTGACATGCTGGGAATGATGAAAGAAAGTCGGAATTTGCCTGTTCACGTAAAGCTTTGGATGGCGGTTATGGTCGTTACCTTCGCCGCGCAAGCGCTCTACATTGACAGCTATCTGCATGTGACAAATCTGGTCACGTTTCTGATCACGGTGGGCATCTTTGCGCCAGTGTCATTCACCCTCACTCGCAACATCAACGTGCTTGCCGCCACACATTTCATCGCTTGGCCGACGGTGCTGGCATACGGCGTCTATCAAGTTTACTTGGGCCAAGGGCCAGCAGAACCTGTTGCGATGGCAGTCCTCTTGGCCGCTTATGCTGTCTTCTTTGTCTCGCTGGTGCTGGACTACCGGATCCTGCTTCAGGAGCTTTCAAAGTCGCGGACCCAATAAGGTGCTGTCGCAAAGGTTTCTGCGGTATGGCAAAGGCTTTGTCTTGGCACACTTTTCCAGCGGGCGGGCAGTTGTGCTTGGCTCTCGGCGGCTTCCTCAGAGAGGCTCAGCTTATTTGGGTCGCTGAAGATGCCCCGGCGAGTGAGGGAAAGGCGGTTGTGGATTATATTTGCAGTCGCTCATCCGCTGTGCCGCGAACGTCGGCTTTGAGCCCCATAGTAACAGATTTTACTATTTGATTTCACAGTGACTATCACTATCTCCTGAACATCTGCGTATGGGATCAAAACCTTGATTAAGAGCTTTCTGCTGCTGTCATTTTTTTTACTTGTCGTCCCTGTGACTGCATATGCAGACAGACAAGCCATTGCCGTAAATGTTGTCGCTTGCGTCAATATGGCGAATGGATATCCCAAGGAAATTGACGGTGAACCTTGGGAATTGGCACAAGCAATCTTGGAAATTCCCTATGACCACGAACGTGTTCGCTTGGCCCCCGACTACCACTTCGTAGGTGGAAGAATGCTTGGCTGGCATGGCACTTGGGCGGCTTTTCTTCACCTCGGTTCAGATGGATGGGTGGTATTCGAAACGCGAGCCAAAGATGATCGATTGGATGTGTTTGCCGCGAGCTTTGTTCCGACTGTAGTTGTCGAAGCTTTTGAGGAGTGTGGGGTAAAATGGGGAGGTTACTGGACTAACGATTATCCAACAATTGAAGTTGAAACAGAGCAACGGCCTGCCGCACCATTAGTCTTCAGGCCCATCCCAAATGGGGATGACCTACTCCCTCCAAAACCAATCGACTGACCAAAAACCTCCATTGAGGCTGAGTCGCTTTGTCCCGCAAACCAGACCTGCCGAGCGCACCGCTCAGCACGCTGGAAGACCGTGCGCTTGCCCCGCGGCCCTACCCCATCACCCCGCGCCGCACCAGGTTTAGGCCGGCGAGGAGCAGGACCCAAAGCGTCGCCTTGCGAAACATCGCTTGGTTGATCCGGTCTTGCACCTGAAAGCCCAGCCAAATCCCGATCACCGCCGGAAGGATCAACCCGACCGAGAGGGGCAAGGTCTCTGCCCGGATCACGCCCGATTGCAGATGCGCGCCAAACAGCGCGAATGCGCCCAGCCCGTAGACCGTGCCCTGAATACGCAGATGCTCCTGTTTGGGCACGTCAATTGCGGTCAGATAGGCCACCGTCGCGGGGGCCCAGACCCCCGACATGCCGCCAATGAACCCGGCCAATCCGCCCACGGCGGCCTCGATTCTCGTGCTGCGCAAAATGGTCTTCGGGGTCCATCCCGCCAGCTGACTGAGCGTGAACACAGTGATCGGCACGCCGATGCCCAGAAACAGCCAGCTTGCAGGCATCACCCGGACCAGTTGGGCGCTCAGAAGCAGCATCACCAGACCCGCGCTCAGAAAGACCCGGAATTTCTTGATTGATCCCCAGGCGGCTGCGAAGCCTTGCCGCAGTGCCTGCATCCCGTTGGTCACCAATGTCGGTAGGATCAGCCCGGCCAGCGCCAGCTCGGGCGCCATGAACGAGGCCAGCCCCGAGATCATCACCGTCGGCATGGCAAAGCCCACGACGCCCTTGATCATCCCGGCCACCAGCGCAATCCCCACCGAGGCGACAAGCGCGCCCGCGCCGTATAAGCTCAGCATATGTTCCATCCCCTCGGGTCTACTGCGCATCCCATGCCGCTGCACGGCAAAACTGGTATCGAAAATTGCCTGCGACATTTTCGTGCGCCCACGGGATATCGGGCGAATTATAATTGCGCTGCACTTGCATAATGATTAGAACGTCCAAGACATTTTCAGAGGATTCGACATGGCGCATGACGGGCAGGACATCTCAATGACGCAAGTGACCAATATCATCATGGACGACCTGCTGGCGCATACAGCCGCAGCCGCGCCGATGGTCGAAGAATTACTCGCCACCGCCAAGGCCCGCGTCTCGGCCCTCGTCACCAAAGACGGGCGCGTCTCCGGCGCATTGCTTGAGGAAAATCAGACCGCTGCCCACGGGCTGGCTTGGCTGGCCACCTACGCCCAGGCCCTCACCCAGATGCAAAACTGGGCGGAGAAACTGCAGGCCGAAGGCCAGTTCGGCGAGACCGAGCAGCTGATCCACCAGATCACCTTTGGCGAATATCTCTGGCAGGTCTATGGCGGCATCCCGATGAGCCAGGGCGAAATGCTGCGCCCGCAAGATATCGGCCTCACCCAAGACGATCAGCGCGCAATGATGACCCCTGCGGTCATGGCGCTGACCCAGAACGGCAATACGCAAGCCGCCCGCACCCGGCTGGTCGAGCTGATGCAAGAGCACGCCGCCAACATCACCACCGGCCGCTCCGGTCTCGACGACGAGATGGAGATGATCCGCGAGCAGTTCCGTCGCTTCTCCGTCGACCGCGTCGAGCCGCACGCCCATGACTGGCACCTCAACGACGAGCTGATCCCGATGGAGATCATCACCGAGATGGCCGAGCTGGGCGTCTTCGGCCTCACCATCCCGGAGGAATATGGCGGCTTCGGCATGTCCAAGACCGCCATGTGCGTCGTTTCCGAAGAGCTCTCCCGTGGCTATATCGGTGTGGGCTCCCTCGGCACCCGTTCCGAGATCGCTGCTGAGCTGATCATTTGCGGCGGCACCGAGGCGCAAAAGCAGAAATGGCTGCCACAGCTGGCCTCCGCCGAGACGCTGCCAACGGCGGTCTTCACCGAGCCAAACACCGGCTCCGATCTGGGCAGCCTGCGCACCCGCGCCGTCAAGACCAACGGTGACTACACCATCACCGGCAACAAGACCTGGATCACCCACGCCGCCCGCACGCAGGTGATGACGCTGCTGGCCCGCACCGACGCGGGCACCACCGACTACAAGGGCCTGTCGATGTTCCTCGCCGAGAAAACCCCCGGCACGGATGAGGCCCCCTTCCCCACCAAAGGCATGTCCGGCGGCGAGATCGAGGTTCTGGGCTATCGCGGCATGAAGGAATACGAGCTGGCCTTCGACAATTTCCACGTCAAGGGCGAGAACCTCCTCGGCGGGGTCGAGGGTCAGGGCTTCAAGCAGCTCATGCAAACCTTCGAGAGCGCCCGCATCCAGACCGCCGCCCGCGCCATCGGCGTCGCCCAATCCGCGCTCGACGTGTCGATGCAATACGCCCAGGACCGCAAGCAATTCGGCAAATCCCTGATCGAATTCCCCCGCGTCTCCGGCAAGCTTGCCATGATGGCCTGCGAAATCATGGTCGCCCGCCAACTCACCTACTTCTCCGCCTTCGAGAAAGACAACGACCGCCGCTGCGATCTCGAGGCCGGCATGGCCAAACTCCTCGCCGCCCGCGTCGCCTGGGCCTGCGCCGATAACGGGCTTCAGATCCACGGAGGCAACGGTTTTGCATTGGAATACAAAATCAGCCGTATTCTATGCGACGCCCGGATCCTGAATATCTTTGAGGGTGCTGCGGAAATTCAAGCGCAGGTGATTGCACGCCGATTGTTGGGGTAGGGGTGGGAACCTTTCGTTCGCGACGAAAACCCTGGACGGCTGTCTAGCCAACAAACAGGACAATTTTCGACGCGCTGACCCGCCCGGAGTCAAGCCGAAGGCGCCGAGCGAGTGCAAGCATTGACCGGCAGGCGATTGCTCTTCGCAATCGCCAAGAGGGGCCGTCCCGTTTTGCCAAAGGCAAACCTACGGTTTGACGGGCTGGCGCTATTGCTCTCTTTGCGCTTCGCATAGTCCGAAAATGTGCTTGGCTGCCATAAAGCGCTGTCGAATGACCGCTTCAGCGCCACCCCACGGTCTTGCACCCGCCCGGCTGGGCAGGTTTGGTTCGAGGACTTTGCTGCCGTTCGCGACGATCGAACGAAGGTCGGCTTTGGTCAAATGCTTAGTTTTTGTGAACCAATCGTCGCCACTGACCCGGTGAAATGCCAAAGCCAGTTTTGAACTGCCGCGTCATGTGCGACTGATCACTGAAACCTGCTCGCATAGCCGCTTCAATCAAGGGCAAGCCAGCTGCAATGTCACCACGCGCCTGATCTAATCGGCGCATTGTCAGATACCGATACGGGCTTGTTCCAAATGCCCTTCGAAACTGGCGAGAAAGCGCATACCGGTCCAAGCCTGTGACTGTTTCCAGCTCTTCCGATTGAACAATTTGATCAAGATTGCTGTCTAGATATTCCTTTGCCCGATTGGTCGCGTTGAAATCTATCAAAGATCGTCTTGTTCGCTGAGCGGATTCATCATTGGCAAGCAACCCATCCGCTAGCAATACCGTCAGCTCGTCCATCGCTACGGCCTCAAGAGAAGTATCCATATCAGTAAATGCGGCATGGATCGCTCGCATCAAAAGCGGATCAGTTAAAACAGCTTCACTCAAAAACGGAAGTGCAGCTGCGCGATCCCCTAACGCGTCACGCACCAACGAAGGTTGGACATACAGCATTCGATAGTGAAATCCGGCTTCTGTTCCAGCCTCACCTGTATGAATCTCGTCGGGATGAAGGACGATCACTTGTCCTGCGACACTATCGGTACGCGCACCGCGATAGTCAAAGCTTTGGACGCCATTGATTGTGTATCCAATTGAATAGGTATCATGCCGATGCGGTGCATAGGCCTCTCCAGAGAAATACGCCTCGATCCTCTGAATGCCGGTTTGCCAAGGAGCAGCCACGACCCAATCATTCGCGCACGATCGTTCAAGACCCGGTGTCAGGTCTTGTGGTGTTACTTCCTTGGATCGTCGTTCGTTGTGGATGGAAAGCCTCCCAATAGCTTCGAAGATACAACTGCAACGCTACCACGAAGGAAATCATCAATGAAATCAATAAACCTTGCGGAAAAGTTGTCTCACTTCTCAACGCATTGGGATCCGCATGTCGTCGCCGACTACAACGAAAACGAGGTTATGGTGGTAAAGTTCATAGGCGAGTATCCATTCCACAAACACGATACCACCGATGACTTTTTCTATGTCTTAGAAGGTGAGATGCAGATGGACATCGAAGGGGAGGAGCCGCGCACCGTCAAAGCGGGTGAATTGTTCGTTGTGCCGAAGGGTGTGGTTCATAGGCCAAGGGCAGAAACCGAGGTGAAGGTGCTCCTGATCGAACCAAAAGGAGAGCCTAATTCGGGAGACTCAGATCGCGAAGCTGCGCCAAAGGCCCGTATCTGATCAATCATGGCGGCGGGAAAGCTGACGTTCGCTCCCGCCGCAGCATCGGTACATTTGGGCTCAAAGCCGACACTCGCCGCACGGCAGATGAACGACAGCGAAGAGTCCCTCCACCATTTACTAACCTCTCATACTCCGAGGCATCCTGCTCCCCCTTTGCGCGCCTACCCGTCCAGATAAACCAGATAACACGACGTCTTTGCGGGGATCATGTCTTCGTCTTCCAGCAAGGCCTCGTTGCACAGCTCCATCGCGTCGCCATTCGCGCCCCATTGCGTGCGGTAGCCGTAGGTGTAGCCGTAATGCCCTGCACCGGTGATGGCCAAGGCGAAGTAGCCGTCATAGTTCTCTTTCAGATCCATATATTCCAGATAGGTCTGATGATTGATCGTGTGGGTTTGCGTCTCGTCGAAATCGCTCGGGCGCAACTCCGCATAGATCTCGCAGCCGGTGGCTTCTGCGCTCTCCCCGTTTGTGCAAAACTCCATCGCGTAGAACCGCGCCGAGTCCATGGTGTTGACGTCTGTCAGATACCCAAAACGTCCATCATCGCCCACCGCGAAGGCACCGAAATAGGCATAGGCCGAGAACTCGGCGAACTCGCGTTGCAGCTTCGCGCTCAGTGCCACGTCCGACTGCAGCATCTCGATCTGCCCGGATTTGCCAAAGCTTTGCGCCGCCGGGGGCTTGGGGGCGAACTGGTCATAGACAACATTGCCGCCCAACACGCCAGCAGCCACGATTACGCCGCCAAATTTCAAGATATTCATGCTCAAATCCTGTCGTTTGTATCAATCACGCAATCTTGGTCCGAGATTTCTGGCGCAATTGAGGCAAACCCGCGCCGCCGTCCCGGCGCGTTGCTTTTCTGCAGATCGCGCCTGTGCTAGCCAACCGATATGATACGTGCGGCATTTCTCCTCCCCCTCCTGCTTGGCTATTGCGCCGACGAGACGCTCACGGGCTACGGAGCGCAGGGACAGGAGTTTGTGCTCGTCTCCATCAACGACCAGCCCTTCCCCGCCCGCGCCACGATCCGCTTCCCCGAGGAAGGCCAGATCGCAGGCGAGGCCCCGTGCAACAGTTTCTCCGCCACCCAGGACGTGCCCTACCCGTGGTTCAAAGCGGGGCCGATTGCGGCCACCAAACGCGCCTGCCCCGACCTCGAGGCGGAGGCGCTCTTTTTCCGGACCCTGTCCGAGATGACCTTGTCGGAGGTCTCAGGCCCCAACCTGATCCTCAGCACCGCCGAGGGCGACACAATGGTCTTTTTGGCCGAATAGTTTTGTACAAAATGGGTTTTGGGCCCTGAAAAGTTGCCCCGTTTTGTACAAAACCCTCAGCTGAGCAGGTCCACCAACCGCTGCCGCGCCGCCGGCACCGGTTTGTTCCCCATCGCAGGGGCCATCCACTCGTTCAGAAAATGTCCAGTGATCCTAAGCCCTTGCGGCACCTCATCCAGCGCATCAGGGCCAATCAACCCCCGCAAAGCCGCCGGCAAAGGCAACAACCGATCCGCCCACTCCCCCGCCCCCTGCTCCGAAACCGCGCGCCCTGACTTGGGCGAGACGTATTTCAGGTCTTGGGTCACCCCCGTCACGGCGCAGCTGCTCAGGTCCAGTCCGAAGCCCAATGCGTCTAGCAGAGCCGTCTCCCAGAACATATAGGCCAGTGGCCAGGCTGGATCAGCGCCCAATCTGTCAAATAAATCAAGAGTTTGCGTGTAGAGCGCCGGATGTGGGTCGCGCTCTGCCAAGGCAAAACACAACAGCCCGCAGATCGAATTCAGCCCAGCCAGAGCCTGTCGGTCCCCCATCACCTGGGCCGCCCGCGAGCGCACTGGCTCCACGGTAAACGCCCCCAGATGATCCGACAAACGCGCCCGCCAAGACAGATCCAGCTGCGCGCCCGGCTGCAACACCGGAGCCATTTTCCGCGACGCACCGCCCCGCACCACGCCCGCATGCAAACCCTGCGCCTCGGTAAACACCTCGACAATCGCCGCATGCTCCCCGTGCCGCCGGACAGAGAGCAATATCCCCTCCTCCCGCCACTCCATCACAGGGCTTCTTTTTGCCAGAAATATGCTGGGGGTTTGGGGGCCAAGCCCCCAAGCACGTGCGGCAGCACAAAAGCATCTCGCGTGCCGCAGGCACTCATTCAGAGACCCCCGGCTCATCCAACAGGTGTCGGCCCGCGCGGTCCTCGACCTCAATCACCCAAAGGTCCGGGTCAAAGCTGCGTTGCTTGACCAGTGCGGCGTCGACCTCGGCCTCCAAACCTTCTGCCAACACCACCCAGGCCCGCGCCCCGCTCATCAGGTCGAACGAGCGCTGGTAGCAACAGGCCTGCCCGTCCAGCGTATTCACTTTGATCAATACAGTGCCGGCCGTGGCGTCGCCTTTGGCGGTCACAAAAGCAGGGATGTTCGCAAGGGCGAGGCGGCGCAAATATGCGCCAACCCAGAAGGAGGATGTCAGCCGGTCGTCGCTCAATTGCCGTCCTTAAAGTCCAGCCCCATCTCGGAGTACCGCTCACTGTCTTCCAGCCAACCCGGCCGCACCTTAACCTGCAAGAACAGATGGACTTTGCGCCCCAAAAACTCGACCAGTTCCTCGCGCGCAGCCTTGCCCACTGCCTTGATCGTCTCGCCTTTGTTGCCCAGCACGATGCCTTTATGGCCGTCCCGCACGACATAGATCATCTGATCAATCTTGGCGGAGCCGTCCTTGCGCTCCTCCCAATTCTCGGTCTCCACCGTCATCTGGTAGGGCAATTCCTGATGCAGCCGCAGGGTCAGTTTCTCGCGGGTAATCTCCGCGGCAATCATCCGCATTGGCAGGTCCGCTATCTGGTCCTCAGGGTAAAACCACGGACCTTGTGGCACTTGCTCGGCCAGCCAATGGCGCAGCGTGTCGGTGCCATGCCCCTTCTCGGCCGAGATCATGAAGGTCTCTACGAAGGGGAAGGCCGCGTTCAGCTCGCGGGTCAGCCCCAGTAGGGCGTCCGTTTTCACCCGGTCAATCTTGTTGATCGCCAACGCCACTTTCGCGCCGCCTACGCGTTCGCCCAAGCCGTCCAGAATGGCCTGCACTCCTTCGGTGATGCCGCGATGCGCCTCGACCATCAGCACCACGATATCCGCGTCAGAAGCCCCGGTCCAAGCGGCGGCTACCATAGCGCGGTCAAGACGGCGGCGCGGCTTGAACAGGCCCGGCGTGTCCACAAAAACCAGCTGCGCGGGGCCTTCCATGGCGACGCCCCGGATGCGCGCCCGCGTGGTCTGCACCTTATGCGTCACGATCGAGACCTTGGCCCCAACCATGCGGTTCAGCAGCGTTGATTTGCCCGCATTGGGCTCGCCGATCAGAGCAATAAAGCCCGCGCGTTTCTCACCCTCAGGGATCACATCAGTCATTCTCTAGTCTTTCCAGTAGCGCCTTGGCGGCGGCCTGCTCTGCTTGGCGTTTCGAACCCGCCTGAGCCTGCGCGGTCTGCCCGCTTTCGGTCCGCGCTTCAATGGTAAACTGAGGCGCATGATCGGGTCCGTCGCGTTTGACAATAACGTATTCCGGTGGTGTCTGACCACGGGCCTGCACCAGCTCTTGCAGCGCGGTCTTGGGGTCACGCGCATCCGCCTCGACGCTGTCAATGCGCGGGGCCCAGAACCGCAGGATCATCGCTTGCGCCGCCGCTAGCCCGCCATCCAGATATACAGCCGCAATCACCGCTTCCATGGCGTCACCAAGCAGCGCCTCCTTGCGCCGCCCGCCAGACACCATCTCTGATTTTCCCAGCTTCAACACCGCACCCAGATCAATGGCGCGGGCCACATCGGCGCAGGTCTCCTTGCGGACCAAAGCGTTGTAACGCGGGGCAAGTACGCCCTCGGCCGCAGCTTTGTCGTCATCCAGAAGCGCTTGCGCGATGACCAGACCCAACACCCGGTCGCCAAGAAATTCCAACCGTTGATTGTCAGGCCGGGTGGCGGAGGAAATGGAGCCATGCGTAAGCGCATGGATCAACAGCTCAGGGTCGGCAAAGCTGTGGCCCAACCGGTCCATGAAGGCCTTCAACTCCGCCGACAGCTTTACCGCACCCATTGCAGCACCCTTCCCTTTTGGCCCGTGAGCGAGAACAGGATCAGGTCGGCCCGCCCCACCATATTCTCCAGCGGCACAAAGCCCACGCCGCCCGCTTCTCGTGCAAAGCGCGAATCCAGAGAGTTGTCGCGATTGTCGCCCAGCACAAATACATGGCCCTCCGGCACGGTGGCCAGCGCCATCTCGTCTGCGCTTAGCCCGTCGGCCAGATTGATCGTCAGATAGGGCGCGGCCCCCGGCAGCACCTCCTGCGCCTGATCTTTCACGCAAATCTCGTCAATTTCCACCGGCGCATTTTTGCAGGCCAGATAGCCATGCTCCAAGAGGTAAGGCTCTTCAAACGTGCCGAGCGGAGTTTGCGTCACCGCCTCCCCGTTGATCGTCACCATCCCGCCAGAAATCTCGACCGTGTCCCCCGGTAGGGCCATGACGCGCTTGATATAGTGGTAGCCTTTGACCGGGTGAATGAACGTGGCCACGTCGCCGCGGTCCGGCAATTGTCCGGCGGGGCCCATTGTGCCCTCGCAGGTGGTCAGGTTGCACATCAGCGCTGGAAATCCATAGGCCGCACGGTTGACCAGAAGGTAGTCGCCCACCAGCAGCGTCGGCTTCATCGAGCCTGACGGGATCCAGTAAGCCCTAAACAGGATCAGCGTAACCGCAAACAGGACCGCCGCAGGGCCAAGTGCCACCAAAAGGGCGACCTCGCGGCGGCGCATGGCCCGCATCGTTATTCGATGGCCTTGAAGAAGCGGTCGCCGCGCCACGTCCAGAAGAACAGCATCCGCGACCCGGCAGAGGAGAAGATCACCCTGTCCGCCCGGCCCAGCAGGTTTTCGAACGGCACCATGCCGACCCCACCCGCCGTTTGGCTGAACCGGCTATCAAGGGAGTTGTCGCGGTTGTCGCCCATGAAGAAGAAATGCCCGTCCGGCACCCGGAAAACAGGCGTGTTGTCTCCGTTCAACTGCCCTTGCGAGGGCACCGGCAGGTCAACAATATTCAGGATCGAATGCGGCCCGTAGCCGTCCAGCGCCTCGGAGTAGCGTGACTTGGTGCAATCCGCGCCCAGACCCGTGGCTCCGTTTTCGCAACGCGGGTAACCCCCGACCGAGCCCTGCGGCGCGTTGGCCTCCACGAACTGACCGTCGGGCGTCTGCACCTGCTCCTCGCCGTTCAGATAAAGCACGCCGCGTTGCATCTGAACCGTGTCGCCGGGCAGCCCGATCAGCCGCTTGATATAGTCCTGGCCCGAGGTCGGGTGCCGAAACACCACCACATCGCCGCGCTCAGGCTCAGAGCCGAACAACCGGTCCTCCGGGAACGGGCAAATGCCGAATGGGCAGGAATATTTCGAATAGCCGTAGGCCATTTTGTTGACGAACATGAAATCGCCCACCAGCAGCGTATCCTTCATCGAGCCTGTCGGGATGTAGAAAGGCTGGAAAAAGAAGCTGCGGAAAATGCCTGCGATCAGCAGCGCGTATACCACGGTCTTGACGGTCTCGCCGATGCTGTCGGGCTTGTCTTCGCTGCGCGCCATGTCAGGCCTCTATCTCTTTGTGTTTAAGGCTAGATGCGGATTGGCAGGGCCAGTGTCAAGCAGGCAGGCCGTCACGTCTTGGTCGGATCTGCGATGGGCCGCGCCTCGATCACGACGAAGGCCTGCGCCCAGGGGTGATCATCGGTCAGCGTCACATGGATAATCGCCTCATGCCCCGCTGGTGTCATGGAGGCCAGACGCTCCGCCGCCCAGCCCGTCACCTGCATCACCGGTTGGCCCGTCTTGAGGTTACTGACCGCCATGTCCTTCCACGAAATCCCCATCCGAAGCCCGGTCCCGAGCGCCTTGGAGCACGCCTCTTTCGCGGCCCACCGCTTCGCATATGTCCCCGCCACGTCCTTGCGGCGTTCGGCCTTGCGCTGCTCAACATCCGTGAAAACCCGGTTGCGAAACCGGTCGCCAAAGCGTTCCAGCGTGCCTTCAATGCGCTCGATATTGGCCAGATCGGTGCCGACGCCCAAAATCATGCGGCCCCCGTCATGTCAGCCGCGTCGTCAGAATTTTCAGCCCCGCCGCGCCGAACAACAAGGCAAAGGTCACCTCGAACACCCTCCGCATCTTTTGGTAGCTGCGCACAAACGACCCCATGGAGAACAGCAACGCATAGCCAAAAAACACCACGTTTGACACCGCGATCAGGGCCAGAAAGGTCTGGATCACCACATCCGGGCTGGAGGTTGGCGGCACGATCACCGCAAACATAGCCCCCCACCCAAAAATCGCCTTCGGGTTGGTCAAATGCAAAAGCAGCCCTTTCACGTAAATCGCGCCCAGATCGCCCCGCTTGGCCTTCGCCTGCGCCACGGGGGTGTCGCTGAGCGCCGATTTCATCGCTTTATAAGCCAAAAACAGCAAATACGCCCCGCCCACGTAGCGCAAAATCTCGACCAACCATGCATTGGCCAGCATCAACGCGCTCAGGCCCAAGGCCGCGGCAATGCCCCAGAACGCTGAGCCGCACACGATCCCCGCAGCCACCGCCAAGCCCGCCGCGCGACCCCGCTCCATCGCGGTGCCTGCAATCGCCAAGGTCGCAGGCCCCGGCGACGCGCCGCCCACGGCCCAAGCCACGAGGATCAGGGCAAACTCAACGCTCATCACGACGCCACCGCATCGAGATCATAAACGACAATCCCGTTAGCACCGCCCTCGCACATCGCAACCAGCCGCGCACCCAGCGCTTTGTGCACAGGATTCTCGGCATAAAGCGCCAGCGCCTCTTGATCGCGAAACTGCGCCACGAAGCCGTAAGGGTATTCAGGGGATTTCGCCTCATAGTCGCGGTTCGGCCCATGCTGAAACCCGGCGCAGCCCGGCAGGTCGCGGCAAAGCTGGTTCAACCCGGCCATCACCTCTTGCAGCTCAGTCCGGTCGGCGCCTTGGGGCAGCCGCAGATAGACGCTGTGCAAGATCACCCTCGCGCCTCGTCCATTAAACGCCGCATCTCGGCAATCGCAGGCGTCAGCCCCAGAAAGATCGCCTCCCCAATCAGGAAATGCCCGATATTGAGCTCCATCACCTCGGGAAATGCTGCGACCGGTTGCACCGTGTCATAGGTCAGCCCGTGGCCCGCATGCACCTCAAGCCCCAGCCCATGTGCAAAAGTAGACATTTCCCGCAGCCGATCCAGCTCACGGTCACGCGCGTCAAAATCGCCCTCCGCATGGGCGTCGCAATAGGCCCCGGTGTGCAGCTCGATCACCTGCGCGCCGATCCGGGCGGCGGCCTCTATCTGTTTCTGGTCGGCCGCGATGAAGATCGACACCCGGCATCCGGCGTCCCGCAGCGGAGCGATATAATGAGCCAAATGGTTCTCTTCCCGCGCGACCTCCAGCCCGCCTTCAGTGGTCCGCTCCTCACGTTTCTCGGGCACGATGCACACGGCATGCGGTTTATGGCGCAGGGCAATCTCCTGCATCTCCGGCGTGGCTGCCATCTCGAAATTCAGCGGCACACTCAGCGCATCCATCAGCCGCTCGATGTCTTCGTCGCCAATGTGACGCCGGTCTTCGCGCAGATGCGCGGTGATGCCATCGGCGCCTGCGTCTTCCGCCAGTTTCGCGGCCCGCACCGGATCAGGCACAGCGCCGCCACGCGCATTGCGAACGGTGGCCACGTGGTCGATGTTTACGCCGAGCCGAAGCAGGTTGGGTTGCGCCATAACGGGGCCTCTGAATCTGTGTTGCGGTGCCCCCATAAAGGCAGGGCTCGCGGGCAGAGGCAACCCGCTTACAGCTGCCCCGCCGCCTGCATCATCCGCCACGCGACACCGACATTCGCGCTGCGAAAGGAATGCCCGCCATCATAGAGGCAGAAATTCAGGATCTTGCCCTGCCGGTTGCGACTTTCGCGGCAGTTGAGGTCAGACCGATTGGTGGCCCGCATCTCACCAAATCCGCCAAAGCGGCGATACATCGCAAGCGCCTCGCCGACGTCGCCCTGCTTGGCCCCGGCGACCTCCCGACCCGTCAAAGGCACGGTGCGGTCCTTGTCTCCATGAAAATGTACAATGTTGGCAATCGGGTCGGCGCAGGTCGGAGGGATCGGAGCCCAAAACGTGCCCGACATCGGGATGAACCCCGCAAAATTGCCGCTGTTCATGCAGGCCAGTGTCCAGGCCATCATGCCTCCGGTCGAGGCCCCCGAGACCACCACCCGGTCCGGGTCAATCGCAAACCGCGCCACGGCATCCGCTTTGACCGCGTCAAAGTAATCCAGCGCGTCCGTGCCAGGATCGGCCCGCCCTCCCGGCGCGTTCTGCATCGCCCAACTGATGCCTTTGGATTTCACCGCGATCAGCGCCACGCCAAGCTCTGCCGCAACGGCCCGCAACCTTGGGTTTCGGATGGTACCAAGCGCCGTGCCCTGCAGCCCATGCGCAAAGATCAACGCAGGAACCTGAGCGCGCCCGTCATGGCCGGGTGGCATTGCGATATAGTAATGCCTGTCGTCGATCCGGCATTGGGTGTCCGCGCCACACGCATGTGCAGCCCCCGCAAAAAGGCATAAACCGAGAAAGGTGGCCAGAAATCTAAGCGGTGCAAGCAGAATGCGCGTCATGGTGAAAACCCGATAGTTGCCAAGCTAGGCCCCAACCCTGCACCGCCACGCGGGTGCGATCAACTCACAGCCCCGTGCCTGCAGACCTTACTCCGCCGGGTCCTTGCCGCCATTGCGCGGTGCTTTGGCAGCGGCCTTGGCCGCCTTCTTGGCCCTCATGTCATCGAGCTTCGCCTTAAGGCGACCTTTGCGCCGGTTCTGGTAGGCCGTGATAATTGGTAGCGACAGGTAGTAGCAGATCGTTCCCGCGATGATGCCGGGGATCACCCCGCCGATCATATAGGGGAAGAACACCTCGTCATAGAAACCGGACAAGCGATGCCAGTTGGCCCGGTCATCGGTGAACATGGCAAAGAAATTGTCCTTCAGGTCGCGGCCTGCGCCGGTGAACCGACGCCCGATATTCATGTCTTCCTCGAACTCGGTGCCCAGCAGGAAATGCCCGGTTTTCAACGAGATAACCCCGATCGGCAAATAGGTCAGCGGGTTGCCAAAGAAGGTGGCCATCAGCGCGGCCAATATGTTGCCGCGCATCAGTTTCGCGAGCCCGGCGGCAATGAAGAAATGAAAGCCGTAGAACGGACAAAACGTAGTGAACACGCCAGCGAAAATGCCGCGGGAGATGCGTTTGGGGCTGTCGGGCAGGCGGCGGACACGGTGCTTGACGTAATGCGCGGCACGCCCCCACCCGCCTTGCGGCCAGATGAGATGCAGGGCCCACAAGGCCCAGCTCTTCGGTGTGCGGCGCTTAAAGACCACGTCTTCCTCTACACTTCATGCTCATGGCTACCTTGAACCAAGAGCGTTGATGCCCCCTAAATGCGGCAGAAATTTTACGGTGCGCGGTTCAAATCGCGATGCCGTTCCAGAGACGCCACATCGGTATCAGCGTCAATGGCCGTCATCACCCCATGCAAATGCTCCAGGTCCCGCACATTCACGTCTACCAGAATGCGGAAGTAGTCCGGTTTGCGGTCAATGAAATGCAGATCCGAGATATTCGCCTTCTGCTCGCCGATAAGTGTGCAGATCCGGCCCAGCACGCCGGTGCCGTTAGTGATCGTGGCGTTCAGCGTCACAGCGCTGCCTGCCGGATGCAGCCCTTCATGCCAGTGCAGATCAACCCAGCGGTCGGGTTGGTCATCCAGCGCCACCAGCGCCTCGCAGGCAATCGCATGCAGAAACACCCCTTCGCCGCTATGACGGATGCCGACTATGCGTTCCCCCGGCACAGGCTGGCAGCACCCGGCGCGCTTCACGGTCATGCCTTTCGACAATCCAGCCACGGCGCGGTTTGGGTCGATGCGGGGCACCTGTGACGGGTCGGCAAGGTCGGGGTAGATCGCCTGAACCACTTCGCGCGCGGAAATCTCTGTTGAGCCCACGAATTCCAGCAGTTGCGCCGCGTCCTGCAAGCTCAGCTCCTTGGCGGCGGTCGCCAGCGCCTTGTCGGTGGCCTTCTTGCCCACATGCTCAAACGCCGCGCGGGTCAGCTCGCGGCCCAGCTTGATGAAGCGGTCGCGGTGCTCTTCCTTCAGTGACTTGCGGATCGCGGCCTTGGCCCGGCCGGTGATCGCGATGTCCATCCATGTCGGTTGCGGGCGTTGTCCCTCCGCGGTGATAATCTCCACCGATTGGCCGTTGCGCAGCCGGGTCCAGAGCGGCACGCGCAACCCGTCCACCTTGGCGCCAACGCAGCGATGCCCAATCCGCGTATGGATGGCATATGCGTAATCCAGTGGCGTTGCGCCGCGCGGAAGCTTGATCACGTCCCCCTTTGGCGAGAAGCAGAAGACTTGATCGGAATACATCTCCAGCTTCACATGCTCGAGGAACTCGTCGTGATCTTCATCCTCGACAGTGCCAAACCGGTCGGTCAGCTGCTGAACCCATTTGGACGGGTCTACCGCAAACGGGTTCTGTACCCGCTGCCCGTCGCGATACGCCCAGTGTGCAGCCACGCCGGTTTCAGCGACCTCATGCATCTGCTTGGTGCGGATCTGCACCTCCACCCGCTTGCCATCGCGACCCGAGACGGTGGTGTGGATTGATCGGTACCCGTTGGTCTTGGGCTGGCTCACATAATCCTTGAACCGCCCTGGCACAGAGGACCAGCGACGGTGGATCACCCCCAGCACGCGGTAGCATTCGTCCTCCGTGGCGCAGATCACCCGGAAGCCGTAAATATCTGAGAGCCGGGAGAAGCCCTGCTTCTTCTCCTCCATCTTGCGCCAGATCGAATACGGCTTCTTCGCCCGCCCCGAGACCCGCGCTTCGATGCCTGCGGTAAACAGCGCGGTGCGAATATCCTCGGTAATCTTCGGCACCACATTGCCAGTCTCTTTCTGCAATGTGATGAAACGCCGGATGATCGAGGCCCGCGCGTCCGGGTTCAGCACCCGGAAGGCCAAATCTTCCAGCTCTTCGCGCATCCAGTGCATCCCCATGCGGCCCGCAAGCGGCGCATAGATATCCATCGTTTCGCGGGCTTTCTGCACCTGCTTTTCCGGTGTCATGTGCCGGATGGTGCGCATGTTGTGTAGCCGGTCGGCGAGTTTGACGAGGATCACCCGCAGATCCTTCGACATCGCCATGAACAGCTTGCGGAAGTTCTCGGATTGCTTGGTCTCGGTCGACGACAGCTGCAGGTTGGTCAGCTTGGTGACACCGTCAACGAGCTCTGCAATCTCGGTGCCGAATTGCTCTGCCACATCAGCGTAAGAGGCGCGCGTGTCTTCCACCGTGTCGTGCAAAAGGGCGGTGACAATGGTGGCGTCGTCCAGTTGCTGCTCCGTCAGCAAAGCCGCCACTTCAATGGGGTGGGAGAAATACGGATCGCCCGAGTGGCGCTTCTGCCCCTCGTGCATCTTGCCGCCAAACACGTAGGCGGCCTTGATCAAAGCTTCATTGGTGTTGGGGTTGTAGACGCGGATCAGGTCGATCAGATCGGTCGCGTCCAGCATGGCCTACCATTCAACCCCAAACAGAACTTACGCTTACTTGGCCTCTTGGGCCTCCATCAGCGCGCGCAGCAGTTTCTCTTCGGACATGTCGTCCTCTGCCGGTTTGTCTTGCTCCACACCCATAAGCAGCGCCATGGCGTCCTCTTCGGGCTCGTCCACTTCGATCTGGGTCTGGTTGCTTTCGATCATCCGCTCACGCAGATCTTCGGCGCTTTGGGTCTCTTCGGCGATCTCACGGAGGGAGACGACCGGGTTCTTGTCGTTGTCGCGGTTGATGGTCAGCGCAGAGCCAGACGCAATTTCGCGAGCGCGATGCGCAGCGAGCATCACAAGATCAAAACGATTTGGGACTTTATCAACGCAGTCTTCGACGGTCACGCGGGCCATGGGGGCACTCCAGACAACAAGAGGGAAGTTCGAGAGGCATCAGATAAGGGTCTTTTTTCTACTTTACAAGCGCAAAAAGCCCTAAAATCAGGTCTCATCCACGGGTGTCGGCTGGTCCTCCAAGGGCACCAAAGCGGCCCTGTCAGCCTCGGGCAGCGCGGCAAAAAGCGCCGCTGCGGTCTTCCCCAGAACCGGGTGTACCCAGTCCGGCGCCACATCGCAAAGCGGCCCCAACACAAAGGCGCGATCCTGCAGTCGGGGATGCGGCAGCACCAAGCCATCAGGTGCACGGGCCTGCTGATCGGCCAATGGCAGCAGGCGCCAGGCGTCAAATGTGGCTTTGTCAGGGTAAATCTCAGCGCCATAGGCAATCAGGTCGAGGTCAATGGTCCGGGCCGCCCAACGGGTGCTGCGGTCGCGTCCCATCTCTGCCTCGACACTGTGCAAATGCGCCAGAAGCGCAGGCGCGGTCAGGTCTGTACGCAGCTCAGCGACGGCATTTATGAAGTCCGGACCGCTCCCTTCAGGGAAAGCCGGGGTCCGAAAAAAACGGCTTATCTCCGCCACTTGCACCGAATCGCTGTTCAGCCGTGTCAGTGCCGCGCGCAATGTCGTTTCCGGAGAGCCTAAAGGTGACGTTACGTTACCACCAAGCGCAATATAAGTTGAAATGCCGATTGGAGCGTGGTTCGGGCCCGTAACGGGTTGCGACATGTGGGAAATCCCTTATTTTCGGCGAGCGGCCCAGCCAAAACCAAACACACTCACGGTTCTACTTAGGTTGGGCGCACATCGGAAGGACAATTGATGTTTTACAAGGACGAACGGCTTGCGCTGTTCATTGACGGCAGCAATTTATATGCCGCCGCCAAGTCTTTGGGGTTTGATATTGATTACAAACTCTTGAGACACGAGTTCATGCGCCGCGGGAAACTGCTGCGTGCGTTCTACTACACGGCTCTGCTGGAGAATGACGACTATTCGCCCATTCGCCCGCTTGTCGACTGGCTGAACTACAACGGCTTCACCATGGTCACGAAAGCGGCCAAGGAATACACCGACCGCGAGGGAAGACGGAAGGTGAAGGGCAACATGGACATCGAGCTTTGCGTCGATGCTTTGGAGCTCGCGCCGCATGTGGATCACATCGTGCTGTTTTCCGGGGATGGGGATTTCCGGCCGCTGCTCGAAGCGATCCAACGCAAAGGCGTTCGGGTATCTGTGGTTTCGACCATTCGGTCGAACCCGCCGATGATCTCGGACGAGCTGCGCCGCCAGGCTGACAATTTCATCGAGCTCGACGAATTGCGTGACGTGATTGGTCGGCCTCCGCGTGAAGACCACAACGACGCAGGGCTTCCCCCCGCCGACAGCTAGGCCAAACAGCCGAGTTGAGGTGCAATGATGGAAGGGCCTTAGGGGCCCTTTCGAGGCATGCCCAAAACCTTGTGGCAAGCTTCGAATTTTGCTAAAACACCCCGAGCAGAACGCCGGGTCAACGGCGCTGTTTTTCGAAAGTTTTCGACATGACGCTTCTGAAGTTGGCTGCCTATGAGCAGCAGCTCAAATGGTGCGCGCTGGCCTTGGGGCTGTTTAGCACAATCTCAATCGTTCAAAATTGGCAGCTCGCCGCCATGGTGTTCGGCCTGCCATTCTGCCTGATCTGGGTCTTCTGCGGCTGGCTGCGCACCGAGCCGCAGCTCAAATACATCAACATCGTCTTCTCGGCGCTCTATATCTACGGCATCGCCCGCTACGCCATTGTGAACGGGTAGCGCTGCCAAAAGCGGCTGGACGGGATGCGGGCCAAGGATTACCTGTAGATCAAGCAGGAGCCTCAGCCATGACCAAGCCGCCTCTCACCCTCTATCTCGCCGCGCCGCGCGGGTTCTGCGCCGGGGTTGACCGTGCCATCAAGATCGTGGAGATGGCGCTCGAGAAATGGGGTGCACCTGTCTATGTGCGCCACGAGATCGTGCACAACAAATTTGTCGTCGACGGGCTTCGCGACAAAGGTGCGGTCTTCGTTGAAGAGCTCGACGAGTGCCCCGACGACCGCCCCGTCATTTTCTCCGCCCACGGTGTGCCCAAGGCGGTCCCCGCCGCCGCAGCCAAGCGCGAAATGATCTATGTTGACGCCACCTGCCCGCTGGTCTCCAAGGTCCATATCGAGGCCGCGCGGCACCATGAAAACGGGCTCCAGATGGTGATGATCGGCCACGACGGCCACCCCGAAACCGTTGGCACCATGGGCCAACTGCCCAACGGCGAGGTGCTACTGGTGGAAACCGTGGAAGACGTGGCCAAGATCACGCCGCGCGACCCTGATAAACTGGCTTTCATCACCCAGACCACCCTGTCGGTGGATGACACAATCGACATCGTCGCGGCGCTGCAAGCGCGCTTCCCGGCCATCGTCGGCCCCCACAAAGAAGATATCTGCTACGCCACCACCAACCGCCAGGAGGCGGTCAAGGCGATGGCGGCCAAGACGGACGCCATGCTGGTCATCGGCGCGCCAAACTCGTCCAACTCCAAGCGGCTGGTCGAGGTCGGCGCCAAGGCGGGCTGCAGCTATTCCCAGTTGGTCCAACGCGCCACTGACATTGACTGGCGCGCGCTGGAGGGCATCACCTCAATCGGCATCACCGCCGGGGCCTCCGCGCCGGAGGTGCTGATCAACGAGGTCATCGACGCGTTCAAAACCCGCTTTGATGTGACCACCCAAATGGTCGAAACCGCGGTCGAAAACGTCGAGTTCAAAGTGCCCCGCGTGTTGCGCGAACCAGCCTGAACTGCGCAGCGCTCACGTCTATGTCATAAGACATTTCCTTTGCGTCTAGGCTCAACTCCGATAAGACGGTTCCAGCCAACAATAATAAGAAGCAGTTTCATGTTCGACCATACCAGCCCGACCGGGCCCGCCGTCACGCCCGTCGAAACTCCGGTAAGACCTCAAGCAGATGCTCCGCAGACCGCTCGGGATTGGGTCAAAGTGCTCGCCAAATACCGCGATCCGAGTGCCGGCCGCAGCCTGTTTGAGCTGGGCGTCACGATCGGGCCGTTCGTGTTGCTTTGGGCGTTGGCATGGTGGTCCTTGTCGGTCAGCTACTGGCTTACGTTGGCGATCTCGTTGGTCAACGCTGCGTTCCTGCTCAGGCTGTTCGCGATCCAGCATGACTGTGGCCACGGTGCATTCTTCGCCAACCGCACCGCCGATGACTGGCTGGGGCGCGGCCTCGGGATACTGACGCTGACCCCCTACGACGTCTGGCGCAGTTCGCATTCGATGCACCATTCCGCCTCGGGCAATCTAGACCGCCGCGGCATGGGCGACATCGCGACCCTTACCGTCGCCGAATACGAGGCGCTCAGCCGGTTCGAAAAGCTTCGATACCGCCTCTATCGCCACCCGATTGTGCTTTTCGGCCTTGGGCCGGGATACTTGTTCTTCCTGCAAAACCGGCTGCCGCTGGGGCTGATGAACAAAGCCAAATACTGGGTCAGCGCAATGGTCACCAATGCCGGTATCTTTGCAGCCCTCGGTCTGATCATCTGGTTCGGTGGTCTCATGCCCGTCTTGATGATCTTCGTGCCCTCCACCTTGCTGGCCGCCACCGCGGGGGTCTGGCTTTTTTATGTCCAACACCAGTTTGAAACCACCCATTGGGAGGCCGAGGACGAGTGGCAAATCCACGACGCGGCCCTTGAAGGCAGCTCGCACTATGTCATGCCAAAAGTGTTGCAATGGCTGAGCGCCAATATCGGCATCCACCATGTGCATCACCTCTACAGCCGCATCCCGTTTTATCGCCTCCCTGAGGTGCTGCGCGACCACGCCACACTGGCAGAGGGCAACCGCATGACGATCCGCGAAAGCCTCGCCAACGCGCGGCTGCACCTGTGGGACGAAGACAGCAAACGTTTGCTTTCCTTTGCACAGGCCCGAGCCCGCCACGCTTGACGCGCCAGCCCGAACAGATACCCCCGTGACATCCCCACGCGGCGTGATAGGTCTAGAGCGGACCCACCGCAGGATGCCGTCATGATCACGCTTCAATTCCTCCTCACCGCTCTGGTCGTCGTCTTGGCCCCGGGCACTGGGGTTATCTACACGCTGGCGCTGGGCTTGGGCCAAGGCCGGCGCGCGGCCCTTTGGGCGGCGCTTGGATGCACCTTCGGGATTGTGCCGCATCTGGCCGCAGCGACCCTCGGGTTGGCCGCTCTGCTGCATACCTCTGCCCTGCTGTTCCAGGTAGTGAAATTCGCGGGCGTCGCCTATTTGCTCTACCTTGCGTGGCAGGCGCTAAAAGCCGGCGGCGCTCTTTCCGTTTCCCCAGACGCGGCGCCGCAAGCGGGCTGGACCATCGCGCGGCGTGGGGCGCTGATTAACATTCTCAACCCGAAGCTGTCGATCTTCTTTCTGGCCCTGCTGCCGCCGTTTCTCTCAGGAAACCCGGCCACCGCAACGCTGGAAATGACCGTCTTGGGCGCGGTGTTCATGGCGCTGACCTTCGCGGTCTTCGTGCTTTACGGCCTATTCGCCGCCCGCGCCCGCCGCGCCATTCTGGGCTCCGAGCGGGTCATGACATGGCTCAACCGCTCTTTCGCCGCGCTCTTTGCCGGGCTCGGCGCAAAGCTGGCCTTTGAACGCGCATGACCCAAATTCCACGCCCGGCGCTCTATCTAGGCCTTGCAGGTCTGCTGCCCTTCCTCTGGGCAGCCTTGGGCATACTGGTCCCCGCCATTTCCGAGGCCACCGTCGGCATACTCGGTGCAAGGTTCAATGCGCCCTTCATCCTGATTTCTTACGGCACGGTGATCCTATGCTTCATGTCCGGCGTGCTGTGGGGCTTCGCAGTCAAGTCAGATCGCTTCCTGCCCTATCTGGTCTCCACCCTTCCCGCGCTCTGGGCCTTTTTCTCCATCGGCGGCGGAGAGCGTCAGGCCACCTCCGCCGTGCTGATCGGCTTCTTGCTCGTCTTCTTGTTCGATGTGCAGTTCGCCGTCTGGCGGCTGACCCCACCGTGGTGGATCAAATTGCGCGCGCTGCTCACCGCCATTGTCCTCGCCTGCCTTGCCATAGGATTACTCGCATGACCGACGAAAAGACCATCGAAGTCTACAACCAGAAAGCCGCCAGCTACGATGATCTGGTCTCCCGCGATGCGCCCGATCAGGACTTGCAGGCCTTCATTGATGCGGTCAAGCCGGGCGGCCACGTGCTCGACCTCGGTTGTGGCCCCGGCAACTCGGCGGCCATGATGCAGGAAGCCGACCTCACCGCTGACGCCATGGACGCCTCTGCCGAAATGGTGCGCGTCGCCCGCGACAAATACGGCGTCGACGCCAAACACGCGACATTCGACGACCTAACAGCCGATAGCGTCTATGATGGCATCTGGGCCAATTTTTCACTCCTTCATGCCACCAAATCCGATATGCCCCGCTATCTCAAAGCGATCCATACGGCGCTGAAGCCCGGCGGCATTTTCCATATCGGCACCAAGCTCGGCATGGACGAGGAGCGCGACAGCATCGGCCGCATGTACAGCTACTACGAGGCGGATGAGCTGCTCGATCTGCTCAAAGCAGCAGGTTTTACCCCCCGCACCCCGCGCTTTGGCCGCGACAAAGGTCTGTCGGGTGAAATGGCCGATTTCATCGTCGTTCTCAACGATGCCTGAGCTTTTCGCCTACACAGACGGCGCCTGCTCTGGCAATCCCGGCCCCGGCGGCTGGGGCGCGATCCTGATTGCCCGCGACGGCGACACCGTCCTGAAAGAACGCGAGCTCAACGGCGGCGCGCCCCAAACCACCAACAACCGGATGGAGCTGATGGCCGCCATCAGCGCGTTAGAGGCCCTCGACAAACCAGCCGCCCTGACGCTGGTCACCGACAGCTCATACGTCAAGGACGGCATCACCAAATGGATCTACGGCTGGAAATCCAAAGGTTGGAAAAAGAAAGGCGGGGAGATCAAGAATATCGACCTCTGGCAACGCCTCGATGCCGCCCGCGACCGCCATGACGTGACCTGGGAATGGGTCAAGGGCCAT
Source organism: uncultured Litoreibacter sp. (assembly GCA_947494645.1). GTDB lineage: Bacteria > Pseudomonadota > Alphaproteobacteria > Rhodobacterales > Rhodobacteraceae > Litoreibacter. The sequence continues at coordinate 29,045 of CANLVO010000002.1, forward strand.
GCTGGCCACCCCGAAAACGAACGCGCAGATGAATTGGCCCGTGCAGGCATGGCCCCCTTCAAGCCCTAAAGAGCAAGCCGTGATTCACAAAGCATGCCCCATCGCGCTCCACCCTGACGGCACGCCGCTGCGTCTGGCCGCCTTCACCCACCCGAAAGCAGGCCTGCAACTGGTCAAAGGCACGATAGAGCCCGGCGAAAATCCCGCAAAAGCCGCCGCCCGAGAGCTCTTCGAGGAAAGCGGGCTCGAAACCAAATCAGCCATCTTTGTCGGCGAGAGCACCGATATCGCTCCGGATCAGCACTGGCACTTCGCCCTTTGCCGGGTTGCCCCACCGGTCCGCGACAGGTGGCAACATGTCTGCGCCGATGACGGCGGCCACCTGTTCAAATTCCACTGGCACGATCTCGACGCGCCCGCCCAAGGGTTCGCGCGCCCCTACCAAAATGCCCTGGACTGGATCAAAACTCACTTGCGGTAATGCGTAGGCACCAAAATCAGCGCCCCCACCGCGCTGATAATCGCATCTACCCCCGGCGGCCCAAAGCTGATCCCGAACATCACCCGCACCATGAAAAACAACACCGATCCGCCCACCGCAATGATGATCGAAGCCAGCACGCCATTATGCGTGAACCCGGTCCTCTCAGACACATAGCCCACAACCCCGGCAATCATCATCGCGCCGAAAAATGCAAAAAATGCCATTGCTTACCTCAACTCTTCATTAAGGTTAACGCGCGCCGCGACAGAGAAAAACCCTGCTTCATCTTGGCAAAAATACCTAAATCCCAACGCACATCTCACGAGAGCCGCTTTGGAAGTGAAAACCCCGCCAAAAACGCATCCACCTCCTGCGCTGCCTTGCCAGGCCGTTGCGCCCGGGTGATCTCCACAGCCCCGTCCCCGCACGCGACGCGAAACCCCTCCAACACGGTCCCCGGCACGCCAGAGCCCTCCGCCAGCTGGCTGCCCAGCAGCTTCAAACGCGCCCCCTCCGCCTCGCACCAGGCTCCTGGAAAGGGCGCCAAACCGCGGATCAACCGGTCCACCTCGACCGCAGGCCGGACCCAGTCGATCCGCGCCTCTGCCTTGTCGATCTTTGCAGCATAGGTCACCCCGTCCTCAGGCTGCACCTCTGGCTTCAACCCGTCCAACCCGGCCAAAACCTCGACGATCTGCGCCGCCCCCAAGGCCGCCAGCCGATCATGTAACGCGCCCGTGGTCTCGGTCTCGCCGATGTTCAAAACGGCCCGGCTCAGCACAGGCCCGGTGTCCAGCCCCGCCTCCATCTGCATGATGCAAACGCCGGTCTGAGCGTCGCCTGCCATGATTGCACGATGGATCGGCGCAGCTCCGCGCCAGCGCGGCAGCAATGACGCATGAATGTTCAAACAGCCGCGCTTGGGCGCATCCAACACTGCCTGAGGCAACAACAACCCGTAGGCCACCACCACCGCAATGTCGGCCTCCAACGCCGCAAATTCCGCCTGCGCGCCCGCGTCCTTCAAGGATACCGGATGGCGCACCTCCAGCCCCAAAGCCTCCGCACGCATCTGGACGGCGGAGGCCCGCAAGGCTTTCCCCCGCCCCGCCGGGCGAGGCGGCTGCGAATAGACCGCACAAATCTCGTGCCCCGCCGCAACCAAAGCGTCGAGGGCTGCAACGGAAAACTCTGGCGTGCCCATGAAGACAACTCTCATTTCATCCCCTTCAGCGCTTTCTTGATCAACATAGCGCGTTTGGTGCGGCTCAGGTGGTCAAAGAACATCTTGCCGTCCAGATGGTCGATCTGATGCTGTACCGAGGTCGCCCACAGCCCCACGAAATCCCGCTCCTCCGGCACTCCCTCGGCATTCAGAAACCCGACTGTCACTGCCCGCGGACGCTCCAGTTTGGCCCAGACGCCCGGCAGGTTCGGGCTGCCTTCCTCATGCGCGCGCATCTGGGCGGAGGCGTGCAGGATCACCGGGTTCGCCATCCGCACCGCTTGGCCCCGCGCCTCGGAAGCGTCTACAACAGCGAGCCTTTGCATCACCCCCAGCTGCACCGCCGCCAGCCCGACACCGGGCATGGTGTCCATCGCAAGGATCATCTCGTCCCAGATCGCGCGGGTTTCATCGGTCACCGCCGCCACCTCCGCCGCGACCGTTTGTAGCCGCCGATCAGGCCAGATCAAAAACGGCCTCACGCTGCGACCTCGTGATCAAGGATCAGCACCCCGTTCAGATGGTCGATTTCATGGCAGATACAGGCAGCCTCAAACCCGTCAAAAGCGCCCCGTCGCTGGGTGCTGGTCTCATCCAGCCACATTACCTCGATCCGTGCGGGGCGCGTGACCGCTACCGGTCGGTTGGGGATCGACAGGCACCCTTCCTCATTCACCTGCACCGCATCAGAGCGCCACAGAATCTCCGGGTTCACGAAGGCCATCGGCGTGGGTTTCGCGTCTTTCCAAGTGGCATCCATGACAAACACCCGGCTCAACACCCCGACCTGAGGTGCCGCCAAACCGCGCCCAGGCGCGTCATACATGGTTTCGAACATATCGCTAATCAGATCCTGCATCGCCGCGTCCACCACCAGAACCGGCGCACACAGCTGGTGCAGCCTTGGGTCAGGGTCCATCACAATGTGTCGGATCACCGAAATACCGCTTAGGCTCGGGCGCGTTCGCGTTTCAGCTTGACCATTTTGCGGGTGATCAGCTGACGCTTCAGCGGCTTGAGGTAGTCAATGAACAGCTTGCCCTCAAGGTGGTCAATCTCATGCTGCACGCAGGTGGCCCACAGCCCGTCAAAGGTCTCCTTCTGCGCGTTACCATCGAGATCCATCCACGCGACAGTCACATCGGCGGGCCGGGTCACGTCGGCAAACTGATCGGGGATCGAAAGACATCCCTCTTCATAGGTGTTCAGCGCGTCCGACACCTCCACCACCTCCGGGTTCAACATCACTATGGGTCGCGCAGGCGCGCCTTCTTCCTTGACGCAATCCAGCACGATCATCCGGCTCAGCACACCCACCTGAGGCGCGGCCAGCCCGATGCCCGGCGCCTCGTACATCGCGTGCAGCATCTTGTCCGCCAGTTCCCGCAACGCGTCAGAGCTGTCAGTAACAGGGGCAGAGACCTTCTTCAGGCGCGGGTCGGGGTGGATCAGAATAGGCAAGGTCATAGTCCTCAGATAGCCGTTCTGGCCTGAGGCGACAACCCGCCGGGCCTCCCGCTTGGAATGTAACCTTGACGTTACTTTCCGAAAAGGCTAAATGTCACCCCAAGGTTACACCTCGAAGGAGCCCTCATGGCCGTCAACGTCGTCGCCCGCATCCGAACGCTTTCCAACATCGCCATCGTGCTGGTCATCGCCGCGTTTCTCTTTGCCATTTGGCTGGGCGAAGGCCGCCTGTCTGAGCAATGGGTCTGGATCCTTGGCAGCGTGGCGGTCGCAGGCATCGTCGCGCAGCTGCTGGCCTCTCTGATCTTCCGCAACCAGATCGCCGCCGCCTGGGACGAGCAAGCCCAGTATCTCAATCGGCAGTCCTATGTCTTCGGCTACTGGCTGGTGATGGCGACCTTCCTCACCTTCTTCGTGCTGATCCAGCTGGGCGTCATGCGCCCCGATGCGGCCTTCTTCTTCATGGGCCCCGCACTGATTGGCCCGTCTGCCTATATGGCCTTTGCCGCCTTGCGGGGGCGCACAGATTGACCCTGCACAATACGCTCGCCATCCACCGCAAGGCCGCAGGCCTGACGCAGGCGCAGCTGGCCGAACGGGTGAGTGTCTCCCGTAAGACCATCAACACCGTCGAAAACGCAGTCTTCATCCCCTCCACCGTTCTGGCCCTGAAACTGGCGCAGGCCTTGGGGCAGCCGGTGGAGGTTCTTTTCTCTCTTGAACCTCCCACCTGACACCGCGAAAGTTGCCCCGACTTCAAGGAGACCAAGATGAGCTTTGACACCCCACCCGACCGCCGCGGCACCCATTGCGTGAAATGGGACAGGATGGAGGCGATCTACGGCGTTTCCGCCGAGGACGGAATTTCGATGTGGGTGGCAGACATGGAGTTCGAAGCCGCGCCGGTGATCCAGAAGGCTGTGCAGGACATGGTAGATCACGGCGTCTACGGCTATTTCGGCGATGACAGCGAATACACCGCCGCGATCTGCTGGTGGATGAAAAACCGCCACGGCTGGCATGTGGAGCCTGAGTGGATCTTTACCACCCATGGGCTGGTCAACGGCACCGCCATGTGCGTCGACGCCTTCACCAAACCCGGCGACGGCGTCGTGCTGTTCACCCCTGTTTACCACGCCTTCGCCAAGGTCATCAAAGCCGCCGGCCGCGAGGTGATCGAATGCGAAATGGCCTTGGAGGGTGGTCGCTACGAGATGGACTTCGACGCCTACGACGCGCAAATGACCGGCAACGAAAGCATGGTCATCCTCTGCTCGCCCCACAACCCCGGCGGCCGCGTCTGGACCAAGTCCGAGCTGCAAGCCGTCGCCGCCTTCGCCGAACGCCACGACCTCGTGCTGGTCTCCGATGAAATCCACCACGATCTGGTTTTCACCGGCCAGACACACATCCCCATGGCCAATATCGTGGGCATCACCGACCGGTTGGTGATGATGACCGCGACCACCAAGACCTTCAACATCGCAGGCTCCCATTCCGGCAATGTCATCATCGCCGACCCCGACCTGCGCGCCACTTTCGCCGCCCGCATGGCAGCGCTGGGCATGTCGCCCAACTCCTTCGGACTATTCATGGCCACCGCCGCCTACTCGCCAGAGGGCGCCAAATGGGTCGACGACTGCGTGGCCTATATCGAGGAAAACAAAGAACTCTTCGATGCGGGCATCAACGCCATCCCCGGCCTGAAATCCATGACCCTGGAGGCCACCTACCTGGCTTGGGTCGACTTCTCCGGCACTGGCATGAGCAAGGAAGAATTCACCAACCGCGTCGCCAAGGATGCCAAGATTGCGGTCAACGCGGGTCCAACCTTCGGCAAAGGTGGTGACGACTTCCTCCGCTTCAACATCGCCGCCCCCCGCAGCCAGGTCGAGGACGCCATCGCCCGCATGCAGAAAGCCTTCGGCGACCTGCAATAGTCTTCCTATGTTCAAAAATATCCCGGGGGAGGAGCGTAGCGACGGGGGCAGAGCCCCCAAATTGTATCTTGCAAAGCCCTCTAGGCAAAACCGCGCGTGGTCTCGCGCACAATCAGATCAAGATCACATCGCACGCGTACTGTCTCCGACGTCTCGGCTGCGACCGCTGCCACCATCTGCTCCCCCGCGATGCGTCCAATATCCTGCGCGGGGATATGCACAGTGGTCAGCCCCGGCTCCATCTCTAGCGAACCTTTGAAGTTGCCGATGCCCACCACCGACAGGTCTTCCGGCACCCGCACCCCCAGCTTCAGGCACGCATAGACAGCGCCCTGCGCGATCACGTCATTGCCGCAGATCAGCGCCGTGGGCACGTCCGCCGAGCTCAGCAATTCCGCCACCGCCTCCTTGGCCTGTGCAATGGAATAAGGCGATTCCATCTGCCACGCCTCCGGCACCTCGACCCCGATCTCGTCCAAAACGGCCCAAGCGCCGTCCAGCCGCCCCTGTGCCCGGTCGTTGCCGTCTGTTTGAGGAAAAATCATGCCGACCCGCCGATGCCCCAACCCCGCGATATGCTCCGCCGCCATGCGTCCGGCAGCGAAATTCTCTGCCCCCACGCACGAGACCCGAGAGGCCGCGTCATGGTTCCAGATCGCCACGCACGGCACCTCCTGCTGTTCAATCAGCGTGTAGGTTTTCTCGCTATGTGCCAGACCGATCAGCGCAATCCCGTCGACGCGGTGCTCTAGCAGTTTGCGCAACACGTCGTATTCGCGATCCAGATCGTAGCCGTGCGAGGTCATCAAAATGGTGAACCCCGCCTGCTCCACGCTGTCGGAAAAGCTCTGCACCACTTCGGCGAAAATCGCGTGATTGATCGTCGGCACAATCAGCCCGATGGTGCCCGACCTCTTGCCATGCATCGCCTGCGCCGCGCGGTTGCGAATATAGCCCAGCTTGGCAATCGCGCGTTCGATCTTCTTGCGAGTCGCGGGGTTGACCAATTCAGGGTGGTTGAAGCAGCGCGACACGGTAGAGGCGGACACTTTCGCAGCCCGTGCAACGTCCACTATATCGGCCTTACCGGATTGCTTTAACGCCATAAATCGACCCTCCCGACGCGGTTTTATGAAAACATTTGCAATACTATTTTCATGCCTTAGCTTCTTGTGTCAATGGACGGCCAGATAGGGTTTGGGAGGACCTTAATGGAATTTCTCTATTACTTCGGTGACGTGTTCACACCCATCAACTTTGGGTTGCTGCTGCTCGGAACAATAGGGGGGTTGATCCTGGGCGCGACGCCGGGGCTGTCGCCCACGATGGCCGTCGCGTTGCTGATCCCGTTCACGTTTCAACTGCAAGCCGCGCAAGGCCTGATCCTTTTGGGCGCGGCCTATACATCGACAGTCGCAGGCGGCGCGGTCTCCGCCATCTTGCTGAAGATCCCCGGAGCCCCCGCCAACATCGCCACCACGCTGGATGGGCACACGATGGCGCAAAAGGGCGAAGGTGCAAAAGCGCTGCAAATCAGCTTTCTCGCCTCCGCCGTTGGCGGCATTTTCGGGGTGCTGCTGCTGATCTTCCTCACGCCAGTCCTCGCGCAATGGGCACTCGCCTTCGGCCCCTCCCACCTGTTCTGGCTTGCCATTCTGGGCGTCACCGTCATCGGCTCCCTCGACAGCAAATCCGTGGTCAAAGGCCTGCTCTCCGGCTGCATCGGCCTGTGGTTGGCCACCATCGGTTTCGACGACATCATGGGCGCGCAGCGCTTCATCTTCCACCCCGCGCTGGGCGGCGGCATCAACATCATCGCGGCGCTGATCGGGCTCTTCGCGATCCCGCAGGTGATCACCATGTTCGCCAAGGGCCGCAAAGGCGACGGCGCAGAGGTTCTGAAGGTGCAAAAGCACCCCATCTCCGGCGCGTTCCGCGAGCTGTTTCGCAACAAACGCGCCATGGGCATTGGCACAGCCGTAGGCTCCGTCATCGGCCTCATCCCCGGCGTCGGAGGGCAAATCGCAGGCCTTGTGGCTTATGATCAATCCAAGAAATTCAGCCCCGACCGCGACAAATTCGGCACCGGCCACCCTGAAGGCGTCATCGCGGCTGAGTCCGCCAATAACGCTATGGTCGGCCCCAGCCTCGTGCCGCTGCTGACGCTTTCCATTCCCGGCTCGCCCACCGCCGCCGTCCTGCTTGGCGGGCTGTTGATCCACGGTATCTTCCCCGGCACAGATCTCTTCGACAATCACCCGGACGTCGCCTGGACCTTCATCAACTCCATGCTGATCGGCCAGGTCCTGATGTGCATCTTCGGCCTCTACGTGGCGGGCCTCGCGGCACGCGTGGCGCAGGTGCCGCAATCCGTTATGGCCGCCGTTGTCCTTGGCCTCGCCGTCTTCGGCAGCTACTCCGTGCAATCTTCCATGGGCGATGTCTACGTCATGGCCGCGCTCGGGGTGATGATGTACTTCCTCGAACGCTTCGGCTTCTCCGCAGCCCCGTTGGTCTTAGGCCTGATCTTGGGACCGATCGCAGAGGCCAACTTCATCCAGGGCTCGATGATTGCCAATGCCACCGACGGCCTTGGCCCTTATTTCCTGGGTGGCACGCTCAACATTTTCCTGATCGTCGTCGTCATCGCCTCCATCGCCTATTCCGGCTACATGGAACTGCGCTCTCGCCGCTACACCTCGAAAGAGGAGATCATCGCATGAGCGCACCGTCCCTGCCCCGCATCCAACACATGATCGGCTCCGGCATCGTCGCCGCCGTAGGCGTTTGGGTGACTTACATCAGCTACACGGCCACCCCGTCGGAGGCCTTCCTGTTCCCGCGCCTGATCGCCACCGTCTTCGTCGTTCTAGCCCTTTGGACCTTCGCCAAAGCGTGTCTGGGCTGGACCAAAGTCGGCAATGGCATCACGCCCACGCAGGTCAAAAACCTCGCGCCGGGGCTGATCATCGCCTTGATCTACATCTTCTGGGCGGCCAAGGGTCTTGGCTTCTACACCGCCACCACAATCGCCTTCTTCATCCTGCTAAGCCTCTATGACCCCGCCCCTCACGGGCAGCTGAAATCATGGCTCAAGCGCATCGCAATCACGGCGGTCTTCATGGTCGTCATGTACGGTCTCTTCGCAAAACTACTCACCGTCTACACACCGCGAGAGGTCTTCTTCTGAACCGCAACAGCGGCAGAACTCACATCCTAGGGAGGAACTAACTGATGAAAAAACTACTTGCAGGGGCAGCGATTGCCCTGACAGCCATGACCGGGGCGTCATTCGCTGACGGCCACGCCAACTACCCAGAACGCCCCATCATGATGATGGTCAGCTACGGCGCGGGCGGGGCCACCGACTTTCAGGCCCGCATCGTCACCATGACCGCAGGCAACGAAGACGCTTTGGGTATGCCCATCGCCATCCTGAACAAACCCGGCGCGGGCGGCCGCGTGGGTTGGAACTGGCTCGCAGGGCAAGCCGAAGCCGACGGCTACACGCTGGGTGCCTACAACATCCCGCATTTCATCGCCCAGTCGATCAAAGGCGGCGTGGAGTATTCCCGCGACAGTTTTGAGCCCATCGCCAACTGGGGCGCGGACCCGGCCGTGATGGTCGTAGGTGCTGACTCAGAGTTCAACACCATGGAAGACGTGGTCAACTTCGCCAAGGAAAACCCCGGCAAGCTGACCACCTCGGGCGCGGGCCTCTTCGTGGGCCACCACATCGCGGCGCTTCAAATGGAAAAAGCCTGCGGCTGCTCAATGGCCTACATCCCCACCAAGGGCGGCGGTGCTGCGGCGATGAAAGCCGTGATCGCGGGCGAAGTGATGGCCGGCATCAACAACCTGTCCGACGCCTTCCGCGCGCGTGAAGCTGGCAACGTGAAAATCCTCGGCGTCGCAGATCTGGAGCGTAACGACTTCATGCCGGACGTGCCCACCATGATGGAAGCGGGTCTCGACGTGGACAATTCCTCCGTGAACTTCCGCGGCGTGATGGTGCCAAAAGGCACGCCCCAAGGCATCATCGACAAGCTGGCCGCGACCGTGCCCACCATGTTCGAGAACTCCCGCGTCCAGGGCAAGATGAAAGCAGGCGGAAGCCCCATGCACATCATGACCCGCGACGAGGTGCTCGCCATGTGGGAGAAGCGCGAGCAAACCCTCAAAGAGCTGCTCGCAGGTCTTTAATCCAATCCGGCGGGGCGCTACATGCGCCCTGCCAACCCCGTCCAAGGACCCCTGACATGAACGCCCATGACGACCTCGCCCAGGTAGATGCCATCGTCGCCAGCGCCCGCAAAGCGCAGGCCAAATACGAGGCAAACGGGTCCCAAACCCGTTACGACCGCGCGGCCCAAGCCGCCGCCTGGGCCATCATGGAGCCGTCCCGCAACCAACATCTGGCGGAGCTGGCCGTGCAAACCACCGGCCTCGGCAATGTCCCCGACAAGATCACCAAAAACCACCGCAAGACGCTGGGCCTGATGCGCGACATCAAGGAGGCCAAAACCTTTGGCGTCATCTCGGATGACCCCACCACCGGCATCACACAAATCGCCCGCGCCATGGGCGTGATCGGCGCAGTGGTCCCGTCCACCAACCCGGCTGCCACCCCCGCCAACAACATCATCAACGCGCTGAAATGCGGCAACGCCATTGTGCTGTCGCCGTCCCCCAAAGGCGTCCCCGCCTGTGAGACCCTGCTGGAATATGTGCATGCGGAGTTTGACAAGATCGGCGAGGACAAGGCGCTGGTGCAAATGGTCCCCGCCCCCGGCTCCAAGGACAAGACCCAGCGCCTGCTGGAAATCAGCGACCTGATCGTGGTCACCGGCTCCCAAAACAACGTCAAACGCGCCTACACCTCCGGCACCCCTGCCCTCGCGGTGGGCGCAGGCAACGTCACCGTCATCGTGGACGAGACCGCCGACCTGAAGGCCGCTGCCGAAAAGATCACCGCATCCAAAACCTTCGACAACGCGACCTCGTGCTCGTCAGAAAACGCCATCGTCACTGTCGACGCGATCCACGATCAGTTCATGGAAGAACTCGCCAAGGCAGGCGGCGCGCATGTGCAGGACGAGACAAACATCGTCGCCAAGCTCTGGCCCGACGGGCATCTCAATCGCTCTGTCATTGCCCAGGACGCCGACAAGATGCTCGACGCGCTCGGCATGGAACAAGACGTCCCTGCCAACACCAAATTCCTCGCAGTGGAAACAAGCGGAATTGGCCCCGACCACCCGCTTTCTGGCGAAAAACTCTCGCGCGTCGCAGCCCTTTACCGCGCGAAAGATTTTGAGGACGCCGTTGCCACGACATCGAAAATCCTTGCGCACCAAGGCGCAGGCCATTCCGTCGGCCTGCATTCCACCGACGCCGCGCGGGCGGAGATGCTAGCCACGGCCGTCCCCACCTGCCGCGTCATCGTCAACCAGGCACACACGTTCGCCACCGGCGGGTCCTTCACCAACGGCATGCCGTTCTCGCTGTCGATGGGCTGCGGGTCCTGGGGCGGCAATTCAATCGACGACAACTTGCATTGGCGCCACTTCATGCAGACCACCAAGATCATCCGCGAAATCCCCGCCAATGAGCCAAAGGTGGAAGACATCTTCAACGATTACTGGGCTGACGCAGGCAAATGAGAGTGCGCCACGATACCCCGCCGCAAGGCACGGTCCGCGACTGGCTCGACCACCGCGCGGCCCAAGGCGGCACCGCCTTCGTCTTCACCGAAGACTGGTCGACCCTGAGCTGGAACGCGCTGCAATCAGAAGCCGCGCGGATCGCCAGCGCCCTTACCGCCGCAGGCTACGCAAAGGGCGAAAGTATTGCCGTCATGCACCCCAATGGCCGCGCCGGGGTCATCGCGCTCTATGCCGCGCTATATGGCGGCTTCCGCACCACGATCATCAACCTTGCCGCAGGTCAGGACGCCATCGCCTATGCGCTGGAGCATTGCGAGGCCCGCGCAGCCTTCGTCCATGACAGTGTCGCAGAGCTTTTCGCCAAGGCCCGCCCTCGCGACATGGTTCTGCTTGATCCCGACGCGCCGGACGAACATGCCGAACTGCACGAGGTCCGCGCCACAGACCATGCGCTACTGATGTACACCTCCGGCACCACCGGCACACCAAAGGGCGTTGTTCACACGCAGGCCAGCTTGCTTGCAGGCGGCTGGACCACCACTGTCGCGCATCAGCTGACCGCTCAGGATCGCGGGTTCTGTGTGCTGCCGATCTGCCATATCAACGGGCTGTGCGTGACCCTCATGGGCGCGCTGATCTCCGGCGGCTCGCTGGCCATGGCGCCCAGGTTCTCGGCCAGTACGTACTGGGCACATGCCGGTCACGCCAGCTGCACATGGCTCTCTGTGGTCCCCACGATCATCAGCCACTTGTTGCAAGGCTCGGACGGTCCGGCAGAGGGCGCCACTTTGCGGTTCTGCCGCTCCGCCTCGTCGCCGCTTGCCCCCGATGTGCAGACCGCCTTCGAGACCCGCTTCGCCCTGCCCGTGATCGAGACCATGGGCCTGACGGAAACCGCCGCGCAAATCCTGTCCAACCCGCTGCCGCCCGGCACCCGCAAGATCGGCTCCCCCGGTCTGGCCTATGGAAATGACGTCGCCATTCTGGCCGCAGACCTGCAACCCTGCCCGCCTGAAGTCGAGGGCGAGATTGCCATACGCGGCCCCAATGTGATGCTTGAATATCTCAAGAACCCTGAGGCCACGGCGCAAACATTCGCAGGTGACTGGCTCCGCACAGGCGATCTCGGCCGGATGGATGCCGATGGCTATGTGTTCGTCACCGGACGCCTGAAAGAGCTGATCATCAAGGGTGGCGAGAACATCGCCCCGCGCGAGATTGACGAGGCGCTCTATTCCCACGCTGACGTGGTCGAAGCCGCCGCCTTCGCCCGTCCGTGCACCAGCTACGGCGAACGGGTGGAGGCCGCCGTCCGCCTGCGCGACGGCTCCGCGCTCAGCGCCGCGGAACTCATCGCGCTGTGCACCGAGAAGCTGGGCAAGTTCAAAACGCCCGATCACGTGCATCTGCTGCCTGAGCTGCCCAAGGGCCCATCAGGCAAAATTCAGCGCCGCAAGCTGACCGAGTTAACGAAATCAGGCTAGGCGCAGCTGTCACGACGGGGTGTGTACGCGTTGTGTACGGAAAGTGTACGCCAGTTTTAAGGTTAAGAGAGTCCTGAACAGGTCATGCCGCACCGCAGCGCTTGCATGCGCCGACGTAATATCCTAACCAGACAGCCAACTGAAACGTAATTTCCTTACTTAACGGATCCGAGATATGAGCTTCCGCCTGCAACCCACACCCCCTGCCCGCCCGAACCGTTGCCAGCTCTTCGGTCCCGGCTCCCGCACCGCCCTGTTCGAGAAAATGGCCGCCTCCGCCGCCGACGTGATCAACCTCGACCTTGAGGACAGCGTCGCCCCCGATGACAAGCCGCAGGCACGTGCCAACATCATCGAGGCGATCAACGATATTGACTGGCAGAACAAGCACTTATCCGTGCGCATCAACGGTCTGGATACGCCTTACTGGTACCGCGACGTTGTCGATATTCTTGAACAGGCCGGCGATCGCATCGACCAGATCATGATCCCGAAAGTGGGCTGCGCGGGCGACATCTACGCCGTCGACGCGCTGGTCACCGCAATCGAGGCCGCCAAGGGCCGCAGCAAGCCCATTGCGCTGGAAGTCATCATCGAATCCGCCGCCGGCATCGCCCATGTCGAAGAGATCGCCGCCGCCTCACCTCGCCTGCAAGCCATGAGCCTCGGCGCCGCAGATTTCGCCGCCTCCATGGGCATGCAAACCACCGGCATCGGCGGCACACAGGAAAATTACTATATGCTGCAAGGGGATACTATGCACTGGTCCGACCCGTGGCATTGGGCGCAAGCCGCCATCGTCGCCGCCTGCCGCACCCATGGTGTGCTTCCCGTGGACGGGCCATTTGGCGATTTCTCCGACGACGAGGGCTTCCGCGCCCAGGCCCGCCGCTCCGCCACCTTGGGCATGGTCGGCAAATGGGCGATCCACCCCAAACAAATCGCGCTGGCCAACGAGGTCTTCACCCCCTCCGAGGATCAGGTCACAGAGGCTCGCGAAATTCTCGCCGCAATGCAGCAGGCCAAAGACAACGGCGAAGGCGCAACCGTCTACAAAGGCCGCCTCGTCGACATCGCATCCATCAAACAGGCCGAGGTCATCGTCAAACAGTTCGAGATGATCAACGGCTAGCCCGCAATTCTTTCCATGTTCGGAAATATCCCGGGGGTTGGGGCTGCGCCCCAAAAAGTACGCGGGGGCAGAGCCCCCGCGTAGCAACGTGCGCAAACGCAGCGCAATCCCTCAGACAACTGGCGCGCAGACCTCGGTCTTCAGCGCATCCGGCGGTGTATCCTGTGGCCCGTTCAAGTATATCTCCATCGCGGGTGCGTCCCGCAATTCCAAGCCATGCTTAGGAATATACGTCCCATACAAATAGTCATACGCCGCCTTCAGCCCCGCATAAGGCCCGGTGAAATGCAGCACCGCAAATCGTCCACCCTCCGCCGTAACGTTCTCCATCACGTCGGGAACCTCCGTGCCATCGGCCAGCAGGACACCTGCCAAGGAGCGTAGCTCAGGCTCCGGCACTGCATTCGGATCATCGTAGTATAACCCGACCATCCCCCGCATCGCAGGCAGCATCCCGCGTGTGGCCATAATCGTGCCAGCCTTCTGAAATTGCTCACCGATTTCAAGATAGCTGCCCTTGTGATGCAAAGCGGCCAAGGGGCGGTCAGGGTGGGTTTCAACGTCTACAGGGTACATTGGGTGGTCTCCTTCATGGGGTTCAGGCAACGACCCGGTCAGGTCGCCACGGTTGCGGAACGCCACGGGGGACAACCCGTATTCCTCGCCAAACACCCGCGTGAAGCTGCCAACATTCGGATAGCCCACACGCGCGGCAATTTCAGCGACACTCCAATCCTGCTGCACCAGCCAACACGCCGCCCGGTGCATCCGAATTTCACGCGTCACTTGTGCGGCCGTTTTGCCCATCATGCCCGTAAAGACACGGTGCCAGTGAAACCGGCTCATCGCCGCCACATCCGCCAGCGAGTCCAGCGACAGGTCCCCGGCGGGGTTGTCGTGGATATAGCTGATCACCCGCAGCAGGCGTTTCTCATAGGAGTTGGTCACGTCATTGCCCTTCGTCTCGTTCCAACCCTGTCATGACACGCCCCCGATTCACAAATCTTGCGGAGTTGTATCGCCTTGCTCAAAACGCCATATAGGAGCAAGACAAAGCGGAGCAGACAATGACCAACTACCTCGACTTCGAAAAACCCCTCGCCGATATTGAAGGCAAGGCCGAAGAGCTCCGCGCCATGGGCCGTCAGAACGAAGATATGGATGTCGAGAAAGAGGCCAAGGCCCTTGACGACAAGGCCGCCAAGATGCTCGACGATCTCTACAAGGACCTTACGCCATGGCGCAAATGTCAGGTCGCCCGCCACCCTGACCGCCCGCATTGCAAAGACTATATCGAGGCACTGTTTGACGAATACACGCCGCTGGCAGGCGACCGCAATTTCGCAGACGACCACTCCGTGATGGGCGGCCTCGCCCGGCTTGACGGGGTGCCTGTGATGGTGATCGGTCATGAAAAAGGCCACGACACCAAAACCCGGATCGAGCGCAATTTCGGCATGGCCCGCCCCGAGGGCTACCGCAAAGCCATCCGCCTGATGGAGCTTGCTCATAAATTCAACTTGCCCGTGATCACCCTCGTCGACACCCCCGGCGCCTATCCCGGTAAGGGCGCGGAAGAACGCGGCCAATCCGAGGCCATCGCGCGGTCCACCCAGAAATGCCTTGAGATCGGCGTGCCGCTCATCTCAGTCATCATCGGCGAGGGCGGCTCCGGCGGCGCCGTGGCCTTTGCCACCGCCAACAAAGTCGCGATGCTGGAGCACTCGATCTACTCCGTCATCAGCCCTGAGGGTTGCGCCTCGATCCTGTGGAAAGACGCCGAAAAAATGCGCGAAGCCGCCGAAGCCCTCCGCCTCACCGCCCAGGACCTCCACAAGCTCGGCGTCTGCGACGTGATCATCTCAGAGCCCAAAGGCGGCGCCCAACGCGCCCGCGATCAGGTCATCAAGAAGGTCGGCACACAGCTGAGCAAGATGCTCAAAGACCTGTCCAAACAAGACAGCGCCGCCCTCATCAAAGCCCGCCGCAAGAAATACCTTGATCTGGGAAAAAAAGGCCTAGCGGCCTAACCCTATTTGCGCACTAAACGAAGTCCGGGCTTTAGGGGTTGGGACCAGAAACAGGCTGAGATCATCGCCACAGCGACGGTCTGCTTTGAACCGAGAGTGTCAGATGCAGCATGATGTTTGAGTTACCGTTCTGGCGCGTTATTTCCCAATGAAATAGGCCCGGCGTTCGAGCAATGCGCTCGACAAATAGTCAACGAGCAATCGCGCGCGACGCACACGCCGCAATCCGCTGTCGAAAAGGACCTACGTTGATCGGCGTTGATCCAAATCGGTGCCAGGCAAGCGTTGCATCTCGGGAAACACAGTCTGCACTCAGTTGGCGACATACGTCGTACTAGCACCTTGCCCCTCGGCCTTTAGGGTCAACCCGCTAGCGTTTCTGGGAAAGAGCTGCGCTTCCAGCCCCTCGACATGGGGGCGTATGGTGGCGTGGGTGCCCTCCCTCTGCTCTGCACCAGCACGAAGGGACACCGAGCGGGCGACGGCAAGAAAGGAAGGAAGCGATTTCCAATCCATGACCATTGTAACGCTTTTGAACCAATATGGTTCACCATAGGCAATGCTTAGACTAATTTAATTCCAGTATCTCCCGGCGTATTCAATCAAGGAGATCGATATGGAAACGACATTCACTACCTGGGGCGTCAGCCGCTACGGTGGCCCTGAAGTTCTAAAGTCTGTATCGCGCTCTGTTCCAACACCGGGCACGGCGCAGGTTCAGCCGGGTGACAATGTGCTTATCTTGGGCCGGTCCGGTAGCCTGGGGACAGCGGCAGTTCAGTTTGCCAAGGCCTTGGGGGCTACGGTAACCGCCAGTGTCAGTGCGAAGAATACCCAACTTCTTAGGTCTCTGGGAGCTGATCCGGTGGTCGACTACGAGACCGAGGACCCATTGAAGCGCCATGCCGAATATGATGTCGTGTTCGACACGTTTGGGGTTTCCTCTTTTGGGTCCACAAAGACTTCCTTGACCGAGTTTGGGCGACATATTTGCCCAGTCCTCGGGCTGACATTGCTGCGTGATATGATCCTGACGGGTTTCTTGGGCGGTAAGAAAGCGAAATTTGCCGCAGCCGGTATGTCAAAACCCGAGGTCCATCGTGAAGAACTGGCAGAAATACTCTCTGCCTATTGAGAATGATCAATTCTCGCCTGTGATGGACAGGGGCTATCCGCTTGCTGATCTGGTCGAAGCGCATCGCTATGTCGAGACAGGCCGCAAGTGGGGCAATGTCGTTGTGATATGAGTGATGGAAGGAAGAGCATAGACAGTCAAATCTCGAAGTTCGTCTCCGCGGGTTTGCTACTTCGAGACGTCTCTCTTCAGCAGTTTTCGAACGCTAGCGATGCCTCGCGAGAAGCAAGAACATGGGTAGCGCCGTCCCGAGCCAGACAACGCTATAGAGCGCTGCTGGAATCGCATAGGCGTTAAAAGTAGGGCCGTTCGCAACCAGCAATCCGGCAATTGCTAGCGCCAGCGCCCCGTTTTGAACGCCGGTCTCTACCGAAATGGTTTTTGCTTCTCGGTCTGACGCACCGAGTACGCGCGAGACTGCAAAACCAATAACCGACAATGCGGTTACCAGAGCAAACAACCCCAGTCCAAGCCGTGTGAGATTGTCTGCTACAACTTGCCAATTTGATATGATCGCCCCAGCGATGACCCCAACGAACAGAGCCACCGCCACCTTGGCCAGCATTGGCCCAATCACAGCCGTGGCGGTCGGCGCGGCAGCACGCAGCCCCACACCAAGTACGATCGGGAGCGCAGTCAGAAGAAATGCTGTGATCGCCGTCGATGCAATATCGACTTCGGGCGCGGTGGACCCCATGAAATGGGTTACTGCGAAATCAAGAACTACCGGTATGGTTACCACGCAAGACAAGCTGAAAGTAGCCGTCAGCGTTACCGAGAGCGCCACATCCCAATTTGCGAGCTTTGTAATGATGTTGCTTGCAGCCCCGCCCGGGCAGGCGGCGAGGATCATAATTCCGACTGCGGTCTCGCCCGTGAAACCAAAGACCCGAGTAATGGCGTAGCCAATCACTGGAAGCAGGACGATCTGGTTCAGTGCCCCTATCAGGAATGCACGCGGACGTTCCGCTATTCGTCGAAAGTCCGATGGTATGAGCCCCAAACCAAGGCTGAACATAATGACCACAACAGCCATGGGCAGAAGCGCCGAAACAAAAACGTCCATGTGCCGTCGACCCCGCTTTTGTAGGACCCAAACCTGTCGGCAGATTATGCGATTGTGGCAGATTTGACGAGAGTGCAGCAGGCTAGGCTGGCAGTCGCGGCTGTGGCTTCTATTAGGCTGGAAGGGCGAGTGATTGCGGTCTAGCCATGCCGTCGTTCATGGGGCCCGTGGCAATCTGAGCACTTGGCTCACAGTATTCTAGCCTTGAGGACGTACCTTGCCGCGACCCTTTGACGAAGCGTGGTGACATGCCAATTGATTGAGCCGCGATGAAGTTGCGCCGGTGGGCTACGATAACCTCAGCCTCATGATGCGCGACCTCCATTGCGGCCGCGCATGATGCGAGACCAGCAGCGGTCGTTTCGACGTGGAGTGGGTCCGACAAGGTCGTCAGATGTCCAAGTTTTGAGGCGTTTGTCAGCAGCGCTGCCGACCGCACCATATTGGTTGTGAGCAAGGGATAGTCGGAGACGAAACCCGTCGGTCTCGCAGTTCCATTCCGACCGAGAAGGTCCGAGGACACGGCCTTGTACGGCATTAGTGTTGTGTCCCAGATATCGTCATGGAGTATGTCGAGATACGATACGATCAGGCGTTCACGCTGTTCTTTGGAGCACGGAAGATGATTGAGGAAGCCAAGCATTGTTGTCGTGGAGAGAAGCCGCACATGATCCCTAATGGTTAAGGCTGAAGGGAACCCGTGACGTTCGCACGCGCGGTTAAAAGCCTCCCGCTCAAGCTGAGAGACGTTGCACAAGGCGTGGACGGAACAAATGATGAGAGCTTTCATGATGGTCTCCTTCTGGTCGAATTGCGGGTGACGGGCCGAGACAGCGCTGTTTTGGAGCACAGACGCTCAAAGGAACAACGCGACATTCCAACCGGTGGCGAGCAGCACAGAAAGTGATGAGAAGTAGATGACGTAGAACTGCATTTGATCGCCTCTGGTTGATGTTGCTAAGAAACGAATAGGTCAGCTTGCAGCCCATGAATTGACCGACGGGGCCAGCGTTTTGACCTGCACGGCCAATGTGCGTGGTGCGCAATTGCCGATCTCTCAACACACGGATAATGGTTGAGCAGTGACCCAAGCTCTCAGGTCATATGCCCCCAAATGAGAGGAGACATTCATGACCGAGAACCGCCGAACACTCCACTTGCTTTGCGGCAAAATCGCTGCAGGCAAATCTACGTTGGCAGCAAAACTCGCCGCCGCGGACAACACCGTTCTGATCGCGGAAGATGCGTGGCTTGCAGCGCTTTTTTCGGAGCAGTTGCAACAGCCGAAGGACTACCTGCGGTGTGCAAAGAAGTTGCGGTCTGCGATGAACCTTCATGTAGTGGAGTTGCTGAATGCAGGCGTCTCGGTGGTACTCGACTTTCAAGGAAACACGATTGAAAGCCGCGCGTGGATGCGTGATTTACTCGATCAAACGGACGCGGATCATCAGTTTCACGTTTTGATGCCACCGGATGAGGTGTGTCTTGCGCGGTTGCGTGCGCGAAATGAAAACGGTGTTCATCCGTTTGCCGTGAGCGAAGAGCAGTTCCATCATATCAGTGCTTACTTCGTTCCGCCGACCCCCGATGAAGGGTTCAATCTTGTTATTCATGACCAATCATGAGCGGTGACTGGGGCCGCACTGGCCCCGCCTAGTAGATTCAGACAGGTTGTATTTGGTTCTGCGTCATCCAAAGCAGTGCGAACAACAACAGAGCAGCGGATACAGCGGATGCTGCTGTCCGAATAGTGTTCCAAAAAGTCCAACGTGGCAGATAGGTTCTGGTCCAATAATCACTTGCTTCTGCCGAAGAAGCGTCCATTCCGGCAAGAGCCTCATTCATTGGCACATTAAAGACAACTGTGACGCCAAAGCACCCCAAGAAATATACAACGCCCGCCAAAACAAGCAGGGTTCCTGGCTCGTTTCCAACGACAAATCCCCCATACGCAGCGATCGCGAGAGACACAGGTGCCATGCCGATGAACAGGGCCATGAATACCCAGCGAAAGACCTCGCGGTTAATGATCTGCATTGTATCTACACCTCCGCTTTCGCTGGTCTTGGCAAGAGAACGCATGATGAAATCAGAGAATGCCAGAAAGACTCCGCTCACTAGTGCATAAGCGATGATTGAGAACTGAAAGGTTACAAAGATGAAGGATGTCATCGGGGTTTTCTCCCTATACGAATTGGGTTTGGGTAGCCCGCATGATCCGCGCGCCGCAATCTTGCTTAGCTGACTCGGCGACGGACCAAATGCCTGCGGAAGGCGAAAAGGCAAAGGGCGGCTATTGCGATCTCAAGGATCAGCGCACCAATGATGCCGACAGATGGTACCCCATCCACGGCCAGACCAACGAACCGTCCGGCTGGAAACGCTAGAAACACTGTAAGGGTTGAGGCGACGGCCAATTGCGCCAAGGCGGATCGCCAGATCCCAAGAAGCATTAGAATGCCAAGTGTTGTTAGGCAGGCGCCGGGTGCGCGTAGTTCGCTCAACAGACTGGGGTTTTCCCCTAAAGTAATACCATAGCTGGCGTAGAAGGCATGTGGCGCGAAGGTGATCATTCCACCAATCCCGATAGCCGTGAGGCCGGAGATTCCGAGGGTGATTTTTTCTATAGAATGTAGGGTCACTGGACGATTCCTTCCAATATTTGAGTTATGGCAGCGGGGCGTGTTGATTACCCCGCCACGTTGGTTCAATCCGTTGCAATCAAGTCGATATCCAAGCTGCAGGCATGAACGTGGGCGTCTCGATCTTGGTCGCGTGGTGTTGTTTTAGTCGACCTGACGGGTTTCACGACAATTCGAGGAAGGACATGTGTTGCGTCGGTTTGCTCTTTGAGTTCTGGCGAGCTGATCTGCCTTGTATTAGAGGCCATGTCCGCACCATCGATCTGATTGACTGGCATTGGGCAAGCCGCAGCGGTTTCAGACATCTGAAATCCAGAGTGAATAAGCATGACCAGCATGGTAAGTTGTGTCCGTTTCATGTCGGAGGCCCTTCGGAGAAGTGTGGCTCTTGTGAACGGCTCTAGAGCGCCGCCCGTCTTGAATGCTCACGAAGCTATGTGTTCGACAACTTCGCGTAAGACCAATGCCGTTGCTGCGGACCTCAGATCTGCCAGCACGTTTGGGTCCGCAACTCGACCTCTGCCGGCATCAAAGACGTCGTAGAAATTCGGAACGGATAAGGCGGCTTTGAGGTCCACTCCGAAGAATTCGGCCGACCCTTTCGCTGAGGTCCACACGCTTCCGGCACCGCCAGGACCTGGAGAGGTCGCAAGATAGATCGTCGGCTTATCTTGGAAGACCTTTTGATCAATTCGGCTGGCCCAATCGAACAAGTTCTTGTAGGCGGCGGAATATGTTCCGTTGTGTTCGGCGAATGAGACGATGACCCCGTCCGCGGAACCAATCTTATCAAAGAAATCCTTCGCTGCGTCGGGTCGGCCAATCTCTTTTTCAAGGTCTTCGCTATAGATCGGCAACGCGTAGTCATTGAGGTCCAAGACTTCAACGTCAGCATCAGGAACCAATGACGCAGTGAATTTTGCAAGCGTCTTGTTGATCGACGTCTTGCTGGTGCTTGCACCGAAAGCCAAAATTTTCATGACAGTTCTCCAGTAAGTTAGGGGAAGTTTCTTTATTAGGCCGCTGTGGCCCAAACACCTTGGGAGGCTGCCGCTAGAGCGAACTCAGCAAAATCGCGTGGCTTGCGGCCAAGCGCCCGCTCCACACCATCGGTGACATAGGCATTGCGCCCATCAAGCGTTTCGCGAGCGATTTTGGTAAAAACATCGGCCACAAAGTCGTCCCCCGAGGCCGCGACGTTCGCGTGGAACTCTTCAAAACTGATCGGAACGTGCTGGATGTGTCGCCCGAGCGTGGCGGATAGGACCTCGGCCATATCGGCAAAGCCCATTAGCCGCGGACCGGTGACTTCATAGCGTTCACCAAGATGGCCGTCTTCTGTCAGCGCTGCGACAACGACGTCTGCGATGTCATCAATGTCGATTATCGGCTCGGCAATGTCGCCACCGGGCATGGGTAGAACGCCGCCCAAGATTGGATCCCGAAGGTAACCTTCGCTGAAGTTCTGCGCGAACCACGCCGCACGAACGATGGTGAACCCAAGGCCGGAGTTGCGCACGACCTCCTCGCCGAGGCTAGCGAAATGTTCACCGCGCCCAGACAGAAGCACGATTTGCTCCAACCCGGTGGCACGTGCCACCTTCGTGAATGCTTCCAACTTTTCCACCGCACCGGGAAAGGCAAGATCCGGGAAATAGGTGACATAGGCTTTACTGACGCCTGAAAGTGCTGGGGCCCAAGTCTCGGGCACCTCCCAATCGAAAGGGATATTCGCGTCTCGCGACCCGCGCCGTACCGCGACGTCCTTGGCTTGCAGACGCGCTACAACACGTGATCCGGTTTTTCCATTTGCGCCGACAACGAGGACTGGTTGAGTTGGCATGGGTGATGCTCCTTGGCTAAAAGTGATGACCAAGGATTAGGCAAGCCGCCTGATGAAATATTGACAGCGCCCGCCAGCGTTTTGACTGAGGCTGCCAATGACGGGTCTACCGCGCGAACGACTTTCGATAGTTTGCTGGTGTCTCGTTCGTCCAGCGTTTGAACGCCCGATTGAATGCGCTTTGTTCCGAGAACCCAGTCAGAAATGCGATCTCGGACAAAGGGCAGTTCGCTTCGCGCAGCATGCTGAGTGCGATGTCACGGCGCGTTTCTTCGGCAATCGTCTGAAAGCTGGCACCGTGATCTGCAAGTCGACGGTGGAACGATCGCACGCTGAATCCCAACTCGCGAGCCACGTCGGCCATCTTGGGTAACCCTTCACTCAAGACGCGGGCAATCTCTTCCTTTGTGACACGCACCAGTGACGGTTCGGTGTTGAGTCGCTTCATTTCGGCATCGAGGTGCTTTGTCAGAAATTCGGAGAGGGCCAGATCGCCGAGCTTGTTTTCTGTTTCTAGGCCGGCTTGAGAAAACAGAATTCCATTCGCCTCAGCACCAAACTTCACCTCACAACCAAAAAAGTCCTCGAAAAGCTGAGCATCACGTGGCGGTGTATGTCGGAAAGTAACCAATTGCGGTGTAACCTTTTCAGCAGCCACTTGGTCAATGGCTTGAAACATGGCGGACAAACCGGCCTCAGGTGAAAATACCAATCCCGGGCCAGACCCGACCAGAACCTCCTGCCTGAGTAATGTGGCGCTGTCGGCAACATCCAATTGGTAGCTTACGCTGTCGGACAAAAGCGTGTGATAGCGGGCCATGCGCTGGAGTACCCCACCGACATTTGGGGCAGCTTTGCACGCCAAAGCGAGTGTTCCCAACTTATCAATATCTATCGATTGCGCGTGCCGGACCGAGACGGCCGCACGGTCTGGGACCCGTTCGGCAACCAGTCCCAGAATTTCGTAGTGCGCCTCTGCCGTGATCTTTCCATCTTTAACCGAGGTCTGTATCAGCGCCTCTCCACCATATGACAGGCTTCCTTCCGTGGTCAGCGCAAATCCAGCAGCACCGGCAAAATACTGGGTTACTATGAGCGAAACGGTCGGCATGGATTCAAACTCTTCGGTGAAGGTGTGATCGGACTAACGGCAAGTTCAAAATTAACATGCAACCCTTCATTTTGGAAACATGAGCGCGCATCCACTAGTCAGAACATAGCCCGGGCTAGAAGCTAGAACGAGAATTGCTCAGTTTTGAACACGGCAGAATGGACCGAAGAAGATATTTTCTGTGCTAAAACTAAAGTCGGCTTTGTCCCGCATAGCCGACATTTTTCTTAGCGTTGGCCCGCCAAGCGTCGGTTCGTTGTCTGAGCCAGGCGATGTCTGGACCCTTACCATCACACCTGGTTAGACCCTACAGGGATCCTTTTTGGCCAGCTTATCAAAGGCCATGAGGCTTTTGACCAAGTCGGGCATTTGATCCAACGGAATCATGTTGGGGCCATCGGATGGGGCATTGTCAGGATCTTCGTGGGTTTCAATGAAGACGCCTGCGATGCCGAGCGACACGGCGGCGCGGGCCATGACGGGGGCGAATTCGCGTTGCCCGCCTGTGGAGCCACCCTGCCCTCCGGGTTGTTGTACGGAATGAGTGGCGTCCATGATCACCGGGTAGCCGGTTTTGGCCATGGTAGGCAATGCGCGGAAATCGGCGACCAGCGCGTTGTAGCCGAATGAGGCACCGCGCTCGGTGAGCATGATCTTCTCGTTTCCGGTGCTTTCCACTTTCGAGATCACGTTGGGCATGTCCCATGGGGCCAAGAACTGGCCTTTCTTGATGTTGATCACTGCTCCGGTCTTGCCCGCAGCGACCAGCAGGTCGGTTTGGCGGCACAGGAAGGCGGGGATTTGCATGACGTCGACGGCGTCAGCCACGGCCTGACATTGGTCGGGGCTGTGTACGTCGGTCAGCACGGGGCATCCAACGGCGTCACGAATTCTAGAGAGGACGGAAAGCCCCTCCTCCAGACCCAAGCCGCGTTTGCCGGACAGAGACGTTCGATTGGCTTTGTCGTAGCTGGCCTTGAACACATAGCCCGCCCCAGCCTTGGCACAGCTTTCAGCCATTTGTTCCGCTATCATCAGCGCGTGGTCGTAGGATTCCAGCTGGCACGGACCCGCGATGATCGTCAGCGGCAGGTCGTTGGAGGCCTGCACGTTACCGAAGGAGACTGTTCTCATCTGATTTAGACCTGTTCACGCAGGATGGAGGAAGTCAGCGAAACCATCAGGTAGATGCCTGAGAAGATCAGGAAGGCCAGAATGGTGTTCTCGAACGCGCGGGGATAGGTCGGCTCGTCGGGGGCGATCGGGTTCACCGCGACCGACAGATAACGGACCTGTCGATTGGCTTCGAGACGGGCTGCCTCAAAAGCGCCTTCAGCCTGCGCTAGCAAGCCTTGGCGCACCTCCAGATCGGCCTGGGCCACCAACAGCTGGCCGGAGATCCGCGCCAGAGACCCGGAATTCGCGCTGCTCTCAGTCAGCTGCGAGCGCTTTTCGTCAATCAGCCGCTCAAGCTCTTCCACCTTATTTTGCGCAGCAGACACTTTGGCGTCGTTGGGCCGGGCATTGGCGAGGAACTGTTGCAACGAGATGCGTTCAGTCAAAAGTTCGCTTTCCAATTGGGTGATCTGACCGAACACAGCCTGCACTTCGCTTTCCGGGCTGAGCACGCCCAGCTTTTCCTGAATTTCGACGATCTTGTTTTGCGCATCGACCATCTTGCGTTCGGCGTCTTTGCGGCTCTCATCCGCGCCTTCCATCTGATCAGCCCGTTTGCGTGCGGTCAGTTGATCCACCTGTTGCTCCGCATAGGTGATGAGCTGTTTGGAGAACTCGGCGCTTTCCTCAGGCGTGGCTGCAATGACCTCCATCTTGATGATGCCTTCGGTCGGGTCGTAACCAATCTTCACGCTTTTCTGGTAGCGTTTATAGGCGTCTTCCTGCGAGGCGTCGGGGTCAAGACGCTGGATCGGGTCGATGAAATCCTGGCTGAAGTGCTCCCGGAACCCTTCATCGGCATCGAGGCGCAGCATCGCATCGCGTGACTGCAGATAGCCCTGCACCGTGATCGAGTCCTGGCTGCTGCCAAGCGGCGAGCCGGACAGAAGGCCGGCACCAGCGCCCCCTGCGGGATCAGCAGACTGAATGACAAATTCGGATTTGGTGCCATACATCGGCGTGGCGACGCCGTAGTAATAGTACCCCGCCAGCGCGGTGGGCAGCAGCACGAAGAACAACATGCGCACCGCCAGCATCATCGCGCGGCGGCGGCGGCGGCGGGCGATGTCGCGCTGGATGCTCATCACATCGCGCGCACGTTCCTGGCTATCGAGGACCTCTGTCGAAGGCAGACCGCCCCCGGCGGGCATCTGGGTCGGCGTGATCTGCATGCCCGGGGCCGTTTGCAAAGCCTGACCAGCAGGCGTGTTGGGCGCCGGCTGACCGGCGCGGGCGTCAGAGACGACCAGCTCCAGCATATTGGCCCGCTTGAACGGGTCGATCCCCGCCTCGCGCAGCTGGCGCACCGCATCGAAATCCGAGGTGGGCGACATGCCCTGCTTTTGCGCAACCCTGCGGGCCATGCGCAGCTGGCGACCTGTGAGCCCTTCACGGCGGATCGCATCAATCGTATTGCTGGCGGTCCCGTCACCCGGTTGCGCTGGCGGCTCGGCTTTCGCGGCTCCTTTTGCGGCTTTTGCCTTCGACGTTGTTGGCGCGGCCAAAGGTTCAGTCACGTTTTCCTCGTCCTCATACCCTTCGGAGCCAGGAAAGGCCTGCGCACCGAACCCGTCATCCTTTGGCGGCGCGAACATCTGGCTGTCCGCGGTGTCGGTTTGTTCCGGCATCTCAGCTGACTGCTGGTCTGCCTCCTGCTGCGTCTCTTGAATGGACCGCCGGATGCGAAACTTTCTAGCTTTGGGTTTCGTACTCATAGAGCCTCTTCGCCTCTTCCAACGTGTCGAACATATGCAGTTTGCCGTTGATCAGCACCCCCGCTGACCGACAGAATTTTTCTAGTGTTTCTGCCTGATGGCTGACCACCACAAGCGTTGCCGTTTGCAGCCGCTCTCGCAAGATGGCCCCGGCCTTTTGATTGAATTCGACATCTGTCGTAGACGGCATGCCTTCATCAACCAAGTAAATGTCAAATTCCAGCGCCAGCATCAACGCAAAGGTGAAGCGCGCTTTCATCCCCGACGAATAGGTGCCGACGGGCATGTCGAAATATTCTTTCAAACCGCAAAGATAGCGGCAGAAGGCCTCAATGTAATCTGGATCGAGCGAGTAGAGCCGTGCGATGTAGCGGCAGTTTTCCGTGGCCGTATGCTTAGGAACAACGCCCCCCATAAAGCCCAGTGGAAAGGAGATACGCGAGGTTCGCACGATCTCACCCTCATCGGGCTTTTCCAGCCCTGCCATCATGTTGATCACGGTGGTCTTGCCAGTGCCATTTGGGGCCAGGATGCCAACAGAGTGGCCAAGCTCAACACGGAAGGACGCACGATCAAGGATCACCTTGCGCTGCGTGCCCGTCCAGAAAGACTTGCTAACCTCACGAAACTCAATCACCTAAGATACGCCCATCGTTGCATTTGCCTATGTCAGCCCCGGTCTGGTTGCGCCTGCGAAGCGTCGCCGCGGTCTGAGCCCCACTCGAATTCGCATGTGACACCCGAACCGAGCGGCACCGCGCCTTATGTCAAAGCAGATTTGCCTTAACTGCGACTTAAGACACGCGCCGCATTCGTTAACATCTCAGCCACCCTACTCCCCGGCAAAGGGGAAGTCAGCCCCGGTGTTAAGAGACTCGCAACAATTTGCGAATGACGCGCACCGCGTCGGCGGCGGCCAGCCGATAGGATGATATCAACATGTTCGGACGATCTGAGTGGAGGAAAGTCGCCGATGACCGCACTACTACTAGGGCGCCATCTCGAGCGCTTCTGTACGGGCTTCGATAGCAGCCGGGCCGTCGAGCCGATCAAGAATTGCGAGAGTTGTCGCACGCGCTTTTGGGTCGAGACGGATCGGTGACTTCTTCAGGAATGGGAAGCCTCGCTCAACGATATTGAAGTAGGCGGAGGCATAACTAACGCCCTGTCGCGCGATTGTTGTCAGGATCAGGTTGACGCATTGGCCTTTCGGCATCGCATCAAGCATGGGTAGAGTCTCGAGCAAGACTGTCTTCATCCGCTCATCTTCGGGTACAATCAGGTAGCGGGCCGCCTCACGCAGCCGGTCCTCTGGCAGCTCGAACAACGCCTCTTCCAGCGAAGCCATGTCAAAGGTCGCACCGTGCGTGTAGCCTTTTCGCAAAGCCCATGCCGTGAGGCCTACTTCTCCGCGACGGACGGTTGACTTTTTCTTGTTGGTTAGTGGGAAGCGCTTCCAAAATCGTCTGAAGTCAGGATCCTTCAAGACCCGCGGTCCGAAGGCCAGTGCAAATGAACAGTAGTGGAATCGCTTGTGGTCTGTGCGGTAGTCAAAAGACATGGTCTTGAATTGCGCGGGGTCTGGTCTTGGCACACCAAAGTTGGAGGCGGCCGCCGAGAAATCCAAGTCGAGCCGTTCGATATCGCCGACCCAGTCTGCTCCGTCAATGATCGGAAACCAGGTGGAATCGTTTAGCAATAGCAGTCTTTTGGGAGCGACCGCCGCGTTGAGCGCGGCAAGAACCCCGTCGCGATAACCGCCAAAGTCATACCCAAAATTTGGACGCTGAATGAACCGCTCGCAGAGTGGCAGCGCCTGTTCCAAATCAGCGTCAGACAACGCAAGGTTGCTCACCAAGATGGTCTTATACTGCTTCTCTGCCAAATATCGCAGACTGCGCAAATGAGAGGGCTTCAGGCCCTGCGACGGGAAAATCAGAAATACTGCAACCTTCTCGCCGACATCTTGCTCACCGTGTCGCAGCTGAGCTTTGTAGGCCAAAACCCAGTCATAGTAGCGGGCGCCGCCAACATAACTTAGAAAGTCATTCGGCCACTGTTTGGGCTGTCGCAGCACTCGTAGCAGCTCGCGTTTGATTTTGTAGCCGCTCAGCACAGATCACCCCCCTGAGCGTTTGGCGAGAGATTGAAACGGATGTCGCAGTTTATGGAGTAACCGCTTTGCATTTTTTCGCTTCTTTTCGAACTTGTTAAGCGAACGGTGGCTGATTTGGGTGTGCAGGAATCTCAGTTGTTTATTGCGGCCCGGCAAGTTTGAGATCTGCGTTTGAAACCAGTGTTCCCGATCGAGATACTCTTCCACCACCTCGCGCGACATTTCGAAATCCATCCGAGCACAGAGATCAACAATCATGCTGGTGATGTCGGTTGCTTCTTTTGATTTAGCGGCCAATTCAACACTGTTCAGTGCATCGGATAAGCCGCGGACAATCACATAGCCAAGCTTCAACGGTTCTTGGCTGTGCCATTCCAGATCAACAAATTCCGCGGTTCCGTCCCTGGCGACAATCAAGTTCTTCGGGATGGCGTCCAAAAAAGAGCCTTCAAGGATTGTGTCTACAGAAACTGACGTGTCTGCAGCATGTCCCGCCTTCACCTTTAATGCGTTCGTCCAGGTCACCGCCCAATCCGCAAGGTCCCCTAGCGTCCACTTTTCTTTCAGCAACACGTCCTGAAGCGCTGCACCCCAAAGCATCCCTTGTACGAATGGCTCGTCGTCCAGAACTTGGATAAGCTTGGCATCTTCGGGCGGCGCTTGATCTGTCAAGGTACGGCGAGTGACTGATA
Source organism: uncultured Litoreibacter sp. (assembly GCA_947494645.1). Classification (GTDB taxonomy): domain Bacteria; phylum Pseudomonadota; class Alphaproteobacteria; order Rhodobacterales; family Rhodobacteraceae; genus Litoreibacter. Next base: position 57,969 of record CANLVO010000002.1, read on the forward strand.
ATCTCCCTGACGCCTCCGAAATACTGATTTCCTTGAGATAGGGTTTCTTTCGATCGCCATTGCCATAATAGACGGCGGTGCTTTGCTCAGGCGCGGCGAATGGCGCATCAGAGGCCGACGACATAGCCAAAAAAGAATTCGCCATATCTGCGCCCATACCGTTTTTCATCACCGGACCGATCGTCTTCGATAACCTGAAGGTCAGATGGTTCGGCTTTTGACGATCGGACGCCATAGCGCCTGCAACAAGCGGCGCATAGTGGCCTGCCTGCGGGCCAGACATCGCCTCTTCGAACAGCATGGCTTCCGGAAACTTGTAATCCGGGACAGGGTACGCAAAGCGCTGCGAAGTCAGTCCTGCCGCGGCGAGGCGTTCGGACAATTCCTGACGCCCAAAGGTGACAACGGAATTGTCCGTATAGTGATCTTCGATGCCAGTCATGGGTTTGCCCAGATGGTCTTCGGGGTAGCCTGCGAAATACTTCAGCCCCATCTGGTTTTCGATGGCAACCATAAGAACACCGTCCGGCGCCAACATCCCAGCAACCTGACGCAGCATTTGATCCACGGGGTCGCTCTCGCTGCCGTCGGCAAAGTAAAGCCGGGCATACTCGAGCACGCCGATAAGTGTGATGGTTTGAAATTTGGTCTCTGGTTGAAAATCCTGAAAGTTGGCGTTGATGACGCTGACATTCTCTAGGTCGCGGCAGCGTTCTCCGATTATTGAAGCCCGGCGGGCGCTGCCCTCGAGCGCGAAAACCTGATGCCCCTGCTCGCCGAGGAACCGCGTCAGCACTCCACAGCCAGCCCCGATTTCGAGGATCGGGCCTTTCAAGTGCCGTACCACCGGGCGGAATAGGTTACAGCGCTGATGATGCAGATGATAGGTGGAGGGCCAATCTTTCATGGCAGCGGTAAGTTCATCTGACATTACGGAGCAGTCGGATGCAGCGCGGATCACTGAGAGCAGATAGTTCTCGTTCTGATCACCATCCGAATAGGTGAACGCGCCGGCTTTGGCCTTCAGTGACCACAGGTTAGCGTCCGCCTCGTATTGGAAGTCACGTTCGAGTTGGCTGATACCTGTCATTTGCACAGAGCTGCTCGATTTTGCCACCTGTCGGTCCACCCTTCTTTTCTTTGCGTCTACACCACCACCCCGCTGCTTCGCAACCACACCAAGCCACGCGCTGCCTGCCCAAACTGACGCTTGCATCGGCGGGGGCAGGCAGCATATTTAAGGTGAACTGGTTGGCGGGCCTATACCGTATCGCCAATGCAGGACCTGAACATTCCCGCCGGAAGAAGGAATGCGTATAGCATGTCGAACTCTTATTTTCCGATGGGAACTAAACACTCACGTCGGTTTGAAAACTCGCTCCGCAAACGTTGCGCAGATTTGCCGCCGCGCAGGATACAACAGATTTACACGGCGTTCACCGCGGTGATGCCGTCGCTGGTCGCCACGCGGTTTCGGCAAGACAGCGATGCCGTCATTGTGAAACAGCTTGGCCAGCAGATCACCTTTCCGACGCCTCTTCCGATGATCAAATACTCGCATGTATCCTTCGGCTACAAAGAGCTGCTCAAGCGCAAATATTCCCTGCCTGGGTTTGTGGAGGTCGAACAGGGTGACGTAGTGGTTGATTGTGGAGCGTTCGTGGGTGGCTTCAGTTTGAGCGCCTGCGAGCTCGCCTCTGCCGTACATATGTTTGAGCCGAGCGAACAGAACGCTCAGGCTGTTCGGCGCAATTTCGTCGGAATGAGCAATGTCCATTTAAACGAATGCGGGCTATTTGACGCGGACAAGGAGGTAACCATCAACCTGTCCTCCTCAGCGGTAGAGCATTCGCTGCTGGACCCGGATGACGGAACACTGGTGTCCTCACAGACCATCATGGTACGGCGGCTCGACAGCTACTTCGCTGAACTGGGAACCCGGCCCGATTTCGTGAAAATCGAGGCTGAAGGCGTGGAAATCGAGGTGTTTGACGGGCTAGGAGACCTGAGACCTTCAAAGATAGCCGTAGATGTCAGCCCGGAACGAAATGCGGAAAGCCCTGCCGAAATTTTGCAGCAAAAACTGGATTTGTTCGGCTATGAGCATAAGAGGCGGCAAAATATGCTGTTTGCCCGCCTCAAATCTTCTTAACGATGACTGACAGCACGGAACCTTTGCCGCGCCAAATCTACTCCCTTTGGATGCAGGGCGAAGAGAATGCACCTCCTCTCGTACGTTGGAACTTTGAACGTTGGCGGTCGTTAAATCCTGACTTTGAGCTGGTGGTTCTGGACGACAAAACCAGCCGGCCCTATCTCGCTGACCTACCAATCGACCTTGCTGATGTGACTGTCCAGGCTCGGTCCGACATAATCCGGCTAAGCTTGCTTGATCAGCATGGCGGCATTTGGGTGGACGCCAGCGTTGTGCCGCTTGCGCCCTTGGATGACTGGATCAATCACGCTCTGGCAAGAGCGGCTTTTTTCGCGTTTGAGCGGGAGGGCATCACACTGCCTCTGTCTTCGTGGTTTCTGGCAGCTCGTCCGGGCGCGCATCTTGTGCGGGACTGGAACGCGTTGGTACGGTCGTATTGGTCCGTTGCCCGCGCGCCGCTGCAAAAGCCTGGAACGCCCCTTTTCGTACCTGAAGACCCAATGGCGGTCATGGAACCGTTCTCGCCTGAGACTGCTAAGCCTTACCCATATTTCTGGCTACATCACTTGTTTGGTGTTTTGCTGCATAGAGATGCGAATTTTGCAGAACTTTGGGCTAATCGGTATCGCTTGTCGTCGAAAGATGCACATCTTTATGCAGATCATTTTTACAAACAGACAAAGCCACGCAAACCGCTGAAGGCGTTGGCTTTTCATCTTCAACGCAGGCTTGGCCTGCAAAAGGACCTCGCCTTGAAGGAGATCGCCAGCGGCACACCGCTCCAAAAGCTTGACTGGCGGTCAAGTTATCCGGATGCGGCGTTTGACGGGTTTCAGACTCGGCCTGACACTGGCTAAGGCAAAGGGCGTCAGATGACAGATGATCTTTCGGCCCTGATGGCTTCGATGCGGGGGTGCAGGATTTGTGAGGGGTTGGAGCTGGGTCCAAATCCTATCTTTCAGCTGGACCCGGCGGTAAGAATTCTTGTCGTAGGTCAGGCGCCCGGGCGGATCACGCACGCCAAGAAAAGGCCGTTTGATGATGCGTCAGGTGTTCGTCTGCGGGGGTGGTTAGGTGTGGATGAGGCGACGTTTTACGATGACCCGCGCATAGGCTTGTTTCCGATGGGGCTCTGCTTTCCGGGATCTGGAACATCCGGCGACATGCCACCCAGACCTGAATGCGCGCGGGCATGGCGAGAGCCCGTCATGGCCTCTTTGGAAGAGGTTCGGTTGACACTTGTGCTAGGGCAGTATGCCATTGCTTGGCACTTGCCTAACCTAAAGGGCTTGGCTGTCACCGAGGCGGTGAGACGGTCGCGTGAGGGGGAGAATGGCGTATTCGTGTTGCCTCATCCCAGCCCGAGAAATAACAGATGGCTGAAGAAAAATGACTGGTTCGAGTCAGACGTGATCCCACGCATTCAGTTGACCGTCGCAAGGCTGCTGAAAGATCCTCGATGACCCCATTGGACAAAGCTCACGCCGAGATGGAGGCAAGCGAAGCCGCGCGGTTGCGGTTCTACGAACGTCTCGCGGATGCCGAGCTATTTTTGTTGCTCGACGCTCCGGCCGAAGGGAAGCAGATCTCTCCAAGCTTGTTTCCGGTCGAAGACACCAATTTGGTCCTGGCCTTTGACCGCGAAGAGCGCTTGGCAGAGTTTGCGGGAAGCGCACCTTATGCCGCGTTGTCAGGGCGCGCCTTGGCGCAAATGCTGGCGGAGCAATCGCTGGGATTGGGACTGAACCTTGAGGTGGCGCCCTCGTCTATCGTGCTGCCGCCCGCGGCGATTGCGTGGTTGCATGACACCCTTGGCACCGTGCCAAAGGATGTTGAGGCGACGCCTGAGGAACTGCTTCCCCCCGCCGGGTTGCAGGAGGCGTTGGTCACCGGGTTGGATACAAAGCTGGCCATGAGCACCGGGCTCGCACGGCACGCCTATCTTTGTGCGGTTCGATACAAAGGAGGCGGTCAATCGCATATGCTGGCATTTCTGGACCCGGTGCCGGGGGCGGAACCCGCACTGGTGCACGCGGTGAATGAGGCACTGGTGTTCAGCGGTATCGAAGCAGGATCGCTGGATGTGGCTTTTTTCAGCGCCCGCGACCCTTTGGCGGCGGAACTGGCGAAAGTCGGACTGAGGTTTGATTTGCCAGAGATGGCCGCGCCAGAGGCGCCCGTCGCGCCGGGGATGAACCCCGACAAGCCGCCACGCCTTTAATACCCTGCGTCCCGATCAACGAGATGCAAGAACGGTTCGCCCGCTTCACCGCGACGGATGTTCTCTGCAATGACCTCGGACGCGCTGGAGGGCCGGGTTTCCGAGGCGATATGCGGCGTAACTGTGACCTTCGGATGGGCCCAAAAGGGATGCTCTGAAGGCAGCGGCTCGATGCGGAACACATCCAGAGTAGCGTGGTTCAGGGTGCCATGATCCAGCGCCTGTATCAAAGCATCATCGTCGATCAACGGGCCGCGGCCCGGGTTGATGATCACCGCGCCCGTGGCCAGCAATCCAAGCGTTTCGGCGTTGATGATATTGGCAGTGGCCGGCGTGTCAGGAAGCAACAGAATAATGACATCTGCATCGGTCAGGCTTGTCGAAAGGCCTGTGTCACCATGATGGCATGCGACCCCTCGGACCGACTTTTCACGCCGGCTCCAGCCGTGGACATCGAAATTCAGTGCCGCAAGCTGCTGTGCGCAGGCCGTTCCCAAGGCGCCGAGGCCCAGCACGCAGACCTTGCGCTCCCGCGCCAAGGGTGGCGCGCCTTCGAGCCATTCTCCAGTTTGACCAAGAATATGGCGGTCTATCCCAAGATGGTGGCGCAAGGTGTGGCCCGTGACCCATTCGACCATGCCTTCCGTCAGCCCGTGATCAACCATTCGGCAGAGCGGCTGGGTGAGGGTCTTATTGTCGACGATGCTTTCGACCCCGGCCCAAAGGCTGAGCACTGCTTTGGTGTTGGTGTAGGGCGACAGATCGGTGACCGGGCCGTTTGGGGCGTAGACAATATAGTCGACCTGCTCAGGTGGGAATTCCGTCGCCAATGTGTAGTCGAGACCTGCCTTGTCGAAGGCCGTGTGGAGGTGAGGGCGAAACTCCTCCCAACGAGCGGGTTGGGCGGAAAAGAGGATGTTTATCATCGCTTAGCGTGGCCTGTGGACATGGGCGGATTGCACGAGCCCGAAAGCCAGCATCAGCACCAGCATGGCGGAGCCACCATAGCTGACCAAGGGCAGCGGCACGCCCACAACAGGGGCCAGCCCCATGACCATCGACATGTTCACGGCGAAGAATAGGAAGAAGGTCAGCGCGACGCCCAACGTGACAAGCGAGGCGAACCGGTCCTTGTTGCTGAGCGCCGAGGCGACGCAGAACACCAGCACCAGCACGTAAAGCAGCAGCAGGGATATGCCGCCAACGAAGCCAAACTCCTCGGCCAGTGTGGTGAAAATGAAATCGGTGTGTTTCTCGGGCAGGAAGTTCAGCCTGCTTTGAGTGCCTTGCATATATCCGCGCCCGGTCCAGCCGCCGGAGCCCAGCGCGATCTTGGACTGGGTGATATGATAGCCCGCGCCCAGCGGGTCGGAGGCGGGGTCGAGAAACGTGTCGATGCGGCGATATTGGTAGTCTTTTAGCAACTGCCACTCGGTGCCTCGGGATTTGAACACGGCAGAAACGAGCGCGGCTGCGCCCCCGATGACGCCCGCGAAATAGAGCCAGCTGACGCCCGCCAAAAACATCAGCCCACCGCCGCCGAACATCAGCAAGAGCGCCGTTCCAAGGTCGGGTTGGCGAAGGGTCAAGTAGGTGGGCACCAGAATGATCACAACCGGGATCAGCACCCAGAACGGGTGAGAGGTTTTCTTGATGTCGAGCCAGTCGTAGTAAGAGGCGAGGAAGAGCACGAGTGTGATTTTGGTCAGCTCTGAGGGCTGCAGGCGCATAAATCCAAGGTCGATCCAGCGCTGCGCGCCCATGCCAGTCGACCCGAAGAACTCCACGCCGATCAGCAGCAGCACGGAGACGCCATAAGCCAGTCCCGCCATATTGCGCAGGAACCATGTGGGGATCATCGCCACGATGAACATAAGGACCAGCCCCATGACAAAGCGCTTCATTTGCGGCTCCGCCCAAGGGGTCATGGAACCACCCGCTACGGAATAGAGCATCAGGAACCCGACGCTAGCGATGGCGGCGAGCAGCATGGCGATAGGCCAGTTCAGATAGAGCAGCTTCAGCGGGCCGGATGGCACCGACTTATGGTTATGCGCGAGATATGTCATGCCTCAGAGACCTTTGGGCCATCTTTGGGGTCGTCGATTTGAAGCTCTTCGAGCGCGGATTGGATCCGGCCCCGTTGTGATTCAGGGTAGGCTGACAGTGGCGGTATCCCGTCAAATTGGGCTGCAAGAATGATGTCGCGAGCGATCGGCGCGGCGGCGCGAGAGCCACCGCCACCATGCTCGACCACAACGGAAATTGCGTAGCGCGGGTTGTCGTAGGGGGCAAAGCCCACGAACAGCGCATGGTCGCGACGCTCCCATGGCAGGTCTTCGTTGCGAAAGACCCCTGCCCGACGCTCTGCAGCAGTGATGTTGCGAACCTGGCTGGTACCGGTTTTACCCGCCATGCGGCGCTCTTTGTCTGCAATGCGAGAGCTATAGCCGGTGCCGCGTTGTTCGTTACTGACGGCAAACATGCCTTGGCGAATGTAGTCGAGCGAGGTCTTGGACAGCTCGAGCGGTGCGCCGAGCGTCGGCGGAACCTCTTGCTCATTGACGGCACGCACGAGGCGTGGCTCGACAGCGCGGCCTGTAGCAAGCCGCGCTGTCATGACCGCAAGCTGCAAGGGAGAGGCCAGCACAAAGCCCTGCCCGATAGCGGCGTTCAGGCTGTCGCCAATCACCCAATCCGCGCCCCGGTTTTCAGCCTTCCACGCTTTGGTGGGGGTCAAGCCGGAAGAAACGGCAGACATGGGCACATTGTGCCGCTCGCCAAGCCCCAGTTTGCGAGCCATCGCAGATATTCTTTCAATGCCGACGCGCTGGGCGAGGTCGTAATAGTAAACGTCGCAGGACTGTTTGAGAGAATTGTGCAGGTCCATCTTGCCGTGACCACCGCGTTTCCAGCAGTGGAAGCGGCGGTTCGCAACTTCGGTGTGACCGCCGCAATAGACGGTTTCTTCGGCGGTGATTTCTCCGGCCTCGATTGCCGCCAAGGCAGTGACCATCTTGAACGTGGAGCCCGGCGGGTAGGTCCCTTGCACCGCTTTGTTGGCCAGCGGGCGATATTTGTTCTCTGTCAGTGACGCGTAATCCGCGACAGAGATGCCACGCACAAATTTGTTGGGGTCGAATGCAGGTGCTGAACCGATGGCGACCAGATCGCCATTGGTGACGTCGATGACCACGGCCGCAGCGCTTTCGCCTGCCAGTCGCGCCTGGACGAAGTTCTGCAACTTGGTGTCGATGGTCAGTTGTACGGTTTCGCCCTTGGTGGCCTCATCGCGGCCCAGTTCGCGCATGACGCGGCCAACGGCGTTCACCTCAATCCGCTTGGTCCCTGCTTTGCCCCGCAACGAGGCCTCCAGCTTGTTTTCGATCCCGGTCTTGCCGATCTGGAACTTCGGGATTTGCAGCAACGGATCAGGGTTTTCGATCCGGCTTAGGTCATAGTCCGAAACAGGCCCGACATAGCCGATGATATGGGCGAAATCGTCGCCGCGCGGATAAAATCGGCTGAGCCCAAACTCCGGCGTGATCCCGGGCAAGGCGGGGGCGTTCACCGCGACTTGGCTGACGTCCTCCCAGCTGAGCCTATCGGCAACGGTGACCGGCACCAAACGGGAGCGCTTGGACATCTCCTCCAAGATACGCTCGACCTCTTCCGGGGGGAGCGGGATCAAGCGGCTGAGGTTTGTCAGTGTTTGCTTGGGGTCATCCACCTCGTCGCGAATGATGGTGACGCGGTAATTCTGCTGGTTGCCCGCGATGAGCAAACCGTTTCGGTCAAACACCTGCCCGCGCGGCGGCGGCAAAAGACGGATGTTGATCCGGTTTTCCTCGGCCAGAAGACGGAATTGATCGGCCTCATTCACTTGCAATTGGCGCATCCGGCTGCCCAGCAACACAGCGAAACCCGCCATGCCGGAGCCAAGGATCAGCCCGCGACGGCTAATCATGCCGATGCTGTCCTCAGTATCCTTCGGCGAACGCCTCATGAAATCATCCCTGACCCGTCAAAATCTGATGGCCGCGCTCGACGCACCCGCGTGACGAACACTGAGAACGCCATAACGACCGGATAGGCCACCGCCGTGACGATAACATGCAGGGCACTTGCGCCGAAAGAGGGATGCGGAATGCCGAAGAGTAGATGAACCACCGCATTCGCGGCCACCATTGTGGCGAACAGCGTCATCGCCATCCCAAACTCGATCAATGCAGGGATCTCCGTGCTCGCGGTGGATTTGCGGCGGAGGTATTCGTAGCCCAATAGCGAGATAGCTGGCCATAGCCCGACTGGACGAAGAAACAGCAAATCCGCAATCAGATGCACTAGCACGATCAGCCCCACAGGCGCCCACCGCGGCCTGCGCATGATCCAGATAGCCGTGATGCAAAACAGCAAGTCTGGGCCGGGCACGCGGCGCGGCTCTGTCGTCAGCGGCAACATGCTGATGAAGATGATACAGGCGCAAAGTGCGAAGAAGAGCCCGCGGAACACCCAACGTCTTGTTGCGGCAGGATCAACCATCTGTTGCCTCCGCCTCTTCTGCAGGCTCGGTGAGCGCTTCGCTGACGGGTATCTCATCAGCGGGCAGCTCATCCGGGGCAATCAGATCCCCGGTTGAACGGATCGCCGGGGCCTCCGGATTGCGCAGTACTCGCAGAAATTCGAGGCGGCCGTAATCCGCGGCAAGTTTCACGCGTAGCCGCCCATTGGGTCCTTGTGCGATCTGTCCCACCAGAATGTCGGCGGGAAACACCTTGCCGTCGCCCGAGGTCACGACGCGGTCACCAGGGCGGACATCTTCCAGATTATCTGCGATATCAACCGGAGGGGCCAATGTGTTGTCGCCGACCAACAGCGCGTTCTGGCCCGAGGGTTGGATACGCACCGGAACCCGGCTGTTGCTGTCAGTCAGTAGGATCACACGGGACGTTTGCTCCCCCACACCGGAGATTCGTCCCACCAGCCCCAGCCCGTCCATCGTGGCCCAGCCGTCGCGAATACCGTCACGTGCGCCTACATTCAAAAGTACTGATCGGCGGAAGGGAGAGCCATTATCTGTCAGCACCACACCGGTAACGTATGTCAGCTGCGCGTTCAGCCGCACCTTATTGAGATCAAGCAGGCGGGCGTTTTCCTGACCCAGTTGAATAGCGGCTTCCTGCCAGCTCTTCATCTGCTGAAGCTCGCGCCTAAGCTCTTGGTTTTGCTCGTATATACGTGTGTAAGATTGGAAATCCTCAACCATCCGCGAGACCCGCGTGGCGGGCACCAAGGCCCATTCGAATGAAGGAAGGATTTTGTCGATCGCGGCCGAGCGCAGCCGCTCGATGCGCGGATTGTCGATGCGCCAGACCACAAACACCGCGAGCAGGATAACCACCAAAAGCCCGATCAGAACGCGCCTGACGGGCCTTGTGTATTCTTCCTGCGCATTTCGATCTCGTGCCAAATCAATCTTCCCGGCAGTTGCTGGGTTACTCTAGACCATCTGCGACGCCCCCTCAAAGAGGCCTCCGCTTCAGCTTTCGTAGTCGATCACGTGGCGCAATTGCTTTTCATATTCAAGGGCTTTGCCGGTGCCCAGGGCCACACAATTCAGCGACTCGTCGGCCACTGAAATGGCCAGCCCAGTCTGTTCGCGCAGTGCGAGGTCCAACTCACCCAAGAGGGCACCCCCGCCGGTGAGCATAACGCCCCGGTCCACGATGTCTGCAGCCAGATCAGGTGGTGTGGCTTCCAGCGCGGTCATCACAGCTTCGCAGATTTGCTGCACCGGCTCGGCCAGGGCCTCGGCGACTTGCGCCTGATTGATCTCGGTTTCCTTGGGGACCCCGTTCAGCAGATCACGACCCCGGATTTGCATAGACGCGCCGCGCCCGTCATCCGGCATCCGCGCGGTCCCGATAGAGGTCTTGATCCGTTCCGCTGTGCTTTCCCCCACCAGAATGTTGTGATGGCGGCGCAGATAGCTGACCAGCGCTTCGTCCATTCGGTCGCCACCAACACGCACGGATCGCGCGTAGACAATGTCGCCCAGCGAGAGCACCGCCACCTCGGTCGTACCGCCACCAATGTCGACAACCATGTTGCCGGTCGGGTCCGTAATCGGCATGCCAGCACCAATTGCAGCCGCAATCGGTTCGGCAATCAGCCCCGCTTTACGCGCGCCCGCGCCCAAGACAGACTGGCGAATGGCCCGTTTCTCAACAGGTGTCGCGCCATGTGGCACGCAGACGATGACCTTGGGCTTGGTGAAGGTGGACCGTTTGTGCACCTTGCGGATGAAGTGCTTGATCATCTCCTCGGCGGTGTCAAAATCGGCAATCACGCCTTCACGCATAGGTCGGATCGCCTCAATGCTGCCGGGCGTGCGACCAAGCATAAGCTTGGCGTCTTCACCCACGGCCAGCACCTCCTTGCGGCCCGCCTTGGTGTGGTAGGCGACTACGGATGGCTCGTTCAGCACAACGCCGCGACCCTTGACGTAGACCAGCGTGTTCGCTGTGCCGAGATCGATCGCCATGTCAGACGAAAACAAGCTGCCGAAGATAGACATGTGGGTGTTCCTGCTCAAACTGTTGGTCCCGCCGAATCCATTGACCCCGGCCGGCTCATGCGCCGTTATAGAAAGCCCCGCGCCCGGGTTAAAGAGAGCGCAGCACCCAAAAGGCGCTATTCCGCCAGAGTGTGGTCTGCTAGGAGCGCCTATGCTGTCCTACCAACATATATATCACGCCGCAAACCCGGCCGATGTACACAAACATGCGCTGCTGGCTGCGATGCTCGACTACCTTACCGTGAAACCTAAGCCGCTTACCTATCTCGAGACCCATGCAGGGCGGGGTCTGTACCGGCTCGATACGCCCGAAGCCCTCAAGACCGGAGAGGCAGTGGCTGGGTCGCGGCTTTTGGACCGTATCGCTCCGGATCACCCCTACATCCGGGCGCTTTCCGCGATCCGCGCGGAGCATGGCACCACCGCTTACCCTGGCTCCCCGCTTCTGGCCTCGACCTTGCTGCGTAAGGGGGATCGTCTGCATCTGGCAGAGTTGCACCCGCAAGAGTTCGCCGCCCTTTCTGAGACGATGACACATAAGGCGAAATGCCACCCTCAGGACGGCTTCGCTATGGCTCAAAAAGTCTGCCCGCCCGAGCCACGCCGGGGCATGGTTCTCATTGACCCAAGCTACGAGTTAAAATCTGACTACGAGACGATCCCGGCCCATATCCTGAAGCTACATCGCAAGTGGAATGTCGGCATCATCGCGTTGTGGTATCCGATCCTCGAAGGCGGGCCCCATGGCCCGATGCTGGGCAAGTTGGAAAGCGTGGGTTTGTCGGGCGCGCTGCGTCATGAGGTGAGCTTTCCACCGGTACGTGATGGGCACCGCATGGTCGGTTCAGGCCTGTTCATCTTCAATGCCCCATACGGCACGCACGACGCTGCGAAAGCCATCTCTCAGGTTTTCGCCTGACGCCCCATCATTGCTTCAGAAATACTCTCGCCGAAGGCGGCGCTTTCATCACGATGAGTACAACACCAGAAATGGCGGGCTCACCTCGCCCGCCACGCCTGTCAAAACAACGCGCGTCAGCGCTCCTTTGGATCAGCCTGCGTCCTTGTAGGACACTTCCGCCATGTCACCGCCAGACTTCTCACGGCGCACCAACAGCCGGTTCAGCGCGTCGATATAGGCCCGCACGGAAGCCACGACCGTGTCGACATCCGCCGATTGTCCAGTGGCAATCTTTCCGTCCTCTTCCAGTCGCACCGACACCGTCGCCTGCGCATCGGTGCCTTCCGTCACCGCGCTTACCTGGTACAGCTGCAGCCGGGCGGAGTGCTCAAACAGGGCTTTTACCGCGTTAAACGCCGCGTCCACTGGTCCATCGCCCGTCTGGCGTGTGGTATGGGTCTCGCCGTCGATAGTCAACGACATCTCTGCGGATTTTTCAAGATCCATGCCGCAAGACACGTGCAATGCGTTTAGCTTGATGCGGTCTTCCACATCCGAGCCGACCTGCATCAGCGCAATAAGATCCTCGTCGTAGATTTCCTTCTTCTGGTCCGCCAGAGCTTTGAACCGCACGAAGACATCCTTCAGTTGGTTGTCGCCCAGGTCAAAGCCCAACTCACTGAGTTTCGAACGCAACGCGGCACGCCCAGAATGCTTGCCCATCACCAGATTGGTTTCTGACAAGCCTACGTCTTCAGGGCGCATGATTTCAAAAGTTTCCGCATTTTTCAGCATACCATCCTGATGAATGCCGCTCTCATGCGCAAAGGCATTCTTGCCGACAATCGCCTTGTTAAACTGCACCGCGAAGCCTGAGACAGCCGCCACGCGGCGCGAAATATTCATCAGCTTGGTGCTGTCGATGGCGGTCGTGAACGGGATAATGTCGTGGCGCACTTTCATGGCCATGACCACCTCTTCCAACGCCGTGTTGCCCGCGCGTTCGCCCAGACCGTTGATCGTGCATTCAATTTGGCGCGCGCCGCCTTCAACAGCCGCCAGCGAGTTCGCTGTCGCCATGCCCAAGTCGTTATGGCAATGCGTGGCAAAGACCACCTCGTCTGCACCGGGGACCTTGGCGATCAGGCGACGGATCAGGTCGGCGCTTTCGTTGGGCGCGGTGTAGCCGACAGTATCGGGGATATTGATGGTGCTGGCGCCCGCCTTGATCGCGATCTCGACAACGCGGCAAAGATAGTCCCACTCGGTTCGCGTGGCATCCATGGGCGACCATTGCACGTTGTCGCACAGGTTACGGGCATGGGTAACGGTCTCGTGGATTTTGTCAGCCATCTCATCCATGGTCAGGTTCGGGATGGCACGGTGCAGCTCGGAAGTGCCGATAAACGTATGGATACGCGGCTTTTTCGCGTGTTTCACGGCCTCCCAGCAACGATCAATGTCCTTGAAATTGGCCCGCGCCAAACCGCAGATCACGGCGTCTTTGGTTTGCTCGGAAATGGCTTTGACTGCCTCGAAATCACCCTCTGAGGCAATCGGGAAGCCCGCTTCGATGATGTCGACACCCATCTCGTCCAGCAGGCCTGCGATCTCAAGTTTCTCGGCGTGGCTCATGGTAGCGCCCGGCGATTGCTCGCCATCGCGCAATGTGGTGTCAAAGATCACAACACGGTTTTTGTCTGTCATGGGACTGGTCTCTTAGCTGATGTTAGGAAGATGTCCGGCGCTGGTCCTACTGAGCGGCACGCGCCGGATGGCACGCTCAGCGCAGGCTAAGAAGCAGTAGGATGCGGGAGATGGCGATCTTCAACATGCGCTGTATCATACAACCACCCTCCCAAATGAAAACCCCCGTCGTTGTCTATTGCTGTTGACGCTCTTGGCCACCGCGTTACCTCAAGCGGCATGGAACGACATTTGATCATCGGCGCATCGGGCGGGATTGGCAGTGCGGTGGCCGGTGCGCTTGAGGGCGAGGTTACCGGGTTATCGCGCAGCGCGCACGGCCTCGATGTCACTGACGAGGATAGCATTGTGCGCGTGTTAGGCGGGCTCGAAGGGACGTTCGACACGATCTTTGTGGCCACCGGCGCACTTACAGCCGGCGGACATGAGCCTGAGAAGACCATCAAAGCTCTGACGCCAGAGGCGCTTTTGGAACAGTTTCAGGTCAACGCGATGGGTCCAGCTTTGGTGCTGAAGCATGCCCTGCCCCTGATTCCGCGTGACCGGCGCTGCGTGTTTGCGGCGCTTTCAGCGCGGGTCGGCTCAATTGGCAACAACCAGATTGGCGGGTGGCACAGCTACCGCGCGGCCAAATCCGCGCTGAACCAATTGATCCATGGCGCGGCGATAGAGCTGGCCCGGACCCATAAACAAGCCATCTGCGTCACGCTGCATCCAGGCACCGTGGCCACACCGTTCACGGCAAAATATGCGGGCCGACATACCACCGTCCCACCTGAAAAAGCAGCGGCGAATCTGATCAACGTCATGGATCAGCTGACACCGGATCACAGTGGCGAATTCTTTGACTATAGCGGCGCGGCCATCCCATGGTGAGGCTGGTTCTGGTTCTGGGCGATCAGTTGTCAGAGACGCTCTCCGCACTGCAGCATGCGGACAAGGACACAGACGTCGTGGTCATGGCCGAGGTCGCGGCGGAAGCCACGTATGTGCCGCACCATCCGAAAAAGATAGCGTTCCTGTTCTCCGCCATGCGTAAGTTTGCGGCGAGGCTGATCTCCGATGGCTGGCAAGTGACCTATACAAAGCTGGACGACCCTGAGAATGCGGGGTCTATCCCCGGCGAGTTGCTCCGCCACGCAGAAACATATGGCGCCAGCGAGGTTATCGCCACTGAACCCGGGGAGTGGCGATTGATCGAGGCGCTGAATGACGGGCCATTGAAGGTCACCCAACTGCAGGACACACGCTTTATCGCCTCACATGCCGAATTCGAGGCCTGGGCCGACGGGCGCAAAGAGCTTCGGATGGAGTGGTTTTACCGAGATATGCGCCGCAAGACGGGGCTGCTCATGGATGGAGACAAGCCGGTTGAAGGGAAATGGAATTTTGACCACGACAACCGCAAATCCGCGCCCAAATCGATCAACTACACAGGCCCGATGGAATTCACTCCCGATGAGACCGTGCAAGAAGTCTTGGACCTCGTCGAGGCGCGGTTCGGCGAGAATTTCGGCGATCTACATCCATTCTGGTTTGCGACTGACGCAGAGCAGGCGCAGCGCCAACTGACCCGCTGGATCAACTACGCGCTGCCGCATTTCGGGGATTTTCAGGACGCAATGATGGGGGAAGAAAAGTTCCTCTATCACTCGATCATCAGCTTCTACATCAATGCGGGGCTTCTCGACCCGCTGGATGTGTGCCGTCAGGTTGAGGACGCCTACCGCGACGGCCATGCGCCGATCAACGCAGCTGAGGGCTTCATCCGCCAGATCATCGGCTGGCGAGAGTATATGCGCGGCATCTATTTCCTCGAAGGGCCAGAATACACGTCGCGCAATGTTTTGGGCCATGAACGAGCACTGCCGGCGTTTTTCTGGGGGGCCGAAACCAAGATGAACTGCATCTCCAAGGCCGTAGGCCAAACCGGGACAGATGCCTACGCGCATCACATTCAGCGGCTAATGGTGACGGGCAATTTCGCGCTGCTCGCAGGCGTAGATCCGCACGAAGTTCATGAGTGGTACTTGGCGGTCTACGCGGATGCCTATGAGTGGGTCGAGGCCCCGAATGTGATCGGGATGAGCCAGTGGGCAGATGGCGGGGTGGTCGGCTCGAAACCCTATATCTCGTCCGGGGCCTATATCGACCGGATGTCGGATTACTGCAAAAGCTGTGCCTATATGGTGAAAGACAAGACCGGGCCGGATGCCTGCCCGTTCAACGTGCTCTATTGGGACTTTCTGGCCCGGCACCGCGACCGGTTCGGCAATAACCACCGAATGGGCAATATGTACCGGGTCTGGGACCGGATGGATGAAGCCAAGCGCGACGTAGTCCGTGCGGAAGCACAGGCTTGGCTCGCCCGGCTTGACGCAGGCGACGTTGTTTAGGCTACCTATCAGGCGCCTTAGTTGTTGTCTGCTGCCTCGGTTTCAGCTTCGGCGGCAGGCTCTGAGGCCGGTTCGGCGACGGCCTCTTCCGTTTCGCTGATCTTTGTCAGGCGGCCCTCAGCCCATTCACCCGCCGAGACCGCTCCGTCTGCGTAGCTCATAACACCCTCGCCGGACCGTTTGCCGTTCTCGAACGCACCTTCATAGACGTCCCCGGTGGGGTAGGTTGCCTTGCCGGTCCCACTGATCTGGCCGTCTTTCCACTCACCTTCATAAGAGAACCCATCAGGCCGAGTGAAACTGCCCTGCCCGTCACGCTGACCCCCTTTAAAAGTGCCGTCATATACCGACCCATCGGCATAAGATGCTCTGCCGGCACCCTCGCGCTTACCTTCCACCCAAGCACCTTCGTAGACGTAGCCATCAGGGTAAGTCATCTTGCCTTGGCCCGAGATCAAGGCATTTTCGAAGCTGCCTTCATAGACCAAACCGTTTTCATACCGGGCGACGCCTTGGCCCTCGATTACGCCTGCGACCCAATCACCCTCGTAAGTCGAGCCGTCCGGGTAAGTTATTTTGCCGGTGCCATTGGCCAGATCGTCCTTGAGCTCTCCTTCATAGACGGAGCCGTCGGGGTAAGTCACTTTGCCGGTACCTTCGATTTTGCCGTTCACCCAGCTGCCGGTATATGCAAAGCCGTCTGTGCCGGTGAAGCTGCCCTGGCCGTTTCGGGCATCCGCCATGAACGCGCCTTCATATACGTCGCCATTCGCATAGGTGACCTTGCCCGTGCCTTCGCGAGCCCCGGCCACCAAAGTTCCTTCATAGACGTCGCCGTTGGATTGCGTCAGCGTGCCCGTGCCGTCAATCTGGCCGTCTTTCCAGTCGCCGGTATACGTCAGCCCGTCGGTCATCACCAAGGTCCCTTCGCCCTGCCGTTTGCCGCCAGCCATCTGGCCATCATAGGTCGCACCATCCGGGTAGGTGATCTTGCCCTTACCTTCTTTGACGCCACCCACCCATTGACCTTCGTAGCGGTAGCCATTTGGGCTGACCATCAGGCCGGTGCCGTGGTGCTGCGCGTTGCGGAACTCACCCTCGTAACGTGTGCCGTTAGCGTAAGTTGCAATGCCGCGACCGGTAATTTTTCCGTCGGTCCAGTCGCCCTCATAAGTGCCGCCATCGGCGAAGATAATCTTGCCAAACCCGTCAGGCTTTCCAGTCTCGAACTGGCCTTCATAAAGCGAGCCGTTGGGGAAACGCGCGGTGCCTTGGCCTTTGATCTCACCTTCGACCCAATTGCCGGAGTACTCGTAGCCATTGGGCAGCGTAAACGTGCCTTGGCCGTGGCGTTTTCCCTCTTTGAATGCGCCAGTATATAGCCCGCCATCGTCATACTGCTTGGTCCCGCTCTCTTGAGCAGCGGCAGGTGCGGCGAGGCTAAGCGCCAAAAGAGTTGCGGCGACATGTTTCAATTGCACGATGGTTTCCCCCGAATTCCCTCAAAAACGCCAGCGCGTTGTTGCAAAAAAGACTAGTGGAGGCCGGGGGCGGTGACAAGCACTGCTGCTGCGGCCCTTTCCCTTGAGCATAGGTCTGCTAGAACGGTCGCAACTGCACCGGAGACACGTCCATGACCCAAACTTTCCGCCTGACATTGGCGCAGCTGAACCCAACCGTGGGCGACTTTGCGGGCAACGCGGCCAAGGCGATTGCAGCTTGGGAAGAGGCGCGTGCAGCCGACGCTCAGATGGTCGCATTGCCCGAGATGTTTCTGACCGGCTATCAGGTGCAAGACCTTCCAATGAAGCCTGCCTTCACGGCGGATGCGATGCGCGCCGTTGATGCGTTGGCCGCACAAATTGCGGAGGGCCCCGCGATGGGGATCGGGCATCCGATGATGCAGGACGGACAGCTTTATAACGCCTATTCGATCCTGAAAGACGGCAAAGTAGCTTCGCGGATCCTCAAGCATGAGTTGCCGAATTTTAATGTGTTTGACGAGAAGCGGGTCTATACGCGCGGACCCATTCAGGGGCCTTATGCGCTGGACCCGTTGCGGATCGGCACGCCAATCTGCGAAGACGCTTGGCATGAGGATGTGTCAGAAACCTTGGCCGAGTCGGGGGCGCAATTGCTCTTGGTGCCTAACGGCTCGCCCTACTTTCGCAATAAGCATGACATTCGGGTAAGTCACATGGTGTCCCGTGTGGTCGAGACCGGGCTGCCGCTGGTCTACCTCAACATGGTCGGCGGGCAGGATGACCAGGTGTTTGACGGCTGCTCTTTCGTGCTGAACCCGGGGGGCGAGTTGGCATTGCAACTGCCTGCCTTTGACGAGGTGATCGCGCATGTTGATTTCGAGCAAGGCGACGACGGCTGGCGCGCGATTGCATCAACGAAGACCGTGTTGCCGGATGAATGGGCGCTCGATTACCGGATGATGGTCGAGTCGCTGCGCGACTATATGGGCAAGACCGGGTTCAAGTCGGTGTTGCTGGGCATGTCGGGCGGGATCGACTCGGCGCTGGTGGCGACAATTGCGTGCGACGCGCTGGGTCCGGAGAACGTGCGCTGTGTGATGCTGCCGTCGGAATATACGTCGGAACATTCGCTGGAAGACGCGTCCGACTGTGCCAACCGTTTGGGCGCGCGGATTGACACAGTGCCTATTTCCGGGCCGCGTGCAGCGGTGACAGAGGCTTTGGCCCCTTTAATGGAGGGCACCGAACCGGATGTGACCGAAGAGAATATCCAGTCGCGGTTGCGTGGTCTGATGCTGATGGCGCTGTCGAACAAGTTTGGCGAAATGCTTCTGACCACGGGTAACAAGTCCGAGGTCGCGGTGGGTTATGCCACGATCTACGGAGACATGTCGGGCGGCTACAACCCGATCAAGGACCTCTACAAGATGCGGGTCTTTGAGACCTGCCGTTGGCGCAACACGCATCATGAGAGCTGGTTGATGGGCAAACAGGGCGAGGTGATCCCGACCCGTATCATTGACAAGCCTCCATCCGCAGAGCTGCGGCCTGATCAAAAAGATGAGGACTCACTGCCGCCCTATGAGGTGTTGGATGACATACTGGACCGTTTGGTGGATCAAGACCAATCCGTGGCAGAAGTAGTCGCCGCGGGCCATGACCGTGCAATGGTCAAGAAGATCGAGCATCTGATCTACATTTCAGAGTACAAGCGCTTCCAATCCGCCCCCGGCGGGCGTTTGACTCCGCGCGCTTTCTGGCTGGATCGCCGCTACCCTATTGTGAACCGCTGGCGCGATACGAGCTAGGTTGGCCGTATCTTGCTGGGCAGTCCCGTGCCTATTTGCGTATAGCCCGTCAACTGAAAGGGCGTGGCCTTCGGCAGGCTGCCCTCCTTTTGCTGGGCGTTCTTTGAGGTCCCAGCGAACGCACCCGGCAGAGTGAACTGGATCGCAGCGCCAGTTGTAAAGTTGTTCTGCGCCTGTACCACGCGGCCGCCGCGTGCGGCTACGATGGCTAGGGCAGAATTCAATCCAAAGTCCGTGCCAACCTGACCGGGTGTTGGCAATACCGACTGCCCATCACTGCGGATGCCTGCGGAGCGCCCGACGCCGTCATCGCTGACCGTCACGGCGATAACATTGCCGGTTGGGTCATCCGCCAGCTCTGCGACGCTGACGGAGATCTTTTTGTCAGCATAGCGCACGGCGTTTTCCATCAAGTTGCGCAGTACCATCTGCATGGCAACGCGGTCAGTGGTGACATGCGCGCTTGGCAGTTCGATGCTCAGGCGTTGGTGAGGATCAAGCAGGGCCGCAATGTCAGAGGCAACATGCCCCATATCAACTTCGTCCACCTCTTTCTTGGCAAGCTTAAGGCCTTGGGCCGTCGCGAGAATGCCGCTCATGGAGGCAATGGCGTCATGGGCGATTTCTGAGCAAAGCGCCAACTGATCCCCTTTTTCATCGCCGAGGTCCACAAAACCGTCCATAACCATATCAATCAGGGCGATCATTGTCTGAAACGGCCCCTGCATATCCTGCGCCGTTGTTGAGGCAAAAACCTGCAGGTCTTCGTTCAGCCGCGTCATTTCAGACAGCTTTTGTGAGGCGCCAAACATAGCATCCTTGCGGGGTGTGATGTCGAAAGCCAGACCCACAATCTGGCTCAAATTGCCCTGATCGTCGAATACCGGAGAGAGGGTCGTTTGCCACCAAAGCGGGCCGGTCGGCAGCTCTAGAATCTCTTCATAGGTGTAGACCTCGCCGGAGGCCCGGCAGATCTCGTAGTTCTGGACGACGGTGTCGGCGAGCCGTTGCGGAAAGGCGTCATGCGGGGTTTTTCCGACCACCATCTCGTTGCTCAGGCCGGACAGGTTTTGGTGAATACCGTTGAGACCTCGAAAAACGAACGTCTCTGGACCCTGCACCTGCAAGAGGAACATAGGTTGTTGGATGAGCTCCATCACATCCAAAATTTGGTCTCTGTTGTCGCCAAGTGTCATCCAGGGTGTCCAATCACAGATCTGTCCCCTCTCGCTTGGTCTTTCTTGCAGCCCTTCCCTAACAAAACGTTGCGCCGCCTCGCATTTCTACGACGCGGCGCTTCTCGATTTCTTAAAATGTGATCTGTCAGAGCATCATCTGGTAGCTCACGGGGACGTATTCAAACCCGTCATCTTTGGCAGCTACATATCCGACACCAGGGAATGGCATGTGATATCCAACAGTTGGGATCTTGTCTGCCGCCAACATGCCCAGCACCTTGCGCCGGGACGCAGCAGCGGCAGATTTGTCCATGTCAAACTTCACTTCCCAGTCGGGATGCGCCAACGAATACACGTAATGATTGGCCAGATCGGCCATCAGCAAAAGCTGCTTACCACCGGACTCCAACATATAGGTCATGTGCCCGGGCGTATGGCCAAACGCACCCACCGCCGTGATGCCGGACGCCACGGCCGCACCGTCGTCGATCATTGAAAACTTATCGTCCAGCGGCTTCACCTTGGCGTTGAAATTGTCATTCGCAGCACCAGACCAATGGTTGTGTTCCGCCGCGCCGGTGACGTAGCTCGCATTGGTGAAAGTCTCGCCTCCGTCTCCTATCAAGCCGCCGATATGGTCGCCATGCATGTGAGTAATGACCACCGTGTTGACGTCGCTTGGCGCATAGCCCGCCGCGTCCAGCGCGCCCACGATGCCCTCGGGGCTTTGGCCAGTGTCAAACAGGATGACCTCTGAACCGGTGTTGACCAAAGTGGGCGTGAAGAAGAACTGCATCTTGTCATTGGGCAGAAAAGCCGCCTCTGAGACAGCGGCGAACTCGTCGGCCGGAACGTTCATCCCAAAGATGTTCTGCGGGCCCTCAACCATCCTTGTGTTGGTCAGCAAGGTAACCACTTCGAAATCGCCCAGCTGCATTCGACGGTAGGTCGCCATGCCGATGTCTTTCTTGGCATGACCATCAGCGCGGGTCGCAGTGGCAGTCAGAAGCGCAGGTGCGCCCAAAGGAAGTGCAGCGCCAAGTTTCAGGGCCGCACGGCGGGAGAATGAGTTCGGCATGGTATTTCTCTCCTGTTTTTGATCAGATGTTATAGTATAGCGCGACTTCGGCTTGGATCGATAAACACCGCGTGAACAGCTTTGGCGCGCCGCAGTATATGGACAAACAGCGCGGCCTATGTTTCACCCAGCCAGCCTTCAAAGGATCTGAAATGACCGTCACCCGCTTTGCCCCCTCTCCCACCGGCTACCTGCATGTCGGCAACCTGCGTACTGCGCTGTTCAACTATCTGATTGCTCGCAAGAATGGCGGTGAATTTGTGTTGCGGCTGGACGACACGGATCCAGAACGTTCCAAGCCGGAATATGCGGACGCAATCAAGCAAGACCTTGAATGGCTCGGCCTTGAATGGGACCGGGTGGAGACGCAGTCCTCCCGGTTGGACCGCTACGCCGAAGCCGCTGACAAACTGCGCGAGATCAACCGCTTCTACGAGGCATGGGAAACGCCGGTCGAGCTGGACCTGAAACGCAAGAAACAACTCAATATGGGAAAGCCGCCCGTCTATGACCGTGCCGCGCTGGACCTGAGTGAGGCCGAAAAGGACGCGCTCAAGGCAGAGCGTGGCTCAGGCGTATGGCGCTTCAAGCTGGACCATGCCCGGATCAACTGGACCGATGGCATCCTCGGCGACATATCAATTGACGCGGCCTCGGTTTCTGATCCTGTGCTTATTCGCGGTGACGGTCAGGTGCTTTATACGATTGCGTCGGTGGTCGATGACACGGACATGGGCATTACGCATGTCGTGCGTGGCTCGGACCATGTGACGAATACCGCGACGCAGATCCAGATCATCGAGGCGCTCGGCGGAACAGTTCCCAATTTTGCGCACCACTCGTTGTTGACCGGACCACAAGGTGAAGCTTTGTCCAAACGTCTCGGCACATTGGCGCTGCGCGACCTGCGCGAAAACGGTGTGGAGCCGCTGGCCCTGCTGTCGCATATGGCCCGCATCGGGTCCTCGGATCCAATAGAGCTGCGCAGCTCCATGGAGGAGCTGGTCGAGGGGTTCGATTTGTCGCGTTTCGGCACAGCTCCAACTAAGTTTGATGTAGATGACCTTTACCCGCTGACCGCAAAGCACCTGCATGCGCAGGACGTAGATGCAGTCGCAGCAGATCTTGACGCTTTGGGCGTTCCTGCGGAGTTGCAAGACGCCTTCTGGAACGTGGCTCGTGAAAACATCACGACGCGCCACGACATAGCACAATGGTGGACCCTCTGCCGTGACGGGGCGGAGCCCGATATCGACCCGGAGGATGCAGAATTTGTGTCCGAGGCGCTGACCTTACTGCCCGAAATGCCGTTCACGGAGACCAGCTGGTCCGAATGGACCTCGGCCGTGAAAGAGAAATCTGGACGCAAGGGCCGGGCGCTGTTCATGCCGCTCAGGAAGGCGTTGACAGGAATGCAGCATGGCCCCGATATGGGTCAGCTGATGCCGCTGCTGCAAACGGTCCGCGCAAAAGGCTGAGGCCTCGCCATGGTGTGCTTCGCAGGGGGTTTGGGGGCAAAGCCCCCGGGTCCGCGCGACAGCGCAATAACATCATGCGCGGCGCAGCCGCACATTCAGATCAGCTTCCAGCCATCCAGCCCCTGATCAATGCCTGTGCGGCGGGGCTGTCCCATTCGTAGTCACCCACAGCGCGACCGATTTCTTGGCCTTCCGGGTTGATGAAGATACTCACCGGCAGCCCGGGCGCGCCCGCCTCGCGTGCAATCTGCATCTTCGGGTCAAACAGCTTGGGAAGGTTCACCAATTCCTTCTCGGCGAAAAACGCATCCACAGCAGGGCGCGCGTTTCGACCAGTGGCTAGGGTGACCACCTCGAAGCCTTCGCCAATTGCACCGTCCAGACGGTTCAGCGCAGGCATTTCCTTTACGCAAGGCGCACACCAGAGCGCCCAGAAATTCAAAAGCACATGTTTGCCGCGGTAATCATCCAAAGTCGCAGGCGCGCCGTTCTCGTCAAGGAACGCCGAAAGCTGCAAAGGACGGGGCTCAGAATGGAACTGGATGCGACCCAACTCGCCCTCGGCCAAAGCCACCAGACGGCCTACATCGGCGCTGGCGGGGTTGCCCATCAGGGCCAGCCCCGCGTATAGGACCAAGGATCGGAATAGACGCATAACTGCAGCTCCAACAAGGCCAGCCTCAATGACTGACGACACTTCAAACACCATGTGGGGCGGGCGCTTTGCGGCAGGCCCCGACGCCATTATGGAAGCGATCAATGCTTCCATCGGCTTCGACAAGCGGATGGCAAAGCAGGATATAGAAGGGTCCCGCGCCCATGCCGCCATGTTGGCCGCACAAGGTATCCTGACCGATAACGATGCGCGGGCCATCCGGGAAGGCCTCCTCACGGTGTTGTCAGAGATCGAGACCGGAAAATTCACGTTCAGCACGGCACTTGAAGACATCCACATGAATATCGAAGCCCGCCTGAAAGAGATCGTGGGCGAGCCTGCAGGCCGGTTGCATACTGCCCGGTCACGCAATGATCAGGTGGCGACAGATTTCAGGCTTTGGGTCCGCGACCAAATCGACGCCTGCCTGCAGGCCATCGAGGCGTTGCAAAAGGCGTTTCTTGCTCAGGCCGAGGCCGGGACCGATTGGGTAATGCCGGGTTTTACTCATCTGCAAACCGCGCAGCCGGTGACATGGGGCCACCACATGCTGGCTTACGTCGAGATGCTGGGCCGTGACGCCTCACGCTTTTCGGATGCCCGTGCTCGGATGAATGAAAGCCCGCTTGGTGCGGCGGCCCTTGCAGGGACCAGCTTTAACATCGACCGCGATGCCACGGCGCAGGCGCTCGGATTTGACCGGCCGGCCGCAAACTCGCTCGACGCCGTATCTGATCGCGATTTCGCGCTGGATTTCTTGAACGCCGCCTCGATCTGTGCGATGCACCTGTCGCGTTTCGCGGAAGAGCTGGTGATTTGGTCCTCGGCGCAGTTCCGTTTCGTGGCTCTGTCTGACCGGTTCTCCACCGGGTCCTCGATCATGCCCCAAAAGAAGAACCCAGACGCCGCTGAGCTGATCCGCGCGAAGGTCGCCCGCATATACGGGGCCAATACCGCATTGATGATGGTGATGAAGGGCCTGCCCCTGACCTATTCCAAGGACATGCAGGAGGACAAAGAGCAAACTTTTGACGCCGCCGACAACTTGATGCTGGCGCTCGCTGCAATGACGGGCATGGTCTCGGATATGAGCGCCAACCAGCCAAACCTGGAAGCCGCCGCGGCCTCAGGTTTCTCCACCGCTACGGATTTGGCCGATTGGCTGGTGCGCAGCCTTGATATGCCGTTTCGCGACGCGCATCACGTGACGGGCAGCCTCGTTAAGCTGGCTGAGGACAAGGGCTGTGACCTGCCAGATTTATCGCTGGATGACATGCAAAGCGTCCACGCCAAAATCACCCAAGACGTGTTTGACGTGCTAGGGGTCAAGAATTCTGTCGCCAGCCGCACCAGCTATGGCGGCACAGCACCTGCACAAGTGCGGTCGCAAATCGCCAGATGGAAGGAGAAACTTGGATGAGGATCATTATCATCGCACTCGTCGCTACGTTTTGTCTTACTGCCTGCGGTGTAGATGGGGAGCCTACCGCCCCGACGCCACGCGCATCCCTGCAAAACTAGCTCTGCAAGACCATCTCGGCGGGGTGCCGCCCATGTGGGCTTGCAAATCCGCGGCACTCCGGGTGACATAAGATTCTCGCGTGCCTCACCGTGCGCCTCTGCAACAAGAACGGTAAGATCATGGACAAGATACCAATGACGCCCAAGGGCTTCAAAGCCCTCGATAGCGAGTTGAAACAGCTGAAGGTCGAGGAGCGCCCTGCCATCATCACCGCAATCGCTGAGGCCCGCGAGCATGGCGACCTGTCGGAAAACGCTGAGTACCACTCCGCCAAGGAAAAGCAGTCCTTTATCGAAGGCCGCATCAAAGAACTGGAGGGCATGATTGGGCTGGCGCAAGTTATTGATCCTGCAAGCCTTTCCGGGGCGATCAAGTTTGGTGCCACTGTCAAACTGGTCGACGAAGAGACCGAGGAAGAAAAGACCTACCAGATCGTCGGCGAACAGGAGGCTGATATTCACAATGGGCTTCTGAACATCGGCTCGCCTTTGGCGCGCGCCCTGATCGGCAAAGAAGAGGGCGACAGCGTTGAGGTCCGCACGCCCGGCGGTACGCGCGATTATGAAGTGCTAGAGATCAAATACGTCTAGGCGTACATCTTTTGCGATGACGCCCAATGATGAAGGCAACACCATGAGCCAAGAGACGCCGCAAGAGGTGATCCCGCCCCAACAGCAAGCTCCTGCTGCGCGTCCAGCAGAAGGCAAGCCAATAAATTTTGGCGCCTACTTGCGCCAAGACAGTGGTCTGGCTGCCGCTGATGTGATCGCCATCGCGCTGACAGTGTTATGGGTTCTGAGCGTCCTAGTGTATTTCATGTTCCTGCGGGACCCAAATGCGGGCAGAGCCACACAGTCGGGATACCTTCTGTCTATCCTAGCAATTTTCCTGCCGATCGCGATGATCTGGATTGGGGCCACCGTGGTGAAATCTGCCCGGATCATGCGCGAGGAAAGTGCCCGTCTGCAGGCGTCCATCGACGCGATGCGCAATGCGTATCTGTCGCATAACCAGGCGCGGGTGGACGGTGTTAAGCCTGCGCTGGAGCAAAAGCTTGACGAGATCGTCGCCCGCCAGAAACAGGCCGAGACGGCGATTGCAACCTTCGCGACGAGCCGGGATAACCAACTTCCCGCCGACTCCCCGCAACAACCCGCGCTGGTTTCGGAAGGTATCGCCTCCGGGGACAGCCAGCCGATGCTGGCACTTGGTACCCCGCCTGAGGCCTTGAACCCTGCGCTTTCGATTAGTGACTTTATAGGTGCGATGAATTTTCCTGAAAATGAGAACGACGCGGAAGGGTTCGGCCAGCTGCGCCGGGCCTTGGCCGATGCCAATTCAGGCAAGCTGATCCGGGCTTCGCAGGACGTGCTGACCCTGCTCAGCCATGACGGAATTTATATGGATGATTTGCGGCCCGACCGGTCTCGACCCGTGCTGTGGCGCAAGTTTGCGGAAGGGCAACGCGGCGCCGCGATCTCGGGGATTGGCGGTATTCATGATCGCTCCGCATTGGCGCTGGCCTCTGGCCGTATGCGGGCCGATCCGATCTTTCGTGACGCGGTGCACCATTTTTTGCGTCAGTTCGACCGTACTTTTGCGCGTTTCAGCGAGCATGCGACGGATGATGACATCATCCGGCTTGCCGACACCCGCACCGCGCGGGCGTTTATGCTGCTCGGTCGGGTGACCGGGACGTTTGACTAAAGACCGTAGCTGGAAAACGGCACGTAGCGCACCAAGTCGCCGGGTGTGACCTTCTGCGCTGGATCATCCAGCTCTACAAACCCATCTGCCCAGCTGAGGCCCGAGATGCGGCCCGACCCTTCAGAGGCAAACACCTCTACGTGGCCATCGTCGGTCAGGCGCGCCCGCGAAAATTCTCGGCGCCCTTGCTTTTTGGATTTGGAGAAAGCGGCAGGGACCATGAAGCCACGCGGGTCAGACCATCTGCCGCCCGCCAGCACCGATAAGGACGGCCGCGCGAAAATCAACGCGCAAGTAAAGGCCGCGACCGGGTTGCCCGGAAGGCCAAATATCGGGGTGCCGTTCCACATGGCCAAGGCCAGCGGACGGCCCGGCTTGATCGCAATCCGCCAGCTTGTCAGGGACCCTTCCTCGGTCAGTAAGGCGGAGACGTGATCTTCATCCCCAGCCGAAGCGCCGCCCGAGGTTAGGATGACGTCGCAGCGGCCGGCGGCCTCGTTCAACACGTCACGAAGCGCGTCACGGTCATCACCCACATGCCCCAAATCGACAGCATCGTAGCTCCACCGTTTGGCGAGGCTCAACAGCATGGGACGGTTGGCGTCAAAGGTGCGATCAGCAGGCGCATCGGCTTTTGGGGCGATCAGCTCGTCGCCGGTGGACAAGACCCCCACGCGCAGACGCTTGGTCACTGTGATGTCTGAGACGCCCAAGGCCGTCAGAAGCGCTGCATCTTGCGGACGCATAAGATGGGTCGCTCGAAGCGCCAACGCTCCTTGCACCACATCTTCGCCCGCCTTGCGCGTGTTTTGCCCTTGCTTCACTTTGTCGGGTAAAGCGACCTGCCCG
Organism: uncultured Litoreibacter sp.; assembly: GCA_947494645.1. Classification (GTDB taxonomy): domain Bacteria; phylum Pseudomonadota; class Alphaproteobacteria; order Rhodobacterales; family Rhodobacteraceae; genus Litoreibacter. The sequence continues at coordinate 85,685 of CANLVO010000002.1, forward strand.
TCCGTGACGGTACATTCCTCCTGCATCACCACCGTGTCGACCCCTTCGGGCAGGACTGCGCCGGTCAGAATGCGGATCGCCTGACCTGCGGGCAGGGCCTCCTTGAACGCCGCGCCAGCGGCTGCGCGGCCGGCGCTCAGGGGCATTTTGCGCTCCATGTGCTCAAAGGCGAAACCGTAGCCGTCGATTGCAGAGTTCGGGGCTGGCGGGTTTGAACGTAGGGCAGAGATGTCCTCTGCCAGAATGCGACCTGCACTTTCGGAAACAGGGATGGTTTCGACCCCCATGACTGGCTGCATCCGGTCTTTCAGACGCGCCAGCGCCTCATCGACCGAGGTCCAGTTCACCCCTTGTGGCAGGGCGAAGCAATCATTGGCCAGAGCCTCTGGTTTGATCTGTTCGTTTGCCATCCGCGCCAACTCCGCCTCATGTCCAACCCCGAGGATCCAGCCTTCGCTGGCTCCGGTTTGGCCCTCTGCCAACATGGCGTCCAGCCGCCCGTGTTTGTCAAGCGATGCCAGCACACCCGCTAAAACCCGCATCTGCGCTGCGTCTTTGATTTCTCCGGGCTGTTGCGCCTGCGCGATCTGCGGCGCGATCAGGGAAGGCCATATTTCAACGAAAGCGACAGGGGTCTGCAACTGCTCAAACGGCCAGACAGAGACCTGTCCCGCAAAACGCTGCCTGAGCCGGGAAAGCACCGGCAGGCCCATGAGCACCTGCGAACCAACGGCCCCCGCCCCCGCCAGTTGCCAGCAGGTGAAACTGCCCTTCGCGCGGTTTTCTACGGCGCGACGTTCGGGAAATTCTGTATTGGTGCGGGCCAATCCTTTACGGGGCAGATCCGCGTAGTCTTGAGATCGGAACGGATTGCCCCAGAACGGACCAACACCTGCAAACAGCGCGTTGATATCAGAGGCGACCTGGCAGCGGTTGTTGCGGTCCGGGTGATCCTCGATCCTGGCCTCTAACCAGCTCCACATCGCCAAAGGGTCTTCTGACCCCGTGACCGCCTCAGCAAAACCTGCCGGGTAGCCAAAGGGGAAGTCAAAGCCGATCAGGCAACGTCGACCAGCACCAGTTTCCGTTTCGATGAGCTCCGCCAACCATTGCTCAGCAACTTGGCGGTTGCGCAGATAGACGGGCGTCGCGTCGCCGGCGTTGCAGACCCAAATCGCGTCTTTGCGCGGGCGGGCCCCTGCGTCGTTTCCTCCAGACCAATCGACCACCACATACGTGTCGAACAGGGTCACATCTCAAGCTCAGAGAGGATGAAATCGGCAATGGCTTTGGTGTCATCCAGATCAAGGAGGGGGACGCTCAGCCCGTCGGGGTCAGTGTTGCTGGCGACCGCCCGGATCGTGTCGTCGTCCACGGCGATCAGCGGTTGGCCGGTCTCGGCGCGATGCGCCTCGATCTTCGGGTGCGTGTCGCGCTTATAGCCCTCGATCAGTACCAAATCGACGGGCGAGAGCTTGGCCAACAATTCTGCCAAAGGCGGCTCTTTCGCGCCGCGCAACTCGCTCATCAACGCCCAACGGTTAGACGAGGACAACAATACCTGCTGCGCGCCAGCCACGCGGTGCCGGTCGCTGTCCTTGCCGGGGCGGTCAACCTCAAAACTATGATGGGCATGTTTAAGGGTGGACACGCTCAACCCCCGCGAGACGAACTCAGCCACGAGCCGCTCCATCAACCCGGTCTTGCCAGAGTTCTTCCAGCCCACAACACCAAAAACGTTCATGCCAAGAGGGCCTCCGCCCGTGCCAGATCATCTGGCGTGTTGATATTGAAGAACGGGTCAAACGGCTCTGCCGGGAACTCTGCGGATGCCGTCTTGTGGCGGTCGGTCCATTGGACGACCTTGCGCACCCCGTCGTTCAAAGCCGCCCGTAGATCGTCACGCAATGCCACAGGCCAGAGGCCAAAAGTCGGATGCCGCGCGAGGCCTCGCCTTGGGTCCGGCGTGGCGGCAAGGGCGATGTCATGGTGCTCTGCCGCGAGCATCAAGCGTGGCACCAGATCGCATGGAAAGAACGGCGTGTCCGCGGCCGCCGTCACGACATGCGTTGCACCTTGCGTTTCGGCCCAATCCAATCCGGCGAGCACGCCCGCTAGCGGACCGGCGAAACCGTCCACGCTGTCAGCCACCACCGGATAGGTGCTGTCAAATCGCGCGGGGTCGCCATTGGCGTTCAAGACAATCGCTGCAACCTGAGGCTCCAACCGGTCGATGACATGGGCCAGGACGGTCTTGCCACCCAACATCAGCAGGCCCTTGTCGCCACCACCCATCCGCCGGGCCTGACCGCCTGCGAGAATTACACCGAGAGGTTGCTGCATTTAAGCGGCCTCCCGGGGGGAATATTTGAGCCTAAACGAAACCATCATGTGGCGCTTTTTCTGGCCGCTTTGCGCGGTTCCTGTTTGACGTGGCTGGGGTCTGCATCCCAGATCAGCCGCTCCTCACCTGCCAGACAAATGAACCGCTGGCCGCGCATCCGACCGATCAGGGTCAACCCCACTTGCTGAGCCAGCTCCACGCCCCAAGCGGTAAAGCCAGAACGGGAGACCAGCGCCGGGATGCCCATGATCGCACATTTCATCACCATCTCAGAGGTCAGCCTACCGGTCGTGTAAAGGGTCTTGTCCGCCGCGCTTATGCGTTCAGAGCGCATCCAGCCCGCGACCTTGTCGACCGCGTTGTGACGTCCGACATCTTCCATATAGACAAGCGGGCGGTCGCCCTGACAGAGCACCGTGCCGTGGATCGCGCCAGCATCCAGATATAGGCTCGGCGTGGTGTTGATCTTGGCCGCCAAAGCATAGAGATCGGAGGTCTTAATTTGCGCAGAGGGTAGGCTCAGTCCTTCAAGCTCTTCGAGCATGTCGCCGAAAACGGTGCCCACGGCGCAGCCGGAGGTCCGGGTTTTCTTGGCGAGCTTTTCTTCGTGGTTGGTCTCTACTGCGGTGCGGATGACCACTGTGCTCGTCTCTTCGTCGTAATCGATGCCGGTCACCTCGTCAGCGTCCGACAACATCGCCTGATTGCGCAGAAATCCCAGCGCCAGATAATCAGGATAGTCGCCAATGGTCATGGCGGTGACGATCTCGCGGGAGTTGAGGAAGATGGTCAAGGGGCGCTCTTCCACCACGTTGATTTCCTGCTTGTTTCCTTCGTGATCTGTGCCGGTGACAGGTCGCGTCAGACCCGGGCGCTGGGGGTATGGCGCAATGACATAGGCGCTATCACGATTTGGCATTTGACCTTCCCTGCCCGCTGCGGTCCTTTGAGGGCCGACACGCAGCATAGGGCCGACGCATGACCACTTCCACCTCGAAATCAACCTATCTGCTGGGTCTCACTCGGGCGCTGCCTTTTGTGATCGTGGTGATCCCCTTTGCGATGCTGTTCGGGGTGGTGGCCACGGAAGCGGGGCTGCCTTTGTCGCAGACGATGGCGTTCTCAGTTTTGGTGGTGGCGGGGGCGTCGCAGTTTGCCGCGCTGCAGTTCATGTCGGAGAATGCGCCCGTATTGGTGATCCTCGCCTCGGCATTGGCGGTCAATCTGCGGATGGCGATGTATTCAGCCTCGATCACGCCGCATCTGGGATCTGCGCCGATGTGGCAGCGGGTGGTGATCTCGTATTTTCTGGTCGACCAAAGCTACGCCATGTCCAACGCTGAGTTTGAAGCGCGGCCCGAGATGAATTTGCGTGAAAAGCTTGCGTATTTCGCGGGAGTGTCGACGCCAATCTGCCCGCTCTGGTTTGGTTTCTCCTATCTGGGGGCGGTGCTGGGGGACCGGATCCCGTCCGACTACGGTCTGGACTTCGCGATGCCGATCGCGTTCCTGGCGATGGTTGCGCCCGCGTTGCGCACGCCTGCCCATATCGCAGCAGCGTTTGTGTCGATTGTGCTGGCGCTTGGATTGTTCTGGGTGCCGCTAAACCTCGGCCTGCTCATCGCGGCTGTCTTTGCCATGATGACGGGCGCCGAGATTGAACGGCGGATGGCATGAATTACACTGACGCACAGATCTGGGGGATTATCGTGGCCATGGGCGTGGGCACGTTTCTGATCCGGTTTTCGTTTCTTGGGCTGATCGGCAGCCGCCCGATGCCGCCCTGGGTACTCAGACATCTGCGCTACACATCTGTGGCGATCCTACCTGGTCTCGTCGCTCCGCTAGTGCTGTGGCCTGCTGCGACAGATGGCCAACCCGACCCGGCGCGATTGGCGGCAGCGGTTGTCACGGTAGCTGTCGGCTATTGGACCAAAGGCGTGGTGCTTGCGATGTTGGCAGGGGCCGCGACGCTTTACGGATTGCAGTTTGTGATCAGTTAAAGCGGCAGGGCAGTTGTCTTGAACACGGTGCGCAAGGCGAAGCTGGATTGCATCTGCAAAACCCCCGGCAGCCGCGCAAGGGAGCGGCGATGTATGCGAGCAAAGTCCTCGGTATCACCGGCGACGACTTTCAGCAGGTAATCGGCGCTGCCAGCCATCAAATGGCATTCCAGTACCTCCGGGATCAAGCGCACCTCCCGCTCAAACGCTTCGAGCACTTCGTCAGCCTGACCACTGAGAGTAATCTCGACAAATACTGTCGTCGGTCGATCCACTTTACGCGGGTCTACCAAAGCCACGTAGTCGCGGATGATTTTATCACGCTCCAACCGGGCCACGCGGCGATGACATGCGGAGGCGGACAGATTCACCTTTTCCGCGAGGTCCGCATTGGACATCCGGCCCTGTTTTTGCAGAACCGCGAGGATTCGGCTGTCTGTTTCATCAATATTTCTAGACATGGGGTATTCTTCGCAAAACTCTCTGTATCACGCAAGATTCTTTACCGTTAGCGGCATCATCAAGGTCAAATTTCCAAAATTCGCCATGCAACGCGGCTACCCTCAATTCAAACTTGCCGGAGGAGGCCAGCATGATCATTGGATGCCCAAAAGAAATCAAACCGCAGGAATTCCGCGTCGGGATGACCCCAAATGCCGCCAGAGAGGCCGTAGCCCACGGCCATCAGGTGGTGATTGAGACGCAGGCCGGCACAGGTGCAGGGTTCACGGATGAGGACTATGTTGCTGCCGGGGCCGAGATGTTGGGCAACGCGTCGGATGTGTTCGAGAAAGCCGAGATGATCGTTAAGGTAAAAGAGCCCCAGCCCATTGAACGCAAGATGCTGCGTGAAGGCCAGTTGCTCTTTACCTACCTTCATCTCGCGCCCGATCCCGAGCAGACCAAGGACCTCTTGGCGTCCGGTTGCACGGCGATTGCCTATGAAACCGTTACTGACCGAAATGGTGGCTTGCCTTTGCTTGCCCCCATGTCAGAAGTCGCGGGTCGATTGGCCCCTCAAGTCGGCGCGTGGACCTTGCAAAAAGCCAATGGCGGGCGCGGCGTATTGATGGGCGGGGTACCGGGCGTCGGCCCTGCCCGCGTGATGGTCATCGGCGGCGGGGTCGTCGGCACCCATGCGGCCCGCATCGCTGCGGGCATGGGCGCGGATGTGACCGTACTTGATCGCTCTCTGCCAAGGATGCGCTATCTCGACGATGTGTTCGGGACGCAGTTCAAGACGCAATACGCCTCTGCCGGGAACATTGCAGAGCTGGCAGAACAGGCCGATATGGTGGTCGGCGCGGTGCTGATCCCGGGGGCCGAGGCGCCCAAGCTGATTTCCCGTGCGCAGCTTTCAAGCATGAAGCCCGGCGCGGCGCTCGTCGATGTAGCAATTGACCAAGGCGGTTGCTTCGAGACGTCAAAAGCCACCACCCATAAGGACCCTATCTACGAGGTCGACGGTGTCATGCATTACTGCGTGGCCAATATGCCGGGTGCGGTGGCCCGCACCTCGACCATCGCATTGGGCAACGCGACCATGCCCTTCATGCTCGCCTTGGCCGATAAGGGCTGGCGTCAGGCTTGCGAAGATGATGAGCACCTCTTGGCGGGGCTGAACGTTCATGCAGGTCAGCTGACTTACTATGCCGTGGGCAAGGCGCTTGGCATTGACGTGATCTCCCCTCAGCTGGCGCTCAAGTCATGATTTGACCCCGCCCAAAGCACGGCCCTAGCATGAAGGCATTCATTCATTTCTTTTCGAGGATGCCGTTATGTCTGAGCATTACATTGCCTTTTGGAACTTGGAAAACCTGTTCGCGCCGGAGGACTACGCCGACCGCATCGACTGGGTCCGCGCGCAAACCGCGTCCGATCTTGCAGGGTGGTCGCAGGCCCTTTACGACCGCAAACGCGCCCAGCTGGCGAAGGTCATTGCGGCCATGAATGTGGGTGCGGGGCCCGCCATTTTAGGGGTCTGCGAGGTTGAGGACGAGAAGGTACTCAACGACCTGATCGCCACGATTGCCCCGCTTTTGCCTGCCCGCGATTACAAGGCGGTCTTTGCCACGGCTGATCTCAGCTTTCGTGGCATCGACACGGCGTTCATTTTCGATGCCAACGCTTTCACAGTCGACAGCGCCCTTGTCTTCAACCACTTCGTCATGCGCCGCACCGGCACGCGGGACATTCTGCAGGCCACCTTTATCTCCAAGACGTCAAATGCACCGCTGGTTGTCATGGCCAACCACTGGCCGTCGCGCTCTGGCGGCGGGGCGGCGGCCTCTGCAGGCTTCCGCGCGACGGCGGGGGAGACGCTGTCTTACTGGCACAAACGCGCACGTGAAGAGGCCCAGACCCTCGACCGCACCCCTATTCTGGCGATGGGGGATTTCAACGATGATCCGTGGGACGCCAGCCTAACGTTCAACGCCATTGCCACCCGCGAACGCGGCGACGTTGAACGCGGCAAGAGCGAAAAATTCTACAATTTCGCGTGGGAGTTTCTGCAAAACGAGGTGGAAGACCACCGAGGCAACATGCGCACTCTCGACGGCACGCTCTATTATAAAAACAACGGCAATCTGTTTGATCAGGTGTTGGCCAACCGCCCGCTCTTGGATGCAGATCCAAGCGGATTCAAGGTGGTCGATGGCAGCGCGGGGGTGTTCACCCTGCCGGAAATGGTGTCCCACAAGGTCGGCAATGGTCCAATCCGATTTGGCACGCCGAAGGGCAATGTGGCCGATAATATTGACGAGAACGGCTTCAGCGACCATTTCCCCGTCAAAATCGTGGTGCGGGAAACCTAGTCCAGCCGCCCCTCAAAGGCCGGGCGCATCTTACGGATACGGGCGGCTGCGAACTCCATGAATGTTGCCACCCGTGGGACCGCCCGCAGGTCGGGATGGGTCAGAACCCAGATCGGCGAATATTCAAATAGATCGACCTTCGGCAGCCGTGCCAAAGCGGGGTCGCTGTCGCCCAGAAAGCAGGCCATCCGCGTGGCCCCGATCCCAGCCCGCACGGCTCCAATGGCTGCGATCATGTCATCGACCACCAACGCCACTCTGCGATTTGGCCATGTGGAGGTGATCTGCTTCGGCAGACCCGGCCAATGTGCAAATCTCACCCAGTCAAGCGGCAGGGACGGGTCATTTTCCAATCGCGCAATCAGGTCATGGTTGGCATATACAGCGGCTCGCTGGTCCGTCACGCGGACACCCACCAATGTCGGGGACGGCGATCCCCCGATGCGAAATGCGACATCTGCCTCCCTTTGCGCGAGGTTGAGCACCTCGTTTGTTGCCACCACATTGATCCTGATTTCAGGATGCACCGCGCGGAACCCGAGCAATATTGGCGACAGGACCCGTTCTACCAAGAGCTGCGGTGCGGTTATGGTCAGGGTCCCGCTGAGCGAGCGGTCGCGGGCCGCAATCGCGCGGTTCAACTCGGCACTTGAACGCTCCATCTGCTCTGCGGCGCGTGCGGCTTCCAGACCAGCATCGGTTGGCGCGTAGCCGGCCGGCAGACGGTCAAAAAGCCGCGCACCGATTGCGTCTTCGGCGGCTGCAATGCGCCGCGATACTGTGGCGTGATTAACTTTCAGCACCCGCGCGGCACCGCTCAACCCGCCTTGGCGAACGGTTTCAAGCACGTACTTCAGATCGTTCCAATACATCATAGCCCGTGCAATATTGCACATCCTTAGCGCAGGGTTGAGCGGTTTTCGTGCCTCTGAGAGATGATAAAGTCATCCTCAACACTTCAAAGGAGAACTTCTATGACCGCGCATGCTTTCGTTACTCTCACGGTTACCGACCCCGACAAGATGGCCGCTTACCGCGAGGTCGCTGGCCCTGCCCTGGAAAAATACGGCGCCACGCCGTTGCAGGTCTCGCCTGAGGCAACATGGCTCGATGGCGACGGGGATGCACCGGACGTGGCCGTATTGCTGGCTTTCCCGGACAGGGAGGCGGCACAGGCCTGGCGCGACGACCCCGAGCTGGCAGAGGTACACCAGCTGCGCAACGATGCTGGCACCTGCCGCATCCTGCTGCTCTAACGAAAAAGGCCCGCCGGATTGGGCGGGCCTTTGTTTATTGAGTGCGAGCGATTTAGCTCTTGGCGAGGTTGTCGCGGATCTCGGTCAGCAGATCGATCTCGGATGGGCCTGCTGGCGCTTCCTCTTCTGCGGGACCTTCAGCCATCGCTTTCACTTTGTTGACGTAGCGCACCAGCATGAACACCACGAAAGCGATGATCAGGAAGTTGATGACGGCCATGACGAACGAACCCCAAGCGAAGACGTTTGCACCTGCTTCGCGAGCAGCCTCTAGGGACGTACCCTCGGCCACTTCACCGGCCAGAGTGACGTAGTTATTCGTGAAGTCGACTCCACCCGACACAAGACCGATGATCGGGTTGATCAGATCGGCTACCAACGATGTGACAATCGCTGTGAAGGCCGCACCAATAATGATACCCACAGCCATATCCATGACATTGCCTTTGGCAATAAAGTCTTTAAATTCGCTCAGCATTCCGTAGTCCCTTTCGATTTCTTTAGCGGCGCCCCTGTTCGCATCAAAAAGCGCATCGCGAAGGTTAATAACAGCTTTTTGAACAATAACATGGATTTTTTTCGTATTGTTTCCCCCTGCATGAAAACCGACACAGCAAAGGTGTTACCGAATGACCGACCTCTCCGACTTTCCGATCACTGAAAGATGGCCTGCCCAAGACGCCAAAGTGCTGCAGCTTTACTCCTTCCCCACGCCCAACGGAGTGAAAGTGTCGATCGCGCTCGAAGAGATGGGAATTCCCTATGAAGCCCATAAGGTGACGCTGTCGGATGTGGACGTCAAAAGCGCAGCTTTCTTGTCGCTCAACCCGAATAACAAGATCCCGGCCATTATCGATCCCGACGGGCCAGACGGCGCGCCCCTGGGTTTGTTTGAATCCGGTGCCATCCTGATCTATCTGGCGGAGAAATCCGGCAAGCTCATGGGCAAGACCGCGTCCGAGAAAGCCATCGTGATCCAGTGGGTCATGTTCCAGATGGGCGGGCTTGGGCCAATGCTGGGCCAGCTTGGGTTCTTCTCTAAATTTGCGGGCTCAGAGTGGGAGGATAAACGTCCCCAACAGCGATATATCGCGGAAGCTAAGCGGCTTTTGGCTGTGCTAGAGGGCCAGCTCGAAGGCAAAGACTGGATCACCGGAGAGTACTCCATCGCCGATATCGCGATTGCGCCTTGGCTCAGGGCGCTGGATTTCTACGGCACGCAAGACCTTGTCGGCTGGCATGACAACCCCAACCTCGTCGCCTATCTGGAGCGTTTTGTGGCGCGCCCTGCCGTGCAAAAGGGACTGGTGACCCCGCCGCGTGACTAGCGTCTAGGGCAGTTTGCCAGTCAGCACATAGCGCAAGATATCGGCAACCTTCGCGGGGTCTTCGGTCACCGCGAGGGCGGCAGCATCGACCTCTTTCAGAGGGTGCTGATGCTCTGGCCCGTGGACCACGATCAGCGACTTGCCCAAAGCGGCTGCAAAGCCCGCATCAAAGGCCGCGTTCCACTGCTTGTACTGCTCGCCAAACCGCACCACGACAACATCAGCGTCCTGAATGCCTTTGCGGGTCCGAATAGCGTTTATCATCGCGCCCTTATGGTCGTGCCAGTATTTCTGATCCTCTGCGCCCAGAATTTCTACGCCGCAATCATCTGATGCGCCGTGATCTGTAACGGGGCTATTGAAGCTGACATCAAGCCCTTTGCTGGCAGCAATGATCTGCTCGCGCCAGTCGGTGTGGATCTCGCCAGAGAGGTAGACGTTCAAGGTCATTGGACCGCTCCTGTTTTTGCCTTAACCGCGCAGCGTACCGCCTGTGGCCTTGGTCACTTTCTCGATGACCTTGGCGGCGAGCGCCTCGATCTCTTCGTCAGTTAGCGTCTTTTCGGTTGGTTGCAATCGCACGGTGATCGCGAGGGATTTTTTGCCCTCGCCCAATGCGCCGCCGATGAATTCGTCAAAGACACGCACGTCCTCGATCAGCACCTTGTCCGAGCCAGCCGCCGCTTTGACCAATGTAAGCGCCTCGACATCTGCATCAACGACGAACGCAAAGTCGCGCTCTACGGCCTGTAGATCCTTCAAGTGCAACGGCGCGCGGGCAGCGGATTTGGATTTCGGGAAAGGCACCTCAGCAGGCCAGATGGTGAAGCCCATCGCAGGGCCCTTGACGTCCATCGCTTTCAGCACTTTCGGGTGAATTTCGCCAAACACCGCCAGCACTTTCTTGGGGCCCAGGCACATCATGCCGTGGCGACCCGGGTGCCACCAATCCGCGGCCCCGCGCATAATCTGCACCTTCGCAGGTGCGCCCATCGCGGCTAAGGCGGCTTCTGTATCAGCCTTCACGTCATAGATATCGACCGCGCGGCGTTCTCCATGCACGTCTTTCGGGCCAGTATGGCCCACCAGCAAACCGCTGGCCAAAAGATGCTGCTCGGACGGCTCGCCCCCATGGAAGGCAGGGCCCACCTCAAACAGTGCCATATCCGCAAATCCACGCGCTTGATTGCGGGCCGCGGCTTGCAGCAGGCCCGGCAGAAGCGCAGGCCGCATATGGCTCATCTCTGAACTGATCGGATTTTCCAGCTTGGTCGCCTCGCCTGCGCTGCCAAAAAGCGCGGCAGAGGCTGCGTCAATGAACGAATAGGTCACGCATTCATTGTACCCAAGTGCTGCAATGGTGCGGCGAAGCACTTGTTCGCGCTTTTGCATCGGCGTCAGGATCGGTTTCGGCACACCCGTTTGGGTGCGGGTCAGCGGTTTGCCTTCCAGCTTAGTCAGCGAAGCGATCCTCGCGACCTCCTCGACAAGGTCGGCCTCCCCCTGAACATCAGGACGCCAAGACGGCACATGTGCCATGTCGCCCTTCATCTCAAAGCCCAAAGCTTCCAATGTCGCGTGCTGCGTGGCGGCTGGAATATCCATGCCGACCAGCGATTGCACCCGGTCCGTGTCCAGCTTGTAGGCACGCGAATGGTCCGGCATCTCACCTGCCACTACCGGCTCGGAGGCCTCGCCACCTGCGTGGTCAAGGATCATCTTCACAGCATGATCCAAACCAACGGGAGTGAACTCAGGATCCACACCGCGTTCAAACCGGTATCTCGCGTCAGAGTTGATCTTCAACTTGCGTCCGGTATGCGCGATCTCGATCAGATCCCAAAACGCACTTTCGACGAAGACATTCACCGTCTCGTCGGTACACCCAGTGGCCGCACCGCCCATGATACCCGCAATGCTCTCTGGGCCCTCGTCGTCGGCAATCAGCATCATGCCGGAGTGCAGGGCGTATTCCTTGTCATCCAGAGCGATGAGTTTTTCACCGCCCTTGGCGCGATAGACGCGCAAATTGCCTTTCACCTTGTCAGCGTCAAAGACGTGCAACGGGCGATTGCGGTCATAGGTGAAGAAATTGGTGACATCGACGAGGAAATTGATCGGACGCAGGCCAATGGCTTTCAACACATCCTGCAGCCATTGCGGCGATGGGCCGTTTGTCACGCCTTTGATCAGGCGGCCGTAGAAAACCGGGCAACCGTCGTTCGTGTCCGCGTCTATTGAAACGCTGATCGGGCTTTTGAAGCTGCCCTCGATGGGCTCCACGTTACGGGGCTTTAGTGTCCCCAGACCACGAGCCGCCAGATCGCGCGCAATGCCGCGGACACCCAAGGCGTCGGGTCGGTTGGGCGTGATCGCGATCTCAATAACCGTGTCGACCTTCGCCGGGTCATGCTCGGCCAGCCAATCCACAAAGCGCTCACCGACGTCACCGGAAGGCAGCTCAATGATACCGTCGTGCTCGTCAGACAGCTCCATCTCCCGCTCAGAGCACATCATCCCATAGCTTTCCACGCCACGAATTTTGCCGACACCAATGGTGGTATCGATCCCGGGTACATAGACGCCGGGCTTTGCCACGACGACATTGATCCCCTGACGCGCATTCGGTGCGCCGCAGATGATCTGCAGCGGGCCTTCGTCGGTTTCCACCTGACAGACACGCAATTTGTCAGCGTCTGGATGCTTCTCGGCAGAGATGACATGGCCGACGGTAAATCCCGCCAGACGCTCGCTGGGATTCTCGATCCCTTCGACCTCAAGACCAAGGTCTGTCAGGGCGTAAGCAATCTCGTCTACGGAGGCGTCGGTCTCAAGATGATCCTTGAGCCAGGAGAGGGTGAACTTCATGGGGTTGCCTTAATTCACAGCGTATCAGGTTTAGCCGGGTTGCTATCCCATCGCGGCAATAAACGAAAGGGGTTGAGGGCCTTAGCGGCACATCAGAATGGTTACCATTTCGCTCACCATGCCATAATCTCGCCACATTCTGACGGCAAATAAGTCGGAAGTGGGGCGCGTGTTAGTGATTCTGTCTGTTTGAGGCCCAATAAATGACTACTTTTGTATTCGACCTCGTGTCTTCGGTTTTCCGCCCCTCTGTAGCGGCATTGGCCATTGCGGCCGCGCTGGCGGTAGTTTCCGTGGACAACAACACACTCACCGTAAGCACGAGTGTTGTCGATGTGACCAACCTCAGCTGCAGCGGTTTGTTCAAACCGTTTTGCAACTTTGGCGGGTACTAGATCAGCCTTCCATCTTCCATTCTATTGATGTCGCGCCCCGGAGTTTCTTCGGATGAGTGATGCGCGCGAGCTTTGTCTTTTGCACATAGGCAAGACTGGCGGCAGCTATCTCCGCTCTATCCTGCGTCACAACCGAAAACACTGGCAGCGTCCTCTGCAATTGCTGCGCCACCGTGCAACGCTTGAAAACACGCTTGAGAACTTTGGTGATAGCCGCCAGCTCGCCTTCACCTTTCGCAATCCGACCGAACGTTTCGTCTCTGCCTTTTACTCCCGCCAGCGGCAGGGTCGCCCGACCTACCAATTCAACTGGAGCGCAGATGAAGCAGTCGCCTTTCTTTGGTTCGACAGCGCGGAACAGTTGGCACTGACTCTAAACTCCGAGAACGAGGCACAAAAATCTGCAGCCCATTTTGCGTTCAATGCGATTGATCACCTGCAATCAAATCTGGCGTATCATCTGAGCAGCCCGGAAGCTCTGAGGCTCAGCAAAGACCAGATTGTTGCCTGCGCTGACCTTCGCGATCTGGACGCCGTCTTGCAGGACTTTATGGCCAAGCTCGGCGTGCCCGAATTTGAAATGCCTAAGCATCCGAAACGCCATGCAGCGCCGGCCCCTCTGCCACCGCTTTCAGCGAGCGCGGAGGCCGCGTTGCCGCGCTACTGGGACCTGGAATACAGAATTTACGACACCGCTTGCGACATCGCGGCAGAGCTGGGCCTGAGCCGCCCGGTCAGCGACTTAGGCCAGAGGCAAGATCAGGCTGGTCAAGCGCGCTAAAGCCGTAATTCCGTAGCCAACGCAGGTCGCTGTCAAAGAAGGCCCGCAGGTCGGGAATGCCGTATTTCAGCATCGCAATCCGGTCGATACCTACGCCAAAAGCAAAGCCCTGCCACTTGGCCGGGTCAATACCACCAGCCTCAAGCACTTTTGGGTGCACCATGCCGGAGCCCAAAATCTCCAGCCAGTCGTCGCCTTCGCCCACCTTCAGCTGACCGTCATCCCAAGAGCAGCGAATATCGACCTCGGCAGACGGCTCGGTGAAGGGGAAATGCGAGGCGCGGAAACGCAACTCCACGTCATCCACTTCGAAGAAAGCCTTCACGAACTCTTCAAGCACCCATTTCAGGTTGGCCATCGAGATGTCAGTATCAATCGCCAGCCCCTCAACCTGATGGAACATCGGCGTGTGGGTCTGGTCGTAGTCCGCACGATAAACGCGGCCGGGGCAGATCACTCGCAGCGGCGCGCCATGCTCCAGCATTGAACGGATTTGCACGGGCGAGGTATGCGTGCGCAGTACATGCGGCGGGCGGTTATCGCCTTCTGCGCGGTGCATATAGAACGTGTCCATCTCCCCGCGTGCCGGATGATGGCTCGGAATATTCAGCGCGTCGAAATTATGCCAGTCGTCTTCAATCTGCGGACCCTCGGCCACGGAGAACCCGAGATCAGCAAAGATAGCCGAGACCTCCTGCGTCACTTGGCTGATCGGGTGAATGCTGCCAGCCGCGCGGCCACGGCCCGGCAGCGTCACATCCAGCCACTCGGTCTTCAGCCGCTCATTGAGCGCCGCGTCGGCAAGCCCGGCCTTCTTGGCGATCAGTGCAGAGTTCACCTCATCCTTTAGCGCGTTCAGCGCGGGGCCTGCGACCTGACGCTCCTCCGGCGTCATCTTGCCAAGCCCGCGCATCTGAAGGCTGATTTCACCCTTCTTGCCGAGGGCGGCAATGCGGATATCCTCCAACGCCGCCTCGTCTGAGGCACTCGAGATTTGAGCAAGATATTTGGCTTTCAGATCGTCCATGACGCCTCTCCAGATCAGTCAGGTTCTGCTATCTTTGAGCGCGGGCGATTGCAAGCGCCGCCCTAAATCACTGCAAAGACTCATGAATTTTTCGGAGTGAGTCTTTCGAATCACACTTGGGAAAAATCGCAAAATATCCGCGTTTTACGGGCTGTTTCTACCACATAAAGCGCCTAGACATAGCGGACGTCGCTTGGTCTGACAAAACGCCCCAAGACCTGCCAGTGAGGGGCAACACTCCGCTTAGACTTTGCGTACGACGTTTGTGCTGTTGTGGGAGGTTGCGTGCGCGCCCCGCAACTTGGGGGTTACTATGAGTGAAGTCGCGGCGACACCTCGTCCGATCAAAAAAGCCAAGACCCGCGCCCGTGTCGCGGTGGTGCTTGGCGCGGTGTCGTTTGTTGCTGTCGGTGCGATTGCTTGGAATGCTCTGCAGGCCGTTAACGAAACATTCGCCGAGGACGCCGCCGAACGCGCAACCGAAAAGGCGTTGCAGTTGGCCGCAGCGCAAGAGCCCCCTGCCCCCAAAGAAGTCATCAAGGTTGTCTACGTTCCCCGCCCGACACCTGCCCCGCGTGCTGAGCCAGAACCTGAGCCTGTGGTCGCACCAGAGCCAGACCCACTTATCGAGCCGGAGACCCTCGTCGAGGCCGATCCCAAAATCCTCCCCGACGCTGAACCCGCCGTGCTGCGAACCTGCGTCGATGATCTGCGGACCTTCACGGCGGGCCGGACCATCTTGTTCAATATCGGTAGCGCCGAGGTCGACCCCGGCAAACTGCAACAGCTCCGGTTGCTCGGTGAGATGGCCGCGGCCTGTGACGACGCAGTCATCCGGGTGACGGGGCATTCCGACAGCAGCGGGTCTGACCTGATCAACCTCGGCCTCAGCTGGGAGCGTGCGGACAATACCATCGCCGCACTAGAGGCGTTCGGCTTCTCAACGGAGGCGTTCGAGCCGCTTGGTTTTGGGGCGCGGTCTCCGATTGCGCAAGGCGACGATGCCGATGACGAGCTGAACCGCCGCGTAGAGTTTCAAGTTTATAAAAAGAGCGAGCAAGACAACTGATGGCGACCTTCGTGCAATTCTTCATCCTGATCTGCGCCATGACCGCGGCGTGTGCCATCGGGTTCTGGGTGGCGCTTCAACAGGTGGCGCACCGTCCAACGCGGCAACAGAAATCGAATAAGGTGGCACAGACCATCGAGCAGCTGCGCGACCGCACGGCCAGAGCGGAGGCCGATAAGAGCCTTTCTCTGATCGCGTCGGATCGTGACCGGGATAGGGTGAACGCATGGCGTGTCTCTCAACAAACCCGCCCGGTCTCCTGATCTCTCAGGGTCACGCAGGAACTAAGAAGGCCGCTCACCCAGAGCGGCCTTTTTGTTTGCACAGGTCGCCGTCCACAGAGGCGACACAAAAAAGCCCCGCTCTCGCAGGGCTTCCTTTGAACTTTGATAGGCAGCTTCGGCTTAGGCCAGCGCAGCTTTCGCCTTCTCAACCACAGCGGCAAAGGCGTCAGGCTCGTTGACAGCCAGATCGGCCAGAACCTTGCGGTCCACTTCGATGCCAGCCAGCGACAGGCCGTTGATGAAACGCGAATAGGTCAGCGTTTCGTCCAGTGCACGGCAGCCAGCGTTGATGCGCTGGATCCACAAAGCGCGGAAGTTGCGCTTGCGGTTCTTGCGGTCGCGGGTCGCGTATTGGTTGGCCTTATCGACCGCCTGTGAGGCGACCTTGAAGGTGTTCTTGCGGCGGCCATAATACCCTTTAGCGGCTTTGATGACCTTCTTGTGGCGTGCGTGTGTTGTGACGCCGGATGTAACTCTTGCCATGTCAGATTCTCCTTAGCGCGCGTAGGGCATGTATTTTTTCACGATGTTCTCATCTGCTTTGCAGAGGATCGTCGTGCC
The DNA here is from genome assembly GCA_947494645.1 of uncultured Litoreibacter sp. Taxonomy (GTDB): domain Bacteria; phylum Pseudomonadota; class Alphaproteobacteria; order Rhodobacterales; family Rhodobacteraceae; genus Litoreibacter. The sequence goes on from CANLVO010000002.1 coordinate 102,417, forward strand.
GCGCGCGGTGCGGATAAACTTGGTGGAGCGCTTGATCATGCCGTGGCGTTTGCCCGCTTGAGCAGCTTTGACGCGGCCAGAGGCCGTCATCTTAAAGCGCTTCTTGGCGCCTGATTTCGTCTTCATCTTCGGCATTTCCATCTCCTTGGTGTTCGGGTGGTGAACGTGGCGACTCGGCATGCCTATAAGCCGGTCCCACGGGGTCGAGCGCGCCTTCTACGAAGCTTTATCCAACTTGGCAAGAGAGAAGCAGAGGCCCGCCTCAGCTTTACAAAAAGCTTTTGACCACACGTGCAAAGATATCTGGCAGCTCATTGACCGAATAGCCGCCGGGCGTGGTGAAAACCGCGTAAACGATCATACCACCGGCGACCACAATCGCTAAAGCCGCGGCCCGAGGTGGATTGCCATCAATGGCGGCGCGAAACATGCTCGGTACCGCCAAAACACCGATGACTATCCCGAAAACCAGTATGAACTCGGTCGTTAACACTGTGGCCTCACAACACTTTTCGCAAATATACTACTCAGGGTCGGCTGCGAAAATCAATCTTTCTTCAACAGGCGCTACGCGCAGAATATTGGTCGTGCCCGGCTTGTTGAACGGGACACCCGCTGTGACGACGATCTGATCTTGCTCGGTGGCAAAGTCGTATTCGCGCACCGCGCGCGCCGCGCTGACCACCGCCATTTTGAAGCGCTCCACCTCGCCGGTGATGACGCAATGCATCCCCCAGCTCAGACAAAGCCGGCGCGCGGTGCCCTTCAAAGGCGTCAGCGCAATCGCAGGAACATGTGGACGTTCGCGCGCAACCAATAGGGCCGTGGTGCCGGATTGCGAGAAACAACAGATCGCTTTGATATCTGTCGTCTCCGCGATTTCGCGAGCTGCGACCACGATGCCATCAGCGATGGTGTGTTTCATGCCGCCGCGCTGTGCCGCGATGATATCGATATAGTTGGGGTCGTTCTCAACCTCGATGGCCACATTGTTCATTGTGTTGACCGCCTCGACCGGGTAGGAACCGGCCGCGCTTTCGGCGGACAACATAATGGCGTCCGTCCCTTCGTAGATTGCGGTCGCCACGTCTGAAACCTCCGCACGGGTCGGCATTGGACTGTCGATCATGCTTTCCAGCATCTGGGTCGCAACGATCACCGGCTTGGCCACCGCACGGCACTTTCGGACGAGACGCTTCTGGATCGGCGGCACGTTTTGCACGGGCAACTCAACGCCCAAATCGCCACGCGCAACCATGATCCCATCCGATACCGCCAAGATGTCGTCAAAGAACTTCACGGCAGTTGGTTTCTCGATTTTCGACAAAAGCGCGGCCCGGCCTTTGGCCAAAGCGCGCGCTTCCTCCACATCGGCAGGGCGCTGCACAAAGGACAATGCCAGCCAGTCGACGCCAAGCTGGCAGACAAATTCCAGATCCTTACGGTCCTTGTCCGACAAAGCCGCCAGCGGCAGCACCACATCGGGCACGTTCACGCCTTTACGGTCAGAGATGACGCCGCCCACTGTAACTTCACAATTGGCAAAGTCCGCGCCGCAATCTTTCACCACCAACCGGATCTTGCCGTCATTGACCAGCAACGAAGCCCCCGGCTCTAGCGCATCGAAAATTTCCTTATGCGGAAGCTGTACCCGGGTCGCGTCACCCTTCGCGTCGTCAAGGTCAAGGCGGAAGGCTTGGCCGACTTGCAGATCGACACCCTCGCTGTCGGCAAACTGGCCGACGCGCAGTTTGGGGCCCTGAAGGTCGGCGAGGATGGCAATCGGGCGGCCGGTGTCTTTCTCGATTTGGCGGATGATCTCATGGCGCACCCGAATTTCGGCGTGGTCGCCGTGGCTCATGTTCAGGCGGAACACGTCCGCGCCGGCCTCGAACAGGGCACGGATGGTGTCATAGTCGTTGGAGGCGGGGCCCAATGTTGCAACGATCTTGACCTTACGGAGGCGTCTCATTCCTGCGTTATCCTTTAGTTATTCAAATTTTGTCGTTGGGCCGGGGCCACATATGACCCAATCCAAGCCGTATCGCAACTGGCGCTTTTGGCAGGCACTGACTAGATAGGGCGCGGATGTAACGGGCAGATGTTCATGACGTATCAACCTTTTGAGATTGACGGCGCGGATCGCGCGGGCCGCTTTGTCTTCCTGTGTGACCACGCGGCCAACACGGTACCAGATTTCATAAACGGCGGCGATCTGGGTTTGCCCGCTGAAGATATGAACCGACACATCGCCTTTGACATCGGCGCAGCCGCGGTCACCAAGGCTTTGGCGGAACGACTGGACGGCCCGGCGGTGCTGTCAAATTTCTCCCGCCTCGTGATTGATCCCAACCGCGGCGAGGACGATCCGACGCTGATCATGCGGCTCTATGACGGAACCATTATCCATGCCAATCGCTCGGTGGACGAGACGGCGCGCCAGCATCGCCTCGACACCATGCATCGACCTTACCACGGCGCAGTGGGCAAAATTGCAGCGGACCGCTCTGACCCGGTTCTGGTCTCGATCCATTCCTTCACACCGCAACTGCGAAGCCGTCCACCCCGGCCTTGGCACATCGGTGTGCTCTACGCCCATGACCGCCGCCTCGCCGACCCGTTCATGGCGCGGCTCGCGCAGGAAAAAGACCTGACCGTGGGCGACAACCAACCCTATTCGGGGCATCTGACCGGGGACACAATGGACCAACACGCCTTGCAGCACCGCCGCCCGCATGTCTTGATTGAGATACGAAATGACCTCATATCAACTGAACAAGATCAGCAGGCATGGGCCCATCGACTGGCGCCGGTGCTGACCGACAGCCTCGCCGCCTCTGGCCTATGAAGGATGAAGAACATGGACGCCCAAACCCAGCTCGAACTTGAAGCCGCCGCCTTTCGCACGCTGCGCGACCACCTGCAGAAGCGCACCGATGTGCAGAATATCGACATGATGAACCTGGCGGGCTTTTGCCGTAACTGCCTGAGCCGTTGGTATCAGGAAGCCGCCGCCGAGCGTGGCATCGAAATGGGCAAAATGGAGGCCCGCGAAGCTTTCTACGGCATGCCGTTTGACGAGTGGAAGGCCAAGCATCAGTCGGAAGCCAGCGACGCGCAAAAGGCCGCGTTCGAGGTGTCCCACAAGGACGCGACCTAGCCCAACGCCGCGCAAATCCCCAACACAGCCTGAGGTAACACAACACCATGCGCGCAGCCCTGTCAGTCCTTTGCATCGTCGTTCTATTGGCTGGCGCCGTTTGGCTATGCTGGCTCGGCGCTTCCCAACTGTACTCCGCTCGCGCGAGCACGTCTTGGCCTTCGGTGACCGGCACTGTCGTCTCCGCCGGATTCAAAGGCACCAGTTCAGGGCAAAACTACGCCCGCAAGGCCTATGTCCAATACAGGTACACTATCGACGGCACCAACTTTGCGGGTGAGCGCATCGCATTCGGCCCAACACCCAATTTCAAGGTAGACGGCGTGGTCGAGGGCGCGCGCAACGAGGCGATCAAAGAGCTTGCCCGGCAAACAGGCGGGAGCGATGTCGCCGTTTACTACGACCCCGATGCCCCTGCGAACGCCGTGCTCCTACCCGGTGGCGGGTTATTCTTCCTGCTTCACATTTTCGGGTCGGCCCTGCTGGTCGGCATGGCCGGGCTCATCTTCCTGATCACAACAGGCCGCACCAAAGTCCCCGTCTATCGTCGGTAACCGGTGCGACCCGTCGCTCATGCACTAAAATCCGTCACAGCGAGATGCGAAACCGTGCGAAACCATCCGGGCCCTCGCCCGCGGCTTCGATATCGGCATCAACCTGATCCAGATAGGCCTTGGCCGCAGGCCCTGTGTCAAACAGAACCGTGGTGCCTTCCATTGGCGCAAACGACCAGTTGCTGTCCGCGCGGGGGCTGATGGTGCCCTGTTCGACAATGTAGCGAACGATCACGTCTCGGTTGGTATCTGGTCCTTCGAAAACGGTGGTTTCCGTGCTGGCACCCGGAAAGCTGCCGCCACCACCTGCGCGGTAGTTGTTCGTGGCGATGATGAACTCCGCGTCCATATCCAGCGGCGCGCCATCATAGGTCAGGTTGACAATGCGGCTGGCGCTCTCGTCCAGCAACGCGCCCTTCGGGTCATATTTCGACCGCTGAGACAGGTCGATCTGATACTCGACACCATCAATCACATCGAAGTTGTAGCTCGGGAATTCGGGGTTCAACAACACCACGTCCTGCGCGCCGGGCGAGACCTGATTGAAGATACCGGCGGAGCGTTCTAGCCAGTCTTTGACCTGCTGGCCCGTGACACGCACGGCGCGCGCGGTGTTCGGATAGAGATACAGATCAGAGACATTCTTGATCGCCACGTCCCCTTTCGGCACGTCGGTGAAATATTCCGGTCCACCTCGGCCACCGGCCTTAAACGGCGCTGCTGCAGAAAGAATGGGCAAGCCCTCATGCTCTGTCCCCTGCATCATCTGCTCAATGTACCAAAGCTGCGCAATGGAGACGATTTGAACCGAAGGATCATCCGCGACCAAAGCAAAATAGCTATGCAGCGGCGCATCCGTTTTGCCAACGGCCCGGCGCACATAGGTCAACGTCTCGTCATGTTCAGCTTGAACGGAGGCCAGAACGTCCTCGTTGCTCTCCACCAAGGCGGTCGTAGACCGGTCTTCGTTGCGCTTTGAGATCGGACGGGCCTCCGACACGGCAGAGACGACACGCCATTCATTGCCATCTTTCTCGATGAGCAGATCAATCAGACCCATATGGCTGCCCCAGAAGCCTCCCATTGTGGCAGGCGTCCCCATCAGGGTGCCCGCATCTACATCGGTGCCGGCAAATTCAGCATAGCCCGGCGAGGGGAAGACGAGGTGGCTGTGTCCTGTCAAAATGGCGTCGACACCGTCCAGCCCTGCCAGAGGAACTGCGGCGTTCTCCATACCATCACTGGCATCGGCGGCCCCGATACCCGAGTGCGACAACACCACGATGATATCGGCCCCCTCTTCCTTCATCTGGGGAATGTAGGCTTTGGCGGTTTCAACAATGTCACGCGCCTGGACTTTGCCTTCTAGGTGGCGACGATCCCAATTCATAATCTGAGGTGGCGTGAAACCGATCAGGCCGACCTTGATCGGCTGCTCGGCACCGGCACCATCCGTGACCTTGTGATCAAGAATAACATAGGGTGGGATCAGGGTTTTGTCCTTCGTCGGATCGCTGCCAAGCTCAAGGGCGACGTTGGCATTCACCACCGGAAAGTCAGCCCCGGCCAGCGATTTCATCAAGAAATCCAAGCCATAATTGAACTCATGATTGCCAAGGGTAGAGGCATCAAATCCAAGCGTGTTCATCGCCTGAATAATCGGATGCGTGTCGCCTTCTTTCATGCCCCGCTCATAGGCGATGTAGTCCCCCATCGGGTTGCCCTGCAGGAAGTCGCCATTGTCGATCAGCAGCGAATTGGAGGCCTCGTCACGAACTGCCTGTATCAGCGATGCCGTCCGCGCCAGCCCAAGCGTGTCACGCGGTTTGTCCGCGTAGTAGTCATACGGGAACACGTGAACATGAAGATCTGTTGTCTCCATGATGCGCAGATGCGCTTGATTGGTGGCGGCGGTGGCGGAGAAAGGATGAAGAGCAATAAATCCGGTAGTGCCTGCAAGAAAGCTGCGGCGATTAAGTGTCAATGACATGATTTTGGTCCCCCAAGGTTGAACTCAATGCCCCAAGCATGCGGCTTTGTCGGGTGTGTGTCACTGCAAAGATTCTGCATCTGCAACTTGTCGCCGGTCGCGCACCCGAAAAGCAGTGTTGCGACAGAATTTGCGAGAAAGTGGTCGACAGCTTGGGCCAGCGACTGTCTTTGGCACGCCTCTCAGGCGGTCAATCAGTGTTACACGAGGTGACAGCGCCGTGAAAAAAGGTGTTTCTACCTTTCTGATCGGACGTGATATTGAAAGCTATCAGAACAGAAAAAGGAGAGACCCAATGCGCTTCTCTAAATTCATCATGGCGACAGGCATGGCAGTGAGCCTCGCAGGTCCTGTAACCGCAGACGGTACCTCGCAGCTTGAGCGCTCCGTCGCGACTATTTTGCCGCAATACGGCTATGCTGATGTTGACGTGTCATCGCTGAATTCCGCCCAGCTGGCGCAGATCAAACATCTGGCCGGCAGCAACAAGGGCCAAGGCGAAATTCGCGGACAGATCGGCGCCGTGCTTGGCAACTCCATCATTGATTTCCTACGCGGATAGGGTGGTTGTTCAGATGAAGAAGTTTTTTGCCGCCAGCCTGATTGCCGCCACGGCCGCTTTGACAACGGTGCCGGCAACTGCCGCGCCAAACAGCCAGCTTGTCCGGTCCGTAGAGCACCGCCTCGCCGTCATTGGATTTCGCAATGTTGATGTCAGCACGCTGAGCACCGGCCAAGTAGCTGCTCTTCACCTGAAACTGCAAGGGCCCTACGCGTCTACGTTTCGCCGGGTACGCACCCAGCAAGAGGTAAAGGTTATCCTCAATTGGGACGGCAGTGAGAACAAAGGGTTCTGATTAACAAACAGTTACCAAATTTCTTGTTTTCTATTGAAAACAAGGCGGTAGACCAATGCGGCGCATGCGCCGCGCAGAGGTCAAATCGCTTGTTTCATGCTCTCATCAAGATAGATTTCGCGCAGTCTCGCGGCCACAGAACCCGGCTTACCATCGCCCAAAGCCTGCCCATCTACCTCGACCACAGGCATCACAAAAGTTGAGGCCGAGGTGATGAAAGCCTCATCCGCGTTCTTGGCTTCTTCCACCGTAAAGGCACGCTCCTCAACCTCCATCTGCGCGGACTTAGCGAACTTCAGCACCGCAGCCCGGGTGATCCCATGCAGGATTTCATTACCCAGATGCCGCGTGATGATCTTGCCGTCCTTCACGATATAGGCGTTGTTCGAGGACCCTTCGGTGATCGCCCCGTCCTCGAACATCCATGCGTCATCCACCCCCGCCGCCTTGGCCATCATCTTGGCCATCGACGGGAACAACAGCTGAGTTGTCTTGATGTCACGCCGCGCCCAGCGCTGGTCCTCTACGGTGATGACCTTCATGCCGGTGTTGATCTTTGGGTTGTTCAAAAGGTTTGCCGTCTGGGTGAACAGCACCAACGTCGGGCTGGTGTCCTCGGACGGGTAGACAAAGTCGCGGTCGCCCGGATTGCCACGGGTCAGCTGCAAGTAGATCATTCCTTCCTGAATGTCGTTGCGTTTGACCAGCTCGCGGTGAATGTCCAGCAGCTCGTCCATGTCGACTTTGTAGTTCATGCCCAGCTCATCGACAGAGCGTTGCAGCCGGACCGCGTGGCCGTCAAATGCGATCAGCTTGCCGCCAAGGACAGAAGTGACCTCGTAGACCGCATCGGCAAACAGGAACCCACGATCAAAGACCGAGACTTTGGCTTCGGTTTCAGGCAGGTATTCCCCGTTCAGGTAAACGATGCGGCTCATGATTTTATCCCCAAAGGTTTGCATCAGGCGCGTGCACGCCCTTGTCGTCAAAAGTTAGCGGTGTGTCGCGGTCTTCGGCCAAGAGAAGCGGTCCGTCAAGGTCGGTAAAGGCCACTCCCTGCGCCAGGATGGTCGCGGGTGCCATGGCGAGAGATGACCCCACCATGCACCCGACCATCACGCCGTATCCCTCATCAAGCCCCTCACGCTTGAGTTCCAACGCCTCGGTCAAGCCGCCAGTTTTGTCCAGCTTGATGTTGATAACATCGTATTTGCCAATCAGGTTTGGCAAAGAGGCGCGGTCGTGGCACGCCTCGTCGGCACAGACCGGCAGCGGGCGGGCTATTTCGGCCAGCATGTCGTCCTCGCCTGCTGGCAGCGGCTGTTCGACCAGCTTCACGCCGAGGCGAACCAAATGCGGGGCCAGGTCGGAATACACATCCGCCGTCCAGCCCTCATTGGCATCAATGATAATCGGCGTTTCAGGCGCGCCACGGCGCACCGCCTCAAGTCGGGGCATGTCGTCGGGGGTGCCGAGCTTGATCTTCAGCAGTGGCCTATGCGCGTTCTTGCGGGCGGATACCTCCATCGCATCGGGTTCAGCCAGCGACAAGGTATAGGCCGTGATCTCTGGCATCGGCGCAGGCAATCCCAGCAGGTCCCAGACGCGTTTGCCTTGAGACTTGGCTTCCAGATCCCACAACGCACAATCAACCGCATTGCGAGCGGCCCCGGCGGGCAAAGCCGCCTGCAGCTCGGCCCGCGAAATATCGGCGGGCAGACCCATGACTTCATCGGTGACACTGTCCAAAGTCTCGTCGTAGCGGGCGTAGGGGACGCATTCACCGACCCCCACCACGCCGTCGCGTTCCACGCGGACGGTCAGCACCTTGGCCTCCGTCCGCGAGCCACGAGAGATCGTGAAAACCTCCGCCAGTTTGAACGTATCAGCGGTGACCGAGATCACAGCTTTTCCAGCGCGTCCACGAGTTTTTCTGCACCGAAGCGAAACGGGTCGGTGGTGGGCAGGCCCATGCGATCTTCGACCTCCGCAACGTAGGCTTTGGCCTCTTCTTCCCCCATGTGCTGGGTGTTGATGGAGATGCCAATGACCTCGCATTTCGGGTTCACCACGCGGGCCAGTGTCAGAGACATGTCACGCAATGCTTCGAGCGACGGCTGCTGATAGTCCGGCAAGCCGCGCATGTGTTTGCGGGTAGGTTCGTGCGCCAGAACCAGCGCGTCAGGCTGGCCGCCGTGGACCAGCGCCATGGTCACACCAGAATAGGAGGCATGAAACAGGCTGCCCTGCCCTTCGATGTGATCCCAGTGGTCGTCGTCATTGTCCGGGGTCAGATACTCCACCGCGCCCGCCATGAAATCGGCGATGACCGCGTCCAGAGGCACGCCACCGCCAGTGATCAGGATGCCGGTTTGGCCGGTGGGGCGGAAGGTGGATTTCATGCCGCGTTTGCGCATCTCGGCGTCCATGCACATGGCCGTGTACATCTTGCCGACAGAGCAGTCGGTGCCAACGGCCAGTACCCGTTTGCCGGTCCTCTTCACGCCAGTTGCGATTGGGTAGGCGACGGTCGGAATACGCACGTCATGCAGGGTGCGGCCATGCATCTTCGCAGCGCGTTGCAGCTCATCTTCTTCGCGCAGCAGGTTATGGAGACCGGACGCGATGTCGTAGCCCATTTCCAGCGCCTCAACGAGGACCTTCTTCCATGCCTCCGAGATGACGCCACCCCGATTGGCAACGCCAATGACAAGCGTTTTGGCTCCTGCGTCGAGGCCCTCTTGCAAAGTCATATCCGTCAGCTTCATGTCGGCCTTGCAGCCTTCCATGCGGAACTGGCCTACGGCGTTCTCAGGACGCCAGTCCTTGATGCCTTGGGCCACTTTGGCAGCAAGCGCGTCCGGCGCGTCGCCGAGAAACAGGAGGTATGGTGTTTGGATCATGGCAGGTGTCCCCAAATTGAAGGCGAATCTATGTCCCGCGCAAAATAGCGCGTCTACATGCGTCATGCCCGTCCAAAAAGCCGCGTGATAGGGCCAGTTTGGTGAAGATATCTGGCCAGAATGCCGGACTGGTGCAAGATTCTTCACATGGGTTTCGCCGCGCTGCGCGCGCCGACACGCGGGGCTCTGCCCCGTACCCCGAGGTATTTCCGCCAAGATGAAACCGAACGAGGAACTTTAGCTGGCGTCCAGCTCCTGCCACATGTCTTCGACCCAACCTTTGATGACCTGCGCCTCTTCCCAGCGGTTAGACATCTCTTTTCCGTCGGGGCCGGTCATGGCGTATTCCGGGGGGCCGAGTTCGCACACAAAGATGCAGTCGCCTGACGAGTTGCGGTCGCGCCAAGACGTCAGGCCTTCGCGCCACCATCCTTTGAACAGCTCGACCCATTTCTGGTGCTGCGGGAAGGCGAGTTGCAGCTGGATTTGCTGACGAGATGCCACCCGGCCCTGAAAGCTGTCGGAGCGTTCAAGAATGCGGCTGATCAAGCCAAGGTCGTGATCGGAGAGCGGGAACCAGAATTCGCGGTCCACGACGTAATGACTGAGGTCGGCGCAGATACGCATGTCAGGGATACGCTCGATCAACAGCAGCGTGGTGTAGAGGTCGTTGGTGATGCAATTGCGGTGCGTCTCAAATTGAATGGGCTGGCCGATCTTGTCGGACATCTCCATCCACGTCTCGATCACCGGCACCATGTCATCGAGGGCAATCGGCATCACCTGCCCGATCACATCGACAAAGGGTGCGCCGAAATCCTTGGCCATTTTGAGCGTGTCTTCGAGGCTTTCAATGGTCTTGGGGAAGGCCACGATCAGCGGCGTGAGGTTGTTGCGTTCCATATGCGGACGGACAGCATGGGCGGTCGCCACATCAGACGCACCCAGATCAATCGCCATCCCGTCAAATCCGGCCCCGGCGACCATATCGCATACCTGATCGTAGGGCAGTTTCACCCCGGTGGGGTCATGCGGCTGCATGGCCCAAAGGGAGGTGTAGGTTTTGAGTTGTCTCATTCCGCCGGGATCCGGGCAGAGCGTCCGCCGGAGGTTGGTACGACCCAGACCTCATCCATCGGGTATTGGCTTTCGTCCTTGGCGCGGAGCTTGTTGATCACCTCGATCTGGAACTCGATCCAGCCCATGCGATGCACCTCACCCGCCTTGCTTTCCAACTTATCGTTCAGCTCCCGCAGCTTCCAAAACGGCACGGCGGGGAAGGTGTGATGCGCGGTGTGGTAGGGCATCTGCCAGCACAACCAGCGGAACAGCCCGTTGGTGCGGGTGGAGCGGGTGTTTTCCAGAATGTCCTGCTCATGGCTGAGGCCCAGATGCTCAATAGTGTTTTGCAGCTGATGGATGGGCTTGGTGAGCACCATCGGGATGATCCAGAAAGTCAGCGCGGCCCATGTGCCCATGATGATCGAAGCAATCGCGATGACACCGTAAAGTGCGATGTGAACACGCGCCTCATTTATGACCTTGGCCTCTTCCTCCGCCCGGATATAGGGCTCCAGAATGATGCCACGCGCCCGGCGGATATTGCCAACGATGCGGTTGCGCCAATAGGTGACGCCGCTCAGCCACAACAGGTAGGTGGTCAGGGTGTAGGGCTCGCGCACCAACTCACCATCACGTTCCCAATCCTGCGTGTATTGGTGATGCGCGAAATGCATGATCTGGTCGAAATCGCGCGGGAAGATCTGGATGGAGCCGATGAAACGACCGAAGACCTCGTTTAGTTTTCGAGTTTTGAAGACGGTGGCATGAGACAGCTCATGCTGGCCTGCATAGAGGAAGTTCAGCAACACGCCGAGTACCAAACCGGTTGCCAAGACCAACCAAGACCCCATCGCCTGCGCATGCAAGGTCGCTACAAATACAATTGCGCCAAAATGCGAGCCAAGTTGCAGGAAGCCCTTGGCATCGGATCGCTCTGATAGAGTGCGCAGCTCGGTCGGGGTTAAAATTTCGCGGCGAGAAAAACTGGCTTCCATTGAGGGCTCCATCGGTAGGTTTGGCCCAAAGTGACACGGAAGAAAATTCATGTCATACGGTATAAATTCAGCTTTTACCTGAAATGGATTCATGCCTTGATCCCTTCTACATCAGCTCTTCAAGCCTTGGTGAACCTTGCCCAGACCGGGTCGATCACCCGCACGGCGGAGAAAATGCGGCTCACTCAATCCGCCATCAGCCATAAAATAAAGGCGCTCGAGGGGCAGTTGGGCTTTGCTCTTTTGGATCGCGACGGGCGCGGGGTGCGGCTGACTCACCGCGCACGCCAATACGTGGCGGAGGTGGGCCCCGCTTTGGAAGTCTTAACCAAGGCGGGCGACCGCAGCGAGTTGACCGGCAGCCTGACCCTAAACATCGCGCCGGGCTTTGCCGCGAACTGGCTTGCGCCGCGCCTGTCCGGTTTCGTGGCCAGCCACCCCGGTTTGGCGGTCACCATCAACACGCCGCGTGGCTACGGCGATTTGGGGCGGCGACGCGACGACATCTATGTCAGTTTCCTGCCCCCCGACCAAGCCCCGCACGGCGCGCGGCATCTTATGGATGTGGCATTCTTCCCGGTCGCCGCTCCGGGCTTGACGGGTGGCGGACGCAACCTGAGCCCAGACGAGGTGCTGGCATTGCCGCTTCTGCACCTGGATGGTCGCAAGGATTGGGCAGCTTGGTCAAAGGCAGCGGGCGCGTTAGGTGGACAAATCCCAGATGGCGTGGTGTTTCAAGACATGCAGATCATGGCCGCTGCTGCACGCGCGGGCCAGGGCGCTGCCCTTGGCGACGCACTTACGAGTGCCACCGCGTTGGAGCGTGGAGAATTGGTCCGGTTGCATCCATTTGAATGGCACTCGCCCCGCGCCTACTGGTTGATTGCAGGGGACACGCCGCCGAGCGACGGCAAAGCCGCGTTTGAAGAGTGGGTGCTACACGCGTTGGGCCGTCAGCCCGCAGGCAACAGCGCAATCGGCACATCTGGCTCTTCGTAGAAATCACGCGGCGCAGCATTGGATGCCACGGTATTTCTTTTGAACTCAAACACGCGTTCACCAGCCTCTTCCTGTGAGGTCACGATAAGCGCTTGGTACAAGTGCCGTCCGCCGTCGTAGATATCCACGAGCCCACGTAGGCGTGGCGCTGTATCGGCGTCGACCGTGAAGGTATTGCTGGCAAATTGCAGGATCGGGTAAATCTCGTCGCCCACATGCACCCGTAACCGAGATCGCTTCCGCATGGCTTGCTTTTGTGCCGCCTCAAGGCCGGCCTGTACTTCGCGTGACAAGAACGTCGACATGGTGATTCCCCTACTAACTACAGGTTCAGCTTAGCCAGTTAGCCGGGATTCTCCTAAATATTCGTTTCAATTCTATGACATAGCCAGATGTTGCTAGGTTAGAACCTTTGGACGCAAGACATGGGGTATTTGGGGGTCGTAAAGCGCGGAATCTTTGAAGTCTTTGATGTCCGCCAGAGCCGGACCCACCAGAATCAACGCCGTGCGGGTAATCTTTTCAGCCCGCACTTTGGCGTGAATTTCGCTTAGCGTGCCGCGCAGAAACACCTCGTCCGGCCAACTGGCCCGGTAGGCCACCACCACAGGGCAATCAGCCCCATAATGGGGCGTCAACACGCGCTCGATCTCGCGCAGGGCTCGGATGCCGAGGTGAATGGCGAGGGTCGCGCCTGTGCGGGCAAAATTCTCCAGCGTCTCGCCTTCTGGCATAGACGTCGATTTCATCGACATACGGGTCAGCACGATGGATTGCGCGATTTCGGGGACCGTCAATTCCTGTCCTAAGGCGGCGGCGGCGGCGGCATAGGCAGGCACGCCGGGGATGATCTGGTAGTCGATGCCGTCAGCTTTCAATCGGCGGATCTGCTCTGCAATCGCGCCATAAAGCGACGGATCGCCGGAATGAACGCGCGCTACGTCTTGGCCCTTAGCATGGGCTACGGCAATCTGCGCATGGGTGTCGTCCAGCGTCATCGGTGCGGTGTCCATGACCAACGCGCCGTCAGGTGCCCCCGCAACTACGGCCGCCGGCACCAACGAGCCTGCATAGAGGCAAACAGGACATTCCGAGATGATCCGTTGCGCCTTCAGCGTCAGCAGTTCTGGATCGCCTGGACCCGCGCCAATAAAGTAAACCGTCATGTGTGAACTCCAATACGGGAGGGTGGGCGGGGCGATGCCGCAGGCGAGCGTCGCATCATCCTCACGCCAAATCCCCATCAATCTTGCGCGCATATCCACGCGGCGTGTACATGCGTGGCCCCTCGCCCAGTTGCGCCAGCTTGGTATGGCTCGAGCCCACCAACACCACGGTCAGCATGTCCACTTCATCCACCTCCAACTCGCTCAGCTTACGGTAGCGCACATGCTCCTCTGGCCGACCCAGCGAGCTTGCCAGCATAACCGGCGTATCCGCAGGTCTATGCTGCAACAAAATATCCCGCGCCTCTGCCAGCAGGGTCCGGCGGCGCATGGAGACAGGGTTGTAAAAGGCGATAACAAAATCGCCCTTGGCTGCGGCATGCAGGCGCTTCACAATATCTTCGCGCGGCGTCAACAAGTCGGACAGCGATATGGCGCAGAAATCATGCCCCAAGGGCGCACCCGCACGTGCGGCGGCTCCTTGCAACGCCGACACCCCGGGGGTGGAGACAACCTCCACCCGGTGCGCCGCATCACTCACACCCATCTCGTCCGATGCGCGGTCCAGTAATTCAAACACCAACGCGCCCATCGCGTAAATGCCTGCATCGCCTGAACAAATCAGCGCGACGGTTTTGCCTTGGGCGGCCTGTTCGAGTGCATACCGGCAGCGGTCTTCTTCGCCCCCCAGCGGAAAGTCGGACCGTGTTTTACCATAGGCCAGCGGTCCCAGCAGATCGATGTAAAGCCCATATCCCACCAACTCTTCTGCTTCCTGAACAAGCTTGGAGGCCTCCGGTGTGCGCCAGGAATGCTGCCCAGGCCCGATGCCGATGATTGAGAGCTTGCCACGCGATCGGCCACGCAATTCGGTGAGAGGCGCGGGTGCTATCGCAATGGCGCAGGTTGCATTCGCTGTCTTGCGTTTGGTCACTTCCAAAACCGCCTCGGCCCCGCCTTGAGCAAGGGCCGCCGCCTCACTTACGCCATGGCACCCAACCTCGGCGAAGACCACGTCGGACGGGGTGGCGAGGCGCGGCGTTTCCGCCTCTAGCTCTGCCGCTGTAAAAACGCGCATAGGCACATCAAGCGCCTTGGCCAGGTCGATCATCGCGGGCTCGTCAGCCTTTAATTCCAATGTGTTGAGCGAGTGGATGGCCCCTTTTGCCAGCCCGACATCGGCCAGTGTTTTGTCGACCAGTTCTGCCAATTCCTCCGGCGGGCAGTTGCGGGCACAGCCGACGCCGAGGGTCAGGCGTTGGGGGTGAAATTGCAGATCGGCGTCGCTTGGGGTGATTCCGGCGGAGATTGTCAGATCGCTGCCCTTCGGCAGGCCGGACAGCCAGTCAGCTTCGCCGTCGATAGTGACGCCAGCGCCGGACAGAAGCTGTGCCATAACCCCTTTTGCCGCCTCTGGATTTGCCAGTCCCCAACCTGCAGGGGGCTCGTCCAGCGCAACCCCCAAGGCCACGTCACCCGCTGTTGTAACGGCTGCAACCGATTGTAATCCTTCGGCAATCTTGACCGCCAAACGGTTGGCTCCGCGATGACCACCCAAAAGTGGCACCACGACCGCACCATTGTCAGACACGGAAAGCACCGGTGGCTCCATAGTCTTGTTTGCCAGCAGCGGTGCGACGGCTCGGATCAGTATGCCGGAAGCACAAACGCCTATGACCGGCGTGCCCGCGGCGAAGAGTGTGCGGGCATGGTCGAGGGCATTGGCGAAGAAGAAATCCGCGACATCGACACGGCTCTCTCGGCCATGCACGGGCGCGTCCAGCAGCTTGGCGATGCGATGCGCCGTGGCCTCGCCCGCGCGGTTGAGGCAGAGAACTGCCGGGGTTAGAGCCATGGATCGGCCCCTTTCGTAAGTAGGATCATGGAGAAATAGGGAGCCTTTTCAGGGGCTTGCGCAAGCGGCAGGACGACCTCTTCGGGCAAAGTCGCGCGTTCAACATAAGTGGCCTGATCGGTCAGACCCAGCCCATCGATCACGGTTTTGATTTTTGCGAGGTGGCGACCGACCTTCATGATGACGACGCTTTCCGCGCCCTCGATGCGGGTCTTCAGCTCTGCCTCCGGCAGGGGTCCGGGCAGCACGGTCAGACGTTCGTTGCGGGCGGCCAGTGGCATTCCGGCGCGGGTGGCGCAGGCGGTGATGGAGGTGACGCCGGGGATGACTTCGATGTCAAAATCGCGGGAAAGTCTCGCGTAGAGATACATGAAAGAGCCGTAGAAGAACGGATCTCCTTCGCACAAACAGACGATATTTTCGCCTGTTTCCAGTATCTTAGAAATCTGTGCGGCGCCTGCGTCATAGGCATTCTGGGCAGGTTGCCGCTCCGTCGTCATCGGCACGTCCATGCGGATTTCGCGGGTGCCTTCCTTGATCAGGTCTTTGGCAATGGCACGTGCGAAGCTGTCGCCTCCGGCGAGCGTGGGGTAGGCGATGGTGGTCGCGTTTTCGATCAAGCGGGCAGCTTTTAGGGTGATCAATTCGGGGTCACCCGGGCCGAGGCCAATGCCGTAGAGCGTGCCTTTCATCGCTTCACAAGGCTCCATTGGGTGACTGTCATGGCCGGACGCCAGCCAGTCAAACGGCCCACGGGTTCGGCGCGCTCAACACCGATTTTGACCAGTGATCCGCCATGCTTTTTGTGCAGTGCGATGAGAAGACTCTCGCTTTCCAGGGTCACCGCATTGGCGACCAGGCGGCCCAAAGGGCGCAGGTTTTCCCAAGCGATATCAAAGGTTTCTTCGCTCAATCCCCCGCCGATGAAGATGGCATCGGGGGCGTCGAGGCCGCTCAAGGCGGCGGGAACTTCGCCCTCGATGAGCTGCAGCTTTGGGGCCCCCAAGGCGAGTGCGTTTTCGGCGGCCATGGCGCGTCTGTCGGCGCGGGGTTCGATGCCGATGGCGCGGGCGTAGCGTGCGGCGCGCATCCATTCGATGGCGACCGAGCCGGAGCCCGTGCCGATATCCCATAGAAGGGCGCCGCGCATGGGCATGAGTTTGGCAAGCGTTGCCGCCCTAACCTCTTGTTTTGTCATGGTTCCGTCGGACTGAAACAGGTCATCTGCGAGGCCCGGAACGCGCGGCAGCAGGGCGGCATCAGGGGCGGCGATGCAGTTGACGGCGAGGGTGTTGAAGGCAGGGACCTCGTGGGTCCAGTCTCCCGCAAGTCCCTCAAAACGCTTCTCTTTTTTGCCTCCCATATTGGCAAGCACTGTCATTTCAGATTGCCCGAAGCCGCGTTCTGTCAGGAAGTTGGCGATCTGGGCCGGGGTCTCTGCGCCTGTCGTGAGGATGATAAGCTTTTGATCTGGTTGAATAAAAGCGACCATCTGGTGCACGGGACGCCCATGGACGGTGAGGGTTTCGACATCCGCGAGACTCCAACCCATACGGGCCGCGGTGAGCTGAAACGCGGAGAGTTGCGGGTGATAGACGATCTCTGAGGGGTCTATAGCGCGCCCAATACGGGCCCCGACGGAGAACCAAAGCGGGTCGCCTGTGGCCAAGACGACCACGCGCTTGCCTTTGAATTCATTGAGTTTTTCAATGAGTGCGTCGAAGGGCGACGGCCATGCGACGCGGGTGGCGGTGACGTTGTCTGACAGCTGGTGATGGCGATCGCCGCCGACGATGATCTCGGCGGCTTCGACCACGGCGCGGGTGGCGGGGGAGAGGCCGTCCATGCCGTCCTCGCCAATGCCGACGATATGCAACCATTTGTTAGGGTTTGAGCGCTCAGACATGCGGTTTACCCCATTTTGTACAAATCTTTTTGGCCCAAAACCCATTTTGTACAAAAGTTTTCACGGCTGAACCTCCGGCAGACCGGCGGCGAGCGCGTTGACCGCAGCGGAGGCGATGGCCGATCCGCCTTTGCGACCTTTCAAGGCCACGAAATCGCAACCGCGCGGGTTGGCGGCGAGCTCGGCTTTCGACTCGGCGGCCCCGACGAAACCCACGGGGAAGCCGAGGATCAGACTGGGTTTAGGAAAACCTTGGTCGAGCAGGTCGAGGAGATGAAACAAGGCGGTCGGCGCGTTCCCGATGGCGACCACTGCGCCTTCAAGATGCGGCTGCCACAGCTCTACCGCCGCGGCCGACCTTGTGTTGCCGATCTTGGCAGCCCGATCCGGGGTGGTGGGGTCATTGAGAGTGACGATGACCTCGTTCTCGGCGGGAAGGTAGCGGCGGATGATGCCTGCGGCGACCATCTCGCAATCGCACAGGACGGGCGCGCCGTTTTGCAGCGCGGCGTAGCCTTTGAGATAGGCGGAGTCCGTGAAGGCCAAGCGGTCGGCGATTTCGACCATGCCGCAAGCGTGGATGACGCGGGTCGCGAGGCGGTCGAGACCGTTTGGAAACCGCGCGAGATTGGCCTCAGCCTGCACGGTGGCGAAGCTGGCCTTGTAAATCTCGGCAGGGTTTTTCTCGTAGGGTCTCATGGGTGGCGCTTGGTGTTGGCGGAGGGAGCCTCCGGCGGGGATATTTTAGAACATGGGAAGACTTAGGTTTTGGCTTTGCGGGCGCTTTCGGGGCCGTGGGGGTGTTTGGCGTGGGGGTAAGGCGCGTGGTGGTGGTGATCATGCCCGTGGTCGTGGCCGTGCGTATGATCGTGGCCGTGGTGGTGATGATGGTGGTGGTCCTGCATTTCGAGACGGCAGACGCCGGTGCAGAACGTGTCGCAATGGGTGCAATCGGCCACGTTTGAGCCGGGCGCAGACGCGCCCTGACCTTCGACGTGGTGGTGATGGGATTCCTGAATGGCGCCGACTTCGGCCTCGAAGCCGAGAACCTGCGTGCGGTATTTGCACAAGACGCAGGTGGGGGGCGGTGTGTCGGCGAAAGCCGGGTGGTTGCGCTGGTCGGGTGTGATGTGGCGGTGTTCGCCATTGTCAAAGGCCAGCACCTGTTCGCGGTAGCCGCAGATGCCGCAATTAGGGGGCGGGTTGGCGCCCATTTGTTCGGTCACACGTTCGGCGAAGGTTTCGAGCACCTTTGCGTGGTCGTTGAGATAGCCCGCTTTGACGAATTCGATATCTGTATGTTCGGCGGCGACCTGATCGGTGAAGCCGTAGATGCGGTCGATCAGGATGCCGGTGAACAGGAAATACGGGAAGACGATGATGCGCTTGTAGCCGAGCTTGGCGGCATGTTGCAGGCAAGGCTCCACCAGCGGGAAGGTGACGCCGGAATAGCCTGTTTCGACCCAGCCAAAGCCCATGCCTTCATGCAGCATGCGGGCGATTTTGGCGACATTGCCGTTGGCGTCGGGGTCGGACGCGCCACGCCCTATGACGACGAGGCAGGTGTCTTCGTTGGCGACATGTTTGGTGGTGTTGGCTTGGTCGACCGCGTCCTGGATGCGGGCACCGGCGGCGGCGATCATTTTAGGATCGACGCCAAGCTCGCGGCCATAACTGATCTCGATCCCGTGCTTGGCGGCGTAGGTGTTCAGGACCGTGGGGATGTCATTTTTGGAATGCATCGCGGCAAAGAGCATGCCGGGGACGGCGAGGATCTTGTCGCAGCCCGCTTCGCGCAGTTTGTCGAGGCCGTCGCGAATGACGGGGTTGGCAAATTCGAGGTAGCCGTATTCGACCAGCCAATCATCGGGGACGTAAGCGGGCAGCTTTTCGGCGAGAACCGAGAATTGGTCGACGGCCGCTTGGGAGCGTGAGCCGTGGCCGCAGATCATGACACCTGTTTTGCTCATGCGGGTTCTTCCTCCCCGTCTTCTTCAAGCTCTTCTTCTGGCTCTGCTTCCGGGTCTTTTTTGCCTTTCAGCGCGCCCCAGAGCCCCACACCCACAGCGACCCCAATGGCGATGCCCGCGATCCAGTGATCATGACCAGCGGCCTCCCCGATATGGCCGATATGGGCGGCGGCGGGGGTGGCACTCAGCGCAGTGGAGGCAAGAAGCAAACGGGTCATCACAGTGGCCATCGGGGCACCTTTCTCTAGTCTCATATGGAGAGAGGCGCCGCGTGCGGCCTGATCGGACGATGCAACCGGTGGACCCCCTATTTGGGTCGATCCGAAGGCCGCCAACCTCTCTGGGGGCGTGCCCCCTCGTCTGAGTCGCAGATGTACAGGGGTGCCGTGCCGGTCGCAATGGGGGAAGCGGCGGCGCGGGGCTTGTTTGCGTCACGCGCAGTTTCTGTGCGGGGGCGTGGAGGTGACTTTTCGCGGTCTCGCGCGTTAGGGGTTGAGAAACCGCAAGTTAGGAGACGCGTGATGGGACTGTTGGTAGAGGGCGAATGGAAAGACCAGTGGTATGACACCAAGTCTTCCGGCGGGGCATTCAAACGCTCGACCGCCGGGTTTCGCAACTGGATTACTGCGGACGGGTCTGCCGGGCCATCCGGCGAGGGCGGGTTTGCGGCTGAAGCGGGGCGGTATCATCTGTACGTGTCTTATGCTTGCCCTTGGGCGCATCG
Source organism: uncultured Litoreibacter sp. (assembly GCA_947494645.1). GTDB lineage: Bacteria > Pseudomonadota > Alphaproteobacteria > Rhodobacterales > Rhodobacteraceae > Litoreibacter. The sequence goes on from CANLVO010000002.1 coordinate 122,558, forward strand.
CACGCTGATTTTCCGCAAGCTGAAAGGCCTGGAGGGGCTGATTGACGTCTCTGCCGTGCATCCCGACATGCTGGGCGACGGCTGGACCTTTGAGACCGATGATCAGGGGGCCACGGGGGACCGCCTGTATGGCCTGCCCTTTGCGCGCGACATTTATATCAAGGCGGACCCTGCGGTGTCGGGGCGGGTGACGGTGCCGATCCTGTGGGACAAGGAACGCGAGACGATTGTGAGCAATGAAAGCTCGGAGATCATTCGCATGTTCAACTCGGCGTTTGACGGGATCACCGGGAGTGATCTGGATTTCTGGCCGGAGGCTTTGCGTGACGCGATTGCGCCAGTGAACGACCGGATTTACGACACGTTGAACAACGGGGTCTACAAGTCGGGCTTTGCGACCTCGCAGGAGGCCTATGACGCGGCCGTCGGTCCGCTGTTTGACACGCTGGACTGGCTTGAGGAGCGGTTGGCTGAGAACCGCTACCTGATGGGTGACGCGCTGACGGAGGCCGATTGGCGGCTGTTTACCACGCTGGTGCGGTTTGACCCGGTCTATCACCTGCATTTCAAATGCAACCGGAAGCGGATCGTGGATTACCCCAACCTATGGGGCTACACGCGCGAGCTGTACCAGTGGGAGGGCGTGCGTGAGACCGTGAATTTCGACCATATCGTGCGGCATTACCATTACAGCCACGAGAGCATTAACCCGCACCGGATCATTCCGACCAACCCGGTGATCGACTGGGACGCGCCGCATGGGCGGGGGTGACCAGACTTAGCGGGTCAGGACCGGGGGCGTGTCGAAATCGGCGCGCCATGCGACGAGGCAGAGGACGGGGTCTGTGCCTGTTTCCATTGCATGTGGCTGGTTGCTTTCGTGAAACGAGGTGTCTCTCTCGAAAAGCTGCGTGTCGGGGTGGCCTTGGCGTCTGAAGACCGCGTTGCCTGAGATCACCATGTAAATCTCTTCCGCCGGGTGGTGGTGCCACGGATAGTAGAGCCCCGCGGGCATGTAGACCATGAAGAGCCGGATCGCTTCGGAGGTGAACGGGGCGTTTTCGCCGATGATGCAGTAGCACGCGAACCGGTCCATGAAATCGCGGCCTATGTCAGTGCCGCGGTAGGTCTCGCGCCAATGCACGATAGGGCTGGCGGCGCGGATGGCGTCTTGTAGGTCGCGATAGGCAGAAGACGCCAGCGCGATATCAGCCTGAAACACATCACTGCAGGGGCAATGATAGGGCGTGACGGGTTGCGCGGTAACATCGCCCGGAAACGGCGCGAAGGCGGTCATTGCGGGGGTTTCGCGATAGGCCTGCTGCGCGGTTTCGAGGAGGGTCTGGAAGCGGGGATCATGGGTCATGCGCACAGTTTTGGGGCGCAGTCTGACCCTGTCTTGTTAGGAAACGACACGCGTGACGTGTTCGACGCGCCTTTCTGTCGGGCCGGTTAGCGGCCGTGATGTTCGACCAAGGCCGCCATGTCTTCGGGTGGCATGGCGGCGGGGATGAGGGCACAGGCGTTGGACATGTAGGTGAAGATCGAGCCGTCCGAGAAGAAGCTCTTCGCGGTCACAAAGATCACCTTGCATGCCGGTCTGCGGTAGCTGGCGTAGTCGGCCACCGCCATGGCACTTCCGTTTCCCAAATCGAGATTTAGGACCACAATATCGTACGAGCCGTCGCCTAACGCGTCGACCGCTTTTGACTGATCCGCGACCACGTCAACCAGCGCACCCAGCCTTGCAATATGGCTGCGCCAGATCCGACCGCGGTTCGGATCATTCTCTACAATGAGCACTTTCATAGAACGTCCGACCTCCATTAACGGTTATGGCCGGTACACTCCCCCTACTGAACAACGTCAGCTTGCGCCCGGAGTCTTAACAAAGAGTGAATCATCTGCCGTGCCGCGCGTCTTGCGTTGCCTGCGAGAATGCTTTTCATGGGTCTTTCAAATACACGCCCGCCCTAAAACGAGGACCGCCATGACCAGCTGGATCACCATCTGCGACACCTGCAAACGCGACGACTGGGCCGAAGGCGGCAGCGGCATCACCAGCGGGGAGACATTTGCCGCATTGGTCGAGAAAGCCGCCGAAGGCCGCAGCGACGTGCGCACGCGCCGCCATTCCTGCCTGATGGGCTGCAACCGCAGCTGCAACGTGGCAATCCAAGCGGCGGGCAAGCTGAACTATACCTTGGGCGAGTTCGAGCCAAGCGATGCGGCGGCGCAGGCCGTGGTCGAGTATGCGGCCCTGCACGCGCAAAGCGAAACCGGACAGGTCCCCTACAAGACATGGCCGCAGGAGGTGAAAGGGCATTTCGTGACCCGTCACCCGCCATTGCCCGGCGATGAATAGCAGCCGCGATCATGGCGGCGGGCTAGATGCTGCTGTTGCCGCGTTCGGGGGGACGCGGGATGGTTGGCTGGACCTGTCGACCGGGATCAACCCGGTACCCTACCCGGTGGGCGAGACCCGGGCGGAGGCGTGGACCGCCCTGCCCGATCATGGCGCACAGACCCGGTTGATTGATGCGGCTCGGGCATTTTGGAACGTGCCCGAAGATGCGGAGATTGTGGCGGCGCCGGGTGCCTCCGCCCTGATTGCGCAGATGCCCAGGGTGTTTGAGGGCAAGCATGTGTCGATCCCGATGCCCACCTATAATGAACATGCCGCCGCGTTTCGGGCCTGCGGCTGGGAGGTCAGCGACGGCGCGGCGGATTTGCACGTGCTGGTGCATCCCAACAACCCGGACGGGCGGCTTTGGGACGCCCCAACCGGGGCTTGTGTGATTGACGAGAGTTTCTGCGACGTGACCCATGCGAGCAGCCATGTGGCTTTGGCTGAGCGGGACGGGGTCGTGGTCCTGAAGAGCTTTGGCAAGTTCTGGGGGCTGGCCGGGTTACGGCTGGGCTTTGCGATTTGTTCGCCTGAGATGGCAGACAGGCTGCGCGACGGGCTGGGGCCATGGGCGGTGTCCGGCCCGGCGCTGGAGATCGGCGCGCGGGCTTTGGAAGACACCTCTTGGGCGCAGAGCACCCGAGTGCGGTTGGCGGCAGATGCGGCGCGGCTGAACGCGCTGATGGCCAAGACAGGGGCAACGGTCGTAGGCGGCACGGACCTGTTCGGGCTTTACGACGTGGGCGACGCGGCGGCGTTTCAGGAGCGGTTGGCGCAGGCGCACATTTGGTCGCGCATCTTCCCTTACTCGGACCGCTGGGTGCGGCTGGGCCTGCCTGCACCAGAGGCGTGGCCCCGGCTTGAGACGGCTTTGGCGTGACGCTGACCCTTGCGATGATACTGGACGCGGTGTTCGGGGAGCCGAAATGGCTCTGGGACCGCGCCCCACATCCGGCGGTGATGATCGGCCGGGTGATCTCCTGGCTTGAGGAGCGGATGAATACCGGCAACCGGCGGGCGATGGGCGTGGCGATGGTGGCTCTGCTGGTCATCGGCGCGTGGGTCCTGGGTGGGGTTATCGCGGCCCTGCCTTTTGGCTGGCTGTGGCAGATTTTGCTGGCCGCCATCTTGCTCGCGCAGCGCAGCCTTGTGGACCATGTGCGTGACGTGTCGCACGCGTTGCAGGTGAGCCTTGCCGATGGTCGCCGCGCAGTAGCGCGGATCGTCGGCCGGGATGTGTCGGGGATGGATGCGCCCGCCGTGGCCCGCTCTGCCATTGAAAGCGGGGCGGAGAATTTCAGCGACGGGGTGGTCGCGCCCGCGTTCTGGTTTGCGGTGGCCGGGCTGCCGGGGATGTTGGCCTACAAGGCGATCAACACCGCCGACAGCATGGTGGGTTACCGCACGGAGCGTCATGAAGACTTCGGCTGGGCTGCGGCGCGGCTGGACGATCTGGTGAACTGGGTGCCCGCGCGGCTGAGCGCGGTGCTGATCTTGCTGGCATACGGCCGCCCCGACCTGTGGCACATGGTGCGGCGCGACGCGCAATTGCACCGCTCCCCCAATGCCGGCTGGCCCGAGGCCGCGATGGCGGGCGTGCTGGGCGTCGCCCTGTCCGGGCCGCGCAGCTATGAGGGTGTGATGCAGGAGTTTGCCTTTGTGCACCCGGAAGGCACGCGCGACATTGGGGCGACAGCGATCGAGGAAACGGTGGGTGTGCTCTGGCGCGTTTGGGCGCTGGGTCTTGGGCTGGTAGTGATTGCGGCCATGGTGTTTTGAGGGAAGGTTTCGGGATGAAGGCATGGGTTTTGGGCGCGGCATTGGCCTGCGCACCGGGGATGGTTTTGGCGCAAGGCTGCGGCGGGTCGTTTAACGGCTTCAAGTCGCAACTGGTCGCGGAAGCGGTCGCACGGGGCCATGACGGGGCGGTCGCGAAACGGTTCTTCGCAGGCGCGCGGCAAGACCCCAAAGTGCTGAAAGCCGACCGCAGCCAAGGGGTGTTCAAGAAGAGCTTCACCGAATTTGCCCGCGCGGTGATCAGCGGGAACCGGATCAACAAAGGGCGGGCCAATGCACAGACCTACCGCGCCATCTTGCGCCGGGCTGAGGCGGATTACGGCATCCCTCCGGGCGTGATGCTGGCGTTCTGGGCGTTGGAGACGGATTACGGCTCGTTCCAAGGCAGCTTCAACACGCTGAACGCGCTGGTCACGCTGGCGCATGATTGCCGCAGGCCGGACCTGTTCCGCCCACAGGTGTTTGCCGCCCTAGAGTTGTTTGAGCGCGGCGGGTTTGACCCGGCGACGACCACCGGCGCTTGGGCGGGGGAGGTTGGCATGGTGCAGATGCTGCCCGAGGACATTATCCGCCACGGTGTGGATGGCGACGGCGACGGGCAGGTCTTGTTGAAGACATCCGTGCCAGATGCGCTTTTGTCGGGGGCGAAGATGCTGCGCTCCTTCGGGTGGCGGCCGGGGCAGCCTTGGTTGCAGGAGGTACGCGTTCCGGCAGAGATGGACTGGTCGAAGACCGGGCTGCAGAGCACGCTTTCGGTGGCGGACTGGGCCGCTATGGGGGTGCGTCCGCGTGACGGCGGGTTTGCCGCAAGCGGACCCGCCTCGGTGATTTTGCCGGAGGGGCGGCGGGGGCCTGCCTTTATGGCTTACCCGAATTTCAATGTGTATTTCGATTGGAACCAGAGCTTCACCTATGTGACGACCGCCGCCTATTTCGCGACGCGATTGTCCGGTGCGCAGGTGTTTGACCCGGGCACTCCCGAACGCGGATTGAGCGACAATCAGATGAAAGAATTGCAACGCAAGCTGGCAGCGCGTGGATATGACGTAGGGAAAATTGACGGCATTCTAGGGGCCGGAACACGCGCTGCGGTTCAAGCAGAGCAGGCCCGATTGGGACTTCCGGCGGATGCGTGGCCGACAGCTGCGCTATTGAGCCGCCTTTAGCGCCCCTTGGAATTATTTTTCTCAGGGTATAGAGGAGCAGGGCTAACTTTAGTTGGGGAACTAAACACAATGGCTAAGATTGATATCAAAGCTCTTTCACTCAAAGAGCTAAAAGCACTCAAGACGCGGGTTGAAAAAGCAATTGCAACCCATGACAAAAAGCAGAAGGCCGAAGCGCTCGCCGCGATTAAGGCCAAAGCGAAACAGATGGGTTATTCTTTGTCGGAGCTGACCGGGCAAGCCGCTGGCAAGACAACGAAAAAGACCAGAAAGACTGTAAAGAAGGCGAAAGTCACACATCGTGATCCCGCTAATTCTGCCAATACATGGGGTGGCCGCGGGCCGCGGCCAGCTTGGTTGAGAGACGCACTTGCGGCTGGTAAATCCACAGATGATTTTAAAGTCTGATACGCTTTCGGGCTTTTGAAGAAATAAAAACGGCGCGCAGTTTCTGCGCGCCATTTCTTTATTGGAATTCCTAATTCCGAATTGCCCTTCGTTTGTCTAGGCGACCAATTGTTCCGCCTTCTTCAAATCGACCGAGACCAATTGCGACACACCAAGTTCGGCCATTGTCACGCCAAATAGCCGGTCCATTCGCGACATTGTCACGGCGTGGTGGGTAATGATCAAAAAGCGCGTATTGGTGCGGCGGGTCATCTCGTCCAGAAGATCGCAGAAGCGGGTGACGTTGGCGTCGTCCAAAGGCGCGTCGACCTCGTCGAGCACACAGATGGGCGCGGGGTTGGCAAGGAACACGGCGAAGATCAGGGCAAGCGCGGTCAGTGTTTGCTCCCCACCTGAGAGCAGGCTGAGCGTGGAGAGTTTCTTGCCCGGCGGCTGGCACATGATCTCGAGACCGGCCTCCAGCGGGTCGTCGCTTTCGACCATGACTAGCTTGGCCTCGCCACCGCCGAAGAGGTGTTTGAAGAGGGTGGCGAAGCTGGAATTGACCTCCTCGAAGGCGGTCAGCAGGCGCTCGCGACCTTCTTTGTTCAGCGACGCGATGCCAGTGCGCAACTTACCAATGGCGTCGTGCAGATCGGTCTTTTCCTTCTCTAGCGCGTCATGCTCTTCCTGCACCTCACGGGCGTCTTCCTCGGCACGCAGATTGACCGCGCCCAGCGCGTCGCGTTGACGTTTGAGGCGGTTCACGTCGTTCTCAATTGCCTCGGAAGCGGGCATTTTTTCGGGGTCCGCGTCGAGCGTTTCGAGCAGGGCCTCAGGTGTGGTTTCCATTTCCTCGCGGATGCGACCTGCGGCGTAGGTGACGGTTTCGCGGGCGGCGTCTGCGCGGGCCTCGGAGCGGGCGCGGGCCTCGCGGGCTTCTGAGGCGTTGCGCTCCGCGTCACGCTCGGTTTGTACGGCTTCGCGCAGAGTGTTTTCGGCCGTGGCCAAGGTGTCGGCGGCGGCGCGGCGGCGGGTCTCCGCCTCTTCAATTGCGGTGGCCAGCTCGTCGCGTTTGGCGGCCAATTCCTCGGGCGCGTTGGAGGCGGCTTTGAGTTCTTCCTTGGAGGTCGTCTTGCGTTCTTCGAGTTCCGCGATGCGCTTTTCGGCGGTGGCAAGACGGTGCTTCCAGCCGCTGATCTCTGTGGTGATTTCCTGGCTGCGCTTCAGACGGGCCTCGCCCTCGCGGCGCAGCTCGTCATGGGCAGAGCGTTTGGCGAGCATGGTCATCCGCGCGGCCTCGACGGTCATTTTGACGTCTTCGATTTCAGCGCGGGCGGCGTCGAGATCACCCAGATCGGCCACGGCTTTCTCGGCCTCTTGCAGACGTTTGCGGGCGGCGAGCGCTTCTTCCTCGTTGCGGGTCACGGCGAGGCCAAGGGTTTCCTGTTTGCCCTGCGCCATGGATTGCTCGCCTTCGGCGCGACTAAGTGCGCGGGCGGCGTCGGCCATGGAGCGGTCGGCGTCGCGACGGGCCTCCCGAGCGGCGCGGTCCTTGGCAGTGAGGTCTTCGAGCTGGGCGGTCAGGTGCTCATGTGCTGCGCGGGCACCATCGGCTTTGGCGGAGGCGCGTTCGACGCCTTGCTTGAGTTCTTCGAGACGGTTGAGCTGTTGCAGGCGAAGTGCTGCGGAGGACGGCGCGTCTTCAGCGTCGGTGCGGAACCCGTCCCAGCGCCACAGATCGCCCTCGACAGAGACCAGACGCTGGCCGGGTTTCAGATCGCCCTGCAGGCGTGGACCGTCGGCGGCATCGACCAAGCCAACTTGGCTCATGCGGCGGGCGAGCACTTCGGGGATGGTCACGTAAGAGGTCAGCGCTTGGACGCCCGTGGGCAGGTCTTGCGGTTCGGGGTATCCGGGCAGAAGCGCCCAACCGGTGGGCTCGGTGGCGTCGATCTGAGGTGCACGCAGGTCGTCAGAAAGTGCCGCACCAAGGGCTTTTTCGAATCCGGATTTCACCTGCACCACGTCGAGCAATTGTTTGCCGTCGGCGGTGTCGCGTTCAACAAGTTTGGCCAGCGCCGTGGCTTCGGCACGCAGCGCGTTGGCTTCGCCTTCAGCCTCGGACCGTTGCGCGCGGGCGGCTTCTTCGCGGGTCTGCGCCTCGCCGCGTTCCGCGTCAATCTTGGCCAAAGCCGCATCCGCTTCTTCTGCCAAAGCAGCGGCGGCGGTGGAGGCGGCTTGCGCGGCACTGAGATCGGTGCCTGCTTTGGTCACAGCCTCAGCGGCCTGAGCCATAGCGGTGCGGGCTTTCGTGGCCTCCCCCTCGTAGCGGTCGAGCGTTTTGGCGGCGTCTTCCTGAAGGCGGTGTGCGGATTGGTGGCGAGCGGACAGGCGGGCCACGTCTTCGGTTTGCTCCGACAATGCGGTTTCACGGTCGGACAGGATGTTGGCCGCCTCGCGGGCGTCGGTGCCAGCCTGGTCGAGCGCGTCGGTGTGGCCGTCGGAGGCCTTGGCCAGCTCGGCTTCCTCCCATTCGAGGCGTTCGATGGTTTCGCCCGCGTCCTTGTTCAGGGAGGCCTCGCGCTCAATGTCTTGGGTCAGCTGCGCAATGCGGCCGGTCAGGGTCTCGATGGTGCGGGTGGCCTGCGCCTCTTGCTCGCTGAGCGTGTCGCGCTGGACTTGCAGGCGTTGCAAAATGGCCGCTGCAACGGCCTCTTCTTCGCGTAGGGGCGGCAGGGCGGCGTCTTGGGTTTCGCGCAGCTTGGCGGCCTCGCGGGCCTGACGCTCCGATTGGGCGGCAAATTGCGTGCGTTCGGTCAGCTCGGCGGCGGCAGTGGCGCGTGTCTCGTCGGCCTCTTTCCAGCGACGATACAACAGCAAGCCTTCGGCGCGGCGCAGCGCGTCGCCAATTTCGCGGTAGCGCGCGGCCTGTTTGGCTTGGCGGGCAAGCTGCGCGAGCTGGGTCGCGAGTTGTTCAAGCACGTCTTCGACACGGGCCAGGTTGGTCTCGGCCCCGTTCAGCTTCAGCTCGGCCTCATGGCGGCGTTGATACAGGCCAGAGATGCCTGCGGCTTCCTCAAGGATACGCCGGCGGGCCTTGGGCCGCGCGTTGATCAGCTCCGCGATCTGGCCCTGCCGGACCAGCGCAGGCGAATGCGCCCCGGTGGAGGCGTCGGCGAAGAGCATCTGCACATCGCGGGCACGCACATCCTTGCCATTGGTCTTGTAGGCGGACCCTGCGTCACGGGTGATGCGGCGGATGATCTCGAGGTTATCAAGGTCATTGAAGCCAGCGGGGGCCAACCGCTCCCCATTGTCGATCTGCAGCGACACCTCGGCGAAGTTGCGGGCCGGGCGGGACAACGCGCCTGCAAAAATGACATCCTCCATGCCTGAGCCGCGCATGGATTTGGCCCGGTTCTCGCCCATGACCCAGCGCAGGGCCTCCAACAGGTTGGACTTGCCACAGCCATTGGGGCCGACGACGCCGGTCAGCCCGTCAGCAATGATCAGCTCTGTGGGGTCCACAAAGCTTTTGAAGCCATTCAATCTGAGTTTCGAAAAGCGCACAGGCGTTGGGTCCACGGAATCGGGCTCAAGAGAGGATGATTGTTTGGACCACCCCGGCCCCGAGTCAAGTCCGCACCACTAGATGTGGATGAAAACAGCGGATTATCCACAGGATGTTGGCGCATTGCTGCTTATCGGGGAGTGACCCGCGATGACGTTTCCCCACGTCCAGCTGTCGGAATCCGCCTTGACCAACAATGCTGTTCGGGCGCATGGTCATTCTGCATGGTTCCCCGTGGGCGCAAAGCGTAGCGGGGAAAAATGGGAATACGGTGCGCGTGACCCAATCAGGGACGCAATGCCGGAGCCGCCCCCGCGACTGTAAGCGGAGAGTGCCTGTCGAACGATGCCACTGGGAAACCGGGAAGGCCGACAAAGCACCTCGACCCGCGAGCCAGGAGACCAGCCCTGCGTGTTGAAACCCGCAAGCCGTCGGGGTGACGGTGATAGGAGAATGAAGATGAACGAGAACGTACAAGCGATTGCGCAGACCCAGTCCAAAACCCGCGTAGACGCGGATATGATGGGCATTGCTGGCGCGGTCCTTTTGGGTCTGGTCCTGTTGTTTGCAGCAGGCTTCGCGCAGGCCTCTGTCCTGCATGACACCGCCCACGACATGCGCCACGCCATGTCCTTCCCCTGCCACTAAGCAGATGCTGAAACAGATTTTGACCTCGGCGGTGTTCGCCGGGGTGGCCGCAGGCGTGCTTGCCGCACTTCTGCAACTGTGGCTCGTGGTGCCTCTGATCATGGAGGCCGAGCTGTTCGAGTCCGGCCAACGGGTGCATTTTGCTGCTGACGGCTCCCCGCAGTCGGATCGCGGCGCGCCCTCGGTCTGGGACGAACCGCTGCGCCACATCTACACCATTGGCTTCTCTGCGGTGACCTTCACGGCTTACGCCTTCTTCATGGTCGCGGGTTTCGCGCTGGCCACCCGTGCCGGTCATGAAATCACGCCCCGGCGCGGCATTGTCTGGGGCCTGTGCGGTGCCATTGCCGTAGTGATCGCGCCCGCCATCGGGATGCCGCCGGAGCTGCCCGGCGCCATCGGGGCGGAAGTCGTTCCGCGCCAGGTTTGGTATCTCTCTTGCGTTGTGCTGACCCTGATCGGCCTGACCCAGATCGCGTTTGACGGACGGTCGCGCGTTTGGATCACCGCGCCAATCTTCCTGCTTGTCCCGCATCTGATGGGCGCGCCGCATCTCGACACCTATTTCGGCGTCGCGCCAGCCGAGCTGGCGTCCGAATTTGTCGCCCGCGTAATGGGCGTTGCTTTAATTTCTTGGGTCCTGCTGGGGCTGTTCGCCGCCCTGATCTGGACCCGCTCAGAGGAGGCTTAAATGCCCGCAAAAATCCCCGCCACCGTCGTCACCGGCTTCCTTGGCGCCGGCAAGACAACCCTGATCCGCCATATGCTGCAAAACGCCAATGGCAAACGCATCGCGCTTATCATCAATGAGTTTGGCGATCTTGGAGTGGACGGCGACATCCTTAAAGGGTGCGGGGACGAGACCTGCACCGAGGATGACGTGATGGAGCTGTCCAACGGCTGTATCTGCTGCACCGTGGCCGATGACTTTGTCCCCACGATGGAAAAGCTGCTGGCCCGCGAGAACAAGCCCGACCACATCGTGATCGAGACCTCTGGTCTGGCCCTGCCGCAACCCTTGGTGCGCGCCTTCAACTGGCCAGAGATTTCCACCCAAGTCACGGTGGACGGCGTGGTCACCGTGGTCGACGGAAAAGCAGTCAGCGAAGGCCGCTTCGCCCATAACGTCGCTGCCGTGGACGCGCAGCGCAAGCTGGACGAAAACCTGGATCACGAGACGCCCTTGTCCGAGCTGTTCGAGGATCAGGTCGCCTGCGCGGATATGATCGTGGTCAACAAATCCGACCTTTTGAGCGAGGATGAAAGCGCCGCCTTGGTCGGCCAGCTGAAATCGGAAAGCCGGGACTCTGTGCAAGTGGTCAAGACTTCGATGGGCAAGCTGCCGGTGGACGTGCTGCTCGGGCAAGGCATCGGCGCGGAAGCTGATCTGGAAGCGCGTCACGAGGTGCATCACCACCACCATGACCACGACGATGATCACCATGATGATGACGATCACCATCATCACCACGAGCATGACCATGACGCGTTCGAAAGCTTCGTTGTCACCCGCCCCGAGATCGCCGACCCCAAAGCCTTCGCCGAGCAGGTGGCAGAGGTCATCCGCACCCATGACATCCTGCGCCTCAAGGGCTTCGCCGCCGTTGCGGGCAAACCCATGCGCCTGACCCTGCAGGCCGTGGGCCCGCGCATCGACACCTATTTCGACCGCCCCTTTGCAGCGGATGAACCTCGCCAAACGCGGCTCGTGGTGATTGGCCAGGCGGGCCTTGACCACACCGCCATCGACGCAGCGCTGAGAGCATGATCGTCGAGGCCGGAGATCCCAAAGACCCGCAGGCCACTGCGCTGTTGAAGCAAAGCCACGCGCTCATGCAGGACCTGTTTGAGCCGGAAGAGAACTACTTCCTCGACATTGACGAGCTCTGCACGCCGGACATCCGCTTTCTCGTCGCCCGTGACGGGGATAGGGTCATCGGCACCGCCGCCCTGGCCATCAAGACCGGCTATGCCGAGGTCAAATCCATGTTCGTCGATCCCGACCGCCGGGGGCAAGGCATTGCGGATAGGCTTATGGAAGCGCTCGACAAAACCGCGAAAGCCGAAGGCATCCAAACCCTCAAGCTCGAAACCGCCCACAAGCTCGCCGCCGCCGTCAAACTTTATGCGCGTCACGGCTACAGCGAATGCGCGCTCTTTGGCGACTATGAGCCCAACCAAACCAGCCTCTTCATGGAAAAGCACCTCTAGCTTCATCTTGGCAAAAATACCTCCGCCGGAGGCGTCCCACATCTAGCAAGGCCCGCTGACATGCACCTCCTCGCAGCCACCCCCGGAAGCATCGACGACGGCACCGAGCCCGTTGATCTGGGCCAGACCCCTGCCGATGTGGTGTTCATCTCCGCCGCCGACACGGAACTTGCCGCCCTGTCGGAGGCACGCAGCGAAATGGCCGCAGCCCCCACCCTGCGGCTGGCCAACCTGACGCATCTTCAGCACCCGATGTCGGTCGATCTGCATATCGAGGCCTGTGCAACGAAATCCAAACTCGTCATCGCAAGATGTCTGGGCGGGTCGGGCTACTGGAAATACGGGCTAGAGCAATATGCCGCCCACCTGCATGATGCGGGTGTCCCCTTCGCGGCCTTGCCCGGCGACGACAAACCCGACGCCGAGCTGCGCGGCCTATCCACCGTCAGCGCCGAGGACTACGATGCTCTTTGGGCGTATATGGTCGAAGGTGGTCCTGCGAATGCCGCCAATTTCCTCAGCTACGCAGGCGCGATGCTGGACGGCTCAGACAAGCCCCAAGCCGCGACCCCTCTTCTCAGGGCAGGCGTTTACTGGCCCGGTGCGGGTGTCTCAGACCTCGCCACGGCGCGGGAGGCATGGACCGAGGGCGCGCCCACTGTGCCGCTGATCTTTTATCGCGCATTGGTGCAGGGCGCGGGGCTGGCACCGATCAACCGCATGGTGAAATCGCTGCTGCGTGAAGGGCTGAACCCGCTGCCGATTTTCGTGGCCTCTCTCAAAGACCCGGTAAGCCAAGCCACGCTGCAAACCCTGTTTGAGCAGACCACGCCAGAGGTTATCCTGAACGCCACCTCCTTCGCCGTCGGCTCGCCGCATGACGGCGACCCGGCCACGATGAACCCGCTGGTCCACGCGTCGGCCAACACCTCCCCCGTGTTCCAGGTCGTCTTCGCCGCAAGTTCCGAGGCCGCTTGGGAAGAGGGCCAATCCGGCCTAAGCGCCCGCGACATCGCGATGAACGTGGCGCTGCCGGAGGTCGACGGCCGCATCCTGACCCGCGCCGTCAGCTTCAAGGGGGAGGCGTTCTTTGACGAGGCCACCGAATGCCCCATCGCCACCTACCGCGCGCGCGGCGACCGCATCACCTTCGTGGCCAAGCTTGCCGCCAATTGGGCCAAGTTGCGCCGCACAGATGCGCAGGACCGCAAGGTCGCCCTGATCCTCGCAAACTACCCCAACAAGGATGGCAGGCTGGCCAATGGCGTGGGCCTGGACACGCCCGCCTCCACGGTCGGTGTGTTGGCCTTGTTGAAAGAAGCGGGTTATGACACCAACCCGCCCTCGAGCGGCAAGACGCTGATGGACCAGATTATGGCGGGTCCCACGAACTGGCTTACCGACCGCGCCGAGACGGCGGGCGGGGAAACCCTGCCACTCGACCGCTACAAAACCGAATACGCAAAACTGCCTTACGCCGTGCGCCAACGGATCGAAGACCGCTGGGGCAGCCCGGAGCAAGACCCTTTCTGTGCGGCGGGCGGTTTCAAACTTTCCATACACCGCTTCGGCAATGCGGTTGTGGGGCTGCAACCGGCGCGCGGCTACAACATCGACCCGACCGAGACCTACCACTCGCCCGACCTCGTCCCGCCGCATAACTATCTGGCTTTCTACTTCTGGCTGAGGGCGGAATGGGGCGCAGACGCCATTGTGCATATGGGCAAACATGGCAATCTCGAATGGCTGCCAGGCAAGGCCACCGCGTTGTCCGAAGACTGCCTGCCCGAGGCCGTGCTCGGCCCGATGCCACATGTCTATCCGTTCATCGTCAACGATCCCGGTGAGGGCACCCAAGCCAAGCGTCGGGCGCAGGCGGTGATCATCGACCATCTTACCCCACCCCTGACCCGGGCCGAGACCTATGGGCCGTTGCGCGACCTTGAGGCTCTGGTCGACGAATACTACGAGGCCGCGGGCGTCGACCCCCGCCGCATCACGCACCTCCGCAAGGAAATCTTGACCCTCACCGAAGCCACAGGTTTGGACGCCGATGTTGGCATGAAGGGCGAGGATGAGGACGGGGATCTGGCGAAACTCGACGCCTATCTGTGCGAGCTGAAAGAGGCGCAAATCCGCGACGGGCTGCACGTGTTCGGTGCATCGCCTGAGGGCGATCTGGCCCGCGACCTGACGATCGCTCTCACTCGCGTTCCCCGTGGCGACGGGGTCGGCGGCAACGCGTCTCTGATCCGCGCGATTGCGGATGATTTCGAGCTGGGGTTCGATCCGCTCGATTGCGACATGGCCGCGCCTTGGTCCGGCCCGCGCCCCGATGAAATGATCAACGCGTCAGCCGATCCATGGCGCAGCACCGGCGACACCGTGGAGCGGCTGGAAGCCATCGCCAGCAATATCATCGGCTTGCCCGGTTCTTCGCGAGGAACCTCAACCCAAGCGGTTTTGGAAGAGATTAACGCAACCGTCATTCCGAAAGTTGCCGACTGCGGAGCTAAGGAAGGGGCGGGCCTCCTCAGCGCCCTCAGGGGGCACTTCGTCGCCCCGGCACCGTCCGGCGCGCCCACACGGGGGCGCTTGGATGTGCTGCCCACGGGTCGAAACTTCTTCTCTGTTGACAGCCGTGCCGTGCCCACCCCCACCGCCTGGGCCTTGGGATGGAAATCCGCGAACCTACTGATCGAGAAGCATCTGCAAGACCATGGCGACTGGCCCCGCGCCATGTTGTTGACCGCTTGGGGCACCGCCAACATGCGCACCGGCGGCGACGACATTGCGCAATGCTTGGCGCTGATGGGCTGCAAACCCAAATGGGACAGCGCCAACCGTAGGGTCACCGGGTTCGAGATCCTGCCCCAAGGCGTGCTGGGTCGCCCTCGCGTAGATGTCACTTTGCGGGTCTCGGGCTTTTTCCGCGATGCCTTCCCGCAGCAAATCGCGCTCGTCGATAGTGCTGCCCGCGCCGTCCAAGCCCTTGACGAGCCGGACGATCTGAACCCCGCCGCAGCCCGCGCGAAGCAGGGTGAGAACCTGTCGCGTGTCTTTGGCTCCAAACCCGGTGCTTATGGTGCAGGTCTGCAGGCGATGATTGACGAACGACTCTGGGCCGACAAGTCCGACCTTGCGGACGCCTATATCGAATGGGGCAGCTACGCCTACGGCAAGGACGGGGAGGGCATTCAGGACAAGCCCGCCCTCACAGCGCGCTTATCCCAAGTCGAAGCCGTCGTCCAAAACCAAGACAACCGCGAACATGACCTGCTAGACTCGGATGATTACTACCAGTTCGAGGGCGGCGCGGCGGCGGCGGTCAGCACCTTACAAGGCACTGATCGGCCCATCTATCACAATGACCATTCGCGGCCCGAACGCCCGGTCATCCGTACCCTGGAAGACGAGATTGGCCGCGTCGTCCGATCCCGCGTGGTGAACCCAAAATGGATCGAGGGCGTCAAGCGGCACGGATACAAGGGCGCGTTCGAGATGGCGGCGACGCTGGACTATCTTTTCGCTTTCGCCGCCACCACTGGCGCAGTGCGTGGCCACCATTTCGATCTGGTGCATCAGGCGTTTCTGGAGGACGACGGCACGCGGGACTTTATCGCGGAACACAACGCCCCCGCCTTGCGCGAAATGGCCGAACGGTTGAACGAGGCGATCGAACGCGGGCTCTGGGTGCCGAAATCCAACTCCGCCCGTGCCCTGCTGGACCGGCTATGCGCCTAGCAAATCAACTCCGCTTCGATGCGGGCGACGTCGCCTGTCAGACTTTCGCGGGGAACGTCGCAACCGGTGGCCTGCCCGATCGCGACCGCGGCGCTCTCAAAGACTTGCGCGCGGGACAGTCTGCGTGCCGGGTTTGTGCGATAGGCCTCGGCCCGGGTGGTCGTGGCATTGACGGTAAACGTGTGGCCGCCCGCGTTCTGTCTGGATGTCGTGCCGCCCCAAAAATCGACCCCCGGCGCATTACAACCTGCCAGAGTGAGTGCCGTTAGAATTGGGAGTATTTTCATGAGGTCCTGATCTGGGGCGACAGTTAACGAGTAGGTCACAACCCTTAACGAAGGGTTACCGCTTGCAAGTTTTTGCCCCCTCCCCCACGATTTATCCAAGCAAGGAGACTGCCCATGTCCGACACCCCAGAAGAGCTCGACCGTCACGCGATGAAAATGGCCAAGAAGAAAGCGGCCCGAGACAAGATCATGGCGACCAAGACCGACAAGAAAGGGTTGGTGATCGTCCATACCGGCAAGGGAAAAGGCAAAAGCTCAGCTGCTTTTGGCATGATCTTTCGATGCATCGCGCATGACATGCAATGCGCCGTCGTGCAGTTCATCAAAGGCGGCATGTCGACGGGCGAGCGGGACCTGATCCTTGGAAAATTTACAGATATCTGCGCCTTCCACACGATGGGCGAAGGCTTCACATGGGAGACGCAAGACAAGTCACGTGACATGGAAATGGCCGGTGCCGCATGGGAGAAAGCCAAGGAGCTGATCCGCGACCCGGCCAATACGATGGTGCTGCTGGACGAGATCAACATTGCGCTGCGCTACGACTATATTGACGTAAATGATGTCGTGGCCTTTTTGCGCGACGAAAAACCCGAGATGACCCATGTGGTGCTGACCGGTCGCAATGCGAAAGACGAGCTGATTGAACTGGCCGATCTGGTGACCGAGATGGAGCTGGTCAAACACCCGTTCCGCTCCGGCATCAAAGCGCAGATCGGCGTGGAATATTAGACGCGCATTAAGGTTAACGCGGCCCGGCTCCCTTTAAAGGACACTTGGCTTCATCTTGGCGTAAATACCTCCCCGCCGGAGGCGTCCCGCACAGATCAACTTGCCCCCCGTGTTGGACCGAGGGAGCCTCCGGCGGAGGTATTTTTACCAAGATGAAACCAGAATCACCCCAGAACTGAGAGGCGGTACAGGGTGAGGACCCGATGGCCGTCCAAGGTGAAGCCTTGCCTCTCTGAGGTTTGCTTCATGTGTTTGGGGGGCGGCGCTGACTGCTCCCCAAATATTTTTACCCTCGGGCTGCCTCCCCTTGAGCGCGGGTTTGCGACAGCGTTTGGCCTGTCGAGAGGACCTCGTTATCGAGTTGCAGCTCGATCACCGCAGCGGTGTTGGCGGCTTTGGCCTGCGCAAAGGCGTCAGCGAACTGCTCCGTTTTTGTGACCGTGACCCCGAAGCCTCCATAGCTGCGGGCGAGGGCGGCAAAATCCGGGTTGGTCAATGCGGTGCCAGAGACGCGGCCGGGGTAGGTCTTTTCCTGATGCATCCGGATGGTGCCGTATTTGCCATTGTTGACCACGACCACGATCACCGCCGCGCCATGTTGCATGGCGGTGGACATCTCATTGCAGGTCATCTGAAAGCAACCGTCGCCCGCCAGACAAACCACGTCGCGGTCGGGGTGGTGCAGCTTGGCCGAGATCGCCGCGGGAAACCCGTAGCCCATGGACCCGGAGGTTGGGGCCAGTTGGGTGTGGCAGGCCTTGTACTGAAAATAGCGATGCAGGAACGCCGCGTAGTTGCCAGCGCCGTTGGTCAGGATGGCGTCTTGGGGCAGGGCGTCTGAGAGCCACGGGATGATCTGCTCCATCTTGACGGGTCCCGGTGTCTCTTTTGGGAGCAGCCAGGTTTCAAAATCTCTGCGGGCCGCGTGCCGCCAATCAGACCAAACGGGTGCGGCGGGCGGAGTGAGCGAGGCCAGTTGCGCCAGCATGCTGGCGCTGTCTGCAGCAATCGCAATATCGGGCGCGTAGATATGGCCGGGCTCGTCGGGGTCCGAGTGGACATGCAGCAGTTGAAGCCCAAGCTGTGCGGGGTCCAAAAGCGTGTAGCCGCTGGTTGCGACGTCGCCCAGACGTGAGCCAATGACCAGCAGGCAATCTGCCTGCTGCATGCGCTGCGCCAGCGCCGGGTTTATGCCGACATTCAGATCCCCTGCATAGCAGGGATGGCGGTTGTCGATATAGTCCTGCCGCCGGAAAGCCGCAGCAACCGGCAGGTCCCACGCAGCGGCGAAGCGCTCCAAATCGCTGCGGGCGCTCTCGCTCCAGCCGGACCCGCCGATGATCACCAGCGGGGCGCGCGCGCCGCCCAACGCCTTGGCGATCCGGTGCGCGTCGCGGTTTGTGGCGGTCTGGCTGGCGGGCCGCGCCTTGGGGCGGGTCGGGACCGTCGCCACAGCGGACAGCATGTTCTCAGGCAGGGCCAAGATTACCGGACCGGGACGGCCGGATTGTGCAATCTGGAAGGCGCGGGCGATGTATTCGGGCAGCCGTTCGGTCTGGTCGACCTCCGCCACCCATTTGGCAAGTGGGCTGAAAAACCTTTTGTAATCCACCTCCTGAAAGGCCTCTCGGTCGCGATGCGCGGTGTCGATCTGACCCACGAATACCACCATCGGGGTGCTGTCCTGCATCGCCACATGGATACCCGCCGACGCGTTGGTGGCGCCCGGCCCACGGGTCACGAACAGAACGCCCGGGCGGCCGGTTAGCTTGCCATGCGCTTCGGCCATCATTGCGGCACCGCCTTCCTGACGACAGACGATGTTCTGAATACCGCTTTGATAGAGCCCGTCCAGCGCGGCCAGAAAGCTCTCTCCCGGTACGGAGAAGACGCGCTCCACGCCCTCAACCGCCAGTTGATCGGCCAGTATTTTGCCGCCATGTCTTGCCTGCGTCATATCTATCCCGTCTTCCCCATCACCGCGGCTCTTCGCGCATATTGTGTTGTGTGATGAACAGTCTTTGCAATGGCAATCGGTGCCGTGCGCCCTATTTTGCACTGAAACCAAAATTCAGAGGATCATCCCATGGCGTCTTTCTCCCTGCTGGGGCTTTCAGGCTCGTTGCGTTCAGCGTCTTGCAACCGAAAATTACTGGCCGAGGCCGCGCGGATTGGCGAGGCCAGCGCGTTCACCGAGGCCAATTTGCGGCTACCGCTTTATGACGGCGATCTGGAATCGCAGAACGGTATTCCCAGCGAGGTGCAGGCCTTGGCAGACGCCATCGCGGCGGCGGATGCGGTGGTGATTTCGACGCCGGAATATAACAAGGGGCCATCGGGCGTGTTGAAGAACGCGCTGGATTGGGTCAGCCGCGTGGAAGGCAACCCTTGGGCGGACAAGCCGGTTGCGATCATGTCGGCCGCCGCTGGTCGCGCCGGGGGCGAGCGCGCACAGACCATGTTGCGTGCCTGCATGAACCCATTTCGGGCGCATGTACTGCCCGGGCCGGAGGTGCTGGTCGGCGCGTGTCAGGACGCATTTGACGAAAATGGTCACTTGAAGTCGGACATGTATGTGAAAGCTGTCACCGGCTTGATGGACGGGCTTCGCAAGGCCGCTGACGGCTAAATCTGGTTCGAGATCTCAATCAAATTGTGATCGGGGTCGCGCAGATAGATCGAGGTGAGCGGGCCGGTGGCCCCGGTTCGGGCGATGGGACCTTGTTCCACCGCTATGCCCTGCTCGGCCAGATGCGTTTGCCATGACGCCAAGGGCGTTTCACTGAGGAAACACAGGTCTGCGCTGCCTGGGGTCGGGTGTTTCGCGTGTGGTTTGAACTCTGCGCCTGCCTCGTGAAGATTGATTTTCTGCGCCCCGAACTTGAGCGCCGTGCGGCTTGTGCCATCTGCCGGGGTAAAGGTTTCCGCCGCCATGCCGAGGATGTCGCGATAGAAGGCTACGGTGGCCTCGAGGTTTCGGACCGTCAGAACGAGGTGGTCAAGGCGTGTGAGCGTTGGCATTCGGGCTTGCACCTTTGCGGCGATGGGGCAGAGTGCTGGCACCATGACCCAAACGCCTGCTGAGATACAACTGCATGATCAGATTGACCCGGCCCGGTTGGTGGCCCTGAACACCGTGCTTGGGATTGGCGGCTCGCGGGCGCATCCCTTTGCGCATCAGGCTTTTTTCTGGGACGCTCAATTGGCGGATCAGCTGGGCCGCGACGGGCATCCGCGGGTGGGCGGCTTGATCCCTGATCTGGGCCTGCCGCGGCGGATGTGGGCCGGGGGGCGGCTGGAGTTTCACGCAGAGCTCAAACCGGGGGTGGCAGCGACGAAGATGTCTGTGCTGGAGCGGGCGGAGCGCAAGACCGGGCGCAGCGGAGCCTTGGCCGTCGTGCGATTGCGCCACGAGATACGCCAGGATCGCGCGCTGGTGGTGACCGATTGGCAGGATTTGATTTACCGGGAGGAGGCCTCTGGTCAGACAGCCTCCCGCCCTGAGGCAGCGCCGACGGACGAGGTGTTTTGCGAGACCCGCGCGTTTTCCACGACAGAGCTGTTTCGGTATTCCGCGTTAACCTCGAACGGCCACCGGATTCACTATGATCGCGACTATGCGCAACAGGTCGAGGGCTATCCGGGGTTGGTCGTGCATGGGCCACTTTTGGCGCAATATCTGATGCTGATGGCGGAGCGGGAGCTAGGAGGTTTTACCACGTTTTCCTTCCGCGCGCGGGCTCCGGTGTTTGACTTTGAGCAGGTTGCGCTTTGCGCGAAACCCGGAGCTGATGGGCTTGAGATGTGGGTGCGCGGGCCGGATGGGCGGCTGTGTATGACCGCCTCAGCGCAGTGACGCGGCGGGTTTGAAACTGTCGGGGATGGTGTCGCGGCCCTCAAGGATCAGATCGGCCATGACCTGCCCCACTTTGGGGGCCATGCCGAAGCCGATCTTGAAGCCTCCGTTCGCGATGAACTGACCTTCGTTTAGCGGGTGATGCCCCAGCATCGGCGCACGACTTTTGGCGCGGGGGCGAACCCCGGCCCAGCGTTCCAGGATGCGGGCCTGCGCCAGTTCGGGGAGGGCTTTGACGGCGCGGGTGTGGACGTCGTCAAGCTGCGCATCAGTTCGATCGGGGGTCTCAAAATCGCGCTCGCTGGTGGAGCCTATGGCAACCGTGCCGTCGTGATGGGGCACGATATGCAGGCTGTCGGCATAAAGCTGCGGCTTTGTTCTGGCGTCATATTCCAGCAAAATCGCCTGACCTTTGATGCCGTTGCCAATTGGTTGATCCATTTTACGCGACAGCTCCAACAGCCCCTCATAGCCGGTGACATGGACGATGATACCTTGCGGGCTGGCGTCGCCGAAAGCGAGCTCTCCGCCTTTACTTTCAAAGGCTTGCGCCAGTGCTGCGACGGCGTGGCGGGGGTGGATATGCGCCGACAGTGTGTCGTGGATCCACCAGCCGGTGGGGCTGGGCGGGGCCCATGTGTCGGGCACGTCTTTCGTCACGGTCCATGCGGCTTTGCCCTGCCAAAGCTCCTGCGCGCCGCGGGCGCGGTCATTGGCAAGCGCAAGGGCGCGTTCATCGGGCACAGGTTGCAGACGACCGTTTTGGACATAACCGCTGGGAAGGCCTGAAGCATCTTCGACCTCCGGCCAGAAGGTGCGGGCGCTGATCAGGCTGTCGAGTTGAAACTGCTTTTTGTCATTCCAGTTTTCCGGCGTGTGTGGGGCCAAAGCCCCGACAATGCCACCCGAGGCCCCTGCCCCGATGGCCCGCGTCTCGATCACCCGGACGCGGGCGCCGCGACCAAGGCAGGCCCACGCCACCGAAAGCCCAAAAATGCCGCCGCCGAGGACGGTGATATCTGGCGTGGACAAGGCGGCGCTCCTTACTCATTGTCGCGGTCGAATGTAGGGCAATCGCGCGGGGCGGACCAGATGGCAGAGGTGGAATGGCGCGATGGGGCCGTGCCGGTCTCGACCCGGTTTGATGACCCGTATTTTTCGCTCGAAGACGGGATGGCAGAGACGGGCCATGTCTTTCTGGCAGGCAATGACCTGCCCGCGCGGTTTTGCGGCGGGTTTCATGTGGCGGAGCTGGGGTTTGGTACCGGGCTGAACCTGCTTTGTGCGTGGAAAATGTTTAACGATTGCGGTGCCTCCGGTCAGTTGCGGTTTACCAGTTTTGAGGCTTTCCCGATGGCCCGAGACGACGCGGCGACCTCGTTGGCGGCCTTTCCGACGCTGGCGGAATACGCCGCCCCGCTGCTGGAGGCTTGGTCGCAGGACAGTTTCGTGGTCGAGACCGCGAACCTGTGCGCACAGATCGTCATAGGCGACGCCAAAACGACGGTGCCCGCAATGCAAAGCCCGGCGGATGCGTGGTTTCTGGACGGGTTTTCCCCAGCCAAGAACCCGGAGCTTTGGGGCGCAGAGCTCATGCAAGCCGTAGGGGCGCAGACCAAAACCGGCGGCACATTCGCGACCTATACGGCGGCGGGGCATGTGCGGCGAGCGCTGAGCGACGCGGGGTTCGAGGTTTCCCGCGTGCCGGGGTTTGGCCGTAAGCGGCACATGTCGGTTGGGATGAAGCGATGAGCGACACGCGGCGCGGCATTTGGCTGATGATCCTGACAATGCTGATTTTTGCGATGCAGGACGGCATCTCCCGACATTTGGCGGGGGAGTATAACGTGATCATGGTGGTGATGATCCGTTACTGGTTTTTCGCCGCTTTCGTGCTGACGGTGAGCGCAAAACGGGCGGGTTCCATCGCCAATGCGGCGCGGACCAATCAGCCAGTTTTGCAGGTGTTTCGCGGGCTTTTGCTGGCGGCTGAGGTCTGCGTGATGGTGCTGGCTTTCACCCTCTTGGGCCTGATCGAGAGCCTTGCGATTTTTGCCAGCTACCCGCTGATCGTCGCCGCTTTGTCTGGCCCGGTTCTGGGTGAACGCGTCGGGCCGCGGCGCTGGATCGCCATCGCAATCGGCTTTGTCGGGGTTCTGATCATGCTGCAACCGGGCGTCAAGGTGTTCAGCCCAGCAGCTTTTGTGGCGCTGCTGTCGGCCACGATGTTTGCGCTTTACTCGCTGCTCACCCGCTACGCGGCACGACAGGATCGCACCGCGACGTCGTTTTTCTGGACGGGCGTTGCCGGAGCGGCGGGGATGACCGTGGTCGGCGTCTGGTTCTGGGAGCCGATGAGCGCGCCGGATTGGGCCTGGATGGGGCTGCTCTGCGTGACCGGGGCGACGGGGCATTACCTGCTGATCCGGGTCTATGAGCTGGCGGAGGCCTCCGCCGTGCAGCCTTTTGCCTATTTCCAACTGGCTTTTGCCAGCGTCATCGGGGTGCTGGTCTTCGGCGAAACCATCGAGGTGAATATCGCGATTGGCGTCGGGCTCGTGATCGCGGCGGGGCTGTTTACCTTGTGGCGGTCGCGGGTCAGCGGCGCAGATCGGCCATCAGGTTAGGTGGCTGGACCTGCCCCGTTAGCCGGGCACGATAGGGCATGAAGCTTTCGGTCACGCGCATCACGTAATTGCGGGTCTCGGTGAAGGGAATGTTCTCGATCCAGTCGATGATATCGACCGAGGCGCTGCGTGGGTCACCAAACTGGCGCATCCATCTGTCTGCCCGCGTGGGACCTGCGTTATAGGCAATGGACATCAGCACCGGGTTGTTCTGGTAGCGCTCTGCCAGCGACGCCAAATAGGCGGAGCCAAGCCGCGCGTTGTAGCTGGGATCGGTGCGAAGCCGCCCCAGATTGTAGGGCTCACCCGTGCGGGTGGCCATTTCTCTGGCGGTGCCGGGCATTAGTTGCATCAAGCCGCGCGCGCCGACGGGGCTGACCACGACCGGGTCGAACTCGCTTTCACGCCGAGCGATGGACAGCGCGAAGACCTCGTCCACGGGCAACTCCATCCCGGCGGGCGTGGCGATGGGGAAATAGGTTTTGTAAAGCTGCATGCCTTGGCGGGCGGCCTCTTTGGCGAGCATCAGCGCGATGTGAGGCTCTTCCAACTCCAGCGCCAAGTCGCCCAATTGGCCCTGTTCGGTACGGGATTGGGTTTCGGCCAGATGCACGAAGAACCGCTCTGACAGGCTGCGCATACCTACGCGGTGCAACAGGCGCGCGGCCTCGAACACGGAGTCGCCATTGAAGTCGGCCTCGCGCCAGTCGGGGTAGGTTTGCTTGCCAGTCATGGCGGCATGGGCGGGCAGCCCGCCTTGCTCGGCGGCGAGCTGGCCATAGAAGGAGGACTGGTATTTTGCCCCGAACGCATAAGCTTTGGCGGCGGCGTCTGTGTTGCCCAAAGCCTCATGCGCGCGGCCTGTCCAATAGCCAGCGCGGCCCAAAGATATGGGCGTGGCGACGGCGGCCTCGAAGACCTGAAAATGCTGCAAGGCCTGATCGGGCGCGTTCAGGTACCGCAGGGCAATGAAGCCCGACAGCCACTCCAGATCGGCAAAGGCGGAGCCTTTGGTCAGGTAGTGCGAGGAGGCGACGCTATAGGCCTGCGCATGTTTGCCCTCGCGCATCAGAGACCGGGCCAAAGCGCGGCGGCGCGACGACCATGCTTGCGGATCGCCCAGTGCCTCCGTCGAAATAGAGCGGGCGAGGATGATGTCTGCGGCATCCGAGCGGCCTTTCCGCGCGCGCCACAGAAAGCGCTCATAGGCGAGGCCGGGGTCACCCGCGAGGCTTTCAGGGACGGCGGCGATCAGGTCATCGACGCCGGTTTTATCCTGGCGCAGCGCAGTGCGGGCAGCGGCCAGTTTGCGGTGATCCTCGCTGACGAGGGGCAACATCCGTTTGATGTCGCTCTGCGCGTCGCGCCAGAGCAGCATATCAAGACGGGCCACGTGCAGGTCGCGCACGGTCAGCCCGTTGCGCTCGATGAAGGCGTTATGCTCGTCCTCGCTCATGGTGAAGCTGAGCCAGGCGCGGGACAGCTCTGCGGCGGCTTCAACGCTGCGGCCTTCGCCGATCAGGGCCTCGGCCAGCCGCAGGCTTCCGGTGCCGGTTTGGGGCAGTTGGTCTTTGAAATAAGCGAACACCTGAGGGCGATCCGCGCCGCGCGGGATCGCGCTTTCGCAGCGTTTGCGCAGTAGCTTCATGCCCGGCCAATCGGCGTTGCGGGCGATGAAATCCCGACAGTCGGCAAAACTGCCTTGGCGGCCACGCAGCCTTGTCCATTCCACGATATCGCGGGCCAGTGGGGCTGAAATATCCTCTAACGCTTCGTCCACCGCCTGCCAATCGGACCGACCGCCTGCGTTGATGGCGTCGGTCAGCGCGTCCAGCTCGGCGCTGGATTGCGCGGCTGCGGGCAGCGCGAAGGCCATGACGGCCAGCCAGATTTTCAGCATATGTTTCAAAAACTTCTCCTGCCGGGTCTTGCGCCCGTTTGCGGTGCTTACTGCCTCACCTGACCACAGATAGCGCCCCGTGCGCGTGCAGCAAACACACAAACGCGGGAAGATTCTTACTTGCGGCTGGCTTCCGCCGAGTTTATCCGGCCCGAAGACCATTAACCTCAAGGAGTACGTGTCATGTTCAAGGGATCTATGCCCGCGCTGATCACGCCGTTCAAAGACGGCGCAGTGGATTTTGACGCACTCAAACACTTGGTCGAGTGGCATATCAAGCAAGGCTCGCACGGGTTGGTGCCAATGGGTACGACCGGGGAAAGCCCGACCGTCAGCCATGACGAGCATGACGCGGTCGTCGAATGCGTGGTCAAGGCCGTGGCTGGGCGGGTTCCGGTGATTGCCGGGGCGGGCTCGAACTACACGGTGGAAACCGTGCGTTTGGTTGAGCATGCCAAGGCTGTGGGGGCAGATGCGGCGCTGATCGTGACGCCCTACTATAACAAACCGACACAGCGCGGTTTGATCGCGCATTATTTGGCGGCCGCCGAAGTTGGCCTGCCGATTTTCATCTACAACATCCCCGGTCGCTCCGTCATTGACATGAGCCCAGAGACGATGGGCGAGTTGGCGAAACATCCGATGATCATCGGCGTCAAGGACAGCACCGCCGATATGGCGCGGGTGAGCAAGCAGCGGGAGCTGTGCGGCACGGATTTCTGCCAGATGTCGGCGGAAGATGCCTCAGCCCTCGGGTTCCACGCGCATGGCGGGGTTGGCTGCATCTCTGTCACGGCCAATGTCGCGCCGAAGCTGTCGGCTGAGTTTCAGGATGCGATGACCGCAGGCGATTACGCCAAGGCGCTGGAGTATCAAGACAAGCTGATGCCGCTGCATGAGGCAATCTTCACCGAGCCGGGCCTGATTGGCGCGAAATACGGTGTGTCGCTGCTGGGCAAATGCACCGAAGAGGTGCGCCTGCCGCATGTTGGGCTTGAACAAAGTACCAAGGATAAGATTGCCGCTGCGATGCGCGGCGCGGGGCTGATCAACTGATCCTGCGTCCGTATGAAGCAAACGATCTAGGCGGCCTCCTGACCTGTTGGGAGGCCGCTATTCGTTCCGGGACCCCGCAGTTTTCAGAGCGGTTCATTCTGTCTGAGCTTGGCAATATTCAACGAGACTACCTGCCTAAGGTGCAAACGACCGTGATCGAGAACGGCCAGCTGCAAGGGTTCATCTCAATGCTGGGCACCGAAGTCGCGGCGCTGTTTGTGCACCCGTTTTCGCAGCGCATGGGGCTTGGGACCCGCTTGTTGGCCAGCCAGAACGCGCTCAGTCTTGAGGTGTTCGAGGCCAATGCCCCGGCGCGCGCGTTCTACGCAAAACACGGGTTCAGACAGGCCAGCACACGGCGTCATGAAGAGGCGGGCCTTATGTTGTGCTGCCTGACCCGAGCGCCTATATCCGGGTGATGGCAAAGAAAGAGCAAAACAAGAACTACAAGGTGATCGCCGAGAACCGGCGCGCGCGCTATGACTATGCCATCGAGGATGACATTGAATGCGGCATGATGCTGGAAGGCTCGGAGGTGAAATCCCTGCGCACCGGCAAGGCGCAGATCACTGAATGCTACGCCGCTGTGGAAGACGGCGAGCTGTGGCTGGTGAACAGCTACATCCCGCCCTACGCGCAGGCCAAAACGTTTCAGCACGAGGAACGGCGTCGTCGCAAGCTGCTGGTGAGCAAGAAGGAGCTGGCGCGGCTGTGGTCAGCCACCCAACGCGAGGGCATGACGCTGGTGCCGCTGGTTTTGTATTTCAACCATGTCGGGCGGGCCAAGATGAAGATCGGCATCGCGAAGGGTAAGAAGAACCACGACAAGCGGGAAACGTCGGCCAAACGGGACTGGGGTCGCCAAAAGGCGCGGCTCCTGAAAGAGCATTGATCGTCGTTGCGGCAGCCTTGATCGGGGCCATCGCCTGCACCCTTATGGCCGTGCTGGCCAAGCAGTTTAACCTTGGTCTGGCGCAAAATATTGCCCTCGGTGCGCTGTGCTGCGGCGGCACCGTTGCGTTGGTGGGTGGGCTTGCCCCATCGCATCTTGCGGGCATCCTTTTGGGGTTGGTCGTCGCGCTGATCGCAATGGCCGCCATCGGGGCCTGGTTGAACCACCGCGCCCGCTAGACTTTGCCCCCGGCGGGCGGTAGGTCTGAGGCCAGTTTCTACGCGCAGGTGGCACATGTCCGACGACCCGAAAACCTTGGTCAGCACCGAATGGCTGGCGCAGCATATCAACGACCCGGATCTGCGCATACTGGATGCCTCTTGGTACCTGCCCGACATGAATCGCGACGCAGCCGCGGAATACGCGCGAGGCCATATCCCCGGCGCGCGGTTCTTCGACATTGACGAGATTTCAGACAGCCGCTCGAAGCTACCACATATGGCACCGCCGACAGAGAAATTCATGTCGCGCCTGCGCGCCATGGGCGTGGGCGATGGGCATCAGGTGGTCGTCTATGACGGGGCAGGCATGTTCTCTGCCGCGCGGGTGTGGTGGCTGTTCCGGCTGATGGGCAAAACCGATATCGCGGTTCTGGATGGCGGCTATCCGAAATGGACCCTTGAAGGCCGCGAGACGGAGGACCTGCCCCCCGTCTTGAAAGAACGCCACATGACCGTTCAGCGTCAGGCGCATCTGGTACGCGATGTGACGCAAGTGGCCGCCGCAGCCAAGCTGGGTGACCACACCATTCTGGATGCCCGCGGCCCTGCTCGGTTCAAAGGCAGCGAGCCGGAGCCCCGCGCCGGTCTGCGCGCTGGTCATATTCCGGGTGCGACCAATCTTTACTATAAATCCCTGCTCAATGATGACGGCACGATGAAGTCTGTCTCGGAGTTGAAAACGGTGTTTCAGGCCAGCGGCGCCGATCTGGGCAAGCCTGTGATCACTTCTTGCGGGTCCGGGGTGACGGCGGCGATTATCTCGCTGGCGCTCGAACGCATCGGGCACCGCAACCATTCCTTGTATGACGGTTCATGGGCCGAATGGGGCCAGTTTGACCAATTGCCGATAGAGACCGGATAGACCATGTTTGAAAGCCTGACCGCACAGCCAGCCGACAAGATTCTGGCCCTGATGGCCGCCTATAAGGCGGACCCCCGCGACACAAAAATTGACCTCGGCGTCGGCGTTTACAAGGACGCAACCGGGATGACCCCGATCATGCGCGCCGTGAAAGCGGCGGAGCGTCAGCTTTGGGAGCTGGAGACCACGAAATCCTATACCGGGCTGGCGGGAGACGTAGGCTTTCACGACGCCATGCGCGACTTGATATTGGGCGATACAGTCGGCCCTGAAAGCTTCGCCGCGGCAGCGACGCCGGGCGGCACGGGCGCTGTGCGGCAGGGGCTGGAGCTGATCCAGATGGCCTCCCCCAAGGCGACCATCTGGATTTCTGCGCCAACGTGGCCGAACCATCCGTCGATCATCAACTATCTTGGCATGAAGATGGGCGAGTACCGCTATTTTGATGCGGAGTCCCGCGCGGTCGATTTCAACGGCATGCTGACTGATCTGTCCGCGGCCAAGCCGGGTGACGTGGTGCTGCTGCACGGCTGTTGCCATAACCCCACCGGAGCAAATCTGAACGCCAGCCAATGGCAGGAGGTCGCGGACCTGCTGATCTCGAAAGAGCTGATCCCGTTTGTCGACATCGCATATCAGGGCTTCGGTGACGGGCTGGAGGTAGACGCCTACGGTGTGCGGCGTCTGGCCAAAACCCAGCCAGAAATGCTGATCGCGGCCAGCTGTTCAAAGAATTTTGGCGTCTACCGCGAGCGGGTTGGCCTGTTGATGGCGGTGTCCCAGGATGGATCGAAAACCGCATTGAACCAGAAGACGTTGTCGCATCTGAACCGGCAGAATTTCTCTTTCCCTCCGGATCATGGCGCGCGGCTGGTGACAATGGTTTTGACCGACCCGGCCTTGCGGGCGGATTGGGCGGCAGAGCTTGAAGACGTCCGTTTGGGCATGCTGAAACTGCGCAAGCAACTGGCGGACACGTTGCGCAAGCGCACCGGGTCTGACCGGTTCGGCTTTCTGGCGGATCATCGCGGCATGTTTTCTCGGCTCGGCGCGACACCGGAACAGGTCGAGGCGATGCGCGTCAATCACGGGATCTACATGGTGGGCGACAGCCGGATGAACATCGCGGGGCTCAACGAGGCCTCGATCCCGGTTTTGGCGGACGCGATTGTGGAAGCGGGCG
The DNA here is from genome assembly GCA_947494645.1 of uncultured Litoreibacter sp. Lineage (GTDB taxonomy): Bacteria > Pseudomonadota > Alphaproteobacteria > Rhodobacterales > Rhodobacteraceae > Litoreibacter. Next base: position 152,168 of record CANLVO010000002.1, read on the forward strand.
TCTAACGCGGCCTAGACGAACTTTTCGCCGCCGCAATGCGAACAACGACCAGTTTTGCGGCCCAGACAACCGGAACACCGGTCAAAAATCGCGGATCCATTGAGGTTTTTACCGATCATCACCCGGCCTGACCCGGCGCAGATGCGGCACGGCGCGAGCCCGGTGCCACGGCAGCGGTGGCACTGACGTTTGATCTCTGGGGTCGCATTTCGTTTCTTTGTACGCGTGTGCATAACGGCACCCTTTACCACGTTAACTTCGACGTCGATTGGCATCCGTGACATGAAAATGTGAAGACACTGAGGCAATGTGGTGCCAAAGCCGGGTCAGGGTTGCGGGGGGCAGCGGTTTGCCCTAGACCGCGCGCATCGAAGACCAAGTTCTCCGCTACCTTGTCAAAACGGGCTTTAAATTCATGAAAAACCTCCTTCCCGGCATTCTTGCCATGGCCGCTGTCGTGGTCGCCTCCAACATTCTGGTTCAGTTCCTGTTTGGAAACTGGCTGACCTGGGGGGCGTTTACCTATCCGATCGCGTTCCTGATCACCGATCTGATGAACCGCATTTATGGCGTAGCCGCCGCCCGCCGGGTTGTGTTTGTGGGCTTTCTGGTGGGTATCGCCTGCTCGCTGATCGGCTCGCAGATCATGCTGGAATTTGGCCCTGCCGTGCCCCTGCGCATTGCTGTGGCCTCTGCGATTGCATTTTTGACCGCGCAGCTGCTGGATGTGTCGATCTTTGACCGTCTGCGCGCAGGCGTGTGGTGGAAAGCGCCTTTGGTGTCCACCTTTTTGGGCTCGATCGTCGACACAGCACTGTTCTTTACCATCGCATTTTCGGCCTCCGTCACCTTGTTTGGCGCAGGCGCGGATGCCGCGATCAACTGGTCTTGGGAGGCCGTGCCGCTGTTGGGTCAAGGCCCGGTTCTGCCGCTTTGGGTGTCGCTTGCCATTGCCGATTGGGGCGTAAAGCTAGGTGTTGCACTGGTTGCGCTGGTCCCGTTTCGGCTGCTGGTTGCAAAATATTCGCGTGTGCCGGGCTAAAATCGCTTGAGTTATACACAAGATGTGGCACCATCAGGTTGAACAGCAACCATTGAAAGGAGGTGTCCATGTCTAGAGTGATATTGGAGCAAGGTGTCAGGCAAGGTACGGAGGTGCGTTTTTAGGGGCAGTCCCCTGAACCACACCGAGGTATCCGGTCAGTCCACCTGACCTCACCTCCATCGATCTCGGAAGGGTCGCCGTGCTGTCGGCGACCCTTTCTTTTTGTCTGCATTGCTCTGGCGGGTTTGGCCGCCTCTAGGACGCGACGGCGTTCTTGTCCGCAACGGGATTCTTGGACACCCAAAAGGCCAGTCTGTTGGCCAATTCCTGTTTCGAGGCGGGTTTGGGCAGCACGTCATCCATCCCGGCGTCATAACATTGCCTTTGGTCATTCTCACCGCAATTCGCGGTGTAGGCGATGATCGGACAGGGATGCATCGCACGCGATTTTTCCAGTGCGCGGATCGCGCGGGTAGCGTCAAACCCATTGCGATTGGGCATGGAGACATCCATCAGCACCGCATCATAACGGCCCTGTTCATAGAGATGCATCGCCTCTTCCCCATCAGCGGCGATATCAAGGTTCACGCCGCTGCCCTTGATGAAGCCCTGAACGATCTTCTGGTTGACCAGATTGTCCTCTGCCAACAGTACGTTCGCGCCATCCAATAGCGCATGCGGCGCTGCTTTTTCGGTCTGGGCGGTCGCGACGGACGGGCAAATGGTTTCAAGCGGAAGGCGGATGATGAACTCCGACCCTTTGCCAAGTTCAGATCGCAGCTCGACCGTTCCGCCCATCGTGGTTGTCACCCGCTCTACAATCGAAAGGCCCAGTCCGCTGCCTTCGAACTGGCGATCCAAAGCACCATCTGCCTGCTGAAATGCGCCGAAAATGACGTCGCGCTTTTCAGAGGCAATGCCGACGCCGGTGTCGATGACGCGCAATTCCAGCTGGTCGGCTCCATCCTGCGCGACTTTTCGCAACGACACGTGCACCGTGCCCTCTTGCGTGAACTTGATCCCGTTGCGCATCAGATTGAGCAGGATTTGACGGTACCTGCCACGATCCATACAGCAGTTTTGGGGCAGATCGGGATCCACCTCACAGGTCAGCGCCAACCCCTTTTTCTGGGCGAAGTGGCGAAGGATCTGGACCGAGTCCATGGTGATCTTTCGCACATCGCAGGCCTCCTGCTTCAACCGGACCTTGCCGCTTTCAAATCTGGCGAAATCCAGAATATCGGACACGTTTTCCATAAGGTCGGCGGCGCATTTGCGTATTTTTGCGACTTGCGCGCTTTGCTCTGGGGTCATGCGGGATTGGCCCAGCAGTTCGGCCATGCCCATAATGCCGTTCATGGGCGTGCGCATTTCGTGGCTCATGGTGCTCATGAATTGCGACTTGGCGACGTTGGACTGACGCGCCATCTCTTCAGCGATACCGCGTTGTTTTACCTCTTCTTCAAGCTGTGCGTTGACGTCTTGAAGGTCCCTGTTGGCGTCGCTGGCGATCTTTTGTTGAACCCGGGAAGCCCGCAGCGCGTAGCCCGCAAACAGCAAAGCGCCTGAAAGTGTTCCGATCAACGCCGTCACGATCTGGCGCAAAGATGCGTCCGTGGCGGAGACAAAGCCGTCCCTTGGGCTCACCGCAACGGTGAACATGGTATCAGCAACCGGCACGTCGGAGGCCTTTGTGTAGAAGGCGTTGGACAGGATACGCATGTCATAGGTGAAGATCGGTTTGCCATCGATAAACATCGCCAAATCGAGCTTTTCGAGGGTCTTGCCATTCGCCCCCGCGTAAAGATCATCCACCCAATCGGAGACCTGAAGCACCACCCAAAGCGTGCCGATATGCTGTCCGCCACGGCGCACAGCCTTGGCCACGATGAACCCGGTTCCGCCATCATTCACCAAATCCAGCCGCTCGCCGATCGTGATGCCGTTGGTGATGCGGGCATGCTCTGCCAAAGCAACACGCTGCGGCCCAAGTGATTTGAGGTTAGTGCCAATCAGACGTTTGGTGCGATCCGGTTCAGCCAATGCGACACGGTTGTCGGTCCCAATCCAGGCGATTGCAAAGAATCCCGGCATGTCATGCAGCAGCGCTTCGGCGTCCATGCTGAATTGCCGCTCATTGATATATTGCGCGGCTGACATGCGTTCGCCCAGCCGTTCTATCGCATCCAGCCGCACTTGCAGGTCATGGGCAATCAGGTCCCGGGCATTCGCGGCTTCCAGGGCCAATAGTTCGCCAGTTTTGCGGTGTTGTTCCTGTGACAGGAACAGCCAAGTTACGATCGTCACGGAGGCCGCCAGAGCGACACCGACCATCATAAACAGCCTAACCATCCGAGACATCTCCTACATATTGGGGTCAGTTCTGGGGGGCACTGGTGAGGAAATTACTAACGCCGCGCATATTCCTGGCGTCACCTGAACGTTGTGGGCTCTTTTTCGTGGCTCGGAATGGGCCTAGGCTGCTGCGTATGATCAAGGTGAACGAAAACATAACCATCGAGGACTGGGAGCTGACCGAACATTTCGTGCGCGCCTCGGGGCCCGGTGGGCAGAATGTGAATAAGGTCGCCACCGCCGTCGAACTGCGGTTCGAGGCCGCGCGTTCTCCTAATTTGCCAGAGCCGGTGAAGACGCGATTGAAGCGGCTTGCTGGGCGCAGATGGACCAATGACGGGGCGCTGATCATTCAGGTGCAAGAGACCCGCAGCCAAGCGCGCAATCGCGAGATTGCTGAGACACGCCTGGCCGATTTGATACGGGCTGCGTTAACCAAGCCAAAGCGGCGGATACCAACGCGGCCGACGCTTGGGTCAAAGAAGCGGCGGCTGGCCTCGAAAAAGCAACGTGGCGAGGTCAAAAGCCTGCGCGGTCGGGTGGATTATGACAACTGAGCTTTTGGCCCGACGCGCGCGCCTGTTGGGGCCGAATATCCCTACGTTTTATGACGATCCGGTGCATATTGTGAAAGGCGAAGGGGTCTGGCTGTGGGACGCAGACGGGCGCAAATACCTCGATTGCTACAATAACGTGCCGCATGTCGGGCATTGTCATCCACATGTGGTTGAGGCCATCGCAAAACAGGCCGCGACGCTTAACACGCATACCCGGTATTTGCATGACGGCATCCTCGATTACGCGGATCGGTTAACCAAGACTTTGAGCCACGACATCAGCCAGATGATCATGGTCTGCACAGGCTCAGAGGCCAATGACATCGCGATGCGCATGGCGCAGGCCGTCACCGGCAAGACCGGATTTATCGCCACCGACAACACCTATCATGGCAACACGGCGATGGTGTCACAGCTGTCGACCCGCAGGCCTCCGATTGGGGGCTACGGGGGCAATATCAAGCTCGTGCCAGCGCCCGACAGCGTGCGCCCGGTGGGTGGTGATTTATCCGGGCAGGCGCAGGCCTTTGCCCAGAATGTTGCCACTGCAATCGCAGAGCTTGAAGCCGCGGGCCACGGGTTTGCCGGGATGATGCTGTGCCCCAGCTTTGCCAATGAAGGCTTCCCAACGCTGGAACCTGGGTTCTTGGGGCCGACCATCGCCGCCATTCGCGCGGCGGGCGGTTTGGTTTTGTGCGACGAGGTGCAGCCCGGCTTTGGGCGGATTGGATCGCATTTCTGGGGCCACGACTGGCTAGGGTTTGCGCCCGATGTGGTGACCGTCGGCAAGCCGATGGCCAACGGGCACCCGGTCGCGGCCACTCTGACGCGACCTGATGTCATGGCGGCCTTCCGCACCGCGTTTGGTTATTTCAACACCTTTGGCGGCAACCCCGTCAGCTGCGCCGCAGCGATGGCGACGCTGGACGTGATCGAAGAGGACCAGCTGCAAGACAACGCTTTGAAAACAGGGCGTTATGCGCTCGACAGGATGCGAAAGATCGAGCACCCGCTGAAGGCGGAGGCACGCGGGCAAGGGCTGTTTTTCGGGATCGAATTTGTCCTGCCCGATGGTCGCCCAGCGACAGAGTTTGCGGCACAAGTGGTCGAGGGGATGTGTCGGGGTGGTGTCTTGATGAACCGTATCGGGCGCGACATGAACACGCTGAAAATGCGCCCGCCGATGCCGTTTACCACCGACCACGCAGATCTGGCGTTGGACCTGCTGGAACAGGTTCTGGCGGATACGGCCATATGAAACCTGTCGCAGAGGCCGCGTTGGCTTGGGGCGGGGTTCAAGCCCCGCCACGGCTGATCAATGAGCGCGAGAATGCGGTTTTTGAGGCGAGGCTAAACAGCGGTGCCCATGTGGCCCTCCGCCTGCACCGCGCGGGCTACCAGTCGCGAGAGGCTGTTCAGTCAGAACTCATCTGGACGCAAGCGCTGGCTGACAAGGGCTTCCCATGCCCGCGACCGGTGCGCAGCGTGGCGGGTGATCTGGTGCATTGTCTGGCCTCTGGTCAACTTGCGTCTGTGGTCAGCTGGATCGACGCAAACCCAATTGGCGAGAATGGCTTGGCATTTGAGGGAACCTTCGCTGAGCATTTGGCACTGATGCGGAACCTCGGGCAGTTGATCCGGCGGCTTCATGATCTGACAGACGCGCTGGACACCTCCGAGCTGGTGCGCCCGCGCTGGGATCTGGACGGCCTCCTCGGCGAAACGCCGCATTGGGGTCGGTTCTGGGAGAACCCCTCTCTGACCGAAATGGAGCGCAGCATTGTGCAGAATGCGCGCGAAAATGCTGCGCAGCAATTGTTTGAAAACAAAGACTTGCCAGAAGGCCTCATCCATGCCGATTTACTGCAGGAAAACGTGCTGCGAAATGCGGACGGACTGCATATCATCGATTTTGACGACAGCGGGTTCGGGTACCATTTCTTCGACCTTGGCACGGCCTTGATCCAGCATGCCGAGCACCCGCAGCTTGATGCACTCAGCGCAGCATTGTGTGACGGGTATGGCGCGGGCCATAGGTATATGCCGTTGTTCATGACTTTGCGCGCGATGGCGTCTGCCGGTTGGATTATGTCCCGCGCGGCGCCGGATGATCCGAGGCAACGCTTCTATGCAGAACGCCTTCTGCGCTGTGCGCAGACATTTTCGGATCGCTAGACCACAACCTCTTGCGCGTCTTGTGCGCCCACCCCAAAGACGCGGCGGTAGCGGTCCAGTTCAGCCTCCGGCCCCATCGCCTTGCGCGGGTTGTCGGACAGCTTGACCGTTGGGTTGCCGTTTGCCTCGACCGCCTTGCAAACCAGCGAAAACGCCTTCAACGCATCGCCCGGCACAAGCCCGCGGAAATCGTTGGTCAGCATGGTGCCCCAACCAAAGGACACGCGCACCCGGCCCATGAACTGCTTTTGCAGCTCGATGATCTTGTCCACGTCCAGCCCGTCCGAGAAGATCACCAGCTTCTCCAACGGGTCCTCGCCGCGCTCTTTCCACCAGCGGATGGCGGTTTCAGCCCCTGTTGCCGGGTCGCCTGAATCAATGCGGATGCCCGTCCACTTGGCCAGCCAATCCGGCGCGTCCCGCAAGAAACCCTCGGTGCCATAGGTGTCAGGCAGGATGATGCGCAGGTTGCCGTCATGCTCCTCATGCCAATCGGCCAACACGTCGTAAGGTGCCTGTTTCAGCGCCGCGTCATCCTTGGCCAGCGCGGAATAGACCATAGGGAGTTCATGCGCATTGGTGCCGATGGCCTCCACCTCGCGACGCATCGCAATCAGGCAGTTTGAAGTGCCCACGAACTTCTCGCCGAGGCCCTCCTGCATGGCTTGCACACACCAGTCTTGCCACATAAAGCTATGCCGCCGTCTGGTCCCGAAATCGGCCAGTCTTAATCCGTCAACAGGTTGTAAAGCCTCAACCTTTTCCCAAAGCTTGGTCATCGCGCGGGCATAGAGCACCTGCAATTCAAACCGGCCCATGCCTTTCAGAACGGCACGTGACCGCAGCTCCATCAGGATCGCCAGCGCAGGGATTTCCCACAGCATCACCTCGGGCCATTTGCCTTCAAAAGTCAGCTCGTATTGGCCGTCCCGCTTTTCGAGGTGGTAGTCGGGCATCCGAAACCCTTCGAACCACTCCATGAAGTCGGGCCGGAACATCTGGCGTTTGCCGTAAAAGGTGTTGCCGCGCAGAAAGGTGCTTTCGCCACGTGACAACGACAAAGAGCGGACATGGTCCAGCTGCTCGCGCAGTTCTCCTTCGTCGACGATCTCGGCCAGACGGATGGATTTCGTGCGGTTGATCAGCGAGAAGGTGACATTCGTCTCGGGCTTGTTGCGAAACACGGACTGACACATCAACAGTTTGTAAAAGTCAGTGTCGATCAGCGACCGCACAATCGGGTCGATCTTCCATTTGTGATTGTAGACGCGCGACGCAATATCGACCATGCGGCCCTCCCTTATTCAAAAGGGTTAGAGCGCATGGCAGCAGCCATGTCCAGCGAGCTTCAGCAGCCCGCGGCGCGTACCAGCCCCCAACCGTATGTCGGGTCAAACCCGGCACGGCCCAGATCCTGCGACCGGGCTTTCAGGTTCGCCCGCACCGCATTCACGGACCCACCGCCGCGCCGCGCGGCCAATGCGGTCACGATCGGCGCTGCGAAAGAGGTGCCAGACGCGTATCCGGCCCCGGTACGGCCTTCGGCCACAAACAGATCAACACCAGGGGCGGAAAACTCTGCCCCCTTGTTGGCACGCCGCCACGCCCGGCCAGCAGCATCCACGGCGGTGACAGAAATGGTGTTTTGCGAGGCGGCCGGCCAATCCAGTTGGCCTTTTTGCTGGTTTCCGGCAGCCGCAACCATGACGGTTCCGCGCCCGGCAGCCGCACTAAGAAGGTCGCTAAGCACCTGATTATGAGGGCCTGCGAAGGACATGTTCACCAGCCGCACACCTTGGCCCACCAACCAGTCCAGCGAGCCGCCGATCCGGTCAACATTTGCCGCATCGCCGCGTTTGGCCTTCGCGAAGGCCCCGGCGGCATAGAGCGTCGCACCCGGCGCGAATCCGTTCAGCGCACCTGAGCCATCTTCGCCCACCAGCAAAGCCGCCACTGATGTGCCGTGGTTCGCGTTCCCGGCCCTGTCGCCGGTGACATAGCTGTTGAACGCTTTGATCCGTGCCCGTGCCAAAGACGGGTGGGCGCGGTTGACGGGTCCGTCGATCATCCCGATCTTCCGGCTGGCAGGCACACGGCACTCCCCTGCGCCCGCATCCCCGATGAGTGCGGCGGCGTAAAGGCGAGGCTTGCCAGAGGCATATCGATAAAGCGCATGGGCATCGACCGGGATGCGCGGGATCAAGCCGCGCGCCTGCGGCAGCCGCAGTATGTTGTTGAAATCATAGACCAAAAGGACCCGGTTCAGCGCGCGTAGCGGGCGTTGCCTCAGCAGCGTTGCGCCGTTGGTTTCCAGTGCCTGACGAACCGGGGTGACGCTGCGAGGCGACACTGAGACGATATATTCCAAGCGGCCGCGCCGGGTTTGCTGAACCTCACTGCGCGGGATGGCTTGGAGGCCAGTCGTTTCGGTCGGACCCTGTCGCTGGGCGACCGCCCCACCGACCCAGATCATTGCGCAAAAAATCGTCAGAAAAATCTTTGCAGAATAAGTCATCATTATCACTCCTCAACGCGGTCAATACTTTCCAATATCTCCGAGTTATCTTCCAATACCGACGCGGCCTCGTCGAGCGACACATCTTCCAGCGGCGCCAGTTCATAAAGCCCCAGGGCCGACGGTCCGCCGACAATCTCAACGCCGGCATCCAGCAACAGATTGCGGATCTGATCCTCTGTCGCGTCCGGGTTGAAGGTCACTGTCAGCGCAGCCTCGCCGCCGCCAGCCAGTATGTAGTCGCCTTCATCAGCGCCAGAATTCCATACCGCCTGCCCCAGCAACGCCGCACACAACACACCTGCTGCGATCTGCCAGAAGATGGGTCGGCTCGTCTGCGGGGCCGCTGCAGCTGGAGCCGTTTGCACTGGCGTCTTTTTCTCAAGCGCCCGCATCAGCCGCGCATGGCCAAACTCGCCAGGGCTCTCCGTGCCCTCCTCAGCCTTCATGGTGTCACGCATGGCGATTAGCGCGGCAAGCTCACCCGCAAGGCTGGCATCGTTTTGCAAAGCGTCCTCAACGCGGGTCTTTTCATCGCCTTCCAACGTGCCATTGGCCAGAAACGGCAACAGTTCCTCGATCTCGCGGCGTTCTTGCTCGGTCATGCGTCCGCCCCCCGTTGAACCCGGCCCTGCAAGCAACGCAGAAGCAGCTTTTTGGCGTGAAACACACGGGTCTTGATGGTGCCCTCAGCGGCCTCCAAGACTTCGGCAATGGCGCGGTAGCTCATGTCTTCGAGAAACGCCAACCGTACGGCGGTGCGGTGGTCCTCGCTCAACTCGCCAAGGCAATGATGCACATGCTCAGCCTCTTGACCGGCCAGCACGCAGGCCTCGGTGTTGACATTCTCGTCTTCAATTTCGGGCATCTCGTCGCCGGTTGTGGCCATCCGCCCGCGTTTGCGGTGGGCGTCGATGGTCTTGCGCCAGGCAATGCCAAATATCCAGGTTTGCACTTTCGATCTTCCTTCAAAACGGCTGGCAGAGCGCCAGACATCCATAAACACGTCTTGAAGTATGTCGGCCGCCTCATGCGGATCGTTCAATTTTGACAGAATAAATCTGTAGACGGGCCGTTCGTAACGTCGATAGAGCGCCGACAAAGCCGCCTTGTCGCCCTGTCCCGCAAGGGTAAGAAGCGTGGCGCTGTCGGGCTCGGCGCTCATGCCAGAACGACGCCAGCGGCCTGCATCCCGGCCACCGCCTCCTTCAAGCTGTCTTCGGCAATGGCGCGACACAAGGTGTAGTCCACCGTCACGTCAAACCCCAGCCCGGCGGCATCAACGGCTGAAAAGTTCACGCAGTAGTCCAGCGCCAGTCCAACAATGGTCAATCGTTGCACCGATCGCGCCCGCAAGTAGCCGACGAGCCCGGTCGTCGTGGTGCGGTCATTCTCGAAAAAGGCTGAGTAGCTGTCGACGCCCGGACGAAACCCTTTGCGTACGATCATCTGCGCAGGGTTGAGGTTCAGCTTTGAGTGAAACGCGGCCCCTTCGGTGCCTTGAACGCAATGATCCGGCCACAGCATCTGCGGGCCGTAGGGCATGTCGATCTGGGTAAACGCGTCATGGCCGTCATGGCTGGAGGCAAATGAGGAATGCCCCGCCGGGTGCCAGTCCTGCGTCAGCACAATCGTGTCAAACTCCGCCATCAGCGCGTTGATGCCCGGCACGATCTCGTCCCCGCCGCCCACGGCCAACGCGCCGCCCGGGCAGAAATCATTTTGCACATCGATGACGATCAGGGCCTCGTCGCTGGCTGACATGAGCTTACCCCCAAGGAACGCTAGACTAAATTGCTAGGCCCCGCAGCCGCTTAGGTCAACAGCCGCCCCTTGATCACACCCGTCATGATCCGTATCTGAAGCTCCATGTATATCGTCGCTGCCCTCTATCATTTCACGCGTTTTGACGACCCGGACGCGCTGCGCCCGGCGCTGCGCGAGGTTTGCGAGGCGCATGACACCAAAGGCACGCTGTTGATTGCGCGCGAAGGGGTCAACGGCACCGTGGCGGGGTCGCGGGCGGGGATTGATGCGCTGCTGGCATATCTGCGCGCCTTGCCGGGATGTGCCGCGCTTGAGCATAAGGAAAGCACCGCCTCCGCGCCGCCGTTCAACCGCATGAAGGTCCGGCTGAAGCGCGAGATCGTTACGATGGGCCAGCCAGATGTCGACCCGACCGCGGGTACCGGGCATTACGTCGAGCCTGAGGATTGGAATGCGCTGATCGCGCAGGATGATGTGGCCGTGATCGACACGCGCAACGATTACGAGGTCGCCATTGGCACGTTTGAGGGGGCGGTGGACCCCAAAACCAAAAGCTTCGGCGAGTTCCCCGGCTGGTGGGTAGAGAACAAAGACGCGTTTGCGGGCAAGAAGATCGCCATGTTCTGCACCGGCGGCATCCGCTGCGAGAAATCCACCAATTATCTGCTGGGCCAAGGCGTGGAGGAGGTCTTCCACCTCAAGGGCGGCATCCTGAAATACCTCGAACGCATCCCAGAGGGGCAATCCACATGGGACGGCGAGTGCTTTGTCTTCGACGGGCGTGTCTCTGTCGGGCACGGATTGAAAGAAGGGCGCCACAAGCTGTGTTTCGCCTGCCGCCGCCCGCTGGAACCCGAAGACCTGAAGCGTGCTGACTACGAGGCCGGGGTGTCCTGCCACCACTGCATTGCTGAGACATCTGACGCCGACAAATCCCGCTTCCGCGACCGCCAGAAACAGATCGTGCTGGCCCATGCCCGTGGCGAGGCGCATCTAGGATGAGCGACACGCCAAACATCGACGATGCGCAGTTCCAGCGGATCCCATTTGACGGCCCGCCGCCCAAGGTTCTGCTGCTCTACGGCTCGCTGCGGGAGATGTCATATTCCCGCATGGCGTCTGAGGAATGCGCCCGGATCCTGCAAAAGTTCGGCGCTGAGACGATGACGTTCGACCCCGCCGGCCTGCCGCTGCCCGACGCCACCGGCCCGGATGATCCGAAAGTGGCAGAGCTGCGCGACAAGGTCACCGCCTGCGACGCGATGGTTTGGGTCTCGCCGGAACGGCATGGGGCCATGACCGGCATCATGAAGGCGCAGATTGACTGGATCCCGCTGTCGATGGGCGGCATGCGCCCGACCCAAGGCAAGGTGCTGGCGGTGGGTCAGGTCAATGGCGGCTCGCAATCCTTCAACACGGTCAACCAGCTGCGCATCTTGGGCCGCTGGATGCGGCTGTTGACCATTCCCAACCAGTTCTCGACGCCCAAGGCCTGGGACGAATTTCCCAAAGGCCGCATGCGCGCCTCGCCCTATTACAACCGCATGGTCGATGTGATGGAGGAGCTGATGCGCTTCACCCTGCTGACCCGCGATATGCGAGACACGCTCACCGACCGCTACTCTGAGCGGGTTGAAAGCGCGGAGGCGCTGTCCAAGCGCGTAAATCAAGGGTCGCACTAGTCGGTTTGGCCATTTGGCTGCCACTATGTCGACCGCAGCAAACAAAGAAGGACCCGAGGCATGAGACTTTATGTGACGAACATCTTTGTAGACGATCAGGAAAAGGCAAAGGCTTTCTACTGCGACGTGCTTGGCTTCAAGGTGAAGAAGGATATTCCAGTCGGCGAGTACCGCTGGCTCACCGTCGTCTCTGATGAAGACCCCGACGGGACCGAATTGCTTCTCGAACCCAGCAGCCATCCGGCAGTGCCGCCCTACAAACAAGCTCTGGTGGCTGACGGCATTCCGGCCCATTCCTTTCAGGTCGACAACCTTGATGCGGAGCACAAGCGGCTTGGCAACCTTGACGTCCATTTCGTGCAGGACCCTATCGACGCGGGCCCGGTGCGCATGGCGATGCTGGACGACACCTGCGGCAATCTCATTCAATTGATCGAGATCGTGGACACGACTGAGGATTGATCGGGCTGCTGGCACCGGGCAATTTGCTAGGCGCGCGGCTAGGCAGGTCTGCTAGTCGGATGAAGTCGTCATCAGCCCCTCAACGCAGCTTCGAAAGCCGCACCATTGTGTAGACCCAGACACAGATGATGCAGAGGATCGCAAACCCAGGATGGATGAAGCCAAAGTTCATTTCGCCGGTCACCCGATCGGTGACAAAATCGGAAAAAGCGTTTTGGCTGCCCATGACTGAACCGATTGCCGCGCATATGATCAGGAACAAGGTGATGCCTGTAGCGTCTTGAAGCTCGCTCCTTGCGGCATCGGACGTGTTCTTGAACACGACTTTGTCTGTAAACCAAAGCGCCCCTTTGATGAGGAGCCCTATTCCTCCTAATAGCGCGAAAAATGCCATCAGGCCAAAAGCTAGGTCGACGCTTTTGAATGCCGAGATCGCCACTACGGCTAGCGGAATCGCGAGCCATAGTTTGTAGTCCGCAGCAAATCTTCGAATCCGTTCATACACGTTATGACCCTCTTTTCTTGGCCAGATGTAACCAAGCCCCAAAGAATCCTTGGTCAGGATAGTCTAAGGCAGATGAGCCCGTCGAGCGGGTAACGAGTGTTAAAAAAGACATCCCGGTTCCACATCTTTTTGGCGCGCCGAGACCAAATGCAAGCACTCTAAAACACCCGAGCCAGCCGGTCTTTTAGCTTCCGCCACAGCAACAAGCTCACCCGCCGGATGATCATGCCCGTCGAGAAATCGTTGCGGAAATAGGCCATCAGTTCGGGACCCGGCAGCTTGGCCATGCGGTCCAGTGAGCGTTCCCAGTTTTGGGTCGTGTATTGCGCCGCGGCTTGGTTGACCCAGAAGCCGATCTTGTAGTTCAGCGCTAAGCTTTTGTTGGCCTCCGTTTCCCATTTGCTCAAGGCGGCAGGGGTTCTGGTGCTCAGCGCAGTGCCAAGCAACCGCCCCTGCTCAATGCAAATCCTGAGCCCCTCCCCCAAGGTCGGCGTGGCCATGTTGGCGCTGTCGCCCACGCGGATGATGTCGCCATAAACCAGCTGTTTTTCATAGGCGACGGAGGGGATGGTGCCCGCGTTGACATGCTGCCCCTCGGGGTGCGGCAGGCCCATCCGCTGCAATTCGCCAGAGGCCAGAAGCTTGTTCATCATGTCCTTTGGCGACGCATCCGAGACCGGGCGGATCACGCCCACGCCCAAACGCAGCGTGCCGTAATTGGTGGGGAACGCCCAGCCATAGCCTGCCAGCGCGAAGGAGCCGAAAAACAGGATCGCGCGGGTCATGTCGATGTTTTCGACAGGGTATTCATACTCGATCCCCACCGCGTCGCGGGCAGGTTTGGTGTTCAGCCCGAGGCTTTCCAATACGATGCAATGCCAGCCAGAGGCATCGACGATCTGGCGCGATTTAACCTGCCATTCGCCTTGGCCTGCCGTGCGCAGGGTGGAAAGATAGCCGCCTTCGACCTTCTCTGTGCGCAGAAACTTCGTGGCGCAGAAGATCTCAGACGTCGCTTTGGAAGCCAACCACAAATAGAGCCGCGTGATATCCAGAACCACGGCGGGTGCGTTGGTGATATCAACCTGCAGCTCCCGCGTGTCGGAAAACACGTCCATCCGGTTGATCCGCTGATACAGATCATCAGGGATGCCCAGCCGCTCTACATCCGCCAGCCACGACCCGCCCGAGGTGCGCACCGGCTTGCCGATCTCGCGGTCCTGATGCACCAGAATGGAAGGGACCCCGCGCAGTTCTGACGAGGCAGAGAGCCCCGCAGGACCGCCGCCTACAATCAGAACTTCCGTCTCTAGAACGCGCATCCGCCCTGCTTCTTTCCGCTGAAATTATGCATGCAACAGCCGCACACCGCGCTGCCGCGGCCGGTGAACCGCCACCCTAACAAAGGGTTAATAGAATTCAGGTTCACCATATTTATCATAGGCTTACCCTAATCCGGCGCATGCGCCGCGACGCTAGAAATCGAGGTTTTCTACCGACAGGGCGTTGGTCTGGATAAACTCACGCCGCGGCTCAACCACGTCGCCCATCAGCTTGGTAAAGATGTCATCAGCCTCCGCCATGTCCTCCACCTTGACCTGCAACAAGGTCCGCGCTTCGGGGTCCAACGTCGTCTCCCACAGTTGGTCGGGGTTCATCTCCCCCAGACCTTTGTAGCGCTGCAGCGACAGACCTTTTTCGCCCTCTTCAAGGATGGATTGCAGCAGGTCGATGGGACCGTAAACCGGCTGCTCGCGCTCCTTGCGGATCAGCTTGGCAGGCAAGGCATAGGTCTCCTGCAGGCCCGGGGTCATCTGCCCCAAACGCCGTGCCTCGCCCGAACGGAGCACGCTGCCATCCAGGATACGTACCTCGTCGACGCCGCGCAGCACCCGCCACAGGCGAATGCCCTTGTCCTGCGTCGGCCGGCCTTGCCAGCCCTTCTCGTACTCAAGAGCGATCAGGTCGAGCCGCTTGGCCACCGTGTCCGCCACGCCCTGCAGGTCGGCCTCCAGCTTGGCACCATCAAAAGCGCCTGCAATCGCGGATTGCTCAAGAATATGCTGCGGATAATGTGTCGGGAACGCCTGCAGGATGCGGCGCACGGTGCGGGCTTCCTCAACGACGCGGCGCAGGTCTTGGCCCACAATCTCGGCCCCGTCACCGAGCCGTAGCACGGCCCCTTCGATGCCCTGCTCGATCAGGTAATCCTCCAGCCCGGTCTGGTCCTTGATGTAGACCTCCGAGCGGCCCCGCGCGACTTTGTAGAGCGGCGGCTGCGCAATGTAGAGGTGGCCTGCCTCGATCAGCTCCGGCATTTGGCGGTAGAAGAAGGTCAGCAGCAGCGTCCGGATATGCGCGCCGTCAACGTCGGCGTCGGTCATAATGACGATCTTGTGGTAGCGCAGCTTTGAGATATCGAACTCGTCCCGGCCAATGCCGGTACCCAGCGCCATCACGAGGTTGCCGATTTCCTGGCTGCCCAGCATCCGGTCAAAACGCGCACGCTCGACGTTCAGGATTTTGCCCCGCAGAGGCAACACAGCTTGGGTCTGGCGGTCACGACCGGTCTGGGCGGAGCCACCGGCGCTGTCGCCCTCTACGAGGAAGACTTCGGTCTTGGACGGGTCTTTCTCCGAGCAGTCTTTCAACTTGCCCGCCAGGAAATTCACGTCCATCGCGGTTTTGCGGCGGGTCAGCTCGCGGGCCTTGCGGGCGGCTTCGCGGGCGTGGGCGGCCTCAATGATCTTGGTGACGATGATGCGGGCCTCGTTGGGGTTTTCTTCAAACCATTCGGCCAGTTTTTCGTTCATCAGGCTTTCGACCGCGGGACGCACCTCGGAGGAGACCAGTTTGTCTTTGGTTTGCGAGCTGAATTTCGGGTCAGGGACTTTTACCGACAGCACGCAGGTCAGGCCTTCGCGGGCGTCGTCGCCGGTGAAGCTGACTTTCTCTTTTTTCGCGATGCCGCTGGATTGGGCATAAGCGTTGATCGTGCGCGTCAGCGCCCCGCGGAAGCCCGCCATGTGGGTGCCGCCGTCGCGTTGGGGGATGTTGTTGGTAAAGGGGAGGACGTTTTCGTGGTAGCTATCGTTCCACCACATGGCCACTTCGACGCCAATTTCGTCTTTCTCTCCAACGACATAGATGGGTTCAGGCATCATCGCCGTCTTGGAGCGGTCGATGTATTTCACGAACTCCTTCACGCCGCCTTCGTAGTACAGCTCGGTGCGCAGGTTCTCGACGGGGCGCTCGTCCGTCAGGATGATGCGGACGCCGGAGTTCAGGAATGCCAACTCCCGCAGGCGCTTTTCGAGCGTCTCGAAGACATAGTCGCGGTTGGAGAAGGTTGCTAACGAGGCAAGGAAGCGCACTTCGGTGCCGGTTTTGTCGGTGGGGCCCACGACTTCGAGGTGTTTGACCGTGTCGCCATGCTCGAACCGGGCGATGTGCTCATAACCCTCGCGCCAGATGCGCAGCTCGAGATAGTCGCTGAGCGCGTTCACCACGGAGACGCCCACACCGTGCAAGCCCCCGGAAACCTTATAGGAATTGCTGTCGAACTTCCCGCCCGCATGAAGCTGGGTCATGATGACCTCGGCGGCGGAGACGCCTTCTTCCTCGTGAATACCCACCGGAATGCCGCGACCATTGTCGCTGACGGAGACCGATCCGTCGGTGTGAATTTTGACGTTCACCGCGTCGGCATGGCCTGCGAGCGCCTCGTCAATTCCGTTGTCGACCACCTCGTAAACCATGTGGTGCAGACCCGAGCCATCATCGGTGTCACCGATATACATGCCCGGCCGCTTGCGCACGGCCTCCAACCCCTTGAGAACCTTAATGGAATCGGCGCCGTAGTCTTCTTGATTTTGGTCTTGGTCGGCCATTGAAACTGTCCCGTTTGTTCAGCGCAATATATAAGGAATTTCGCCAGCATTGTCACGCAATTGACGCAACATCTTGTGGTTCTGTGCCTGTCTTGTCGCCCTTTGTTCAGGGGCGGTGATCAGGGCGGGCAAATGGAGTTATCAACAGCGCCAAATTCTATCCCCAAAAAAGATGCGCCAGAGGGTCCTGAGGCGGTTGACGGGCTCTCTGGCACCCTGTGGATTTGCGGATTTTTCTCGCGCCTGAACGGCTTAGCCGACGACCCTGATGTGCCGCTGATTCCATAGGCCAACATGCGGCAGTTTTCGTTCGGCAGCAGTCCGCTTTTCAGGGCACGCCACTGGCAGGGTTTCGCCCGGTTCAGAGGGTCCTTCTGGACGATGTCAGTCACACCAGATATCCCGCGTTTCTTGAGGAAACAGGAAGAAAACGATGAAAATCAGGATCAATGGCGTGCCTGCTGTTGCAGAGCTGTCAGAGGCACAAAAACCAATCACGAAAGAGGAACGGGATCACCTGTTTGACGTAGTGGTTTCGCTGGCAAATTTTGCCGATGAAAAGGGGTTGGGCGGCGTCTCTGACAAGCTGGAAGAGACCTTGGATATGCTTCTGGAACCCGCTGACAGCACGCGGACGAAATTTGCCAGTTCGCGGCGTGCGAGATGGGCCTCTTCGCGGCGGGAGATGCCGGTCAGACGGGGGCCGGTGCCAATGTCGGAACTGAAGAAAGCGACGCGCAGGCGGTTGTCGACGCTTAGCTAACCTATTGTTTTTTATTAATTTTAACACCCACCATAGTTCTTCCGACCACTCGCCGTGATAGTGTAAGTTCCGCCTCGAGGGCCCGTGTAGCAGTTTGAGTAAACGCGCCGGGGCCGAACTGTACGGCGGGGCTGTACTACTGGCTTTGGTCGGTTTGCGCGTGCGTATTGCCGCACGGTGGTGCCCCATTCGCACGCCAAACCATCGCCATCTGCATCGAGGTTATTTGGGTCTTGAGACGGGCCTCCAGCCTCGAGAAAAAACTTTTGAGCTTGGAAGGAACTGCCGAAGTCACTGCAATTGTAGATGTCGCTACTGCCTTGATTTCGCGCAAATAATCTCTTCCCGATTGACGCTGATGTTCGCTTTCCGATGTAGTCTGAACCACGCTTGGTTTCCCCGCGAGAGACCAGTTCGACCTCAGCATGTGCAAGTTCGACGAAGGACTGTGTCGTGCTCTGTTCAAGCCAAAGCAGGCCCGTGTCCATCCGTTCGAACCTTGTTTCAAGATCACCCGGGGTGGATGGGGAACATGCTGATATGAATAGAGAAATACCGACTACTGTAAGAAAATTTTTCATGTGAGACTCAAATACCTGATGAAATTTTGGCAAACGCCAACTTAAAAATGCTCCCTAATCCCTATCCGATAGCGATAACCAAAGCAACTGCCAGCAGAAGAACACCTGCTGTTATATTCATTCTTTTCAGTGCCTTAGGGGATTTCAAAATACCTCGGACGCGGTCTACGGAGGCGGCTAGGATGAGGTTTCCGATGAGAGGCACGGCGAAGCTGAGAGCGCAGATGGCGGCGATGTCGAGCCATGTGACGCGGGTCAGATCGAAGAAGCCGGGCAGCATTCCCATGTAGAATAGCACGGCTTTTGGGTTGGCGAGAATGACGACGAGGCCTGCGATGAAGCCCGCCCACATGCCGGGGCGGGTGAGGCGTGAATTCTCGGACAGCTGCTTTTCTGCGTTTTGTATCAATAGGATACCCATAACTGCGAACATGGCGACGGCGACCCATTTGAGGATATCCATGAACCATGCGGCCTGATCGACGATCCATGTGACGCCCAGAATTGCGATGAGGGGCCACAGGACGTCTCCGACGGCGACGCCAAGTGCGAGGGGCCAAGCGGCGTGAAAACCGCCTGACATGGCGCGTGCGAGAAGGGCCACCCAGACGGGTCCGGGGGTCATGAACAGGACGAACAGCCCGCCCGCGTAAAACAGCAGCTCAAATGGGGTGATTGTCATGTTTTGTACAAATTGGGGTCATTTAAAACACCCCAAAACCCATTTTGTACAAAACTCGAGCGCCGATTTCGAAAGGCATTCTTAACCAAGGTTAAAGCAGCGTTCATATCTGCACCTCTTCGATTTGCGACTGACCTTCGCGGTCCGAGACCTCGATATGCTGCGCGCGGTCTCCGAGCTCTTCGAACAATTCGGGGCCGGTGCCGGTCATCCAAGCCTGCGCGCCAAGGGTGGCAATTTCGTCGTAGAGGGCCGCGCGGCGTCCGGCGTCGAGATGGGCTGCGACCTCGTCCAACAGGATGATCGGAGCGGCGCCGAAGTCTTCGGACAAAGCGCGGGCGTTGGCGAGGATGAGCGAGATCAAAAGCGCCTTCTGTTCGCCGGTGGAGCATTGCTTCGCCTCGACGCCTTTGGCGGTGTAGATCGCGGCCAGATCGGAGCGGTGCGGGCCGACCAGACTGCGCCCTGCCCGCAGGTCGTTGGGGCGGGATTGATCAAGCGCGTCACGCAGAGCGTCGGCGCTGTCGATCAGGTCGCCTTCGATGGACAGATCGGCGGTCGGAAACTGCGTCTCTGCCGCGTCCATGGCGCTGCGCAGGCGGGCGATGGTGTTGGCGCGGTTCTTGATGATGGCGGCGCCTGCCTCGGCCATTTTATCTTCGAGGGCTTTGTACCACATCGCATCGCGGACCATGTCTTTGAGCAGCCGGTTGCGTTCGCGCATGGCTTTTTCGTAGGCGACGGTGGCCTCCGCATGGGTGGGCTCAAAGCTGAGGGTCATGCGGTCGAGAAAACGGCGGCGGCCATCGGCCCCTTCGATCCAGAGCCGGTCCATCGCAGGGATCAGCCAGACGATGCGGGCGATGCGGCCCAGCGCGATTTGCGCGGCGGTCTTGGCGTCGATTGTGACAGTGCGGTTGGCGCCATGTTCGGCGCGGGTCTCGACCTCATGGATTTGGGCGAGGGAATGCAGCTGGCCTGCGACCTTCCATCCGAGGTGTTCCGGGGCACGGGCGATCTCGTCTGACTTGGCGCGTCTGAGGCCACGGCCCGGAGAGAGCAGCGAGACGGCTTCGAGGATGTTGGTTTTGCCCGCGCCGTTGGCCCCGTAGATCGCAATCGGTCGGCCATCCAACGCGAGGTTGACGGATTTATGCGACCGGAAATGCGAAAGTTGCAGCTTGGAGAGGTAGAGGTCAGCCATGCATGCGGCGTCAGACGCGCATTGGCATCACGACGTAGACCGCGGACAGGTCGTTGCCTTCGCGCATCAGGGTCGGGTCACCGGCGGAGTTGAACATGAAGACCGCGTTTTCGCGATCCACCTGCCCTGCGATTTCCAGCAAGTACTTGGCGTTAAAGCCAATTTCGAGGCGCTCGTCGCCGTAGGCCACGGCCAGTTCTTCCTCTGCCGCGCCGGCGTCGGGGGCGTTGACCGACAGGGTCAGGCGGTCTTCTTCCAGCACCAGTTTGACGGCGCGGGAGCGTTCCGACGAGACGGTGGCGACGCGGTCGACGGCTTTGGCGAATTCGGAGGCGTCGACTTCCAGCTTGCGGGTGTTTCCTTGCGGGATGACGCGCGTGTAGTCGGGGAATGTGCCGTCAATCACCTTGGAGGTGAGCGTGATGTCGGGGGTGGCGAAGCGGATTTTGGTTTCCGACACGGAGACGGCGATTTGCATGTCGTCATCGTCGAGCAGCTTGCGCAGCTCGGCCACGGTTTTGCGAGGGACAATCACGCCGGGCATGTTTGCGGCCTCGGGCGGCAGGTCGGCGTCAATGCGGGCCAGGCGGTGGCCGTCTGTGGCGACGCAGCGCAGGGCTTTGCCGCCTTCGGCGTCGGCGACGTGCATGTAGACGCCGTTGAGGTAATATCTTGTTTCTTCGGTCGAAATTGCGAATTTTGACTTGTCGAACAGGCGGCGCAGGACCGGGGCGTGGGCAGAGAAATTCGCCTCGTATTCAGAGGTTGCCATGACCGGAAAGTCTTCTTTGGGCAGGGTTGCCAGCGAGAAATTGGAACGGCCAGCCTCCACCGTCAGGCGGCCTGTGGCGCTGTCGTCGGTAAGTTGCACCAATGCGCCGTCGGGCAGTTTGCGGACGATTTCGTGCAGCGTTGTGGCAGACACGGTGGTCGCGCCAGCGCGTTCAACCTGTGCAGGGGCCTTGTCGACCACCTCGATATCAAGGTCGGTGGCGCGGAAGGAAACGGTGTCGCCCTCTGCCTCGATCAGCACGTTGGCAAGGATCGGGATAGTGTTGCGGCGTTCGACCACGGATTGGGCCTGACCGACGGCTTTCAGCAAAACGCTGCGTTCAACACTGATTTTCATGGGGCCAGTCCCTTTTTAGGAGGTCGTTTCTTAGACAGTTTTTTAGACAGGTCGGGCGGAGAGGTTACCCGCTCCGCCCGTAAGTTCAATTGTTATCTGAATGTCCGCCCTTATCGGGGCGAGGTCAAGCCTTGCTCACGCCTCGAGCATCCGGCGGAGCAGCTCGATATCCTCGGCTATCTGGCTGTCCTGCGCTTTCAGTTCCTCGATCTTGCGGACCGCGTGGATGACGGTGGTGTGGTCACGCCCGCCGATACGTTTGCCGATCTCAGGATAGGAGCGTTGGGTCAGTTGTTTTGCCAGATACATCGCAACCTGCCTGGGCCTCGCGATGTTGCGGGAGCGTTTGGGTGACAGCAGGTCCGACATGCGCACGTTGTAGAAGTCGCAGGTCTTGCGCATGATTTCGTCCATCGTGACCTTGCGGTCGGACTGGCGCAGGATGTCGGACAGGCTTTCAGAGGCCAGATCCAGCGTGATTTCGCGGCCCACCAGAGAGGCGAAGGCGAAGAGCCGGGTCAGCGCGCCTTCGAGCACGCGGACGTTGTTGGAGATGCGATGGGCCAGAAATTCCAGCACGCCGTCTGCGATGTGCAGCTCTTGGAACTGGGATTTATAGACCTCGACCTTTTGTTGCAGGATGCCGAGGCGCAGCTCGTAGTCGGTGGGGTGCAAATCGACCACCAAGCCCCATTGCAGGCGGGATTTGATGCGATCCTCGAGCCCGTCAATCTCGCCCGGCGAGCGGTCTGCGGAGATGATGACCTGCTTGCCCTGATCTACCAAGGCGTTGAAAGTGTGGAAGAATTCGTCTTGCGTGGAGTCTTTCCCGGCGATGAATTGCACGTCATCAACCATCAGGACATCGACGGAACGGAAGAGTTCCTTGAAGTCCATCATCTGCTTGTCGCGCAGGGCCTGAATGAAGCGGTACATGAATTGCTCGGCCGACAGATAGACCACGCGCAGCTCGGGGGAGCGTTCCTGCAGCTCCCATGCGATGGCGTGCATCAGGTGGGTTTTGCCCAAGCCGACGCCGCCATAGAGAAACAGCGGGTTGAAGGTGACGGGGCCGCCTTCGGCGACGCGACGAGATGCGGCATGGGCCAGCTCGTTGGGCTTGCCGACGACGAAGCTGTCGAAGGTGAAGCGGCGATCAAGAGGGGCGCCAAGCAGGTCGCCATTGGATTTGGTGGTCTTGCTGGCAGCTTTGGTCAGGACGTTTGCCTGCACGTTTGACTGGGCAGCCTGGCTTTTGACGGCGGATGGACGGGCGGTGGTTTCCACTGAGAAGATCAGGCGGTCAACCTGGTGGCCGTGTTTGATGGATTGCGCCTGTATCTTGTCGCCGAAATTGCGTGAGACCCAGTCGCCCATGAAGGTCGTCTTTACGCCAAACTCCAGCACCCCGTTTTGGCAGCCAACAAATTTCAGCTTCTCGATCCAAGTGACATAGTTGTTGTTGCCCACCATGTCCCGGAGCGTTTCGCGAATTTGTCCCCAGTCGTCTTCAGTCATCCCCAAACCCGTCTTTCAAATTGTTCAAGACTGCACCCAAGGCAATCCCCGAACCTTCCAACCGTTGAAGGTTCCCCGTTTCTTCTGCTCGTCCAGATCCCCTTCGAACCCCTCGGTAATGTTGATGCAGTCGACGGCCTGCCCCATCTCTTCAAAGGCCGTCTTCATGGCATCAGCAGCGCCCAGAGACCGGACACCGGATCGACAAAGAAACAGCATGGCCGGGGGACTGGTGCCCTCCAGCTTGGCTAGAACCTCTTCGACGAACCTGGTGTTCGCAGACATGCCCGGAAAGCTGGCCCATTCGACAAACAATGCCGATTGTCCCAAAGTCGACAGGTCGGGTACCCCCACAAACCCCCATTCGGGTTTTGACCTTACGTCGACGAGCACGGTTTCTGGTTGTGCTTTCAGAAGGTCCCACGCAGCACGTGGATGCAGCTCTGAAACACGCGGACCGGCGTCCGTGCTCATTTCCTATGTCCCCCAAGACGAAGTGAATCGCTCAGTGAAACTAGCGATAGCGGAGGGCCAATCGCAACTTATCTTCTCTATTGACTTGAGAAGACTCAGCAATCGAATCTGAGGCTCCCTTGAAGAGCGTCGCGTAACCCCTTGTGGTATAAAAAAACGCGCCCCCGAAGGAGCGCGTGAATTTTTTTTCGACTGCGTCTGGCTTACGCCGAAAGCGCTTTCACACGAGACGACAGGCGAGACATTTTCCGCGCAGCGGTGTTTTTATGCAGCACGCCTTTGGACACGCCACGCATGATTTCTGGCTGTGCTTCTTTCAGGGCTGCGGCTGCTGCGGCCTGATCGCCGGAGGCGATGGCCTCTTCGACGCGGCGCAGGTGTGTGCGGATGCGCGAGCGGCGGGCTTTGTTAACGGCGAAGCGACGCTCGTTCTGGCGGGCGCGTTTCTTAGCTTGTGGCGAATTGGCCATGTCGGGTTCCCTTTCGTCGGGTCAAAAATGTTGTACTGCACGCAAATGGCCCGACCTGGGTTTGAGAACCAGGTGATTCCGGTCAAGCGGACCTCACGCGCATGGATTGCGGCCTTTTAGGACAGAGTTGTTGCGTTGTAAACCGCCCTACTTGTCGCGGAATTGCGGTTCACGTTTTTCGATGAAGGCGGTCATGCCTTCGGTCTGATCCTCGGTGGCAAACAGGCTGTGGAACAGGCGGCGTTCGAAGATCAGGCCTTCTTCCAACGTGGTTTCAAAGCTGCGGTTCACCGCCTCTTTGACGGCCATGGTGGCTGGCATGGATTTCTCGGCGATTTTGACGGCGGCGGCAAAGGCTTCCTTCTTGAGGGACTTCGCCTCGACCACGCGGCTGACAAGGCCCGAGCGCTCTGCCTCTTCGGCGTCCATGAAACGGCCCGTGAGGTGCATGTCCATGGATTTGGATTTGCCGATGAAGCGCGTCAGCCGTTGCGAGCCGCCCATTCCGGCCATGACGCCAAGGTTAATCTCGGGCTGGCCAAACTTGGCGGTGTCCGAGGCGATGATGAAGTCGCACATCATGGCCAGCTCACACCCGCCGCCCAGCGCATAGCCTGAGACCGCGGCGATGATCGGCTTGCGGGCGGTGTTGATGATCTCTGTCTCTTTGACAAAGAGGTTCGAGGTGAAGACGTCGTTGAAGCTGAGGTCGCGCATCTCGGTGATGTCTGCGCCTGCGGCGAAAGCCTTTTCCGAGCCGGTCACGATCATGCAGCGGACTTTGTCGTTTTCCTCTGCCTCGGCGACGGCTTGTGACAGTTCGCTGAGCAGCTGCGCGTTCAACGCGTTCAGCGCGTCGGGGCGGTTCAGCGTGATGGTGGCTACGTGCTCTTCTATCTCGACAGTGATTGTCTTGAACGCCATGGAAACGGCCTCTCACCTATGGAAATTAAGGGGTAAGACCTATCAGCCGTACAAGCGAGGTCAATTATCTTTGACATTTTGAGCAATAAAACGACGAGCGCCCGGATTGCACGATGCGCCGGACGGTGCCTTGGCAGTCAGGTTTGGCGCAAGGCTGGCCCTCGCGGTCATAGACGGCAAAATTGTGCTGGAAATAGCCCAGCTCGCCGTCAGTTTGGCGGTGATCTCTGAGGGACGAGCCGCCTGCCTCGATGGCCTCTGACAGCACATCGCGGATGGCAGGCAGCAGCGAGGCCACGCGCGGCCCGCTAAGCGCGCCTGTTTTGCGTTTGGGCGAAATGCCGGTGCGGTGCAGCACCTCGCAGACATAGATATTGCCCAGCCCAGCGACGATGCGCTGGTCCAGAAGCGCGGATTTGACGGGCGTGTTGCGGTTTTTGAACCTGGCCTTGAGATAGGCCTCGTTGAAGCTGTTGCCCAAGGGCTCGGGGCCCAGTTTTTCCAGCAGCCAGTGGGTGTCTTGGGTGGCGGTGTCCATCAGGTCCATCGCCCCGAACCGCCGCGCGTCGTTGAACCGGATCGTGGTTCCATCTTCCATATGAAAGACCACATGGTCGTGTTTCTCGGGCGTTTTGGGATTGGCGTGGAACTGCGCGGTGGGGGCTGCGTCGATTTGCATGCGGCCTGACATGCCCAGATGAATGAGCAGCGTCTCGCCTGAGCTGAGATCAGCAAGGATGTATTTCGAGCGCCGCCTGAGCGCGGTGACGGTCTGGCCCTGCAACCTTTGGGCCATGTTTTGCGGGAAAGGCCAGCGCAGGTCGGGGCGGTTCACGTCCGCGGTTTGGATCACGCGGCCCTCCATTGCGGGCAGCAATCCGCGCCGGACGGTTTCGACCTCGGGCAGTTCTGGCACGGATTGACCCCCTTAGGTGTGTTTGGTCGCATTGTCCTTACGCATCGCAGGCCTATAAGAAGGGTGAGGCCAATAAGGTTGCAAGGCGAGATGACAGACAATTCCGAAAAAACCACCCATTTCGGGTATCAAGACGTGCCCGAGGCCCACAAGGCCGGACTGGTGCATGGCGTGTTTACCAATGTGGCCTCGAAATATGACATTATGAACGACGTGATGTCGGGGGGCATTCATCGGATTTGGAAAGACGCGATGATGGATTGGCTGGCGCCTCGGTCGGGCCAGCGGCTGTTGGACGTGGCGGGCGGGACCGGGGATATCGCCTTTCGGTTTCTCAAACGCGCTGGCGCGGCAGAAGCCGTGGTGCTGGATATGACCGAAAGCATGCTGGTCGAAGGGCGCAAACGCGCCGACGCCGAAGCCTTGTCGTCGCAGCTGGAATGGATCGTGGGCGACGCAATGGCGCTGCCGTTTGAGGATAACAGTTTTGACGTCTACACGATCAGCTTTGGCATCCGGAATGTGACCCGCGTGGCCGACGCTTTGTCGGAAGCCTACCGTGTGCTGCGCCCCGGCGGGCGGCTGATGGTGCTGGAGTTTTCGCAATTGCCGAACCCGGCGATGCAGAAGGCCTATGATTTGTACTCGTTCAACGTGATCCCGCGCATGGGGCAGTTGGTGGCGGGGGACAGCGACAGCTATCAATACTTGGTGGAATCGATCCGCAAGTTTCCCGACCAAGAAACGTTTGCGGGGATGATCCGCAACGCGGGCTTCGAGAATGTCAGCTACCGCAACATGACCTTTGGCGTTGCGGCACTGCACGCGGGATGGAAGATTTAGATGCGCGGGCCGCATAATATCTGGCGGCTGATCCGCACCGGGGCCACGCTTGAGCGCACGGGCGCGATGGGCGTGGTGCTGGACGCGTTTCGCGCGCCGCCTCGCCTGCGCTTTGCGGCCCGGGTGCTGGGCTGGCCGTTCAAATGGCTGGGGCTGAAGGGTGATCCCTCTATGCCGCCCGCGACCCGTGCGCTGACCGCGTTGGGGCCTGCCTACATCAAGTTTGGCCAGGTGCTGTCGACCCGGCCCGACGTGGTGGGCGACGAGTTGGCGGTGCAGTTGCGGGTGTTGCAGGACAAGCTGCCTCCGTTCTCGTTGGATGAGGCGCGCGCGATGGTGGAGTCCGAGCTGGGCGCGCCTGTGGACGCGCTGTTTTCCGAGTTTTCCGAACCGGTGGCGGCCGCGTCCATTGCACAAGTGCACCGCGCCCGGATGGCGGAAAGCGGCGCTGAGGTTGCGGTGAAAATCCTGCGCCCAGGGATCGAGAAGGCGTTTCGCAAGGATATCGACGCGTTCTATTTTGCCGCCTCGATCATCGAGTTTCTGTCGCCCGCCTCGCGCCGCCTGCGCCCGACGGAGGTGATCACCCATTTCGACGGCGTGGTGCAAGGCGAGCTGGATTTGCGGCTGGAGGCGGCCGCGGCGGGCGAATACGCGGCCAACACGGCCAGCGACGAGGGGTTTCTGGTGCCACGCGCCAACTTCAACATGTCCTCGCGCCGGGTGATGGTGATGGACTGGGCAGAGGGCACGCCCTTTGGCGAGGTGGAGGCCATCGGGGCCGCCGGGCATGACCGTCAGGCGCTGGGCGAACGGGTGCTGCAACTGTTCTTGCGGCACGCCTTGAATGACGGGTACTTCCACGCGGATATGCATCAGGGCAACCTGAAGGTCAGCCCGAGCGGTGACATCATCGCCTATGATTTCGGGATCATGGGGCGGCTGGATGCCTATACCCGCCGCGTCTACGCGGAAATTCTGATGGGCTTCATCCGCAAGGATTACCGCCGCGTGGCGGAGGTGCATTTCGAGGCGGGATATGTGCCTGCGGACCGCGACATTGACGAGTTTGCCCAAGCGCTGCGCGCGGTGGGGGAGCCGATTTTCGGGATGGACGCCTCGCAGATTTCGATGGGGCGGTTGCTGAACTACCTCTTTGAGGTGACCGAGCGCTTTGGGATGGAAACCCGCACCGAGCTGATTTTGCTGCAGCGCACCATGGTGGTTGTGGAGGGCGTGGCGCGTACCATGCATCCGCAGATCAACATCTGGAAAGTCGCCCAGCCCGTGGTGGAGGCCTATATTCGCCAGCAGGTTGGCCCGGCGGCGGTGCTGAAAGACCTAGGCCAAACGGCGATGGTGCTGGCCCGGTTTGGCCCGAAGCTGCCCGGCACGGTAGAGCGGCTTTTGTCTGCACAAAGCAGCGAACGGGCGCCTGAGCCTGAAAACCGTTGGCCCAAACGCGCGGCTCTGCTGGCGATTGGCGGCTTGCTGGCCTCGAACGCATGGCTGCTTTGGTTGAACCTCGGTTAGCGCAGCCCGCGCACCAGCGTGGCAGGGTAAAGCGCGCCGCTTTCCAGTGCCACGATGGCCTGGCCATTGATCGTGCGCACTTCTGATATTTCGGCGAAGATCTCCGGGGTGGCCTCGTCGATCACCTCCCCGCCTGCGTAAGAGACGATGCCGAAACTGTATTCACCATCTGGGAAGGGCTGGCCCGCCGCGTCGACACCTGCCCACTGAAACGGATCGTCACCTGGGGGCAGCGTGACGCGCTGCAGCTCGGTGCCGCGACTATCCCAGACGACCAGCTCCACCCGGTCGGCGAAGACCGGCGGGTTGGGCACGATTTCGACGGGGGTTCCGTTGAACTCTGCCGGGATGGCCATGCGGGCCTGCATCCCGACCCAGCCTGCCATCTCGCCAAGGTTTGAGGTCGCGAATTGCGACGTGAACGCTGCCAGAAGGTCATTGGTTTTCACCTGCTGCTCGACCCCTGAGAAGGTGGCAAGCTGCGTCGCGAAGTCCTGCGAGTCCAGCGGGTTGAGCGGGTCCTGGTTCTTCATCTGCGCGGTCAGCATGACGAGAAACGTCTCGAAATCCGCGCCGATTGCGCTTTCCGTAGCGGCGCTTGCAGCGTTTGTCGCCGTCGCGCCCAGCCCGGTTGGGGTCAATACATCCATTGGGGTGTGTCCTTGTGGCTATAATCGAAGGTCCAGCCGCGCGTCGCTGGTGCGCTGCAGGTCAGGTGTGGGCGGAGTGACGGCCAGCTGAATGGGGTCTTCGTCAAGCCCCATGTCATCCGTTTGTGGCGGAGGGCTGTTGTCATCTTGCGAGAATTCAAGCGTGGCGCCGGACAGGTCAAAATCTTGCAGATTTGCCATCAGCTCGCTTGCATTCTTGCGCAACAGATCGAGCGTTTCCGGCCGCTCCACAGCCAGCGCGATGAACAACCCGGCTTCTCTGGGGTGGACGGTGATGCGGATGCGGCCCAGTTCCTCAGGGTCCAGGCGCACTTCGATATCGCGGCCCGTCTTGGCCCCCGCTTCGGCGACGATTTGCGTCGTGATCTGATGCACAGTGTATGCGGTCTGCGTGGGGGTCAGCGCAGCCGGATTGGAAGGCGATGCGGTGATATGGCTGGCAGGCGTGGGCGTTTGAGGCGGCACGAATGGCTCCGGCTCGGCAGTGGTGGCTTTCGAGAGGGGTTGCAGTGTCAGCGGGTCGGCTGTCGCGCGGACCAACGGTTGCGTTTGAGGGACTGCGATGGCCTGCCGCGACGCCACCTCCGGGGTGCTGCGCTGCGCAAGGCGGCTGTCTTTGGACGGCTCGATTTCTGGCTGGTGCGGCGTGGTGATTTTGAGACCCGCCGCTTGGGAAAGGTTCGGTTGGGGGGGCTGAACCTTGCCGACTGCCTCAACGGTCACTGTTTCGGCGGTGCGCGCCACGGTGGAGCCCTGCTGCGTCAAAGGCTTCAGGTCAGGAGTATTGGTCTTCACAAGCGGCGATGCGGGAATATTGCTACTGTTATGCGGTTGCGCGGCAGGCATGGATTTCTGCTCTGGCAGCGGGCCGGTCTGCGCGGGCCTGTCAGAGAGGAGCGATCGCGGGGCGTCTGACCGGGTCGTGGCCGGGCTGGGTTTCGTATGATCAGACGCGGGAGTGTTGGCCGCTTTGGGCTGCGCATCGACCTGGACAGCCTGCGGTTCAGGTTTTTGCAAGACGGGCTGACCTTGGGCGGGCGTCGTCGATTGTTCGTCGCCCCCTAAGACCACGTTGGACGGCGCCTGCGCAAATTTTTGCGGAGTTGTTTGCGGCTTTTCCACGGTAAGAGGAGGTGCAGGCGATGCGAGGGGCTGCGCTTGTATTTGCGGCGTTGTCTCTGCGGGTTTGGTGGCGCTGTCCGCTTCTGTGCCCGCATGATTGTTCGGTAAAGCGACAAACTTCACGTCAATTTGCCCTAACTCGGGGGGAGTCGTGGCGATTGGAACGCCAGTTTTCGGCAGATCGGCCATCGGCGGCGGTAGCATGTTTTCCAGCAGCGCAAGGTCGTGCTGAAACAGCTGGGTCTGATCTGCTTCTTCAATGTCCTTGCCGGGCACGGGTTTCGCCGCGCCGACACGTGCTGCCAACTGATCAATAAGCTGCATAGGGTTCCGTTTCTCGTTTTTTGTCAAAATGCACATCACTGGTTACCGGTTCTTTACCCGCTGCCGCTTATCTTGGACGAAATCGATAGAATTTGAGGCAGTTACAGATGGATATCGCGAGTGCCCCCGCGCCAGATTTGGCCATTAAGAAGAAGCATGCGGAGCTGCGGGAGGCGGCCTCGGAGCTTGAGGCGGTGTTTCTGGCGGAAATGTTAAAATCTTCTGGATTTGGCAAAACCAGCGAGGCCTTTGGCGGCGGCGTTGGAGAGGAGCAGTTTGCCTCATTTTTGGCCGACCAACAGGCGCGGGCGTTTTCGCAAGCGGGCGGCGTCGGCCTGGCGGAGCATATTTTTAACGCAATGGTGGCGCGCGCAAAATGACAGATGACACCCCCCTATTCGTAGAGCGGCTGGCCGCTTTGCTGGACGTTGAAAAACAGCTTCTCTTGAGCGGTCAGCTGGATGCTTTGGACGATCTTGGCGCGCAGAAATCGGTGCTGATCGACCAAATGAGCCGGAACGCGGACCTAGTGAGCGCGGCGCAAGGCGCGGTTTTGCAACGACGCGCGATTGAGAATGGCAAGCTCTATGAAGCCGCTCTGAAAGGGATCAGGCGGGCGACTGCGCGGCTGCAGGACGTCAAGAGCGTGCTAAGCGAGTTGAAGACCTATAACGGGCGCGGGACGATCCAATCTGATGGAACGGGTGGGCCTTCTGTTTCCTTCAAAGCGTGACACATTCGCCTAAAACTGAACGGGTTTTCGGGGCGTGATTTAGGGTTTCGTTAGGGTCGCTGCCGTCATCTGCCCCCACGCCTTCAGAAGGGGCTGAAACCTGCCGCAGCTGCGGTGTTTCCAATTGTCAGAATGACAGCGCTCCACCTTTTGGCCACAGGCCGGGGTGGCATGAAAATCATGGCGTCGAAAGCGCCAACCTGAAGGAAAACCTATGTCTAGTATTCTGACCAACACCAGCGCGATGGTCGCGTTGCAAACCCTGAAATCCATCAATTCCGATCTGTCGAAAGTCCAATCCGAGATCTCGACCGGCAAATCCGTTGGCTCCGCCAAGGACAATTCAACGGTCTGGATGACTTTCGCATTCGATGAATAGGCCCGTTGTGTCTGGATCAGCTGGGTCAGCTCGCCCGCGACATCTGTTGCCGATTCCTCCAGCGCGAAGCCGACAATGTCACCTGTCGGGCCATCCGCCGCGTCCCACAGGAAGAATGATCCACTGTCGCGAGTGGTTTGGTAGGTCTGGTTGTCCAAAGCTTGCAGGCCGTTCGGGTTGGGCAAATCAACCAGCGGGATCTGATAGACGGTGCGCGTGATGCCAATGTCGAACGTGGCCTGCACGAACCCGTTGGCATCTACATCGACAGAGATCATGTTGCCGACGGGCGAGCCGTCTTTGCTGATCTGGGTTGGGGCGAAACTATCGGACAATTGGGTCAGTCCAGTGCCTTCGTTCAGCCCACCGATGCTAATCTCGATCGGGCCGCCTGCGACGTTCACGGTGAAGGCGCCAGTTGCCGGGTCATAAGCCCCGCCCGACGTGGTGGTCACGCTGTCCAATGTGCCGCCCGAGGCGCGCGAGTCGTCGAACTGAAGGACGTATTCGCCGATGACACCGCCGCCGCTTGCGGAATCTGACAGAACCATCGTCCACTGGTTCGAGCTACCGGTTGCAGGAACTGTGGGCGTAAAGGTCACCGCGACGTTTTGGGAGGTGCCCAGATTGTCGAAATATTCCACGGAAAGCTCCAGCGGCGTGCCGGACGCATCAAATTCCGTGTCCGTGGCGGGCAGGTTGACGCCAAGGTCCATTCGGGTGGTGGGCTCGCCTGCGAATTGGTTCACGTTGATCTGGATCGGTTCCAGCCCATCGGCCGTATCGCGCGGATAGGTTGAAACAGAGCCGTCCGCATTGGCGGGCCAGCCGAGGAGGACCATGCCCGTTTCTGTTACAAGGTGACCTTGCGCATCGGTGCGGAAAGAGCCTGTCGTTGCCAGACGGAACGGGAAATCATCGCCAGTATTGTCGCCAATCGCTGCAGATGTGGTGACGGGAAGAAACCCCCTGCCCCGCACGGCCAGATCGGTGGAATTGCCGGTCGTCACCAGCGATCCGGCCTGATCGATCAAGCGCTGCGACGTCACCCTTACGCCGCCCGCCGAATAGGTGCCGGTGCCGTTGGAAATCACCAGCGAATGAAATCCGGTCTCCGCCCGTTTATAGCCGAATGTGTTCGAGTTCGCGATATTGTCGGAAATCGTCGACAGTCGGCTGGCATTGGCGGCAAGCCCGGCAACGCCGGCGTTCAGAGACGAAGAAATGGTCATAGATAGCGCCTTTCTCAAGCGGAATACTCTTTTGTCCGACTATTGGGGCGGGCCAGTTAATGGGCCGCTAACAGCTAAAATCCGATCTATTTTTAGCGCAGGTCACTACGCAGCAAGGTGATCTCCAACCGGTTATTGCGCACGGACATCGGGTCCGGCGACGCAGGTTTGCGCTGCCCGTGACCGGTCAGCCGCGCAATCCGCTCAGCATTCAGACCCGCGTTTTCAAGCAGGCCGCGGGTGGCTTGCGCCCGCCCGGTCGTCAGCGACCACGACGGGTTCTCAAGCAAGAGCGGGCTAAAGGCCTGACTATGCGCGGCCACGGAGATGGTGTTGGGGGTCAGCTCGAACCCCTCGCGCAGAACTGCGGCGATCTCCTGCATCACGGGCCTCGGCGTGGAGGTGCCGGGATCAAAGAGGGGCGCACCTTCCAGGTCAAACACCTCGATTACCAGGCCTTCGTCGGTCAGACGGGTCGCGATATGCTGCTTGGCACGGTTTTTGGTCAGGCTGTCGCCCGCCCGGCTTTCGATTGCCAGTTGCAGGTCTTCAAGCGGCGTTAATCCACGTGCGGAAAGCGCTTTGTTTTGCGCCCCACCCGTGCCGTTCTGTGCAAGAGATTGCTGCGATTGCAGACTGTCACCAGAAAACGCACCGTCGCCGCCACCAGAGACCCGCGCAATGGCAATCGTTGGGCTGAAGTAATCCGCAAGGCCTTTGCGTTGCTTTTCCGTGGTCGCATTCAGCAGCCACATCAGCATGAAGAACGCCATCATCGCCGTGACGAAATCGGCATAAGCGACTTTCCAGGCGCCGCCATGGTGTCCATCGCCGCTGACGACCTTCTTGCGTTTGATGATGATCGGGCGGACGGCGTCGTCGGACATGGGGCGCACTCTGGCTAGGGCGGTTTTCCATGGCCTAGCGAGATTTGTTGAACCCTCCCTTAACGCGCTTTGAAAAACGGTCAGGCGTGGTCCAGCAGCAGACAGGTCTCGCTGTTCAGAACGCCGTCAATTTCGCGCACGCGGCGCAGGACACGGTCGAAATCAGGAAGGGTCGCGGTCTCGATCCGGGCGACGAGGTCCCAGCTGCCATTGGTCGAGTGCAGGTCAGTGATCTCAGGCATGGCGCGCAGGGCTTTGGCGATCCGACGCGCCAGCGCACCCTGTAGCTGAATGAGCATAACGGCATGCACGAGATCGGGGGTCGCCTCCGCGCTTAGCTCGACCGTGAACCGCCGGATCACGCCGCTGGCTTGCAGCTTTTCGAGGCGGGTTTGCACCGTCGCCCGCGCCAGCCCCAACGTAGCGGCCAATGTGGTCACAGAAGCGCGGCCATCTGCGGTAAGCGCCGTCAAAAGCTGGCGGTCGGTGTGGTCCAGATCGGTAGTGCGCATGCGGTTCCTTACATTTTGACGGAAATCATTAGCATTTCGCCAAATCTAGCAAGCTTTTTGATCACTTTGAACCCTGCTCAACCGCACATTCTGGCGATATTTTGGGGTTAAAGGAGATCCGATATGTCACATCAATCCTGCATTCTTGTCGGCGCACCGGTCCAGTCTGGTGCAAGCCAGCCGGGCTGTCTTATGGGGCCTGACGCGTTTCGCACTGCTGGTCTGGCCGAGACGCTGGAAGACCTGGGCCACAGCGTCCGCGATGCGGGCAATGTCGAGCTGCCGGACCTCACCCAAATCACCCACCCGAACGCAGCGGTCCATGATCTGGCCGAAACGGTCAGTTGGGCGGAGGCCCTGCGCGACGCCGCTGAGAAGGCCGCGCAAACCTGCGACCTGCCGATTTTTCTGGGCGGCGATCATAGCCTGTCCATCGGGACCGTGCCGGGCGTGGCGCAGCACAGTGCCGCTGCCGGGCGGCCGCAATTTGTGCTTTGGCTTGATGCCCATCCCGATATCCATTCGCTCGACAGCACCGAAAGCGGCAATCTGCACGGCACGCCGGTGGCTTACTTTACCGGGCAGTCGGGGTTTGATGGGGTCTACCCCAAACTAAACGCGACGGTTTCGCCCGAAAATGTCTGCATGCTGGGCATCAGGTCGGTTGATCCGGCGGAGCGGGATGCCTTGGCGCGAACGGGCGTTGACGTGCATGATATGCGGGCGATTGACGAGCATGGCATCCGCGCACCGCTGCGCGCCTTTCTGGAGCGGGTCAAGGCGGCGGAAGGGGCGTTGCATGTCTCCCTTGATGTGGATTTTCTGGACCCTGACATCGCGCCTGCCGTTGGCACCACGGTGCCGGGCGGGGCGACATTTCGGGAGGCGCATCTGGTGATGGAGATGCTGTGCGACAGCGGGCTCGTGACCTCCCTTGATCTGGTTGAGCTGAACCCGTTTCTCGATGAGCGCGGGCGGACCGCGAAGCTGATGGTCGACCTGTGCGCCAGCCTGATGGGGCGCACGGTTCTTGATCGCAAAACACGGAGTTACTGATGACCACACTCGCCCCCTCAAAGCTCGCGATGGTCCCTTTTGTCAGCGTCGAGCACATGATGAAGATCGTGAACACCATCGGCCCGGCCAAGATGATCGCGGAGATCGCCGCCTATATTGAGGCCGACTTCCTGCGCTGGGAACAGTTCGACAAGACCCCGCGCGTGGCCGCGCATTCGGATGAAGGAGTGATCGAGCTGATGCCCACCTCGGACGGGGAGACCTATGGCTTCAAATACGTCAACGGCCACCCCGCCAATATGGCGCGAGGGTTTCAGACCGTGACAGCTTTTGGCGTGCTGGCGCGGGTGGATAATGGCTACCCGGTGTTGTTGTCCGAGATGACGGTGCTGACAGCGCTGCGCACGGCGGCAACCTCGGCTGTGGCGGCGAAATATCTGGCCCCAAAAGGCGCGACAACCATGGCGATGATCGGCAACGGGGCGCAGTGCGAGTTTCAGGCGCTGGCCTTCCAAGAGGTGATCGGCATCGACACGGTCAGACTTTACGACATCGACCCGGACGCCACCGCGAAGGCCGCGCGTAATCTGGAAAGCACCGGGTTGCAGATCGTGACCTGTGGCTCAGCGCAGGAGGCCGTGACCGGGGCTGAGATCATCACCACCTGCACCGCCGACAAACAATATGCCACGATCCTGACCGACAATATGGTTGGCGCGGGGCAGCATATCAACGCCATTGGCGGCGACTGCCCCGGCAAGACGGAGCTGCACCGCGATATCCTGCTGCGCTCCGACATTTTCGTGGAATACCCGCCGCAGACCCGGATCGAGGGGGAAATCCAGCAGCTCGACGACGACCACCCGGTGACCGAGCTGTGGAAGGTGATAGCGGGCAAGGCGGAAGGGCGACGCGATGCATCCCAGATTACGCTTTTTGACAGTGTGGGCTTCGCGACGGAGGATTTCTCCGCCCTGCGCTATGTGCGCGATCAGTTGGAGGACACGGGGCATTTCACCCTGCTCGACATGCTGGCAGACCCCGATGATCCGCGCGATCTGTTCGGGATGGTGAAACGCGCCAGCTAACGCTGCTCCATCGAGCTGGTCCAGCTGCGCAGAAACGTCTCGCGACGCATTTTGTCAAGGAAGACCAAGAGGCCGGGGCCAAGCCTGATCGGGCGGCGCTCCGGTGCCTCATCGGGGCGTAGCTTTTCGACGGGGGGCAGGCCTGTTTGGGCGGCCAGATCAGGGCGCGTGCTGAGGCCAGCCAGAAAGTCGATCATCGCGCCGCTTTCCGTCACAGAGCGGGCGGTGACCGGGATCACGGCAGAGCGCAGCATGACCGAAACGTAATCATCCATCTCGACGATCTCGATGCCGGGATTGTCGGCCAATTGGGACTGCGCGTAACTGCCCAGCACATTATAGGCGACGGCCAGCGTGCCATCGGCCACGTCCCGGATCATCTGGCCGGAGCAGCAGTACAGCCGGGCGTTCAGGCGACCCATCACCTCGGTCAGCTGCCAGAAGTTCTCGGAGTTGCGGCTGTCTTGGGTGGCGAACAGATACCCCGCGCCGGAGACCCGCACGTCATAGGTGCCGACCTTGCCGTCGAATGTCTCAGGCCGGGTGCGCAGCAGCTCTATCAACGCGCTGCGGCTGTGGGGGACGGGGGTGTTCTGGAATGCAGCCTTGGAGATTACCAGAACGGTTGGCTCTTGCGTGAAGGCGAAGACCTGATCGTGCCATGTGGCCCAGTCGGGCAGCCGCTGCGTGGCAGGCGAGCTGTAGCTTTGCGCCAGCCCGTCATTGGCCAGCTTAATCTGCAAGTCCATCGCCGAGGACAGCGCCAGATCATAGGAGACGCCCTCTTCATACAGCCCGCGCATGACCTGCGCGCTGCTGGCCACGTCATATTGGACGGCGACGCCGGGGTTCTCTGACTGGAACGCCAGAATGATCGGCTCGAACACCTCCACATCGGCGGTAGACAGAATGCGCAGCTCGGAGCTCGCGGCCTCTGCCGGGTAGTTGCGGCTTTCTTCCAGCTCGAGCGCGTTCGCGTTGACGGCCAGTAAGCTCAGGAAAGCGGCAAAACCAAAGTGACGCATGCGCCGGGTCCTTCCGTGTTCGAAGTGATTTCCAAAGCGCCGCCATGGGCGCGAGCGACGTCATCGGCAATGGTCAGGCCAAGGCCTGAGCCCACCACGTCATCAACATTGCTGCCCCGCGAGAATCTTGCCGTCAGCTGCGCCAAATCCGCCTGCCCGAAGCCGCGGCCTTGGTCGATGAAAGCCATGCGGCACTGTGTGTCGGCCTCCAGGCGCACGGCGATGTCGCTGTCCACCGGCGAATATTTGATCGCGTTATCGAGCACGTTGCGCACCGCGTTTTGCAACAAGATGGCGTCGCCTTGCACGGTGACAGGCTCGGGCGGCAAATCGAGCGTGACCTGGATGTCTTTCAGCTCTGCGGTGGGCTGCAGGCGGTCAACCACGTCGCGCAGCAAATCCGCTGCCGAGATGCTTTGCGTCTCCAACTGATCGGAGCGGAACGTCACCATCGCATGGTCCAGCAATTGCCCGGCGGAGCGCGAGCTTTCGTCAACGGCGCGGATCATCTCGCGCAGGGCCTTCTTGTTGGACGGGTGTTTCATTTGGCGGTGGATCACCTCGGCCTGCGTGCGCACGGTGGCCAAAGGGGTACGGACCCGGTGCGCGGCCTCGGTGATCAAGTCTTCGGAGCGGGTCAGCGCTTGGCGCAGCCGTCCCATGAAACCGTTGAGCCCGCCGACCAACGGCACCAGCTCCGTTGGGGTCGCGGCGGTCACAGGTCGCAGGTCGTTGGGGCCGCGCCGCGCCACGGCTTGGGCCAGATGGTCCAGCGGCTGCATCGCGTTTTGCGCGGCAAAGAAGCTGAGCGCGGTGGCGACAAGGAAAAACACCGTGCCGATGGCCACCGCGTTGGTAGTGATCCGGGAAGAGATCGCGCTGAGGCCCAGCCGGGTCTGGCCCACCACGACCTCTACCTGCCGGGGCTGATCCTGCACGCTGAGCATCCTGGTCACGCGCACCGCGCGGAGATCTTCGCCGCGATACTCGAACGTGCCAAAGGCGGGTCCTCTGCGTCCTTGCGGCAGTGTCAGGTCGTCATAACCGGTCAGCGTCTCCCCATCGACCAACACGCGGTAAAACACGCGGTCCTCGCTAACGGTGCTGAGCATGGTGATCGCGGAATAGGGCAGTTCCAGCCGCACCTCGCCGCTGTCGGAATAGACGGCCTCGGCAATGGAGGTGGCTGAGGCCGCGAGGATGTTGTCTTGGGTATCGGTCGCAGCCCCTTCGGCGACCACACGGATTGCCAGAAAGAAGGCCACAGACAAAAGCGCGGCGATCAGGCCAAGCTGCACCACGAGGCGGCGGCGGATTGAGCCTGTGGGGTTGCGCAGCTTCACGGCGTCAGCACCATGCGGTAGCCCAGCCCGCGCACCGTCTCAATGGCGACGGTAGAGGGTTCCAGCTTCTTGCGCAGACGGCCAACATAGACCTCGATCGCGTTTTCCGACACCTCTTCGCTGAACGAAAACAGCCGGTCCATCAGATGGCTTTTTGAAAAAATCTGGCCGGGGGCCGCAAAGAAAACCTCGAGCAAACGCATCTCGCGATTGCGCAACTGCTCGGCAGCACCCGCGACAACGAGCACGCCGGTCGTCGAATCAAACACCACGTCGCCGTAGGTCTTGGCGTTGTTTGCGACCCCGCCAAGGCGGCGCATGACGGCCCGGATCCGGGCTTGAAGCTCGGAAAAGTCGAATGGTTTGGTAATGTAGTCATCCGCCCCAAGGTCGAGCAGACCGACCCGGTCGGACACCTCTGAGCGGGCCGTCAGCACAATAACAGGCGTCGGGTCGTCCTTGGCGCGGTGGCTGCGCAGGAACTCTCGCCCGTCACCATCGGGCAGCATAATATCGAGCAAAATCATATCGTAAGCGACCGTGCGGATGGCAGTCTCTGCGTCAGACAGGCACTCTGCATGGTCGGCCACATGGCCTTCCAGCGCGAAGCGGTCGCACAGCGCCTTGGCGAGCTTGAGATTATCTTCGACCAGCAGAAACCGCATTTTGGCGATGGTCCCTCACGCGTGACAGGTTGGTGACAGGTTGTTAGCCTCTGATCTTCACATGCGCGGATAAAACCGTGCCTGTCAAATGGGAGGAACCAATGACAAAAACGCTTTTGAAGGCGCTCATGACGAGTGCCGTTGTTGCCGTGTCGGCAACTGGTGTCACAACAACTGCAGCTTCGGCTGCTGAGTGCATCGCACCTGCGAACCCCGGCGGCGGCTGGGACTTCACTTGCCGTCAGATCGGCAAAATTCTCTTCGATATCGGCGCGGTCGAAAAACCTGTGCAGGTCACCAACATGCCCGGCGCCGGTGGCGGTCTGGCCTACAACACCGTCGTGGCAGAGCGCAGCGATGATCCCGACCTGATCGTAGCGGCCTCTTCGGCGACCACCACACGTCTGGCGCAAAATGCTTATGCTGGCATGACCGCTGACCAAGTCCGCTTTGTGGGTGCTATCGGTGCCGACCCGGGCGTCATCGCCGTTGCCGCAGATAGCGACATCAAGGATCTGGGCCAGATGGTCGAGATGATCAAAGCCGACCCCGGCTCTGTTGCCTTTGCAGGTGGCTCGGCTGTTGGCGGGTTTGACCACCTGAAACCGCTAATGATCCTCAAAGAAGGCGGCTTCACCGACATCACGTCCGTTAAGTATATCGGTGTGGATGGCGGCGCGGATGCGATTACGCAAACCGTTGGCGGCTTTACCCAAGCGATGACCGGCGACATGTCGGAAGTCGTGTCCTTCCTGTCCAACGGCGACATCCGCGTGATTGCGGTGTTGACCGACGAGCGGGTGCCGGGCTTTGAAGACATCCCAACCGCCAAGGAGCAAGGCTTCGACGTGGTCGCGGTGAACTGGCGTGGCCTCTACGTGCCAAAAGGCATCTCCGACGCGCGCTTCGAGGAGTGGGCCGGCAAGCTGCAGCAAGTTGCTGACAGCGACGCATGGGCTCAGGCCATGAAAGACAACGGCCTGGCGCCGTTTACACGCGTTGGCGGCGACTTCCAGTCCTATGTGGACGGGCTGGTCTCTGACATCAACGCCATGTCCAAAGAGCTGGGGGTTCTCCAGTAATGGCATCAGACCGTATATTCGGTCTGATCACTCTGATCACGGCGGTCGCGTATATCGCGGCCGCCACTCAGATCCAGACCAATTTCTTCTCCGGTGACTACCTGCCCAAGCTGTTCCCAATGCTGATCGGAGCCGTGGCCGCGATCTGTTCTCTTGTTCTGATATTCAAGCCGGACCCTGACCCTGACTGGCCCATGGCGCGCACATGGGGCAACCTGTTGGTCGCCGTTATCGTGCTGGCCGTCTATTCCGTGATGATGACGCCGCTGGGCTTTATCCTGCCCACCGCCATTGCCGCATCGATCCTCAGCTACCAAATCTCGCCGAACGCCAAGCAGGCCGTTCTGGCAGGCATTGGCCTGTCCCTTGGGCTGTTCGCGATCTTCAAGTTCGTCCTGATGCTGGGCAACGTTGTCGCCTACCGCATCCCGACGCCCGCAAAACTGTGGGACGCGTTCTCTATTCTCATTCCATTCGTGGGGCACTAGGCCATGGAAACTCTCGCAAATCTTGCGCTCGGATTCTCCGTCGCGCTGTCGCCCTATACGCTGATGCTGGCCGTCGTCGGCTGCTTTATTGGCACCATCATCGGCGCGTTGCCGGGTCTCGGCCCGTCAAATGGTGTCGCCATTCTGATCCCAATTTCCTTTGCGCTCGGCCTTGATGCCACCGCCGCTTTGGTGCTGATGACCTCGGTCTATTACGGCGCGATGTATGGCGGGCGCATTTCGTCGATCCTGCTGAACATCCCCGGAGACGAGCCAGCCTTGATGACCACGCTCGACGGCTACCCCATGGCCAAGCGCGGAGAGGCCGGCAACGCTTTGGTCCTGTCAGGCGCGGCCTCTTTCGTCGGCGCGTTTCTGGCCACCATCGGGCTGATCCTGCTGGCTCCGGTGCTGGCCCGGGTGGCGTTCCTGTTCGGACCGGCCGAGTATTTCGCGCTGTATCTGCTGGCCTTCTGCACCCTTGGCGGCATGGCCTCCAACAACCAGGCCAAGTCGGCGATTGCCGCGTGCATCGGGTTGGGGATTGCGATGATCGGGGTGGATTCCACCTCGGGCCTGCCGCGTCTGACAGGGGGCAACCTGCACCTTTATGACGGGGTGGACTTCCTTGTGGCCATCGTCGGGCTATTCGCCATTGCCGAGCTGTTCTTCTTTATCGAGAGCCACGGCAAAGGGTCCTCCATCGGGGTGGTGCTCGACAAGGTGAAGATCCCTTGGAAATACATCCGCGAGACCATTCCCACCATGCTGCGCGCCTCGGGCGTGGGGTTTGTGGCTGGCGTTCTGCCGGGCGCGGGGGCGTCGCTGGGCTCCTTCCTTGCCTACATGACGGAGAAATCCATCGCGGGCGAGAAAGGCAAGTTCGGCACCGGTGTGCCCAAGGGGGTCGCGGCTCCGGAG
Organism: uncultured Litoreibacter sp.; assembly: GCA_947494645.1. Taxonomy (GTDB): domain Bacteria; phylum Pseudomonadota; class Alphaproteobacteria; order Rhodobacterales; family Rhodobacteraceae; genus Litoreibacter. The sequence continues at coordinate 193,647 of CANLVO010000002.1, forward strand.
GCGGGCAATAACGCGGCAGCTGGCGGGGCTTTGGTTCCGATGCTGACGCTGGGCGTGCCGGGTTCCGGTACCACTGCCGTGCTGTTGGCGCTGTTGATGACGCTGAATATCACGCCGGGGCCAACGCTGTTTCGCGACAACCCGGATGTGGTCTGGGGACTGATTGCGTCGCTGCTGATCGCCAACGTGGTCTTGCTGATCATGAACGTACCGATGGTGAAGATCTTCGTCAAAATCCTGTCGGTGCCCGCATGGATCCTGTTGCCGGGTGTCACCATGGTCTCGACCACCGGCATCTTCGCCCTCACAGGCAGCTATTTCGACCTGCTGATGCTGATCGGCTTCGGCGTCCTTGGCTACTTCCTGCGCAAGCTGGACGTCCCAACGGTGCCGGTGATCCTCGGCATCCTGCTGGGCGGCAATATGGAGGACGCGCTACGTCGCGCCATGACCCTATCTGATGGCGATCCCAGCTACTTGTTCTCCAGCCCCATCGCGATTGGGCTCTGGATTGCGGCCATCGCAGGCTTCGTTGCACCGATGTTCCTGCGGGGCATCCTGAAAAAGCCGCAAGCGGTGAGTGACTGATGGTTCGGGTCCTTGTTCCCTCGGGCGCATTGGGCCTGAACTACGACAAGCAAGCCTTGGCCCGCGGGGTGGCGGCAAAGCCTGATATCATTGCGATTGACGGCGGCTCCACCGATAGCGGCCCATCCTATCTGGGGCGTGGCGTGTCGAAATATGCACGCAGTTCGACCAAGATCGAATGGGCCGGGCTGATGGAGGCCCGCGCGCAGGCGGGCTGCCCGCTCGTCATCGGCACGGCTGGCACCTGCGGGACTGACAGCGCGGTGGACTGGATGCTCGACATCACGCGGGAGATCGCGGCAGAGCAGGGACGCCCGGTGAAGATCGCGGTTTTGCGCAGCTCGCAAGAGCCAGCCACAATCGCGCAGGCCTATGCGGCGCGGCGTGTCACTCCCTTGCCCAACGCGCCGGAGATCAACGCAGAGCTGATCGAGAGCTGCACCAATATCGTCGCACTGGCCGGGGTAGAGCAGATCACCCAAGCGCTGGATACCGGCGCGGACATCATCATCGCGGGGCGCACCACGGACACGGCAATCATCGCCGCTCTGCCCCTGCAAAAAGGCTGCCATCCGGGCGGCGCGTGGCACGGGGCCAAAATAGGCGAATGCGGCGCGCTTTGTGCCACGAACCCGCAATCAGGTGTGATCTTGATTGATTTCGACAGTGATGGCTTCACTGTCACGCCGCTGGCGGACGGGGCACATGCCACGCCGCATACGGTCTCCGCCCATATGCTCTATGAGAATTCCGACCCGTTCATCTTGTACGAGCCCGGCGGGCATCTGGACGTCACGGGGGCCACATACACGGCGCTTGATGAGACGTCCGTACGGGTGACGGGGTCCGAGTGGGTGGTCTCGGACGACTACACCGTCAAGCTTGAAGGCGCGCGCGGCGCGGGGTTTCAGACCGTGTTGATGGCGCTGATCCGCGACGCGCATTACGTGGAACATTCCGAGCGTTGGGCGGCGGACATCGTGTCCAAATGCACCGCCAAGGTCATGGACCGGCTCGGCGTGGACGAGGACGCCTTCACCATCGAGATCCGCATCATCGGCAAGACCGCCAGCTTCGGCGCGTTGGAGACCAACCATGCCGCGCCGCCCGAAGTGGGGGCCATCGGCATTGTCACGGCAAAGACCGAGAGCCTGTCGCAGGAAATCGGCAAGATGCTGAACCCTTACTTGTTGCACCATCCGCTCACGGTAGAAGAAGAAGTGCCGACCTTCGCCTTTCTCTTCTCCCCCGCCGAGATGCCGCGCGGGCAGACCTACGAGTTTGCGCTGAACCATGTGCTGCATCTCGATGACCCGATGGCGGCGTTCTCTCTGGAGGTGCATGACTGTGCCTAAGCTTCGCGACATCGTCCAGAAAGTGCGCAGCAAGAACGCTGGGCCGTTCTGGCTCACCATCGATATTTTCTGCGGCTCGGAGGAGGCGTTTCAGGCCGTTCAAACCAAGCTGAAAACCGACGCAGTCGCACGGCTTTACGGGGCGGACAGCCAGCTGTTGAAGCGCTTCGAGATGCCGGATTTGAATGTGGTGAAGATCTCTTTGCCGCGTCCGGCTACGCAAGGCGCTATTGATGATCGCGATATGCACGGGGCCTCTTGGGCTGCCCTGCTGGCCGAGATGGAGCTTTAAGCGCCGCGCAGCCTGAGCGCGTTGCTGACCACAAAGAAGCTCGACAGTGCCATCGCCCCCGCCGCCAGCATGGGCGACAGCAGCATCCCGGTGAATGGATACAGAAGGCCTGCCGCGACCGGGATCAGGGCGACGTTATACGCGAAAGCCCAGAACAGGTTCTGGCGAATGATGCGCATGGTCGCCGCGCTGATTTCAATGGCGCGGCCAACGCGGTCCAGATCCCCCGACGACAACACAACATCGGCGGCCTCTATCGCTACGTCCGTACCAGTGCCCACGGCCAGCCCGATATCGGCCTCTGCCAATGCGGGCGCGTCGTTGATACCGTCACCCACGAAGGCCAGCACGTCGCCGTCTTGGCGCAGGCTGCGCACCACCTGCAACTTGCCCTCCGGCAAGACGCCCGCGCGTACCTCCGTGATGCCAAGGCTTTGCGCCACGGCTTGCGAGGTGGCCTCCGCGTCGCCAGAGATCATCACCGTTCTGATGCCTTGACCGTGCAAGGCCTCGATCAGCGGTTTGGCGGAGGGTTTGACCGGGTCAGCGATGCCCAGAACAGCGACTGTTTCACCGTCGACCTCAGCATAAACCGCCGTCTGGCCTTGTGCTGCAAATACTTCCCCCTTGGCCCTTAGTGCCTCAGGTACTTCACCCATGAAGCGCGCAGAGCCGACGCGAACCGCACGCCCCGCCACGGTGCCGCTGATGCCCAAGCCCGTGTCAGCGTTGAAGCCTGTCACGGCGTGGTCCGTGTCCGGTGCCGCCCGGCGGATCGCTTTCGACAGCGGGTGTTCGGACAGGCTTTCGAGCGCGCCAATGAGCCCCATGATGTGGGCCTCGTCGTGACCCTCTGCGATGGTTTTGCTCACAAGTTCCGGCTGGCCCAAAGTCAGCGTCCCCGTCTTGTCAAAGGCCACGACGCTGGCCTGCGAAAGCTGTTGCAAGGCGGAGCCTTTGCGGAACAAAACCCCCTGCTCCGCCGCGCGGCCAGTGCCGACCATGATCGCCGTCGGCGTGGCTAGGCCCAGCGCACAAGGGCAGGCGATGATCAACACAGAGACGCCCGTGACCAAGGCAAATGTCAGGCTCGGGCCTGCCACCAACCATATCAGAACCGTCAGCGCGGCGATGGCCAGCACCGCCGGCACAAACCACGCAATCACCCGGTCCACGAGGCTTTGGATCGGCAGCTTCGCCCCTTGCGCGTCTTCCACAACTTGCGCAATGCGGGCGAGCACCGTGTCGTGACCCACGGCGGTGGCCTCAAAGACCAACGCCCCGGTCCCGTTCACCGTGCCGCCCACCAGCGAGTCGCCGGAGGCTTTGGCAACCGCGGCCGCCTCCCCGGTCAGCATGCTTTCATCCAGATAGGATTGCCCCTCCGCAACGATGCCGTCTACCGGCACTTGCGCGCCGGGCAGGACTTGGATGCGATCACCCACGGACAAGGCGTCATGGGCCACGTCAGCCCATCCTCCATCCCGCCAAACCCGCGCGGTCGGCGGGCGCAATGCCATAAGGGCGCGGATGGCGGCGCCAGTTTGACCCTTCGCGCGGGCCTCCAGATAGCGGCCCAGCAGGATCAGCGTTACGATCACGCCCGCCGCCTCGAAATAGACCGCCGCGCTGCTTTCCCCCAAAACGCCCGGCGCAAAGAGCGACAGGGTGGAGTATCCCCACGCCGCCAAGACGCCAATGGAGACCAACGCGTTCATTTCCGGGCGGCGGTGGAACAAAGCAGGCAGGCCAATGGCCAGAAAGCGCCGGCCGGGCCAGAAAACCACCGCCGTGATCAGGACGAACTGAATGGTCCACGACGCCTCCTGGCCGATGGACGCCTCAACCCATTGCCGCACCGCCGGGAACGCGTGTCCCGTCATTTCCAACAAGACCACAGGCAGCGTCAGGATGGCGGCGATCCATGTGTCGCGTTTCAGCTGGGATGTGGCGTCGTTTGCGGGGGCCCTTTGGGCTGAATCGTCCAACACCTGCGCGGGGTAGCCTGCCTTGGTCAGCACCTGCGCCACCTGTTCCTCAGACAGGCCGCGCCATGTGACATGAGCGGTCTCGGAGGCCAGGTTGACGCTTGCGCTTGCGATGCCGGGGGCGTTGGTCAGAGCGCGCTCCACCCGGGCGGCACAGGAGGCGCAGGTCATGTTGCTGACCCGAAACTTCGTCTGAACCTCACCGCTCATTTGGATGCTCTCCATAGGATGCGCTATGCCAAGCACCTAGCCTTATCGCATATGGCGAGGTCAACCGGGTATGCTGCGCCCTTGTAGGTATGAACGAGGGACGACAAGTCAACCGACCGGGCAGGGCAAACGTCGCAATACGCTCGCATGCCCCGGACATAGAAAAACCCCAGCCTTGCGGTCCGGGGTCTGTCTGTCGCTTGAAATTTGGTTGCGGGAGTAGGATTTGAACCTACGACCTTCAGGTTATGAGCCTGACGAGCTACCGGGCTGCTCCATCCCGCGCCAATTCGCGAGCCCTGTACCTACGCCCGCCCTGTTGAGGTTTCAATAGGCATTTTCCGATGAATCGCAATTTTCTTAACCAAAGCGGAGGCGTTGCTAGTCAGCGGTCAGTTTGAAGCCCAGAGCCTCGGCCCATTGGATGTGGCACGAAGTCGTGGTGAACCCGTTGCGGCGATAGCTTTGCAGGTCGGTGCGAAATTGCTCGAAGGCGGCGACATAGTCTTTGTCATCGGAGAAATGGACAAAGAGCGGGTTCATGATGATGACAATCGTCTTGCGGGTGATCCGGCAGAACTCGTCCATCAGCTCCATCCAGTGGTCCGGGTGGCAGTAATGCTCAATCGCCTGCGCGCAGATCAGCACATCTTGGGACTTGTCCTCTAGCGGGTAAGGCGTGTGGCCCGCGTCAAACAAGGCAATGGGCATGTCGATTGCCTCGATAATCGGGCGGTAGGGCCAGTCCAGCGCGGTGCCATCCTTAACCACCGGGTCCGATACCTTTTCCTCAAACGACGCGTCGCTCAGCTTGCGGTGGGTGGAGGAGGCAGACACGTCATGCTGGTCCAGCCGGTTGGCAAAATCATTGCCCAGCACCTCATGGCCAAAATACCGCGCGACCTCCAACATCCCGCCATGGGCGGTGGACAGCTCGAACACCTTCTGCGGGTTCCCCTCATGCATCAGCTCAGGCAGGTAGAGCTGAAATCGGTTCCAGCAGCGGCGGATGTTCTTGCGCCGGATGGTGTATTTCTTCTGAATGTTGTGGATGCGGGCGCGCCCGGTGTCTTTCATCTCGTAAGGCGTCATCAGCGTCTTTGGCACCGGCCTGTTAAACAGAGGCCCCCGGTCGGCGACAATCCGTTGCTGCCGGATGATGGCTTTGAGCTCCTTGCGCTCGTCGGCGGTGAGGTCTTCGGTCAATGCAGGGTCTCCATGTGCATGCGCCACCGGGCCGTCCGGTGGTCTCAGCGACCCTGACCGATTGACGGAGTTTCGGCAATGCCGGGAGCTTGATGCGCCCTGAATGCAGCCCGGCCGGGATAGATTTTGATCCGTGCGGCGCTCAGTTTGGCGATCCGGTCCAGCCCCATCGCGACGGCACGGTCATAGGCTATCAGCCCTTTTTCGACCCGCTCCGCCTGATCAGTAAAATTTCGAAAATTCATAGACTTACCGGGCCGAAAATAGCCAAACCACACCCAAGGCCGCTGGCAAAGTTGGCTCATGAAAGGCCAAGTGAAGGCGGCAAATCCTTCGTCCAGCTTTGTGGAGACAACCCGCTCCTGTTCCCACAAAAAGTGGCGGTGATAGAGGTCGCGCAAAAGCGCGGGGGACGGGTCAGACCGCATCGCGCGTTCGTAGTCCCGCACCAAGTCCTCTGGGATGCCCTTGGCTATGGCAAACTCCGCGCCCAGTTGCTGAATGGTGTGCACAAGCACGTAGGTTTCCACCATGACCAGCTTGTTGATGTCCTTCAGAACCGTGACATAGGCCGCGAATTGGCGGTACCGCGTGGCGGGCGACATGCGAACCGTCGGATCGGTGCAGGCAAAGACCATCGCGGCCAGTTTGGCGCAGATCAAGTACCACGACGCCCACAAAGCCCCGTTTGCAGCCACCAAGGCGAAGACACAGGCGCCGTTTGATTGGTGGTAGAGGTCCAGATAGCCCCGCGCGCGGAGCCTGAGGCTCGACAGCGGCCCCGCGGCAACCTCTGCGGCGTCTCGAATTGCGAGATATTGGGCTTCGTTTTCGTCAAAAATACTCATAATCCGACAGATCACCCATGCGCTGGGCCAATCTAAGGCGAAATCAGAGAAATTTTCACGGTGACATATCGTCCGAGACCGGGCGGCACCGTAAAATCAGGCCATCAGACACAAAAAAGCCGCCTCAAGAGGCGGCTGTTTTATTGATCATCGTCAGAGAGATACTTGATGTTGCTCGTTAGGTTTGGCGGTGACCTACTCTCCCACGTCTTAAGACGCAGTACCATCGGCGCGACGGCACTTAACGGCCGAGTTCGGGATGGGATCGGGTGTTTTGCTCGCGCTATGACCACCAAACCAAAGGAACAACATCAATTTTCACGTGCTACCGCCCAGAGGGCTACTTGAGCACATGTCCAAGTCAGCAAACTACGTTTTGTAGTGTGTACTCTTTCGATTTATCTCGCAGAAGTCTCGCTTCTACTGGATCAAATCAAGCCTATCGAACAATTAGTACCGGTCAACTGAACGCATTGCTGCGCTTACATCTCCGGCCTATCGACGTAGTGGTCTACTACGGTTCTCAGGGATACCTTGTTTTGAGGGGGGCTTCCCGCTTAGATGCCTTCAGCGGTTATCCTTTCCGATCATAGCTACCCAGCACTGCCATTGGCATGACAACTGGTCCACCAGTGGATCGTTCACCCCGGTCCTCTCGTACTAGGGGCAACTCCTCTCAAGTATCCTACACCCACGGCAGATAGGGACCGAACTGTCTCACGACGTTCTAAACCCAGCTCACGTACCTCTTTAAACGGCGAACAGCCGTACCCTTGGGACCTGCTCCAGCCCCAGGATGAGATGAGCCGACATCGAGGTGCCAAACGGTGCCGTCGATATGGACTCTTGGGCACCATCAGCCTGTTATCCCCGGCGTACCTTTTATCCGTTGAGCGATGGCCCTTCCACTCGGGACCACCGGATCACTATGGCCGTCTTTCGACTCTGCTCGACTTGTCAGTCTCGCAGTCAGGCTGGCTTCTGCCATTGCACTCAACGAGCGATTTCCGACCGCTCTGAGCCAACCTTCGCGCGCCTCCGTTACTGTTTGGGAGGCGACCGCCCCAGTCAAACTACCCGCCACACAGGGTCCCGGATCCGGATAACGGACCGCGGTTAGACATCAAGCAGAACAAGGGTGGTATCTCAAAGGAGGCTCCCCAGAAACTGGCGTTCCTAGTTCAAAGCCTACCACCTATTCTGCACATGTTGTGCCTGATGCCAGTGTGAAGCTGTAGTAAAGGTGCACGGGGTCTTTCCGTCTAACCGCGGGAAGCCTGCATCTTGACAGGCAATTCAATTTCGCTGAGTCCACATTTGAGACAGCGGGGAAGTCGTTACGCCATTCGTGCAGGTCGGAACTTACCCGACAAGGAATTTCGCTACCTTAGGACCGTTATAGTTACGGCCGCCGTTTACCTGGGCTTCAATTCGGAGCTTGCACTCCTCCTTTTAACCTTCAGGCACCGGGCAGGCGTCAGACCCTATACGTCGTCTTGCGACTTCGCAGAGCCCTGTGTTTTTAGTAAACAGTCGCCACCCCCTGGTTTGTGCCCCCCGCCAAGACTTGCGTCCTAACGGGGCCTCCTTCTCGCGAACTTACGGAGGTATTTTGCCGAGTTCCTTAAATGTGGTTCTCTCAAGCGCCTTGGTATTCTCTACCAGTCCACCTGTGTCGGTTTAGGGTACGATCTCATGGAGGGCTATTTCCAGGAACCCCTAAGCAGCCCATTCAATCCAATAAGGATGAACTACCTTCGGGATCCGTCACCATCTCCTGGCCCAGGAATATTAACCTGGTTCCCATCGACTACGCCTTTCGGCCTCGCCTTAGGGGTCGGCTTACCCTGCTCAGATTAGCTTTAAGCAGGAACCCTTGGACTTTCGGCGACAGGGTCTCTCACCCTGTTTGTCGCTACTCATGTCATCATTCTCACTAGTGATCTCTCCACCGGATGGCTCACGCCCCGGCTTCACAGAAAACTCAAAGCCTCCTATGCACCGCGAACGGTACAAAAGAGGCGTAGAGTTATGTCACACTACGCTCCGCTACCATGCCTTACGGCATCCTAGACTTCGGCTCATGGCTTGAGCCCCGTTACATCTTCGCCGCAGGACAACTTAAATTAGACCAGTGAGCTGTTACGCTATCTTTAAAGGATGGCTGCTTCTAAGCCAACCTCCTGGTTGTTTTGGTCGTCCCACCTGCTTTCCCACTTAGCCATGAATTAGGGGCCTTAGTCGTAGGTCAGGGTTGTTTCCCTCTCCACGCCGGACGTTAGCACCCGACGTGTGTCTGCCATCTATTACTCCCGGGTATTCGGAGTTTGGTTAGGATCAGTAAGCCTGTGGGGCCCCATTACCCATCCAGTGCTCTACCCCCCGGGGTATTCGGATGACGCTCTACCTAAATAGATTTCGCGGAGAACCAGCTATCTCCGAGTTTGATTGGCCTTTCACCCCTAGGCACAACTCATCCCGACCTTTTTCAACAGGTGTGGGTTCGGTCCTCCAGTAAGTGTTACCTTACCTTCAACCTGGTCATGCCTAGATCACTCGGTTTCGGGTCTGATCCATCTAACTCATTCGCCCTATTAAGACTCGCTTTCGCTGCGCCTACACCTAACGGCTTAAGCTTGCTAGATAGACCAAGTCGATGACCCATTATACAAAAGGTACGCTGTCACCCCTCAAGGGGGCTCCAACTGTTTGTAGGCGTCCGGTTTCAGAAACTGTTTCACTCCCCTTGTCGGGGTGCTTTTCACCTTTCCCTCACGGTACTGGTTCGCTATCGGTCAGTAAGGAGTACTTAGCCTTAGAGGGTGGTCCCCCCATGTTCAGACAGAATTTCACGTGTTCCGCCCTACTTAATACGTCTGATCTTGCTTCTTATACGGGACTGTCACCCACTATGGTTGGCCATTCCAGACCATTCTAATCACAATCACAGCTCGGCTGGTCCCCGTTCGCTCGCCGCTACTAGGGGAGTATCTGTTGATTTCCTTTCCTCCGGGTACTTAGATGTTTCAGTTCCCCGGGTTTGCTTTTATAACCCTATGTATTCAGGTCATAAATACCTGGTTTACCTCATTATTAGCTGCACCGAAGTGCAGTAATAACAAAGTATCAGGTGGGTTGCCCCATTCGGAGATCTCAGGGTATAGCGCCTATTCTCGGCTTACCTGAGCTTATCGCAGAGTATCACGTCCTTCATCGCCTCTTACTGCCAAGGCATCCACCAAACGCCCTTCTCGCGCTTGATTTGATCCAGAAGAAGACAGACCCGTGCAGGACCGTCTTTTCTGACCTATAGGCCTTTTGAACTTCCTATAGTCGGATAGGGCTTGTCTCGGCTGAGACCCTATCCAATCAAAAGAGTAAATATTTCCCAGGTATCAGCGCTGGTTCAAAGCTCTGATACCATTAGTTAGGTTGTATTTTACTTGACTTGGATTGTGTTACGTACGCGGGCTCGAAACCCAGATCGCGCCGACGGGAAGGTCATTGCAATCATACGCAACACGGTATGTCTTTTACGTTGCAACCGAAGTTGCTGATGTTCCCTACTCGGAACATCACGTAAAAAACTGATGTTGTATCTCTCTATACGATGTCAATTCGTCCGAATGGACGGTTAAACGCCTTGAGGCGCTTAACGGTACATTCGGGTAATGGTGGAGCGTATCGGGATCGAACCGATGACCCCCTGCTTGCAAAGCAGGTGCTCTCCCAGCTGAGCTAACGCCCCATTGTCCCGAAGGAATTAGTGGTGGGTCGAGGAGGACTTGAACCTCCGACCTCACGCTTATCAGGCGTGCGCTCTAACCACCTGAGCTACCGACCCAAGACGGGTGGTAACCCGTGTTATTCATGACTGAAGAGATATGAGGACGGCCTGGACCGTGTGTCGGTCACCCGAAGGTGCCGACTTATGTGCATCACGCCAGAGGCGTGTCTCAATAAAGAGAGTGCACTGCTAAGTGTTTCACGAACCAAGCAAGCTTGGCTGCTAGAAACATCCTTAGAAAGGAGGTGATCCAGCCGCAGGTTCCCCTACGGCTACCTTGTTACGACTTCACCCCAGTCGCTGATCCTACCGTGGTCCGCTGCCTCCAAAAGGTTAGCGCACGGCCGTCGGGTAGAACCAACTCCCATGGTGTGACGGGCGGTGTGTACAAGGCCCGGGAACGTATTCACCGCGTCATGCTGTTACGCGATTACTAGCGATTCCGACTTCATGGGGTCGAGTTGCAGACCCCAATCCGAACTGAGACAGTTTTTTGGGATTAACCCATTGTCACTGCCATTGTAGCACGTGTGTAGCCCAACCCGTAAGGGCCATGAGGACTTGACGTCATCCACACCTTCCTCCCGCTTATCACGGGCAGTTTCCCTAGAGTGCCCAGCCGAACTGCTGGCAACTAAGGATGTGGGTTGCGCTCGTTGCCGGACTTAACCGAACATCTCACGACACGAGCTGACGACAGCCATGCAGCACCTGTGTTGTATCCAGCCGAACTGACGAAATCTGTCTCCAGAAATCTCGATACACATGTCAAGGGTTGGTAAGGTTCTGCGCGTTGCTTCGAATTAAACCACATGCTCCACCGCTTGTGCGGGCCCCCGTCAATTCCTTTGAGTTTTAATCTTGCGACCGTACTCCCCAGGCGGAATGCTTAATCCGTTAGGTGTGACACCGAAGGGCAAGCCCCCCGACGTCTGGCATTCATCGTTTACGGTGTGGACTACCAGGGTATCTAATCCTGTTTGCTCCCCACACTTTCGTACCTCAGCGTCAGTATCGAGCCAGTGAGCCGCCTTCGCCACTGGTGTTCCTCCGAATATCTACGAATTTCACCTCTACACTCGGAATTCCACTCACCTCTCTCGAACTCAAGACTAGCAGTATCAAAGGCAGTTCCAGGGTTGAGCCCTGGGATTTCACCTCTGACTGACTAATCCGCCTACGTACGCTTTACGCCCAGTAATTCCGAACAACGCTAACCCCCTCCGTATTACCGCGGCTGCTGGCACGGAGTTAGCCGGGGTTTCTTTACCAGGTACTGTCATTATCATCCCTGGCGAAAGAGCTTTACGACCCTAAGGCCTTCGTCACTCACGCGGCATCGCTAGATCAGGCTTTCGCCCATTGTCTAAGATTCCCCACTGCTGCCTCCCGTAGGAGTCTGGGCCGTGTCTCAGTCCCAGTGTTGCTGATCATCCTCTCAAACCAGCTATAGATCGTAGACTTGGTAGGCCGTTACCCCACCAACTATCTAATCTAACGCGGGCCAATCCTTCACCGATAAATCTTTCCCCCGAAGGGCGTATGCGGTATTACTCTTCGTTTCCAAAGGCTATTCCGCAGAAAAGGGTATGTTCCCACGCGTTACTAACCCGTCCGCCGCTCACCCGAAGGTGCGCTCGACTTGCATGTGTTAGGCGTGCCGCCAGCGTTCGTTCTGAGCCAGGATCAAACTCTCAAGTTGAAAAGCATTTGCATGCTTAACCTTGACGTCGAACCTCTGCACATATCAATCATCAGGCCTTACTGAAACCTGATGACCATTCTTTCTGTTTGTTGTGCTTGAAGTTATCAAAGATAACTAGAAGCCGTCCAAACAGTGAAGCTGACCTTACTATAATCGGCCGAAGCCTAAGTAAGTCGATATGAAAGAGGTTGATCCATCGAAATGGCCAAACCGCCCACATATCTCTTCAGTTACTATCAATTTCAAAGAGCGTAGAGACAAAAACCAACCGAAGCGCCCAATCTTGTTTGGCGCAACAGCCTGCATAAGTCTCTGTTTTTATTCCGCTTTCTTGACCGTGTGGCCCGTCTGGCGCCCCGTTGGTGCATCTCTGCGCCGCCGGTGAAGTGGGTTCTAGGCCTCACGGCTCAGACCCGCAAGTGGTTTTTTGCATAAAGATGACATTTTTTGCGCCAAATCTTCTAAATTGAATAATATCAACATCTTAGACATGAATTTCTTTGGAAATTTCCTGCTCAATCCTGTGGTTTTCAGGGCAGGCAATGTCTCAAAACATAGGTCTCTTGGGGTTTTCCACAGGCCAAATACAAAATGTGGATGAAATCGGCGGAATCTCTGCCTGAATCAACGGATCGGCCCCGACTCAACGACTCGGATCAACGGAACTTTGGCAGCAAGGCCCGGCCGCGCAGGATCAGAAGGAGGCAAATGACGCCCAGATAGATCAGCGACTCCACATCCCAGATACGCTGCAGCATCACATAGTGCAGCCCGCCCAGCAGCAGGGCCGGATAGGTCAGCTTGTGAATGTTCTGCCAGACCTTGGGTCCGTACTTGCGGATTGCGCTGTCATTGGACGTGGCCATGACCGGGATCAGCAACACGAAGGCCGCCATGCCGATTGTTATGTAGGGACGCTTCAGGATGTCACTCCATATCTGCGACCAGCCCCATTGCAGGTCGAGCCACAGATACACAGTCAGGTGCAGCACAATATAGAAGAAGGTCAGATGCCCCAGCGCGCGGCGAAACTTGATCAGCTTCAGCTTGAACAGGTCGCGCAGTACCCGGATCACCATAGTGGCGATGAAGAACTGTAGCGCCAGCTCGCCCAGCCAATGTTCGATGGTCTTGGCCGGGTCGATGCCAAGGCTGGAGCCGAACAGGTCGTAAGTGCCGTTCAGCGCCAAGATAACGCCCACTATTATATAGACACCCGGCAAAGCGCCCAGCACGTAGATCAGCCATTTTGGGATCGGACGAAGTGCGGCGTTGATGCGTTCGGCGGTGGTCAGGGCGTGGCTCATGCCCCGTTTTGACGCAATCTTATCAAAGATGCGACAACAATTCCTGACCCGGCGATCAGAAGCGGCACCGCCACCGCGTCAATCCATATGGTGTAGGCTGCCAATCCCAATGCGGTCATCGCGATCACCGCCAGCGGGGTCAGGCAGCATACCCCACCAATCAGGGCGGCAATCGCCCCGATCCTGAGCCATGTGTCGCGACGCATCAGAAGTTCGCTTTGAGGTCCATATTCTCGTAGAGGCCAGCGACCTCTTCCTCATAGCCATTGAACATCTGGGTCGGCACGCGTTTGGCCAAAAGCCCGCCGCCGATCTGACGCTCAGAGGCCTGGCTCCAGCGGGGGTGGTCCACATTCGGGTTCACGTTGGAATAGAAGCCGTATTCGCGCGGCTGGATCATATTCCAGCTGGCCTCGGGTTGCGTGTCCGTCAGGGTGATCTTCACAATCGACTTGATCGATTTGAAGCCATACTTCCACGGCACAACCAGACGCAAAGGCGCGCCGTTCTGGTTCGGGATATCCTTGCCGTAAATGCCGGTCGCCATAATGGTCAGCGGGTGCATGGCCTCGTCCAGCCGCAAGCCTTCGCGGTAGGGCCAAGGGATGAAGTTGCGCTTCTGGCCCCACATCTCTTCGGGGCGCAGCACAGTTTCAAACGCCACATACTTGGCCTCGGACTGTACGCCCGCAAGGTTCAGCAGATCGGCCAGCTCGAACCCGTTCCAAGGGATCACCATCGACCACGCCTCGACGCAGCGGAAGCGGTAGATGCGCTCCTCAATGGTCATCTGGGACATGATGTCTTCAAACGAATAGCTGCCGGGCTTGTCGACCATGCCGCCGATTTCCACCGCCCAAGGAGACGTCGTCAAAGCGCTCGCATACTCTGCCGGGTCGCTCTTGCCAGTGCCGAACTCGTAGAAGTTGTTGTAGGAGGTGATCTCCTCCCAAGTGTTGGGCTCCGCATCGGTGGAATACTCAGACGTTGCCGACAGCGCCGGGCTTGCAATCGTCCCCGCGGCGAAAGCCGCAGTTCCGGCCATGAAGGACCGGCGGTTTAGAAACATGTGTTCTGGCGTGACGTCTGCCCAGCTCAGTTTGGAAGTGTATCTATTGGCCATAGGTTCCTCGCTTTGTTGCCTCACCCTATGGCCCCTCTATTGAAGACTACAAAGCGAAACCCGCTGACCTCACGAATTTGTTGAGTCGGCGTTATGTGGGTTTATCAGCCGCTTTCCTTACTTCTGCCCGTCAAAAAGCAACCGGGCTGCCAATGCGCCAAAAACCGTACCCAATATATAGCGCGACCATTTTGAAAAGCTCTGCGCTCCGGCCGCAAAGGACCGCAGGCTGCCGACCAGCACAATCACCGCCCCATTGGTCATCAACCCAACCACGTTGAGAATCGTGGCGAGGATAAGAACCTGTAGCCCGACTGACCCGGCGGCCGGGTCCAAAAACTGCGGAAACAGCGCCAGAAAGAACAGGGCCACTTTGGGATTTAGAAGGTTGGTCAGAAAACCCTGTCGAAAGATCACCAGCATGGAGTGTTTCTTCTCAGCCGCGTCGCGCACCGCAAAGCTGCTGCGGGCGGTGAAGGCTTGCCACGCCAGATAAAGAAGATAGGCCGCGCCGATGTAGCGGATCAGGTCATAGGCAAAAGGCACCGCCAGAAACAGCTGCGACAATCCCAAGGCCAGAAACAGTGCGTGGCAGAACGCGCCGGCGGCCACGCCCAGATAGGTGACCAACCCTGCCAGCCGCCCTTGTGCCGCACTGCGCGCGGCTATCAGCAACATGTCAGCGCCGGGCGTGGCTGTCAGCGCAAGGCAGGCCAGTGTGAAAACGATCAGGGTCTGGGCGTCAAACATCTGGGCCTCCTCTTAAGTGCCGGTCTTGTCGGGGTAGAGCACATCCAACGGTACAGAATTCCCTGTGTCCTGAACCATCCGCACATGCTGGCGCTTCAGTTGCCGGGGCTCCGCCACACCGACGGAATGGGCGATGGTCTCGACCTCTTTGACGATGCTTTTGGCGTAGCGCGCCACCTTTTTATACTTGTCCTCCGGCACCAGTCCTTTTTGGAACCGCGGATCATGCGTCGTGATGCCCGTCGGGCAGGTATTCATATTGCATTTCATCGCCTGAATGCAGCCCAGCGAGAACATAAAGCCACGGGCCGATGTGATGAAATCCGCGCCTGCGGCAAGGGCCCATGCGACCTCCCCCGGCACCATCAGTTTGGCCGAGGCCACGAGCTTGATCCGTTTCTTCAACCCGTATTCCCGCAACAACCCGGCGACTTCCGGCAACGCCTCTTTGATTGAGACGCCCACCAGATCCATCAAAGGCAGAGGCGACGCCCCGGTGCCGCCCTCGCCCCCATCAAGCGTGATGAAATCCGGGGCCAAGTCTTCGCCCCGCCGCTTTATTGTTTCAAGCATGTCGCGAAAGGCCTGCTCCGCGCCAAAGACGGTCTTGATGCCCACGGGCTTGCCAGTCACCTCGCGGATATGGGCCAGAAAATCCAGCAGGTCGTCCCAGTCGTCGATCTCTACGTGACGGTTCGGGCTGATCGAATCCTCGCCCTCGTTGATGCCCCTGATCTTGGCAATTTCGGGCGTGATCTTCGCGCCGGGCAGGATGCCGCCTTTGCCGGGCTTGGCGCCCTGCGCCAGCTTCAGCTCGAACATCTTGACCTGTTCATGCGCGGCGACTTCCCTCAGCTTGTCATCGTTGAGCCGCCCGTCCTTGTCGCGCACCCCGTATTTGGCGGTGCCGATCTGAAACACGATATCCGCGCCGCCCTCCAGATGATACGGGCTCAGCCCGCCCTCCCCGGTGTTCATCCAGATGCCCGCCTCCTTCGCCCCGCGCGACAGCGCCAGCACGGCAGGTTTCGAGATCGCCCCAAAGCTCATCCCCGACAGGTTGAAAAAGGACTGCGCCACATATGGCTGCCGCGCGCCCTCACCGATCATCATCGGCTCGGATTTGGCGAACTGGTCGTCCAGCGGCGGAAACGGCGCGTTCACAAATAGCGGCGTGCCCGTTACCGCAATATTGCGGGTCGAGCCGAACGCGACCGTGTTCCCCTTGCCGCTGGTCGCCCGCTTCACCCAATCCCGCTGCGCGCGGTTGAACGGCAATTCCTCGCGGTCCATCGCAAAGAAATACTGCCTGAAGAACTCGCCAAGCTCAGTGAACAGATGCCGAAACCGGCCTATGACGGGGTAGTTGCGCCGCACGGCGTCCTCGGTCTGGGTGCGGTCGATGATAAACAGGATCACCGCCGCCAAGGCCGCCAGTCCGATAACGAACACAAAGGAAAACGCCAGGACCTGAAACACCCATCCTGCCCAGTCGATCATGTCATCCGCTCCCATGGTGTCTCCGTATCTTGATCAGCTGCATCATGGACAGAACGCGGCTTTGCTGCCACCCTGAAATGCAATGCTCAGACCCGCCGCCCTTTCGCTGCTCATCGCCACGCAAACAGCCACCGCCAGCTCCGATTGCGGGGCCGATGCGATGCTGGTCTTTGACGGGTCAGGCTCGATGTCCGAAATCGGGCTGGAGGCCGCCACCCCGCGCATCATCGACGCCCGCAAGGCCATCGCCCGCGCCCTGCCGCAGGTAGAACCGTTCCGCGATCTGGGCCTGTTGGTCTACGGTCCCGGCGACCAGGACGGCTGCTCGAATATTGACCTGCGCTTCGCGCCCCAGCCGCGCGCCGCCACCAAAATCATCGGTGCGGTAGACACGCTCAACCCCGGCGGCATGACCCCGCTCAGCGCCTCTGTCGCGCAAGCCGCGGAGGCGCTGAATTTCCGCCGCCAGCCCGCCACCGTGGTGCTGGTCACCGATGGCAACGAGACCTGCGGCGGCACGCCCTGCGCCCTTGGCCGCCAGTTGCAAGCCGAGGGCGCAGACCTCACCGTCCATGTCATCGGGTTCAAGTTCCGCTTCGACTTTTTCGGTTGGGACAATCCGGAACAAACCGCCACCGGCAAAGACACCGTCGCGCGATGCCTCTCTGATCAGACCGGCGGCACCTTCGTGTCCACCGAAACCGTCGACGAGCTGGTCGAGGCGCTCAATGCCACGCTTGGCTGCGCCCTCATCGGCACGGCGCCACACAGAAAAACGGCCCTCCCGAAGGAAGGCCGTTCACTGTCTGGGGGAGAACAGACGGGGTAAGGGTAAGTGCCGCTCTTAGCGAACGAAGTTCTCGGCAGGCGAGTCGTTGGTCAGGGCGAACATTTGCTGGATCGCTTTGACGTCAACGTTGCGTGCCCGGTCGAAGTTCACCTTGTTTTCCGCAGGGCTGTCATTGACCAGAGCCAGACGCTGAGCCGTGCCGATCGGATCGCCAACGGATGTTTCGCCAACGATGCGTTCAGCGGCTGAGTCGTTGGTCAGCGCGAAGAACTTCTGGATGTTGGACACGTCCGCAGCGGCAGGAGCAGCAAGGGACAGGGATACGAGAGCGGTTGCGATAAGAGTTTTCATTTTGATCTCCAATTTGGGTTTGCCGGTTAAGGCTGTGTGTGTGCGGCGGTGCGTTGCCGTTTGATGAGACTAATATGGCGCTTGTGTGGGGCCCTCTCAATGCACTCAACAGGCAAATATCGCCAATATTGGTGCATTCACGCACATCAATATCTGAGCCTCGGCCCACATCATCACGCCCCCGTGAGAAACCAATCACGACGCGTGAGATCCCGGCGCGAAGACCCTCATGTCGCAAACTGAACACCGCTCCGCTTCACCGCGTCCTAGCCTGCAAAAACCCGTTTGAGAGAATCGTCCCTATGCCACTTCACTTCACCGACGCCGAATTTGCCGCCCGCCGCGACGCTGCCACGCGGGCCCTTAAAGAAGCCAAGCTCGACGCCATTCTGCTTTTCGCGCCGGAAAGCCAGTATTGGATCAGTGGCTATGACACATTCGGCTTTGCGATGTTCCAGTCCATGGTGCTGACCCGCGACGGGCATCTGTCGCTGCTCACCCGGATGCCTGATCTGCGGCAGGCGCAGCACACCTCCACCCTGGCCGATGCCGATATTCATATCTGGCATGAGCGGGAGGGATCGAACCCGGCGCAAGATCTGGCACAGCTACTCGCTGATCTGGGCGTCGCAGGGGGGCGCATCGGCATTGAAGGCCAAACCGCCGGTCTGACCGATTTCAACGGGCGCATGGTGCGGGAGGTCTTGGGGGACCTGACAGAGGCCTCGGACCTGATCCGCAGCCTGCGCCGTTTGAAATCCCCGGCAGAGATAGAGATGCATCGCCGTGCCGCCGCGCTCTCGGATGATGCGTTTGATGCCGCGAGGTCCCTGACCCGGGCGGGCGCATTTGAGGGCGACATTCTCGCCGCTATGCAAGGCGCGGTCTTCAAAGGTGGCGGCGATTACGCGGGCAATGAGTTTGTCATCGGCTCAGGCCCCGGCGCGCTTTTGTGTCGATACTTTTCGGGCCGCCGTCACTTGGATGCCTCCGATCAGCTGACATTGGAATGGTCTGGCACCTATGCCCGCTATCACGCCGCGATGATGCAGACCCTGATCGTGGGAGACGTGTCCGCCACCCACCGCAAACTGCACGGATTGGCCCGTGACGCGCTGGAGGCCTGCGAAGCCGCAATCGCGCCGGGCAAACCGATGGGCGATGTCTATGCGGCACATGCCAAAGTGTTTGATGCAGCTGGCATGTCCCATGCAAGGCTGCAGGCCTGCGGCTACGGCATGGGCGCCATCTACACTCCGATCTGGGTGGACTTCCCGATGTTTTATGAAGGCAACCCGCTCTTGATGCAGGAGGGGCAGGTCTTCTTTCTGCATATGATCCTGATGGACAGCGAAGCGGGGGCCGCCATGTGTCTTGGCCATTCGGTTCTGGTCACACGCGATGGCTGTGAAAGGCTGTCGCGCCATGCCCCCGATCTCTATACGCAGTAACGCTTGGCCCAAACCAAAACGACCTCCCTCGATCTGAGGAAGGTCGCTTCAGGTGGAAACGGGGTGTCGCTATGAGCGTAAAGCTTAGCGAACGATGTTCTCGGCAGGCGAGTCGTTGGTCAGAGCGAAGATTTGCTGGATCGCCTTGACGTCTACGTTGCGTGCACGGTCGAAGTTAACCTTGTTTTCTGCCGGGCTGTCATTGACCAGAGCCAGCTCTTGGGCTGTGCCAACTGGGTTGCCGACGGAAGTCTCACCAACAATGCGCTCAGCGGCGGAGTCGTTGGTCAGTGCGAAGAACTGCTTCACGTTCGAGACGTCTGCAGCAGCAGGTGCTGCGAAGGACAGGGAAACGAGTGCGGTTGCGATGATCTTTTTCATTTTAATCTCCAGTATGTGTGTGCCCCTCGGGGCGGTGTGTGTGTCCGGCGGTGTGTTGCCGGTTGATGAGACTAATATGCCCCCTAACCGCACCCATCTCAACGCACATCGACTGTCTTTTGTGTGAGATAGGTGCGCTCATGCACATAGCTTGGTGCGGGATGGCCGACACCCACACGCCGCCGTGAGATCACGCTCACATCGCGTGAGAACTGTGAAACATCCAAGGATCAGAACCGCTTTCCGCTTCATCTTGGCAGAAATACCGACCGCTCCAGTCAGAATCAGCGACACGCAAGCGAAAGAGCCGGGCCCTGTGCAACCCACACGCCCGCAGGGCGCACTATAAAAAGCGTAAAGCCCGCGATGCCGGGGCATCGCGGGCTTTTCATTCAGATCAAGGCCGCTGCTGGTTTATGTCTTGGGCAAATCGTCGTTGATATCCGTGTCCCAGACCTTCACCTGCCCGCCACGCGCACCAAACACCCGGCGCAACAGAAGCCACACCACCAGCGACATTGCCGCAAAGACCACCAGCGTGATCGGCAGGGACCCCGCCAGATAGCTGCCGAGCCCCCCATCTATATAGAAGACCGCGCCAATCACCCCGGCCGCGATTGCAAAGCCCAGCAAGATGTAGCCCGGTGCCAGGATCTCGAGGATGCCCAGAACCAGAGCGGCGGCGAACCAGACCCAGTATTCCGTCCACATCATGACGAGCGCCCTTTCAGCAAACCAAACGCATCGCTAAAAGCGTCCAGCGCGTTGGCGGGCAGCAGGATCGTCTGCTTGCCCTCGCCCGCGCCAACAGCGGTCAGCGCCTCCACCTGTTTCAGCGCCACTTGGTACTGCGCCGCTTCCAGCCCGTTCTCGGCAATCGCCGCGGCCACCACGCCCGTGGCGTAAGCTTCCGCATCCGCCTGCACCCGACGCGCCTTGGCCAGTTGCTCGGCGGCGTAAAGCTCTGCATCCGCGTTCAGTTCCACTGAGCGTTTCGACCCCTCGGCCTCCGTCACCTGCGCGCGCCGCGCCCGTTCCGCGTTCAGCTGCTGCAGCATCGCGGCCCGTGTGGCCTCGTCCAGGTTCACGTCCAAAATCTCCGCCCGGGTCACTTCGATGCCCCAGTCATCCACGATCCGCTCCAGCGCGCCCTGAATGCGCACAATCAACTGCGCCCGGTTCGACTGCACCTCGTCCAGCTCCAGCGTGCCGATCTCGGAGCGCACGATCCCCGCCACCGTGGTGGCAATCGCCGCGTCAATGTCGCGAATACGGTACACCGTCTTCTCGGGCTCAATGATGCGGTAAAACACCGAGCTCTCCACCTGCACCAGCACGTTGTCAGAGGTAATCGCGTCCTGCGAATTCGTCGGCAGCTGCCGTTCCAGAATCGAAATCTTATGCGCCACCCGGTCGATAAACGGCACGATCAGGTTGATCCCCGGCCCCAGCACGGAGCGCAGCTTGCCAAAGCGTTCCACCACGTATTTCTCTGATTGTGGCACGATGCGCACGCCCATCAGGATGACGACGATCAGCAAAACGGCCAGCAGCAGGAACACGGCGTTGTTGCCGACAAAGCCCAGCAAAATCTGCTCAATATCCATAAAACAACCTCTCTTTCTCACCCTATATGGGGGCCAAATGGGCCGTTTTAAAGGAAAACACCCCTGCCCGAGCACCGTTTGCACCGGTCATGGCACGTTAACCACACTGCGCTACCAGCACGCCGACCCCCATAAAACAAAGGCGTGCGCAATGGCTGACCTGATCGATATCGCGGTGCAACTCATCGAAAAGGAGGCGTTGCCCCGCGACCGCTCCCAAACCGATGAGGAGGACGACCACCAGCTTTACATGTCCATCCTGCTCGACGGGCTGCGCCAGCCCATTGAGGTCTGGGACAAGGGCGATGGCACCGGCTACGGGCTCATCGCGGGGCACAGGCGGCTCACTGTCTATCAGGCGCTGGCCAAGGACAGCGACCGCTACGCCAAGATCCCGGCCTTCATCCGCGAGGTCGACACGCTGCCCAATGCCATGGCCGAAATGATTGCGGAGAACGAGATCCGCGCCAATGTCTCCCCCTGGGACCGCGCCCGCATTATCGTTGAGGCCTGCAACACCCGCATCTTCGAGACCCCCGACGCCGCCATAGCCGCCCTCCACCGCCGCGCCGATGATCGCAAAAGGCGCAGGTTGCGGGCGATGGTCACAGCGGTTGAGACATTCTTCGACGAGTTTCGCGACGCCCATGAGCTGTCAGAGCGCCGTCTGCTGCGCCTTGGTGCACTGGTCCGGGCGGGGTTAGAAGATTTGGCAAAGGAGGCGATCAAAATCCACCGCCCTGTGACAACAGATCAGAAATGGCAGTTGATCGCGCCGATTATTGATGAGGCAGAACAAGTCCTCGCAGGAGCGCCCCGCCTCAAACGCCCGCACCAGCCTACGCGCCAGCGTCAGATCAGCAAAGAGCTGCACATCCGTCGCGAAATGCGCAAAGACGGCTGGGCGCTTATTCTCACAGGCCCCCGCGCAACAGGTGTTGTAGCTCAACAAGCATTGGATGAGGTGATCCGGTGGTTGGGGGGCGAGTAACGTCTAGCCATCTGCTGTACACTCTAGGCTGAAAGATTTGAACGACGTAGCAAGAGCGCACGTCTTACGTCCGCCGTCCAAATCGCGTTTCAGCTGGCCAGCCTGATTTTCAGACTGGCCGCACCATTATTACTGCTCGCTCTTTGCGGGGCTCAAAAACCTGCCGCTGTTGTGGCGATGGTCTGATTTTCCGCAGCCACCCTTTGTTGTACGGCAGCACAAGCCTGCAGGTCGCCGGCAATGCAGGCCGCGTCGAGCTGCTCGCGCGCAGCGATCTCGGCAGGAGATTCACAAGCGCTCAGGCCGAGCACGGCTAAAATTAGATATCGTTTCATTTAGATTTCTTCCTCAGTATCTTCGTTCATCGGGGTGAATCGCCCGGGCGCAAAAGTCTGGTCCGACTTTCGGCAAAACCCGGTCAGTTAAGTTCGTGTGTGTCTATTGAGCTTTGGAGTGTGACGGCGCCTTTCTGATCTGCTGTAACAAGATCAGACTTCGCGCAATTCTGGCTCCAGGTCGTCCATCCCGTCACGAAGAGACAGTGTTTTGCGATAACCGGTCGGTGTCTGGCCAGTGACGCGCTTGAAAGCGTTGTAGAAGGAGGAGCGTGCGTTGAACCCAACATCGTAGGTGATGGCCAAGACAGTTTCGTCGGTTGTAGACAGGCGCGTCATGGCATCTGCAATGCGGTAGCCGTTGACGAAATCAAAAAAATTCTCGCCCATCGCCTCGTTCAGCGTCTGAGAAATGTAATTGGGCGAGGCGCCAATGTGGCGAGCGAGAGCCCACAAAGACAGATTTGGGTCTCGATGCAAGTTGTCCACTTCCATCGCGTTTCGCAATTTTCGTGCAATCCGCGCGGAGGCCTCTTCGCTCAAGGCGGACTTCTCGTATTTGTCACCGGTAGGTTCATTGGGAGGGGAGTGCATTGAGACCACTTCGCTCTCCGGCATCAATGGAGGGGTCTGTCTTAGCCCCCAAAGAACCGTCGTGGCCACCAGGCAAAGACTGGCCAGACCGCCGAGCACGACAAATGCAAGCGGCACGCGAGATTGGTCCGGGTCAAACGCCATCAGCAAAACAAGTGCCTGAACCAACCAGTAAAGCGCACCGGTCACGCCAATGACGTATATCCAGCGCAATTCGTGCTGTTCCGTGCTGGCGTATATGTCGCGCAGCATCAGCCTGTAGCGTGTCAGGCGGCGCACGATCAGGAACAGGTAAATCGCCATCTGCGGATAGACAGCGAGCTGCAGCAGTGCGACCACGACCAAAAGCACGGTCCACCAACCGAAGGCTGCCAAGCTATCATCAGGCATGATCTCAGTCCAAAGCGATGCAGGAGAAACCAATGCAACCGTGCCTGCCACAAACGCGACATACGGGAGCGCAAGATGCCGGTACATGTGTTTGGGTCCTCGACCATCCGTTGAGGTCACTCGATAGACGTAAATCCAGAAGAGCGGCGCAAGGCACAATGCGCTGGGCAGCCAAAGCAGAACGTCGACTGGCGGTGCAATCTCAACCTGCATGTTCTGAAAGGCACGATTAAGAGCCTCGGGAATGTTGTTCACAACCACCGCGGCCAGGAAAGCGGCAAAGCTGCGGGTTACCGTCAGATGCTTCCTTTGCATAAAGCAGCCGGCAATTCCGAAGGCTGCAATCGCGATGGTGGCGGTGCTAATGAGTTCTGCAAATATGTGTTCCATGCCTCACGCTGCATCAATCCCCAGAAGGAGACCAGTGGGCAGGTGTCCATATAACCACGAAACCTGTCCTTCCCTGTCGAGGAAGACAGTTTTTGCTCGTTATTCCAGCGATGTTCCGGGAAACCGTGAGACGCGCCGCGCAATTGGTGTCAGTCGTTTGCGCCTGACCTTCGGCTCCTGCTCTCACCCTATAGCGAAGCCTGAAGAGGTGGGTCGGCATTTCTCAAATTGACCTTCATGGCGTGCAGTACTGAAAATTCCGAAAAAACCTCCGTCCAACTTCACCTTAACAAACGCTAAACAAAAATTGGAAAATTACGATAATTCAACGAGGTAACCTAGTCCGGCGCATGCGCCGCTTTGTCTTTCCGGGGCTCCAATCCTACCCGAACCACTCTTTGAACCGGTCGATACAGGCGCGGAACCCGGCCTCGAAGTCTCCGTCACCCGGGTGGTAGACGCTCTCGAGTGAGATCACGCCGGCATACTCATCGCGTCGCAGCGCCGCGGCCATCGGGGCGAACAGAGGTCCCAGCTGCCCCTCCCCCATTCGCCGCACCTCCAGCCGCGCCCGCGGCGTATCCACCGAGACGTCCTTGATATGGACATGCCCCAGATACCCGCCCCGCAGCTCCTCGTAGCCATCAGGATAGGCCAGCTCATGGCACCAACAGTTGTTGCCCGGGTCCCACAGAACCTGCAGCGTATCCTTGGCGTCCAGTTCGTCGATCAACCTGCGCGCCGTATAGCTAGAGTTGACCATCGTCCCGTTGCCCGTCTCGACCACCAGCCTGACCCCCGCATCCCGCGCGACATCCACCGCAGGGGCAATCAGAGGCAGCATCGCCTCCCAAGCCCCATGCGCCACGTTCCACCGCTCCGCGCCGTTCGACCCCCAAAGTATCTGCTCCTTCTTGGGCGTCATGATCCGCACCAGCGGCGCCCCCACCACATGGGCCATCTCAATGACCCGCTTCAAAGCATCCATATGTGTGGTATGCAGCGCGTCCCCCGCCCGGTTCGCCACCGTCATCCCCGCAAAGATATGCCGCGACAGACAAGACACCGGCTTGCCCCGGCCCCTCAGCAGCGCGTCAATCTCTGCAATCTCCCTGGCCGAGTGATCCCCCACCTCCGTGTCGCCCACAAACTGCAGCTCCGCATAGTCCAGCCCATAGGCGTCCATCACATCAACCGCATGCGCCAGATCCCGGCTGATCCCGTCACAAATGACCCCGAGCTTCATTTGGCGCCATCCCGGTGCAGCTCCGCCCCGATGATCTCCTCGATCACCCGGGTGCAGACCCAGTTGTCCCCGTCCGGGTATTTCGTCCTGCCCGCATGAAAGATCTGCATCGCCGCCGCAGCCGTATGGAGCGGCACCCCAAGCTCCTCGCCGAGGTTCATGGAAATCGTCAGATCCTTGTGCATCGTGTTGATATGGCTGCCCGTCCCCTCAAACTGACGGTCGATGATCTTTTCCAGCGCGTTGTTGACCACCCCGCAGCCCGCGGAGGAGGTCGAGAACACATCCAGGATCACTTGCCCCGGCACGCCCGCTTTTGCCGCCAATGCCGCCGCCTCGAACGTCGCCGAGAACTGCGCGCCAATCAGGGACTGCAAACAGGCCTTCACCGTCTGCCCGTCACCCGGCGCAGAGCCCACCCGGTGGATATTCGCGGAGACCGCCTCCATGACCGGCGCAAACTTATCAAGAACCTCATTCGCTGCCGCAGCCATCATCGTGAGCTTGCCGCTTTGTGCTCCGGGAAACCCGCCAGACACTGGTGTGTCGATCAGGTGGATGCCTGAACCTTCCATCTCTGCCCCCAACGCGCGGGCCTCTGAGGGTTTGATTGTAGCCGACAGGATCACCGCGCCGCCTTGTGGCATCGTCGTCGCCAGCCCGGAGCGGCCCAAGACCACGTCATGCACTTCTTGCCCGTTCATGACCATAACAAAGACCGCGTCGGAGACAGCACCCACCTGCCCGGGTGTACCTTTTGGAACCCCGCCCATCGCCTTGAATTGCGCCATGCGCTCCGGCTTCAAATCCCGCCCAACGACGTCAAAACCCGCGCTGAGCAGATTCTTGGCAAGACCAGATCCCATATCTCCGAGACCGATGACTCCTATGGTTTTCATAATGCGTCTCTCCCGCTTTGATCGCCCATCAGGCGACGTTTCGAAAATGGCCCGTTAGGGCCGGTTTTCGCGGAGATTTCACGCGTCGTGTCGACGTCGGGCGGGTCCGGAAGACACCCCGCTGCCCGGTTATGTAGTGAAACGCTAGCACCGCAATTTTCGTCCGATCAAGTCTTTTCAGACCGTCCCCACCGCACCACAGATGTCAGGAGGCTGCTGTCCAGCCCCGCCACGCCATGCTAAAATCGGAGCATGCCTGCGTTATGCCGATCCTGCCTGACTCCGTTTGAAGAGGGTCCCCGCTGCCCATCTTGTGGCAGCCCAAGGGTGATGTCTCACCCAGAGCTCTTTGATCTCTCTATTGCTCATATGGATTGCGACGCATTCTACGCGTCGGTCGAAAAACGCGACAATCCAGAGCTGCGCGACAAACCGGTCATTATCGGCGGCGGGCGGCGCGGGGTGGTGTCCACGGCTTGCTATATTGCGCGGATCAAAGGCGTGCGCTCTGCGATGCCAATGTTTCAGGCGCTCAAGCTCTGTCCAGAGGCTGTCATCGTTCGAGGACGCATGGACACCTACGTCGAGGTGTCGCGGCAGGTTCGCAGCCTTATGGAAGAACTGACCCCGTCCATCGAACCGCTGTCTCTCGACGAGGCGTTCCTAGACCTCAGTGGCACCCGAACCCTACACGGCCAACCGCCAGCAGTGATGCTTGCGCGGCTGGTCAACCGGATGGAAAGCGAGTTGGGCATATCCGGGTCCATCGGGCTAAGCCATAACAAATTCCTGGCAAAGGTTGCCTCCGACCTCGACAAGCCCCGCGGGTTTTCAGTGATTGGCAAGGCTGAGACAGACGCGTTCTTACGCGACAAGCCCGTTTCGATGATCTGGGGCGTAGGTGCCGTGACCCGCGACAGTCTCGAGAAGGCCGGTATCCGCACCTTCTCTGATCTTTTGCGCTGGGACCGCAAGGAGCTGGGCGCGCGGTTCGGCTCCATGGGTGACCGGCTCTGGCACCTTGCCCGAGGTCAGGATCGCCGCGCGGTCTCAGCGCATACGCCGGTCAAAGGGATCTCCAACGAGACAACATTCAATGACGACACTGCGAGCCTGGATATTCTCGATGGCCATCTTTGGAGGATGTCGGAAAAGGTCGCCGACCGGGCGAAAGCCAAATCCATCGCGGGCCGGGTGGTGACGCTGAAGTTGAAGACATCCGATTTCAAACTGGTCACCAGACGGGTTTCGCTGCGCGATCCCACGCAGATGGCGGACAAGATTTACCGCACCGCGCGTGATCTGTTTGATCAGGTCGGGGCCCAGGGACCGTACCGGTTGCTTGGCGTGGGGATTTCTGAGTTGTGGGATGCAGATGATGCGGACCGCTCGGGTGATTTGCTGGACCCGCAGGCCAACCAGCGCTCGGACGCGGAACGCGCCACCGACAAGATCCGCGAAAGGTTTGGCAAGGACGCCATCGTCAAAGGTCGGGCGCTACGTTAGCCCATCACTGCTTCAAAAATACTCAACTGGAGCAGCCACAAGACAAAGAAGATAGGGCCGCTTTCTTATTCGGCGGCCAGACGCATCTTTCGGCGGCCGATATCAGCAACCTCGGCGACGACCTCGGCCATCAATCCGCGAAAGCTGTCGAAATTCCCGTTTGGGCGGACCCGCATCTCGTTCATGTAGAGGGCGCGGTCGATCTCGATCTGGATGGCATGCTGGCCCCGAGACGGGCGCCCATAATGCTGCGTGGTAAATGCACCGGCGAAAGGCGCATTGCGGCTGACTCGGAGACCTGCATCGAGGAAAATCTGCTCGATCCGGTCCACAATGGATCCATCCGCAGAGGCCCCAAACCGGTCGCCCAGCACAACTTCCGGACGCGGTAGACCTACTTGGGTGACAGCATCGACCGCCTCGTGCGGCATCGAATGGCAATCGACGAGAATAGCTTCACCGAAATCGCGCCTTGTATTGCCCATCAGCTCTGCCAGCTGGTCGTGATAGGGCCGCCAATAGTCGGCAATGCGGTCCTGCGCCTCGCGGTTCTTCAACTTGCCCCGGTAAATCGCGCGGCCATTGGACACCACCCGCGGGATCACTCCAAGCCCGCTGGCGATCCGCGGGTTGTGGCTAACCTGGCTGACCCCGTCGATCACCGCCGGGTCCAGCTCATCCGCAGCACGGTTCAAATCCAGAAAGGCCCGCGGCATGTTGGCTGCCAAAAGCGGCGCGCCGCAGGACGGGGCATTGGCAATCAACATATCCATGAATGCGTCTTCTGATGACCGGATTGCCAACTCGTCCAACACCGATTTGCGCAGGAATGCCCAAGGGTAATCCCGCCCACTGTGAGGGCTGGCAAATACCGTGCAGGTGGTCTGCACATCAGGCAGTGTCAGTTTGTAGGCGTCTTTGCGCATCATCGCTCCTTCATGTCACAAACTATAGGCCGTTTTATGGCAGGTTCAAAAGCCCTTGAACCACATTCCGACTCCTTCTATAGAGCGCGAACCCCCCGTGCTTCAGGCGCGTCCCTTTCGCTGTGGACCGGGTCGAAAAATGGGGGCAGTCGATGGGCGCTTAGCTCAGTGGTAGAGCACTTCGTTGACATCGAAGGGGTCACTAGTTCGAACCTAGTAGTGCCCACCATCGCATTTCCGCCGGTTTGGCCCATCAAGGGTCCTGCTGGCACATAGAAACCTGAAGGCGCAAGCGCGCTGGACGACAATTGGAGAATGACATGAAGGTCAAGAACTCGCTTCGCTCCCTGAAGTCGCGCCACCGGGATTGCCGGATTGTGCGCCGCAAGGGCCGTGTTTACGTGATCAACAAAACCCAGCGCCGGTTTAAAGCCCGCCAGGGTTAAGGTCACGGTATTGCAGACATGAAAAAGCCGCCCCCTCGGGCGGCTTTTTCTTTGGCAGCCACTGTTGGATGCCGACAATAGAAACGGGCCCCGCATCACCAGGGCCCGCTCTGACCCACCGAGGTGGGTCACTGGAGATGGATCAACCGGTGGGCGGTGCTCCATCTGGTTGTTTCACTTAGCGAACGATGTTCTCGGCAGGCGAGTCGTTGGTCAGGGCGAACATTTGCTGGATCGCTTTGACGTCAACGTTACGTGCCCGGTCGAAGTTCACTTTGTTTTCCGCAGGGCTGTCATTGACCAGAGCCAGACGCTGAGCGGTGCCGATCGGATCGCCAACGGATGTTTCGCCAACGATACGTTCAGCAGCCGAGTCGTTGGTCAGCGCAAAGAACTTCTGGATGTTGGACACGTCCGCAGCAGCAGGAGCAGCAAGGGACAAGGATACGAGAGCGGTTGCGATAAGAGTTTTCATCTTAATCTCCAAATTAGGTTTGCCGGTTAGGGCGTTGTGTGTGCGGCGGTGTGTTGCCGTTTGATGAGACTAATATGGCGCTTGTGTGCGGCCCTCTCAATGCACTCAACAGGCAAATATCGCCAATATTGGTGCATTCATGCACATCAATATCTGAGCCTCGGCCCACATCATCACGCCCCCGTGAGAAACCAATCACGACGCGTGAGATCGTTGAAATAGTGGGTGAATCGGCGACAATTGGGCACGTACTGAGCAACTCGCAGTTCTTCAACACTGCAAACGCTCATCTTATGAAACTGCCGGCGCCACTTACCCGCCCGCAGGGCGCAGACAAAAACAGCAAAGCCCTCGATGCGACGGCATCGAAGGCTTTTCATTTAGGTCACGACTCGATTAGCGCAGGACGGAATCCGCTAAGAGGCGCACGACCGTCGCCTGATTCAGGTAACCTGTCGTCTGCAATCTGCGTGCTTCCTGATATCTGCGGATGGCGCGACGGGTCTTGTCATCAAATACCCCGTCCACGGGACCCGGCTGCAGGCCTAACTTGGACAGCCTGTCTTCCATCAAGCGGCGTGTGCCTTGGCTCATGCCCAACCGCTCTTCATTGCGTTTGGCTGCATCAAGCGCCGCCTTGTTCTTGTTCGCAAACTCCAGCTCCGCAAGACGGGCGTTGGCTTGGGCCACAAATGCACCTTCAGGGTTGGCCTGCAAATAGCCTTCATAGGCCGCCCCAGTGTCTACAGAGACCGCCGCATCCCAATCTGCACGATCCTGGGCTGCAGCCGCATCGCGCCGGGCATCTTCAAATGGCTTGAGACGCACAGCGGCAATCTCGGCGAATACTCCATCAGGGTAGCGTTCGAGATAGGCCCGCAGTCCTGCTTCATCACCCAGAGCGCCGGTTTCCTGCCAATACGCCCGGTCCTGACGCTCCAGCTCGACCCGACGGCGCTCTGCCTCCGCTTCCAGCTCTGCGTTGCGCCGGTCCGCCTGCACTTTCAGCCGATCCATCATCCCGCGTGTCACAAAGCCTGTCGCGGCCAATCCGTTGGCTTGCTGAAACTTGGTGATCGCAGCGCGGGAACCCCGGCCGAAGATGCCATCAATGCCTTTCGGGTCATAATCCAGCAAGGTCAGGTTGCGCTGGATCTGTCGACGCGCATCGCGGCTGAGGCCCAACGCCTTCTCTTCAGCCTCGGCCAGTTTGGCAGGCTCCTGCTCGATGCGTTCAATGGCCCGCCGCGCCTCATCAACAAACAATCCGTCCGGATAGGTGTTGAGATAGCCTTGATAGCCAGCGGCTGTGTTGATCCCTTGCGTGGCGGTCCAGAAGGCCCGCTCTGCGCTATTGGGGTCTTCCACCTCAACAGCAGGCGTCCCACCCATGAAGGGGATCAGCGGCGCCAGAAAGCCGCTGCCGGTCAATGTCGGCGCGCTCTGCAGGCTCGCCACGACACTCTGTCCATCGACGAGCAATGCGCCTTGCAGGAACTGCGCGATCTCCTCAGCCCCGCCGCTCACGATGGTCACGCCCTGCGGCGCTTCCGGAGCAGTGATCCCTGCGCTCAAGCCGCTGCCCAGTGCGAAGTCTCGCTCCTCTGTCCCCAACAGCACGACGGCTTGGCCCGGTGATGCCGCCGCCACGCCTGCCAACGCGTCCAAGGCAACGCCTTGGCCGCCCGCGCTTAATCGCGAAGGCGCATCTGCATCAGATCCAAATATCCAACTGCTCGCGCCGCTACTTGCGAAATGACCCGACACCGCGATGATCACACGGCCAGACCCGTCGGCCTTTTCCTGAATGTCTTCCACCAATCCACGCAGTTCGGTCGCTGTCACGTCCTCGCCGGTCAGCACCTCGAACCCGGCTTCCTTCAGAGCTGCCTCTGCGTCCAACAGGTCGTCTGCGGCACGAATGTCGCGGCCATTGTCATAGTTTTCGTTTGCAATCAGCAGCGCCACGTCTCCCGCCGCAGCGCTGAACCCGGCTGAACCCATCAGGGCGGACAATAGAAAAACTCTCATCAGTGACGCTCCTTTGGCATGGTAACGCGTCAATCGTAGCTGCGCTTGTCCTCAATCAACACCCCGTCCGCAGGCAAAGTTCCGCTGGGGACGATTTCAACGGTACCGCGCAACTTTAGCACGTCCTGAATGCTGCTCGTATAGTCTGCCCCCTCAGGGGCCTCGATACGGACGGTCATCGCGTCAGCGTCACCCTCGCGGGTGGCAACAACACGGGCGCGGGTGACCTCCGGATGGCGCTTCACAAACTCGGCCACCTGCTCAGGGCGCACGAACATGCCTTTGATCTTGGTGGTCTGATCCGCGCGGCCCATCCAGCCCTTGATGCGCTTGCCCGTCCGCCCGCAAGGCGACTGCCCGCCCATAAAGGCGCTCATGTCGCCGGTCGCAAACCGAATGAGCGGATAGTCCGGATTAAGCGACGTCACGACGACCTCACCCACCTCTCCTTCAAGCACAGGGTCTGCGGTGCCGGGTGTCATGATCTCTACGATCACACCTTCATCAAGGATCATCCCTTCCATCGCAGGGCTTTCATAGGCGATATGGCCCAGATCTGCGGTGGCGTAGCATTGCAGACAAGTGATCCCACGATCAGCATATCCCTGCCGCAGCGCCGGAAACAGCGCCCCGCCCGACACGCAGGCGGTCTTGAACCCCAGCGCCAGCCCCATCTCATCTGCTTTCTCAAGAATGACCTTCAGATAGTCTGGCGTCCCAGCGTAAGCCGTGCAGCCGATGTCATGGGCTGCTCGCGCTTGCAGCTCTGTTTGGCCTGTTCCGGCCGGGAGGACCCGCGCGCCCACGGCCCGCGCGCCGTTTTCAAACATCATTCCGGCAGGTGTCAGTTGGTAGCCGAAGCAATTCTGCACAATGTCGTCGCGCCCAATCCCGGCAGCATTCAGAAACCGCCCAAACCGCCACCAGTCATGGGTCACCCCGCCGGGCTCATAAATCGGTCCCGGAGACTGGAACACATGGGCTACGTCTCCGACGGGCAAGCCTCCGAAAGGACCATCCGCTGCCTGCATCTGAGACAGGTCAGACTTGCGCAAAACAGGCTGCGTCGCCAAGTCGTCCACGCCGAGCGCTTTCAATTGCGCCAGTTGCCCCGCGTCCCGCGCGTCTGCGCTGCGGGTTTCCAAGTCGTCAAAAAAACCCATCACGCACTCCGCTTCTTTTTGGCAATAATACTCAAGTTCAGATCAGCTCAACCAGCGCTTGCGCCGCCGATACGAGCGCACGTCACGGAATGATTTACGACCCTCTTCAGACACGCCCAGATAGAACTCTTTCACATCTGGGTTCTCACGCAGATCGGCGGCGGGTCCGTCCATCACGACACGGCCGGACTCCAGAATATAGCCGTAATGCGCAAAACGTAGCGCCACATTGGTGTTCTGCTCAGCCAGCAGGAAGGAGACGCCCTCCTTCTGGTTAAGGTCTTTGACGATCCCGAAAATTTCTTCCACCAGCTGTGGAGCCAGCCCCATTGACGGCTCGTCCAGCAAGATCGTCTCGGGCCGCGACATCAGCGCCCGGCCTATCGCGCACATTTGCTGCTCGCCCCCGGAGGTGTATCCGGCCTGCGAGGTCCGGCGTTCTTTCAGACGCGGGAAGTAGGAATACACTTTCTCAAGATCGGCTGAGACCGCCCCACGCCCGTCGCCCCGTGTATAAGCGCCGGTCATCAGGTTTTCTTCAATGGTCAGATGCTCAAAGCAATGCCGCCCCTCCATCACTTGGATCACGCCACGTTTGACCATATCGGCAGGGTCCAGCCCTGCCACGCCATCCCCACGGTAGGAGATCGAGCCCTTGGTTACTTCCCCGCGTTCGGAATGCAGCAGGTTCGAGACAGCCTTCAGCGTCGTGGTTTTGCCCGCTCCGTTGCCACCTAACAGCGCGGTAATCCCGCCTTCGGCAACTTTCAGAGACACACCCTTAAGCACCAAAATGACGTGATTGTAGATCACCTCAATGTTGTTGACCTCCAGCAGCGTTTTCGCGGCCTCTTCTTCGTGTTTCACAGCAGCTTCCACGGGGTGGTCTCCTTAATACTCATTTGCCAGAGCGTAGAGCTCGGCAGATGTCATGAAATCGATGGGCGACGTGCGGCCCAACTCGCGGCCCGCATCAAACAACGCAGTGGTGACACAGGCGTCAAAGGTTCCGACGGACTCGCCCAACGGGCAAATCTCTTCAACTTCCAGCTCGGCAATGACGCCTTGGACTTCCCAGTTTTCTCTCGATTCAGCAAAGGCGAGCGTCTCGGCGATCGAGTCGCGCAGCACCTCGTCGGACAACGTATAGAGAGATCGCTCGGCGTAACCGATCAGGCTATCGCGGACATTGCCCTTGGGCACTTTGAGTGACCCATTCACAACAACGGTCGCTCTGATCGTCACGGGACGGTTGGTCTCGCGTGCCAATGTTGCCCGGGCAGACTCAACCGCGGTGAGGAAAATCTGGTCGCGCAGCCCGCCATCGACATAAAGGGTGCCGTCAATATTGCGAGGCGGGAAGACGCCCGGGATCGCACCCGACGCCAGCATGACCTCCGCCATACAGTCGCGCCGCTGCGCGAGCGGCAGGTTTGATGCGGCCATACCACCCAAGTCGAACACGGTGGCCCGGGTGGTGTCGAGATCAACAGCCATAACCAGAAGCCGCGCGCCCGTCCGGTGATGGGTCGCGATATCTTCTATCATACCTTCGGTCAGCAGCCGCTTCAGGGTTCTTTCAAGCGGGGCGGGATGGAAGAAGGAAGGCGCTTTGGCAAGCGTGAATATCGGTCGGGCCCGCAATACTTCATCTTGGCTCAGGCCCCTGAATACATTCAGCGCGGGATCATGCGCATATCCGGAAAAGGCAATTGGGGCGAGCATGCCGCCTGCGCTCACGCCGGTGACCAGATCAAATCTGGGACGCGGGGTTTTTGTATTCTCGGCCCAGCCACGCAGGAAGCCTGCTCCGAACGAGCCGTACTGACCACCTGCCGACAGGGACAGGACGTCAATAACGATTGGCGCGGGTCTTGTGCCTGTAGGCGCTGGTGCACGAAGGGCTGGCGCAATGGATTGGCGCAGCCCGTCCAACATACTGGGGCCGATCTCTTCTGCATCCATGGCCATTGCTGGAAGCGCGGCCTCACCGGTGCGTGTTGGGTCGAAAACGGACTGAGCCGTCACAGTCGCATGTGGCCCCGAAACAGCGCTGCACATCAGCCCCTCACCGCGGTCCAATGCGCAACCGGCAAACCCCATGATCAAAAGCAGGGCTGGCAGTATTTTCGAGACACCAGTCATCGCGCCAAACTCAAGACCTCTCAGCGGGGTGGGAAATTCAAATCAGGTTTGGGTGCGGGCCGTTCCCAATAAAGAACGGCCCGCATTGTTCACTTAAGAGCAGCTTGGCGTAATGCCGTTCTCTGCCGCAAACGCACCGGAGTCTTCCTCCACCAGCGCACCGATAACTTCTTGGTCCGAAGCCTCATAGCCAGTGATCAGGTTCCACTCGCCAGCGCC
Organism: uncultured Litoreibacter sp.; assembly: GCA_947494645.1. Taxonomy (GTDB): domain Bacteria; phylum Pseudomonadota; class Alphaproteobacteria; order Rhodobacterales; family Rhodobacteraceae; genus Litoreibacter. Next base: position 228,642 of record CANLVO010000002.1, read on the forward strand.
CGCGTCCCACTGAGCCACTGCACCAAGGCCGTTACCGCCATGGTTTTCGCAAGACACGCTGAACTCTGGTCCAAAGCCCGGAAGACCCAGTTCGGTCATTTTGGCTTCAGTGATCTCCAGAGCTTCCATGCCGTCGCGCATCATCGCAGGGGTGATCTCGGCAGTGCCGTGGATGCCTTGCGCGGTTTTCGCAGCTTCAGCGGCCAACATCGCCGCGTACATGCCACGATTGTAAAGCGCCGTGCCGACCTGATCGCCAGCGCCCGCAGCCTTACCCGCATCGACCACATATTTCTGCAAGTCGTCAAACAGCGGGTAGTCCTTGCCAAGGTTGTGGAAGGTCAGCGCCTTGTAGCCATCCGCGCCGTCGCCCGCTGGCAGCACATCGTTTTCAGAGCCGGACCACCAGATGCCAATGAACTTGTCCATTGGGAAGCGAATGTTGGCCGCTTCCTGAATGGCCACTTGGTTCATGACGCCCCAGCCCCACATCAGCACGTAGTCGGGCCGTTGCTGGCGGATTTGCAGCCATTGCGATTTTTGCTCCTGACCTGGGTGATCAACAGCTACTTCCATCAGCTCAAAGCCATGCTTGCCGCTCAGCTCAGTCAGCGTGCGGATCGGCTCCTTGCCGTAAGCAGAGTTGTGATAGACCAGCGCGATTTTCTTGCCGCTGATGTCGCCGCCATTCTCATCAAGAATGTGGTTCACAGCATGGCTGGCGCCGTCCCAGTAGTTCGCCGGGTAGTTGAAGATGTTGCTGAACACTGCGCCGTTCTTGGCAGACGTCCGGCCATAGCCCATTGAGTGCACAGGGATGCCGTCAGCGGTTGCTTTCGGGATCAGCTGGTATGTGATGCCAGTCGACAGCGGTTGGTACACCAACGCGCCTTCGCCTTTGGTGGCCTCGTAGCATTCCACACCCTTCTCGGTGTTATAGCCAGTTTCGCACTCGATCACCCGCGCCGCGACGCCGCCAATGCCGCCATCGCGTTCGTTGAGTAGTGTAAAGTAGTCCTCATAGCCATCCGCAAACGGAATGCCGTTGGCCGCGTAAGGGCCCGTCCGGTAGCTGAGTGACGGAAATACCAAATCCGCCATCACCGGGCTTGCGGCCATGATCGCCGCGGTTGCCATTGTCAAAAGTCTCATAGTCTTAATCCTCCCATTGGATTGGTTGATGATTTGGGCAGGGTTCTCCCCACCTCTGGTTGCTTAATGCGGGAACGGCCAAAGCCGTAACTTCTCTTTCGCGAGGCGCCAAAGCTGCGCCAACCCGTGCGGCTCCATGATCAGGAACATGATGATCAAACCGCCTGAGACGATAAACTGCAAATGTGCTGCCAGGTCAGTGGGCCAGCCAAGCCCGCCCACAAAGACGTTCTTCAGGAACACCGGCAGCAACACCATAAACGCCGCCCCGGCAAATGAGCCAAAGATCGAGCCTAGCCCGCCAATGATGATCATGAAGAGCACGAGGAACGACTTGTCGATCCCGAAACTCTCTCCCACTTCAGCGGCCCCGAGATAGACCGAGAAGAACAATGCCCCGGCGATACCAACAAAGAAGCCCGACACCATAAAGGCGGTCAGTTTCGCACCCATCGGGTTCACTCCGATGATTTCGGCGGCGATATCCATGTCGCGAATAGCCATCCAGCGCCGTCCCATCGAGCCACGCGTTAAGTTACGGGCAATGATTGCGCAGAGGGTAACGAATACAAGACAGATCAGATATTTTGCCCAGGCTTCGGTGTTAGGCCCGGTCACGATGATGCCAAAAACAGACCGCTCCGGTGCGGAGATCTGGCCCGAGGCGGAATAGTTGTAGAACCAACCCACCTTATTGAAGAGCCAAACAAGGAAGAACTGCGCGGCCAGCGTCGCCACCGCCAAATAGAAGCCTTTGATCCTCAAAGACGGCAGACCGAACAGAGTCACCACAGCGGCCGTGATGCCTCCTGATAAGATCACATGGATAACGATGGAGATTTCAGGAAACGCCGTCATCAGCTTGTAGCAACTGTAAGCCCCGACCGCCATGAAAGCGCCGGTTCCCAGCGACACCTGTCCGCAATAGCCCGTAAGGATGTTCAGCCCAATGGCCGCAATTGCATAGATCAGGAACGGCACGAAAACAGCGTTGGCCCAATAGTCATTGATAATGAATGGGATCACCAAAAACGCCACGGCGAGCACCACATAATAGCGGTAGCGGTCAAACCGGATCGGGAAGGTTTGGCTGTCCTCGGGGTAGGTGGTCGAGAAATCACCAGACTCGCGGTAAAACATCAGGAACGTCCCCCTGCTTTGTTTTGGCAAACATACGCATCTAAAGGTTTCGGGTGGGTGGGACTCGTCGCGCCACGCGCGACGGTGTCACCCAAACGAACCATGTCAAACCCTCTCAATGATCTTCTCCCCAAACAGCCCTTGAGGGCGGAACACCAAAAAGATCAGTGCAAGGACGTAGGCAAACCAGTTCTCAGTCGCACCGCCCACCATGGGGCCAATGAGAAACTCGAACAGTTTTTCGCCCACGCCAATGATCAATCCGCCAACAATCGCACCGGGGATCGAAGTAAATCCGCCCAGCATCAACACGGGCAACGCCTTCAGCGCGATCAATGACAGCGAGAACTGAACACCAGATTTAGCGCCCCACATGATGCCCGCGACCAGTGCGACGAAACCTGCAATCGACCAGACCAATATCCAGATGAAGTTAAGAGAAATGCCAACAGACAGCGCGGCTTGGTGGTCATCTGCCACCGCCCGCAAGGCGCGGCCCTGTTTGGTATATTGAGAGAACGCGATCAATGCGCCCACCAGAATGATCGCAACGATCGTGGCTGAGATGTCGAGATTGTCGATGAAGAACCCGTAGCCAAATGCCTCGAAGGTCGTGACGTCAATCCAGTCGTTGATCCCTTGCGGCAGGCCGATATCAAGCTTCTTGATCTCGGCCCCCCACATAATGTCGCCGATGCCTTCCATCACGAAAGCCAACCCAATGGTCGCCATAAACAGCAGAATAGGCTCTTGGTTAACCAGATGTCTGAAGATGAATTTCTGTACGGCCCAAGCCAGACCAACCATGACCACCATCGTCATTGCGATGGCCAGAAGCGCTGGGACGTGCCAGCCAAAATGGTGAATTTCCGTCCCAAAGATCGCGTTGATCAAATGCGAGAACGGCACCTGCCCTTCCATGATCCCGACAAGGGTCAGCGCCGCGAACAGAGCCATTACGCCCTGCGCATAATTGAAGATGCCCGACGCCTTGTAAATCAGCACAAAGCCTAGAGCGACAAGCGCATAGAGCACCCCGGCCATGAGGCCATTGAGGATGACCTCCATTGCGAAAAGAAACTGGTCCGGCATCAGATGCGCCCCCACGTTGTCAACATTCCAATACCTCTTTTTCAGGAAGAGCCACGCCAAACTGCGCCGCCCCTTTGCCCACGATAGTCGCACTCAAAACCAGCCGCTGGCCGGCGATACAGGCGGAAAGAGCCTGAGCGTTTTCTGCGTGGGCAAACCCGCCATGCCGTGCGAATTGCACACCCGCAAAATTGCTCTCTGGCAAAGCATTGACCCAAGCCGTGATATGGCGGTCCGTTTGCGCCCCACTGAGGAAATCTGCCGTCGTCGCCTCACGCTGCGCGTGGCAGATATATGGCCGCCCCGGCTTGTCGCCGTGCTGGCTGAAGACCACTTGGTAGTCCTGTTCTGGCGGGGCCAAACGCTGGTAGCTCAGATAGCCTACTGGCACGAATCCAGGCACCTTTTGCCAGCCGTCGAACACCTCGCTCGTGGCTAGGGTGACCGCTTGAACGCAAAGCTCCAGCAATTCACTGGCCCGAGCTGCCTGCGCGCCAGTGATCGTCTTGGCAGCGCCTGCTTGCCCAAGAAGCAAAGCGACGCTCAAGGCTCCGGTGACCGCCGATTTATGCCAAAGCGAAACCACCGGTCAGCTCTCCAACTCAGTTTCAAGCGCGCGCATCTCCACGCCGCCTCTCGCCCGGCGCAACTGCACACCAATCACCGGCTCCACCCAAAGGTTGCTTAGCAGCGCGACGTCCACGCCATCGTTGGCTTCCAGATCATTTACATATCGCTCATTGGCCAATTGCTCACTTGCCCAATCTTCGAACTGCACCACGGCGGGCCCTTCAGGCTGGAAAACCCGACAAGCTGCAAACCCGTCTTCCGGCTCGGCCTCAAGGAATAGGATCGCACCACTTTGCAAACCGGAAAACGCAGTCTCACCCTCTGCCAAACCGGGCAAAGCAACAGGATTCAAATTCTCAACCTGATACGGAAATCCGTTCTCGAGCGGTGTCAGACAGCGGTCGAGAAATTCCTCCCAAGCACCCGCTTGCGTCGCAGTGCCCAAGGTCGTCGCGAGTAGTATTGCGACACCACGTGTCACGACGGGATGTGTACGCAATGTGTACGGGTTGTGTACGCGGTTTTTAGTCATGCGAGACCCCAAGATAGGCATCGATCACCTCTTGGTTGTTACGCACCTCATCAGGTGTGCCATCGCCAATTTTCTTGCCGTAATCCATGACAACAACGCGGTCGCTAAGGTCCATCACGACGCCCATATCATGCTCGATAAGCGCAATCGTGGTCCCGAATTCGTCATTCACATCAAGGATAAAGCGCGACATATCCTCTTTTTCCTCGACGTTCATCCCGGCCATGGGCTCGTCCAAAAGCAACAATTTAGGCTCTGCTGCCAAAGCACGCGCCAACTCAACGCGCTTTTTCAAACCATAAGGCAACCGTCCAACCGGGGTTTTCCGGATCGCCTGGATTTCTAGAAAATCGATAATCTTTTCAACTGCTTCCCGGTTCTCAACCTCTTCACGCTCTGCCTTCCCACGCCAGATGGCCTGCGAAAACAACCCACTTTCCATATGGGTAAGCCGCCCGGTCATGACATTGTCGAGCACGCTCATTCCGTTGAACAAAGCAATGTTCTGAAAGGTCCGTGCAATGCCCTGCTTGGCCACTTGATAAGGCTTCATCGTCGGACGTCGTTCGCCACGAAACCAAACCTCGCCGTCCTGAGGATGATAGAAGCCGGAAATCACGTTCAGCATCGATGACTTGCCCGCACCGTTCGGGCCAATGATCGCGCGTATCTCGCCTTCATGTATGTCAAAGGAAATGTCACTGATCGCCACAACTCCACCAAAGCGGAGCGTGATGTTCTTCATCTCCATCAGCGTGCCACCGATTTGGCGCCCATCCTCGGTCTTGTAGTTTCCGCCGCTCATATCATTCATCTCACGCATATCTCCATTTGGTGGAAAATACTCCCGCCAGAGGCGTCACGGGATGGTGGGCGGGGCGAAGGTGAAACCGAGCGTCGATCCATCATCTTGAGCATCATTCCGCAGCCATTTTCACAGGTGAGAACACTTTGGCATCTCGCAGCTCCAACGTCGCTTTGATCGCACCTTTGCGCCCGTCCTCATAGGTCACTTCGGTCTCGGTCGAGACATGTTCGGACCCATCATACAATGCGTTAATCAAGTCGGCGTATTTCTCTTCAATGATGCGACGGCGCACTTTCAGGGTCCGCGTCAGTTCTCCATCATCGGCATCCAGTTGTTTGTGCAGAACCAAGAACCGGTGAATCTGGCAACCTGCCAGCATCGGGTCTTGCGCGACAGAGGCATTGACCTCTTCGACATGAGCTTGGATCGTTGCCAAAACCTGCGGATGGCCAGCCAGCTCTTGGTAGGAAGAATAAGCGATGTTGTTGCGCTCTGCCCAATTGCCAACGGCTGTCAGATCGATGTTGATAAATGCCGCGCAGCGGTCGCGCCCGTTGCCAAAGACCACGGCCTCCAGCACATTTGGGAAGAACTTCAGTTTATTCTCGACATATTTAGGGGCGAATAAAGCACCATCAGCCATTTTGCCGACGTCCTTTGCCCGGTCAATAATTCGTAGATGGCCTGAGCCATCTTCAATGAACCCGGCATCCCCGGTCGCGACCCAACCCTCTTTGTCCTTGGTATCCGCCGTGCTCTCGGCATTCTTGAAATACTCGACGAACACTCCAGGAGAGCGGTAAAACACTTCGCCGTTTTCTGCGATTTTCAACTCCACACCGGGGCTTGCAACACCGACCGTGTCAGAGCGCACCTCGCCATCGGGTTGTTGGGTGATAAACACACAAGCCTCGGTCTGGCCGTAGAGCTGTTTGAGATTGATCCCGAGAGAGCGGTAGAAATCAAAGATTTCCGGCCCTATCGCCTCACCGGCGGTGTATCCCACCCGCACCCGTGAAAAGCCCAGAGTGTTTTTCAACGGACCAAAGACCAGCAAATCGCCCAGCTTGTATTTCAGCTTGTCGCCGAAGCTTACAGACTTGCCGTCCAGCAGATCCGGCCCGACTTTCTTGGCATGCGCCATGAAATGATGAAATAGCCACTGCTTGAACCGGCCTGCATCTTCCATCCGGATCATCACGTTGGTCAGTTGCGTCTCAAACACGCGGGGCGGGGCAAAGTAGTAAGTCGGACCGATCTCGCGGAGGTCGCTATGCATCGTGTCCGGGCTTTCGGGGCAATTGACACAAAAGCCAGTCCAGTAAGCCTGCCCAATGGAAAAGATGAAATCGCCAACCCAAGCCATGGGCAGATAAGCCAAAATTTCATCTCCCGGCTTCAGATCGTCAAATTCGGAGGAGTTCTTCGACGTCTCAACCACATTGCGGTTTGACAAAACGACCCCTTTGGGCCGCCCAGTTGTTCCCGATGTGTAGAGCATCACGCAGGTCGTATCTGCGTTCTGGTGGTCCATCCGCGCGTCAAGCTCAGCGCCCAACTCCGCTTTGGCTGCGAGCCCTTGTTCTTGCAGTTTCTGATAACGTGTCAGCTTGGAGTGATCATATTTGCGCATACCCCGTGGGTCGAGATAGATCATGTGCTCCAGGTTGTTCAGTTTGTCCTGTACTTCGAATACTTTGTCGACCTGCTCCTGATCTTGGGCGATCACAAATCGAGCCCCGCAATGATCCAACACATAGGCAATTTCTTCGGCGACCGCGTCTTGATACAGCGGTACTGGCACAGCGCCACATTTCTGGGCAGCCACCATTGCCCAATACATGTAGGGTCGGTTGCGTCCGATGATGGCAATGTGGTCGCCTTCGTTTACGCCAAGCTTCAGAAGACCAAACGCCAGCGCGTCGATTTCTTGGGCGGCTTGGGACCACGTCCAGCTTTGCCAGATTCCGAATTCTTTTTCGCGATAGGCGGCCTTGGTGCCATAGCGCGCAACGTTGCGCTCCAAGAGCTGTGGAATCGTTTCCAGTTGAGCCGCTGCTGTTGACGTAGGTGCCAAGTTATCCTCCCAGATCACGTCACCTGCCGGATATCTCCCCCGGCCTTGGCGCAATACTGAGCGGCACGGATGCGTACGTCAAATGGTTTTTTGAACAAACGTTCATATAATACCCTGAACAAGGGAAATGACGGAGCAGAAATTACATGCTAGCCTACCCATATGGATATCATTGCATTGGGCTTTTATGCCATTATTTGTGGGCTCTTGGGCGTATTTGCGCCTCAACTCGGAACAGTCTATGTGCGCCTTGGAGTGGGCGCTGCAATTGGGGCTGTATCAGCCTTCATACTTCCGCTGGTCCGCGGAATCGTCGACGGCTACTAGGCCGAAGACCTATTCTGCGGCGACCGACTGCGCCGGTTTTTCGACTCGTACCGCCGAGAATTTGAACTCGGGAATCTTGCCAAATGGATCCAGCGCCGCGTTCGTAAGAATATTGGCTGCCGCTTCTACATAGGCGAATGGCAGGAACACATTGTCCTCGGACACCGCTCTGTCTGCCCGTGCCATAACCGTCACAGAGCCTCGACGCGTCGTCAGCTGGATCATGCCACCAGGCTCTATACCAAGCTTGCGCAGGGTCTTGGGATGCAGCGAACAGTTCGCCTCCGGCTCCAATCCATCCAGAACAGAGGCGCGGCGGGTCATCGAGCCAGTGTGCCAGTGCTCAAGCTGGCGACCCGTGATCAGGATGAAAGGATATTCGGAATCTGGGCTCTCATCCGGCGCGATGACATTGGCGGGGGTAAACCGCGCGCGGCCTTCAGGGCGCGGGAAGCCGTCGCCGAACACAATCGGTTGGCCGGGATCCTCAGGGCTAAGCGATGGATATGTCACCGCCTCGCCCTCAAGCCGCTCCCATGTAATATTGTCCAAAGACCCCATGTTCATCTTCATCTCTGCAAAGACTTCCTTGGGATGCGTATACGTCCAGTCGAGGCCCAATCGTTTGGCGAGTTCTGTCTCAATCCACCAATCTTCCTTGGCTTCACCCGGTGGCGAAACCGCAGGCCGACCCATCTGCACTTGACGGTTGGTGTTGGTCACGGTGCCGGTCTTTTCCGCCCATGCGCTAGCTGGCAGGATGACATCAGCATAATTCGCCGTCTCCGTCAGGAAGATGTCTTGCACAACGAGATGGTCCAGCTTGGCCAGCGCGGCGCGGGCATGGTCCACATCCGGGTCGGACATGGCGGGGTTCTCGCCAAGCACATACATGCCCTTGATGTCGCCATCGTGGATTGCGCCCATGATCTCCACCACGGTCAAACCTTTCTCGTTCGAGAAATCATCTGTGCCCCAGACCGTATTGAAGGCTGAGCGCACACCATCATCGGTGACGGATTGGTAGTCCGGCAGGAACATTGGAATCAAACCTGCGTCCGAAGCACCCTGCACGTTATTTTGCCCGCGCAGCGGATGGAGTCCGGCGCCTGGTCGTCCAACGTGGCCGCACATCAAAGCAAGGCTGATCAGGCAGCGGGAATTGTCCGTACCGTGGATATGCTGCGAGACGCCCATGCCCCAGAAGATCATGCCTGCCTTGGCACCGGCCCAAACCCGCGCCACATCGCGCAGAACGTCTGGCGCGATTCCACAAATCTCGGTCATCTTCTCGGGGGAGAACCCTTTGAGATGCGCTTTCATCTCTTCCCAGTTCTCGGTGAAGCCCGCGATGTATTGCTTGTCGTAGAGCTCTTCCTCGACAATCACGTGCATGATCGCGTTCAGCATCGACACATCTGCGCCTGGCCGGAATTGCAGCATATGAGAGGCGTGGCGCTTCAGGCCCTGCCCGCGCGGATCCATCACGATCAGCTTGCCGCCGCGTTTGGTAAACTGTTTAAAATAGGTCGCAGCGACGGGATGGTTCTCCGTCGGATTTGCCCCGATGACGATGGCCACATCGGCGTTCTTGATCTCGTTGAAGGTCGCGGTCACGGCGCCTGAGCCCACATTTTCGAGCAAGGCAGAAACGGAAGATGCGTGACACAGCCGTGTGCAGTGATCCACGTTGTTGTGCTTAAATGCCTGACGGATCAGCTTTTGGAACAGATAGGCTTCCTCATTCGAACACTTGGCGGACCCGAAGCCCGCGATCTCGCGGCCACGACCCTTCATGCCGTTCGCGGCAAAGTCCAAAGCCTCGTCCCATGACGCTTCTCGGAAATGCGTGGACAGGTCTGACGGGTCTACGTTCAGCCCCTTTGCAGGCGCGTCTTCCCGACGGATCAGCGGTTTGGTCAACCGATGCTTGTGGTCGATATAATCGAAGCCAAAGCGGCCCTTTACGCATAACCGGTTTTCGTTCGCCGGACCGTCAATGCCGTCCACCCAAGCGATCTTGTCGTCCTTGATCTTGAACGACAGCTGGCAACCCACACCGCAATAGGGACAAACCGATTTCACTTCGCGGTCGAAGTCTTTCAAGTCACCCTGTTGGTTCTCATCTACAGCCGTGGACGGCATCAATGCACCCGTCGGACAGGCCTGCACACATTCGCCACACGCCACGCAAGAGGACGCCCCCATCGGGTCATCAATGTCGAATACTGGGTAGGCGTCATGCCCACGCCCGGCCATGCCGATCACATCGTTGACCTGCACCTCGCGGCAGGCTCGCACGCATAAGCCACATTGAATACAAGCGTCCAAATTGACGCTCATCGCGACGTGGGAATTGTCCAGCAGCGGTACGCGGCTCTGCTCCAGTTCGGGCAAACGGCTTTCGGTGACGCCCTGCGCCTCTGCCATGTCCCAAAGATGGGAGGACTTGTCATGCGCGGCGTCGCGTTCCGGTTGATCAGCAACCAGCATTTCCATGACCATACGACGCGCGTTGGTTTCCCGTGCGCCTTGTGAGGACACAACCATACCTTCGGACGGCTCGCGGATGCAGGAGGCCGCAAGGTTCCGTTCGCCGTCGATCTCCACCATGCAGGCGCGACAGTTTCCGTCACTGCGATACCCCGGGGCATCCTTGTGGCACAGGTGCGGGATCGTTGTTCCTACCCGCTTGGCTGTTTCCCAGATGGTTTCACCGGGAAGCGCCTCGACCGTCTGGCCGTCAAGCGTGAATGTGATGGTGTCGGGCATGGGTCAGATCTCCTCGAGCGAGACTATAACCCGGCCCTGCGTTGCGATCAGCCTGCCACACGCGACTTGAAGCCGCCAGTTTGCGGCGTGCTACCGTCCAAAAATGCGGAAATACAGCCAATCAGGCAGAAATTGGCTGCCTCGGAAGACGAGACTGAAAAGCGTCGGGAAGCTTCGTTTGAAGCCTCCGGATCGCATGTGATCAAACATGATCTGTGCAGCCTCTTCCGGCTCCATGATGAATGGCATGTTGAAGTCGTTCTTGTCCGTGAGCTGTGTCTTGATGAAACCCGGGTTCGCAACCTGAACATCGACACCGGTGTTTCGCAGATCGCACTCCATACATTCCGCCAAGCTCATCGCTGCGGCCTTCGATGCGGTATAACCAATTGAGCCCGGCAACCCCCTGAAGCCTGTCAAAGAGGAGGTGATCACGATGTGGCCTGCATCTCGTTTGACCATCCGCGGTACCACATGGCCCAGAACCCGCGCCATGCCAGTCATATTGATATCCAGCATCGCCGCGACCTTGTCGCCGTCCCAGTCTTGCGCCGCCAAGGGCCAGTAGACCCCTGCCAGATGCACGTAACCATCCACTTCGCCAACTTCCGCAGCAGCGCACGCCACGTCTGCCGCATCACTTACGTCGACAGTGACATAGGAAGAGGGGGCGCCAAGGTCCGCTACGACCTTCTGCAACTGATCCTTTCCACGCGCTGAGACAATCACCTCTGCACCCGCCTCGGAAAGCTTATGCGCAAGGGCTTCGCCGAGGCCCGCAGATGCCCCAACCAGCCAGTACCTTTTGCCCGTAAAAGATCTCACGCAGCCTCTTTCATGCTGACATCGACCTTGCGCATAGTAGCGACCAGCTCGGCCACTTTGATCCCGAACTTGCGAAACTGGCTGCGGTTCATGATTGAGCCATTTTCGACCACATACATCCAGTCAACAGCGTCCAGCACGTGTCCACCTGAGTTCTCGGGCAGTTTGAGCTTGTAGAGAAGCTGCAACGCATGCCCCTTGGCCATGCCCTGCCCCTCGCCGATAACGTCGGGCGCCGTGGCTTTGACAGAGCCGTCATTGCCTAGAACAAGGGTCCAGCACCGATCTTGGGTGGAGCCATCATCATAACGAAAATGCTCGGTCATTGTGCCTACATTGCCGTCCCAGCTCACATTCATATCTGCCACAAATCGCGACGTGACCTTGCCTAGGGGGCCATACAAGACACCTTCGCAGATGATTGGACCATTGAGATGCTCTCTTAGGTTCAGAACGTGACCGTGTGCGTCGTAGTCGTCAGGATGCTGCGAGATGAAGGTCATCTTGCTTCGGTGCAGGTAAACAAAGGCCAGCACAATCGCCGCGCCTATCAACAAAAATAGTAGAACGTCCATAAGTCAGTCCTCCAAGGGGGTGGTGGCCAAAAGGCCAATGGCTACGAGTTTCAGGATGCACGGCACCAACGCATAAAGCAGCGTCAGAGTGCTTAGGGCTGTTTCTGGATTGCTTTCGGCACCGGAAGTGAAACCCGCCAGTTGCAAGATCGGCAGCAAAACGGCGGCGGCGAAAGCGAGGGTGAATTTCGACACAAGGGACCACAGCCCGAACCCTTGACCCCCGTTAGGAGAGACCTGAGCCATACGTTTGGCAAACATCGCCGGAAGCAATGTCAGGTCGGCACCGATTGTGGCCCCAGAAGCCACACAAATCAGCGCAAAGAACCAGATGTCGCCAGCGCCAAGCGCCAGAACACAGGCAAAAGAAGCGATCGCGAGCGACATTGCGCAGAGCAGCGACCGCTTGGGCCCGATACGTTCGGACAGGCGCGCCCAAAATGGGCTCGAGGCAGCCGCCGCGAGGAAGAATAGCACCAAGAGCGGGCCCTCCCACCCTGGGGCATCCAGACGGCTTTCGACGAAGAACAGAAACAACGTCGAGGACACTGCAAGCGGTGTCGCGTTTATTAGTGCCAAGATCAGCAACCGACGCGCCGTGGTATCGGCCCAGATTGCTTTAATCGGGGTTGGATCTTGTGTGCCCCCACCCGTCCACTCAGGTGTCATCCAAAGCAATGCTGCTAGCACAAAGAGGCAGAAGGATACCGCGAAGATTGCGAACGGCGCGTCGGAAATAGGTGTCAGTACGCTTGGCGCGACTGCCGCAAGGCAAACACCCAGCAAGGCCCCGGTCTCCCGCCAAGCAGCCAGGCGAGTGTGGCCACCAACGATGTCAGAGGCCTTTGTAATGCCTTCTGCATAGAAATTGATGGTCATGAAGCTGAAGGCTGAAAAGAGCCCAGTGATCATCAGGGCGAACCAGATGACCGCATTAAAAGGGGGAGCAACCCCAAAGAGACCATACATCGAGGTCGCCAGGAGCAGCCCTGCGCCCCAGACTGCAATCTGTCGTAGTTTGCCAAGACGTTCGCTGATCCAGCCCAGGACGGGGTCTTGAACAACATCAAACAGGCGAAGACCGAATAGCACGGCGCCCAGCAGGGTCAGGCTAATCCCGAAATTGTCAGCGTAGAACTTCGGCGCATAGATATAGATCGGCAATCCGGCCGCAGACAGGATCGCACCGAAGAGCGACCACGCCGGCAGGCGGTCGCTTCGAGCTTGGGTCAGCGCGTTCATCTTGAGATTTCCTCGGTCGGCGGCTCGGGCCGGGTCCGAAACATCGCGCCCTTCCACCAAAGTTTCAGCGCCTGCCAATGGATCAGGCCCAGAACACGGCGCGAGCCAAGCGGACGGCGCAGGCAGGCCTGCAAAATTGAGCGGTTGGTCAGTGGTACTCGCTGCCCCGTCAGTGTTGCCAAGAGCCCGTTTTCGCCAGCGCTATAATCGATCCAAATGCCGATCTTCTCGTCGCGAATGTCAAAACGGAACTGATACCCGCCCTCTACAGGCTGAAAAGGTGAGACGTAGAAGATCTTCTTTGCATTCAGAGTATCTGTCGCCGCGATCACCCGGTGATCTTCATGCACACACAGGTACGAATGACGATCTCCATATGTGTTGGACACTTCGGGAATGACGACACGCAACCCTCCTTCACCGTCAAACCCAAGCCAGAAGCTGACGGGATTGAAGACATGGCCGAGTACCCTCGGTTGGGCAAGCAAGCTTAGTTTGGCTACCAGATCGTCCAACCCATGTGCCGCAAGAACCTCTCGCACCCAAACGGCTCCGGTACCGGATTTGGGTGCTCCACCATGGTCGCGATCCCAAAGCGAGACGAGGTTGCCACCATTTCGCGAGAACAGGCGCGGCGCGGAGAGTTCGGCCTCTGCGTCAAACATTACGTAGTCCACGCCGTAAGAGAATGCGTTATCAACGCTGCCCTTCCGTCCGTGGAACGTGGTTCCGGCGATATGGTCGACTGTATTCAAGCCGCAGCCACCGAGAGCCCGGCGTCCATGATGGCGTCTGCTACATCAAGCCCGCTGGACAGTCCGTCCTCGTGGAAACCGTTCTTCATCCATGCGCCGCAAAACCATGTGGCGTTGGTGCCATTCATTTCTCTGATTTTCTGCTGCGCGTCGATGGCCGCCAGATCAAAGATTGGGTGCATGAAAGTATTCGTGTCGTAAATCAGTTCTTCGCGAATGGGCCGCGTGGTGTTCAAAGTTACGAACATCGGGTCGTCATGCGGGATCGGCTGCAACGAATTCATCCAGTAGGTCAGATCAATCTTGTCGCTAGCTCCGGACGTATCCTCACAATAGGTCCAGCTGGACCACACCTTGCGCCGCTTTGGCATCAACGAGGCATCAGAGTGCAGAACAGAGGTGTTGGGTTGGTAGCGCACAGCACCAAGCGCGGAGCGCTCTTGTTCGGATGCGTCTTCCAAAATCGACAGCGCTTGATCAGAGTGACAGGCGAACACAACCTCATCGAAAATTTCCGTTACGCCGCCATGCGGGTTGATCTCCACTCCCATGACCCCGCGCGAGACCGACTGGATGGGAGCACCAAGCCTGATGTCTGCGCCTTTTGAGGTTAGGCTCGACTGCAATCGCGACACATATTGCGTCGATCCACCTTGTACGGTGCGCCATTGGTGTGGGTCGTGATAACCAGTCAACCCGTGGTTCTTCAGAAATTTCACGAGCGTTTGCGCCGGGAAGTCCAGCATGCGAGTAAGCGGTGTTGACCAAATCGCGCCTGTGAGCGGCAAGAGATAGTGGTCACGAAACCACTTGCCGGTTCCGAGCACGGCAAGAAAATCGCCGATACTTTGATCCGACGACTTGGTCATCTCAGGCGCATGGCTGTTAAAACGCATAATGTCTCGCAGCATCCGAAGGAAGCGCGGGTCGGCCACGTTGCGACGCTGGGCGAAGATGGTGTCGTAACTCGCCAAAGCATATTCCAGCCGACCACCTTTGATAGACACGCCAAAACTCATGTCACTGTCGGTCGTCGGGACGTAAAGCTCGTCAAAGAGCCTCACGAGGTTTGGATAGTTGATGTCATTGTAAACGATGAACCCGGTATCTACCGGTTGGGTACCGTCTCGACCGGCCAGTACGGTTCTTGCGTGGCCTCCTAGACGAGGTTCTGCCTCGAAAAGAGTAACGTGGTGATCGCGGGACAGTTGGTGCGCTGCACCCATTCCGGAGATGCCCCCGCCGATAACAGCAATTCGTTTCGGCGCCACAGGCAAGTTTTCAAAGGGCATTCAGGTCTCCAGTCGTATTTCGGTAGTGATTGGTCATACGGCCACATCGCCCTGCCGGATTAAAGAGAATTATCTGATCCGATAACGTCTTTGCGACGTAACTATTGTATGTTCAAAGAGCTAGAGACCGTCGGGCAGCCAATTGGTGTGCCAATTTCTGCAGAAGACGCAGCGTCGGCCCCAGTTTTGAGCAGCAAAACAAGACGGCGCATGCAACCGAGTAATATGACTGAAAATACGAAGTGGGTCGAATGTATGTCGCGCATCAGCCTCGAGCGCGATCGTGCGGCATTTGCGGTCATTTTTGACCATTTCGGCCCAAGGGTAAAAGCATTCTTGGTTAAGTCTGGGTCCAACATGAGTATGGCCGAAGAGTGCACGCAGGACGTGATGATCACGCTGTGGCGCAAGGCGGACATGTTTGATCCATCACGTGCGTCTGTCGCGACTTGGATTTTCACCATCGCGCGAAATCGGCGCATTGACCTGTTGCGCAAAGAAAGACGGCCTGAGCCGGAAGAATTGACATGGGGTCCGGAAGCAGACCCCGAACCAGAAGAGCTTCTAGGGCTCCAACAAGAAAGCACGCAGCTTGTCGCCGCCATCGCAACGCTGCCGGATAAGCAAAGGGACCTTATCCAGAAAGCCTATTTTGGTGATCTAACCCATGCGGAGATCGCCTCGGAAACCGGTCTGCCTCTAGGCACGATCAAATCACGTATACGGTTGGCGCTGGAACGTCTGCGCCACAACATGAAGCGAAACGAACCATGACACAGATCAACCACCACCTCGACGACTCCCTACTTATGGGATATTCCGCCGGCGCTTTGCCCGAGGCTTTCAACCTTGTTGTCGCAAGCCACATATCCATGTGCGACGAGTGCCGGGCCAGACTTGGCGCATTTGATGCGGTGGGGGGTGCCGTACTAGAGGACGCGGGCTCGGTTCAGTTGGAAATGGCTGCTGCTGATCTTCTCGACGCTGTCGGGACAGAGAAGGTGAGACCCGTGGTCTCCAAACCAACAAGCAGCATCTATCCTCAGGTTTTGCTGGATTATATTGGTCCGGACCCGGATCAGGTAAAATGGAGCAAGCTTGGAATGGGTGTGCGCCAAGCCATCCTGAAGACGTCCAGCTCTGCATCGGTTCGTTTGCTGCATATCCCTGCAGGTTGCGAAATGCCTGATCATGGTCACCACGGCACGGAGCTTACGTTGGTACTGCAAGGCGCGTTCCGGGATGAGCGCGATCGATTTGCCCGAGGGGATATCGAGATTGCGACTGAGGATGATCACCACAAACCTGTGGCTGATGAAAGTGGGCCGTGCATTTGCCTCGCGGCCACGGACGCACCGCTTCACTTCTCAGGTATCGTACAGCGGATTGCGCAAAGATGGGCGCGTATCTAGACCCATACGCTGATCTGACTGCCGCTTTTCTGCCGCAATTTGGGTACGGAATCCGGTACTTGTTGGAATTTTAACAATATCGCAATCTTTTCCTGACGCTGGGTTGGGGGCCTTGCTTGGATGAGGCTACCACCTGTGACTGTTCGGATCGAATCTCGCTACACTCGCATGCACGCTCGTAAGATCGTGCGTACCACTCATGACTTATCCGTTGTCCGCAATGTCGACCTGATCTCGGCAGACCCGGCGCGGATGGGTGATGGGACTGAGGATCACGACAGTCAAAGTATCGCCATGCACAACCTGTTCATGGCCGCCTGATGTCGCTGGCGCTTTGGGATATACAATGTGGCTTGAAAGAGCTGCTGGTCAAAAGAAAGGCCCGTAAGAGGTCTGAAATTCGACCGTACGACCTTTAGGCAGGTTTTGGGAACTTGCTTGCCCCGAGAGCATTGAGAAAACCGGCCTTCGCGCCGGTTTTCTTTATTCTAGTGGCTTTTCTAGGGGGACAACGTTGGTTTCAACATCCGGAGCCAGTTCCTCGAAATCAAAGTTATCTAGGCGGTCCGCGCGTTTGCCCGCCCGCGTTGCCGCAGTGATGACGCCAGCCACGTCATCGCCTGCCTGACGCAGATGCGTCTCCAGCTTTCCCGCTTTTTCGCCGATGATTTCAACGTCGCGATGCAGTTGTCGCAGGGCTTTTCGTATTTCGCCCGTTTGCTCTCGCATCCGGGCGTCTTTCAGAATTGCCCGCATCGTATTCAAAGTCGCCATGCAGGTGGTCGGCGACACGATCCAAACGCGTGCATCAAACCCTTCCCGAATGATATTTGGCAGCTTGGCGTGCAGCTCGGCGTAGACCGCCTCAGACGGTAGGAACATCAGAGCTCCGTCGGCGGTCTCGCCTTCAATCAGATAGCTTTCCGAGATCTTGCGTATGTGTACCCTTACCGCCTGCCCCAAGGCCGTCAGGGCGCGGGCCTGATCCTCCTTGGTGTCTGCAGCGACCAGCGCTTCATAGGCTTCCAGCGGAAACTTGGCGTCGATCACGATGGGACCGGGCGGATTGGGAAGGTTGATCAGGCAATCGGCGCGTTTGCCATTCGATAGCGTCGTTTGAAACGAGTAACTATCCGCAGGCATCGCTTTGGTCACGATGTCATTCAGCTGGATTTCTCCAAATGCACCACGGGTCTGCTTATTCGAAAGGATGTCCTGCAAGGACAGCACATCGCCAGACAGCTTTTCAATGTTGGTTTGCGCCCGGTCGATGGTCGCCAAACGCTCTTGCAACTGTGTCAGCGACTTCGTCGTCTTTTCAGACGAGCCGTGCAGCGTGTCGTTCATACGCTCCTGCAGGTCAGACAGCGAGCGGGCGCTTTTCATCGCATTTTCGTGTAACCGCTCCGCCATTTTCTGCTGCACCTCTGCCATGCGAACTTCCATGGTCTGCAATGTCATCGCCTGCGATTTGGAGACGCCCTCTAATCCGCCCGTCAGTTGGGCCTGCCCTTGGCTAAGGCTTTGCACGGTTTGCGCAAGTTGACCGACCTGCCCCATCAACGGCTCCGCCGCCCGCGCGGAGCGGGCAGAGGCTCTTAGCGACAGAATAACCAGTAGTAAAATGAGCAACACAACGGCCACGCCCACGATTACCGCAATCACCAAGGGATCGCTTAGGTCGAATGTATAGATTCCTATCTGGATCATGTGCGTCCGAACAACCGTTCGATGTCGGCCAGTTTCAATTCCACATAGGTGGGGCGACCGTGATTGCATTGGCCAGAATGCGGCGTGGCCTCCATTTCGCGCAAGAGCGCATTCATCTCGTCGCCGCGCATGACCCGTCCAGAGCGGATGGAGCCATGGCACGCAACCCGGCTCAAAACCGCTTCAATACGGTCTGCCAGCGTTTGGCTGTCGCCGAGATCGGAAATCTCATCAAGAATGTCCCACAGCATCTTTTCCGCGTTGATCACTCCCAGAATAGCGGGTGTTTCTCGAACAGCGACAGCGCCTGCACCAAACGGCTCAATGATCAAACCAAATGAGGCAAGCGACGGTAAATACTCAAGCAAGAGCCCAGCGTCACCTTCAGACAGCTCAACAATCTCCGGGATCAAAAGGGCCTGAGTGGCGACGCCGTTTTCAGCCATCTGGCGCTTGAGCTTTTCATAGACCAGCCGTTCATGCGCTGCGTGTTGATCAACAATGACCATACCGTCTGCGGTCTGCGCGACGATGTAATTCTCATGCACCTGCGCCCGCGCTGCGCCAAGTGGCGTGTCTTGCGGCGCATCATCTGGAACGACTTCCTCTATCCGGGCCGAGGTTGGCGCGAATGGAGCTGGCGCCTCTGACAAGCCCGGAGCTTGAGCCATATAAGAGCTTCGAAGCGCTTGCTGAGATGGCATATCCATTTGGTAAACCCGACCCGCAGGCTCTGGCCTAAACGCTCCGAGCGTGGCATCTGCGACTGTGGTCGAGGCGCGATGACCCGCCTGCGCCAACGCGTGCTTCAGCGCAGAGACAATAAGCCCCCGCGCGAGCCCTGGATCGCGGAAGCGGACCTCTGCCTTGGCCGGGTGTACGTTGACGTCGACCTTCTGTGGATCACATTCCAGAAACAGAGCAACCACTGGATGGCGATCTCGTGACAGAAAATCCGAATAGGCGCCACGTAGCGCCCCAATCAACAGCTTGTCGCGGACGGGGCGGCCATTGACGAATAAATACTGCGCCGTGCCTGCGCCTCGGGAATAGGTGGGCAGGGCAGCAAACCCGGTCAGTGTAATGCCTTCGCGTTCAGCATCTATCTGCAACGCATTTTCCGCGAATTCCGCGCCGAGGATCTGACGAAGCCTCCCGCCCATTGCCGAAAACATATCGCCGGTTTCTGGGTCTGCCCGAAATGTAACTCGCCCCTGATCGCCACCTGATAGGTCGCGTATCGTGAAGCCAACATAGGGCTCCGCCATTGCCAGGCGTTTGATTACATCTGTAATGGCCTGCATCTCTGCCCGATCTGTCCGCAAAAACTTGAGACGGGCGGGCGTGGCGTAAAACAAGTCACGCAGCTCGACGACAGTTCCAATGGACAAGGCAGCGGGCTTGAGAGGAGCAATCTGCCCACCACTGACCGACAGCATGTGTGCTGTGTCAGAGCCGCGTGCGCGAGAGGTAATTGTCAGTCGTCCAACAGCACCAAGCGAGGCCAAAGCCTCCCCCCGAAACCCGAATGTATGGATATCCAGCAGATCGGTGCCATCGATCTTCGAGGTGGCATGGCGCGACAATGACATCGGCAGATTCTCGGCGGACATACCGTGGCCCTCATCAGTTACGCGTACCAACGTCTTGCCACCGTCTTTTACGGCAAGCTCTATGCGTGTGGCGCCTGCGTCCAGCGCGTTCTCCACCAATTCTTTGACAGCAGATGCAGGACGCTCAACAACTTCGCCTGCTGCGATTTGGTTGACAGCGACCTCGTCCAACTGCCTGATTACGGGCAGTTCTTGGCCTATATTGCGGTGTGGGGCGTTCATACCCCTAGGTATAGCACGCCCTTTTCCGATTCGGCCATGTTGGTTCAGTTGCTGTTTTCGATCCCATCAGGCTGCCCGACCACTACAAAATGCAGCGCCTCAGGTCGCATCAACCGCGCCGCCACGCGCTGGATATCTTCGAGCGTTACCGCATTTACCTTGTCGTTCCGGGTGTCAGCGTAATCAATTGGCAGGTCATCCATCTGCATGCCCGCCAGAATTTTGGCGATGGTGCTATTGCCGTCAAACCGCAACGGATATGCCCCTGTAAGGTATTTCTTTGCGTCTTCGAGCTCTTCTTCGGTGATGCCTTCGCTGGCGAGCTTTGCCCATTCGTCCCGTATCACCTCAATGGCCTGCCCGATGCGATCGTTGGACGAAGCCACCTGCCCCATCATCAGCTCGGCATAGTCTTTTGGCGCGAGGTAGGAATAGACACCGTAGGTCAGCCCGCGTTTCTCGCGCACTTCAACCATCAACCGCGAGCCGAAGCCCCCAGCGCCAAGCACTTGGTTCATAACAAAAGCGGCAAAGAAATCTGGATCGTCGCGTTCAAGACCCTGATGACCAAAGACGGCCACGGATTGCGGTGTGTTAAAGGGCACCACGGTCTGACCGCCGGTGAGCGCCACGCCAATGTCTTCGGGAAGTGGCGCCCCAGTTTTGGGCAGATCGCCCAGCAAAGCGTCCAGAACTTCTCCAAGTTCTTCCGCCGTGATGTCGCCGACTGCGCCCACATAAATGCGGTCGAGGGCCAAAACGTCTTTGTAGGCTGTGACGATATCTTCGCGGGTCAGAGCTGTTACCGACTCGATGGTTCCTTCAACAGCAGAGCCATAGGGATGATCCCCAAAGGCTTTCGACATAAAGGTTTCCGAGGCGATTGTCGCTGGGTCTTGTGCGTCGGACCTGATGCCCGATAGGACCTGCGCGCGGACGCGGTCGATTGCGGCCTCGTCGAACCGTGGTTCGATCAACGCTTTACGCAGCAGAGCCAGCGCCTCCTCGCGATTTTCTGTCAGGAATTGAGCTGAGATCGTGAGAGCATCGTCATGCACGTCAAAGCCGTAGCTTGCGGCGAGCGCCTCTCTGGCAGCGGCGAACTGTGTGGCGTCGAGCTCTCCGGCGCCTTCTTCGATGGTGCCGGTCATCAAGTTGATCGCACCCCGTTTGCCTTCGCGGTCAACAGAGGCGCCACCTTTGAAACGAATTTCCAGTGCTGTGAATGGGATAGAAGGCTCTTCGACCAACCATGCCGTGATGCCACCAGGCGAGGTCACCTCTTTGATGTCAATCGCGGTGGCGGGTTGCATGAAAAATGCAGCTGCGATGAGGGTCATCAAAAAGCGGATCATTGGGTCACCTCCCCTTCAACGGACGGTTTCTGAAAGAAGCCAGTCACCGCATTGTCGCGCGCGAAGACCATCTTGGCTGCTGCGATGATGTCTTCTTCGGTCACCGCTTGAAGGATGTCGGGCCAGTCCTGAACGTCCTTCACCGTCAAACCTGAGGTCAGGGCTGCTCCGTAGCGACGCGCCAAACCACCGACATTATCGTTGGCATAGATTTGTGAGGCACGGATTTGAGTTTTGACACGGGCCAATTGATCTGCATCCACGCCATCTTCAATGAACTGTGCGATCACCGCGTCCATTTCCGCCTCGGCCTCGGCCAGTGACAAATCAGGGGTGGGCACAATGATGACCCCGAACATGGCGTCATCGTAATTCGTCCCGTTATAAAATGCCGAAGTGTAAACGGCCTTACGGTTTTCCAGCTCCAGTTCGCGCCCAAAAACAGAGGTTGCGGCGCTGCCGCCAAGGACGTCGGCCAGAAGCGTCAGCGCGGCGGCGGTTTCTTGGTCTCCGCTGTCGCGTTCGGGGGCCAGATAGGTCCGGATCACGTAAGGCTGCGCCACACGCGGATCCTCGTAGGTCAGCCGTCGCTCTGCCAGCTGCGGGGGCTCCTGTGGACGAACGCGCTCAGGAAGACCAACAGTCGGTTTCAGCGGTCCGTAATGTTCCTTGGCGAGCGCCTCAACCTCGGCAGGGTCTACGTCACCTGCTACCACAAGGATTGCAGCGTTAGGGGCATAATAAGTCTCGTAGAACTCAAGCGCGTCCTCGCGGCTGAGTTGCTCCATTTCATGACGCCATCCAATGATCGGGATACCATAAGGGTGGTTCATATACTGCGCTGCGATGCGCTGCTCGCTGAACAGGTTGCCGGGCTCGCTGTCAGTGCGCTGGTTGCGCTCTTCCAGAATGACATCTCGCTCGGTGATGATATCCTCTTCGGTCAGCCTGATATTGCGCATCCGGTCGGCTTCCATCTGCATCATCAGCCCAAGGCGGTCAGAGGCAACGCGCTGGAAATAGCCAGTATAGTCGAAAGAGGTGAACGCATTGTCGGAGCCGCCATTGGCCTCGACGGTCGCAGAAAACTCGCCTGCTTCCATATTGTCCGTGGCTTTGAACAGCAGATGCTCAAGAAAATGTGCGACACCTGAAACGCCGGGTTTCTCGTCGGCAGAGCCCGCTTTGTACCAAAGCATGTGAACGACAACCGGGGCGCGGTGATCCTCGATCACGACGGCCTCTAGGCCGTTCTCTAGTGTGAACGTCGTGACATTTTCAGCGGCAGAGGCCGGTAGAGCAAAAGAGGCAAAAGCCGCCAGAGCAAAACGGGCGATCAGGGAATGACGCAGCATGGCTATCCTTCTCAAAAGTCTAGGCTTTCAATATGAAGCACGCCTTGCCGAATTCAACCGCCGCAACGGTCTTGTGAGCGGCCGTTATAAGGTGCGCTCTTACTCGGCCGCTTCAACGCCTTCAGGAGGCGCGGACACGGTTCTCACCCCAAGACGACGCAGGCGTTCAAGCTCACTGTATTGATCAAGCGACTGGTTGCGGTAGGCCTTGTAATAGACATTCACGTTGAAAATGCGCTCAAGCAAACGGCCATCATTCTGGCGACGAAACTCGAGGTCTTCGCTGGCCAATTGCTCGCGAATAGTCCCGTCGCGGCCATAGCGCGACACGTGGTTGACCAAGCCGCCATCGCTGATGCCGCCTGCCGGGTTTCCGCCCAGCGCCAATGTCGCATCAGAGATCGGTGTCAGGTCCGCACGGTTACTTCCACCAGGAGTGGGCTGCGGCAGAGCAGAGTAGTCTTCGGGCTGGGTCAAAGGCTTGTTCGGCAAAATGGCAAACTCGTCAGGGCCATCGGTATTGGCCTTCACATTGAGCAGCTGCGGTTCCTTGTTGCGGTCGCAAGCAGACAGCATTGCAGTTGCTGCGATTGCGCCCAGAAGGATCGTTACCTTGCCAGCCATTTTGGCCTCCTTAGAACTCGTTGGTTTCATGTTTAAACGAAACCCGCCGGGGCGTCACGAGGGTTTCTACGCCCGCGCAACGTCATCCTTTTTGTTGTCATCGCCAAAGATGACAATGGCGAAAGCGCCCGCAAAAATCCAGATATCGGCGATATTGAAAATGAACGGGTTGTGGATACCGCAGCAAGATACGTTCAGAAAATCTGCGACAGCACCGTAAAGGACGCGATCCAACGCGTTGGCCAAGGCCCCGCCAACGATCAAACCTGCGCCCACAATGGCGATCCTGCGGGTCAAAGATCGTTTGGTCCACCAGATCAGAAAGCCTGAAACAACAATGGCCAAGATCGTCAGAACCCACCGCGAAAGCTCGGGGTTATCGCTGAATAGGCCAAAGTTGATCCCAGGGTTCCATCCAAAAACGAAGACAAGCAAGGGCGAGAAAACCTCGATCCTGTCGCCCACCTGCATATCGAGGCCGAACATCACATACAGCTTGGAAAGCTGGTCGGTTAGGAATGCGAACAGGGCAGAGAGAGCAAGCAAGCGCATGTCAGTGGCGGAAGTGACGCATGCCGGTGAACACCATAGCGAGCCCCAGCTCGTCTGCTGCCGCGATCACCTCGTCGTCTCGCATGGAGCCCCCAGGCTGGATGAGCGCTGTCGCGCCAGCCTCAGCCGCGGTGATCAGACCATCCGCAAAAGGAAAGAACGCGTCAGAAGAGACGACTGAGCCGATGGTCGGGCTTTCACTCATGCCCAAAGCCTCCGCCATGTCCTGCGCCTTGCGAGCGGCAATCCGGGTTGAATCCACGCGGCTCATCTGACCGGCGCCTACACCCACGGTCGCACCATCCTTGGCATAGACAATCGCGTTAGATTTGACGTGTTTCGCTACGGTCCATGCAAAGAGCATGTCCTTGATCTCTTGCTCGGTCGGGGCTCGTTTCGTGACGGTCTTCAGCTCGGAAGCGGTGATATGTCCGACATCCTTATCCTGTACGAGTAGCCCGCCAGAAACCTGGCGGTAGGTCAGCCCGCTCGCCCGCATATTCGGCAAGCCGTCAGTGGTCAGCAACCGCAGATTCTTCTTTTTAGCAAAGATGGCGAGCGCTTCGTCATCTGCACCCGGTGCGATGACGACCTCTGTGAAGATGCCGCTGATCGCTTCTGCGGTCGCACCGTCCAGCGCCTGATTGACGGCGATGATACCCCCAAATGCAGAGGTCTGATCACATTGGAAGGCCTTCTCATAAGCCTCCGCAACCGTCGCACCGCGGGCGACACCGCAGGGGTTCGCATGTTTGATGATTGCGACGGCTGGTCCATCCTTCGGGTCGAACTCAGAGACCAATTCGAATGCGGCGTCGGTGTCGTTGATATTGTTATATGACAGCTCTTTGCCTTGGTGCTGCCGTGCCGTCGCGACGCCAGGCCGCGAAGACCCATCAACGTAAAATGCAGCGCTCTGATGTGGGTTTTCGCCGTAACGCAGAGTTTGCGCCAACGTACCGGCAACCGCGCGGCGACGTGGCACTTCGTCCAACGCCTCTGCCATCCAGGCCGAGACAGCCGCGTCATAGGCGGCGGTGCGAGAATAGGCGGTCAGAGCAAGTCGTTGACGGAAGGCGTATGTAGTTTGGCCCTCATGTTTCTCCAACTCTGCTAGCAGCGCTTCATAGTCCTGAACATCCGTTACGACGGAGACAAATCTGTGGTTCTTCGAAGCCGCACGGATCATGGCTGGCCCGCCAATGTCGATGTTTTCGATGCAGGTGTCGTAGTCAGCCCCTTTGGCGACAGTCTCTTCAAATGGGTAGAGGTTGACGACCAGAAGATCGATAGCGCCAATTCCATGGGCCTCCATCGCAGCGACATGGCCGTCATCGTCGCGCAAGGCCAGTAAACCGCCGTGAACCGCAGGGTGAAGGGTCTTCACGCGACCATCCATCATTTCCGGAAAGCCGGTAACTTCTGCAACGTCTTTCACATCCAGACCAGCGTCGCGCAGCGCGGCAGCAGAACCGCCGGTTGAGAGTAACTCAACTCCGCGCGCGGCCAGTGCGCGGCCCAAGTCGATGAGGCCGGTTTTGTCGGAGACGGAAAGCAGGGCGCGGCGGAGGGGCGCAAGATCGGTCATGAAAATCCTTCGTCAAGGTAAGCTGTTTATCCCGATGTCAGTGCGTCGTAACCAGCCTCGCGCAAGTGGGACGGAATGTCCTGCGCCTTGGCCAGCACCCAACTGACATGGGTCGCATACTCCATCACCCGCGAAGATAAAATAACCTGTTGCGTCGGACGCGGGTTCAACCGCCCTTTTTCGAGAAAAACGCTTCGTTTCAGCGCCAGTTCAACGCGCTGCACCGGGCGAAACACCCAGATTTCTTCGTTCTTGAGCAAAAGCGACACAGCATGTCCGCCCATGTCAACCGACGCCTCGACATCGGGATGCAGGTGAAACCGGACAGAAAACGGCAATCCCGCCAGCGCGATGCGGTTCATATGCTTATCGAATGCCAACTTCTCTACGTCGGTTGACGCCGCAAGTGTGTCTTCCCCTTGCAGCACACGGCCGTCCCGGCTGAGCGATAGCCTGCGCGTATGGGTCAGGCCGTAATCTTTCAGATAACCATCATGGCTGGCCGTCAGGTCGCTGCCGTTACTCCCCGCAGCTTGATGCGCAGTTACCAAGTTTGGGCCAGCCACCAACGGTTCGGCGTCGGGTCGGATGTCCAGTTGCGCGGAAGAAACGCCATCGATTGCCAGTGTGGAATGCGACGGGGTGGCGCGACCCGCGCGGTGCCAATCCGGACCAAACGCCATCCCCGCCCCGCAGTTCACAATGACCTGCCTACGCCCTGAGGTCAGCTCGAACGCTAACGTGCCCGCATGGGCATTCAACGCGGCTTTGCCTTTTGGCGGAGCAGAGACATCCGCAATGACGCTTGTCCGTGCGCCGTTGAGGCGGGCGTAGCCCATCGGAAAATCCGTTGCATCGGGCGATGCTGCATCCGTACCTGCCAAAGCCCGGTCGAGCTTGCCATCCTGCCCATGCCCGCTGCCGTGAAAGGACGGAAGTCCGCCATCGCTGTGGCGGAGCGCATGGAGCGTTGACACGACGCGGTGGATCGCTGCGGTCTGCTCATCCGCTGGCGTTCTGCCGACATCGCGCAACACGGCATCAGCCCAGCGCAATAACGTCAACACCTCCATCAGCTCTTCCGGATTTCGGGTTGGCAGGCCACCGTCTTTGCCGATCTCGGTTTTGCACTCAGCCGCCAGCGCAGCCGCCGCGGTTTCCACCATGTCCTCAAGTCCGCTCAGACTTAACCCAGCATACAGCAGCCCCGTAAGCGCCTCGAACCTCGGCAATCCGGGGGAGGTTCTTTGCCAGCTTCTGGCCAAGTAAGTGGTTTGCTCTGAGAGTGATCTGAAGTAGCGGCGATTGTCCTCTGCGGGTTGGCCGTTGAGTAAGAACAGCGCATGGGTGATCCAACGTATCAATCGCCTGCCAGTGAGGTCCGGCGCCCAGCCCGTCCCTATACCTCTGCCGTAATGAGTGATCCAATCTTGCAACCACTTTTGAGACGCTACACGCGCGGGGCCATCGCTAACGGCGGCAAGATCATCAAGCCAGCCAAAGCCGTGAATTTCCGCCTCGAACAAACGATCTGGCGCGGCAAGGTCCCAAATCGCTGCACTTGGTTGATGGAGCAGGTGGCCGCCGAACTGGAAATTTCCACTCAAGAGCTGACGTCCACGCGCAAAGGAGCCGCTGCTTCGCGGCTCCGGCTGGTAGACGAAACCCGTAACCTGGCTATGCCGCGAGGCAAACCTCGTGTGCAGCCGATCAACCAGCGATACCTTAGGTGTGGGGGCTGCCCGTCTCGCCCCGCTGCCCCATTTCAGGACCATATCTCGCAACTTCATGCTTGTTCTTATTGCGTGGATATTAGCGGCCCGAGAGACGCCCTGTCATGGGTTAGTCAGGCTTGCGCAACGAAATCATGAAGAAGCCGTCCATTCCGCCACACTCGCCAAGGTAATCCGGCCGCAGGCGAATTCCACCATTGGAATGCAACCAATCCGGATCAATGCCAAGGCGTTCTGGATCGGGCGTGATTTCGGTCAAACCATGGCGCTCAATGGCGGTTTTGGCCTGACGCTCGCCCTCTTCCGTCAGCAGTGAACACGTGCAGTAAACCAGCCGACCACCGGGCCTCAGAGCGATCAACGCTCGGTCGATCATCGCGGCCTGCAGGTCAAAGATGGGGTCCATATCCTTCCCGGTCTTGGCAAATGGCAAGTCGGGGTGGCGTCGGATCGTGCCTGTGGCAGAACACGGCGCGTCGAGCAGGATCGCGTCATAGAATTGCTCCGCCTCCCACTCCAGAACGTCGGCGCGGATCAGCTCTGCCTTCAGGCCCGTGCGGGCAAGGTTCTCCTTTACGCGAGCCATTCGTTTCGAGCTGGCATCGACCGCTGTCACCTCAGCGCCGGCAGCCGCAAGCTGCATTGTTTTGCCGCCCGGCGCGGCGCATAGGTCAAGAACGGCTTCGCCTTCTTGCGGGTCCAACAGCTTGACCGCCAACGCTGCGCCTGCATCTTGCACCCACCATTCGCCATTCTCATATCCCGGCAGGGCCGATACTTGGCCGCCTTTGGACAGCCGAACGGTACCGGAGGGAAGAAGCGTACCACCTAGCGCTTCGGAAAGCGCAGGTGCAGCCGCCGCATCTTTTGGGGTTAAATCTAGCGGGGCGCCAACCAAATGCGCCGCTTCTATCGCCTGCACAATCTCCTCGTTGTAAATGTGTACGATCCGGCGGCGGAGCCACTTGGGCAATCTGGGCACCGGCAGCTCCGCCCAGATGTCTGGGCCTTCGGTAGAAACCTTGCGCAACACCGCATTGGCGAGCCCTGACATACGTCGCGATTGGCGAGTGCGGCGCATCAACGTCACCGCACTGTCGACAACGCCATGCGGGGCCTCTTTCTCGACCAGTAGTTCGATCACCGCCAATCTCAGAACATTGAGTGCAGTCACGGGAGGCATGCGGTCAACATAGCGCTCGATCAGCGCATCCGCGCGGCTGAGATGGCGGAGCGTTTCCGTGGCAAGCCTCTGCGCGCGAGCCTTGTCAGCAGGGTCCAAACCAGAAAGCGGACCGATCCCTTGTGTCAGCTTCGACAGTTGCAGCCGGTCTTCCAAAACGCCGTCAAGCAAGCCAATGGCACCTTCACGCGCGGCGAAAGCGCTTTTGTCTTGTTTCGATTTGGTCTGTGGCGTCTCAGCCATGCACTGCCTTTCGATCTTCGCAACAAGCGAACCTTGTTTCTTTATCTGGCTGGCGTATATCAGCAGGTATGAGCAAACAAGCAGACAAACCGATCCCCGAAGCCGCCAAGCGTGCGTTGGCAGAGGCCGAGGAGCGTCGAAAGGCCGCTAAGCAAGCTAATCTCCCCCCCGAATTGGGAGGCCGCGACGGACCAGAGCCTGTGCGCTATGGCGATTGGGAGCGGAAAGGGATTGCGGTAGACTTCTAGCGCATTTTCAGGTCGGCATACTCGCCGGCACCTCGATCAGACGTGAACCGGATCGTGTCGCCGTCAATGGTGACTTCCTGACAATTCGGCCCGAGATCCTGCCGACCCCAGAACAACGACCGGCAGAAATAGCCATCGCGCCATTGCCATTCGCCACTGACACGGATGCCAAATGCGCGGCCCTTGATTTCCCCAGCCGGTGTGACGTTGACCGAAATGCCTGTGATCTTGAGATCCTTGCCCTCAATGGCCTCGACAAACTCCTCGCGGCTTTCGATCTTCTCAAAGGCGAGCGCGGACGCGGGGAAGAGCACGCAGGCCAAAGCGACCGTCATTGCCTTGGCTCTTGTTGATTTCCGCATAGCAGTGCTCCCACATTCTGGCATCGTCGCAGACGATACGCGGGAGGGAAGGTTTTGGTTCAGATTCTCGCGAAAATTCTTTGCTTTGCTACAGCCCGAGAACGTCCATCATGTCGTATTCACCAGGCCCTTTATCTTGCCCCCATAAAGCGGCCTTCAAAGCACCACGGGCGAATATGCCCCGGTCGGTCGCCAGATGACGCAACACAATACGTTCGCCATCAGCAGCAAACACCACGTCATGCTCGCCGACCACATCGCCTCCGCGAATGGCCGTGAAACCGATATCTCCGCGTTTGCGTGCGCCTGTGATGCCGTCGCGCCCGCTGTCCCTTACATCGGAAAGAGAGACCCCGCGACCGGTCGCGGCGGCTTCGCCCAGCATCAGTGCAGTGCCGGAGGGCGCATCGACCTTGTGGCGGTGGTGCGCCTCGATCACCTCAATATCGAAGTCATCGTCCAACGCTTCGGCTACCATCTGGGTCAGCTTGGTCAACAGATTGACCCCGAGGCTCATGTTCCCCGCGCGGATGATTGGCGCATGGCGGGCAGCGGCGGCGATCTTGCCGAGGTCGGTTTCTTCCATGCCTGTCGTGCCGATCACATGGACAGCACGCGCCTGAGCGGCTAGTTCGGCATGGGCTACGGTCGCAGCGGGGGATGTGAAATCAATGATCGCTTGTGCATTCTTGAAAACTTCGATGGCATCGCTGACCACCGGAACACCAAGCGCGGCGCCCCCCAGTGCTTCGCCAAGGTCTTGGCCAATCCAGTCATGGCCTTCGCGCTCTGTGACACCTACCAAATGACACTTGTCCGAGGCCCTTACGGTCTCAATCAACATCCGGCCCATACGGCCTGATGCGCCTGTGATCACGATACCCGGTCCGCTGGTCATCTCTTGGTCCCTTCTTGATGCCCGAGAGGTTTAGGCCCCATTGCACCATGCTCGCAAGGGGCTTAAGTGGCACGCTATGGCAAAGAAATCTCATTTTTCCGGGGCGGGACCGTCCCAAAGGCAATTGCGTGTGGGCGAGTTGATCCGCCGCACGTTGGCTGATGTCCTCAATCGCGGCGACATTCATGACCCTGATCTGAATCGGCTGTCGATCACAGTCTCCGAAGTGCGCATCACACCGGATCTGAAGATCGCGACGGCCTTCGTGCTGCCGTTGGGCGGCGACAAGCGCGAGGAAACCATTGATGCGCTGGCCCGCAACAAAGGCGAGCTGCGCCGCGCATTGAGCAAAGAGATGACGATGAAATACGCGCCGGACCTTCGGTTTTTGCTGGATGAGAGTTTTGACCGGATGGACGAGACGAACCGCTTGCTTAACCAAGACGCCGTTCGGCGGGACGTGGAAAGCTAGGCTCCTGACGGGTCATTGACGCCAAAGCAAGGCGGCAGTAGCACGCGGTCTCATTTCGCAGGTAAGGAACATTTCCCGTGGCACGCCGAAAAAAAGGTCGCGACATTTCCGGCTGGTTGGTGGTCGACAAGCCTGCCGGCATCAGTTCCAATTCAGTTGTGGGGAAAATCCGCTGGGCATTCTCGGCCAACAAGGCCGGCCATGCAGGCACTTTGGATCCGGAGGCGACGGGCATTTTGGCGATTGCGCTGGGCGAGGCCACGAAGACTGTTCCCTACATAACCGACGCTCTGAAGGCTTATGATTTTAACGTCCGTCTGGGCGAGGCGACCAACACCGATGACAATGAGGGAGAGATAATCGCGACCTCGGACCGACGCCCCTCTGATGAGGAGATTATCGCAGCCCTTACGCCGTTTACGGGCGACATATTGCAGGTACCGCCGAAATTCTCCGCAGTGAAGGTTGACGGCAAACGCGCATATGCACTCTCGCGCAGCGGGCAGGACGTTACGCTCGCGGCCCGTCCCCTTTACGTAGACGAACTTACAATGCTGGAGCGCTCAGACCCTGATCACCTGAAACTCCATATGGTCTGCGGCAAGGGGGGCTACGTGCGCTCCGTCGCGCGCGACCTTGGGGAGGCGCTGGGCTGCTACGGGCATGTGCGCAGCCTGCGGCGGGTTTGGTCCGGGCCATTTGAGCTCGAGGACGCCGTCACCTTGGAGCAGGTAGAGGCGCTGGCAAAGACGCCTCAAATTGACGAGATGCTGTTGCCATTGGAAACGGGTCTGGCCGACTTGCCCGAGCTGCCGACCACCGTTGATGGCGCAACCAAGCTGCGCAATGGCAACCCGGGCATGGTTCTGGCGGCGGACGCAGAATACGGTGACGAGGCATGGGCGTCGTTACACGGGAAAGCTGTCGCCGTTGGTCGCTATAAGTCAGGAGAGCTGCATCCCAGCCGGGTCTTTAAGCTGCAATAACACGCCTTCTATCTGAAAATATTACATGTTGGTGCGTCATCGCGCTGAAATACCCAAATAATGCGAGAGAAATGCGGGGTTTTCTTCGGCTTTATTACAATTCCGCTCACACAACGGTCGCTTTGGTCAGGTCCGCGTGAGCGGGGTATCTGCGCGCCGGTCAGGTTGGCTAGACAAGGGACAACAGAAACATTCCTTTAAGGACGCAGATCATGACTAAGACCTCCCCCTGGACCATCCTCATTGCAGGCGCGTTGGCCACGCTTGCCTTTGACTTCTTCGGCCAAGCGCTTGCCCCGCTGCTGGGCTTTGCCAAGCTGGCTCCTGTCGGTTTGGCGCAAGCAACTGTGAAAACAGTATTCGGTGCGGCCCCCAAAGGTATTGGCGATGCAGTACATATCATCAACGGGTTGATGATCTATTCGCTGGGCTATGTGCTGGTCGCCCGCCCTGTGCAAACACGCATCTGGCCAACTCTGCATTGGAGCGTGACCGCCGTGGTTTATGGTATCGGGCTTTGGGTCTTCGCGCTTTACGGCGTTGCGCATCTGATCGCAGGCAACAAACCCTTTCTTGGCTGGACCGGCATCACCTGGGTCGCGCTTTGGGGCCATATCCTTTACGCCGTTGTGCTGGTCTGGGCGATTGAAAAAGCGCCGCTGAGCCAAGGGTCCAGAACCGCCGAGGCTTGAAGACATAATCGTGGCCTGCCACAAGGCGGGCCATGATCATCCGAACCCATCTCAAAGACGATGCGGCCAGCACCGCCACCTATTCAGATTGCGAGCGATACCGCTATGATCTGACCCGTGTCTGGGATGAAACGGGCCGCAAGATTGCCTTTGTGATGCTCAACCCCTCCACCGCAACCGAAGTGCAGAACGACCCAACCGTAGAGCGGTGCGAACGGCGCGCACGGGCATTGGGCTATGGCGCGTTCAGGGTCTGCAACATCTTCGCATGGCGCGACACCGACCCGTTCGCGATGCGCAAGGCACCTGAGCCAATCGGCCCCGCCAATGACAATGCCATCACACAGGCCTGCCACTGGGCGGCAACCGTGGTCTGCGCTTGGGGCACCCATGGCGTGCATCGTGGACGCGGTCCGCAGGTGGAAACGCTGATGCGCGCGACGGGTACGCCACTTTACCATCTAGGGCTCAGCAAAGCGGGCCATCCCAAGCATCCCCTTTATATTGCCTACGCGCAGCAGCCAGAGCTTTGGAGCTAGGCGCACGCAAGGAATCGCTTCCCTTTTGAACGTGGGCACCCTATACGCCCTCATCCGCCTTTGGTGGAGCCTCCACGGGCCTTGCTGGACGACATCCCGGCCTGCGCCATAACCCTTAACCTTATGAAGGAGACCCCGATGTCGATCACTGCTGAAGAAAAAGCCAAAGTCATGAAAGAATTTGCGACCAAAGAAGGCGACACCGGTTCGCCAGAGGTCCAAGTTGCTATCCTGACATCGCGCATCACCACGCTGACCGAGCACTTCAAAACTCACAAGAAAGACAACCACGGCCGCCGCGGGCTGCTGAAGATGGTTGCCTTGCGCCGCAAGCTTCTGGACTACACCAAGGCCAAAGATGAAGCGCGTTATCAGGACCTGATCAAACGTCTGGGTATCCGCCGCTAAGTTAGGCACTCAGACCCGATGAAGAAATCTCTTTATCAGATTTACGGCGCGATCCTTGTTACGGCAGGGGTCGCGTTTTGCGTTTTGGCGGTGCTCGCCCGGACTGACGGGCTTTTGGTCTATGCGCTGGATGACCCGTATATCCACCTTGCAGTTGCAGAGAACTTGGCTGCGGGACATGGCTACGGCATCAATCCCGGCGAGGCTGCGTCGCCCTCCTCATCCATTTTGTACCCTTTTCTACTGGTCCCGCTTGTCTCAATGGGCTTTGGCCATCTAGCGCCTTTCGCGCTCGCTTTCGTCGGCGCGCTTGGATGCGCATGGCTGATGGGTGATTTGGTATGGCGTGCCTACAATGACGCCGGACCCGCTCAATATGTGCCCGAGCCTTTGATCGTGCTCCCGCTGGCCCTGCTTTGCGCCAATGTCATCGGACTGACGCTGACGGGGATGGAGCATACGCTCCATGTCTGGGCCAGCCTCGCGATCCTTTTGGGCGTCATCGCGCTGCGCAGTGAACACCCTGCTCCTCGAGCTTTGGTGCTCGGTATTATCTTTGCGCCGCTGCTACGATTTGAGGGGATGGCGCTGAGCCTTGCTGCTTTGGTGATGCTCGCATTCACAGGTCGCCTGCGACTGAGCCTATCCCTCGCGGGGGTCATCGTAGCCGCTTTCTTGGCCTATCTTGCATACATGTCGTCGCTTGGGCTGCCTTGGCTGCCTAGCAGCGTTATGACCAAACACGCAGCTTCGGCTGCAATGCTCGGCGAAGGTCAGGGCAATCCGGTTATGCTACTTGCCTCCAACGTAACGGCTGCTCTGGCCGAGGCGCGGCCGCCGTTGCTGTTGTTCGGTCTTGCAATGTTCATCATTGCATTGATCCGAGAAAACCCGGCACGTAGCGAGACCGATAGGCGCGTCATATGGTGTGTGGGCTTCGCGACCGTGGCGCATTTGCTTGTGGGCCAATATGGCTGGTGGTCGCGATATGAGGTCTACATCGTCGCCGTGTTGGTGGGGGCGCTGCTCTTCGTCTACCGCGACATCTTCTCTGCCTCGCTGACCTCCACACGGGCCAGATTTGGCGCGACGGTCCTGTCCCTTTTGGCGGTGTGCGGGGCCTATCTCAATACGACCCTGTTGACGCCTGCGGCCTCTGAAAACGTCTATGCGCAGCAATATCAGATGCATCGGTTCTCTACCGAGTTTTACCCAAGCCGGTTCGCCGCCAATGACATTGGCTACCTCGCCTATGATAACCCTGCCTATATCCTCGATCTGTGGGGGCTTGGCTCGGAGGAGGCGCGTAAGGCAGCAGCAGATGGACAAAGGACGCCCGAAGAGGTCCGTGCATTGTCCGAGGCGAAACAGATCGACTATGCCATGCTCTACAATATCTGGTTCCCATTGGGTGTGCCCGGCGAGTGGTGCCATATCGCAAATCTGCGCAGCCCGGTTGTCAGCACGGCTGCCCCGGTGGTGTCCTTCTATCTGGCGAACCGAGAAGAAGAGGCCGCTTTCCGCGAGGCTTTGGATGCATTCAAGGCAACCCTGCCTCAGGTCACAGAGCTCTTTATCAATCCGGTCTGTAAGCCGGTCTAGACCGATCTATTCCATCGCCGCATCGACTGTGCGTTCTTCGGCGATCATGGCCTCCAATTGCCGCCTGTAACGCAACTGCCCGCCATCAATGTTTAGATCGATATGCGGTGAGGTCTTGTTGGCCATGCCCTCTTGCACGAGGTTCAGCACCTCGCGGTCTTCTTCAAACGCGTGTTTTACATCCTCACTCATCATTGCGCTGAGCGCTTCGTCGTCAGGGCGGATGTTGCGCAGCTGGAACCAGTAATAGCGCGTCTTGCTTTCGGTTTCGGGCGTCATGAAATTATAGCTGTCCATGATGAAGGTCTGTTCATGAAGCGGGCCGTCAACGCCGCCTGTGCCCGCCGGAGTAAACACCGCTTTGATCAGCGCATGGCTAGGGTAACGGACTTCGTAATGCTGCAGGCGGTCACAATTGCCCTGAAATTCAACGATTTTCTTGTAAAACGGCGCGGGTTCTACATCCATCATCCAGCGCCAAACAGTGACCCCGTCCTCGCTTTTGGTGATACGCAAAGGGGTATCGACAGTTGCTGCCTGCCCGAAGGAGGATTGGTGGACCCATGCCACATGTGTTGGGTCGAGCAGGTTGTCGGTGACGTATAGATAATTGCAATCGATGGTCAGCGCGGCGCCCTTATTCATGCCCCATGCGGGATCGTCGAAATGGGCGATCTCAAAAATCTCGGACGGGTCGGCAAGCGCGGGGTTGCCCATCCAGATCCACACAAGCCCGTAGCGTTCTTCGCAGGGATAGGCGCGGACGCGGGCGTTGGAGGGGATGGTGCCCTGACCCGGCGCGACGATGCATTGGCCGGCGCAGTTGAACGTCAACCCGTGGTAACCGCACTCGACAGCGTCGCCTTTGCGACGGCCCTTGCTCAGCGGCATCTTGCGATGCGGGCATGAGTCTTCCAGAGCGATGACATCTCCAGAGCTGTCGCGGAACATGCAGATCTTCTCGCTTAGCAAGATGACCTGCTGCAGTTCGGTTGTAATCTCCTCGCCCCATGCGGCGACGTACCATGCGTTCTTGAGAAACATCGACAAAGGTCCCTAATCGTCTATCAGTTACAATGACATAGCCGCGAGCTAGTAGAAATAGGGCAGGCCCTTTTCCTTGGCGGCGGCGACCCATGGCGGTACGAAAGGAACGATTTTGTCCTGGGAGGGGACCATGATCTCAATGAAGTTTGCGCCCTCGTTTTCAATCGCAGCCGTAAGCTTGGCCTCGATCTGATCTTCAGACGTTATCTTGTCCACAATGAACCCAAACCCTTCGGCAACCTTGCAATAATCCACCCCGTTAAAGTCGGTGGACCAAGGTTCGTCGACGTCGTCGAGCAAGATCGCCTCCCCCCGGATCCAGCCGAAATTATCATTGCGGGTCAAGATGATGGTGATGTTCTTGCCGCTGCGTTTGAGCGTTTCCATGTCGCCGATAACGAAGCCAAAAGAGCCGTCGCCCGTGAAGGAAATCACCGGGCCATCGTTTGCATAAATCGCGCCCAAACCGGCCGGAACGGAGTAGCCCAAGGCACCCATGGAATAGTTGGTGATGTAGCGCCGTCCGGCTTTTCGAACCGACAAAAGAGCCGAAGGATAGATCGCCGCAACGCCGGGCTCTGCGGTGACGATGGCATTGTCCGGCATGATTTTATCCAATGCCTGCGACAGTTTAACCGGAGAAACCGTGCCTTCGGGCATCTCGATATTGGAGTTGAAGACAGCATCCAGCGCGGTCTGCTTCATCGGGTTGAGGTCAGTCTTTGGACGCGGGTCCGGAGCTTGCTCGCGGATCAGCTCTGCCATGTATTGCAGCGTGGCGCGGGCGTCGCCAACCATGCCGACCGCGAGCGGGAAGTTGTTGCCGATATGGGCCTCCGCAATGTCGAGATGCAGGAAGGTTTTCGTCTTTGGATCGCCGTAGAGTTTCCAATGGATCGTAGAGCTGGAATCCGTGTTCGTGCCGATGAAAAACACAGTATCGGCTTGGGCGACATACGCGTTGGAATGCTCCATCCCGCCTCGGGCACCTATTACGCGAAGCGACAGCGGATGGGTCTCGGGGAACACACCTTTGCCGGGGGTTGTGGTGGCAACGGGGATTTGAAGCAGCTCAGCAAGATCGAGGATTGCGTCTGTCGCTATCGAGATCAGCCCACCTTGCCCGACGACCATCACAGGCTTTTTTGCTTTTAGAAGCAGAGGGATAGCCTGCTTGATTTTGGTATGATCAGCGACAGGGCGATGGGCGGGATAGTGGGAATACTCGGGCTCGGCATAGAGGTCCTCGACCACGGCACTTTCGCGGAACACGTTGATCGGGACACGGATATGAACCGGGGCGGGACGTCCTGAAGTTGCAACGCGGAAAGCCCGGCGGAGTAGGAAAGGAATCTCTGCCACATGTGTCAGCGTGAAGGATTCCTTACAGATCGAGCCATAGAGCGCTGTCTGATCAACGCCCGTAAGCCCATGTTTTTTATCCTGATTTATTGGAATATCCGAACTGAAGAATATCACAGGGACGGAGCTGAGAAACGCCTCTGTGATACCCGGCGTGCAGTGCGTGACACCGGGGCTTGGGGCCTCTAGCACGGCGGGGCGTCCCGTGATCTTGGCATAGGCTTCGGCTGCGAAGGAGGCGGTGCGCTCGTCGCGGGTCAGGACGTATTCGATATCGCTGTGGTCCTGCCAGCCGTCATACCAGCCGATGGTTGTCTCGCCCGGTAGGCCGAACACATGGGTCACACCGTGCAGTTCCAACATTCTCAGGATGACCTGACCACCCGTCAATTCGCTATTTTTTTCAGTCACTTGATCGGTCATTGGAGCACCTCGGCAACCGCGTATTTCTTGAGCATATCGCGGTCCACATCCACGCCCAGGCCGGAACCTTCGGGGACGTAAACGCGGCCTTGTTTGACGGGGAACGGGGCGGTCAGGATGTCTTCCTGGGCGTAGTACGTCGCCATGTAGAACTCGCATTGGAGCTTGAGATCGGGGACTGCGGCCATCAGATGAGCGCCTGCGGCATGGGCCAATCCGGTCTCAAACATGCAGCCTCCGTAGACCTCGATCCCGGCGGCGCGGGCAATGGCGGCGACTTCGAGCGCACGGCGAATTCCCCCTGATTTCATGACCTTAAGAGAAAAGATGTCGGCGATCCGGTTCTGGGCACCATGCAGAGCGGTCTGCGGATCAAAGACACTTTCATCGGCCATAATGGGCGTGTCGATCACCTGGGTGATGTGAGCGAGGGCGTCGCGTTCGTGCATTTTGACGGGTTGTTCGATGAAGGTGGGGCGAAACGCCTCCAGATCGCGGATGCAGCGCACCGCGTCATAGGCTGCAAGCCCTTGATTGTAATCAATTCTTATGTCGATTTCGTCGCCGTAAAGATTACGCAGTTTCTCAGTGCGCATGACGTCGAAACTATGCTCGGCGAAGCCAGTTTTGAATTTGAAAATGCGGACGCCGTCCTCCCACATGGCGGCGATATCCTCGAGATCGGCGTCAAAATCCGGGTTCGCGACGGAGAAACTGAGCCCCATATCATCACGCATTTTGCCGCCAACCAGCTCGCAAACCGACAGGCCTGAGATCTTGCCAGTGATGTCGAGAAGCGCCATTTCCAACGCGGCTTTGGCTTCGGGATGACCGACTAACACCTTGTTTGCCATGGCTAAATGCAGCTCAACCTGTACCGGGTCCTGGCCTATGAGATGCGGGCGCAGATAGGTGTGAAGTGCTGCGGCATTGCCCTCTGCGGTGCCTGTGAAGACGGGCCAGGGGGAGGCCTCCCCCCAGCCGGAAAGACCTGTGTCGGTGGTGATCTCGATGATGACAGAATGGATGCCCGCGACGTCGCCGCTGCCGTGAGAATGGACGGCTTTGGCGGGGATCAGAATGCGGTGGACATGCAGGTCCTGAATTTTGTGGTCGCTCATGGCCTCACGAGGCCCTTCTTTCGGCCTCAGGTCAAGACGCGGCGTGTTTTGTACAAAACGGGGTCACTTTTTTGGGCCCGAAACCCATTTTGTACAAAACTCTTGCGCGGATTTGGTAACCACTTGGTAAGGTTTTGGGACGGTTCTGAATTTTCCGGAGATGTCCCATGGCTGAGACCAAAAACGGCGCGCTGATCGGTTGCGGATTTTTTGCCGAAAATCACATGCATGCCTGGTCGGCCTTGGACGGGGCGCAAATCGTGGCGCTGTGCGATTTGGATTTGGACAAGGCACAGGCGATGGCTGGGCGGTTCGGGATCGCGCGGGTCTATGACGACCCGGCGAAAATGTTTGCCGCTGAGGATTTGGATTTCGTCGATGTGGCAACGACTGTCGCCTCGCATAGGAGCTTGGTCGAAATGGCGGTGGGTCACGCGGCGACAGTGATCTGCCAGAAGCCTTTTGCGGAAACCTTGGAAGACGCGCAAGCGATGGTCGATGCGGCTGAGGGGGCGGGGGCGCAGCTGATCGTGCATGAGAACTTCCGTTGGGAACGGCCGTTTCTGGAGATGAAGGCGCTGGTGGATCAGGGCGCGATCGGCACCCCGCATCAGGCGCAATTCAGCTTTCGGCATGGCTACGACAACTATGTCAATCAACCCTACCTGCGGGAGATCGAGCGGTTCGCCATCATGGATGTAGGGCTGCATCTGTTCGACGTGGCGCGGTTCTTCATGGGAGAGGTTGCGTCGCTGTCGTGCACCACGCAAAGCGTGAACCCCGAGGTGCGCGGGGAGGACCTGTTCACCGCGCTCATGAAGATGGAGAGCGGGGCGACGTGTGTGTGCGATTGCTCGTTTTTCAGCCGATACAGTCCTGAGCCGTTCCCGAATACCGCCGCCATGATCGAGGGGGATCGCGGGACGTTGGTGCTGGATCGGTGGAACAGGCTGACGGTGCATAGTGCTTCGGGGGCTGAGACGCAGGACGTGGACCCTGCGGTGCCCGCATGGGGCGCCAAGCCGTGGCATTGCGTGCAGGACAGCGTGTTCAACTTTCAAGAGCACGCGGTTGCGGTGATGAATGGACGGGCCGCGCCACAGCCCTCGGGTGCGGATAACTTGCGAACGATGGTGTTGGCATTGGCGGCGTATGACGCGGCGGAGGCGGAGCGGGTGGTGAGGGTGTCGAAGGACAGCGCGTAATGCCGCGACGCCTTGCGCGACCCACCCTTCCCCCCTAGTTTCCCCGATATTGGCGAAGGGGCACTGAATGAACCGTTTCACGAAGCTGCGCAGATTTGCAGATAAAGAGAAAACCGGGCTAGAAATCGCTCCTTACTTTACCCCTGCAGTCGCGAAAGCAGACGGCTACAACGTGTTGATCGCCGATATTCTAGACCAAGATGCGTTGCGTAAAACGGCAGATGCCAACCCGACGATTCCGCCCGAGAGCGTCGTAAAAATCGAACCGGTCGATATCGTCACCGATGCCTGCAAGCTTGGGGAGGTGGCCCAGTCACAAGGGTTCGCCGGGACTGTCGACTATATTATCTCGTCGCATAATTTCGAGCACTTGCCCGACCCGATCTCTTTTTTGCGTGGCTGCTCAGTTGCTTTGGCACCGGGCGGGACGTTGACAATGGCCATTCCCGACTGCCGCGCGACATTCGATCATTTTCGAATGCCAACACGGCTGGCCGACTGGTTGTCTGCCTACCATGAGGAACGCAGCCAGCCCTCGCCCGAGACCCTGTTTGACACCGATGCCAATCAGGCCATCTACCGCTCGCCCGATATGGAGCGCGCCTCGTTCAACATCGCCTATAGCAGCCCCGACGGGTTTACCCCGGAGCGTGATCTGAAGGGTGCCTATGCCAAATATGTTGCCGAACGCGAGGCCCCGGGACCTTATCGCGACGCGCATTGCAACATCGTGTTCGGGCCGAGCTTTGAGCTGATGGTTCGCGACCTGAAGCATATCGGGTTGATCGATCTGGAACTGATCGAAGTGACCGCCACCAGCGGGATCGAGTTTTTTGCCTACCTGCGTAAACCAACAGATCCTGACGCAAATGCCGAAGATGACACCGAGTTTTATGACCGCCGACTGGCGTTAATGCGGCAAGTGAATCATTTGATGGGGTCTCAAGGGCTGGCGTCCAGTGCGGGTCGGCTGTCGGGGCGACGGATTGCGCGGAAACTATTAGGTGACGGTACGTTTGCCAGACTTCGTGCGATGAACAAGCGGCGGCGGCAAAGGCGGAACGCACGGCACTGAGCCGGGGCGGGTAGGT
The DNA here is from genome assembly GCA_947494645.1 of uncultured Litoreibacter sp. Taxonomy (GTDB): domain Bacteria; phylum Pseudomonadota; class Alphaproteobacteria; order Rhodobacterales; family Rhodobacteraceae; genus Litoreibacter. Next base: position 269,847 of record CANLVO010000002.1, read on the forward strand.
GACCGTGAGGCGACGCAGCCTTATTTGTTCTGCAGAACTTTACGGCGGCAAACCCCCACTTCCCAAACCTACAAAACCCCTCTATAGACCCCTCATCTGAGACGTGGCGCGCGGACCCCGGCGCCATACAAAGGAAAGAGGGGTCGGCGGCAATGGGGCCGCCATTGAAATGGGAGACGCGGGAAGGCCCGCGAGTGCTTCCAGATAGGAAACGATACATGTTTAACGTGACTAAAAAATCCATCGAGTGGGGTGAGGAAACTCTGACGCTCGAATCCGGCAAAGTTGCCCGTCAAGCGGACGGCTGCGTGATTGCCACCTACGGCGAGACCTCCGTTATGGCCGCCGTCACTTTTGCCAAGAAGCAAAAGCCCGGTCAGGACTTCTTCCCGCTGACCGTACACTACAACGAAAAATACTACGCCGCCGGTAAAATTCCGGGTGGCTTTTTCAAACGCGAGGCACGTCCGACCGAAAAAGAAACGCTGACATCGCGTCTGATCGACCGTCCGATCCGCCCGCTGTTCGTGCCGGGCTTCAAGAACGAAGTTTTGGTGATCTGTACTGTGCTGAGCCACGATCTGGTCAATGATCCGGACATGGTTGCGATGATCGCGGCTTCTGCTGCGCTGACGATTTCGGGCGCTCCGTTCATGGGTCCGATTGCGGCTTGCCGCGTGGGCTTTGAGGATGGCGATTACATCCTGAACCCAGAGATGGACGACATGCACAACCTGCGCATGAACCCTGAGCAGCGGTTGGACCTTGTGGTTGCGGGCACTAAAGACGCCGTGATGATGGTCGAGTCCGAAGCTTACGAGCTGTCCGAGGACGAGATGCTGGGTGCCGTTGAGTTTGCGCATGAGCAAATCCAGCCCGCCATCGACCTGATCGTTGATTTCGCGGAAGACTGCGCGAAAGAGCCGTTCGACTTCACGCCGCCGGATTACAGCGACCTGTATAAGGCCGTGGCCAAAGCGGGCGAGAAAGCCATGCGCGCTGCTTATGCGATCACTGACAAGCAGGAGCGTACCGCTGCTGTAGCAGCCGCGAAAGAGACCGCGATTGCGAAGCTGAGCGAAGAGCAGCTGGAGGACGAGAACCTTGGGTCCGCTCTGAAGAAGCTGGAAAGCACCGTTCTGCGCGGTGACGTGGTGAAGAACAAGAAGCGCATTGATGGGCGTAACTTGGACGAGATCCGCGATATTGTCAGCGAAGTTGGCTTGCTGCCACGGACGCACGGTTCCGCGCTGTTTACGCGTGGCGAGACGCAAGGTCTGGTTGTGACCACTCTGGGCACCGGCGATGATGAGCAAATGATCGACAGCCTGCAGGGCATGTATAAGTCGAACTTCCTGCTGCACTATAACTTCCCGCCCTATTCGGTTGGTGAAGTTGGGCGCTTCGGCCCTCCGGGTCGTCGTGAGATTGGTCACGGGAAACTGGCTTGGCGTGCGCTTCAGGCGGTTCTGCCGGCGTCGACCGACTTCCCTTATACCATCCGTCTGGTGTCTGAGATCACCGAGTCGAATGGCTCTTCCTCGATGGCTTCGGTCTGTGGTGGATCCTTGTCGATGATGGACGCAGGTGTGCCTTTGAAAGCGCCGGTGGCCGGTGTGGCCATGGGTCTGATCCTGGAAGACGACGGCTCCTACGCTGTTCTGTCGGACATTCTGGGTGACGAAGATCATCTGGGCGACATGGACTTCAAAGTGGCGGGGACCGAGAACGGGATCACGTCGCTGCAGATGGACATCAAGGTTGCGGGCATCACACCTGAGATCATGAAAACCGCTCTGGCGCAGGCCAAAGACGGCCGGATGCATATCCTTGGTGAGATGAACAAAGCGCTGTCTTCGGCTGGCGATTTCTCCATCCACGCGCCACGGATTGAGACCATGCAGGTGCCAACGGATAAAATCCGCGAAGTCATCGGCACGGGCGGCAAGGTCATCCGCGAGATCGTGGAAGTGTCCGGCGCCAAGGTCGACATCAACGACGATGGCATCATCAAGATCGCAAGCCCGAATGGCGAGGCGATCAAGAAGGCCTATGACATGATCCACTCGATCGTGGCTGAGCCAGAAGAAGGTATGGTTTACACCGGTACCGTGGTGAAGATCGTCGATTTCGGCGCCTTCGTGAACTTCTTCGGCAAGCGCGACGGGCTGGTGCATGTCAGCCAAATCGAGAACCGCCGTTTGAACCATCCTTCCGACGTCCTGAAAGAGGGCCAAGAGGTGAAGGTCAAGCTGTTGGGCTTTGATGATCGCGGCAAGGTGCGCCTGTCGATGAAAGTCGTCGATCAGGAAACGGGCGAAGAGATCAAGAAGGAAGAAGCGGCTGAATAAGCCCTTCGACCTTTCGAATTGAACTGGAAAAACCCCGGCCCATTGGTCGGGGTTTTTTCTTGAGGTAGGCCGCCCGAGTCGCGCCGTTTTTCGCGGTCTGATGATGGGTCTTGCCAATTTCTTGACATGATCGCGCCACAGTTTGCTCTCATTTCGGTGAGGTCGGGTGCTGTCCGAAAAATTAACCATTTGTTTTTAAATGATTTTAGAATCCGCGCTGATCTGCACCGCGCCGTTCAAGCCTTGCCAATCTGACAATCGCGAGAGACCGGCCTTCCTCACCGGCTCGTGTGTAACGGCTGTGGTTGGGAGCCATTAGCGTTGCCGGGTCGGGGGCGTCTTGCCCTCGATTTTCGTTACCTACAAAGATCCAATGGGGAAATAGTATGACATTAACCAATCTTCTAGCACCGGCGCTGGCCGCCTCTGCGATGCTGCTCGGTTCTGCCGCCAGCGCCGCGACGATCCAGATCACGATCACCAACAACACAGGCGCGGGCGGGTTTGCCGTGACGCCGCTTTACACCGCCTTCCATGATGGCACGTTCGACGCGTTCAACATCGGCGAGGCCGCCTCTGCCGGGTTGGAACTGATTGCTGAGACAGGTGCCGCTTCCGGCATCGCGGCGGAGCGTCGTTTGGTTGACGCTGACAGCCAAGGCAATGTGAACCCTTCCCCCTCCGGTCCGCCGCCCATCCAACCGGGTGAGCAGGTCACCGCGGTGTTGGATATTGACGGTGCCAACAACCAGTATCTGACGTTCCTCGCGATGCTGCTGCCGACCAATGACACGTTTATCGGGAATGACGATGCACGGGCGCACCGCATCTTTGACGACAGCGGCATGTTCCTGGGCCCGCAAACCATTGATGTGACCGGCTCGCATATCTTTGACGCCGGGACGGAGATCAACGGGCTGCTCGGGTCTGCTTTTGTTGTCGGTCAGGACATTGCGCTGGGTGATGCCGAGAACGGCACCGTGCAGCGGGCAGGTGCCGATATCACCGAGATCTTTGCAGGGGCCGCCCTTGCGCCGGGCGGCGTTCTGGGATCGGGCGACGTGCTGGATTTCTTCCGCGCACCGGGTGATTTCAACCTGCTGAGCATCGAGATCACCGAAGTCTCTGCCGTGCCGTTGCCAGCCACTGCGCCAATGCTGCTGGCGGGCTTAGGGCTGCTGGGCTGGCGGATGCGCAAGTCGCAAAAGGCCTGAAGCGGGTCTAGAGAATGATGCGCGCCTCGTGCTTACACGGGGCGCGTACGTCGGGGGCTTTGACAGCTGTGTCGGAGCCCTTTTCAGGTGATGGTGACGATTCCAAGGGTGCTGTCACCACCGCGGGCCACGCCCATGAATGCGAACTGAACGCCTACATTTCCCCGCAGAACCCGGTTCTGTTTCCAGTTCGGAGACAATCGCTTGAATTTTTGCGAGTTGACGTCACGGAATAGGGCCAAAAAGTGGCGATTTTATGCCCAAACTCGTTAATGTCCTGTAAAACAAAGACGTACGTTAATGGGGAGGACGCAATGTCCATACTTCTTAAGGCAGGGGTCGCTGTGCTGGCGCTTTCCGTGCCAGCGTCGGCCTCCGTGCTGACCAACACTTTTACAAGCTATTACGCGTTTGGCGACAGCCTGACCGATGACGGCAAGCTGGGGCAGTTGTTCCCACCAAGCTTTGAAGGTCGTTTCTCGAACGGCCCGACCTACGCGGAAATCATTGCGGATGACTTTACCGATGCAGGGCTGGACACCGGCAACTTCGCATTGGGCGGGGCCACTGCAGGTGACGAGAACCTCAGACCGCTGAGCGAGTTGTCGACCTTCGCGGGCCAAGTGGCCACGTTTGGCGGCGCGTTGAGCGCAGGTGCCGTTGCGCCGGGCAGCAACCCGCTGGTCTCTGTCTTCTTTGGCGCGAATGACTTCTTCCAGGGCCGCAATCCGATTGAAGCCGCTGGCGACGTTGCACAGGGCATTCGCGATATCGCCGCTTTGGGCAAAGGGTTTGACGACTTCCTGTTGCTGGGTCTTCCCGACTTTGGCGGCACCCCCGCTTTTGCAGGCGAAGGGTCTGAAGCAGCGTCCAACGCGGCGTTGGTCTTCAATGCCAAGCTGGCCTCATATGCGCTGACGCTTGAAGCGAATGACGGGCTGTCGATCACCAATTTCGACACCGATGCCGTGTTTCAGTCGATCATCGACAGCGTCGAAGGCGGCTCGTTCGAGTTCGGCATTTTCGATGTGACAACACCATGTACCGCGTCGCTGAGCGAAGCAGGGCCAAGCTGTGTTGACCTGGGCGTTGACCCTAACACGCTGCTGTTTGCGGATGCTGTGCACCCGAACGCGATTGCCCATCAGCTGCTGGCTGAGGCGATTGTGGCGCAGTACGAATCTGACCTGAACGTTGTCCCATTGCCGGCCACCTTGCCGCTGATGATGGTCGGTCTGTTTGGTTTGGGCGCTCTGTCGCGTCGCCGCGCCGCCTAAGGGCGTCAGACACAGAATTGCCAGAAGGCCCGGATTCCTTGGGGATCCGGGCCTTTTTCATGGGTACACCCCGTTGTGGCGGCTGAGACACAGTCTGTGACTTCAAGAACCTGTGACTGCCAAAACGACCTGAATTGGCCCAAAATAACAGCTCTGTGGTCGTGCCGGGCTGCCCAATGACACTTCCGGCGCTGGCGCAGCAACACAAGGGGTAGTTTAAATGATGAACCGTCGTACGCTTTTGGCATCTGGCCTGTCCGGGGCCGCCATGCTGGCCACACCTGCAATTGCGCAGCGCAAAGCCTGGGTGATGCCTGAGGAATATAAACCGCGTGTGATCCGATTGGCGGGCGATCTGCCTGCGGGCGAGATCCATGTCGACCCGACCGCCTTCGCGCTGTACTGGACGCTGCCGGAGGGCAAAGCCATCCGTTACACCTGCGGCATTGGCCGCGCGGGGCTGTATGAGAGCGGCACGTTTACCATCGGGGCAAAGAAGGAATGGCCGTCTTGGACCCCGACGCAGGACATGATCAAGCGCGATCCGAAATACAAGAAATGGGAAAATGGCCAGCCGGGCGGTCCTGATAACCCGCTGGGCGCGCGGGCGCTGTATCTGTTCGCGCCGGGGATTGGTGACACGTTCCTGCGCATCCATGGGACCTCTGCGCCGTGGACGATTAATTCCGCTGTTTCAAATGGCTGTGTGCGGCTGACCAATGCGCATATTGCGCATCTGTATCAGCAGGTGCCCAACGGGACGAAAGCTGTTCTGCACTAACGGCGCGGCTATTGCTGAATGAATAAGGGCGGCGGGGTAGACCCCGACCGCCCTTCTTTTTGGCTTGGATTCTCAGAGCGCCACGTCGCGCGTTAGCCCGGCGCTTTGACCGTGCGCAGGTAGGGCAGCACGGTGGTCACGTCGCCAAACTTGGCTTGCGCATCCTCGGTCGAGACCGCCGGCGGCACGATCACGTCTTGTCCAACCTGCCAGTTTGCTGGCGTGGCGACGCCTTTGGCGGACATTTGCAGGCCGTCGAGGGCGCGAATGATCTCGGCGAAGTTGCGGCCAACGGTCATTGGGTAAGTCATCATCAGTTTCACCTGTTTGTCCGGGCCAATGATGAAGACCGAGCGCACGGTAGCTGAATCAGCGGGCGTGCGGCCGTCGGGAAGCACGTATTCGGCGGGGAGCATGTCGAACGCTTTGGCGACCTCCAGACCTTCGTCGGCGACGATGGCGAACTCGGCCTTGGCTTCGGCGACTTTCTCGATGTCGGCTTTCCATTTCACGTGGTCCTCGACCCCGTCAACGGAGACGCCCAGCACCTTGGTGTTGCGCTTGGCCCATTCGTCAGCCAGCTGCGCGACCGCGCCAAATTCAGTGGTGCAGACGGGGGTGAAATCCTTGGGGTGGCTGAAAATGACGGCCCAACCGTCGCCGACCCAATCATGCAGAGAGATGTCGCCCTTATCTGTGGTGACCGTCATGTCGGGGATCGTGTCATTGATGCGAAGGCCCATGGTCTTCTCCTTTTCATGGAAACTGATCTTTACTGATATACGCCTCTGCCGGGCGTTTTACATCCCCGTCGCGGTGGAGTGCGTGGTTGTTCGGGTTACTTTGCAGTTACCGTATTAATATGTACGCCTTTTCATTATCCGTATTCCTTTGTACGCTTTAGCAAATGAAACCTGAGAACAAACACGCCCGACAGGCCGAGATCGAACGCGCGGCCTATGATGTGCTGGTCCAGAAGGGCTATGCCGGGACGTCTATGTTGGCGGTGGCGCGGGCTGCGCAGGCGTCGAATGAGACGATGTATCGGTGGTATGGCGACAAGACCGGGTTGTTTGCGGCGCTTATAGTGGGCGACGCGGCGGCGTTGCATGACGCGTTGGAAGACGTGGTGCAGACCGGTGGTGCGCCTGTTGATACGTTGCGCCGCCTTGCGCCTTTGCTGCTGGGGGCGCTGGTATCTGAGCGTGCCATTGCCTTGAGCCGTGCGGCGGCGGCAGATGAGACGGGCCGTTTGGGCAAGACCCTCGCTGAGGGCGGGCGCGACAATATTGCGCCTCTGGTTGCGGGGCTGATTGCGCAGGCCATTGAACGCGGTCAGATCGCGGCCCCCTCGCCGCGCATCGCGACGGAATGGTTCATTGCGCTGGTCATCGGGGACGCGCAGATCAGGCGGGTAACCGGCGCGGTGCCGGAACCCTCCCCCGCGCATATCGCGCAGTTGGCAGAAACCCGTGTCGCGACGTTTCTAAAGCTTGTCGCTCCTGCGGGTTAAGTCGGGGTTGCGCATGGGCTAGGTCAGGATCATGTTGCGCTGACGCGGCCAAAAAGGATGCCATGACATGAAGAACGCGAAGAATTTTTACATCGACGGCGCTTGGGTCTCTCCGGCCAAAGCGCATGATTTTGACGTCATCAACCCCTCGACAGAGGAAGTTTGCGAGACGATCTCTCTTGGCTCGGAGGCGGACACCAATGCCGCCGTGGCTGCGGCGCGGGCCAGCTTTGAGGCGTGGTCGCAGACCTCGAAGGAAGAGCGCATCGCGCTGCTGAAAACCCTGTCGGAGGTCTATAACGACCGGGCCGAGGAAATGGCGCAGGCGATCTCCCTTGAGATGGGTGCGCCGCAAGACCTGGCACGGGCGCAGCAAGTGGGCGCGGGCTCCTGGCATCTGGGCGGCTTTTTGAAAGCTTTGGAGAGCTTCGAGTTCGACCGCATGTATACCGACACGGAAGCGACGCTTTATGAACCCATTGGGGTGTGCGCGCTGATCACGCCGTGGAACTGGCCGATGAACCAGATCGTGCTGAAGGTCGTACCGGCGCTGGCCGTGGGCTGTACCACGGTGCTGAAACCGTCGGAAATTTCGCCTTTGTCGGGCATCCTGTTTGCCGACTTCATCCACGAGGCGGGCTTCCCCAAGGGCGTGTTCAACATGGTCAATGGCGACGGCCCCGGTGTCGGCTCGCAACTGAGCGCGCATCCAGAGGTGGACATGGTCTCCTTCACTGGCTCGTCCCGCGCAGGCAAGCTGATTTCCGTCGCCGCCGCCGAGACGCTGAAACGCGTATCGCTGGAGCTTGGCGGCAAAGGTGCCAACATCATTTTTGCTGACGCAGACCCGAAAGCCGTGACGCAAGGTGTCGTGCGTTGCTTCCGCAACACCGGGCAGTCGTGCAACGCGCCGACCCGGATGCTGGTGGAGCGGTCCCGCTACGACGAGGCCGTGGAACAGGCGACCGAGATGGCCAACAAGACCGTCGTGGGCCCGGCCTCTGAGGAAGGCAAGCATATCGGGCCGCTGGTGTCCGAGGTGCAGTTTGACAAGGTGCAGGGGCTGATCGAGCAGGGTATCAAGGAAGGTGCCAAGCTGGTTGCAGGCGGCGTGGGCCGTCCCGAGAACCTGAACCGCGGGTATTACTGCCGCCCCACCGTGTTTGCAGACGTGACCCCGGATATGGAGATCTACAAGCAGGAGATTTTTGGGCCTGTCCTGTCGCTCATGCCGTTTGACGACGAAGAGCACGCGATCGCGCTGGCCAATGACACGCCTTACGGGCTGACCAACTACATCCAGACCGAGGACCTTGAAAAGCGTCGCCGCGTGGCGCGGCGGGTGCGGTCCGGCATGGTGGAGACCAACGGCTCGGGCTTTGCGCAAGGCTCGCCTTTTGGCGGCTATAAGCAGTCGGGCAATGGCCGCGAAGGCGGCGTGTTTGGTTTGGAAGAGTTCTGCGAAGTGAAAGCGGTGAGCGCCTGGAAGTAGAGCGACCACCTTTCGGAAACGAAAACGGGGCGCATCTTGATGATGCGCCCCGTTCTAATTCCTGAACCCTGAGTGATCAGGGATTCGCGGCTTAGGCCAGCGCGATGTTTACGGCGCTTTCGCGGCCGTCACGGCCAGGCTCGATATCGAACGTGACTTTTTGATCGTCGCTGAGGCCTGTGAGGCCAGCGCGCTCAACAGCCGAGATGTGCACGAACACGTCTTTGCTGCCGCCGTCTGGGGCGATAAAGCCGAAGCCTTTTGTAGTGTTAAACCATTTTACGGTGCCAGTAGCCATCGTAAGTCTCCTTAAATACTGCCCACGGAATGCGGCAGGTCGGCAAGGTCATGTCTGGATCGTGTGACTGAGCCTGAAAGGAGCAGTGATTCCGATAGATGTAACGTCGCCTTCCCCACATGGACCCCCTGCGCGCATTAATCAAGGGCTGTGATCCCTGCCCCATTTGCCGTTGGGCGAATTCCGGCTAGTCTGAGCGCCACCCAGACAGGAGCCACCATGCGCAAGATACAATCCCAAGGCGTCCACCATATCACCTTGATGGGGGCGGACCGGCAGACCTCTATTGATTTCTGGGAGGGCGTGATGGGGATGCCGTTTATTTTTGACCAGCCCAATCTGGATGACCCCGACGAGGGGCATTTGTATTTTGACCCCGGCGACGGGCGGCTGATCACCATCTTCACCAACGAGAACCGCAAACCGGTGCATAAGCGGACGCCTACGGATGCGGGGTGCGTGCATCATCTGGCGATCAACGTGTCGCTGGCCACCTATCGCCAGATTGCGGAGCGGCTGGATGCGCGGGGGATCAAGCATTCAGGGCATAAGGACCGCGGGTTCATGGACTCGATTTACTTCAAGGACCCGCTTGGGTTCTTGATCGAATGCGCATGTTACAAGTTCGAACCGCCAGTGGGTTGCACGCATGCCGACGTGATGATCGAGGCGCATAAGGCGCGGGTCAAAGCGGGCGATTACAACATTCAGGAAATCCACCTTGCCGACGCGATTGAAACCTTGGTGGAACGCACCCAAGGCACCCTTTCGCAAGACCGCAGCCCAAAAGACCCGTATTAGAAGCGCCACTTGGCATCGGACGACCGACAGAGATCGCTAGGCAAAGCTGTCCGCCAGCAGATCGAACACCAGCCGGATGCGTTTTGATGTGTGCAATTCGCGGTGCACCACCAGCCAGACGGGGAACGGAATGCTGAGCTCTGGGAAGACCATCTCTACCTCAGGGGCGAATTCCGCGGCGGCCCGGCTCATAGGGCCGACGCCAAGGCCAGCGCGGATCATCGACCACGCCGCCACCCCATCGGCGGAGGCATAGCGGATATTTTTCCGCGTCACCGGCAACCCGTTGGCATTGAGCAGCGCGACCATCCGGTCGTGATCGTCAAACCCTACGAAATCGCATCGCGCGACTTCCCGAGCCGATTTGGGCCACCCCGCGCGCTCAAGGTAGTCCCGTGTGGCGTAGAGGTGGCCGGTCATTTCCCCCACCAGCTTGGCGATCAGATCGGGCTCGGTCGGGCGGCCGTGGCGAATGGCGATATCGGCCTCCCGCCGCATCAGATTTTGAATTGAATTGCTCGACACCACCGTCACATCGACACCCGGCGCCACCTCGCGCAACCGCTTGAGGATCGGCGGCAGATGGTAGCACGACATGATATCGGTGGCCGTGATGGCGACATGGCCGTCCATTTGTTCCGATTGCCCTGACACCGCCAGCGAAAACCTGGACGCCGCATCGCCCATGGCCTGTACATGCACCAGCACATCGCGGCCCGCATCGGTCAAAACCAGCGACCTGCCGACCCGTTCAAACAGCACCACACCAAGGCTGTCTTCCAACGCCGAGACCTGCCGCCCCAACGTAGGCTGGGTCAGCCCCAGCGCGCGGGAGGCGGCGGACAAAGACCCTTCCTGCGCGGTCGCCAGAAAGGCCCGTGCCTGATTCCAGTCAAAGTTGATGGCCTGCCAATTCATGCAATTTTGTATATCAGATCGACGAATTTCGGCAATTTATAGTTTGTATCTGCATGGGTAACTTGACTGAGAAAGGATAAGACCCATGACCCAAGCCACTTTCTGGGACGGCATTGCCCCCAAATACGCCAAACAACCGATCAAAGATTTAGACGCCTATGAGCAGACGATGGAGCGGGTGCGCGACTACCTCTCACCCAGCGACCGCGTGGTCGAACTGGGTTGCGGCACCGGCGCGACCGCGCTGAAGCTGGCGCCGCACGCGGCCCATATCACCGGCACTGACATCTCGCCGGGCATGATCGCGCAGGCAAACGCGCGGCTGAAGGGCGGCGAAAACGTCAGCTTCCGCACTGCTGCGCCCGACGCCCTGACCGACCTAGCGGGCAAGATGGATGTGGTCACCGCCTTCAACCTGATCCACCTGATCCCGGACACGGAAGCGCTGGTGGCGCAGGCCGCAACACTGCTGAAACCGGGCGGGCTGTTCATCACCAAAACGCCTTGCCTTGCCCACTTCAACCGGCTGCTTATGCTGGCCATCCCGGTGATGCAGTTCTTTGGAAAAGCGCCTTACATCAAACGCCTGTCCATCACAGAGCTGGAAGGCGCGATCACCTTCGAGAGCTTTGACATCATTGAAACCGGGTCCTACCCCGCCAAGCCGCCGAGCCGCTTCATCGTCGCCCGCAAGCGCTAGAACGGGGCCTTGGCCTTGAACTCCACGCCGCGCCCGCCCTCGGGGTGGCGCAGCTTCAGGCTTTCGGCGTGGAGCATCATGCGCGGGTAGTTTTCCCAGCCTTCGGAATAGAACGGGTCACCCACAATCGGGTGGCCCAGCTCTTTCATATGGACGCGCAGCTGGTGAGACCGGCCCGTTTTGGGAAAGAGGCGCATCCTTGTCATGCCGTCCTTGACCGCCCCGCGTCGCCACTCGGTCAGCGCGGGCTTTCCCGTGTCGAAATTCACGTGCTGCAGCGGGCGGTTGGGCCAATCGACGATCAGCGGCAGATCGACGGTGCCGGATTTGTCGACCACCTCGCCATGGACCAGCGCGATATAGGTTTTCTTGGTGTGCCGTTTCTCGAATTGCAGGCCCAGATGGCGCTGTGCGGCTTTGGTCAACGCGAAGACCATGACGCCTGAGGTATCGCGATCAAGCCGGTGGACCAGCAGCGCGGTGGGGAAGGCCTTCTGAACGCGGGCGATCAGGCAATCGGCCAGATGCTCCCCCTTGCCCGGCACGGACAAAAGCCCGTGGGGTTTGTTGACCAGCAAGAGCTCTGCATCCTCGTGGATCACGTCGAGCGGGTCCTGCGGCGGGGTGTACTCACTGCTCATGGCGTTTGTCATGCCCGCGCCCTTAGCATGGAGACCGAATAGAGCGCCAGCGCCGCCCAGATCATCGGAAACGCGATGGCGCGGGCCTGCCCGAACGGCTCGTCGAAGACGAAGACCGCGAGGATCAGGATCATTGTGGGCGTGATGTATTGCATCAGCGCGATGGTGGTCAGCCGCAGCTGTTTGGCGGCATTGGCATACATCATCAGCGGGATGGCGGTGACCGCGCCAGCGCCCAGCATAAGCCAGACATTGCCCGCAAAGTGGCTTTGACCGGTGCCGCCAAGATAGGCCCAGTACAGCAAGCACGGCACGGCGAGGATCAGCACCTCGAGGAAGAATCCCTGATTGGGGCCGATCTCGAGCTTGCGTTTGAAGAAGGCGTAGAAGCCCCATGTCAGCGTCAGGCCCAGCCCGGCAATGGGCAGCTTGCCGGCGTCCCATGCCAGTGTTGCCACCGCCGCTGCGGCCAGTGCGACCGCGACCCATTGCAGGGGCTGCAGTTTCTCTTTCAGCAGCACGAAGCCCAAGAGGACGGAGAAGAGCGGGTTGATGTAATAGCCCAAGGCGGCCTCCAGCGCGTTGCCGGAGGTGATGGCCCAAACGTAAATGGCCCAATTGAGCGACACCAGCGCCGCAGTCAGCGCGGCCAAGGCCAGCGACCGGGGCGAGGTGAGCATGGGGATCAGGCTGCCGGTGCGGCGCATCGCGACGAGCACCGCCCCTGCAATAGGGACTGACCAGATGATGCGGTGCGCGACGATCTCGACCGGGGGTATGTGGTCGAGCAGCTTCATATAAAGCGGCAGCACGCCCCAGAAGAGGTAGGTGACCAAGGCCAGCGAAAAACCGGGCAATGTGTCGCCGGAGCTTTTGGGTTGGGGTCTGGCTGCAGGGTTGTCCATAGCGACCAGACAGCATGCGGGCCGCCCGGCCACAAGGTCAGATGGCGGCCCGCGAAGCGTTAGAAGGACATGAACACACCGAGCGTCGCGCCAACCGTGGTTGCGTCGCCGCTGCCAAGGCCGTCAACAAACACGTTTGCGGTGGATTGCAGGCCTTTGCCGCCGTCATAGCGGAAGCCCAAATCTAGGCGGCCACGCACGCCGTCATCAAAGGTTGTCAACGCGGCACCGCCCAGGGTTTGCCGGGTGTCAGACCAAATGCCAGCAACCCCGCCGGTGACAATGAAGCCCGCCGCCGGACCATCCAAGGGCACCTCAATGCCCATTCCGAGCGCCACGTCGGTGTAGCTGATGGATTGCGCCGCAACTGCCGTAGCGGCGCTGTCGACATAGGCATCCTGCTCATCACGGACGTAGCTGACATCCACTCCGGGCAGGAGCGTGTAGCCGGCCTGATCCCAACGGCCTTCGAGGCCGAGGCTTGCGAGCCATCTGTCGCCGTCGAAATCGCCGCTGGCGCCACCGGGGGTGGAGGTCTCGTTGTCGGTTTGACCATAGAGCAGCCGCCCTTCAGCGAAGAGCTGATGATCGCCAATCTGCGTTGCGAAATAGGGACCGATGAGCCAGCCATTGCCGGAAGTTTCTGTACCGTCGGTCAGCGTGTCCTCGGCATAGTCAAACTGAAGCATGGCACCGATCACGGCGTTTTTGCCGACCTGAAAATGTGCCCCGAAGGCGCCGAGGTAGTATTCCTGGTCGCCAAAGTCGGTATCGGTAAAGCTGCCTTGGATCGCGCCCCAGACCGGGCCAGCGGCCACAGTGCTCAGGTCGAACACGCCGCGGCCTTGGCTGACCTCTGCCGCGAAAGCGCCGCCGATTCGACCGTCAACAAAACGCACCACATCTGGCTGGTTTTGCACCAGCGAGCGCGCGCGGTTTGCGAGGAACTGGGCTGTCGCGGCCGGAGCGCCAGTGCTGGATGGTGGTGCGGTGAATGTCAGTGTGCCGGATACAGTGAAGGATCGGTTTCTGGGGGGATCATTCGAAGGAAAGGTCCCACAGAAACTATTTACGGCAGAAGTCGCGTCATAGGAGATAACAATCTGACCATCGGCAATCGCACCGGCAAGCACAGCCTGTGGCACGGTAATGGTCGATGTGCTGCTGACACAGTCGGCGCCTCCAGTGTTGCCAAATGAACCTACATTTACGCCATCAAAGAAAACTTCAGTGGTTTCCGTAAAGAAGGAAAAGTCTCCCAGGAAATTCACAGCAAAAGTTCCGTCCGTTGATGTCGTCGTCGGAACACCGGTTAGCGTCGTTGTCGCTGTTCCGCCCGTAGTGGTGCTGAACACTTCCGGGACTGGAATAGACTGCGCGGAGGCCCCTGCGGTAAGGCCGAAAAGACAAGCCCCCGCAACCAAGAAGTGTTTGACCCGAGTGGACGCCAGATACAGCAAAGACTCCGGAGTTTTCCGGTTGAGACAATAGTTCATGAATGCTCCCCAGCAGTTCGACTTTTAAATTTTACTAAAAGGTAAAGACGGTGCCGGCAGACAAATAGTCAACAAAAGGTTAACGGATCGTATGATTGTTTCCATATATCTGGGCAGAGTTACCCTAGGGCAACAGGTTATGGGGTGGCGATCAAGATATTGTGGTTTTTGCCTTTCGGTCGCCCCTCGTGGGGTTTCTTGAACCACCGGGGACGAAACTGCTGGTCCCAAAACGAAGGTCGCTTTGAGTTTCGTTCTTGTTCGCAAGGAATTGCTTTGTTTTGAAAAGCGATCCTTCCGCGCCGCAGGCCGGAGCCGAAGGCTTGAAATCAGAGACGACTAAACCTTCACACGCTCAGAGGTTGGGTCGTAAAACGGCTTGGAGGACACTTCCGCCTCAACCATGCGGCCCGCGACGTCGATCGTGTAGGTGTCTGCCAACACATCGGCCAGTTTCTCGTCCGGGCATTGGATATAGCCCATGCCCATGGCCGCGCCTTCCGCATGCCCGTAGGCGCCGGACGTCAGGTAACCCGCCAACTCGCCGTTCCGAAATACTGGCTCGGCGTGGTACAACAAAGGCTCGGGATCGGTCAGCTTGAATTGCAAAAGCCGCATTTGCAGGCCCTCGTCCTGCTTCTTCAGGATCGCGTCGCGGCCCATATAGTCCGGCTTGTCCTTCTTGACGGCGAAGCCCAGCCCCGCCTCCATCACATGGTCTTCGGATGTGATGTCGTGGCCGAAATGGCGGAAGCCTTTTTCGATCCGGCAGGTGTCCATCATATGCATCCCGCAGAGGCGCATGCCGAATTGCTCGCCCGCCTCGGCCAGCGTTTCGAACACATGACCCGCCATGTCAGAGGACACGTAGACCTCCCAGCCCAGCTCCCCCACATAGGTGACGCGGTGGACGCGGGCGAGGCCCATGCCGATCTCTACATGCTGTGCGGTGCCGAACGGGTTCGTGTCATTGCTGAAGTCATTGGGGCTGACGGCCTCCAGCAGCTTGCGGGAGTTCGGGCCCATGATCGCCAGCACGCCTTCGGCGGCAGTCGTGTCGGTGATGACCACGTCGAAGTTCTTCTCGCGCGCGATGCGTTCCATCCACGTCTGATCCGCCAGCCGCGTGGCGGCGGGGGTGACGACGAGATATTCGTATTCCTCCAGCCGGGTGACAGTCACATCGGCCTCGATCCCGGCTTTGGAATTGAGGAACTGGGTGTAGACGATCTTGCCGTTGGGCACAGAGTAATTGCCGCCGCCCACGTAGTTCATGAACGCCTCGGCGTCCCAACCCGCGACGCGGATTTTGCCGAAGGAGGACATGTCGTACATGCCGACGTTCTGGCGCACGGCCATATGTTCCTCGCGCACATTGTCGAAGAAATTCTGGCGCTGCCACGAGTATTCGTAGACCGGTTCCTGGTTGCCGCGCGCGAACCAGTTGGCGCGTTCCCAGCCTGC
Organism: uncultured Litoreibacter sp.; assembly: GCA_947494645.1. Taxonomy (GTDB): domain Bacteria; phylum Pseudomonadota; class Alphaproteobacteria; order Rhodobacterales; family Rhodobacteraceae; genus Litoreibacter. The sequence continues at coordinate 285,698 of CANLVO010000002.1, forward strand.
CAGCTCGCCAAAACACGCGCCGCGTTCCTTGAGGTGCTGGTGGAAGGGCGAGCGGCGTACGCCACGGGCGGTTTTCTTTTGTAGATAGGGGAAGTGGTCGGCGTAAAGCAGACCAAGCGTTTCTTTGGAGCGCTCGAAGAGGTAGGTCTTGTTGCCTTGGAAGGGTTGCATTCGGGAGATGTCCACGTCGCCGAGATCGAACGGCTTTTCGCCCGCGTCCATCCACTGTGCCAGCGCTTGGCCGGCACCGCCCGCGGATTGGATGCCGATGGAGTTGAAGCCTGCGGCGACCCAGAAATTGTCCAGCTCAGGCGCAAGGCCAAGGTGGTAGGCGTCGTCTGGGGTGAAGGATTCCGGCCCGTTGAAGAACGTGTGAATGCCCGCCTCGGCCAGCATCGGCAGACGTTCGACGGCGGCCTCTAGGATCGGCTCAAAATGGTCGAAATCCTCGGGCAGCTGGTCAAATTCGAAGTCTTTGGGGATGTCGAGGGTCCACGGCTTGGACACCGGCTCAAACGCGCCGAGCAGCATTTTGCCCGCATCTTCCTTGTAGTAGGCGCATTCGTCAGGCACCCGCAGCACCGGCATTTGGGTGAGATTGGGGATGGATTCCGTGACGATGTAGAAATGCTCGCAGGCATGGAGCGGCACGTTGACGCCCGCCATCTTGCCGACCGAATGGCCCCACATGCCGCCGCAATTGACCACGTGGTCTGCGGTGATCTGGCCTGTCTCGCCGTTCTTGTCTTCCCATGTCACCCCCGTGACACGGCGGCCTTCTTTCTGGATCGCGGTGACCAGATAGCCTTCCTTCACCAGCGCCCCGTTCTGGCGGGCGCCCTTGGCCAAGGCCTGCGCGATGTTGGCCGGGTCGCCTTGGCCGTCGAGCGGCAGGTAGACCCCGCCCACGACGCCGTCGATATTGATGTGCTCGTAGCGCTTCTTGACCTCGTCGGGGGAGATCGGCTCCGCCTCGACCCCGAATGATCGCGCCATAGCAGCTTGACGGCTGATCTCTTCCTGACGCTCTTCGGTCAGGGCCACAGTGATCGACCCGCACCGTTTGAAGCCGGTCTCAACGCCAGTCTCGGCGGCCAAATCGCCGTACAGTTCTTGGGAATATTTCGCCAGCTTCGTCATGTTCTTGGTCGCGCGAAGCTGCGCGATGAGGCCAGCGGCGTGCCATGTGGTGCCGGAGGTCAACTGCTTGCGCTCCAGCAACACGATGTCCTTCCAGCCCTGCTTGGCCAGATGGTAGGCCACCGAACAACCAATAACCCCGCCGCCAATGATGACGACGCGTGCTTTAGTGGGAAGGCTCATGGGTACATCTCCGAGAATTTGGCTTTGTAGAGGGCGATCATTTCGTCCTCGGTCGCACCAGTGTCATAAGGGGGTGTCGTCAGGGGCTTCACCTCTGAGACGTTGATTTTCACGATCAGGTTCATGCGGTCGCACAACTCGCCCCAGACCTCGTGGAATTGGGGGTAGAGCGCGTCGAATTCCTTGGTGTCACGGCGCACCATGGCAGCCTGCCCGCGCAAACGCGCGCCCTTGCGGGTGAAGGCGTCGACAAAGTTGATCTCGCATTCGGGGTTGTGGGTCAGGTTGGTGACGGTTTGCGGCGACCGGATTTCGCCAAAGGCGATGGTGGTGTCATCGACCACCAGAAACGTGCCCTTGGGGCTGACCGATGGCCTGCCGCCCGGTGTCACAGTGGCGATGTTGCCCAACCGCCAGCGGGTGATCAGCTCTTGAGTTTGCTTGGGGATCATGCCGAAAACCTTCGCGCCAGCTCGGCGATATGGGCAGGTCCCACCTCGCAGCATCCGCCAATCAGCGTGGCCCCTTTCGACGCCCAGTCCTCCGCAAACTTGGCATAGGCCTCGGGCCCCAGATCGGTACGTGCGCTCAGCAAATCAACGGTGGCCCCGATTTTGTTGAAGCTGTCTGAGATGCCTGTGAACCCGTTCGCGTAGGCCCCAACAGGCCGCCCACATTCCGCCAATTCCGGCAGGGCTTGGCTGACGGCTTCAGGCACGGAACAGTTGATCAGCACGACCGCAGGGTCGTATTCCGCCAGCAACGGCAGCACGTCTCGCAGCGGCTCGCCAGAGCGCAGAAGGGTGCCGTTTTCATCGCTCACCGACAAGGCCAGCCACACCGGCTTGCCGGTGACGCCCAATCCCATCAGCGCACCTTTGGCCTGATCGACGGAGGCCATGGTCTCCGCAATATGCGCATCAACGTAAGGCGATTGGCGTTCGGCCAATTCTGCATAGGCCTCCGCCGCGCGTTCCGATGGCGGCGCCAGATGTGGTTGGTAGGAAAAGCCTAACGGCCCGACCGAACCCAATACGTCGCCTGACCCATGCGCATCCCGCGCCTCGACTGCGATCTGGCAGGCCAGATCGGTCAGCCGCTTCAGGCTGTCGGCGATGTTGTGCTTCTCCAGCCGGTCGGGCAGCACGCCGTAAGTGTTGGTGGTCGCGACCTGCGCCCCGGCAGCGAAGTAGTCGTCATGCACCGCGCGCACGATTTCAGGCGCTTCCAAAAGCGCTTGGGTTGCCCAAAGACCGGTCGCGCGGCCCATGCGGGCCACCAGCTCTTGGCCCATGCCGCCATCCAAAACGGTAACGCTCATTCAAAGCTCCAATCGCCGCGCAGCGGCGCCACCGATGGTGACGTGCGCAGCGCGGAAGGGAGGCGGGAGGGCCCGCCCTCGATCAAGATCGAGACGCCGATCATGCGCGGATACGCTCGTTTTCGGGGTCCCACAGCGGCGCGTCTTCCTGCACCACGGCGCGGCATTTCTTGCCGAAGATTTCCACCTCCAGCTCGGTGCCCGGCTTGGCCGCTGCGGTTTTGACCACGCCCAAGGCGACGGATTTGTTGATTCGGTGGCCCCAGTCGCCCGAGGTGGTTTCGCCCACGATCTCGTCGCCCATCCAGACAGGCGACATGTAGGGCGCGTCCATCTCATCGGCTTCCACGATCAGCGTCACGAAGCCTTTCTTGGGGCCTTGCTGCTGTTCGTTGGCCAGCGCCGCTTTGCCGGGGAAGTCCTGCTCTTTATTCAGGCGCAGGAAGCGGTCCAGACCGCCTTCCAAAAGCGTGTAGTCGGTCGACAAGTCGCCCTTCCAAGTCCGGTAGCCTTTCTCGATCCGCATCGAGTTCAGCGCGTACATCCCGAACGGGGCCGCACCGGCGGCGCGGATGGCGTCGTAGACGGCAGGGCTATCCTCGAACGAGGTGTGCACCTCCCAGCCCAACTCGCCTGCGAAGGAGATGCGGAACAGTTTGGCGGGTTTGCCTGCAACAGTGGCGTCCTGAATGGTCAACCAGCCGCTTTCGAGATCTGCGCCTTCGGTGATCCCCGCCAGCATTTCGCGCGACTTTGGCCCGGTCAGCAGGTGAGTGGACCAGTCGGTGGTGATATCTTTCAGCTCTAGCGAGCCGTCGGCTGGCAGGCGGTTTTGCAGGTACTCAAAATCATGCCATTGCGCGACGGCGGCGGTCATGATCCAGAAATCATCCTCGCCCCAGCGAATGATGGTCACCTCGGTGACGATGCGGCCCCGGCTATCAGTGAAGTAGCCAAGGTTCATGCGACCCGCCTTCGGCAGCGCGCCCGCAATCTGCGTGCGCAGCCATTCGGCGGCGCCTTCACCTTTCAACGTATAGCGGGAGAAGCCCGGCATATCGAGCACGCCTGCGGAGTTGGTGCAGGCCTCGACCTCGCGCTTGATCCCCGCCTCCCATGGACCCGCGCGGCCCCAGGTCTGTGTCGCATCTTCAGACGTGTCTTCGCCGTCCGCAGCAAACCAGTTGGCGCGTTCCCAGCCGTTATAAGCGCCCATTTGCGCACCTGATGCCAGCAAGGTTGCATGGTTGGGCGACAGCTTTTTGTCGCGGCCTGCGGGCCATTCGTGATGCGGGAAGTGCATCGCATATTCGTGGCCGTAGGTTTCCAACGCCTTGGCGTGGCAATAGTCGTGGTCGGCGTAGTCGGTGTAGCGGCGCGGATCGACGGACCACATGTCCATCTCCGTCTCGCCATGCATGATCCATTCCGACAGCACCTTGCCCGCGCCGCCGCCTTGGGCGATGCCGAAGGTGAAGGAGTGGCCTTCGAACGCGTTTTTAACACCCGGCATTGGGCCGATCATCGGCAAGCCGTCGGGCGCATACGGGATAGGCCCGTTGATATTGCGCTCGACGCCGCCTTCGCCCAGCAGCGGCAGGCGTTCCATGGCGTCCTCGATGTAGAATTCCAGACGCTCCAGATCATCAGGGTACAGCTGGAAAGAGAAATCTTCCGGCATCGGGTCCTCAGGCGTGACCCAATGCGCCTTACAGTTACGCTCATACGGGCCGAGGTTCAGGCCGTACTTGTCCTGACGCAGGTAGTAGCTGATGTCGGGGTCGCGGATCATGGGCATCTTGTGGCCCTGCTCCTTGGTCCAGGCTTCCAGCTCGGGCAGTTGGCCGGTCAGGAAATACTGGTGCGACATGACAACCATCGGCACGGTGCGGCCGCCGAAAGGTTTGAACATCTCGCCCACGCGCTGCGCGTAGTAGCCTGCGCAGTTGACGATCTTCTCGCAGCGGATCTCGCCTTTATCGGTTTTTACGATCCACTCGTCGCCGTCACGGTCGATGGATGTGACCGGGCAGAAACGCTCGATGCGGCCGCCTGCGTCACGTGCGCCTTTGGCCAAGGCCTGGGTCAGCTGTGCCGGGTCAATGTCGCCGTCGAGGGGATCCCACAGGCCGCCTGCCAGATCATGGGTTTCCATGAACGGGTTGTGCACGCGCAGCTCTTCGGGGGTGCAGATATCCATCTGCAGGCCTTGGTAGCGCGCTTGGGAGGCGATCTTTTCGAACTCCTGCATCCGCTCTTTGCTATGCGCCAGACGGATCGCGCCGGTGACGTGGTAGTTCATCGGGTAATCGACGTCGTCCGCCAGCGTGCGGTACATCTCAAGCCCGAAGCGCTGCATGTTCATCACCGCCCAGTTGGGCGCGAAGTTGGGGCAGTTGCCTGCGGCGTGCCATGTGGAGCCTGCGGTCAGCTCGTTTTTCTCCAGCAACACGCAGTCTTTCCAGCCCGCCTTGGCCAGATGGTACAGGGTCGAGGTGCCGACGACGCCGCCACCGATGATGACCACGCGGGCCGTAGTTGGAAAATCAGACATGAACGTCTCCCTTATTGTTCGTGCTGCGGTATTCCGTCCGCAATGTCGTAATAGTCGCCCTTGTCGGCGACAAAGATGTGTTTCTCGATGCGAAGGCGGGTGGGTCCGTCGATGGCCCCCAGCGAAAAGCTCATGGAGCTTTCGTCATTGTGTTTCCAAAACAGGTTGCAGCCGCAGTTGGCGCAGAAGCCGCGCTGGGCGGCGTCACTTGAGGCGTACCATTTGACGTCGCCAGTGATCTCGATGTCAGACTGCTCAACCACGGCTGAGGCCCAGACGTTGCCGGATTGCTTGCGGCACTGGCCGCAATGGCAGTTGGATACGCCCCATGTCTTGCCTTTGACCTCAAAGGCGCATGCGCCGCAGTTGCAGGTACCCTTCATCACGCCCTCCCCGGTGTTGAGGCGCTGCCCAGCAGCACGCCGTAGACCACGAAACAGGCCGCCATGACGCGGCGGACCCAGACATTCAGAATCGCGCTCATGGCCGACCGCCCTATGCCCGCGCCGATTGCCGTGTAGGTCAGGTAGCTGGCCGCTGTGATGGCCAAGGCGGTGGGCATGATCACCCACATTTGCGACCAGACGGGCACATCAGGCTGCACGAATTGCGTGAAGGCTGCGAAGTAGCCCGCGATGGATTTGACGTTGATCGTCGCGATCAGGAAGGCCTTGCCGTAGATGGACGTCGCAGACACGGCGCGCGGAGCAACCGGCTTGGTGGCGTTCAGCCAGCCGCGCACGCCAAGATAGATCAGGAAGGCTGCGCCGATGAGCTTGCCGTAGAAGAAGGCTTCGGGGAAGGAGGCCAGCAGCGCGGTAACCCCCGCCGCCGACAGGACCAGAAACAGGGTTGCCTGGGTCAGGATGCCTAGCACGCCCCAGAGGGAACGTTTGAACCCGTGGGTCATCCCGTTGGTAACGCAATTGACCGCGTTGGGCCCCGGTGTGGTGACAAAGACCACCCAGAACAGCGCGAATATGATCCATCCTTCCCAAGACATATCAAACCGCCGCCATGCTAATAGACCGGAGGTGCGATGACCCAGATCACCACGGCAGGTTGGGCATAGGGGTTCATCCAGCGATAGGGCTCGCCGCGCACCCGGAAGCTGTCGCCCGCGCTTAGCGCATGGGTGGTGCCATTGATCCAGAGGTCCAGCTTGCCGGAGACGATATAGCCGACTTCCTGCGTTGGGCGGGTCACGGGGCGGTTGATCTGCGACCCGGCCTCGAAGGTGGAATGCACCACCTCGAAATCATCGGTGAGATCGGGAGAGAGCAGCTCTTCGACAAGGCCAGCCTCGCGCGAGCCGATAGGGCGTCGGGCGCTGGCCCGCACGATGTAGCCTTGTTCCTGCACAGGTACCGCGTCTTGGCGAAACAGGCTGGAGACCGACACATCAAGCGCCTTTGCGATCTGGCGCAGATCGGTGACGCCGGGCTCGGATTTGTCCCGCTCCACCTGGCTGAGCCAGCCCACGGAGCGGCCGAGCATTTCGGCCAGTTCCGCCAATGTCAGCCGCCGTGCCTTGCGCAGGGCCCGCAGGTCTGCGCCAAGCGTTTGCGTCTGAGCCGGGTTTTCAATTTTCATGCGCCGACCTCTATGCGATGGAAGCGGCCAAATGAAAAATGCGCCCCTTTTTTCACGTAAAAGAAAAATTCCGAGTCGTGCAAGAAAATTGTGCTTTTTGAGGACGGCTTGCGAGACCTTTTCGTCAGCCCTTTTCGCCAGGCAAAGTCAGCCCGGCATTGCGGGCGTAGACCTTGGCCACGGCTGCGTCATCTTCGCCGCCCAGCCCCATGCCAGCGGCTGCGATAAATTGCTGCAGCGCGACGGCGGTGATGGGCGCGCTAAACTGCGTGGATTTGGCGATGTCGAGCACGATGCCGAGGTCTTTCGGCCAGATATTGACCGAGCTCAGCGGGGTGTAATCGCCGTCAACGATATGCGGCGCGCGGTTTTCCAGCATCCAGCTGGAGCCTGCACATTTGCTGATGACCTCGACGAACTTTTCCGGGGTGACACCTTGAGTCATACCGAAGGTCAGCGCCTCCGCCATGGTCGCGATATGCACGCCCGCAAGGAGCTGGTTGACGGCTTTCATGGCAGAACCCGCGCCTGCGCTGTCGCCGAGGGTGAAGACGGTCTCAGATGTGGCGTCGAGGACAGGCTTGGCGGCAGCAAAGGCGTCCGCTGTGCCAGAGGCCATGACGGAGAGTTGCCCTGACGCAGCCTTGGCCGCACCGCCGGAGATCGGGGCGTCAAGATAGTGGATGCCGTGCTCTGCGCAGCGGGCCTCCATGTTGCGGGCAAATTCGGGAGGGACCGTCGCGCAGGCGAGGACCACCGTGCCGGAGCTGAGCGTAGGGACGATGCCGTTCTCGCCAAACATCACGGCCTCAGTCTGGGCGGCGTTCAAGACCACGACGGCTACGGCGTCGAGCGTGCTTGCGATATCGGCCAGATCGCCTGTCGCGCCGCCCTCGGATTGAAACTTTTCCATTTGCGCCGGGACAACGTCGATCCCGTAGGTCGTATGACCGGCACGCAGCACCGAACTGGCAATGCCATACCCCATCGCACCCAGACCAAACACTGCCACATTACTCATGATATTCCTCCCGAAAAGCTGGGCGGATGTTGGCAGTTTCCGGCTGGAAGTCCAGTGGAGGATTCGCGTTGGCCGTGGTGGGGCGTTACCGCACCTGCGAGAAGACCTGCCCCAGCATGGATTGCAACTGATCCGCGTCTTCCTGAGTGAAGGCGTCCGGCTGATCGCTGTCGATGTCGAAGACGGCGATCAGATTTCCCGCCGCGTCAGTGACGGGCAAGACCAGTTCGGAGCGGGTCGAGGACGCGCAGGCGATGTGGCCCGGGAAAGCGTCGACATCCGCCACAAGCTGCACCTCGCCGGTCCGCGCAGCAGCACCGCAGACACCGCGCGAAAAGGGGATGACGAGACAGCCATGGCCGCCCTGATAGGGGCCGATTTTCATCAGCTCGGGTGCGACGACACGGTAGAAGCCGGTCCAGTCGAACCGGTCATCGGCGTGATGCACTTCGCAGGCGACCGTGGCCATCAAGGCAACGGCGTCGGTTTCGCCTTCGGTCAGGCTGGCGATGGTCTGCGCGAGGGCGGTATAGTCAGCCATCAGACCCGCTCGATTGCGATGGCGGTGCCTTCGCCGCCGCCGATACAAATAGCCGCGATGCCGCGTTTCAAGCCGCGGGTTTCCAGCGCGTTGAGCAGGGTCACCATGATGCGCGCGCCGGACGCCCCGATGGGATGACCCAACGCGCATGCGCCTCCGTTGACGTTTACCTTGTCGTGGTCCAGCCCCATTTCGTGCATGAATGCCATGGGGACCACGGCGAAGGCCTCGTTGACCTCCCAGAGATCGACGTCGTCTTTGGTCCAGCCGATGGTATCGAGCAGCTTTTGGGCAGCGGGGACCGGCGCGGTTGTGAACCACCCTGGGGCTTGCGCGTGGCTGGCATGGCCAAGGATTTTGGCGCGGATTGTCAGGTTTTGCTCTTTCGCCGCGTCTTCGGAGGCCAGAACCAGCGCCGCCGCCCCATCAGAGATAGAGGACGCGTTGGCCGCCGTGACAGAGCCGTCCTTGCGGAAGGCTGGCTTGAGCTGCGGGATTTTCTCGGGCCGGGCCTTGGCCGGTTGCTCGTCGGCGCTGATCACCGTGTCGCCGCGCCGGGTGCTTAGCGTCACAGGCGTGATTTCGGCGTCAAACGCCCCGCTGCTTTGGGCGTCGAGCGCGCGGCTGAGGGAGGCCAGCGCGTAGGCGTCCTGCGCCTCGCGTGTGAACTGAAATTTCTCTGCGCAATCCTCTGCGAAGGTGCCCATCAGGCGGCCTTTGTCATACGCGTCTTCGAGCCCGTCGAGGAACATGGAGTCCTGCACATTCTGATGGCCGATGCGTGCACCGTTTCGCATTTTTGGCAGCAGGTAAGGCGCGTTTGTCATGCTCTCCATGCCGCCGGCGACCATGGTGTTTGCGTGGCCAAGAGCGATCTGGTCAAACGCCATCATCGCAGCCTTCATGCCGGAGCCGCACATCTTGTTAAGGGTTGTCGCGGGGACCTCTTCGCCGAGACCAGCGGCGAAACCCGCCTGACGCGCGGGGGCCTGACCAAGACCTGCGGGCAGCACGCAACCCATCAAGACCTCGTCGACTGTTTTGGCGCCCGCTGCCTCAAGCGCGGCCTTGATTGCGACCCCGCCCAGATTGGGCGCGTCAGTATCGTTGAAGTCCCCTTGAAAGCCCCCCATGGGCGTTCTGCTGGCGCCTGCGATGACAACGGTTTTCATGATGGGCCCTCAAAAGTCATTAAAGTTTCGCCTGAATACCGAATAGTAAGGATTGATGTCTAGAGCAGTGCCCAACCACCGATGGAGCACGCCATGAACCTGACCAGCCGCACCCAAGACGGAATTTTAATTCTGACCCCAGACACGGACCGCATCGACGCGGCCGGGGCGATCTACCTCAAGGACCAATTCCGCGACGAAACGGACGGTTTTGACGGGCGTGTTGTCATGGATCTGTCTGGCGTGAACTTTCTGGATAGCAGCGGGCTTGGGGCGATTGTATCGGCGTTGAAGCTGCTGCGTGGGCGCAAGCTAGAGCTGGCGGGACTGACCCCGGTCGTGGCCAAGGTGTTCAGACTGACGCAGATGGATCAGGTGTTTATCCTGCATCGGGCGGTCTCGGACATCCTCACCGATGACGGCGCAAATGCAGCATGAGCGCCCTTTCTTGCGCGACGCAGACCCTCATGAGAGCCAACCGGAGGCCCGCCGCTTCGTAGGGCAAACAGGCGAGGTTCGACGCCTCGTTGCCGAGATATTGCGCTATCTGGTGAAGGCTTTGCCCGGGCAGACGGTACTGCACGGCGACGCGGAGCTGGTGATTGCGGAGGCGCTGAACAACATTGAAGAACACGGCTATTCCGCGGCGCATGGGATGCCTGTTCAGGTCACACTATCGGTGCTGGAAAAGATTGTGCAGGTGGAGACCAGGGATTTCGGCGTCCCAATGCCCGGACTGACCGTACCGCCAATTCATAGACCCGATGCCGGGGTCTCAAGGGATCAACTGCCGGAGGGGGGATTTGGCTGGTACCTGATCCACAACCTTGCGCCAAATCCAGTTTATCGCAGATGCGGCAACATGAATCTGCTTAGTTTCGACCTGCCCATCGGTGGAACGGAGCGTTGAGCGAGCAAAGCTCGTTGTTTCCGAAATGGTGACAGTTGCTTTTATTGTCCACGTATTTTCCCGCCAGGACACAGATTCGCCATAATTTCTGCTCACGCCAGACTGAATTGGACGCGACAACGAAAGGGTAGCTGCATAGCTTCCCTCGGCGCTGCGTTTATCAGCCCCCACCCAGATGCGTGGCGTCGAGGAACCTACCAGCCCCTCTCTAGACATTCTGACTGCCGTATCTATCCTGCGCCTTTGACCCATTTGGCAAAGGACCAATGATGCGCGATTTTCACATGCCCGGCCGCTCCACCGTCTTTGCGCAGAACGGGATGTGCGCGACGTCTGACCCATTGGCCTCAAAGGTTGCGATCCAGATGTTGGAAGCCGGAGGCAACGCGGTTGATGCCGCGATCTCGGCCGCTGTGCTGTTGGGTCTTTGCGAGCCGCAAATGACGGGGATTGGCGGCGATTGCTTCGTATTGATCAAACCCGCAGGCAGCGAAGAGGTGATTGCGCTTAATGGCTCGGGCCGCGCGCCTGCAGGGCTAGATGCGGCGGATTTGCGGGCCGCAGGCCACACGGTGATGCCTGCCTACGATGCGCATGCAGTGACAGTGCCGGGCGCAATTGACGCGTTTTGCCGGTTGTCGAAGGACCACGGGAAGCTCGGACTGAAAGCCGTGCTGGCCCCCGCAATTCACTACGCGCAAGCCGGGGTCTGCGTTGGGCCGCGCACCAGCTTTGACTGGCATGAAGCCGAGGACACCCCCAAAGGCGCGGCGGCGGAGCATTATTTGTTGGGGGGCAAAGCTCCGAAGCCCGGTCAGGTGTTCCGTGCTCCCTTGCAGGCGGAGGTCTTGAAGCGGGTGGCAGAGCATGGCCGCGCCGGGTTTTACGAGGGCGAGGTGGCCGAGGACATGGTAGCCAGCCTGCAGAAGGCGGGTGGTACGCACACGCTGGACGATTTCGCCGCCGTGGCCTGCGACTACACCACGCCGATTTCGGGGACATACAAGGGCATTGAGCTGGTCGAGCATCCGCCCAACGGCCAAGGGGCCACGGCGATTTTGATGAACAACATTCTGACGCAGTTCGACATTGCCGGGATGGAGCCGTTTGGCAGCGCGCGGGCGCATATCGAGGCGGAGGCAGCGAAGCTGGCCTATGATGCGCGGAACCGCTTTTTGTCGGACCATGACCACATGACCCGATTGGAACATATGTTGTCCGAGAAAACCGCCAAGGATCTGGCCGCTTTGATCAACCCCGCTCGTGCGATGGAGGCCCCGGCAGCGCTGTCAGAACAAGTCCATAAGGAGACGATTTACCTGACAGTTGTAGACCGTGACCGGATGGCAGTGTCGTTGATTTACTCGATCTTCCACAGCTTCGGGTCAGGCATCGCGTCGGACAAGTTCGGCATTCTGTTTCAGAACCGCGGCGCCGGGTTCACCTTGGAAGAAGGCCACGCGAACGAGGCCAAAGGAGGCAAGCGGCCAATGCACACGATCATTCCGGGGATGCTGAAGAAAGACGGCAAGGTCATCATGCCGTTTGGTGTGATGGGCGGGCAGTATCAGCCCAACGGGCATGCGCGGTACCTGAGCAATATCGTGGATTTCGGAATGCATGCGCAGCGGGCGATTGATGCGCCGCGCAGTTTCTCGGATGCGGGCAACATGAAGGTCGAGCGCGGGTATACGGATCAGGTGCGGCAGGAATTAACCGATATGGGGCATACTGTTTCCATTCCAGAAACACCGATTGGCGGCGCGCAGGCGATTTTCATGGATCATGAGACAGGCGTTTTGCACGGGGCATCCGACCCGCGCAAAGATGGCTGTGCGTTGGGTTACTAGTTGAAGTCGAACTGCAACGGGTAGGCGCTCCGCCCATCAAAAGAGCCGAACATGGCGCTGAGGTCGGGGTGCTCAACCGGTTTGCCGGTCTCGTCCAGCATCAGGTTCTGCTCCGATACGTAGGCCACGTAATAGCTTTCGTCGTTTTCAGCGAGGAGGTGATAGAACGGCTGATCCTTGCGGGGGCGCGAGGCCTCCGGGATGTTTGCATACCATTCGTCGCTATTGGAAAACTCGGGGTCCACGTCGAAGATCACACCGCGAAACGGATGTTTCTTGTGCCGCACAATTTGGCCAAGTGTGTATTTTGCTTGTTGTTTTAGCATAAAAATTGCAACCCCTGATGGTGATAGATAGACCTTGCCGGGCGGGTTTGTCCATAAAATCAGCGCTAGTTTTAAGGAAACAGTCTGTGAACCTGATACTGACAGTGTTCGAGGTCGTGGCCCCCGTCTTCATTCTGGCCAGCATCGGCTTTGCGTGGGTGAAGCTTGGGTTTGACTACCGGATCGAGTTCGTCACCCGGCTGGCGATGACGTTGTCGGTGCCTTGTTTGATCTTTGTGGCCTTGATGCAAACGGAGATCGCGCCGGACGCGTTGACCACCGTGTTCTTTGCCACGATTGCCACCTACGGGCTGATCACCTTGGGCTGTTTCGCCGTCGTAAAATTGGCTGGGCTGGACGTTCGGACGTTTCTCGCGCCGTTGATTTTTGGCAACACCGGCAATCTGGGCCTGCCACTTGCACTGTTCGCCTTTGGCGACGAGGGGTTGGGCTATGCGGTGGTGATTTTCGCGATGATGGGAATGTATTCGTTCACTTTCGGGGTGTGGCTGGTCTCTGGCGGGGGGGACTTGCGCAAAGTGGTGCAGGAGCCGTTGGTGGGCGCCACGCTTTTGGGCGCATTGTTTTTGTGGCAGGGCTGGCAGACACCGACATTTCTGACCAACACGATCGAGCTGATCGGGCAGATGGCGATCCCGTTGATGTTGATCACGCTTGGCGTGGCTGTGGCGCGGTTGCAGTTGCGCTCGGTGTCGCAGGCGATGTGGCTGTCAGCGGTCAAGGTGCTGCTCTGCGGAGCCATAGCGTTTGGTGCAGGGCTGTATTTCGAGCTGCCCGACGTGGCGCTGGCGGTGCTGATTTTGCAGGCCGTAACCCCGGTGGCTGTGACGTCTTATCTGCTGGCGGCGAAATACGAGGCGGATGCGGACCCGGTGGCGGGGCTGGTTGTGGTCTCGACCCTGATGTCGGTCGGCTTCATCCCGCTGGTGCTGGCCTTTTTGATCTAGGCTGCGACAAGACGTGCTTTGCGATTGAGGCGTTTTGGCGTATTATCTCTGCAAAAGCCGGGAAACCGGCAATAAAAATGATGAGCAGGCATATGATCCGACCTTTCCGCGCTATGGCGCTTCTTCTGTTTTTGGCAGCTTGTGGTTCCAACACCGGGACCGCGCCACGAAATCTGGACAACGCGTGTTCTATCGTGTCCCAGAACCCGAATTGGCTGCGCGAGATGAAACGCACGGAGCGCAAATGGGGTGTGCCGGTGCATGTGCAGATGGCCACGATCTACCAAGAGAGCAAGTTTATCGCCGATGCGCGGCCTCCGTTCCGCTATGCGCTGGGGGTGATCCCGTTCGGGCGGCAATCCTCGGCCCTTGGTTTCAGTCAGGCGCTCGACGGCACATGGGAAGAATATCAGCGTGACCAAGGGGCGTATCGCGCGAAGCGGACGCGATTTGGCGACGCGGTGGACTTCATGGGCTGGTATATGGATGGCAGCGAGGAGCGCGTGGGCGTATCGAAGTTTGACACCCGCAACCAGTATCTTGCTTACCATGAAGGCCGCGCCGGTTTTGCGCGCGGATCCTACAACAGCAAATCATGGTTGCTGCGGGTGGCGAGTGAGGTTGATGCGCGGGCGCAGACCTACCGCGCCCAACTGGTGAGCTGCGGCAAGGCCTGAGCCCAAGCGCTTAGTTCAGGCCGCGGGCCTGTATCTCTTGCGGGATGTTGAACATCCGCGAGGGGATTGAGCTGGTTTTCTCAAGAGACTGCATGATTACCGTCGTCTGCTGTCCGGCGTCATTGGTGATGACCCATTGGCGCAGTTGCACCGGGTTGCCGGTGAACTTCAACTGGATGTTGCCATATTCCGGGTGCGCCGGGTCCTGGACCGTAACGACAGTCGCTTCGCCATCCACTGAGTGGCCGACGATCATGTTCGACCTGTTGAAGTCGATGTTGCGGCCAAGGATCAGGTTCAGCGGCGTGCGAGCCAGCGGGAACTGCTCTGGCGGGACATTGGATTTGGGGTCGAAAATCGCCACCTGACCACCGCCTGCGATCACCAGCGAATTGTCCGGCGCGGCATAGTCGAACCGCGCGCGTCCGGGGCGTTTGATGAAGATGTCGCCCGTGGTGATGGAGCCATCATCATTGATCTGAGTGAAACCACTTTTGGCGGACTGGATCGAGTTGATATAGCCTGCGAGCTCCCCCAAGGGGATTTTTTGAGCCATGGCAGGGCCTGTGAGCGTGCCAATTGCGGCCAGCGCCGCTCCGAGGAAAAATCTGCGTTTCATAGTCGGGTCCTTACCTGCGTTGCCCTTGATATAGGGATGCGTGGCAGGACCTGCCAGTGATAGGCAATAACAACGCCGCGATAGGCGAAAACGCGGCGTTGGCTGTTGGTCTTGCGTGGTTAGTTCTGTTCAGGCACCAGAATTTCGCGCTTGCCGACGTGGTTTGCAGGGGACACGAGGCCTTGCTCCTCCATCTGCTCGACCAGCCGCGCGGCTTTGTTGTAGCCGATTGCCAGCTTGCGCTGGATGTAGGAGGTGGAGCATTTGCGATCCTTGATGACGACCTGAACTGCGGTGTCATAAAGCGCGTCCTCGCCATCCGTATTACCGCCCAAGCCAAGCACCATGTCGATGTCGGAGCTTTTCTCGTCATCGGGGCCTTCGACCACGCCGGACATGTATTCGGGCGGCCCAAAGGATTTCAGGTGGTTGACGATCTCCTCGACCTCTTCGTCGGACACGAATGGCCCATGGACGCGGGTGATCTTGGAGCCGCCAGCCATGTAGAGCATGTCGCCCATGCCCAATAGCTGCTCCGCCCCCATTTCGCCAAGGATCGTGCGGCTGTCGATTTTGGACGTGACCTGGAAGGAGATCCGGGTCGGGAAGTTGGCTTTAATCGTCCCGGTGATGACGTCCACCGACGGGCGCTGCGTGGCCATGATCAGGTGGATGCCGGAGGCCCGCGCCATTTGCGCCAGACGCTGGATGCAGGCCTCGATCTCTTTGCCAGCGACCATCATCAGGTCGGCCATCTCGTCTACGATGACGACGATATATGGCATGGCTTCGGGCTGGAATTCCTCTGTCTCGAACATGGGCTCGCCGGTTTCCTCGTCGAAGCCGGTTTGCACGGTACGGGAGAACATTTCGCCCTTGGCCAGCGCCTCTTTTACGCGGCCGTTGTAGCCGTCGATATTGCGCACGCCCATTTTGGACATCTTGCGGTACCGCTCTTCCATCTCACCCACGGTCCATTTCAGGGCGACGACGGCCTTTTTCGGGTCGGTCACAACGGGGGACAGAAGGTGCGGGATGCCGTCATAGACGCTGAGTTCCAGCATCTTCGGATCGATCATGATCAAGCGGCATTCCTCCGGCGTCAGCTTGTAGAGGAGCGACAGGATCATGGTGTTGATGGCCACGGATTTACCGGAACCGGTGGTCCCCGCGATCAGCAGGTGAGGCATCTTGGCGAGGTTGGCCACGATGCTTTCGCCGCCGATATCCTTGCCCAAAGCGAGCGGCAGTTTCTGCGCGCCATCGCCAAAGTCGCGGGAGGCGAGGATTTCGCGCAGGACGACCATTTCGCGCTTCTCGTTTGGCAGTTCGATGCCAATGACGGTGCGGCCCGGCACGGTGGAGACGCGCGCGGAGAGCGCGGACATTGAACGGGCGATGTCGTCGGACAACCCGATCACGCGGGAGGCTTTCAGGCCGGGCGCAGGCTCCAGTTCGTACATGGTGACAACCGGGCCGGGGCGGACAGAGACGATTTCGCCTTTGACGCCGTAATCATCAAGAACCGCCTCCAGCATGCGGGCGTTTTCTTCGAGCGACTCGTCGCTGAGGATGTGGCGTTCGACGGTTTCCGGGCTGGCCAAGAGGTTCAGCGGAGGCAGCTCGAAGTCTGCTTTATTGTCGTCGAACTTGAGCGTCGGTTGGGCCTCTGCCTTGGCGCGGGAAGACGGTTCGGGCGCTTTGCGCACGGGTTGTTGCACCACGGCTTTGGGCTGCGGGGTATAGACCTGCTGCGTCTCAGGCGGGGTCGGGATGGCGTCGATCATCTGATCTTCCACCATTGGATCAGAGATATGCAGCGGGTCGGGGCCGCGGCCGCGGGTCAACTGAGGCTCCGGGCGTGGGCCGGTATCCGCTTCGAGCACTGGCACGCGGCGCGCGCGGTTCTTGATCACATCGGTGATGCGGGACTTGATGCGGTCTTCGGGGTCCAGTTCGTGGACGGTGACGTCCTGCAGCTCGAGTTCTTGCGGCTCGGTCACGCGTTTGACCAGCATGGGGACGCGGGCAAGCAAGCCGGGTTTGGGCTGCTCTTGCGGCTCGGTTTCCTCAAAGGCGGGCGCGTGCATGACGGGCGTGCGGCGCAGCGCGGGACCTTCGATTGGGAGGTCGTCGTAAGGCAGATCAGCTTGGGCGGCCAGTTTGGCCTCCCGGCGCTCAACGCGTGCATTATGTGCTTTTTGCGCAGCGGCATAGGCCCCCCGCGCAGCCCCTTTGGACGCCGCGCCAAACAATTTGGCAATGCCTGCATAGCAGAGGACCAAGCCGATGAATGATGTCCGCGCGACGGTGCGCAGCTCTTCGCGGTCGAAGCCCAACACGAAAAGCGATAGTGGCAGAAGCATCAAAAACACAATGAAAGCCACAACTTTCAGGCCGAACATGGCGCTGACGGGGGCGACGCCCACAATCGCGCCAAGGACCGTGTCCCCGAAAAGGCCACCGAGGCCGAAGGAATGGGTCCATTCGGACAACGGCAAATGCGAAGAGGCGTAGACAGAGGCCAGCGCGACGGCGAGAGGCGCGAACATCATGCGAGACAGAGCGCGGTCCTCGCCCCGGTGCAGCAGGAAGCGCAGCCCCCAGACGATTGTGACAAAGGGAATGGCCCATGCGCCAAAGCCCACAATGACAAAGAGCGGCGAGGCCAGCGAGGCGCCAAACCGGCCCAGCCAGTTCTTGGCAGGCTCATCCGTGGCGGACAGCCAGCTTGGGTCTTCGGGCACGTAGGAGAGCAGCATCAGGGTGACGAGAATGCCGACACTAAAGAGGGCCAGACCGAACAGCTCTTTGCCGCGCTGCTCGATTGCCGCCTGCGTGTCGCTGTCCAGAAATGGATCGCGCCGTCTTGCCTGAAATGCCATATGCTCGTTCCTCGCCTTAGCCGTAGATGCAGTTCTTCAGGGCTTTGAGCCCCGGCTGCAATTCGTTCATGGGGGCCACCAGAGCGGCCCTGATATAAGTGTCGCCGGGGTTGCCGCCGCCAATTTTCTTGCCGCCGTCGCGGCCCAGATAACCACCGGGCAGGACTTTGACGCCCTTTTCTACCCAGAGTTTCTTGGTTGCTTCCTCGCCATCCGCGACCGGCAGCCAAAGGAAGAAGCCTGCTTGGGGAGCGGAGAAGCCCTGAATGCCGGCAAACAGCTCTTCGGCGTAGGCCAGCTTTTCGCGGTAGAGGGCGCGGTTGGCCTCGACATGTTCCTCGTCGGCCCAGATTTTCTCTGCCACGCGCTGAAGGGGCAGGGCCAAGGGGGCGCCTGCGTAGTTGCGCAGGGATTTCATTGCTTTGATGTTTTCCGGGCCTGAAGCGCAAAAGCCCGAGCGCAGACCAGCCAGGTTGGAGCGTTTGGAGAGCGAATTGAACAACATCACCCGCTCAGGGTCTGCACCGACCTCCTTGGCGACGGTAAGCACGCCCGTGGGTGCGGTATCGCGGTAAATCTCGGAGTAGCACTCGTCGGCGAAGATGGTGAAGTCATATTCTTCGGCCAGTGCCAGCAAATCCGCCCAATAGTCGCGGGTCGCCACCGCGCCTTGGGGGTTTGACGGTGAGCAGATGTAGCAGATCGTGGTGCGGTTCAGGATGTCCTTGGGCAAGGCGCGGTAGTCGGGCAGAAAGCCGGTTTGGCGCGTTGCGGGGACATAGACGGGCTCAGCCTCCACCGCCAGCGCGGCCACGGCGTAGACCTGGTAGAACGGGTTCGGGGTTAGCACGACCGGCTTTTCGCCGTTCTTTTGTTCTGCACAGAGCGCGAGGGATGCGTTGAACAGCCCCTCGCGGGTGCCGTTCAGCGGCAGGATGTTGGTGTCAGGCGACATGCCGACGCCGTAGCGGCGCATGATCCAGTCAGAGATCGCGCTGCGCAGCTCGGGCGTGCCGTCATTTGGGGGATAGCCGCCAAAACCCTTGGCGTTCTGGGCCACAATGTCGCCGACCCAATGCGGAAATGGATGCAACGGCGAGCCGATGGTCATGTCCGCAACCGGACCGCCCGGCTCAAGTCCGGCGAGCAGGCTCCGCAAACGCGGAAACGCATATGGGGGCAGGTTCGAAAACCGCTCAGGATGGGTCATGGACCGGGTACACTGCTCTTTAATGGCCCCATTCGGGGTCTTTACTGCCTCAGATCGGGGTCATTGCGCCCCGTTTTACCTGAAAGTAGCCGTGCTGCGCCGCCCGGTCCAGCAAAACCACGGCAGATTTTGCAATCGGGTCAGGTGGTTGTGACTTTTTGGTCCTTTGACAGGATTTAGGCCAGCGCAGCCTCGGCGGCGGCCCCCAGACGGAGCAGCTTTTCTTCGGAATTTGGCGCACCCAAGAACATAATACCGGCGGATGGCGTGCCCGTGGGCAAGGTCAGCCCCGCGAGCCCCATAAGATTACCGATGCGGGTGTTGCGCAGCGCCAGAAGGTTTTCGGTCACGTAATAATCGCTGTCGGTCATGAGGCGTTCGAGATTGGGCGGCAAGATGGGAGAGCTGGGCAGAATAACGGCATCAAAAGCAGCAGTTTTCTCAACCCAAATCTCTTGGAGCGCGTGCAATTTGTGCCAAGCGCCGAGGAAGTCGCGAGCGAGCGTGTCCTTGCCAGAGCGGAACCGGTCGAGGATTTCCGGGAACATGGCGCTTGGGTTGGCCTCGATCTCTGTTTGCCATTGGGCGTAGGCCTCTGTCGCGAACAACACCCCGGAGAGCGCCAGCGCGTCCGCCACCTCGGGGATCTCGGCCCGGGTGATCTGGGCGCCCGCGCGTTTCAGCCGTTTGGCAGCGCTGCGGAAGGCTTTGTTTGGAGCATCCCGGATGTCGTCGAACGCAGCGGTTTCGAGCACCAGAAGGCGGGCACCGTCAAGTGAGCTTCCGCGCAGATCGGCAGGCCTGGTGCCTTCGAGCGCGGCCAGCAGGTGGGCGGCATCCTCAACGGAGCGACAGAGCGGGCCGACCGTATCAAACCGCGCGCAGAGCGGCACGGAGCCTTTGACCGAGACCCGGCCAATGGTGGTTTTGAGGCCAACCAGATCGTTCCACGCAGACGGGATACGCACCGAGCCGCCTGTGTCAGAGCCGATGCTGCCCGCCGCCAGCCCGAAAGCGACGGAAGCGGCAGAACCAGAAGACGACCCGCCCGGCACCGCATCATAATCATTGACGCAGGGCGGCGTGGCGGTGGATGGGTTCAGGCCAAGGCCGGAAAAGGCCAGCTCGGAAAGATGCGTTTTGCCAAGGCAAACCAGCCCTTGCCCGGTGGCGTTGCGCAGCACCTCGGCATCGGCGTCAGGCACCCGGTCTTTCAGCAGCTTGGAGCCCGCTTCAGTCGCCACACCCGCGCTGTCAAACAGGTCTTTCCAGGAGATCGGCACGCCGTCCAGAAGGCTGCGACGCAGGCCGAGCTTGGCGCGTTCAGAGGCCGCTTTGGCCTCGGCGATGGCCCGGTCTTCGGTCAGCGTGGTGTAGATGCGGTGGGTAAACTCATGGTCGCGGGCGGCGTCGAGATAGGTTTGCGTCAGCGCGACCGGGTCAATGTCACCCTTGCCGATGCCACGGCCCAGATCGGTGGCGGTCATGGTAAGCCAAGTGTCAGACATCTGCGCGCTCCCTCATGTGCTTTTGGCGACGGTAGCGGCGGTTGGGCGCATGGACAATCCCGACAGTGGACGCATATAGCAAGCTATGAGCATCAAGAGCGATATTGCCATTGTCGGCGGCGGTTTGAACGGCACCGGGTTGGCGTTGGCGCTGGCCAGCAGCGGGCTGACCGTGACCCTGATTGACGCCCATGCGCCTGATGCGCGGCGGGACGCTGAATTTGACGGCCGGTCTTATGCGTTGGCGCTGGCCTCCACCCGGATGTTGGACGCGATTGGTGTGTGGGACGTGCTGGCGCCCGATGCGCAGCCGATGCTGGAGATCAAGGTCACCGACGGGCGGGCGGGCGAAGGCCCCTCCCCGTTCTGGATGCATTTCGACCATGCAGAGCTGGGCGAAGGACCGATGGGCTATATGGTCGAAGACCGGCATTTGCGGCGGGCCTATCTGGATGCCGTGGCCGCGCATGAGGGTATCACCCATATCGCGCCCGCTTTGGTGACGGAGCAGCGGGTGGACGGGCCTTGGGCGACCGTTCTGGCGGATGGCCAAGAGGTGCAAGCGCGGGTGATTGTGGGCTGCGACGGGCGCAAATCTGGCGTGGCGGAGCGGGCCGGGATCAAGCGCAGCTTCAAGGATTATGGTCAGACCGCGCTGGTGGCTGCGATTGGCCACGAAAAGCCACATGGCGGCGTGGCGCATCAGTTTTTCATGCCTGCGGGACCGTTGGCGATCTTGCCTTTGACCGGCAACCGCAGCGCGATTGTATGGGCGGAGGAAACGGAGCGGGCGGAGGCTTTGGCCGCTCTGGATGACGACGCGTTTATCGCCGCACTCAGGCCAGCCTTCGGCGATTTTCTGGGGGCGTTGCATGTGGCGGGGGCGCGCTTTTCATACCCGTTGAACCTGACGGAGGCGGAAAGCCTTGTAGGCGAGAGGGTCGCTTTGGTGGGCGACGCCGCGCATGGTATTCACCCGATTGCGGGTCAGGGACTGAACCAGGGGCTGCGGGACGCCGCCGCTTTGGCTGAGGTGCTGACCGACGCCATGCGGCGGGGCGAAGATATTGGCGCGCCGGACGTCTTGGAGCGCTATGCGGCGTGGCGGCGGTTTGACGCGACGCTGTTGGCGCGCGCGACAGATTCTTTCAACACATTGTTTTCAAACGATAATAGCACGTTGCGCGCGGTGCGCGATATCGGCTTGGGTATCGTCAATGCAACGCCGGCGTTGCGGCGCGGTTTCATGCGGGAAGCAGCGGGGCTGACCGGTGATCTGCCAAAGCTGCTGAAAGGTATGCCACTTTAATTGCCGTCTTCGAGGGACCGGGCTTCCTCTTGCAGCATGATCGGTATGCCGTCGCGGATCGGAAAGGCAATCTTGCCCGCCTTCGAGACCAACTCCTGGCGGTCTGCATCATAGCTTAGAGGACCTTGCGACACGGGGCAGACCAGCCCGTCAAGCATGCGGCGGTCGAACTTGTTCTCGGTCATTGCAGGATATCCTCACTGTTGCCACCGCGCAGGGCGAACTCGATCAGGGTGACCAGCGTTTCGCGGCGGGTCGAGAGGGAGGGGGCCTCCATCAGCGCCTGCTTTTCTTCGGGATCGAACGGACAGAGCATCGACAGAGAGTTGATCAACAGCTCGTCTTCCGCCTCTTTCAGGCTGTCCCAGTCGGTTTTCAGGTCATGCTCTATGAAGAATTTCTCGAGCAGGGTCATGAATCGATCGCGGTCGAAATGCTCGTCTTTCTCGACGAAGCCCAGGTCGCGCTCGAACCCGGACCAGCTGACGCGCGCTTTGCGATATGGGCTGAAGCCGGTGATTTCTTCCTGCAGCCGGAACCGGGAAATGCCTGACAGGGTGATCATGTAGCGGCCATCTTCTGTCTCGGAAAATTGCGTGACCCGGCCTGCGCAGCCGATGGAATGCAGCTGGCCCTTGCCGCCCGGGCCGTCATGGGGTTGCACCATGCCGATCAGCCGAGACTGGGTTTTGAGCGTATCCTCGAACATCTGCAAGTAGCGCGGCTCGAACAGGTGCAGGGGCAACCGGGTGCGCGGCAGCAGCAAAGCGCCCGGCAACGGGAAGATCGGGATCGTGTCGGGCAGGTCAGCGGCTGAGAACATAACCTGTACCTAGCCCATGCGCCCGATCAGGCAAATATCATGGAGGACAGTTTGCGCCGACCGGCCAGCACGATGGGGTCATCGGCCTTAAGTGCGTCAAAGACTGTAAAGAGCTGCGTCTTGGCCGCGCCGTCATTCCATTCGCGGTCGCGGCGGAACAGCTCGAGCAAGTGGTCAATCGCAGCTTCGGCATTGCCGTTGGCATGCAGCGCGATCGCAAGATCGAGCCGGGCTTGGTGATCGTTCTCATCCTTGGCCAAAGCGGCCTCAAGTTCAGCCACGGGGCCTGCCTGTTCGGCTTGTTTGGACAGGTCGATTTGCGCCTTGGCCGTTTCGAATTCGGGAGAGGCCTTGATCTCATCCGGCGCGTTGTCGATCAGGGCCTGGGCCTGATCCAGCTCCCCTGCGGCCAGATAGGCGCGGATCATCCCACCATAAGCGGCGGCACTTGTCGGGTCTTCGCCCAAGATGGCTGCGAAGGTTTGGGCAGCATCCACGGCGGCACCCTCTTCGAGCATGGATTCAGCCGCTTCAAGCGCGTCGGCCAACCCGCCATCGGCTTCGCCGCCAGAGAGCGTGACCAGCTTGTCGATGAAGGCCTTGATCTCGCTGCCGGGCAACGCGCCTTGGAAGGCGTCCACGGGCTTACCCTGGTAGAAGGCGTAGACTGTCGGGATGGACTGGATTTGCAGCTGGCCTGCGATGCCCTGGTTCTGATCGACGTCGATCTTGACCATTTTTACCGCGCCTTTGGCCTCCGTCACTGCCTGTTCCAGCGCAGGGCCGAGCGTTTTGCAGGGGCCGCACCAAGGAGCCCAGAAATCGACGATCACCGGGACATCTTGCGAGGCCTGGATCACGTCCTCCATGAAGGTCGCTTCTGATCCGTCTTTGATCAGGTCGCCTGCGGGGGCGGCGTTGCCGGTGTTCAGTTCAAGCATGTTGGCCTCATTTCGCGCATCTGTTGACGCCTATATGAGGGCGCAGGGCTCAAAGATCAAATGTCGCAAAGACCGGCGCGTGATCCGAGGGCTTTTCCCAGCCGCGTGCATGACGCAGAACGCGGGACCCGTGGCCGGAGGCAGCGATATCGCCTGTGGCCCAGACATGATCAAGACGGCGGCCTTTATCGGCAGCGTCCCAATCGCGGGCGCGGTAGGACCACCATGAATAAAGCTGGCCCTCTGGAATATCTGCGCGTGTGACATCGACCCAATTACCGGCCTCCATCGTGTCGCCGAGATGTTCAACCTCGATGGGGGTGTGGCTGACCACTTTAAGCAGCTGTTTGTGCGACCAGACGTCATCCTCGCGTGGGGCGATGTTGAGATCACCCACAAGGATGGATTTCTTCGGCGCATCGGCGCGGTAGGCGTCGCGCATGTCGGTGAGGTAGTCGAGCTTCTGGCCGAATTTCTCGTTTACCGTGCGGTCGGCCACATCGCCGCCAGCGGGGACATAGTGATTGTGGATGGTGACGCCGTTTTCCAGCCGCCCGGCGATGTGGCGGGCATGGCCTAGCTGGGCGTAATCCTCCGCGCCCGCTTCAGTGATCGGCAGTTTTGAGAGGATCGCCACGCCATTATAGCCCTTCTGCCCGCGCGCCAGCATGTGGGTGTAGCCAAGCGCCGCGAAGCCTTCGGTGGGGATTTTCTCGACCGGGCTTTTGCACTCCTGCAGGCACAGGATGTCGGGGGCCTCTTCCTCAAGCAGCTTGAGCACGATGGGCTCGCGCAGGCGGACCGAGTTGATGTTCCAGGTGCAAAGGGTGAAGGACATGGGCGCGGCTCCGGTTTGACTTTGGGGCACGTTAGTCCGACGCTTGGGCCATTGCCAGCAGAGGTTCGGGCCGTATGTCGCTTATCGCAAGAAACCGCAATTTCCGGATGCTGTTTTCGGCCGCGGCGGTGTCCAATCTCGGCGACGGGATCGCGATGCTGGCTTTCCCGTGGCTGGCCACGCTGATCACCCGGGACGCCACGTTGATCGCCTTGGTCGCCGCCGCAACGCGCTTACCATGGCTCTTGTTTTCGTTGCCTGCCGGCGTGATCACCGACCAGTTTGACCGACGCCGTCTGATGGTTCAGGCGGATGTGTTTCGTACGCTGTTGACGATTGGTGTTGTGGGACTGGTCTTGTCGGCCCCTGCCCTGCCGCTGGCGAACGGGTCTTCGCAGGTCTTGCCGTTGATTGCCGGACTTTGCGCAGCGGCGTTTCTGTTGGGCAGCGCTGAGGTGGTGCGGGACAATGCGGCGCAGACGGCGATGCCCTCAATCGTCGAGCCGGGCCAGTTGGAGACCGCCAATGGCCAGCTCTGGAGCATCGAACAGATCATGGGCCAGTTTGTCGGGCCGCCTGTGGCGGGCCTGTTGATCGCGATGGCTGTGCCGGTGCCGTTTGTGGTGGACGCGGTGATGTTCGCGCTGGCGGCGTGGTTCATGTGGCAGGTGCGGCTGGCGCCCAAGGCGGCGATTGTCTTGCCGGAGGGGTTCTGGCGGCAAATGCGCGAAGGCATCGACTGGATGCGCGGGCACGTTTTGATCTTGCGGTTGGCGGTGATGCTGGGGGTGTTGAACTTCGCCACAATGATGTCCGCCACGATTTTGGTGCTTCTGTCGCAAGAAGTGTTCGGGCTGTCCGCCGCAGGCTACGGCATCTTGTTGACTGCCGGGGCCGCAGGCGGGGTACTGGGCGGGTTGGCAGGGCCGTTCATTGCCAAGCGGCTGGGCGGACAACGGACGGTGCTGTTGACGCTATTTATGTTCCCCCTGCCCTTCCTGGTGTTGGCGTTGACGGGCAACGCATGGATCGCCGGAGCAGCGCTGTTTCTGGAAATGTTCATGGGGATGACGTGGAACGTGGTGACGGTGTCGCTCAGGCAGCGGCTGATCCCGGATGGTTTGCTGGGGCGGGTGAACTCCATTTACCGCTTCTTCGGCTGGGGCACGATCCCGTTAGGTGCGGTGCTGGCAGGCGTGATGGTGTCTGGCCTTGAGGCGGAGTGGGGCCGGGAGGCCGCATTGCGTGCGCCCTACTGGTTCGGCGCGGTGATCACGTCGGGATTGGCGCTTTACGGCGCGTGGCGGCTAAAACTGCCCTAGCGTGTCGAGCAGGGCTTTCTGGAAGGCTGCAGGGTCCTCGATCTGGGGGATATGACCCAGCCCCGGTAGCACAGTCAGCGTCGCACCGTTGATCAGGGTTCGCAGCTCAATGCCCTGTTCCAGCGGTGTCGCAGTGTCTTCAGCGCCCCAGATAATGCCCGTTGGCAAGGTGAGGTTCGCGTAGCTTTCCGGCAGGATGCTGAGCGCGTCGCGTGGCGGCAGCAAAAGCGTCGGCAACCATTGAGCCAGTTCTTCGGTGGTACCATCGAGATGAAACGGGCGCTTCAGCAGGTCCATATAGGGTTCGGTCGCGGCCTCTTTGCGGTGCAGGAACATTTGCACCAGCGGTTTCAGCAAAAGCGGGTTGGTGATGGTGGCAGAGACCGCAGCCTCCCGGATCATCTTGGAGCGCAAGGGTAGCGGGAGGGTGGCGGTGTCATCTTTCGTGCCGAGCCCGATGGCGCCGTCGACAATGACAAACGCCGCGAATTTGTCTTGTGCGCGCATGACCGCTTCGGCGCCCGGGCCTGCCCCAAAGGAATGGGCGACCAGCACGGGTTTGATCCTCATCGCGTCGACCAAGGCGGTGATGCGGTCGGCTTGTTTAATGCGGTTGTAATCACCTTCAGGGTCGCGCTCTGAATACCCCATGGGGGAGAGGTCGAAAGCAATGGCCCGGTAGCCCGCTTGAGCCAAGGCTTCGGTGGTTTCAAACCAGAAGCGCGACCAGCCAACTGAGCCATGGACGAGCAGAACCGGGATGCCGTCTGGCGGGCCCGATTGCTCGATATAGACCTCGCCCAAGGCCGTCTGCACCGTGCTGCCCTCGTCGGGCATGTGCAGAACGCGGTCCTCGTTCTCGCGCCAAAGGGCTGCGATGCGGAAGGCGGCGAGCACCAGCGCCAAGGCAATGGACAGCCAGACAAAAAAGCGAATGATCCTGCGCATACCCGCCCATTACATGCCCTTGGCGGCAGGGCTGTCTACCCAAAAGCTTCAGTGCAAAAAAAAACGCCCGGGCACGAAGCCCGGGCAGTCCAACAGGGAGGTTGCCACATCATGACCCCGATGTGACCAGGGGAACTTTCTGTCTAACGACGCGGCGGCGGATTTGGTTCCCGCCATCGCGAAATATTTTAGACGTTCAATCTATAGCCGCCCGATTCGGTCACAAGAAGGCGGGCATTGGACGGTTCTGGTTCTATTTTCTGGCGAAGACGGTAGATATGTGTCTCCAATGTGTGCGTGGTCACGCCCGCATTATAGCCCCAGACCTCGTGCAGCAGCACATCGCGGGCGACGACATTGTCGGTGGAGCGATAAAGGAACTTCAGAATATTCGTCTCTTTCTCCGTCAGGCGAACCTTCTTTTCGTCCTCTGTCATGAGCATCTTCATGGACGGTTTGAACGTATATGGTCCAAGCTGGAACACGGCATCCTCAGACTGCTCGTGCTGGCGAAGTTGCGCACGGACACGGGCCAGAAGCACCGGGAATTTGAACGGTTTTGAGATATAGTCGTTGGCGCCTGCATCGAGGCCCAAAATGGTGTCAGCGTCGCTGTCATGGCCGGTCAGCATCACAATCGGACACTTTACGCCTTGTTTGCGCATCAGGCGGCACAGCTCACGGCCGTCTGTGTCAGGCAGGCCTACATCGAGGATCACCAAGTCGTAGATGGCTTCCTTAGCTTTCTCCATCGCATTTGCGCCGTTTTCAGCCTCAAACACATCGAAATCTTCGGTCATGACCAACTGTTCAGACAGCGCCTCGCGTAGATCATCGTCATCATCGACAAGCAGGATTTTCTTTAGATTAGCCATGTTGGTGTCCTTTTTTAACTTGTGGACAAGATGTCCGGCATGCATCGATTGAACAACTCACGGCGCTGTTATTCACGCCGTCGTGTCGCTGGGGCGGCAAATGTTTCAAATTTCATCACTTCGCAGTAAAGAACGGGTCAGAATGTTACAGATCGGAGCCAGATGAGCCTGCTGCCTGACATAAACGAGCTTTTGGCGCGTGCGCGGGCGGACCTGCGCATGGGCGTGCCCGTGGTGCTGCGCGACGGTCTGGTTGTTTTGGCGGTTGAGGCCCTGACGCCGGAGCGGTTCGACGACTTTCGTACCCTGAATGACACGCCGGTGCTTACAGTGACGGGCTGGCGGGCCAAGACCCTCAAGGCGAGGGCGTATGACGGCGATATTGCCCGAATTGCGGTTCCCTCACATGCCACCTGCGTCTGGGCGCGCTCGATTGCAGACCCGGCGGGTGATCTGAACCATCCGATGAAAGGCCCGTTGAAAACCCTGCGTGACGGTCCCGCCGGGCCGCACCGGGCGGCCATTACGCTTGCTAAAGCGGCACGTCTCTTGCCGGCGGTGCTGTCAATTGAGGTCGACAACCCAGCTGAGTTTGCCGCCACGTATAACCTGACACTGGTCCCGAGCGCCGCGATTATTGATGATGCACTTTCTCCCCTGCACCGCACGGTACATGCCCGCCTGCCCTTGGAGGTGTCGGAGGCCGGGCGGCTGCATATTTTCCGTCCCGATGATGGTGGCGAAGAGCATTACGCGGTTGAGATCGGATCACCTGACAGGGGGGCACCATTGCTGACCCGGCTGCATTCCGCGTGCTTTACCGGGGATTTGCTGGGATCGCTGAAATGCGATTGCGGGCCTCAGCTGCGCGGCGCCTTGGCGCAGATGGGGCAGGAGGGCGCGGGCGTGCTGCTCTACCTCAACCAGGAAGGGCGCGGCATTGGGCTCGCCAACAAGATGCGTGCCTATTCGTTGCAGGACCAGGGGTTTGACACGGTCGAGGCCAACCACCGGTTGGGCTTTGAAGATGACGAGCGGGATTTTCGGATCGGGGCAGAAATATTGCGGACCATGGGGTTCTCGCAGATCAGGCTGATGACCAATAACCCGAAGAAAGTGGACATGCTGTCGGATTGCGGTCTGGAGGTTGTTGAACGCGTGCCTTTGAAGGTCGGCGAGAACCGGCATAACAGCGGCTATCTGGCAACCAAAGCTGCCAAGTCAGGCCATCTTCTGTGACGCCGTTTGATCTGGTTGTCACGCTTTGGGGATGCCGGTTCATGGGGCGGCAGTTTCCCTGCAGCATCGGCAAGGGTGGCATCAGCGCGCGCAAACGCGAGGGGGACGGGGCCACACCTGTCGGCACGCACCGGATCGTTGGGATGCTTTACCGCCATGACCGGATGACCCGTCCTGCGGATTGGGCGCTGCCCATCGGGCCAGGGGATCTGTGGTCAGACGATGTGGGCGACGCCGACTATAATATGATGGTAAGGGCCCCTTACGCGCCGAGCCATGAGCGGCTGGCGCGTGCGGATCCGCTTTATGATCTGGTGATGCTGACGGATTGGAATTGGCCTTACCCTATCAAGGGTCGGGGCTCGGCGATCTTCATTCATGCCTGGCGCAAACCCCGGCATCCAACGGAGGGGTGCGTCGCGTTCCGGCCAGATCATTTGCGGTGGATTGCCCAGCGGGTGCGGCACCAGACAAGGTTGATCGTGCTGCCCTGAGGCCTAGCCGTAATCACGTTCCCCGAAAATGGCGGAGCCCACGCGGATATGGGTGGCACCTTGTGCTATGGCCGTCTCAAAGTCGCCGCTCATCCCCATGGAGAGCCCCGTGAGCTTGTTGCGTTTGGCGACTTTGGCGAGCAGAGCGAAATGCAGCGACGGCTCCTCGTAAGCGGGTGGGATGCACATCAGCCCAATGACGGGCAGTTTCAGCGCAAGGCAATCGGCAATGAATTGATCGGCCTGCGCCGGAGGGATGCCTGCCTTCTGCTCCTCTTCACCGGTGTTGATCTGGATAAAGAGGTCAGGGCAATGGCCCAATTCCGCGCTGAGCGTGGCAAGCTTGTTGGCCAGTTTCATACGGTCAAGGCTGTGGATGACGTCAAACAGTTCCATTGCCTGTTTGGTCTTGTTGGTTTGCAGCGGGCCCAGCAGGTGCAGCTCGATACCATTGAACTGTTCCTGGAAGGCGGGCCATTTGCCTTGCGCCTCCTGCACCTTGTTCTCGCCAAAGATGCGGTGGCCTTGCTCCAACACGGCCTGCACCCGCTCGTTAGGTTGGACTTTGGAGACCGCGATCAGCTTGGTGCTGCTTTTGGCGCGACCTGTGCTGGCCTCGGTTTTTTCGATGCGGTTGATGATGTCTTGCAGGGACATGGGCGCGCGAGCTCCTGAGGGATGCGGTTCGTGTCCCTGATCACCACAAAGACGCGCAAAAGAAAAGAGCGGACCCGGGGGCCCGCTCTCTCCAATTCTTCTGAGAAGGGTAAGCTTAGAAGCTCAGGCCCAGACCCAGCGAGAACGAGTCAACTGCGTCGTCGTCGCGGTAACCGAAGTGTACCACTGCACCGCCGCCGAGGTCGTAAGCTGCTGCGACACCGAAGCCGTCAACATCTGTACCGTCGTCGAACTCAACTTCGCCGTAGTTGGCGTGAATTGTGAAGGCGCCAGTTGTGTAGCCAAGGCCAATGCCCAGGTTGGAGTCTGGACCAACTGCTGCTGCGTCATCGTCGTCCCAGTCAGCATATACAACACCAGCGGAGAAGCCGCCGGCGAAGGTTGCTGTCGCGGAGACACCAGTTGCGGAAGCGGTTGCGCCTGGAGTTGCCGAAGCAGCTTCCTGGTGACCAATACCCAGAGCAACGGTTGTGCCGCCCAGGTCAAGGTTGTAGCGCAGACCAACAGCGTAGCCAACTTCGCCAGCGCCGTTGTCGTCTTCGATGGAGACTGCAACGCCTACGTCACCGAAAGAATAATCCCAACGCAGGATTTGGCCGTCGTTGCCGCCGTCCAGGTAGGAACCAACGTAACCAGCGTGCGATGTTTCGTCATCCGCGATGGAACCTGGGTTACCAACGTTACCAGCTTCGGTCAGGGCCCAGTCCAGAGCGCCGTCTGTGTCACCCATGGTGACTGTACCGAAAGAACCGGAGATGAAGATGGTCGCGCCACCGTCGTCGGAGTTGTCTGCAACAGCAGCGGCACCGGAGCCGCCTTCGTCCAGATCAACAGATGCGCCGAAAGTCAGACCGTTGTCTGTCTCGCCGGACATTGTGAATGTGACGTCGATGTCTGTGAAGAACTGAGTGCCAGCAACGGCATCAGAGTCGAAGATACCCATTTCGGCACGGCCGGACAGGGCAACATCAGCAACTGCGGCGCCAGAGAAGGCTACCAGAGCGGTCGATGCGAAGAGAACTTTTTTCATCGTTTTCCCTCGAAGGTTATTAATGTTTCCACCTCAATTCAGGGAATCCGAACTGAGTACGCACTCTGTCTCTGCCTTTCCCGGGCACTTTGCAAGAATTCGACCAGCCTCTCATTTTGAAGCATTGGAACTGGTGCACTCATGTCACACCGCTGTGTGCCGCCGTTACTGCACTATACTATGTCGTCACGCCGCGCGGCTGCCTTGATTATTCTTGTGGACATGGGGCGGCGAGGGTATGACTGCACAAAGCCTTAAGTAAATAAGGGGTCGGGGCACGATGCCAGTCACTCGAATAGCAAAATACGGCGTGGTCGCGCTCAGCCTGCTGGCCTTGTCAGCTTGTGGAAACAGCGTAAGCGGGCCTTTCAGCGGAGGCGGTAATCAAGACCGCCGGGAAAATGACAATAACGGATTCTCCCGCGACTTCGACAGCGCCGCGCGTCAGGCAGCGGTGGAACGTGGTGATTCCATTTTCGACCTGTTCCGTAACAATGACGATCCCAATGTCACGCTAGAGGTTAACAAGTATCTCTGGAACGCATCGCTGGACGTGTTGAATTTCATGCCGGTGCAGCGCGCCGATCCGTTCACGGGTACTATTTCTATGGGCTACGGCCGTCCGCAGGGCTCTAGCCGTGCGTATCGCGCCACTGTCTTTATCACAGACCCGGCGCTTGATGCCCGTTCTTTGCGGGTTGCTGTTCAGGGGGCTGGTGGTGCGTCTGTGAGTACGGAGACCGTGCGTGCCATTGAAGATGCCATCCTGACACGTGCGCGGCAGCTGCGGATTCGCGACACCAAACTCTAGACCCTGCGTCTCATCACCCATAAGAAAAGCGCCGGGCCTTATTGCCCGGCCTTTTTGTTTCTAAGGAAGACACCATGTCCCGCTACAACGCCCGCACCACAGAACCCAAATGGCAAAAGGCCTGGGATGAGGCTGAGGCATTTCTGGCCAAGCGCGACCCTGACAAGCCGAAATACTACGTGTTGGAGATGTTTCCCTACCCGTCCGGGCGCATCCATATCGGCCATGTGCGCAACTATACGATGGGCGACGTGATTGCGCGTTATAAGGCATCGTGCGGATTTTCTGTTTTGCACCCAATGGGTTGGGACGCGTTCGGAATGCCTGCGGAGAACGCGGCGATGGCCAGTGGAGGCCACCCCAAGGAATGGACCTACGGCAACATCGCTGCAATGAAAGAGCAGATGAAACCGCTGGGGCTGTCGATCGACTGGACCCGCGAGTTTGCCACATGTGACCCTGAATATTATGGGCAGCAGCAGGCTTTGTTCCTCGATATGCTCGACGCGGATCTGGTGTACCGCAAGAACGCGATGGTCAACTGGGACCCTGTCGATATGACCGTGTTGGCCAATGAGCAGGTGATCGACGGTAAGGGGTGGCGGTCGGATGCGCCTGTCGAACGACGGGAGCTAACCCAATGGTTTTTCAACATTTCTTCTATGGCCGAGGAGCTTTTGAGCGCGATTGACGGGCTTGATAACTGGCCGGCCAAGGTCAAGCTGATGCAGTCCAACTGGATCGGCAAATCGCGTGGGCTTCAATTTAGCTTTGAACGCAGCGATGGCGGAAAGGCCGTTGAGGTTTATACCACCCGTCCTGACACGTTGATGGGCGCGTCTTTTGTGGGCATCTCACCGGATCATCCTTTGGCCAAGGAGTTAGAGGCAGGCGATCCGCAAGCTGCTGAATTCATTGCGGAATGCCGGAAGGGCGGCACCACAGCGGAGGCTTTGGAAACAGGCGAGAAG
Organism: uncultured Litoreibacter sp.; assembly: GCA_947494645.1. Lineage (GTDB taxonomy): Bacteria > Pseudomonadota > Alphaproteobacteria > Rhodobacterales > Rhodobacteraceae > Litoreibacter. The sequence continues at coordinate 318,455 of CANLVO010000002.1, forward strand.
CTGGGCTATGACACCGGGCTGACGGTCAAACATCCCTTGAACCCTGAGTGGGAATTGCCTGTCTGGGTCGCCAATTTCATTTTGATGGATTACGGGACCGGGGCGATTTTTGGCTGTCCTGCGCATGACCAGAGGGACCTCGATTTCTGCCGGAAATACGAGTTGCCAGTGATCTCGACTTTCGTGCCAAAAGACGACGCCGGGTTTGTGCGGCCAGAGACCAGCGGGGAGGCTTATGTGCCTCCAAAAGACGAAATTGTACAATTTGTACAAAATTTAGAGGGCCTAAACCCATTTTGTACAGGAAATGAGGCAGTCGATCACGCCATCTCCAAGGCGGAGGCCGAGGGGTGGGGGATCGGTCAGACCAAATTCCGGCTCCGTGACTGGGGTCTGTCGCGACAACGCTATTGGGGGTGCCCGATTCCGGTGGTCCATTGCGACGACTGCGGCGTGGTGCCGGAGAAGAAAGAGAACCTGCCGGTCGAGCTGCCCGACGATGTGAGCTTTGACATTCCCGGCAACCCGCTGGACCGTCATCAGACATGGCGCGACACACCCTGCCCGTCCTGTGGCAAGCCTGCGAAACGGGAAACCGACACGATGGACACATTCGTCGATTCGTCATGGTATTTCGCGCGGTTTACGTCGCCGCGCGCGGAGACGCCGACGGATATTGATGACGCCGCCTATTGGATGAATGTCGATCAGTATATCGGCGGCATTGAGCATGCGATCTTGCACCTCTTGTATTCGCGCTTCTTTGCCCGGGCGATGGGTCAAACCGGGCATTTGCCGCAAGGCACCGAAGAGCCGTTTGACGCGCTCTTTACCCAAGGGATGGTGACGCACGCGATTTACCAGACCCGCGACGACAAGGGCCGCGCCGTTTACCATCTTCCTGACGATGTGGATCCGGAGAAGAATGTGCTGCGTGCCACGGGAGACCCGGTGGAGGTGATCCCGTCAGCCAAGATGTCCAAGTCCAAGAAGAACGTGGTCGACCCTGACGACATCATCGACCAATACGGCGCGGATACGGCGCGGTGGTTTGTGCTGTCGGATTCGCCTCCGGAGCGGGATGTGGAATGGACGGCGTCGGGCGCGGAGGCGGCTTGGAAGTTTTTGGGCCGGGTTTGGCGGCTGGCCGCTGATCTGGAAGATGGCACCGATACGGACGAGGCCTTGGAGCGTGAAACCGCAAAGGCAATCCACGAGGTCACGATGGGGATCGAGACGTTCGGGTTCAACAAATCCGTGGCCAAGCTTTATGAGTTCACCAATGCGATCAGCAAATCCAAGGCGGGCCCCGGCGCGAAACGGCGGGCGGTGAAGGTTTTGGCGCAGCTTATGTCTCCGATGACGCCGCATCTGGCCGAAGAGATCTGGGCGCATCTGGGCGGCGAAGGTCTGGTTGCGCAAGCTGTATGGCCCGAGGCCGATGAAAGCCTGCTGAAAGAGGATAGCGTGACGCTGCCCATTCAGATCAATGGCAAGCGGCGCTCTGAAATTCAGGTGCCTGCGGACCTGCCGAAGGAAGAGGTTGAAAAGCTAGCCCTCGCCGATCAAGCTGTGATCAAGGCTTTGGACGGCGGCACGCCGAAAAAGCTGATCGTGGTTCCGGGGCGCATCATCAATGTTGTTATCTAAACGGCACTTCCTGATTGGCCTCGCGGCGCTTGGTGGCTGCGGGTTTGAACCGGTGTTTGGCACCAACGGATCGGCGAGCGCATTGCGTGGCGCGGTTCAGATGGACGAGCCACAGACGCGTGACGAATTTCGCCTCAACGAGCAGTTGGAATTGCGGCTGGGCCGTGCCTCTGCGCCGCGATACGGGCTGGCGGTGGGGTTGCAGACCTTTGAGGAAGGGTTGGCGATCTCTGGCTCGAACGACATTGAACGGTTCAACATCATTGGTGCGGCCGAGTTTGCGTTGCGCGATCTGAGCACGGGCCAGGTTGTGCTGCGCGACAAGGTGAATACATTCACCGCCTATTCCGCGTCGGAGCAGCCGGTGGCCACGTTGGCTGCGCAACGCGATGCGCAGGCCCGGCTGATGACCGCACTGGCCGACAAGATCGTCACGCAATTGCTGCTGAACGCGGACCAACTGTGAAATGAAGCTGAACGCCCGGGACGCGCGAGGATTTTTTGCCAAACCAGACCCTAAACGAGCGGGACTGCTGATTTACGGCCCCGACCCGATGCGCACAGCGATACGCCGCCAAGAAGTGATTGCGGCGCTTGTGGGCCCGGATGGCGACGACGAGATGCGATTGACCCGGATCCCCGCATCAGAATTGCGCCGCGAGCCTGCGATGTTGATGGACGCGATGACCGCGCAGGGGTTTTTCCCGGGCCAACGCGTGGCCTTTGTGGAAGAGGCCAATGACACGGTGATCAAATCGGTCGAGGCCGCGATGAAGGACTGGCGGGAGGGCGACGCGTTTATCGTGGTGACCGCCGGGCAGCTGAAACCAGCCTCAAAACTGCGCAAACTGTTCGAAGGGCATAACAACGCCTATGCCGCCGCGATCTATGCCGACCCCCCCGGACGCGACGAGATCGAGGAAATTTTGCAGAAGGCCGGGCTGCGGGATGTCTCTTTGGATGCCATGTCGGACCTGCTGGATCTGGGGCGTGCGCTTGACCCGGGTGACTTTCGCCAAACGGTCGAGAGGCTGGGGCTGTATAAGCATGGGGATGAGACGCCCGTGAGCTCGGACGATGTGGCCAATTGTGCGCCGCTGACAATGGAGGCCGGGCTGGACGACGCCTTGGATATTGTCGCCGAAGGGCGGTTTGCCGAGATCGGGCCGATCCTGACCAAGCTGGAGGGCCAAGGGGTGCAGCCTGTGCGGCTGTGCATCGGGGCGAACCAGCATTTCCGAAAGCTCTATGCGGCGGCCTCTGATCCCGGCGGGCCTGAGGCGGGGTTGGCGCGGGCGCGGCCTCCGGTGCCGTACATGCGCAAGGACCGGCTGGCCAAGCAGGCCCGCGGCTGGGGCGCAGCGAAGCTGGAACAGGCGCTGCGGCTGTTGACAGATACCGACCTGCAGCTGCGTTCCGCGCAGCCTGTGCCGCAGATGGCACTGGTGGAACGCGCGATGATCCGGCTGGCGATGATGGCCCGGAATTAGACCCTAACTACGGAGGAACTGCCCATGTACACAGTGATCGGGGGGCTCGCGAGCCGCACGTTTCGGGTGCTTTGGATGCTGGAAGAGCTGGGCGTGCCCTTCACCCATGTCAAAGCCGGGCCGCGCAGTGACGAGGTGACCGCGCATAGCGCGTTGGGCAAGATACCGGTGCTGTTGGACGGCGACGTGGCGGTGAGCGACTCGGTCGCGATCATGACCTATCTGGCGGACAAGCATGGCGGGCTGACCGCGCCTGCGGGCACGTTGGAGCGCGCACGGCAAGATGCAATGACGCAGCGGATTGTGGACGAGTTTGACGGCCCCCTTTGGCTCGCCGCGCGGCACAGCTTTGTGCTGCCCGAAGAGCACCGGGTGCCCGAGGTGAAGCCGTCGGCCAAGTGGGAATTCGCGCGGGCGGAGGCCTCGTTGGTGCGCGACATGGGCGACGGGCCGTTCCTGATGGGCGCGCAGATTTCGATCCCGGATATTATCCTGACGCATTGTCTGGGCTGGGCGATTGTCGCGAAATTTGGCGTAACAGAGCCTGTTATGTCCGCATACCTGGACCGACTGCGCAACCGCGACGCCTATAAGCTGTCGCGGGAGAAGGCGGCTTAGCGCAGGGCGTAGCGGGCGGCGGCTTTGCCAGCCCACGCGCCGGTCGCCATGCAGGCAGTGATCAGATAGCCGCCGGTGGGCGCGTCCCAATCGAGCATTTCGCCCGCGATGAATGTGCCCGGGCGGGCGCGGAGCATCAGATCATTATTCACCGCGTCGCCGGTCAGCCCACCGACAGTCGAGATTGCCTGATCGAGCGGCGCGAGGGCGTCATAGGGGATGGGCAGGGCCTTGATGAGGGCGGCGAGCTTGGCCCCCTCAGGCAGCGGCCTGCCGCATTCGTTGAGCAGCCCGATTTTGGCGGGGTCGAGTTTGAGCGCCTTGCGCAGATAGGTGCCCATGCTAGCCTTGCCGCGCGGGCGTTTGAGGCGGGTGGTAGTCGCGTTCTCTGACAGGTCAGGCAGCAGGTCGACGCTAAGCCGCGCCTGATCGCGAAGCGCTGGGGTCAGCTGGTAGATGCCCCCGCCCTCGATGCCTGCGCTGGTCAGGATGATTTCCCCTCGGCTGGTCTGGTTGCCTGCGTGTAGCGCGATGTTCTTGACCGGGGTACCGAAATGGCGGGCCATGTGAGGGCTCCAAGGGACCAACAGGCCCGCATTTGAAGGCGCGAATGGTTTTGTAGGGTGGCCGTCCTTGCTGAAGGCGTCGAGCCATGCTCCATCAGACCCTAACCTTGCCCAAGAGCCGCCACCAAGGGCAAAGATAGTGACATCCGCAGCGATGGTTTGTGGGCCGTCTGGCGTATCGAATAGCGTGCTATCGGCGTCCCAGCCGGTCCAGCGCCAGCGGGTTTTGCGTTCCACCCTGAGCGTATCGAGGCGTGCAAGTGCTGCGCGCAAAAGCGGCGAGGCCTTCATGGCTTTGGGGAAGACGCGTTTGGTGGACCCGGTGAAAATCTCTTGCCCGAGATCTTCGGCCCAGGCCATGACCTCTGCTGGACCGAAGGCGTCGAGCATGGGGGCGAGCCATGCGGAGGACGGGCCGAAAGCCTTTAGGAAGTCGGCGTCTTTCTCGTCTTTTGTCAGGTTTAGACCCGATTTTCCGGCCATCAGGAATTTGCGGGCGACGGACGGTTTGTGCTCGGTCATGGTGACCGACAGCCCGGCCTGCGCCATGACCTCGGCTGCCATCAGGCCTGCGGGGCCGCTGCCCACGACCAAGGCGCTAGGCATGGATCATTTGCTTGATGGCGGCGACATGCGAGGGGTCGGCGGTGAGGCAATCTGAGGCGAGGGTTTCAACCGTTTCGGACAAGGCATCCGGCGCGACGGCGCGGTCGAAGAGGCCGCAATCGAGCGCCTCTTGCGTTGTGAATTTCGCGCCGGCCATAAGGATCAGCTTGGCTTTCGCAGGACCGACAAGCGCGGTGAGGCGGATGGGGTCGCTGGGTTGAGGCAGGAAGCCCAGCTTCATCACAGGGTAGAAAACCTTGGCGCCGTCAACAGCGACGCGCAGGTCGCAGGCCAAGACCATGCCGCAAGCGCCGCCCGCGACCGTACCGTTCAAAGCGGCGATGGTGAGGCCCGGGAAATTGGCGATTGCGGAAGAAAGCCGTTCCCATAGTGGGCTGGTGGCAAGACCTGCGCGGGCAGCGTCAAGATCGGCCCCGGCGCTGAACACTTTGCCCTGCCCGGTCAGCACCAACACCTTGGCGGCGCAGGTCTCGACGGCCTCCGCCAGTTGTTCCAGCATCTCGGCGGTCAGCGCGTTGGCCTTGTCGGGGCGGTTTATGGTCACCCAGCAGATGCCGTCGGTTTGGCTTGTCTCAATCATGATCTGTCTTCCCATGTCAGCGCCCGGGCAGGGCTACACCAAAAGATGCGTGCTTGCACCACCCTGCGCACCGCACTACCTCTGGCGGGTCACAATGAAAGGCCCGGCCCATGACCCATTCTTTGTCCGATCTGGCGCAGTCCCTGCTTGCGGCGGCCAAACGTGCAGGCGCGGACGGGGCGGACGTAGTGGCGGTGGACGGACGGTCGGTGTCGATCGACGTTCTGGACGGCAAGCTGGAACACGCGGAACGCTCCGAAGGCACGGAAGTCGGGCTGCGTGTGCTCGTAGGACAGCGGCAATCCTGCGTGTCGTCTTCGCTGATTGACGCGGGCACAATCGAGACCATGGCTGAACGCGCGGTGTTCATGGCGCGGGAAGCGCCGGAAGACCCTTTTATCGGATTGGCTTCAGCGGATCAGTTTTCTGATGTGCGTGATGCGGCGGCCCTTGATCTGGCCGATCCGGCGCCCGAGCCAGAGGCCAGCACGCTGGAGGAAGACGCCCGGCGGGCGGAGGCTGCGGCTTTGGCTGTAAAAGGTGTGTCGCAAGTGCAATCGGCCAGCGCGGGCTATGGCAGCAAGCACATCCATCTGGCGACGTCTGAAGGGTTCAGCGGTGGTTATGCGCGGACCAGTCGGTCGAATTCCTGCGTGGCCATTACAGGTGAAGGCACCGGGATGGAGCGGGACTATTTTGGCGAAAGCAGGGTCTATCAAGGGGATTTGACGTCTCCGGAAGAGATCGGGCGTATTGCGGGGGAGCGCACTGTGGAACGCCTTGGCGCGCGCAAACCCAAGACTGGGGCCTATCCGGTGATCTTTGACGAGCGGGTGGCGTCTGGCCTGATCGGGCATTTGCTGACGGCCACCAATGGCGCGATGATTGCGCGCGGGTCGAGCTGGTTGAAAGACGCGATGGGGGAGCAGGTTTTGCCGAAAGGGCTGGACCTGATCGAAGACCCGCACCGGGTGCGCATCTCGGGATCGAAGCCGTTTGACGGCGAGGGGCTGGCCACCGCGCCGCGCCATATCGTGAAGGACGGCGTGCTGCAAAGCTGGACGCTTGATCTGGCGAATGCGCGCAAGCTCGGCATGAGCAGCACCGCGAATGCCGCAAGGGGGACGTCGAGCCCGCCTTCGCCGTCGCTTGGGAATGTCGCGCTGACGCAAGGGGCGCAGAGTTTGGAAGAGATGCTTGCGGATATGGGCACGGGGCTTTTGGTGACCTCAATGATTGGCTCGACGATCAATCCCAACACCGGGGAGTATTCGCGCGGGGCGTCAGGGTTCTGGGTCGAAGGCGGGCAGCTGGCCTACCCGGTGAATGAATGCACGCTGGCGGGTAATCTGCGCGATATGCTGCTGAGTATCCGGCCAGCCAATGACGCGCGAGACTACCTGAACCGTGTGGTGCCGAGCCTCGCCGTTGAAGGGCTGATCCTTGCCGGAGAATGATGGCGACCTCAGCCTGTTGCGCGACGCCGCGAAAGCCAGCGCGGAGATTGCCCTGCGGTATTTTCGCGAGGACCCGGAAACCTGGGACAAGGGCGGCAGCCAAGGCCCGGTGACAGAGGCCGATCTGGCGATTGACACGATGCTGAAGGCGGAGCTGCGGGCGGCGCGGCCGGATTACGGCTGGCTGTCGGAGGAGACCGAAGATAGCGGCGACAGGTTGCACCGGGAGCGCGTTTTCATTGTCGATCCGATTGACGGGACGCGAGCGTTTATCGCAGGGGAGAAGACCTGGTCGCATTCGCTAGCGATTGCCGAAGACGGTGTGATCACAAAAGCGGTGGTCTTTGCGCCGGTGATAAACAGGCTCTATTCCGCAGAAATTGGTGCCTCATCGATGTTGAACGGGGACGCGATTGCGGCGACCGCCCAGCCCGAGATGGACGGCGCGACGGTGCTGGCGGCGAAGTCCAATCTGGAAGATCGCTTTTGGCACGGGGCCGTCCCGCCCATTGCACGGCACTTCCGGCCATCGCTGGCCTACCGCATGTCGCTGGTCGCGCATGGCCGGTTTGACGCGATGCTGACCCTGCGGCCCTGCTGGGAATGGGACATCGCTGCGGGGACTTTGATCGTGCAGCAGGCGGGTGGATTGGCGACTGAAGTTTCGGGCGACCCGCTGCAGTTCAACAACCCGAACGCGCAGACCTCAGGGTGCCTGGCGGCGGGGCCAGAGCTACATGGCGCATTGCTGCCCCGGCTGAGGCCACTTTGATCCTGAGATGACGAAATCTCCTCTGTTGCGCGCCCTGCGCTTCCCGTAAACTTGGGCAAAGGACAATGGGAGCTTCGAGATGACACAACGCCTGCATCTGGTCTTTGGCGGCGAGCTGATTGACCCGACAAAGAACGCCTTCAAGGATGTCGACGACATTCATATCGTGGGCATGTTCCCGGATTATGACAGCGCTTATAACGCGTGGAAATCGGAAGCGCAGCGGACCGTGGACAACGCCCATATGCGCTATTTCATCGCGCATATTCACCGCCTGCGCGACGAGGAAGCAGCGGCGAGCCCGACCGAAGAGCTCGACAGCTAGGGCTGGACCGGGGGCGTGGGGTTCTCTTTCGGGTTGCAGGCTTATCTGACGGTGTCGAACCGGCTGATGGGTTTCGCTGAGCGCAAGCTGCAGACGAGGCTTGAAGAGGGCAAGGAAGACCCTGACCGGGTTGGTGAACGTCGTGGCTTGGCGTCGCAGGACCGGCCCAAGGGTGTGCTGGTCTGGTTTCACGCGGCATCGGTTGGGGAATCGCTGTCGCTACTGCTGCTGATAGACCAAATACTGGACGAGTTCCCGGACCTGAACATATTGGTGACCACTGGCACCCGCACCTCAGCGGAAGTGCTGGAGGCGCGTTTGCCTGCGCAGATCATCCACCAGTTTGTGCCGCTGGATGTGGGGCCGTATGTGCAGCGGTTTCTGGATCATTGGAAACCGGATGTCGCGATCTGGACAGAGAGCGAGCTGTGGCCGACCTTGATTACCCAAACGGCGGCGCGCGGCACCAAGATGATGCTGCTGAACGCGCGGATGTCGCGGACCTCGCATGACCGTTGGCGGTGGCTGCCCTCGGCGGCGAAGGCCGTTTTGGCGCGGTTTTCCTGTATCTTTGCGCAGGATGAGGCGACCGCGAAGTTCTTGCGCCGGCTTGGGGCCAAGCGGGACACGTTGCATGTCATCGGGTCGCTCAAGGAGAGCAGCGGCGCGTTGCCACATGATGAGAGCGAACGGCTGCATTTTGTAGAGTTGTTGAAGACGCGGCCTGTTTGGCTGGCGGCTTCGACCCATCCGGGCGAGGAAGAGATTGCCGCAGACGCGCATTTAACCGCGTTGAAATCAGCGCATCGGTTGCTCTTGATCCTCGCGCCGCGCCACCCGGACCGGGCACCGGAGATCGCCGAGATGCTGCGCAAACGTGGCCTCAGCGTTGCTGTCCGCTCGGAAGGGCGCGAACCTGACCCTTCCACGCAGGTCTATCTGGTCGACACCCTGGGCGAGATGGGGCTGTGGTACCGGTTGGCACCGGCCACGTTTTTGGGCGGCTCGTTGGTCAATATCGGGGGGCATAACCCTTATGAGCCCGCCGCCCTTGGTTCGGCAATTATTCATGGGCCGCATGTGGCCAATGCGCCGGATATCTATTCCCGGCTCGACGAGGCGGATGCCGCAGTGCAGGTGCGCAACGCCAAGGAACTGGGCCGCGCGGTGATTGAGACGCTGGAGCCGCATAAGGCGGCTGCGCTGGCGCATGCCGCGTGGGAGGTGACGTCGAGCGGCGCAGGCGCGACGGAGCGGGCCTTGGCCGAGATCACAGAGATGATCGACGCGCTTGAGGTGACGGCGTGAAGGCACCGAGGTTCTGGAACCGCCCTGCCGGATTTGCCGCCGCTTTGCTTTCTCCACTCGCCGCGATTTACGCCAAGGGGACCGCGCGACGCATCGCCAATGCCGTGCCCGAAAAGCTGGGCGTGCCCGTGATCTGCGTGGGCAATATCAATGTGGGCGGCACTGGCAAAACGCCCACGGTGGTGGCGTTGGTCGAGCGCCTGACCGCGCAGGGGCTGAAGCCGCATGTCGTGAGCCGAGGACATGGTGGATCGCTGGCCGGACCGGTGCGGGTCGACGAGCGCAATCACGGCGCGGACGAGGTTGGCGATGAGCCGCTGCTGCTGTCAGCTTTTGCGCCGGTTTGGGTGTCGAAGGACCGTGCCGCTGGCGCACGGGCGGCGGAGGCAGAAGGCGCGGAGGTCATCGTGCTTGACGACGGGCACCAGAACCCGAGCGTGCACAAGAATATCTCGATCGTGGTGGTGGATGCGGTGCGCGGCTTTGGTAATAAACGGGTTCTGCCCGCAGGCCCGTTGCGCGAGCCGCTGGATGTCGGGTTGGCGCGGGCCGATCTGCTGCTGAGTATCGGCACCCCTAAGGCACAGGCGCGGTTTGGCGGATTGAACGACCTGCCGGAGGGATTGCCGCATCTGGAGGGGCAACTGTCCCCGTTGCAGATGGGCATGGATTGGCAGGGGCTGCGCGTCTTGGCCTTTGCGGGCATCGGCATGCCCGAGAAATTCTTCGCCACGCTCAAATCGCAAGGTGCGGAGATCGTGAAATCCGAGGCATTGGACGACCACCAGCCGCTGTCGGACAGTCTGATGGCGCGGCTGTCGGCGGAGGCGCAAAAGCTGGGCGCACAGCTGGTCACAACAGAAAAGGACGCGGTGCGTTTGCCCGCGTCCTACCGCACCGAAGTGCTTGTTTTGCCAGTTCGGCTGAACATCGAGGATTGGAGCGGTTTCGACGCGCTCCTCTCCCGGATCAGACCCTAACTTAGAGCTTTGCGTCCAGCAGAGCCTTCAGCTCTGCGTAAGACATGTTGGATTCGAGCTTGCCGTCGATCACGAAGCTTGGCGTCGCGCGAACGCCGTCACGCTCTGCATTCTCCTGAAACACTGCCGTTAAAGCGCGCGCCTTGTCACCATCTTGCAAGCAAGCGTCGAGCTGCTCGTCCGTCATGCCCGCCAGCTTGCCCATCCGCTTGAGATTGCCCGCAATCTGCGCAGGTGCACCTTGGGTCCATTCACGCTGGTTCTCATAAATCAGGTCGACCATGCCGAAAAAGCGGTCCTCGCCGCCGCAACGTGCGGTCATCCCGGCCCAGAGGCCCGGCCCGTCAAAGTAGACCTCGCGGTAGACGAATTTCACCTTTCCGGTGTCGATATAGTCGGCCTTCAACTGTGGAAAGACGTCTTTGTGGAACCGCTGGCAGTGCGGGCAGGTGTAGGACGCGTATTCGATCAGGGTGATCGGCGCGTTCTCGTCGCCCAGCGTCATTTCCTGCACGATAGAGGTGTCAACATCACCGGCGGTCTGCGCCTGGGCCGGACCGGAAATGCCGGGCAGCTCAGTGGAAGAGGGCCGGTCCATCATGAAGAAGCCGCCGATTGCGACGGCCACCACGGCCAGACCAGCGAGCAGTAGGTTACGGTTCATATCAGTTCCTTTCAGGCGCATCCTTGCGCGATAAAACATTTTGGGCGAGCAGGTCCAGCGCCTTGCGCAGCCCCTCGTCGGCGACCCCGTCCGCCAGATCGGCAGAGGCCTTTTTCACATCCGCCGTCACAGGCGGCTTTTCTTTCTTCGCAGGGCCGTCAAAGGGCGTGCGCCCCTCGTGGAACCCTGTCGGCGCCGTCTGGGTGATCGCCACCCGGCTGACGGCGGCATATCCGTAGCACCCGTTCACCCGCTCCCTGATCTGGGGGAGCTGCATTTGCACCATCGGTGCGTTGGCCCCGGTGACCAGAATTGTCAGCGTTGCCCCGAACCCGTCGCGGGCGTAGCCCATCTTCACCGGCGTCGCGAGCTTGGCCATATCAGGGCCGACGATCTCCTCCCAGTGGGTCAAAAGTCGCATCACCGCGAAGCCGCGTTTTTCGCCGGCGCCTTTGACCCGGTTCTGGATCAGCCCCGACATTGCGGTGAACCCGTAGCCACGCTTTCGGGCCGCAGACCTTGGCGCTGCGCCTCGCTTGGCATATGTCGGTTTCTGGGCCATGTCGCCTTTCGCTAAAGCTTGTGCGGATATTACGTGAAAGCTGCGTTGCGCACAGCATAAACCAAGCCGCAGGAGACATAAACTTTGCGTGAGACCCCGGACCCTCAGAGCTTGCTTGACTGGTATGACGCCCATGCCCGCGCGATGCCGTGGCGGGTGCCGCCCGCCGACAAGCAGGCAGGCGTCCGGCCCGACCCTTACCGCGTCTGGCTGTCTGAGATCATGCTGCAACAAACCACCGTGGCGGCGGTGAAGGACTATTTCATCAAGTTCACCACGCTTTGGCCCGATGTCAGAGCCCTAGCTGCCGCCGAGGACGCCGACGTCATGGCCGCCTGGGCCGGGCTTGGCTATTACGCCCGCGCCCGCAACCTGCTGAAATGCGCCCGCGCGGTGATGGCGGATCACGGCGGGCAGTTTCCTGATACGGTCGAGGCGTTGCAAACCCTTCCGGGCATCGGGCCCTATACTTCGGCGGCCATTGCCTCCATCGCCTTTGACCGGCAGGCAACGGTGGTGGACGGCAATGTGGAACGCGTTATGTCGCGGCTCTACGCGGTGGACACGCCCCTGCCGACCGCGAAACCTGAGCTGACCGCATTGGCCACCGTGCTGACACCGGACGCGCGGCAAGGCGACTACAACCAGGCGGTGATGGATCTGGGGGCCACGATCTGCACGCCCAAATCGCCCGCCTGCGGCATTTGCCCGTGGATGGCAGGCTGCATGGCGCGGTCCCAAGGCATCGCCGCCACTTTGCCGCGCAAGCTGCCCAAGAAGCAGAAACCCACCCGGCTGGGGATCGCCTATGTCGCGCGGCGGGCCGACGGCGCGTGGCTTCTGGAGACCCGGCCCGAAAAGGGGCTGTTGGGGGGCATGCTTGGCTGGCCCGGCTCGGATTGGTCAGAGGCCCCTGCCCCTGCCCAACCAATGGAGGCCAAGTGGCAAGAGACAGGCGTCGAGGTGCGGCACACATTCACGCATTTCCACCTCAAGCTGCAGGTTCTGACGGCGGTGACTGATAGCGAGCCGAATCGTGGCCAGTTCATCGCCCATAGCCAGTTTCGCCCCGCCGACCTGCCCACGGTGATGCGCAAGGTCTATGACGTGGCGTCGCCCGCGCTGGACCTTGATTGAGCGGGTCGCGGCGTTAGGCTGCGGCAAAGGTCTTTTTCGCAGGTTGTCATGGCTACGCTCACCCGATCTCAGGTCACGTCTCTTAGCGCTGCTGCGCCGTTCTGGCTTTCACTGGCTCTGATCCCGCTGGTGGTCCTTGCAGCCACGCAAGGCGGATGGACCATCGCGCTGATTCCGCTCTTCGGCTGGGGGATGTTTTCCGTGCTTGATGCGTTTGTGGGCTCGAACACCGACAACGCGGACCCGGAAACAGAAGAGGGCGACCTGTTTTGGTACACGGCGATCACGCTGATCTGGTTCCCTGTGCAGTTCGTGACCATTTTCGGCACCATGGCCTACGCGTTGAATGCGCCGCATTTGTCGACGTCAGAGGTGATCTGGCTGTTCTTCGGCATCGGCGTGGTCACAGGTTCGGTGGGGATCAATTATTCCCACGAGCTGATGCATCAGAAAAACCGTTTGGAACGCTGGCTGGCCGACCTGCTTCTGGCCTCGGTGCTCTACAGCCACTTCCGGTCTGAGCATCTGCTGAACCACCACCGCTACGTGGCCACCCCCAAAGACCCGGTGACGGCGCGCTACAATGAGGGGTTCCACCGCTACTTCCCCCGCGTCCTGCATCAATGCGTGGCATCAGCCTGGGGGGCTGAGAAAGCGCTGCTGGCCCGCAAGAACCTGCCCGTCACTGACAGCCGCAACCCGTTCTGGCGCTACGCCGGGCTACAAGCCGGTTTCCTGTTCCTTGCTGCACTTATCGGCGGCTGGGCCGGGGTTGGATTGTTCATCTTTCAGGCCTTTGTGGCGATCTGGCAGCTGGAGCTGGTCAACTATATCGAGCACTACGGCCTGACCCGAAAGCATCTGGGCGGCGGCAAATATGAGCATGTGCAGCCGCGCCATTCATGGAATGCGGCGCAGCGGGCATCCAATTGGTTCCTGATCAATCTGCAGCGCCATTCGGACCATCACTACAAACCCGACCGCCGCTTTCCTCTGCTGCAAAACTACACAGAGCAGGACGCGCCGCAATTGCCGCATGGCTATCCGGTGATGACGATCGTGGCGATGATCCCGCCCCTGTTTCGCCGCATCATGAACCCGCGGGTGCGCAAATGGCGGGCGATGTATTACCCGGAGATCACCGACTGGGCGCCTTACAAAGCCGCCTCAAACCCGATGCCGCGCTAACTTCTTCTTATGTTCAGAAATATCCTGAGGGGTTTGCCCGTGCGGCTGGGGAGCAAAGCTCCCCAAAGAGCACACTAAAACAAGCGTGCGGCACGCACTCGATTAAGGATCGTCTCCGACCCGCACCAATTGCTTGCCAAAATTGCCGCCCTTCAGTAGCGCCATGAAGGCCTCGGGCGCGTTTTCCAGACCGTCTGTGACGCTTTCTTTCACCTTGATCGTGCCGCCCCCCACCAATGGGCCGACCTCGCGTTGAAACGCGCCCATCAGGTGGAAATGATCAAAGATGATGAACCCCTGTACCCGCAGACGGCGGGTCAGGATGTTGCGCCAGACCGCGGGCAAGGGCTGTGCCTCGGCGATGCCTTGGCCAGAATACCACGCGATCGCGCCACACACAGCGATCCGGCCGCCAGTGTTCATGCGGGTCAGGACGGCCTCCAGCGTCTTGCCTCCGACATTCTCAAAGTAGCAATCCACGCCGTCCGGTGCCGCGTCTTTCAGGGCGGCGGCGAGCCCTTTGGCGTCATGGGCGCGGTGATCAAGGCAGATGTCGCAGCCCAGTTCTTCCTGCGCGAAGGCGCATTTCTCAGGTCCGCCCGCCACACCAATGACGCGCATGCCCTTGGCGCGGGCCAGCTGGCAGACCATGCCGCCGACAGCGCCCGTGGCGGCAGAGACGACGATGGTTTCGCCGGATTTGGCTTGCAGGATCTCGTTCAAACCAACCCATGCGGTGATCCCCGGCATGCCCAACACCCCAAGGGCTGTCGAGATCGGCGCAACTTTCGGATCCACTTTTCGCACACCCTCGCCGTCCGAGAGCGCGTGAGACGTCCAGCCGAACTGCCCTGTAACAATGTCGCCAACGGAGAAATCCGGATGTTCCGAGGCCATCACTTCGCCAACCGCGCCGCCTTCCATAATGCCGCCAATGGCCACAGGCTCGGCGTAGGATTTCGCATCATCCATGCGCCCGCGCATGTAAGGGTCAAGCGACAGCCAAATCATGCGGACCAGAAACTGGCCCCCGCCGGGAGCGGGCAGATCGGTCTCGGTCAGGGCGAAATTCTCAGCCGTGGGCTGCCCTTTGGGGCGCGAGGCAAGGGTGATGGATCGGGTTCTGGTCATGTCACGAGGACTCCTTTTGGGCAGAGGTCCAAGCTTATCCCAGCCCGCCGCATAAAAAAACGCCCTGTCGCTCTTGGGGAGACGACAGGGCGGAGGTATGTGCCTGCGGTTATGGCCACAGGCACGGGCGGTAACTCGTATTTATTGGTGTTGGATCAGTGGATTTCGGCCCGGATTTGCTGGCGCAGCACGTCGATGGGCACCATCACCCCATCGCGTTTGAAGGCCCAATAGGTCCAACCGTTGCAGCTGGGCGCGCCTTCGAGATGTGCGCCGACCTGATGGATCGAGCCCTTCACATCATCTGCGATCAATGTGCCATCCGCGCGCACTTTGGCCTTGTGCCGCTTGTTGAGCGACCAGAGGTCGTCGCCCGGATTGAGCAGCCCACGTTCAACCAACACACCGAAGGCCACACGGGGCTCGGCGCGTTTAGATTGCGTCACCTGGAGGGATGTACGGTCAAACTTGCGCACGGATTTCAGACGTTTCTCGGCCACGTCGCGGTAAGCTTTTTCGCGTTCGATGCCGATATAGTCGCGGCCCAGCTTCTTGGCGACCGCACCGGTGGTGCCTGTGCCAAAGAACGGGTCCAGCACGACGTCGCCGGGATTGGTGGTTGCCACCAGAATACGGTGCAGCAGGGACTCGGGCTTTTGCGTTGGATGCGCCTTTTCGCCCATCTCGTTTTTCAGCCGCTCGTGGCCAGTGCAGATCGGCAGCACCCAGTCGGACCGCATCTGCACGCCTTCGTTCAGCGCCTTCAGCGCCTCGTAGTTGAACGTGTATTTCGAGCCCTCAGATTTCGATGCCCAGATCAGCGTCTCATGGGCGTTGGTCAGCCGTTTGCCGCGGAAGTTCGGCATCGGGTTCGACTTGCGCCACACAACATCGTTCAGCATCCAGAACCCTTGGTTCTGCAGCTCGTGTCCGACGCGAAAGATGTTGTGATAGGAGCCAATCACCCAGATCGCGCCATTGGGCTTCAGCAGGCGTTTGGCGGCCTTCAGCCAGGCTTGTGTAAACTGGTCATAGCGTTTGAAGCTGGCGAACTGGTCCCAGTCATTGTCGACCGCATCCACTTTGGAATTGTCGGGGCGGTGCAGATCGCCGCGCAGCTGCAGGTTATAGGGGGGATCGGCAAAAATCAGATCGACAGAGGCCTCGGGCAATGCGTTCATTGCCTCGATGCAGTCACCGTCCAAAATCGTATTCAGCGGCAACGCCTCATGCGTCACCTTGGAAATCTTTCCCATCATCAGCCCCAACTTGCGACCCCTTTGCGGGGCCTGTTCGTTTGTTGGCTACAGGATGAGTCAAAGTGATTCGCCAGTCAAAAACTATAAATTTCAAATGCTTAGATAAAATCATCGACACAAGATGTTGTGGACCGGTTTATAGGAACGCCGATGATGTGGTGTCACCCCGTGTTGCTCTAATGCACTGAGATGCTCTTTGGTGGGGTATCCCATATTTTTGCCCCAATTGAAGGCGGGATATTGTTGCGCCAATGCACACATGATCCGGTCACGGGTCACTTTTGCCAAAATCGAGGCCGCCGCGATGGACTGAGACCGGCCATCGCCCTTGACCAAAGGGGTTGCCGGCTGCGTCAGGTCGCGCGGCACCTTGTTGCCGTCAACCAGCACGTGATCCACATCGCTGATCCCCGCCACTGCCCGGCACATGGCCAGATGGGACGCGTGATAGATGTTGAGCGTGTCGATCTCCTCGACGCTGGCTTCGGCGATACAATATTTTGCCCGCAGCTTGATCTGTTCGAACAGAGCCTCGCGTCTGGCGGCGCTGAGTTTCTTTGAGTCGTTCAGCCCTTCGGGGATGTCATTTGGGTTCAGCACCACAGCGGCGGCCACAACCGGGCCAGACAAAGGCCCGCGCCCGGCCTCGTCGACGCCTGCGACATGCGACATGCCTTGCGCGATCAAATCGGCCTCGAATGAAAAATCTGGGGTCATGGGCCTTTCAAACACCGGCCAGCCAGGAAAGGCAAAGAGAAAGGGGGCGACCTGTGCGGTCACCCCCGACTGTGCGCACTCGTTACGCATTACGCGCGCCACCCTTGCTGGCGCAGACAGCGCGGCGCATAGAAATAACGCGGACCGCTATTGGTCTGGTTTTGGCGCAGGCAGGTTTGCGGCAACTGCGCCTGAGCGTGGCGCTGCATGCAGCGTGCGCCATACACCTGACGATTGCCGCGATGGGTCCATTGCTCGCGAATACAGCGCTGCGGCGCCACGCGGGCCCGGTCGATGCGTGTTGCCCGGCGGTTCTTCTGATATAGCGGCGTTGGATGCTCGACCCGGCGGTTGACCTGTGCCGCCCGTGCGCGTTCCCGGTCACGCTTCTTGTTGGCCGCATTGGCCAGGGCCCCGATGACAACCAACCCTGCGATGACTTTGAATACATCTTCATCCGCACGGGCAGGAGCGGCGGTGAAGCTGGTCGCCACAAGGGCGATGCTCAGGATACTTGCTAGAATTGGGCGTCTCATTGGGGGTCCTCCGAATGGATGTTGATGGATGGTCGCTTGGACCTGCCCCACAAACCTGACCCCGACCCCGGTGCTAGACAATTTCAGCGCGGTGATAGGCGTTATCGCCACTTTGATATTGAATAACAGCGCCAAGCAGCCCCATCTGTCGGGCATGAAACACAGAGCCCTCTTTATCGCTGCGCTGATCGCGCTGAGCCTCGGCAGCACGGCCGCCCATGCAGGCTGTTACGCCGATTACAAAGCCAAGAAAGACAATCCGTTGCAGCTGCATTACGGTGTCATTGAGCTGCCGCAATCCCTGTGCGACGGCGGAAACGTGGCTGCCGCCATTGCGCCCCGTCTGGCGCGCGAGGGCTGGACGCTGCTCAATGTGCTCAGCGTCTTTGAGGATGCCGGGCTTGAAAGAAGGAAAGCCAGTGCCGGGCCATTCTACCTCCGTTTCTAAGCTGACGCCCGCGCGGGTCATCTTGATCGGGGTCGCCGCCATCGTGGTGATCCTGACCCTCGCCGCCGTGGTCCTGTTCGCCAGCCTGCCCGACGCCAATGCGTTCAACGCGCGGGTCGAACAACTGTTCATGGAGAACGACTCCCTGACCGGGCAGGCCGAGATCAAGCTGCTGGAAATTCTCGCAGGCTCAGGCACCGCGTTTTCGGAAACGCTGGCCTCTTATCGGTTCATCATCTTCGTGCTGATGGTGTTCGCCACCGCTTTGCTGATCGCGACCTTGGTGTCGATGGTCTCGCTCGTTGGTTTGGCGCGACGCATGGCAGAGGTTGAGAAATCCGGCATTCAGGTGAACGCCCTGACCGTGCACCGCGACGCACGGGTGGTGCAGATCAACGACATGGAGTTCAAACTGACCGCCGCCGCATTGGAGACCCTGTCCGTTCTGGCAGAGGCGCGTCTGGACGACGACATCCTGTCCGGACTGGAGATAGAGAGCGTGATTTCCGGCAAACCCGCCGCGGACTGCGACGAGGCCGCAGGCGCCGTCCGCATCAAACGCCTGCGTGACCATCTGGGCAACCAGCTGATGAGCGAGCTGTTGATCAAGAACATCGCCCGCAAAGGCTACATGCTCGCCGTTGAGCCCGGTGCCATCCGCATGCTCTAGCGCCGCGACAGCTTTGTCTGGGACTGAAAACTGGCGACCCCGGCAGGATTCGAACCTGCAACCTGCCCCTTAGGAGGGGGCTGCTCTATCCAGTTGAGCCACGGGACCACGGGGGCTTTTGTGGGGAATTCTTGGGTGATAGGCAACAAAAAAGGGGATGCGCAATTGGCCCAAGCGCGTCCCCTTTTCAGTGGCTTGATCCGACGTCTCCGACGGGCAAACCGATCTTTGTTAGCGGTAACGTAGCGGCACATTACGGTTTGGACAAGCCCATGAATGCGGGTTAAGAAAGGGGACCTCATCCTTGGACAAGGGCCGCCCATTTGACCAGCAGATCCGACCCGGATTACCGGCCTAACCTGACCCTTCGTGACGTCTCTGAGGCGTCTGGTGTTTCTGAGATGACCGTCAGCCGGGTGTTGCGCAATCGTGGCGAGGTCTCCGAGAAGACCCGCGAGAAGGTGCTGACTGCGGCGCGGGAGATGGGTTACGTGCCCAACAAGATCGCGGGCGCCTTGGCGTCGAACAGCGTCAATCTTGTCGGCGTGATCATCCCATCGCTGTCAAACATGGTCTTTCCCGAGGTCATGATGGGCATTTCCAGCGTGCTGGACGACACCCCGTTGCAACCTGTGGTGGGCGTCAGCGGCTACGAGCCCGAAAAGGAAGAACAGGTTATTTTCGAAATGCTGTCCTGGCGTCCGACCGGGCTGATCGTCGCAGGGCTTGAGCATACCGAAGCCGCCCGCAAGATGATGAAGAACTCGGGCGTCCCGATTGTCGAGATCATGGATGTGGACGGACCCGCCATTGATGCCTGCGTGGGTATCAGCCATGAACGCGCCGGGCGGGAAACCGCGAAGGAAATCCTGAAACGCGGCTATCGCAAGATCGGATTTCTGGGCACCAAAATGCCGCTCGATCACCGGGCCCGGAAACGGTTTGAAGGCTTCAAGGCAGTGCTTGAGGAGGCCGGGCTGTCTTTGGCGGATGAGGAATATTACTCCGGCGGCTCTGCATTGGCCAAGGGCCGGGAGATGACCGAGGCGATTTTGACGCGCTCCAAGGACCTCGATTTTCTGTATTATTCCAACGATATGATCGGCGCGGGCGGGCTGCTCTATTGCACTGACGCAGGCTATGACGTGCCAGGAGATATTGGGCTGGCGGGCTTCAACGGCCTGGAATTGCTGGACGGGATGTCCAAACAGCTGGCGACGATGGACAGCTGCCGGGTGGAAATTGGCCAGAAAGCCGCCGAGCTGATCGCGGATGCGCTTAGCAAACCCAGCACAATCGAGAACCGATTTATTGAGCTGTCCCCGGTCTTTGCGCCCGGACAAACTGTCCGCTAGGGTCGAAAACCCAGCAAGTCTTACCGATTTATTCATCTCTGAGCGCTATGGCTGCGGCACCCCCCGAAATCGGTGCGAAAGTTGAGGCATTCAGATGGCCAAAGGCGCCCGGCGCGCAGCAGGAGATATTCTTGACGCGGCCATGCCCTTTCTGCGGCGCTATGGGCGTGCGCTGACCGGACATCAACAAGGCGGCGACACATTGGCCGCAAAGGCCCGGCTGTCCACCCGACCTGAGATGAACGCGATCTCGGCGATAGATATTCGGGTGCGGCTATTCGCCAATCTCAACACCTCGTGGAATGCGCTGCGCACCTGTTCGCTGAGCCAGACGGCAGCGCGGCGGCAAATTCTGGCGCTGACGCCGGGGTCACGGGAAACGCTGCTGTTGCGAGCCGTCGAGGAATTTTCTTTCCCGCAGATTGCCAACATCCTTGGGGTGTCGCAGCAGATTGTGCCGGACCTGTTCGAGACCGCGTTGCAGGAGATGCCTTACCGCACGGGCAGTCGCGTGTTGATCATCGAAGACGACCCGATGGTCGCGATGGATATGTCGAGCTGCCTGGGGGATATGGGATGCACCGTCACGGGCGTCGCGCGGACCGCGTCGGAGGCCGTTTCTCTGGCCAGCACCTCGCCGCCGGAATTGATCCTTACCGCGTTGAGCCTAGCGGACGACTCCTCGGGACTTGAGGCCGCGCGCCGGATCAGCGCCGCGCACCCTGCCGTGTCATCCGTCTTTGTGACGCCGTACCCGGAAAAACTGTTGACCGGCACCGCGGGGGAGCCGGTCTTCATCATTGCGAAACCCTATCTTGAAGAGCAGGTGCGCAGCGCCGTCAGCCAGGCGTTTATTCTCAGCAGCCACTAGGTGGTTGTGTTGCCCCGGGGTCCTGCGAAGAACCAGATCAGGAAGCCGATCAACGGAAGGATTAGCACCAGCAGGATCCACAGGATCTTGGTGCCTGTCTCGACCTTGGAATTGAAGATGGATGCGATTGCCCAGATATCGAGGACAAAAATCAGAAGGCCGCCTATCGTTTGCATAGCATGTCTTTCCTGTTGAACCTGTCGGCGGGGACCGACTATCTCGCATGGTTTAACACTTTTCGACGGGCAGTGGAAACGAGAAGCCTCGGCTTTGCCCTCGACAGCGGGGATGACTTACGGTCAAGTCGCCCCGAAAAACGGAAGGATCACAGGTCATGGCGCGCAAACTGATCGGTATTGGCGAATGCATGGTAGAGCTGTCGCAGGCCGAGGGCGGCTTGATGCGGAAGTCTTTCGCGGGTGATGTGTTCAATTCGCTGTGGTACGCGCGGGCGGCCTTGTCTGAAGACTGGTCTGTGGGGTTCCTATCCGCCGTTGGGACGGACCCAACCTCCGAGGAGATGGTGACGTTTATCGAGGCCGCTGGCATTTCATGCGACCCGGTGCGGCGTCTGCCGGACCGCCGCCCCGGGCTTTATATGATCCATCTCGACGGGGCGGAACGCAGCTTTTCGTATTGGCGCGACACCTCAGCGGCCCGGATGTTGGCAGCTGACCCTGCGCATCTGGCGCAAGTGCTTGGCGAGGCGGATGTGGCGTATCTGTCGGGCATCACATTGGCGATCTTGTCGGATGAGGATTTGGCGCATCTGCATGACGCTTTGGCCATGGCCCGCGCCAACGGGTGTTTCGTGGCATTTGACCCCAATATCCGCCCGGCCCTTTGGCGCAGTTCGGACCATCTGAAAGCCACGATTGCCAAGACGGCCTCGGTCGCTTCTTTGGTCTTCCCGAGTTTTGACGACGAGCAAGCCGCGTTTGGAGACACCTCGCCGCAAGCCAGTCTGGAGCGGTATCGCGGCTACGGCGCAGAGCAGGTCGTGGTCAAGAATGGCGCAGACGATGTGCTGTGCTTTCTGGGGGGTGAAACTCAGCTTTATAACACGCCGCCTGTCGCCTCCCCGGTGGACACCACCGGGGCGGGGGACTCGTTTAATGGCGCTTTTCTGGCAAGCTACCTGCAGCATGCTGATGGAGGCCAAGCGGTTCAGGCCGGCCAAAGCTGCGCGGCTCAGGTGATCTGCCACCATGGGGCGTTGGTTGCGCTGTAGAATTTTTGCAACAAGCGGACCGAACAGACATCACATCAAATTTCTGACCCCTCTGTGGACCTTAGCCCGGCGGTTGTTTAGGGATTGCGCCAAACAGCATAAAGGTTCCTTGCGTCATGGCAGATATGAAAACTCCCGACATTGTTTATACCAAAGTGGACGAAGCTCCTGA
The DNA here is from genome assembly GCA_947494645.1 of uncultured Litoreibacter sp. Taxonomy (GTDB): domain Bacteria; phylum Pseudomonadota; class Alphaproteobacteria; order Rhodobacterales; family Rhodobacteraceae; genus Litoreibacter. Next base: position 340,769 of record CANLVO010000002.1, read on the forward strand.
GCTGGCTTCTGCTTCGTTTCTGCCGATCATCCAGAGCTTCACCTCTGCTGCTGGCGTGACGGTCGGACAAAGGGACATTTCACTGGCCGGGCGCATCATTGCGGCATTCCCAGAAAACCTGACCGAAGAGCAGCGGCAGAGCGACGACCTTGCCGCCCTTGGCCAACTGGTGAAGACACCGGACGCCAACGTGATCAAGCTGCCCAATATCTCGGCCTCCGTGCCGCAGTTGGTGGACGCCGTGACCGAGCTGCAAGGCAAAGGCTACGCGCTGCCCGACTACCCGGAAGCGCCGGAAACAGCGGCCGAGAAAGATGTCCGTGCGCGCTATGACGCGATCAAGGGCTCTGCAGTGAACCCGGTGCTGCGGGAAGGCAACTCCGACCGCCGTGCGGCGGCCGCTGTGAAGAACTATGCGCAGGCCAACCCGCACCGGATGGGTGCGTGGTCGGCAGACAGCAAGACCCGCGTTTCGACAATGAACGCAAACGATTTCCGGTCGAACGAAACCTCTGTGACGCTGGTAGGTGAAGCCACCGCACGGATCGAACTGGTGGGCAAGGATGGGTCAACGAGTGTCTTGAAAGAAGGTATCGCCTTCCCTGCGGGCACCATTGTGGACGCCTCCTTCATGTCAGCAAAAGCGTTGAGCGCATTTCTGCAAAGCCAGGTGGAAGCGACCAAAGCCGAGGGCACGCTGTTTTCGATCCATATGAAGGCCACGATGATGAAGGTCTCTGACCCGATCATTTTCGGCCATGCGGTCCGTGCTTTCCTGAAGCCGGTCTTCGAGACCTATGCCAGCGAACTGGACGCTGTTGGCGCGAACCCAAACTCTGGTCTGGGCGCGGTGCTGGAGGCGGTTGCAACCTCGCCGAAAGCGGACGAAATTCTCGCAGCCATTGACAAGACCATGGCCGATAACCCGCCGCTTTACATGGTCAATTCCGACAAAGGTATCACCAACCTGCATGTGCCATCCGACGTGATCATCGATGCGTCCATGCCTGCATTGATCCGAGCTGGTGGCAAAGGCTGGGGGCCGGATGGCAAAGAGGCCGACACGAATTGTGTGATCCCAGACAGCTCTTATGCAGCCGTTTATGACGCCTCTATTGAGGACTGTAAGGCCAATGGTGCGCTTGACCCGTCGACGGCCGGCACAGTTCAGAACGTAGGGCTGATGGCGCAGAAGGCCGAAGAGTACGGCTCCCATCCGACGACGTTTGAGATCCCGCATGACGGCACCGTGCGCATGGTGTTGGACAATGGCGACGTGATCCACGAGCACGCTGTTGAGGCGGGCGATATCTGGCGTTCCGCCTCCACCCGTCAGGCCCCGATTGAAGACTGGGTGCAGTTGGCCATCGACCGTCAGGCGCTGGAAAACTGCGAAGCCATCTTCTGGCTGGACGAGACCCGCGCCCATGACGCCGAGCTGTTGAAATACGTGCGGCCGCTGCTGGAGAAAGCAGGCGTGTCCGCGAAGTTCCAGATCCTGAACCCTGAGGAGGCAACAAAAGTCAGCTTTGCCACGATCCGGGCGGGCAAAACCTCGATTGCGGTGACGGGTAACGTGCTGCGCGACTACCTCACCGACCTGTTCCCGATCCTTGAGCTGGGCACGTCGGCCAAGATGCTTTCCATCGTCAAGCTGATGCAGGGCGGCGGATTGTTTGAAACCGGCGCAGGCGGCTCCGCACCCAAGCATGTGCAGCAACTGATGGAAGAAAACCACCTGCGGTGGGACAGTCTGGGTGAATTCTGTGCCCTGGGCGAAAGCCTAAAATATTTGGGCCAGGTCAAGGGCAACAAGAAAGCGCATGTGCTAGGTGCCGCCGTGGACGCGGCAACGCAAGGCATCTTGGACCACGACAGATCACCGGGCCGTAAGGTAGGCCAACCGGACAACCGCGACAGTCATTTCTACTTTGCTCTCTACTGGGCTCAGGCGCTGGCGGCACAATCAGAGGATGCGGATCTGGCGGCGCATTTTGCCCCGATTGCGGAAAGCCTTGCCGCGGCGGAAGACAAGATCGTTGCAGAGCTGGCCGCTGTTCAGGGCAAACCGGCTGACACTGGCGGCTATTTCCGGGCTGATCCGGCGAAGACCGCTGCGGTGATGCGGCCCTCGGCCACGCTGAATGCGATCATTGGTTAGTCCATGACAGGTTTCGTCATCCCCGCCCCCGCCCAAGCGCAGCTGCCGGTTCAAGGGGGCGGGGCCTTTCCGGTGCGGCGGGTCTATTGCATCGGCCGCAACTACGCCGCCCATGCGGTCGAGATGGGGCATGACCCGGACCGCGAACCGCCGTTTTTCTTTCAGAAGAACCCCGACAGCCTCGATGCGAGCGGGCAGTTCCCCTACCCGGCAAAAACGAGCGACGTGCATCACGAAGCAGAGCTGCTGGTGGCCCTGAAATCGGGCGGCACCGATATTGCCTTTGAGGATGCATTGGATCACGTCTGGGGCTACGCGCCCTGCCTCGACATGACGCGGCGCGACCTGCAGGGGGACGCCAAGAAAATGGGGCGCCCTTGGGAGATCGGGAAGTCATTCGAACGCTCTGCTCCTGTGGGGCCATTGCATCAGGTTTCCGAGGTTGGACATCCGAAAACGGGGGAGATCGCTCTGACCGTGAACGGCGAGCTGCGACAAAGCGGTGATCTGAGCCAGATGATCTGGAAAGTGCCGGAAATGATCGCGTATTTGTCGGAGTATTTTGAGCTTGCCGCAGGCGACGTGATCCTCTCTGGCACGCCCGCTGGCGTGGGTCCGATTGTGCGCGGCGACGTCATGGTGGTCTCCATCGCGGGTTTGAACCCGCTGCAGGTCGAAGTCGTCTGAAACTGGCCTCGAATTTATGCTGATTTACCGGCCCCGCAGTTGGGCCGATCTGCCGGATAAAGACCCGCTCCGAGACTCAATGTTTCCGTCCTAGAAACACCCAACACCTGCCCAGATTTAGACAGAATTAATTGAGATGGTTTCGTCAGAGGCGTGTGGGATTGCTGCGTGCTGTGTGATGAAGGGTGAGGTTTGCTATGGGCAACGCACATATTCAAATGGATGAGTCCGAGAGTTATCTCGATGAACTGAAGCCGGGCACGAAGCTGCTGCACGGCCAATATACCATTAACTGTTTCCTTAACTCTGGTGGCTTCGGGATCACATATCTTGCGACCAACAGCCTTGATCGCAAGGTGGTTATCAAGGAATGCTTCCCGTCATCCTTCTGTCACCGCAGCCGCGCCATCGTTCAGGCACGCTCCGACGCGCATATCAGTGAGCTGGAAGCCATTGTGGCGCTGTTCATTCAGGAAGCCCGCAGTCTTGCGAAACTGGATCACCCGAATATCGTTGGCGTGCATGAGGTGTTTGAAGAGAATCAGACCGCCTACATGGTGCTCGACTTTGTCGAAGGGCGCGACCTTCTGGATACGCTTGATGACCCGGATCACGGCCTGACCGGCTTGCAGGTCCAAGGCATTCTGCGCGACGTGCTGGGCGCGGTTCAATATATCCACGACCGCGGCATTCTGCACCGCGATATCTCCCCAGATAACATCTTGCTCGACGCCGATATGCGCCCGGTTCTGATCGACTTTGGTGCGGCCCGCGAAGAGGCCAGCAAACAGACCCGCGTTCTGTCGGCCCTGCGTGTCGTCAAAGACGGGTACTCCCCGCAAGAATTCTATGTCCAAGGCAGCCCACAGACGCCATCGAGCGATCTTTATGCGCTGGCCGCCAGCTTCTACCACCTGATCGACGGCGAACTGCCACCCAACAGCCAGGCCCGTCTGGCCGCGATTGCTGCGGGCGAAAAAGATACATACGAGCCGCTGGTTGACCGGATCAAGGGCTTCGACCGTAAGTTCCTCGCGTCTATCGACAAGGCGCTCGCCATCCTTCCCAAGGACCGTCTGCAATCTGCCGACGAATGGGTCGAGATGCTCGACAAATCCCGCCGCCTGTCCCGCGTGCCGACCCAGAACGCTCCGCTGTCATCGGCAGCGGCTGCGACATTGGAAGCGCAACGCAAGCCGAGCCTGATGCCATTGCTGAGCTCTGTCGCCGCTGTTGCGCTGCTTGCTGTCGGCGGTCTTTATCTTGCAGGTTACCTGCCTGCAGGTTCGGGTGCTGAGGAAACGGCGCAAGCGCCAATTGAAACACTTGAGCCATCGCCATCCGTTTTGGAAGCAGCGCCAGAGGCGTTGAGCGTCGAGACAGCCGAGGCCACTCCGGCGATTGAATGGACCGAATTGCAAAGCGTTGATGCCGCCACCCGGTTCGCCGCCGCTGAGCAGATCAGAAACGCTGAGGCCGCATCTCAGGTCGCCATTGCACAAGCTGAGGCCGAAACTGAAGCGCGTCTCGCAGAAGAGGCCGCAGCTGCAGAGCTGGCCGCGGCACAGGAAGCTGAAGCCGCCGAATTGGCTGCTGCTGAGGCGGAGGCAGAAGCCGCGCGTCTTGCTGCTGCTGAGGCCGAAGCTGCTGCAGAAGCACAGCGTCAGGCCGAATTGGCGGAAGCAGAGGCTGCTGCCGAAGCAGAACGCTTGGCCGCCGCAGAAGCGGAAGCCGCAGCTGCCGCTGAAGCACAGCGGTTGGCTGAAGCGGAAGCCGCAGCCGAAGCAGAACGCCTGGCCGCTGCTGAAGCGGAAGCCGCAGCAGCGGTGCCACAGCTACCCATCATGCAATCAAACTGGAGCGTGGAGAAACCCTTCACCACCGGCGCGGATAATACGCGTATTGCAGAGGTGACCGGTGACGGCCCAAACTGGCTTCGCGTCGGTACAGAGATTGTTGCGGTGAACGGCACCCCGGTGTCGACCATGACCGAGTTTGACGAAGCCCTTCGCGCCAGCGCCACACCCGGTGACGAGATTTCGCAGCCCATGGAGCTGACAGTGCGCAGCGGCGGTTCCGAGACCACCGTAGAGTGGGAGCCCGCAATCATTCAGGAAACCCAGCTGGCCAACGGCACGACCTTCATGACCCGCTTTAGCGGCGAGGTCTGGACCACAAGCGTGACGTCCGTCGCGGAGGGCGAGACGGAGCTGCAGGTGGGTGACGAGGTGATTGCCTATATGAGCACGTCAGAGCCGATCATCGAACGGGAAACGCTCTCCAGCATTTTCACGCGGGAGCTGCAGAACGGCACTGACGAGTTCAGCTTTGCGGTCTCCCGCGACGGCTCGATGTGGGTCGCTTCCTTTACCTATAACGGCAACGTTTAGCGCCAGCGCGCGCCCAAGACACGCAGAGGCAGGACAATGAAATACATCCGCGATCTACTTTCTCGCAAATCTGGTGGGGCGACCAAGCCCGATCCGGTTGAGCCAACCCCGGTTGATCTGGCGCCCCATGAGGAGCTGCCGCAAGATACCGGCCCCGTCATGCTGAGCGCCAAAGAACTGCGCGCCCAAGAGGCCGAGAGAGAGCGCAAATTTGCAGAAGTTGAAGCCGCTGCATTGGCCCAAGCCGCCGAAGAGGAGGCAAAAGCCGCCGCAGATATCCTAGAGAAAATCAACGCCAGCGTCGTCGAAGAAGCTGCCACGCCCGCAGCCCCAGTGAACATCTGGGACATCGAAGATGATGAGACCGAGGTGGCCGAAGCGCCTGAGCCCGCACCAACGCCGCGCCGTCGTCGCAACCAGACCCGTGTTCTGGGCTTTGACAATGCCGAAGGCGACGTCGTCTCGATGTTTGACAAGGCAGAGAAGACCAGCGGTGCTGTGCGTGCCAAATTCCCTGTCGGCTGGATGCTTGTGGTAGAGGGTCCGGGTCGCGGTGAATGTTTCGCGCTCGAGGCCGGGATGTCGCAAATTGGCCGTGGTGATGACCAGGCCATCAAGCTGGATTTTGGCGACAATTCGATTTCCCGAGTAAACCATGCCGCGGTTGTCTATGACCCTGAGACCCACAACTTTATGCTGGGCCACGGCGGCAAGAAGAACATTGTTCGTCTGAACGGTGCGCCTGTCATCTCGAACGAGACGCTGAGCACCGGCGATCGGATCAAGCTGGGTGAAACGACGCTCCACTTCGTTGCCTTGTGCACTGAGGAGTTCAACTGGAACGACGATTCCAACCCGGAGGAGAGCGAAGATGTGGCGATCGCCTGAACCAAGATTTGACGTCGCCTCCGCCATTTGCCAGGGCGGGCGCGATTACCAAGAAGACGCCATCATCACCGATTTCCCGTTTGGAACCGACACCGGCATGGTTGTGCTGGCTGATGGCATGGGCGGCCATGCTGCCGGCGATGTCGCCTCGAAGATCGTGGTGACGGAGGTTTTCTCGGAGCTGAAGTTCCAGAGCGCCAACTTTGTGCAGCAGGAAAAGAAGATCCCCAGCCTAATGGCCAATGCCGCCTCGCAGGCCAATCTCGCGGTGAGCGAGCACGTGTCCCATAACCCTGCCGTGCGTGGCATGGGGGCCACTTTGGTCTCATTGGTCTTGGTCGAAAACCGGATGTTCTGGATGTCGATTGGCGACAGCCCGCTTTATCATTTCCGGTCCGGCAAAATGAAACAGCTGAACGAAGACCATTCGATGGCGCCGCAGATCGACTTCATGGCCAAGCAGGGCCTTTTGGACGCCGAAGCCGCCAAGAACCACCCGGATCGCAACGCGCTGACTTCCGTCATTCTGGGCGGGCGTGTGGCCAAGTCAGATTGCCCCGGCACACCGTTCGAGGTGCAGGTTGGCGATATCATCGTGGTGTCGAGCGACGGGCTGCAATATCTGGAAGAGGCGAAAATTCAGCAGATCCTGCATCGCTACCGTCGTCGCAAGAGCGCCGAGATTGCTGGCCACCTGCTTGCCGCCATCGAGACACTCGCGGACCCGGATCAGGACAACGTATCGCTGGCGGTCATCAAACTGAACCACAACAAACCGATGGAACGTGCTATCGCGCCGAAGCCTGTCGACGCCGCGGACCATAGCGCCGCCAACTCGACCCGCGTGGTCAATCTTGATGAGGTCAAGAAAGATCAAACAGATCGCGTATCGGCGGAGACGTCCCAAGCTGACGGATCGCCCTCCAAAGTGGCGGCTGGCTCGTCAAGATGATGGACCAAGCTGATAGCCGCGACGGTGTCAGTGAACTTCGCAGCGCCATCGCGCATGCTGGCCTGAGCGAGCCGCTCAAAGCCCGTGCACAAGCCATTCTGGAGCAGATCGAACGCCCCGTGCGGCTGGCCTTGTTTGGCCTGCCGGGGAGCGGAAAATCCCAGATCCTCAACTTTCTGGCGGGCGCTGATGTGCTGCCAAAGGACACGCCGCTTCCAACCCTGCAGTTGAGCTATGGAGCAGAAGCCGTCGCCGAATGCACGCTTCCTGATGGGACTGTTCAGATCTTGCCGATGGACGACATGCAGGCAATTTCAGCGCTCAAGCCCGCTTTTATCAACGCCAAGATGCCGCTTCCTGCGCTGAGAAAGATCTCTATTCTCGAGGTCCGCGCTGGTGCCTCCCCGACGGAGCAGAAACGCGCCATGGGATGGGCCTCCAAGCGAAGCGATGTCGCCCTTTGGTGCACCAAGGGCCCGTTCGGGCGCGATGAACATGCCCTTTGGGTACAGATGCCCGCAGCCTTGCAAGACCACGCCTTCCTGATCATGACCCATGCGGACAAGCCCTCCGTCGAAGAGGCCTATCCGGGCCGAGCGGAACATGCTGAGCGTACGATGCGGGATCACTTCCAGAAGGTTTTGCCGATTGGGACGCAAAAAGCGATCTCTGCCCGCAACAAAGATGGCACGGTCGATAAAGAGACACTGCGTGGCTCTGGCGGCATGGCGCTGATCGCGGCAATCCTGCGGGTGGTAGAAGCCGGGCAGCAGGGCGCGCGCGACCAGGCGGATGTCTTCCTTCGTCAGATCGAGTTCACCCCGCCCCAACAAACGCCAACCGCCCCACCGCCGCCGGAACCGCCCAAGGTTGAGGCCACCCAAGAGCCGCAATCCACAACACTTGGAGCGGCGTCTCGGGAGGCGTGCGAACAGGCGGTCGCCCAACTGACCGCCGAAGGCACGATGATGGCGGAGGCACTGGGCAGCGTCGGTTTGGATGATGCGGAGGTTGTGGACATCTGCGTCGACACCGTTGTCTGGCTTGCCGACTTTCTGGCAGAGAGCGGTGAACCCGGTGATCAGGCCATGTCGAAGCTTCGCGCAACGGCCGTGGATGCCGCCGATTTGGTACAGTTGATCCAGCTTGAAACCAGCGAAACCGTCGCCAGCGACAGCGTCAGTATCATGGTTCAGGTGAAGCAGGAAATGCAGCAAACACTGGCGGCTTAGCACCTCGTTGCGCCTTGGTTTCCAATAAATATCAAAATGTCGCCGCATTATTGTCGCGTTGGAGGAGCCATTATCCTCTGGACCAGAACAATCTCGGCTTCTGCGCTGCACTTTGCCGACATGTACGAAACGTAACCTAGAAAGACCTTGTTTGAGGGTGGTGATTTTATGATCGAAGATGTTCAGGCAGACGCCTCAGAAAGCGTGGATGCCAACCCGACCCCTCAGCAGCCTGCCCTGACCCCGGCTTTTGCCAAACACGGTCTGGAGCAGATGGACGGCTTTGCCGAAAGCATGCACAACCTAGAAGAGGCGCTGCTCGACATTGAAAGCTTCGGTGGTCGCGAGGCCGAGAAGAAGGCCGAAACCCTCATCCAATCCGCACATGAGTTCGAACCCTCGATTACCATGATCGGGCAGATCAAGTCGGGGAAGACCTCCTTGGTCAACGCCATGGCCGGACGGCCAGAGCTGCTTCCTGCTGATGTGAACCCTTGGACTTCCGTCGTGACGTCGCTGCACCTCAACAGCTTGCGCAAGTCGGATGACCCTGTCGCGTCCTTCCGGTTCTTTGACCAGGGCGAGTGGGACTTCCTTGTGGAAAACGGTGGCCGCATTGGCGAATTGTCCAGCCGCGCCGGCGCTGATGACGAGCTGGTAAAGGTCCGCGAACAAATCGCTGAGATGCGGGAAAAGACGAAAACCCGCCTTGGCAAGAAGTTCGAACTGCTTCTGGGTCAAACCCATAATTACCGCCACCTCGATGAAGAGCTGATGCAGCGCTACGTCTGCATGGGTGACGATTTTGGCGACCCTGAGATGCTGGATGCCCAAGGGCAGTTTGCCGACATCACGAAATCGGCTGACCTGTATCTTGATGCGCCATCCATCCCGATGCCGCTGTGCATCCGCGACACGCCCGGCGTGAACGACACGTTCATGATGCGAGAGCAGATCACGATCAATGCGCTGCGTGGCAGCCGGATCTGTGTGGTCGTGCTGTCTGCCAACCAAGCACTGAGCTCGATGGATATGGGCTTGATCCGACTGATCGCCAATATCGATTCCCGCGAAGTTGTGGTCTTCGTCAACCGCATCGACGAGCTGCCAAACCCGGCGGAACAGATTGACGAAATTCGCGAATCCATCCTCAAGACGCTGGCCGACAATAACGGCCCAAGCGGGCTGCATCTGGTCTTTGGATCCGCCTATTGGGCGAACATGGCATTGCAGGAAACGATCGACGATCTGGTCCCTGATAGCGCCGCGTCACTTGCAAACTACGCAAAAACCAAGCTGGCGGATGGGGCAGATATCACCCCTGCCGACGTCTGGGATATGTCTGGCCTGCCCGCCCTGTTTGACGCCATTTCCGAGCGGATCAATGTGGGCGAAGGCGCGCAGGTGATCACTGGCTTGCGCAAACGTGCGCTGAACCATCTGCACGGCTTGAAAGCATCGAGTAATATCGTGTCGATGCGGATCGAGAACCAAGACCTGAAGATGATGGACCCGGCCGTTTTGGCCGAACGTCTTGACGAGATTGAAGACCGCAACATGGCCGCGTTGGACACGGCGCTGAAGCCGTTGTTCGAAAATTACACAGCGCGGATCGATCAGGCCCATAAACGGTTCCTGGATCGTGCTCTGGAGTCGCTGCTTCAGCATCTCGAGAAGCATGGCGACAAAGAGCTTTGGCAGTACTCCCCTGAAGGGCTGCGCATGCTGTTGCGCTCGAGCTACCACTCGATGTGCAAGAAGACCGCCAATACCTGCGTTCAAGCGTTGAGCACCGCCGCCGACGATCTGTCTTCGACCTATTGCGATCTTTTGTCGATCGAGGTGGAAGGGTTCTCTGTTTCTGCGCCGGAAGCGCCAAGCTTCCCGCCACCGGTGGCATTGGGTCAGACCATCGCGCTGGATCTGCAAAGCTCATGGTGGAAAGGCTGGTGGCAACGCCGCAAGGGCTACCGTGCCTATGCCGACAGCTTTTACGAGCTGATCGAGGCCGAAACCGCGCCGATCCTCAACGACATGAAAAGCGTGCAGGTCGACGAAATTCGTCGCATTGCGATGGCACAGCTGCAGGACTTCCTGCTGGAGCAAGGCGGCATCCTGACCGATGTCAGCAACAAGTCGCAAATCTCGGTTGGCGAGCTGAAAGGCTTGTTTGGCATCACCGCGCAGGAAGAGCGCGAAGCAATTTTTGACGTCCTGTTCGACGAATTTGCCGTGGATGACGAGACCCCGGACGGGCCTGAGCCCGATAGCGGACCTGCGCGTCCGACCCGGCCAACGCGTCCACAATCGACAGGATCATTCAACAAAGGAGAGGCGGCATGAGCGCCACCACCCGCAAGCCCCGCATTGCCCTGATGGGCGAGTTCAGCGCCGGGAAAAGCACGCTTTCAAACCTCTTGCTGGGTGCACGCCCCCTGCCTGAGAAGGTGACGGCCACGCGTCTGTCTCCGGTCTGGATGTCAGAAGGCACCGATGACCCTTACCGCATCGACATTGACGGCACCCAAGAGTCCGTCTCGCTGGATGCGCTTGAAGGTATTTCAGTCGAGGAAACCCGCGTGATCCGGCTGTTCTTCGAAGCCGACATTCTGGGCGCATGTGATCTGATCGACTTCCCGGGCATTTCTGACCCGAACATGTCTGCCGAGGTGTGGCAGCGCATGTTGGATGAGGTGGATGCGGTTTTGTGGTGCACCCACGCAACCCAAGCCTGGCGTCAGTCCGAGGCTGCCGTTTGGGACACTATCCCAGAGGCCGTCCGCGAGAAATCCATCCTGCTGGTCACCCGTTTTGACAAGCTCACCACGGAGCGCGACAGGTACCGCGTGATGGCCCGGCTGAACAAAGAGACACAAGGCCTGTTCGGGGCGACGTTCCCGATCTCTCTGACCCAAGCTTTGGCCGCGGGCGACGACAGCGAAGCGTTTGAAGCCAGTGGCGGCGGCGCATTCCTTGAGCACTTCATCAGCATGATTGAAGAGCTGAGCAAGACCGTCGAGCATTCGTCGAAATCCCTTTTTGCAACAACCACCGCCAGCAGTGTGTTGGTTGCACCGAACGAGCCTGTCTCTTTGGACGATGAACCAGAGGTCGACGCAGATATCGACGTTGCGACTCCGGAGCCCGCGATGGCGGAGCTTCGCTCGGTTCCTGATGAGCCAACGGACATCGGACAGCCGGAAGAGGTTGCACCACAAGCTGAGCCAGCACCGGAGCAATCCGACGACGAACTTCGTGTCATCCCACGTCGCATTCAACATGCGTCCGGCGCACGTTCTGAACGCCCCTCCCGCCCGCAGACAAAAGAGCAGGTGATGGAAATGATGCGTGCAAGCCGGCCGGTGCCCAAGCCGACCGCATCGAATGAGAGCCTCAACTCCATTTTCCACAGCAAGGGGTCCGCGGCTGCTGAAGATGAGGCCACCTCAATTTAACGTGCTATGATTGATCTTCCAAAAAGCCGCCACTTGGATTACCCAGTGGGGACGGCCTCTTTTGGTATGGGATCACGATGGTTCAAGACGCTCTGAACGCAGTGTGCGATGATATCGAAGGATGCGAATCCCTCGCCTTTGTCGACTTGTCGACGCGCATGGTGCTGGTGTCGAACGCTTCCACCCGCGAAAGCCAGGACACGCTGAACACGCTGTGCGCGGAAGCCGCGCTGCTGCTGGAAACGGGCCAGATCGCGATGGCTGCCAGCTCGGATCACGTGCACCTCTTTATGCGCTCTCCAACAGAGCCTTCGGACGCTTTGTGCTGCATCTGCGCGCCCGGCACGAATTTTTCGGCTCTCGTCCCCGCAGCGCAAGCTTGTCTTTCCACAATCAGCGGTGACGGTTCATGACCGACGACAACCAGCTGACAGGCAAGATCGACGCACTGATCCGCGACGAGGCGTTTGAAGACGGCGCGATGCTTCTTGGCGACGCCGGCACGCCCGAGGTTACCACCGCGATGCTGGAGAGCATCGACATGACGATGCTGCCCCGTGACATGGTGTTTTCCGTGGGCGCGTCCTTTGTGACATTGGCCGTCAGCGGCAAACGTGTGCGTCACGTCACGGCGGCCTCGGATGATTTGGAGGCGCAGGAATTGATCGGGCAGCCGGTGAATGTCGATGATGCTGACACGTTGCAGAAACTTGCCTCTGTCCTGCTGGCGCTGGCCGCGATGAACGGAAAGATGACCATGGCCCGGCAGCCTGTTTCAGCGGCGCTGGATGTTGGAAATGTGGGCGTCGGATTGCGCGGGTTGAGCAAGGCGTTGGGGCCGAAACCTGCAAAGGTGACAAGCTCTGTGTCGACCCTGATGGGCGATCTAAACGACGTGCTTGGCGGGTATGCTCAGATAAACGACGGCTCCATCACCCCGGTGAAGGGCGAGGCCGCTTTGGCAGAGGCGTTTGCCGCTCTGGAGCCGAAATGGTCAGAGCTTTCGCGCTCCCACGACAGGCTTCGTGGCTGGGCAGACAAGGACAGATTGCTGACGCTGGATGGCGTCTTGCCAGATGACGCGTTGGCACATTTTGTTTCCCTTAAGGGATCGCAAGTTGTGATGGCGACGGCGAAAGGCAGCCTGGCGGATGTGGCCACGGCATGGGCCCGCGCGACGGAATAGCAAAACAAGCCGATTCCCGCCGACCAAAACAATCCACAAGACACTAAAAATACAACAATCCTCCCTAAATTTTGCCACTTTTCTGATGAATTTTGACGGCACTAAAAACCAGTGCGCCCCTGACTTGGGGCTTTTCAAAGTAGCGCCGGCCCGGACCGCGCCATCCGCCAAGATGCAGAGGAAAACGATATGCCGATCTCCCCATTCAAGAATTCGACTTTGCGCGCATTGACGCTGCTTGGTGCAGCGATGCTGCCAACATATGGCATCGCAGATGGTATCGCCCTGACGACCACCGATGGCAGCGTGAATGTGGTTGGTGAATTCGTGAAGTTTGAAGAGGGCTACTACATCGTGAAAACCGATCTGGGCGAAATGCGCATCGCCGCATCGCAGGTTCTGTGCGAGGGCGAAGACTGCCTGCCGCTGGCCCCCCAGATCAAAATCGCCGGATCAGACATCATCGGCCTTGAGCTGATGCCACAGCTGATCGCAGGCTACGCAAGTTCCATGAACGCCACCGCTGACATGCAAGCCGAAGACGCGCAGACCACTCTGTCGATTGTCGAGCCAAACGGCGCAACGCGTGCCAGCTATCAGGTGACGTCGACCACATCCAACGACGCGTTTGAAGCGCTGAGCGCCGGTGAAGCAGAGATCGGGATGACGTCGCGCAAGATCTCCCCCGCGGAAGCACGTGTCCTGAACCGGGCGGGCGCAGGAGATATGGCTGACCCAGAGCGTGAGCATATCGTCGCCGTCGACAGCGTCGTGGCAATCACCCATCCCGATAACCCTGTTGACACATTGAGCGTCGACGATCTTGAAAAAATCTACTCTGGCCAGATCAGAAACTGGTCGCGTCTGGGTGGCCCTGATCTTCCGATCGTCTTGGTGTCGCGCGAAGATGGGTCCGGTATTCGCAGCGCCCTTGAAGAAGGGCTGTTTGCAGGCAAGCGTGCACGCGTTGCCAACGGTGCTTTGATCGCGACGGATACAAAAACTGCCGTCTCTATGGTGAACAAGAACCCCGGTGCGTTGGGCTATGTCAGCTCTGCGTTCAAGGGTGACACCAAACCGATGTCGCTTGTGAATGAGTGCGGTATGACCCTAACGCCAGATGCGTTCTCTGCCAAAACAGAAGAATACGCCTTTCAGCGCCGCCTGTACCTTTACAACCGTGGCGACAATCTGAGCGAAGACGCGGCAAGTTTCCTAGACTACGCGACATCCGCCGAAGCTGACGCGCTTGTCAGCGAAGCCGGGTTCACAAATTTTGGCGTTGCCGTGCGCGAACAGCCGCTTGATGGCGCCCGTGCCCGCGCGATGTTCAATCCGAACGTCCAAGGCTACGAGATGGAAACCATCCACAAGATGCTGCTGTCGATGATGGATCATGACCGTTTGTCGACAACGTTCCGGTTCCGCACAGGGTCTACTACACTGGACGCCCGTGGGCAGGTCGATATGGATCGCCTTACGACTTATCTGGAAGAGATGCCGGCCGGCACCAAAGTCGTCTTTGTCGGGTTTTCTGACAATGTTGGCTCGTTCTCCAAGAACCGCGACCTGTCTGAGGGCCGCGCCGAGCAGGTCAAGAAAGCTCTGGCTGCCTTTGCCGGTGACCGCCTGAAGGGCATCTCTTTGGCACATACAGGCTACGGCGAGGTTGCGCCGACCGCGTGCAATACCGCTGAAAAAGGTCGCCGTATGAACCGCCGCGTCGAGGTCTGGATCCAGAAATCCGCCAACAGCTGAACGCGCGCACCTGTCCCGCGCCCCCAAAGGCGCGGTTCACACCGTCAATCGCCATATCAAAACAGGCCAGAAATGGCCTGTTATTGTGATCAGAGCACTGTTGACGTCTTAGATTCGCCATAATGCCCCGGGGATTCGCGGCATTTGATCGAAAACAAAGTTAATATTCCCTAAATCAACAGATTGGTGCCCCAGAAGAGACGGATTCTGACGCGAGATTTTCCCCGTACCAATGATTGGGGATACACCAATGAAGAATTTGACAAGACGAGACGCGGTATTCGGTGTCGCGACATTCGCAGCCGCAGGGATGATGACAAGCTCCCTTGCTGCGCAAACCGCCCGACGCGCCGCGAAATTTCAAGTTGCTGGCCAAGAGCCAGAACCCGAAGTTGTAAAAGAAGAGATTTTGGTTCCGCCGCTGCTGGGCGCGGAAGACCTGAAGACGCTGATCGAGATTGGCGATCCACAGATCGTAGACATCCGTCAGCCAAAGGCTTTCCTGTGGAACTATAGCTACGCGGCAGGGCATATCCCGAACGCCGTGAACGTACCATTCGCCAAGTTCCGCAAGCTTTGGAACGATCCGCTGGCGACGCCTTCGGAAGAAGATTTCACCAATTTGGTACAATCGATGGGTCTGACCTATGACCGCCCCGTGGTGCTGGTGCATTCCAGCGGCGCGAAAGGGAATTTCGGTTTTGCCACTTTCGCCTATTGGACCCTGAAGACCGCGGGTTTCACCAACATGGCCATCCTGAACGGCGGTATTGCCGAATGGAAAGCCTCTGGCGGCGAGATGACCCAAGACAAGGTCAAAATCGTCAAGTCTGACACGGTGGCCTTCGTCAACGACGAATGGCTGGCGACGCATGAAGATGTGGACGCGGTTCTTGATGGAACCAGCACCGCGCAGCTTCTGGACGCCCGGCCGTTGCATCAGATCATGGAAGACGCCTCCCTTGAGGGCTCCTTTACTCTGAACGCCGAAGACCTTGTCGCTGGCGAAAACGGACAAGCCGCAGATGATCTTTCGATCTTCATCAAGATCAAACAGGCCGGTCTGGATTGGGAATATGATGAGGTCATCACCTACTGCAACAACGGCGCTCTCGCGACTGTTGACTGGTTCATGGCCAACGAAATCGCGGGCATCCCGAATGTCAAAGTCTATGGCCATTCGCTGAAAGCCCGTCGGAAGGCAGAGAAGGCGAGGCAGCAAAATGGATAAGTCCGTTACAAAAAATACCCGAGCAATGAGCGAAAACGCCCCGAAACGCGGGCAAGCATGGAGACGCAATATGTCCCTGAAATCTTTATCCCTCCTTTTGTCCAGCGCCTCGATGAGCGTGCTGCTGGCGGCGACCCCTTCAATGGCGGGCACCGTTACCCTGACGTCCCCGAACTCGGACACCAGCCTGCGTGGCGAGCTGGTCGCAGTTGAGGACGACAAATACGTCATCGAGACGTCGATCGGTACGATGCGTGTCGCAATGGACATGGTGACCTGCGAAGGCGAGTCTTGCCCGGTCATCGAGATCAACAACGAGATCAACCTCGTCGGGTCTCCGACGCTGACAGATCGTCTGATGCCTGCGCTCTTGGCTGGTTACTCCTTGGCGATTGGCGGCTCTGCCGACATGACCGAGGGTGATGAGAAGAAGCGCGTCTACGCTTTGAACTCTGAGCGGGTCGGCGAAGGTGCACTAACGCTGACATCAAGCGGCGCCACTTCGGCTTTTGAAGCTCTGGCGAAACGTGAAGTGAGCCTGGCGCTTACAACACGCCCTGCAAGCGACGCGGAAGCTCAGGCGGCCAAGGCCACCGGCATTCCTGCCTTGCGCGGTGTCGGCCATGAGCATGTGATCGGCTATGACGGTCTGCTTCTTGTGACCAACAACTCAAACGGTATCCGCGCAATCTCTGAGGCCGCCGCAGCACAGATTTTCTCAGGCAAGATCAAGAACTGGTCCGAGCTGGGCGGCGAAGACGCCCCGATCAACGTCTATGTTCGCGAAGAAGGCAGCGGTGCCCGCAGCCTGTTTGACGAGATGCTGATGCGGTCGAACCGCGAGCGTGTGTCTGCTGATGCGAACCAAATGCTGACGGATGCTGATGTGGCCGCAGCGGTTGCCAGCGACCCGAACGGTTTTGGCTTTACGTCCATGGTTTATGCCAGCGACACCGTTAAGCCACTGGCCATTGAAGGCGTCTGCGGTCTGCGGACACCTCCAACCAGCTTCACCATCAAGACCGGTGAGTACCCGCTGACACGTCCGCTCTATCTGTATTCCGCAAGCGGCACGACCAACGGCCACACCGAGGAGTTCGTGAAATACGTGACCTCCGAGGAAGGCCAGAAGATGGTCGCAGCAGCCGGTTTCGTGGGACAGACGATCTCCAGCGAGGCGCTCAATGCGCAGGGCACACGTGTGGCCTCTACCTTGCTGCTTCACGAAGACAAGAACGGTGATATCGGCTCGATCCGCAACATGCTGTCGATGCTGATGGCCTCTGACCGCCTCAGCACCACGGTGCGCTTCACCCAAGGCAACAGCCGTCTGGACGCCAGCGCTCAGGCAGATGTGGAACGCCTTGGCGAGATGCTGACAACCGCGGAATATGCCGACAAGGAGTTCTACTTCATGGGCTTCTCCGACTCGGTTGGCCGCGCAGACCTGAACCAGCTGCTGGCGCTGCAACGTGCCGAGCTGGTGCGCAAAGCACTGCTTGAGAAGCACCCTGAGCTTGCAGGTCGCATCAAAGCGCGCTCGGTCGGCTTCGGCGAAATCTCTCCGTTGGGTTGCAACGAGACCCGCGCCGGACGTAGCATCAACCGCCGCGTTGAGGTCTGGATGCAGGATATCGCAAGCAAGCGCTCCTAAGCGTAAGCAGATGAAAATACAGATGGCCGTCCCTGTCCGGGGCGGCCATTTTCTTTTGCGTCGGGCCGCAATTCGATCCGCTGCAGGTATCGACGCCGCACGGACGAAAAGTTAGGCTCCCGCAGCAAGGGAGGCGACATGACCGGCTACAATCCAGAGGATGACGGGGCGCAAATGTCGTTCGCCAAGGACATGTCCTATACCGACTATCTGTCGTTGGACCCGATCCTGGGCGCGCAGAATCTGCAATCCACCGCGCATGATGAGATGCTGTTCATCATCCAGCATCAGACGTCGGAACTTTGGATGCGGCTGTGCCTGCACGAGCTGTCGGTGGCCCGCGCGTCTCTGTCGCAAGGTGCGTTTCAGGAAAGTTTCAAAATGCTGACCCGTGTGGCGCGGATATTCGAGCAGCTCAATAACGCGTGGGATGTTTTGCGGACGATGACGCCCAGCGAATATACAGAATTCCGCGACGATCTTGGCGCATCTTCCGGCTTTCAGTCGCACCAATACCGGTTGATCGAGTTCATCCTCGGAAACCGTAATCGCGCCATGATGAAGGTGCATGAACACCGCCCCGAACTGCACCACATGCTGGGGCAGGAGCTGACGACCAAATCGCTTTACCATGTCGTTCTGGACCGGCTGGGGGACGCGATGGGCGAACCGTTTCCGGACGATGCCTACCGCATGGACGCGCCGCATCAGGCGCATGACGACGTGGCTGCCGCATGGATCAAGGTCTATGAGGATCCGCATGCCCATTGGCACCTCTATGAGCTGGCGGAAAAGCTAGTCGACCTGGAGGACTACTTTCGCCGCTGGCGCTTCAACCACGTCACCACCGTGGAACGCATCATCGGTTTCAAACGCGGCACTGGCGGCACATCAGGGGTAAAATACCTGCGGCGCATGCTTGAGGTCGAACTTTTCCCAGAACTCTGGAACATACGAGGCGCATTGTGACGAAACTTCCCATGAAACACCGGTTCTCCCTGCCCGAGGGGATGATCTATCTGGACGGCAACTCGTTGGGGCCGCTGCCTTTGGGCGTTAAGGAGCGTGTCGCCTCCATGCTGCAAGACGAATGGGGGGCACACCTGATCAAGGGGTGGAATGTCGACAACTGGATGGGTCAGCCCGCCAGCGTCGGCAACAAGATCGCCCGGCTGATCGGCGCGGCGCAGGGCACTGTTACTATGGGCGACACGTTGTCGGTGAAGGTCTACCAGGCCTTGTCGGCAGCGCTGAAGATGCGGCCCGACCGGCGAGTCATCCTGTCTGACAGCGGCAATTTTCCATCTGATCTGTACATGGCCGAAGGCCTGATCCGTCAGCTTGACCGCGATTACGAGCTGCGGATCGTCGCCCCTGAAGAGGTCGCAACGTCAATGACTGATGACGTGGCCGTCGCGATGATCACGCAGGTGGATTACCGCACCGGGCGGTTGCATGACATGGCGGGCCTCACGAAAGCGGCGCATGACGCGGGCGCGGTGATGCTGTGGGATCTGGCCCATACCGCGGGCGCGGTGCCGATCGACCTGACCGGGTGCAGCGCGGAATTTGCGGTGGGTTGTACTTACAAATACCTCAATGGCGGCCCCGGCGCCCCCGCCTTCATCTACGCGCGGCCCGACATTGTGGGGGGCATTGAACCGGCGCTGGCGGGCTGGTTGGGTCATGACGCGCCCTTTGCGTTTGAACAGAGCTACCGCCCCGCCGGGGATATCGAACGCATGCGCGTGGGCACGCCTCCTGTGATCCAGATGACCGCTTTGGACGAGGCTTTGAAAGTCTGGGAAGAGGTCGAAATGGAAGACATCCGCGCGGCTTCCATCCGGCTGTGCGACCTGTTCATCTCGGAAGTCGAGGCGCGCTGCCCCGAGTTGACGCTGGTCAGCCCCCGGAACGGCGCTGAGCGCGGCAGCCAAGTCTCCTTCGCGTTTGAGCATGGCTATCCCGCGATGCAGGCACTCATCGCCCGGGATGTGATTGGCGACTTTCGCGCGCCCAACATCATGCGCTTCGGGTTCACTCCGCTCTATATCGACGAGGAAGACGTGCGGGGGGCGGTCGATATTCTGGCCGACATTTTGTCAAACCGGCTTTGGGACAAGCCGGAATATCATCAGAAAAGCCGCGTCACGTGACCCAAACCAAGCCAGATCACATCACACAAGCAGAGGTCTACTTGCCGGTAGACGATCTGAAAGAAGAGCTTCCCTTCTTTCTGACCCAGCTTGGGTTCCGGCTAGACGAAATATTTCCCGCCGATGATCCGGCGGTTGCCCTTATCTCTGGTCATGGGGTGCGCATCAGGCTGGACCGGGATGCGGACCAGACGCCCGGCAAACTGAGGCTACGATGCGAAGACCCGGACGCTTTCGCGGGTGGTCAAACGCAACTCAAAACCCCGAGCGGCAACATCATCGAAATTGCCCATGCCGACCCGCCGCTTGATATGCCCGAGACGCAGCATTCCTTCATGGTGCGCCATCTCCGCGACAGCGATGCCTGGGTGATTGGCCGCGCAGGCATGCGCTACCGCGACCTGATTCCCGACCGCTTGGGCGGGTCGATCATTGCGTCGCATATCCGCATCCCCGATGGCGGACCCGTGCCCGACATGGTGCACTACCACACGGTCGGGTTTCAGCTGATCTTTTGCCTCAAGGGCTGGGTCCGGCTGGTTTACGAGGATCAGGGTGAGCCGTTCATTCTGGAGGCCGGCAACTGTGTCATCCAGCCGCCGATGATCCGCCACCGGGTGCTGGAGGCCTCTGACAATGTCGAGGTGCTCGAGATCGGGGTGCCTGCGGAACACATCACCACGATTGATCATGAGATGGAACTGCCCAACGGCACGGTGAACCCGGACCGGGACTGGCAGGGCACCAAATTCGTTCATCACAAGCTGGAAGACGCGAACTGGTCTGACTGGCGGATACCGGGTTGGCACAGCCGGGACACGGGGATTGGTGCGGCAACACGTGGCGTTGCGGGCGTTCACGTCGCGCGGCCCGCAGGGACACATGGTAGATGGACCAGCCACGATACCGACATTCTGTTCACCTTCGTCAAAGAAGGAACGATGACGCTTGAGGTTGCCGGGCATGACCCGCAACTGCTGGGCGCAGGGGATGCGTTCGTGCTGCCTCCATTTCTCAAGGCGCGCTACATCGACGCCAGCGGGGATTGCGAGTTGATCGAAACGGCCCTGCAAGCGACGTTCAACACCGAGATCTCGATTGATCCCTAGTTATTGGTTGCAACCGTAACTAAGCAGACTAGATTTGGGTCATGCCTGATTTTGACCTGAAAGATTTTACGCCGTACCTGCTCAATCTGGCGGCGGAAACCTCAAGCGCTGGGTTTCAGACCTACTACAAAGACCGCTACGGGATGCTGCGGACGGAATGGCGGGTTCTGTTTCATCTTGGTCGTTACGGCCCAATGACCGCGAAAGAGATCTGCGACCGCGCCCGCATCCATAAAACCAAGGTCAGCCGCGCCGTTTCCGCCCTTGAAAACAAGCGCTTTCTGTCACGCAAGGAACAAACAAATGACCGTCGGCTGGAAACCCTGAGCCTGACCACCAATGGTGAAAACGCGTATCAGGACCTCTTCAGGGAGGCCGCTCGTTTCGATCAGGAAATGATGTCGACTTTCACCGAGAAAGAGCAAGCCATCCTGCGAAAATGCCTCATTCAGATCGCTGAGCTTTGAGTGCAGAGCACCTGTTTTGCGCTTGTTAGTTACAAATCTAACTTTTAATTAAGGTTAGTTGCAAAGGAAACCAATATGGATACCCATACCGAATTCCCAAGCCTCACATCTGCGGCCAGCCCGGTTGGCACCACCGAAGGTTACATGCCCGGGTTCGGCAATGACTTCGAGACAGAGGCCTTGCCGGGCGCCCTGCCGCAAGGGATGAACTCACCGCAAAAGGTAAATTACGGGCTCTATGGCGAGCAGCTATCGGGCACTGCGTTTACAGCACCCAGCCACCAGAACGAACGCACGTGGTGCTACCGCATTCGCCCTTCGGTCAAGCACACGCATCGCTTCAAAAAGATCGAACTGCCCTATTGGAAATCTGCCCCGATCGTGGACCCGGACGTGACGTCCCTTGGGCAATATCGCTGGGACCCGGTGCCGCATACGGCTGAGCAACTGACTTGGTTGACCGGCATGCGCACGATGACGACGGCGGGTGACGTGAACACCCAAGTTGGCATGGCCAGTCACATCTATCTGGTCACAGCATCCATGGTGGACGCCTATTTCTACTCCGCCGATTCCGAACTGCTCGTTGTCCCGCAAGAGGGCCGCTTGCGCTTTTGCACGGAGCTGGGGGTCATTGACGTCGAGCCGCAGGAAATTGCCATCATCCCGCGCGGGCTGGTCTACCGGGTCGAGGTGCTTGACGGGCCCTGCCGTGGTTTTGTTTGCGAGAATTATGGGCAGAAATTCGACCTGCCCGGACGCGGCCCCATCGGTGCGAATTGCATGGCCAACCGCCGCGACTTCAAAACACCCGTTGCAGCCTTTGAAGACCGGGAGACCCCGTCCACCGTGACCATCAAATGGGCCGGGCAGTTTCATGAAACCAAGATCGGGCACAGCCCGCTTGATGTGGTCGCGTGGCATGGCAATTACGCCCCCTGCAAATACGACCTGCGCACCTATTGTCCGGTGGGCGCAGTGCTGTTTGACCACCCGGACCCGTCGATCTTTACCGTGCTGACCGCGCCCTCGGGCGTAGAAGGCACCGCGAATATCGACTTCGTCCTGTTCCGCGACCGCTGGATGGTGGCCGAAGACACGTTCCGCCCGCCTTGGTACCACAAGAACGTCATGTCCGAGCTGATGGGCAACATCTTCGGCATCTATGACGCCAAGCCAAAGGGGTTCATTCCCGGCGGAATGTCTTTGCATAACATGATGTTACCGCATGGACCGGATAAGAACGCCTTTGAGGGGGCATCCAATGCTGACCTGAAGGCCGAGAAGCTGGAAAACACCATGTCCTTCATGTTCGAGACCCGCTTTCCACAGCATCTGACCCCTTTCGCCGCGCAGGAGGCCCCGTTGCAGGACGACTACATCGATTGCTGGGCCGATATCGAGAAGAAGTTCGACGGAACGCCGGGGAAGAAATAGCATGCCTGACTACCTTATAGATCTGCTCAGCTGGGGCGCTTTCTTTGTGTTCTTCGTGATCGGCCTGCGTTGGGTGCAAAACCGCAAGAAGGACAAGGAATAGCGTGGGCCTCATGAAAAGCTGGGTCACCTCTGCCAATCGCGCGGACACGCCCTTCCCTCTGAACAACCTGCCATATGGCGTGTTTTCTGTTGGCGATGACGAACCGCGCTGCGGCGTGGCCATTGGCAACATGATCCTCGACATGGCGCAATGTGAAGAGGTCGGGCTGATCTCGCTTGATACCGAACCAAGCTTCGACCTGCCCTTCTGGAACGACGTGATGGAGCTGGGCCCAGAAATCTGGGCACAACTACGCGCTCGGCTTATGGAGCTTTTGGCTGAGGGCGCGGCTGAACGCACAGCCGTAGAACCTCTGCTGATCCCGCAGGCGCAGGCCGAGATGCACATGCCCCTGCTCGTTGGCGAGTTCACCGACTTCTACGCTGGCAAGCATCACGCCACCAATGTGGGCACCATGTTCCGTGGTCCCGAAAACGCACTACCGCCGAATTGGCTGCATATTCCCATCGGCTATAACGGACGCGCCTCAACGGTCGTTGTCTCTGGCACAGAGATCACGCGGCCCAATGGGCAGACCAAAGCGCCCGACGCGGACATGCCGTCATTTGGGCCCTGCAAGCGGCTCGATATCGAGTTGGAAATGGGGGCTATCATCGGCGGCTCCTCCGAAATGGGCCACCCTGTCAGCGTACAACAGGCCGATGACATGATCTTCGGCTACGTGCTGCTAAATGATTGGTCCGCGCGCGACATTCAGGCTTGGGAATACCAGCCACTGGGGCCCTTTCAAGCGAAGGCTTTTGCGACCTCTATCTCGCCCTGGATCGTGACTAAGGCCGCATTAGAGCCTTTTCGCACCTCGACGCCACCCCGCGAGAAAGAGCTGCTGCCTTATCTACAAGAGCCCGGCCCGTTGCTCTACGATATCGACCTGCACGTCACCATGGCACCCGCTGGCAAGGATGGCACGACCATCGCGCGGACAAATTACAACCAAGTGTATTACTCCGCCGCCCAGCAGCTGGCACATCACGCAAGCTCTGGCTGCGCGATGAATGCGGGTGACCTGATCGGGTCGGGCACCATCTCCGGCCCCGAGAAATCAGAGCGCGGCTCCCTCTTGGAGCTCACATGGGGCGGCAAAGAGCCGTTGACCCTCGACAGCGGGGAGACCCGCACCTTCATCGAAGACGGCGACACACTGACCCTGCATGGCGCAGCCAAGGGTGACGGCTATCAGATTGGGTTCGGTTCCTGCACAGGCACGATCCGCCCCGCCCCGAAATTTCCCGCATAAGGACCTAGAGAGCATGGCAAAGGCATTCGCGTCGCAAGGCGACCTGACGGAAAAGAAGATCACCTTCGACGAGGTGGGCCGCGACCTCTGGGCCTTCACCGCCGAGGGCGACCCGAACTCAGGCGTCATCATCGGCGACGACAGCGTCATGATCGTAGAGGCCCAAGCGACCCCGCGTCTGGCCGAGAAGGTGATCGAAAAGGTCCGCAGCGTCACCGACAAGCCGATCAGCCATCTGGTGCTGACCCACTACCATGCGGTGCGGGTGCTGGGTGCCTCCGCCTATGGCGCAGATCAAATCATCATGTCCGACGTGGCCCGCGGCATGGTCGAGGAACGCGGGCAGGAGGATTGGGATAGCGAGTTTCAACGCTTCCCGCGTCTCTTTGAGGGCCATGAGAGCATCCCCGGCCTCACGTATCCGACTACCACATTCAGCGATGCGATGACCGTCTATCTGGGCAAGCGTCGGGTCGATATCAAACATGTCGGTCGCGCCCATACCGCCGGGGACGCGGTGATCCATGTGCCCGATGAGAACGTCATGTTCACCGGCGACATCGTCGAAGACCATTCCGCCTGTTATTGCGGCGACGGGTATTTCGGCGATTGGGGCGGCACGCTTGACAACATCAAGGCCTATGATGTGGACGCCATCGCGCCCGGGCGTGGCGATGCGCTGGTGGGCAAAGACGCGGTCGAGCGGGCCATTGAAAGCACCCGGGACTTTGTGCACAGCACCTACGCCCCTGCCGCCCGGGTGGCGGCACGTGGCGGCTCGCTGAAAGAAGCCTGGGACGCTGTGCGCGCCGAATGTGACCCGAAGTTCAAGGACTACGCCATTTACGAGCATTGCCTGCCCTTCAACGTGTCCCGCGCCTATGACGAGGCCCGTGGCATCGCGCATCCGCGTATCTGGACCGACAAGCGCGATTTGGAGATGTGGGCGGCGCTGCAAGGCTAGGAGGACGGCAATGGTCGCCACAAGATATGAGACCGCGTTCAAACTCTACCCTTACGAGGCGGTCGAGAGGTCCGGGGTTGTCCGCCACCCGGTGGTCATTGTCGGTGGCGGGCCCGTAGGGCTGGCGCTGGCGCTCGATCTGGGTCAACGCGGCACACCTGCGTTGGTGCTGGATGATCACGACGGGGCCGGGCTGGGCTCCAAAGCAATCTGCTTTGCCAAACGCACGCTTGATATCGCAACGCGGCTTGGGGCCGGCGCGCCAATGGTTGAGAAAGGCGTTGTCTGGAACGTGGGCAAGGTGTTCCACGGCGCAGGCAAGCTCTTCGAGTTCAATCTCTTGCCAGAAACCGGCCATCGCAACCCGGCCTTCATCAACCTGCAACAGCCCTATTTTGAGAAATATCTCGTCGACGCGATCCGCAAAGCGCAGGACCAAGGCGCACCAATCGAGATCCGTGGCCGCAACCGCGTGACGTCCATGACCCGCCACGATGGGTATGTGACGCTCAATGTTGAAACACCCGATGGACCCTACACGCTTGAGGCTGACTGGCTGATCGCCTGCGACGGCGCACGCTCTGTCACGCGTGACATGATGGGGCTCAGCTTTGACGGGCGGGTGTTCGAGGACAACTTCCTGATCGCCGACGTCAAGATGAAGGCCGACTTCCCGACCGAACGCTGGTTCTGGTTCGAGCCGCCTTTTGAAGGGGCCGGGCAGTCCGCGCTTTTGCACAAGCAGCCTGACGATATCTGGCGCATCGATTTCCAGCTGGGCTGGGATATCGACCGCGAGAGAGAACTCGACCCTGCCCGTATCCGCACGCGCGTCGATGCAATGCTGTCGTCGCAAACTGGCACCATCCCGAAATACGAGCTGGAATGGACCTCCATCTACACGTTCCAGTGCCGCCGGATGGAAACCTTCCGCCATGGCAACGTGTTCTTCGCCGGGGACAGCGCGCATCAGGTGTCGCCTTTCGGGGCACGTGGCGCGAACTCCGGTGTCCAAGACGCCGAAAACCTCGCTTGGAAGCTTGATCTTGTCCTCAAAGGGCGAGCAGGGGATGAGTTGCTAGACAGCTACGCGACGGAGCGAGAATACGCGGCGGATGAGAATATCCTCAATTCTTCTCGCGCCACGGATTTCATGACGCCGAAATCCGAGGTCAGCCAGATTTTCCGCAATGCGGTCTTGGACATGGCCGCGCGCGCGCCCTTTGCCCGCCCCTTGGTCAATTCCGGCCGCCTGTCGGTGCCCTGCACCTATGACGACTTCCCGCTTTTCGGCGAGGATGCTTTGATCGGTCCACATGCCTCGCGACCCGGCGCATCCTGTCCCGACGCGCCGGTGGGGGACGGTTTTCTACTCGATCATTTGACCGGTGGGTTTACGTTGCTGGCACTGGGCGACACCACGCCGAAGGCCTTCAGCGTCGAGGGCGTCGTTGTGAGAACGGTACATCTGGCAGAGGTCTCCAAAGATCTTGCCGCACGGTATCTCGGGGACGCTGACAGGGCGATCTACCTGATCCGACCCGATCAACACGTGGTCGCGCGCTGGCCCGAGTTTGACGCAGATGCCGTGAAAGCCGCGTTGTCCAGAGCAATCGGAAAGGGAGCCGCATGAGCCTGAAACAAGACCCTAACATCCCTGACCCTGACGGATTCTACCAAGAGCTGCTCGCGGCCCATGACGGCCTCAGCAAAGCCGAAAGCGACGCCCTCAACGCCCGGCTGATACTAACCCTCGCCAACCACATCGGCGACTGTGAGGTCCTCCGCGACGCGCTCAAAGCCGTGAAGTAAGCGACATGACTTTGCTGTGATCCCCTTGGTTCTTCTTGTTTCTCGTTTACCAACCTACTAGTAGGGTGATTATTGAAACTAAAGGAGCGACCCATGATCGGATACTCAACAATCGGTGTTAAGAACATCGACCAAGCCAAGAAATTCTATTGCGACCTGTTTGACGCGGACGTCCAGGTTGACGTCGGTCGCCTGGCAATGATCGGCAAATCCGTCGAGCAACCCATGGTTGCCGTGTGTGAGCCCTTTGACGGCAATGCACCAAGCTGCGGCAACGGCGCGATGATCGCCTTCTCCGCCGCATCCAAGGCAGAGGTCGACGCGATGCATGAGAAAGCGGTCTCGCTCGGCGCCTCCGACGAGGGTGCGCCCGGCCAGCGGATCGATGACGTCTTCTACGGCGCGTATGTTCGCGATCCAGACGGCAACAAGCTGGCCTTCTACATCTTCGGATAAGGCTTTGGCGGCCCCTCGCTGCGGTCGGGGGCCGTTTCCTACGCTCGTTTCTCTAACGCGCGCACGCCAGGGTTCGGCTGCAAATCCGACCTCTGCCAACGCATCTCACAAGAGAGAGAAAGTGGTGAGCCCTGATGGGTTCGAACCATCGACCTACTGATTAAAAGTCAGTTGCTCTACCAACTGAGCTAAGGGCCCACGAGGGGTGCTTCTAAGAACCGTGTCGGGCACGGTCAAGCCCAAAAACCGCGCCAATGCTTTCAAATGCTGGCCAAGCCGACTATATGGCGGCACATGCGACGCAATACCGCTCCTGAAGGCCTGCCGTTCATGAAAATGCACGGGCTCGGCAACGACTTCGTGGTCATCGACCAACGGGGCGGCGGCGCTGTGGTCGATGCCGCCTTGGCCCGTGCGCTGGGCGACCGTCACCGCGGCGTGGGATTCGATCAGTTGGCCGTTCTTGGCAATGTGGGCGACGCCGATATCGGGCTGACCTTCTACAATGCGGACGGCTCTATCGCCGGGGCCTGTGGCAACGCCACGCGCTGTATCGCGCAGTTTGAGATGACCCGCCTTGGAGCGGACGCCCTGACCCTCAAGACCGAACGCGGCGTGCTGAGCGCCAAACAGGTCGACCCGGACCGTGTGGCGGTCAATATGGGTCAACCGCTGCTCGACTGGCAGGACGTCCCTCTGGCCCGCGAAATGGACACTCTGGAGCTGCCCATCGAAGGCGCGCCTGCTGCGACCGGCATGGGCAACCCCCATTGCACCTTCTTCGTCGCAGATGCCGAGGCCGTGGATCTGGAAGCCCGTGGCGCAGAGATGGAGCATCACCCACTCTTTCCCGAACGTACCAATGTGCAATTCGCCCACCTCGTCGCGGCCGATCACCTGCGCATGCGCGTCTGGGAACGGGGCGTGGGCGTCACGCTGGCCTCCGGGTCCTCCTCCTGCGCCGTCGCTGTTGCCGCCGCCCGCAAGGGTCTAACCAGCCGGAAAGTGGCGATTGATCTTGACGGTGGCCGGATCGAGATTGACTGGCGCGAGGACGGCGTCTGGATGACCGGCCCCACCGCGCATGTGTTTTCCGGCACGCTGACACCCGCCTTTCTGGACGCTGTTGATGACCAGTAAGCCGCCCATATTTGCCACGCTGGGATGCCGTCTCAACAGCTACGAGACGCAGGCGATGAAAGAGCTGACCGCGTCTGCGGGCGTCGGCGATGCCGTCGTGGTGAACACCTGCGCCGTCACCGCTGAGGCCGTGCGCAAAGCACGTCAGGAAATCCGCAAACTGCGCCGCGAGAACCCCGACGCCCGGATGATCGTCACAGGATGCGCCGCCCAGATCGAGCCTGAGACCTTCGCCAACATGGACGAGGTCGACATCGTCATGGGCAATACGGAAAAGATGAATCCGGCCACTTGGAACCAGCTTGGAAACGGTTTTATCCCTGAAACAGAGTCTGTTTTGGTCGATGACATCATGTCTGTGACGGAGACCGCGCAGCATCTGATTGACGGCTTTGGCACCAGATCACGTGCCTATGTGCAGGTGCAGAACGGGTGTGATCACAGATGCACCTTCTGCATCATTCCCTATGGCCGGGGCAATTCCCGCTCGGTGCCTGCGGGCGTGATCGTGGACCAAATCAAACGCCTCGTGCAGCGCGGCTTCAACGAGGTGGTGCTGACAGGCGTCGACCTCACCAGCTGGGGCGCGGACCTGCCGTCAGAGCCAAAGCTTGGCGATCTGGTCGCGCGCATTCTGAAGCTGGTGCCTGACCTGCCGCGGTTGCGCATTTCATCCATCGATTCGATTGAGGTCGACGACGCGCTGATGGGTGCCATCGCGACAGAGCCCCGCCTGATGCCGCATATGCATCTGTCGCTGCAGGCGGGCGACGATATGATCCTCAAACGTATGAAGCGCCGCCATCTGCGCGACGATGCGATCCGGTTCTGCGAGGACGCAAAGAAACTGCGCCCCGATATGACGTTTGGCGCGGATATCATTGCGGGCTTCCCGACAGAAACCGACGCGATGTTTGAAAACTCCCTCAAGCTGGTCACGGAGTGCGACCTGACTTGGCTGCACGTGTTTCCGTATTCTCCGCGTCCGGGCACACCGGCTGCGAAAATGCCTCAGGTCAACGGCAAGGCGATCAAGTCCCGCGCCGCTCGGTTACGTCAAGCGGGTCAGGACCAGGTGACCCGGCACCTGCAGGCGCAGCTTGGCAAGACCCATCACGTCTTGATGGAAAACCCGCGTATGGGCCGCACCGCGCAGTTCACAGAGGTCAGTTTCGAGGCTGACCAGCCTGAAGGGCAGATTGTCCACGCTCAGATCAAGGGCGTCGCTGGTCAGCAACTGGTGGCATGAGGCCGATCCTTTATTCGTTCCGCCGCTGCCCGTACGCGATGCGGGCGCGTCTTGCCTTGGTTTCGGCTGGAATAGACACTGAATTGCGCGAAATCCTCTTGCGCGACAAGGCCCCGGAATTTCTTGAGGCGTCGCCTAAAGGCACCGTGCCTGTTGTCGTCACACCCGACGTGGTCATCGAGGAAAGCCTCGACATCATGGACTGGGCTCTGGCCCAAAGTGACCCCGAAGGGTGGTTGGATTTCCCCCCTGAGGGGCGCGCTCTGATTGCTGAGTGTGACGGTCCCTTCAAAACCGCATTGGACCGCTACAAATACCACAGCCGCCATGACGCAGACCCGAAGGAAGAGCGAGCAGAAGCATCCGTCTTTTTGCGCAAGCTCAACGCGCAAATTGCAGGGCAAGATTATCTCTATGGCGCGCAACCAAAGCTGCCGGATATGGCGATTGTCACGTTCGTGCGGCAGTTTGCGAATACAGACCGTGCTTGGTTTGACGGACAGGACTGGTCCGATCTCAAGCGCTGGCTCACCGCGTTTACCGAAAGCATCCGGTTTGCGGCGATCATGCCGAAATACCCCAAATGGCAGGCGGGTGATCCGGTGACGGTGTTTCCCGGCTGAATGCCTCTTGGACTGCCCCGCGCCCGCCGCTAGGCTCCGTCCAACACGGAGCCAGACATGCATCCCAACCCCGCCTTTCGGACCGAGGACAGCCAGCGCAACATCGCGTTCGCGCGGGAACGCGCGTTTGGTACCTTGGCAGTGAATGGCGAGGATGGCCCGCTGACCTGCCATGTGCCGTTCCTTCTGGAAGAAGGTGGACACGAGGCTGAACTGCATCTGGTTCGCTCGAACCCTATTGCTCGAGTAAAGGGGCCGCAGAAAGCAGTGGTCACAGTGATGGGGCCAGACAGCTATATCTCTCCGGATTGGTATGAGGTGCCAGACCAGGTGCCCACTTGGAACTATGTGGCCGTGCGTCTGCGCGGTGTGCTGCATCCGATGCCACAAGATGACTTGCACCCGATGCTTGACCGTCTGTCCGCGCATTTTGAGACTCTATTATTGCCCAAAGCCCCTTGGACAACCCAGAAGATGGGCGACGGGGTCCTGGAAAAGATGATGCGGATGATCCTGCCTTTCCGGTATGAGGTGACGCAGATCGAAGGCACGTGGAAGCTTAACCAGAACAAGCCCGATGACGTGCGCGAACGCGCCGCCAAACAGGTCGCTGCCTATGGGCAAGGCCTCGAAATACAGACACTCGCCGCGCTGATGCTCGGCGCGAAATGACTTTAGCAGGAGAGAACCGATGAAATTCTATACCAGCCCCACCTCCCCCTATGTGCGCAAGGTGCTCGTGCTGCTGCACGAGACGGATCAGCTTGATGATGTCGAGATGGTCATGGCGGGCGGCTCGCCGCTTGATCCGGGTACAATCCCGGTGCATCTCAATCCGATCGGCAAAATCCCGGCGCTGGAACAAAGCACTGGCGTGACGCTGTATGACAGCCGAGTCATTTGCCGCTTCTTCGATGATCGTGCGGGGGCAGGGCTTTACAGCACCGGCGCGCGCCAATGGGAGCTGCTGACGCTCGAAGCCACCGCCGACGGCATTCTCGATGCGGCGCTGCTGGGCGTTTATGAGGAACGCGCACGCCCGGAAGACAAGCGCTTCGCCCCTTGGGCGGAGGGGCAATGGGCCAAGATCACCCGCTCCCTTGATGCGCTGGAAACCCGCTGGATGAGCCACCTGTCCGGCCCGCTCAATATCGGCCAGATCGCCATCGGCTGCGCTTTGGGTTACCTCGACTTGCGCTACGCAGACAGCGACTGGCGCAAGGGTCATGATGCGCTGGCCACATGGTACAAGACTTTCGAGACACGCGAGAGCATGTCTTCGACCGTACCCCAAGGCTAAGATGCAGATCACCACTGCCGCCGCGCACGAGCTGGACGCTTGCCTCGCCATCCGCCGCGTCGTCTTCATCGAAGGCCAGAACGTGCCCGAGCATGAAGAGGTCGACGGCCGCGACGCCGAGTGCCTGCACTATATTGGCCGTGTGGGTGGCACGCCCGCCGCCACCGCGCGGGTGCTGCCGCTCGGTGGCAAGGCCAAGATCCAGCGCGTTGCTGTGCTGGAACAAATGCGTTCCGGTGGGTCCGGGTCGCAGCTGATGCGCTACATTCTCGATGATCTGCGTGGCCGTGGCTTCAAAACCGCCGTGCTCGGCTCGCAGACCCACGCCATCGGGTTCTACGAAAAGCTCGGCTTTGCAGCTTACGGTCCCGAATATGACGACGCGGGGATTCCGCATCGGGACATGTCGCTGGACCTCTAACGCAGCTGCCGCATGGCCTCCGCCAGCGCGATGGAGGCCGCGATTGCCACGTTCAGGCTGCGCCCACCGCCCGGCATCGCAATCCGCACAACCGCGTCAGCGGCCTCGACCACCTCGTCTGGCACGCCGGCGCTTTCCTGACCCACCAAAAGGCAGTCCCCCGGCTGAAACGCAAAATCCCACAGATCCGCCTGCGCCTTGGTGCTCAGCAGAACCAGCCGACCCCGCCGCGCGGCCTGAAAGGCGTCCCAGCTGTCATGGTGATGAATTTCGGCCATATCCGCGTAGTCCAACGCCCGGGTACGCAGCAATTTTAACGAAAAAGGGAAGCCGCAGGGCTCGATCACATGGACGGGCGTTGAAAAACAGGCCCCCAGACGCACGAGCGAGCCAAGATTTGGCGCCAGATCTGGCTGATACGAGGCCAATTGAACCCCTTTTCCAGCGCTGTTTTGAACATGGTGCGACAATTGGCATGCCTCCAAACGCTTTCCACACTGGACGAGCAGCCTACCTAGGCCTTATGAACCGCGCGAGAGCGTCCGTGTGGGGGAATCCCCCTTCGGTTCGTTAGAGGAATATTCCTGGCGCGCCAGGCAGACAATGGAGAAATTTCCGTGTCCCAAGCAGATGACCATAGCGGCAATACCCGTCGCGACTTTCTTTATTACGCAACCGCAGGTGCGGGCGCAGTGACCGCCGGGGCGGCTGTTTGGCCGCTGGTCAACCAGATGAACCCATCGGCTGATGTGCAGGCGCTGGCCTCCATTGATGTGGATGTCTCTGGCGTTGAGCCCGGCACGCAGCTGACGGTGAAGTGGCTGGGCAAGCCGGTCTTCATCCGTCGCCGTACGGAAGAAGAAATTGAAGCCGCTCGTAACGTCGAGCTGAGCGAGCTGCCGGATCAGGGTGCCGAGAACGCGAACCTGAACGGGGCAGATGCCGCCGACGAGAACCGGACATTGGACGAAGCTGGCGAATGGCTGGTGATGATCGGGGTCTGTACGCATCTGGGCTGCGTGCCTTTGGGCGATGCGGGTGATTTTGGCGGGTGGTTCTGCCCCTGCCACGGCTCGCATTACGACACGGCTGGCCGCATCCGCAAAGGGCCTGCGCCCAAGAACTTGCCTGTACCCGTTGCTGCGTTCAACGGCGACACATTGACACTCGGTTAGGGGAGAAAAGAGAACATGGCTGGTATCCCACACGACCATTACGAACCAAAGTCCGGCGGCGAAAAGTGGCTGCACTCGCGCCTGCCCGTTGTCGGTCTGCTCTATGACACGCTGATGATCCCGACGCCCAAGAACCTGAACTGGATGTGGATCTGGGGCATCGTGCTGACCTTCTGTCTGGTGCTGCAAATCGTGACCGGCATTGTGCTGGCAATGCACTACACGCCGCATGTCGATCAGGCCTTCGCATCCGTTGAGCACATCATGCGCAACGTCAATGGCGGCTACATGCTGCGCTACATCCACCAAAACGGCGCGTCACTGTTCTTTGTGGCGGTGTATCTGCACATTTTCCGCGGCCTCTACTACGGCTCCTACAAAGCCCCGCGCGAGGTCACATGGATCATCGGCATGATCATCTACCTCGCCATGATGGGCACCGCCTTTATGGGCTACGTGCTGCCATGGGGTCAGATGTCCTTCTGGGGCGCGACCGTGATCACCGGCCTCTTTGGTGCGATCCCGGGTGTTGGTGAGATGCTGCAAACGTGGCTCTTGGGTGGGCCAGCGGTGGATAACGCCACGCTGAACCGCTTCTTCTCGCTGCACTACCTGCTGCCGTTTGTGATTGCGGGCCTTGTGATCGTTCACATCTGGGCCTTCCACACGACGGGCAACAACAACCCAACAGGGGTTGAGGTACGCCGCACGTCCAAGGAAGACGCCAAGAAAGACACGCTGCCATTCTGGCCTTACTTCGTGATCAAAGACCTGTTCGCGCTGGCTGTGATCATGGTTGTCTTCTGGGCCATCGTCGGCTTCATGCCGAACTACCTTGGCCACCCCGACAACTACATCGAGGCGAACGCGCTGGCGACACCGGCACACATCGTGCCCGAATGGTACTTCCTGCCCTTCTACGCGATCCTGCGGGCCTTCACAGACGACGTCTGGGCCGTGCAGCTGGTTGGCTTCCTGACCGGTGGTATCGTCGACGCCAAGTTCTTTGGTGTGGCGGCAATGTTCGGCGCGATTGCAGTGATGGCTGCGGCGCCGTGGCTCGACACCTCGTCGGTCCGCTCTGGTCGCTACCGCCCAATGTTCAAGTGGTGGTTCGCCATCCTGTGTGTCGACTTCATGGTCCTCATGTGGGTCGGTGCACGTCCGGCGGAAGAGCCTTATGCGACAATCTCGTTGATCGCGTCGGCCTACTGGTTCGCCTACTTCCTGATCATCCTGCCGCTGTTGGGTGTGATCGAGAAACCGTTGGCGCGGCCTGCTACCATCGAGGAAGATTTCGATGCGCATTACCCCGCCAAAAAAGACGCTGCTTCGCAGCCTGCTGAGTAAGAGGAAAGCACACATGTTTAAGAAACTCTCACTCTCCGCACTGGCCATTGCTGGTCTGGCATCTGCCGCATTTGCGGCAGGCGAAGAAGGCAAGATCACCGATAAGGACTTCAGCTTTGAAGGCCCGTTCGGCACCTATGACGAGAACCAGCTGCAGCGCGGCCTCAAGGTTTACACCGAGGTTTGTTCCAGCTGTCATGGCTTGAAATTCGTGCCACTGCGGACCTTGGCTGACGATGGCGGGCCGCACCTGCCTGAAGATCAGATGAAGGCCTATGTCGCTGAGATGTTCGTCGCCGATGAGGCAGCCAACCAGCATCTCTACGACCCGGAGCTGGAAGAGCTGCGTCCGTTGCAACCAACCGACAACTTCCCGGCTGTGAACTCCGCCGGGGCACCTGACCTGTCCTTGATGGCGAAGGCGCGCGCTGGTTTCCACGGCCCTTACGGTCTTGGCATCAACCAGTTCACGAAGGGTATCGGCGGCGCTGAGTTCATCTATTCTCTGCTCACAGGCTACACCGGTGAAGAGAAGGAAGAAGCAGGCGTCACGCTCTATGAGAACACTGCCTTCCCGGGCGGCTGGATCTCCATGGCGCCACCGCTCTATGGCGACGATGTCGAATTCGATGACGGCCACGCGACAGACCTGTCGCACATCTCCGAAGATGTGTCGGCCTTCCTGATGTGGACAGCAGAGCCCAAACTGGTCGCCCGCAAAGAAACCGGCTTTGTCGCCGTGTTCTTCCTGACGGTGCTGTCCGTGCTGCTCTATCTGACCAACAAGCGCATCTGGGCAAAAGCCAAGCGCAAGGACGTCGAATAAGCCACCGGCTTCGCTCTGACATTCGAAAGGCGCGCCCTCACCGGCGCGCCTTTTTCTTTACTTGCCCAGATAATCTTTCAGCGCCTGTGGCGGGTTGCTCAACAGCTCTCGCGTCGGCACCGGAGCATGCGCCAGCCCGTCCTCCACAAAGATGCTCTGATCCGTCAGCACCTGCGCATCATTGGGGTCATGCGTAACCATCAAGACAGTCAACCCTTGCGCCTCCGCGATCTCTGCGACCAGTGCCAGCATCTCCTGACGCAAGGCCGGTCCCAAGGCCGCAAACGGCTCGTCCAGCAGCAACAAAGGCCGTTTGCGCAACAGCACCCGCGCGAGCGCCACCCGGCTTTGTTGCCCTCCCGACAATGCCTGCGGCTTACGCGCGCCGAAGCCCGCCAACCCGACCTGAGCAAGCGCGTCCTCGATCCGCATCGGCTCCTCGCCGGACAACCGCAGGCTTGGCCTCACCGCGAGGCCCACATTCTGGGTGACCGTGAGATGCGGAAACAGGTTGCTGTCTTGAAACACAATCGACAATGGCCGCTTGCCGGGCGGCGTATCTTCAATGGCCGTCCCGTCGACCAAAATTCGCCCGGTATCCAGCTGCACAAACCCGGCAATGGCGTTCAGCAGCGTCGATTTGCCTGACCCCGACGCCCCGATCACCGCGACCCGCGCGCCTTGCTCGACAGACAGGTCCGCCCGCAACGTAAACGTGCCCAGAGTGGTCTTCAGCCCCTCAAGCGTCAACATCCGCGCGTCCCCCTCGGTCAAACAGCCAGAACAACGTCAGGCTCAGCGTCAGCAACAGCAGGGCCGCGCCGAACGCGTCGTCCAGCCTGTAGGCATTCATCAATTGGTACAAGGCCAGCGGCAAGGTCTGGTTCTCCGGGTCCGCAAACAGGGCGATGACCCCAAGGTCGCCCATCGACAGCGCCGCCGCCAGCCCCGCGCCAAACCCCATCGGGCGGCGCAACCTCGGCAAGATCAGCACCCGCATCCGCGCCCAACCCGACAGGTCCAGACTGTCCGCCAGCTTGCCGTAATCCGCCTCGATCTCCGCCAATGCCGGGCTGATCGCTCGCAACGCAAACGGCAGGCTCATCGCCGCGTTCACCAGGATCAGGATCGGCAAGGCCAGCGCCACCGGGTCCGCCCAGCGGTACACCATGATGAACAACCCGGTCCCGATCACCAGCGGCGAGGCGGCAATCGACAAATACCCTACCCCTTCCACGATGCGCGCCCGCAGGTTCAGCGCCGCCAAGGCCAAAGGCAAGGCCAGCGCAATCGTGGCGCAGGCCGAGGCCACCGCCACCCAAACCGACCGCCACGCCGCGCCCCAGGTGCTGTCGGGCAAGGTAAACACCGTGCCCGCCCCTTTGCCGATGATCATCAGCAGCGGCACCAACAAGAACGCGCTCGCCAGAAGCAGCACCAACGCGTCCAGCCACGCCAGCCCGCCGTTCCGCGGCACCACCCGGCCCAGTCCCGCACCTTGCCCCATCGGCACGCTCACCCAAAGCGACAGCGTCGCCGCCAAGGCGCATAACCCGAACTGCACCAGCGCCAGCAACGCGGCCTTAGACAGGTCAAAATCGAACCGAAACGCTTGATAAATCGCCAGCTCAATCGTTGTCGCCTTTGGCCCGCCGCCCAGCGCCAGAGCCACGGCAAAGCTGGTGGTGCAGATCAGGAAAATCACCATGAAGGCGCCCGGCAAGACGGCTCGCAACAAGGGCAGCTCCAGATGCCGGAACACGTCGCGGTCCGAGAAGCCCAGAGACTCCGCCAGCCGGAACCTCTCCCCGGGGATCGCCAGCCAGCCTTGCAGCAAAAGCCGTGTCGCAAGCGGCAGGTTGAAGAACACATGCGCCAGCAACACGCCTTGCAGGCCAAAGATCGAAATAGGCTCTAACCCGCCCCAAACCAGCGCGGAGTTAACCAGGCCGTTGCGCCCGAAAACGGCCAGCAGACCCAGCACCGCGACGATCACAGGCAGGATAAACGGCGCCCCCAGCAGCGTGATCAGCAGGCTCCGCCCGCGAAATTGCCGACGCGCCAAAGCGCGCGCCATAGGGACAGCCAGAACGACCGAAATCAGAGCTGATAGAAACGCCTGCAACACGGTAAACCGCACCGCCAGCCAGTCAGAGGTACGAAGCCCCGACAGCCCCTCTGCCCGCCAAGCAACCGCGCCCAGCGTGCCGAGGGTCAGCAAAATCAAAAGGGCGGCCGCAGCCGCCCCAAGATAGGTGCTTATTGGCTGAACGCGGCGAGCCATGCGTCCAGAGTTTCATCCCGCAACGCGGCTGCTTCGTCCTCGGTGTAGAACAGCGCAGTTTCGGGCAAAGCCAACTTTTTGAACCCTTCAGGCCATTTGTCTTCTGACAGTTTGGCCGGGAAGGACCAGTTGGCGGTCGGGATCATCTCTTGGAAGGTTTCCGACAGCACGAAATCCATGAATTTCTGCGCCAGCTCCGGCTGCTCGGTGGTTTTCACCATGCCGACCAGTTCCGTCATGAAGTAATGGCCTTCATCGAAAATCGCCGCCGACTTGGTTTCATCCTCTTCCGCGATGATATGATAGGCGGGCGATGTCGTGTAGCTGAGCACCATGTCGGCCTCGCCATCGGTGAACATGCCATAGCTTTCAGACCAGCCTTTCGTGACTGTCAGCACCTTCGGCGCGAGCTTGGCGAAGGCCTCGTCGACAGTGTCGCCATAGACCGACTTCATCCACAGCATCAGCGCCAGCCCAGAGATCGAAGACCGGGGGTCCTGCACCACCACTTTGATGTCGTCATCAGAGTTCAGAAACGCATCAAACGATGTCGGCGCGTCGGCCATCTTTTCGTTGTTGTAGATGAACGCGGTGTGGCCCCAATTGAATGGCAAGAACACCTCGTCGGTCCATTCGATCGGCAGTGTCAGGTCGCTTGTATCTTGCCCATGGGGCAGGAATAGACCCGTTTCACGGGCTTTTTTCGTCACATCGGTGTTCAGGCCAATGACCACATCCGCCTTAGTGCGCTCGCCTTCCAAAAGCAGGCGCGGCAGGATGTCACCGGGCAAATATTTGATGTCGCAATCGCAGGTGGCCTCAAACGCCGCCTCGATCTTGGGGCCGGGGCCCCATTCGGATGTGAAGTAGTCAGGCGCGTAGATCGTCAGCTCTGCCTTGTCCGCCAAGACGGGCGTGGCAAATGCAATCAATCCTGCGCAAAGAAGGGTCTGTTTCATGGTCTTTCCTCCAAAACGCCGGACGGGGGTTGGGGTGTGAGACCATCTCAAACCTTCCCTCCGCCGGTCTTAACCGGTTCAGGTTCTACGGGTCAGCTTTCGCAATCTCAGCTGGCGCATGATGCGGCCAGCCCCCCGAGGTACGTTGTTTCTATGTCTCGGCCAGCGACAGGGCAAGGCGAAACCCCTTGAGAGCCTTCAATTGCGCGTTTAGACCGCTTTCAAAGGGAGCGTTCCATGTCGATCAACAGCTTTGGCCATCTTTTCCGCGTGACCACTTGGGGCGAGAGCCACGGGCCTGCGTTGGGCGCAACCGTCGATGGCTGCCCTCCCGGCGTGCCGCTGGACGAGGCGATGATCCAGGTTTGGCTCGACAAGCGCAAACCGGGGCAGAACAAATACACCACCCAGCGGCGCGAGGCTGATCAGGTGCGCATTCTGTCTGGCGTGTTTGAAGGCAAGACCACCGGCACGCCCATTCAGCTGATGATCGAGAACACCGATCAACGCTCGAAAGATTACGGCGACATTGCCGAGAAGTTTCGCCCCGGTCATGCCGATATCACCTATTGGCAGAAATACGGTATCCGCGATTATCGCGGCGGCGGACGGTCTTCTGCCCGCGAAACCGCTGCGCGTGTGGCCGCTGGCGGCGTGGCCCGTGAAGCGATCAAGGCGCTTGCCCCCGGCCTGACGATCACCGGCTATATGGTGCAGATGGGCATCTACAAAACCGACACCCGCGACATGGCTCAGATCGACCAGAATCCGTTCTGGGTGCCCGATGCCAAGGCGGCTGAGGTTTGGGCTGACTATCTTGACGGTCTGCGCAAGTCCGGCAGCTCAGTTGGCGCGATGATCGAGGTCGTGGCCTCCGGTGCGCCCGCAGGGCTCGGTGCGCCAATTTACGCCAAGATAGACACTGATTTGGCCTCTGCCATGATGTCGATCAACGCCGTCAAAGGCGTAGAGATCGGCGCAGGCATGCAAGCCGCCATGCTGACCGGCGAGGAAAACGCCGACGAGATCTCAATGGGTCCCGACGGACCCGTCTACAGCTCGAACCACGCAGGCGGCATCTTGGGCGGCATTTCGACCGGTCAGGACCTTGTGGTGCGTTTCGCCGTGAAGCCCACCAGCTCGATCCTGACGACCCGCAAGACGGTCACGAAATCCGGCGAGGATACGGAGATCATCACCAAGGGCCGCCACGACCCCTGCGTCGGCATCCGCGCGGTACCCGTTGGGGAGGCCATGATGGCCTGCGTGATCCTCGATCACATCCTGCTGCATCGCGGCCAGAACGGCGGCAATCAGGGCAAGATTGGCTGAGTTTGACCGGTTAACAGCGGGTAAAGGCTTTTTGAAAATGTACGCGTTTTCAAGACTTTAACTCAATCCGGCGCATGCGCCGCATTTAGGTTTTCTGCTTTGAAAGCTGCACCGCCAGAATACCCAAGGTGATCACCGCGACCCCCACCACGTCCCAGATCCCCAGCCTCTCCGACAACAGAACGGAGGCAATCAGAACCCCGAAGAATGGGTTCAAAAAGTGGAACGTCGCGGCCTTCACCGCCCCGATCCGGGCGACCAGAACGAACCAGATGAACGTCGCCACAACCCCCGGCACAAGGGTCGTGTAGGCAAAGGCCAGCCCCAGCTCGAGGTTCCAGTTGATGGTCATGTCCTCAAAGATCACCGCCGCCACCGCCAGCACCGCGCTGCCGACCAGCATCTGAAGCCCCACGACCATCATCAGGTTGCCCCCCGTCGACGCGCCCCGCATCGCCAGCGTCGCCACCGCCAAAGCCAAGGCCCCCGTCACACAAAGCGCGACACCGACCAGGTCCACGTCCCCCGCAACCCGCGCGCCCATGATCAAGGCCACGCCCGCGAACCCGACCAACAAGCCAAAGACCCCCAACGCTGAGATCCGGTCGCGCAACACGACCCACCCGATCAAAGCGACAAGCAACGGCATCGACGAGGCAATGATCGCCGCCAGCGACGCCTCAACCGTCTGCATCGCAACGAAGTTCAGCCCCAGATAGATCGCGTTCTGGCAGACGCCGAAGATCACAACCATCTTCCACTGCGCCCGTGTCAGCCGCCAGGACTGGCCCATCGCCTTCGCAATCGCCAATGCGATCAAACCCGCCAGCAAAAAGCGCAGCGCCGACACGGTCAACGGCGGCGCTTGCGTCACGATGATCCGCGCCGAGGTAAACGCCGAGGACCAGATCAACGCAAAGGTCAGCCCCATCGCTATCGCTTTGATATCCACCGGGTCGTTCCTTCCGCAGCTTCCGCGTCTCAATAGAAAAGGGCCGCCAAATTGGCAGCCCCCTTGCACTCGTCACTGAGTTGGCAATTAGCCGTTCACACTATCCTTCAGAGCTTTCGCGATGGTCATTTTGACCACCTTGTCAGCGTCTTTATGGATCTGTTCGCCGGTGGCAGGGTTGCGCACCATGCGGGCAGGGCGTTCACGGCAATAAATTTTGCCCACGCCAGGCAGGGTCACTGCGCCACCGCCAGAAACTTCGCGTGTAATGATGTTGATGATGCCGTCAAGCGCAGCCGAGGCGGCTTTCTTGTCGGTGCCGGCTTCTTCGGCCAGTGCTGCGACCAGTTGTGTCTTGGTCATTGGTTTAGACGCCATGAGCTGTCTCCCTCGTTAGTCCCACTAATTGGGTGTTATTCGGCGAATCTAACTGA
The DNA here is from genome assembly GCA_947494645.1 of uncultured Litoreibacter sp. Taxonomy (GTDB): domain Bacteria; phylum Pseudomonadota; class Alphaproteobacteria; order Rhodobacterales; family Rhodobacteraceae; genus Litoreibacter. Next base: position 382,170 of record CANLVO010000002.1, read on the forward strand.
ATATAGTGGGGGCGCACAACGCTTAGTGTGAGAAAACCCCTATTTTTCTGCGTTATTCCGCGATTTTCGGGGGTTACAGGAAGGCTGTTTCCTCAAAACTGCGCAATTTACGCGAATGCAGGCGCTCCAGAGGCATTTCAGCGAGCCGTTCCATCGCGTTTATCCCGATCAAAAGATGCCGCGTGACCTGCGTTTTATAGAAATCCGAGGCCATCCCAGGCAGCTTCAGCTCGCCGTGCAGCGGCTTGTCAGAGACGCAAAGCAAGGTGCCATAGGGCACGCGGAACCGGAAGCCGTTGGCGGCAATCGTGGCGCTCTCCATATCAAGCGCAATGGCGCGGGACTGGCTGAGCCGATGCACCGGTCCGGATTGGTCGCGCAGCTCCCAATTGCGGTTGTCGATGGTCGCGACGGTACCCGTGCGCATAATCCGTTTCAGATCATACCCCTCCAGCCGCGTCACTTCTTCAACCGCGTCTTCCAAAGCGATCTGCACTTCGGCCAGCGGCGGGATCGGAACCCAGACAGGCAGGTCATCATCCAACACATGGTCTTCGCGCAGATAGGCATGGGCCAATACGAAATCACCAAGGCTCTGAGAGTTCCGCAAACCAGCGCAATGTCCCACCATTAGCCAAACATGCGGACGCAAGACCGCGATGTGATCGGTTGCCGTTTTGGCGTTCGAGGGCCCGACCCCGATATTGACCAAAGTGATCCCTGATCCATCGGCTTTCTTCAGGTGATAGGTCGGCATCTGAGGCATCTTGGCGACGGGCGGAATCGAACCATCAGGCTGGGTTAGACTATGGTTTCCTGTGGAAACGAAGGCCACATACCCGCTCTTGGGATCAGCAAGCGCCGCTCGCGCATAGGCCTCGAATTCTTCGACGTAAAATTGGTAGTTGGTGAAGAGAACGTGGTTTTGGAAATGCTCAGGATCGGTCGCCGTGTAGTGCGACAACCGCGCCAAGGAATAGTCCACCCGCTGCGCCGTGAACGCGGCAAGGTGGCAGGTCCCATCCGGGTGCGTGTTGCTGCGGCCATTGACGATATCATCATTGGTAATCGCCAAATCGGGAACATCGAAGACGTCGCGCAACGTGAAATCCATGGCGCCGTCTTGGGGCACAGTGACCCCCTCGCCAGCACCTGCAGCAAAGTGAACGGGCATGGGAGTGTCTGACGCACCGATCAGTACCTCAACCCCGTGGTGGTCCATCAGCAGCTGTATCTGATGCTCCAGGTAATTGCGAAACAAGTCCGGTCGGGTGATCGTCGCAGAATACGTCCCCGGCGCAGAGACATGGCCATAGCTTAGCCGGCTGTCGACCTTGGCATAGGTCGTCGTGGTCATCCGAACCTCAGGGTAAAAGGCCCGGAAGCGCGCATTCGGCGTCTCACCGTTCAGGGCGGCACTGAACTTGCTCGTCAGAAACTCAGTCGCGCCGGTGTAAAGCTCGCAAAGCCGGTCAACCGCCTTCACCGCGTCCGAGAAAAACTCTGGCTCAGGCACGGAGATGGTTTCGACAGGAAGGTTTGAATCGGACTTGATCATGTATTGGCCTCAAAAAGCTCGGTCATTTCAAATTTGCTGACGTCCACCAGCCCCAGATCAGAGATCCGTAATTCTGGTATGACGACCAGCGCCAGCAGCGAATGCTGCATGTACGCGTTGTTCAGGGTGCAGCCGCAGGCCTGCATGGCTGCGACCATTTTGTCCGCCTTGGCAGCGACATCTTTTGCGGGGCTATCGCTCATCAATCCCGCGATTGGCAATTCAACCAAAGCCAGTTCTGCACCGTCTTTCCACACGGTCACGCCGCCACCAACCTCACCCAGACGGTTCGCCGCCTTGGCCATCATCTCGCGCGATGTGCCGATGACAATCATGTGGTGGCTGTCATGCGCGACAGTAGACGCCATGGCCATCTCGCCCTCATAGCCGAACCCTTCGACCAGAGCATTTACGACAGTTCCCGTAGACCGGTGACGTTCGACCAGGGCGATCTGAGCGATACCGCTCTGCGCAGCGACAACACCGTTTTCTGCCCTAACTTCCCTTTTTAGAGCCTTGGTCGGCGCTTGATTCTCGACAACACCGATGACATTCGCCGTCAGCTTATCCACGCCATCTGGCTCTGTGATCACAAAATCATCGCCTGTGAGCTGCTTGCCCAGATGGACAGTATTGCGTGCGGTCTCAGGCCAATCGAGATGCGGGCATTCAGTTGTGATCACACCATCCTTAGCCACGGTCAGGCCACGCGCGATCACCTGCTCAATCGGCAATGTGGTCAGGTCTGACGTCAAAATCACATCCGCCCTACGCCCCGGCGCAATCGAGCCCAGTTCACGCTCCAGACCGAAATGCGTGGCAGTGTTGATCGTGGCCATCTGCAACGCAACCAGCGGGTCGCATCCGCATTCAATCGCATGGCGCACCACCCGGTTCATATGACCGTCATTGACCAAAGTGCCGGAATGGCAGTCGTCGGTGCACAGAACGAACCCGCGCGGGTCCAGACCCTTCTCGGTCACCGCTGTGATCTGCGTTTCCACGTCATACCAGGCCGACCCCAGCCGCATCATCGACCGCATCCCCTGCCGCACCCGCGCAATCGCGTCGGCCTCGCATGTGCCCTCGTGGTCATCGGCGGGGCCACCGGCGGCATAGGCGTGAAAGTTCGGCCCCAGATCAGGCGAGGCGTAGTGCCCACCCACCGTCTTGCCTGCTTTCTGCGTCTCCGCAATTTCCGCCAGCATCTGCTGGCTGCCATTCACAACACCAGGGAAATTCATCATCTCCCCCAGCCCGATGATACCGGGCCACGACATCGCCTCAGCCACATCGTCGGGGCCGATTTCATAGCCGGTCGTCTCAAGACCCGGCGCAGACGGCGCGCAGCTGGGCATCTGCGTAAAGATCGAAATAGGCTGAATTAGACCCTCATCATGCATCAAACGCACGCCGTCCAACCCCAGCACATTCGCAATCTCATGCGGGTCGGTGAACATTGTCGTCGTACCATGCGGAATCACGGCGGCGGCAAACTCGGCCGGCGTCAGCATCCCGCTTTCGATATGCATATGCCCGTCGCAAAGACCCGGGATCATATACCGGCCACGGGCCTCGATGATCTCGGTCTTGGGTCCGATGCAATGCGACGCATCCGGCCCGCAATAGGCAAACCGCCCTTCCGCAATCGCCAGATCATGGTTTTCCAGCGTCTCCCGGGTGTGCACATTCACCCAAGTCCCGCCCCGAATAACAGTGTCCGCAGGCTCGCGTCCCGCCGCCACAGCCACCAGCCGCGCCGCGCAGTCCGCCCAAGTTTTCAGTGAGGTCTGTTCCATGTACCAATTGTCATGACTAAACGGGGCAGTGCAAGTCGCAAAAACGCTAGCGCAGTTGCAACCGGCATGATTACGTAGATCAACACGGGAGGACGCCATGGACGGTACACGCAACAACATCGAACATTGGGAAGAACGCGTCGATTTGGCCGCTGCCTTTCGCTGGACGGTGAAGCTGAACATGCATGAAGGGGTGTCGAACCACTTCTCCCTCGCCATCAACGACGATGGCACCAAGTTCCTGATGAACCCCAACCAGATGCACTTTTCGCGCATCAAGGCCTCCGACATGCTGGTTATCGACGCCAATGATCCGGCAACACTGGAAGGTCCAAACGCCCCCGACCCCACCGCTTGGGGCCTGCATGGCGGGCTGCACCGCCACTGCCCCCACGCCCGCTGCGCCATGCATGTGCATTCCGTGCACGCCACCGTTCTGGCCTGCATGAAGGACAAGATCCTCCCCCCGTTGGAGCAGAACGCGGCGATGTTCTACGACCGCCAGGTGGTCGACGACAATTACGGCGGGCTGGCGTTTGAAGAAGAAGGCGAGAGATGCGCGCAGCTGTTTGATGACCCCAAGAAGAAGGTCATGATCATGGGCAATCACGGCATCATGGTCATCGGCGATACCGTCGCGGAAACCTTCAACCGCATGTATTTCTTCGAACGCGCCTGCGAGGTCTATATCCGCGCATTACAAACGGGCCAGCCGCTTGCGATCTTGCCTGACGACATCGCAGCGAAGACTGCCGACGAGATCGAAAACTACCCTGAACAAGACATCCGACATCTGGCAGAGCTGAAGGCGATGCTGGACGAAGAAGGCTCTAACTACGCTGAGTAGGACCATTTCCACATGCAATACGGCCTGAACGAAGAGCAGGAGATGATCGTCTCCACCGTGCGCAGCTTTGTAGAAAAAGAGATCTATCCGCACGAAGAACTGGTAGAACGTACCGGCGAAGTCCCCGCCGAGATCGCGCAAGACATCAAGCAGAAAACCCTCGATCTGGGCTTTTACGCCTGCAACTTCCCGGAAGAGGTCGGCTGCGCTGGCCTGTCCCATGTGGATTTCGCCTTGGTGGAACGCGAACTTGGCCGCGGGTCCATGGCGCTGAACCATTTTTTCGGGCGTCCGCAAAACATCCTGATGGCTTGCGAAGGTGACCAAAAGGAACGCTACCTGATGCCCGCCGTGCGTGGCGAAAAAATGGATGCGCTTGCGATGACAGAACCGGGCGCAGGCTCTGATGTGCGGGGCATGAAATGCAGCGCCGTGCGTGACGGGGGCGATTGGGTGGTGAACGGCACCAAACACTTCATCTCAGGCGCAGAGCACGCGGATTTCATCATCGTCTTCATCGCCACGGGAGAGGATCAAACCCCGCGCGGCCCCAAGAAGCGGATCACCACGTTCCTTGTGGATCGTGGCACGCCGGGATTCACCATCCGCGACGGCTACAAATCCGTGTCGCATCGGGGCTACAAGAACATGATCCTCGAATTTGACGACTGCCGCTTACCTGACGCACAGGTGCTGGGTGAGGTAGACGGTGGCTTTGCCGTGATGAATGAATGGCTTTACGCGACACGCATCACCGTGGCTGCCATGTCCGTCGGACGGGCGCGGAGGGTCTTTGACTATGCGCTGACATACGCCGCTGAGCGTGAGCAATTCGGCCAGCCCATTGGCAAGTTCCAGGGCGTCGGATTCCAGATTGCCGATATGATCACAGAGATTGACGCCGCCGATCTGTTGACCCTCGCCGCAGCAGACCGGCTGGACAAAGCGATGCCATCCAACCGCGAAATTGCCTCTGCAAAGCTTTATGCAACCGAGATGCTGGCCCGCGTCACAGACGCGGCCATTCAAATACATGGTGGCATGGGCCTGATGGACGACTACCCGTTGGAGAGGTTCTGGCGCGATGCGCGTGTCGAACGCATCTGGGACGGCACCTCTGAGATTCAACGCCACATCATCGCCCGGGACCTCTTGCGTCCGCTCGGCGCTTAAGCCAGCGTTAAGGTTAATGGCCTCCGTTTCGACGTGCCTTCGGCGAGGATATTTTTGAACATGGGAAGACAAGACCTTCTCCAACTGCGCGGTCCAGCGCCTTGTCCGATCTTCGCGGCCAAGGCGCCTTCCCACGTTGCGGCCATCGGCGTCCCCGCCTGTACCGCCCCTCAAGAAAAGCGCGTTAACCCTAATATTTCGTTACTTCCCATGTTTCCAAATATCCTCCCCGAAGGGCCGTTTTGATGCAGCCGCTGCTCCGCTTGTTCAATCCTTCCTCAGTCGCCGTGATAGGGGGCGGAGCATGGGGGGAGGCTGTGCTGGATCAGGCGCAGAAGTTCGGCTTCAAAGGCGCGCTCTATGCTATCCATCCCAGCAAAGCTGAGGTTGCCGGCGTCAAAGCCTGGCCCGGTGCACATCTGCTGCCAGAATCGCCAGACGCAGCCTTCATCGGGATAAACCGAGAAGCCACCGTTGGGGCCGTAGAGCGGTTGCGGAAGAAAGGTGCCGGCGGTGCGATTTGTTTTGCGTCAGGATTTGCAGAAGCCACGGCAGAAGATGCCACTGGCGCTGACGCACAGGAGCGTCTTCTGCGTGCCGCTGGCGACATGCCGATCCTTGGGCCGAATTGCTACGGTTTCATCAATGCGCTGGACCGTGTCGCGATCTGGCCTGATCAGCATGGAATGCAGCCGGTTGAACGCGGCGTCGCTATCTTGACCCAGTCCTCGAACATTTCGATCAATCTCACGATGCAGGCGCGCAGTTTGCCCATTGGTCTCATGATAGCGTGTGGAAATCAGGCGCAGCTCAGTCAGGCAGAACTGGCCGAGGCCCTTCTTGACGATCCAAGGGTCACTGCAATTGGAATGCATATCGAAGGGTTCACCGACTTACGCGGCTGGGAACGGCTTGCGCAGAAAGCCCATGCCAAGGGCATCCCAATTGTCGCGCTTAAAGTTGGGGCATCTGAACAGGCGCGTCAGGCAGCCGTGTCACATACCGCCTCCTTGGCTGGTCGAGATAGCGGAGCACAGGCTCTGCTGGATCGGCTTGGAATCGCTCGGTGCAGGTCGCTTTCGGTTTTCATTGAGACTCTGAAGCTGCTGCATTTCGCCGGTCCCTTGCCTTCCAACCAGATCTCTTCTGTCAGCTGTTCGGGCGGGGAAGCCTCGCTCTGCGCCGACCTTGCGCAGGAAAACGGGCTGGAGTTCCCTCCGCTGGAGACAGGACAGATAAAGGACCTGCGGGAGGCGCTGGGCTCGAAAGTCGCGCTGGCCAATCCGCTTGATTACCACACCTATATCTGGCGCGACGCCGAGAAAATGGCGGCAGCATGGAAAGCCATGGTGTCGCCGTCCGTTGCCATATGCTTGCTGATCGTCGATTTCCCCCGTGCTGACCGGTGCAACCCCTCCGACTGGGACTGCGCGATCGACGCCGCGATTGCGGTGAAGGCGCAATCCGGCGGCCCCGTCGCGATGATTGCCAGCCTGCCCGAGTTGATGCCCGAAGACATCGCTGCCCGGCTGGCTGAGAACGGCGTCATCCCGATGAACGGCCTTGCCGAAGGGTTGCAGGCCATCGCTACGGCGGTGAGACGTCAGCCGCAGGAAGGCGCGTTGTTGCTACCAGGCGCGGACAGAGACGCAAACCTGATCACCGAAGCCCAAGCCAAACGCGCGCTCTGGGCGTATGGGTTGGCCGTGCCGAACGCGGTCATCAACGAGGATCGGAAGGCCACGGGCCAGCTCTCGGACCTGGCCTTTCCGGTCGTGGCCAAGGTGCAGGGGCTTGCCCACAAGACCGGCGCAAACGGCATCGCGCTGGGGTTAACCAACCCTGATGACGTCGCGGATGCCCTCAACACCCTCGCCCCTGGCCCCGTCCTGATCGAAGAGATGGTCGATGATGTCATCGCCGAGCTGCTCATCGGCGTTCTGCGCGACCCGGCGCATGGCTTCGTGTTAACCATTGGCGCGGGCGGTACGCTGACGGAACTGTGGCAGGACACGGCATGTCTGCTGGTCCCTGCCAGTGACGCGCAGATAAACGAGGCGCTTAATAGGCTTCGCATCGCGCCTTTGCTCAGCGGCTACCGCGGGAAGCCACCCGCGGATCGCAAGGCCATTCTGGAGGCTATTCAGGCGGTTCAGTCCTATGTCATGGACCATGACGACAGCCTTGAAGAACTTGAGATCAACCCCCTTCTCTGCACCGCATCCGAGGCGCTGACCGTGGATGCCTTGATACGGAAATCCCCATGATAGACCATATAAAGACGCATCGCGATGGCCCCATCTTGTTGGTGACGCTGGACCGGCCCAAGGCCAACGCAATTGATTTGGCGACCTCGAAAATCATGGGTGACGTCTTTGCCGATTTCCGCGACGACCCCGACCTGCGCGTCGCTATCATCACAGGCGGGGGCGACAAATTCTTCTGCCCCGGCTGGGATCTCAAAGCGGCTGCGGACGGTGATGCGGTCGATGGCGACTACGGGGTTGGCGGCTTTGGTGGGTTGCAGGAGCTACCTGGCCTCAACAAGCCGGTCATCGCCGCCGTTAACGGTATTGCCTGTGGCGGCGGGCTCGAGCTTGCGCTCAGCGCTGACATTATTCTGGCCGCCGATCATGCCAGCTTTGCCTTGCCGGAAATTCGCTCTGGCACCGTCGCAGACGCCGCCTCCGTTAAGCTTCCCAAGCGGATCCCTCACCATATTGCGATGGAATTGCTGTTCACCGGGCGCTGGTTTGACGTGGAAGAGGCGCATCGATGGGGTTTGGTGAACGAGATCGTCCCGCAAGCCCAACTGATGGACCGTACATGGGAGATGGCCCGCCTGCTCGCCTCCGGCCCACCGCTGGTCTATGCGGCGATTAAGGAAATCGTGCGTCATGCGGAAGATCACAGCTTTCAGGACACCATGGACATGATCACTGGCCGCAAGTTCGAGACCGTGGATAGGCTATATTCCAGCGAAGACCAGCTGGAAGGCGCGAAAGCCTTTGCAGAGAAGCGTGACCCTGTATGGAAGGGGCGCTAGGCTTTCTGAAACACCGCGATCAGGGCTTTGTCATCTGCATGGTCATCTGTGCGGCTGTCGTCATAGATGATCGTTTCGTGCAGTGTTAGACCCTGTATCTGGTCTTTCAGCGCGTCGAATTTCGCGGCAAAGCCGCGGGCCTCGAAATGTTCAGCGTTGATGGATAACGCAAAGACCGCATTCGGGCGCGCGACGCGCAGAAGCTCGTCAAATGCCTCTGGACCGACATGGCCATGCGTGAATGTGCCTGCGCTCACAACGCCGCTGTAAACCTCATCTTCAACGCCCAAAACGGCGGTCAAATCGCCCTCGAACAGGTTCTCGTAACAGTCTTTGAGGGCAGCCTCCGCCAGCATCGCGGCAGAGATATCGGTGCCGTCGATTAGCTTCACGCCCAAATCGCGCAGCGCTTCCCCGACAAGACCTGTGCCTGCTCCCACATCAAGAACCGGGCCTTGCCCATCCGCGCGTACGAAGGCTTCCGCCACCGCTTCCGGCATCTGGTAGCCAGAAGCTTTGGCAAAGGTTTCGTCATAGGTTTCGGCCCAGTCACTATACAGCTTCAACGAATCCTCAGGCGATTGCAGAGCGTAGGCGCCGTCCAGATCAGGTTTTGTCATGTCACAAACTCCTCAGCGCTATAGCCCTGCAGAAAAAGAAGGGCCGTCAGGTCACCATGGTTAACACGAAACCCTGCCTGCGCCTGCACAGAAGGTTTCGCATGAAGCGCCACGCCCATGCCCGCGCGGGCCAGCATGCCCAGATCATTTGCTCCGTCACCAACTGCCAGGACCTCTTTATCCGACAATCCCAGCTTGGCTGTCAGCTCATCCAGCGCCTCGACCTTGGCCTCTTTGCCAAAGATCGGTGGGTGCACATCACCCGTCAGCGTTTCACCTGTGATCACAAATTGGTTTGACCGGTGTTCATCAAAGCCAATATGCGTAGCCACGGGGGCCGTAAATGCAGTAAAGCCGCCTGACACCAATGCCGCGTAGCCCCCATGCGCTTTCATGGTAGACAAAAGCGTCTTGCCGCCGGGGGTGTAGGTGATCCGCTCGGACAAAACAGTGTCTATTACAGACGAATTTAGCCCTTTTAGCAGCCCGACCCGCTCGCGTAATGCGCCTTCAAATGCGATCTCACCATTCATGGCGCGTGCCGTGATATCTGCGACTTGCGCCCCCACGCCTGCAACATCTGCTAGCTCGTCAATACATTCCTGCTGGATCATCGTGCTGTCCATATCCGCCAGCAAAAGGCGCTTACGACGGCCCACAACGGGGTGCACCAAAACATCGAGATTCAAAGCCTGCAGGTCAGCCCAAACAGTCTCCAGATTGTCGGGAACACGGTCGAGGGCAAACTCCGCCGCGACGTCCGGCATCAGCCAAATCGCATCTCCACCGCCCCAGGCATCGCGCAGCGACGTGACCAATGCGGGCTCCAGAACCGGGGTCTCGGGAGAGGTTAATATCGAGGCGATATACATCGGAAAACGGGTCCTCATAGAGAGTGTCGCAAAAAGCGCGTCATCCGCCGCTATAGCCCCCAATTAAATCTTGTGAAAGCCGCAAGCGCCGGGTAACAGCGCAGGTGGGACACCCTTCCCCAACGAAGGGCATATATCTGTGAGGATACCACTGATGGCTATAAATGCTCCGGCTACGCGGCCGGCCAATCCGCGTTTTTCGTCTGGCCCCTGCGCCAAACCCCCGACATTTGAATTGCAAAAGCTCTCTGACGCGCCACTTGGCCGGTCGCATCGTGCGGCCCCCGGCAAAGCAAAGCTCAAGGAAGCAATCGACCTGACCCGCGAGGTTTTGCAGGTCCCCGATGATTATCTCATCGGCATCGTACCCGCGTCCGATACGGGTGCCTACGAGATGGCAATGTGGAACCTGCTGGGCGAGCGCCCCGTCGAAATGCTCGCATGGGAGAGCTTCGGATCCGGCTGGGTCACGGATGTGGTCAAGCAGTTGAAACTGGATGCCGAGGTAAAGACAGCAGATTACGGCCATATCGTTGATCTCGGCAGCGTCGATTTCGACAAAGATGTCTGCTTCACCTGGAACGGAACAACTTCAGGCGTTCGGGTCCCATCAAAAGACTCTATTCCAGCGAACCGTGCGGGTTTGACACTGTGCGACGCCACTTCCGCTGCCTTCGCGATGGACCTTCCATGGGGCCGTTTGGATGCCACGACCTTCAGCTGGCAAAAGGTTCTGGGCGGAGAAGCCGCGCACGGTGTTCTGATCCTGTCGCCCCGCGCTGTTGCGCGTCTGGAAAGCTACACCCCTGCATGGCCTCTGCCCAAGATTTTCCGGCTCACCAAGGGCGGCAAACTGATCGACGGCATCTTCACCGGTGCCACGATCAACACGCCGTCCATGCTTTGCGTCGAGGATTACATCTTTGCGCTGGACTGGGCCAAGTCTGTGGGCGGATTACAGGGCCTCATCGCTCGCGCGGATGCGAACGCGAAGGCGGTCAACGACTTTGCCGACCGCACCAACTGGCTGGCCAACCTTGCCGTTGACCCAGAGACCCGGTCCAACACCTCCGTCTGTCTGAAATTCACTGACGACCGCATCACCGACGGCGCCGCTTTCGCCAAGGCCGTCGCCAAGCGGCTGGATGTCGAGGGTGTCGCATTCGATATCGGCGCCTACCGCGACGCGCCAGCCGGTCTTCGGATCTGGTGCGGCGCGACGGTCGAGACGTCCGACATCGAGGCGCTGATGCCGTGGATCGCCCACGCCTTTGACGCCGAAATCAACGCTTAGAGTTTTGTACAAAATGGGTTTTGGCCCGTTTTGTTTTACCCCAATTCGTACAAATTCATGAGGAGAGCCCACATGGCCCCCAAAGTACTCGTCTCCGACAAACTGTCTGAAACCGCCGTCCAGATCTTTCGCGACCGCGGGATTGACGTGGATTTCATGCCTGACCTCGGCAAGGACAAAGCCAAACTGCTTGAGCTGATCCCGCAATATGACGGTCTCGCCATCCGGTCCGCCACCAAAGCAACCGAGAAACTGATCGCCGCTGCCGACAACCTTAAGGTCATTGGCCGTGCTGGCATTGGGGTCGACAATGTCGACATTCCTGCGGCCTCGAAGAAGGGGATCATCGTGATGAACACGCCCTTCGGCAACATGATCACCACTGCCGAACACGCCATTGCGATGATGTTCGCCGTGGCGCGTCAGATCCCCGAGGCCTCCGCCTCAACCCACGCTGGCAAATGGGAAAAATCCAAGTTCATGGGGGTCGAGCTGACCGGCAAAACCCTTGGCGTTATTGGTGCCGGGAACATCGGTGGCATCGTCTGCGAGCGCGGCGTTGGCCTCAAGATGAAGGTGATCGCCTATGACCCCTTCTTGTCTGAGGAACGTGCGGAAAAGCTGAATGTGACGAAGGTCGAGCTGGACGAGCTTTATGCGCGTGCAGACTTTATCACGATGCATGTGCCCGCCACCGACAAGACCCGCGGCATGATTAGCGCAGAGGCCATCGCCAAGATGAAGGATGGCGTACGCATCGTGAACTGCGCACGCGGCGGTTTGGTGGATGAAGAAGCGCTCGCCGAAGCTTTGAAAGCAGGCAAAGTCGCCGGAGCCGCGTTCGATGTCTTCGCTGTAGAGCCCGCCACCGATAGCCCATTGTTCAACCTTCCCAATGTCGTTGTGACGCCCCATCTTGGCGCTGCGACCACAGAGGCCCAGGAAAACGTGGCACTGCAGGTGGCTGAACAGATGTCGGATTATCTGCTGACCGGTGCTGTTTCCAATGCGCTGAATATGCCGTCCGTGACAGCGGAAGAGGCAAAGATCATGGGCCCATGGGTCAAGCTAGCCGAACACCTTGGCGCCTTCATTGGGCAGATGACCGACGAGCCGCTAAAGGAGATTCAGATCACCTATAACGGCTCGGTTTCTGCGATGAACCTTGAGGCGCTGAATTGTGCAGGGGTGGCGGGCATCATGAAGGCGTCGAACCCGGACGTGAACATGGTCTCAGCACCCGTGATTGCGAAGGAGCGCGGAGTGAAGATTTCCACTACGACCCAAGACAAATCAGGTGTCTTCGACGGCTATATCAAGATCAACGCGGTGACCACGGAGCGGGAACGCTCTATTGCTGGTACTGTGTTCTCGGATGGCAAACCTCGGTTTATCCAGATCAAAGGCATCAATATTGATGCGGAGATCGGCCAGCACATGCTCTATACTACTAACGAAGATGTACCCGGTATTATCGGGACATTGGGCCAGACCATGGGCGAGAATAACGTGAATATCGCGAACTTCACTTTGGGACGATCCGGAGCGGGCAAAGATGCGATTGCGTTGCTCTATGTTGATGCCGTTGTTCCCCAGCCGATCCTGAAACAACTGGAGGGCACCGGAATGTTCAGTCAGGTCAAAACGCTGCAGTTCGACGTCGCCTGATGCTCTATGTCGTTGGCGACATCCATGGGCAGCTTGCTCAGCTTGACCGCGCCCTGTCCCTCATCGAACGCGATGGGGGCAGGGACGCCGAGGTCGTGTTTTTGGGTGACTACACCGACCGAGGGCCAAACAGCCGGCAAGTGATTGAACGTCTCATGGATGAACGCGATGCTGGACGGAACTGGACGTTTATCAAGGGCAACCATGACCGGATGTTTCAGTGGTTCATGGAAGAAGAACCACGGCATGACCCGCATCTCCCGATCCAGTTAAGCTGGCTGCATAAACGTCTGGGGGGCCTGAATACACTGGCCTCTTATGGGGTTGATGTCTCAGGTGAACCTCGTCTCAGCACATTGCATGCTGAGGCGCGCGCGAAGGTACCCGCCTCACATATCGAATTCTTGATGCATAACCCGCTTTTCATTGAAACGGACGACCTGTTCATTGTCCACGCAGGCATCCGCCCCGGGGTGCCTTTGGCTGAACAGACAGAGCAAGACATGCTATGGATCCGACAAGGGTTCATCGACGATCAAACGCCGCATCCTAAGTTGATTGTACATGGCCATACGGCGATTGATTATCCCGAGCATTGCGGCAACCGGATCAACCTTGATGGCGGAGCCGGATATGGTCGGGACCTTTGGCCTGCTCGTTTTGACGGATCGCAATGCACGCTGCTGACCGTAAACGGGGAGCGGCCGCTCAATCCTTTCTGATCAACCCGGTGATTGCGGCGGCTCCCAAGGCCGTCACGATCCAACCGATGGCGATGGCAAACCAACGCAGCCACCATCCCGTCCGGCCCCAATCAGAGCGGGAGGTTGACGGCGCCCACGCGGATTCCTGACCCAGCGACACGATCGGCACGACCAGATCGGCGGCATACGCATAGGCGTTGAACGTCTCCCAATCCTGACCGGCTTGGCCGGGCTTCGACCAAAATGCTGCAGGGTTGTCAGGATGGCTTTGGGTCGCCGCGACCCAGCCCTCCGATACCAAGAGAGGTGCCGCGTTCGGAGCCATATCGCCCGCATCCCAGGTGCGATCAAAAAACCAGCCCAAGCCGGCGACGAGCAGGACGGCGATCGTGACCGCCCGCGCGGGGCGGTACCCATAACCAATGGTAGAGCGCAGGAAGATATCGTTGAGCCAAGACAAGGCCCGCCAAACAGGGGAGCCGCCTCGATCCGCAGACAGCTTGCGATTTTCGGCCTTGAGCAACTGTTCTTTGCGCATGAGCACGGTGCGGGCGTCGTTGCGGTGGCCCATGCGGGTCAGCACGAAAGCCAGCTGTTCATAGGGTTGCGCCGTGAATGGGGTATCAACCGGTTTGCGGGCGAGCCAATCGAGCCGCGCCTTTATGTTGGTTTCAGCGTGACGCGAAAAGTCGCCATAGGTGAACCCGTCAAGCCGCACCGGATAGGACGCGCCGGGGCCTTCCGGCTCATCTTTGAGACGGGCCACTTTTGCTCCCGCCAGATTGAAGATGCCGCGCGATATTTGGTTGTCCTTGAGAAACAAGATGCCGCCAACGCGGGCCCGCGCAAGGCTGATGGCAATGTCAGAACCATGTTCCTCAGTCGCGCCGAATACGGCGCCGCCGAGGGCTGCGTCGTTCAGGGTGATAGCGGTGTTGGTGATGAAAAAGTCGTGTTCGACCCGCGCTGAGGACAAAAAGATTTGCCCAACAGTCACAAGCGTGGTGTCACCGTCTGCGTAAGGATAGTTGCCCAAAAAGACTGACCCCGCGACTCTGAGAGATGGCGCGAAGATGGCGTCTTGCGTACTGGCTTCCACGGCAACGTCGCAGACTTGCAGATCGCCGTTGATCTGCGCCCCGGACAGGCTGACCTCACCTGCAATGCGCGTGCCACCGCGAAAGTAAACTGATCCCGAGAAAGACGCGTTATCGGCCGCGACACCGGACAGGCGGCAGCCCGAGATGTGAAGGCCTCTGAGGCGTGCATTCGTCAGGTTCAAGGGTTCGACCGCATGGCAGGCGGTCAAAGAGATATCACGGCCGCAATCGCAGCCCTGAAGGTCCAGCGTGCCGGTGATCCACGCGCCCCGCAGTCGGACACCCTTGTCGTGCAAGGGCGCCTGCAACAGCAAGTACCGGACAAGATCAGCGCGAACTTCTGTCTTGCTATTTGCCTCAGCTGGCAGGGTACCATCGGCGAGAGTGGTTCGATTGGGCAAGGTGGCCTCATCAACCAACTTTTGCTCTGCCTCGGTGAGCGGGTGAAACGCTGTTATGTCGATCATGTTCTCCGCAGTTTCCATAGCGACCAGACCACCGAGCCCAGACCAAATGCGCCCGCGAATACAAAGAGCTCAATGCCGACCAAACCGGTGGGTACGCCCTTGGCTAGTAGCGTGGCCAACAGCAAACCGCAGATGAAAAGCCCCATACAGAGCCGGAATTTTAACTCGCCGCGAGAGGGGCCATACTTGTCCATGCGGCAGACTAATCTCAGTGGGACCGGAATGTCACGTCGCGCCGCCGGACATGTCCTACCTGTTTACACAGACAAGAGGCACGTGGTTGCTTGGGCCGCATGAACCGGACCTATATTCCTTATGCGCTCAGCGTTGCATTGATCGCCGCAACCGCCGTGATCTTGTTGTGGATGGGCCGCGTTCCGATCTGCACCTGCGGCTACATCAAGCTGCTGCATCTTGAAACGATGAGCAGCGAAAACTCCCAGCATATCGCGGATTGGTACACGCCAAGTCACGTGTTGCACGGCTTCATATTCTATTTTGTGCTTTGGTTAGTTGCTCGGCGGCTGTCTTTCAGCTGGCGGCTGATGATCGCGATCATCATCGAGGCCGCATGGGAAATCGTCGAGAACACCGACGCGGTCATCAACCGCTACCGGGAGGTGACCATCGCGCTGGATTACTATGGCGACAGCGTGCTGAATTCGGTTTTCGACATTTTGGCCATGGTGCTGGGGTTCTATGCGGCGCGCGTCTTGCCAGTATGGGCCAGCGTTGCGCTCATAATTGTCGCGGAGGCCGTGGTGATCTTCTTTATCCGAGACGGCTTGGCGCTGAACGTGATCATGCTGTTGTACCCGCTGGATGCGATCCGCGAGTGGCAGGCCGCCGGTTAACGACGCCGCGTTAGGGATTACAGCGTCTCGCTCGCTTGCTAGGGTGGTCTCGATATTCAGGAGGATCACATCATGAGCGATATCGTCATTCTCGGCGGCGCACGGACAGCAATTGGCACCTTTGGCGGATCGCTTGCTGGCACGCCTCCGATCGAACTGGCCGCGACTGTTTCACGGTCCGCTCTCGAACGCGCGGGCGTTGGTCCTGATCGTATCGGTCATGTGGCCTTTGGCCATGTCATCAACACCGAGCCGCGCGATATGTACCTGTCGCGGGTCGCAGCCATGGAAGCCGGGATCCCTGACACTACGCCTGCTATGAACGTGAACCGCCTTTGCGGCTCGGGCGTGCAGGCCATCGTCTCGGTTGTGCAGTCCTTGATGCTGGGCGACGCTGAGTTCGGCTTGGCTGGCGGATCGGAGAATATGAGCCGCTCTCCCTACATCATGCCGCAGGCCCGTTGGGGCCAGAAAATGGGAGATGCCGCCACTCAAGACATGATGTTGGGCGCGTTGAACTGTCC
Source organism: uncultured Litoreibacter sp. (assembly GCA_947494645.1). Taxonomy (GTDB): domain Bacteria; phylum Pseudomonadota; class Alphaproteobacteria; order Rhodobacterales; family Rhodobacteraceae; genus Litoreibacter. The sequence goes on from CANLVO010000002.1 coordinate 398,696, forward strand.
GTTTGGGACAGGCCACATGGGTGTCACTGCCGAAAACGTTGCCAAGGAGCACAACATCACCCGCGAGATGCAGGATGCGTTTGCAGTTGAAAGCCAAGCCCGCGCAGCAAAAGCAATCGAAGCAGGGCATTTCAAGGAACAGATTACCCCGGTGCAGGTGCGCGTGAAACGCGATATGGTTGATTTCGAAGTGGACGAACACCCCAAGGCCTCCTCGATGGAGAGCCTTGCCGGATTGCGGGCGGTATTTCAAAAGGATGGAACCGTCACTGCTGGCAACGCGTCCGGGCTGAACGATGGCGCGGCGGCACTCGTATTTGCGCGGGCAGATGCGGCGGAAAAAGCGGGTCTGGCTCCGAGGGCGCGGGTGATCGGATACGCCCATGCTGGAGTGCGCCCGGAAGTTATGGGTATCGGACCGGTTCCAGCGGTTGAAAACCTGCTCGCCAGAACCGGCCTCTCTGCGTCAGATTTCGACGTGATCGAGTCGAATGAAGCGTTTGCTGCGCAGGCCGTCGCGGTCACCAATGGGTTGGGACTGGATCCATCCAAGGTAAACCCAAACGGTGGCGCAATTGCACTGGGCCATCCTGTGGGTGCCACTGGTGCGATCATTGCGGTAAAGGCGCTGCATGAATTGGAGCGCATTGGTGGATCGAAAGCGTTGATCACCATGTGCATCGGCGGTGGCCAAGGGATCGCGTTGGCGATTGAGCGGATGTAACGCCGCCGGCCTCGCGCATTAACAGCACTTTCAGAATTTTCAGGTAGCACCTCCAAAACGCAATTTGGACCTGCCACCTGCAATGGACATCGCTGAGCTTCAGGAAGAACTGGCACGCGAAAGGCGTGGGCGGCTCGCGGCAGAACGGTTGCTTGAGCTCAAGAAGACCGAGTTGGGGGATGCAAATCGCCAGCTTTCGAAACATGCGCGGCAGCTGTCGGGGACGATAGTTGACCAGCGCAAAGTGGTCTCGATCCTACAGGGCGAAAATGACCGTGTGGTTGAAGACCTGCACCGTGCGAAAGATCAAGTCGTCGCTGTTGAACGGCTGCTGTGGGATGCGCTTGAAAATATCCCGGACGGGTTTGCGCTTTTTGATGCGGAGCGCAGGTTGATGGCCGCGAACCAGCCCTACCTGTCGGTCTTTCGCGAGGCGGGCGGCGTTTCCGTTGGCGACACATATCAATCCATCCTCGATATCTGTCTTGATGACGGGTTAATCGACCTTGAGGGCGAGAATGAGGACGAATGGTACGACAAAATGCTGGACCGTTGGGATGGATCCTTCATCAACCCGATTACCCTTCGCTTCTGGAACGGGATGTATGTGCGGATGGTCGACCGCCGTACAGCAGATGGCGGTATCGTGTCTTTAGCTCTCAACACCACGGAGGCCATTGCTCGTGAGGAAGAGCTGCGCATCGCGCGCGACAAAGCGGAAGCGGCCGATCGGGCGAAATCTGCATTCCTTGCCCGGATGTCACACGAGCTTCGTACCCCAATGAACGGTGTGGTCGGCATGGCAGATCTTCTGATTGAACGTGAGCTGGACGACGAGGCGATGCTTTACTCCGAGACGATCCGCAACTCCGGTCAAGCCTTGCTGGAGATCATCAACAACATCCTCGATTTCTCAAAACTAGAGGCTGAAAAGCTTGAGTTACGAGAGGACGTTTTTGATCTGGAGCAGCTGGCGCAGGAAGTCTGCATGATTGTAACGCCATCTTTGCGCGACAAGGAGGTGACGCTGCTGATCGACTATGATCAGTTCCTGCCGACCCAATTCATTGGCGACCCGGGTCGGATCCGGCAGATCATTCTGAACCTCGTCGGCAATGCGATCAAATTTACCGAGTGCGGCAACATCATGCTGCGTTTCGTCGGAGTAGACCCCGTCGGTGACGATGGGTGGCAGGTCCACATGACGATCGAAGATAGCGGCATCGGCATTATGGATCAGCTCAAGGATCACATCTTTGGCGAATTCAACCAGATCGAGGACGGTACAAACCGCCGGTATGAGGGAACCGGTTTGGGATTGGCGATCACCAAAAAACTGGTTGAGGTGATGGGTGGGGAAATCTGGGTCGACAGCATTCCCGGCCATGGCTCGTGTTTCGGGGTCAAGGTCAACCTGCGCCATGCGGCCCCAGCAGATATTCCCAGAAGTTGTCTTCCAGACCGTTTCAAAACGGCGCTTTTGTGGATCAAGAACCCGCTGGACCGAAGTTTGGTCGAACGACAGCTTGGCCTCTTTGGTCTGGAGGCTCGAATAGTGGAAACCGCCGCCGAATATGATCTTGCCCTGAGGGCGGAGACCCCAGATGTCGTGCTTGTGGGCTCTTCAAGACTGGACCCAGCCCGCGCAATGCTGGAAGGAACGGGATTGGGCAACAGCGTTGTATCTGTGGCCGAGGCGCCAGGTGAAATCGCCGATCTACCCAAACCCTTCACGCGCACGATGCTTTTTGATGCTTTGAACGCCATGTGCGACGGCGGGCAAACTCAAGCGATTGACCGCCCCATTCGAGTTCTTGCCGCAGAGGATAACGCGACAAATCAGTTGGTGCTGACAAAGATGCTACAGGAGCTCGATATTGAACTGCAGATTGTCGAGGACGGTTTGCAGGTTGTTGAGGCGTTTCGCGCGCAGGTTCCCGACCTCATCTTTATGGACATATCCATGCCGGGCATGGACGGGATGGAAGCCACCAGAGCTATTCGAGCGATTGAAGGAGAGACTTCACACGTTCAAATTGTGGCGATGACCGCCCATGCGATGCATGGCGATGAGGACCGTATTCGCCAGGCCGGGATTGATCATTACATGACGAAACCGCTGAAGAAGCGGTCGCTGGAGGACCACATCAACAAGGTACGGTCCAGGCTTGAAAAGGACGGTTCTTCCGACGCTACTGTCCAAGGAAATTCGCACTGAAACGCATCTCACCGGTGATGATGTCACGGCGGTTCTTTATAGGTCCATGCATCCACTTCTTGGCTGCCGGGTGGGCCGCATCAAGGGCCCCGTATTTGACCAATAGCCCGGCGATTGCCGCCTCTGCTGCCCGAGTGCCTCCATCGACGATCTTCAGCGCAATGCCAATTCCCTGTTGCGGCAGTATTGCGATGAACACCGCTTCCGCACCGGTCTTGATCGCGGCCTTTCCAGCGGTAGCACGCATCAGCTCGGTGCACGCCCGACCTTCGCCCGCGACAAGTTCGGGATGTGCGATCATCGATTGGGTCAGTTGAATCGCGGCCTTTCCCCGTATGGAGGTGTCACGAGCCGCCGCAAATTCCGACATAGCGCGTGCAAGCCCGGCAACACTGGTGGCAAAGTTCGGCGCAGAGCATCCATCGATGCCAAATCCTGGGGAAGTCATTTGGGTCATCTCTTCAAACGCTGCACGGACTGCCTGCTGAACCGGGTGATCGGGCTCGACATATTCCGGCCCACCGCCCAAATGACGGTTGAGCGTTAGAAACCCGCAATGTTTGCCCGAGCAATTATTATGGCATTGGCACGGCTGGCTCCCCGACAGAACCAATGCATCCCTCGCATCGTCGTCGTTTGGGGTTTGTGGACCACAGCGGAAATCATCATCGCTCAGACCCAGATTGCTGAGCCAGGTCTTTACTCTGTCGGTGTGGATCGCCGCGCCATTATGGGATGCGCAAGACAGAGCCAATTGCTCTGACATCAACCCATGGGCCCTCGCGGCACCGCTTTCGATCAGCGGCAAAGCCTGTACCATTTTGCACGACGAACGGGGTAAAATCACATGTTCAGGATTGCCCCAGCTCTCAATGATCTCGCCTTTGGCATCGCACACGCAGGCATGGCCCATATGTTGCGATTCAAGGAACGGTCCACGCCAGATTTCGACCATTGGAACAGGTTGGATCATATGCTTCTCCGATGGGGCGAAAAACCGCCAATGGGTCTTCCCCAGAGCGCTAGTTTTAGGCTAAACTCTTCTGAATTGAGCGTAAATGCTCTACCCGGATGATACGAGGCCAAAAAAGGTCCACCGGTAGGGCCAGAGGCAGACACAGCTGGAGCTGTAAAAGAATGAACAAATTTTCGAAAACTGCGGTAACTCTTGCGGCCATGATCTGTGCCACAGGCGCCGTGATTGCACAGGAACAATCCACAAATCGCGTCAACGCTGTGACCGATTGGAGCGTGTTCGTCGAGCAAGATCCAACACAGTGCTGGGTTGTCAGCAGCCCGAAGGAAACCGTGAACACCAAAGACGGACGTGTCGTTGCGGTGAACCGTGGCGACATTCTGATGTTCGTCAGCTACTGGCCCGGCGCGGGCAAGCTTGGCGAAGTGTCTTTTACCGGCGGATACCCATTTGGCGAAGGCACAACTGTAACGCTCGATATCAGCGGCACAAAGTTCGAACTATTCACCACAGGGGAAACCGCTTGGGCGGCCACACCAGAGGATGACAACCGGATCATTGCTGCAATGAAACGTGGTGCGGATGCTGTCATGACGGGTCAATCCTCCCGCGGGACCAATACGCAAGACAAGTTTTCTCTACTGGGCTTCACAGCGGCTTTGGAAGACGCCGAAAAACGTTGCAGCAGCTAGGTTGAAACTAACTTGAGGGGCGGCTGCCACGCCCTTTGACGGAAAATAAACGCATCCGGGATAAAACTCGGAGCCATGATGGCAGGTCCAATGACAAAAAGCGCTCCGACTGAGCACCTGACGCACCTCGAGGACTTGAATAGGTCTCGCGGATGCATGACAGTTGGTACGGTTGTTTTGACCTCCAAGGGGGAGGTGCACGCCGAGGATCTTTGCATCGGTGACAAAGTCCTCACGAAAGACGCGGGTTACCAACAACTCATGCAGTTCTCGATGGTCACGGAAGCAAGAGACGAAGAACCTTTGATCCGCATCGATCGGTCCTGCATTGGCACAGTCCATCCGTCAAAGACGAGCTATTTTTTATCCCGCCAATTGTTGACGCTGCGCCACCCGATGTTTGACCCGCTCTTCGGCACGAAAGAGGTGCTTTGCAGGGTGGATGATTTGACGGATATGGCAGGTATCGATGTTGTTTGTGAGGTCCCGGAGGTAACATTCATCGACCTCGGCTTTGAAAGACCGCAGCTGATCTTTGCGGACGGGCTGAATGTCGAGATCAATCCAGATCAGCAAACCTCCTGCCGTCCCGTGTTGTCATCTGCTGAGGCGCAACTGGCTTGCGGTTTGCTTGGTCCCCGTGGACCGGCGGGCATTGCTGAAGATGTCGCACTGCACTAGGGCCTGCGAGCTAGATTTCTCAGCAAAGGGTGTATTTCGCGCCAAATAGGTCCTATATGCCGACGAACCCTAGCCCTTCTGGATGCCCCATGACCGCCCCTACCGCACCGATCACCCAAGACGTTATGACTCTGCCTCGTAAGGTAGCTGATGGACCGGTGAACCTCATCGGGCTCACGCGTGATCAGTTAGCTGAGGCGCTGTTGGAGGCAGGAACAGCACCCAAACAGGTGAAGATGCGCGTTGGCCAGTTGTGGCAATGGCTCTACCAAAAGGGCGTGCGCGAGTTTGATCTTATGACAAACCTGTCAAAAGACTACCGTCAGATGCTGGCAGATAAGTTCGTCATCGCCCTACCGGAAGTCGTAAGCCGCCACCTAAGCGAAGACGGAACCCGGAAATACCTTGTTCGGATTGCGGGCGGCCATGAGGTCGAGGTCGTGTATATTCCCGAAGAAGGGCGCGGTACGCTTTGCATTTCAAGTCAGGTCGGATGCACGCTGACGTGTTCATTCTGTCATACCGGCACCCAGAAACTGGTCCGCAATCTGACTGCCGGAGAGATCGTCGGTCAGGTGATGCTGGCCCGCGATGATCTTGACGAATGGCCAAAGGCGGATCGGAGCACGCAGGGCGACGCGCGGCTATTGTCAAACATCGTACTGATGGGCATGGGCGAGCCGCTCTATAACTTCGAGAACGTCCGTGATGCGATGAATATTGCCATGGATCCGGAAGGCATTTGCTTGAGCCGTCGACGGATCACGTTGTCGACTTCGGGCGTTGTCCCAGAGATCGCCCGCACCGCCCAGGAGATTGGCTGCCTTCTTGCGGTGTCTTTTCACGCAACAACTGACGACGTGCGCGATAAGCTGGTTCCAATCAATAAGCGCTGGAACATCGAGGAGCTGCTGGCCGCTTTGAAGGCCTATCCAAAGGCGTCCAATAGCGAACGGATCACCTTTGAGTATGTGATGCTGAAGGGCGTGAATGACAGCGACGAAGACGCACGGCGGCTGGTCAAACTAATCAAGGGCATTCCAGCGAAAATTAACCTGATCCCATTCAACGAATGGCCTGGCGCACCCTATCAACGGTCTGACTGGAAACGGATCAAAGCGTTTTCAGAAATTGTTTACAAGGCGGGGTACGCGTCCCCAATCCGCACGCCGCGGGGCGAAGATATCATGGCCGCTTGCGGTCAATTGAAGTCAGCGACAGAGCGGGCGCGTAAATCGCGCAAACAGATTGAAGCTGAAGCGGGTCTGCCGCAAAACTGACCGGCGGAGAGGGGCTTCAGATACGAAAAAGGCGGTGACCGAAGTCACCGCCTTTTCGCATTTCTGGCATTCGAAGCGCGTCGCTTAGGAAGAGACAGCGGCTGCAAATACGATGAACAGCAATGGGACCAAGATGCCACCTGCGGAGGACGAAGTTTCTTCCACGATCACTGGCTCTTCGATGATTGGATCCGACAGATTGCCTGCGAATGCGGTCGATGCGGCCAGTGTGAATGCTGTTGCGAGTGCGAACTTTTTCATTACCATTTTCCTCAAAGATACGTCTGCTGGACCTAGACAATCCGACCCATACACAGACACCCAAGATTGTATCTCGTGGGATCCTATAATCAGGAAATAGCCTTGTAAACAACGTTCCGAAGAGGAGCCCCCCTCTCCAACATTGCTTTATTGTCAAATTAGCAACACTTGCGTGCCCAGCCGCGCCTTCGAGAACACCTCTGCAATGTGCTCGTTGTAGAGCCCAATACAGCCGTTTGACGATTTTCGACCGATCTTGCGCGTGTCGTGCGTGCCGTGGATCCGGTAGTAGGTCCAGCTGAGATACAGAGCGTGGGTCCCGAGCGGATTGTCTGGCCCCGCGGGTACGAAGTCGGGCCATTCCGGGTTGCGCCGTTTCATTGCGGGGGTGGGGCTCCACGTCGGGCCCTCTACTTTGCGCACGACGGTGGTTCTACCGCGCCGCGTCAGATCTTCTGACAGCGGAACGCTTGATGGATAAAGCTTGTAGCCCCCATCTTCTGTCCACATGTGCAGTGCGCGGCTAGAAATGTCGACCAACACGGCACCCTTGTTCAACGTGTTGAAGTACGGGCGCCAATCAAGCGCGCGGAAACTGGAAATGTTGCGCCGAGCGGCGGATTGCACGCCCACATCTTGGGCGATTGCTGGGGCTGCGAGGGTTGCAGCAGCAGAAGTGAGCAGAAACGTGCGGCGATCAAAAAGCGACTTCGAAGACTTGGTCATGGCAGTGCCCTTTCTCAGTTCACGGCCAAATTCTATTGCGTTTCGGTCTCAGTCGCAAATCAAAGAGACGCCGGACCGCCGAACACATTGCATCGCATTTGCGCCCAATCTCTGAACGGTCTAATGAAAAGGCGCATCGTTTGGGATAGCTATATCATGACACGTCACCTGACCCTCGTCCTCGCATCTTTGTTTGCTCTTGCGGCCTGTGCGCCTACGCCACCGAGCATTGGGCCAGACGGTTTGCCATTGCCGGAGGTGTACAGGATCAAGGCGTCAGACACTGCGAAGATCCAGTTTCGAGTGCTCGATTCGGTTAATGCATTGCGTGCCGGAGCTGGTCAGCCCCCGCTGGAGTTGAACAGCAATCTGAATGCTGCTGCCGCGACGCATTCGCGCGATATGGCTGTTCAGAATCGCCCTTGGCATTTCGGCTCTGACGGTTCGTCGCCGCTCGACCGGGTCGCGCGTACGGGTTACACGGGCCAACTTGTTGGTGAGAATATCTCGGAAACCTATGAGGATGAGACCGCAACATTGGCCGCTTGGATGGAGCTGCCGGAAACCCGCGACATCATCTTGTCCAACCGCGCCCGCAATCTTGGCTTGTCTTGGCACCAAGAGCGCAACGGCAAGATTTGGTGGACCCTTATCACTGGCACCTGATCGACAAAAGCGACCGCTTTAGGGATAGATGTCAATCACCGTGCCGTTCTTCACCATCGCATAGAGAAGCCGCATTTCCTTGTTGGTCACCGCGATGCACCCGGCTGTCCAGTCCGGGCCTCGTTTGCCACCGATATTTGGTTGTCCGTGGATAAAGATATCACCACCGGGGGACTGACCTAGTGCCTCGGCCCGTGCAATATCGCGCGCATTTGGGTAGGAAATACCGAGGGACAGGTAGAAGGAACTGTTCGGGTTGCGGCGATCAATCAGGTAACGGCCAACCGGTGTACCGCCATCGCCTTCGACCTGTTTGTCGATGGTAGACCCGAAGCCCAGCTCGACATCGTAACGCTCCAGCACCTTCGTGCCATGCATCGCATACATGACACGTTTGTCTTTCAGCACAATGAGCCGCGTGACCTCCGGGCCGTTATAGTCGATAAATTTCGACGAACAGGCCGATACTGCCAGCAAAGAGCCAAACAACAGGCCACGTCTTGTCAGTGATCCCATGATGAGAACCGTCCCTTTTTTGGGCTAAGGTAACGCAAACTTATCAACAGGTGAATCCTTCAAATCGCAGTGCGGGTCAGATCATCGAATTGTGACTAGGATTCCGCAGCCAAAAGCGCTTGCAACCCGGTTTTGTAGTCTGGGTAGTGCAGTTCCACGCCCAGTTCGGACTTGATCAGCGTGTTTCTCACTTTTTTCGACTCGGCGTAGAAACTGCGGGCCATTGGGGTCATCTCGGCTTCTTCGAATGGGATGGCCGGCGGAATGGGAAGGCCCAGAAGCTCCGCGGCATAGGCGATGACGTCCTGAGGTGGAGCCGGATCATCGTCGCACAAGTTGTAGATCGCGCCAGGTCTTGGACGGCGGATGGAGGCCCTCAACACTTGCGCAATGTCAGCGACGTGGATGCGGCTGAAAAGCTGGTTCTTCTTGATGATCCGCCGCGCCGTTCCGTTGCGCACTTTGGCAAATGGCCCGCGGCCCGGACCGTAGATGCCGGCTAGGCGAAAGATATGTAGCGGCAGGCCTGCGCGCTTGGCCAACGCCTGCCATGCAGCTTCCGCTGAGACCCGCGCCTCACCGCGTTTCGTGCTTGGCGATAATGGGGTTGTCTCGTCGACCCAGCCGCCATCATGATCTCCGTAAACACCAGTCGTGGAAAGATAGCCAAGCCATTCCAGATGTTGTCCGTGTTCAGCGATCTGATCCTCAAGCACGGCCAAAACGGGATCGCCCGTCTCAGCAGGTCCGGCAGAAATCAACATATGCGTAGCCGAGCGGATCGCTGGAACCATGTCGGCACCCGGCCAGATCACAGGATTCACGCGAGGGGCGATTAGTTCTTCTGCTTTCCGAGCACTTCGGGTTGTCGCAGTGATGTTCCAATCTTCTTTCTTCAACAAGTCGGCAAGTGCTTGAGCAGAATATCCGTGGCCAAAGCTCAGAAGGTGACGTGTCATGATAACCTCATTGCAGCCCATTGCGCCGCATCTGCGACTGTCGCGTCCGGGTCTTGCGTCAAGTCTTGCGCTGTCGCGCGCAGCCGTCTGGCTCCGGAATTGCCAATGGCGTAGAGCACATTGCGCACGAAACGATTACGCCCGATGCGCTTGATGGGCGAGCCGCTGAAGCGCGCTCGGAAATCTGCGTCATCAAGAGCAGCCATCTCGGCCAATTTAGGCAGGTTCAGATCCTCTCGGGCAGCGTAGCGCAGCTCCTTCGCTGCTTTCGCGAACTTGTTCCATGGACAAACCGCGAGGCAATCATCGCAGCCATATACACGGTTTCCCATCTTCTCGCGCAGTTCTGTATCTACCGGGCCGTGATGCTCGATTGTCAGATAAGAGATGCATTTACGGGCATCCAGCTGAAAGGGCGCAGGGAAGGCATTGGTTGGACAGATGTCCAGACAGGAGGTGCAGGTGCCGCAATTCTCGACCGCAGACTTGTCAGGTTCCAGTTCAACAGTTGTGAAGATCGCACCGAGGAAAAACCAGTTGCCGAGATCGCGGGACAAAAGGTTCGTATGTTTGCCTTGCCATCCGAGCCCTGCAGCAGCAGCAAGGGGTTTTTCCATGACTGGCGCGGTATCAACAAACACCTTGATCTCGCTGTCCGGCGCCTCATCAATCAGCCAGCGCCCAACCCGTTTGAGCCGCTTTTTCACCAGGTCGTGGTAGTCTCTGTTGCGGGCATAAACGGATATGTTGGCCGCTTCAGCGTGTGCTAGATTATCCATCGGATCGTGGTCTGGGGTGTAGGCCTCTGCCAGCATGATGATCGATTTTGCCTCGGGCCAAAGTGCCGTGGGGTCCCCTCGCCACGATTTGCGATCTTGCATCCAAGCCATTTGGCCATGATGGCCGTGCTCCAGAAATTGTTCCAGCCTTGGCAAGGCCTGCGGAATGGCGTCCGGTCGGCACACGCCCATATCGGAGAAACCTTCGGACAAGGCCCGCTCGCGCAACCGGGTTTTCAGGCTCAAAAATCGAGGTCCGAGTAATGTTCCGGCTGCGGAAATCCGGAGACCTGATCGGCCAGGAGGGACCGGAAGGCAGGACGCGACTTGATCTTTGCGTACCAGTCTTTGACGTTCTCGTTCCGGTTCCAGTCGATGTCTCGGATGTAATCGAGGCAAGAGAAATGCGCGGCAGCAGTGAAGTCTGCCAATGTCATGTGATCACCCGCGAGCCAGCGGCGCTGATCCAAAAGCCAGCCCATGTAGTCGATATGATACTTGACCTGCTGCGCCCCTTGTTTGACGTTTCGGCTCTCAGGGTATCCTTGCCCCATGATCTTCTTATTCACCCGCTCATAAAGCAGCTTCGACGTCACCTCGTTGTGGAACTTGTCGTCAAACCAGAACACTAAGCGCCGAACCTCTGCCCGGTCCTCGGGTTTTTGCGGCAAGAGAGGCGGTTCAGGGAGCACCTCTTCGAGGTATTCACAGATTGCCTGACTGTCGCTGAGCGTTTGGCTGTCGATTTTGAGAACCGGAACCTTGCCAGCTGGGTTGCGGCGCATAAATTCGGCGGATTGTTCCCAGTATCGTTCCTCAATTAGCTCCACTTCGACCTTCTTTTCGGCAAGGACGAGCCGCACTTTGCGGCAAAACGGGGAGAGTGGAACGTGATACAATCGGTTCATGGATCAATCCAAGGGCAATCAAAGCATGGCACCGTCATCGCAATGTTGCTTGGGTTTTTCAACCTTCGAAACATGCACTGCGTCCGTCTTGGCGGATGGTCTCTGCTCCGCTTCTGATCTGACGGGCCCGTTTTTGCAAGAAAGGCGTAGGGCGTTTTGCGGATCTCGCTTTTGGATTTGGCAGGACTGCGGCCAATGCTGCCGCCTGCCTTGAATTCAAGTCCTTCGCGTCCACGCCAAAATACCACGGGGCTGCGGCGGCCACGCCAAAGATACCTTCGTCGAACTCGGCCACGTTCATATAGACCTCGAGGATACGTTGCTTCGACCAGATCGCCTCCATGATCGGGGTCAGGCCAGCCTCCATCGCTTTGCGCAGGTAGTTTCGACCATGCCACAGAAAAACGTTCTTTACCGTTTGCTGCGACAAGGTCGAGGCACCGCGCTTGCCACCGTCTTCCAGCGCGTCGCGTATGGCCGCCATGTCAAAACCCCAATGGGCACAGAAATTGGCATCCTCGGCGGCAACGATGGCACGTGGCATGTGTGGAGAAATGTCCTCGAAATCACGCCATTCGCGTTTGATGCCTTCTAGGCGCGCGCTTTCCTGAACCATGTAAATGGTTGTCGGCGGATTGATCACTGCGTAGGCCACGATCCAAAGCACAAATACCGCAAGCACGACCAACAGACCGCGCCAAACCCATTTCAGTGCGAAAATAGGTGCCGCCCCGATCCACCAAAACACAGACTTCTTGGGTTGGGATTTCTTTTTTGCTGCTCGTGCCACCGGACAACCCTATCGCGCGATGCGGACCCGTCCAACACAAGTCCGTGTCCAATTGGAAGTTATCTGTTGACCGCGGTCTTAGACCAACACAAGTCTTTCATATGAAAAACTTTGCTCTTCCAATGGCGGTTATCGCGATTCTCGCCGCTCCAGCAGCCTTCTCTCATTCCGGGGTGAAAGACCCGCAAGTCATGGCGCGTATGCAATTGATGAGCCTCGTGGCTGCGGACATGAAAATTCTGGGTGGGATGGCGAAAGGGTCAATCGGCTTTGATCTTGAGCGGGTACAAGCTCGCGCGGCTTCCTTGGAACAGCACGCCGTTGAAACTCTGCGTCTGTTTGAGCCGCGGGCGAACGACCCGAAATCCGAAGCCAAACCTGAAGTTTGGGAAGATTGGGAAGGTTTTTCAACAAGAGCCAATGAGATGCAGCAAGCTGCCAAACAACTCGGGTTAATCTCCGCAGAAGATGATTTTGAAGTTGCTTTCCGCGCGGTTGGACAGACCTGCACAGCCTGCCATGAGACCTATCGGATCAATACAAACTGACAGTCACGCCTAGCCGCAGATAACCCGCGTCACGATGCCGTTCGCGTCCACATGGAAGTTCACCCTATCCGCAACGTAGACTTGAGAGACGATCTCCCCAGGGCGGATTACACGGGTGGTGACACCATCTGGCACAAAGATTGCCGAAAAGTCCTGCCCTACCGATCCGGTGTAATTGTCCAACATGCAGGTGTCAGGAAAGCGTTCTTCCAAGCCTGAGGTATTTTCAACCACGGGGCCATCTATGATGACGTCATCTTGGGGGGCGCCGCCACAGGCCAAAAGCAGGAAGGGCAAAAGATAGGTGAGCTGTTTCATGCAGACTTGCTAGCCCAGCGGTCTTGATGCGGCAAGCGCCGAACCTCAGGTTTCCGGCAAAGATCAGCCCATCCCTGAAACAGAGACACAGGATGCAGTTGCAATTGCAATTGTCAGCCGGTTGCAACAAGTTGTGGCAAAACGCCAGAATTCAGGGAGCTCATCATGCGTACCAAAGCCGCTGTCGCCGTCGCCGCCGGAAAACCACTTGAGGTTATGGAGGTGAACCTTGAAGGCCCGAAAGAGGGTGAGGTTCTCGTTGAGATTAAGGCCACTGGCATCTGTCATACAGACGAGTTTACCCTGTCGGGCGCTGACCCTGAAGGGATGTTCCCGGCGATCCTTGGCCATGAGGGCGCAGGCGTTGTCGTCGAGGTGGGGGCCGGCGTGACAAGCCTGGAAGTGGGCGATCATGTGATCCCGCTCTACACGCCAGAGTGCCGCGAATGCGAGTATTGCCTAAACCCGAAGACCAACCTTTGCCAGAAAGTGCGTGCGACGCAGGGACAGGGGTTGATGCCGGATGGCACCTCCCGATTCAGCATGCTCGATGGAACACCGATCCTGCACTACATGGGCTGCTCGACCTTTGCCAACCACACTGTGTTGCCAGAAATTGCGCTGGCCAAGGTACGCAAGGACGCGCCTTTCGACAAGATTTGCTACATTGGTTGCGGCGTGACAACGGGTATTGGGGCCGTGATCAACACCGCCAAGGTTGAGATCGGCAGCCGTGCAATCGTATTTGGTTTAGGCGGCATCGGACTTAACGTTATTCAAGGCCTGCGCCTCGCAGGTGCTGATCAGATTGTCGGCGTCGATCTGAATCCCGACAAGGTGGAAATGGCGACGCATTTTGGGATGACTGACTTTGTTAATCCGAAGGACGTCAAAGGCGACATGGTGGCCCATCTGGTAGAGCTGACCGGGGGCGGCGCGGATTACACGTTTGACGCGACCGGCAATGTCGATGTGATGCGTACCGCGCTCGAGGCTGCTCACAAAGGCTGGGGCGAAAGCATCATCATTGGCGTGGCTCCAGCAGGTGCCGAGATTTCAACCCGACCGTTCCAGCTGGTCACCGGCAGGGTCTGGCGGGGCACTGCGTTTGGCGGGGCATCGGGACGCACGGACGTCCCAAAAATCGTGGACTGGTACATGGACGGCAAGATCGAAATCGACCCGATGATCACTCATACGATGGGGTTGAATGACATCAACAAGGGGTTTGACCTGATGCACAAGGGTGAGTCGATCCGCTCCGTTGTGCTGTTCTAAGTCCCGTAACGCGCGAGAAACGTGTCGACGGCTCCCTCAATGACAAGGGACATCGCCTTTGGATCTGGGGTGTCGATTACGTTGAACACCATCTTTACGAAGACATCGGCCTTCATTAAGGCGTCAAATTGCTGTGCCGCCAACCGAACATTGTCGATGCGCAACTCACCGCGTTTCACTGCTTCGACGAAATAGGCGCTTAAGCGGTCTTCCATCAGCTGCGGGCCGGAACGGTAGAATTCTTGGCCAAGCTCCGGAAAACGGTCGGTTTCGGCCACGCAGATCCGAAAAATACGCTGCGCAAAAGATGAGGTTAGGAAATGCATCATATTGGTCGCCGTCATGATCAACACATCGCGCACCGGCTGATCGGCATCTTCCACCGTTAGTGCCCGGTCCGCTTGGCGGGCGCATTCTTCTTTGGCAACTTCGACAAAGAGCATCCGCTTGTCGGGGAAGTAGCTGTAGAGCGTCGCCTTCGAGACGCCAGCCTCTTTGGCTATCAAGTCCACACTTGCGCCTTCGAACCCTTCGGCGAGAAACACCGTGCGCGCGCCCGCGACGACCTGGTCGTATTTCCGACCGCGTTTTATTTCGACTGGTGTCCCGTCCAAAACAAGCTCCCCAGCTTTGTTAACTCGTCTAACTTAGACGAAACGGTTCAGTTCCAGCAAGTCCGGCAACGCATCGCCGGAATTTTGTCATATGGTGACGGGCCAATTCGCATGGTATCAGCCGCCGACATGCTGGAAATTTTTCTCAAGACAATCCCTTTCTTCGCGCTGATCACAGTTGGCTATTGGGCGGGCCGGACCAAGTTCTTCAGCGAAGAAGCCACAGCCTATCTGACGAAATTCGTGTTCTACTTCGCATTGTCGGCCATGCTGTTTCAGTTCTCAGCCAATTTGAGTCTCGCTGAGGTATTCGACCTTCCCTTCGTGCTGGCCTATTTCTTCGGCACATTCGCGGTCTACGTGATTGCAACACTCGTGGCATTGATCCGGCGCATCTCGGTGGAGGAAACAGCGATCGAGGCGCAATGCGCGGTGATTGGCAATGTTGGGTTCTTGGGGCTGCCTATGTTGGCGCTGCTCCTTGGTGACGCGTCCGTGGGACCCATCATGTTGATCCTTGCAGTCGATTTGATCTTTTTCGGAAGCTTAGTTGTCATCTTGATCACCGGATCGCGCGACGGGCGCGTATCACCTGCGATCCTGAGAACCATTGGGATGGGGTTGCTGAAGAACCCGATGATCGTTTCCATCGTTCTGGGCTTTGCATGGTCGGCGCTGAGCTTACCTATTCCACAACCGATGAACGAATTTCTGGCTATTCTAGGTGGGGCTGCCACGCCGGGTGCGCTGTTTGCCATCGGGGCGTCTTTGGCTTCAAAGTCGGCAGAGCGCATGCGTATCGCCGGATGGCTCAGCTTTTGTAAATTGGTGCTACACCCGCTCGCTGTAGCCGTGGCCGCGCTCATCGTGTTTGATGTTGATCCTTATGCAGCAACAGTGATGATTGCAGCCTCGGCGCTGCCGGTGGCGGGGAACGTCTATATTATCGCTCAGCATTACGGTGTCGCGCCCCAGAGGGTTTCAGCCTCAATCCTGATCTCGACGGCGGTTAGCATCGTGACCGTTTCACTTGTCATAGGTTGGGTGTCCGGGTAGCCCTGAAACAACGCAGCAAAGGAACTCAGATGGAACTTCTCTCCCAGAACGCCTGTTTTGGTGGCACGCAAAGCGTCTACCGGCATCGCTCGACCGCTTGCAACTGCGATATGACATTTGGGCTCTTTCTGCCGGAGGAGGCCCGTGACGGGCCAGTCCCCGTTCTGTGGTATTTGTCGGGCCTGACCTGCACCCATGAAAACGCGATGATCAAAGCGGGCGCGCAGGCTTGGGCGTCTGAGCAAGGGATCGCGGTGCTGTTTCCAGACACGTCGCCCCGCGGGGATGATGTCGCGAATGATGAAGCCTATGATCTTGGACAGGGTGCCGGGTTCTATGTGAACGCCACCCAAGCGCCATGGGCCCCACACTTCCAGATGTATGACTACATTGCCGCTGAGCTGCCGGGATTGGTGTTTCAGGAGTTTGCGCTGGACCAGTCGCGTCAGGCGATCACTGGGCACTCCATGGGCGGTCACGGCGCGCTGACTATTGCGATGCGAGAGAAAGGAAGGTTCCGCTCCGTCTCAGCGTTTTCGCCTATTTGCAATCCGACTGCGTCAGATTGGGGACGCAAACAGTTTGCCGCATATCTTGGTGAGGATGAGACACTGTGGTCTGCGCATGACGCAACGCATCTGATGATGGATCACGGGTTTGACGGCCCCATGCTCTTGGACACCGGGACGCAGGACGAATTCTACTACCTTCTCAAACCTGAGGCGTTGGCACATGCAGCCAGCGTTCAACAACAAGAGGCGATTATTCGGTATCAGCCCGGCTACGACCATTCCTATTTCTTCGTCTCCTCCTTCATGGAAGACCACATGAATTTCCATGCAGAGGCGCTCTACGCATGAGCATTCGGGCCGTCGTTTTTGATATCGGCAATGTACTGATCGAATGGCAACCGGAGCGTTACTATGACCGGGCCATAGGCGAAGCACGCCGCAAGGAGATGTTTGCCGCAGTTGATCTGCACGGCATGAATGACCGGATTGATACCGGTGAGAAATTCCGTGACGTGATCTACGAGACGGCGGAGCAGTACCCCAAATGGCGCGACGAAATCATAGCTTGGCATAGCAACTGGATTGCGTTGGCTTCGCCCGTCATCGCCCATTCGGTACACTTGCTGCGGGCATTGAGGGCCAAAGGCGTACCGGTCTTCACACTCACCAATTTCGGCGTAGAAAGCTTCGACTACGCGGCGTCAATCTACGTGTTTCTTTCGGAATTTGACCGAAGCTATGTCTCGGGACATATGAAGGTCATCAAGCCCGATCCGCGTATCTATGAAATGGTCGAACAAGACTGCAAGCTTGCCCCTGACACCTTGCTTTTTGCTGATGATCGGCAGGCGAATGTGGATGCGGCTGAGGCACGCGGCTGGAACGCGCATCTGTTTACATCGCCAAGTGGTTGGGCCTCATGTCTGGTCGAGCACAAGCTTCTCACCCCGGATGAGGCGGCATTTTGACGGTCGAATTCGTTTCCTTCGAAAAGGCAGACCCGCTGCTAAGTTGGTCTGAATTGACCGACGCGCTGGCGGCCGGTCATTTGCGTCCCAAAGCAGAGATCGCCGATAGTTTTCTCTACCGCGACCCCGACACCTTGCTATCTCGGGCGGCTTGGATCGACGGGTTGGGACAGCTGGTGAAAACAGCGACTATTTTTCCGGAGAACGAGGCAAAAGCCTTACCAAAGATCCATGGCGCGGTAACGCTCTTCTCGGATGAGACCGGGCAGTTGGAGGCAGTTATTGATTTTCATCTGGTGACCAAATGGAAAACCGCGGGCGACAGCCTTTTTGCGGCAAAGCGGTTGGCCCGTCCGGACAGCAAACGCTTTTTGATCCTTGGCGCTGGCACTGTAGCGGGGACCATGGTCTCGGCATATCGGTCGCATTGGCCAGAGGCCGATATTGCGATCTGGACGCGCAACCCCGAGAAAGGCCGTGCGTTTGCTGGAGCGCATGATTTGAGCTTTGAGACCGGTCTTGAGGCGGCAGTTGAAGCGGCAGACGTGATCTGTACCGCCACCATGTCCACCGAGCCGGTGCTGATGGGGGACTGGCTTCAGCCGGGCCAACATGTCGATATGATAGGTGCCTACCGCCCTGACATGCGCGAAACAGATGATGTGGCTCTTGGCAGAGCACGGGTGTTCGTAGATAGCCGGGAGACAACGCTCGATCATATAGGGGAGCTGAAAATCCCAATCGCTTTGGGGGTGATGTCGCCGCAAGACGTGGTCGCTTCTTTCTATGAACCTGAGCTGTTTCAACGCGGCTCTGAAAACGAGATCACAATCTGCAAAAATGGCGGCGGGGCGCATCTGGATCTGATGACCAGTCGCTACATCCTGAACGCATGGCGCACGCGTTGATCTGGTTTGTATTGCTGATTGCGGCCTGCCTGGTCGCCGCTCCTTTCATCGTTGAACACCAGCGCAAGCCGATGGACGGGATTACCCGATCCGAGGCGCCGGGTATGTTTGTAGAGCTCAGCGATGGTACAACGCATATTCACCAAGTTG
This sequence comes from uncultured Litoreibacter sp., assembly GCA_947494645.1. Taxonomy (GTDB): domain Bacteria; phylum Pseudomonadota; class Alphaproteobacteria; order Rhodobacterales; family Rhodobacteraceae; genus Litoreibacter. The sequence continues at coordinate 417,224 of CANLVO010000002.1, forward strand.
GGCCGGTCCGAGGTCCGGTGATTGTCTGCGTTCATGGCCTGACGACCTCTGAGTATGTGTGGGACGATATCGCCGCGAATCTGGTCGAGGTAGGGTTCCGCGTGGTGAGTTATGATCTTTACGGTCGGGGCTATTCAGATCGGCCTGACCATCCTCAGAACGAGGCATTTTTTCTGCGCCAGTTGAACGATGTGTTGGAGGCCAAGGGACATACGGACAGCATCATATTGATGGGCTATTCCATGGGGGCCGCGATTAGCGTTGCCTTTGCTGCCGCGCATCCTGACAAAGTAGACAAGTTGATCCTTGTGGCACCTGCCGGACTGTCAGACGCAAGCTCTGGAATGGACAGGTTTGTGCGCGATGTCCCTGTAGTGGGTGATTGGATCACGTTGGTCTTTGGGTCAGCACTGCGGAAATGGCGCTTCTCAAAACGTGTAGAAGCTGACCCAAAACGAGCGACCTTTGCCCAGAAGCAACTCGCGGAGTCCGAATTTCGCGGCTTTCTGCCTGCTGTATTGTCTAGCGCGCGGCATATGCTGCGCGATGACCAGAGGCCCCTGCACCGAGCCTTGGAAAACACGCGGGTGCCAACGCTAGCGCTTTGGGGCGAGGAAGACAGTGTGATCCCTTTGTCGGCGCTTGGGGAGATGACACAGGCCAACCGTTCGGTGATCCATCACGTCGTCCCCGGCGCAGATCATGGCTTGCCCTATACGCATCCGGAAGCCGTGGCCAAGGAAGTGCGAACGTTCTTATTGAACAGTTAAGCTGCAGCGAGCTGTGATCGTTTTTCCCGGACCGGTAAGTGAACAATGGCACTGAACGCGCCAACGCCTATACCGACCCACCAAACCATTGTGTAGTCGCCTGTCGCATCATAGAGCCTGCCGCCAAGCCAGACCCCGAGGAACGATCCCAATTGGTGGGAGAAGAACACGATACCGTAGAGCGTGCCCATGTAGCGTAGCCCATAGATATGCGCCACGAGGCCGGAGGTCAGCGGTACGGTCGCCAGCCATAAAGACCCCATGGCCAGGCTGAAGATGATCACGGTGGTTGGTGTCATCGGGGTCAGGATAAACCAAGCCGCCAAGATAGTGCGGCCTGTGTAGATGCCTGCGAGCAGGTATTTCTTTGTGTATTTCTTGCCAAGATATCCAGCCAAAAGCGTCCCGCCAATATTGGCAATACCAATGAGAGCAATCGCGAACGCGCCAAGACCTGAGGTGGTGGTGATGCCCATGCTAGCCAACACGCCTCCGGCAGCGATTGGGCCGCACACCTCGGTGACGAAGGCAGGGAAATGGGCGGTTATAAAGGCCAATTGATAGCCGCAAGAGAAGAAGCCCAGAAAGATCATCATGTAAGACGGATCCGTGAAGGCACGTTTGAGAACCGTGCCCATGCTCTCTTCAAGCTCTTGTTTTGAAGCCATTTTCGGGGCTCGCATCATAGGTAGGGCAAAGAGCGTGCACAGCATGACGCCTGCGAAAATGATGAAGACTGTTTGCCACGGGAAGAACCCAAGAAGCAGCTCGGCGGTTGGGGCGCCAATAACCTGCCCTGCGGAGCCTGCGGCGGTGGCGATACCAAGCGACATAGACCGGTTTTCGTCGGATGAGGCGCGTCCGACGATGGCGAGGATGACGCCAAACCCGGTGCCCGCAATACCAAACCCAACAAGAATTTCTAGGAATTGGTGACCACCGGGCGTCGTGGCAAAACTAGATAAGATCAAGCCTGCGGCATAAAGGAACACGCCCAGCACGATGGCCTTCCGGTCACCAACTTTTTCGGCCATCGCACCGAAAAGCGGCTGACCGATGCCCCAAGCGAGGTTTTGGATGGCAATGGCCAATGAAAACTCTGCCCGGGGCCAACCAAACTCTTCCGCGATGGGGATCTGGAACACGCCGAAACTGGCGCGAATTGCGAAGCCCATCATCATAATGATGCACCCGGCAATCAGAACCGGGGTAAAAATGGAGACGCGTTGTTCCGACATTTTCGGACCGTGTGAGAAAATACTGCACAGGTCAATTCAGGATTGTTGCGGTTCATCATCAGGGTTCCTAATGATGTCGCGGTTATGTCCATGCACGAAACATATGAATCTCGCGTTAAGAGCGGTGAATTGAGCCCAGATCCCGCTCAAGTCGCGGCGATCCCGTTCTTTGACACCGTTCTTGACGAGATGGCGCGCTCTACGGGCAAGAAGAAATTGTTTGGGTTGTTCGGCTCGGACGAAGTGCCGGTAAAGGGGCTGTACTTCTGGGGCGGCGTCGGGCGCGGCAAATCCATGCTGATGGATATGTTTTTTGAGATTGCGCCAGAGCCCCGCAAACGCCGTGTGCATTTTCATGCGTTCATGCAAGAAATCCATGGCGCAATGAATGAGGCAAGAAAACAAGGGGTGAGCGACGCGATTGCGCCGGTCGCGGAGGCGATCGCGCGCGATACCAGACTGCTGTGTTTCGATGAGATGCAGATCACCGACATCACCGACGCGATGATTGTCGGGCGGCTATTTCAGAACCTTTTTGCGGCGGGTGTGGTCGTTGTGGCGACCTCGAACCGGCATCCGGATGATCTGTATAAGGATGGGCTGAACCGCGACCTGTTTGTGCCGTTTATTGAGCTGATCAAAGACCGTCTCGCGGTGCTGGAACTGTCGAGCGAGACTGATCACAGGCAGGATCGGTTGGCCGGTGAGCAAGTATATTTCTACCCCGCAAACGCGGCGGCGCGGACGGCGATTGACGGGATATGGCAGCAGCTTTCAGGGGAAGGTGTTTCTGAAATAAAACTGAGGGTTAACGGGCGGGATGTGGTCTTACCCGCGTTTTCCAATGGCGTCGGGCGGGCATCGTTTTATGCGCTTTGCGGCACGGCGATCGGAGCTGCAGATTACCTTGCAATTGCGCAAGCAGTGCGGGTTTTGATCTTGGAAGATGTGCCTTGTCTGTCGCGGGATAATTTCAATGAAGCCAAGAGGTTCGTGACGTTGATCGACGCGCTTTATGAGGCGAAGGTTACGTTTATCTGCTCAGCCGCGGATGCGCCTGAAAGACTTTATTTAGAAGGCGAAGGCGTGTTTGAATTTGAGCGGACCGCGTCCCGATTGCGCGAAATGCAGAGCGCCGACTGGGTGGGTCGTTAACTATAAATTTGGCGTACACAACCCGTACACAATCCGTACACATCCCGTCGTGACAGCATGTCGCGCCAAACAAAGGTTAACGTTGCTGGGATTAGAGCTTTTACAAGCGAAGCCCTTAGATCAGGCATGTGACTTGAGGATATCGCCCGCAAGATAGAGTGATCCGCAGATCAGAATCCGTGCGTTGGGATCGTTGTCGATGATGGCCGCTGTCGCCGCCCTCGTATCTTTGGCGATGGTTGCGTTGATCCCCGCAGTGGTGGCGGCGCGAGCAGTGTCTTCGGCGGGGAGCGTATTGACCTCTCCTGGGATGGACACGGCATGCAGGCCCTCCACATGATCCGCGATGGGAGCCATGTAGCCTGCAACATCCTTCGTGTTCATCAATCCACAAATTAGATGGGTCGGACGGGAGGGCAGGCGTTGCAGCGTTTCGGCAAGGGTCTGCGCGCAAGCGGCGTTGTGGCCTCCGTCGAGCCAGAACTCCGCCCTTGGGGCGAGGTCGAGTAGCGGGCCGGATGTGAGCTTCTGCATGCGCGCGGGCCAACTGACTTTTATTGCGGCGGCTTCACAGGCGGTCTCCCCAAAGCCCAGATGGCGCAACGCAGTGATCGCAGTCCCCGCATTCTGGAATTGATGCGCACCCATAAGGGCGGGCGGTGGCAGATCCAGAAGGCCGCGCTCATCTTGGTAGATCAGACGGCCGCGTTCTTCGAACGCGTCCCAGTGCTGCCCTTGGATCAAGGCAGGGCAACCGAGCTTTTCTATGCGGGACTCTATCACCTCTGAGGCGTCGTCTGTCTGGCGCGTGACGATCGCGGGGACCTGGCGTTTCAGGATGCCCGCCTTTTCGCCGGCAATCTCGGCGACGGTGTTTCCCAGGAATTGCGGATGATCGAAGGAGACCGGCGTGATGATCGTAAGCGCAGGTTTGTCCACCACATTGGTGGCGTCCAACCTGCCGCCGAGGCCCACCTCGAGCAACGTGTAGTCAGCTTTTGTGCGGGCAAAAGCAAGGATGGCGGCGACGGTTGTGATTTCGAAATAGGTGATCGGTTCGCCGTTATTGGCGGTGTAGCACTCGTCGAGCACCTCGGTCAGGTAAGGTTCCGAGATCAGCTCGCCCGCAAGCCGGATGCGTTCGTGAAAGCGAGCAAGGTGCGGAGAGGTGTACGCGTGGACGGTTTTGCCTTCTGCCTCGAGCCCAGCACGGATCATGGCCTGCGTGGAGCCTTTGCCGTTCGTACCTGCGATATGAATGACAGGCGGCAGGTCGTTTTGAGGGTTGCCCAAAGCATCGAGCAAAGCCCAGACACGGTCGAGGGTCAGGTCGATGATCTTGGGGTGAAGCGCCATCATCCGCTCGAGGATGGCGTCACTGGTGGTGGCGCTCATGACGGTTGGGTCACTTCTTGGCGTCCGCCTTGGCGCCCTTGCCATCGGTCTCGTCTGGCAAGGCGATCTGATCAGGCGGCGGCAGGTCGCCTTTGACCGCAGGATCGAGGCGAAGGAGCATACGGGTGATCGTCACCAGCTCTTCTTTCAGGTCGCGGCGATGGGTGACGCGGTCGAGCATGCCGTGGTCAAGCAAATATTCGGCACGCTGGAAGCCCTCGGGGAGCTTTTCGCGGATGGTTTGCTCGATCACGCGAGGGCCGGCGAAGCAGATCAGTGCGTTAGGTTCGGCAATGTGGACGTCGCCCAGCATTGCATAAGACGCAGTGACGCCACCAGTGGTGGGGTGGGTCAGGACCACGATATAGGGCAGGCCCGCTTCTTTCAGCAATTCGACGGCGACAGTGGTGCGGGGCATTTGCATCAGGCTGAGGATGCCTTCCTGCATGCGTGCGCCTCCAGCGGCGGAGAACAGGATCAACGGTCGGTTGAGCTCGACCGCACGTTCAGCGGCGGCGATGATGGCGTTGCCGACATACATGCCCATTGAACCCGCCATAAAGGAGAAATCTTGCGCGGCGGCCACGATGGGTGTGCGGCCAATCTCGCCTTCGGCAACAAGCATGGCCTCTGCCTCGCCGGTAGTACGGCGGGCCTCTTTCATACGGTCGGGGTATCTCTTCTGATCGCGAAAGCCCAGCGGGTCAGCGACAGGTTCGGGAACCTTAACCTCGTTGAAGATACCGCCATCAAACAGTCCGTTGAACCGTTCGCGCGGGGTGATGACCATGTGGTGCTCGCAATTGGAGCAGACGTGCAGATTTTCCGAAAGTTCGCGGTGAAACAGCATGGTGCCGCATTCGTCGCATTTGGTCCAAAGATTGTCCGGCACCTCGCGGCGCGAAAAAATCGAGTTGATCGTCGGACGGACGTAGTTGGAGATCCAGTTCATGGCACCCTCAAAGCTGGTTCTGTTTCAGATAAGCGGCGACGCAAAGAATTGCAATCAGGCGGGGTTCAGCCAGCGCCGCAGCACCGCCCAAGCCAAAACCACAGTGACCATGTCGACGATGATCAACGGGATCAGCGTTTCGACATCTTCCATTGTGAATGGCGCGAAGTAGAGCGACAGGCCTGACATCTCCCCCTGGATAGAAACGAGGAACAGCGCGAAGAAATTGTTGATGAAGTGAAAGCCAATGGCGGCCCCCAAGTTACCGGTAATGCGGGTAAGATCGGCGGCAACGAGACCAAAGAGCCCGGTCGCGCAGATCAGAAGCAGCGTCAGTTTGGGGTCTATGGCGCCGTTGAAATGTGCGAGCCCAAAGAGCACCGTAGGGATACCCATCCAGATAATGGCGCTCTTGAACCGTGCCGCCAGCGCCTGCATGAGAAAGCCACGAAACAGAAGCTCTTCGGCGCCGGTTTGCACAAGCAGTAGCGGCAGGGCGAGCGGCATGTAGCTGAGCCAAGTGCCAATCGGCAGGCTAGGGATCGGGTCATCGGCCATGATGAGCGAAACGATGAAGCCCGTGATCAGGAAAATTGCACCGACCCCGAGCACGGCGCGCGAGAAATTGCGGCAAGCGGGTCGGAAAGGGCCGACAAGCGACGCGAGGCCGCGACGGTGCACAGCCGCCGCCGCGACGGCACCAAGCCCCATGAAGAAGAAGGTCGACAGCAGGATGAACATGGCCTGCGGGGTGTCAGGGACCTCCAACATGGTTTGTATCTCGAAGACCCGTTCCGGGTAGAGCAGGCCAACGCCGATAAAAAGCAACAGGATGGGCCCGAAATAGACGACCAAGACCACCACGATGCCGAGCAGGATGCGCCAAATCTGCGGGTAGTGTCGCGCGGGGGCGATGAATGCCTCGAAGGCAGTGGTGCGAAACATGGCTCGGCCTCTTTTTGAGCCAAAGGTAGCGGCGTGCCGCCGGTCGCGCAATCACGCTTGTGCCAAGGGCTTTGCGGCTTTATCCACAGGGCGACAGATCTGAGGAGCAACCCATGCAAAAGAACAAGACCGACAAGACGAACCTGCCCAGCCGGCATGTCACCGAAGGGCCAAGCCGCGCCCCGCACCGGTCTTATTTCTACGCGATGGAGCTGACCGAGGAAGAGATTGACCAGCCGTTTGTTGGCGTCGCCACCTGCTGGAACGAAGCCGCGCCTTGTAACATTGCGCTGAATTGGCAGGCGCAGTCGGTCAAACGCGGTGTAAAGGAAGCGCAAGGCACACCGCGCGAGTTTACCACGATCACGGTCACCGACGGCATCGCGATGGGCCATGAGGGGATGCGGTCCTCGCTGGCCTCGCGGGAGGCGATTGCCGACACGGTCGAACTGACCATGCGCGGGCATTGCTATGACGCGATTGTGGGTCTGGCCGGGTGCGACAAGTCGCTGCCGGGCATGATGATGGCGATGATCCGGCTGAACACGCCGTCGGTCTTCATGTATGGCGGGTCGATCCTGCCGGGCCAGCATGAGGGCAAGGACATCACCGTTCAGGACATGTTCGAGGCCGTCGGGCGCTATCAGGCGGGCGACATGTCGGAGGGCGAATTGGCGGCGCTGGAACGTGTGGCTTGCCCATCGGCGGGCGCGTGCGGCGGGCAGTTTACCGCCAACACCATGGCTTGTGTGTCGGAAGCGATTGGTTTGGCGCTGTTCAACTCGTCGGGCATGCCCGCGCCATATGAGTCGCGTGGCGAATACGGCGTCGCCTCGGGCAAAGCCGTGATGAACCTGATCGACAAGAACATCCGGGCGCGTGACATCGTGACCCGCAAATCATTGGAGAACGCGGCGCGGATCGTGGCCTGCACCGGTGGCTCGACAAATGCCGGGTTGCACTTGCCAGCCATGGCGCATGAAGCTGGGATCGAGTTCACCTTGCAAGACGTCTGCGATATTTTCCGCGACACGCCGTACTTTGTGGACCTGAAACCGGGCGGGCAATACGTGGCCAAGGACCTCTATGAGGCGGGCGGCGTACCCGTCGTCCTGAAAGAGCTGCGTAAAGCTGGACTGATCCACGAGGACTGCATCACGGCGTCGGGCAACTCAATTGGCGAAGAAATTGATACCGTCACCTCAGAGGCGGATGGCCGGGTGGTTTACCCTGTCGAGAACCCGATCTCAGAGACCGGTGGCGTGGTTGGTCTGATGGGCAACCTAGCTCCTGACGGCGCCATTGTGAAAATCGCGGGCATGACCGAAGAACAGCTTTCTTTCACCGGCCCCGCCCGGGTGTTTGAGAGCGAAGAAGACGCGTTCCAGGCGGTGCAAGACCGCGCGTACAAAGAGGGCGAAGTGATTGTAATCCGCAACGAAGGACCCGCCGGCGGCCCGGGAATGCGGGAAATGCTGGCGACCACAGCCGCGCTGTCGGGCCAAGGCATGGGCAAGAAGGTGGCTTTGATCACCGATGGCCGCTTCTCGGGTGCGACGCGTGGGTTCTGCGTGGGGCATGTCGGGCCAGAGGCCGCGCATGGCGGACCAATTGCTTTGCTGAAAGATGGCGACATGATCACTTTGAATGCCACGGAGGGCTCGATCTCGGTGGACATCAGCGAAGAAGAGATGGCTAAGCGCAAGTCCGATTGGAAGGGCGCGCATGAAACAATCTATGCCTCAGGTGCGTTGTGGAAATACGCGCAGCTGGTGGGATCGGCCAAATTTGGCGCGTGTACTCATCCCGGTGCTGCGCAAGAAAAACACATCTATATGGATCTTTAGACGGATGCGGTGGGGTGCAATCACAGGGCTAATTCTGACGACGACCCTTTTGGCAGGGTGCGAAAGCGGTTTGCCGTCCTTGGCATCGCTAGGCGGCGGCGCTGCCTCCTCTGCTGAGGGGCAGGCGGCCGTTACGGTGACCAGACAGGAGGTTAACTTGTCTGGGCCACGCGGGTTCTGTGTGGACCCCGTCTCGACCCGTGATGCGGCATCGCAAGCCTTTGTGGTCTTCGGCAATTGCGCAGCGATTACGGGCAACCCCGAGGAACCGCAGCCTTGGCTGCAAGCGGTTGTGACAGCGACGGTCACAGCGAGCGATGGAGGGTTGTCGGTTGCGCCGCAGGCTCCTGCCTTGTTGGAGTTTTTCCGAACGCCCGGCGGCCGCGCCACATTGAGCCGTACGGAGGACGCGCAAACCGTATCCATTCTGGAAAGCTTTGTGGAAGATGGCAGCATTTACCTACATGTGCGCGACACCAGCCCACCGGTTTTCGGCGGTGCGCAGAACACTTATTGGCGCGGTTATACCGATGCGGATGGCACCGTCGTGGCTTTGTCCGTGATCGGGTTTGAGGGCACGCCGATTTCGGGCAGCGACGGTATCAGCGTATTGCGCGGGTTTGTGGATCGAAACAAGCGAGCGGCGGTGGCCGCCAACTGAGATGTGACCGCGTTTATTCCTGCGAAACCATTGTTTGAAATATAGAAACAGTGCTACCGCTGATTGCGCGGAGATTTCGGAGATAAGCCCCATTGATGATGGACCGGCTGAAAGAGTTTGTCAGACGCAGGATCCACACGCGCAGCCTTGCCCGGTGGGACGATGCCGCGCGTGACGCGGAACAGATTGACCTCAATCAGCTGCGGCAAATGCGATCGCGGGCGCGACAGATGCGCCGCCGGGTTGATCAGGTCACCCATATTGCTGACGGACGGCTGACGTTGCCACGGATTGGCACCAACGCCATCCGCAAGCCCGCGCAATCAGATTGGTCGCACAGGCCTGAGCTGTGGCGGGGCCCAATCTCGCCCAAGGGCATGGCTGCGGTGAAGACCCGCACTCGGATCGGGCAATCGGCCACTCTGTATCATGATTGCGATATCTCAGAGCTGACGTTGCGCCAGGTCCGTAATTCGCGTGACGGCGATCTCGCACCCTTCGGGTTGCGGATGGACGTGTTTAAATTTGACGGATCGTTTCTGAGCCTTGTGCTGGACTTGCCCGACAGCGCTGTCGATGGCCTGCGCCAGACCCACATTCTGCGAATGGACGCGGAAGTTGAAATAGAGAAACCACTGGAAATTTTCGCGCGTCTTAACATTAAGTTTGGGCCGAACGTTGAACAGGTGGTACGTGAACTGCCACTAGACGGCGGCGAAATGGTCGTGGAGTTTGACTTGGCCCACACCAAAATCAGCGAAAAGCGTCTGGAGCGGCTTTGGATTGATCTGATCTTTGACGGGCCGGAAATGAATGAGATCAACCTTCGGGACGTCACGTTTTCACGACGTCCTCGCGCAGACTTTTAAGGGAGGCGTGCGATGGCAGATATGACACTGACCAAGACCCGCATCCAGGCGGGGGTCTATGAGGGCGTGCTGAGCGGGGTCTCAGACCCGAAGCTGCAAGCGTTGATCGAAGGCCAACCTGTAGAAACACTAAGCGTAACGGTAGAAGAAGACGGTTCGGATTGCTGGTCGGTCAGACTTGCTATTCCACGCGAGGTTTTGACGGACGGCGTGCAGACATTTCTGATCACCGATCAGGAAACCGGGGACACTCTGGACAGCTTTACGATTGTCACTGGCGAGCCTCTGGACGATGACTTGCGCGGCGAGATTGACCTGCTCAGGGCCGAGCTGGACATGTTGAAGAAAGCCTTCCGCCGCCATTGTGTCGAGACCAGCTAGGCGTCGGATGCTGCCTCCGTAAAGGCGCGTGCGAAGAACAGGCCCGCCAGCGCAGCAAGTACGGCCATGATCAGCAACATGCCGGGATAGCCCACCTGCTCCCAGATCAGCGCCCCGATAAAGGGGGCTACAGCGAAGCCGATCAGGTATGGGATGGCCAACGCCCCGGATTTGGCCCCGAAGCTTTGCTGGCCCAACACATGTCTTGCGATCAGGGGCCGGATCACGCTGATTGTGCCGTAAGCGGACCCAAAGAGAAGAACGAATAGAGGAAGGGCTGTCCCTTTTGCTACGGGGAACGACAGAAGTGCTATGACAAGCGCGAGGATTGCCCCTGTCGCGACTTTGCTGAGAGCCACATGCGGACCCGCCCACATGAGCGCGACCCGCCCGGCCACTTGCATCGGCCCGATGAAGGAGGCGGCAATCACCGCGTCACGGGGGGTGATTTGGAAGCTATGGAAGATCGGCAGAACATGCTGGATCACGGCACTTTGCACCAATGCGACCAGGCCAAGGGCGACGGCCAAATACCAGAATGCTTTTGTGCGGGGGACTTTGCGGTCGATGGGCGTGTTGGTTGCCCGCAAGTCCGGCGCTTTCTCTTGTTCCAGCCGCGCGGAACCCCAAGCCAGCAGCGGGGCAGCCAGCAAGATGACCACCAGCCCGAAAACCGCTACCGTTACCTGCCACCCAAATTGATTTGTGAGCGCGTAGGCAGAGGGGAAGCTGAGCGTAGAGGCCAGGCCCGCCCAAAGGGTCACCCAGATAATGGGATCGCGGGCATTGGCACCTCGGGAGCGGGTGATCACCGCGAAACAGGCCTCATATAGGCAGCCTGACATGGCGACGCCCATGCAAGCCCAGATGAGGTAGAACTGCCAAAGCACCGTGACCTGTGAAAGTAGGATCAGAAGCAGTCCTGCTGTGATGGCGGCGACCGACATAAGGAGGGAACCATACCCTTTGTCGATGACCCTCCCTGCGACGGGAGCTGCACATGCAGAGCAAATGAGCGCAGTGGCGATTACAAAAGACAGCTGTGGCTTGGTGAAGCCGAGGGTGACTTCCCAGTGCAAAACCAGTGCGGGGAATACGTAGTACAACCCGGCCCAGACCAGTGTTTGGCCGAGGGCAAGAGCAAGGATGGGCGGGTCTTTAAGCATCGCACCTCTTTTCATGACCGAGCAAAGGGCAAGGTGTCAGGTATGGCAACCCGCTGACGCGGGGTTTTGCGTGACGTACGGGTAAACTTGCGCCAAGTTGTCGACAACTATGGAGAAACCGCTATGACCGCTTACCCACATATGCTCGCGCCGTTGGACCTTGGGTTCACCACCTTAAAAAACCGCGTGCTCATGGGATCGATGCATACCGGGCTGGAAGAAACCAAAGACTGGAACCGTGTCGCTGAATTCTACGCGGCGCGTGCGCGGGGCGGCGTGGCGTTGATGGTGACGGGCGGCATGGCTCCGAACCGCGAGGGCGGTGTGTTTCCGGGTGCAGCGGGGCTGTTCTCGGACGAAGATATAGCCAACCACAAGATCGTGACCGACCGGGTTCATGACGCCGACGGCAAGATTGCAATGCAGATTCTGCACGCCGGACGTTACGCGTATAGCCCTGAATGTGTGTCGGCCTCGGCGGTGAAGTCCCCGATCTCGCCGTTTCCACCAAAGGAGCTGGACGAGGACGGTATCGAGAAGCAGATCGCCGACATCGTGACCTCTGCCACACGGGCGCAGCAAGCCGGGTATGACGGGGTAGAGGTGATGGGCTCGGAGGGGTATTTCCTGAACCAGTTCCTTGTCACCCATACCAACAAGCGAACTGACCGTTGGGGCGGGCCCTATGAGAACCGGATGCGGTTGCCCGTAGACGTGGTGCGCCGTGTGCGGGAGGCCGTGGGTCCGGACTTCATTCTGATTTACCGTCTGAGCATGATTGACCTGATCCCGGAAGGCTCCACATGGGACGAGGTTGTGATGTTGGCCAAGGCTATCGAGGATGCTGGCGCCACGATCATCAATACCGGCATCGGTTGGCACGAAGCACGGATCCCCACGATTGCCACATCCGTCCCGCGACGGGCGTTTACCTGGGTGACGAAGAAGCTGATGGGCGAAGTGTCGATCCCGGTGATAACATCAAACCGGATCAACATGCCGGACGTGGTTGAAAGCGTGCTGGCAGATGGCTGCGCAGACATGGTGTCGATGGCGCGTCCGTTTCTGGCGGACCCAGATTTCGTGGCCAAAGCAATGGTTGGTAAAGCCGCGCAGATCGCGCCTTGCATTGCGTGTAACCAGGCCTGCCTAGATCACACTTTCTCTGGCAAACTGTCGAGCTGTCTGGTGAACCCGCGCGCCTGCCATGAGACCGAGCTGGTTGTTGAGCGAGCAGAACATGTAAAAGCCGTGGCCGTTGTCGGTGCGGGGCCTGCTGGTTTGAGTGCCGCGCTCACCGCTTCCGAGCGAGGGCATAAGGTCGTCCTTTTTGATAAAGCGGCTGAGATTGGCGGGCAGCTTAACATGGCAAAGCAGGTTCCCGGCAAGGAAGAGTTCTGGGGACTGGTCGACTGGTACCGCACCATGCTGGCGGAAAGTGACGTAGAATTGCGGCTTGAAACGGAAGCCACTGCCGGCGCTCTGGCGACGTTTGACGAGATCATCATCGCGACCGGCGTGCTGCCGCGCGATCCCGGCATTCCCGGACAGGACGGACCAAACACTGTGTTCTATCGCGAGTTGCTGCAAGGCAAAGTTACCGCTGGGCAGCGGGTCGCCGTGATTGGTGCGGGCGGCATCGGATTTGATGTCGCGGAATATCTTGTGACAGAAGACAGCCCCACTGAGGATCTGGACGAATGGATGGAAGAATGGGGTGTGACCGATCCGGAGGCGCGTCGGGGTGGTCTGGCAAAGGCTGGTCCACAGCCAGAGAAACCCGCGCGACAGGTGACGTTGTTGCAGAGGAAGTCGACCAAGCTGGGCAAGGGCCTTGGGAAAACCACCGGCTGGATCCACCGCGCCAGCCTTGCTTTGCGTCAGGTCGAGATGGTCGGTGGCGTGAACTATGAGCGCATCGATGCGCAGGGTTTGCATGTCTCGGACGGCGAAGCGCGAGAGAACCCTAGGATCATTGAGGTGGACACAATCGTTATTTGCGCCGGTCAGATAAGTGAGCGGAATTTGGCCGAAGCGCTCATGACGCAAGGGAAATCACCCCACATAATTGGCGGGGCTGACGTTGCTGCCGAGCTGGATGCCAAACGTGCGATTGACCAGGGAACGCGTCTTGCGGCCTCCCTCTGAATTGAGGAAACCCCAATAAAACAAGGAGAAACGTCTGTTTCCTTGTTTCCGTGCCCTAACCAATCCCCACAGAAACCGCTGAATAGTCGCGGCAAGTTCACGGTTCTGCCCCATTTCGCCGCCAAACCCTCATCAACCGTCAAGTGTTATTTGAGGTGTCTGCTAATGGACCGTCTGACTGAAATGGAAGCCTTTGCCACTGTTGTGGACCAAGGTGGATTCACAGACGCGGCCCGTAAAATGGGAATTTCGAAATCTGCCGTTTCGAAACATGTATCGTCTTTGGAAAGCCGCCTTGGTGCGCGCCTTCTCAACAGAACGACTCGCCGCGTCAGCCCGACTGAGATCGGGCTTGCTTACTACGACCGCGCTCGTCGCGTACTAAACGATGCTGGAGAAGCCGATGCACTGGTTTCCTCCATGCAATCAGCGCCTTCGGGGTTGTTGCGCATCTCTGTTGCCACTGATTTTGGCGTCAACCATATGTCCCCTATCTTAGGCGACTTTTTGGCGGACTTTCCCGATATCACCGTGAACATGGTGCTCAATAACCGCTATGTTGAGTTGATTTCTGAAGGGTTTGATCTGGCCATCCGCATTGGCGAAATGGAAGACAGCTCGCTCAGAGCCCGTAAGCTGACAGAAACCAGTAAGCGGCTGATCGCAGCCCCAAGCTATTTTGAGCAATACGGCCGTCCGGAAAAGATCGACGACCTGAATGAACATAAACTGCTGCATTACTCGAACCAATCTGCCGGCAATGTTTGGAAGCTGACCGCGCCCTCGGGTGAGAAGCGTCAGGTTCGGACCCAAGGCTGGCTGACCGTCAATGACGGGCAATCCCTGCTGAACGCCTGCGTGTCCGGTCTGGGCATCGCGTATTTGCCAAGCTTTCTGTATGCCGACGCACTGAAAGACGGTTTGGTGGAAGAAGCGATGCCAGGACTGCCAACGGAATCGCAAGGCATCTACGCCGTCTACCCACCGGGCCGCTACACGCAGCCTAAGGTGCGTACCTTCATTGATTTTCTAGTTGAAGCGTTCAAGCAAAAGGGTCCTGAGACCTGGTAAATAGCGATCGCAGATATCTCAGTGTCAGCCGTGGTTGGTGACACTTATTGGGTCGAGGTGAGTATTGCCTCGACCCTTCTATTTTGGGTGCGGCCCTCTTCAGTCAGATTGCTAGCCATTGGAGCAAGGTAGCCTACGCCGTCGGCCTCTAGCTGCGCGGGCGGTACGCCAAGTCTGATCAGCCTCTGCATGGCTGCGCGCGCGCGTTGCCGCGAAAGCGCGATATTTCCTTGAAGAGATCCTTCGGCATCGGTGTGGCCAACTAGCGCAATCTTGCGGTTGGGTTGATCCTTTAGGTACTCTGCGAGCGTGCCAAGTGTTTGATATTCCTGCGATGCTAAGTCAGACGATCCAGTCTCGAATTGCAAATCCTGCAAGATCGCTGAGCCGCGGGTTTCCAACCGTTCAATCAGTGGCCGTTTGGGCTGCGGCGCTGCGGTTTGCGTGGCGGGCTCGGGGGACTGTTGGATTGTCGCGAGGTCTTGGCCACCAACCCGGATCAACTGCACATAGCCCAGCGTGTCACTGCGACTGACGAACAGGCTTAGATATTCTGGTACTGCCCCACCCAGCCGTTGGGCGGCGAGATATCTGTAATCGCCCAGATCAATATGCATATCGGGCTCGGGCAAGACCTCCGTTTTAAACCGGAAGTCAAAGCCGCCACAGGCATCGGTCTCACATTCGTAGAGCAGTTCGAAACCCACGGCCTCGATCTGACGGCGCAGATTGTCTGCAACACCGAGCGTTGTGCCGCTGGCGGATTCTACCTTCCACGCGAGTTGCTCCCGTGGTCCCTCAGCAACCAATGTCGGGGTGACGCCGTCAAGAAACGGCCCCACGGGCAGTTTGTAACTGGCGAAGTCTTGGGTTTCAGAATGGGTGAGCGTAGCAGGGCCAGAGAAGCTCAACTCAAGGGCGTAGCCCGGCATCCCGGCGAAAGTCAGCGCCGCATATAAGAGGGCGCGCTTCACCGATGAGCTGCGTGGTACGCGTCGTTGGGGCGCATATCGACGGCTGAGGCCATGCGGTTTGTCATGTTGTAGAACCCCGCCGTAGCTGCGATGTCCCAGATATCACGATCGGTGAAGCCAACCTTGCGCAGCTCGTCGCGGTGCGGCTCTTCAATCGTCGCGCTAGCTTCTGTCATGCGGACAGAGAAATCCAACATCGCACGCTGCCGCGCGGAGAGATCCGCAACCCGGTAATTCATCACCAAAGCCTCCCCCAGCATAGGTTCGCCAGAAAGCTCCCGCACTGCCGCGCCGTGGGCAACCAGGCAGTAAAAACATCTGTTCACGGAGGAGACGACTACGGCAATCATCTCCCGCTCCAGCTTTGTTAGACCCGAGTCCGAGAGCATAACGTCGTTATAGAGAGCCGAGAACGCGTTTAGTTTGTCTTCGTCAAAGGCGTAGGCCTGAAGCACGTTTGGGATGAGACCCAGCTTCTCCTGACAGATAGCGAAATACTTCTCCATCCGTTCAGGCAACGGGTCGAGCATGGGCAGATCAAGTGCGGTTACGTTGCTCACGGCGTCAGGCCTTCTGATTGGTTTTTGATGCGGTAATGATAACCCTGCTGCGGCGCCATGCCCAGCCGGGTGTAAAGCGCATTTGCCGCGGTGTTGGCCTTAGTGACTAAGAGCGCAATATGCGTCGCCTCACGGGCGGCACCCCATTTGGCTGCGGCAATCATTAGAGAGCGGGCAAGCCCGTGACGGCGCTGGCTTTCAAGAATTTCAAGCGCATGAACCATGATACAGCCCTCATGCAGGCCGCCGTAGACCACCCCACCCGCGCGGTCGTTGACCCGGCCGAGGATCGTCGTTTTCTCGCAAGCTGCGCGCTCCATCACCGCGATCCGGTCTGCCCCGATGCCGCCATCAGCCCAGATGTCGCGCGCCAGTTGAAGCGGCGGCCAAATGGGGAAAGCGGTTACCGGGGGGACATCTCTATCTGCCAATGCCCCAATCGGGCACTGGTAAAGCCACGTCTCATCAACCGCCTCATACCCCAACTGGGCAAGAATAGTGTCTGTTTCACTGTCAGGAAGCACCGAGAAGAGAGGTTTTTGACCCAGCGCAATCATCCGTTCTTCCGCATCGTTAACGTCGGACTGCGTTACCGAACCGTCCGCGCTGGCCGCCGTCACCCGTTTACCACCGCCCTTGCTTTGACGCAGAACCCAGGGTGGTTCCAAAAGGCGGGTCTGCGTGGGCCAAGTGGCTTCTGCCACCCGTAGTAATTGGGCACGATCCAGAGCACCGCAAGTCATAGGCTCAACATGTTTGACAGCTTGGCCAGTGCGGCCTGCAGCGCGGCGCGATCGGTCCCGCGCACGACGATGTTTGAGCCGTATATGCCGTCTTTCTGGAAAGGGTAGGATCCGAAGCTTAGCTCCGGCATAGCTGCGGCGAGATCACCGAGAGGCCCTGCCAGATCACCCTCGCCCCGATCCACACGCAGTGTTTCCGATAGGAGCGGCGCGCCACCTGTCAACGTTGGCAGCACGCTTTCGACCATGGCGCTGAATACAGAGGGTACGCCGGCCATGACGTGGACATTGGCCAACTTGAACCCCGGTGCGACGGAGACCGGGTTGTCGATCAACGTCGCCCCTTCAGGTATGCGCGCCATACGCAGACGGGCTTCATTGAGCACGGACCCCGTTTTCGCGTAATGGGCGGCCAAGAGATCGCGGGCATCATCGCGCACATCGACAGCCGCACCGAAAGCAGCGCCAATGGCATCTGCCGTGATATCGTCATGCGTGGGGCCGATCCCACCGGAGGTAAAGACATAGTCAAAAGCCTCGCTTAGCGCCTTCACTGCAGCCACAATGCGCGGCTGATCATCCGAGACAACGCGCACCTCTTCCAACGCGATGCCAGCCTCGGTCAGCTTGCCTGCCAAATGGTACATATTGGCGTCCCGGGTGCGGCCTGAGAGGATCTCGTCCCCGATGACAAGCATGGCGGCAGTGGGGTTGGACATGGAGCTCTCCTGCAGACGTGATTTGAGATGTAGCGCGGCGGGGTGGAAGCTGCCAGCGTTCTCTCTTATATGACCGCTAAGACAAGCACGGAGCCAGATCCATTGGACGACACACATCGCGGACGTATCACCAAAGAAGGTATTCGCATCCATGAGGAGGCGGACTTTGCCGGCATGCGTGCTGCAGGCGCTTTGGCGGCCCGCATTCTTGACGACGTTGCCGCGCTGGTTGTGCCAGGCACCACGACTGAGGCGCTGGACGCTTTCATTGAAGATGAGGTGAACAAGGCCGGGGCCAAGTCAGCGACGATTGGCTACAAGGGCTACAAGCACGCATCATGCATCTCGGTGAATCACGTGGTGTGTCACGGGATACCGGGGCCAAAAACGCTGAAGGACGGAGACATCCTGAACATCGACGTGACGGTGATTGTAGATGGCTGGTTCGGCGACACGTCGCGAATGTATGTGGCGGGCAAAATGTCACGCAAAGCCGAGCGGCTGGTCCAGATCACCCATGACGCGCTGTTCAAGGGCATTGAGGCCGTCAAACCGGGGAACACGTTTGGCGATATTGGCCACGCCATTCAGGCGTATGTCGAGGCACATCGCATGTCGGTTGTGCGCGACTTTTGCGGGCATGGGCTGGGGAGGGTGTTCCACGCCCCGCCGAATGTCTTGCATTATGGACGGGCAAATAGTGGTGCAGTCTTGGAAGAAGGCATGTTCTTCACGATTGAGCCGATGGTTAACCTTGGACGACCAGAAACCAAAGTACTGGCCGATGACTGGACCGCCGTGACGCGAGACAAGTCATTGTCAGCGCAGTTCGAGCATTCTGTCGGTGTTACTGCCGACGGGGTCGAGATCTTCACGCTTTCGCCTGCTGGAAAGTTCCACCCCACATTCTGATCTCCGTTTAACCGGGCTTTAAGTCGAATCGCGTGATGTAGTGATCATGTTAGATCAGTGCTCTTCTTTCTCCGAAGCCCCGCTTCCAGGTTTTGAAACCTGTGTTTCTGCAGTCACTTTGCTGGGAACTGAAACTACGGACGGCCACCGGGAGAAAGTTAGAGAACATTTCATGAACATCGGTAGCGAGGCTGCTGCGGATGAAGATGTTTTGGAGTTGGTACTATATCGCGCTATCCCTCGGCGGGAAGTGAGCACTCTGGCCCAGCGACTGCTGTTCACTTTCGGTGATTTCAACCGGGTGATCTCAGCGCCTCCATCGCGGTTGGCGGAAGTGCAGGGGGTTGGGAGCGCTGTGATCCGGGAATTGAAGATTGTCGAGGCTGCCGCGCATAAGTTGGCGCGGTGCAAGGTGATGAAGCGAGAGGTTCTTTCAAACTGGGATGCGCTCTTGGAATATTGTCAAACTCGCATGGCACATCTGGAGATTGAACAGTTTCGCGTCCTGTATCTGGACCGCAAGAACGTCCTCATCGCAGATGAGGCACAAGGCCGCGGAACAGTAGATCATGTGCCTGTCTACCCGCGGGAGGTCGTAAAACGTGCTCTTGAGCTGAACGCAAGCGCGTTGATTCTGGTGCACAATCATCCTTCCGGGGATGCGACTCCCTCAGCGGAAGACATCGCCATGACGCGCCACATTCAATCGGCCGGCGAAGCGCTCGGTCTGGCGCTGCATGACCATCTGGTGATCGGTAAAGCGCAACACGTGTCGCTGCGGGCAGAGGGGCATCTTTAGACAGAGATTTGGGCGCGTGTTTTGGCCCAAACGTAACGAGTGATTTAGTTTACCCAGACCTCGACACGGCGATTGATCGCGCGCCCCCAATCTGTGTCGTCACAGGCGATTGGCAAGGCCTCGCCAAACGCATCGGACGTCATCTCCACCTGTGAAAAATCGGCGATCTTGGCTGCATCTCGGACGAGCTCTTGCACTTTTTCGGCACGACTTCTTGCTAGACGCATGTTCGGCCCAGCCGGACCTTCGCTGTCACTGAAGCCAACAAAGAGCAGAGACCTGCCATCAAACGTCCCAGTTTCCAGTGCGCGTGCGAGACGCATAATGTTCTCGCTTGATTGGACGTCCAGCTTGGTCCCAACCTCGAAGCGGAATGTAGTCGACAGTCGGTCCCGGCTGCGAAGTCCATCGACCAAGCGTTGAAGCTCGGAGAGCGGAACCTCGGGCCCAGCACGGCTGATTGCGTGAGCAAGACGGTCGCCTTGGGCTCCGAAGTCGGAGGTGGTGATGGACTGGTCCACGAAACCTGACCGCCGGATCACGAGGTCTGCGGCGGGCGAGGAGGTGAATTCCAAAAATTGCCGCGCATAGAGTGGAAGTCTGCGCGCAGGCGTGAACATCATCAAAGGCATCACCAGTGGGTAATCCTCAGAACGAAGAGCGGCGATACTCGGGGTTTGTTCAAACCCGCATGTGCCTGAAATACGCACCGGATCGGCATTCCCAATCTCGCTAAGCGTGGTGAGGCCAATGGCAAAGCTGTCATCAGCGACGGTGTCGACGAGCTCTTCGAGGTTTGATTGCGTCTGGATATCGGGCGAGATGGTCGTTCCGCGTGGCGCCAGGACGCGAGACTGGAAGACCTCATAGAGACCGGTGTCAGGCTGTGGAGTTTGCGCGAGGATTGCTGCCTCAGCGCCACCGACCGCTGACCATTCGGTGATCTGACCGGAAAAGATGCCAGAGATCTGGTCCATAGAGAGCGACTTTATCGGCTGATCCACGGCCACAATGGCGACAATACCATCAAGCGCGATGACGCGGGCCCGGCGGCCACGTACCAGATCGCCCGAACCTGCTTCCTGGGCCATGGCGACCTCGGCGGATCGAGGTTCCCGCAACGCCAGCGCGATGTCGGCTTCTTCGGCGATCAGGTCCGCGAACCCTTCGGCCGTGGTTGTCGCACGGAGCGTGAAACGCGCGCGAACGCGATCTGTGTCGCGCAGTACGAAAGTTGAGTGCGTGTCGTCTTCGACCTCGCGAAGCACTGTGAGGCGATTGCGCTCTGCGAAAGCTTGGATCAAGGCGGGCAATAACACATCGGCCATGCGGCGGGTGCCGGAAAAGCGGACCTCGGCCACAAACGACGCCAAGTCTGGGCAGCCGGGACCATCGCAGTCAACGCCTTCTCCGTCCAATGTGAGCGGCCCATAGATCGTATCGACCCGGTAGAATTCGCCATCATAGCTAAGAAGCGTGCCATCTATGCGGAAGGTGCCGTCCCGCGATGTCAAAGCGACATCCTGTGCCATGACAGGCGCGGCGCAGAGCAGCGCCCCGCATACCAGTCTTGCGAATTTTTTCACGAGCCCGCCTGCGTTAGTTCGCGGCGAGTTTCAGGTCTTGCAGGACATTTTTCAACTCAAGATTGCCGCCGATACGGTCGCACGACGTTGGGGCAAGCATCAGATCATAACTGATCGGCGGCATGTTGGGTTGCAGGTGACGCACTTTGGCATAGCGTTCTTGCCCGCAATTTTGAGCCGTGATCGGTGCAGCGACACCCAACCTTATGACGGCTCGGTTGATATCCGGGCTTTGGTGGTGCGACAGGATTTGCACGGTGCGACCGGTTTCTTCGCCGAGATCATAGAAACTGACCGGAGTGTGGTGTGGAGCATTGGCAGTGAGACGCATATCTAGTGCGTCTGCCCAAGCCACGGCGACCCTTGCGTATTCCGACAGATCGGGCGCTTCGAGCTGGGTCGAGAGGCTGGTGCCGTCGCTGAAGACAGACACTAATGTTCCTTTAGAGGCCATCGCAGGCAGATTGAATGTCGTTCGCCCGGTGACACCGGTCGCGGTGTCAAAAGTCAAACCGGCATATTGAATGGCAATATTCTGGTCGGGTTTGCACGGTGCATTCACGGTGATGGAGAAGACCGCGTCGGGCATGGGCTCCGCCCGTAGATCTACCGCGCAGGGAACTCCGAAGGCACTGATATCGGCTTGCGCTTTCGTCCGGTCGGCGACCGATGTTGGGGTCCAGTTTGGAATAGTTCGATACCTGCTTTGCTGCATTAGCACCGGCATAGCGGGAAGGTGTGGAAGATCGGCTTTGATGGTAGGAACAGGAGCGGGAACCGCCAGCGCGACAGTGTCGGCCTTCGTCACCGCCGCAAACATGCAAAGACCCGCGCCCAAGAGGGTGCAAAGTGACTTGCTCATAAATCTGCCTCATACGCCCGGTTTATCCGGTTTCTCGTAGAGCAGAATCTGCTTTTGAATTGTGGCGAAAATGTGGCAAAGGCGGTTAACGCCCTGAAAACGGGCCTTGTTCCGCCGGGTCAGTTGGCCGCTTTAACCAACTTCACCATGACAATGCTTGAACTTTTTCCCAGACCCACAGGGACACGCCGCGTTTCGTCCCGGATTTCCCCAAGTTTCCCGATCATTCTCGTCAAACCCGTCGGCGGGCTCTGTCGGAGTGTCCTCTAGAGGCTTCGGCGCGGCCATGGCTGCCTGCGCGTTTTGTTGAGCCATGTATTGCTGCAACATCTCCTGCTGCTGTTCTTCGGTCAGCGGCACAACGCGGGAAAGCTTTTGCGTGACGTCTTCACGAAGCCCGTCGAGCATGCCTTCGAACAGCTGGAAACTATCGTTCTTATACTCGTTGAGCGGATCGCGTTGCGCATAGCCACGGAAGCCCACGACCGAACGAAGGTGTTCGAGCGCCAACAGATGTTCCCGCCATTTGCCATCTATCGTTTGAAGCAGGAGCTGCTTTTCAATGTTGCGCATGTTCTCGGGGCCAAAATCTACCGCCTTCTTGGCCATGAACTCGTCGGAGGCCGTGTAGAGCCGTTCGGCAATATCCTCGTTTTCGATGCCTTCCTCGTCCGCCCATTCGATCACTGGCACGTCGATGCCAAGCTTTTCGATAGTCGCAACGTAGAGACCCTGTGTGTCCCATTGGTCGGCATAGGATTTGGGCGGCATGTACTGGTCGACAAGATCGTCGATCACCTGATGGCGCATGTCTTGAGCGATTTCGCCGATCTCTGTGGCTTCCATGATTTCCATGCGCTGGCCGAAGATGGCCTTCCGCTGGTCGTTCATGACGTCGTCAAACTTCAACAACTGCTTACGGATATCGAAGTTGCGACCTTCGACCTTGGCTTGTGCCTTCTCGAGAGACTTGTTGACCCACGGGTGGGCGATGGCCTCACCCTCTTTCATGCCAAGGGTTGAAAGCATCTTGTCCAGCCGTTCAGACCCAAAAATGCGCATCAGATCGTCTTCGAGCGACAGGAAGAAAGACGAGCGGCCCGGATCACCCTGACGGCCAGACCGTCCGCGGAGCTGGTTGTCGATGCGTCGAGATTCGTGGCGTTCGGTTGCGAGAACGAACAGACCGCCAGCAGCTTTGACTTCTTCCTCAGCCTTGTCGTGCTCTGCCTCAATCTTGGAACGGATCGCGTCAGCGTCGCCATCCGGATCAGCGGCCAGTGCTTCCATAATCTGCATCTCAACATTGCCGCCGAGCTTAATGTCGGTGCCTCGCCCCGCCATGTTGGTCGCGATGGTTACCGCGCCAAGCGTACCAGCGTTGGCCACGATTTCGGCCTCTTTCTCGTGCTGGCGCGCGTTCAGAACGTTATGGGTCACACCAGCTTTTGTGAGCAGTTCAGACAGGTATTCCGACTTTTCGATGGATGTGGTCCCGACCAATACCGGCTGTCCGGTTTCATGAGCTTTCTGAATCTCTTCGACAATCGCTGCGTATTTCTCTTCGGCAGTGCGGTAGATGGCATCATGCTCGTCAATCCGCGCGATAGGGCGGTTCGTGGGCACCTCGACGACACCAAGGCCGTAAATTTCCGAGAACTCCTCTGCCTCGGTGGAGGCCGTGCCGGTCATGCCTGCAAGCTTGGCGTAGAGCCGGAAATAGTTTTGGAAGGTGACGGAGGCGAGCGTGACGTTTTCAGGTTGGATTTCGCAGCCTTCTTTTGCCTCGATGGCCTGATGCAGCCCGCCTGACAGACGACGCCCTTGCATCATGCGGCCGGTGAACTCGTCAACAAGCATGACCTGACCGTCGCGCACCATATAGTCTTTGTCTTTGTGAAACGCTTTATGCGCTTTCATCGCCTCCGTCACGTGGTGGACGATCGTGGTGCTTTCTGGGTCATACAGGCTCTGTTCTGGATCAAGAAGCCCCATCTGATGCAAGCGTTCCTCGACAAACTCGTTACCCTCGTCGGTGAAAGTGACTGCGCGGGTTTTCTCGTCAAGCTTGAAATGGTCGTCCTGAATTTCTGGGATCAGCTTGTCGACCTGCAGATAGAGGTCGCTGCGATCCTCAGAAGGACCAGAGATAATTAGAGGCGTACGCGCCTCATCGATCAGGATGCTGTCTACCTCGTCGACAATCGCATAGGCATGGCCGCGCTGAGACATTTCCTCCAGCGAAGACCGCATGTTGTCACGCAGGTAGTCGAAGCCAAGCTCGTTGTTGGTCGCGTAGGTCACATCTGCGGCGTAGGCGACTTTCTTTTCGTCATCGGGTTGCTGCGGATAGACGGCGCCTGTGGTTAGGCCAAGCTGACTATAGACATTGCCCATCCACTCAGCGTCGCGTTTCACCAGATATTCATTGACGGTGACGATGTGGACACCTTTACCCGCAAGCGCGTTCAGGTAAGCCGGGAAGCAAGCGACGAGGGTCTTCCCCTCACCGGTTTTCATTTCCGAGATGTTGCCTTGGTGCAGAAAGATGCCGCCCATCAACTGCGTATCAAAGGCACGCAGCCCCAGCGCACGCTTGGCAGCCTCACGGACGTTGGCAAATGCTTCAGGCAGCATGTCGTCAAGGCTTTCGCCTTTCTGGGCGCGCATCGCCATGTCTTCGGTGCGTTGCTTGATCTGATCGTCAGAGAGTTTTGCGAACTCTTCTTCGAGCGCGTTGATCTTGGCCACAAGCGGGCGCACGGCCTTGACCTTGCGATCATTCGGCGTGCCGAAAACCTTCTTGGAGATCGTTCCCAGACCAAGCATATTTCTCTGCCTTACTGCGGCATGTCATTGCCGCTTAACATCATCGTGTGGAGGTACACCTTGCTCATCGAGCGGTGGCACCATATCTCAACGCCCAAGACGAAGCTGCCCCAGACCTTCGGTGATGTAAGAGGCAGCAAGATTAGTGTCAACGGCGCGGGGGTCCGCGTCATCCAACAGGAGCCAAGTTTCATGGGCAAATTCACTACACTTCTGCGTGCAACCGGCCTTGCGGTTACCGTTGCGATGCCTGCCGCTGCGCAGGACGCCTCTACCGTTCTGGCGACAGTAAACGGCAAAGACATCACTTTGGGCCACGTGATCGCCCTGCAGGACAACTTGCCAGACCAGTACCAACAGCTCGAAGACGGGGTGCTGTATAACGGAATTCTGGAGCAGCTTGTACAGCAGACCGCACTGGCTGACGAAATGGCCAAAAACATGACGCCCGCTCTGGAACTGGGTCTGGAAAACGAACGCGGCGCGTTCTTGTCTAGCGAGTTCATCGCACAAGCGGGTTCTGCGGAGATTTCCGAAGACGCTTTGCAGGCCGCCTATGACGCGCGATTTGCAAATGTGGAACCAGAACAGGAATTCAACGCCTCGCATATCCTAGTGGAAGAAGAAGATACCGCGAAAGAGATTGTGCAGATGCTCGCAGACGGCGCTGACTTTGCGACCTTGGCAAAAGAGAAATCAACCGGACCCTCCGGCCCACGTGGCGGTGAGCTGGGCTGGTTTGGCAAAGGCCAGATGGTGCCTGAATTCGAACAGGCAGTGATCGGTTTGGAAGACGGCGCAGTTTCAGATCCAGTTAAGACCCAGTTCGGGTGGCACGTTGTCATGCGCAATGACAGCCGCAACAAAGCGGCTCCGACGCTCGACTCGGTACGCGGCGATTTGGAATCCGAGCTGAAATCCAAAGCAGTCGATGACGCTATGGCAAAAGTGACTGAGGCAGCAGACATTACCTATGTCGAAGTTGAGATTGATCCTGCCTTCATCCGCAATGTAGAGCTTCTGTCGAAATAACCGACAGGAGCCACTTGGATGGCTGATATAGCACTCTCCCCTTTGGCACCTGCCGGAGGGTTCCCCGCACTACCGGTGATTGATGGCGTGCGTTTTGCAGCGGCTGCGGCTGGCGTCAAATACCAAGGCCGCGCTGATGTGATGCTTGCAGAGATTGCGCCTGGCGCTTCTGTCGCTGGGGTATTCACACAATCTGCCACTCGCTCTGCCCCTGTGCTCGACTGTCAGGCGAAGCTGGGACAGGTGGAGGACACGGATAAGGGCTTTGCCATTCTGGTGAACTCCGGCAACTCAAATGCATTCACTGGGCGCAACGGAACCGCAGCGGTGGAGCGCATCACGGCACGGGTGGCTGAGACACTCGATCTACCGCAAACCCATGTCTATACGGGCTCAACCGGCGTTATTGGCGAGCCGCTGCCGGACGACAAGATTACTGACATGCTGGACCAGCTTCGCGACGAGCTGGCTGAGGATGCAATTGCCCCCGCTGCCGCCGCAATCATGACGACTGATACATTCGCCAAAGGTGCCAGTGCAGAGATCGAGATCAATGGAACGCCCGTGAAGATCGCAGGGATTGCCAAAGGGTCCGGAATGATCGCGCCGGATATGGCGACGATGTTGGTTTATATTTTCACCGACGCGCAGATCGTGCAGGATCAACTGCAGGCGCTGGTTTCAGGACTTAACGAAGGCACGTTCAACGCGATTACCGTCGACAGCGACACCTCGACCTCAGATAGCCTGATTGCCGTGGCAACCGGCGCGTCCGGAGTAGAAGTGGGCGGTGACAGCGCGTTTGAAGCCGCATTGCATGGTGTCATGCGGGAGCTCGCCCATCAGGTTGTGCGCGACGGCGAAGGTGCGACCAAGTTTGTTGAGATCGTCGTCAACGGTGCGGCGGATGACGCAGATGCCAAACGCGTCGCGCTGTCTTGCGCCAACTCGCCTTTGGTGAAGACAGCGATTGCTGGCGAGGATGCGAACTGGGGTCGGATCGTCATGGCCGTTGGAAAATCGGGCGCCAAAGCTGACCGCGACAAGCTCGGCATCGCCTTTGGCGACATTGTCGTGGCCGAGAATGGCTGGCGGGCCGAAGGCTATTCGGAAGAAGCCGCATCGGCCTATATGACGAATCAGGAAATCAAGATCACGGTCGAAATGGGTGTCGGGATCGGCTCCGCAACCGTTTGGACCTGCGATTTGACTCATGGCTACATTTCGATCAACGCGGATTATCGGTCATGAAGACTGTTTTGGTCTCTGCAGTCGCTCTAATTGACGTCGACGGACGCATTCTTCTGGCACAGCGACCCAAGGGGAAATCCATGGCGGGTCTGTGGGAATTTCCGGGTGGAAAAGTCGAGACCGGAGAAACACCGGAAGCCGCATTGATCCGTGAGTTAGAAGAAGAACTGGGGATCAACACATGGCAAAGTTGCCTTGCCCCATTGACGTTTGCGAGCCATGGCTACGATGATTTCCACCTTTTGATGCCGGTCTTTGCTTGCCGCAAATGGGAAGGAACGCCACAGCCAAAAGAGGGACAAACTTTGGCATGGGCCCGTGTAGGGGAGTTGCGGAATTATCCGATGCCGCCCGCCGATATCCCGCTCATCGCGATGCTGCGAGACCTGTTGTAGCGAAATTTCGCCAATTAACGATATTGTAACGAATTATTGCTGGAACTTACAGATACAGGAAGTATTGTGACGATACCTTGGGGGAGGGAAAATCAGCATGTTTAAAACTATCACAATCGGCTCGTGTGTCTCAATCCAAGGCATCTTCGTAAAAGCTTTGGAAGACGGCGTGATCTGCGTCCGTGTCGGCCAGCAGATCTTCAAGGGTCGCCCAGTCTCCGAAAGCTGAGAAGTCGCTGGATCTAGTCGATCCATCCCTTCAGGTTTTCTGTGATTACATGGGACAGCGCAGTTATATGCGCTGGCTGATCGTTTAGGCATGGGATGTAGGTAAACACCTCTCCCCCCGCCTCTTCAAAGCTCTCTTTGATTTCTTCGTTGATCTCTTCAAGGGTCTCGATGCAATCGGCTGAGAAAGCCGGTGCAATAACTGCAATGCGTTTGTGTCCTGCTTCTGCCAGACGCGCGACTTCTTCTACCGTATAGGGCTGCAGCCACTCTTCCGGCCCGAATTTCGACTGGAATGTCGTTCTTATGGCACCATCGTCCCACCCTAGACGTTCCCGTAGTAGCCGCGATGTTTTCTGGCACTGGCAGTGGTAGGGATCGCCCTCCATCAGATACCGTTTTGGGACGCCGTGATAAGATGTCACAAGCACATCAGGGCGGTGATCAAGTTTGGCGTAGGCTTCTTCCACAGACTTGGCGAGCGCGTCGATATAGCTCGGCTGGTCATAGTAAGCTGGCACCGTGCGTATAGAGGGTTGCCATTTCTCCTCCATCAAGGCGCGGAAGAGCTGATCATTGGCAGTGGCGGAGGTGGCCCCGGCGTAATGCGGATAAAGCGGGAAAAACAGGATGCGATCGCAGCCGTTTTCGACCATTTGACGCACTTTGGACTTAGTGGAAGGATTCCCGTACCGCATACAGAAATCGACCTCAACACGATCACCGAATTGCGCGTGCATTTGCGCCTTTATTGCTTTTGTCTGATCCTTGGTGATGGTCAGTAGAGGGCTTTCCCCAGCCTCATGGTTCCAGATCGATTCATAAGCTTTTCCGCTGGAAAAGGGTCTTTTCGACAGAATGATACCCTGCAAGAGCGGTTGCCAAAGCCAAGCAGAGTAATCGACCACCCGCTTGTCAGACAAGAACTCGCTAAGATAGCGACGCATCGGCCAATAGGTGTAGTCATCCGGCGTACCAAGATTGGCCAGAAGGATGCCGACTTTGCCGAACCGTACCTTTGGATGGTCGGCATCGGCATGCGGCAGATTATTGTATGGCCCGTCGGTCATCATGTGTCACTTTCATCTTTCAGGTCCGCCCCCGAAGTGACGGGAACGGCGTCTTCATCTAACTCGACGGTCTTCAACGCGTCGGCCAAGCGCGCTTTGGCACTGCCCGGTCGCAGTGGTTTTTGCTGGCTAGCATCCGGTGCCCAGCCCGTCAGATAGAGCATCTCGAAGGTGGCGACCACCCGATCAGAACTCTTTGGGTAAATGGCTTCCAGAGTCTCGAACATTTCACGCATCGGGATGCGTTTGTCGCGGGCCGCAAGGACATTACTTTCGCCCATTGCCCTAAGGTCATGCATCAAGGCCATTGTCGAGGTGTAGGAGACCTGACGCGGGTCGGCATCGGCGACCGGTAAAGCAAAACCCGCTCTTTGCAGCAGCGCACCGGCGTCCCGAATATCAACCATTGGAGAAACGCGAGGCGACAGGCCGCCCGTCACCGTGACCTCAGCCTGTGACAGGGCTCCACGCAGCTCGGACAGGGTCTGGCCGCCAAACATGGCGGCGATAAATACGCCATCTGGTCGCAAAGCGCGTTGGCATTGCACCAGCTGACCGACAGGATCATTGGACTGATGAAGGCACATGGCGTGGACAATAAGGTCAAAGCTTTGCGTATCGAGCGCGAGGACCTCATCATCGGGAAGGACTGTCGCGGAAGGAAATTCAGTTTGCCACAGTTCGGGAAATCCCGTCACCACAGCAATGTTGGTAAACGCCCTATTAATGTCTTTCAGTCTTTCTGAGACCTCGAGGACCGCCTCTTGCTGCAAGAACAGTGCCGGGCCCTGCCGGATCGCGCGCGCGCGTCGTGCAAGAAGCGCAGATCTGTCAAATAGGATGGGCGGGTTGGACATTGGCGAGCTCACACAAGGGTTGCGGGGCTACTTAGAGGTCGGAGGCCGAAATGCAAACCATCTTGCGGCTGATCTATCCGTCACAATGTCTCACATGTTCGGAAATGGTAGAGGAAGACTTTGCGCTTTGCCCCGCCTGCTGGGGCCGAACCGCATTTATTCAGGGTCTAACTTGCTGCGATTGCGGCGTCCCGCTGATGGGAGACGATGACACCGCTGATGCGCATTGTGATGATTGCCTTCGCATTGCCAGACCTTGGTCGCGCGGATTCGCCGCGATGCTGTACCAAGATAATGTACGTAAGCTGGTTCTTGGGTTGAAGCATGGCGACCGCACTGACCTGGCAAAACCGGCTGCGCGATGGATGGCCAATAGACTGCCTTCACTGCCCTCTGATACCCTTGTCGTCCCTGTACCCCTGCATTGGTTGAGATTTCTCAAGCGCCGTTACAATCAAGCCGCTTTGCTGGCGCAACACGTGTCGCAGCAAGCGGGGTTGGATTACCTGCCAGACGGTCTGGTCCGATTGCGGGCAACGAAACCGCTTGATGGGGTGTCACGCGATAGCCGGTTCGCGACTTTGGAAAGCGCCATTGCGCCGCACCCAAAGCGCCGCAATCTCTTGCAAGGAAAGCGTGTCCTGCTCGTTGATGATGTGATGACCTCCGGCGCGACTTTGGCCGCAGCGACTGAGGCTTGCCGTCAAGCAGGGGCCGTTCACATTGACGTGCTCGTACTAGCGCGGGTGGCCAAAGACTTCTAAGTCACCTCAACCGAATATACTCTGAAAGGCGCTCTTATGGCCAAGGTTGAAATCTATACGTCCCCCTTCTGCGGCTACTGCCGGGCAGCGAAGAGGCTTTTGAAGAGCAAAGGAGTTCAGTTCCACGAGACTGACGTGTCGCGGAACGCAGCTGAGAAAGCCACTATGATTCAGCGTGCCAATGGCGGACGCACCGTGCCGCAGATCTTCATCGATGGCACCCATGTTGGTGGAAGCGACGAGCTGCATCAGTTGGAGCGCGCCGGCAAGCTTGATCCCATGTTGGCTGGCTAGCAGCAGCGGCCTTTTGACCCTGCCGCGTGTTTTGCATGACACGCGGTGATCAAACCCTATACTCCGCCGCATGACTGAGGCGAATACCCCATTGGCCACGGCGCTGTTTTCAGAGCTGTTTATGGCGGATCAGCTGGCGCGGAACCGGTTGAGCAAGGCGTTACCACGTGGGATGGAGCTATCGCATTTCTCGGTGCTTAACCACCTTGCCAATATAGACGAACCTCGCTCGCCCGCCCGCTTGGCTGAGATTTTCCAGCTAACACGTGGGGCAATGACCAACACGCTGCACAAGCTCGAATGGGCGGGGCACATCCATGTAAACCCCGACTGGGATGATGCGCGGCGTAAGCAGGTGGTGATCAGCCCATCCGGTCGCGCAGCCAGAGACGCCGCGTTGGCCGCCATCACCCCTTTGATTGCAGAGATCGTGGGGATCATCGGTCCCGACAAGGTTAAGTCCACGCTTCCTATATTGCGGGAACTTCGGACCCAGTTGGCGCGTGTGGATTAGACGGCTGGTTTCACGCTGGCAGTGACATAATTCACCGACAGATCTCGGTCCGATAATGACCAGCTCCATGCAATCGGATTGAAGACAAACCCGGTGCGATCGACAGGCTCTAACCCAGCCTGTTTGATCAACTCGAACAGCTCGTCCGGGGTGATGAATTTCTGCCATTCATGCGTCCCTTTGGGAAGCCAGCGCATTATATGCTCCGCCCCGATGATGGCCATCAGATAGCTCTTGGGGTTTCGGTTGATCGTTGAGCAGACCATCAGCCCGCCAGGTTTCAAGAGTTGTTGGCAAGCAGTCAGATAAGCCAACGGGTCGGCCACGTGTTCAACCACTTCCATATTCAACACGGCGTCAAATTGCTCGCCACTGGCCACCAATGCTTCCGCGGTCGTATGGCGATAATCAATGTCCAAACCGGATTGTTCCGCATGCACTTTGGCCACTGGAATATTGCGCTCTGCGGCGTCGGCACCGACAACGTCCGCACCTAGTCGTGCCATGGGTTCGGCCAGCAAACCGCCACCGCAGCCGATATCTAGGATACGAAGACCCTTGAAAGGCTCGCGGGTTTTGAGGTCGCGATCAAACTCGGCCGCCATTTGCGTCGTGATGTAGTCCAATCGGCAAGGATTGAGCATATGGAGGGGCTTGAACTTACCGTTCACATCCCACCATTCAGCAGCCATTGCCTCGAACTTTGCAATTTCACCGGGATCAACGGTCGTGGTCATGTGTCACCTCATTTCGACGTGGTTTCGCCGCTCTGACGGGTTATATAGGTCGCTATGGACGTGAGGTCAGGACAAAACCGCGCAGCAGCGCATCTTTATCCCGGGATTGACCCGTTTGATCAGCGTGTTCTGTCTGTCGGCGATGGACATCGGATCTATGTAGAGCAATGCGGCAACCCTGATGGGCAACCCGTTGTGGTGCTGCATGGCGGCCCCGGGGGCGGGTGCAGTCCGACCATGCGGCGCTACTTCGACCCTGCGCATTACCGCATTATCCTTTTTGATCAGCGTGGCTGTGGTCGTTCCCGGCCCCACGCCAGCGTCGAGAACAACACCACTTGGCATCTGGTGCGCGACATCGAGATGATCCGCGACGGGCTGGGTATCGAGAATTGGATTGTCTTTGGCGGCAGTTGGGGTGCCACACTAGCTCTGATCTATGCTCAGGCGCATCCGGATCGTGCTTCCTACTTGATCCTCCGTGGTGTCTTCCTGATGACGCAGGCCGAGCTGGACTGGTTTTACGGCGGCGGCGCAGGTCAATTCTTTCCTGACCTATGGAAAAAGTTCGAAAACCTCATCCCAGAGGACGAGCGCGACGACATGATCGCAGCTTACGGGCGACGCTTATTCTCGGGCGATATGCAGCAAGAGATCCGCTATGGCCGCGCTTGGGCCGGGTGGGAGAACGCATTGGCCGCGCTTTCCGTCACGACCAGTGGCGAAAGCCCGGCTGAATATGCCCGCGCTTTTGCCCGATTGGAAAACCACTACTTTACGCATCGAGGCTGGCTGGAGAGCGATGGCGACATATTGGCGAAGCGGCACTTGATCGAACATATTCCAGCAAGCATCGTCCAAGGTCGCTATGACATGATTTGTCCGCCTCACTCCGCATACAAGCTGGCCGATGGTTGGGACAAGGCGAAGCTGAGCCTCATCGGCGCGGCGGGCCACGCGTTATCAGAGCCCGGTATCACCGCAGAACTGGTGCGAGTCACAAATCTTTTGCGGGAAGAATTGTAAGGCTCAACAGCTGTTTCGATGCTCGATACGTGAAAAATTTGACTTTTTTTTCACTTGAGGGGCTTTACAGACCCCCTTTTGTCGCTACGCTGACAGCACTTCTTAGAGAGTCCGGGGGCTAACAGAACATTGTCAGGTCTATTCCGTATTGTCGTTCAGCGCCTGCTTTTAGGTCTGGTGACCCTCTTCGTGGTTTCGGTCATTATTTTTGTCGCCGTGAACGCTCTGCCGGGCGACTTCGCAGAGGCGATCCTTGGCCAAGGCGCTACTCCTGAAGCCGTTACAGCTATCCGAGAGCAACTTGGGCTGAACCAAAACGCGCTGACCCGCTACTTCCAATGGCTGTCGGGCGCGCTTCGTGGTGATCTGGGTGTGCCGCTAAGCCAAGCCCTGTTCGCAGGGAACTTTGGCGCCACCGCTGTTGGGACAGATGTCACAACAGTTGTGGATCAGATTATCCCTCGGTTGAAGAACACACTCTTCCTGGCCGGTGTGTCTGCGGCGATCTCGGTCCCATTGGCCGTAACATTGGGCGTGCTGACAGCACTCTACCGCAACACGGCTTTTGACAAGGCAATGAACGTTTCAACGCTGTCAGCAATCTCCAGCCCTGAGTTCTTCATTGCTTATGTACTGATCCTGTTTCTCGCAGTTTTGAACCCGATCTTCCCATCACTCAGCAACATCTTCCCCGGTATGGAATTCAGCGAACGGCTGACACGAACGATGTTGCCCGCTTTGACCCTAACACTGGCGGTTACGGCACAAATGATGCGCATGACTCGGGCTGCAATCATCAACTTGCTGGCCTCTCCTTATATCGAGATGGCGCGATTGAAGGGCCTTAGCCCGATGCGCGTCATCGTTAAACACGCACTTCCAAATGCGCTGGCCCCAATCATCACCGTGATCGCACTGAACCTCGCGTTCCTTGTCACGGGCGTTGTGGTGGTCGAAGTTGTCTTCGTCTACCCGGGCATTGGCCAGCTGTTTGTGGACAGCGTGAAAATCCGGGACATCCCGGTGGTGCAAGCCTGCTGCCTGATCTTCGCGGCAGTCTACATCCTGCTCAACCTGACAGCTGACATTCTGTCGATCATTTCGAACCCACGTCTGAGGCATCCGAAATGACGTTGATTTATATTCTTCTTGGGCTCATCGCCCTTCTTGGTCTGGCCTACGTGTTTCGCTTGGGTGGTCAGGCGGCCACTGGGAACAAGCCTTTCTTCCGTGACATGCCGTTTGGCGTAGCATTTGGATACGTTCTGGCTGCTGCGCTGCTTTTGTTCAGCGTCTGGTACTTCTTCCAACCCACAGAAACTGACGGCGTACCACGCGCAGGGGTGATTTTCTTCCGCTGGGCGGTGCAAGGGTTCCTGATGTTTGCGGCTGCGGCCTACCTGTTCCGGCTGCTGGGCCGCAGCGTCGGCACCGAAGGGTCGAAAAAGTTGTTCCGCTCTATGCCGCTGACCGCCGCTTTTGGGATCATGATCATAATCGTCTACGCGATTGTGTCGATTTTTGCTGGCGTCATTGCGCCCTATGGCCAAGAAGAAGTGCTGGGCGCAGCCAACATCGTACCGGGTGGCAACCCAGCAATCGGGGGCAATCCTGAATACCCCCTCGGGACAGATCAGATCGGCCGGGATATCCTGTCGCGTCTGATATTTGGGGCACAGAACACGGTTGGCATTGCGTTTGTGACCACATGCCTCGCCTTCCTGCTCGGCGGCTCGCTTGGGTTCTTGGCGGCGACGTTGGGCGGCTGGCTTGACCAGCTTCTGTCCCGCGCAGTCGACGCACTGATGGCCATCCCTGCGCTGATCTTCGCGCTATTGCTGATCACAATTGCCACGGCGTGGGCTGGGTCGGCCTCGTGGCAGGTGACGATTTACATGATCCTGATCATCGCGGTGATCGATTCGACGCGGGTGTTCCGTCTTTCCCGCGCCGTGGGTCAAAACATTGTCGTCATGGATTATATCGAAGCCGCCAAACTACGCGGTGAAGGTCTGCCGTATCTGATTTTCCGCGAGATGCTTCCGAACGCATACGCACCGCTGTTGGCCGAGTTCGGTTTGCGCTTCTGCTTTGTGTTCCTGACCATCGCATCGTTGTCCTTCCTGGGTGTCGGCATCCAGCCGCCTCTGGCCGACTGGGGCACGATGGTACGCGATCTGTCGCAATTCATTAACTTCGCAGCCTTCGCGCCAAATGTTGCCGTTGCACCGCTGCTGGCCGCCGGAGCCATCGCGCTTCTGACCGTTGCGGTGAACTTCGTGGTCGACTGGATGCTTCACAAATCCTCGGGTCTAAAAGAATGAGCGAACCGCTTCTCAAGATACGCAACCTCTGGATCGAGGGCCGCTCGGACGAGACTTGGAACCCGATCATCAACGGCGTCGATCTGGACCTGAACAAAGGCGAAGTGATCGGACTGATTGGCGAGTCAGGGGCTGGCAAATCGACCATCGGATTGGCCTCAATGGGGTTCACCCGCGACGGGGTCCGCATTTCGCAAGGGTCGGTGGTGTTCGACGGCGTCGATCTGGTCACAGCATCTGCAGCGGACAAGCGCGCCCTTTTGGGAAAACGCATCGCCTATGTCGCCCAGTCGGCTGCGGCCAGCTTCAACCCTGCGCACAAGCTCATGGATCAACATACCGAGGGTCCTGTTCAGCATTCCGTGTCCAGCAAGGGCGAAAGCACCGAGGACGGTATTGAGCTGTATCGTCGTCTGCGTCTCCCAAACCCGGAAGAAATTGGCTTCCGTTACCCGCATCAGGTATCCGGCGGGCAGCTGCAGCGGGCTATGACGGCAATGGCCATGGCATGTCGTCCCGATCTGATCATTTTTGACGAACCGACGACTGCGCTTGATGTGACCACGCAGATTGAGGTGCTTGCCTCAATCCGCGACATTGTCGAGCAATTCGATACGGCCGCGATCTACATCACCCATGATCTTGCTGTCGTCGCGCAGATGGCAGACAAGATCAAAGTACTGCTGAAAGGCGATGAGGTCGAAGAGGCCGACACGCGCACCATGCTCAGCCAGCCAAAAGAAGAGTACACCAAGTCACTTTGGGCTGTACGCAGTTTCGAACGACCTGCAAAGCCGTCGGTGATTACCGGATCGACACCAGTCGTCTCGGTCAAAAACGTCACAGCGGCCTATGGCACAACTGACGTTCTGCATGATGTAAGCTTTGACATCCACGAGGGGCGCACAGTCGCGGTTGTGGGTGAATCGGGGTCTGGAAAGTCAACAACTGCGCGGTGCATCACCGGGCTCTTGCCGCCGCGCTTGGGTCATATCGAGTTTGACGGGATGCAGCTGCCGCTGGACTACCGCAAGCGCGACAAGATGCAGCTGCGTCAGGCGCAGATGATCTATCAGATGGCCGACACAGCCCTAAACCCACGCAAGACCATCGGCGAAACGATTGGCCGCCCGGTAGAGTTCTATCTCGGGTTAAAGGGCAAAGAGAAACGCGCCAAGGTGGACGCCCTGCTTGATGAAATCGAGTTGGAGCCAAGCCAGTATCGTGACCGGTTGCCTTCAGAACTCTCTGGTGGGCAGAAACAACGAATCGGGATAGCCCGTGCGCTGGCGGCTGAGCCGAAGTTCATTATCTGTGATGAGGTTACGTCTGCGCTGGACCAGCTGGTCGCGGAAGGTATTTTGAAGCTGTTGGCTAAGTTGCAGGACCAGCTTGGCTTGAGTTATATGTTCATCACCCACGATCTGGCCACGGTACGCGCCATTTCCGACGAGGTGGTGGTTATGAAAGACGGCAAGGTCGTGGAACAAGGCGAGAAAGCCGAGATGTTCCAGCCGCCGCACCATCCCTATACAGACCTGCTGCTGAGCTCGGTGCCTGAAATGGATCCGGACTGGCTCGATGATCTGCTCAAAGAACGCGGAGTTGATAACATCGGCGATGCTGCTGTTGATAAGATGTAATTCGAATCACCCTCGAAGGGTGGCAAGACCGACGGGGGACCGTCAAAACAACCAACTGGGAGACTATAAATGACTCATATTTCAAGACGAGGCTTGCTTAAGTCTGGTATCGCCGCAGGGGTGCTGAGCGCCACCGGGATGCCACTGCGCGCCGCACCCAAGAAAGGCGGCCGCCTGCGCCTTGGTATTGCCGGCGCCAACACTTCTGACAGCTGGGACGGTCGGACCCACTCAGACAGCTTCATGATCATGTGTGCCCACGGCGCCGTGTTCGATTGCCTGACTGAAGTTGGCGCAGACGGTCAACTGAAAGGCGAATTGGCCGAAAGCTGGGAAGCCTCCGCTGATGCGAAAACCTGGACCTTCAAGCTGCGCAAGGGCGTGACGTTCCACTCTGGTAAAGCATTCGGCGCAGATGACGTGATCGCATCGCTCGAAATGCACACTGCCGAAGGTGCGAAATCAGCGGCCAAGCCGATCGTTTCCGCGATCTCGGAAATGAAGAAAATCTCGGACCACGAAATTCAGATGACGCTGGCCGCCGGCAACGCCGACTTCCCGTTCCTGCTGTCGGACTATCACATACTGATGTTCCCAGCGGGCGAGATCGACGAAGCCATCGCATCGGGCAACGGCACCGGTCTTTACAAGGTCGAAAGCTTTGACCCAGGCGTACGGTTTGTCGGTAAGCGCGTCGAAAGCCACTACAAGGACGGCGATGCCGGCTTCTTCGACGAGCTGGAAGTGATCGCGATCAACGACGCCGCAGCGCGGATGAACGCTCTGATGACCGGTCAGGTTGATGCCGTGAACCGCGTCGACGTCAAGACCGAAGCGCTGCTGAAAGCCAACCCGAACGTCAACATCTTCGAGGTTACTGGTAACCAGCACTACACGTTCCCAATGCAGACTGGTCTTGACCCGTTCGCTGACATGAATGTGCGTCGCGCACTTAAGCACGCAGTCAACCGCGAAGAAATGGTAGACAAAATCCTGCTGGGCCACGGTAAGGTCGCCAACGACCACCCAATCGGGCCAGCAAACCAGTATTTCGCATCCGATCTGGAGCAGAACTCCTACGATCCAGACAAAGCTAAGTTCTACATGAAAGAAGCAGGTCTCGACTCTCTGAAGGTTGACCTGTCTGCCGCGAATGCTGCCTTTGCGGGCGCGATCGATGCAGCGCAGCTGTATCAGGCCTCCGCCAAGGCGGCTGGCATCGACATCAACGTGGTGCAGGAGCCCGATGATGGCTACTGGTCCAACGTCTGGCTGAAGAAGCCATGGTGTGCCTGCTACTGGTCCGGCCGCGCAACCGAGGACTGGATGTTCTCGACCGCGTACGAAACCGGGGTACCTTGGAACGACACCGGCTGGGAAAACGCACGCTTCCAAGAGCTGCTTTTGACCGCTCGTGCCGAGCTGGACAGCGACAAACGTCGCGACATGTACACTGAGATGCAGATGTTGATGTCCGCTGAAGGCGGCACCGTGGTTCCAATGTATGCCAACTATGTGGATGCGCATTCCACCAAGCTGGCCAACTCCGGGACAATCGGTAACGTATTCCAAATGGATAGCTCCCGCATCATGGAGCGCTGGTGGTTCGCGTAAGCGTCACTTAGCTATTGGCCAAATTTAGGAAGCGCCCTGTCATTTTGGCAGGGCGTTTTCGTTTCTAGGCTACTCGGCCGCAGTACGCATTGCTGGCGACAGAACATGTTGCGCAACCACCTCCAACAGAACTTCTTTCTGCAAAGGTTTCGACAGGAAGCCGCTCATCTTGGCGGCATCAAACCGATCTTGATCCAGAACCGTCTTGTCTGCCGTAAGGGCGATAATTGCGACGTCTTTTCCACTAGGGGATGCACGAATAGTTTCAGCCGCTGAGTAGCCGTCCATGATCGGCATATGCAGGTCCATCAGGATTAGATCAAATTGCCGGGTCTCCGCCTTGTTTACCGCTTCGGCTCCATCTTCTGCTTCATCGACCTCCGCACCGGACCCGGCGAGGAAGGATCGAGCTACAAATCGGTTCGTCGCATTGTCATCTACCAGCAGTATGCGAGACGGTCTTTCGTTGTCTTGCAGCTCTTGTGGTTGCTTAACAGAGTTCGCTGATGATTTTTCGGGCAACTCCATAGGAAAACAGAGCGTAAAGATTGATCCTCGCCCGGCGCAGGACTCCACAGTAATTGCGCCGCCCATCAGCTCCGCCAATCCAAGTGAAATAGCCAGCCCTAGCCCTGTCCCAGTTGCCGCACGTTCCAGTTGTTCATCTACTTGGCTGTAGCGCGAAAAGAGCCGCGCTTGGGAGGACTTTGGGATCCCGATGCCTGTATCCTTGATCGCTATGCGCACCTGATCGTCTGACGAAACATCCAAGCACAAGTCGACGCCACCGCGGTCAGTAAACTTGATCGCATTGGTCACAAGGTTAGAGAGGATCTGGCGTATTCGTACCGGATCAAACACCAGCTCAGGCGGAAGGGCGTCGTCAACGTTCAGGCGTAAATACAGGCCCTTCTTCTCAGCGTTGGCGGAGAACAGCTTGACGACAGAGCCTGCAACATCATGAAGACTGCCTCGCACCGGTTTCAGCGTCAGCTTCCCCGCCTCGACCTTTTCGTGGTCCAGAACGTCATCAACCAGTGTTTTCAGGGACACGGCAGAGCTGTAAAGGACGTCAGCGCGTTCCCCGCTTTCTCCACCAGCATGCTCCGATTTCATCAGCTGGGCGATCCCCAATATGCCGTTCAGCGGCGTGCGAATTTCATGGCTTAGCGTTGCCATGAAGCGGCCCTTCGCCTCGTTGGCTGCGTCGGCCTCCGTCCGGGCCGCAATCAGAACCCGCCGAGACCGGGAACCCTCGATCATCATGACGGTGATATAGCCGATCATGAGCATCAGGATTGCCATACCCACAACTGTGTCTATCAAACGGTCCTGCTCGATCAGCGAAGATACAATGGTCAGGATGATCGTCGCCACAACGGGCGTTCCGGTGACAATTGCCAAAGGCAGGTGGTAGGATCTGACGGTAGCGCAATGAATAAGCGCGGTGGTCAGGCTGCAGAAAGTGAACAGCTTCGGCGCAAGCCCGTCGAGCTGCCACATCTCGTAAAGCACGTTGAGGAATACGCAGGAGCCGACAGTCGCAGCAGTCAACAAACTGAGGTAAGGCAGCCACCGCATGCGGACCTGCATTTGTTTTACCGCTAGAATCCCCCAAATCTCGATAACCAGATAGATCAAGACAGTGGAGACCACGAACCGCAACGGCAGGTAAAACCCGCTTAGCGCTACGACAATCAACACTGAAGCGGACCGCGCCGGAAGGTCCCGCAAGGTGATGTTCTCTTGCCGCAGAACGGCGTCTTTCTTTGGTAAGCGGAACACGGGCTGCTGCGTCACTTTCCTGTCACTTGAAGCGCACCCTAGCCGTGAGAACCTTAAGATCAGGTTGCGTCTTGACGTAATCACACCCCCAGAGCCCTTCGGCCTATACATCCTTCGCGATTGAGCGTAGTTGATCCGCTGGCCAGCCCAAGAGAGCATTCCAATGATCCCGACCATCGCCCGCGCGCTTGAAAAGCGCGAATACACGACTCTGACGCAGGTGCAGGAGGCTGTGACAGACCCTAATCATGCGGAAAAAGACCTTCTGGTCTCGGCACAAACTGGGTCAGGCAAGACTGTTGGCTTCGGTCTGGCAATCGCTCCGACCCTTTTGGGGGACGACGAACGTTTTGATCGACCCGCCGCGCCGCTTGCTCTGGTGGTTGCTCCGACCCGTGAACTGGCATTGCAAGTGAAACGCGAGCTGGACTGGCTTTATGAATTTGCGGGCGCAACAGTTGCCTCCACTGTTGGCGGCATGGACATGCGCACGGAAAAACGCGCATTGGAGCGCGGCGCGCATATCGTCGTGGCCACGCCCGGGCGACTGGTCGACCATATCAAGCGGGGCTCGTTGGACATGTCGGACATCCGCGCTGTTGTGTTGGATGAAGCTGATGAAATGTTGGATCTCGGGTTCCGTGAGGACCTGGAATTTATCCTCTCCCAAGCGCCTGAAGACCGTCGCACGCTGATGTTCTCCGCCACTGTGCCCAAGATGATCGCGCGGTTGGCGGAAAGCTATCAGCGCGCTGACGCAGTTCGGCTACAAACGGTCGCCGAGAAGTCGCAGCATTCCGACATCGAATACCGCGCGATGCTGGTCGCCGGGAACGACCCAGAGAATGCGATCATCAATGTGCTACGCTATTATGAGGCACAAAATGCCATCGTCTTTTGCAATACGCGTGCAACTGTGAACCGACTGACAGCGCGGTTCTCGAACCGCGGCTTTCAGGTGGTGGCTCTTTCTGGCGAGCTAAGCCAAAACGAGCGCACTCATGCCCTTCAGGCAATGCGGGATGGGCGCGCGCGGGTCTGTGTGGCGACCGATGTGGCTGCTCGGGGCATTGACCTGCCAAACTTAGAACTCGTTGTGCATGCCGAATTGCCCAATAATGGCGAAACGCTGTTGCACCGGTCTGGCCGGACGGGGCGCGCGGGGCGCAAAGGCGTATCGGCGATCATCGTTCCGCAGAGGTGGTCCAAGAAGGCAGAAAGGCTGTTAAAATTTGCGAAGGTTCAAGCCGAATGGGGCGCGGCCCCTACGGCGGATGAAGTCTTGCAGCGCGATCAAGAGCGCATGTTCTCTGACCCAGCCTTTACTGAGGCTCCCGGCAAGGATGAGGCAGAATTCGTCTCTAAACTGGCAGAAACCTTCACTTCTGAACAGATCGCGGCAGCTTACTTGCGTCTCTACCGGTCGCGCCAAACGGCCCCTGAGGACCTCGCAGCGCCATCAACCAAGGACGCACCAAAACCACGCGAGGCGTTTGGCCCGTCACAGTGGTTCTCGATCTCGGTCGGGCGCAATGACCGGGCGGAA
Organism: uncultured Litoreibacter sp.; assembly: GCA_947494645.1. GTDB lineage: Bacteria > Pseudomonadota > Alphaproteobacteria > Rhodobacterales > Rhodobacteraceae > Litoreibacter. The sequence continues at coordinate 458,886 of CANLVO010000002.1, forward strand.
CCGCGCTGGCTTCTGCCGATGCTATGCCGCATGGGCGACATTTCCAAAGACGATATCGGGGCAATCAGGGTGCAGGAGTCTGAGACCTTTGTGGAACTGAAAGACAACGCGGTTGCCGGGTTCTTGAAGGCACTTGGGCCTGACATGACCTTGGAAGAAGGTGCGACGCTCACCAAGCTGGATCATGTCCCCGACACCTCCCGCCCACCGCGCTTTGACAAAGGCAACAAGGCACGTTTCGACAAGCCAAAGGGCGGCAAACCGTCGATGGCGTCTAATCGGCGCAAGCCCTTGGACGATCTGGGTGGCGACCCCCGCAAAGCGCCCAAAGAGAAGAAGGAATGGAAGGAAAAGAAGCCGAAGCACGACCCAGAGGTTGTCTCTGACTTCAAAGGCAAGCCCAAACCTGCAAGCAAGGCCAAGCCACGCTACGATGATAAGCCAGCCGGAAAACCTACAGGCAAGCCCAAGTATGACAGCAAGCCCGTTGGAAAGCCGCTTGGAAAACAAGGCGGGAAGCCTGACTACAAATCGGAAAAGCCAAAAGGCGCAAAATCGGCTGCAAAGCCAAAGGGGAAGCCCAAAGCTGCAAACATGTCAGACCCGTCCCAATCGCTGCGCCCACGTGGAAAAGGCAAGCCCGTGAAAGGCAAGGGTGGTGGTGCGGTTCCCAAACGGCGGGGGCCGAAGAAATAGGCCAGCATCCTTCCCTTTTCCGCCGATCTCAGATGCCCCCCTTGCAGACTCGGGTCAGCTTGCGTATATCCCTCTCAACAGCGGCGCGCTGGTCTCCACCCCCAGCGCCCACCGGGAAACATCAACGGGCCGCGCGCCCGTTTTTTTGTGTCGAGAGATATGTCTGACCTGATCGCCAAAGCCGCTATCGACCGCCGTCTGGCCGAGATCGCCAAACCCGTCATTGAGGGTTTGGGGTATGAGCTGGTGCGGCTGCGCCTGATGGGCGGCAAAACAGATATCCTGCAGGTTATGGCTGACAAACCTGAAGGCGGGATTGAGGTCGAGGACTTGGCCGAGATATCCACCGCTTTGTCTGCCGTGATGGATGTGGAAGACCCTATTTCAGGGGAATACAACCTTGAGGTGTCCTCCCCCGGTATTGACCGGCCTTTGACGCGGCTCAAGGATTTTGACATGTGGCAGGGATATGAGGCCAAGCTGGAGACGGATCAGCTGATCGACGGTCGCCGCCGCTTCAAGGGCGAGATTGCCGGGACCGATGGAGACGAAGTGCTGATCAATCTCGACGAAGGCACGGTCGGGCTGCAGTTTGACTGGCTGACCGACGCGAAACTTGTTCTGACGGATGACCTGATCCGCGACATGTTGAAGAACCGCAAAGACGCGGGCGAAATTGACGAAACCCAATTCGACGAGGTCCAACAGATCGTCGACGGTGAAGAGGACTAAATAATGGCTATTACCTCAGCAAACCAGCTGGAGCTGCTGCAAACCGCAGAAGCTGTCGCCCGTGAAAAGATGATCGACCCGGAACTGGTCGTGGAAGCGATGGAAGAATCCCTCGCCCGCGCCGCCAAGTCGCGTTATGGCGCTGAGCTGGACATTCGCGTTTCCATCGACCGCAAGACCGGCAAGGCGACCTTCACCCGCGTGCGCACGGTTGTGGCCGATGACGAGATCGAAAATGACCGCGCCGAAATGAATGTCGAGGACGCCAAGGAATTTCTGGACGCGCCAGAGATCGGTGACACCATAGTTGACGAAGTGCCCCCGGTTGAGATGGGCCGCATCGCCGCGCAATCCGCGAAACAGGTGATCTTGCAGAAAGTTCGCGAAGCTGAGCGCGACCGTCAGTACGAAGAATTCAAAGACAAGGCCGGGACCATCATCAACGGTCAGGTCAAACGCGAGGAATATGGTAACGTCATCGTCGACATTGGCCGTGGCGAAGCCATCTTGCGCCGCAACGAGAAGATCGGTCGTGAGGCGTATCGCCCCAATGACCGCATCCGCGTCTACATCAAGGACGTGCGCCGTGAGGTTCGTGGTCCACAGATCTTCCTGTCCCGCACGGACCCGCAATTCATGGCGGAGCTGTTCAAGATGGAAGTGCCGGAGATCTACGACGGCATTATCGACATCAAAGCCGTGGCCCGCGACCCTGGTTCGCGCGCGAAGATCGCGGTAATCAGCTATGACAACTCCATTGACCCTGTGGGTGCCTGCGTCGGTATGCGCGGCTCCCGCGTGCAGGCTGTAGTGAACGAGCTGCAAGGCGAGAAGATCGACATCATCCCGTGGAACGAAGACGTACCCACCTTCCTGGTGAACGCGCTTCAGCCTGCCGAAGTCTCCAAAGTTGTTCTGGATGAAGAAGCGGAACGCATCGAAGTTGTGGTTCCCGAGGAGCAGCTGAGCCTCGCGATTGGCCGTCGCGGTCAGAACGTACGGCTGGCATCGCAGCTGACGGGCCTCGACATCGACATCATGACTGAGGAAGAAGAATCCGCACGTCGTCAGGCCGAGTTCGAAGAGCGCACCAAGCTGTTCATGGAAACCCTCGATCTGGACGAGTTCTTCGCCCAACTTCTGGTCTCCGAAGGCTTCACCTCGCTGGAAGAGGTGGCCTATGTGGAGGTTGACGAGCTGCTCGTCATCGACGGCGTTGATGGCGATACCGCGTCCGAGCTGCAGGCCCGTGCCCGCGATTACCTCGAAGCGCAAAACAAGAAGGCTCTGGACCACGCCCGCGAGCTTGGTGCCGAGGACAGCCTTATTGGATTTGATGGCCTGACACCCCAGATGGTAGAAGCGCTAGCAGAAGACGACGTCAAAACGCTGGAAGACTTCGCAACCTGCGCCGACTGGGAGCTGGCCGGTGGCTGGACAACTGTCGGTGAAGAACGCGTCAAAGATGACGGTGTATTGGAGAAATTCGACATGTCCTTGGAAGAGGCGCAAGAATTGATCATGACCGCACGGATCCAGCTTGGCTGGGTCGACCCTGCTGACCTCGTAACTGAGGAAGAAGAAGCCGACGGCGAAGCTACAACCGAAGGAGCTGAGGCCTGATTTCAGGTCTCAGAGTTCCGGCATGAGCCGCGGCGGTCGAGATAAAAAGACAGACGATCTGGAGCGGCGCTGCATCGCTACAGGAGAGGTGGGCGACCCCGCCCACATGATCCGTTTTGTCGTTGGGCCAGAGGGTCAGGCCGTGCCGGATGTCATGGGAAAGTTACCCGGACGTGGCATCTGGGTCAGCGCGACCAAGGAAGCGTTGGAGACGGCGATTAAGAAGAAAGCGTTCTCGCGCTCTGCCAAGGAGCAGGTCACCATACCGGATGATCTGTTTGCCCAGACGGAACGCCTTTTGGCCGGGCGTTTGGTCAACCTGATCTCACTGGCGCGCAAGGCCGGCCAGGCGGTGACCGGGTACGAAAAAGTAAAAGGCCTGTTGGAGACGGATCGCGCCCGTCTTTTGGTACAGGCCAGCGACGGGTCAGAGCGGGGCAAATCGAAGCTCCATTCTCCGCCCGGCAAGGATGTGTTTATTGGCTGTTTGACCGCTCAGGAATTGGGTTTGGCATTCGGCCGGGAAAGTGTGATACATGGCGCCTTAACGGCGGGTGGACTCAGCAAGCAAGTTAAAGCTGAAGGCATCCGGCTGAAGGGCGTCCGCGGAATGAGCGGCTCGAAGAAGCCCTCGAACAAGGAAAATACGACGCATGAGCGATAGTGACGGCAAAAAACCTTTGGGCCTTAAGGGCGCAAGACCCGGACAAGTGAAGCAAAGCTTCAGCCACGGGCGCACCAAGAATGTGGTGGTGGAAACCAAACGCAAGCGCGTTGTGGTGCCCAAGCCGGGTGCCGCCAACGCACCTGCGCCAAACGCGTCCCCTCGGGCCTCGGACCCCTCGAAGCGTCCAGCCGGTATCTCAGATGCCGAAATGGATCGCCGGATGAAGGCGCTTCAGGCTGCTAAAGAGCAAGAAGCAGCGGATTCCGAGCGCCGCGCCGCCGAGGAAAAAGAGCAAGCGGAGCGCCGGGAGCGCCGCCGGGCCGAAGCAGAAGCCAAAGAACGCCAAGAGAAAGAGCGCGAAGACGCACTTAAAGCGAAAGCAGCTGAAGACGCCCGCAAGTTGCGTGAAGCTGAAGAGGCAAAAGCTCCGAAGCCATCCGCAGCAGCAGCCGTTCCTGGAGAGCCAGCCGTAGCGCCATCTGGCCCACGTGGCGGTGGCAAAGCAGCCCCAACCCCTGAGCGCCGCGATCGTGACCGCGACAACAAAGGCGGAAAAGGCCGTGTGGATGACGGTCGTCGTTCTGGCAAACTGACTTTGAACCAAGCACTGCGCGGCGGCGACGGACGTCACAAGTCCATGGCCGCGATGAAGCGCAAGCAAGAGCGTGCTCGCCAAAAGGCTATGGGCGGCACTGTTGAGCGTGAAAAGGTTGTACGTGACGTACAGCTGCCCGAGGCTATCGTGGTCTCCGAGCTGGCGAACCGTATGTCTGAACGTGTTGCGGATGTCGTGAAGGCGCTGATGACCAACGGCATGATGGTGACCCAGACGCAAACCATCGACGCCGACACGGCTGAGCTGATCATTGAAGAGTTCGGCCACAAGGTTGTGCGCGTGTCTGACGCTGACGTTGAGGACGTGATTGTCGCAACAGATGACAAAGAAGAAGACCTCAAGCCACGCCCACCGGTAATTACCGTTATGGGTCACGTTGACCACGGTAAGACCTCTGTCCTTGATGCGATCCGGAATGCTCGTGTCGTGGCTGGCGAAGCTGGCGGGATCACGCAGCATATCGGTGCGTATCAGGTGGAACAGGGCGGCCAAAAACTGACCTTCCTCGACACACCCGGCCACGCAGCATTTACGTCGATGCGGGCGCGGGGTGCGCAAGTCACCGACATTGTGGTGCTGGTTGTCGCCGCGGATGACGCCGTGATGCCGCAAACCATCGAAGCGATCCGTCATGCGCAAGCTGCGGAAGTGCCGATGATCGTAGCGATCAACAAGATCGACCTGCCAGCGGCCAACCCGGACAAAGTCCGGACTGACTTGCTGCAGCATGAGGTGATCGTTGAGAAAATGTCAGGCGAAGTGCAAGACGTTGAGGTCTCTGCAATTTCGGGCGAAGGGCTTGACCAATTGCTCGAAGCCATCGCGCTTCAGGCAGAAATTCTTGAACTGAAAGCCAACCCAGAACGCGCCGCCACTGGTGCTGTGATCGAGGCACAGCTTGATGTGGGCCGTGGTCCTGTTGCCACCGTTCTGGTGCAAACCGGGACGCTAAAACAAGGTGACATCTTCGTCGTGGGCGAGCAGTGGGGCCGTGTCCGCGCCATGGAAAACGACCAGGGCAAGCGCGTCAAAGAAGCAGGTCCATCGGTGCCCGTCGAGGTGCTGGGTCTGAACGGTACGCCAGAAGCGGGCGATGTTTTGAACGTGGTCGAGACAGAGGCGCAGGCGCGTGAAATCGCCGAATACCGCGCCAATGCCGCCAAGGACAAACGCGCTGCCGCCGGTGCCGCAACCACGCTGGAACAGCTGATGGCGAATGCCAAGGCTGACGAGAATGTCTCGGAGATGCCAATTGTCGTGAAAGCCGACGTGCAGGGCTCTGCAGAGGCGATCGTCCAAGCAATGGAGAAGATCGGCAACGAAGAGGTGCGTGTCCGCGTGCTTCACTCTGGTGTCGGTGCGATCACGGAAAGCGATATTGGTCTTGCCGAAGCCTCAGGCGCACCTGTCTTTGGCTTCAATGTGCGGGCCAATACGCCAGCGCGGAACTCCGCTAACCAAAAAGGCATCGAGATCCGCTACTACTCCGTGATCTACGATCTGGTGGATGACGTGAAGCAAGCCGCCTCTGGCCTGCTCAGCGCCGAGATCAAGGAAACCTTCATCGGGTACGCCGCGATCAAAGAGGTCTTCAAGGTCACAGGCGTCGGCAAAGTTGCCGGTTGTCTGGTCACCGAAGGCGTCGCCCGCCGCTCTGCGGGGGTTCGCCTGCTGCGCGACAACGTGGTGATCCACGAAGGCACGCTGAAAACCCTCAAGCGCTTCAAAGACGAAGTGCCCGAAGTGCAGTCCGGCCAAGAATGCGGCATGGCGTTCGAGAATTACGAGGACATCCGCCCAGACGATGTGATCGAGATCTTCACCCGTGAAGAGGTCGAACGCTCGCTGACCTAGGCACTGATCAAAACAGAAACTGAGAGGCCCCGTTGAGAAGTCAGCGGGGCCAATTTCTTAGCCCTCGATTGTGTAGTTATCTGGAAGGTTTGGCGGCGCGTAATCTCCGCCCTTGATCCGATCTACAACGCTGCGATGAACCGAAGCGCCTTCGGGGATATGGCGAGGCTCAAACAGTCCCAAAGATATCCCGAACAATGACGGCCGGGTGCTATTCGCAGGTTTGCGACGAGGCACAAACTCAACAAGTGCCCAAAGCGGTTTCATCGAACTATGCTTGCGCCCCAGCGGATCGGGTCGGGTGTAATCACGATCCTCTCGGGTTCCTAGTACCAATTCGTTGACGGTCCGGGTCTTAAAGCTCAGCCCTTCGGCTTTGGTCTCTTCGATCATCCAATGCAGCGGCAATTTGGCCAAGGCCGATTCAGCCTCCGGATAGCCGCCGCCGACATCACCATGCACACCTGCGAACCAGACCTCCTTGGCGTCTTGAGGAGTCGCGTCGTCAGGATTGAACCGATTCCGCAAGAAACTCACATCCAAGGGCCAAAGCTGCGGACGAAACATAGTGCGACGTTCGTCGATGGCCACGGCATGGCGAATGCTTTGCACCGAGGTGTTCGTCTCAGTAAAGACATGGGTCTTCAGACGCGGCCCAAAACGCCCCCACTCAATCAGCGATGACACCGTGTCGAACAGTCCAAGGCATTGAATAGGTGGCCGGTCCGTTTGCAACGCACGTTCATAGAGCCGGATTTCATCAAAGCTGGCCTCGGTCTTGCGGTTGATCCGCTTGTAGGCCCGGTAAGCGTAACCCAGTAGATTAAGGTTCCGCGGCTCTATCAGTCCTAGCGCGTGGATGAAGCCAGCGAGAACGCGGGCGGTATACGCCCCGCGAGAAAAGCCGAAAATGAAGATCCGGTCTCTATCGACATGTTTGCCCTTTTCCCGTTTGCCGTTGTCATAGTGCGTGACCAAAAACCGGTAAGCCTCAAGGACGTTGCTGTCGAGGCCGAAGCCCGTGATCATCTGCCAGACCTCAACAACCTTGTGCCAGTGCTGCAACCACGCTCCGCCCCCCATCGTACCTACGCCCGGGTCATAATAGACCAGCTGATCTTTGGATTTCTCAAGCGTCCCGTAGAGCCTCAAGACATTCGAGCGGTTGGTTTTGATCTCATTGGATGTGCCGTCTAGCAGCAGGACAATATTCTTCGGCATGAAAATACACCTCCAAATGGCTGCAGAATACATGAACCCGGCTCATCCTCCAAATTGCCCTGTGAATTGCGTCTGATCCTCGTGGCACCTATATGGGATCCAATCACAGAGGAGACCCCTAATGGCCAAAGAAGAATTCCCCGGCTGGCATGGCACTACAATTATCGGCGTCCGCAAGGGCGGCAAGGTGGTTGTCGCCGGTGACGGCCAGGTCAGTCTTGGCCAAACGGTGATCAAAGGCACAGCCCGAAAGGTGCGTAGATTGAGCCCTGGTGGGACGGACGTGGTCGCAGGGTTTGCCGGGTCGACTGCCGATGCGTTTACATTGTTGGAGCGGTTGGAGGCCAAGCTTGAAGCCACACCCGGGCAGTTGGCCCGCGCTGCGGTCGAGCTGGCTAAGGACTGGCGGACAGACAAATACCTCAAGAACCTTGAGGCAATGCTGATCGTCACTGATGGGAAGGACCTTTTCGTGATCACCGGCGCAGGCGACGTGCTAGAGCCTGAGCATGATGTCGCGGCCATCGGGTCAGGCGGGAATTACGCGCTCGCCGCCGCGCGCGGGTTGATGGACAGCAAGAAGGATGCCGAAACCGTCGCACGCGAGGCCATGGCAATCGCGGCAGAGATTTGCGTTTACACAAATGGAAACCTGACGGTCGAAGCCATCAATGGCTGAAGGCGTCACTCGGGACGACCTCCGCGCTGCCGTCGCGTCTGGCGTGATTGACGAGGGACAGGCGGTTTCTCTGCAAACGCTGTCCGACCAACGCATGGGCTATCGGGCCAACATGGTCGGGGATGATGAGCCGTTCGAGCTGTTCAAAGGGTTCGCAGAGATCTTCGTGACAGTGGGCCTTGGCCTGTTGATATCCGGCCTTCTGGGGCTGACAGCGATCTTTGGCGGCTTCGCATTGATCCCCATCGCGATGATGGCGCTTTCCATTATTTTGGCTCTGTACTTCACGAAACGGCGCCGAATGTCGCTACCCTCTATCGCCCTCTGCGTTGGGTTCGCGCTTGGTCTGCTGGCTTTGATGGACGGTTTAATGTCTGACGCCGTCAATGCATCGCTCCTTACCGGATTGGCCGGAATGGTTGGGATCGCAATTTACTACCGCCTTTTCAAACTGCCCTTTGCCATGTTCGTCTTCAGCCTGTTCGCACTTATGGCCGTTACCGGAATTGTGGAAAGCATAGAGCCGCCCCCGCGGGAGGGCGTCAGCTCTGGGCGTTCACTTATCGATATGTTCGGTGTCACGCGTTATTTTGATCTTCGCAACAGCCCGTACATGGCGATCGGCACTTTGGTTTTCGGGGTGCTCGCGTTCTTGGGTGCGATATACTTTGACACCAAGGACCCACACCGTGTCAGCAGATACGCGTCCACCGCGTTCTGGCTGCATATTCTAGCCGCGCCTGCTTTGGTGAATACACTGGTAATGTCGAACTATACGATGGGCGGCCTTGGTACAGTGATCGCCATCGCCGTTCTGACCGTGTTTACGCTGCTCGCAGTGATCATAGACCGGCGCAGTTTCCTGACGGCGGGGCTGGTCTATATGGGATTGTTGATCTCGCAAGCGGTCAGTGAGACAGGAACCGACTGGGCGCCGGTTATTACAATGCTGGTGCTAGGGGTGTTTGTCACAACGCTTGGCGCGTTCTGGACGCAGGCGCGCGCCACAATCATGGGCGCGCTGCCGGACTTTCCGGGCAAAGAGCGCCTGCCGCCATATGCGGCAGGGCTGTTCGTTTCAGATTAGCCGAGTTTCGCGATGCCCAGCGGCACGTTGAACTTCTCGCACCAGATCCAGACCTCGTTGTAGTCGTCTGGGTTGATACCGGCAGGGATCTCGTAGCTGGACGTGCCATTGTTGGACTTCAGCAAGCCCATCAGCGTTTTCGAGTCGTAGCCATCTTTACCAAAGGCAACTTTCGGGTCCGGCGCACCGTCAAAGGTGAAGTCATCCAGCAGCACAACCTTGTCTTTCAGCACCTCAACAGTACCGGTTGTGACATGGCCTTTCAGACCCTTGAATGTACCGAGGCGGCCATGGCCCCCAGCAAAAGCAGCCGGTGCAAGCGCAAAGGTGGACAAGGCGACAGCGCCTTTGATGAAGTTGCGGCGAGTGGTCATGGTGAAAATCCTTCGTGGTTTCGATGTAGTTGGGCGTAGTATTGGCCGAATTCAAGCGTTCCGCCTAGCCCAGCGCACGGAAACGTCATGTCTCGTGACAGCCGGGCTTGTGTTTCCGCTGGCGACCCATAAGTTCTTACCAAATCGCTTAGAAAAGGCCGTGAACGTGACTGATCTGACCCCCCGTGAAATTGTATCCGAGTTGGACCGGTTTATCATCGGCCAGAACGATGCCAAACGGGCTGTGGCCGTGGCGTTGCGGAATCGGTGGCGTCGGAAGCAATTGGGCGAAGATCTGCGCGAGGAGGTCTACCCCAAGAACATCCTGATGATCGGGCCAACCGGCGTTGGCAAGACAGAGATTTCGCGCCGCTTGGCGAAACTTGCCCGCGCTCCGTTTCTAAAGGTGGAGGCCACCAAGTTCACCGAAGTGGGTTATGTTGGCCGTGACGTGGAGCAGATCGTCCGGGATCTGGTTGACGCCTCTATCGTGATGACCCGCGAACATATGCGCGAGGATGTTAAAGCCTCCGCTCATGAGGCCGCCGAAAAGCGGGTGATCGAGGCGCTCGCAGGTGAAGGTGCACGCGAGCAAACCCGCGAGATGTTTCGCAAGAAACTGCGCGACGGGCTTCTGGATGACAAAGAAATCTCGCTGGAGATTGCCGACACCTCAAATCCGTTCGGCGCCATGGAAATCCCGGGCCAGCCCAATATGGGCGGCGGCGGCATGATGAATTTGGGCGAACTGTTCGGCAAGATGGGTGGGCGCACCAAGACGGTGACGACCACGGTGAAGGAAAGCTATGAGCTGCTGATCGCTGATGAGGCGGACAAACTTTTGGACGACGAGAAGGTGAAGCTGGCTGCGATTGAGGCGGTGGAGCAGAACGGGATCGTCTTCCTCGATGAGATCGACAAGGTCTGTGCCCGGTCTGATGCCCGTGGTGGGGACGTATCCCGCGAGGGTGTTCAGCGCGATTTGTTGCCCTTGATCGAGGGGACGACGGTATCGACCAAGCATGGGCCGGTGAAGACGGATCATGTGTTGTTTATCGCGTCGGGTGCGTTTCATATTGCCAAGCCCTCTGACCTGCTGCCTGAGCTGCAGGGGCGGCTGCCTATTCGGGTGGAGCTGCGGGCGCTGACGGAAGAAGATTTCGTGCGGATCCTGACAGAGACGGACAATGCTTTGACCTTGCAATACACCGCGCTGATGAAGACGGAAGAGGTTGTGGTCTCCTTCACGGAGGACGGGATCAAGGCGCTGGCTAAGATCGCGGCGGATGTGAACCAGTCGGTAGAAAATATCGGGGCGCGCAGGCTTTATACGGTGATCGAGCGGGTCTTTGAGGAGCTGAGTTTCAACGCCCCTGACCGAGGTGGCGAGGAGGTCGTTGTAGACGCAGGTTTTGTCGAGAAGAACCTTGGCGAGCTGAGCCGTTCCTCTGATTTAAGCCGCTACGTCCTGTAAGCGGCGCATGCGCCGGATTGGGGTAAGCCTCTGAAACCAAATGGCTTCCTCATTTTTCTTTACCCGCTGTTAACCCCTGCTTTGCGGCCCCTGCGGCCTGCGCTATAGCAGAGCTATGGGCACGCTCCAATTCATCCGCGACAATCTGAAATTCCTGTCAGCGGGGTTCCTTTTGACCTTCGCGTCCTGCTTTGGGCAGACGTTCTTCATCTCAATCTTCGCGGGTGAAATCATGGCGGAGTTCGGCCTGAGCCACGGGGCTTGGGGCGGCATCTACATGGTCGGGACGCTGGCCTCTGCTGTCGTAATGATCTGGGCGGGCGCGTTGACCGATATCTTCCGGGTCCGACGCTTGGGCGGCATCGTTCTGGGTGGCATGGTGGCCGCGTGTTTGTTCATGGCGCTGAACAATTCGGTCTGGCTGCTGCCGCTGGCGATCTTTGCTTTGCGGCTGACTGGGCAAGGGATGGCGTCGCATTTGGCCTCTGTCTCGATGGCGCGGTGGTATGTGGCGGCGCGAGGCCGGGCCCTGGCCTTGGCGTCATTCGGGTTTCTGATCGGAGAGGCCTTGTTGCCTATCATCTTCGTCCTTGCTTTGGGCTTCATCGGTTGGCGTTGGTCTTGGGGCATTTCTGCTGTCGTGGTCTTGGCCCTGCTGCCCATCATGCTGGTGCTGCTGAAAGCTGAGCGGACGCCTCAGGCCGTCGCAGAAGAAAACCAAGCCGTAGGTCTGGGTGGCAAACACTGGACCCGCCCCGAGGTGCTCAAACATTGGCTTTTCTGGATGCTGGTTCCGTTGCTTGTAGGGCCTTCGGCTTTCGGGACAGCGTTCTTCTTTCATCAGGTGCATCTGGCCGAGGTCAAAGGCTGGACGCATCTGCAAATGGTTGCCCTGTTTCCCATTTACACAGTGACCGCGACCATTGTGTCGGTCGTCGCGGGGTTCGCCATCGACAGGCTGGGTGCGGGGCGGTTGTTGCCCGTGCTGCTCATCCCGGTGGCGCTTGGGTTCTTCGTCTTCTCCGTCACCGGCTCGCTTGCCGGGGCCGCGATCGGGATCATGCTCTTTGGGGTCACCAGCGGGATCAACGCCACCGCGCCGTCCGCTTTCTGGGCGGAGTATTTTGGCACCCGCCACCTTGGCGCAATCAAAGCGATGGCCACCGCGCTTATGGTTTTGGGGTCTGCCATTGGGCCCGGGTTGACGGGCTGGATCATCGACCAGGGGCTCAATTTTTCCGACCAAATGGCATGGGTCGCTGCGTATTATGTATTCGCTGCGGGAATGGCTTTTGTAGGGATCAAACGGGCTGAGCAAAGCATGTCGCAGCCATTGGTTTAACCGAAACCACTTAAAATCGGTCATTCGCGCATTATATTGAGGTCCAGACAAACGGCTGCTTTTTGGTCGTTTCCGTTTTCTGAGGGTCAATATGCCATGCTTTAATCGTCGGGGATTTCTTCAACTCATCAGTGCCGCAGCGGTCACACCGTTCCTCCCGGCGATGCCGACGCGCGCCGTTGCGGCAGCGGCCTCAGCGTCGACTTCTAAGGCTCTCTGGGCTGGCATCTATGCCAAGTCCGGCTCCGCTTCCAAATTCGTGGGGGTCGCGCGAAACATGGGGCTTTCAAACGCCGCCATTCAAGGTGTCAGCGCCCGGTCTGTCGGAGTTCGGATCGCGCTGGCTGCCGCAGCTCCATCTGCTCCGGCACAGGGCACGGGCAATCTGTCTCGTGACATTATTCGTAAGATCGAGGACCACCTGACAACCGAACCCGATATGGATGAAGGCCTCGTCGAAGACGATGCGGAAACGGCTTCAGATTTGCCCGAAACATCAAACCTTGATCCGACCTAACGCCGCCGCCTCAAATATACGTAAAGGGCACCAGCGCCGCCATGGCTTTGGTTGGCTTGGTTGGTTTGCAGCACGATCTGTTTTAGCGGAGCTTGTTTGAGCCACTGAGGGACGGCGTGTTTTAGAATGCCCGTGCGCACAGGGATGGGTCCGCCGTCGTCTTTCATTTTGCCTTTGCCGGTGACAACCAGAACCAGCCGTTTGCCTGCGGCGTGGGCGTTGAGCAGGGTGTTGATCAGGGCCGGGTGCGCCTCTTCTTGGGTCATGCCATGCAGGTCAATCTTCGCGTCGGGGCTCATCTTGCCGCGTTTCATTTTGGTGAAAGCGCGTTTGTCCATCTCTACTGGGCTGGGAGGTGCGGGCATGGCCGTTTGAGCGGGTCGCGCCTTTTGGCCGATTTTGAAGGGCGCAATGGGCGTAGGGCGTGGTGTCTTCTTCGTAGGCGTCAAGATCGGCGCGTCGGTGAAAAGCGTTTGCGGGGTTTTGTGGGGGTCGGCGGTCTCTACCACTTTGGACCAGAGGGTTTTCTCCTCCGGGCTGAGACCTCTGGGCTTGCGGCGGGACATAAGGCTTAGCCGTCCGGGGCCAAATCATAGGCGGTCTGGATCGGCATCAGCACGACCAAACGGCCCGGATCCTTGATCGTGCCCGCCTTGCGCCCGGCCTGCGACCCGGTGCCGAAATAGACATCCGCCCGCTGTGCCCCCTTGATGGCAGATCCTGTGTCCTGCGCGATCATCAAGCGGTTCAGAGGCTCTTTGCCACCCTTCTCGATCCAGACGGGGGCGCCAAGCTTGGTGAAAGCCGGGTCCACTGCGATGGAGCGCATTGGAGTGATTGAGCGGTTCATCGCGCCAAGCGGGCCTTTATGCTGCGGCACTTCCGAGACTTCGCGGAAGAATACGTAGGACGGGTTGTGATGCAGCAGCTCGCGGCCATCGACGGGGTTTGAGCGGACCCAGTTCTTGATCACCTGGGCAGAGACCTGATGTGGTTGGTAAACACCGCGGCGGACAAGTTCTTTACCTATGGAGCGGTAGTCGCGCCCGTTCTTGCCTGCGTAGCCGACGCGAATGGCACCACCCTCTTCCAAAGCGACACGGCCTGAGCCCTGGACCTGCAGGAAGAAAACGTCGACGGGGTCGTTGACATACGCAATTTCGAGGCCGCGTCCGGAAAGAAGGCCTTGGGTTTCGATCTCTGCGCGGGAATGCCATTGCGTGCCGGGCACGATTTCAGGCGGCAGGCGGTAGAGCGGGTGCTGGTATTGGCCGCCGCGATAGCGGGACCCCTTGAGTTCAGGTTCGTAATAGCCAGTGAACAGCGCGGGGCTGTCCCCGTTGATCACAACCGGGCGGAAGAACAGCTCGAAATAAGTGCGGGCGTTGGGCTGGCTGGTGGCCAGCGCGCAGAGCGACGCCCAATGGGGGTCGTCAATGTCAGGGCAGGTTTCGAGAAACACGTCGAGCGCGGATTGGTGGTCGTCGTCGGCCCAGCCTTTCAGGTCGTCAAAGCTGATGATCTCGTAATGGGGCGAGGCGGTGCCGGGCTCAGCGGTCATGAACGCCCCCAAGGTCAGTGCCGCGACCCATTTGAGATGCCCGCGCATCCCGGCCCCTATTCGCCCGTGGCGACAAGTTGCCAGTTCGGGTTGTCGGCGCCCATCACCCGCTCGAAGGTCCAGATGTCTTTCTGGCGTTTTACCTCGTTGGGGTTGCCGTCGACGATGTTGCCCGCCTCATCGCGCACGGCAGAGGTCAGCTCGCCAACGAAGCGCAGCGTCATCTCAGCGGTTTTGGTTTTGTCGTCAAACTCGGCGTCGACCAGTGTGGTTTCCCGCACGCCCACGAAGTTGGCGTCGACGGTCAGGCCCTCTTTCTTGCGCAGGTCGATGACCTCTTGGAAGGTCTCGTACACGTCAGGCGACAGGAAGGGCACGACGTCGTCGAGCACGCCGTTTTCAAACGCCATCAGGATCATCTCGTAGGCCTGCTTTGCGCCGCCCATGAAGTCGCTGACGCCGAAGGAGGGCTCGACCTCTTTCATTTTCGCCAGCGCAGTGGCGGCGGTGCTGTCTTCAGCGACGTTGTCAGTGATGTCGCGGTCGGGCCCGCCCTCAATAACTTCGAAGTCGCGACGGGTCTGGTTTGCATCGTCGCTTTGGCCCGGCATTGGCAAAGGTGGCTTCTCAAAGCCGTCGCGTGTGCCAAGGACGTTTTTGAGGCGCAGGATCAAAAAGACCGCGATGCCGGCCAAGACCAAAAGTTGGATCATATCGTTGCTCATGTCGTCCTCTGAAGGGGGCGGAATGGAAAAGTACGTGTCAGGCCCTTATGTAGGTGCAAGGGGGGCACAAGTCCACCTGAGCGCAACAAAACCGGAGTCTGCCCAATGTGGCTGTTTTTGCTGTTCGTGACGATCCCAATCGTCGAGATCGCTTTGTTTATTCAAGTCGGTGGCTGGTTGGGCCTTTGGCCAACTCTCGGCATCGTGATTCTGACAGCGATCCTCGGCACTGTTTTGGTGCGTGCCCAAGGATTAGCGGCGATGGGGCAGATCAAGTCAAACCTCAATGAGCTACGCGACCCGACTGAGGCGCTTGCCCATGGCGCGATGATCCTTGCCTCTGGGCTTTTGCTATTGACGCCGGGGTTCTTCACAGATGCGGTTGGATTTGCGCTGTTGGTGCCACCCGTTCGGCTGGCCCTGTTCAAATGGATACGGTCCAAGATCAAAGTGCAGAGCTTTGTCGATATTGACGGCCACCCAGCGGCACGTCACCCGCCGCATCCGCAAGCAACTGGGCGAGGCGATATTATCGACGGTGAATTTGAAGATTTGGATGAGAGCACTCATAAACCCAGCGGCCCACCGTCAGGTTGGACGCGGCATTGAGGCCTGCCACATGACCTGATAGAGGGGTCGCAACGCATTTTTACGCTTTAGGAGAAACAACGATGGCCGAAGAAAACGGCGCTGCCGCACAGCCGGTACAACCCAAGATGCAGATTTTGGCGCAATTCATCAAAGACATGAGCTTTGAGAATATTGCAGCCCAAAAAGGTATCGGCGAAGGCGACCCAACGCCGGACATTCAGGTGCAGGTCAATCTTGATGCAAAGAAACGTACGCAGGAAAACCAGTTTGACGTCACCGTTAAGCTGAATGTGTCTGCCAAGACCAAAGATGGCGAAAAGGCGATCTTCCTGATGGAGCTGGAATATACCGGTGTCTTCGCGATTGATAATATCCCCGAAGAGCAGCTGCACCCATTCCTGTTGATCGAATGCCCACGCATGCTGTTTCCGTTCATCCGCCGCATCGTCTCCGACGTCACGCGCGACGGCGGCTACCCGCCGCTCAATCTGGAAAACATCGACTTCTTGGCGCTTTACCGCAACGAGCTGGCACGGCGTGCACAAGCCGAGGCCGGGACGCCGGTTGGGACGGCCTAGTTCAGACTAATTGACCGTGGTTTGGTTAAGAGGGCCGTGCATGTATTGCGCGGCCCTTTTTCGTTGTGTGTGATGTCGTCACAATTCGGCCATTTGCCTGAGATATTTTGCGAGGAGTATCTAGAGGACGGGGTGTATGACTGATTATTCAATCGAGCAACGACAAGCGAATTTCGGACTCATTGGGTTCATTCTGGGCATTGTGAGCCTGCTGGTTATTTTCGCTCAGCTTTCGGCATTCTTTGAGCCTGCAGAACAAAGCACGGGCACAATGATCGGCGAAATGGCTGCTGAAATTAAGCAATCTGCGGCGCGCGTTCTGGCAGGTGAGCCTGCCCCCACGCCTGAGCCGCCTGCGCAAGATTACAGCCAGATCATCACGATTGCCGCGCTTTGCGCGGCGGCGGCTGCCATTGTTGTGGGCGGTATCGCCCTGTACCGGAATGAGCCGCACCGCCTTCCTTATATGGCCATCGGCTTCGGCGTCTCTTCGTACATGTTTCTGTTTGTGTTTTGGCTGGCGGTGCTGATTTGTGGCGCAGCGATACTGATCAGCATGATGGAAAACCTCGACAACATCCTCGAGTAATCAAAGCCTGACTGGCTTTATCCAAATTGCTTCCAAAGCGGGGAATCGCCGAGTTTTTCCATAAATTCGGCGTGGGCTGCACGTTCTTCGTCAGTAATCTTTGAGCCAAGCGGCTCGGGTCTGGGTTGCGGACGCCATGTGTCACCCGTTTCACCATCACCTCCACCAGATGACGCCAGCGCAAAGTCGGGCTGCCGGCCACCGATAAGCTCCAGATAGACCTCTGCCAGAATTTCGCTGTCCAAGAGCGCGCCGTGTTTTTCGCGGGCGGAGTTGTCGATCGCAAAGCGTCGGCAAAGCGCGTCCAGTGATGCAGGCGAGCCTGGGAAGTTCTTGCGGGCGATGGCCAGCGTGTCGATGGCCTGATCATTGGGCAAAAGCGGTTTGCCACACCAGCCGAGCTCTGCGTTGAGGAATTTCATATCAAACGCGGCATTGTGAATGACCAGCTTGGCGTCGCCTACGAAATCCAGAAAAGCTTGCGCGATGTCCTCGAAGACCGGCTTGTCACGCAGAATGACCTGACCGGGGCCGGCGGGTTGCGGCGGGGTCAGCAGGTCGGGGCCAATGCCGTGAATTTCAAATGCGCCCGCAGGCATGTCGCGCTTGGGATTGATATATTGGTGATAAACGCGGCCCGTGGGCATGTGGCCTTGCAGCTCTACCGCGCCGATCTCGACAATGCGGTCCCCTTCGGAGGGTTCAAAGCCGGTGGTCTCCGTATCCAGAACGATTTCACGCATGTTCGGCCCTCAGCTTTGCAACCAGTGCTTCGACTTGTGTTCGCGCGTTCTCGAGTGTGTCGGTGGTGATCACCGTGTCAGCGCCAGCGCGTTTTTCAGCGTCCGGTGTCTGCTTGCGCATGATCATGTTGAAGGTCGGCTCGTCCATCGTGCCGCGTGCCAAAACGCGTGCGCGCTGGTTTTCAGAAGTTGTGGAGACGACAACGACGTGATCGACCTTCTTGTGTGCCCCTGTTTCAAACAGCAGTGGGACGTCGAACACGATGAACTCCGCGTCCTGATGGGCGGCGGCGAAGTCGCGGCGGTCCTGTTTGACCAGCGGGTGCACGATGCTTTCGATTTCAAGAAGCAGGCTTGGCGAGGTGGCAATCGCCTCTTTCAACGCGGCCTTGCTAACCGTGCCATCTTCGATAGCGGACGGGATCAGTTCGCCCAAAGGTTTCACAGCCTGCCCGCCCTTGGCGTAAAGCCTGCCGACCGCTGCGTCAGCGTCCCAGACCGGAAAACCCATGTCGCGAAACATATTGGCAGTCGTCGATTTGCCCATGCCGATAGAGCCGGTCAGGCCGATGAGAATTGGCGCCTTGCTCATCTGAGCATGACTTTACGCAGCGCCTCATCCACCTCTGGGGTGTAGCCAAACCACCGCTCGAAACCTGGTACAGCTTGGTGCAGCAACATGCCAAGGCCGTCGACCGTGGCGCAGCCTTTCTCGGAAGCGGCAGCCAGAAGCGGGGTCGTCAGCGGGGTGTAGACAAGATCGGTGACAAGCGTCTCGGTCCGCAGGTTGTCCAGCGGCAGTTTCAGTTCTTCTTTGCCCGTCATGCCAAGCGACGTGGTGTTGATCAGCGTGGCCGCCTCGGGAAGCCTGCTGGACACGTTGTTCCAATCGACGACCTCCACCTTGCCCCCGAAATGCGCCTTCAGCGCGTCGGCGCGGGCGCGGGTGCGGTTGGCCAAGAGGATCTGAGGCACACGTTCATGCAACAGCGAGGCCACAATCGCCCGCGCGGCGCCGCCTGCCCCGAGCACCAAGGCCGGTCCAGCGGTTGCGTCCCACGCTGGCGCGTTTTGGCGCAGGTTGGCAATGAAGCCCACGCCATCTGTGTTGTCGGCATGCAATTTGCCGTCGCTTTGGAAGGTCAGTGTGTTTGCGGCACCGATTAGGGAAGCCCGGTCGGAAATCACGTCAGCGATATCAAGCACGGCTTCCTTGTGCGGGATCGTTACGTTGACACCGCGAAAACCTGCTTTGGGCAGAACGTTCAAGACGTGGGCAAGGTCGTTCGTGGCCACGTCCATCGGAATATAGTGTCCCGGCACGCCGTAGCGTTGCAGCCAATGGCTGTGCAAGCGCGGCGACTTGGAATGGCCAATCGGGCGACCAATGACACCAGCGAGGGGGATATGTGGGACGTTCATCCTGGGATCGCACTCTTCAACGAAAGGTAGTTCAACACATCCAATAGCGGAATTCCTAGGACAGTGAAATAATCTCCTGTCACCTGCGCAAAGAGGCGCGCGCCTTCGGCCTCCAACTGGAAGCCACCGACGCAGTATTTGATCTCGTCCCAGTTCCGCGTGACATAGTCATCCAAGTAGGCGTCGGAGAAATTGCGCATCATCAGCTTGGCCTCTTTGACCGCCCGCCAAACCGGTTCGCCATCCTCAAAGATCACCGCGGCCGAATGCAGGCTGTGCTGGGAACCGCGCAAGGCACGCAGCTGGGCACGGGCCTCTTCCGGGCTGCCGGGTTTTGAAAGGAGCTGGCCCTGATGCTCCAACACCTGATCGCTGCCGATCACGAAACCACTCGAATGGCGCGCGGCAACTTTTCGGGCTTTGAATTCCGCCAGAGTGTCGGCAATATCGCGGGGCTTGGCGGCCTCAGACATCAAGCTGGCCTTGATCATATCTTCGTCAATCCTTGGCACCTCGACGGTGAAGGAAACACCGGCATTTGCCAGTAGCTGGCGCCGAATGTCAGAGCCGGAGGCGAGGATAATGGGCTTGGTCATGTGGGTAACTCTGAGGGTAACTGGAGGGATAGGTGTTGCACGAACCCGGAGATATCCACTGTGATTTATCCTTGACGCAGAGTCACCCACATTGCGCAGACTCTGTTCGATGAGTCGCTCTATGTGGACGGGCGAAAAACAGGGCTGTGTGGGAATCGTCGGTATGCAACGAATATCCACTGGCATATCCACATGGCGAGAAAGGTCTAAGTATCTGTAAAATATCGGTAATTATTTACTTTCCGGATTTGGGGACTGAAAGAAAGCACCGAGACCTAGACTGTGGGCTAAAATTTGATCCCCGCTATCCACAGCCCCTACATATTACATCATCTTTTCTTTCTTCTTTTTATATTTAAGAGGGATAACAGAAAGGGAGTGCGCATGACCGATCTGCTCTACTCTGCCTACCCTTGGGTGAAGGCATTGCACGTGATGGCCGTGATCTCCTGGATGGCGGGATTGTTCTATCTCCCTCGGCTGTTTGTCCATCACACAGAGAAAGTTGAAACAGGTTCTGAGACCGACGCCCTGTTTGCAATGATGGAGCAGAAGCTGCTGCGGGTGATCATGAACCCCGCCATGATTGTGGCTTGGGCAGCTGGTCTCTACATGATTGCGCTGGGTGGGTTTGATTGGTCAGCGGAGTGGTCTTGGATCAAGCTGGTGTGCATTCTTGGAATGACTTGGTTTCACCATTGGTGCGGTTTGCGCCGCAAAGAGCTCGCCTCAGGCACGAATACCCGCACAGGGCGGCAGTACCGCTTGATGAACGAGGTACCCACCGTGCTGATGATCCTGATTGTTGTGAGCGTTATTGTGCGCCCGTTCTAGGGCACGCAACGTTTGACAGAAGAGGCTTGGCCTCCTATGTCGGGTTCAAACGCAAACAGTGCGCCGTCCGGCGTGGCTGGTTTCCGAGAGAAAATTTGATAACACGCGCCAAGTCAGGGTTCCTGCTTGGCCAGATGACAGGTGTAGCCCCATGTCCGATGAGAATATGTCCGATGAAAACGTGACCGAAGAAAAAGAAACGAATGACGGCCCGATGCTTCTTGGCGAAGATACCGAGAGCCTGAACCTGTCAGATCTGAAAAAGCAGAAGCCTGCTGATCTGGTCTCGATGGCCGAAGAGCTGGAGATCGAGAACGCCTCCACCATGCGCAAGGGGGACATCATGTTCTCCATCCTCAAAGAGCGCGCGGATGAGGGTTGGGAAATCTCTGGTGACGGTGTGCTTGAAGTGATGCAGGACGGCTTTGGCTTCCTGCGCTCACCAGAAGCAAACTACCTTCCCGGCCCGGATGATATCTACGTCTCGCCCGACATGATCCGTCAGCACTCATTGCGGACTGGTGATACTGTGGATGGTGTGATGGACGCGCCGAAAGAGGGCCAGAATTACTTCGCGATCAACAAGGTCACGACGATCAATTTCGAAGAGCCCGAGAAAGCCCGCCACAAGGTGAGCTTCGATAACCTGACGCCGCTTTACCCGGACGAACGCATGACGATGGAGATCGCTGATCCCACGATCAAAGATCGCTCCGCCCGGATCATTGATTTGGTTGCACCGATTGGGAAAGGGCAACGGTCGTTGATCGTGGCACCGCCGCGTACTGGTAAGACCGTACTGCTGCAAAACATTGCGGCCTCGATCGAGAAGAACCACCCTGAATGCTACCTGATCGTTTTGCTGATCGACGAGCGCCCAGAAGAGGTGACCGACATGCAGCGTTCTGTGAAGGGTGAGGTCGTGTCCTCGACCTTTGACGAGCCTGCCACGCGCCACGTTGGTGTGTCGGAGATGGTGATCGAGAAGGCCAAACGCTTGGTCGAACACAAACGCGACGTTGTGATCCTGCTTGATTCCATTACGCGGCTGGGTCGTGCCTTCAACACGGTTGTGCCCTCCTCTGGCAAAGTTCTGACCGGTGGTGTGGACGCCAACGCGCTGCAACGCCCCAAGCGGTTCTTTGGTGCTGCCCGGAATATCGAGGAAGGCGGTTCGCTGACGATTATCGCGACTGCGCTGATCGACACTGGCTCGCGCATGGACGAGGTGATCTTCGAGGAATTCAAAGGCACCGGTAACTCCGAGATTGTGCTGGACCGCAAGGTCGCAGACAAGCGCGTCTTCCCTGCGATGGACATCCTCAAGTCGGGTACCCGGAAAGAGGACCTGCTGGTCGATGCGAAAGACCTGCAGAAAACCTTTGTGCTGCGCCGTATCCTGAATCCGATGGGCACCACCGACGCCATCGAGTTCCTGATTGGGAAGTTGAAGCAGACCAAGTCCAACGACGACTTCTTCGACTCGATGAACGCGTAGGAAATTGCGCGCTTGTCCCTGATTTTTTGTTTTAATACAAAAGGTTAAGCGGGATGGACACGATTTACTCACTGGCAACTGGCCGTGGCAAGGCTGGGGTCGCGGTGATCCGCGTCTCTGGACCTTTGGCAGTGGACTGTGCGTCCGTATTGGCGGGGTTCCGGCCCTCCGGCCGCGTGCCTTCCCTGCGCCGATTGGTGGATGCAGAGGGAGCGCTGGTTGACGAGGCGTTGGTTTTGTTCTTTGCGTCTGGGCAGAGCTTCACAGGGGAAGACGTTGTCGAGTTTCAGACCCACGGAAGCCCGGCCATCGTGGCTTCCGTTCTGGACCGTCTGGGTACGTTGGATGGTGTTCGCCTGGCGGAGCCCGGGGAGTTCACGCGCCGTGCCCTTGAGAACGGCTGTCTGGACTTGGCGCAGGTCGAAGGGCTCGCCGATCTGATTGATGCGGAGACCGAGGCGCAGCGCAAGCAAGCTGTTCGGGTGTTCGACGGCGCGTTGGGGGAGCGGACCGAAGGCTGGCGTAGTGACCTTGTCCGCGCCGCTGCGCTGCTGGAAGCGACGATTGACTTCGCCGATGAAGATGTCCCGATTGATGTCACACCAGAGGTGAGGGCGCTGACAGAGAGCGTGCTTGCCGAGATCAATCAGCAGGTGGTTGGGTCCTCAGCGGCTGAACGGATACGCGACGGCTTTGAGGTGGCGATCCTTGGTGAGCCGAATATCGGCAAATCCACCTTGCTGAATGCTCTCGCCGGGCGTGATGCGGCCATAACTTCAGCGATCGCTGGTACAACGCGCGACGTGATCGAGGTGCGGATGGACCTTAGGGGCCTGCCCGTGACGTTTCTGGATACCGCCGGGTTGCGAGAAACCTCAGATGAGGTGGAAGGGTTGGGCATTCAGCGCGCACTCAGTCGGGCTGAGACGGCCGATCTTCGCGTCATTCTGACCGACAACGGTGCCGTGCCCCCTGCCCTTCAGATTGAGCCAACTGACATTGTGCGCAAGGGCAAGGCTGATCTGACCGATGGCGATGGCGTCTCCGGCCAAACTGGTGCAGGTGTTGATGCGTTGATCGATGACGTGGTGAAAGTGCTTGAAACCAAGGCCAGCGGGGCCTCTTTGGCCATTCGCGCGCGACATCGGGAGGCGCTCGAGAAGGGCGCTACCTCTTTGCAAATGGCCCTGGATGAGCTAGAGCGCGGCATGGATCGGTCAGAGCTTGCAGCGGAAGAGCTTCGAATCGCCATTCGCGCCCTTGAAACCTTGGTGGGGCGTATCGACGTAGAGACCTTGCTCGACGAGATTTTCACGAGCTTTTGTCTGGGTAAGTAGCATCGTTTGTGAAGGGGAGTGTTTCACGTGAAACATTCGGATTTCGACGTCATCGTTATTGGAGGGGGCCACGCAGGCACGGAAGCCGCTGCTGCCGCCGCCCGCACAGGTGCGCGCACTGCCTTGGTGACCCATAAGGCTGAAACGATTGGCGTCATGTCGTGCAACCCAGCCATTGGCGGCCTTGGGAAGGGCCATCTGGTGCGCGAGATTGATGCGCTTGATGGGCTGATGGGGCGTGCCGCAGATGCCGCGGGTATCCAGTTTCGCCTGCTGAACCGAAGCAAAGGCCCTGCCGTACAAGGCCCAAGGGCGCAAGCCGATCGGGCACTTTATCGCGCTGCAATCCAGAAAATGGTGCGTGCGCAGCAGAATTTGACCGTAGTCGAAGGCGAAGCCGCTGATTTCCTTATGACCGCGCGCCGCGTCACTGGGGTTAAACTTGGTGATGGTTCCGAGATCAATGCCCCCGCTGTCGTGCTGACCACAGGCACCTTCCTGCGTGGTGTAATCCATATTGGCGATGTTGCTCGTCCAGGCGGTCGGATTGGCGACAAGCCGTCTGTCGCGCTGGCGGAGCGGATCGACAGTTTTAGCTTACCGCTTGGACGCCTTAAAACAGGAACGCCTCCTCGGTTGGACGGCCGGACTATTGCTTGGGACGGCTTGGAAATGCAGCCCGGCGATGACGAACCCACGCTATTTTCCTTCCTGTCCAATGAGCCAGCCGCGCGCCAGATCTCTTGCGGTGTGACCCACACAAACCCGCAGACTCATGAGATAATCCACGAAAACCTGAGTAAATCAGCGATGTACGGTGGCCATATCGACGGTGTTGGTCCACGGTACTGCCCGTCAATTGAAGATAAAGTCGTCCGGTTCGCTGATAAAGATTCTCACCAGGTTTTTCTTGAACCCGAAGGTCTTGATAATCCGACGATCTATCCGAACGGTATTTCAACCTCCCTTCCCGTAGAGGTGCAGGAGGCGTATGTCCGGTCCATCGTAGGCTTGGAGAACGTTAAGATTCTTCAGCCGGGCTATGCGATCGAGTATGATTACGTTGATCCACGCGCCCTGAAGCACAGTCTTGAGTTGAAAGATGTGGAAGGCCTATACCTCGCCGGCCAAATCAACGGTACGACGGGATATGAAGAGGCCGGCGCGCAAGGTCTGCTCGCAGGTCTTAATGCGGCGAGATCGGCAAAAGGCCTTGATTCGCATAGCTTTAGTCGGTCCGAGGCCTATATCGGCGTCATGATTGATGACCTTGTGACGCGGGGTGTGGCTGAACCTTACCGCATGTTTACCTCACGCGCAGAGTTTCGGTTGTCCCTACGGGCCGACAACGCGGATCAGCGACTGACGGGCCTTGGAGGCGCTCTCGGCCTGGTGGGCGATGAACGCTCAGAAGCGTTTTCGCGCAAGTCAGATGCATTGAACGCCGCTTCAGTTGCCTTTGACGCGCGCTCGTTGACACCTCAAGAGGCCAAGAAACATGGAATTAAGGTAAAAGAGGATGGCAAACGACGCGGAGCGGCCGAGCTTTTGTCTTTGCCCGACGTATCTTTCGACGACCTTTGTGTGATTTGGCCTGATTTGGCGGACCATAATCCGCTGATCATCGAGCAGTTGCAGCGCGACGCGCTCTACGCGAATTATCTTGATCGCCAACAGCGCGATATCGATCTGCTACGCAAGGACGAGAAACTCGAAATCCCGGATGGCTTCGACTTTGACGGTATTCCCGGCTTGTCGAACGAGTTGAAGACAAAGCTGCGCACCGCGCGGCCGAACTCAATGGCGCAGGCAGCACGAATTGATGGGATTACACCGGCTGCGCTGACACTCATCGTCGCGAATATCCGCAAACTATCGAAGAAGACCGCGTGACGCCCTCTGATCGTGACTTCGAAGCCTTGCAGCAGGTCGTCGGTGTTTCACGTGAAACAATGGATGATCTAACGCAATTTGTGATGCTTCTTCAGAAGTGGAATCGCGCCATAAATTTAGTGTCTCCGAACAGTCTGCCTGCAGTTTGGGAGCGTCATATCATTGATTCCGCTCAACTATTTCCCTTCATACCGCCTTCAACGCGGAGCATTGCGGATGTAGGGACAGGTGGCGGATTCCCCGGCCTTGTGTTGGCAATCCTGTCCAGGCGTGACGCGCCAGAACGGCGTGTGACCCTCATCGAATCGGATAAGCGCAAATGCGCGTTTCTGTTAACCGCGTCCTCTCAACTTGAATTGAATGTTAAGGTTGTCGCGGAGCGGATTGAGCACGCGGATCCTTGCGCTGCAGATATGTTGACGTCGCGGGCACTGGCGCCGCTTTCGCAGTTGCTTGGCTATGCGGAGCGTCACTTGAAGTCCGACGGAACTGCCTTGCTTTTGAAAGGACGCACGGCGGAGGCAGAAGTCGAGGAAGCGCTTGCGTCATGGTCGCTGGACCTTAAAAGAAGAGAGAGCAAGACGACGGATGATGCCGTCATTCTTGAGATCACAAACCTGAGGTCACGCTGAGACTATGCCGAAAACCCCTCGTATTATCTCAGTGGCGAACCAGAAGGGTGGCGTGGGCAAAACCACGACCACCATTAACCTTGGTGCGGCTCTGGCGGCTTCTGGCCTGAAGGTATTGATCATCGATCTTGACCCGCAAGGGAATGCGTCGACGGGGCTTGGAATTGATCAGGCGGACCGGAAGCGGTCGACCTATGACCTTATTCTGAATGACGCGAAACTTGGCGATGTTGCGATTTCGGCGAACGCGCCGAACCTTTGGATTACTCCCGCGACGACCGATCTTAGCTCTGCTGACCTTGAGCTGGTCGCGACGGCGAGGCGCGTGTTTCTGTTGAAGGATGCTCTGCGGAATACGGAAACCTACGCACTGGGTTTTGACTTTATCCTGATCGATTGCCCACCGTCGCTGAACCTGCTGACGCTGAACGCAATGGTGGCCTCAGATACCGTATTGGTCCCATTGCAGGCGGAGTTTTTTGCGCTTGAAGGGCTGTCTCAGCTCATGCTGTCCGTGCGCGAGATCAGAGAAACCGCGAACCCGCAGCTGAGGTTGGAGGGTGTTGTTCTGACCATGTATGATCGGCGCAACAATCTGTGTCATCAGGTGGAAATGGATGCCCGCGAAAACCTACAAGCCCTTGTTTTTAAAACAATGATTCCCAGAAATGTACGTCTGAGCGAGGCACCGTCTTACGGCATGCCCGTCATCAATTACGACCCGACCTCGCGGGGGGCGGTGGCCTATAAGGCGCTCGCGCGAGAGATTCTGGAACGGCAAATCAATACGGGAAAGGCATCTCATGGCAGATAAGAAAGAAAAGCGCGGCCTTGGGCGTGGATTGTCTGCCTTAATGGCGGATGTCGATCTGACACAGCGCGACGATCCATCGGTTGCGCAGCCCGCAACATCACCTGAGCGGTCATTGCCGATCGAACGTGTGGTTCCAAATCCGGATCAGCCGCGGAGAGACTTTGATGAGGCAGCGCTGCAGGAATTGTCTGACTCAATCTCCGAGAAAGGGATCATTCAGCCACTGATCGTTCGTGCGTCGCCTGATGGTGGGGACACGTATCAGATCGTCGCGGGGGAGCGGCGCTGGCGTGCGGCGCAACGTGCGCAGCTTCACGAGGTTCCGGTTGTCATCCGCGATTTCACCGACACTGAAGTGCTTGAGATCGCAATTATCGAAAATGTTCAACGCGCGGATCTTAACCCAGTTGAAGAGGCGTTAGGATATCGTCAACTACAAGAGAAGTTCGGTCACACGCAGGAACAGCTGTCGCGCGCTTTGGGCAAAAGCCGCAGTCACATTGCGAACCTTATGCGACTGCTTAATCTGCCGAATGCAGTTTTGACCTGGCTGCGGGAGGACAAGCTGTCTGCTGGACACGCACGAGCGTTGATCACCTCCGACGACCCCACCGCTTTGGCGCGGGTGGTCATGGCGAAAGGGTTGTCGGTCCGCGAAACAGAGAAATTGGCGAAAGCCGGGGCTGTAAAGGATACTGCCAAGCCCCGGTCGCCCGGTGCACCAGAGAAAGACGCAGATACGCGGGCTTTGGAGCAGGATTTGCAAGCCGCGCTGGGGATGAAGGTTAACATCGACCATGCTTCTGGGGGTGAGACAGGCAAGCTGTCGATCTCTTATAAGAATTTTGAGCAGCTTGATGCGCTTTGTCGGAAGCTTTCGCAGACTGAGACCGGTTAGGTTAGCAGCTCTGCCAAAATCGCATTCAGCAAGATGCGTTTTTCCGCTGGTACAGTTAGGCGACCATCCTTTTGAGCGATCAGCCCATTTTCAGATAACCTATTGATATTGTTAGTAATATCTGAGGGCGCCACGCCCCGTAGGCGCCCGAGGTCTGATCCTTCGGCAGTTCGAAGGGACATCATCAAATACTCTGTGTCTTGGTCAGACCCTGACAATGCGGTCCGAGCGCTCTCCCCACTTCCGTTAACCTTAACGGTCTTCAGCCATGCAGCGGGGGCCAACGGCGTTTCTGTGGCGTAGCGTAGCCCGTCGAGGGTCAAACGCCCATGCGCACCGGGGCCAATTCCAAGGTAGTCACCGCCACGCCAGTAAACCTGATTATGTCGCGCTTCCTGCCCGCTTTTGGCATGATTAGACACCTCATAGGCAGGCATGTCAGCGCTCGCCATCATCTGCTGCGTCAGGTCAAACATGTCGGCGGAAGTATCTTCGGACGGTAGCCCTTTCAGCAACCCACGGGAATGTCGGGCACCAAATACGGTGCCGTCTTCAATGGTTAATTGGTAAAGCGACATGTGAGAAAACCCGAAGCTCAGCGCCATGCTTAATTCTGCCTCCCAATCCGCCAAGCTTTGGTTTTGCCGCGCATAGATCAGGTCGAAACTGGCCCGATCAAAGCAGGAAGCGGCAATCTCCAGAGCAGCCCGCGCCTCATCTGCGCTGTGCAGCCGTCCGAGCGCGCGCAAATCACCATCGTTCAGCGCCTGCACGCCCAAAGAGACCCGGTCGACGCCCGCCGCACGATAAGACCGAAAATGCCCGGCCTCGACCGAGCTTGGGTTTGCCTCCATCGTGACTTCGAAGTCATTCGCCACGGACCAGTTCCGTCTGATCCGGTCCATGATCTCGTCGATCAGGTGGGGGTCCATCAGGCTTGGCGTGCCGCCGCCAAAGAACACAGTGCCCAGAACGCGGTCAGACGTTTCCGCTGCGACGCGGTCCAATTCCGAAAGATAAGCGTTGGCCCATTCGTCTTGGTCAATGGACCCCGAAACATGGCTGTTGAAGTCGCAATAGGGGCACTTGGCCTGACAGAATGGCCAATGGATGTAGAGCCCGAACCCGGCCTCTTGCCACAGCTCAGCGGCCAAGGGCGCTCACCAGCTTGGCAAACGCGTCGGCACGGTGAGAAATGCGGTTCTTTTCGTCCCAAGCCATTTCACCAAAGGTGATATCGTATCCCTCAGGCTGGAACATCGGATCATACCCATGCCCATCCATCCCGCGCATCGGCCACTGTAATGTGCCCTCAACCTTGCCTTCAAACACCTCGTCATGACCATCAGGCCAAGCCAGAACCAATGTCGCACGAAATCGGGCGGTCCAGGGTTTTTCGGCTCTAACCTTGCGTAATTCATCATATGTACGCGTCATCGCCATCACAAAATCGCGCCCATCGGGGGTTTCAGCCCAATCGGCGGTATATACACCTGGCGCACCGCCGAGGGCGTCGACCTCGATACCGCTATCGTCCGACAAGGCAGGCAGCCCGGTTGCTTTGGCGGCGGCATGCGCCTTGATCCGGGCGTTGCCCACAAATGTGGTTTCGGTCTCTTCCGGCTCAGGCAAATTATGCTCTGCCGCGCCGGTGACCTTAATGCCGAGCGGCTGAAACAGATGCACCATCTCTTCCAGCTTGCCCGCGTTGTGGGTGGCGACCAGCAGCGTATCCCCGGAGAGTTTGCGCATCAGGTGGTGGCGGCCTTCTGGGCGGCAACCAGTTCGGAAACGCCCTTCTCTGCCAGGTCCATCAGCGTGTTGAACTCGTCACGCGAGAAGGTCGCTCCCTCGGCAGAACCCTGAATTTCAACCAAGCCACCTGCGCCGGTCATGACAAAGTTTGCGTCCGTGCCGGCGTCGCTGTCTTCAAGGTAATCGAGGTCCAGCACAGGCTGGCCCGCATAAATCCCGCAGCTGACAGCGGCCACGTGGTCAGTCAGAGGATCGGTCGTGATATCACCGGCCTTCATCAATGCATTGACCGCGAGCCGCAACGCGACCCAACCGCCTGTGATCGAAGCGCAGCGCGTCCCGCCATCGGCCTGGATCACATCGCAGTCGATGCTGATCTGCCGCTCGCCCATGGCGACACGGTCAACACCAGCGCGCAACGACCGCCCAATCAGGCGTTGAATTTCCTGCGTTCGACCCGATTGGCCATTCTTGGCCTCCCGCCGCATCCGCGTGTGTGTCGCGCGGGGCAGCATGCCGTATTCCGCAGTGACCCAACCCAGTCCGGAATTGCGCATAAAGGGCGGCACCCGATCTTCCACAGTGGCGGTGCACAGCACATGGGTTTCGCCGCATTTGATCATGCAGGACCCTTCTGCGTATTTCGTCACCCCCGTCTCGATGGTGATGGTGCGCATAGTGTCGAGGTCACGTCCGGATGGTCGCATGGGGCGGCTCCTTGTTGGCTGGTTTCTAGCTGCATACGCCTGCCTCAGTTTGGGTTGCAAGCAGGTATGGGGGCATCTAGGTTGGGTCGTCTTCCCGGCCCCACGGAAATCATGGACAACGCGAACCTTTTGAACGAGATGACCGACCGCTCCCGCGAGGTGTTTCAGCGCATCGTGGAGGGGTATCTTGCGACCGGCGATCCGGTGGGATCTCGCACGCTGACCCGGTCCTTGTCCGAAAAGGTTAGCGCCGCAACCATTCGAAATGTGATGCAGGACCTCGAGCTGATGGGGCTGCTTGGTAGCCCCCATGTGTCAGCCGGGCGAATCCCCACGCAGACCGGGCTGCGGATGTTCGTTGACGGGATGCTTGAGGTCACTGATCTAAACGACGCTGATCGCAGTCGGATCGAGTCGACTATGACGACGAACCTGCCAGACGTGACCTCCATGCTGGACAACATCGGCAACGCATTATCGGGTCTAACACAGGGCGCAAGCCTTGTTTTGGCGCCGAAACATGAAGCACCGATCAAGCATATCGAGTTTGTCAGCATGTCGCCCGATCGCGCCATGGTGGTGCTGGTTTTCGCAGATGGTCATGTCGAGAACCGCGTCTTCACGCCGCCTGCCGGGCAGACACAATCCTCTATGCGGGAAGCCGCGAATTTCTTGAATGCTATGGCTGAGGGCCGGACAATTTCTGAGCTGCAGGCCCGCATCAGCGCCGAGATTACCCTCCGCCATCAGGAACTAGACACGCTTGCCCGCAAAATGGTCGAGGCTGGGCTGGCGGTTTGGGAAAATGAGGGCGACCGAAATGAGCGGCTGATTGTGCGGGGTCGTTCGAACCTGCTGGCGCAGGAAGACAGCGCTGATCTGGATCGCATTCGGGTGCTTTTCGACGACCTTGAACGCAAGCGGGACATCGCCGAATACCTTGAGTTGGCCGAAGACGGCGAGGGTGTGCGCATTTTTATTGGCTCAGAGAACAAACTCTTTTCACTTTCGGGTTCCTCTCTGGTCGTAAGTCCCTATATGAACGCTGACCGCAAAGTGATTGGCGCTGTTGGGGTTATTGGCCCCACAAGACTGAATTACGGTCGCATCGTGCCGATTGTCGACTACACCGCCAAACTGATTGGCAAAATGATTTCTGATGATGGTGAGAGCCTGAAATGAGTGACATGAGAGACGAAGAAGAATTCCTGGAAGACCCGCTTGAGGCCTATGCCGAGGAAGAGGTCGATATCGTTGAGGCATCAGCCGACGAGTTGGAAGACCTGCAGGAAGAGAATAAGCAGCTGAAAGATCGCCTGCTGCGCGCGATGGCCGATGCCGAGAATATCCGCAAACGCGGTGAACGTGACCGCCGTGAGGCAGAGCAATATGGCGGCTCGAAACTCGCCCGTGATCTGATGCCAGTTTATGACAATCTCAAGCGCGCTCTGGACAGCGCAGATGAAGCGCAGCGCGAAGCCGCGAAGGGCGTTTTCGAAGGGGTTGAGCTGACGTTGCGGGAGCTGATCTCTGTCTTCGGGAAGCACAGAATCGAGCCTATTGTGCCTGAAGTGGGCGATAAGTTTGACCCGCAGCTACATCAAGCGATGTTCGAAGCGCCCCTGCCGGATACCAAGGCGGGAGACATCATTCAGGTGATGACCGAAGGCTTCCTGATCCACGACCGGCTTCTTCGTGCCGCGCAAGTTGGGGTGTCATCCACCCCGGGCTAGGTCTTTCAGCTCGTACAACAATTGCAGCGCCTCGCGCGGCGTCAGCTCATCGGGAAGAACCTCTTCCAAGCGGCTGTCGACCAGCGAGGTGCTTTGCGTTTGCGGCGCCGGTGTTGGCGTGGCTGAGAAAAGCGGCAGGTCGTCGATCAACGCTTTCGGGTTTGCGGCCCCTTCCCGCTCCCCTTTTTCCAAGGCGTCCAACACCACGCGCGCACGTTCCACCACGGCGTCCGGCAATCCGGCCAGCTTCGCAACCTGAACGCCGTAGGATCTGTCCGCTGCGCCCTTGCGCACCTCATGCAGGAAGATCACGTCGCCCTCCCACTCCTTCACGGCAACCGTGGCACAATCCACGCCGTCGAGTTTTGAGGCCAAAGCGGTCAGCTCGTGGTAGTGCGTGGCAAACAGCGCGCGGCACGAATTTACGTCGTGCAGATGCTCCATCGTGGCCCAGGCGATGGACAGGCCATCATAGGTCGCCGTGCCGCGCCCGATCTCGTCGAGAATCACCAATGCCCGCGGGTCCGCTTGGTTCAGGATCGCGGCGGTTTCGACCATTTCGACCATGAACGTTGATCGCCCACGTGCCAGATCATCCGACGCTCCAACCCGGCTGAACAGTTGCGAAACCAACCCGATATGGGCGAAGAAGGCAGGCACATAAGACCCTATTTGGGCCAAAAGTGCGATAATTGCGTTCTGACGGAGGAAGGTCGACTTACCCGCCATGTTTGGCCCGGTCAGCAGCCAGATATTGGCATCGCCATCCTCCGCGCTCAGGTCGCACGAGTTCGCGACGAAGGGCGCCCCGCTTTGCGCCTGCAAGGCCCGCTCAACCACCGGGTGCCGCGCATCGCGCACATCAAAGGCCCGGCTTTCATCAATCTTGGGCCGGGTCCAGTTTTCGGCAGCGGCTAGATCCGCAAGACTCGCCGCAAGATCAATTTCGGACAACGCGTCAGAGGCCAGCGTCAGATTCGGCGCGTTTTCGTTCACAGCCTGGCAAAGCTCTTCGAATATCCGTTTCTCAATTTCAATTGCCCGCCCGCCGGCGTTCAGGATCTTGGTCTCAAGCTCTGACAGCTCAACGGTGGTGAACCGGACCTGATTGGCGGTCGTCTGGCGGTGGATGAATCGCTCTGACAGGGGCTCTGACAGCATCTTTTCCGCATGAGTGCTCGTGGTCTCGATAAAATAGCCAAGCACGTTGTTATGTTTGATCTTCAGGGCAGAGACGCCTGTCAGCTCGGAATACTCCGCCTGCATTTGCGCGATCACCTTGCGCCCCTCATCGCGCAGCGTTCGGACCTCTTCGAGCTCGGTATCATACGCCGCCGCGACAAACCCACCGTCCCGGGCCAAGAGCGGCGGTTCTGCGACCAACGCATCGGATAAAAGCGCGATCAAGGCGTCATGCCCTTTCAATGCGCCAACTGCGCGGTCGAGCATGCCGGGCAGAGACTGATCTGCGAGCTTTCCGTGCAAAAACAGACACTGTTCCAGCCCATTTCTGATCGATGCAAGATCACGAGGCCCTGCGCGTTCCAGTGATATCCGCGACAGGGCACGGTCGATATCCGGCACTTTACGCAGTGCATCTCTGGTCTCGTTCCGCACGGCAGCATCACCGACAAAAAACGCAACACCGTTTTGCCGCCCTTCCAAAGTTTCCAGGTGGGTCGAAGGGCTGGCGATCCGTCGATCCAGCAACCGGCTCCCAGCAGCTGTCATCGTCCGATCCACAACCGACATAAGCGAGCCGTCGCGACCACCTGACAACGCATGGGTTAGCTCCAGATTGCGCCGCGTGGCCGCGTCGATCTGCATGATGCGACCCGCTTCTTCCCGTACCGGCGGATTAAGCCGCGGCATCCGGCCTTTCTGCGTGATCTCAAGGTAGTCGAGCACGGCGCCCATTGCCGAGAGTTCAGCGCGCGAAAATTGTCCAAAGGCCTCAAGCGAGCCGACCTTGTAGAATTCCGTTAACCGTTTCTCGGCTGACGTACTGTCAAAGCTCGCGCGGCTCAGCGGGATCGTCGCAACGCCCAGATCGGACGCCACGGTGTCGAGGTCGGTGAAGCTTGCTTCAGACAAAAGCAGCTCCTGCGGGGCCAATCGCGCAAGATCCGGACCAAGCCGCACGCTGGGGCATGGGGTGACGCGAAACACTCCGGTCGAGATATCGACCCAAGCCAAAGCGGCCTCCCCCCGGATGTCGGAATAAGCGGCCAGAAAGTTGTTGCGCCGGGCGTCTAGCAAGCTGTCTTCGGTCAAGGTTCCTGGGGTGACAAGGCGGACAACATCCCGCCGAACCACTGATTTAGACCCTCTTTTCTTCGCTTCAGCCGGGTTTTCCATCTGTTCGCACACGGCGACGCGGAAGCCTTTTCGGATCAGTGACAGCAGGTAATTCTCAGCCGAATGCGCGGGCACCCCGCACATCGGAATGTCTTGGCCCAGATGCTTGCCGCGTTTGGTTAAGGCGATGTCCAATGCTTCCGCCGCCGCGACCGCGTCGTCGAAAAACATCTCGTAGAAATCGCCCATGCGGTAGAACAGCAACGCATCCGGGTACTGGGATTTGATCTCCAGAAATTGGGCCATCATCGGCGTAACTGATGCGCTGGTCGTGGCCACGAATTCCCCCTGCGTGGTGTGTGCCGTTAAGTTTACAAACGCGCCTTCACGGGGGAAAGGGCCAATCGGTTGTGCGTGCGCTTGGCTTGGTTAAAACTGCGTCTTGGCCCAATAGGAATCTGCGACATGAAAAAGAACAGCCGAGTCACCGCCGAAGAGGCGCTTCGCTACCATCTCGAACCAAAGCCCGGCAAAATCGAGATCAGCGCATCGACACCGATGGCAACGCAACGCGACTTGTCGCTGGCCTATTCCCCCGGCGTTGCGGTCCCGGTGGAGGCCATTTCTGAGAACCCCGACACGGCCTATGATTACACGACAAAGGGCAACATGGTTGCTGTGATCACAAATGGCACAGCAATTCTGGGCCTTGGAAATCTAGGTGCGCTGGCGTCGAAACCGGTGATGGAAGGCAAGTCGGTGCTGTTCAAGCGTTTTGCTGATGTGAACTCGATCGACATTGAGTTGGACACTGAAGATCCAGATGAATTCGTGCGCGCGGTAAGGTTAATGGGGCCGTCCTTTGGCGGCATTAACCTTGAGGACATCAAGGCGCCCGAGTGTTTCATCATCGAGCAGCGTTTGCGCGAAGAAATGGACATCCCGGTCTTTCACGATGACCAGCACGGCACAGCGGTGATCTGTGCTGCGGGCCTGCTGAATGCGTTGTTTCTGACCGGCAAGAAGATCGAGGACGTCAAGATTGTTTTGAACGGTGCGGGGGCTGCTGGCATCGCTTGCGTCGAGCTGATCAAGGCAATGGGCGCGAAGCATGACAATTGTATTGCATGCGATACCAAGGGGGTCATTTACCAAGGGCGCACCGAGGGGATGAACCAATGGAAATCCGCCCATGCCGCCAAGACATCAGACCGCAGTTTGGAAGACGCAATGCGCGGCGCAGATGTGTTTCTCGGCGTGTCTGCCAAGGGCGCCGTGACGCCCGCGATGGTCGCGTCTATGGCGGATAATCCGGTGATCTTTGCAATGGCGAACCCGGATCCTGAGATCACGCCAGAAGAGGCGCATGAGGTGCGCCAAGATGCAATCGTTGCCACCGGTCGGTCTGATTACCCCAACCAAATCAACAATGTACTGTGTTTTCCCTATCTCTTCCGTGGTGCTTTGGACATTCGGGCACGGACCATCAATGACACGATGAAGATCGCCTGCGCAGAGGCTTTGGCCAAGCTCGCGCGGGAAGACGTGCCGGACGAGGTCGCCATGGCCTACGGCCGCAAACTGACCTTCGGGCGGGACTATATCATCCCGGCGCCATTCGATCCGCGGCTGATCCATACGATCCCGCCAGCGGTTGCCAAAGCCGGGATCGACACGGCGGTATCGCGCAAACCAATTGTGGATTTTGAAGAATACGAGGCCTCTTTGCGGGCGCGTATGGATCCCACCGCGACGATGCTGGACGGGCTTTACAACCGCGCACGCAAGAGCCAGGCGCGGATGATTTTTGCGGAAGGCGACGACCCGCGTGTGCTGCGTGCGGCGGTGTCTTATCAGCGTTCAGGTTTGGGCGAAGCGTTGGTTGTCGGTCGTGAAGAAGATGTCCGCGAGAAGCTGGAGGCCGCCGGGTTGGAAGATGCCGTGCGCGAGCTGAAAGTGGTTAACGCCCGCAACTCGGAACACCTCGAAGCCTACAAGACCTTTCTCTATGACCGCCTGCAGCGCAAAGGCTACGACCACCAGGATGTGCACCGACTTGCGGCGCGTGACCGGCATGTCTTCTCTGCACTGATGCTGGCGCATGGGCATGGCGACGGCTTGGTTACCGGGGCCACTCGGAAATCGGCGCATGTTCTTGGGCTGCTGAACCATGTTGTCGACATGGCCGAGAAAGACGGTGCCGTTGGTGTCACCGCGTTGCTTCTGAAGGGGCGTATTGTTCTGGTCTCCGACACGTTGGTGCATGAATGGCCCGATGAATATGACCTCGCCCGGATCGCCACCCGGGGCGCTGCGACGGCCAGATCCCTTGGGTTAGAGCCTCGTGTGGCCTTTGTCAGCTTCTCGACCTTTGGTTATCCGGTCAGCGAAAGGGCGGAGAAAATGGCGATGGCGCCCGAGGTGCTCAGCCATAGAGGCGTTGATTTCGAGTTCGACGGAGAGATGACCGTAGACGTCGCCTTGAACCCGGATGTTCTGGCGCAGTACCCGTTCTGCAAACTCTCGGGGCCCGCGAATGTATTGGTGGTGCCAGCGCGTCACTCCGCCTCGATCTCGGTCAAGCTGATGCAGGAGATGGCGGGCGCGACGGTGATCGGGCCGATCCTTAGCGGAATCGATCAGCCGATCCAGCTGTGCAGCACCACATCGACAGCGAATGACATTTTGAACATGGCGGTCATGTCGGCTTGCAAGGTGGGGTAGGCCGCCACAGACAGGCGGCCTAAGGCGTCAGATCACTCAGCGCCGCTGTCCCAGAATGACTTCATCTTCTTGAAGAAGCCGGACAGCTCCGGGTTGTTCTCTTTGCTCATCTCTTCGAATTCGCGTAGCAGCTCTTTCTGCTTGCCCGTCAAATTGACGGGCGTTTCAACCGCAAGCTCGATGAACATGTCGCCCTGACCGCCGCCGCGCAAAGCGGGAATGCCCTTGGCGCGCAGCCGCATCTGGCGACCGGATTGGCTGCCCGCAGGAACTTTCACACGGGATTTTCCGCCATCAATGGTGGGCACCTCGATGTCGCCGCCAATCGCTGCAGTCGTCATCGAAACAGGGACGCGGCAATAAAGGTCGCTGCCGTCTCGTTCGAACAGCTGGTGCTTCTTCACGTCGATAAAGATGTACAGATCGCCTGACGGTCCGCCGCGCAGTCCCGCTTCGCCCTCACCGGCCAAACGAATGCGCGTGCCGGTTTCAACGCCAGCTGGGATGTTCACGCTCAGCGAACGTTCCTTCTGTTGGCGGCCAGCGCCACCACAGGATTTGCATGGGTTCTTGATGATCTGACCGACGCCTGAACAGGTTGGACAGGTGCGTTCCACCGTGAAGAACCCCTGCTGCGCGCGCACTTTGCCCATGCCCGAACAGGTCGGACAGGTCTGAGGTTCCGCCCCGCCTTCAGCGCCGCTGCCGTCGCAGGCGTCGCAAGATACGGAGGTCGGCACAGTGATGGATTTCTGTAGTCCGCTGAAGGCTTCTTCCAACGAGATTTGCAAATTGTAGCGCAGGTCCGAGCCACGCGAGGCACGTCCGCGCCCGCCGCGTTGCTGGCCGCCCATGAAATCGCCGAACAGGTCTTCGAACACATCCGAGAACGCACTGGAGAAATCGGCACCACCGGGACCACGCCCACCACCGCCGCCGCCCATGCCACCTTCGAACGCGGCATGGCCGTAGCGGTCATAGGCCGCTTTCTTGTCGGCATCTTTCAGCACTTCATAGGCCTCGTTGGCCTCTTTGAACTGCTCTTCGGCTTTCGGGTTGTCCGAGTTGCGATCAGGGTGCAGCTCTTTCGCCTTTTGGCGGTAGGCCTTCTTCAGCTCTTCGGCGGAAGCCCCTTTTGAGGCGCCCAGCACCTCATAATAATCACGTTTTGCCATATCTTTCGGTCTCCCCTGAAACCTGCGAGACCGGCCGCATGAATGGGCCGGCCTCGTTTAGTTCAGGTTGTACTTGCGATCACGCGCGTTTGTCTTCGTCGTCCAGGTCTTCAAAGTCGGCGTCGACAATGTCGTCATCCACGCCGCGTGGCGTGTCGTCAGGCTCGGCGTCGCCGTCCGAGGCAGCTGCCTCTTCCTGGCTGGCCTTGTAGATCGCTTCGCCCAGTTTCATGGACGCTTCAGAAAGGTTCTGAATGCCGCCTTTGATCTTGCCGGCGTCCTGGGTTTCCAGCGTTTCTTCCAGCGCTTTGATCGCCAGCTCGATAACCTCAACGGTCGAGCCGTCCACCTTGTCGCCGTGATCTTCGAGCGATTTCTTGGTGCCGTGGATCAGGCTTTCGGCTTGGTTGTTCGCCTCGACCAGTTCCTTCTTCTCGGCATCTGCTTCGGCGTTTGCCTCGGCGTCTTTCACCATTTGCTCGATATCCTCGTCGGACAGACCGCCCGAAGCTTGGATCGTGATCGCTTGCTCTTTGCCGGTGCCTTTGTCTTTGGCGCCGACCGACACGATGCCGTTGGCGTCGATGTCAAAGGTCACTTCGATCTGCGGCAGGCCGCGTGGTGCCGGTGGGATCTCTTCCAGGTTGAACTGGCCGAGGATCTTGTTGTCAGCAGCCATCTCACGCTCACCTTGGAACACGCGGATCGTCACCGCGTTCTGGTTGTCCTCGGCGGTCGAGAAGATTTGCGACTTCTTCGTCGGGATCGTTGTGTTGCGGTCGATCAGGCGGGTGAACACGCCGCCCAAAGTTTCGATGCCCAGGGACAGCGGCGTTACG
Organism: uncultured Litoreibacter sp.; assembly: GCA_947494645.1. Taxonomy (GTDB): domain Bacteria; phylum Pseudomonadota; class Alphaproteobacteria; order Rhodobacterales; family Rhodobacteraceae; genus Litoreibacter. Next base: position 497,710 of record CANLVO010000002.1, read on the forward strand.
TCCAGAAGGACCACGTCTTTGACGTCGCCTTGCAGAACACCGGCTTGCACAGCCGCGCCCATGGCAACAACCTCGTCCGGGTTCACGCCTTTGTTTGGCTCTTTGCCGAAGTATTTGGACACTTCTTCCACGACTTTCGGCATGCGGGTCATACCGCCAACCAAAACAATCTCGTCGATATCACTGATGGAAAGACCCGCGTCTTTGACGGCCTCTTTGCATGGTTTGATCGACGCTTTGATCAGGTCGCCCACAAGGCTTTCCAGTTTCGAGCGTGTCAGCTTCATCACCAAGTGCAGCGGCTGGCCGCCCTTGGGGTCCATGGAGATAAACGGCTGGTTGATCTCTGTTTGCTGGCTCGAAGACAGTTCGATCTTCGCTTTCTCGGCAGCTTCCTTAAGGCGCTGCAGCGCCATCTTGTCTTTGGTTAGGTCAACGCCGCCATTTTCCTTTTTGAACTCGTCAGCAAGGTAGGACACGATGCGCATGTCGAAGTCTTCACCACCCAAGAACGTGTCGCCATTGGTGGATTTTACTTCGAACAAGCCGTCGTCAATCTCCAGAATGGTGATATCGAACGTACCGCCACCAAGGTCATAGACCGCGATGGTTTTTGTTTCTTTCTTGTCGAGGCCATAGGCAAGTGCAGCCGCGGTTGGCTCGTTGATGATGCGCAGCACTTCGAGGCCGGCAATCTTACCGGCGTCCTTGGTGGCTTGGCGCTGGGCGTCGTTGAAGTAGGCTGGCACAGTGATGACCGCTTGGGTCACGTCTTCGCCGAGGTAGCTTTCAGCGGTTTCTTTCATCTTTTGCAGGATGAACGCAGAGACTTGAGCAGGCGAATACTTGTCGCCACCGGCTTCGACCCATGCGTCGCCGTTGCCGCCGTCGACGATGTCGAACGGCATGTTCTTTTTGTCCTTGGCCAGATCCTTGTCGTCGAAACGACGGCCGATCAGGCGCTTGACTGCAAAGACAGTGTTGGATGGGTTGGTGACGGCTTGGCGTTTGGCGGCTTGGCCGACCAGACGCTCGTCGTCTGTGAATGCGACAATCGATGGTGTCGTGCGCGCGCCTTCAGCGTTTTCGATAACGCGAGGCTGCGAGCCGTCCATGATTGCTACACAGGAGTTTGTTGTTCCGAGGTCAATACCAATGACTTTGGCCATGATGCAGGTCCTTCTTACTTGCGGCGATGTTGCGGAAGACAGACCCTTTATGGCCCCTGCCCTCCAATCCCAATGAACCGGGGATTGCTCCCCTATCGGAGTTCTGGCGGTATATAGGTGCGCGATTCAGGTGCTGCAAGGCGAACGGCCTCTGGAAATTGCGCAAAGAGCATAGAATTTGGCCAATTCCCTTGAGAGCCCCGCGATCTGTGGCTTCTATGCTCCTATGACACCTGACCTGACCCTGCGCGGATTCCAGATTTACGAGCGGTTTCTCAACGCTGATGCCCAGCAAAAGCTTGTGGAGAGATTGCGCAAAACAGCTGCGAGGACGCCGCCGTTTCAACCGGTTTTGCCCAGCGGCAGGCGGATGTCGGTGCGGATGACCTCTTTCGGGCGTTTGGGCTGGGTCGCCGACACCAAGGGCTACAGATATGCTGCGCATCACCCCAACGGCGCGCCTTGGCCTGCGATCCCGGACGAAGTGCTGGAGATCTGGGATGCGGTCTCCGGTGTTAGCCGGGCGCCAGATTGCTGCCTGATGAACTACTACGCCGAAGACACCAAGATGGGGATGCATCAAGACCGCGACGAGGGGGAGTTTCAGTGGCCCGTGGTGTCCGTCTCGCTGGGTGATGACGCGCTGTTTCGGATGGGAAATGTTACGCGCGGGGGTTCCACGGAAAGCATTTGGCTGCGGTCGGGCGACGTGGTGGTGATGGGCGGCGACGCGCGGCTGGCCTATCACGGGGTGGACCGAATCGCGTTTGGCACCTCTCCGCTTCTGGCGAAAGGCGGCAGGCTCAACCTGACGTTGCGAGTGGTTGCTCCTACTTTCCAGCCGACCAGCTGATAGAGGCGTGTTTGCGGGTGTAAAACTCGCCCATCAATCCGACCATAATAAGCACGACCGTCACTGTGACTGGGTAGCTGATCGAACTGAAATGCGGGTTGTAATTGATGAAAGCAAAGCCCCGCGCCTGATCAATTGCGTGAAACAGCGGGTTCCAGTCGAAGAAGGCCAGAATGTAGCTCGGCATGGTGTTGGCCACGAACATCTTGCCCGACGCAATCATGTTGGCGCGGCTGTAGACCATGGTCAGCGTGCCCGCGAGGCCGGGGAACCACGGCTTGAGCGCCAGAAAGCACATCCCCACCGATACACCGGACGCCCAGGCCAGCAGGAACATCGCGACCGTCGGCACGGGCTTGTAGAAATAGACCGGGTACCAGGCGACATGGACGAAGAACAGGATCACCGCTGCCGACAGCACCTGGATATAAAGCGAGGACAGCGCCGAGGACATGATCGCAATCGCGGTGTTCATCGGCGCGTGTTTCATCATGGCGGAGGTCGGCCCCTCCGAGCCCATCACTGCGCCCACGGCCTTGGTGTGTGTCAGAAACAGGAAGATGCCCGACAGCAGATACAGGATGAAGTCGCCCCGGATGGCGTTGCCGCGCAGCCCGAGTACTGTGAACATCATGTAGAACGCGCCCACGAAGACCAAGGTCTGCAATAGGTTCGACATCAGGCCCACCAGCGCATTGCTGTGGGTGCGGCGTACCTGCCGCACGGTCGAGACATAGACCAGCTCCATCAGCCCAAGAGCCGAGCGGAAATGGTTGTTGCGTTCTTGTGTCGTAAACATCGCACCGCCTGCGTTGATGGACCGGTGTCTGATCTTGGCGTCAGAAAACTTGCCGTTCCGTTAGCGACGGACCATAAGATGGCGCTACACGAGGCGCAATAGAAGGGCGAAAAAGCCGGATGGATTATCAAGAGTTTGCCGATGTCAGCCGGAAACTGGCCCTGGAGGCCGGCGATATCATCATGGATATCTACAATGCCGATGATTTCGAGGTGAAATCCAAGTCCGATGACAGCCCGGTCACTGCCGCCGATGAGGCGGCTGATGCGCATATCTCCGCCGGGCTGGCCGCGGCGTTCCCGGATATGCTGGTGGTGACTGAGGAACAGGCCGCCTCCCACACGCAGTCGGCAAAGGACTTCATCATTGTCGACCCGCTCGACGGCACCAAGGAATTCATCAAGCGCCGTGGTGATTTCACGGTGAACATCGCGCTGGTCGAGGCAGGCGTCCCAGTGCGCGGCGTGGTCTATGCGCCTGCGCGGGGTCGGCTGTTCTACACAGATGCAAGTGGCGCTTCGCTCGAAGAAGCCGCGCCGTTCGACAAAGACAAGGCCGGGGCTGCCAATGCGATCAAGGTCAAGACACCTGACAACGATGCGCTGATCGTGGTGGCGTCTAAGTCGCATCGCGATCAGGCCACGGATGACTACATCAACAAGTATAACGTGGCCGACATGACCGGCGCGGGATCGTCGCTGAAGTTCTGTCTGGTCGCCACGGGTGAGGCTGATCTTTACCCTCGGCTCGGACGCACCATGGAATGGGATACGGCGGCGGGTGACGCAGTGCTGCGCGGCGCGGGTGGCATGGTGATCCGGTTCGATGACCACACACCGTTCACCTATGGCAAACCGATCTACGAGAACCCGTTCTTTATTGCCTACGCGCCGGGCGTGGATCTGAAAGCGTCCTGATGAAAACCGCGATCATCATCCCGGCCCGATACGCCTCGACACGATATCCGGGCAAGCCGTTGGTGCCGCTGAAAGGCGCAACTGGGCAGGAACAGACCCTGATTGAGCGCTCTTGGCGCGCGGCTATGTCTGTCTCTGGTGTGGACCGGGTCGTGGTGGCCACAGATGATGATCGGATCAAAGACGCGTCGGAATCTTTCGGCGCAGAGGTGGTCATGACCTCGCCAGACTGCGCCAATGGCACGGAGCGCTGCGCGCAGGCGCATGAGGTAATGGGCGGCGGTTATGATATCGTGGTTAATCTGCAGGGTGACGCCCCGCTGACCCCGTCATGGTTTGTGGAGGATCTGATCGCGGGTCTCGCACAGGATAAAACAGCGATGGTTGCCACCCCTGTCCTGAAAACCGATGCTGATGCGCTGAACGGGTTCTTACAGGATCGCCGCGAAGGTCGGGTGGGTGGCACAACGGCTGTTTTCGACAAGAACCGCCACGCGCTCTATTTTTCGAAAGAGGTGATCCCCTTTACTTCCCGTACCTATCAGCCGGGTGAAGAGACGCCGGTCTTTCATCATGTGGGCGTCTACGCCTACCGCCCCGACCCGCTGGCTGCGTATCCGACTTGGGACACAGGGCCGTTGGAAACCCTCGAAGGGCTAGAGCAGCTTCGTTTCCTTGAAAACGGCCATTCCGTGCTGTGCATCGAGGTCGAAGCACGTGACCGGCAGTTCTGGGAGCTCAACAATCCCGAAGATGTTCCCCGCCTTGAACGCATGATGCAGGAGATGGGCGTGGCATGACCGCCCCCGCGGCCCAAACGCCGCACCCTGCGGTCAGTGTCGTCATTGTCAGCCGACATCGCCCGCGTGAGCTACGCCGCTGCCTCACCGCCCTGCGCTTTCAATCCCTGCCCAGGTTCGAGGTTGTGGTTGTGGCCGATCCAGCTGCTGTTGAGGTGATTGCTGAGCTTGGGCTGTCTGAGCAGGTGAAACACGCAAGTTATGACCTGCCGAACATCTCTCAGGCGCGCAATATCGGCATCGGGCTGGCAGCAGGCGATGTTGTGGCCTTTATCGACGATGATGCGGTGGCAGAGCCCGTCTGGCTGGAGCGGCTTATTGTTCCGTTTCAGGAACCGATTCTCTCTGCTGCAGGGGGATTCGTTCTGGGTCGCAATGGGATAGACCTGCAATGGGGGGCCGAGATGGTCGGCCCCGACGGCGATTCTCGGCTGATCGAGATTTCAGGAGAAACCCGCCGCGAGGGTACCCCTGAAGGCGGTTTCAAGACCCATGGGACGAATTGCGCGTTCCGTCGCGACCGCTTGTGTCAGATGGGCGGGTTCGACGAGGCCTACCGGTTCTTTCTGGACGAGACCGACCTCAACCTTCGCATGGCACAACGCGGGTATGTGACGGCCCTCATTCCAGACGCGGTGGTGCAGCATGGCTTTGCGCCCAGCATCCGTCGTCGCGCGGACCGGGTGCCGCTTAGCCTGTTCGAGGTCGGGGCCAGTCAGGCGTATTTCCTGCGGCGTCATGACCGCGACCTTGATCGGCTCGGCATGATCCGGGAAGATCATCGGCGATCTTTGCTGACTCACATGATTTCGGGCGGTTTAGAGCCTCAAATGGTGCGAAAACTACTCTCGGATTTTGACGACGGAGTGGCTGATGGACTGCAAAGACAAGGCGGCACGACCCCTTTGCCCCCGCCCCTTGCGCCCTTTCTGGCGTTTAAAGATCAGCCGCCAGGATACTCAATCGCAGTTTATGCGCCGCGCCGGCAGCAGCGTGATCTTTTCGCGGCAGCGAAAAAGGAGGCCGATCAAGGTGCGATCGTGACGGCCATGTCTTTTTCACGCAGCTCGCTGTTTCATCACAGATGGTTTCACCCTGACGGGTTCTGGGTCCAGACCGGCGGCCTGTTCGGAAAATCGCTGCGATCTGATCCTTACTTCAGGCGCTACAGCCTCGCGGAGCGTGCAGAACGCGAGCGCGCACTGCTCGCCAGATCACGGCTTTGCGACGAAGCTAAGGGTTTCGGTACCTTTTAAATTCCCCGTTGTGGCCTGTATATTGTCACCATACTCCGTCTAAACGTCACAAATTTGCCGTCATCGTATCCGATCAGAGGCATATCAACCGTTTCCAAATTGCGGCGTATCGATACCAACTTGAGGCTACTATGACCGGTAAAGTAACAAAGGCTGTCTTCCCCGTGGCAGGGATGGGGACACGTTTTCTTCCTGCTACAAAGTCGATCCCGAAAGAGATCATGACCCTCGTGGACCGTCCGTTGATCCAATATGCGATCGACGAGGCGCGCGCCGCAGGCATCACAGAGTTCATATTTGTAACCTCGCGCGGCAAGGCTGCGCTTGAGGACTATTTCGACCACGCGCCAGAGCTGGAAAGCACACTTCAGCGTAAGGGCAAGACCGACATCCTGGACATGCTCCAGAACACTAATATGGAAAGCGGCGCGATTGCCTATGTGCGTCAGTACATGGCGCTTGGCCTTGGCCACGCCGTCTGGTGCGCCCGCCGCCTGATTGGCGACGAGCCTTTCGCGGTGATCCTGCCCGATGACGTGATCGCGGCGGACACACCCTGCTTGCAGCAAATGGTCGAGGCCCATGCCGAGACAGGTGGCTGCATGGTTGCCGCGATGGAAGTGCCCGCTGACAAGGCCTCCGCCTACGGTGTGCTCGATATCAAAGACGACATGGGCTCCATCGTTGGGGTCAAAGGCATGGTTGAGAAACCCAAAAGGGAAGAAGCGCCGTCAAACCTCGCGGTGATCGGTCGCTATATCCTGACGCCAAACGTCTTGAAGAACCTCAACACGATCAAGGAAGGTGCAGGCGGTGAAATTCAGCTGACCGACGCCATTGCGCAAGAGATTGCGGAAGATCGCGACGTCTATGGCTACCGTTTCCGCGGTCAGCGGTATGATTGTGGGTCAAAAGCTGGTTATCTGCAGGCAACCGTTGCCTTTGGTCTGTCCAGGCCCGAGCTGCGGGACGAGTTTGGAAGCTACCTCGACGAGATGGCCTCCCTGCGCAACGCGGCGGAATAACCTGCAAGGAACGACCCAAGTATGAGCTCGGTTCTGGTCACTGGGGGTGCTGGCTATATCGGCTCCCACGCCTGTAAAGTGTTGGCCCAAAACGGTTTTACACCGGTCACCTTCGACAATCTCTCCACCGGATGGGAACAGGCCGTCAAGTTTGGCCCGTTCGAGCAGGGCGATTTGCAAGACCGCGCCCGGCTGGATGAGGTCTTTGACAAACACGAGCCTGTCGCCGTAATGCATTTTGCGGCGTTCAGCCAAGTCGGCGAGTCCATGTCTGACCCGGGCCTCTACTGGCGCAACAATGTCGGCGGTTCCCTCACCCTGATCGAGGCGGCGGTCGCGAGCGGCTGCCAGAACTTCGTGTTCTCTTCTACATGCGCCACATATGGCGAGCAGGACGGCGTTGCCCTGACCGAAGACAGCGCGCAGATGCCGATCAACGCCTACGGTGCATCAAAGCGGGCCATTGAAGACATCCTTACGAATTTCGAGGTCAGCCATGGCCTCAACCACGTGATCTTCCGCTACTTCAACGTCGCGGGCGCCGACCCGGAGGGGGAGGTGGGCGAGTTCCACCAGCCAGAGACACATCTGATCCCCCTTGTCCTCGACGCCGTCGAGGGGAAGCGCGACGCGTTGACGCTCTATGGCACCGATTACGACACACCCGACGGCACCTGTATTCGCGACTATGTCCATGTGATGGATCTCGTAGATGCGCATGTTTTGGGTCTAAACTGGCTGCTTGACGGCAAAGGCAGCGCCGCGTTCAACCTTGGCACCGGGACGGGTTTCTCCGTCCGCGAGGTCGTCAATGCAAGCGGCGCGATTACCAACAAGCCTGTCCCTATGATCGAAGGTGAACGCCGGGCCGGGGATTGTACAAAGCTCGTTTCAGGCAGCGAGAAAGCTCGAAAACTTCTGGGCTGGGACCCCAAGCGCTCCAAAATGGATGCGATGGTCCGCGACGCATGGCGCTGGCATCAAAATGGCCACTACGACCGCTAGGTCATTCCCCGTCCTTCTGGACATAACGCGGCTGACCAGCCGTGTTGGGCGCGGCCCGCATACCGGCATCGACCGGGTCGAGCTGGCTTACCTTAAATGGTGCCTGTCGACAAAGCCCGACCTATGGGCTCTCGCCAAAGTCGCGGGCAGTTACGTGTTGTTGGACCGCGCTGGCGTTCAAGCGTTCCTCGACCGGGTCACTGGCGCAACCCCATGGGGTGGTCGCGACCTGCGGGCAGTTGTCGGTCTCAAAACCCCTTCCCCTCGCGGCGCGGCGGAATCTGATCTGCGGCGGTTGGCAAAACACCAAGGCGCGCTGAGCGATCTGACGGCATCTTTCAAAACACTGGCCGCGGCAGACGCCGTATACCTCAACACCGGACATTCCAATATTTCAGAGTCGCTGTTCGAGGCCCTGAAGGGGGCAGGACTGAAGGTTGTGACCTTTCTACACGACCTGATCCCGCTCGAGTTTCCTGATCTGCAGCGCAAAGGGAGCGTTCCAAAGTTCGATCAGAAGGTTGCGATAATCGCACGTCAAAGTAATCTTGTGATCACAAATTCTAAAGTGTCAGCGGATGCAATCAAGGCAGAGGTCAATCGGCGGTCCGAAAGAGTTCCGGTGACCCATGCTCACCTCGGCATTGATGTTCCCGACATCGAGTTGGACAGAAGAATCCAAGTTAGACCCTATTTTTTGACGATAGGAACAATAGAACCCCGCAAGAATCAAACTCTCCTGTTAGACATTTGGGAGGAGCTTGAGCAGGACCTTCTCGAAAGCGAAATGCCTGAGCTGCACATTATTGGCCAACGCGGTTGGGCGTCCGAGGATGTGATCACAAGGCTGGATAACCTGAAAAGCAACCCTTGGATCCATCAACATGAAAACATGAATGACGCCGCGCTATGGCCCCTGCTCGCCAATGCACACGGCCTGCTTTTCTCAAGCATCGCCGAAGGGTTCGGCTTGCCCTCTCTAGAGGCTGCGGCGCTTGGTACACCGGTTATCTGTGGCGATCTTGCCATTCACCTTGAGCTGTTGGGCGACTTCCCCGTTTACGTAGACCTGCAAGACCGATACCTTTGGAAAAAAACAATAATCGAGCACGCCGGGACAGAGCTAAGCAGCCTTCGAAACGCATGTGCGGACCTTAAGCCGCAGATACCAAGTTGGGACGCGCATTTCGCTCGTGTTAACCATGCAGTCACGGGGCTCGCCTAACATGACCCCGACAGGAGCACGGCCAGGACGCGTATGGGTCTTCTGAAATCATATCGCCTGCGACTTGAACGTCGCCGTTGGCGTGCCCGGGCCTTCCGGAAGCGTCGCGAGCTGTCAGAACTGCGAAATCGCACGCAACAGATCGGAAGCAGCGACGTCTTGTTGTTCTGCACCTTGCGCAACGAACGTGTCCGTCTGCCCTATTTTCTCTCGTATTATCGTGAGCTTGGCGTCGATCACTTCTTTTTCGTGGATAACGGGTCAAGCGACGGGACGGCGGAATACCTCGCTGAACAGATGGATGTTTCCGTCTTTCATACAGAGGAAGGCTATAAGCGCGCGCGCTTTGGCGTGGACTGGTTGAATTGGCTGCAAATGCGCTATGCGCATGGCCACTGGTCGCTCACCGTCGATATTGACGAGTTTTTCGTCTATCCGTTCTGTGACACCCGCCCTATCCGCGCGTTAACTGACTGGCTTGATGCGTCCTCAGTCAAATCCTTCGGCACGATGCTGGTCGATATGTATCCCAAAGGCCCGATCGACGCCGCGACATATCGCGAGGGGGATGACCCGTTTGTCGTCTCACCATGGTTCGACAGCGGCAATTACACGATCCAGAAGAATACGAAATACGGGAACCTGTGGATCCAGGGTGGCCCCCGTGCACGCGCTTTCTTTTACGACAATGCCGAACGCGCGCCTGCCATGAACAAGATCCCGCTGGTCAAGTGGAACCGCGCTTACGCCTATGTCAGTTCGACCCATATGCTGCTGCCGCGCGGGCTGAACCTCGTTTATGACGAGTGGGGCGGGGAGAAGACATCAGGCTGCCTACTGCACGCGAAATTTCTCGATATCTTCAAGGAAAAATCCGCCGAAGAGATGGAGCGCAAACAGCACTTCGCCAATAGCCACGAGTATAAAGCCTATAATCAGGGTCTGTCTGACAGCCCGGACCTGTGGTGCCAATGGTCTGAGAAATACATCAACTGGCGCCAGCTCGAAATTCTTGGCCTCATGTCGAAAGGCAACTGGGCATGAGTGTTGGATTCATCATGCTCGTCCACGAAGCGCTCGACCGCGCAGCGCTTGTCGCCCGGCATTTCTGCGAGCACGGCAAGCCGGTGGTCATCCATGTCGACAAGCGTGTGGATGAAGACAACGCCAAATGGCTGAAGCAGAAACTCGCGGATTGCGCGCATGTCGTGTTTTGCGAGCGTCACGCCTGTGAGTGGGGCAGCTGGTCCATTGTCCAAGCGACCCAGACCGCCAGCATGGTAATGCTGGAGCGTTTCCCACAGGTGCGTCACGTCATGCTTGCCAGCGGGTCTTGCCTGCCACTTCGCCCGGTCGACGAGCTGGAGCGTTACCTGTCAGATCGGCCGCGCACCGACTTCATCGAGTCCGTGACCACTGACGAGGTCGACTGGACCGTTGGCGGTCTTAGCCAAGAACGCTTCATTTTGCGCTTCCCGTTCTCTTGGAAAAAGCACCGCCGCCTGTTTGACGCCTATGTCCGCATCCAGAGGGCGCTCAAATATGAGCGCAACATTCCCGACGGGCTGACTCCGCATCTTGGATCGCAATGGTGGTGTCTGACGCGACAGACCTTATCGGCCATTTTGCAAGACCCGCGCCGTGCCGAGTTTGACGTCTATTTCTCGCGGGTCTGGATCCCGGATGAGAGCTATTTTCAGACGCTGGCAAGGCTCTATTCCAGCCAAATCGAGAGCAGATCGCTGACGTTGTCGAAGTTTGACTTCCAAGGAAAACCGCATGTGTTCTATGACGATCACCTGCAGCTTTTGCGCCGCTCCGACTGTTTCATGGCCCGTAAGATCTGGCCTCAGGCAGAAGGGTTGTTCCGCGCCTTTCTGACCCCGTCAGAGCGGCTGCAGAACGTTGTCGAGCCCAATCCGCTGAAGATCGACCGCCTCTTTGGCCGCGCCACGGAACGTCGTACCCGTGGGCGCTCCGGTCTCTACATGCAAGGCCGCTACCCCAATGAAGGGTGGGAAAATGGCAAGACGGCCGGTCGCTATTCTATCTTCGAAGGTTTCGACGACCTGTTCGAGAACTTCGATTCGTGGCTCGAACGGCGCACCGGCAACCGCGTCCACCGCCACCTTTTCGCAGCCGACCGGGTCCAGTTTGCGGGCAACGTCCCGGTTTATAATGGCGGGCTGTCCGACAGCGCCGCGCTGCGTGACTACAACCCCGCGTCTTTCATCACCAACCTGACATGGAATACGCGAGGTGAGCATCAGTGCTTCATGTTCGGCCCGCATGACACGCAGGATATCGGCGAATTCCTCGCCTCTGACGGCAACGCGCATATCTCTGTGATCACAGGGGCTTGGGCGATCCCGCTTTTCCATTCGAATAGTAATTTTGCCGACCTCCGCAAGGAGGCCGCGCGCCTGCAGCGCATTGAAGCCGCGCATCTGAACCTGTTGCGCACCGGGATGACCAAGGCGCGCGTCAGCATTTGGAGCCTCGCTGAGTTTATCGAAGATCCAATGGAAAAGCTGCAGATGATCCTCGATGAGCTTGGCGGCTCTGGCCAAAGACGGTTAACGGAAGTGCCGAAAATGGCCGATCTGACGGGGTTCGGCCAGTTCCTGCAAAACCTTAAGAATCAGGGCATGAGCCCGCATCTGATGGGGGACTTCCCGGTCATCGAGGGCGAAACCCGCAATGACGGGTCGCAGCGCCCCTACCTGGTGAAATAGATGGCCTTCACCTATTTCGCCATTTTCGCGGAGATGCGCACCGGCTCGAATTTCCTCGAGGCCAGCCTGAACAGCTTCGACGATCTTCACTGCTACGGGGAGGCCTACAACCCGCATTTTGTCGGGCATCACAACCGCTCCGAACTGTTTGGCATGGACCTTGCGCAGCGTGAGACCGCGCCACTGGGGTTGATCGAAAAAATGAAGGCGAACACGGACGGCCTGCCCGGCTTTCGGTTCTTCAACGATCATGACCCACGCGTTCTGTCGCATGCGCTGGCGGACCCGGACTGCGCGAAGATCATTCTGACGCGTAACCCGCTGGACAGCTACGTGTCCCTGAAAATCGCGGCAGAGACCGGGCAGTGGAAACTGGCCGATGCCAAGCAACGGCGTGAGGCAAAAATCACCTTTGACCTTGCAGAGTTTCAGGACCAGCTGGAAGAAAAACGCAGCTTTCAAAGAACCCTGCTGAGAGGTCTGCAAACCAGCGGCCAGACCGCCTTTTATTTGGCCTACGAGGATATCGGTGACACTGATGTGCTGAATGGTTTGGCGTCCTATCTTGGTTCCACAGATCAGATCGCCGCGGCGGCTCGATCGACCAAGAAGCAGAACCCCAGCGACCTGGAAGAAAAAGTGTCTAACTATGCGGAAATGGTCAGATCATTAAGCTCGATCGACCACTTCAACCTCAACGAGACCCCGAATTTTGAGCCACGCAGAGGGCCCGGTGTCCCCGGTTTCTACACCGCAAAAGAGGCGCCGCTCTTGTTCATTCCGCTTGGTGCTGGCCCAAAGTCACAGGTGCTGAATTGGTTGGCCGCGGTTGATGGAACATCGGTTGAAACCCTGCCAACAGGCCTGAGTCAGAAAGAGCTGCGTCAGTGGAAAAAGGCGCGTCCCGGTCATCGCAGCTTTGCTATTCTCAGACACCCACTGGCCCGCGCGCATCACGCATTTTGCACATATATTTTGCCCAAGGGCGACGATAACTTCCAAGACCTTCGCCGGATCGTGTGCAAGAAGTACGGGGTTGGTATTCCGCTTAACGGCGATCTCACTGACTATTCCGTCGCTGACCACAAGGCGGCCTTCGGGCAGTTCCTGAAGTTCCTGAAAGCCAACCTTGCCGGCCAGACGAGCATTCGGATTGATGCCGCCTGGGCCACGCAATCCGCACAGATCGAGGCTGCAGCGCAAGTGCTTGTGCCGGATATCGTGATCCGCGAAGAAGACGCCCCCGCGCAGCTGTCCCGGCTGACAAAGGATCTTGGCATCAAAGGCGCAAAGCTAAAGCCCGAGCCGGAAGATACGCCCTATAGCCTTGCAGATATCCATGACGCCAAGCTGGAAAAGCTGTGCTTCCAGACGTACCGCAAGGACTACATTAATTTCGGGTTTGCAGACTGGTCAGAGTCTTAAGCCGCCTGACTGTTCTCCGAGTCGGTCAGAATGGTAAACAGTGTCATCGGATCATCATTGGCCCGCAGTTTGGCGCAGTTCTGGCTCATCCGCATCGTCCGCGAGACCAAGGCCAGCGCCTTCAGATGCTCGACACCCGCATTCGTTGGGGCCAGAAGGCAGAAAAACAGATCAACCGGCTGGCGATCCGAGGCATCGAAATCAACCGGTTTGTCCAAACGCAAGAATACGGCCACGACTTTGTCCAGCTCGTCCAGACGCGCATGGGGCAGGGCGACGCCTTGGCCCACACCAGTAGGGCCAAGGTTCTCACGTTCCTGCAACGCTTCCAGCACAACTGATTGAGGCAGGTCGTAGCTCGCAGCTGCTTGCTCAGCCAGCTCCTGAAACAGGCGTTTCTTGCTGGAAACAGTGGAGATGCTCCTGACAGAATCAGGTTTCAGTATCTCATTGATCGTCATGGCCGCTCTCTGAAACGCGGCACGGAACCGCTATTGTCTACTTGAGGGATCGATCCAGCCGATATTGCCGTCGTCACGCCGATACACGACGTTAATCCCTTGGTTTCCCTCATTGCGAAACACCAACACTGGTGCTGTCGCCAATTCCATCTGCATAACAGCTTCACCGACAGAAAGGGAGGGAATGTTCGTTTCCATTTCAGCAACAATCATGGGCTGAAGGGATTCGGGTTCGCTCTCTTCCGTCTCGGCTGTACCCGCGAGGATATACGAGGATGCCTGAGAAAGTTCAACTGGTTGTGAGCGTTCCTTGTGATGATCTTTCAATCTGCGTTTGTAGCGTCGCAGCTGTTTGTCCATTTTCTCGGAACAACTATCAAATGCGGCATAGATCTCGTTCTCGTGGGCCTTGGCCTGCGCGGTCAGCCCGGTGCTCAGGTGCACTGTGGCTTCGCAGACGTTCTCATGCCCGCTTTTTGAAAACACCACCGTCGCATCAGTTGGACGTCCGGCATATTTGCCAAGCATCTCCGACAGCTCCTGCTGCACGTGGGTTTGAAGGGCTTCCCCGATATCGATCTGTTTGCCGCTTATCTGATAGCGCATGGCGTCTCCTTGCTGAGAATGGCGGATCTCACCCGGCAAGCCGAGGTCATCCATCCGAGGGGGTTGAGCGATGACATGCGCCCAATCATGTGGGGCGGTCGCAGTAGGCCATTTTCGTCAGGCGTGGCCAAACCCAAAGAGGTTTGCGATGTCATCTCACATATTTGGCGGCAGGAGAGGGGCGTCTGTCAACTGAGTCTTTTTGTACAATTTGGGTTTTGAGGGTCTGAGATGTACCCCAATTTGTACAAAACTCAGGAAATGCGGAAATTCTGGCCCAGGTAAACACGTCTCACGTTTTCGTCCTTCACGACCTCTTCCGTCGTACCGCTCATCAAAACGTGGCCGTCATGCAGGATGTATGCACGGTCGACGATCTCTAGGGTTTCGCGGACATTATGATCCGTGATCAACACCCCGATCCCGCGCTGTTTGAGGTCCGCAACAAGGCCACGGATCTCACCAACAGCGATTGGGTCAACCCCGGCAAAGGGCTCATCCAGCAGCAGATATTTCGGGTCCGCAGCCAGACAACGGGCAATCTCCGCGCGGCGTCTTTCACCCCCCGACAGCGACAGGGCAGGGGCCCGCCGCAAGTGCCCAATGGAAAACTCGTTGAGCAGTTCTTCCAGCCGTTCGCGCCGTTTGGTGCGGTCTTTGATTGCAATTTCGAGGATAGCGAGGATGTTGTCCTCGACGCTAAGTCCCCGAAAAATAGACATTTCCTGGGGTAAGTAGCCGATACCCATCTTTGCGCGCCGATACATCGGCAAAAGCGTTACATCGCGCCCGTCGATGGTCACCGTGCCCGCCTCAGGTGTCACCAGCCCGGCGATGGAGTAAAAGCACGTTGTCTTGCCCGACCCGTTCGGACCAAGCAAAGCCACCACTTCACCCCGCGCCAGATCAATGGAGACGTCACGGATCACTGGCCGGCGCTTGTAGCTCTTGCGCAGCCCATGGATCTTCAGCCCAGAAGAGCCATCCGTCACTGTCAGATCAGGCTTTCCGGTCATCAGTTGTTCCCACCGGTTTGAAAGATCGTCTTTACGCGCCCGGTCATCCGTCCTTGGCCGGTCTCAAGATCAACGGTCAACTTCTCCCCCGACAGCGCATTCGCCCCTTGGGTCAGTATCACATCGCCCGTCATCACAATCTCAGCCGCACTCACGGAGTACACAGCATCGCGGGATTCCGCTGCTTCACCACCGTTGACCAAGGTTACACCGCCACTTGCGATGATCTGGTCGATGTCGCCGGTTTGCTGGCCATTCTGGGTGGCGTATTTGACTTGGACGCGGGCGGCGCTCAGGCGCATCTCGCCTTGGCCTGCGACCACGTTTCCGCTGAACACGGCTTGACCGGATTGCTGGTCAACGGTCAGCTCATCTGCAGTGATTTCAACGGGTTGGCTGGCATCATGCTTCAGGCCACCAAAGGCGACACTCGCGCCTTGCGCCAGTAGACCCGTGCTCAGACAGGCGGCAAATATAAGACCCAAAGCAGGCCGCAGCACTATGTTCATGTCGCCCTCTAATTGCTGGGTTGATATACCAGCTTAACACCATTTTTCAAAACAAGAAGCTGAGAGCCGTCCGTGGCAGTCAGCTCCATCCGTCCAGCCTCCAACGTGCCCGTCGGCCCCGACCCGCTGACAGGCCCCGGCGAGACCAACCCTGTGCGCTCCAGATCCGCGATCAGCATGTCTGAGCGCAACACATATCCAGTCGAGGTCGTCAGTCGGACGTCGCCCGTCAAATCCATGCTGTCCGTGTCGCCGTCATAAACTGCATCCTGCGACATCACCATGAACTGCGTGCCAGAGGTGGTCACGATCTCTGCGGAAACCTCAGTCGCAGCCATGCGTCGCGGGTTTGTCATATCGGGCAGGGCTGTTTCTGCGGTGACGGTGATGGTCGATCCGTCGGATGTCACACCAGAGAATTTCGGTGCCATGAGGCGCTGCTCGCGCGCAATCTGCTCGACGTCTATTTCAGCAAACGGGATGGCGTCTTCTGGGTTAATTGTCCGCGAAAACAAGAACATAGTAGACAACAAAGCAAGTGCCAGCAGGGGCAATGTGATCTTTGCAAACTGCACGAAGCGAGAATATGCGTTGTCCGCGACCGCCATCTCAGACTACGCCAGCCCGTAGGCAATCTTGTACTTTGATCAATCCAAGCGGCTCTGTATGCGCGCCGTCTTCGGTGACAAACAGGCAGGTCACGCTCAGCTCATCCATCATGCTGACAGCGCGCTCTGCCAGCTCACCCCGGCCGATGGTCTTGGGGTCAGTAGTCATAACAGTTTCTGCCACCTGATCGAGCAACCCCGACATGTGCCTGCGCAGGTCACCATCGGTGATAACCCCGGCCAAAGTACCATCCTCATTGAGAACCCCAACGACGCCGAAGCCTTTCTTGCTGATCTCAATCAACGCCTCCGGCATAGGGGTATCGCGCTCACAGGTAGGCAGATCGGCCCCCGAATGCATGAGTGACGCAACCGTTGCCAGTCGGGCACCAAGCTTACCGCCTGGGTGGAACTCGCGGAAATTCTCGGGCGTGAATTTGCGGTGTTCCATCATGGTGATGGCCAAGGCATCCCCAAGTGCGAGCGTCATTGTGGTCGAGGTGGTTGGTACAACGCCAGTATCGCAGGCTTCCTCAGCCGCGGGCAGCAGAAGGGCTACGTCTGACTGTTTCATCAGCGTCGAACCCGCCTTACTGGCAATGCCAATCAGTGGGATGTTGAATCTGCGTGTGTGCGCGATAACGTCCGATAATTCGGGTGTTTCGCCTGAGTTTGACAGGACCAGCGCAACGTCTCCTGCGGCCATCATGCCCAGATCACCGTGGCTTGCCTCTGCAGGATGAACGAAATGCGCAGGGGCTCCAGTAGAGGCAAAAGTCGCCGCAATCTTGCGTGCGATGTGGCCGGACTTACCCATGCCGCTGACGATCAAACGACCCTTGGCCGCCAGCATCAGGTTGACGGCTTGAACGAAATTCTCGTCCAAAGCGCCCGCAAGTGCAGTCAATGCGTCAGCCTCCCGAGAGATCACCCGGCGGCCAGTCTTGAGGAATTCTGTATCGGTCATGTGCGTCGACATGCCTCTTACTTAATGTGCGAAGATATCAATGTCAGGCCAACCGGCAAGATCCAGCCCAGCGCGGGTCGGAAGGAAGTCAAAGCAAGCTTGTGCAACCTCCATCCGTCCTTCGCGTTCCAACATGGCGTTCAGCTTGTCGCGCAGCCCATGCAGGTACAGAACGTCGGAGGCAGCATAGTCGATCTGCGCTTGCGTCAGCGTGTCAGCGCCCCAATCACTAGATTGTTGCAGTTTGGAAATGTCGATGCCTTCCAGTTCATGCAGCAGGTTCTTCAGCCCGTGCCGGTCTGTGTAGGTGCGCACGAGCTTGGAGGCGATCTTTGTGCAGTAAACAGGCTCTGTTACAGCCCCAAACGCGTTCTGTAGCGCGGCGATGTCGAACCGCCCGAAGTGGAATAGTTTCAATACATCTGGGTCGGTAAGCATCTTGCAAAGGTTTGGCGCTTCAGTCTGACCCTTTGCCACCTGCACAAGATGCGCGTTGCCGTCGCCGCCGGACATCTGGATCACGCAAAGGCGGTCGCGGTGAGGGTTCAGGCCCATCGTTTCGCAGTCAATCGCGACGATAGGGCCAAGATCAAGGTCATCCGGCAGATCGCCGTGATAGAGAGTATTTGCCATATACGTTGGTCCTGCCTGCTGTGTTGCGACCGCAATAGTGGCTTTGAACCTTTATATCAACAAAACCCGAACCACAGGTCATGCGGCCAAATAGGCATCCCTGATCTCAGGGTGTGAATTCAGTTCTTTCAAAGTGCCGCTATAGACCTGTGCGCCGCTTTCGATGATGACGGCCAGATCAGCGACTGCTTGGGCGAAATGCAGGTTCTGCTCTGACAACAGCACCGTCAGGCCTTCAGATTTCAGCTGCTGGATGACCTTAGCCATCTGCTCGACAATAACTGGCGCCACGCCTTCGCTAGGCTCGTCAAGCAGGATGAAAGACGGGTTACCCATGAGCGTACGGGCGATGGTCAGCATTTGTTGCTCCCCGCCAGACAGTGCCTTGCCGCGGTTGGAACGGCGCTCAGCGAGATTGGGAAAGAGGTCGAAGAGCATGTCTTCTGTCCAAGTCACCGCGCCTTCGCGAGGGGGCTGTTTGCCGACCAGAAGGTTCTCGCTGACAGTAAGATCGGTGAAAATTCTGCGCTCCTCAGGGACATAACCAATCCCGAGCTTGGCGATCTTGTGTGGGGGCAGGGCAGTGATGCCTTGACCGTTGAATGTGATCGACCCGGAAGCGGGGCGCACAAGTTGCATGATGGATTTTATGGTCGTCGTTTTGCCCGCACCATTGCGGCCCAGAAGGGCGATGACATTGCCATGTGGGACGGACAAGGTTAGGTCGCGCAAAACATGCGCCTTGCCATAGAAACTATTGATATTGTCGACTTCAAGCATCTGCACCCTCCTCGGCATCAAAGAGCGTGCCGCCACCAAGATAGACCTCTTGGACCAGCGGGCTGTTTCTGATCTCAGTTGCGTTGCCCTCAGCGATCAGCTTGCCACGGTTTAGCACCATGATGCGGTGCGAATGGGCGAAGACCACGTCCATGTCATGCTCTGTAAACAGCACGCTGACGCCGCGGTCTTCGACGATCTTGGCGGTGAGCTCCATCAGGGCAACACGTTCTTTTGGGGCCATCCCAGCAGTCGGTTCGTCCATCAGCAAGAGTTGTGGATCATGGGCAAGCGCTATGGAAAGCTCCATGCGTTTCAGGTCGCCATAGGCAAGCACGGCGCAGTGGCGATCTGCCTGCGCGGCCATGCCGACCATGTCGAGCAGTTCCATTGCCTTTTCGCGATACATCTTGTGGGCGAACGGCAGGAACTTGAAGACATCGCCGTTGTGCGACAGCAGGGCCATTTGCACATTCTCGATAACGGTCATGGAGCTGTAGGTCGAAGTGATCTGAAAAGTACGCCCAACGCCTTTGCGCCAAATCTGTCTGGGAGAAAGTCCGTTGATACGTTCGCCGCCCAGAAAGACTTCGCCCGATGTCGGAGGCAGCTGCCCCATTAACATGTTAAAACAGGTGCTTTTGCCCGCGCCATTTGGACCGATCAAAGCAAGCAGTTCGCCCTTCTGCAGCTGAAAGGAGACATCGTCGACAGCCACCAACCCACCGAAGGCTTTCGTCAGCCCCTTGGTTTCAAGAACGACGCTCATGAATGTTTCCCCTGTTTCAGGACGTTCATTCGAATGGCCGCCTTTCTGATTGACCCGACGATGCCTTGCGGGGCAACGATGACCACGAAAATGATCAGAAGCCCCATGACAAGGCGCCAGTACTCGAACCGGGTGAGCAGGTCTTCAACGCCTTTGAAGAAAGCGGCCCCCGCGACGCCACCCGCCAGCGTTTTAACTCCGCCGAGGAAGACGACGATGAGGGCGTCGAAGCTGCGGGCGATCTCCAGCTCGTTGGGAAAGACGCTGCCTTTGGAGAAGACAAACAGTGCGCCAGCCAGTCCGCCCATTAATCCAGCAAAGCCGAACGCGAGCAGCTGGACTCTCTGTGTGTTGATGCCCGTAGATTCTGCCTGACGCTTGCTGTCCCGCGCGGCCCGAAGCGCGTAGCCAAAGGGCGAATGCGCGACGTGGCGCAGGACCAGAATGCCGCCCACAGAGAATATTAGAGCGAAGTAGAAGAAGGCTGTCGTGCTGTTCAGCCAATCGGACGGCCAAATATTGACCAGCCCATCATCGCCGCCGGTGACGCTACCCCACTGGAACACGAGGCTCCACAGCAGTTGTGCAAATGCGAGGGTAAGCATCGCGAAATAGACGCCGGTCAGGCGGAGGCAAACCCAACCAATGGCAAGAGCTGCAAGCCCGGCTCCAAGTGGAGCAAGGATGAAGGCCAGCTCCATCGGACTGTTTGCGTGAGTCACGAGAAGTGCCGCGATGTATGCGCCGCCGCCGTAGTAAGCGGCATGGCCGAAACTGACCAAACCACCAAGGCCCAGCAGGAAATGCAGGCTAGCCGCAAAGAGGCAGAAAATCAGGATGTCCGTTGTCAGAACCATCGCGAAGGATGACCCGAACAAGGGCAGCAGTGCGAGAAGCGCTAGGCCCACCATCACGATCAGGCGGACGTTGGTTGAGGCCGGTTTGATCGGCAGCTCTGGTTCGCCCACTTGTCCGTGTTCGCCTGCAACTTCCTCGCGCCCGAACAGGCCATAGGGGCGGATCATCAGCACCACGACCATGACGACGAACATCAGGACGAGCGTGGATTGGGGCAGGTAGGTTACTCCAAACACGTTCAACACAGAGATAATAACTGCCGCAAGATACGCGCCGGGAAGGGAGCCCATGCCGCCGATCACGACCACCACGAAGACCGGGGCAAGGATATGGAAATCCATCAGTAGGTCGGCACCGCCCTTGGGTAACTGAAGTGCTCCGCCGAGGCCAGCAAGCGCGGAGCCCAAAGCGAAAACGCCAGTGAAGAGCACCGCCTGATTAACGCCGAGGGCACCGACCATCTCGCGGTCTTGGGTGGCGGCTCGGACCAGAACTCCGACGCGGGTTTGTGTGATCAGATACCATAGCGCCAGCGCAATGAAGGGCGTGATGGCAAGGAGAACGATGTCATATTTGGGGATGGGCTCGCCCATTATCCGGTAGACACCGCGCAGGCCGGGCGCCCGTGGACCAAGCAGATCTTCGGGGCCCCAGATAATGAGCGTCAGGTCCTGAATGACCAGGATGACCCCAAAGGTGGCAACCAGTTGAAACAGTTCTGGTGCGCGGTAGACCGGTCGTAGAACCAGCACTTCGATGAGGACCCCGATAATTCCAACGACGACGCCCGCAAGCAGGATTGCGCCCCAGAACCCGACGGCCCCGGGCAGTGTCTGCATGAAGGAATAGCCGACATAGGCCCCAAGCATGTAGAGGCTGCCATGGGCGAAGTTCACGATACGGGTGACGCCAAAAATCAGGGAAAGACCGCAGGCAACGAGGAAAAGGGAGCTTGCGTTTGCCAGCCCTGTCAGCAGTTGCGCGACAAAGAATTCCATAGCGGCCTGTCTCGGACTTGTTGGGAGGTTCTGATGCCCGGCAAACGATCCGGCCGGGCATCAGTGGAAAGATTACTCTGCTGGGCGCAGTTTCGAGACTTCCTCGTCAGACGGCAGATAGTTCGCCCCGTCTTTGTACTCCCAATCAACCATAACACCTTTGCCGTCACTTAAGGCTGTGGTGCCTACATAGGCTCCCATGGTCGACTGGTTGTCGATTGCGCGGAACACAATGTCACCCATTGCAGAGGCAACGGGCAGCCCTTCAAAAGCTTCGCGGATCGCTTCTGTTTCTGTGGAGCCCGCTTTTTCAAGAGCAGCCACAATGGACTGGACGGTCATGTAGCCCACGATTGAGCCAAGGCGTGGGTAGTCATCGTAACGGGCCTGATAGGCAGCAACAAATTCACCGGCTGGGCCATCTTCCAGATCGTACCAGGGGAAACCTGTTACCGTCCAACCTTCCGGGGCTTCGTCGCCAAGCGGGTCGAGGTATTCAGGCTCGCCCGACAGAAGGCCGTAAACGTTTCTGCCCTCAAAGAGTCCTCGATCGGTGCCGTCGCGGACAAACTTTGCAAGGTCTGGGCCGAAGGTCACGTTGTAGATCGCATCTGGTTTTGCACGCTCAAGTGCCTGCACCTCGGCGCCCGCGTCGATCTTGAAGAGGGCTGGCCATTGCTCTGCCACGAACTCCGCGTCAGGCTTTAGTTTCAGTAGGTTTTCCTTGAACGCAGCCACGGCGTCTTTGCCATAGGCGTAGTTGGGGGCAATTGTCGCAAATCGCTTAGCGTCGGTTTTCGCGGCGGCCTCAGCGAGCATAGCGGCTTGCATGAAGGTCGAAGAGCGCAGGCGGAAGGTGTACTTGTTCCCGGCTCCCCAGACGAGCGAGTCTGCCAGTGGCTCAGAAGCTAGGTAGACATACCCTTTCTCACCAGCGAAGGATGAGATTGCGAGGCCAACGTTGGACAGGATCGTCCCGGTGAGCATTACGGCACCGTCGCGGGTCATCAGCTCTTCGGCGATCTTGACCGCCTCGCCGGGTTCGCCCTGGTCATCGCGAAAGATAAACTCGAGGGGTTTCCCAAGTACACCGCCTGCGGCGTTGGTTTCTTCAAGCGCCAGCTCGATCCCCTGCTTGTAGGGGCCGGCAAAGGCCGCGAGGCGTTTGTAGTGGTTGATTTCACCGATCTTGATGGTGTCTTGCGCAAAGGTTGCAAGCGGCATCGCGGCCAAAACGGCCGTCGCGATCATCGCCTTCAGGAATGTCTTTCGTTGCATGAGTAGGGTCTCCGATATGTTGGAATTACTCCGACTGTTGATCAGTCGTGTTGTATGAAGCTCGCCCCGATTGGCGCGCCTAGGTCTTGTGTGGCCTCGGATGCAATCAGATCGCGGATACGTTTGCGATAGACTGTTGGGCCTTTGTCGATGGCCACCCGTATGGGTCTGCGTCGCTGCGGCTGTTGTTCCGAGTCGTGCACGGCCTCCAAGATCTCCTTGTCTTCTGCAAAAGCCGTTTTGAACATCGCATCCATCTGCGCAGAGGCGTCCTCGTCCCCAATAGATGTGTTTCGAAGATGCATCCAATGGTCGATGGTGTAATCCTCGCGCACAGGGGTGACAAAGTGAAGTGCGAAGATGCGAACGCCACGGTCCCGCTCGTCCTCAGGGCAATTCAATTTTGTATCGATGCTGCCAAAATCGATCACGGCGGTCGAGGGCAAGTGTAGGTCGTAATAGTGCCACCTATCTACATGGCCGTCGAAACCGCCGAACTTCTGAAAGAACCCGATGGGCGGGGCGTCACGGATCCAACGCCATGCAGAGATAACCTCACCGCTGGTCGAAACATGTACCGGGACGTTTTCGCTTGCTGCGTTGCCCAAGGTTGTTGGGTGCACAAAACTGACATGGGCAGGATCAACCAGATTTTCCGCCACGTTGAGATAATTCGACTTGATGTGGAGCGCCTCGCCGTGATGGGCATGCCAACCGGGCTGAGTGAACTCTGGCAGATCAAAGATTTCCGCGGGGTCGGCAAGATCAGGATCACCCATCCAGACCCACACGATGCCGTGACGTTCCTCGACGGGGAAGGCTTCGACATATGCGCTTTTTGGGGTGTTTTCTTGACCTGGAACACGCACACATTGCCCGGCGCCGTCAAAGGTCATGCCGTGATAGCCGCACTGGATTGTGTCGTCGATCCGCTTGCCTTTCGACAAGGGCAGAAGGCGGTGCGGGCAACGGTCTTCGAGCGCTCTCACGGCACCGCCGGCTTCGCGAAACATGACGAGGCGTTGCCCAGTAATTTCGAGCGCCAGAAGGGGTTCCCCGAAGTCTCTGGACCAGCCAGCGACATACCAAGCATTTCGTACGAAGCTCATGTTTTAGTGGCTCCCCATGCCAGTGTTTCCCGAAAATTGAGGCGTAATAACAGTCAGCCTGTCAAACAGTTTCTCAAAAATACGACAGAAAATTTATTGGTACACACTCAGGTTTAGCCATGTATTCCTCATGAATCGCGTAGTTCCCTTGCTTGTATGCTATCATATCACCACCTCCGGTAAGTTTTGTGCAGGTGGTGTGTTTCGGCTGCGATGACTGCATATTTCGCCGTCGATGATCATCATGCCGACACCTGGCAAATTCCCCAGCTGCACCGATTCCAGAATGTTTTGTCCGGGTGCGTGTTGCGCCTGATCCATCAGCACAAAATCAGCGCTGTAGCCTATCTCCATGAGGCCTACGTCCAGTGCGCGCTGGCGGGCGGTGTTACCATTTGCAAAGCAGAACGCAACTTCGGCGGGTACATTTCCTAGGCTTGAGAGCATCGCCACCATACGCATGATACCAAGCGGCTGTACCCCTGACCCGGCCGGGCCATCGGTTCCGAGAATGATCTGGTCAAGCTTGTCCAACTCGCGCGCAGTGTTGAGCGTCAGAAGTGCGGCCCGCTCGTTGCCGTTATGGACGATCTCGAGCCCTTTGGTGCAGTTTTCGCAGAGACATACGATCTGGTCGTCGGGCAAGGCAGAGTGGCCACCGTTGATATGACCGACAACGTCTGTTCCGGTTTCCAGTACCATGTCGGCGTCAATCAATCCCGAACCGGGAATGGAGGGGCCACCCGTATGGATTGTGGACTGTATTCCGTATTTACGTGCCCAATTGACCATCTGGTTGGCGGTCTTTCCGTCTTTGACTGTGCCTAGTCCAACCTCGCCCAAGTATTTCACGCCCGCATCTGCGAGCTCTTTGAAGTCGTGCTCCTCCATACCGTGCTCGATGACAGGGGCACCTGCCAGAACCTTGACACCCGACGGGCGGAAGTTCTCGTACCAACGCTGTGCGGCAATCGCCATCGCCTTTAGCCCTACAATGTCTTTGGGTCGCCCGGGCATATGGACTTCACCAGCCGAGATCATCGTCGTGACGCCGCCATGCAAAGTGGAATCGATCCAATGCAACTGCTGCTGACGCGGGGTGTAGTCGCCCACGACCGGGTGGATATGGCTGTCTATGAGACCGGGAGCAATCGTCGCACCATTTGCGTTGACTTGCGTTGTTGCCCCTTCGGTGTCGAGATCCTTTTCATACCCAAAAGCAGAGATCTTGCCGTCTTCGGCAATTACGCAATCGCCATCAGCAATTGGAGCTTCCATCTTGCCGGTGAGAATCAAGCCTATGTTTCTAATGACCAGTTTCTTCGTCGGATTGCTCATCTCGGACCCCCTCCCTCATTGGTGTTTGTATGCTAACAAAATTGCCTCTGCTGTCTACTTTTCTCAAGCGGTCGCCGCATGTTCATTGCGCCGCCAACCCTTATCGCTGAACATAGGCTCACAAGTTCAGGCATTATGCACCACGAGAAAGCATCGTTGATTTGAAAGAGACAAACGGGACATACAAGCTCGACGAGCAGGTCGGCTACCTGATGCGGTTGGCCAACCAACGGCATTCGGCTTTGTTTCAAGAGGTCGTGCCTTGGGACCTTACGCCTACGCAATTTGCCGCTTTGATGAAGCTTGCGGAATTGGGTGAGTGTTCGCAGAACGAACTGGGACGTCGCACAGCTATGGACGTTGCGACCATCAAGGGCGTTGTCGAGCGGCTTCGCAAGAAAGGGTTGGTGGACGTGAGGTCTGACCCGAAGGACAAGAGAAGGGCGGTTCTTTCGATTTCCGAAGGGAGCATTTCATCCATTCCTGAGCTCATGGAAGCGGGCCAGAAAATTTCCAATCTGACACTATCACCATTGAGCGCAGCCGAGCAAAAATCGTTTCTGAAGCTGCTCAGAAAGCTTGGGTAAGAAGCAATTTGCTCAGATGAACAAAGCAATTGACTCATCTTGAAAGCCGCTGCTAGCGTTTGTGTACTAACGATTTGTGCGGAGAGGCCTGTTTTGCCATATTTGGCTCCTACCAATCGGGACGAAGCGTTCCGCTTTCTCCAAAGCCACCGCCCCAAGATTATTGCAGGGTGTACGGACTATTACCCGAGCCTGAAGCAAGGCGAGGTTGATGAAAACCTGCTGGATATCACGCAACTCGACGGCCTCAGAGGTATCACTCGTCTTCCGGATGGCTGGCGCATTGGCGCGGCCACAACGTGGACGGACATCGTGCAAGCTGATCTACCACCTGCATTCGACGCGCTGAAAGCTGCGGCGCTTGAGGTTGGGTCGGTTCAAATTCAGAACCAAGCAACAGTGGTTGGAAATCTTTGCAACGCGTCTCCGGCTGCAGACGGGGTGCCGCCTCTTTTGGTACTCAATGCCGAGATCGAGATCGACTCGCCTACTGGCAACCGACAGGTTCCTTTGGATCAGTTTATTGTCGGTGTGCGGCAGGTTGATTTGCAAGGAGACGAGATAGTCTCTGCCATCCTCGTTCCTGACATTTCTGAGCAAGCGCAGAGCAGTTTTTCTAAGCTCGGTTCTCGGACGCATCTGGTTATTTCGATTGCTATGGTCGCGGTCGTGGTGAAGCCTAACGCAGGTAGGATAGAAGATGTCCGGATCGCAGTTGGAAGCTGCTCTCCCGTTGCCCAGCGGTTGTCTGACTTAGAGAAGCGTCTTGTGGGGCTGTCAATCGATGACGTGACCCGGTTTGAGTTTTCGCAAGACGATGCGTTGGCGGTATTGTCCCCGATTTCAGATGTCCGGGGGTCCGCCGAGTATCGTGTCGATGTTGTCGGTGAAATGTGTCGGCGTGCCGTCCTTGATGCGTGCAGCAGGGGCTGAGTGATGGACGCGCACAACACAGAGGCAGGTTTAAGTTTCCAGTTGAATGGCGAGGCGGTGCAAGTTGTGCCATCGCCCGGCGAACGTCTATCCGAGACCCTTCGCGAACGGCTTGATGCCCGGGATGTCAAGATCGGGTGCAATGCGGGGGACTGTGGTGCGTGTTCAGTTCTGGTGAATGGCGAGATGGTTTGCGCCTGCCTCATGCCGGTGCAAAAGGTGGCGGGTCAGCGGGTCGATACCGTCTCCGGTTTGGTGAAAACCGACTCTGTGGCAAAAGGGTTGGCAGAACGCTTTCAAGATCATGGTGCGGCGCAGTGCGGCGTCTGTACGCCGGGCATGATGGTCTGCGCTGTCGCCTTGCTGCGCGAAGAAGAGAATCCAAGTGAGGCACAGGTGCAGGCAGCCCTTGGTGGTGTGCTGTGCCGATGCACCGGATACCGCAAGATTATAGACGCTGTACGCGGAGTGCCTGTATCGCTGGACGAAACTGCGGACGCAGGTTCTGCGATCCGTCGGGTTGACGGTGCGCCCAAAGTCGAAGGGACCGAGGTTTTTGGCGACGACGTTGCCCCTGCTGGAACGCTTGAAATCAAGGTTATCAGGTCTCCGTATCCGCATGCGTCATTCTCATTTGGCAATCTTGAGGAATGGCGCGAGACACGCGGGTTCGAAGCTGTTTTAACGGCTGATGATGTCCCCGGCGTGAACAAGTTTGGCGTTATTCCAGATTTTGCTGATCAACCGGTCTTTGCTGAGGGTGTCGCGCGCTTCCGAGGGGAGGCGGTGGGCGCTGTGATCGGCAACCCAGAGGTCATACGTGAGTTGCGACCTGAA
Source organism: uncultured Litoreibacter sp. (assembly GCA_947494645.1). Taxonomy (GTDB): domain Bacteria; phylum Pseudomonadota; class Alphaproteobacteria; order Rhodobacterales; family Rhodobacteraceae; genus Litoreibacter. Next base: position 525,206 of record CANLVO010000002.1, read on the forward strand.
GAGTTTCCGGTGGGATGGACAGAGCTTGAGAGCGTCAGTGACGTCGTTTCGGCCCGCAAAGACATCGCGCCGCAACTGCATCAAGACCGCACACGGAATGAGATGTGTCGTGGGTTTGTGAAATGTGGTGACGCGGATGCTGCGCTAGCGCAGGCTGATGTCATCGTTGAAGGCGCGTTTACGACAGGCTTTGTGGAGCATGGCTATATCGAGCCCGAGGCCGGGTTCGCAGAAATCGTGGATGGACGGGTCGAGATTCACGTCTGCACGCAAGCCCCAATGATGAACCTTGACGCGTTGGAGGCTATCTTGGGTATGGATCGCTCCAAGATACGTATTCTGCCGACGGCGGTAGGGGGCGGGTTTGGCTCGAAGTTAGACCTTTCTGTTCAACCGTTTCTGGCTCTGGGTGCTCTAAAGACCTGCCGGCCAGTTAGGCTCACCTATTCGCGAACAGAGTCGCTGCAATCGACCACCAAACGGCATCCTGCGGATATCCGGCTAAAGATTGGCGCCACAAAGGATGGCAAACTCTCGGGCCTGACGTTTGATGGCGTGTTTAACACTGGCGCCTATGCATCTTGGGGGCCGACTGTTGCCAACCGTGTTCCTGTTCATGCGTCTGGACCATACAGAATTTCTGACTACCGGGCTGAGGCCAAAGGGGTCCACACCCATTGCCCGCCTGCGGGGGCGTTTCGTGGCTTTGGCGTACCGCAGTCGGGGATCGCTCAAGAATCCCTGTTTGATGAGCTGGCCGAAAAACTTGACATGGACCCGCTCGAGTTTCGGATATTGAACGCTCTAGATGATGGCGTGCCGACTGTATGTGGTCAGGTTTTTGAGCAAGGCGTCGGGATCAAAGCCTGTCTGGAGGCTTTGCGACCTGCTTGGGAAACCGAACGTGCTAGAGCGGACAGGTTCAACGTCGATGCAGCAGGCTCATTTCGCCGCGGCGTCGGGTTGGCGGCAGGATGGTATGGATGCGGAAACACCTCTTTGCCGAACCCATCCAGCATCAAAGCGGGGATCAAGGCGGACGGTACCGTGATTCTGCATCAGGGTGCTGTTGATATCGGGCAGGGCTCGAACACCGTCGTGTCGCAGATATTCGCGACCGCTCTGGGTGTTTCGGTCGACTCACTTACTCTTGTTGGCGCTGATACGGATGAGACGCCGGATGCAGGAAAGACCTCGGCTTCTCGCCAAACATTTGTGTCGGGCAATGCCGCGCTGCGAACGGGGGAGACGTTGCGAGGCAAAATCCTCCGTGATGTGAACGCGTCCGAGGATGCTGCGTTAAAATTTGGTGGCGGGATGATTGTCGTCTCGGACGGAGACAAGGAGCACCAAATAGACCTGAAAAAGCTGAGCGTGGATCGAGACGGATACGTTTATACATCGACGGAACAATACGACCCGCCGATCAAACCGCTGGATGAGAATGGTCAGGGAGCGCCCTATGCTCAGTATGGATATGCAGCCCAGCTAGCGGTGATCGAGGTGGACGAGGCGCTGGGAACCATCAAGCCGATCAAGTTCGTTGCCGCGCATGACGTAGGCAAGGCGATAAACCCGATGCTTGTGGAAGGTCAGGTTCAAGGCGGTATTGCGCAGGGGTTGGGGATGGCATTGATGGAAGAATACCTGCCGGGCCGTACGGAAAACCTTCATGACTACCTGATCCCAACAATTGGTGACGTTCCACCGATCCAAACCCTCATTATCGAAGTGCCAGACGCCCACGGCCCATATGGCGCAAAAGGGTTGGGTGAGCACGTGCTGATCCCGACCGCGCCTGCGCTGTTGAACGCGATAAAGCACGCGAGCAACGTTCGAATGTACTCGGTCCCGGTCACCCCATCGAAGCTGCGGCAAGCCATCAAGGAAAGAGATAATGGCTGAGAAACCCCGTACCAAGCCAGACAAGATCCGCTGCGATGCCTGCCCTGTCTTGTGCTACATCGCTGAAGGCCGGGCGGGTGCCTGTGATCGCTACGCCAACCATGCGGGAGAGTTGGTGCGGTTGGATCCTCTGACGATCATCGAGAACTCGATTGAGAGTGGGGCGAAAGCTGTCTCATTCCTGCAAGGCGAGGATTGGGATGGCGATCTTGTGCACAGCAAGCGTCCCTTTGTTACGGCTGTTGGTGCTGGTACGACCTACCCTGACTACAAGCCTGCGCCTTTCATCGTCAGTCAGATGGTCGATGACGCCGACATGGTGACCATCGTGACCGAAGGTATTTTCAGCTACTGCGGCGTGAAGGTGAAGATCGACACAGACCGATTTCTGGGCCATGAGCGAGACGTCGTAAGCGTGAAGGGCGAGCCCGTTGGGCATGTGACCACCAGCGAATACGGTTCCAAGATGCTGTCTTTAGGCGGAGTGGAACACCTGACCGGCGGCAGTAAGAAAGAAGGTCGCGTGACCTGTGATACCTTGCTCAAGCTATGCAATGGCGAAGCAGTTGAGCTGGATATTGCCGGTGGTATTTCCGTCGTGGTTCAGGCGGGACATGCGCCTATCGTAAACGGCGTCGAAGAAAAACTGATGCGTGTAGGCTGCGGGTCTGCAACGATTGGCATGTTCGCTTCGCAATGGGTCGATCATGTTGATGAAGTGATTGTGATCGATGATCATATCACCGGGGTGCTGTCAGAACATCAGGCCGGGAAGATGCTGGATGTCCCTCCTACAGGGATCAAGGTTAATGGTCGCAGGTCCACTCCGGGTCGTTACTTTCAGGTAGCAGAGCCTGGAACCGGCTGGGGTGGCACTGACGTGGACGATCCATTGACCGTCCTTAAGCCCGCTGATCCGAAAGTCGCTTGGCCGGGTCTGCGTCTCTTGATGGTTTCCACAACCGGTGAACAGCACGGATATTTTCAGCTGGATGAAGACCTGCAACCGCAGCCTGCGGACCTGCCCGACGCTTTGCAGCAGTCGGTGGATCGTATTGCCGAGAATTGCGAGCCTTCTGTCTGCTCGGTTTTGTTTATGGGCGGGGCAGGTGGGTCGCTTCGGTCCGGTGTGACAGAGAATCCTGTGAAACTGACAAACTCCGTAAAGGATTCGCTGACCCATGTATCGTGCGGTGGTGCCAACGCGTTTGTCTGGCCAGGGGGCGGAATTACGGTGATGGCAGACGTTCTGGATATGCCCTCAAATTCCTTCGGTTATGTGCCGACGCCAGCTTTGGTGGCACCAATCGAATTCACCATGCGTCTGTCCGACTATGTCGCGCTGGGTGGGCATGCAGATCACGTCAAACCGATTGATGAGGTTCTATCTCCGGACGTGCGGCGGGTAAGCCAGATCGACCCTGAGGCTGATCCAACTTCGCATCATAATTACCGCTGGAAGACGGAGGGCTAATCGAAATGCAACCTCCTATCGTGCGACTACTCGGGTCAGGAGATCGCCTGCATTTGCAGCATGGTCCGATTGACCTGATTGTCGGTGCGGAGGGGCCAATGGCTGGCTCGAGAGAGCAGGCCTTTAGGGCGGCTGCCATGCGTTTTGAGACAATTCTTGATGGGCTTGTGGTTGATTTGGACCGGCATCGGCAGCGTTTGATGCCCGAAACGCCGCAGCCTCAAGACCGAGTTGCGAGTCGAATGTATCGTGCAGCGGGTTCATTTTGCGATCAGACATTTCTGACACCAATGATCGCTGTAGCCGGTGCAGTGGCTGACGAAATTCTGGATGCGATGCGCGCCGCTGTTCCCCTTACCCGCGCCTATGTCAATAATGGTGGAGATATTGCGGTGCACCTAACTTCGGGCACCCGGTTCTCGGTCGCGATGGCGCAAGTGGATGGCGCTGACCTGGGCCGCATCCGGATCTCAGGCCGTCAAGGCGTTGGTGGCATTGCGACAAGCGGGGCGGACGGTCGTAGTCATTCGCTTGGGATTGCTGATAGCGTGACAGTTCTGGCTGAAACCGCCGCACAAGCAGATGTTGCGGCAACGTTAGTTGCGAACTCGGTTGATTTGCCTGACCATCCTGGAGTGCTGCGTCAGCCAGCTTGCGCGCTTCAACCCGACAGTGATCTTGGATCACGGAAGGTCGTCGTAAGGGTTCCAGCCCTGTCGAAGCCAGATCGTGAATGGGCGCTGCGGGCTGGTCGAGAACTCGCGCAGTCATTTCTTGAAGCAGGACATATCAAGGGGGCGGCCTTGTTTCTTCAGGGTGATGTCAAGATGCTAGGCGAGTGCCATTCCCAATACTTTACTAAGTCGGAGTTAGAACATGCCTGAGCTTGAGGTTCGAAAGTCGATCCTAACGATTGAAGAGATTTTCCATGAGGGCGGACCCGTCGCTGACGAACCCTTGCTGCGGGGTGCCAGTTTCGCTGTTATCCGAAACCCATTTGCGGGAAGCTATGAAGCTAACATCCAAGCCTTTATGGACGATTTGCGCCCTCTCGGTTTGCAACTGGCCCAGCGGTTGGCGGAGGCGCTGGGTGGTGCTGGAAATATCGAGGGATATGGAAAAGGATCTTTGGTCGGGGCGGCGGGTGAGTTGGAGCACGGCGCACTTTGGCATGCCCCAGGCGGATACGCGATGCGTGAGGTGATAGGTGGCACGAAGGCGATTGTGCCCTCCACCAAAAAGGTAGGGGCGGTTGGCAGTCGACTGGACGTTCCGATCACTCATATCAACGCGTCCTATGTGAGGAGCCATTTTGACAGCATGGAGATTGGCATCAACGATGCACCGCGCGCAGACGAGCTGTTGTTCGCGTTGGTCATGATGACAGGCGCACGGATACATAATCGGGCTGGCGGGCTGGAGGCGTCCGAAATCAATGGAGAGGACGGTCTGAGATGAAGGCGCGTATTAGGAAGATTGGTGTTTGGATTGAGGAAACCCACATTGAAGGCGGCAAGAGCATCAGCCCCCCAACGCGGAAGGCTGTAGCAGCCGCGGTAATTGAAAACCCACATGCTGGAAAGTTCGTGGAGGACCTCGCAGATCTAATGGAAGTTGGTGCGGAACTTGGTGGACTGCTTGGTGACCGGGCTGTCGCTGCGCTCGGTATTGCCCCGTCAGAGGCAGAGAGCTACGGCAAAGCGGCCATGGTTGGCGAGAATGGTGAGTTGGAACACGCGGCGGCACTGCTACACCCGAAAATGGGGGCGCCTTTGCGTATTGCTGTTGAAAAGGGCGCGGCTCTGGTCCCGTCATCCAAGAAACGAGGCGGCTTGGGTCAAGACCTCGACATCCCCCTCGGCCATAAGGACGCTGCCTATGTCCGGTCGCATTTCGACGCCGTTGAAATCCGGTTCAATGACGCTCCGCGGCCCAACGAAATTCTCGTGGCGATTGCAGTGACCGATAGTGGTCGACCATTACCGCGCGTTGGCGGGTTGACCCATGAGGACGCGATTGGCGAGGATGGGCTGCGCTAAGTAAATTTTCTGAAAGCAAGCTACTCAAAGCTTTCGCTGATCAGATTGTCGTTGCTGTCGTAGACGCGAGCGTGGACGTCCCAGCTTTCGACGTCGTCGACATCAAAGAGCAGCAACTGATAGTTGGTGTCATCATAGGTGGTGGTCTTCCTGAAAAGGTCACCATCAGCATCGCGGTTTTCGATGATCACGTCCCAGCTTGAGCTGTCCTCTGTATCGAGGATGACGCGTGTGCTAGCGCCCGTATCGCTCGTGGTCAGTTTGTCGAACATGTTGCCATTTGCGTTGGAAAGTTCTCGGATCGTGTCCCAATTGGCCGCATCGTTTGGGTCGAGGATAAGACGTAGCTGGGTCCCGTCATCATAGTTGGTGCGTTTGTCGTAAAGTGTACCGGTATCATCCCTTAGTTCGACGACTGTGTCCCACACTTCTGTACCCTCTGTGTCGAAGATCAGCCGTTGTGAGGTTCCTGTGTCGTAGTTAAAGCGCTTGTCGTAGAGCATCCCTGCGGCATCGCGAAACTCTTCTACGGTCTGCCAAGTGTTCTCGTCGTTCACATCAATGATAGTGCGAAGCTCGGTTCCGTTGTCGTAGATCACTCGTTTGTCATGCAGCTCACTGTTTGAATTCCGGTCTTCGATAATCTGATGCCAAACACTAATTTCGTCAGTATCGTTGATCAGTCTTCTGCTGGTGCCTGTATCATAAACAACGATTTGTTCGGTCAACTCGTTCTCTTCGCTTAGGTGGCGTGTGAAGCTGTCCCAGCTTCTGGTGTCACCGGGATCATATGTAACTTCTAGGGAATTGCCGTTGTCGAAAAACTGGCTGAGACCAGTGCGCTGGTTGTTGTCATCAAATTCTTCAATCTGTCGGTCCCAGGTCTGCTCTCCTGATACGTCGAACTGCGTGACAGATCGGGTCATGTCATCATTGAGCTGGTTCAACCGGGTGACTGTCCGTTGTCAGGGTTTTTGGGGCCAATGGCGGCCTAAACTAAGAGAGAGTTTGGCTCATCTGATTGGTTTGATTATGCGGCGTGCTGGCGGTGATGCAAGCGCCGCGCTTCGAGTGTCTTACGTTTGATCCTTTCGCGTTGTTTGAGAATGGCTTTGTCCCGCCCGAAGTAGACGTCGGCGGGTGTGACGTTGTTGATGCTCTCATGATAGCGCTGGTGATTGTAGTGGTCGACGAAGGCTGCGATCTGGGCTTCGAGGTCACCCGGCAGGAAGTAGTTTTCCAACAAGATGCGGTTCTTGAGCGTTTGGTGCCAGCGTTCGATCTTGCCTTGAGTCTGAGGGTGATACGGCGCGCCGCGCGAGTGCTTCATGCCCTTGTCTTGCAGCCATTCCGCTAAGTCACCAGAGACATAACTCGAGCCGTTGTCGCTGAGCAGACGTGGCTTGTGAACGACGTGAACCTGATCGCAGCCTGAAGCTTGCAGCGCTAAGTCGAGGGTGTCCGTCACGTCTTCTGCCCGCATGTTGGTGCAGAGCTTCCAGGAGACGATGTAGCGGCTGTAATCGTCTAGAACCGTGCTGAGGTAAAACCAGCCCCATCCGAGGACCTTGATGTAGGTGAAGTCTGTTTGCCACAGCTGGTTGATCCCAGTTGTCTTATCTTTGAACTCATTCGCGGCCTTCAGGACGATGAACGCCGGGCTGGTGATCAGATCATGGGCTTTGAGCGTGCGGTACACAGTAGATTCTGACACAAAATAGCGCTCCTGATCCGTAAATGTGACGGCCAGCTCACGTGGTGACAGTTCGGTCTCCTGCAACGCCAGATTGACGACCTTGCGCTTCACATCCGTCGGAACACGGTTCCAGACGTGCTTTGGCTTGGGAGATTGATCCTGCAATCCGGCCTCACCGCGCTGCAGATATCGGTCGTACCAGCGATAGAACGTGGTGCGGGGAATGCCCAGCTTGTCCAAAGTCCGACGCGCCGACAGATGGCTTTCTTCGACCAGCCGGATGATCTCTAACTTCTCTGATGCAGGGTACCTCATTCGTGGTCGCCCCCATCGCCTATCATGCTTTTTTTGAGAAGGCGGAGTTCAAGCGTCTGCTCCGCGACGACCTCTTTGAGATCCTTTGCCTCCCGACGCAGTTCCTTGACCTCATCTGTGGTCGCAGCCCGCGCTGTGTCACCAGCGAGCCGCTTCTTCCCAGCTTCCATGAAGTCCTTGGACCACTTGTAATAGATACCCTGCGATATCCCTTCGCGGCGGCACAGCTCGGCAATGCTGTCTTCGCCGCGCAGGCCATCCAGCACGATCCGGATCTTCTCTTCGGATGAATAATGTTTGCGCGTGGCGCGCTTAATGTCTTTGACGATCTTTTCGCCAGGGCTCTTCGTTGTCTTTCTCATCGTCCACTCCTTGGTGGCTACGATGAGCAACAAACCCTCTCTTAGCAAATACCGCTATTTGGACCCATAGGCGCTGACGTCAGACAATTTCGATTACATTAACCATACCGTTAACTCCGGCAGCTACGTTCGGGTGCCATGAACGCACCGATTTCAGAAATAAGCGCGGCTCCCCGTGGTCGTGTACCTTTCCAGACCTTGCGGGTGATATTTGCTTTGATGATCCGAGAGATGGGAACGAGCTTCGGACGATCCTCTCTGGGCTATTTTTGGGCCATATTAGAGCCTGTTGGGATCATTATTGTCTTTACCATTGCGTTCTCGATCATCTTCAAACAGCCACCACTTGGGTCAAGTTTTCCGCTGTTCTACGCGACTGGATATCTGCCATTCGGGATTTACAATGCAAGCCAAAGCAAGATCTCCGTTGCGCTCACTCAGAACAAGGCATTGATGTTCTTCCCAGCGGTAACCTACATGGACGTGATCTTAGCGCGGTTTGCCTTGATATCTCTGACAGAGCTTACGGTCAGCGTTTTGCTATTCACCGGTCTTTTGATCCATGCAGATATTCACGTGGTCGCAAATCTGACTTATGTATTCATTGCGCTCGGCATGGCGATCCTACTGGGCACGTCTGTCGGCCTGATGAACGCCACTTTGTTCGAGATCTTCCCGTCTTGGCGGACAATCTGGAAAATCCTAAGCCGCCCGATGTTCTTTATTTCCGCCGTATTCTACCTGTTTGATACGCTGCCAGGCTACATTCAGTCAATTTTGTGGTGGAACCCTTTGGTGCACATTATTGGCACGCTGCGCGTTGGCATTTTTCCTGAGTACGAAGGAGCCTATATTTCTTGGCTCTACGTCATGATCCTAGCGCTTTCGCTGATGGCGATCGGGTTGGTAAACCTGCGAACGTCAAACAAGTTCATCATCAACAACTAGCCTTTTGCAGGCCACATATTTGCAATAGTGAAGCGCCAGTAAGGCGTACGCAGCCCCCATGGGACTGGTAAAAAAGGATATTGGTAGTGAAAATCGCAATGATTGGGACTGGTTATGTCGGCCTTGTTTCCGGGGTGTGTTTCTCGGATTTTGGTCACGACGTGGTCTGTGTCGACAAGGATCCGAACAAGATCGATACGTTGAACAAGGGTGAGGTGCCGATTTACGAACCCGGCCTCGACGTTCTGATGCAAAAGAACGTTGATGCAGGACGGCTCACTTTCACAACTGAGCTGGTTGAGGCCGTAGATGGAGCTGATGCTGTTTTCATTGCTGTGGGTACTCCCACACGCCGTGGGGATGGTCACGCGGATCTGACTTTTGTCTATGCAGCGGCAGAGGAGATCGCCAAGGCTGTGACAGGCTATACGGTGATTGTCACGAAATCGACGGTCCCCCTGGGGACAAACCGAAAAGTTGCCGACGTGGTGGCCAACGCCGCCCCGGATCTTGAATTCGATGTAGCCTCAAACCCTGAATTCTTGCGCGAAGGCGCCGCGATTGACGACTTTATGAAACCTGATCGTGTTGTCGTCGGCGTTGAAACGGACCGCGCCGCTGGTGTGATGCAGGACATTTATCGTCCACTTTATCTGCGGGACTTCCCGATCATGACCACTGATCTAGAAAGCGCGGAAATGATCAAGTACGCGGCCAATGCGTTTCTTGCGACCAAGATTACTTTCATCAATGAAATTGCTGCACTTTGCGAAAAAACAGGTGCGGATGTGAAAGCTGTGTCCAAAGGCATGGGTCTTGACGGTCGCATTGGGAACAAGTTTCTGCATGCGGGTCCTGGCTATGGCGGGTCTTGCTTTCCGAAGGACACGAGCGCTCTGGCCCGGATTGGACAGGAGCATGCCTCTCCGATGCAGATCACCGAAGCTGTTATGCGGGTCAACGAAGGCGTGAAGGCTCGAATGATCGAAAAACTGCGTGACCTTTGCGGTGGCAGCTTCAATGGGAAACGGTTTGCGGTTCTGGGTGTCACTTTCAAGCCCAACACGGATGACATGCGGGATGCTCCCTCCCTGACAATTGTCCCCGCGCTTGTGGGTGGCGGTGCCAAGGTGAACGTGGTCGATCCGCAAGGCCATCACGAAGGTGAAGCCTTGCTGCCCGGGGTGGAATGGCATGGTGATCCTTACCAAGCAGCATCTGGCGCAGATGTGCTTGTTTTGCTGACAGAGTGGAATGAGTTCCGCGCGTTAGATCTTGAGCGCATCGCCGGCAGCATGTCCGTTCCACGAATGGCAGACCTGCGTAACATTTACTCGGCTCAAGATGCTGAGAAAGCCGGGTTTAAGTCATACTGTTGCGTTGGCCGACCAGACTTTGACGCAGAATAGGGACGGAAACGGTCAAGCCGAAGCAACGAAGACGCCTTCGATTTACTGTTTAATTTCAGAAACGTGATGGGAAGCGATACTCGGCTGCAAGCTGGCTTATGACGGGTGACTTGGCGTTTCGACGCTGATACATCTCCCACGCAATACGTTATGGAGACTGATTGTGCAGGTTGAAAAGACAGCGTTGGACGGAGTCGTGGTTCTGACCCCACGTAGATTCGGCGACGACCGAGGCTTCTTTACTGAAGTTTGGAACAAACCCGCGCTTCGAGAGCTCGGGATTGATGTTGATTTCGTGCAGGACAACCACTCCTACTCCGCACCTAAAGGCACCGTTAGGGGGCTACATTTCCAAGCACCACCGCACGCCCAAGACAAGCTGGTCCGGTGCGGCGCCGGAGCTGTGATGGATGTTGCTGTGGATATCCGCAAGAATTCGGATACATACGGAAAATGGGTAGCGGTTGAGTTGTCTTGGGAGAACGGCAAGCAGCTGTTTGTGCCAAGAGGGTTCCTTCATGGCTTTGTGACACTGCAGCCAGACTCAGAGTTGCTGTACAAGTGCTCCGACGTCTATGCGCCTGACTGCGAGGGCTCGGTCCATTTTGCCAGCGAGACTCTTGGCATTGATTGGGGCATAAAGCCTGACGAGGCAATCCTGTCGGGCAAGGATGCGGACGCTATCCCGTTCTCGGAATTCGAGTCTCCGTTTCAGTGAGTAAGTAAAGGTATTCGTGTAATGAAGATTTTAGTTACAGGCGGCGCAGGATTCATTGGATCGGCGGTTGTACGGCAGGCGATCCGAGATGGGCACGAGGTCGTGAACCTTGATGCGCTGACATATGCGGCTTGTTTGGAGAATGTCGCATCAGTTGCAAATGAGAAGAACTACGTCCTTGAAGAAGCTGATATTCGGCAGGCGACAGAGGTGCGTCGGATTTTTGCGGAGCATAAGCCCGATGCTGTCATGCATTTGGCCGCTGAAAGTCACGTGGACCGATCCATCGATGGGCCGAAAGAGTTCCTAGATACGAATATCATGGGTACTTTTACGATGCTGCACGAAGCGTTGGCTTATTGGGAAGCGGCAGGCCGGCCTTCAGGCTTCCGTTTTCACCATATTTCCACGGATGAGGTCTATGGAACGCTAGGTGATACCGGGCAGTTTACGGAAGACACTCCTTATGCTCCGAACAGTCCTTACTCCGCGTCAAAGGCAGCATCAGATCATCTGGTACGTGCTTGGGGTGAAACGTATGGTCTGCCATTCGTTCTGACCAATTGTTCGAATAATTACGGTCCGTACCACTTTCCGGAAAAATTGATCCCTGTGGTCATTTTGAATGCGTTGGCGGGCAGAGATATCCCTGTCTATGGCAAGGGAGAGAACGTGCGTGACTGGCTCTATGTCGAAGATCATGCAGATGCTTTGCTAACTGTCTTGCAGAAAGGTGAAAACGGTCGGACCTACAACATCGGTGGAGAAAACGAAGCACGAAACATTGATATCGTGACGATGATTTGCGGTCTGCTTGACGAAATGCGGCCCAAAGACCGACCTCACGCAGAGCAGATTACGTATGTAAAGGACCGTCCAGGTCACGACTTACGCTATGCGATCGATCCAGAGCGGATCCGCTCAGAATTGGGTTGGAGGCCGTCTGTTACGCTAGAGCAGGGACTAAGAAAAACAGTCGAATGGTATCTTGAGAACGAGGACTGGTGGCGCGCGCTGGAGAACCGGGACGGGGTCGGAAAACGCCTCGGTGAAGGCTAGGCGCAATGTCGGAAGTCCTCGTTTTTGGCAAGAATGGCCAGGTCGCGACAGAACTGTCAGAGATGGATGGAACCGTTTGCGTAGGCCGTGATGTGGCCGACTTATCTGACCCTGATGCTTGCGCTGCCGTAATAACGGAGCGGTCACCTAACGCGGTGGTCAACGCGGCGGCCTATACTGCTGTTGATCGGGCTGAAGAGGAAGAACCCCTCGCCAACATAGTGAATGGCGAAGCGCCAGCGGCGATGGCTTTGGCTTGCGCTGCGCTGGATATCCCCTTCGTCCATATATCTACTGACTATGTGCTGAACGGGCAGGGCAGTTTACCTCACAAACCTGACGCCATTCCTGCGCCATTGAACGCCTATGGCCGCAGCAAGCTGCTCGGTGAGAACGCAATCCAGCGGGCAGGTGGTCGGTATTGCATTCTTCGAACGTCATGGGTGTTTTCGCCCCACGGTGCAAACTTTCTGAAGACGATGTTGCGATTGGCAGAGAGCCGCGAAGCTCTGTCAGTCGTAGGTGATCAAATTGGTGGACCAACTTCTGCTCGAAAAATTGCGTTGGCGTGCCTCAAGGCTGCGTCTGGACTCGGTGGTCCAGACGGCCGTAGAAAATCTGGTATATATCATTTCTCAGGCACCCCTGATGTCAGCTGGGCAGGTTTTGCGCGGAACATCTTCGATCAAGCGGGCCATAGCGTTGAGGTAACTGATATTCCGACAGCCGATTACCCGACACCAGCCCGGCGACCATTGAACTCTAGATTGAACTGCGACCGAACTCTGGAGGTCTTTGGTATCAAGCAACCGGACTGGCGGGACGATGTGGCAGAGACTCTGCAGCGGCTGAGAAACTGACACGGCCTTGCCCTAATATCGCCAATCATAGCTGATTGAAGCTACTCTAAATGAGTATGAAACCAGTAAGAGACAGAGCAAATGAGCGATCGTAAAGGCATCATATTGGCGGGGGGGTCCGGAACCCGTCTCTACCCGATTACTCAGGGTGTTTCCAAGCAACTGATGCCAATCTACGACAAACCGATGATCTACTACCCGCTGAGCGTCTTGATGCTCGCTGGTATCCGCGAGATCGCGGTGATTACCACCCCCGAGGATCAAGGTCAGTTCAAGCGTTTACTCGGCGACGGGTCGCAATGGGGCGTTACGCTAACTTTCATTGTGCAACCAAGTCCCGACGGGCTGGCCCAAGCTTATCTTCTGGCAGAGGATTTCTTGGACGGTGCTCCAAGCGCGATGGTTCTTGGCGATAACATCTTCTTTGGACACGGTTTGCCGGAACTACTGGCGGAAGCCAACAAAGTTACCCAAGGCGGTACAGTCTTTGGTTACCGGGTGACCGATCCCGAACGCTACGGCGTGGTTGGGATGGATGAAACAGGCAAAGTCGTTGAGATTATCGAGAAGCCTGAGGTTCCACCGAGCAACTATGCGGTGACTGGTCTCTACTTCTTAGACGGTACCGCGCCGGATCGTGCGCGTTCTATTGAACCATCTGATAGGGGCGAACTGGAAATTACTTCACTTCTGGAAACCTACCTCAACGACGAAGAATTGACAGTGCAACGGATGGGGCGTGGGTTTGCTTGGTTGGATACCGGAACCCATGCTAGCCTTCTGGACGCCGGAAATTTCGTGCGCACCCTTCAGTCTCGTCAGGGCTTGCAAACCGGGTGCCCAGAAGAAATCGCTTTCGAGAATAAGTGGATTACCGAAGAGCAACTCCTAGCTCGTGCGGAGTTGTTCAAGAAGTCTGATTACGGCAAGTATCTCAAGAGCCTCGCATAGCTACTCATTGCAGCGGCGTTGCCAAAATTTCCCGCGCCTGCTGCCAAGTGGCGACCGGGCGATCGTATTTCGAGCAAAGCTCAGCAGTGCGTGCTACCAACGCGGCGTTTGACGGGGCCAATGTATGTTTGTCCAACCGAACGTTATCCTCAAGACCCGTCCGCGTATGACCGCCCGCGGCGATTGCCCATTCACTCACCTGAAGTTGTCCCGCGCCAATACCCGCTGCGCACCAATGCGCTTTGGGAGCCCGCGTTGTCATGACGGAGACGTAGAAATCGAAAACTGCTTTGTCGACGGGCATGGCATTCTTAACGCCCATCACGAATTGAACGTAGAGACTTCCAAAAAGTACGCCCTCATCATGTAGCTTTATGGCTTGCAGAATGTGACTCAGATCGAAGGCCTCGATCTCTGGCGTAACTTCAAATGTCTGCATCTCCGAGGATAGCCATTCGATCAACTCAGGGCTGTTTTCATAGACTCGCTTCGGGAAATTACATGACCCAACCGAGAGCGACGCCATGTCGGGTCGCAAGTGCAACATGCCCCCGCGTTCTCTACCCGCACCAGACCGACCACCTGTCGAAAACTGGACGATCATGCCGGGACAGTGTTTCTCCAACCCCTCCTTTAACGCCGCAAATTTCTCTGGGTCCGAGCTCGGCGTCTGATCGTCATTGCGAACGTGGCAATGCGCAATACTTGCGCCGGCCTCAAATGCGGCTTGAGTGCTTTCAATCTGTTCGGAGACGGTGATCGGAACTGCTGGGTTATCAGCTTTGGTCGGAACCGAACCGGTAATCGCGACGCAGATTATGCAGGGCATCGTCATATTAGAACTCACATGTCAAAGAAAATGGTCTCATGCTCGCCTTGTAGATGAATGTTGAACAGGTAGGTCCGATCTTCCTGCTTTTTTGCCATCAACGTAGGGATGCGGCTCTTGTGCTCAATCTTCGATAGAATCGGATCAGCGGCATTGGCCTCGTCTTCGTCCTCAAAATAGAGACGGGTATGCAGGCCAACGTTGATGCCGCGCGCGACGACCCAAATCGTCACATGCGGGGCTTGTGGTTGTCCGTCAAGATACGGGACTTTTCCTGGCTTGACGGTATCGAAACGAAACTGGCCGGTCTCCATGTCGACGGCGCTTCGCCCCCAGCCGGTGAAATTCGGATCCCCGGATGCCACTGCTCCGTCCGCATCAGCCTGCCAGATTTCGACCATCGCATCTTGTAGGACCTTCCCAGTTCCATCAAAGACATGCCCGATAATAGTTATCTCTTCACCCTTAACGGGCCCTTTCTTCATGCTCGCGCCGAGATCTTCGTCATACATCCCAGCCATCTCGGCAAAATTGGGCGTACAGCCAATGTGCACATAAGGCCCAGCGGTCTGGGACGGTGTCTCCGGCAATAGCTTCTGTTTGGAGCTCATCTCACAGACCTTCCCAGCGGTTCTCGAAGAAGGTTTGTCGCCTGCCGCGCAGCACGATGTCGAACGTGTATACGCGCGCGTCCATCGGCACCGCCTCGGCCATGTTCAATGTGGCTATGAGCGATTCAATTGCTTCTTTGTGATCAATGCTGCCGACAATAGGACATTGCAAGATCATTGGATCACCTTCGAAATACATCTGGGTGATGAGACGCTGCGAGAATGCATGACCGATGAGAGAGAAGTGGATATGCGCGGGCCGCCAGTCGACCATGCCATTTGGCCAAGGATAAGGGCCAGGTGTGACGGTGCGAAATTCGTAGGCTCCGTCCCCATCAGTGATTGTTCGCCCACACCCGCCAAAATTTGGATCAAGAGGAGCCTGATATCCTTCGTTTTTGTGACGATACCGGCCGCCCGCATTTGCCTGCCAAATTTCAATCAGACAATTGGGAACTGGGCGTCCGTGCTGGTCAATGACACGGCCCCTTACAATGATGCGGGGGCCAAGAGCCATTTCTCCGGTTTTCGCGAAATTGAGAATAAGATCGTTATCCAGCGGGCCTAACATATCATGACCGAAGTCAGGGCCGGATTGCTCACCCAGGCCGCCAGGAAACGACAAAAGCGCTTTCTGCGGAGATCGCGTCACGGAGGTCTTATAGGCTGGCGTCAATGCGTCCGGATGCCAGCTACGATCACGAGGCAAAAAACCAGCATTGTCAGGCAGCTGTTTCATGACCCTTCTTTCATTTCAGCGAAGGTCTCTTTAGCCAGCTTCAGGGCGTGGTTTGCTTTCGGCACACCTGCATAAATTGCGACGTGCTGAAACGCTTCAATAACATCTTGTTCGCTCGCACCGGTTCGAGCTGTGGCGCGGATATGCATGGGGATTTCGTCGAAATTTCCTGTTGCCGCGAGCAAGGCTAAAGTCAGCATAGACCTTTCCCGTAAGCTGATCGCATCGCTCGCCCAAACCGTGCCCCAAGCCGTTTCGGTAATCAGAGACTGAAAAGCGTCGTCCAGAGACGTCCTGGCGGCCTCAGCACGGTCCACGTGGGAGTCCCCAAGGACAGCACGACGGGTCTTCATGCCGACAGCATAACGGTCACTCATGACAGTGTTCCTTCCATCATTTCCGTCAGTATGGCAGGCCAACGTAGTTTTGCGCCAGCACTGCTTGTGCATTGGTGTTGGATTGCAGGAAATCGATTTCTGCTTGTTGCATACGAAAGTCGAAATCGCTTTGCCCCGGGAACCTATGCAGCAGAGAAGTCATCCACCAACTGAACCGCTCTGCCTTCCAGACTCGGGCCAACGCCTTCTGCGAGTAAGTGTCGATACCTTCGGTCTCTCCCGTGTCATAAAGCTGGATTAGGCCCTGACTGAGATAGTGTACATCGCTTGCCGCAGTATTGAGCCCTTTGGCTCCGGTTGGCGGTACGATGTGCGCGGCGTCACCGCAGAGGAATAGGCGCCCCCACCGCATTGGTTCACTGACAAAAGATCGCAATGGAACAATCGATTTTTCAATAGATGGTCCAGTAACCAACGTTTCCGCATATTCTTGAGGGACGCGCTTTTTTAGGGCCTTCCAAAAGGCGCTATCCGTCCAATTGTCAGGACTGTCGTCAAGGGCGCACTGAATATAGTATCGGCTTAGGTTTTCATTGCGCATCGAGCAGAGGGCAAATCCGGCATCTGAGCTGGCATAGATCAGCTCTTCGTGGACAGGTGGTGTTTCCGAGAGAACCCCTAGCCATCCAAACGGATAGACCTTCTCATATTCGCGACGCACGCCATCTGGGATCGTCTTGCGACTGACGCCGTGAAAGCCGTCGCATCCGACGACATAGTCGCATTCTATTCGATGCTCTTGTCCACCAGCCACATAGCTGACGCTGGGGGTTTCGCTGATTGCCCCATTAATCTGTACGTTCTCAACATTGAAAATCATCTCCGCCTGCATCGCTTCGCGGGCGGCGTACAGGTCGCGGGTTACTTCGGTTTGTCCGTACACGGTGACGGATGCATTCGTATGCTTGGCAAAATCGATCCGTATCTGAGTGTCGCCATAAGATATGACAGTACCGTCATGCACATAACCTTCGGTATCAACTCGATCACCAACGCCTGCTTTGTGCAGCTGGCTGACTAACCCGGCCTCCAGCACCCCGGCGCGGATACGGCTGAGGACGTAAGCTTTCGTTTTTCGTTCCAGCGTTACTGTAGCGATGCCTTGCTGCTGCAGCAGTTGGCCGAGCAGCAGACCTGACGGCCCGCCGCCGATAATGGCGACCTGTGTACGCATTTTCGTCCTCCCAGAGTAGGTTAGCTACTTCTTGGGTGTCATGTAAGTTTCAGAACTAAAGTTCTGGAAGATACAATCCGACCGAGTCCGGTTTAAGCGCCGAAACAGGCCATAGATTCACGGTCGCCTTTCCTGCAAGGTGCTGGAAACGCAAAGTGATTGTCATGGGAGAACCAGCACAATCGCATCCTGCCGCTAGACTTCAATGTGAGGGCCCAAATGAATAAGACCGTGATTTTCAAGAGCAGCGAACTCGCCGACAGGACGCCGGAATATGCAATTGTCGGTGAAGTGGACTTGGTCGTGGTCCGTTTTGACGACGAAATCTCCGTGTTCTATGGCCGCTGTCTGCACCGAGGTGCGCTGATGTCGGACGGTCATGTCCGTGGTAATGACCTGATCTGCGGTGTTCATAACTGGGACTATCGGTTGGACAGCGGCGTTTCTGCCTATGCCAATGACGAAAAGCTTCCCAAATTTAAATCATGGACCGAAGGTAATGACATTTGCGTAGATGCGGACGAAATCAATGCGTGGGGCTACGCCAACCCACAACCTTATAACCGTGAGGCTTATCTGGGCCTATACGCCGACCCAAGCCATGGGACGGATGAAGAACCGTATAATGGCATGATCCAGAATTATGCCAAGAACGGCCTGACGAAAACGGGTCACCATGGCATTGTTGATTCGATGGGTGTCCCGCGGCATCAGCTGCCCGATTGGGACGATATTCAGTTGCTCACAGCACAATTGGCAAAACCACCTTTGCTTGACGATGATCCTGTCGGCACAGAAGTAATAATAGGCCCAAATGCGCAAAAGCCGCTGAGACTCGAAATTCCGTTGTTTGTGTCCGACATGAGCTTCGGCGCGCTCTCCGAGTCGGCCAAGGTGGCTTTGGCCCGTGGCGCTGAACTTGCTGGCACCGGCATTTGCTCTGGCGAAGGGGGCATGCTGCCCGAGGAACAAGCAGAGAATTCCAGATACTTTTACGAACTCGCCTCGGCGCGGTTCGGGTTTGACTGGGATAAGTTGGAGCGTGTGCAGGCCTTCCACTTCAAAGGCGGCCAGGGAGCAAAGACGGGCACCGGAGGGCATCTTCCCGGAAACAAGGTGAAGGGCAAGATCGCGGAGGTTCGTGGATTGGAAGAAGGCACTGATGCGATATCTCCATCTCGGTTCCCGGAGTGGACAGACACCGGCGAGATCAAGGAATTTGCTGATGAGGTCCGTGACCGAACAGGCGGCATTCCAATTGGCTACAAACTTTCGGCTCAGCACATCGAAAACGATATCGATGCGGCCCTCGCGATCGGGGTCGACTACATCATTCTGGACGGGCGCGGAGGTGGAACAGGAGCTGCGCCAATCATATTCCGCGACAATATCTCTGTGCCGACAATCCCTGCCTTGGCACGCGCGCGTCGACACTTGGACAAGTTGGGGCGCAAGGATATCTCGCTGGTCATTACGGGCGGACTTCGTAAACCTGCGGATTTCATCAAAGCCATGGCGCTTGGCGCTGACGCGATTGCTGTTTCGAACTCTGCAATGCAGGCGATTGGTTGCCTTGCGATGCGGGCCTGTCACACCAACAATTGCCCGGTTGGAATTGCCACTCAAAAACCCCACTTGGTCAGTCGCTTGATCGCTGACAACTCTGCCAAGCAACTGGCAAACTTCTTCAATGCTTCGGTTGAGCTTATGCAGGTAATGGCACGGGCCTGCGGGCACGATCATCTGAACAAATTTGATCATGGCGACCTGACCACATGGAAGCGCGACATGGCCGATATCTCAGGTGTCGCTTTTGGCGGCGTGAGCTAGGCTGACCTCTGTGAAGTCACTTAAGTTCACAGCTGTCCTGTCGATAGGACCACTTCTCATGTTTTCTTGGAAATTTGGTGCCCAGGAGAGGACTCGAACCTCCACACCGTTGCCAGTACTAGCACCTGAAGCTAGCGCGTCTACCATTCCGCCACCTGGGCAGGTGTCGTGGAGGCGGTGATTAAGCGGGGTTTGGCCCCCTGTCAACGGGATTCGGGCGTAGCCAGGGCTTGAAATGAATCTTGTCTGGCCTGAGTGGTCCCGGTAAAGCTCAACCAAGCCATTTCGAAGAGGTCACTGCCCATGTCCAAGCTCGCAACCGTCTACGGCGGATCAGGATTTGTCGGACGCTACATCGTGCGTCGACTTGCGAAAGCCGGTTGGCGTGTGCGCGTTGCAGTGCGCCGCCCGAATGAGGCGATTTTCCTAAAGCCATACGGTACGGTCGGCCAGGTTGAGCCGGTTTTTTGCAACATCCGTGACGACGCATCTGTTCGGTTGGTCATGGAGGGATCGGACGTCGTCGTGAATTGTGTTGGCACTTTTGACAAGCGGGGTCGAAATAACTTTGACGCCGTACAAGACGAGGGTGCGACGCGAATTGCAGCGATTGCCTCTGAATTGGGTGTATCGCGACTGGTGCATATTTCAGCAATCGGAGCCGATGCAGAGGGCGAGACATTCTATATGCGCTCAAAAGGGCGGGGCGAAGCTGGCATTCTCGAACATTTTCCGACTGCGACGATCCTCCGACCATCGGTCGTGTTTGGCCCTGAGGATGCCTTCTTTAACCGTTTTGCCTCGATGTCGCGCCTCGGTCCTATTCTGCCAGTGATTGGCGCTGAAACGAAGTTTCAGCCGGTTTATGTCGATGACGTCGCGCAGGCTGCAATGGCAGGTATCGAAGGGGCTTCGGGAGTATTTGAGCTTGGGGGGCCGGATACACAGACATTCCGCGAGCTGATGCATGAGATGCTAGATGTCATCCGCCGTCGCCGCATGGTTGTGAATGTGCCGTTCTTTATCGCGGGCATTATGGGGGCGTCTTTCGACTTCATGAGCCTCTTGTCAGGAGGGCTGCTGAAGGGGCCAGTGACAAAAGATCAGGTGATCAGTCTGAAATACGACAATGTGGTTGGGCCTGATGCGCGCGGTCTCGCTGACCTCGGGGTCGAAGCAACCGCGATGGAGAGCATCCTGCCTTCGTACCTTTGGCGTTTTCGGCCATCTGGGCAGTATGACGCGATTAAGGAATCGGCGAAGAACCTGCGCGCGGATTAACTGTAGGCGTAGACCAGCAGGACAACTCCGAGCGCGATGCGGTAGATTACATACGGTGTGAAACTGACCGATCTCAGCAAGCGCATCATCAGAGTGAGCGCGAAAAGGGCCGCAACGAACGACAGTAGCGCCGCAACGGCCGCGTCTTTTGCCAGCGCCGCGTTGGCCTCGCCAGCAACCTCAAGACCAAGGACCAGACCCGAGGCCAAAATCGTCGGGATAGACATGAGCATCGCGAGTTTGGCGGCGTCTTCTCGGGCATACCCCAGTGCCCTTGCGCCCGAGATCGTTGCCCCAGAGCGTGAGGTCCCCGGGATCAGCGCAATGGCCTGCCATAAGCCCATGATGAAAGCATGTTTCATCGACCATTGCTGCGCTTTACGTTCGACCTCGCCCTTCTGATCTGTCCAATACAGAACAAGGCCAAAAATCAACATCGTCCAGCCGATCAACGCGACAGAGCGCAAGTAGGCGTCAAAGCCTGTGAGCTTCAGGAAGCCTCCAAACAAGAGGACCGGTACGGTTGCAATGATAAGAAGCATCGCCAGCCAAGCGCCCTGCGTGTCGACCTTGCCTCGCATAAGTCTAGGAACGCCAGATGCGGCAACCCTTACGTCTTTCTGGAAATAAAGCATGACCGCGAAGAGCGTCCCGACATGGACGGCAATGTCGATCATTTGGCCTTGGTCCTCCATACCGGTCAACGACGGCAAAAGAATCAGGTGACCTGAGGAGCTAACCGGCAGGAATTCTGTAATGCCTTGGATCAGGGCGACGAGGATGAGATGAAAAAGCGACATTTCGCGTATTGGTCCTTTGGCAATCGCGGCCACCCTAAACATCTGGAATCAAATGCAAAGAATAGATTTATGCCCATATCGGACCTAGAATCATTGATTGAAGGCATGAAATTGACCCTGGCAAGTGAAAGAATCTACATATAGGTCATAAATATTGACTTTTATTTACTCTGACTCGCCCTTATGAAGGTGTTTCCGACGTTGGAGGGACCGATGGCAAAAGAGCCTATGCTAAAATTTGTGTCTGTCGAAAGAGACATGCCCGAAAAACGGCCGCCAGATTTGCGGAAGGCTGATTTTCAGGAGATCTATGCAGAATATGCTGAAGCAAAGGCCGAAGAGCAATCGAGCCGATGCAGTCAATGCGGTGTACCGTATTGCCAGTCGCATTGCCCTCTCCATAACAACATCCCAGACTGGCTGCGTCTGACTGCACAGGGTCGCCTGCAAGAGGCCTATGAGGTCAGTCAGGCGACCAATACGTTCCCGGAGATTTGTGGTCGAATTTGCCCACAGGATCGCCTTTGCGAAGGCAACTGCGTGATCGAGCAGTCGGGGCATGGCACGGTCACGATTGGCTCCGTCGAGAAATACATAACTGACACCGCTTGGGAGAACGGCTGGGTCAAGCCTGCCTCGCCCGCCTACGAACGTACCGAGAGCGTTGGAGTTATTGGTGCAGGTCCCGGTGGCCTTGCCGCCGCTGATCGACTGCGTCGCGCAGGTGTGCAGGTCACTGTTTATGACCGTTACGACCGTGCTGGCGGCCTGCTGACCTATGGGATACCGGGCTTCAAACTAGAAAAAGATGTCGTGATGAAGCGCGTCGACCAGCTTGAGCAAGGCGGGGTGAACTTCCAGCTCGAATGCAATGTCGGAGAAGACATCTCTTTCGCCGCGCTCCGTGAAAAGCATGATGCAATTCTCATCGCGACCGGGGTGTACAAATCCCGTGATCTTCCCGCACCCGGAGCGGACGCGACAGGGATCGTACGTGCGATAGATTTTTTGACGGCGTCCAATCGCAAGAGCTTTGGAGACTCTGTCCATGAGTTTGACAACGGGGAGCTAAACGCTGAAGGCAAGCGAGTTGTCGTCATAGGCGGCGGCGACACCGCAATGGATTGCGTGAGGACCGCTATTCGCCAAGGCGCGAAATCCGTCAAATGCCTCTATCGCCGCGACAAGGCAAATATGCCCGGCTCGCAACGCGAAGTCGAAAACGCTATCGAGGAAGGCGTTGAGTTTGTCTGGCTCACTGCCCCCGCCGGGTTTGAAGGTGACGCCGTGTCGGGTGTCAAAGTCAGCAAGATGCGCCTTGGTCAACCCGACGTAACCGGACGTCAAAGCCCAGAAATTATTGAGGGTGCTGATTATGTCGAAGGCGCCGATCTTGTGATCAAGGCACTTGGATTCGAACCAGAAGAACTCGTCGCCCTGTGGGATGTTCCTGAATTGGCCGTAACCCGTTGGGGCACCGTTAAGGCAGACTTCCACACCCACGAGACCAACCTGCCTGGCGTTTACGCCTGTGGTGACATTCAACGCGGCGCAAGCCTTGTGGTTTGGGCCATCCGTGACGGTCGCGAAGCAGCAGATGCCATTATCGACCAGATCAATGCGGCAGCGTCTGTCGCGGCAGAATAGACGATACTGATCGGGTTGCGCAGGCATCCGAATTGTCACCCTAAATGGAGAAAAGACATGACCAAATTTGATGAAACTTGGGTGGCTCAGGAAGAAGAAAAACGCGCTTGGATGTCGCAAAACAGCCTCTATCGCGACGTTGATGAGCACGCGTCCTGTGGCGTCGGACTGGTCGTCTCGATTGACGGCAAAAAGTCCCGCAAAGTCGTCGAGAATGGGATCAATGCGCTGAAAGCCGTTTGGCACCGCGGGGCAGTGGATGCAGATGGCAAGACGGGCGATGGCGCAGGCATTCACGTGCAAATCCCCGTACCCTTCTTTCACGACCAGATTGAACGCACCGGACATACACCCAACAAAGACGAGATGATTGCAGTTGGTCAGGTCTTCCTGCCGCGAACCGATTTTGGCGCGCAAGAGGCCTGCCGGACTATTGTCGAGACCGAAGTTCTGCGGATGGGTTACCGCATTTATGGCTGGCGCCATGTGCCCGTGAACGTGTCCTGCTTGGGCGACAAAGCAAATGCCACACGACCCGAGATTGAACAGATTCTGATATCGAACTCCAAGGGCGTCGAAGAAGAGGCGTTCGAGCGCGAGCTTTACGTCATCCGCCGTCGGATTGAGAAAGCAGCCGCATCGCTGAAGGAACTCTATATCTGTTCCCTTAGCTGCCGTTCGATCATCTACAAAGGCATGATGCTGGCCGAGCAGGTAGCTGATTTTTACCCCGACCTGATGGATGAACGATTTGAAAGCGCCTTTGCGATCTATCATCAGCGCTACTCCACAAACACTTTCCCGCAATGGTGGCTCGCACAGCCGTTTCGGATGCTCGCTCATAATGGCGAGATCAATACGCTTAAGGGCAACCTGAACTGGATGAAGAGCCACGAAATCCGTATGGCCTCCGGCGCTTTCGGTGACATGGCGGAAGATATCAAGCCCATTGTAGCCGCTGGCTCCTCGGACTCCGCGGCGCTCGATTCGGTCTTCGAAGTATTGGTCCGTGCAGGGCGTTCTGCTCCTATGGCGAAGACAATGCTCGTTCCTGAGGCGTGGTCCCAACAAGCGGTTGATATGCCTGAGGCTTGGCAAGACATGTATTCGTACTGCAACTCGGTAATGGAGCCTTGGGACGGTCCTGCTGCGCTGGCGATGACTGATGGTCGTTGGGTTTGCGCTGGTTTGGATCGTAACGGACTTCGCCCGATGCGCTATGCCGTGACAGGTGATGGTCTGCTGATTGCTGGATCTGAAACCGGGATGGTGCCGTTTGATGAGGCAACAGTGCGGGAGAAAGGTGCACTTGGACCAGGCCAGATGATCGGCGTGCATATGGGCAAAGGCCAGCTATTTCATGATGAAGAGCTGAAGAACAAAATGTCCGCTGCCCTTCCGTTTGGTGAATGGTGCTCCCGGATCACGCACCTTGATGAGATCACCTTGGATGTGAAGGAGGAGGCTCTCTTCTCCGGCGCCGAGCTGCGCAAACGTCAGATTGCTGCAGGTTACTCCGTCGAAGAGCTTGAGCAGATACTGGCCCCGATGGCTGAGGACGGCAAAGAAACGCTTGCATCCATGGGCGATGATACGCCCTCGGCGGTTCTGTCCAAAAAATACCGCCCTCTGAGCCATTTCTTCCGTCAGGCTTTCTCTCAGGTGACCAATCCACCGATCGATAGTTTGCGCGAGTTTCGGGTGATGAGCCTGAAGACTCGGTTCGGTAACTTGAAAAACGTTCTGGACGAAGACTCGAGCCAAACAGAAATTCTTGTTCTCGACAGCCCGTTCGTCGGTAACGCGCAATTCGATAAGCTCACGGAGCAAT
This sequence comes from uncultured Litoreibacter sp., assembly GCA_947494645.1. Taxonomy (GTDB): domain Bacteria; phylum Pseudomonadota; class Alphaproteobacteria; order Rhodobacterales; family Rhodobacteraceae; genus Litoreibacter. The sequence goes on from CANLVO010000002.1 coordinate 550,082, forward strand.
TCAACGCGGACATGGTGCTGATCGACTGTACGTTTGAGGCTGGCGACGGCGCGTTACGCGGTGCTCTAGATCGAATACGGGCAGAGGCGGAGGACGCCGTCCGCTCAGGCGCTGGCCATATCGTTCTGACCGACCAGCATCAAAGCGAAAACAGAGTTGCCACCCCGATGATCTTGGCGACCTCTGCGGTCCATGCTTGGCTAACCGCCAAGGGATTGCGGACGTTCTGCTCGCTTAACGTCCGTTCCGCCGAATGTGTCGACCCTCACTATTTTGCAGTCTTGATTGGATGCGGAGCAACAACAGTAAACGCCTATTTGGCAGAGGACTCTTTGGCAGACCGGATCGAACGTGGCTTGCTGGACTGTTCTCTCACTGAGGCCGTCGCTCGTTACCGCAATGCAATTGACCAAGGTCTGCTGAAAATCATGGCGAAGATGGGGATATCCGTGATTTCCTCTTACCGTGGTGGTTTGAACTTCGAGGCCGTTGGTCTGTCCCGAGCGATGGTCAACGAGTTTTTCCCCGGTATGCAATCTCGCATCTCCGGCATCGGTGTCACCGGCATCCAGGCCAAGGCTGTTGAAGTACATCAGCTTGGCTGGCGTGGCGGACAGGACGTTTTGCCAATCGGTGGTTTTTACAAGGCCCGCAGGACTGGCGAGAAACATGCTTGGGAAGCACAGACCATGCATATGCTTCAGGCTGCCTGTGCGCGGGCGAGTTATGACATGTGGAAGCAGTTTAGCCAGACGATGAAGGCCAATCCGCCTATTCATCTGCGCGATCTGCTGGACATCAAACCCATGGGGGAGCCGATTGCCATTGAAGAGGTGGAATCCATCACCTCCATCCGCAAGCGTTTCGTGACGCCCGGCATGTCGCTTGGCGCGCTGAGCCCAGAGGCGCATAAGACTTTAAACGTAGCAATGAACCGCATCGGTGCGAAATCCGACAGCGGTGAGGGCGGCGAAGATCCGGCGCATTTTGTGCCGGAGCCAAATGGCGACAATCCCTCGGCTAAAATCAAACAGGTGGCCTCGGGTCGTTTCGGTGTGACAGCGGAATACCTCAACCATTGTGAAGAGCTTGAGATCAAGGTCGCGCAGGGGGCGAAACCTGGTGAAGGTGGTCAACTGCCTGGTATGAAGGTCACAAAGCTGATCGCTCGACTGCGGCATTCGACCGAAGGGGTCACACTGATTTCTCCGCCGCCGCACCACGACATTTATTCCATCGAGGACCTCGCGCAGCTGATCTACGACCTCAAGCAAATCAACCCGCGCTGCAAGGTAACGGTCAAGCTGGTTGCGGCCTCAGGCGTTGGGACGATTGCTGCCGGGGTGGCGAAGGCGAAGGCCGATGTCATCCTGATCTCCGGCCATAACGGCGGGACAGGGGCTTCGCCTGCGACCTCGATCAAATATGCGGGCCTGCCATGGGAGATGGGACTGACCGAAGCGCATCAGGTTCTTGCAATGAACAACCTGCGCGAACGTATCACTTTGCGCACCGATGGCGGTTTGCGCACCGGGCGTGACATTGTCATGGCGGCGATGATGGGGGCGGAAGAATACGGCATTGGCACCGCGGCTCTCATCGCGATGGGTTGCATCATGGTGCGTCAGTGCCAGTCGAACACTTGTCCTGTGGGCGTCTGCACGCAGGACGAAGAGCTGCGGGCGAAGTTCACAGGCAATGCGGACAAGGTAGTAAACCTGATCACGTTCTATGCGCAGGAGGTTCGAGAGATCCTCGCTTCTATCGGGGCGCGGTCCTTGGACGACGTGATCGGCCGGGCGGATCTGCTCACTCAGGTTTCGCGCGGGTCGGCCCATCTGGATGATCTTGATCTGAATCCGTTACTAATCACTGTCGATGGAGCACATTCGATCAACTACGACCGGATGAAACCTCGCAATGAGGTGCCGGACACTTTGGACGCGGAGATCGTGAAGGATGCGCAGCCGTTCCTGAAGGACGGTGAGAAGATGCAGCTGTCTTATGCGGTTCAAAACACGCTGCGGACGATTGGGACGCGGACATCCAGCCATATCGTTGGGCGGTTCGGGATGCGGAACGATCTGCAGCCGGATCATCTGACGGTGAAGCTGACCGGATCGGCCGGGCAGGCACTTGGGGCGTTTGCGGCTCCGGGGCTGAAGCTGGAGGTGTTTGGTGACGCGAATGACTACGTAGGCAAGGGGCTGTCTGGTGGACGCATCGTGGTGCGGCCAGCGCAGGAGAGCCCGTTGATCGCGGCGGACAATACGATTATCGGGAACACCGTACTCTACGGTGCGACGGCGGGTCATTTGTTTGCGGCAGGCCGGGCGGGAGAGCGGTTTGCTGTTCGGAACTCGGGGGCCAGCGTGGTGATCGAGGGCTGCGGGACCAATGGCTGCGAGTATATGACCGGTGGTGTCGCGGTGATCCTTGGGTCTATCGGAGCCAACTTCGGGGCCGGGATGACGGGCGGGATGGCCTATCTCTATGATCCTGAGGGGAAGGCGGCGGAGCTGATCAATATGGAGACATTGGTCACTTGTCCGGTGACGGTTGACCATTGGGAGGATCAGCTGCGCGGCTTGATTGAAGCTCATGTGGCGGAGACGGGTAGCGTGAAGGCTGACCGGATTTTGCAGGAGTGGGACACCGAGAAAACGAAGTTCGTTCAGGTCTGCCCAATTGAAATGCTCTCCCGGATCCCGGCTCCGTTGAGCTTTGAGGAAGAGGCCATTCCCGCGGAATGACGCTAATTGGCACGGTGCGGCGCATGCGCCGCCATAGCCTAAGTCATTGAAAAAGAAAGGTTAACGCGGATTTGTTAGGTCCGTGTTAACCTTTGGAAGCCCATTGATTTTATCAGTTGTTGAGACGCTCGCAGGCGCCGCCTTGGGCGCAGTTTTCGACGCGTTTGGTGTCTTCTTGCGACGGCTCCTGGAAGGCGAAGCCATAGCAAGGGCCCACGTCAAAGATCAGCTTCTCATTATTCTGGTTCTCGACAAAAGCGATGTAGTCAGTTTCCGGCTGAAGGTCGGCGCACCATGACGCCTCGCAGCGCAGATTCACTTCGACGGGAGCGGAGACCTGCTGTGTGAAACCCGAGCCGGTCAAAAGGCGTCCGTCAAACGTGGCCTCGATTGTTCTGGTCTGCGGCTCGTCTGTTTTTGGTGGTGCGGTGAAAGCAAATTTGCCTTTGAGCACGACGTAGGACAATTCTGATGCAGCAGCGGTCTGAAAGGCTTCTGCAACATCTGGTTTCAGACAGGACAAAGCCGTTGCCTGATTTACGGAGAGTGCGGTAAGCACGGCGGCTGTAAGGATTTTTCTCATGGGAGCAGTGTGATCCTGTGCTGCGTCGGCCTCAACTCACATTTGCGTCTGAGGCGCTGCCCTGCGGAATTCAGCCAATAAAAGACGGTGAGGCGAGGCTTAGCAGTCCGCGAGGATCACAGGTCGAAATTCGTCTATGACCTGGGCATATGTGTCGCGCTTGAAGGGAACGATATTGTCCAGAAGCGTGTCGAGTTCCATCCATTGCCACGTGGAAAACTCCGGCTCTTCCGTTTCAATATTGATGTCGCTGTCATCGCCATTGAACCGCAGCAGGAAGTATTTCTGCATCTGGCCACGGAACTTGCCTTTCCAGAGCTTTGGCACAAGCTCATGGGGTAGGTCGTAAGGCATCCAATCGACGGTTTCCGCAAGAACAGACACTTTCTCAGACGTCAGTCCTGTCTCTTCTTCCAGTTCTCGCAGCGCGGCGTCTCGTGGGTCTTCGCCTTTATCGATCCCGCCTTGCGGCATTTGCCAAGCGGGCCCGGGGCTGTCGATGCGTTGAGCGGCAAAGACCTTGCCGTCCCTGTTTACAACCATCAGGCCGACACAGGGACGGTAGGGAAGCTTTTCAATTTGCTCTGGGGTCACTCGCCGTTCGCATTTGCGATTGCGGAGAGACCTTTGAGGATATCGAGCGCATAAGCGAGCTGGTAATCCTCTTCGCGAAGCTCTGCGGCGGCTTCGGCTTTCTCACGCTCTTCCTCGATGATTTGACGCTCGGCTTCGCTTACGTCGTCATTTGACAAGGAGCCGCGCAAATCCGCTTCGGAGCGGTTTGGCCGTGCTGCGTTCTCTTCTTCGGTCTCTTCCTCGGCAGCCGGATCGCGGCGGGGTTGTACCACAATGATATCAGGAGCAACGCCAAGCGCCTGAATAGAGCGACCTGACGGGGTGTAGTAGCGCGATGTCGTCAGACGCATTGCGCCGTCGCCACGTACCGGAACGACGGTTTGCACGGAGCCTTTGCCGAAGCTTTTCTCGCCAATGACCACGGCACGGCCATGATCTTGCAAGGCGCCCGCGACAATCTCGGACGCAGAGGCGGAGCCGCCGTTGATCAGCACCACGATGGGCTTGCCGTTGCTGAGATCGCCGTCTGTTGCATTGTAACGCTCGCTGTCGCGTGGATTGCGGCCACGGGTGGAGACGATTTCGCCTTGGTCCAAGAATGCGTCAGAAACGGCGATGGCTTGGTTCAAAAGACCGCCGGGGTTGTTGCGCAGATCGAGAACGATGCCGTTGACGTTGTCCTCGCCACCCAGCTCTTCGATTTGCTTTTTCAGGCCAGATTCGAGGTTCGGGTAGGTCTGACGGTTGAAGGTAGAGACGCGCAGAACGACGCTGTCGCCTTCGGTGCGGGCACGTACGGCGGTCAGTTTGATTGTGTCGCGGATGATCGAGACATCAAACGGCTCGTCAGTGCCTTCGCGCACAACGGTCAGGATGATCTCGGAGCCAACGGGGCCGCGCATCAGCTCGACCGCTTGCTCAAGGTTCAGGCCAAGGATGCTTTCGCCATCAACGGCGGTGATGAAGTCGCCTGCTTCCATACCGGCCTTGTCGGCGGGCGTGTCATCCATGGGCGTGACGACTTTCACGTAGCCCTCTTCTTGCGTCACCTCGATGCCGAGGCCGCCAAACTCACCAGAGGTCTGCGTGCGCATATCCTCAAAGTCGCTGGCGGAGAGGTAGGATGAATGAGGATCGAGCGAGGTCAGCATGCCGTTGATGGCGGCTTCGATCAGCTCGGAATCTTCAACTTCTTCGACATATTGCGCGCGGATACGCTCGAAGATGTCACCGAACAGATCAAGCTGCTCATACACGTTTGAAGATTTCTCAGATTCTTGAGCCAGCAGTGGCCCCGTAACTTGCGTGGTCACGAGGACCCCAGCAGCGGTGCCAAGTAAGGCGGCCAGCATAAACTTTTTCATCATATCATCCTTCGTCCGCCACGAACCATTCGGCGGGGTTTGTGGGCGCGTTGCCCTGTCTGAGTTCTATATAGACCGACTCTTCGCGATTGCCGCCACTCCCTTTGGCCGCAGCGATCAAAAAAGCGTCACTGTCTGGTGCATTTCCGCCCATTATAGCAAGTCCATCGCCTTGTGACACGATCTGACCCTCTTTGACCAATGGCGTGCCGAGGCCCGCGAGCAGCAAAAGGAAGTCTTTGCCGGGCTCGAGAATCACCACGGACCCTTGGTCCAGCAGCGGGCCCGCATAGCGCACAGTTGCAGGCCAAGGGGCTGTGACGAGCGCTTGAGCGGGGACGGCGAGCGTGATGCCGGGGCGCTTGAGGCCTTGTTCGTCGGGTTCGTTATAGCCCTGAACGAGCGTTCCCAAAGCGGGCAGCGGCAGGTTGCCTTTGGCGGCCTCGAAATCGGCGAGGTTTGCCGTTTGCTGCACGCCGAGTTCGGACAAGTTGTCGGCGAAGTCCTGTAGGGTGCTGGAGCTGGCGACCAGCTCCGCCATCTGTTCAGGGTCTAGCGCGACGCGATCCGGCAGATCCGTGCGGTCGGCCACCGATTTGGCGAGCAAGGTGCGCGCGGTTTGCACATTCTCTAGCGCACGTTCGACCTGCGTTGCGGTGCTTTCCTGAAGCGCCCGGATGACGGAGATTTCCTGGAGTTGGCCGCGCAGCTCCAGCGCCTCTTGTTGCAGGGCTGGCGTGACGTCGGAAAGTATCATGCCGGAGCGTGCCGTGCCGATAGGGCCGCTCGGATGCATCATCAGAAGTGGCGCTGGAGAGCGACCGATGGTTTGCAGGACGCCCAAGAGGCGGGACAGGCGGTCCTCCTTGGCTTCGAAGACCAGCGTGATGGCGCGTTCGCGGATGGCAATGCGGCGCAGGCCCTCGCGCACGGCGGCGAGCCCTTCCTCATATGCGCGGACGGTTTGGGTGAGGGCGGCCACCCGGTCCGACGCGCGTTGCGCATCGTTCAGCTGGATGGAGGCCGCGTCGAGCATTTGCACGGCGCGTTTCGCGGTGGTGACCGGGTCGGACTGCGCATGGGCCATAGAGGCCGAAAACAGCAGGAATAGAGCCTGAATGGCGCGGTTGAGGGTCACGAGATCAGCGACTTTCCTGTCATTTCTTCGGGCTTTTCGATTTGCATCAGTTGCAGCAGGGACGGGGCCAGATCGGCGAGCCTGCCATTGCTGAGTTTTGCACCTGCGGGCCCGCCGACAAGGATGACGGGGACGGGGTTGAGCGTGTGAGCCGTGTGCGGGTTGCCGGTGTCAGGGTCGATCATGATGTCGCAATTGCCGTGATCCGCAGTGATGATCATCGCGCCGCCGGTCACATCGAGCGCCTTGAGGGCGCGGCCCAGGCCCTGGTCGACGGCTTCGCAGGCTTTCTTTGCGGCCTCCAGATCGCCGGTGTGGCCGACCATGTCGGGGTTGGCGTAGTTGACGACGATCAGGTTGTAGCGGTCGTAAATGCCGTCAACCAGCTTGTCGGTGACCTCGGCGGCGGACATCTCGGGCTGCAGGTCGTAGGTGGCAACGCTGGGTGAGGGGGCCATGTAGCGGTCTTCGCCCTCTTCGGGCTCTTCCTTGCCGCCGTTGAGAAAGAAGGTGACATGTGGGTATTTCTCCGTCTCGGCAAGGCGGAGCTGTTTGAGGCCTTTCGCGGCAACCCACGCGCCAAGCGTGTTCTTGATCTTCTGCTTGGGAAATACCGTCGTCATGAAGTCGTTATGGGCGGTGGAGTAGTCCACCATGCCCAGCCGTGCTGCGAGCTTAGGGGCGTTGGCAGTGGAGAACCCCTCAAAACGGATGTCACCTATTGCGGACAGAATTTCGCGCGCGCGGTCCGCGCGGAAGTTCAGGCAGAACAGACCGTCGCCACCCGCCATGCCTTTGTAGCCTGTAATGACCGAAGGCGGGATGAATTCGTCGGTCTGATCATTGCCGTAGGCGTCGCGAATGACGGAGAGCGGGTCAGCGTAGCTGCGCCCCTTGGCGTGGACCATGGCGGCGTATGCCTTTTCGACCCTATCCCAGCGATTATCGCGGTCCATTGCGAAGTATCGCCCGCCAACCGTGACAATTTTTGCACCTTCTGGGAGCGCGTCTTTGAGCGATTTGAGATAGGCTCTGGCCGATTTTGGCGCGACGTCGCGCCCATCGGTGATGGCGTGAATGGCAACGGGGACGCCTGCGTCGGTGACAGCCTTTGCCGCCGCGATCATATGACTGGTATGGCCATGCACCCCACCGTCAGACACAAGGCCCATCAGATGCGCGGTCCCGCCGCTTGCCTTCAGGGTGTCGATGAAATCCAGAAGTGCTTTTTGTTCGAAGAAACTGCCATCTTCAATGGCGAGGTCAATCTGACCCAGATCCATCGCGACGACGCGACCTGCGCCGATATTTGTGTGTCCAACTTCGGAATTGCCCATTTGCCCCTTCGGTAGTCCTACATCCGGGCCAAAGGTCGTGAGCGTGGCATTCGGGCATTCGGACATAACGCGGTCAAAATTTGGGGTGCTGGCGAGCAGAGGGGCGTTTCCTGCCTCGGTCTCGGACAGGCCCCAGCCGTCAAGAATGCAAAGAACAACAGGTTTCGGGATACTCATCAGCGCTCGTCCTCATTTGAGGCATAAGTTACGCTTTGATGACTGGACCCACAACCACCTGACGCTGCGCAACGGGCTTTGCCGGGCTTCCCGTCACCACTTCGCCCGCGGCGATGTCTTTGCTAACAACTGCCCCGGCGCCGATGATGACCCCATTACCTATTTTCACCCCGGGCAGCACAGTGGCATTGGCCCCTATCCAGACATCATGCCCTATTGTCACAGGCCGCTCTGTCATTGGTTGCTTTGAAACCGGTGTGCCGGCGTGGAAATCGTAATTTGCGGCCGTGATCGTGACGTTTGGACCCAGAAGCAGATTGTCACCTGCGCAAATTGTGCCCCGTGTCTGTCCGGCCCAAAGGCTGCAATTGGCTCCGATATGTGCCGCGTGACCCAAACAGATGTTGCGTGCATTCGCGAAAGAGGCCGTGGGGCTGATGGTGCAGGGCCCTTGCGTGACCAGCTCGCGACGCGGCGCAACATGCGTATGGTTGTAGTAATTCAATAGCCGGAAAAGGTGTAGCCAAGCGCGCGGGTCAAGGACGGACCGAAGGGCACGAAGTTGCCGTTCACCACGTGTTAGGCTCTGTTTGGGTATCCCCACCTTGGGTGGCGAGGCGGTGATGTGCTCAGCGGTGACTGTCATCGGCCAATCCGAAACGACAGGCGTTCATGACCACGCCGACACAGGGCTTCTGTTCGGATATCAGCCGCTCAGCCCGGTCAATCTGATCTGCCGTCGAGTGATCAGCGCGGGCGACCAGCAAGGCGGCGTCATACAGGTCGGCGGCCGCCACGACATCATCCACGGCCAAGGCCGGGGGAAGGTCGAAAATCATCAGATCAGGCTCAAACTCGCGCTCAAGCTGTTTGATAAGGGCTCGGGCGCGTAAGGTGCCCAATGCTTCAGCGGCTTGTGGCTCTGGTTGCGTGAACAGGCTGAGCGCGAGGTTATGACCGACCCGCACGGCGCTGCTGTCGAACTCCCTGCGGGTGCCGGTCAGTGCGGTTTGGCGTGCGGTGGTGCCCGTGATCGCAAATTGGTTACACAGCTCGGGTTTGCGCAGGTTGAGATCGATAAGCATCACTTTGAGGTCAATCTGACTTGCGAGCCCCAAAGCCAACCGCGTGGCCAATGTGGTGGTGCCGCAGCCGTGGGTGGGTGCGGTCAGAGCCAGCTTGCGGATGCCATTCTGGCGCATTTGCCGCAAGAGCCGGGAGCGCAGAAGATCAATAGCGGCTTGCGTGTCTGGGTCGATAGGCTGTCGCACGGGAGCGGTGAGCGGAATGGTGGCCTCGTTCAATCGCAACCAAGCGCGCGTTGGATCTGATTTCACCCTGTGCCACTGGATCTCCGGCAAGGGTTCTTGCTCTGGCTTGGTTTTCGTAGCCGCGAACAGCTCTTTGGAATTGGTCAGATGTTGCATCAGTTGCTCCGTTTCAGGCGGGACGCATGGCGGGGATCACGGCGTAGGGACGGATGCTAAGGCTTGCCTCGATGTCACGCGGACGGCGGATGAGCGTGTCGCCCCGACCGCGCAGAATTGCGAAGCCAATTGCCAGGATGAAGGAAAGAGCGATGCCGCCGGCCAGCGCGATTTTCTGCCGTGGACCTTCGGGAAGTGTTGGCGGGATCGCGTGTTCGATGATGGTCAGGCGCGATTTGTTTTCACGTGCGCTGCGGCGTGCTTCGATAGCGGCTGCATCAAGCCTTGCGACGGCGGTCTCGTATAGCGTTTCGGCCATATCATATTCGCGCTCCAATGCGGCGAGGGACAGGCCGTTGGCTGGAATTTCCGACAGGCGGGCATCGATCCGTGCGAGCTGTTCGGCGACGTCTGTAAGTTCGGCTAAGGGGGCGTTTTCATCTGACGGGGTCAGTGTCACACGGTCCAGCCGTGAGGCGAGCGCCCGCACGGTTGGGTGGGTTTCGGCAAAGAGACCCCGTGCCGCGCCCAGCTCTGTTGTGAGGCGTTCGCGCGTGGTGTCGGTGAGCGAAGACGGGCCTCGGATCGTTTCGCGGTGGATCAGGATCTTGCGCAGGTCGAGATAGCGCCCGGTGTCTTCTGGAAGTGCGCCTGCATTGGCTTGCTTGAAGCCGAGCAAGGCGGCGAATTCAGCATCTAGCCGGGCCTTGCGAGCGGCGACCTCTTCACGGAAGAACTGCAGCGCATCATTGATACGTTCGGTGGCGATTTTCTCGTTCTCGGCCAGCACCATTCGGGCCAGTTCATTGGCGGCCTTCATGGCCCGAAGCCCGTCTGGGTCGGTGACGGAGATGGACATGGTAGTGGCTCGGTCGCGGCCTGCGACCGTTTCGAATCTGACCGCGTCCCGGAAGGTTTCAACCGGCATTCTCAGGCTTAACGTCTCGAGCACTTTGGCGAGGCTCGCCTGCGTGGTTATCCTGTTCTCGATCCGCTGCAGATGAGCGGGGCCAGAGGCAAGATCAGCCGTAGCATTGGCGCTTTGGGCGAGCGATGGTGCCTCCTCCATCAAAAGGGCGGTGGCGGTCATTGGGAGTTTCAAGAAAGCCGTGCCGATGATCGTGGCGGCTGTGAGAAACATGAAGATGCCTGCCGCCATCGGAAGCTGCCGAAGCACCAGCCAGCGGATGTATTTGCGATCAGAAACGGTCATAGGGCGGGCCGTTCTGACAAGTTACAGCAATACGTGGGACACTCATGACGGGCTTTCTGGCGGTTGATTTCCTTTGCCGATCAGAGCGTTGAAAACTTAAGACATAATTAATCCAATTCGTTTCTTTTCGAGGTGCGGCTCGCGTTTTGGTGAACCGTATAGTTGCGTAACGAGGAGCGTTTTTCTTTTGGACGACAGAGACCATGGGTGCGTCTCGAAAGTGATGGGGAATCAGGTGGGGCCGCGTGTTTTGCGCGGTTGGCCAGATGTGATGAACGAACCGGAGGACCCCACCGATGACATCAAAAAGAATTCTCGCCGTCGCCTCGAAAGGCGGACACTGGAGGCAGATGCTTGCGTTGAGCGGAGCATATGACGGGCATGAGGTCAGATACGTCTCCACCGACCCGAGCCTGACCGAATTTAGCGTTAGCGAATGCAGCCGCACGCATTGGTGGCGCGCTTTGACGAACGTCTTTCAACTGATGGTCATCATCCGTCAGGTGCGGCCGGATGTTGTTGTCTCTACCGGCGCTTTGCCGGGACTGATGGCGCTTATCGTTAGAAAGCTGTTTGGCGCGAGGACGGTGTGGATCGACTCGATTGCCAACACGGACCGCATGTCCCTTTCTGGGCGATTGTCGAAGCCCTTCGCGCAGCTGTGGCTTACGCAATGGCCAGAGGTGTCTGATCGCACTGGGGCCACTTACGTTGGCGCGGTTCTATGATCTTTGTAACCGTTGGTACGCAGCTGCCCTTCCCACGACTGATCGAGGCGATGGACGAGATTGCAGGCCGGCTCTATGAGCCGGTCATTGCGCAGACCTACGAGCCTACGCGGTGCTCCAACATGATTGTCGAGCCGCAGATGAACGGCGTGCGCTATGCAGACGTTTTATCGCGCGCGAGGCTCGTTGTGGCACATGCTGGGATCGGGACGATCATGGCGACGCGGGAGGCTGGGATCCCTCTTGTCATTCTGCCTCGGCGCGCCGATCTGGGCGAGCATCGCAATGACCATCAGCAGGGTACCGCGCGGCAGATGCTTGGCCATGAAGGGATCACAGCGGTATGGAGCGAAGACAAGCTTGAAGAGCTGCTACACCACAGTTTCGAATCCCCCGCCGCGCATTCCGCGCCTGCCTTGGATGGATTGGTCAGCGGGCTGCGCAGCTTTATCGGCTAGGACTACGGGTTTGGCCGTCTGACGCCGTGCATTCCGCACAGGATGGCCCAACTCAGCGACCGATGTCCCCTGAATAGAAACTGCGCGGCCTTGGCCACTCCATACAGGTAGCCCACTGGAACCGATGCGGGGAAATGGCGTTTGAGAAACATCATCCGTGCGCGGTGTTTGTAATAGGCCGAAAACGGTGAGGGCGGCGCGTCAAGCCGAGGCGAACCGATGGCGGTGCCTGCGTGGTGATAGACGACTGCCTCCTTGCAATAGGTCAAGGGCAGGTTGCCGCGTTTCAGGGCCCAGTCGACTTCTTCATAGTAGAGAAAATATTCCTCGGGCATCGGACCTGCGGCCTCAATAAAGGTGCGTGAGGCGACCATGCTTGCACCTGAGATAAAGGCCATGTCATCCGATGCGCTTGGCGCCGTATCGCGCGGCGCTCCGAGATTCAGGTTACCGGTGACGCCCGTCCATTTGTCGATCGTGCCGCCATCTATCTGGATGCGGTAAGGCGGCGCCGCATAAAGGATACGGCCGCCCATCATCGCGAAACCGGACGGAGCACTTGCAATGGCCTCAGGCGTTCCAAGCGGTGTCAGTGTATCTGGATTGACCACCCAGACGCGATCAATTTGGGGGACCGCGAGGCAGTGCTTCAGCCCGATATTGACGCCGGCAGCGAAGCCACCGTTTTGAGGCGCATTGATCAGGTGAATTTTGTCGCTTTGTAGCGGTTTAGACACTATTTTGATGGGAAAGGGCAGATTCTCGGGCGCATAACCATCGCGGCCTTCCGCCCAGACTTCGAGAACCTTCCAGGTGTTGTCTGTCGAGGCGTTGTTGACGACGACAACATGCGCGCCATCACTTGCAGCCAGTAGAGTTTCGAGACAGTCGCGGATTACGTCAGACGCGTTATACGCGACCACCACGATACCAAGGTTCTTCATGCCGGTTCGGTTTCCCTGCTGAAGCCGGCTGCAAACGGTCTAGTGTATGTCAGTCTGGATTTGCTGACGGGGTCTTTGTTTTCCGATACGGCCAACCATTGCCCAGCGCCGAAGAGGAAGAACACGAAGGAATACATCGCTGTCCAGACATGGACAGTAGCCAAGGTAAAGGTGAGCCCTATCATGCAGAACATCCACGCCGTCTTGAGATGGTGATATCGGGTGGCGCTGCGGGCCATGCGAACGAGCCCCATGATCCAAGCAGTGGCGAGCAAGACAAAACCGGGAAATCCATATCGTACGGCGTTTGCGAGCCAGAAATTGTCCATGCTGCCGGAATACATAAAATGCGGGCGGACCCAGTCGCTGAGACCCAATCCGAAAACAGGGTTGTTCCAGACGTTTACCATGCCCCATTCAAAGATCAGGCTCCGCCAATACGCATTATGTGCCGAGAAAGTGGCATAGCTGAGAAAGACGCGGATCGGGGACCGGTTCGAGACCAGATCAACATAAGCGTAGGCCACACTGCAGACGGCCAGCAAGATCAGCCATTTACGCCGGACGCTTGTGAAAGCGATGCCCCATGCGATGAGAAAGAGTTGGATGAGCACGGACAGGAACGCTCCGCTGGAGAGGGCAAGAAAAGCGGTAACCGAGATGCAAGCGAGGGCGGTCAGGCGCGTTACGAGCCCAAGGCGCTGGGACTGACCTATGAAGAACAGGGAAACAGCAGTGGAGCAGAAGAGGCCGAAATGGATCGGGTGGGCGAAGACCGCTTGCACCCGTTCCAGCCCAAGGCGCGGGGCGATGTCCACAACCTCAACCGACGTGATACCCGGTATGGCGCGGATCAGCTCTATTAAAGGAGGGGAGCCAGTGATCGTCTCGAACAGGGCGAGGGGCATACAGAGCAGAACAAGCAGTGTTAGGGTCTTAATGAGAGCGTAGAACTGCTGCGGGGTGGTGATACAGATGCGTGCAAGGAGGTAACCGCCAAGCAGTTCAAGCGCGGTGATGCTTGTGTGCTCGAACGCTTGCGCTGGTGTGTTTAGCGACATGGCGACAGCCACCCAAAGAACAAACAGAACCAGCGACAGGTCAGTCAAGTTAGGCCGAAAGCCTCTGGTGCGGATGAGGTAAAGGGCGAATGGCACGAGCAGTGTCAACATGTAGAGCCGCAAGGTCGTCATCTGCAACGGCCCTGCCATGAAGCGAACGGGCAGCACGATGCTGATCATATAGAGCAGCACAGGAAGGGGCAGGCGTGTGGCGGGCGCATTCATGAGGGTAAATTGCGCGTTAACCGTTATCATTCTGTAAAGATTTGCGGCTTTAGGTTTGCTTCATGTTGCCGAATTTCTGGAGCCTGACATGAGCGACGCCACGATTGGCAGCCCCCCTTTGAGAAAGGCCCGCCGTCGCGGGTTGAACAGGTTGCACCTGTTGCGTTCCGCGTTGGTGACGGCTCGGCGTGCTTGGATGGTGTGGGCCTACGGGATGGATATCGCGCCAGATGCCCAGATTTCGCTGTCCGCACGGCTGGATCGCACTTTTCCGGTTGGCGTCCACGTCGGGGCGCGGAGCTATGTGGCGTTGCAGGCGGTTGTGCTGACCCATGACCGGACGCGTGGGGTGTATCTGCATACAAGGATTGGCGCCGACTGCTTTATAGGGGCGCGCAGCCTGATCTTGCCGGGGATTTCTGTTGGCGATGGCAGCATTGTTGCGGCGGGTGCGGTGGTGACTCGGGACGTGCCTGCGCGATCCGTTGTGGCTGGCAACCCGGCGCGGGTCATTCGCGAAGGTGTCCAGACCGGCCCCTATGGGCGGCTGAGCAGTGCGGATGATACGGAACACGCTCTGGCTGAGGCTGGGTTGACCTGAACTCTCTTTGCGTACGGTGCAGCGCCTGTTCCGCAACGCCGGGCTGGTCGTGCTAGAAGCTTCGCCGCAGCGGAGCGGTGACGTCTTCGCCCCTAATTTTCAGAGACATCTCGTGCCTCAGGGAGCAGGCGGTCTTTGGAAACGTGTTTCGGGGACGTATCGTGCTTTTGCTTCCTTTCGGCCGACCAAACCGAAAGTGACGCATATGATCACAGCGCTGGGCCTTGGATTGGCCTCTATCCCTCAGCCGACCGGCGAGGTGTTTGTCCCGCTCACCACCATTTCAATCTCTGACTTTTCCCGTGACCGCACGTTGTTTGACAGTGGTGCTGCCTTTGGGCGCAGCGAGGCGTCTGTGCCTGTCTCGGGCACGGGGACGGCTGGCGAGATTGTCGAGCTGCGGCTGGCACCTGAAGGGCAAACGCCGTCTGCCTGGTCTGATTTTGCAACGATCGATGGCGCAGGGGATTGGTCCGGCAGCATTACCGTGCCACGACAAGGGGCTTGGATGCGATTTGAGGTGCGGATCAAGTCGGAACCTGTAACCCGCGCCTTTACGGCCAACCGCTTCGGCGTCGGCCATGTGGTTGCGCTTTGGGGGCAGTCGGAGGTCGTGCGCATCCGCTCAACCGCTTACAATCAGGTGCCGCCGGAGCCGCTTTTGGGCGACGACAGTGTGCAGGCGATGTGGTTCGACGGTGGGCCGGTGGTCAAGTATCTGACGAACAATGACCCGCACACCGCTGCGCTTGCGGCGATGGCCAATGTGTTTATGGCGGAGCGGCCAGACGACAAGGTTGCGCTGGTGTTCCAAGCGGTCGCGGGCACGGGGTTCCGGGACTTGGTAGATGACGGCAATGCCTCCCGGTCTTGGGCGGATGATGCGGCGTTGCATGCGTTTGCGACGGCGGATGGGCAGCATGTTGGCCTTCCTTCCGTGTCATGGTTTGCCTCCCCCGGGTCGTTCGCAGAACATTACGAAGAGGCACTATTCCCGCTCTTTACGGGCAAGACGGCGGCTGGTGCCCCGGTGAATTTCCCGTCTGAGATTACGTATAATGGCGCGGATACCTATCAGGCGGATCACTGGTTTGGAGAACTGTATGACCCGACCCACACCAAGTGGATCGCCTTTGGACCGCACAAGTTCGACATCGGCGCGGATATGCGAAATGCAACAGTTTTGCTGGACGGCAGCCCTGAAAACAACCTGCAGAACAAAGAGCAGGCGCGCGAGAGCTGGCGGGCGATGGTCGGCAATCCTAATGCCGATGGGTTGTTCTTACCGCTGGGACTTGAGCCGCTGACTTATCAGAACGGGGTCGACGATGGGCAGGGTGGATGGAGCGACCAGAGCCATCCGGCCTCCGACAGTGACGATGGGGCGCCGATGTTTGCTCGGCTTATGGCGCATGCAGTTCTGCAAAGTGCTGGGCTGACCAGTTGGACCATGCCGCTGTTTGATCAAGCGGAGTGGGAGCCTTCGGGCGGCTATGTCGATATCTGGTCAAGCGCAGGTGCGATAACAACGCCGAGGATCAAACGCGGCTTGCCTGCACTTGGGGCTGATCGGCCGCATTGGACGGATGTGTTTGGCTGGCAGATCAATGGCGAGCCTGCAGAGCGAGCAGAGGTTCTCGCGGGGCGCGTTCGCCTCTACCCGAACGCCGCCAGTTTTGAGGCCAGCGACACGATCCGGTTCGGTGAAGGCGGCGCGACAGGGATGGTAAAATTCCCCGAGGACCATCAGGCACAGACCTATCTGAACCTTCCTATCGTGGATGCCGGGTTGTCGGGCATTGACGGTGTGCCGGTGCGGCCATTGCCCGACGCGGCAGTGCTTGAGAACCCGCTGGTGCCCATGTCTAGCCTGTTTACCACTGGGGCGACGGGCCCGTTTTTCTATGACCCCCTCACGCTGGGCGCGGGCGTTGAAAGAATGACGTTCCACTTTGATATGGCGGCAGGGCTGCCGTCAGCTGGGACCAAGATGCTGATGACGTCGACGGGCAATTACTTGCGTCTGGAGAGTCTGGCCAATGGTCGTCTGCGGCTACGGGTTCGCGACAGCGGTGGTTCGGTTCATGTCGATTATGTTCAAACCGATGCGGGCGTTGTGGCGGATGGCATTCAGGCAGATATCAGGCTGTCGATTGATCTGGTCGCAGGCTTCGCCCGCATCTGGGTCAATGGGATGCTCGAGATGGATGAAACCTTCGTCTCTGCTACGCCGACGCTGCCAAGTAACCGTAGGTTGCTGCTTTTGGCCAATAGCACGGGCTCCAATCAGATCGAAGGTGAGATTACTCGCGTTGCGGTTTGGAAGGACGCCGTTTTGGATAGCGGCTTGCCTGCGCAAGCTCCATACAAAGATCTCGTTGGGCCCGCTTCCGTCGTCAATGCCGATAGTTGGAAGCAAGGGGATGATGCGACTTAGAATTACGGCTGTTTGATGTACAACCTGACTGAAGCCGCAGCACAGCCCGCGGCTTCGGCGCATGCGGCCACCCACATGATTTCGCTCAACTGCGCCCCCGTCGTGAGTTGTGCGTAGATGACGGGTAACGCTGCGAGCCTTGGAATATTTCCGATTGCCGTATTGATTGTGTCGCCCCGCGCCAGTGCGACGATGGCTATGCCGGTCTTAAACACCCGGATCGCATGAAGTACAGCCAAGGCGGGTAGGATAGGGACCAAAGCCGCGAAGTCCGAACCAAGCTGCTCGGCCACGAAGCGCCCGAAGGGGATCAAGATAAGCCCAAGCGCCAGACCAGCGAAAAAGCACAGTGTTAGGGTCTGAATGACATGGGCTCGGGCGACCTGTGGATGGGTGTCAGACCCTGTGAGCAGAGGCAGGAAATAGGCCTGCAAGCTACGTCCCAAGATAAGAGCCGGGGTCAAAGTCAACGTGAATCCCATTGCCAGAATCGCAAGATTGGTTGGTCCCATCACATGCCCCACAATCAGTTTTTCACCGTGGAACGTGGCCAGAAGCAGGACCCCGTTCAGGGCAAGGGGCATTCCAAATGAGAAGGTTCTGGAAAGATAGGCGCGGGTCAGGGTGATGGTGAAGCGCCGCTCCGCAAAGAGGTGCGACATCACCAGGACGCCTGCGGCATGGATGATCGACATCATCAAGAGCAGCCTGAAATCCGGCAGTTCGCTTTGCAGGGGCCAGATCATCAGTAGCGCAAACGCTGCCGGGGCAAGCTGCGCGCAAATCGACGGGCTGAACCTGCCGAAGCGCTGAAAGCGCCAAGGGTCGAGGTGTACGAGCCCTGCCATAACAGGGACGACAGCCAAAAGTTGGAAGGCCCAATCGGCTTGGGGCACTTGCAGGAACACGGCAACAGGCTTTGCGCAGACGAAAATAACCACGCCCCCGAGCAATCCGCGACAAAGCTGAACCACATGCAGCCATCCTTGGAAGGATGGGCTGTCGCCGTCTTTCTCTCTGACAATCAATTGCTGTGCGCCGAGGGTGGTGGCCATCTCAACGGCAGAAACCACGATGGCAAAACTGGCGGCTATGCCGAATTGCTCCGCGCCGATGATATGGGCAGCCAAGATGTTACGGGCCAAGGTCAGCAAAGCCACACCCGCATTGCCAGAGAGCAACACAGCCAGAGGATGTGCGCGTGCCATCACGGGGCTCAGGGTGGAGATCATCGTCATTTACCAAGGCTTAACCAGTTCGGTCTTAACGATGGGTAAATAGCGTTTAGGAACCAGTTATGGGTCGCCACCCGAGTATCATCGAAATGACCGTCGCCTCTGACCTATGTACAGGGTGCGGTGCCTGTGCGGCCTTAGCGCCTGACTCAGTTCAAATGCATCAGGCTGATGATGGATTCATCAGACCCCGCAGTGTTGGTGCGATGTCCCGGGCGCAGGCCAAAATGATTGGGGATATTTGCCCCGGTCGGTCGCAGGTTGGGTCTGCAGACGCAGCAAATGAACACCCTATTTGGGGGGCTTACGCTCAGGTCTCGCAGGGCTGGGCAAAAGATGCCGAGTTGCGCGATGCTGGTGCCTCGGGCGGCGCGCTTTCGCAGATGCTCGTTTGGTTGCTGGAGACGGAGCAGGTTGACGCTGTCGTGCACATTGCGGCCCATGCTGAAGCGCCGATGGCCAATCAGATCACGTTGTCGCAAACCCGTTTGGACGTCTTGAATGCGGCGGCGTCGCGCTATGCGCCTTCTTCCCCACTGCTGATCGTGTCGAAACTGCTTGAGACTGATGGGCGTTATGCGTTTGTTGGCAAGCCTTGCGACGTTGCAGGGCTGCGCCTTTGGGCTGACAAAGACCCCCGCGTGAACGAACGCTTCCCGGTTATGCGGTCGTTCTTTTGTGCCGGTGTTCCTTCCTTGAAAGGGGCGGAGCAGGTGGCAGACTATCTTGGCGTAGCTCCTTCCGATGTCGCACGCTTCAAGTATCGAGGCGGTGGCTGGCCGGGATTGACCGAGGTTGAAACAAAGGACGGCCAAACCCGCAGTATGCAATACCGCGAAAGCTGGGGTGATATCTTGTCGCCTCAGGTTCAGCATAGGTGCCGCATTTGCGCCGATGGGGTTGGGCTGGCTGCAGACATCGCTTTCGCGGATGCTTGGCAGACGGATGCCGACGGCTACCCGCTGTTTGAAGAACAAGACGGGCGCAGCGTTATTCTTGCGCGTAATTCGGTTGGTTTGAACCTCGTGAATGAGGCGGTGCGTGCTGGTGTTTTACACAGCGAGCCGCTCTGCATTGATGCGTTGGAAGCGATGCAGCCTGGGCAAGTGCGTCGTCGCAGGGAGCTGTTGGGTCGGCTCGCGGGACGCCTTTTGGTGGGCCTGCCTATCCCTAAATATCGCGATCTAGGTGTCTGGGCTTGTGCACGGCAGGCCGGGATGGCGCGTACCCTACGAGCGATGCTTGGTACGGCGCGACGGGTATTCTTGAAACATAGGTGGCAGTCATGAACGCTATTCCATTCCTCACGCGGCCTCGTCGCGATTTGCAAGTTTGCCTGATCCTCCATGCGTCGCGGTCCAATAATCTTGGCGTGGGGGCACTGACCGTGGCACAAGTTGACCTGCTGCGCGGACTGGCGATTGAGCTGCACCTGAACCTGAGCATCACCTTGCTGGATTGGCATGATGACGGCGCGCCCTGCGTATCGGGCGATGACATCACGATCGTTCCAATACGTGGGAAGGATCTGCTGACCAAGTCGGGTGCATACGCGCATCTTGAGGCAGCGGACATTGTGCTCGACATCGGCGCGGGCGACAGCTTTGCGGATATTTACGGGACCAAGCGGCTCAAGCGGGTGTTCTGGCTGAAGTATCTTACTCATTTGGCGGGGACACCGCTGGTGCTTGCACCGCAAACCTATGGACCGTTTACCAACCCCGTTTCGCGAGCTTTGGCGCGGAGAAGCATTAGCCTGTCGGCGTTGGTTTGCGCGCGCGATAAAGCCTCAGTAGCGCATTTGCGCGACATTGGAGTGACGCGCGATGTGGTTGTCGCCTCGGACGTGGCGCTGCGCCTGCGTAAGGGAGGTGCGTTGTCCGTAGCGGAACGACCTCGGGTTGGGTTGAATGTGTCTGGGCTGATGATGTCGGGCGGGTATAACAGCGCGAACCAGTTCGGACTGAGTGTCGACTATCCGGCACTGATGGAGCGGCTGATCGGGCGGCTTCTGGCCCATCCTGAGCAGCCGGAAATTCACCTTATCCCTCATGTGATCTGTCCTGACATGCCGGTGGAAGACGACGTCGCTGCGATGCAGACGCTTCAGGAGATTTTCCCTTCCGTCGTTCTGGCGCCTGCCTTCGCAACACCGTCGGAGGCCAAGGGGTACATATCCGATATGTCTTTCATGGTGGGCTCGCGCATGCATGCCTGCATAGCTGCGCTATCCAGTGGTGTGGCCGTGGTTCCGTTGGCCTACAGCCGCAAGTTCTCTGGGTTGTTTGGGGCTTTGGGCTATGATCATGTCGCCGATTGCACCGCAATGACATCGGACAGGATTTTGAACACTGTCATGGACGGATTTGAAAGGCGGTCGACCCTCGCCAAGGATGCACGGGCGGCGACGCTTGAGGGAACAGCACGGCTCGCCGCTTATGAAGACAGGCTGCGCCTGCTCATGGACGGTTTGGCACGGTCAATGGAAAGGCCCGCCACGCAGCGCGCGGCGGGCCAATTGACACCGGTCTAAATCAGCGCGGCGCGGCCGCAGTCAATTCACCAAAGGGCGATGATGGCGGCAGCGGTTGTCCCGGTGGCGCGCACAATGCTGGCGCGGACGGGCAGAATGCTGCCGGAGGGTACGGCCTCAAAGACAAGCGTGTCGCCGTCAGCCAAGGTCAAGGAGATGTCTCCGCCCTGGCCTACGTAGAGGGCGCGACTGACCTGCGACAGATCTGTTGTGTCATTAGGGGTGACCGGCGTGCCGCCGCGCGCCGGAGAAATCGGAGTTGTCGGGAAGTTCGAAAATTTATCCATCGGGTCCTGCCATTCATGGGGTGCGCCTAGACGACGCGCGGACCGGGTTGTCCCATAGGGCAGGTTAAAATTTGGAAAGTCCTGCGTTCGTAGCTTTGCCAAACTCTGCACCGGCATGTGCTGGCGTTTGGTCTGCTGCAATCCAACGGTTGATCGTTTCCCGCGCGGCAGCGGGATCATTCTTATCTATTGCGGTCTCTAAGGCGCGTAATGTGCTGGCAAGCTCCAGCTCAGACAAACACCTTTCGTGAACCTGCAAAATCCGGTCGTGTCGGGTTGGGGTACGGCATTGGCTGAGTGACAGCTCTTCGTGCAGCTTCTCCCCCTCGCGCAGGCCGGTGACTTCGATTGCGATATCACCATCGGGATTTTGGGCGTTATGAATGCTGAGCCCTGCGTCGTTGATCATATGTCCTGCGAGCGCCCGAACCGGGATGGGCGGACCCATATCGAGCATGAAAACCTCGCCGCCCTGCGCCATGTGACCAGCCGCCAAGACCAGCTGAGCGGCCTCTTGCGGGGTCATGAAATAGCGGGTCGTGTCGTCATGGGTCAGTGTTACGGGACCGCCCTTGGCAATTTGTTTTTGAAACAGCGGAAAGACAGAGCCCGAGGAGCCCAACACATTGCCGAAACGGACTATGGAGAACACCGTTTCCGAGGGCCTGCTGGCCAGATCCTGCACGATCATTTCGGCAAAGCGTTTCGAGGCGCCCATGACATTGGCGGGGCGCACGGCTTTGTCGCTTGAAATGAGGACGAAACGGGACACCCCTTCCGCCTTGGCCTGCGCCGCCAGAACCCGGGTGCCCATTACATTGTTCGACAGCCCCGAAATTGGGTTTCGCTCGACCATCGGAACATGTTTGTAGGCGGCCGCGTGGAAGATTGTGTCGACATGGTGGGCGCGCAACGTATCCCTGACCAGCTGCGCATTGCTGACGGAGCCCAGAACAGCAACAAGCTTGAAACCGTGTGTTTGGGCCAGCTGAGATAGTGCCAGTTCGATTGAGTAGAGAGCCAGCTCGCTTTGCTCAAAAAGGACGAGCTTGCGAATATCGCCGTTGATCAACTCGTGACAAAGCTGCGACCCGATGGACCCACCGGCACCTGTTACCATCACAACCCTGCCCGCATAGTCGGTTTGGCGTCCGCTTCTGCGTCGTGGTTTCGACACGGCCGATGGGCGGTCGCGGGTCGTCAAAGCACTTAGTAAGGTCTGGAAATCTGTCACTCTGCGTCATCTCGCTTTGGGTCTCCGCGACGATAGCGGGGCAATGGTTAATGAGTTGATTACAGGGACGGTTCAGGCGGGCATCTGTGAGTGATTTGGCCGCTTCGAGACCTGTCGCAATGTGCGCCATAGTATCCAAATATCGAGCGTCAGATTGGCGTTCTGGTGGTAGATCAAGTCTAGCCGAGCCTTGGGTGGGATACAGCGACGGCAATAGACGCGGTCGGTTTCCTCGGCTGATTTGCACTCGGCGAGCAGTCGCGCTTCGCGCTGGTTGAATGTCAGGGTTGCCAGGCCAGTCACCCCGGGTCGTGACCTCAACACGTCCCCGTAAATATCAGGGAAGCGCTCGACATATTCACGCAGCGGCGGGCGAGGACCGACAATGCTGATATCACCTTTCAGGATGTTCCAGAGCTGGGGTAGCTCATCGAGGCGGCTTTGCCTGAGCTTGGCCCCGAACGGGGTGATACGATGCGCTTTAGTCGGCCCCGTGACGCCCGTATCGCCGGGTTGCGTGGTCATAGTGCGGAATTTTAACAGCCCGAAAGCGTGGTCGGGTGTCTTCATCCTTTCGGAGACGTAAAACACAGGGCCGTTGCCTTGCCGCCAGATGCGTAGGGATATCCAGATCAAAACGGGAGAGAGCAGCAGCACGGCAAGGCTCGCAAGCGCGATATCCATCAGGCGTTTTGATGCGCTCAATCCTGTTGCTCCATACTTTGCCAATCGGCGACAACCTCTGCCGCGCCGCCGTTGATCGGTACCAAGCCCTGCAACCGGCTGACATCTAGATGCACTGATCTGATGGCCGTTTCGGGCGCGGGGGTCGGGGTCCAACCTAACTCCGCATGTGTGAGCAATTCGTTAAGGCCTGCCGGGATGGGACAGGCGAGGTTCAATGTCGTTGGCAGGGGCGTTCGCTGGGAGAGTTCCGCTAGGTTTGCAAGCGTCGACGCCAGCGCATAGGGGCCAATGTAGCTGCGGGTCGGATAGGCGCCATCCGGGAACTGATCCAGAACAAAGCTGCTGTGTCCTTGCCCCAGCAACGCGTCTGCCCCCGCGACGTTTCCGATCCTCAAGCTGGTGGCGTTTGGGAAATCGGCTGCCAGGCGTTCCATATCGACCTTTGCCTTGCCATATGCTGAGGCTGGCTGCAGCGCAGTTTGCTCAGCCAATGGCCCGGGCTGCGCACCATAAACCGCGGCGCTTGAGGCCAGCAAAACAGGCTTTCCTTCACTTGCGTTCAGCGTGGCGCGGGCAAGTTCTGAGTTGAGGCAAAAGGGCTTGTTTGTCGTTTCGGAGGTGACGCCGGCGAGCAAGAGCACGGCGTTGCTGTCAGAGATCGCGTTCGCCAAGCTTGTTGGGCTTTCCAGGATATCAAAGTGGCCGTCACCCTCGGATCGGTGATGCCAGACAGGCTCTAATCCAGCGCTATCGGGCCAACATTTCTTGAGCACCCTTCCCAGCTTCCCGCCGCTGCCAAGGATCAGAAAACGCATGGGTTATTCGCGATGATAAGGGGCGCCGCCAAGGATGGAGGCGGCGCGGTACAGTTGTTCGCAAAGCATGACCCGAGCCAGCATGTGGGGCCAGACCATCTTACCGAAGGACACCAGGTGGTCGGCGTCACTCCGTAATTCGGGCGCGATGCCGTCGGCCCCGCCAACGACGAACGCGACATCCTGACTTCCGGTGTCGCGCCACTTGGCGAGCAATTTGGAGAACTCGGGGCTGGTTGTGCTGCGCCCGCGCTCGTCGAGCCCGCAGATCACGGCGCCTTTTGGGATGGATTTGCGTAGCAATTCCGCCTCGGCCTGTTGGCCGCCGCCCTTCTTGGCCTCGACCTCGGTAATCTTGGCAGGTCCGAGCCCCAAGCCACGGCCAGAGCGGTCAAAGCGGGTCAGGTAGTCGTCAATCAGGGTCTGTTCCGGCCCCGCACGCAGGCGGCCGACGGCGCAGATATGTACCTTCATCAATGAGCAGGGACTTCCGTGTCCGTGCCGCCGGGCAGCCACATCTTCTCGAGTTGGTAGAACTCGCGCACTTCAGGGCGGAAGATATGCACTACGACGTCGCCGGTATCGAGCAGCACCCAGTCACCGGCGGCTTTGCCTTCGATCTTGGCGATCCGGTCGAAATCGTCTTTCAGCTGAGACGACAGTTTATCGGCCAAAGCCGTGACCTGCCGGGTGGACCGGCCTGAACAGATGACCATGTAATCGGCGATCTCAGAGCGACCGCGCAGATCAATCTGCACGATGTCTTCGGCCTTTTCGGTATCCAGAGAGGTCACAATCCAATCCAGCAGCTCTTCGCTGGTGGCATTCGCGTGTGGGGCGACCGAGTTGGTCTTTTTCAGAGCGTTCGCGGCGCCCAGATCAGTGTTTTGAGACAGTGCTCAAACCTCCATACAAACTGTGCCACAAAAGCCCGGGCACGGGGACACTTAACAAATAGCATCGTGGGTCCTTATTCTCAACATCCGGAGCGGAACTGTGTGATTGATTGCGCAAGACCTTGCGTCACTCAGGCGTCTGCTGATCCGAATTTCTGCAAAACCAGTGGGATTCTGCCTATCAGCGCCCGTAATTCACGGGGTTTGGGGGCTGGTCTGCGATCACTTGTCGTTCAATTGGCCCCTACAGCCTTTACCCGCTTGGCCAATGGGCTAGGTTAAATCCAAATAACCGGAGGAACGATTCGAATGAAATTTCTGTCAGTTGTCGCGCTTGGGCTGGCCACTATGGCCGCACCATCCTTTGCAGACGGTCACGCCACAGGCGATGCGGCCGAAGGGGAAAGCGCTTTCAAGAAGTGTAAGTCCTGCCACATGATCGTGGCGGACGATGACACAGTGATCCAAAAGGGCGGTAAGACCGGCCCTAACCTGTATGGCGTCTACAAGCGTGTACCGGGCTCAGTTGAGGGCTTCAAATACGGCAAATCCATCGCGTCCGTCGGCGAAGCCGGTGTCATGGATGACGGCTGGAACGAAGAGCAATTCGTCAGCTATGTCGCCGACCCAAAAGAATGGCTGAAAGAGATTCTGGACGATTCCAAGGCCAAGTCGAAAATGTCATTCAAACTGAAGAACGCGGAAGACGCGGCCAATATCTGGGCGTATCTGGTGTCTGTCGGTCCTGCCGAGTAAAACACCCGACATTTGATTGCGGAAAGGGCGGCTCTGACGGGGCCGCCTTTTTCTATGGGGCTAGGCTGTTCTTAGCTCTGGCCTATGTAGGTATCAGGCGACTTTCCCAAAGGCGTTGCAGGGCCGCGCGTGACTCGTCGTAATCCACAGCCATCGCATCGACGCCGCTGAGCTGGATAAGGTCGGCATAGCTGTCAACGATATGACCACCCACAAAGATCGAGGCATCCGGGGTGCAGATCCGGACTGCCATCACCAGTTTGGCCAGGCCGGGCATAGCGTGCTCACCTGCTGCAGAGAGTCCGATGATCACAGGTTGAGCCTCTGCAATACGCTCGATCAATTGTTCATGCGTTTCGCCAATCGCCAGATCAATTGTCCATCCGTCTGCGCGCAGCAGGTCACTGGCCATTTTCACGCCAAGGGTATGGGTTTCGCCGGGAACGCTGCACAAGAAGGAGCTTTTGCCGGATGTGGTCGTGGTGTTGCGCCGCATCAATGGGGCCAGGACGCGCAAGATGGCGTATATCCGCGCCGTGCCAATCGTTACTTGGGCAAAATCGACCGTGTCGGCTTCCCACCATTTTCCCAAAAGGCGGGCGGCCTCAGCGAGGTAGACGAGGTAGATCGATTTCTCGCTATGGCCTGCATCCTGTTGGGCTGAGACCAAGCGTCCCGCGGCTTTGTTGTCCTCCGAGATCAGCGCGGTCGCTAACTCGTTGATCATGTCGGGTGTAAAGGAGAGACCCAAACTGGGTTGGCTACCAAATTGCTGCGGCAGGCGAGACAGAACCTCACGTGCCAAGGACTCCACTGCCGATACCGGCAAACGGGCCTTCAACGTCTTTGTATCCGTAACACTTTTTTCATAGAGGTCGTGCTGAAACAGCTCTCCCCCCGTCCCTATTGAAGACATGTGTCCCCCGAATCCGATCGCTGACGAGACGATCAGCCCTGTTTCATAGGTAATGGTAGCGCGTCAGTGTGAGTAAACAAGGTTGTTGTTCACTGAACCGTGATGATGGTTTGGGGTTTGATGGGCCTAGAGCAGACCGTGCTTGCGCAACTTCACATAGAGGGACTGGCGCGATAGCCCCAGCATTTCAGCCGCGGCGACCCGGTTATTCGAGGTCAACTCAACAGCCGTCTCAATGCACATTTTCTCGACGACATCGGTGGTTTTGGCGACGATGTCTTTCAGCGCTTGGCTGCCGATCAGCTCTACGACGGACTTTCTGTCCACCTCAGTCAGCTGCGCGGCCGGGGCACGAAGCGCGTCGATTCGGTTGGCGTCGCGGAAAATCAGGGCAAAAACCGTGCTATCTTGCGCTTGCAGCCTGGTGGTCGAAATCTCGATGGGCCGCTCGGTGCCATGCTCACTGACCAGATGGGTCGCATAAAGCCGCATCGCACCGGACCGGGTCGCATTGTCGAGCAAGACGTTGAGGTCGACACTGCCACGGCTCAGGAAATCTGCGATACTGCGGCCCTGAATGCTGCCGGTGTGGGTGACGTCCGACAAATTCATGAACGCGCCATTGGCGCTTAGAATGTTGCCGGTCTCGGCAATGAACACCACGCCATCCACGCCGTTCTTGTAAAGCGCGTCCAATTGGCTTTGTAGCGCATCGCCCTGCGGGGCAGCTTCGTTCTTTTGGGTCACACGGCACAGCAACATATGCTCGCCGCCAGAGCGGAACAGCTTGGGCGAAATCGTCACTTCTCCGCGTTTCGCCACGGAAAAGGCGTCCACGGGTCCCGGCGTGTTGGCGCTGGCTGCCTCTGTAAGATTGCTGATCAGATGGGCGGACTGCTTGCCTTGGAACAGGTCGGCAAAGCTTTCACCAACAAGGTTCTTCTCGGCGGTATCAAAGAAGACGGCGCCGGCAGGATTTGTGTCGGTGATCTTGCCGTCCGAGACACGCACGAAGAGTGTCGGCTCGGCATTGGCGGACATCAGCACGCGGAAGCGGGTGTCGTATTCCCGCTGCGCCTCGTAATCCTTCTCCAGCGCGATTTGCGCTGCCACCAATTGCTGCTGGATCTCGGCAATGGGGCGCAGGTCGCGGCCCAGCATCAGCAAGGCGCCATCCGTTCCGATCTTGTGGAAGCTGTAGCGAATGGGAAACTCTGGCTGACCATTGCGGGCCGTATGGTTCAGCTCTACCGGCAGAACGGTGTCTTTGTCTTCAACAAACGCTTCCAGACGCTGGCGGAACTTGGGCAGGCTTTCGACAGTCAGCTCTTCGTCAAGCATCCGCCCTTCCCAAGTGTCGAGCCCCGATTGGGGCATGAAACTTGGACTGGCCATCACGCCCAGCACTTGCCCCTGCTTAGAGATAATCAGAGCCAGGTCGGAAATGTTCGAGATGATCTCGGTCACAACGTCCGGCTCGATCATCGGGATCAGGCCGACGGTCCATGTGACGTCACCTTGCGGTCTCATTGTGCAGCTCCGGGCTGACGGTTATTTTTGGGGCGGATCATTGGGCCGCAACTATCTGATGTGGCGGAAGCTTCAATGCACAAAATTCCAGAGCTTCTGCAAGATCGCTTGTGGCGAGGTTTGCGCCGGTTAGAGCCGCAACATCCACATCAAGCGACAAAACGTTCCCGCCAATAACCACCGGCACATCTCCAAGAAATTTTCGCACGTTGTCTACGATGGTGCGGATCATTTCAAGGCTCTCCCGCGAAGAAGCAGAGACCATTACGGCATCAACCGGATCTTGTGACAAAATATAGGTCAGATCCTTCAGGGATGTGCCAATTTCAAGCGTAACGCAAAACCCGAGGCGTCGCATCTGCCCGGCCAGAATGGTCGCCCCCAAAGTATGTTGTGCGTCCTCAGGAACAAGCAACAGGCAAGTAGGGGCATTGGGGCGAGGTGTGCCGTCGCCAGAGCACCAGTTTGGGCCCAGATAGCGCAAGAGCCCTTGCAAGCGGGCCGAGCCAATCGACACTTTGGCGAAGTCCATCATGTCTGAGCACCATGCGTCACCCAGCCGCCGGGCCACGCTCGGGATGTAGTAATCCGCGAGTTGCTCGGCTGAGATGCCAACTTCAAGGAACTTGTCCACGACTGCGGGTGCCTTGGTCGGATCGGGGTCGCTTACGGCTCGGTAGAGCTCGTTGATCAGTGGCTCCAGAACATCAGATGTCGAGATGGTTTTGCGCAGATCCGTCGACAGGATCGAGAGCGCTGTCATAGCGAAGCCGTCCACCGGTGCTTCGGTGACGTCGACACACAGAGCAGAGCGCTGTGACATGTAACGGGCCCTCCAATGTGGTTTCCGGTCCAGGAGAAGCGCAGGCAACGCAAGTTTATCGTTTATAGGCACATATGCTGGGTAATGCCATAGGACATGTCAAATAGTATTGACACCGAAATTGGCTGATGACGCATATATCAGTGATCTTTGAGGATTACGTGTTTGGCGCCAATGCCAAATCGCTTTCTCATGTGTAAATCAAAGTTGACACATGTCTCCCTACCTGCCAAATTTTCATCAATACAGTCCAAGGGGGACAGCATGAGCGACGTGGACCTGCGTCATATTCCAGCCAAACGGCTCTACACGCCGGAGGAGCGCGCGCGTCGCGACCAAACACGCTGGACGCTGGTGCAAGGCGTGTTGGCTCCGGTACAATTTCTGGTCTTCCTCGTCTCCCTCGCACTGGTCTTGCGTTACCTTCTGACGGGTGCGGGTTACGAGATAGCGACCGTTTCTATCGTCGTGAAAACGGGCTTCTTGTACCTGATCATGATCACCGGCTCGATCTGGGAGAAAGTGGTCTTCGACAAGTGGCTTTTTGCGCCATCCTTCTTCTGGGAAGACGTCTTCAGCTTCGTCGTCATCGCGCTGCATTCCCTTTATATCTATGGTCTTTTCATCGGCGCGTTTCCCCCTGACACGCTGATTGTTGTAGCGCTGGCGGCCTACGCGTCCTATGTCATCAATGCAGGTCAGTTTCTCTGGAAGTTGCGCGTCGCCCGGTTGCAATCGGACGTTACGGCATGACCGATCTGATGCCTCCCCCACCAGCCCTTGGATGCCGCTCGTCCCCCGTTCTAAAGCAGCGCGGCCAACGAGAGGTGTTCTGCGGGCTCACCGGCATCATCTGGCTGCACCGCAAGATTCAAGACGCCTTCTTTTTGGTCGTCGGCTCGCGCACCTGCGCGCATCTTTTGCAAAGCGCGGCTGGGGTGATGATCTTCGCCGAGCCGCGTTTTGGCACTGCGATTCTCGAGGAATCAGATCTCGCCGGCCTCAACGATGCCCATGCGGAGCTTGACCGGACTGTCCAACAGCTTCTGGCGCGCCGCCCCGATATCCGGCAGCTGTTCCTCGTGGGGTCTTGTCCCTCTGAGGTGATCAAGCTGGACCTCAGCCGCGCTGCCGAGCGCCTGACACAGGAATTTGCCCCCAAAGTCCGTGTCTTGGAGTATTCCGGCTCCGGCATCGAGACGACCTTCACCCAAGGTGAAGACGCCTGCCTTGCCTCTATGGTGCCGGTGCTGCCCACCACTGACGCGCGCGAGCTTATGGTTGTCGGCGCGTTGCCGGATGTGGTCGAAGACCAGATGCTTTCGCTGCTGGCCGATTTGGGCATCGGCCCGGTGCGCGTTCTTCCCGCACGCAATATCGACAGCGAGACTGCGGTCGGTCCGAACACTGTCTTTGCATTGACCCAACCCTTCCTCGGTGAAACGCACGCGGCCCTTGAGCGTCGCGGCGCACGGCACCTCGCTGCACCGTTCCCCTTTGGCGAGGAGGGCACCACCGCGTGGCTCGCGGCGATAGCCAAAGAGTTCGGCGTCTCAGATGAGCGATTCAACAAAGTAACCGAAGCCCCCCGACGCCGGGCCCGGCAAGCCATTGCACAAGCGTCAGAGCCGCTACATTCGAAATCGGTATTCTTCTTCCCGGACAGCCAGCTGGAAATTCCGCTCGCCCGTTTCCTGACCCGCGAATGCGGCATGTCGGCGGTCGAGGTTGGCTCGCCCTATATCCACGACGCGCTGCATGGCCCCGATCTAGATCTGCTCCCGGCTGGCCCACAGATATCCGAAGGGCAAGATGTCGACCTGCAGCTCGACCGCTGCCGCGAAGCGCGCCCTGATTTGACGGTCTGCGGCCTTGGCCTTGCCAACCCGCTCGAAGCCGAAGGTCTCTCCACCAAATGGGCCATTGAGTTGGTCTTCACCCCTGTCCATTTCTACGAGCAGGCAGGCGATCTCGCCTCCCTGTTTGCCCGCCCCTTGCGCCGCAAAAATATCCTCGGGATGGCGGCGGAATGAAGTTGACCGTCTGGACATATGAAGGCCCGCCCCATGTCGGCGCGATGCGCGTCGCCACAGGTATGACAGGCCTGCACTACGTTCTGCACGCCCCCCAAGGCGACACGTACGCAGATCTGCTCTTCACCATGATCGAGCGGCGCGACCATCGCCCGCCGGTGACCTATACCACCTTCCAAGCCCGCGACCTTGGCTCGGACACGGCAGGTCTGTTCAAAACCTCCTGCCAGGACGCATATGACCGGTTCCAGCCAGAGGCGATCATCGTCGGGGCCTCCTGCACCGCAGAGCTTATCCAGGATGACCCCGGGGGTCTGGCGGAAACAATGGGCCTCGACATTCCGGTGATCCCGCTTGAACTGCCCAGCTACCAGCGCAAGGAAAACTTCGGCGCGGATGAGACGTTCTTCCAGATCGTGCGTCACCTCGCCAAGCCGATGGAGCGGACGGAACGGATCACGTGCAACATCCTCGGCCCCACCGCTTTGGGCTTTCGGCATCGCGACGACATTCAGGAAATCACCAATCTGCTTTATGAGCTCGGGGTGGAGGTCAACGTCACCGCCCCCATGACCGCCACGCCGTCCGATATTGCCAAAATGGGTCAGGCGCATTTCAACGTGCTGCTCTACCCTGAAACCGGGGAGCAAGCGGCGCGTTATTGCGAACGGACCTTCGGACAACCCTACACCAAGGTTGTCCCCATCGGCACTGGGGCCACGCATGATTTTATCGCCGAAATTCGCGACCTGACGGGCTCGACCGTTGAATTAGACACGGACCGCCTGCGTCAGACATGGTGGTCCCGCTCCGTTGACAGCACCTATCTGACTGGCAAGCGCGTCTTCATCTTCGGCGACGGCACCCATGTCAAAGCCGCCGCGCGTATCGCGCGTGACGAGATGGGGTTCGAGGTCGCAGGCATGGGTTGCTATAATCGGGAAATGGCCCGCGACATCCGGGCTGTGGCCAAGGAGTACGGTGTCGAGGCGCTGATCACCGACGACTACCTCGAGGTCGAACGTGCCATCGAGGCGTTGCAGCCGGAAATGATCCTCGGGACGCAGATGGAGCGTCACATCGGCAAGCGCCTGGGCATCCCTTGCGCCGTGATCTCTGCCCCGGTCCATGTGCAGGACTTCCCCGCTCGCTACTCGCCGCAAATGGGGTTCGAGGGTGCGAACGTCATTTTTGACACTTGGATCCATCCGCTGGTCATGGGGCTAGAGGAACATCTGTTGCACATGTTCCGCGATGATTTCGAGTTTCACGATGCAGCCGGCCCGAGCCATCATGGCGGTCACGCGCCCAAACCGTTGGAGCCGGCCGCGAGCGAGGGGGGCTCGATGCCCTCCGAGGTCGCCCATGTTGCAAACGATCCTGTCCAAGACGGCAATGTCATCTGGCTCGCCGCCGCCGAAAAGGAGCTGAAGAAAATACCGTTCTTCGTGCGTGGCAAGGCACGACGGAACACGGAAACCTATGCGACGCAAAAGGGTCTCGCGGAGATATCGCTCGATACGCTCTACGAGGCGAAGGCCCATTATGCGCGATGAGATAGGCGGCCAAAGCTACAACTTCGTCATTGTGACGCTGGACCGGCATGCAGCCGGTCCTGCCGCGCGTGTGGCCCCGAAGCTGGCGGTGGACTATCCTGGCCTGAACCTGTCGATCCATGCCGCTGCCGAATGGGAAAAAGACGCGGACGCATTGCAACGTGCCAAGGCCGACATCGCGTCGGCTGATGTCATTGTCAATTGCGTGCTCTTCCTCGAAGACCACATCAAAGCAATCTTGCCTGACCTTTTGGCCCGACGTGACGCTTGTGACGCCATGGTCGGCGTGGTCTCTGATCAAGAGATCACTCAGCTCACCAAGATGGGTGATCTGGACATGTCCAAGCCCGCCACTGGCGCGATGAGCCTGCTTAAAAAGCTAAAGCCGTCGAAAACGTCCGGCAAGTCTGGGGCAGGGCAGATGAAGATGCTGCGCCGCTTGCCGAAGATCCTCAAGCTGATCCCCGGAAAAAGCCAGGATTTGCGGGCCTGGTTCCTGTCGATGCAATATTGGCTCGGCGGCAGTGACGACAATATCGAAAACATGGTCCGCTTCCTGATCTCGCGCTATGCCAAGCGCGCAGATTGGCGCAACACCCATGCGCCGGAGCCGATCGAATACCCTGACACCGGGCTCTATCACCCCGATCTGCCCAATCTCGGCATCACTACGCAGCTCGAAGACCTGCCCTTCAATGGCAGCACGACGACCGTCGGCGTGTTGATGTTGCGCAGCTATATCCTGGCGGGCGATACGGCGCATTACGACCATGTCATTCGTACTTTGGAGGCACGCGGGATGCGGGTTATCCCCGCCTTTGCAGGGGGTCTCGATGGTCGCCCCGCGATTGACGCTTTCATGGCGGGCCGCATTGACGCGCTTGTCTCGCTGACCGGTTTCTCCCTCGTCGGTGGCCCGGCCTACAATGACAGTGATGCCGCCGTTGAAGCGCTGACAGCGCTCGATCTGCCTTACATCGCCGCGCAGCCGTTGGAATTCCAAACGCTTGAGCAATGGGCCATGGGCGGGCAGGGGCTCAGCCCGATTGAAGCCACGATGCTGGTCGCATTGCCTGAAATCGACGGCGCGACGAACCCGACGGTTTTTGCGGGCCGTCACGGGGTCGACGGCTGCTCTGGATGTGGGTTCAAATGTCAGGCGTATGGCGACGTCAAAGCCATGGCACCCTGCGTCGAACGCGTGGAAGCACTAGCAGAAAAGACCGAACGGCTTGCCACGCTCCGCCGCAAGAAAAACGCAGAGAAGACCGTTGGCGTTGTCCTCTTTGGCTTCCCGCCCAACGCAGGCGCTGTCGGTACAGCCGCCTACCTGTCGGTCTTCGAGAGCCTCTACAACACCCTGCACCAGATGGCGCGGGACGGGTATGATCTGGAACCGCCTGCCTCAGTTGATGCCCTCAGGGACGCTGTGTTGAACGGCAATGCGCAGGTCTACGGACAAGAGGCCAATGTCGCGGCGACGGTGACTGCTGACAGGATCGTCTCCCACACCCCGTGGTTGGACGAAATCGAGGCGACGTGGGGCCCCGCCCCGGGCCGCGTGCAATCCAACGGGCGGGAGGTCTTCGTCCTTGGTGCGCAATTCGGCAAGGTTTTCGTCGGCGTGCAGCCCGGCTTTGGCTACGAGGGCGACCCGATGCGGTTGCTCTTTGAAAAGGGCTTCGCGCCGACACACGCGTTCAGCGCGTTTTACCAGTACCTCAAGCACGAGCTGAAAGCAGACGTTTTGCTACATTTCGGTATGCATGGCGCACTGGAATTCATGCCCGGCAAGCAGAACGGTCTGGGCGGCAATGACTGGCCTGAGCGGCTGATTGGGAACATGCCCAACGTCTATCTCTACGCGGCGAACAACCCGTCTGAGGCCACGCTGGCCAAGCGCCGCTCTAATGCAGTGACGATCACGCATCTGACGCCGCCTTTGCAAAGCTCCGGCCTCTATCGCGGTTTGGCGGATCTGAAAGACAGTCTGATGAAATGGCGCGGCATGGCCCCGTCTGAAGAGCGCGACGAGCTGGCTGAACTGGTCCGCGCACAAGCCAATGCGGTCGACCTGAATGCCCGCGACATGGACAGGCTGTGGCTGAAACTGCTGGAGACCGAGGACGCGCTGATCCCCGACGGGCTGCACATCGTCGGCAAGACGCCGTCGGAGGCCTCCGTCGAAGACACGCTCAATCTGATGAGTTTCGAAAGCCCGGCGGAACGCGAACTGGCTCGCCAGAACCTCTCGACTGACAGCGAACTACCAGCCCTCATGCGGGCTATGAACGGCCAGTTCATCACACCTGTCCCCGGTGGCGACGTGATCCGCGCACCGGAGATCTTGCCCACGGGCCGCAATATCCACGCCTTCGATCCCTTCCGGATGCCCACGGCCTTCGCCATGCAAGACGGTGCGCGTCAGGCCGAAGAGCTGATCAAGACCCACCAAAGCCTGCCGAAGACTGTCGCGCTGGTGCTTTGGGGATCTGACAACATCAAGTCCAACGGCGGACCTATCGGACAAGCCCTTGCGCTGATGGGGGCGAAGCCGCGCTTTGACAGCAATGGCAGGCTCTGCGGCGCCGATCTTGTCCCGCTGGAAACTCTGGGCCGCGCCCGGGTTGACGTCATCATGACCCTTTCGGGCATTTTCCGCGACCTGCTGCCGCTGCAGACTAAGCTGCTGGCCGACGCTGCCTACAAATGCGCCATGGCCGACGAGCCGCTAGAGATGAACCCGATCCGCGCTCACGCACTTGCTTTCGCAGAGGCCAATGACACCGACATGACCACCGCCGCGCTGCGGGTGTTTTCCAACGCCGAAGGCGCTTACGGGTCCAACGTCAACCAGCTGGTCGACAGCTCTGCCTTTGACGATGACAGCCAGCTGGCCGATGCGTACCAAGCCCGCAAGTCCTTCGCCTATGGCATGGACGGCGAGGCTACCCAGCAATCTGCACTGCTTCAGGACACTTTAAAGAACGTCGATCTTGCCTATCAAAACCTTGAATCGATTGAGCTGGGCGTCACCACCGTGGATCATTACTTCGACACGCTGGGCGGCATCGCCTCCGCCGTGAAACGGGCCAAGGGCACCGACGACACGCCGGTTTATATCGGCGATCAAACCCGCGGTGGGGCCAAAGTGCGCACGCTCGAGGATCAGGTTGCGCTGGAAACCCGGTCGCGCAGCCTGAACCCGAAATTCTACGAGCCGCTGCTGAACCACGGCCATGAGGGCGTACGCCAGATCGAGGCGCATATCACCAACACCGTTGGTTGGTCTGCGACCACCGGCAAGGTTGACCCTTGGGTCTACCAAAAACTCAGCGAGACCTTTGTGTTGGACGAAGAGATGCGT
The DNA here is from genome assembly GCA_947494645.1 of uncultured Litoreibacter sp. Lineage (GTDB taxonomy): Bacteria > Pseudomonadota > Alphaproteobacteria > Rhodobacterales > Rhodobacteraceae > Litoreibacter. Next base: position 585,772 of record CANLVO010000002.1, read on the forward strand.
CAGCGCCTTGCTGACCTGAACCCCCAGGCTTCCATGCGGATGGCAAACCGCCTGCTGGAAGCCTCTGATCGAGACTACTGGACACCCGACGCCGACACGCTGGCCGCACTGCAAGACGCAGCCGACGCCATTGAAGATCAACTAGAGGGCATTGCAGCCGAATGACTCTCAGAAGGGAAATATCATGAGCCCACTCGATAGAAATATTCCGAATATCGGACAGGACGGCGAAGGCTCCGTTCAGGTGCATCAAGACGACTCGATGAAGATCGAGGGTGCGAAGGTGTTCTCTGTCTATGGGAAGGGCGGGATCGGCAAATCGACGACCTCGTCGAACCTGTCGGCGGCGTTTTCCAAGCTGGGCAAGCGCGTACTGCAAATTGGGTGTGACCCGAAGCACGACTCGACGTTCACGCTGACGGGCTCCTTGGTCCCGACCGTGATCGACATCCTTAAAGAGGTCGACTTCCACCCCGAAGAACTCCGCCCCGAGGATTTCGTGTTCGAAGGCTTTAACGGCGTGAAATGCGTGGAAGCCGGCGGCCCGCCTGCGGGTACCGGTTGCGGCGGTTACGTGGTCGGCCAGACGGTGAAGCTGCTCAAGCAGCACCACCTGCTGGAAGACACCGACGTGGTGATTTTCGACGTCCTTGGCGACGTGGTCTGCGGCGGGTTTGCCGCTCCATTGCAACATGCCGACCGCGCCTTGATCGTCACCGCCAATGACTTCGACAGCATCTACGCGATGAACCGGATCATTGCCGCCGTGCAAGCCAAATCCGCCAACTACAAGGTCCGTCTTGCAGGCTGCGTGGCAAACCGCTCGAAGGATACCGATGAGGTCGACCGCTACTGCAAAACCGTGGGCTTCAACCGCATTGCCCATATGCCGGATCTCGACGCGATCCGCCGCTCGCGCTTGAAGAAGAAAACGCTGTTCGAAATGGACGCCGACGAGGACATCGTCGCGGTCCAGAAAGAATACATCCGCCTGGCTGAGACGCTGTGGAACGGGACCGAGCCATTGGCCCCCGCGCCGCTGCCCGACCGCGACATCTTTGAACTGCTCGGGTTTGACTAAATGACCTACGAGGCCACACGCAACAACGTCGAAACCTATTTCGACCGCACAGCGACCAAGACATGGGAGCGTCTGACATCGGACGCGCCCGTTTCTGGTATCAGGGCGACTGTGCGTGCTGGCCGGGACAGGATGCGGGATCTGTTGATTGCGCAATTGCCGGATGATCTGCACGGCGCGCGCATCTTGGATGCGGGCTGCGGTACGGGTGCGTTGGCGTTTGAGCTGGCCGCACGTGGCGCGGATGTTGTGGGCGTCGATATCTCCCCGCAATTGATCGACATCGCTGAAAAGCGCATGCCCGAAGGGCTAAGCGGGTCGCTGAGCTTCAGCGCGGGCGACATGCTGGATGCGGGGCTTGGGCCGTTCGATCATATCGTGGCGATGGACTCGATGATCTACTATTCCGCTGACGACATCGCACGCATCCTCGACGGCATCGCGCCGCGTCTTTACCAAAACATGGTGTTCACCGTGGCCCCACGCACGCCGCTTTTGATGGCGATGTGGCGGGTGGGCAAGCTTTTCCCGCGCTCTGATCGGTCGCCGACTATGGTGCCGCACAGCCCAGAAAAGCTAGCGGCGAAAGTCACCTCCGGCACGCTCAGAAATGTCGAACGTGTGACGTCTGGATTCTACATCTCCAACGCCTTGGAGTTCCGCGCATGATCATTGGCCGCAACACATTCAAGAACCTGACAATGCGCGCATTGCCGTTCTCGGATGCTGTCAGTGAGCAACTGCCACTGGGCCAATTGCTGCGCCTGTCGCTCTTCCAAATCTCTGTCGGTATGGCAGCGGTGATGTTGCTCGGCACGCTCAACCGCGTAATGATTGTCGAGTTGAGTGTACCAGCCACCATCGTGGCGATCATGATTGCGATTCCGGTGCTGGTTGCACCGTTCCGGGCGCTCTTGGGGTTTCGCTCCGACAATTATCGTTCCGCCATCGGGTGGAAACGTATTCCATACCTTTGGTTCGGGTCGCTTTGGCAGTTTGGCGGCCTTGCCATCATGCCGATGGGGCTGCTGGTGCTTTCAGGCGATCAGGTGGCTGGCCCGGAATGGGCGGGCGAGGTGGGTGCGGCGTTGGCCTTCCTGTTGACCGGCGTCGGTATGCACATGACCCAGACCGCAGGGCTGGCGCTCGCCGCTGATCGCGCGACAGAGGAAACCCGGCCCCAGGTTGTCGCGCTGCTCTATGTGATGTTCCTGATCGGCATGGGTGTCTCGGCGGTCATCGTGGGGGCATTGCTGCAAAACTTCTCCGACCTGCGTCTGGTGCAGGTGGTGCAGGGCACAGCGGTCGTGACCATCGTGCTGAACATGGTGGCCCTGTGGAAACAGGAAAAGGTCAACCCGATGACCAAAGAGGAACGCGCAGCCCCGATGCCGCAGTTCCGCGAGGCATGGGATGACCTGACCAATGGCGGCCATGCGGGCCGGCTATTGGTTGTCGTGTTTCTGGGCACCATGGCGTTCAACATGCAGGACGTATTGCTGGAGCCTTACGGCGGCGAGATCCTTGGCCTGTCAGTCTCTGCCACCACGCTTTTGACCGCGATGTGGGCGGGGGGTGCTCTTTTGGGGTTTGGCCTTGCGGCGCGGTGGCTGAAATCCAGCATCGACCCGTTCCGCATGGCGGCACGTGGCATCTTGATCGGCCTCGCCTCGTTTTGCGCCGTTATCTTTGCGGCGCCGCTGGCCAGCACCGCGATGTTTTTCTCAGGTGCGTTCGGCATCGGGCTGGGCGGAGGTTTGTTCGCCGTGGCCACGCTGACTGCGGCAATGACCCTCAACACCACGGGCGCAGCAGGCAAGGGTTTGGCGCTGGGCGCGTGGGGTGCCGCGCAGGCCACAGCAGCAGGTCTTTCAATTTTCATCGGGGGCGCTGTTCGCGACCTTGTAAACACAGCCGCGCAAAGCGGCGCGCTGGGCGATGCGCTCAGTTCAAACGCGACAGGATATTCGGTCGTCTACCACGTAGAGATCGGCTTGCTGTTCGTCACACTCGTGGCGCTGGGGCCTTTGGTCAAAGCCCGCGCCATTTCCACTCAGCAGGCGGGGCCGGTTGGCTTGGCCGATTTCCCGACATGACCTGCACAAAAAGATAAGACGGAGGAACCCCCTATGGTTGGCAATACATTCTTTGGAAATTTTGATCTGGCCAGCGCCGCGATCTGGCTTTTCTGGCTATTTTTCGCGCTGCTGATTTTCTACCTGCAGACGGAGAACATGCGCGAGGGCTATGCGCTGGAAGATGACGACGGCAATGTCGCGCCCAACCAAGGCCCATTCCCGGTCCCAAAAGACAAGACCTTCATTCTGCGCGACGGGCGCGGCAACCTGACCGTGCCTTCTGGCCAGCGCGGGGACCGCGACAACCTCAAGCTGCAACGCACGGCCACGGCGGCGGGTTCGCCATACGTGCCCACAGGTGATCCGATGAGCGACGGCGTTGGCCCTGCGTCCTGGGCGCCACGCCGTGATGTGGCGGAACTGGACGCGCACGGTCACGTCAAGATCAAGCCGATGTCCGTGCTTGAGGACTTCCACGTCTCCGCGGGCATGGACCCACGCGGCAAAGTGGTCGTCACCGGCGACGGCGAAGTCGTGGGCCGCATCACCGATATGTGGGTCGATGTGCCCGAGCAAATGGTGCGCTACCTGACGATGGACGCGAACCCAGAGGGCCAGGGCAACACCCGCCTGATCCCGATGAACTTCGCCAAGATCAAAGGCGACCGCGTCGTGGTCCGCTCGCTGCATGCACATAACGTCATGGGCATCCCGACGATCAAGAAAGCCGACATGATCACGCTTCTCGAGGAAGAGAAGGTCATGGCCTATTTCGGGGGCGGCACGCTCTATGCGGACCCCGCGCGGGCCGAGCCTTTGATCTAGGCCGCTGATCTAAACCAAAAGACCCACCGGGCTCTCAGCCAAGGGCCCGGTGACCGACATAGGGACAAAGAAAATGCATCACGACGATTTCAAATTCGAACCAGTACGTGGCCTGCCGGAGGCGCTTCCGGCGGATGAGCATATCATCTGGCAGGGCGCACCCAACGCGTTGCGGCTGGCCAAGGATGCATGGGGCCTGAACTGGATCATCGGGTATTTCGTGGTGCTGGCGCTGTGGCGCGTGGGGGTTTCGACCACGATGGTGTCGCTGACCGAAGCCATGGGCCACGGCATTCCTTTCCTTCTGGGTGGGGCACTGGCCGGACTGATCATCTACGGCATCGCCTATGTGCAGGCGCGCTCCACCGTGTACACGCTGACCAATAAGCGCGTGGCAATGCGGATTGGTGCCGCGCTCACTATGACGCTCAACCTGCCTTACGTGTGCATCGGCAATGCCGATCTGGGGGTGCGCAAATCCGGCCTCGGTACGCTGACCTTCGAGATGACTGGCGACACAAGATTGTCTTACCTGATGACCTGGCCGCATGTGCGCCCGTGGCATTTCACGCGCACTCAACCTGCGTTCCGGTCAATTCCGAATGCGGCGCATGTTGCCAAGCTCTTTGCAGAAGCCGCAGAGACCCGCGTCTCCACACCTCAGGTGTCGCGGATTGATCCAGATCATAGCGCCCCCGGCGCGGTTGCCGCGGAGTAGACCGATGACCAGCAGAACCTCCTCACTCGCCAACCAGATGAAGCATCGCGACCGCGAGATGGTGCCCAAAGTACTGGTCCGTGCGATGTTCGGGCTGATGGCGGCCTCGGTGGCTATGGTGGCCTATGCACAATGGGCGGATGTGCCGCTTTCGGGTGTGGCGCCAGACAGCCCGGTGGTTGAAGAACGGATAATTACGTTGAGCGGTGACCATGCCGCTGGCTATGCTGTGATCGATGAGAACGGTCAGCAGATCGCGCATTCCAAGGAAGACACGAAAGGGTTTATCGACGTCATCGCCAGCTCCATCAAACGAGAGCGGGAGACGAACGGGTACACCATAAACGACCCCCTGCGGCTGGTCCGCCGGGAGAACGGCAAGACAGCCGTAATCGACCCCACCACCGGTTGGAAGATCGAGCTGATCGGATATGGAAAAGACAATGTCGCAGCCTTCGCCTCGCTGATCGACTGAACCTCATTTGAAAGGGACTTTAAGATGGGATTTCTAACACGAACGAAAGAAAGCGCACCTTGCGTGGTGACCATTTCGCATCGCTTCGAAGAACTGTCGGCACATGTCAAATTCACCAATGGGGCGGTCGTGAACCCCGGTGATAGTGTGTTGGTCCACGGCGCAGAGATCATGGCACCTTACGGCGAGCTTGTCGAAGAAGCTCGCATTGCCACCATCACACGCGCCTCATGGATCGAGCGGCAATGGACTCGCTGGACGGGCGATTTCGAGTTTATGGAACTCTGCGAGTTCTCGTTCAGCGAGGAGGTTCTGTCATGAACAAGCATGTAAACACCCCTGAGCACTCTGCATATGCCGCAACCGCGGAGGAGGCCATCGCCGCCCAAGACGCGCTGGACGGTCCCGAGATGACTTCGGAAATGGCGACCGAAGTGGCCATGCAGAACACCCTGCTGACGCCTCGGTTCTATACCACCGATTTCGATGAGATGGATGCGATTGACGTCTCCCCTGTCCGCGAAGATTGGGACAAGCTGATCGCGGGCATGAAGGCTGACCCGAACCGGGGTCACTTCAAGAAGAACGACGATTGGGACGCCAACTGGGAAGGCATGGACCCTGCGCTGAAGGCCGAGTTTATCGACTTCCTGATTTCAAGCTGCACCGCTGAATTCTCCGGCTGCGTGCTTTACAAAGAGATGAAGCGCCGTGGCTCGAACACCGACATCACCACGCTGTTCCAGCTGATGGCCCGCGACGAGGCGCGCCATGCGGGGTTCATCAACGATGCGCTGCGCGAGGCAGGTATCCGGGTCAATCTCGGCTTCCTGACCCAGCAGAAGAAATACACCTACTTCCGCCCGAAATTCATCTACTACGCGACCTACCTGTCGGAAAAGATCGGCTACGCCCGCTACATCACCATCTTCCGCCATCTGGAGCAGCACCCCGACAAGCGCTTCCACCCGATCTTTCAGTGGTTCCGTGAGTGGTGCAATGACGAGTTTTCCCATGGCGAGGCCTTCGCCCTGCTGATGAAGACCGACCCCGCGCTGACGGAAAGCCGGGTCAACAAAATGTGGATCAAGTTCTTCCTGACGGCGGTCTATTCCACCATGTGGGTGCGCGACCACCAGCGCCCCCTGTTTCATGATGCGCTGGGCGTGGACGTGACCTGGTATGGACAAGAGGTGTTCCGCAAGACGTCCGAGATCTCCAAGCAGGTATTCCCGTTCACACTCGATATTGATCACCCGCGCTGGCGGCCCAATCTCGACCGGATGGAGCGTGCCTCTGTGCAGGTTGCAAAGGGCAAGGCGCAGGGCGGTGTTGCTGGCACGGCCACACGGGTCGCGGGCATGGCCAAGGCGGCCTTCGCCTTCGTGTCGATCTTCACCATCCCTGTCATCCACAATGATGTGCCCGACAGCCCAGTGATGGAGCCCGCCTACTAATGATGTCCTCCCCTTGGATAGCCGCGATCTTCGCAGTGTTCGCCTGGTGGTTCTTCACCGGGGCGATCCTGCTGGTCGTGCGCAAATCCGATGTGGGGGAGGCCGTGGGTCACGGACGTTCCGTGTTTCTCAGTGTGCCATTGGCCGCGCTTGGGTTCGCGGGGCTGGTGGTCTCATCAGCCGAGATGACGCTGCAAAACGTCTATATCTCTTTCCTGTCAGTTCTCCTGATCTGGGGCTGGATAGAGCTAGCGTTTCTCGCAGGCATCATCACGGGGCCAGAGCGCCGCGAATGCCCGCCGGGCCTGTCCGGGAGCGCGCGTTTTATCCGCGCCTGGAACACCGTCTCCCACCACGAGCTGCTGCTTTTTGCGGCGCTTTTGCTGATCATTGTGATCTCAACCGGGGCGGAAAATACCTTCGGCATGTGGGTTTATCTGGTGCTTTTCGTGGCGCGCATCTCCGCCAAGCTGAACCTCTATTTCGGGGTGCCGCGCATCAACACGGAATTTGTTCCCGTGCCATTGCAGCATCTCAAATCCTACTTCCGCCAAGGTCCCGTCACCTTCGCTTTCCCTGTTGGTGTCACGCTTTTGACGCTCGCCGCCGCGTGTTTCGCAGAGCGTCTTATCAGCTCCGAAACCGTTCCCTTCATCGTAGGGTTCGCCCTGCTAACAGCCCTCAGCCTGCTTGCCGCAATCGAGCATTGGCTGATGGTAATCCCACTGCCCGACGCCAAGCTATGGCGCTGGATGCTTCCCGCGCCACCTAGATCACAGGATAAGACCCATGAACTTTGATGCTCTCTTTAATGCTCAGCTCGACGCCCTCAAGGAAGAAGGCAACTACCGCTATTTTGCAGAGCTGGAACGCAAATGCGGCAAGTTCCCCCTGTGTGCAAACCACGTCGATGGCGAACAGCGCGACGTCACCGTCTGGTGCTCCAACGACTATCTGGGCATGGGGCAAAACCAATTGGTGATCGATGCCATGTGTGAGGCAGTCAAACGGACTGGCACTGGCGCTGGCGGCACGCGCAACATCTCGGGCACCAACCACGATCACCTACTGTTAGAAGCGGAACTCGCTGACTTGCACAATAAGGAAGCCGCGCTGCTGTTTACCTCCGGTTACGTCTCCAACTGGGCAGCACTGTCCACGCTGGGCTCGCGCCTTGAAAACTGTGTGATCCTGTCCGACGCTGGCAACCACGCGTCCATGATCGAAGGCATCCGCCATTCCCGCGCCGACAAGGTGCTGTGGAAGCACAATGATGTCGAAGACCTGGAGGCCAAGCTGCAGGCCCTTCCTGCGAATGTCCCAAAGATCGTGGCATTCGAATCCGTCTACTCCATGGATGGCGACATCGCCCCGATCCGTGAGATTGTCGAAGTGGCGGAGAAATACGGCGCTATGACCTATCTCGACGAGGTCCACGGCGTCGGCCTTTACGGCCCGCGCGGCGGCGGCGTGGCCGAGCAAGAGGTGCTGATGGACCGCATCACGCTGATCGAAGGCACGCTCGGCAAAGCCTTCGGCGTCGTCGGCGGCTACATCACCGGCTCAGCGGCGCTGTGCGATTTCATCCGCAGCTTTGCCTCCGGGTTCATCTTCACCACCGCTTTGCCTCCGGCGGTGGCCGCGGCGGCGCGCACGTCAATAGCGCATCTCAAGCAGTCCGATGCAGAACGCATGAAGCAACGTGAACAGGTCAAGAAACTGCGCGACGGCCTCGACCGTGCGGGCATCCCGCATTTGATGAATGACAGCCATATCGTGCCGGTGATGATCAAAGACCCAGTCAAGACCAAGATGCTGGCTGACTACCTGATGGATGAGTGGGGCATTTACGTGCAGCCTATCAACTACCCGACCGTGCCCAAAGGCACCGAACGCCTGCGCTTCACCCCGTCACCGCTGCACAGCGACGAAGACATCGCGCATCTGCTGAATGCGCTTACGACGTTGTGGAAGCAATGCGCCATCGCGCACGCGGTTGCTTAAGCTAAGACCGCCACTCAAAGAACTCCGGCCCGGCTTGCGCCAGCAGCTTTTCGGCCATTTCTTTGCCTGCTTTCGCGCCATCTTCAACGGCGCAGGTCATGTCGTCGTCAATCGCTTCTGACCCGTCCGGTCGCAACACCTCGCCGCGCAAGCGCAGCGTGCCGCCGTTCAGTTCTGCAAGCCCCGCGATCGGGGTCTCGCAAGACCCGTCCAACGCCGCCAGAAAGCTGCGTTCCGCCGCCAAGCGCTGACCTGTTGGCCCGTCATGTATCGCGGCCAGCATATCGGCGGCCCGCATATCATCCGCACGCCGTTCAATCCCGATCGCGCCTTGCGCAACAGCTGGCAGCATGTCCTCGATCTCAATCGCGGATTTCGGCACCTCGTCCATGCGCAGACGGTTGAGCCCCGCCATTGCCAAGAACGTGGCCTCTGCCACCCCGTCATTCAGCTTCTTTAAACGGGTCTGCAAATTGCCACGAAACTCCACAACCTCCAGGTCAGGCCGCCGCAGCATCAGCTGCGCCTTGCGCCGCAATGACGATGTCCCTACCACCGTGCCCGCCGCCAAATCCGCTAAGCTGGAGGATCGCGGAGAGATAAACGCGTCCCGGACATCTTCGCGTGGCAGATAGGTCTCCAGCAACAACCCGTCCGGTTGCATGGTCGGCATGTCCTTCATCGAATGCACGGCGATGTCGATCTTGCCCGACAGCATGTCGTCCTCGATCTCGCGGGTGAACAACCCCTTGCCGCCGATCTCTTTCAAAGGCCGGTCAATGATCTTGTCGCCGGTGGTTTTGATCACCACGATGGTGAAGGCCTCGAAGGGGAGATCAAAGGCCGCCGACAGCCGTTCCCGGGTCTCATGCGCTTGCGCCAAGGCCAGCGGAGACCCGCGGGTTCCGATGTTTAAGGGCTTGGCGGGGCTGGGTAATTCATAGCTCATGACCACAGTGTTAAAGGTGTAAACTCTGCCTGACAACTCTTGTATCCCGAGCTCTGAAAAAGCATGATGCGGCGAAGAATTCAGCAGGAAGCACGCCGCCATGAGCAAAGACAAAACCATCCTTCGGGCCCTCGCTGGCGAGACCCTTCCGACGCCGCCCATCTGGATGATGCGTCAGGCAGGCCGCTACTTGCCCGAATACCGCGCCACGCGGGCCGAGGCCGGCGATTTCCTGTCGCTGTGCTACAATTCCGAGCTCGCCGCCGAGGTCACGCTGCAGCCCATCCGCCGCTACGGGTTTGATGCCGCGATCCTCTTTGCCGACATCTTGCTGGTGCCCCAAGCCTTGGGCGCCGATTTGTGGTTCGTCACCGGTGAAGGCCCGCGTCTTTCCACGATCACCACGCCGGATGAGTTGGCAAAATTGAAACCCGCCGACGACATTCACGAACACCTGTCGCCTGTCTATGAAACGGTCAACATCCTGTCCAAGGAGCTGCCCGAAGAGACAACGCTGATCGGTTTCGCAGGCGCGCCCTGGACCGTCGCCACCTATATGATCGCGGGTCAGGGCACGCCAGATCAAGGACCGGCCCATGCCTTGAAAGCAGAGAACCGCGCCGTGTTCGACGGTTTGATGGACAAGATTACCGAGGCCACAATCGCCTACATGTCCGCCCAGATCGAGGCCGGGGCCGAGGTGGTGAAACTCTTCGACAGCTGGGCCGGGTCGCTGCAAGGCGACGATTTCGCTGACTATTCCATCAAGCCCATGCAGCGCATCACCGCCGCGCTGAAAGAAAAGCATCCCGGCATTCCCGTCATCACCTTCCCGCGCGGCGCGGGGGAAAAATACAAAGGCGCCCACGCTGCTATTGGTGCCGATTGCATCGCTGTTGACGATGGGGTTGAGGCCGGCTGGGTTGCGGCACATGTGCAAACAGGCGGCTGCGTGCAGGGCAACCTGAAATCATCTCACATGGTGACCGGTGGCGATGCGCTGGTGTCCGAGACACGGCGCATAGTCGATGCCCTGAAAACTGGCCCACATATCTTCAATCTTGGCCACGGCATCACACCTGATGCAGACCCCGAAAATGTGCAGTTGATGATCGACACGGTGCGCGGCGGTTAAACCCACTTGCCTCTCCATTTGGTTGAAAAATACTCCGGGGGAGGCGCAGCCGGGGGCAGAGCCCCCAAATAAATATCGTGGGCGGCGCAGCCGCGCTATTTGGCTACACCCATTTCGCCAGTGGCGGCAGGCTCATCAGCACCGCGTTGGCGTCATGCCCGGTTTCCAGACCGAACTTTGTCCCCCGGTCATAGACCAGATTATACTCGGCATAGAGCCCACGATGGACCAGCTGCGCGTGCTTTTCCGCATCGCCCCAGCGGTCGGGGTGGCGCTTGTCCACCAGCGGTACAAAGGAGGGCAGGAAGGCCGCGCCCACATCCTTCGTCAGCGCAAAATCCGCCTCCCAGTCGCCGGTGTTGCGGTCGTCATAGAAGATGCCGCCAACACCTCGCGCCCTATGCCGGTGGGGGATGTAGAAATACTCATCTGCCCAGGCTTTCAGCTCATCATACAAGCCGTCCCCGTGCGGGTCACAGGCCGCCTTCATCCCGGCATGAAAATGCTGCGTGTCCTCGTCATATTCCAGACAAGGGTTCAGGTCCGCCCCGCCGCCAAACCACCAGGCATGGGGCGTCCAGAACATGCGTGTGTTCATATGCACCGCAGGCGCATGCGGGTTTTGCATATGCGCCACCAAGCTGATCCCCGAGGCCCAGAACCGCGGATCATCCTTCATGCCCGGGATGCCCTTGCGCGCGGCCATTGCGTTCTGTGCGCGCTCCCCCAAGGTCCCGAACACGGTGGAGATATTCACACCCACCTTCTCGAACACCGTGCCGCCGCGCATGACGCTCATCTCGCCGCCACCTGCGTCCGATCCATCGTCCGAGCTGCGCTTGGTCTTGCTCACCTCCACGCGGCCTGCGCCGCCATGGCGGTCTTCCAGCGCATGGAACTCCGCGACAATCTGGTCACGCAGGGTACGAAACCAATCAGCGGCTTTGGTCTTCTCGGTCTCAAACTCGGTCATCTGGTCTAACATCTCTTTGCATCTCTTCGCTGTGTATCTTCCGCCAATTCTGCCCCTGGCACCACGTCTTTTCTTTGATCTGCGTCAAGGGCCGCGCCCGGTCATAAACGCCTCAATCAAAGCCGCCACCGCGCCTGCATCTTCCTCATGGGCAAGGTGGCCTAGCCCGGGCAACTCCGAATAGCTGGCCTCCGGCATTTGGGCTGCCACATCCTGAGAGGTTTGCGGCGGCACCGTTTTGTCCCCGCTCCCCGCGATCAACAGCGTTCGTGACGGATGCCGGCCCAGCCGCGACAGAAGCGGGTCGAGCCTCCATTGCGCCATCATTGCCAAAGCCGCATCGACATGGTCCCGGTCGCTGACCAGCGCTTTGTAATAGGCGATATCCTCGGGCGGCAGGGACGAGCCCGTGCCCGCCAAAAGCCGTTCAACGGAGCCTTTCCTTGCTGTCGAGGCGGTAAACAAGTGCGCCACCCAAGGCGTTGCCGCCAGCACCTTCGCCATCACCGGGAACAGCAGCGCGGCGGGACCTTTGAAATTCCCCAGAGCCGCATTGATCCCAATCACGGGTGGCGCAGGAGACATCTCCTCTGCCATCCGTAAGGCAATCGCGGCCCCGGCGGAATGTCCGACCAATGCATCAGGCTGCCAGCCTTCTTGGGCGCAGAGAGCAACAATATCCGCGCTCATCTCGTCCAACCCGCAGCGTTGTTGAGCGCCGAGTTTGGTAAATCCCTGCCCCGGCAGATCCACCGCGATGGTCCGAAAACGCCTGTTCAGAACCGGGATCAGGTGTCGCCAGCTTTGCGTCCCGCCCCCTGCGCCATGCAGCAACAGCAGCAGCGGACCGTTCCCGCTTTCTTGCACATGCCACTTATGAGGGGTGCTCAGAACAAACCGCGAGGTCTCCGCCAATGGCCAGGTCTCGCGATGCCGCGCCCAGTCCACGCCTAGCCGCCCAGACTGTCGGTCACCGCAGCAGACAGCTTCTTGGCATCAGCTCGGGGCAAGGCAAGGTAGGGGGCTGCCATCTCTTTCGCCAAAGTGGCCAAAGCGCGCTCGGGGCGGGTGCCAGTGTCGATCACCAGCCCTTCGATCCCGCATGCGCTCAGCTGCCGGGCAACGTCTGCCGCGTCCTGCGCCGCTTGGTTCCGGTCCGCCGTTCCATCAAGCGCGATGTTGCTGCGACCGTCGGTTAGCAAGATCACCGTCGGCGTCAGGCCCTTACGCTCTGCCGATCGCGCCATCTCCAATGCGGTGACCAGCCCTGACGCCGTTGGCGTTCCGCCCCCGCCCGGCAAGTCTGCCAATCTGCGTTTTGTCTGTACCAGAGACCGCGTCGGCGGCAGCAAAACCTCCGCGCCCGCGCCGCGAAAGGCGATCAGCGCCACATGGTCGCGGCGCGCATAGGCGTCGGCCAGCAATAGCTCCACCGCGCCTTTTGCCTCTCCCAAACGGGCCAAAGCGGCAGAGCCCGAGGCGTCCACCGTGAAAATCAGCAACCTGTCCGACAGTTCCTGATATCGTTTCGCCCGCAAATCATCTGCCCGCACAATGGCGCCTCTGCGGTCCGGCTCCTGTTGTTTGCGCAAGGTCTGCCACGGGATTGCCGCGCGCAGCGTCGCCATCAGATCAATCCGTTGGCCTGACCGCGCCCGTGCGCCCGTCGGCGGCAACGGACGTCCGCGCCGGTTGCCGGTCTTGCGTTTGCCCGACCCGGACCCTTTGGCGTTCCTCGCAGCACCCGATCGCAGCTTGGCCAGAATGTCTGGCGGCAATGCAGCCTTGATCGCCTCGATCATCAACTCGTCGGGCAGGGTCAGGTCTTGCTGCTGGCTTTCGCCGGGGTCAGGAGGGGCTTCCGGCGCATTGTCTTTGGCGGGAGGCGCGTCCTGCGGGACCTGTGTCGCGCGATGCGCATAGACCAGCTCGACGGCGGCAACCACATCGTCAGAACAGACTCTATCTCTGCCCATCACTGCCGCATGGGCCTTGGCCGCGCGCAACGCAAAGCTTGGTGCTCTCAGGCTGGAAATGCCCAGTTGCGATGCCAACAGAACCAGCTGCTCTGGAACGTCGCCCGGTATGTCGACATTGCGGATGTTTGCCAACTCGGGCAACCGCATCCCGGCCAAGTCTTTCAAGGCGACCTCTGACAGATCAAGATGCAACGCCAGCCGGTCTGACAGAACCAGAGGCAAAACCTCCTCCGCGTCCGCGCCTTCATCCAACGCGACAAAGGGTCCGAAACTCCCCCGATCCAGCATAGCCGCCAATGTCGCGGCCAGCTGTGGCGCGACCCGTTCGGCCATGGGGATGACGTGGCACGCACCCTCTTGCAGCATCCCGCGATGGCGGACCAACACACCTGCGCCCAACGTGGCGGCAAGGTCCAAGCCGCCTTCCAAATCTTCAACGCTCATTTGCCCGCTCAAGCGCACTTGCTTTGGAAAGGTTTCGCGCACCCATCCGAGAACCGTATCCCGCACGGGCCCGGACCGGGCACGCAGCACCAGACCGCCAAGCCCAACAGGGTCGGCCTTCAACAGCTGCAACGCTGTCAGAATACGCGCGACGGGGGTCACTACGCGCCCAGAACGTCTTCGACGATGCGGATCACGCGGGTGCCCGAGCCTGCCTCGTCCAGCGGGTCACGCCTCAGCCTGTGGCGCAGAGCCATCGCGGCCACGTCGCGGATATGGGAACGTGTCAGCGCCGTGTCGGCCCGGAACGCCGCGTAGGCACGGGCGGCCTTTAGCAAAGTTAATTCTCCGCGTAGACCATCAGAACCCAGTTTCACACACAGCTCAGCCACGTCATGCAGGCTCTTCTCAGGCGTCTTCAGCCGTTTTAGAGCCTTACGCGCCTTCAGGATCTGATCCCGCAGCGCCGCGTCCTCCGCCTGCCAACGCAGCATGAAGGCGGCATTGTCATTCTCGTAGGCGTCGCGGCGCTTGATGACCTCAACCCGTTCAGCGATCTCCGTGGGGGAGGCCACATCGACCGACAGCCCAAACCGGTCCAACAGTTGTGGCCGCAACTCGCCTTCCTCCGGGTTGCCGGAGCCGACCAGCACAAACCGCGCGGCATGTCGGATCGACAGCCCCTCACGCTCAATCACGTTCTCGCCGGACTGGGCGACGTCCAGCAGCAGGTCAACAATGTGGTCTTCCAGCAGGTTGACCTCGTCGATGTACAAATACCCACGGTTCGCCTGCGCCAGCAGACCCGGCTGAAACGACTTTTCGCCCCGTGTTAGAGCCTTTTCGATGTCCAACGCCCCGGTCACCCGGTCCTCTGACGCGCCGAGCGGCAGATCGATCACAGGCGTGGCAATGCTGTGGGTCGTTTTGGTCTTCACCTCCGCCCAGTCGGGGCAATCGGCGTGACTCTCGCTGTTCACCGGACAGTTGCGCACAGCCTTGATCGGTGGCAGCAGAGCGGCCAACGCGCGGACGGCGGTGGACTTACCCGTACCCCGGTCGCCAAAGACCAGCACGCCGCCAATCGACGGGTCGATTGCGGTCAGAATCATCGCCCGTTTCATCTCGGTCTGGCCGACAATGGCGGAGAAGGGGAATGGCTGTTTCATAGGTCATCCAATCGCCGGAGGGGAGAAGCGCCGTTCCAGCTGCCACTGTCCGACAGCACGTGGAACCGGGCGTAAAGTTCTTCTTTGAACCAGTTCTGCGACCGCACCGCCTGAATGGCCTCCGCGTGACGCCCGGTCCGGGCAAAACGGGCCATCTTCGCGGCATCCGGCCAGATAGAGAACGTAATCTGGTGCAGCCACGGCACCTCGCCAATGCCGATCTTGAAGGCGACATTCGGGTCGCTGCCAATCACCTTGGATATGCCCGGCACTCGGCCCCAGAATCGCATAAGAATGGACGGCTTGATCGTTGCCCTTGTGAGCACTGCCAAGTTCCCGTCTTGTCCTGCATCAGACACTTCAAACGGGGACTGTCCGGACCATTCCCCGCGGGTGGTTTGCGGTGACAGAAAGACAGTCCAGCTTTCCGACGCCTTGGCGCGGTACCGGTTGAAAATGCGGCCTTCGCTCAAACGTTTCTCAGCCGTGTCGCGATCAGGCCAGGTAGCAAGAATGGCGTAGACGGCAGTGTTGGGCAGCGGGGTGAAACCCTCACCAGTGCCTGAGCCGCAAAGCTTCCAAAAGCCAATATCCGGCACCCGCGCCATGGCAGGCCGGGCAAAGCCCATCATCGACAGCGCCCAAAGCCGCGCCCCGAAGGACCCGAACCGGAAGAAGCTGAGGCTGACCACCTGTGACATGCAGCGAAGATTCCTAAACTGTAAACACAGGTTTACACATAATTCAGGACATGGAAAGATGTGGCGCGGGTTATTGTAACCCAAACTAGACAGCTGTGGAGGAGCCTGAGCCATGACCGACCCGGTCGACGCCACATCCGACAGCCGGGCCATCGTGATCGGCGCGGGCCTTGGTGGGTTGTCTGCAGCGATGCGTTTAGGGGCAAAGGGTTACGCCGTGACGGTGCTCGACCGGCTCGACCGCGTTGGCGGTCGTGGCAGCTCGATCACGCAGGATGGCCACCGATTCGACCTTGGGCCAACCATCGTAACAGTCCCGCAAGTGTTCGAGGATCTCTGGTCCGCCTGTGGCCGCGACTTCCACAAAGACGTCGATTTGCGGCCGTTAGAGCCTTTTTACGAGGTCCGCTGGCCCGACGGTTCAACCTTCAATGCCTATAGCGACACAGAGAAGATGAAGGCCGAAGTCGCCCGGCTCAACCCTGATGACCTGCCGGGCTATATGCGGTTTCTCAAAGACAGCCAGAAGCGTTACGTAGTGGGTTACGAAGGGATGCTCACCAAGCCGATGCACCGGATTTGGGAGACCATCAAGGTGCTGCCGAAATTCGCGCAACTCAGGGCGGACAAATCCATCTACAAGCTGGCCGCCTCACGGGTCAAAGACGAACGCCTCCGCATGGCGCTGTCGTTCCACCCGCTCTTTATTGGCGGCGATCCAAGCCATGTGACCTCCATCTACGCTTTGGTTGCCTATCTCGAGAAAGAATTCGGCGTCCATTACGCCATGGGCGGGGTACAGGCGATTGCTGATGGGATGGCCGCCGTGATCCGCGCCCAAGGCGGCACCATTCGCCACGAGGTTGAGGCCGACGAGGTTCTGATCGAGCGCGGCGCCGCCAAAGGCGTGCGGCTGACAAGTGGCGAGATCCTCTCCGCCCCACTGGTCGTCAGCAACACCGATGCCGGTCACACCTACAACCACCTGCTGCGCAATCATTCACGCAAACGCTGGACCGCTGAAAAGCTAGCCAAGAAAAGATGGTCGATGGGGCTCTATGTCTGGTATTTCGGGACCAAGGGCACGGCAAAGATGTGGCCTGACCTGGGCCACCATACTATCGTAAATGGACCGCGCTTCACAGGTTTGCTGCACGACATCTTTATGCGGGGCAAACTCTCCGATGACATGAGCCTCTATATTCATCGTCCATCAATAACAGACCCTAACGTGGCTCCAAAGGGCGATGATACGTTCTATGTCCTTTCCCCGGTCCCGCATCTGGGATGGAAGAATGCCGTTGATTGGCAAGCCGAAGAGCCGCGCTACCGCGACAAGGTTGCAGTCGAGCTTGAAAAGGTCATGCCGGGGTTCCGCGACCAGATCTCGACCGAGTTCGCCTTCACGCCAGAGACCTTCCGCGATCGCTATCTGTCGCCGCATGGTTGTGGCTTCTCCATCGAGCCGCGCATCCTGCAAAGCGCATGGTTCCGCCCTCATAATGTCAGCGAGGAGGCCCGCGGCCTGTTTCTGGTGGGTGCTGGGACCCATCCCGGCGCAGGCATGCCCGGTGTGGTTGCCAGCGCCGAGGTGGTGGCCAGCATGGTGCCCGACGCACCCGTCATGCTTGACCAAAGGATGGCTGCCGAATGATTAACCCGAGCGATCTTGAGCATTGCCGCGCCGTGATCCGCACTGGGTCGCTGTCCTTTCACGCGGCCTCCAAGCTGCTGCCGTCCTCCGTCCGTGACCCAGCCTTGGCGCTTTACGCGTTTTGCCGCTTGGCCGATGACGAGGTGGATGAAGGCGGTCACAAAGGCCGCGCTGTGCTCGATCTGCAGGACCGGCTCGACAAAGCCTATGCCGGAACTCCGCGTAATGCCCCTGAAGACCGCGCTTTCTGCGCCATTATCGAGGCGTTTGACATGCCCCGCGCCTTGCCTGAGGCACTGCTCGAAGGGCTCGCTTGGGACGCTGTGGAACGGCGCTATGACACGCTTTCTGGCGTGCGCGATTATTCCGCACGCGTGGCGGCTGCGGTGGGCGCGATGATGTGCGTGTTGATGCGAGTGCGCGATGCTGACGCCTTGGCGCGGGCCTGCGATCTCGGCGTCGCAATGCAGCTGACAAATATAGCCCGTGACGTGGGCGAAGACGCTCGGATGGGTCGCATTTACCTGCCGCTCGATTGGTTGAAAGAAGCGGGAATAGACCCTGAATCCTTCGTACAAGACCCGCAAGCCAGCGCAGAGGTGAAGCGCATGGTGCGCAAACTTCTGTCTGAGGCGCGCAGGCTTTATATCCGCTCCGAATCCGGCATCTCAGCCCTGCCAGCGCGGGCACGTACCGGCATTTTCGCGGCGCGCTATATCTATGCAGGCATCGGCGGTGCCATTGCGCGTAACGGGCATGACAGCGTCAGCTTTCGCGGGCGCACCACGAAGGCGCAGAAGATCGGGCTCATTGGCAAAGCGTCGCTGCGCGCAGCCGCGACCAGCGTTCTGCCGAAATCCCCGGTGATCTTTGCTCAACCCTTGCCAGAGGTCCGCTTCTTGGTAGAGGCTGCTGCCGACGGCTCTGCTGCCGCCTCCAAGACGCAAACCCGCGCCGCTGCACTTCTCGATGTGCTGGCCGAGCTCAAAGCGCAGGAGACGTCTCGCGGTATTGCCGCCGAATGACCGGGTAAGGACGCACGCATGGACCTTTTTCTCTTTGCAATTTTCATGATCACTTGTGGCGCGGCAGGTGCGACGGGTGCAATGTTCTCTCCCGGTGAATGGTACGACAAGCTGGATAAGCCCAGCTGGACCCCGCCCGATTGGGTCTTTCCCGTCGCCTGGACCTCGATCTATCTGCTGATCTCTTTTGCAGGCGCCCGCGTCGCCGGGCTTGACGGCAGCGGGTACGCGCTGGCGTTCTGGGCCATGCAGGCCGCGTTTTCGACCCTCTGGACCCCGATATTCTTTGGGCTTCATCGCCTCAAGGGTGCGCTCTATGTGATGGCGCCGCTGTGGCTCGCCGTGCTTGCTGCAACCGTTACCCATTTCCAGCTTGATCTCTGGGCCGGACTGGCTTTCGTGCCGTTCCTGATTTGGGTCACCGTTGCGGCTGCGCTGAACTACACTGTGTGGCAGATGAACCCCAACGAAGCACCGCTCGACACCTCGAAAGCCTAAAAGCGCCAGCGCGCCCGCCGGGGCACGCGCACGGCCAGCATCGGTTTCAACAGCGGCTGCGCATAGCGATCCAAATCCAACGCCTCATGCACCCCTTGGACCACCTTGCCATCCAGCGTGGTCTGCACCACGGATCGGGAATAAAACGGCGCGTCCAACATCGGCTTGACCTGCCTTGGCGTGGTTCCGGGGTCCGCGCGGGTTTCTCGGCGCAAAGCCCAAAGCGTGCGCTTGAACGGGGCAGAGGGCGGCGCGCTGACCACTTTGGCCGCGCCCTTTCGGTCAAACCCAATCGCTGCGTCAAGCACCGTGCCGTCGCGCCGCGTCGCGTCATAGATGCAGGTCGCGCCACCCTTCGTTGGGTAACGCCCCCACGTCCAATAGCTGAAGTCTTCCTCCAGTGTCCGAGTGCCGAAATTCGCGTCGAAATAGCCATGTCCGTCGAACTGCCAGCCCTTGGCCTCTAGCGCGACTTTGATCCGTGACACAGGGGCAAACGGCCGCCAGACATGCGCGCCATCACGGGTCAACGGCAGCTCCACAGAGGTCACCGCCTCCGGCGTAACCGTAATCTGCCCCCGCACGCGTGAGACCAGCGGCAGCGATGACACCTCGTTGATCTCGATCACCAGCTCCCGCCCGGTCCAGCGCATATGTGACGGGCCAACCTCGAATGTATCCGCGCTTTGGCGCAGGGCAGAGATCCCCCGGTCCGTCATCGTAAACCGCCCGCCGGGGCCGTATGTGGCGACGTTGATGCAGCAGTGATTGGCCGGGTTGCCGCGCCCGGACCAATGGTACCAAGGCGAGAAAACCGACCCTATGAACCCAATGACCGAGACGGCGCGGGTTCCGTCATCGCTGACCCCGTCGACATACCACCACGCGTAGCCGCCTGCCGGGACGTCGAGGTTGAACTGAGGTCCGTCCAGATCGCCTCGGCCGCGTGCTTGGCGGAGATCGTCGCCATCGGCACGCCTGCCCCCGGATGCGCCCCGCCGCCCACCAGATAGAGGCCCTTCATGGCGGTGCGCGCCGTTGGGCGTTTGAACGCCGCCATTATTCCGTGTGGGGATCGCCCGTAAAGAGCGCCGTTCGAGGCGGGAAACATCGCCGCGAAGCCCTGCGGCGTCGTCAGGCTGTCGGGCGCAGGCTCTGGCATGAAGCTCAGCCCGAACTGCGTCAGGCGCTGAAACGTGGCTGTCTGGCATTGGGCTATGTCCTTCAAAGTCTCGGGCGTGTCGTCAAAGCTGGGCGGGGCGTTCATGATGGTCTCGAATCGCTCTGGCCCCTGCGGCGTGACGCCGCCAAACCGGTCTTGGGCACAGAGGTAGATTGTGGCGTCCTGCGGCATCTGCCCCCTGGCCAGCAGTGGAAACTCGGCGTTCACCGCGTCGCTGAAAAAGACGTTATGCGCCGCCAGATCGCGGCCCTTAGCCTCGGCGGCAAAGCTATGCACACAAGCCGACAGGCTGCGCGGCTCGGTGGCGTGGTCCGGCACGGCGTGGCGCAGGGCCTCCCCAAGATACCCCTCCTTCAAGGCCCGCGGGTCGCCGTTGAACAGCACCGTGTCGAACCTCTCTCCATCGACAGAAAACCCGCCCCCTGCAGGTGTAATCTCCGCAACATTTGCACCGTAAACAAAGGACGCGCCGCGCGCCTGCGCCAGCGCTTCAATCGCCACCGCTAGCCGGTGCATGCCGCCCTCGACATGCCAGACGCCCTGCGCCTCTGCATGCCAGATCAGCGACAGAATCGCGGGCGACGCATCAGGGGAACCGCCCACATAGGTCGCGTACCTGCCGAACAACTGCGCCAGCTTAGGCTCGCTGAATTGCTTCGCCAACATCTGCGACAGGGTCTGATGCGGGGCCATTGCGGCAATCAAAGACGGGTGGCGCAGCACGGCTTGGGTCAGACCCAATTGCGTGGGGGCAGCCGCGTGCATCATAGGGGCCTCAAACGCGTCAAACAGCTTCGCCGCCCGCGCGCTGAATGTGCTGAACTCCTGTGCAGCCCTTGCACCAAACACGTCGGCGACATTCTTTCGGCTCGCCTCAGGGTCGGCCATTAGGTCCAGTTGCGTCCCATCGCGCCAGAAGTGCCGCGCGAGGCAAGGCTCACGCACCAGTGTCACGTGGTCGTCCAGCCGCGCACCCGCCTCAGCAAAGAGCGCCTCGAACACGGACTTCATCGTAAGAACCGTAGGCCCTGCATCCACGGGCCCTGCGCTAGACGGCACGGTCCGCATCTTGCCGCCGGGTGTGGCGTGGCGCTCGAACACGGTCACGTCCAGCCCCTGCGCAGCCAGCCTCAGCGCTGCTGCCAATCCGCCAATCCCCGCGCCGATAACGGCGACCGAGGCAGGGCGGTCAGGCATGCGGCTCGGCATAAAGAGGCCCCTTTCCGGGTTGCGGCGTTGACAGTTCGTTTCAATCTGTCCAGTTTAGTTGACAGATGTGGTGTAAGCAATAAATTACGTCACCGGACCAGTGGGAGGCCACCATGGCATTTGCAGAGCGGATCGACACAGCCATCTCAAGCGCGGTTCGTAGTGGGCAGGCCAGCCCATCCCCGGCCAAGCTGGCTTCTGCATTGCATTACACGGTCACTCCCGGCGGCGCCCGAATTCGCCCCACCATTCTGCTCAGCGTTGCAGCGGCCTGCGGCGATGACAAACCCGAGCTGGCCGATGCGGCAGCGGCAGCGCTTGAGCTGATCCATTGTGCGTCGCTCGTGCATGACGACTTGCCCTGTTTTGACGATGCCGACACGCGGCGCGGCAAGCCCGCCGTGCACCGCGCCTTTGGCGAGCCGCTCGCGGTTCTGACAGGCGACAGCCTGATCATCATGGCCTTCGAGGTGCTGGCCAATGCTGCCCATTCTGACCCGATGCGGGCCGTGCAGCTAATGAAAGTTCTTGCCAATCGCACGGGCATGCCCAACGGCATCTGTGCGGGCCAGGGTTGGGAGAGCGAGGACCAGATTGACCTCTCCGCCTATCACCGCGCCAAGACCGGCGCGCTGTTCATCGCCGCGACCCAGATGGGGGCGATTGCCGCCGGACAAGATGGTGAATTGTGGGAAGAGCTTGGCGCGCGCATTGGCGAGGCGTTCCAGGTGGCCGACGACCTGCGTGACGCGCTCTATGACGAAGAAACGCTGGGCAAACCTGTAGGCCAGGATGACCTGCACGGGCGGCCCAATGCGGTCAGTGAGTTTGGTATCGAGGGCGCGATCCAGCGGATGCGCGACATTCTCAGCGGGGCGATTTCCTCCATTCCGAAATGCCCCGGCGAGGCGATGCTGGCCAAGATGGTCACCGCGCAGGCAGAGGCGCTGACGCCCATCAAATGGCGTGCCGACCGGGCCGCTGTCCCCGGCGAATAGGCTCTTGTCCGCCACCTCCGAGACGACCCCGAACAGGCGTGGCAGCTTTGGCAACCGCCTCATGGGGTCGCGCAAATTTCAAAGCTGGGCCGCGCATTTTCCGTTGACCCGCCGCCTTGTCCGCAAAGAGGGCGAGGCGATGTTCGACCTGCTCGCAGGTTTCTGTCATTCGCAGGTTCTGATGGCGCTGGTACAGCTGGATCTGCTCAACATCGTGGGTGAAAAGCCCGCCACGGCAAAAGACCTCGCGCAGCAAACCCGCGTACCTGAGGACCGCATGGAAGTGCTGCTCCGTGCGGCTGTTGCGTTGCGGCTGCTCAAGCGAAAATCGCGCGGCCGGGTGGCGTTGACCCGTTCCGGCGCGGCTCTTTTGGGGGTGCCGGGGCTTACGCAGATGATCTCCCACCACGACGTGCTCTACCGCGATCTCGCTGACCCGGCTGCCTTTTTTCGCGGGGAAGTTGACACAGAGCTTGCCCGATTCTGGCCCTACGTTTTCGGAGGCGAGATGGACCCGGACGTGGCCGCGACCTACTCTGATCTCATGGCCGAAAGTCAGGTGCTGGTCGCCGAAGACACGCTGCGGACCGTGCCTTTGAAGGACACGGTCTCTCTCATGGATGTAGGCGGCGGCACCGGAGCATTTCTGGAAACGGTGGGTCGAAAATATTCCGACATACAGCTTGGCCTGTTCGATCTGCCGCAGGTCGTACCAGAGGCCACCGCGCGGTTTGCCAAGGCAGGTTTTGAGGCCCGCAGCACAATCCACCCCGGCTCGTTCAAGACTGGCCCGGTGCCGGAAGGCGCCGACACGATCTCCCTCATCCGGGTGCTCTACGATCATGCCGATGACACGGTCGCTGACCTGCTTGCCAAGTGCTTCGACGCGCTGCCGTCCAATGGACGCTTGCTGATCTCTGAGCCCATGTCGGGCGGGGCAAAGCCCGACCGCGCCACCGATGTGTATTTCTCGATCTACACGCTGGCGATGCAGACCGGAAAGACGCGGTCGGCGGAGGACATAAAGGCGCTTTGCGAGGCCGCGGGCTTTGCCGATCTCAAGGTTTATCCAGCCCGCAGATCCTACGTCACGCAGTGCGTTACGGCTCGCAAACCCTAGTGTCTATTTAAGTTGACAGACAAAAGTGTCAGTTTTAACTTACAGATAACAAAAGCATGAGATGCGAGTCTCTTTGCGTCCAAAGCGCGCCGCAACACTCCGGGGAGGGGACCATTGCAAGCCACAGCCGTCACATTGAAAGGCCCCAAGGATTTGGACGTCACCAAGCTCGACTTGGCAGACCCAAAACCGGGCGAAATCATTGTGAAAGTGGCGCATTCGGGGATCTCCACGGGTACCGAGAAGCTGTTCTGGACTGGCGAAATGCCTCCGTTCCCCGGCATGGGCTACCCTTTGGTGCCCGGCTACGAGGCGGCAGGCGAGGTGATTGAAGCTGGCGCAGAAACACATTTCAAACCGGGCGACCGGGTCTTTGTGCCGGGTGCGAATTGCTACAAGGACGCGTTCGGGCTGTTTGGTGGGGCGTCAAACCTGCTGGTCACCGACGCCGCCCGCGCCATCGAGATTGACCACACTGGCCCCGAAGGTGCGCTCCTTGCTTTAGCCGCGACCGCGCGCCACGCCATTGCCGGGCTGCAAAACACGCCGCCTGATCTGATCGTCGGGCACGGCGTTCTGGGGCGCTTGCTGGCGCGGCTGACATGCCTGTGCGGTGCACCCGCTCCAACAGTTTGGGAGATTGACCCCGGCCGCCGTGGCGGGGCTGAGGGTTATCAAGTGATCTCTCCCGATGATGATCCGCGCCGCGATTACGAGGCGATTTTTGACGTCTCCGGCAGCGCCGCGATCTTGCCCGATCTGATTGGCCGCATCGCCAAGGGCGGCGAGATTGTTTTGGCCGGGTTTTACAAAGACCCGATCAACTTCGCCTTCCCGCCTGCCTTCATGAAAGAGGCGCGCCTGCGGGTTTCGGCGGAATGGGACCGCGATGATCTGGTCGCCACCCGCGATCTGGTTAGCTCCGGCGCGTTGTCGCTGGACGGGCTGATCACACGCCGGGCCGCGGCATCTGACGCGGCAAAAGCTTACGAGACTGCATTCACCGACACGGATTGTCTGAAAATGATCCTAGACTGGGAAGGCCACGCATGACCCTTGATGTCCCAAATCTGACCGAGTTCGATCAGCGCCTGCGCGACGAGGCCCATGAGGACCTTGCCGACATCATCGCGGAGGAGCCGACCTCGAAGACCCAGATCATCGCGATCTATGGCAAGGGCGGCATCGGCAAGTCTTTCACCTTGGCCAACCTCAGCCACATGATGGCGGAGCAGGGCAAGCGCGTGCTGCTGATCGGCTGCGACCCGAAGTCCGACACCACGTCGCTGCTCTTTGGCGGCAAGGCGTGCCCCACGATCATCGAGACATCGTCGAAGAAGAAGCTAGCCGGTGAAGAAGTCAAAATCGGTGATGTGTGCTTCAAACGCGGCGGCGTGTTCGCGATGGAACTTGGCGGGCCAGAGGTCGGTCGAGGCTGTGGTGGGCGCGGCATCATTCACGGGTTCGAATTGCTTGAAAAGCTCGGCTTCCATGACTGGGATTTCGACTACGTCCTGCTCGATTTTCTGGGCGATGTGGTCTGCGGCGGCTTCGGTCTGCCGATTGCCCGCGACATGGCGCAAAAGGTCATTCTCGTTGCCTCCAACGATCTGCAGTCGCTCTACGTGGCCAACAATGTTTGCTCGGCGGTAGAGTATTTCCGCAAGCTCGGCGGCAATGTCGGCGTGGCGGGCCTTGTGATCAACAAAGATGACGGCACGGGCGAGGCAGCGGCTTTCGCCGAGGCCGTCGATATCCCTATTCTCGCAGCCATCCCCCAGGACGACGACCTGCGCAAGAAATCCGCCAATTACCAGATTGTCGGCACAATGGACTCGCAATGGGGCTCCCTTTTTGCCTCTCTCGGTGATGAGGTTGCCGCAGCCCCGCCCGTGCGCCCTGCACCTCTGGACCAAGACGGGCTGCTTGGCCTGTTTGATGCTTCGGAAACCGGCGGTGATGTGGTGCTGGAGCCCGCTACGGACGCCGATATGCGCGGCAAGAACGCGAAGCCGCAGGAAAGCCTTGAAGTGGTGTATGACGATGTTTGATCCCGCTCGCCTTGCAGATTTCGACGAGGGCCTCAGCACGTTGGAACGCGCCCAACAGGTCGCCAACCGCGCCGTAGAACGGACCTTGTCCGCCCAAGGTCGCGCTCAACTCGCTGTTGAAAGCTCCTGCGCCGTGTTGCGGAAGGCGTCCGCCGAGTGAACGAAGAGGTCAAATATGACCACGCTGACGCGGTAGACGTCGAGACCGGCACTGCGGTTGAAGGGCGCGATACGCCCATTCCGCAGGATGGCTTGGGCTGTCACTCCGGTGCCGATATGGCAGAGGCCGCGCGGGTTGCCGGGGCGTCCGACATTCTGGATCAATACGCCGCTGACTACCCCCAAGGCCCGCATGACAAGCCGCAATCCATGTGCCCCGCTTTCGGGTCCCTGCGTGTTGGCCTGCGGATGAAACGCACCGCAACGATCCTGTCAGGCTCCGCCTGTTGCGTGTACGGGCTGACCTTTGTCAGCCACTTCTACGGCGCGCGTCGGTCGGTGGGTTACGTGCCCTTCAACTCCGAGACATTGGTCACAGGCAAGCTGTTCGAGGATATCCGCGAAAGCGTCCACGACATGGCCGACCCTGAGAAATACGACAGCATCGTTGTGACGAACCTTTGCGTGCCTACGGCCTCCGGCGTGCCTCTGCGGCTGCTGCCGAAAGAGATCAACGGCGTGCGCATCGTCGGGATCGACGTGCCGGGCTTTGGCATCCCTACACATGCAGAGGCGAAAGACGTCCTTGCGGGTGCAATGCTGAACTACGCCCGCGAAGAGATCAAAGCAGGCCCGGTGTCGATGCCCGCCTCTGGCAAGTCGGACCGCCCGACCGTGAGCCTGCTGGGAGAGATGTTCCCAGCGGATCCAATGATGATCGGTCAGATGCTGGAGCCGCTTGGTCTGGCCGTCGGCCCGACCGTGCCGTGCCGCGAATGGCGCGAGCTATATGCCGCCCTTGATTGCGGCGCAGTGGCCGCGATCCACCCGTTCTACACCGCCTCCGTGCGTGAGTTTCAGGCCGCAGGCCGCCCCGTGGTGGGCTCCGCGCCCGTAGGTCATGACGGCACCGCCGCGTGGCTGGCAGGTATTGGCGAGGCGTTCAATCTGCCTCAAGACAAGATCGCCGAGGCGCAGAACAAGTTCCTGCCCGCCATTAAGGGCGCGCTTGCCGCAATGCCGGTCAAAGGCACGATCACCCTATCAGGCTATGAAGGCAGCGAGCTGCTTGTCGCACGTCTGCTGATCGAAAGCGGCGCGGATATCCCTTACGTGGGCACAGCATGCCCCAAGACCGAATGGTCCAAAGACGATGCCGCTTGGCTTGAGGCGCGTGGCGTGAAGGTCAAGTTCCGCGCCTCGCTCGAAGACGATTGCGCCGCGATGGAGGCGATCCGCCCGGATCTGGCCATTGGCACCACGCCGGTTGTCCAAAAAGGCAAAGAGCTGGGTATACCTTCGCTCTATTTCACCAACCTGATCTCCGCACGCCCCCTGATGGGTGTCGCAGGTGCAGGCTCTCTGGCGCAGGTCGTCAACGGGGCGATGGCCAACAAGGACCGGATGGAGCATATGCGCGCGTTCTTCGAAGGCGTGGGCGCAGGCGACACCGCCGGGGTCTGGGAGGGCTCTCCCAATGAGCAGCCGCAATTCCGCGCCTTGAACGCCAAGAAACTGGAACGCGCCGCCAAGGCCGCCAAAGCGGCGGAGATGATCTGATGTTGATTCAAGATCATGACAGAGCGGGCGGTTACTGGGGCGCGATCTATGCGTTCTGCGCCGTCAAAGGCCTGCAATGTGTGATCGACGGGCCCGTGGGGTGCGAGAACTTGCCGGTGACATCCGTGTTGCATTATACCGATGCGCTGCCGCCGCATGAGTTGCCGATTGTGGTCACTGGCTTGGGCGAAGGCGAGATGGGCGCAGGCACTGAAGAGGCGATGAAACGCGCCTGGGAGGTGCTGGATCCGGCGCTTCCGGCAGTGGTCGTGACCGGCTCCATTGCCGAGATGATCGGCGGCGGCGTGACGCCCCAAGGCACCAACATTCAGCGCTTCCTGCCGCGCACCATTGATGAGGATCAGTGGGAGTCAGCCGACCGCGCGATGACGTGGATCTTCACCGAGTTCGGCATGACCAAAGGTCGGATGCCGAAAGAGGCCAAACGCGAAGAGGGCGCAGCCCCCCGCGTAAACATTCTGGGTCCGATGTATGGCACGTTCAACATGCCCTCCGATCTGGCCGAAATCCGCAGACTGGTCGAAGGCATTGGGGCCGAGGTCAACATGGTCATGCCGCTTGGCGCCCATGTGGCCGAGATGCGCAACCTCGTGAATGCCGATGTGAACATCTGCATGTACCGCGAATTTGGCCGCGGGCTGTGCGAGGTTTTGAACAAGCCCTATCTGCAAGCGCCGGTCGGGATCGACAGCACCACGAAATTTCTGCGCAAACTGGGTGAGCTGCTGGGGCTGGACCCTGAGCCGTTCATCGAACAAGAGAAGCATTCCACTATCAAACCCGTTTGGGACCTGTGGCGCTCGGTCACACAGGACTTCTTCGCAACCGCGTCTTTCGCGATTGTCGCCAATGAAACCTATGCGCGTGGCGTGCGGAACTTCCTTGAGAACGACCTTGGCCTGCCCTGCGCCTTCGCCGTGGCGCGGACGCGCGGCAAGAAGACCAACAATGACGAAGTGCGCGCTTGGATGCACCAGAAGCGCCCGCTGATTGTCATGGGGTCAATCAACGAGAAAATGTATCTGGCCGAGATGAAAGCGGGCTTCGGCCCGGCCCCGGCCTTTATCCCTGCGTCCTTCCCCGGCGCTGCGATCCGTCGCGCGACGGGCACGCCGTTCATGGGCTACGCGGGGGCCACGTATCTGGTCCAAGAGGTCTGCAACGGGCTCTTTGACTCACTGTTTCATATTCTGCCCTTGGGCAGCGATATGGATGCGGCCGAAGCGACGCCAACAACGCTTCGCCGCGACTTCCCCTGGGATGCGGATGCCCAGGCCAAGCTGGATGAAATTGTGTCCAGCCATCCGATCCTGACGCGAATTTCCGCCGCCAAAACCCTCCGAGACGCCGCAGAGAAACGTGCGCTCGACCAAGGGGCAGAGCGGGTTGTTTTGGAAACCGTTGAGGGACTTCAACCAGCTTCGGGAGGAGCATCATGACTGATTTTACACATGAGACACCCGTCAAGGAGCGGCGCACCAGCCACGTGCCGATGCGCGAATACTACGCGTATTTCGCTCTGATCTTCGTGGCCACGTTGCCGCTGTCGATCCTGACATGGGTGCTAAGCGCGGCACGGCGGCTTGAGCTGCCCGAGCGCGGTCCGATCAAGTCTGCGTGGAGCCAAGCGCAGATCATCACGCCGAGAATCTTCTCAGCGTAACAACCGATTCAATCTGTCGGGTCGAGACGATGGGTTACACGAGGTTCGCCACTCCCCCCCGGGGTGGTGGATTAGGGCAGCGGATGAGCCGTTGTCGTAACCCAGCCGCGGGGGGCTCGCGGCGTCAGTATGATTTTTTCGAAGGAGAAAAAATATGGCTGATAAATCCGACCTGTCATTCACAGGTCTTACAGATGAGCAAGCGCAGGAATTGCACTCGGTCTATCTGAGCGGATTCTACCTGTTCACTTCGGTGGCGGTGGTCGCTCACATTCTGACCTATTTCAAACTGCCTTGGTTCAGCTGGGGTTAAGGAGGATCTAAGATGGCACAGTTCTACAAGATTTGGCTGATCTTTGACCCTCGCCGCGTATTCGTGGCGCAGGGCGTTTTCCTCTTTTTGCTGGCGGCGATGATTCACCTCGTCCTGCTCAGCAACCCAGAGACAAACTGGTTTGACCGCGCCTTTGGTGCGGAACAAGCCGAGTAATCTCAGCTTACGAAGACAGCTGCGGGCGGGGCGCCCTCCGCCCGTAGCAACCGACATAATGAAATGGCGCAGATGCAACGGCATGTGCGCGTAAGGAGACAGAAGATGGCACAGCTCACCTTCGAGAGAAAATATCGCGTTCGGGGCGGCACGTTGATCGGCGGGGATCTGTTCGACTTTTGGGTGGGGCCGTTCTACGTCGGCTTCTTCGGCGTCACGACGTTCTTCTTTGCCGCTCTCGGCACAATCATGATTTTTTACGGCGCAGCCTTAGGGGACACTTGGAACCCGTGGTTGATTTCCATTGATCCGCCTTCGCTTGAAGTGGGCCTTGGCATTGCGCCGCTGGCCGAGGGGGGCATCTGGCAGATCGTCACCTTCTGCGCCACGCTGGCCTTCCTCAGCTGGATGATGCGCGAGGTGGAGATATGCCGCAAGCTCGGCATGGGATACCATGTCCCCTTCGCCTTCAGCATCGCGATCCTGGCCTATGTGACGCTGGTTATCATCCGACCCGTCCTGCTGGGCGCATGGGGTCACGGCTTCCCCTATGGCATCTTCAGCCACCTCGATTGGGTCAATAACGTGGGCTACGCCTATGGCAACTTCCACTACAACCCGGCGCATATGGTCGCGATCACCTTCTTCTTCACCACCTGTCTGGCGCTTGCGCTGCACGGCTCGCTGGTGCTGTCGGCGGTAAACACGCCAAAGGGCAAAGAGATCGCGTCACCAGATCACGAGGACACCTATTTCCGCGATCTGATCGGCTATTCGATCGGACCATTGGGCATCCACCGCTTGGGGCTGTTTCTGGCGCTGCAAGCCGTGATCTGGTCGGCGATCTGTATCGTGATCTCCGGGACCATCTGGTTCGACACATGGCTCGAGTGGTGGGACTGGTGGTTGGAATTGCCCTGGTGGGCTGACCTCGAAGGGGGAGTAAACGGGTAATGGAATATCAAAACATCTTCACCCAGGTCCAGGTTCAGGGGCCGCCCGAGATGGGCGTCGACCCCGGCGGTCTGGAGCGCGAGCGCACCAAAGGTGCCTCCTTCTCGAAATTGGCAGGGCTGTTCGGCAACGCGCAGCTGGGGCCGATCCATCTGGGCCCGTTTGGCGTGGTGTCGCTTGCAACAGGCGCGATCTGGTTCTTCATCTGCGGGCTCAGCTTCTGGGCGCAGGCGGGCTACAACCCCGGCGTGTTCCTGCGCGACCTCTTCTGGTTCTCGCTTGAGCCACCGGGCGAGGAATACGGGCTCGGCATGGCGCCTCTGGCGGAAGGCGGGGCATGGCTTATCGCCTCCTTCTTCCTGCTGATCTCGGTCATCTCATGGTGGATCCGCACCTACCTGCGGGCCGAAGAGCTGGGCATGGGCAAACATGTCAGCTGGGCCTTTGCCTCTGCAATCTGGCTGTTTCTGGTGCTGGGCCTTATTCGCCCCGTCCTGATGGGCAGCTGGTCTGAGGCGGTGCCTTACGGGATCTTCAGTCACCTCGACTGGACCAACCTGTTTTCGCTGACCTATGGCAACCTGTTCTACAATCCATTCCACGCGCTTTCGATTGCGTTTCTCTATGGGTCTGCGCTGCTCTTTGCGATGCACGGGGCGACGATCCTGGCCGTCAGCCGCTATGGCGGCGAGCGCGAGATCGAGCAGATCGTGGACCGCGGCACTGCGTCCGAGCGGGCGGCTCTGTTCTGGCGCTGGACCATGGGGTTCAACGCCACAATGGAAGGCATTCACCGCTGGGCTTGGTGGTTTGCGGTGCTGACGACGCTTACAGGCGGCATCGGCATCCTGCTCACCGGCACGGTTGTCGATAACTGGTTCGTCTGGGCGCAGGAGCATGGCTTCGCGGACCCTGATGCGTGATCAAGGAGAGTATTCATGACCGATAACCAAGACTATCTCGGGATGGACCACGATCCCAAGCTGAGGCTGAAAGCCAATGTGCTGATGCTGCAGCTGAAGGGGGCCGGCTATGCGGCGATCTTCTGTCTCGTTGCGGCATTTGCGATCTGGGTGCTGTACGCAATCGGGTTGCTGTTGCCGGAGGAGTCGCGTGATCGCCCCGATCCGACGCCGTTCTCCTACATGCTGAGTGTGGACGAAAACGGCCACGCATAGGCTTGCGAATTCCGGCGCGGGAGGCCCGTCCCCTCGCGCCGGTGCTGGATCAGACGCCCGGTCCCTTGGGTTGTCTGATTCCGCCGGGGGCTCGACACCCCGGCATCCTCCTGTTGGCTACGGGAGACAGGTGGCATCTCGCGCAAGCGGCGGTGCCCCTGTTCCCGGGCCAACAGGGTACCTTCTTTAGAGCACAAAAACAAATCGCGCTTGCCGGAGCCGCACCTAGAGCAATTTGTGAACGCCAATTTTTGCAAGTTACGCAGCACATGCAATCGACCCAACCGGGCGCGGCAAATGTCGGGTTTGAGCAAGAACCTACCAAACTGGCGTTGGCAGCGAGTGTCAGCTTCCAAGTCGCCTGCTTGAGCCTGTTGTCTTATAATTGACCCATGATCGAAGGTAGGAGGCGACGTAAATGGCCGAAATAATTCTTTATGCTTCCAGGGCGTCACGCTCGCTGGCTGGGTATTGGATCCTGGAAGAGCTCGGCATTCCCTACAAGGTCATCGATGTTGATCTCAAAGAACGTAAGCACCTGCACCCCGAGTTTCTAAAAATCAATCCATCGGGTCGTGTTCCTGTGGTCTCCGTTGACGGTATGATCGTGAGCGAACGTCCTGCGATCTGTGTCCTTCTCGCAGATCGTTTTGGGTATGGCACCATGGCACCCAAAATAGAGTCCAAGGATCGTGGAGCCTATCTTAAATGGCTAGTTTACGCGACAGCGGTAATTGACCCCGCGATTGCTGTGGAGGCTTCAAACCTTAAGGGCCCCCTCCAACACACGACCTGGGACACTGCAAAAGACGCGGTCGACATTCTTGGCCAAACTCTTGAAGGACAAAACTGGTTGCTAGGGGAACCGTTTACAGCCGCTGACGTCCTCATTGGGTCGGTCGTAACAATGGCACGCCTCAACGACTTGCTTCCAGAAAGCAGAGTTTTGGATGGCTACATAGAAAGACTGAGAGAACGACAGGCGTTTCGGCGCGCTGAGAGGCTTACCTGGCCGCCAGAGCTCTTCTCAAGCTAATTGGTCGTCGGCCTAATTAAAGCCAAACCCGCTCAGTCCGCTGAGCTTTCGTCTAAACATCTTGCGGCAAAAGTCCGTTCTCAGCTCGAATTGCAAATTCACTTCCTACAGTCTTTTCGGTTTCAGCAGAGAGGGTGATGCATGAGCAGACGCAGGCAGGTCGTGTGCGCAAACTCCACAGGGTCGACGTCCATAAGTTTCGTCCGCATCGGGCTTGCTTTCAGCAACTGGGCGAAGCCGTGCATAAATGCCCAGATCTGAAGGACCGGCACCTGAAGCTCGTCGCGGGATATGTCGGCTTCGTCGGCCAAGATCGCTTGAAACAGGGTGAACACCGGACCCGCGTACGGATCGAGCTGTTCGGCATTCTTGCCAGCTGTCGCATCGTCCGAAAACATCAACGAAAACAGCGCGCCGTTCTCCGCCGCAAATGCCAGATACCTGTCCACAAGTGCCCGCAACCCATTTGCATCCTCCAGCGCGTGATGCAGGCGCACAAAGCCGCGTTGGCACAAAGCGAGCGTCAAACCATGGCGATCCCCGAAATGGTGATAAGGCGCACCGGGTGAGACCGAAACATCCTTGGCCAGCTGACGCATAGAGATGTCGGCAATCGACTGTCGTGCTAGCCGCGTCTCCGCTGCATCAAGGATCGCGTCCTGAAGTTTCCCATGATGATAGGTTTGGTCGGCCATCGCGGTCTCCTCCTTGGTTGACACTTATCTGATCATTGATTAGACAGCAACTAATCAATGATTAAATCACGATCTGAGAGGCCCTGCGTCATGCATATTCTCATCACTGGCGGACATTCGGGCTTGGGGTTGGAGTTCGTGAAACAGGCGGTGGATCTTGGGCACGATGTCTCCATCGTTGCGCGATCTAAGGACCGGATGCCGCAAATGGGTGATCTGGCAAACAAGGTGGCCAACCTGTTTGTCGCAGACCTTGCTGTCGCATCTGATCGGACGCGATTGTGCGAAGAGGTGGCGCACCGGCTCCCGTCGCTGGATATACTCGTCAACAACGCTGCAGTTCTGCTGCCAGAGCCTATCTACTCGCCTCAGGGCAATGAAATGCACCACGAGGTCAATACCTTGGCCTCCATCGATCTAATGATGCGATTGCGGCCGCTTCTGAAAGCGGGAACAGGCGGGCGGGTCGTGAATGTCGTGTCTGACAATATGGACGCTAAGGCCATCGATGCCGATGAAGTGCGCAGGCCTAGACAGTTCAGAAAGCTCTTCGGCTCTTACATGCTGTCCAAGACGGCGCTGGCCCATGGCACCGCCTATCTGGCGGATCAGGCTGACTGGGCAAGGATCACCCTTGTCAGCGTCACACCGGGGCCGAACAAGACGGCGATGACGGCGGGCACTGGCATGCCGTTCTGGCTGAAGCCCATTCGCGCACTTGCGTTCTCCACCCCAGACGTGGGGGCCAAACGCATTCTTGAGGCGGCAATCCGTCACGAAATCGCTTCGGGGTCGTTCATCAAGAAAGGCAAGGTCGCGCCACTGGGCTTAAAGATGAGTAGAGTGCAGTTCCACGACATCATCGGTCAGTATTTGGACGTCGCAAGCGGGACCTAACCGTGACGCAAACTGCCATCTGTCAGAGCCGGGGCAACTGCGGCGATCGCAAAAAAACCCTGCGCAAGCAATAGCCGCTTCGTTCTGCTTACCCGCTCTCTAGCGCTCCAGCGTCTCGCCGAAGATCATGTCCGCGTGGCGTTCCAGATAGATGTTCAGCCAAGGGGTGAACTGCTCGGGCTTGGCGGCAATCTCGGCCGTCAGGTCACGGTAGCTGATCCAGCGGACGGCCATGACCTCGTCGGGGTTGCGCTCCAAAGTCATCTGCGGTGTGGCCTCAGCCAAATAGACCTGCACGACCTCATGCTCGATCAACCCGCCGCCCACGTCGGCGCGGTATTCCACCTCGCCGCGATGCTCCAGCGTGACGCCGGTCAGACCAAGCTCTTCGTTCAGCCGACGGGTGGCACAATCCAGCGCGGTCTCTTCCCAGGCGGGATGAGTACAACAGGTGTTCGCCCACAGCCCCGGCGTGTGGTATTTGCACAGCGCGCGCTGCTGGATCAGCACCTCGTCGCCACGCATCACAAAGACGGAAATCGCCTTGTGCTTCAGCCCGCGTTGGTGGGCTTCCAGCTTTTCAACCGGGGTCAGAGTGTCCCCGACCCAAGCCGGGATCATGATCTTGCTCACACGCGTGTCTCGCTTACCAAACGGGTCAGATGAGCCAGGTTCTTAAGCCCGATTTTCAGATGTGCCAAGGGGCGGGCTTTGACCAGCCGCTTGTTCATATAGGCCTCAAAAGTCAGCCGCTGCACGTCGATGTCGTGGCAGAGCGACACGAACCGCTCCCGGCGCTCGTCAGAGCGGTAATACGCGTTCTGCATTGCGCCCAGCACTTTGAACACGCCTTTATGCTCGCGCATGAACAGCTTGCGCGCCAGTTGCAGGTCCTTGACCCGGCCGCTTTCCAAACAGGCCGCCGCCGCTGTCGCCGCCACCCGGCCACCAACCATAGCGTAGTAGATGCCTTCCCCCGACGAGGGCGCGACTACGCCCGCCGCGTCGCCCGCCAGCACCACGTCTGACCCATTGTCCCACCGGTCCATCGGGCGCAGCGGGATCGGCGCGCCTTCCTTGCGGATCGTCTTGCAATCGGCCAGACCCGAGGCGGAGCGCAGCGCGGCGGTGGCTTCCTTCAGGTCGATCCCGTCAATGCCGGTGCCCATGCCCACGCTGGCCGACTTGCCATGCGGGAAGACCCAGCCGTAGAAATCCGGGCTGATCGCGCCGTCATAGATCACGTCGCAGCGCTTCGGGTCATACTCGCCGACCTGTCCGGGGGCCTCGATGATTTCGTGATAGGCGATCACGTAAGGGATCTTGTCGCCGCCTGGCACTTCCTGTTGCGCGACCTTCGACCGCGCACCGTCGGCGCCGATGACCAGCTTAGTCTCCAACTCTTGAGTGTTGCCGCTGATCTTGTCGCGGAAAACCACCTTGGTGCCGCCCGCATTACGCTCAATCCGCAGGAAGGTGCCGGTGTAGCGATGCGCGCCCGCGTCCTTGGCCCGCACCCTCAGAAACTCGTCGAAATGTTCGCGATCCACCATGCCGACAAAGCCGTTCTCAATCGGGATATCCACCCGTCGTTGGGTGGGCGAGATCATCCGCGCCGTGTCGATCTTCGCCACGATCTGGCTGTCTGGTATGTCGAAATCCTCGATCAGTCTTGGCGGTACCGCGCCGCCGCAGGGCTTGATCCGCCCGTCCCGATCCAGCATCGCCACCCGTTTGCCCGAGCGGGCCAGATCCTCTGCCGCCGTCGCTCCCGAGGGGCCCGCGCCAATTACAACGACGTCATACATATCTCATTCCCCCGGTACGAGCGCCGGATTGGCGCTGCGGTTGTTGTCCATGATGCGGCTGGCCATATAGGCAGACGCGGCAAAAAGAAGGGCCTCGCCCGTGAATACCACGCCAAAAGCCAGCCCGTCGGGCATCAGCGCACGGGACAGGTCGACTAAGGCCGCGCCGGTCAGCCCGCCAAAGCCAGCGGCAATCGCCTGCGCCGCGCCCCAAAGTCCCATTCGTGTGCCCTCGCGCTGTCCGCGCCCCTCTGAGGCCAGCGCCATCATCGAGCCGATGGCGGCGACTGCGAACATCCCGTTGAAAAAGCCAAGCCCGACCACCAAGGGCGTCAGCGCAACGCTCAGCAGGCCAAAGCCCGTGGCCGCAATCGCGCCCAACGCGGCGGCGCTGCCCAGACAGCCCGCCATCACCCAAGTGCGCAACGCGCCCTTGCGCAGCCCGGTCGCCACCACGCCCACGATCAGCATCCCGATGAACACACCGCCATTCTGCGCGCCGCTCAGTGAGGTGGATTGGCCGGGCGTGAAGTTGAACACCAGCCCCGCATAGGGCTCCAAAATCAGCTCCTGCATGAAATAGGCGTTCATCGACAGGAACACGAAGAGGGTGAAAACCCGCGTCTTCCGCTCCGCCCAAATCTCGCGCATGCCTTCCATGAAGGGCGTTGGCGGCTCTGGGGTGATTGGCGTGACCGTTGCCTCGATGCGGCCCACGGCGATGACCGTCAGCACAAAGGCGAGGCCCACGACCACGGCCACAACACTCAGCAGCCTTGCAGGCGAATAAGGGTCGAGAAAGCTGCCGGCGACGCCCGCGGTCATCGCAATGCCGAAGATCATCATCAGCCACGTAATCGTCGCCGCCGCCGCGCGTCTGTGCGGGGCAGTGGCCGTGGCCAAAAGCGCAAGCAGCGAGGTGCCAGAAGCCCCCACGCCCAACCCGATCAGCGCATAGGCAAAGATCGACAGGCTCAGCGCCGCGCCGTAGCTGCCTGCAAATAGCGTCACCGCATAGGCCGCCAGAAAGCCTCCCAAAGACAGGGCGGCCATGCCGCCGATGATCCATCTGGTGCGATTGCCGCCAGTGTCCGAGGTGAACCCCCAGCGCGGCCTTGAAAGCTGAATGCCGTAGTGCAACGCGACCAGCAGTCCGGGCAACACGGCGGGCAGCGCAAATTCCACCACCATCAGCCGGTTCAAGGTCGAGGTTGTCAGCACGACCACCGCGCCAAGGCACATCTGCACCAGCCCCAGCCGCGCGATCTGCCCCCAACCCAGTGTCATGCCAGCCCCCGTATCGCGAAAGCCGCGAGCATCATGCCCGAGACGTAAAGTGTGATGCCCGTGCCCTGATACCACGGCGTATGGGCCAGCGGGTCGCGCATCAGCTTCTTCATCGCCAGCCCTTGCGCCGCCAGCACCGCCAAAACTCCCAGCGCGTGCAAAGGCTTGTCCCAAGTGAGCAGCAATGCGATCACCACCACTTGCGGCACGGCCATGATCCAGCAAGCCACCTTGGCGGCGCGGTCCGGCCCAAGCGTCACCGGCAGGGAGTTCACACCCGTTTTGGTGTCGCCCTCCAAGGCCTTGAAGTCGTTCAGTGTCATAATGCCATGCGCGCCGATGCCATAAAGCAGCGCCACCAAAACCGTCTCCCAGCGCGGCGCGCCGGAGGCCAGAACTGCGGCGCCGGTAAACCACGGCAGGCTCTCATAGCTCAACCCCACAAGACCGGGCCCCCACCAGCCGGAGCGCTTCATCCGCACAGGTTCCGCCGAATAGGCCCAAGCTGCGAGTACGCCAATGATCGTCGCGCCAAAGCCCCACGGGCCAAGTTGGTAGCCGATGACCAGTGACATGAGTGACATGGCCAGCGCGATATAAAGCCCCCAGCGTCCCGGAATACGGCCTGACGGGATCGGGCGGTCCGGCTCGTTGATGGCGTCCACATGCCGGTCGCACCAGTCATTGGCCGCTTGGCTCATGCCGCAGACAATTGGGCCTGCCAGCAAGACGCCCAGCAAGACCATGCCCCACTGCCCGCCCAGCGGCATCCCGGCAGAGATCACCCCGCACAGATACGCCCACATCGGCGGAAACCATGTGATCGGTTTGATCAGACGCAACATCGCCGCTGGCTCCGGCAGGCGTCTGTCCTCGAGAGAACTCGACATACTCATGAGTGTAAACCTAGCCTTACACTCAAGGAGTCGGCAAGTGTTATGTTTGACTGACAGGGAGGGGCCGTGCGCATTGTGATCAGCCCCTCACCCCGCCGCTGCGCTCCTTTGCCAATGGGTACTTTCTTAATGGAACAGAGCAGGATTGCGCTGCCCCGCCCGGAATCCAGCCGACGGCGCCGACCCGGCGCAAGCCTCGACCGACAGGCGATTGCCCTTCGCAATCGCCGAGAGGGGCCGTCCCGTTTTGCCAAAGGCAAACCTACGGTTTGATGTGCTGGCGCTTTTGCTCTCTTTGCGCTCCGTATATTCAGAAGATGTACTTGGCTGCCATAAAGCGCTGTCGAATGACCGCTTCAGCGCCACCCTACGGTCTTGCCCCCGCCCGGCTGGGCAGGTCTGGTTCGCGGACGAAGTGGGCTTTCAGATGCGGGACGACGATGTCTGCTTTTCAGAATTTCCCAAAGACCGGTTTGGCACTCTCTCACTTTGCACAGCACTTTGGGTGGCCAAATACAACATCCCACCGGCAAGCGATAAATTCTTGAAGAACAAAGATAACTCTACTTGTGCCGTCTCACCTTGCAAGTCCCAGAACCTGTGAAAAATCAAATTGACCAAAAGCGTGTAGGCAAAAAGGACTGCGGCGCTTGCTGCAGCCCCCCTTCGGCCAATGGCAACGGCCATCCCGCAACCGAACTCCAGTGCTATCGTTGCTGGTAGCAGCAGCGAGACAAATGGGAAGCCCATCTCGCTCATCGTCTGTACGGTCGCCTCGTAGTTCAGGACTTTGTCGATCCCGCCGAGAATGAACAGAGACGCAAGCAAAACCCGCCCAGTATGAAGTGCTGAAGTCTGCAAAGCCCTTTGTGGCACGGCCTACTCCTCCGCTGCCACCGCATTGGCCGCTGCTGCAAAGCCTTCCAGCCCTCCGGAGATATAGGTCTCTAACTCATCCATGCTGCGTCGGACGAATTGCCGTGTCACAAAGTTGGTCGGTAGGACGTTGTAGGTCCACTCAAACCGCGTACCGCCATCTACTGGCACAAATCGCTGTTCTCCAACGATCTGTTCAACGCCTTGCCCGGTCGCATTCGTGAAAACAAAGACCTGGTATTTGAAGAAGTCGCCCTCGTTTTCGAGGATACGTTCGATGATGTAATGACCGTCCGAAAGCTGCAGCCATCTGTAGGCATCAGGATTCGGCCACTCGCCTTGGATAACTTTGCCGTCGACCGGGTTTGCGATGTTTTCTGTCGGCTCAAGAAAGCTCGTCAACGGCTGCTCTTTCATGAACGCGCGAAGATCCGCGATCGACATTGAAATTGTTTGCTCGGTATAGGCCGTTAGAAAACCGGATGTCGCAACCTCAGGTGGGTCTGTCAACTTGGGTGGTTCGGTTGGAATTGAGGGTTCGCTGCAACCTGCTAGAATGATTGCGAGGCCAACGGCAAGTAAGGGAAGTCGCATGACGTATATCCATTTTAGTGCGTATTTCGTACTATATGATGCGACTTTCGTATCATTCAAGGGCGGCCCCGAAAATGTCTGACCGTTCGCACGAAGAACTTGCCAAACATATCAGTACGATCATCAAGAACCTGTTGGTTACTGGCCGACAAGGGGCCCCGGCCGAAGGGCGGTTAGCATTCAACCCACTTCATTTTCAGATGCTTCGGATCGTAGGTGCCAATCAAACGACCCGACCGTCCGACATTGCGGCCAACCTCGCGGTTCCACGCACCACAATCTCTGCGGCGGTCAAGGCGCTGCAAAAGAAGGGGCTGGTTGTCACGGCGGCGGATGAAACGGACGGACGGGCAATCACAATCCGTCTGACCGACGACGGCAAAGGCGTCCTTGCAGCGATTGAACGGCAGGACAATCGCAACGCGACTGCGATGCTGGATGCGCTGTCGCCGCAGGAACGACCGAAGTTCCTGGAGGCAATGGGAAAAATCGCGAACGCGATCGGCCAATCTGCCAAGAGCTGACATTCGCTGCCTGACAGAACCTTGTTAGTTTGGGCTCATTGAGGACGTTCACAACTTACTACCGCACGGTCAATCCGAGGCCTCCGCTTTTCCATCCTCCCCCAGCATCCGCACTTCTCTCTGTGGGAAGGGGATGGAGACGCCGTTCTCGTTGAACGTGTCCCAGAGCGCCAAGTAGACGTTGCCGCGGATGTTGGTCAGGCCGCCGGTGGGGTCGCGGATCCAGAAGCGCAGGATGTAGTCGACGCTGCTGTCGCCAAAGCCCACGATGTGGCACACAGGCGGGCGGAAGCTGAGCACCCGGTCCACGGATTTCGCTGCCGCAATCGCCATCTTGCGCACCTCGTGCGGGTCGTCGTGATAGGCTGTGCCAAAGAAGATATCGAGCCGCACGAAGTCGTCGGAATGCGACCAGTTCACCACTTGGTTGGTGATCAGGTCCTCGTTCGGGATCAGGTACTCCTTGCCGTCCCGCGTCACCACCGAGGCGTAGCGCGCGCCGAGCGTGTTGATCCAGCCGAAGGTCTCTCCCAGCGAGATGACGTCGCCGGGTTTGATCGACTTGTCCAGCAGGATGATCACGCCGGACACGAGGTTCGACACCACCTTCTGCAAACCAAAGCCAAGGCCCACGCCGATGGCACCTGACAGCACGGCCAGCCCGGTCAGGTCGATCCCCACCGCCTTGACGCCGATATAGAAGGCGATGCCGTAAAAGGCGATCTGCATGACCTTGACGATCAGCACCCGCATGGAGGGCGAGATATCCTCGTTCGACTGGATCCGGCGCGACGTGGTCGTGGTCAGGAAGCGGGCCAGTGCGGCCAGCACGCCTATGACGACGATGGCTTGCAGGATCACCAGCATTGATATGCGGAACTCGCCCAACTCGAACGCGGCGCTGTCCAAAACCCGGGAGGCCTCTTCCGTCAGCCCGATGATCCGCAATGTGACGTAGATCCACGCGCCGTAACGGACGACCTTGCGCAGGAAGGGGGATTTGATCAGCCGGGTGGCCAGCACCACGGTCAGCCAGGCCAGCGCCAGCGACCCGATGATGCTCAGGATATAGGAGCGGCTGGGCCATGTGACCTCTCGAAGCACAAAAATCGCGCCCCAAAGCAAGGCCACAAAGAAGATCGCCTGCAGGCGCTGATGGATTACCACCAGAATGCGCATCCGCCATTTCGGCCAGCCCTCGCGGCTTGCCATCCAGTTTCGAATGCGCGGCCCAAGGACAAGCCGCAGAAGGTAGGCCACACCATAAAGCGCCACAGCCAAGCCAACCTGATACAGGTTCGATTCCCGCATCATCGAATGAAGGAAGTCATCGGCCCGCATCAGCAAGGTCTGACCGACGTCGATCAGCTCGTCGACCGGTTCAGGGACCAGCTCTGGCGTCTCTGCGTCGGAGGGGATTGGCTGCTGCCCGATATGTCCTGACATGTGTCCTTGCCTGTTGGGTCATCGAATCTTTGCATGGCGCTGGCCCGGCATACAACCCGCACCCTTGCGAGAGGGGCTGCGCAGGTGTATTCCAGCGCGCATGACACCTGTTTTCGACATGGATGACCGCGCACGTCTGAATGAACGCTTTTTCGGCGCGACCCATGCCGTGCTGGCGCGACTATCCTAGTCCGCCTTTTCCGAACACCACGTTAAAATCCGTTTCACTTTCAGGAGAGAACCAATGAGTTCCCCAAAAACGCTCTATGACAAGATCTGGGATGCCCATGTCGCCCACGAGGCCGAGGACGGCACCTGCCTTCTCTATATCGACCGCCATCTGGTCCACGAGGTCACCTCGCCACAGGCCTTCGAAGGCCTGCGCATGACGAACCGCAAGGTCCGTGCGCCAGAGAAAACAATTGCCGTGCCGGATCACAACGTGCC
The DNA here is from genome assembly GCA_947494645.1 of uncultured Litoreibacter sp. Lineage (GTDB taxonomy): Bacteria > Pseudomonadota > Alphaproteobacteria > Rhodobacterales > Rhodobacteraceae > Litoreibacter. The sequence continues at coordinate 628,029 of CANLVO010000002.1, forward strand.
GACCACTTTGGACCGGGCCAATGCCGCGACCATGACGGAGGACAGCCGCGTTCAAGTGGCAGCGCTCGACCAGAACGCCAAGGAATTCGGCATCCACTACTATCCGGTTTCTGACGTGCGACAGGGCATTGTGCATATCGTTGGCCCCGAACAGGGCTGGACGCTTCCCGGCATGACCGTGGTGTGCGGCGATAGCCACACGGCGACCCACGGCGCGTTTGGCGCGCTGGCGCATGGTATCGGCACCTCCGAGGTGGAACATGTTCTGGCCACGCAGACGCTGATTCAGAAGAAGTCCAAGAATATGAAGGTCGAGATCACCGGCAAGCTGCGCCCCGGCGTGACTGCCAAAGACATCACCATGTCCGTTATCGGGGCCACCGGCACCGCGGGCGGCACAGGCTATGTCATCGAGTATTGCGGCGAGGCCATTCGCGATCTCTCCATGGAAGGTCGCATGACCGTCTGCAACATGGCCATCGAGGGCGGCGCGCGCGCTGGCCTCATCGCGCCAGACCAGAAGACGTTCGATTATTGCATGGGCCGCCCCCACGCCCCGAAAGGCGCTCAATGGGAGGCCGCACTGACCTATTGGAAAACGCTTTTCACTGATGAAGGCGCGCATTTCGACAAGGTCGTTACGCTGAAAGGTGAGGACATCGCGCCGTCCGTCACATGGGGAACCTCCCCCGAAGACGTGCTGCCGATCACTGCAAACGTGCCCGCGCCCTCCGATTTCGAGGGGGGCAAGGTCGACGCCGTCGCCCGCTCGCTCGACTATATGGGCCTCAAGCCCGGCACGCCTCTGTCCGAGATCGAGATCGACACCGTCTTCATCGGCTCCTGCACCAACGGCCGGATCGAAGACCTTCGCGCCGCCGCCGCCATCCTGAAAGGTCACAAGGTCAAGGACGGGATGCGCGCCATGGTCGTGCCTGGCTCCGGTCTGGTCCGTGCCCAAGCCGAAGAGGAAGGCCTGGCCGACATCTTCAAAGAGGCCGGCTTCGAATGGCGTCTCGCGGGCTGCTCCATGTGTCTGGCAATGAACCCCGACCAACTGGCAGAGGGCGAGCGCTGCGCCTCGACCTCCAACCGGAACTTCGAGGGGCGTCAGGGCTACAAAGGCCGCACCCATCTCGTGTCTCCGGGCATGGCCGCGGCGGCTGCAATCACCGGCAAGCTCACCGATGTGCGGGAGATGATGTAAATCCGGGCCGCTCACCTCGCGTTGCGCAGTTTTTTCACAAACGCGCGGCGCGGATCGAGGCGGTTCACGCTTTGGCAAGGCTTTAACAAAGGGTAAAAGTTACCCCAATTTGGGTTTTGGCCCCTAAAGTTTTGCCCCATTTTGTACAAAACGGCCCAAACGGGCCAAATCAGGAGAGACCTCCGATGGATAAGTTTGACACCCTGACCGGCATCGCGGCCCCCATGCCTATGGTCAATATCGACACCGACATGATCATCCCCAAGCAGTTCTTGAAGACCATCAAGCGCTCCGGTTTGGGGGTGAACCTGTTCGACGAAATGCGCTACGACCGCGAAGGCAATGAGATCGCAGATTTCGTGCTGAACCAGCCGCAATATCGCGAGGCAGAAATCCTTGTAGCGGGCGATAATTTCGGCTGCGGCTCATCGCGTGAACATGCGCCTTGGGCGATCAAGGATTTCGGTATCCGCTGCGTTATCGCGCCCAGCTACGCCGACATCTTCTACAACAACTGCTTCAAGAACGGCATCCTGCCGATCGTCCTGCCCCAAGATCAGGTTGATGCGCTGATGAAAGACGCTGAAAAAGGCTCTAACGCGCGCATGACCATCGACCTTGAGGCGCAGACTGTGACCTCTTCCGATGGTGATGTGTTCAGCTTTGAGGTGGACAGCTTCAAGAAGCACTGCCTGATGAACGGTCTTGATGACATTGGCCTGACAATGGAGAAAGCCGCCTCCATCGACAGCTTTGAAAAACAGGCTTCTCAGGCGCGTCCTTGGGTCTAAACCCTGCTCGATAACGTTTAAATGGCCCCGCTTTGGCGGGGCTTTTTTATGGGTGGTGTTAACCTTTGCCGGGTGCAGAAAATTCAGGCGACGCCATTAATCAGACACATTTTTCACCATATATAGGGAATAGCTGCCAGCGACCCCCCACATACCCGAGATCCCGAATAAGGGTGACACAAGAATACCACGAATTGACCCAATAAAATCCCCCAGTCTTATCAGACAGTTGAAGGACGATCTGAATCTGGGCAAAACTGAGGCGAAAATGAGGCACCTTTCGGCAATAGCCAAAGGCACAAGGTGGAACAGGAAGCGGCTACGTATCGCTTTCGGCCAGTTTGAAGGGTTGGTAAACGTGATTTCACGCTTAGCAGGAGCGCTTGTTCGCGCGCTGTTCGTCATGCTTTTGCTGATGACGCCAGCCATGTTGTTGCCCGGCATGACCGAAGACTCCAAGCAGATCGTAACTCTCGTGGCCTTGTTTGGCGCCGTGATCACCTTGATCGAGTACGGCTCCCGCTATCCAAGCCTTGTTGAATTTCGTAACGCCCCTCCGTTTAACCGCATCCGTTTCATCTCCTTGTTTCTGACGGTTTTCCTGATTTCCGTGTTGTTCCGTGGCCAATATGAGCCCACCACGCTGACCCGCGTTGTGTCCGCTATCGGCCTTCTGGTCGGCCACGTCATCGACTTCCCATACAGCCCTGTGCGCCTGATTATTCTGCTGCTGCCGGACCCTAATAACGCCCAGCATGTCAGCCTGATGCGCGCCTCCGCAGGCCTCAGCTACCTGATCTCGCTGACCACTCTCGCCATCTTCCTGATCGCCCTGCGCCTCGGCGGCTGGCCCAACAAAACCGCCCCCTTCAACTTCTGGACCAACCTCCCAACCTTCGATCCGACCATGGGCGGAGACATCGTCGCAAGGCTAAATCGGGACGCCAGATTTAACATCATGTTAGGCTTCTTCCTGCCATTCTTCATGCCAGCCGTGGCCCGCGCCGCCTCGGGGCTGTTCGATGCCTCGATGGTGTCGACGCCACAAACCCTTGTATGGATGCTTGCCGTTTGGACCTTCCTACCCGCCAGTTTGTTCATGCGTGGCATCGCGATGAACCGGATTGCCGACATGATCGACGAGAAACGCCAACGTGGCGCACGCGCTGTGCAGGCTGGGTTGCTGGCTGCCTGATCTGGCTGCTTGCCGCGAGCGCGGCAAGTGCTGAGAGTTACCGTTTCCTCACCTACAACGCTGAGCTGACCCGTAAGGGTCCGGGCCTTCTGGTGCGCGATCTTATGCGGTTCGAGGACCCGGTGCTGGTCGCGACCCTGCAGACAATCGCAGATCTCAAGCCCGACATTGCGGCCTTGCAGAGCGTTGATTTTGACCATGACCAAGTTGCGCTGCAACTGGTGCAAGACAGGCTCGCAGAGCTTGGTCACCCCATGCCTTTTCGCTTCGCCTTGATGCCTAATGCGGGCCAGCCAACAGGGTTTGATCTGAACCGAGACGGGCGACTGGATACGGCCAGCGATCGTCAGGGTTATGGGCAATTTGCCGGGCAGGGCGGTATCGCGATCCTGTCGCGTTACCCGATCTTGGCGGACAAGGCACAGGACTTCTCAGGCCTGCTATGGAAGGACTTGCCCGACACGCAGATACCTATGTCCTATTTCGACCCGGAAGAGCGAGAGGTCCTCCGCCTTCAAAGTATCGCGGCCTGGGACGTTCCTATTCGCCTGCCCGGCGGCATAGTGCACGTGCTTGCCGTGCAAGCGAGTTCACCTGTTTTTGACGGGCCAGAAAACCGCAATGGGTTGCGCAATGCGGATCAGCTTCGGTTCTGGGAATCCTACGTCTCGGACATCAGAGAACCCTTCGTCCTTATGGGCGGCCTGAACAACGACCCATTCGACGGGGAGGGTCTGAACACTGCTCTGCACGACTTGCTCGCGAACCCGGCCCTACAAGACGTTCGGCCACGTTCCGGGCCGCGGGCTATTCAGGATCCCTCTCACCTCGGTCCACTGGAGGAAGACACGGTCGATTGGGGTCGCGACATCGGCAGCCTGAGGGTTGATTACGTCCTACCTTCTGCAAAATTCAAAGTGGCAGGCAGTGGTGTGGATTTGGGGTGATGCAAGAACGCAAAGTGATGATATGCCGCCTCACAAACCCGTCTGGGTTGATCTGGGCTGGCCATGAGGTTTGCCGCAGATGCAGCACCCGCGGCTTGACCGCCCCACGTGCGCGGGCTAGGCCCCGAGGCGAATAGACCAACACGTAGCGGAGCACTTCTTATGGCCAATCCTTCTCTTCTCATTTTGCCTGGTGACGGCATCGGCCCTGAGGTCATGGAACAGGTGATGCGCATCATCGATTGGTTTGGCGAAGAGCGTGGGATTGCTTTCGATGTGACCACAGATCTGGTAGGCGGTGCGGCCTATGACAAGCACGGTGTGCCGCTAAGCGACGAGACTATGCAGAAGGCCCTTGAGGTCGACGCGGTTCTGCTGGGTGCCGTGGGCGGGCCCGCCTATGACAACCTTGATTTCAGCGTGAAGCCTGAACGCGGCCTGCTGCGCCTGCGCAAAGAGATGGACCTGTTTTCCAACCTGCGCCCAGCTCAGTGTTTTGATGCGCTGGCGGATTTTTCGTCTTTGAAGAAAGACATCGTGGCAGGACTGGATATCATGATTGTCCGGGAGCTGACGTCTGGCGTTTACTTTGGCGAACCTCGCGGCATCCACAAAGAGGGCAACGAGCGCGTCGGCGTAAACACACAGCGTTACACCGAAAGCGAGATCGCGCGGGTCGCCCGCTCGGCCTTCGAGCTGGCGCGCAAGCGGTCCAATAAGGTTTGCTCAATGGAGAAAGCCAATGTGATGGAGTCCGGCATCCTGTGGCGTGACGTGGTGACAGAGATCCACGAGGCGGAATACTCTGATGTCGAGCTGTCTCACATGTATGCCGACAATGGTGCGATGCAGCTGGTGCGGGCGCCCAAGCAGTTTGACGTGATCGTTACAGATAACCTGTTTGGGGACGTGCTGTCGGACTGCGCAGCGATGCTGACCGGCTCTTTGGGTATGCTGCCGTCTGCCTCTTTAGGTGCGCCCGACGCCAATGGCCGCCCCAAAGCGCTGTACGAGCCGGTGCATGGCTCGGCTCCTGACATTACTGGCCAAGGCAAGGCCAACCCAAGCGCCTGCATTCTTAGCTTCGCGATGGCGCTGCGTTACTCTTTTGATCACGGCGAGGAAGCGACTCGTCTGGAGGAAGCTGTGCAATCTGTGTTGGCCAGCGGCGTGCGGACTGCTGATCTTATGCAAGAGGGCGACACAGCGCCCGTGTCGACAACCCAGATGGGTGATGCTGTTTTGGCGGCATTGGACAGCAGCCTCAAATAACAGGGGTCGTCTCTTATGACGGACGGCAAAGCATCAAATCTGAAGGCGGTTCTGTTTGCACTGGTCGCCTTCGGCCTGTTTTCCACGCATGACGTGGTGATCAAGGTTTTGGGCGGAGGGTATTCTCCGATCCAGATTGTGTTCTTCAGCGTATTGTTCAGCTTCCCACTTGCGACGCTTTACTTGATGCGGGATTCCACAAGCGGCACCCTTTTGCCCAAACACCCGTACTGGATGGCAGCCCGTACTGTCGCCGCTGTCATCACCGGTTTCTGCGCCTTCTACGCCTTTTCGGTTCTGCCCCTCGCGCAGGTCTACGCCATCATTTTTGCGTCTCCACTGCTGATCACAGTGATGGCCATCCCGGTTCTCGGTGAGGTCGTTCGGCTACGACGCGGGATCGCAGTTATTGTCGGGTTGATTGGTGTCCTCATCGTACTTCGCCCCGGCCAAACCGAGCTAGAGCTGGGTCATCTGGCGGCGCTGGCGGCGGCCGTATGCGGTGCGTTCGCATCAATCGTCGTGCGCAAGATCGGTCGGGAGGAGCGCACCGTGGTGATCATGCTATACCCGATGATGGCCAATTTCCTGATCATGGCCGCGTTACTGCCACTTGTTTATGAGCCGATGCCTATCGGCGATCTTGCGCGGGTCGGCGTTGTCGCGGTGTTTGCATGGATTGCCGGACGTTTCCTTATCGCTGCTTACAACTCCGGAGAGGCTGTGATCGTTGCTCCGATGCAGTATTCGCAGATGATCTGGGCCACTGCATATGGCTTCTTCTTCTTCGATGAAGTGCCGGATGGGGGCACGCTCTTGGGGACATCTGTTATCATCGCCAGCGGGCTTTACATTGTGCTCCGCGAAAGCAACTCGACGGATTCAGAAAGCCCTGTGCTGAGAACAAGAAGCCGCCCGGAGACCGGAACGACGCCGCGGATCAGCCCTATGCTACCCTCTCGTCTGCGCTGGAAAAGCCGGAACTGAGGCGCCAAGCGATCTGCGTCGACAGGCTTTCGGATCGACAGATTTGTATCATTCATGATAGTCAGACTTGAGAGTTTTCTGTCTGATTGGATCAAAATACGATGCGACGACCGACCATCAAAGACATCTCCCGTGAGGCTGGTGTCAGCGTCGCAACTGTCAACAGGGTGATTGCGGGAAACGTTCCGGTACGAGAAGAGACAGGCCGGCGCGTATCGGAAGCGGCGCAGCGGATTGGCTATCATGCGACCAACCTGATCAAACAAAAGCTGAGTGCGGACCTGCCTCTGGTTCGGTTTGGCTTCATGTTGCACAATGAGGACCAACCGTTCTACCGCGCGCTGGCGGACCGGCTCATTGAAACGGTTGCTGACTTGGACGGTATCCGCGGAACTGCTGTGGTCAAGTTTGCCAAATCTCAAGCGCCTGCTGACTTCGGTGCAGCTCTTCTTGAAGCTGGTGAGGATGCTGACGTGGTGGCAGCGACCGCGCTCAATCACCACCAAGTGAATGACGCAGTCAGGCAACTGGCCGGGCGGTCGATCAAGACGTTCTCGATTATGTCCGATTTTGCACAAGGGGAGCGAGAAAGTTATATAGGTCTCAATAACTTGAAGGTAGGTCGAGGCGCGGCATGGCTCCTGTCCGCAACTGCGCGAAAGCCCGGGCGACTGGCCATTTTTGTAGGCGGGCATCGCTGGCACGGCCATGATCTGCGAGAGGCTGGTTTCCGTAGTTTCTTCAGAGAGCACCTGCCTCGCTTTGAAGTGCTCGATACGTTGGTTAACTTAGAGACCCCGCTGCTGACCTATGAGGCCACGTTGGACCTTTTGTCACGGTACCCTGATGTCGTGGGTATCTATGTGGCTGGTGGCGGTATGGACGGCGCGATCAAGGCGCTTCGGGAGGATCGTAATCCAGGGGACGTTGCGCTGGTCGTGAACCAATTCACCTCGGAGTCGCGGCGTGGATTGGCAGATGGATATGTCACCTCGGTTGTCGGGACGCCGACCCAACCACTTTGCTCTGAGTTGGTGAACTTGATGGCCAAGGCAGCGCGCGGGGTGCCTATTTCCGGGCAGCATTTTCTTGAGCCCATCATTCATATTCCAGAGATCGGCGAATGATATAATTGTATCATTTGGGTGATCGGAAATGTCTCATAGATGAGACGTTGTGACTCAAATTCTTGACGCGTTGCTAGTCTCTCGCACAGCATACCCCAACTCGCGCTGGGAGGCGCATGACCCAACAATTGGGTAAGCGGGGAGGAACGTGGGCTATGCTGCCACGGGCAATCAATAATGTGACTGCTCCTGATTTGAGCTTTAATGCTCTCGTCAGCTTGGCTCATAATATTGGATGCGTCGGTCTCGAGCTGCGCAATGATCTGAAATCCCCCTTGTTTGATGGACGAGACCCGGCAGAGGCCGGGCAAGCCGCCCGTAATGCCGATCTTGAGATTCTCGCGCTGGCTGAGGTCAAATGCTTCAACGACTGGTCCGACGCAAAGGCGGTCGAGGCTGACGCGCTGATGGCTATGGCGTCCGCTTGCGGAGCGCGGGGAATAAGTTTGATCCCGCGCAATGATGGGCATGGGCTTGGCAATGGAGAGCGTCAGGCCAATCTGCGGATCGCGTTGCGCGAGCTGAAACCGATGCTCGACGCGCATGGCCTGCTCGGATTTGTTGAGCCCTTGGGATTTGAGCAGTGCTCCATGCAGTACAAGTCGGAAGCGGTCGAGATTATCGAGGCCCTTAATGCCGACCATTGCATCAAGCTGGTGCATGATACGTTTCATCATCATCTGGCAGGCGGCGGGCCAGTCTTTCCGGATCATACGGGCATTGTGCATGTCTCAGGTGTCGCGGTGACGGATATCCCGGCCCGCGAGATGACCGATCAGCATCGGTTGCTTGTCGACGGTCAGGATCGGCTGGGCAGCGTTCATCAGGTCGAGGCCTTGCTGGCCTCCGGATATCACGGACCGATCTCGATGGAGGCGTTTGCCCCCGAGGTCCAAGCGCTTACTGACCCCGAAGCAGAGCTTTCGCGGTCATTTGGCTTCATCGAAACACGTCTGGCGGAGAAAGCCGCTTGATTTGAGTTTGATGAAATAATCGCCCCGACGGGGCTCCGGCGAAGAATAACGGGTGTGCCGGACACCTTCAAATGGGAGGAAGACCATGAAGAAACTACTAACGACAGGCGCACTTACCGCCTTGATGACAACGTCAGCAATGGCGCAAGACATCGGCGCGACATTCTCGCGTTTTGATGACAACTGGCTGACCGTTTTGCGCAACGGTATGACCGAATATGCCGCGACAATCGATGGGCTGAACTACCAGCAAGAAGATGCGACCGACGATCTGGCCAAGCAAATTGACCAAGTCAAAAATTTCGTAGCGTCTGGTGTTGATGCGATCATCGTGAACATCGTTGACACATCTGCGGGAGCGGCTGTTTCCGCAGCGGCTGGCGATACGCCATTGGTCTACGTCAACCGTGAGCCTGACAACGTGAACGAGCTGCCACCGACACAGGCCTTCGTTGCATCGAACGAAATCGAGTCTGGCACATTGTCCGCGTTCGAAGTCTGTAAGAACCTTCGCGCAGCAGGCAAAGCCGGCGGCGCAACTGGCTACATCATGAACGGCCAGCTGTCCAACCAAGCAGCTGTTCAGCGGACCAAAGACGTGCGTGACGTGATCGGCATGGACATGTGTAACTTCATGACCATCATCGGCGAGCAAACTGCGAACTGGTCCCGCGACGAAGCGCAAGATTTGATGACAAACTGGATGTCGTCTGGCGAGCCGTTTGATTTTGTTCTGGCCAACAATGACGAAATGGCAATCGGCGCGATCCAAGCTATGAAAGCTGCTGGTATGGACATGGCTGACGTTCAAGTTGGTGGTGTTGATGCGTCCCAAGACGCTTTGCTTGCAATGGCTGCTGGCGACTATGACGTCACTGTGTTCCAAGACTCTGTTGGTCAAGGTACAGGCTCCATTGATGCAGCGCTTAAGCTGATCGCTGGCGAAAAAGTCGACCAGAAAGTCTACATCCCATTCAAGCTGGTCACACCAGAAAACATGGGCGACTTCCTCGACAAAAACTAAGTCGACTTGCAAGGCAAGGGGCGGCGCTTTTGCGCCGTCCCTACATACCAGAGCGCTGAAAAGGGAATGGCACAAATGACAGATACCAGCCACGGCACGGGCGGGCTAACGTTCGACAAGACCAAACGATCCTGGCCCAATGAGCTGAACATCCTTTTTGCGCTGTTCGTGATTATCGCGATCTTCGAATTGCTAGGGCAGACGCTGCCCTACATGAACGACCAAAGCTTCCTATTCGACACCAAAGACCGCTTCGACAGCATCTTTAACGAGGCGCGACTACAGATCATCATCCTGCAGGTTGCCATTATTGGCATTATTGCGCTTGGCGTGACGCAGGTCATCATTACAGCTGGCATTGACCTAAGCTCAGGCCCATTGGTTGCCGCCACTGCCATGATTGCGATGAGTTTTGCCCAGACCGAGCTGGTGAACGGCTTTCCAAACCCGAAAGCGCTCTTCGGTATATGGGCCATGGACTTACCTGTCCTCGTCCCGGTGTTTGTGGCCTTGGCCTTTGGCGCATTTATCGGCGCCGTCAACGGCACGTTTATCGCATACATGCGGATCCCGCCGTTTATTGCAACATTGGGAATGTTCCTGATTTGCCGTGGCATTGCGTTGTGGTGGTCCGGCGGCAATCCGATTTCCTTCCCGACTGAAAGCTTCAAATTTATCGGCTCCGGTATGATGCCGGTTGTCTGGTTCCTGTCGCTCGCGGTCATTTTCCACGTGATCATGCGCTACACGGTTTATGGGAAACACACCTATGCGATCGGCTCGAACGAGGAAGCCGCGCGTATGTCGGGCATCAACGTGAAACGCCACAAGGTGACGGTCTACATGATCGCCTCGATGCTGGCTGCATTTGCGGGCGTCGTCCTTGCCGCCAAAAGCGAAACAGCGCAGGCTGGTATGGGTGAATTCTACGAGCTCTTCGCAATCGCCATGGCGGTCATCGGTGGCATCTCTTTGCAGGGTGGTCGTGGCTCGATTATCGGCACGGTGCTGGGCGCGATGGTTTTGGGCGTCATTCGATCCGGCTTTACTTACATCAAACTCGATGGGTCTTATCAGCTGATGGCCATGGGCGGGATCATCATCGCCGCTATCCTGTTTGACCAATACCGACAACGAAATCGGGCTTAGGGGATACTGACATGAGCGATATTGTTCTAAAGACCGAAAACCTGACCAAGCACTACGGCGGGGTTCATGCGCTGGTCGGTGCAAACTTCGAGATGAAAAAGGGCGAGCACGTCGCCATCATGGGCGACAACGGCGCGGGCAAGTCCACCTTCGTCCGCCAGATCACCGGCGTTGAACAACGCACAAGCGGCAAGGTCTGGCTCTACGGTGATGAAGTGAACTTTGCAGGACCGCTCGACGCGCGCGAGGCTGGCATTGAAACTGTGTTCCAGACACTGGCCTTGGCGGATGACCTCGACGTTCCGGACAACTTGTTTCTGGGCCGTGAGATCACCAAGTTCAATTGGCTCGGGCCGTTCCGCTTTCTTGATTACAAGGCCATGCGGCAGGCGACGATGGACGGGCTTGAGAAGACAGGCGTCAAGATCCCCAACATTCGCAACTCCATCCAGAATATGTCAGGTGGGCAGCGTCAGTGTGTGGCAATTGCGCGGACGGCGACCTTTGCCTCCAAGCTGACAATCATGGACGAGCCGACGGCGGCTTTGGGTGTCCAGGAAACGGAGCAGGTTGAAAACATCATTCGAACCCTGAAAGATCAGGGCGAACCGTTGATCCTCGTCTCCCATAACATGCGACAGGTGTTTGACTTGGTGGACCGGATTGTCGTGTTCCGTCGTGGCCGCATAGTGGCCAACCTCAACAAGGAGGACACTGACGGTCAAGACGTGGTTGCCTACATAACAGGTGCCAAGACTGGTGCCGAGTTTGAAGGCGCGGCATAATCGGGACATGAAAGGTTTCGATTTCGATCATCCGTTCTTCGACCCACTTTGGATCCGAATTGCGGTATTTGCGGTCTGCATGGGCTGGGGCCTTTTCGAGCTGAGCTCGGGTGCAGGTTCTTGGGCGATCATCTTCTGGGGCCTTGGCGGATGGGCGGGCTATAGCTTCTTTGTCAAACGGCCCCAAAGGGGAGAGGGCTCTGAATGAGTGACCTGCAGCGTAAGCCGGTGGCAGATGTTGGGTTGATCCATGACATCTCGCCTGACGACGCGGGATGGGGTTACGTAGGCTTTGCCGTGCACCGTCTCTCCGACGGGCAGCTAGTTTCCGAGCTGACAGGAGACAGGGAGGTGATCCTTGTCTTGGTAGAAGGCAAGGCGCAGGTCTCTGCTGGTGGGACAGACTTGGGCAAATTGGGTGAGCGCATGGACGTGTTCGAGCGCACCCCGCCTGCCTGTGTTTATGTTCCAAACGGGTCTGACTGGAGCGTTGCCGCTACGACAGACTGCACTTTGGCCGTTTGCTCTGCGCCGGGGCATGGCAAACACGATGTTCAGGTGATCGGGCCTACGGGTATCACACTGGAAGAGCGCGGCACCGGGACGAACCAGCGTTTCATCAGCAACATTGCGATGGAAGGTCGCGATGTAGCCGACAGCTTGCTGGTCACAGAGGTGTTCACGCCGACCGGGCACTGGTCATCTTACCCGCCGCATCGACATGATGAGGACGACTTCCCAAACATGACCTATCTGGAGGAGACCTACTATCATCGGCTGAAGCCGTCACAGGGCTTCGGCATCCAGCGGGTCTTTACCGAGGACGGCAGTTTGGACGAGACGATGAGCGTGGCCAATCATGACGTGGTGCTGGTGCCTAAAGGCCATCACCCCTGCGCCGCGCCTTACGGATACGAGATGTATTATCTCAACGTCATGGCCGGGCCGATCCGCAAATGGCGGTTCAAGAACCACCCGGATCACGACTGGATTTACAAGCGCGATAACCCCTGACTATTTGAGGGCGCGTAGCACTTGACGGGTGGCCTGCATCACCGGGTCATGTGTGTCTTTGAGAATCTGTGCGCGGTCAAACCGGTCGGGGTCGGCAGCGATGGCCTTGCGTAGTGCTTCTCCAAAGGCCATGCGTAGCTCGGTCCCGATGTTGAACTTGCAGATCGCGGAGTGGTGCGCCAGCTCTGTGCGTTGGGGCACTGGCACACCGGAGCCGCCATGGATAACCAGCGGAACATCAGTGACCGCCTCTATCGCGCGGATGCGGTCAAGGTCGAGCCCGCCTTCCTTTTTCTGCTGCAAATGCACATTGCCAACGGAGATCGCCATTGCGTCCACCCCGGTAGCTTTTGCAAATTGAGCCGCCTCTGTCGGGTCGGTTCCAGCAGAACTTTCGCCATCGGCGTAGCCCACGAACCCGATCTCTCCTTCACAGGAAATGCCCGCGCTATGAGCCAATTCTGCGACGGCGGCAGTCTCGTCAATGTTCTGCTGCAACGGTTTGCGGGAGCCGTCGAACATCAGCGACGTGAAGCCCGCATCGAGCGCCTGCTTGCAGTCCTCGAACGTGTAGCCATGATCCAGATGCGCTACTACCGGGACGCTAACCTCTTCGGCCAAGTGGCGGAACATCTTGCCCAAGACGGGCAGCGGGGTGTGCTCCCGACAGCCAGGGCCTGCTTGCAGGATGACCGGACAACCCTCTGCCTCTGCGGCATAGGCGAAGGCACGCATGTCTTCCCATCCAAGGCAGACCAACCCGCCCACGGCATGACCGTTTTTCAGGGCCGGTTGCAGGACATCGGCCAGTGTTGCCAGTGTCATTTGAACTTCGCGATCATGTCTTTGATGCCGGGGATCGTCTCGATCTGATCGGCATGGGACGGTTGGAAGTACTGCACCAGGCTGCGCTGCGACAGACCGCCAAGGATGGTGAAGTAGTACATCTCGTAGCCGGGCAGCACTGCGCAGGGATGGTAGCCGCTATCTAGACAAATCGTAGAGCCGTCGACGATGTGGTAGGCGTCGCCAGGTTTGCCGTCTTGGCGCTGCAACATCTGAACGCCCGAGCCGTGGTCTGGCTTGAAGCGGAAGTTGTAGGTTTCGTCATGGCGTGTCTCAATTGGCAGGCGGTCAGTGTCGTGCTTGTGGCTCGGAAAGCCAGACCAGCCGCCCGCACCGACGGTGAAAAGCTCGCTCACCAATAGACGGCCGACCTTGTCGTGGTATTTCTGCCCGAGGATGTGTTTGATCTTGCGATGGGTCTTGGTGTCGTCCGAGCCATACTGCACCAAATCAAGCTCGTCTTTGCGCACAGCAAATGGATCGAGTACTTTGTCGTATTTCGCGCCCGCGACGAATACTTCCGTGTCGTCGGTCACGCAGACCATGGTCGCCTTGGCCCCGGATGGTACATAGACGCCCTCTGGTTCGCCGCCCCAGACGTCTTTGACGCGCTCGCCAATTCGATCTGCCTTGAAGCCTTCAACCTCAATGTCGATGCTGCCGGTGGCCGGCACAATGCAGGTCTCAAAGCCGGGCACTTGGTACTCAAACGCCTCGCCCTTCTTCAATTTGACGATATTGAAGTAGTTCAACGGAACCGTTGCGTCACCGATATCGACGAGCGGTTTGTTCTGATTGTCGTAAGGGGCAATATGCATGATGTCCTCTTAGGCGCCGCTGGGGCCGGGATGGGTTTTCAGAAAAGCGTTGAGTTCTTCGAGGTCCGGCAAAGCTGGCGCACAGCCTGGCTTGCCTACGACAATCGCCGCGCAGGCGGACCCTCTGTGGATGGCGTCTTGCAAGTCGTGGCCAGCTGCGAGTGCGGCCATAAGCCCAGCCATAAAACTGTCGCCTGCACCGGTCGGCTTCAGTGCTTCGACCTTGTAGATGCCTGTGGGGATGACATCGTCGCCCATATAGGTCACGGCTCCTTTTTCGCCCATCTTGTAGATCACCATGGATGCGGTGGTCTGTGCCAGTTCCTGGGCTTTAGCCTCCCCCTTGGCTATGTCACCTGCCATGAAGCCAAACTCTTCGTCATTGCCCACGATCATGTCTGACAGGCTGCCTGCCTTGCTCAGCACCTCTTCGGCGACCTGTGGCGAGGGCCAGGAATAAGGACGATAATCAATGTCGAATATGATGGGCAGGCCGGCGGCGCGCGCCAGCTCAAACGCGCGGAACGCGGCAGCACGAGAGGGCTCCGCCGCGAAAACCGTGCCCGCAGTGATAAGGGCGCCATAGGCGGAGTAATCCAGCGCCTCGACATCCTCGATATTCATCTCGAAATCAGCCGCGCCATTGCGGTAGATGACAGTCTGGTGCTCGGCAACGCGGCTTTCGTAAACCGCAAGGGAATTGCGGAACTCGCCGCCTACTGGACGGACATGTTTTCGCCCGACGCCGTAGTGGTCGAGTTGGTTGGTGCAGTAACGCCCGATGCTGTCATCGGACACGCATGTTACGAGATCGGCCCTGCCGCCAAATCGGCAAATTCCAGCGGCAGTGTTGGCCGCAGAGCCTCCAAGGCCAGAGCGAAACTCGGTGGCTTCTTCGGTTTTCGTTCCTGGTGGGTGCGGGAAAAAGTCCATGCCCGCGCGGCCGATGACCAGAAAGTTGTTTTGCCTGATACCGTCGAGGAGTTGGGACATATCAAACGCCCTTTCGCTGTTTGGAGCGGGAAGACTCCCACTCCTCATGGGCGGCTTTGACCTTTGGGTTGTCAGTGACATGAGGCGTGCCGACCTCCCACCATGTGTGGCCCTCGGTTGTCCATCCGTCATAGGGGTCGACTTTCATCACAATGACGCTGGTCTTATCTGCGGATTTGGCTCGTTTGAACGCCTCGCCTAATTCGGCCGGGTTAGAGACGGTTTCTGCCGTAGCCCCCATCGATCTGGCATGGGCTTCGAAATCAACGGCGAAGGCTTCTGGCACCGTTGGGGTGTCGCTGATCAGGTTGTTGAAGCTTTCATTGCCCGTGTTGTTTTGCAGCTTGTTGATCACCGCAAAGCCGCCATTGTCGAGGACGAGGACGATCATCTTCTTCTGCGTCAGTACGGATGAATAGATGTCGGAATTCATCAGCAAATATGAACCGTCACCACAGAACACGATGGTGTCTTGGTCTGGCTCGTTTTCCGACTGGGCAATGCGCGCGCCCCAGCCGCCGGCAATCTCATAGCCCATGCAGGAGAAGCCAAACTCAACATCCACGGTCCCGATGCTCAAAGTGCGCCAATTCGCAGTCACTTCGGCAGGCAAGCCCCCGGCGGCAGCAACAACCCGGTCTTGCGGATCGCAAAGGGCATTCACCACACCGATCGCCTGCGCGTAGGAGTTTGGCCGGTTGCCGTGGGAGACGTTGTCGGCGACGTAGTGGTCCCATGATTTGCGCTCGGATTGTGCTTTTTGCGTCCAGTCTGCCGGGGTCTTGTAGCCACTAATTTTTTCGCCCAGTGCGATAAGACCCAGCTTGGCGTCGCCAACGACGGGCAATGACCTGTGCTTTCCGGCGTCATGTCGGGCCGCGTTGAGCGATATGATCCGCGCATCCTGTGCAAAGGCGGTCCAAGACCCTGTCGTGAAGTCCTGCAACCTACAGCCAACCGACAATATAACGTCGGCCTGTTCGGCGATTGCGTTGGCTGAATTGGACCCTGTCACACCAACCGGTCCAATATTGAGCGGATGATCGTTCAGCAGGTTCGCCCGACCTGCGATGGTCTCGATGACCGGGATTTCGTGGGTTTCGGCAAAGGCGGTCAAAGCATCGACCGCGCCGGAATACTGTACGCCGCCGCCGGCAATGATCACTGGGCGTTTCGCTGATTTCAACACGTCCGCAGCAGTGGAAAGCTCTTTGTCATCTGCCGACTGACGGCGGACGTGGTGCACCGTCTCTTCAAACATCGCTAGCGGGTAGTCATAGGCCCAGCCTTGTACGTCTTGTGGTAAGCCCAGAAAGGCAGGACCGCAATCGGCTGGATCCAACATGGTCGCGATGGCAGCGGGTAGCGATTGGATGATCTGCGCGGGATGCGTGATTCGGTCCCAATAACGGCTGACCGCCTTGAACGCATCATTCACCCCAAGTGTTGGATTGCCAAAATGCTCAAGCTGCTGAAGCACCGGGTCGGGCAGGCGGGTCAAGAAAGCGTCGCCGCAGAGCATCAACATGGGCAGGCGGTTCGCGTGGGCCAGTGCGGCTGAGGTCAGTAAGTTCGCAGTGCCGGGGCCTGCAGATGCCGTGCAGAACATGAAGCGGCGGCGCAGGTGGTATTTTGCGTAGGCTGCGGCTGCGAACCCCATGCTTTGCTCGTTTTGCCCACGATAAAGTGGCAGTTCCGACCGGTGATCATACAGCGCTTCACCAAGACACGTGACGTTGCCATGACCAAATATGCCAAAGCCCCCTCCGCAAAGTCGGGTCTTCTGGCCGTCGATCTCAATATATTGCGCGGCGAGGTAGCGGATGATGGCTTGCGCGGTGGTTAGGCGAACGGTGTCCGTTGGATGGCTCACAGACAGGCCTCCTTGACCAAAAAGAGTTTCATTCGTCGAATGGCCTATTGACCAGAGGACGCAGGTCAAGATACTCGTTTTGCAACCGGTTGCAAATTGTTTTTCTTTGAGAGGGACCAATGGCTGAGATTGGAATTGGGATCGTCGGTGGCGGTTATATGGGCAAGGCGCATGCTGTTGCCATGTCGTCGGTTGCCTCGGTTTTTGACCTTGGCCTGCGTCCGAGACTGGAGGTCGTAGCGGCGTCATCTCAGGCCTCGGCCGAGCGCTATCGGCAGTCCTTCGGGTTTCGCCGCGCAGCTGTTGATTGGCAAGATCTCGTCGCTGATCCTACGGTTCAGGCGATTGTCATCGCGTCGCCGCAATCTACACATCGCGAGGTGGCGGAAGCCGCTTTTGCACGTGGGCTGCATGTGTTGTGCGAAAAACCTCTGGGAGCATCGGTGGCGGATAGCGAGGCGATGGTCGCTGCCGCAAAAGCCAGCAAGCGCCGCAATATGGTCGGGTTCAATTACATCCGTACGCCTGCCTCGCAATACGCGCGCGAGCTGATCCAGAGCGGTCGTATTGGCAAACTGACCTATTTCAGGGGCGAGCATACCGAAGATTTCGATGCCGATCCCGAGGGCCCTGCGACGTGGCGTAGCGAAGGCGTCTCGAACGGAACAATGGGCGACCTCGCACCGCATATGATCAATGCCGCGCATCGTTTGATGGGGCCGATCACTGGGCTGATTGCCGAGGTGGAAACGGTCCATAAAGAGCGTGGCGGTGTCGCGGTGACCAATGACGATCATGCCCAAATGATGTGCCGGTTCGCGAGCGGCGTGATGGGGCATATGTATTTCAGCCGGGTCGCGACGGGACGGAAAATGGGCTACGCCTATGAGGTGCATGGCACAAAGGGCGCGATCCGATTTGATCAGGAAGATCAAAACGCGCTTTGGCTATATCTGGCCGAGGGGCCGGAAGCGGAACGCGGTTTTCGCAAAGTGCTGACCGGTCCGGCTCATCCCGATTACCTGCCATTCTGTCAGGGGCCGGGGCATGGCACAGGGTATCAAGACCAGATCATCATCGAGGTTAAAGATTTCTTAAGGTCCATCGAAACCGGGGAAGACCTGTGGCCGACCTTCGAGGAAGGTCTGAACGTTAACAAAGTCGTCTATGCGGCACTCGCATCGAGTGCATCCAAGGCATGGGTCAACGTCTAATCAAGAAAGACAACAACATGATTAAAATTGGCAATGCGCCCTGTTCCTGGGGTGTCGAGTTTGCGGATGATGCACGTAACCCTGCTTGGACCACGGTCCTGAAAGAGAATGCTGATGCGGGATACAAGGGTATCGAATTGGGACCCGTCGGTTTCATGCCGGAGGACGCGTCTATACTGGCAGAGGAACTGGCCAAGCATGATCAAACGCTCATCGGTGGAGTTGTGTTTCGCGCGTTTCATGATGCCGCGCTGTGGGATGATGTGCTGGACGGCGCAACCCGGACCTGCAAGGCACTGGTTGCGCACGGGGCGCAGCATTTGGTTCTGATCGACTCGATTTCTCCTCGTCGTGCACCCACTGCGGGCCGTGCTGATGAAGCGGAGCAAATGGACAATGCGGAGTGGTCAGCTTTTCGCGACCGCATCGCGACAGTCGCCAGAATGGGTGCTGAAGAATACGGCCTGACCGTTGGTATGCACGCCCATGCAGGTGGCTTCATCGATTTCGAGCCAGAGCTGGAACGCCTATTGGATGAGGTCGACGAAAACATAATGAAGATCTGCTTTGACACGGGTCACCACTCCTACGCAGGGTACGATCCAGTGGCGTTCATGAAGCGTCACATCGACCGGATCAGTTACATGCACTTCAAAGATATCGACCCCAAGGTGAAAGCCAAAGTTGTCGCGAACCGGACTGATTTTTACGATGCTTGCGGACAAGGAATTTTCTGCAACCTAGGTGAGGGCGACGTCGACTTTCCTGCTGTGCGTCAAGTGCTGCTCGATGCAGGTTTCGAAGGCTGGTGTACGGTCGAGCAGGACTGCGATCCGCTGCTCGATCCCGATCCGCTTGGTGACGCAAGCAAGAACCGCGCTTATCTGCAATCCATCGGCTTTTGAGGTCCTGATATGACACGTTTGAACTGGGGTATGATTGGTGGAGGAGAGGGGTCTCAGATTGGGCCCGCGCATCGGCTTGGTGCGGGACTCGATGGAGATTTCTCAATGGTTGCGGGCGCTTTGGACCATAACCCCGAGGCCGGGCGCGACTACGCGCAACGTCTCGGTGTGAGTGCTGATCGCGCTTATGGCGACTGGAAAGAGATGTTGGCGGGCGAGTGCGCGCGCGATGACCGTGTTGATCTCGTGACAGTAGCGACGCCCAATTCTACACATTTTGAAATTACCAAAGCCTTCCTCGAAAAGGGCTTCCACGTGCTGTGTGAAAAGCCAATGACGATGACCGTGGAAGAGGGTGAAGAGATCACCAAGATCGCAGCTGCGTCAGGGAAGGTTTGCGCAGTGAATTACGGCTATTCGGGCTATTCGCTAGTGCGGCATATGCGAGCGATGGTAGCACGCGGCGACTTAGGTGCGGTGCGCGTCGTCGTTGCGGAATTTTCGCACGGGCACCATGCCGATGCGGCACAGGCAGACAATCCGCGCATCCGCTGGCGCTATGATCCGGCACAGATGGGGGCCTCTGCACAGTTTGCTGATTGCGGAATTCACGCGATGCATATGGCGTCATTTGTAACTGGGCAGGAAGTGGAAAAGCTTTCTGCAGACTTCGCCTCAACGATTTCTTCTCGCGAGTTGGAAGACGACGCGATGGTCAATTTTCGGATGAATGGTGGTGCGGTTGGGCGCCTTTGGACTTCTGCTGTCGCCGTGGGTCGGATGCATGGATTGACGATACAAGTCTTTGGCGAAGAGGGAGGTTTGCGCTGGGCGCAGGAACAACCAAACCAGCTGTATTGGACGCCGACGAATGGACGTGTTCAGGTGATCGAGCGGGGGGAGTCGGACCTGTCGCCTGAAGCTGATCGCGCGACGCGCGTGACCATCGGACATGCAGAAGGGATGCCGTTGGCATTCGCCAACATTTATTCTGATCTGGCCGAGGTGATCCGAGCAGAAAAGGAAGGGCGCAGTCCTGATCCAGCGGCAACCCATTACCCGAAAGCGGTTGATGGTTTGCGGTCGATGGCCGCGGTTCATGCCTGCGTTCAGTCCGCAAAACAGGATGGTGCGTGGGTTAACGCCGTCCCGGAGTCATTAAGCTGATCTCGAGAAACGGCTGACACAGCCCGTACAAAACGCGTCACAAAGCTTGCGCCTTATGTCCGGCGCAATGTGCCTCTTTCGACGATATGGCACGGGAATAGACGCGCCTCCGGGTATCGGGTGGAATCATTGAGCATTGCGGTCACCAACTCGATGGAAGAAGCGATGATTTGACGGATCGGCTGGTGGATCGTGGTCAGAGAAATGTTGTTCCAGCCCGCCATCTCCATATCGTTCAGCCCGATAATGCCCAGCTGATCGGGGACGCCCAACCCGGCGGCTTTTGCAGCACTGAGCGCGCCGACGGACAATACGTCGTCGCCGCAGAAATAGGCCTCAGCCGGGCCGTTCGCGATGCAGTTTTGCATTTCAGCGTAGCCAGCCTCGAAGCTGTACTGCGCGGCATAACTATGGGTTTGGCTGACGCCGGGGGTCGCGCGGATGACCTCTCGAAACCCGGCGAAGCGATCCTGAGTTGAGGTGGCTTCAACAGGCCCGCCAAGAAAGGCAACTTTGCGATATCCATGGTCGATCAATGCGCGAGCGGCCATGCGACCACATTCTACATTATCTATGCCGACCACGTGGACATTGGGGTTGGTGGTGTGGCGCCCGAAGGAATTGACGACCGGGACGCCTGCATCGCGAAAGGCTTCGGCAAAGCTGGGCGGTAGGGTTGAAGAGGCCACGATGACCGCGTCAACACTGTATGTTTGCAACATTTGCAACGACTGTGCCGGATCCTTTTGACCGGATAGGTTGACCAACAGCGGGCGTAAACCGCGCTCTTGCAGGCCCCGTGTGAACAGGTCGAATACCTCCAGAAAGATAGGATTTCGAAAATTGTCTGACACCAACCCGATCAGCTTGGTGCGGCCTGTTGTGAGGGAAGATGCAAGAGCGTTTGGCCGGTATCCGAGCTCTTCAGCAGCTTTCTTGACCTTCTTCCGAGTCCCTTCTGAGACAGAGGCACCTTCCGTAAAAGTACGTGACACGGCAGAACGGGAGACACCTGCGCGCAGCGCAACATCCTTAAGTGTAATGGCCATAGCGCCCTCGGATTGACTCAACAAAGAGGTGTCATTCTTTGCAACGGATTGCAACCGGTTGCACAGTGTTCAACCTTGGTATTGCAAGTTAGTGTCCGGAAATGAGTTACTCCGGAGATAGTTTTTTCACACTTGGGCTTGGCGGCAGAGTTGGTTTGGTCCTGCTGTCGATAGTGTTGATGATCTTATGCGCTGGACTTGTGTGGAGGCTCGTTAACGGCCTTGGCCGAGTTTGGAGAGCACTTATCGCGCTGGGCGTGTTTTGGACCTTCATCTGGCTGTCGCCACAGATCTACTACGTCTACTACTGGATGATTTTTGAGGATCTGCCAGTACAGGTTGTTATCGGCGCACTCCCTGGTTTGGGCGACATCCTACGATTGATCAGTTTCACAGATAGGGCGAGCCTGGCGCATCACGGGCAAGGAGTTTTTGCTTGGGGCTTGATGGCTGTAGCGCTCCTGCGCCGACGGTCTAAATCGCGTTGAGCAAGGTGGCAGGGTTGTCGCCATCGTTCATTTGCCGTCCGTTCGGAAGCTCTTTGGCCAGTGACTTATCATCTGTCAAAACGCGGTGAAATTTGCGGTGGTGCTTGCGGGCGAGGCGCAGGTTCTTTGTATCTTGGCCGCTGACCCGGACAGAGAGACTGGGCTTTAACAAGGGGCGCGGCAGGAAAGCACGTGCATTGGCGTGGATGATCAGGTGATCGGTCGCGTCCATGTCGGCAACCGTCCCTTTGTTCAGTCTCTGGGGGCGACCATTAGGCCAATTCAGCTCGTCCAGCGGGGTGGTTCCAAGCATCAGGCGAGGGCGATCGGTGTCTGGCAAAACTGCGACCGCGGGAGCCTCTTCGATTGAACGGGTGGACTGGGGTGTTTCGGGCTTTGAGGTCGCATTGAACTGCAGCGCATGAAGGTTTGCATAGGCGCCACCTTTCTTCAGCAGATCCTCGTGCGTGCCGTATTCGGCCAGCGTACCTTTGTCCAGAACGATAATCTGATCCGCGTTGCGAATGGTGGACAGACGGTGGGCGATGACCAGTGTGGTGCGGCCTTTAGATAGCATGTCGAGTGCTTGCTGAACGATCTTCTCGGATTCCGCGTCGAGGGCGGAAGTGGCTTCGTCGAGCAAAAGGATCGGGGTATCGCGCAGCAGGGCGCGAGCAATTGCCACGCGTTGGCGTTGACCGCCAGAGAGATTCGAGCCGCGCGCGCCGACCATCGTCTCAAGCCCGTCGGGCAAAGATTTCAGAAATTCGGTGACATTGGCCGCGTCGAGTACCTTTTGCAGCTGGGTCTCGGTGACGTCAGTGCGCCCCAGTAGAATGTTTTCACGCAAAGTCTCGTCGAACAACAGCGCGTCCTGGCTAACCACAGAGAACAACGCGCGTAGGTCTGCGAGCCTGAGGTCTTTGGTAGCGACACCGCCGATCTCTACAAGACCTTCCTGCGCATCAATCAAGCGGGACAGCACATTGAAGACGGAACTCTTACCAGCGCCGGACTGGCCTACGAAGGCTGCAGTGGTACCCTCAGGAACCGTGAATGATAGGCCAGAAAGCACGTTTTGACGGCCATAAGACAGAGTCACGTCTTTGAATTCGATCTTGCTGCCATTTGGTGTCTTGGAGGTCGGGGATGCCGTGTCTTTCACAGATGGTTTCGTGTCCATCAGGCCAAAGATGCGCGACAGGCTGGCTTGCAGAACTTCCCAGCTGCTGGCGATGTTGGCCAGTCGTCGTAAAGGCTGAAACGCCAGCGACATCGCCGTGAAGAAAGACATAAACTGACCAATGGTCTTTTCACCGCTGGCAATTTGTGGACCGCCATAGATCAGCACGCAGAAAAAGCCGACACCCACTGCAAGATCAACAAGCCCAGGCACAGTGGCCTGACCTGCGGCCTGTCTCACCGTGGTGCGCACCCAGTCTGAGGAAAGGTCGGTGAAACGTGCGCGTTGGTAAGTTTCCATTCGGTTAAGCTTAATCGGTGTAATACCGTGGAAAACCTCGTCCAACCGCGTGGTACGTTTGCCTGCAATTTCCCGCATCGAGTGGCTTTTTCGCCTGATATAGCGCTGAACTGCAATGGAGGGCAGCAGCAGGAAAGGTGCGCCGACAACAGCGATGAGGGCCCATTTCCAATCCACAGAAATGGCAACAATCATCAGCGTGATAAGGCCAATAAGATCGCGCCCAGCGCCGGTCACAATGTGGTTCCAAAGCGTCTGCACAGCGAGCACGTCGCCCTGCACCCGCTCAATCAGCACGCCTGGTGATGTGCGAGAATGAAAGCCGTTATCAAGATCAAGTGTATGACCAAGTAAATCGACCTGAAGTTCGGTAGACGCGGTCATTGAAATGCGTGCTAGTACCACGCGTTGAATCACGCCCGCGACGGCGCGTACCACGAAGAGCATGAGAATCGCGAGTGCAACGATGAAGGTTTTGTCAGTTTGCCCTTCAACGAAAACCAGATCAAACATCGGCTGCAGCATGTAGCTGAGTAGGCCCAAGGTACTACCCTCGACGGTCATCAGGAAGAAGGCGAGGATGATCCAGAGCAGATGTTTGCGCAGATAACCACGCCATAGCCGCCCAAATTGCTGGGTGGGCGTCATGTCTGAGACGGCAATGGTGTTCTCTTTGGCCGGCTGTGCCACGTTTGGTTGCCTCTTATGCGGCCCGGTGCCCGGGAATTTCGTTCACATCTAGCGTGATCCACCGCCATGCGGCAAGCGCGGGCCGAATTGCCCTTCCCACCGAGGTCACATGGGGGTATTGAGCCGCGTCCGCAAGGACATGTCTCTAACCTCAAAGGACCCTTAGGATCATGGGCTATAAAATCGCCGTCGTTGGCGCCACAGGCAATGTGGGCCGCGAAATGCTGAACATCCTGGCTGAACGCCAGTTTCCCGTAGACGAATTGGCCGTGCTCGCCTCGCGCCGTTCGCTTGGTACAGAAGTTAGCTTTGGCGATAAGACACTCACGACGAAGGACCTCGACACTTTCGATTTTACGGGCTGGGACATGGCGCTGTTCGCCGTGGGCTCGGACGCCACAAAGAAATACGCGCCAGCGGCCGCCAAGGCGGGCTGCGTGGTGATCGATAACTCGTCGCTCTATCGCTATGATCCGGAAATTCCGCTGATCGTACCAGAGGTAAACCCCGACGACGTGATGATGTATTCCAAGAAAAACATCATCGCGAACCCGAACTGTTCAACCGCGCAGATGGTGGTGGCTTTGAAGCCGTTGCATGACCGCGCCAAGATCAAGCGTGTCGTCGTGTCGACCTACCAGTCCGTTTCAGGTGCTGGCAAAGACGGTATTGACGAGCTGTGGGATCAGACGAAGTCGATCTATAATCCAACGGATGACAAACCCGCGAAGAAGTTCACCAAGCAGATCGCGTTCAATGTGATCCCGCATATCGACGTGTTCATGGATGACGGCTCCACCAAGGAAGAGTGGAAGATGGTCGCCGAGACGAAGAAAATCGTCGACAAAGATATCAAGGTAACGGCCACCTGCGTGCGGGTTCCGGTCTTTGTGGGGCACTCGGAAGCTGTGAATATCGAGTTTGAAGACTTCCTGGACGAAGACGAGGCGCGCGACATCCTGCGCGAGGCCCCGGGCGTTATGGTGATCGACAAGCGCGAAGACGGCGGCTACGTCACGCCGATCGAATGTGTGGGCGATTTCGCAACGTTCATCTCCCGAATCCGTCAGGATTCGACTATCGAGAACGGGCTGAACCTTTGGTGCGTGTCTGATAACCTGCGCAAAGGGGCTGCTCTGAACGCGGTGCAAATCGCCGAGTTGTTGGGCAATCGGGTTCTTAAGAAGGGCTAGTCCCTCTTGGTAGACTCATTTTTAGAAATTGGCCCCGGACCGTCATGGTTCGGGGCGATTTCGTTTAGCGGTATGATCAACCGCCGAAGTCGTCATAGCTGGTAGCGTCCATCGCGACGTCATCCAATGTCCAGAGCTCTTCAGCCTGTTCTTCCCTCACCTCTGGCTCCTGAGCGCGGGTTACGATGTCAAACTCCGTCACGTCGGGACTCTCCACATCTGAAGGCTGGAAGAATTGAAACATGTCTGGTCTTTCATTTGCCTCATCTTCGAAAAGCTGATGGATCACACCATCGACAGAGACGTCCGGCATGTCACCTAGCTGAATTTGAAATCCCTGTTCCATCTCGCTTTTCTCGATGACCGAGAATTGCGCCGTATTGAGCATGTTGGTGACCTGTTCCGGGTCGGTCAGGTCGGGCAGTGAACTGTCCCCAACCGCAAAGATACAGTCACGCCACCCCTCCCCATCGGCATAGGCAAGGTTGATGACATGCGAGCTGTCGCTATTGGTCTCAGTGTCCCAAGTCAGATTGAAC
The DNA here is from genome assembly GCA_947494645.1 of uncultured Litoreibacter sp. GTDB lineage: Bacteria > Pseudomonadota > Alphaproteobacteria > Rhodobacterales > Rhodobacteraceae > Litoreibacter. Next base: position 653,759 of record CANLVO010000002.1, read on the forward strand.
AGCTCGATCCGTTCCGGTAACACGCCGTCGTTCAGGTGCAGTCCGTTCATGATGAGGTTGTAATCGCTCAGCGAAACCTCGGCAGACTTGGGGTCATCAGAGGCATAGCTGAAATCAAGCGTGGCTTGACCCAAGGGAGAAACGATTTGCAGCTGGGCGGCCTTGATATCGTTGACCTCTCTGGCCGCTTCAGAAAATATTTCATACCCGCTGATCGTGAATGTCGCCATGGTCCGCACCTCTTACTACAACGCGATCAGTCGTAGAGCGGAGGGGTTTAACGGAGTCTGAAGTGCCTTTGGGCAAGCGCGGCAAGATTAGTTCAAATTGTCTGTGCTGGCTCAGATTTTTTGAAATCCGTCGGCGTCGGTGTAATGCTCAAGGCTGCCGTCGCCAGTGTCTGTCCATAGCCCATGTAGGCTGAGGTGGCCGCTTTCGGTGGCCTCCTTGACGAATGGAAATCCGAGAAGGTTTTCAAGAGAGACCAGTACCGCCTGCTTCTCAAGTGCGCGTTTGCGCAAAGTTTCGTCGGGTTCGTCTTTGACGCGTTCATAGCCGGGGCGCAGGATGTCCATCCAGCGACCAATGAAGCTGGTTTCCTTCTCCAATTCTGGCGCGAGCCCTGCACACATGTCATGACAGCCTTCCGCGCCACCACAATTGGAATGACCAAGTACAATAATGTGAGCGACCTTTAGGGCGGTGACCGCATATTCGACGGCTGCCGAGGTGCCATGGTGGTCGCTATCTGGCTGATAGGGCGGCACCAGATTGGCGATATTGCGGTGGATGAAGAATTCTCCCTGTTCGGCTCCGAAGATCGAAGTTACGTGCACGCGGCTGTCGCAGCATGAAATCACCATTGCACGGGGATTTTGGCCACCTTCGGCAAGGCGACGGTACCATGGCTCGTTCTCGGCATATGTGGTTGCTTTCCAGCCGTGATAGCGTTGGACCAAATAGGTCGGCAGTGGTTTGGCGTTGATCATGGCTGTCTCCCGTTCGCATCCGATGCTGCGGGGGGTGTTACTTAAGAATTGCGAGGAATTCGAGAGATATTCTGCCAGCAGTGAAAGACTTTCTTCAAATGGCGGATGCAAAACATGGCTGGTTACGTGCACGGCCAATCTGTGCGGGGTGCGAAAGGTGCGACGTGGAACATGTTTTGGAGCTGAATTTTGAAGAGCCTGTGACGGTGGATGGCGACCGGTTGGTTGAGCTGTGTGTCGGCATGGGGGAGGTGCGTGCAGAGGAAATGATCGCATTGTCGATCGACAACCTTTGGCGGGGCCTTGAGGGCTTGAAAGATGCCTATGGCAAACAGCGGATGGACGAAATCTCCGATATCAGCAAAGGCTTGTCGCAAATCGCCGACAACCTTGGCCTTTGTCTGTTTGCTCGTGTCGCCCGGGATGTGGAGGCCTGCGCAGATCGTATGGACGGCCCGGCTTTGGCGGGCAGTCTGTGCCGCTTATTAAGGGTTGCAGACAGCTCGCTGAACTCGATCTGGGATTTGTGCGACATCGGCGGGTGAGCGGCAGGATACAGGCTTGCGCCGACGGGGTGACAAGATAGGTTGCGAAAGAACCCCCGGAGATCCTCGCCATGACGAATTCAGCGCTCACTTTCGCTAAGGATACGAAAGACGCCACACTTCTACACATTCTCGGCCCTGAAGAGGTTGAGGCTTGGCTAAAGGGGCAATCCGACATGGTCGCTTCATGGGTGCGCGCGCAAGGATTCGGCGGCCAGGTTGGGCAATCCTGCATGGTGCCGGACAGCCATGGTGGTTTTGCGTTGGCGCTGGCGGGTGCTGGTAGCGAAGCTGCGAACACACGGGGCCGGTTCCTTTTGGCTAGCGCTGCAAGTGGATTGCCAAAAGGGGTCTACAAGATCGCCTCTGATCACCCTGAGGACGTGTTGCGCGAGCATGCGCTGGGTTGGCTTTTGTCGCGCTACAGTTTCGAACGCTACAAATCCGCGCCACCGCATGAGGCGCAATTGATCTGTCCGGATGCGCTTGATGAGGAGGCCCTGGTACAGATCGCGCAAGGGGAAGCACTGACCCGTGATCTGATCAATACTCCTGCCAGCGATATGGGCCCCGAAGCGCTGGAAGCGGCCGCGCGCGGTTTGGCGGATACGCATGGCGCGAAACTCTCAGTCACCAAAGGCGCCGAACTACTGGCGCAGAATCTCCCTATGATCCACGCAGTTGGCCGTGCCTCTGTGCAGGCACCGCGACTCTTGGATATGGCGTGGGGCAATTCAGGACCCACAGTTGTTCTGGTTGGCAAAGGCGTGTGTTTCGACACAGGTGGGCTGAACATAAAGCCCGGCGCTTCAATGGGACTGATGAAGAAAGATATGGGTGGCTCAGCCGCGGTGCTCGGACTTGCGCATATGATCATGGCGGCAGGTTTGAACCTTCGGCTACGTGTTTTGATCCCGGCGGTTGAGAACGCGATTGATGGCTCTGCATTTCGTCCACAAGACATACTGGCCTCACGCAAGGGGCTGACGGTGGAGATTAACAACACCGATGCAGAGGGTCGGTTGGTACTGGCAGATGCGCTCGCACTGGCCGATGAAACCCCGCCAGACCTGATGATCTGCATGGCTACCCTGACCGGCGCAGCCCGGGTGGCAGTGGGGCCTGATCTTGCACCATATTACACCGATGATGACCGGCTGGCGCATGCCATTGAGGCTGCAGCAGGGCGGGCCAAAGACCCCGTCTGGAGAATGCCGTTCCACAACCCCTATGAGGCGATGATCGAGCCCGGGATCGCGGATCTCGACAATGCGCCTAAGGGCGGTTTTGCGGGATCGATCACGGCAGCCTTGTTCCTGCGGCGGTTTGTTGAAAAGACGCCAAGCTTCATGCATGTGGATATGTATGGCTGGCAGCCAGCGTCGGCCCCCGCGAGACAAAAAGGTGGTGTGGGACAAGCCACGCGTGCGATCTTTGAGGCTCTGCCAGAGGTATTAGAACTATGAGCTTTGAACGTCGGATTACCCCCGCCAATGGCCGTGTTGCCGCGTCATTCCTGAAAGGTCAGGTTGAGGCACCCCGCTATGTTGACGGCGACATGATGCAATGTGTGGCCGCTGCCGCAGACATTTTGGATGCGCCGGGTGGGGCAACGACGTCTCAATTGCTTTACGGCGCGACATTTTTGGGTCTGGAGACGCTAGAGGGCTACGTTTTCGGGCAATGCATACGCGATGGCTATTGCGGCTATGTGCGGGCTGATCTGGTGGCTCCGGCGGAGGAGGTGACACATTGGGTGGCCGCGCCGCAAACGCATATCTACCCCGGTCCTGATATGAAGCTCAACGCCAAGGGCGCTTTGTACTTCGGCTCTGAGGTTGCGATAACAGGTGAGGAAGGGGACTGGTCCAGGCTTGCTTCAGGTGACTATGTGCCGACCGGACACGTATTGCCTATGTCGCAGCGGCTGGCCGATCCGGTGGATGTGGCCGATTTGTTCTTGGGCACGCCCTATCTGTGGGGCGGCGGGACGCGTTACGGCGTGGACTGCTCTGGTCTGGTGCAAGCGGCGTGGCATGGCTGTGGGCTTGATTGCCCACGTGACAGCGACATGCAAGAGGCCGAGATAGGGCGGACCTTGTCCGAAAGTGACGCGCCAGAGCGCGGTGATCTGGTGTTCTGGAAAGGTCATGTTGGTATCGTGACCGGTCCAAATCGGCTGCTACACGCCAACGCGCACCATATGTCGGTCGTCTATGAGCCGCTGGATGATGCAATTACCCGGATCGCGGGCGCAGGTGGCGGACCGGTGACCCGGACGGCGCGGCCCTAAAGCTAATCAACCGCGCGGATCAGCTTTTTCTCAAGCACGCGGAGCACCTGTTTCAGGTCGGCTCCCCGCTTCAATATACGGCCATCCATTCCGATAACAGCGTATTGCTGTTGTTTGGCGGCAAGCTTTGGCCGCTTTTCGACACGGTAGATTGGGTTTTCGGCGGACCGGCGAAATACTGAGAAAACGGCTACGTCCTTTAGCATCGAAATGCCGTAATCGCGCCACTCCCCGGCCGCGACCATCCGACCATATAGGGTCATGATTTGACCAAGCTCGATGCGGTGAAAAACGACCTGTTCGGGGGCCCGCGCTGGTCGCAGTATCGGGGTCACATCATTCATATAGGCAGCTTGGCGCTTAGGCCTGTGCAAATCAAGACACGCCTTACTATTGCCTCAAACATATACCTGACCCCACTTATTCGCATCTCAATTGCGCCTGAATTAGATGTCATACCTGACTTTGTAGCGAGTGAAGGCTCACCCCGGCGCGGTCTGATCAGCCCCCACCCAGATGATCGCGTCGGGTCTACCTAAACTTACGAATAAAGAAACCTGGTGCTTCCTCCCGGCACCGGGTTTTCTTTATTCTGGGGGCAGTTATTCTGGGACTGCGAAGGTCAAAGCCGCCCAGTGAGTTTTCCAAACAGGTCCTTGTTCAGGATCGTCATTTGGCAGAGCTTCTGCCACTACCGCGTCAACCAGGTAGCTATGACCCTTCTTCACTGGAACGCGGGCTTTGCCATTTCCATCCGTGCGGTGCAGAGTGACGGTCACTTCGTCTTGAGCGTTGCGCTCGAACAGTTCGACCTGGGCGTCTGCGCGCGGGGCGCCGTCAAGCAGCACCTGTACCGGCATCTGTGTCAGGTCGTCAGTATACGGGTTCGCAAGGGCCACAATTTCCGTCTTCATGCCAACCGGAACATCTGCGCCTTGCGCGTCGCCGACACCGATCAGCGCTTTTGCGTAGCGGCGGTAAGACTCGGTGAACTTCTCGCGGGAGATCCCGCGGGCGTCGTGCTGAGCAATGGCATCTTCGAAGTCCTTATGCGCGACAAACTTCTCGAACTTGGCAAATTCTGTGTAGGTCAGACGGCTGTCTTCAGTTTCGTGAACGACGACGATCAGACCCTCGGCGGGCGCTTCCATGTTCAAAGCTGGGTTATCGCCAATCCGGGCTTTCACCTCCGTGACCGTGTCGCCTGCCACGAGGTCAAACCGCGCGATTTGGCTGGGGCGATAGGGATAGCTGGAACCGTTGAACTCCTGTCCTACTATTAGCTTTGCTTCGATAGGCGTGCCGGGTTGAACTTGATAGGAAAGAGGGTCTATCCAGAACTCATGCGCCCAGACCGCCCCTGAGGCGGCGAGCGCGATGAAACTAGCAAAAACGGATGTGAACAAACGCATGGCAAACCTTTTCAATTTGGTACTCGTAAGGGTGGCTCTTGTAGCGCTGGTGTCAATGCTTGGCGTCTTCACGTTCGTGTCTGGCGCAGTGTCGCATGAAATCAGGCCCGCGATCGCAGATGCCACGTTGACCGAGGACCGGGTCGACCTGCAAATCAGATTAAGCGCTGAGGCCTTGGTGGCCGGCATTGATCTGGAAGGCTTGGAAGACACCAATGAGGCACCGGAGGCGGAGCTGTACGATGCATTGCGTGCCCTGCCGGACGATGAGTTTGCCGACCGTTTGCGTGAGGCTTGGGACGACCTGCAAGCGGGCTTCATTGTGGATGCCGGTGGCGAACGCGTTCTGCTGGCCCTTGACGAGATCGAGGTCGAGCCGCAAAGCGATCTTGAGCTGCCGCGTGACACGATCGTCCAATTGTCCGGCGACCTTCCGGCCAATGGCGCAGATGTCACTATCGGTTGGGTTGCGGAAAATGGGCCTATCATCGTGCGACAAACCGGGGGCGGTGACGACGCCTATGCCGGCTTCCTGGACAATGGAACTCTGAGCGAGGCTTTGCCGCGCGTCGGTGCCGCGACTGAGTCCGGTTGGGCCGTTTTCGTGCGCTATATTGCAGTGGGTTTTGACCACATCATCCCTAAGGGCCTGGACCATATCCTGTTCGTGCTTGGCCTGTTTTTCCTGTCCATGAAGAAGCGCCCGCTGATCACCCAGGTGACGGTGTTTACCATCGCGCATACCATCACCCTTGCGCTGGCCAGCCTACAGATCCTCACGATTTCCGCTAGCATCGTTGAGCCGCTCATTGCGCTGTCGATTGTCTATGTCGCTGTCGAGAACATCTTTGCCAAAGGAATCAAATGGTGGCGCCCGGTCATTATTTTCGGCTTTGGTCTGCTGCATGGTTTGGGCTTCGCCTCTGTACTGGGGGAGTTCGGGCTTGCGCCGGGTCGCTTCGTGGCTGGGTTGATTGGCTTCAACATTGGGGTCGAGATCGGCCAACTGACAGTAATCGGGCTCGCTGCGCTGCTGCTGTGGCTTGGTGTGCGGGCGGCGCATATGGCGGATCTTGAAGACGAGGAAATGCGCGTTCGGGATCCGGACATTATGTTCCGTGCCGTCTCCATCTGCGGGTCGATCCTGATTGCCATCATCGGCGCTTATTGGGCGTTTGAACGCGTGTTCCTATAGATGCCGTGCCCTGAACAGGTAACCGAATGAAGCACGCCTTAAAAGGGGCGCTGGGCCGGCTTGTGCTGCCTGTGGAACGGTTGATTGATCGGCTTTTTGCGGGTCGGCGCGAGGGCAAGGCGATTGACCCCTATATTGGTTACTCCACGCCAGACGGACTTATTCTGCGCGGGCGGGTTCTGTCGAAGCTTGAACGCTCAAGTCCGCAGGAAAACCAGCGCAAATGGACCAACTTCCGACAGATGCTGCAACTGTTCATCACGCGAGAGGTCGCGCAAGTGGAGGTCACGTCGGGCGAGGTTCGTGGACGAAGCGATGAGGAAGGGTACTTCACGCTAAAGCTGGAACGCCCCACTGAAAGTGGCTGGCAGGAATTGCCAGTGCGACTTGCAGGCGTTGCCGAGGCGGTCTCTTGCAAGGCGCTGGTTGTGCGCGTTGACGCGCAATTTCTGGTGATCTCCGATATTGACGACACGGTGTTGCAAACCGGTGCCTACGTGCTGTGGCGTAACCTGTGGACGTCGCTGACCGGCAATAGCCTGACACGCACCGTCTTCCCGGATGCTATCGATTTGATGCAACGGCTGTCGGATGAGGGACGAAATCCGATCTTCTATGTCAGCTCATCACCATGGAATTTTCATCATTTTCTCGAGCAGGTTTTTGCGCGCACTGGCCTTGTACTGGGTCCACTTTTTCTGCGTGATCTGGGGGTCAGCGAAAGCCAGTTTATCACCGGTACGCATGGCGACCATAAAGGCGGTAGCATTGACACAATCCTTGCGGCGGTGCCGGACATACCGGTGATCTTGATGGGCGACACGGGCCAACATGATGCGCAGGTTTACCGTGACGCAATCGCCCGTCACCCGGACCGGATCAAAGCGGTAGTGTTGCGAGAACCCGGGCCGGGGCCAAAGCCGGAGGCCAAGGCCGCGATGGAGCAGATCAAGGCGAGTGGCACCCCCTTGCTGCACGCGCCGAGCTTCAAGGGCATGGCCCCGGAGAAAGAGCTGCCCTAGGGTCGCCATCATGGACATGCCGAAGCAAAACATCCCGCTCGCGATCTTCTCGAAACTGGGCGCGGTCGTGTGCTTCATTATCATGGCCACAATGGTCAAAATTGCGGCTGAGACGGTCCCTACAGGACAGATCGTATTCTTCAGGTCTTTCTGCGCTCTGCCGATTATAATCATCTGGATCACCCTGCGCGGGGAACTGCGTACCGGGCTTAAGACTGACAACCCCACCGGCCACTTGTGGCGTGGGTTGGTCGGTACCATGGGCATGACTTTGGGCTTTCTTGCGCTGGGGCTGCTGCCCTTGTCAGAGGTGAAAGCCATTCAATACGCGCAGCCCGTGCTGGTCGTGATCTTCGCCGCTATGTTTCTGGGCGAGCATGTCCGCATCTTCCGCCTGACCGCCGTTGCGCTCGGGATGGCAGGCGTGCTGGTCATCATGTGGCCTCGGCTCACGGGATTTCGCGAGGCGGGGTTGGACCCATATCTTGCGCTCGGGGCCATTGTAGCCTTTGGATCGGCCGTGATGGCGGCGCTGGCGCATGTCTTCGTGCGCAAGTTGACCGCGACAGAGCCGACCTCGGCAATCGTGTTCTATTTCGGGGTGACGGCCTCAACGCTGTCGCTGATCACGATCCCCTTTGGCTGGGTCATGCCAAGCGCCACTGAATGGGCCGTGTTGATCGGGGCCGGATTGGTAGGCGGTGTGGGCCAGATTTTCCTCACCTCGAGTTATCGATATGCAGATGCCTCCGTGGTGGCCCCGTTTGAATATTCCTCAATCTTGTTGGCCATCGCCATCGGCTATTTCGTTTTCGCCGAGGTGCCCACGCTGGTCATGCTGTTGGGAATTGCTTTGATTGTTGTAGCTGGCGTGTTGATCATCTGGCGGGAACGGCAGCTCGGAAAAGAACGCGCGCAGGCCCGCAAAGTGATGACGCCGCAGGGGTAAGCTTCTTGCAGAAGCCTTAGTGTGATATGCTGCTTTCACAACTTGGAGGTTCTTACTATGAAGCACGCTCTTGATAAGTCAGATACCAAGCACAGCGTAACCGCGTTGCGTTTCGCCTATTCCTTCAGCGCGATGAAGCGGCCCGGCCGAGCAACACTGGAATTACAAAAACGACCCGGGCACAAAAAAACTGGCGCGTCCAAGACCCGCCAGTTTCTCCGTATCGAACGTGGTCTGCTCGCCTAGCTGCGCACCAACTTCTCATACCCTTCCGAGATGTCACGCGTGAGGGCGCCAACTTCGAAGTTGTAGTCACCGATCTGGCCGACCGGGGTGACTTCGGCGGCGGTGCCGGTGAGCCAGCATTGCTCGAAGCTTTCCAGCTCTTCGGGCATGATGTGGCGCTCATGAACCTTGATTTGACGATCTTTCAGCATGCCGATGACGGTCTGACGGGTCAGTCCGTTCAGGAAGGCGTCAGGGTCGGGCGTGTGCACCTCGCCATCCTTCACGAAGAAGATGTTGGCGCCCGTCGCCTCTGCCACGTACCCGCGATAGTCGAACATCATGGCGTCAGAACACCCTTTGGCCTCCGCCGCATGTTTCGACATGGTGCAAATCATGTAGAGCCCTGCAGCCTTAGCGTGGCAGGGAATGGTTTCAGGGCTAGGTCGCTTCCATTTGGAGATGTCGAGCTTGGCGCCCTTCATCTTGGCGTCGCCGTAGTAATTGCCCCATTCCCACGCGGCCACGGCCATACGGACCGGGTTGCGGTTGGATGCAACGCCCATATCCTCCCCCGCGCCGCGCCATGCGATAGCCCGCACATAGGCGTCAGTGAAACCGTTTGCCTCGAGAACTGCGACCTTCGCGGCCTCAATCTCGTCGACGGTGTAGGGGATCGGCATGTCCAGCTCGTTGCCGGAGAAGCGCAGACGCTCCGAATGTTCGCGTGATTTGAAGATCTTGCCGTTGTAGCAACGTTCGCCTTCGAACACGGAAGAGGCGTAGTGAATGCCGTGCGTCAGAATGTGGACGTTAGCATCGCGCCAATTTACAAGTTTGCCATCCATCCAGATGACGCCATCACGATCATCATAGCCACCAGCCATCGCCTAGTCCTCTCGGTTACTTTTCAATTATTGCGCAAAACAGGTCCATTTCGGACATATAATTTCGCAAAAGCTGGGATTCGCTACCATTCACTTCTTGGAAAGTCAACAAGGCTGACATAAACTGTGATTGTGATCGGGTGACGATAAGGGGTGCAGATATGGCTGACAGCAGTTTGGGCGGACCCATTGGGGGCGCTACGCGCTCCAGTGGCGAGACCTTGCTTTTCCTCACCGACGATCAATTGCGACGCGGGATCGAGGCGATGTTCTTTGCGTATCGTGGGTTTACGGCGGACCCTGATCGTATCCTTGCCGAAAAGTCCTACGGTCGGGCGCATCACCGTGCCATCCACTTCATCCACCGGACACCGGGCACCACGGTGAACAACCTGCTGGATATCCTCGGAGTGACCAAACAATCATTGAACCGCGTGCTTCGGACCTTAATCGAAGATGGGTTGGTCGAGTCGAAAGTCGGCGTCAAAGACCGCAGAGAACGACACCTCAATCTTACCGAAGAAGGACAGGAGCTGGAGAAAGTGCTGGGTGAGGCACAGCGAAAGCGGATGCGGGCGGCTTACCGCGAAGCTGGGCCCGATGCGGTTGCCGGGTTCCAACAGGTCTTACAACAGATTATGGATCCCAAGATGCGGACGCATTTTGACCAGTTGAAGGAGGGCAGCTAATGGCTGACCTGTCACAAAACGACGCCCACTTGCTGATCGTCGATGATGATGAACGCATCCGTAGTCTGTTGCAGCAGTTCCTGTCTCGTAACGGGTTTTGGACCACAGCGGCCCGCGATGCCGACCACGCACGGCGGCTTCTGGAGGGCTTGGACTTCGACATGATCGTGCTCGACGTGATGATGCCCGGTGATGACGGCATCACCTTCACCCGCGAGCTGCGCGAGACGCAGAATACGCCGATCTTGCTGCTCACTGCGAAAGGTGAGTCCTCTGATCGTATCTCAGGACTTGAGGCGGGGGCAGATGACTACTTGCCCAAACCCTTTGAACCCAAAGAGCTTCTACTTCGGATCAACGCGATCCTGCGGCGTGTGCCCCAATCAGAGCAGATTAACGACGCGCCGAAGGTGATCCATCTTGGTGATATACGCTACGACATTGACCGCGGCGAGATGTGGCAAGGCGATGACATGGTGCGGCTGACTGCTACAGAAGTATCCTTGATGCGGATCTTCTCCGGCCGTGTTGGTGAACCAGTCTCCCGGGCGAAGCTGGTGGAGGATCTGGGCCGCGACAAAGGCCAAGCGCAGGAACGCGCGGTCGACGTGCAGATCACAAGGTTGCGACGCAAGATCGAAGCCGACCCGAAACAGCCCCGATATTTGCAGACCGTGCGAGGTGCGGGCTACATGTTGGCGCCTGATTGAGGGGTCGGAACTTGAGTATTTTTGAAGCAGTGATGGCATGGTGACAGCGCTTTTGACGCACCCGGACTGTCTTGGGCATGTGACGCCAGACGGACATCCTGAGCGTGTGGACCGTTTGATGGCGATCTACGCTGCGCTGGATACGATTGACAGCGAACAGCTTCTCAGGATCGAGGCCCCATTGGGGGAAGAAGCCGATATTTTGCTGGTGCATCCGCAAGACTATATCGACTGGATCAAAGCGGCAGAGCCCGCGCAGGGTAGTGTTGCACTGGATGCAGACACGCATATGTCAAAGGGCTCGGTTGCTGCTGCAATGCGGGGTGTGGGGGCCATGACGCGGGCCGTGGATATGGTGCTGGGCGGGGAGGCCAACAACGCTTTCGCCGCCATGCGCCCGCCCGGTCATCATGCGGAGACGGCGACGCAGATGGGATTCTGCCTCTTTGGCAATGCAGCAATTGCCGCAAAGCATGCGTTGGAACGGCACGGCCTGACGCGGGTCGCCGTGGTAGATTTCGACGTGCATCACGGCAACGGCACGCAGGACCTGCTTTGGAACGAGGCACATGCGCTGTTTATATCCTCCCACCAGATGCCGCTTTGGCCCGGTAGCGGCGCGCCAAGCGAGACTGGCGCGCATAACAACGTGATCAACATGCCGTTGCAGCCTGAGTCAGGCGGCCGCGACATGCGGGCCGCCTATGAGCGTATTGCGTTCCCCGCGCTCGAGGCGTTCAAGCCGGAGCTGTTAATCATCTCCGCCGGGTTTGACGCCCATGCGCACGACCCTCTGGCCAATCTCAATTGGACCGAAGAGGACTTTGTGTGGGTCACCGAAGAGCTGTGCGACATTGCCGAAGCGCATTGCGGGGGGCGGGTCGTCTCGACTTTGGAAGGCGGATATGATTTGCAGGCGCTAAGCGCGTCGAGCAAGGCGCATCTGGAAGTTTTGATCGCGAGGGGCTCGGCATGAGTGACACCAAAGTAGAAGACATGTCCTTTGAGCAGGCGCTAAGCGAGTTGGAAAGCGTGGTCGACCGGCTAGAACGTGGTGATGTGCCACTTGAAGACTCGATCAAGCTCTATGAGCGCGGCGCTGAGTTGAAAAAACGCTGCGAAGCGAAGCTGAGCGAGGCCGAAGAGAAGGTGGCGCTGATCAAGCTGGACGGCAGCACACCCGTGGGCACCACCCCCGCCGAAGGTATGTAGATGTTCAGCCACGCGCTGAAGGACGCGCAGGTCAGAGTTCAAACTGCCCTTGATGACGCTATGGCAGGCCTCGACGGCACCGTTGCGGATGCCATGCGCTACACATGCCAAGGCGGCAAGCGACTTCGGGCGTTTCTTGTGCTGGAAAGTGCTAGGCTGCACGGCGTACCTGCGGCGCAAGCGGACCGAGCAGCCGCCGCGATTGAGGCGGTGCATGCTTATTCATTGGTGCATGACGATTTGCCTTGCATGGATGACGACGACCTGCGGCGCGGCAATCCGACGGTGCATGTGAAATGGGATGAGGCGGTGGCAGTTCTGACCGGTGACGCGTTGCAGACGCTCGCGTTCGAGGTCTTAGCCGATACGCGAACAGGCGATGCGGATGTGCGGGTGGCGTTGATCACCTCCATGGCACAAGCGGCAGGGGCGGCGGGCATGGTGTTGGGCCAAGCGCTCGATATCGAGGCTGAAAGCGCCGATACGCCGCTGACATTGGACCAGATTACCAAGCTGCAGGCGGGCAAAACCGGCGCTTTGATTGAGTGGTCAGCCTGCGCGGGCGCGGTGATGGGGCGGGCTGACCCGGGACCCCTGCGGCGCTATGCCCAAGCCTTGGGGCTTGCGTTTCAAATCGCTGACGACATCATGGATATCGAAGGCGACGCCGCCAAAGCTGGCAAACGGCTGCAGAAAGATGCCGATGCGGGGAAGGCGACATTTGTCTCCCTTTTGGGAATGGAGCCCGCCCGGGCCCGCGCCAAGGCGCTGGTTGAAGAGGCCCAGGACGCGTTAGCCTCTTATGGCGATGACGCGGAGAACTTGAAAGCTGCGGCCAGTTTCGTAATCTCACGAGACATGTAGGGCCCGCGCGAAAGGTGCACAGATGACCAACAGACCCGACACTCCGACTTTGGACCGCGTGCATCTGCCTGCTGACATGAAAGCTCTGAGCGATGCGGAGCTGGTCAGGTTGGCCGGTGAATTGCGGGCGGAGACGATCTCGGCGGTCTCTGAGACCGGCGGTCATTTGGGGGCCGGGCTTGGCGTGGTTGAGCTGACCGTCGCGCTGCATGCGGTGTTCGATACGCCGAAAGATCGGCTGATCTGGGACGTTTCGCATCAATGCTACCCGCACAAAATATTGACCGGGCGGCGCGACCGCATTCGCACGCTGCGGATGAAGGATGGCTTGTCTGGTTTCACAAAGCGCTCTGAGTCCCCTTATGATCCTTTTGGGGCGGCGCATAGCTCGACCTCGATTTCCGCCGCTTTGGGCATGGCGGTGGCCCGCGATCTGGGCGGCGCGCCTGAGCATGGCATTGGCGATTGCATCGCGGTGATCGGCGACGGGTCAATGAGCGCGGGCATGGCCTATGAGGCGATGAACAACGCTGGCCATTTGGGCAAGCGGTTGATCGTGATCCTGAACGACAACGAGATGAGCATCGCGCCGCCGGTGGGGGCGATGTCGACATACCTGTCGCGCCTTTACGCAGGCGCGCCGTTCCAGGAATTCAAAGCTGCTGCGAAGGGCGCAGTGTCGCTTTTGCCGCCGCCTTTCCAAGAAGGCGCCCGCCGTGCGAAGGAGATGCTCAAGGGCATGACCGTCGGCGGCACAATGTTCGAGGAGCTTGGCTTTTCATATGTTGGCCCGATTGACGGGCATGACATGGAGCAGCTGTTGGCTGTCCTGCGCACCGTTAAAGTGCGGGCCAATGGGCCTATTCTGATCCATGCCATTACGAAGAAGGGCAAGGGCTACGCGCCTGCCGAGGCTGCCATGGACCGGGGACATGCGACGGGCAAGTTCGACCTTGTGACCGGCAAGCAGCAAAAGGCCAAATCCAACGCGCCGAGTTATACATCCGTCTTTGCCAAGGCGCTGATCAGTGAGGCGGAGCGGGACAGCAAGATTGTCGCCGTCACCGCAGCGATGCCGGATGGCACCGGCTTGAACCTCTTCAATGAACGCTACCCGTCACGCTGCTTTGACGTGGGCATCGCTGAACAGCATGGTGTGACATTCTCCGCCGGTTTGGCCGCAGGCGGGATGAAACCGTTTTGCGCGATTTACTCGACCTTCCTGCAACGTGGATACGACCAGGTTGTGCATGACGTTGCATTGCAGCGCTTGCCTGTGCGCTTCGCGATTGACCGTGCCGGGCTGGTGGGCGCGGACGGTGCCACGCATGCGGGCAGTTTTGATGTGGGTTATCTGTCGAACCTGCCGGGTATCGTCGTCATGGCGGCTGCGGACGAGGCTGAGCTGGTGCATATGGTGGCCACGGCGGCGGCGCATGATGAAGGCCCGATTGCCTTCCGTTTCCCGCGCGGCGAAGGCGTGGGTGTTGAGTTGCCGGAGATTGGCGTCCCACTGGAAATCGGCAAAGGCCGTATGATCCAGGACGGCGCCCGCGTGGCTATTTTGTCCTTTGGCACGAGACTGAAGGAAGTGATGGAGGCCTCTGAGTCGCTCTCGGCAAAGGGGATCACTCCGACGATTGCCGATGCGCGTTTCGCCAAACCACTGGACCGGGAGATGATTCTCGATCTGGCCGCGAACCACGAGGCGTTGATTACCATCGAGGAAGGCGCTGTTGGCGGTTTTGGAAGCCATGTTGCACAGCTGCTATCGGATGAAGCGGTGTTTGACCGTGGGTTGAAATTCCGCTCCATGGTGCTGCCGGATATCTTCATCGACCAAGCCAGCCCCTCTGACATGTACGCGGCCGCAGCCATGAACGCGCCGGATATCGTCGCCAAAGTGCTCGACACGCTGGGTGTCGCGGATCTGGACGCGAAGCGGGCCTAACGCTCTTTTAGCATCCGTTCAATGTTGTCCAATCGCTCCTTGATCTCGTCACGGTAGGCGTCGGTCTTCTCGTTGTCTTCGACATGATGCGCATCCTGCATGGAGTTCACGATCAAGCCGACCAAAAGGTTCACCACGGCGAAAGTGGTGACCAGAATGAATGGCAGGAAGAACATCCAGGCATAGGGGTAGACCTCCATCACCGGGCGAACGATGCCCATTGACCAGCTTTCCAATGTCATGATCTGGAACAGCGAATAGCCGGAATTGCCAAGGTCGCCGAACCATTGCGGGAAGCTTTCGCCAAACAGCTTCGTCGCCATGACAGAGCCTATGTAGAAGATCAACGCCATCAGCAGGAAGACAGAGCCCATGCCGGGCAGAGCGGTGATCAACCCTTCGACCACGCGTTTGAGAGACGGCGCGACAGATACAACACGCAACAAGCGCAGTACCCTTAGCGCGCGGAGCACTGACAAACCTTCCGAGCCCGGGATCAGCGAAATGCCAACGATGACGAAATCAAAGAGGTTCCATCCGTTCTTGAAGAATGACCAGCGGAATGCATAGAGCTTGAGCAGGATTTCCGCAGTGAAGATACCCAAGCAAAGCGTGTCGAGAGCCAGGATCACCGGGCCAGCGACCGCCATCACCTGCGGCACGGTTTCAAGGCCCAGCAATATCGCGTTGAACAGGATCACCCCCAAAATGGAGTACCGGAACCGGTTGCTGTCGAGAAAGGTCTGTAACTTGGTGCGGGACAAAGGGATACGCCTTCAGGTTTGTTTCAAGCGATATGGGCTTTTGTGAATTGCGCTGCAAGTTCGACATGGGACGACCAGCGGAATTGATCCACTGGTTGCACCCAATCAAGGCGGTATCCGCCTTGGATGAGCAGTTCCGCGTCACGGGCAAACGTGACGGGGTTGCAGGACACCGCTGCGATGCGCGGGACGTTTGAGCGGGCCAGTTCAGTGGTTTGCGCCTCTGCACCCGCGCGCGGTGGATCAATGATCACGGCTTCGGTCCTGCGCAACTCCTCCGCCAGTACTGGTCTGCGAAACAGGTCCCTTGTTTCAGCCTTGATCTTCTTGAGCCCGTGGGATTGTCGCCAGCCATCATCAAGTGCGCGGATCAGGTCGGCCTCGCCCTCCAGTGCCCAAACCTCGGCCGTTTGCGCGGCGGGCATCGTGAACGTGCCGCAGCCTGCAAAAAGGTCTGCTACCTGTGTTGCATCTCCGACGGCCTCTTGCACGCAGGCGGTCAAAGCGCGTTGGCCATGTGCTGTGGCTTGCAAAAAGGCGCCGGGCGGCGGCGTAACCATGGCCGGGCCGAACTGTTGCGAGGGTGGCGCACGCAGTCCGACCACGTCACCATCCCAAGCGATACGGGCAAACTTGTGCTGGTCCGCAAGGGCCGCAACCTGAGCAGCTGCTTGCGGCGTCATGGGCACACAGCCGCGCATATCCAGATCAATGCCGTTCTGCGAGAGGTTCACCACCAGATCAATTTGCGCCTTTCGGGATGCCACCAGCACTGTCAGGGCCTGAAAGACCGGGACGGCGGCAATGATGTCGGGGTGCAAGAGCTGGCAGTCCGGCACCTCGATCAGGACGCTCGAGCCACGTGTGTGAAAACCCACCTGCGCGCCGGATTTCGTGCGTTTGCCATGCAACGTGGCACGGCGGCGGCTTTGCGCGGGCGAGGTCAGAATGGGTCTGATTTCAGTCTCGATCCCGCGTGCGGCGAGCCCGGTCCGGATCACGTCCGTTTTCCACTCCGCCACGAATGGATCGCTGGCATGCTGCATCGCGCAGCCACCGCAGCTCTTGAAATGACGGCAGGGCGGGGCCACGCGGTCAGGCGATGGCGTGGCAATGCGCGGCGAACCGTCCGGGGCCAAAGTGATTTCTTCACCCGGCAATGTGCGGGGGAAGGGACCTTCATGGCCTGCCATACCCTCGCCCGAGGCCGTGATCCGCGAAATCGTCAATGTCATTCTGCGGCTTCCGTGATGCCAATGAAACCGCCTGACTGACGCTGCCAGTAACGCGCATAAAGACCGCCTCGAGACAGCAATTCAGTATGCGTCCCTTCCTCGACAATCCGACCATCCTCAAGGACTACGATCCGATCCATCCGCGCGATTGTGGAGAGACGGTGCGCGATGGCGATGACTGTCTTTCCCCGCATCGCGGTAACGAGGGCAGCTTGGATAGAGGCCTCGACCTCGCTGTCCAGGGCGCTGGTTGCCTCGTCCAGGATCAGGATAGGGGCGTTTTTCAACAAGGCGCGGGCCAAGGCGATACGCTGGCGCTGCCCACCTGACAGCTTCACGCCTCGTTCACCCAAATGCGCATCATAACCGGTGCGGCCGCGGTGGTCCTGCAATCCCGCAATAAAGTCATGTGCCTCGGCTTTGGAGGCGGCCTCGATCAGCTCATCCTCCGTGGCTCCCGGGCGCCCATACAGGATGTTGTCACGGGCAGAGCGGTTGAACATTGCAGTCTCCTGCGTGACCATACCGATCTGCTGACGCAGGCTGTCTTGGGTGACCTGAGCAATGTTCTGGCCGTCGATCTCGACCTGACCGTCGTCAAGATCGTAAAGACGCAACAGGGCTGCGACCAAGGTGGACTTGCCTGCGCCGGAGGCACCAACAACCCCCAGTTTTTCACCAGATTTTACCGTCAGGTTTATGCCCTCAATACCACCCACGTCGCGCCCATAGCGGAAGGTGACATTCTCAAAAGCCACCTCGCCATTGCTTACAACCAGCGGTTCAGCGCCCTCGACATCGACCAACCCGTGGGGCGGCGTCAGAGTTTTCATTCCGTCTTCGACCTCACCAATATTGGCGTACATCTGCATCAGCGCGAAGCTGACCCAGCCTGTCATTTGGGCGATGCGGATGGAGATTGCGCCCGCCGCCGCGATGTCGCCGGGTGTAGCTAAGCCACGCTGCCAGAGCATGACCGTCCCGCCGATCAATAGGATTGGAAGGATGCCAGCCGTGGTCATCAACGCGAAGCGGAAGCCGGTTGAGAGTCGCCCAAAATCAAGCGCCCGGTCTCGCAGGACAGCCATCGCACCTAGTGCCGACTCGTCCTCGAACTTCGAGTGGCCAAACAGTTTCACGGTTTTGATGTTGGTGATCGTATCGACGACCTGCCCTGTCACCATGGTACGCGCGCCCGCGCGCGCTGCTGCGCGTTTGCGGATGCGCGGCATGAACCACCGGATCATGAAGACGTAGCCCACCAGCCAGAGCGCCAAGGCCCCGGCGACGCGCAGATCGATGGTCAACAGCAGAAAAACCGACCCCAGGATCGAGGCCAGTGCAAATGCGACGACATTGATCGTTTCCGTTGTGACCTCGGTCAGGGCGCGGGCAGTCTGCATTTGCTTTTGCGCGATGCGCCCGGCAAAGTCGCTGTCGAAATAGTCGATCGCATGTCCAAGCGTCCAGCGGTGCAGGCGGCTTTGGATCAACGGGTAGATATTCGGCGGTACGACGATTCCGTTGAACGCCGCGCTGGCTGCAAAAGTGATGGGGCGAAGAAGCAGAAAGAAAGCCACAAAAATCGCCACCAACCCCCAGTTCTCTGCAAAGAAAGCCTGTGGCGCGGTGGTGGCGGCGGCGTCAATCACCCAGCCCAAGAGCAGCGCTGTAACGGCCTCCATTGTTCCCGCAATTGCCGAGAAAACCGCTGCCAATAGCAACACGGGCCAGGTTCCTGCGAGGCACCATTTGCAAAACGCCCAAAGACTGCGGGGCGGCGCGGTTTTGGCGGGTTCGAACGGGTCGATCATCTCGCCCAGACGCGCCAGCATGGGGGCCATCAATCTGGTGAGTAGCTTAATCATTCTGCCGCCTCAGAGGTGTTCAGGAAGCCGCCCGATTGCCGCTGCCAGAACCCGGCATATAGGCCGTTCTGCTCCAAAAGCGCGGCATGTGTGCCGTTTTCCACGATGCGCCCGTCTTCGATCACCACGATGCGGTCTAATTGCGCAATGGTAGACAAGCGGTGGGCAATGGCGATGACCGTTTTGCCCTCCATCACGCCATACAGCGTGTCCTGGATCGCGGCCTCAACTTCGCTGTCGAGGGCGGATGTCGCCTCGTCCAACACCAAAATAGGCGCGTTCTTCAACATGACGCGAGCCAGCGTGATCCGTTGCCGTTGCCCGCCGGATAGTTTCACCCCGCGTTCGCCGACATGGGCGTCATAACCAGTGCGGCCCTCGGGGTCTGACAGGTCTTGTATGAAGTCATGCGCTTCTGCCCGTTCGGCGGCGCGGATCATGTCGTTCTCTGACGCATCGGGGCGGCCATAGAGAATGTTGTCGCGCACAGAGCGATGCAACAAGGTGCTTTCCTGGCTCACCATCCCGATACTCTGGCGCAGGCTGTCTTGGGTGATGTCACGGATGTTTTGCCCATCGATCAGCACTTCGCCGCTTTCGGCGTCGTAGAAACGCAATAGCAGTTTCACCAATGTCGACTTGCCCGAACCGGAACGTCCAATAATGCCAACTTTCTCCCCCGGCGCAATATCAAGTGACAGCGCGTCCAGCCCATTTACCGAGCCGCCATAATGGTGCGACAGGTTCTTGACCTCGATCCTGCCCTCGGTCAGCTCAAGCGGTTTGGCATGCGGAGCGTCTATTAGTGTAATGGGCTGAGCGATGGTCTCCATCCCCTCTTGCACCACGCCGAGCGAGCGGAAGAACGAGGACAGCGCCCACATGATCCAGCCGGTCATTGCGTTCAG
This sequence comes from uncultured Litoreibacter sp., assembly GCA_947494645.1. Taxonomy (GTDB): domain Bacteria; phylum Pseudomonadota; class Alphaproteobacteria; order Rhodobacterales; family Rhodobacteraceae; genus Litoreibacter. The sequence continues at coordinate 673,477 of CANLVO010000002.1, forward strand.
CCGCAGCGTCAGCGCGGTGGCGGCGGCGACCACCCCAACAGAAGCCGTGCCCTGCACCCAAAGCCAGATTGCCCAACCGACAACGCCTACGATCAACAACCCGTTCAGGGTCATCAGCATCAGGTCCATCATGGTAAAGATGCGCATCTCGCGAGCGAAAGTCTGGCGGGTCTTTTCTATCGCCTCCTTCGCGAAGTCGATTTCCCGGTCGTGATGGGCGAACAGCTTAACCGAATGGATATTGGTGTAGCTGTCAACAACCCGGCCTGTGACCTGACTGCGCGCATCTGACGATGCCTTTGAGGCTGGACCCACGCGCTTCATCGTCCAAGCGACCAGCAACGCGTAGAGCACCACCCATATAGAGAGCGGTACCGCCAGACGTGGATCCGCATCAGCCAGCAAGATTGCAGCACCGACCAGATAAGCGACAGAGAACGTGATGGCGTCGAACACCTGAAAGATCGCCTCGCCAGCGGCGGGCGGGGTCTGCATTATGCGGTTTGCAATGCGTCCGGCAAAGTCGTTTTCGAACCAGCCGACAGATTGGCGCAGCACGTGTTTATGAGCCCGCCACCGAAAAAGCGTGCCGTAATTGGGCAGGATCGCGTTGTTCAAAATACCTACATCCAGTGCCTGAATGATCGGGCGCAAGAAGACGATGAACAGAGCTACAAGTGCGACCTCCAGCCCGTGCTCCGCAATAAAACTCTCCCGCTCCGCGCTGCCCAGAAGGTCGACGATGCGGCCCATGTAGAAGATCAGCGCAATCTCGACCGCGGCCACGATGATGGACAGGATGGCCGCCACCCAGAACAGCTTTTTGAACGGGGTCGAGTAGGCACGGATAAATGGCCACAGCTTAGTGGGTGGGGCGTCGACCTCGTCATACGCCTCATACGGATCGACCAGATTTTCAAAGTAACGAAACATGTGGATGGCCTTTGCTCAGCCGGTCCGAATATCAGAGTTAGGACAAAAATACCATGACCGCAGATGCCGCCAATGCCAGCGCCATGATGGTCGTGAAAATCTGCCAGGCGCGTGGGGTGGTCAAAAGATATGTGAGCCAAGAACCGGCATATGTCCAGAACAGGCAGACAAAAAGGTTCAATCCGCTGAACGCGGTGGCCAGCCGGACCGCCTCTGCCGAGGGGCTCAGCCCGGCGCCGTAACCCGCCGAGGCGGCCAAAGCGACGGCCCACACTTTTGGGTTCACCCATTGAAACAGGACGGCCTCGATGAAGGTGAATGGTCGGTCTGCGCCCTTGGCCTGTGGGCTGGTAGTGGATCGAAACAGCCGCCATGCCATCCACAAGATCCAAGCGACCGCGATCAGTTTCAGCGTCCAGGCCAAGGCAGGTTGGGCCAGCAAAAGCGCTCCGATCCCGAAGGCGGTCAGCCCGGCAGTAATCCCGACGCCCACGGCGACGCCTGTAATATGCGGCAAGGTCGGGCGTACCCCAAACCGCGCGCCTGAGGCTGTCAGCAAGATGACATTCGGCCCCGGTGAAAACAGCCCGGCGAAGACAAAGAGGTAAAGCGGATCAATGCTCATTCGCCCAGCAAAGCGTCTTTGGTGAGGGAGAAGCCGGATGCAATCCAGCGATCCTCGAGCTCTCTGAGTCGTTCTCCCAAGGCTGGGCCTTGTAGCTCTGGCATCAGGTCGGCGGCCTTGACCGGAAAACGCGCTGCGGCTGATCTGGCGAGCAGGCCTTCAAAGCCGTCTTCCGGCAATTGCTCTAGGCTTGCAGCCCTGACCAGTCCCACATCCCGTGCGTGGTCCGCGCCATGGCGGTATGCGATCTCAGTCAAATCCGTGCCGTCGCTGAGGTCACTGCGCCCCTGTTTGAGCCGCTCCGCGTCAGCCTTGGACAATCGCCAGCGCTCGCCCAGCGGCTCCCCGCCCAAAACCAGTGCCCGCCTGAACCAGTTTGGCACGCGGCCCCCTTCGAGGTGGACAAGTACCGGAAGCATCGCCGCTTCCGCGCCGGGCATGATCCGCGCAAGAATGCCACAAGCCTGCATCGCTGCAACGGATCTGCTGGGGTCCGGCGCGTTGAGCAGTTTGATCATCTCTGCTCCAATACGCTCGGCTGACAATGTGTCGAGGCCATCTGCGCCCTCCGCGCAAGCCGCTAGGCCATCAGGGTCTATGCCGCCGTCAGGGTCGCCGTACCAAGCATGGAACCGGAAGAACCTCAGGATGCGTAGATAGTCCTCTGCGATCCGAGCTTCTGGGTTGCCTATGAAGCGTATGCGCCGGGCCGCAATGTCCGTTAACCCATCAACCGGGTCCAGCGCCGTTCCGTCTTGGGCCACGTAAAGCGCATTGATGGTGAAGTCACGCCGCTTGGCGTCTTCTGTATGGTCGCTGGAAAACGTGACCTTGGCGTGGCGTCCATCGGTTTCCACGTCGCTGCGAAACGTGGTGATCTCGAACGAGGTATCGCCTGAAATGACGGTCACCGTGCCATGGTCGATCCCCGTCGGGATCACCCGCAGACCCGCGTCCTCTGCGATCTGGATCACGTCCTGTGGCCGAGCGTCAGTCGCCATATCGATGTCGCTGACAGGCACGCCTAGCAGGCTGTTACGCACGCAGCCGCCCACGCAAAGCAGCTGGTGGCCTTGCATCTCAAACAGATCGAACAGCCGGGTCGTGTCGCGGCTGGTCAGCCAAGGTTCGGAAATCTTCGGCTGCGCCGCGCTCATGCCGCGACCCGTTCGGCCAACGCGCGCAACATCCGTGCCGTCGCCCCCCAGATATAGTAAGGGCCAAAAGGCACGGTGAAATAGTATCGCGTCGCGCCGCGCCAATGACGCCCTTCGATGCTGTATCTGGCCGGGTCCATCACATGGGTCAGAGGCACCTCAAAAACCTCTGCGACCTCACCCAGCTCTACCATCGGCGTGAAGGGTCGCGCGAGGCGGGCCACAACCGGCGTTACCGTGAAGCCGGTTACCGTCTCATGTGGCGGCAGGTGGCCGATGATCTGTGCCGCGCCGTCGGGCAGCGCGATTTCTTCATGTGCCTCTCGCAGGGCAGCGGCCTCCAGACTGGCATCGCCTTCATCCAACTTGCCGCCCGGAAAGGCGATCTGGCCGGGATGATGCTTCAGCCCTGATGCACGTTTGGTCAGATAGACCGTGGGCGCACCACCTAAGTCGCTGATCAGGATCAGCACAGCAGCGTCTCGCAATTTGCGATCTTTGGGCAGAACCGTGCCGGGGTTCAGATCAAAATCAGAGGAGGCCGCGCCAGGTTGCCCAAGCGCGGCCTCGATCCGGGTTATCAGTTCAAGCGGTCGGGTCATCGGCGCCTGCCGCCTCGAACCCCAATGTGGCGGGGTCCATCACGTAATGTGTCCCGCAAAACTGGCAGTCTGCGGTCAACGTGCCCTCGTCAGTGGTCATATGCGCGATGTCACCTGCCGAATAGATCGACATGGACTGCCGCACTTTGTCTTCGGAGCAGGTGCAACCAAACGTGACCGGCTGCGCGTCATAGACAATCGGCTGGTCCTCGTGAAACAGCCGCACCAGCAGGTCGGTCGGAGAAACAGACGGCCCGATCAGCTCCATCTCCTCGACCGTGTCGAGCAGGATGTTGGCGCGGTTCCAGTTTTCGCTATCATCGCCTTCCAGCAGATCGGCGCCGTCCAGCAACCCCTTCTCGCCAGTCGCGTCTTCCTTGGCCATCAGCGGCGAGGCTTTGGGCATATGCTGCAACATGATACCGCCAGCCCGCCAGCTTTCGTCCTGACCGGGCTCTTGGCTGCGGCCATAGGTCAACGAGAAACGCGTAGGCAGCTGCTCGGATTGTGCAAAGTAAGTTCCCGCACAATAGGAGAGGCTTTCGCCCGCAATCGGCGTGATGCCTTGATAGGGTTTCATGTCGTTGCCCTGATCAATCAGAATCGCGAAATAGCCGCGGCCGATTTGCGGAAAATGCGGTGCGTTGGCGTCGATTTTTTCGGCATCATAGCTGGCATAGGCGCGCATGCGGGCCGGGGCACCGTCCTTGCTGGGACCATAGTAATCGGTCGCAATCAGCCGCAGCGGGCCGTTGCCGCGAATTTGCACAGACAGCTTCCAGCGCAGATCAATCGTCTGGCCGATAAGGGCGGTCAGAAGTGCAGCTTCGGCCACCGCTGCTTCGACGGCGGGCGGGTAGTCATGCTGCGCCAGAACCTGATCCAGCACGCCGTCCAAACGCGCAACGCGTCCGCGAATATCGGAGCGATCCAGTTGAAAGGGCAGAACGGTGTCGTCCCACGCGATTTTTTGTCCAAGTGTCATTGGAGATACCTTTTGGCCTTGAGGTGGCATACCGCGTCTATATAGGCACGGCAATACTGGGACCAAGGGCAAGGCGGCTGTGCGGGTTTTGCATAGCTTCCGGCTCAGCTACGGTACTCGGAAGGCAAGGAGCGCAGCGATGATCAGACGGTACGGCGAACCAGTTCGGCAGGGCCAGCAATATACCCGACGGCCCGGAGCTTACGCGATCTTGTGGGACGGGGACGCGATGTTGACCACGTTTCAGTCCGAACCCATTCCAGAGTTGCAGCTGCCCGGTGGCGGCATTGATCCGGGCGAACACGCCGTGCAGGCGTTGCACCGCGAAGTGATGGAGGAAACGGGTTGGGCGATTTCCTCGCCCCGCCGCTTGGGGGCGTTTCGCCGCTTTGCCTATATGCCGGAATATGATCTTTGGGCCGAAAAGCTCTGCCATATTTACGTCGCGCGTCCTGTCGTCCGCCGCTCTGCCCCGACAGAGGCAGGTCACTCCGCGATTTGGACTTCGCCCGAAGGCGCGTTGGAGATGCTGGCCAATGAGGGCGATGCAGATTTTGTGCGGGCCTTCTTCGGTCTTTAGCAGTTCGGCTCCTTGGTCGAAGGGCCGTCATATTCAAACACCAGCGCAGAGACGTCGTCCTCGAAATCACCGCCGCCGTTAAACGCCGCCAGTTGGGCGTAGACATTGTCCAGAAACGCGCCGCGTCTGAGCGATTTGCGGCTGCGTAGAATTTTTCCAAGACCTTCGTCATCAAGCTGTGTGCCTGAGGCGTCCTCCGCCTCTGTCAGACCGTCAGAATGGAGGACCAGTCTGTCCCCGGGCGACAGGGTAAATTCAAATGTCTCGAACTTGGCATCTGGCAGCAGGCCAACGGGCATCCCGCCTGTCCCGCGTTTGATCAAAGTGCCGTCATGGCACATATGAAGCGGATGCGGGTGTCCGGCCTGCACGCAGCTGGTGTGTCCAGTGGCCAGGTCAATGCAGGCCAATGCCAGGGTGAAATAAAGATCGGTGTTCATCTCCTGCAGCAATATTTCGTTGAGCTGACCGGCGGTCTGTCCGGGATCGCGCAGGTCAAAATCGCCGCCGCCACGGTCAACCAACGCAATGTTTTGCGACGGAGAATACCCGCTCAAATAGCCAGCGAGCCGGGCAGTCATCAAAGCGGAGGCCACGCCGTGACCAGAGACATCCAATGAATACAATCCGATTTTGCTGTTGTTGGCAGAGAACTGCCCCACAAGGTCGCCGCCGATATGCCCGCTGGGATGCAGCATCAAGGTGGCGTGCCCGCCGATATAGGGCACACTCGTTTCCCGAACGAGCGATTGTTGCAGGCGCCGGGCCTCGGAAAGGTCGCGCTGGACGTTGTCGTAAAGCGACTGGATTGTGTCGAGCGCGTTGTTCACCACCCGGTTTTTCTGGATCAGCTGGGCGTGCATCTCGACGATACGTTCACCGGCGCGCAGTCGCGCTTTCAGCTCACCAAAGATGAAGGGTTTTGTCAGGAAGTCGTCCGCGCCGGAATTCAGCCCCTCAGCCACCTCCCTGCTTTCGCCTTTGCTGGTCAGCAGGATAAAGTAGCCGTACCCGAAGCGGTCAAGCTGCCGGAACGCATGGCAGAATTGCGGGCCATTCATGCCGGGCATGATCCAGTCGCTGATCACCATGGTCACGTCATGGCTGCGACAAATCTCTAGCCCCGCCAAAGCGTTGTCGGCCTCCATCACCTCGTAGCCCCATTTGATCAGCGCTTTGGTCAGCATTTTCCGTTGCATGGCGCTGTCGTCGACCACCAGCACGAGGTGAGGCACCTCGGGATTGGTGACACCCTCATCATCCCATGTGTATGGGAGGTTGGGTTGCGGTTTGGGCAGTAGGTTAGATGCGGTCATGGGGCTACATGACGTGCCGGTTCTTAACATGGTGTGAAGGTTAAAATGCGATGTAAACTTAGGTGCGTGACAAGGAAATGTTAACGCAGCCGAGGCCAGATGACTGGCATGGAACACCATGGTGAGCGTGATGATTGACTGGGACCGCGTGGCCGAACTGCGCCGCGATTTTGGGGAAGACGACTTCGCCGAAATCGCCACCATGTTCCTGTCGGAAGTGCAAGCCAAGCTTGCTGCAATGCAAGCGCAACTCACCGATGATCTGGCAGAGGATTTTCATTTCGTGAAAGGCAGCGCCGCAAACCTAGGGTTCGAGCTGCTCTATAAGGAATGCTCATCCGCCGAGCTCAGGTCGCAATCCGACAGCGTGCAGACGTTAGTAACGGTCTTCGAAGCCTCCAAAACAGAATTTCTGAATAAGACTGGGATCGAGTTAGCCGCCTAGCTGAACCCTAAATCAAAAACTCCGACAGCACCGGGTCATTGGTGATGTCGCGGTGATCAAAGCCCGCCTTTTTCATCCGGTCAAAGAGCGCGTCGAATGTCCCGGCTTCGCGGGTTTCGATCCCAATGAGCACGGTCCCGAAATTCCGAGCAGATTTCTTCAGATACTCGAACCGGGCGATGTCATCGTCAGGCCCAAGCAAGTCAAGAAACTCGCGCAACGCCCCGGGGCGCTGGGGCATACGCAGCACAAAATATTTCTTGCGCCCCGCAAAGCGCATCGCCCTTTCCTTGACCTCCGGCAGGCGTTCAAAGTCAAAATTCCCGCCGGACGTGACGCAGACTACAGTCTTGCCAGCCACCTCGCTGCGCAGGTCTTCCAAAGCGTCCAGAACCAATGCGCCTGCAGGCTCCAGTACAATGCCTTCGATATTCAAGAATTCCAGAATGGTGCCGCAAATCCTGTCTTCGGGAGCCAGATGCACGGCGCTGGGGGCCACGCCTTTCAGCTCAGCAAATGTGTGGGCCCCTATCCGGGCCACCGCCGCGCCATCCACAAACGAATCGATATGAGGCAAGGTGACAGGTGCCCCGTCCTTTAACGCTGCCGTCAGGCTGGCCCCGCCGCTGGGTTCGATATACCGAAATTCCGTCTCCGGGGCGGCAACTGACATGAACTTGGTCATCCCCGCTGACAATCCGCCGCCGCCGACGGGCACCACAACCATGTCAGGTTTGCGGCCCAAGGCTTCCAGCATCTCCACCGCGACGGAGGCCTGCCCTTCGATCACGTCGGGGTCGTCAAAAGGTGAGAGGAAATGTGCTCCGATCTCGGCACAATGGGATTGCGCGGCGGCAAGGGTCTGGTCGAAATAGTCCCCCGTCAGCCGGATCTTGATGCTGTCGCCCCCAAAAGCACGGGTCTTGTCGATCTTCTGTTGCGGCGTCGTGACGGGCATAAAAACTTCGCCCATCACGCCGAAATGGCGACACACAAAGGCAAAGCCCTGCGCATGATTGCCCGCGCTGGCGCAGACAAAGCGGTCCCTCTCGGTTTGGACATCACGCAGTTTGCGCATCGCGTTGAATGCACCCCTGATCTTGTAGGATCGCACCGGGGACAGGTCCTCCCGCTTGAGGTAGATCTCGGCATCGAACTTATCGGACAGGTAGTCGTTGCGCTGCAAGGGCGTCGGTTCAAACACGGCGCGCATCAGCGCGGTGGCGTCGCGGGCGGATGTCTCGAACTTGGTCATGATACGCGATGCCCTGCTTGCGGTTGCTTGATAGCGATTAGCGCAGCCATTTTGGCCCGGGTCAATCCAAGGTCAATCGAACGTCAATCCGGCAGCGGTCTTGCGCCCCGGCTGCAGCCGCGCTACCTCGCGGCAAACCAAATGGAGACCGCGCCCATGTCCGCACCCAAGAAAGTTGTGCTCGCCTATTCGGGTGGCCTTGATACATCGATCATTCTCAAGTGGCTGCAGACTGAATATGGCTGCGAGGTCGTCACCTTCACCGCCGATCTTGGTCAGGGCGAAGAGCTGGAACCCGCGCGCCACAAGGCGGAGCTGCTGGGCATCAAGCCTGAGAATATCTTCATCGAAGATGTCCGCGAAGAGTTCGTACGCGACTTTGTCTTCCCGATGTTCCGGGCCAATTCGGTCTACGAGGGTCTGTACCTCTTGGGCACTTCGATCGCCCGGCCGTTGATTTCCAAACGCCTGGTTGAGATTGCGGAAGCAACTGGCGCAGATGCAGTGGCGCACGGGGCCACGGGCAAAGGCAACGATCAAGTGCGGTTCGAGCTGTCAGCTTACGCTCTGAACCCTGACATCAAGGTGATCGCGCCTTGGCGGGAATGGGACCTGTCGTCCCGGACAAAGCTTCTCGAGTTTGCCGAGGCGAACCAAATCCCGATTGCCAAGGACAAACGCGGTGAGGCTCCGTTCTCTGTCGATGCCAACCTGCTACATACGTCCTCCGAGGGCAAAGTGTTGGAAGACCCGGGCGAAGATGCGCCGGATTACGTCTATCAGCGGACAACCCATCCCGAAGACGCGCCCGATACGCCGGAATTCGTCGAGATCGGCTTTGAACGCGGCGACGCGGTCAGCATCAACGGCGAGGCGATGAGCCCGGCGACGATCCTGACCAAGCTGAATGAGCTGGGCGGCAAGCATGGCTGCGGGCGGCTTGATCTGGTCGAGGGGCGCTTTGTTGGGATGAAGTCGCGCGGTGTCTATGAAACGCCCGGCGGCACACTTCTTCTCGAGGCGCATCGCGGAATTGAATCGATCACGCTGGACCGCGGGGCTGCGCATCTCAAAGACGAGCTGATGCCGCGCTACGCGGAGCTGATCTATAACGGCTTCTGGTTCTCGCCCGAGCGCGAGATGCTGCAGGCAGCGATTGATGCGTCACAGGCCTACGTTACAGGAACGGTTAAGCTGAAGCTCTACAAAGGCTCCGCACGCACGGTGGCGCGCTGGTCTGATCACTCGCTCTATTCAGAGGCGCATGTCACCTTTGAGGAGGACGCGGGTGCCTATGACCAGACAGACGCAGCCGGGTTCATCCAACTCAACGCTTTGCGCTTAAAATTGCTGGCGGCGCGGGACAAGCGGGTTAAGAAGAGCTGATTAGCGCTCCTTGACGAGCCGGGCCACGACGATACCGGGCTCAGTCTCGCTGTCGCGGGGCAGGGCATCAAAGACGGATGCATACATGTCGTGATCCTCGCGGGTCCGGTAGACGTTCTGCAGCTCCGTGCGGCAGCCCTCGAACTTGTCCATCACGTCAATCTTGAGACTGTGCGGCTCCGTGATGGTCGCGCGGTGATTGATTTCGACAATCAAGAGCAACGTGCCGCCAACCTTGGTGACGCGCAGCGCCTCGGCGATGGCTGCGTCAACATTTTCGACATGATCAAGCGCGTTGAAGATCGACACGACATCGAAGGACTGGTCGTCAAACGGCATATCTTCTGCGCCCGTGTTCACATAGCGCATTGCCTGTTTGCCGCCGTTCAGCTTGACGTAGCTATCGGCCAACGGGTCAGCGCCCGTGCGGCTGGCAGCATTGTCGGCCCATTCCAGACTACCTGTCGGTCCGCACCCGATGTCGAGCATATGCTTGCCATCGAAAAACGAGCGGTCCAGCGCAAAGCTTTCCGTAAAGGCTCGCAGCATATGGGCGTGCTGAAATTCACCTGTCTTGAAAAGATGCTTCTTCCAAAACAACAGCTCGAACGACTTCTTGTACCATTCGCGCACGCCAACCGGGGCCACCTGCAAAACGACCGCGGCGCCGTTCTGAATCCCATTCGTCACAATTCTCATCAATGAAACCTTCATATCTCTTTCGGCCCTCGGGAGTTGAAAGCCACCAGAATATGCGAAGATTCCTCTGAAATCTGCCGATATTATGGCATATGCCGCGAGCGCGGATATTTTGTGCGAAGACTTGCCGATTTGGCCTAGCCAGCCCGCAATCTTTGAGTGCGCAGTATCGCATAAGCAGGCAATGCGTCTTCGCACAGCTCGGCCAACGAACCTGATAGGTCAGGCAGTGGTCCCTCGCGACCTGCAAATCCGGTGCTTTGATGGGCGGCATTGTACCAATGCGAGGCCCAGATGCCGTCTGCTTCGTTTCCGCCCACGGGCCAGCTGAGCATTGCAGGATCAAAGGGCAGGTCCAGCGCAGCACAAAGTGCCATGAGCATGGTTTCAGGGTCATCCCGAACATCAGCACTGTCGAGGACGATGCCGCCAAACTCTTCATACAGGTCCAGTTGCTGCTCCACTCCGATATCGTCCAGCGTCACCTGTTCGCGTTTCTCATGGTAGCTGGACAGCACACGGGCTGGGTGGCGGATCAGGAAGACATGTTTGCAGTCCTCGGCCCAGTCCAGCGGGGTGTCTTCCAGGATGTGGTGACACATATGCTTTTGGTAGACGTGAGCCGCACCATCTTTCGCACAGGTGGCCGCCGCAGAGTGCCAACGGGTGTCATGGGCGCGCATAATTTCAGCTGCCATCGGGTCGGGTCGGCCGGTTTCTTTCAGATATGCTGCGTAAAACGGTTCATCGAGCACGGTGAAATCGGAGCGGGCAGCGAAGCTGTACATCATCGCGGTCGACAGGTTTCGCGGTCCAGACCAGCAGGCGATCTTCATGGAAGCACGCTCCTTTGGGCGTCATTCAGCTATTGCTCACTAAACGGCGAAAAATGGCCACTTGGAAGCCACATTCGGTCGGTTTGTTCGTGGGGATTCACAAAAATGTGAGGCGGCACTATAAACGTGCCAAAAAAGAAATAAATCCAGAGGATGTATTGAGATGAGCGATACTTCAATGAACGTAAACCCGGGCGAGACCCAGCAGGTCGTGTTTAACGGCAAGGCTGGCGAATGGTTCGGTATTTGGATCGTGAACCTGCTTCTGAGCATTGTGACGATCGGAATTTACTCGGCTTGGGCTAAAGTGCGCACCAAGAAATACTTCTACAACAACACGTTTATCGCAGGTCGCAACTTCGACTACCACGCGACGGGCAAACAAATTCTGATCGGCCGGATCATCGTGATTGTGGGCTTTATCGCCTTCACCCTGCTTTCCGCGATCCCTTTTGTGAATATCATTATGTTCCTGGCGCTGTTCGCTGCCTTGCCATGGTTGATCGTCAAATCCCTGCAATTCAACGCACGGCAGTCGAGCTTCTCGAATGTGCGGTTCAACTTTACCGGAAAGATGGGCCGGGCCTTTGTGGTCTACGTGCTTCTGCCGATTGTTCTTTACATCGCGATTGTAGCTGTTGGCGCTGGCGGCGGATTTTTGGCAGGACAAACCGGCTCTGTTGCGCTTGGCGCGCTGGCCGCTGTCGCGGTGCTGGTGATCTTGCTCTTTGCGATCCCAATCGTAGACCGCGCAATCAAGCGCTACGTGATCAACCATCACTGGCTTGGCAAAGCAGCATTTAGTTTCGATGCGGGCCTCAGCCCGTTCGTGAAAGCGCTGTCTCTGGCGCTGGCGTGGATCGTCTTGGTTGTTCTGGTCTCAGGCGTCTTGTTTGGCGCGTCCTTTGCCTCGCTGGCCGACATGTTCGTCAGCCTTGATGCAGGCGGGGAACCAACGCCGGGCCAACTTGGTCTGATCGGTCTAATCTACCTGCTGTTCTTTGTGGCCTTCCTGCCAGCGGGCTTCATCTACCAAGCACTGATCCGCAACGTGATGTATGACAACACCCAGCTTGATGGGGGCCACAAGTTCCGCTCGACCGTGAAGGTCGGCAAGCTGATGTGGATCGCCATTTCCAACGCCTTTGTGGTCGCGATCAGCATCGGTCTGATGTTGCCATGGGCCCAGATCCGGATGCAGTCCTATCTGGCGTCGCAAACCTTTGTTATCCCCGGCTCCTCGCTGGATGACTTCATCGGCGAGCAGCAGGCCGCAGGCAACGCTATTGGCGATGCGTATGGCGATCTTGAGGGTGTCGACTTCGGCGTCGGTATCTGACGCGTGGCCACGGACCCCTATGCACGGTTTGGCCTGACCCTCCGGGGTTGGGCCTTTCCAGGTGGAAGCTCTCGTAAAGTACCTGCCAAGCTGGTCACCCGTGCGCCGCTGGATGGCCGAGGGGATGCGCCGTTCGTCGACATCGTAGACGAGGCTGACCGGGTCATTGCTGCTGCGCAATTTGACGAGATCACCATCGACCCGCCTCTGGGGCGCTCCCCCAGACGGATGCATTTTCCCGACGAGGCCATGTTCGAAACCGAAGACCATGACGGTGTTCGGTCACTGACAGGTCAGACGCGAGGTGACTTGCTCAGCAGCTACGAGGCCTTCCGCCCCCGGCTTGTCGCGGTCATCGCAGCACTAGCGGTCTGCTGCTGGGTTCTGTGGCGCTACGGGCTGGACCTCATGGTCACTGCCGCAATCGCGCTGACGCCCGCAGGCCTGCTGGGCTATATGGACCAGGGGACATTGCAAACCATTGACCTGACAATGGCCGATGACACCGAGCTGGACGACGCAGAGCGTGACCGCGTGCGCCAGATCTTCTCGACCCTTTTGGCAGAGCTGCCCGCCTCCAAAATCAACGACCGCGATTTCAAGCTTCTGTTCCGCAATATGGAGCGGATCGGCCCCAACGCTTTTGCCATGCCCGGTGGAACGATTGTGATGACCGACCAGTTTGTCGAAAAATTCCCGCAAGAAGACGTCTTGGCCGGGGTTCTTGGGCACGAAATTGGCCATGTGGTCGAAAGCCACGGCTTGCGCCAGACCTACCGGTCGCTCGGAATGTATTTCCTGATCGGCTTTCTGGCGGGCGATACTGGACCCATCATCGACGAGATCCTACTGGAGGGGAATTTGCTCTTGTCGCTGCAATTCTCTCGCAAGCACGAAGCCTCCGCCGATGAGTTCGGCGTGAAGCTTACGGCAGATGCGGGATATGATCCGGCAGGTCTGCAGATGTTCTTCCGCGAAATTGCCAAAGGCGGATTGACCCCGCCTGAATGGCTGTCGACCCATCCGTCCAGCGAAGAGCGGGTCGAGCAGATCGAAGGCTATATCGACGCGCTCGACTGATCACCGATTGGTGAGTTCACGGGCAGTTTGGTTGATCTGCGCCGCACCGTGCTAGATCAGGAGGCAATTCTTTGCAGGAGAAATGCCATGATGACGCCCCTCAAACGGATCCTCACCGCCGCCGCCCTCAGCTGCCTTAGCATGGCCGCCTATGCCGACACGCGGACGATCACCGTCGCTGGTGGCTGTTTCTGGTGTGTAGAGCATGACTTTGAAAGCGTGCGCGGCGTGAAGGATGCCGTGTCGGGCTTTGCGGGCGGGTCCACGGCCAACCCAACCTACAAGCAGGTCACGAAGGGCGGAACCGGGCATTACGAGGCGGTCCGGATCACCTATGACGATGCAGCGCTGCCATTGCCACAACTGTTCGACATGTTCTTCCGCTCGGTTGATCCAACCGATGCGGGCGGGCAATTTTGTGACCGGGGCGATAGCTACCGTACCGCGATTTTCGTCAGCAACGCGGCAGAGCAAGCCGCCGCAGAGGCCGCGAAAGAGCGGGCACAAGCAGAACTCGGCAAGCTGATTGTCACACCGATATTGCGGGCGGGGCCGTTCTATCCCGCAGAAGCTTACCATCAAGACTATGCCAAGAAGATAGACAAGGTGCTCACGCGTTTTGGTCTGATCTCCAAAGCGAAGGCCTATAAGCGCTATCGCGACGCCTGCGGAAGGGATCAGCGGGTACGCCAGCTCTGGGGCAGCGCGGCACCGTTTGCCAGCTAGGGCCTACAGGAACGCAGCCGCGTTGTTGCGCAGAACAATCTCAAACGCATAGACGCCTAACAGGGCGACCAACGGGCTTAGATCCAGCCCACCCATCTGCGGCAAAACGCGGCGGATGGGGCCGTAAATGGGCTCCAACAGCCGAGTCAGCCCGTCCCAGATTTGCGCGACAAGAGGCTGACGCAGGTTCAGCACCTGAAAGCTGAGCAGCCAGCTCATGATGAAGTGGATCAAGATAACCGTACGCACGACGCCGATCAGCATCAGCAGGATTTGAAAAAGAGAAGTCATCAGGCGCTCCGGTTATCAGCTATGTTGCAAACAGGTAGTGTGCGCTGCGGTTCCACGCAAGGTCCCATGCCTGAGACCACGCTTGTTGTTCTTTAGGCCCGCTTCATCCAAAAAATTTTCCAAATTGGAAGATTGGAAGGCTCTCGTTTAACAGCCCCTTAACAGGAAAGATGCTAAGCGATTCGGGCCAGCCATTGTGACGTAAACGTCAAAAAATAAAGTAAGTTTTACCTTGCCTCTGCACAATTCTTGGTGATTAAACCGTTTGGTAGACTGGGGAAAATAATGTCGGTTGTTCCGATAAGGAAGCGCGTTGTCGGTTGGATGATGTTTGACTGGGCCAGTCAACCATACAATACGTTGCTGCTTACCTTCATTTTCGGACCCTATTTCGCCGAAATCGTTTCCAACATGTATATTGACGAAGGCCTGTCTGCCGGGGAAGCGAACGCGCATGCTCAGAGCGTCTGGGGCTTCGGTCAGGCAGTGATTGGCCTCATTATCGCGCTGGCTGCGCCGGTTCTAGGTGCGCTTGCCGACAATACCGGGCGCAGGTTGCCGTTTATCTGGGTGTTTTCGCTGCTCTACGTCGCTGGTGCTGCCGGGCTCTGGTGGGCGCTGCCCGACGATTTCAACGTTGTTTTCGTCCTCATCGTTTTCGGTATCGGCTTCATCGGGATGGAGTTCGCCACCACATTCACCAACGCGATGCTGCCCGATCTCGGTCCGCCCAAGGAGACGGGCCGCTTGTCCGGCACAGGTTGGGCCGTTGGCTACTTGGGCGGGCTCGTGGCGTTGGTGATCATGCTGCTGTTCTTTGCCGAGAGCAGCGTAGGTCGCACGTTACTGGGAACACCGCCCCTGTTCGGGCTTGACCCAGAGCAGCGCGAAGGTACGCGGCTCGTGGGACCGTTTGCGGCACTTTGGTATATCGTCTTCATGATCCCCTTTTTCCTGTGGGTGCGCGAAAAGAAGCCGTTGCATGTGAAAGCGCCGGGTGGGGTGTCGAAAGCCCTGATCGAGCTGAAGCGCACAATCATGAAGCTGCCCCAAACACCGAGCCTGTCTGCTTATCTGGCCTCCTCAATGATCTACCGCGACGCGCTCAATGGGCTCTATGCCTTTGGCGGGGTCTACGCCAAGCTGGTGCTTGGGTGGAGCGTCATAGATATCGGGATCTTTGGCATTCTGGCGGTGATCACGGGCGCGATTTTTGCGTGGCTTGGCGGACGTGCAGATCGCCGATACGGCTCGAAACCAGTGATCGTCTGGTCGATCCTCGTGTTGATCTTTGCGACCGTCGGCATCGCTTCCATCGCACCCGGCGAAGTTGCTTGGTTGCCGGTCAGCGACGCGCCAATTCTGCTCAGCCGCACGATCTCAGATATCGCGTTTTACCTCTGCGGTGCGATGGTCGGGGCGGCGGGAGGCACGGTGCAGGCTGCATCGCGAGCAATGCTGGTTAAACAGGGCAACCCATACCGCATGACAGAGGCCTTCGGGCTTTATGCTCTGGCAGGCAAGGCCACCGCCTTCCTAGCACCTGCGTTAATCGCGCTTGTCACGTCCATGTCCGACAGTCAGCGGATTGGCGTCACTCCGGTGATCGGCCTCTTCCTTTTGGGTCTCATCCTGTTAATCTGGGTGAAACCACAGGGAGAGGATAAGTCGGTATGGGCATCCGCACGCTAATCACGTTTCTCTGTTTCTTTGCGCTTGGCAGCTGTGCCGGACAGTCCGGTGGTGATCTAAGCTCCACGCCGCAGGTCCGCAAAGACCTTGGGCCGCAAGGTCAACTGGTCGCCAAGACACTATTCGGCGCGAAACGAAACGGGTCCCGCCAAGCGGCGGCTGCCTATGGCTCCTACGCCAATGGCTGCGCTGCCGGGCTGGTGCAACTGCCCGAAACCGGGCCAACATGGCAGGCCATGCGCCTGTCGCGCAATCGCAACTGGGGCCATCCTGAAACGGTGGATTTCGTGCAAGACCTCAGCCGGGCTGCAGTGCGTCAAGGTTGGGCCGGGCTCTATGTGGGTGACATGAGCCAACCGCGCGGCGGGCCGATGCTGACCGGCCACCGCTCGCACCAAATCGGGCTGGACGCCGATATCTGGATGAACCCCGCGCAAGATATGACGTTGAACCGGACGCAACGGGAGAACATCTCCGCCATTTCCATGCGCCGCTCCAACGGCGCGTTTGTGAATTCCAGCTGGACGCGTGGCCATCACGAGGTGCTCAAGGCGGCAGCCTCAGACAAGCGAGTGGCGCGGATTTTCGTCTTTCCTGGCGCAAAGGTTCAGATGTGCAAGGATGCCAAGGGCGATCGCTCCTGGTTGCGCAAAATTCGGCCCTGGTGGGGGCACCACTATCATTTCCACGTGCGGCTGGCTTGCCCCAAAGGCGCGCGTGGGTGTGTTGATCAGGCGGCTCCACCGGCGGGCGACGGATGCGCGGATGCCCAGCAATGGGTCAATAACATCCTGAACCCGCCACCCCCGGATCCCAACGCCCCTGCAGCAAAACCGCGCCGCGAATTGCGGCTGGCCGATCTGCCAACCCAATGCGTGGGGGTTCTGCAATCCGACTAATCGCGGCCTTTCTGGCCGGTCTGTTCTGGGCACCCTTTGCGCATGCGCAGAGCCTGGAGCTGGTCGGCAGCTACACTTGGAGCGAAGCGGTCGAGGGGTTCGGCGGCTTCTCTTCGATCGAGGTGTCACGCAATGGCACGTCCTTTCTGGCGACCACAGACAAGGGGCTGTTCGGCGAAGGCGTCTTTGTGCGCCGCGGCGGGCGGATCGTGGGCGTGGACAACGCAAAATTCCGACCGATCCTTGGCACGGAAGGCGAGCCGCTCGTCAGCTACCGGACTGATGCCGAAGGGCTGGCGGTGCTGGTGGACAGCCAGATTTTCGTCTCCTTTGAGGGTCAGCACGTGATCCGTAAATTCGCAGCACTTGATGGCCCATCTGAGGTTCTGAAAATGCCAAACTGGGTGCGCAACCTGCAAGCCAACTCCGCACTTGAAGCGCTGGCTGTCGACGAAGACGGGGTGCTCTATACCATGCCCGAACGCTCCGGGCGGCTGGATCGGCCCTTTCCTGTCTGGCGCAACAAGCAAGGCGTTTGGGACAGCAAACTTACGGTAAGTCGCAGCAACGGATTTCTCGTTGTTGGTGCTGATTTCGGGCCGGATGGACGGCTCTACGTGCTTGAGCGCTTCTTCAACGGGGTGTCGGCTTTCGCCACACGCGTGCGCAGTTTCGAAGTGGGCGCGGACGCGCTGACAGACGAGCAAGTGCTGCTGACCACAACCACTGGCACGCATGACAATCTCGAAGGCATCTCGGTCTGGCGCAATGAGGCGGGCAACATCCGGGTCACCTTGATCTCAGACGACAATTTTCGGTTCCTGCAACGGACCGAGTTCGTCGAATACCGCCTGATCCCCTGACGCGCTAACGCCCCGGAATGCCGTCGCGTTTGGTGGCGGGCTCCCAGTTGTCGATGATCTCCATCGCCTGTTCGCCGGTTTCCACAAACTTGAAGAGCGACAGGTCTTCCTCTGAGATTGTGCCGGCATCGGCCAGGGTTTCCCAGTTGATGATCGACCGCCAGAAGGCCTCCCCAAACAGCAGGAACGGGACCCGCTCCATGCGGCCCGTCTGGATCAAGGTCAGCGCCTCGAAGGTTTCGTCCAGCGTGCCAAAACCGCCGGGAAAGACAGCGACCGCGCGGGCGCGCATCAGGAAATGCATTTTGCGGATCGCAAAATAGTGGAAGTTGTAGCACAGCTCGGGCGTGACATATTCGTTCGGGGCCTGCTCATGAGGAAGCACGATGTTCAGCCCGATGGACCGCCCGCCTGCATCCATCGCGCCGCGGTTGCCAGCCTCCATCACACCGGGGCCGCCACCGGTGACGATCACGTCTTCATGCCCGTCAGACCGCTCCGTCATCAGACGGGCAAATTCGCGCGCTTCGGCATAGTATTTCGACAGGTCGGCCAAGGTCTTGGTGCGGGCGGTGTCTTTCTTGGCAGGTTCAGGGATCCGCGCACCGCCAAACAGCACAATGGTCGAGCGGATGTCTTCTTCGTCCATCCCCATCTCGGGTTTGAGCAGTTCAAGCTGCAGCCGCACCGGGCGCAGCGCGTCCTGGCAGAGAAACTCGTTGTCGGCAAAGGCCAGACGGTAGGCAGAGGACCGGGTTTGCGGCGTGTCGGGCACGTGGTGGGACGCTTCAACATCCTGACCAGAATTGCGGAGCGGATGCTTGCGGTTGTCGTCTTTCACGGGCGTGCCTCTTGATTGCGTCTTACACTCCCTTCGGTTTATAGCCAGAGCACGCGCGACGCCACATATGATTGAAGGACCTGTAACCCATGTCAAAAGCCCAGCTTGAGACCGCCATCGAAGCCGCTTGGGAAGGCCGCGATGCGATCACCTCCGCCACCACTGGCGAGACACGCGATGCGATCGAAGACACGCTGAACGCGCTCGACAGTGGCACGTTGCGGGTGGCTGAAAAGCAAGATGATGGCAGTTGGCATGTGAACCAATGGGCCAAGAAAGCGGTCCTCCTGGGTTTCCGCATTAAGGATATGGAGCAGCACGAGGGCGGCCCGCAAGGTACTGGCTGGTGGGACAAGGTCGACAGCAAATTCAAAGGTTGGGGCGAGGCGCAATGGAAAGCCGCAGGCTTCCGCGCCGTGCCGAACTGCGTGGTGCGCAAGTCAGCCTATATTGCGCCCGGCGTGGTTTTGATGCCGTCTTTCGTGAACCTTGGCGCGCATGTCGATGAGGGCACCATGGTCGATACATGGGCCACGGTCGGCTCCTGTGCGCAGATCGGCAAAAACGTGCACTTGTCGGGCGGCGTCGGCATTGGCGGGGTTCTTGAGCCGATGCAAGCCGGCCCCACAATCATCGAGGATAATTGCTTCATCGGCGCCCGTTCCGAGGTGGTCGAAGGCTGCATCTTGCGCGAGGGCTCGGTTCTGGGCATGGGCGTCTTTATCGGCCAGTCCACCAAAATCGTGGATCGCGACACTGGCGAGGTCATGTATGGCGAGGTGCCGCCTTATTCCGTGGTCGTCGCAGGCTCCATGCCGTCCAAGAACGGCGTGAACCTTTATTGCGCGGTGATCGTGAAACGTGTCGATGCGAAGACACGCTCGAAGACCGGCATCAACGACCTGCTGCGGGACTAAGGGTCGCGCAACTCAAAAGCTGAGCGGAGGATCACATGGGTATCGGATTTATTGGCGGCATTATCGTAGGCGGATTGGCTGGCTGGGTGGCCAGCATGATCATGAAGGCGCAAACCGGGGTGCTCGGGAATATCGCGCTCGGTGTGCTTGGCGCCGTTGTCTTGAACCTGCTGCTATCCTTCGTTGGCATCTACGCTGAAAATGCATGGATGCCGCAGCTGATCGTTGGCGCGGCAGGCGCGTGCCTCTTGATCTGGGCCTATCGCGCGATCAAAAGCCGCTAATTGCCCGCACCAAACCATTTTGCCCGCAAGGCGCTATAGCGACCGTCTTCGCGCAGCCGCAGCAGGCCTTGATTGATCTGCTCGCGCAGCGGGCTGCCGGTGGGCAGAGCCATGCCGTAATTCTCGGGTTTGAACACGCGAGGCACCATCCGGGCAATGCCGCTGCCGCGCGTGGTGGCGTAATACGACAGGATCGGGCCATCGAAGAACACCGCGTCCAAGGCGCTGTCTTCAAAGTCCTGTAGCATCAGATCCAACCCATCATAGGAAATCGAGGCAATCTCGCGCTGGTCCAGAAACTGCTCTGCGGTCGAACCCGCGATGGTGCCCACACGCCGTCCGTCCAAATCGTTGATTGACTCGACGCTGCTTTGCAACGCGTCCACGGTCATAGCGGCGGTGATCTTCGCCACAAATACTGAGACTAAAAACAGGCTGGCGAAGACCAGCGTAACGGCAAAGAACCGACCGGGGCGGGAGATCGGCATGCGTTCCTCAAAACCGCCATTGACCACCAGATTGAGCGCCCACCAGAAAGACGGAAAAAGCGCGTCCTTTGCATCTCGGTCAAAAAATGGTTGGCGGCGCCTTTCAAACACCCACATCAGCATTCCGCCGCCAAACAACAATCCGATGGCAACCAGCACCGCCACGGCGATGTCGCGGGTCAAAAGCGCGTTCAAGATCGAGCCGGTCGAATTGTCAAAAGGCAGCATGATCTGCAGCCCGCTGTCGAATATCGGCTGCGAGAAATCCATGATCCCCTCGCGCTCCGCCGTGATCGAAATATTGGCGATGGCGCCATCCACCTGCCGGGCGACAACCAGATCAAGCATGTCCTGAAAGTTCTCGGTACGGACGAAGTCCGTTTGCAGCCCAAGGTCGGCGGCCAACATGGACCACAGCTCAATGCTGAAGCCAACGCTTTCGTCGTTCTCTTCCATCGAGAACGGAGCGCGGGTCACGGTGGAAATGGTGATGGAGCCGTCCTGGGCTACGACAGGTTGCGCCCATGGCAAAAGGGCCAGCGTGGCCAGAAAAAACAGTCGGTACATGGTTTGATCACCCTTCCCCCGGATCGTCGCGCTTACCTATCTGCTTGCGTGGCGTGGCTCAATGGGTTTGACACATGTCACCCAGACCCTCGCAATTGTCGGAGCGGACATGCCCAAAACTGAAAGCAAGCATCAAGTCTATACCCTTCTTGTGCAGGTGGGTCGCAGCGCCGATGACGGGATGCCCGAAGGGGCCTCTGGTGCCGCGATGGTCTGTTATTCGACCGGGATCGACGAGGCAGAGGCCGTTCGCGAATGCGTCGCCCTTCTCAAGCGCGCCGGGCTCGCGCCGCTTGATGTCACGGGCTATGGCAGCCTGTCTGAACGTCTGGCAGAGGGGCATGACATCCCCGAAGAAGAGACAGAGTTGATGCAGCGCGCGCTTGATGAGAATTCCGTGGTCGTGGCGCAAACGACAACTCTCTACGATGAAGAGGATAGCAACGGGGCAGAGGCAAAGGCCTTAAAGCCGGGCAAACCTGCCGGATCAAAGAAGGGCAGTAAGAAAGGTTAGCTTTGGTAGCCGGATTTATGTTCGGCCGCGAAACAGCGCGCTTCTTCCTGAGAAAGAACCTTGCCGATGGACTGGCCGGATTTCGGCATGCTTTCGACCGCACATTTTCCGATGCTCAACGCCGCCGCATGTTCCAGCTGCACTTGGTACAGGTCCGTGTTGGGGGCCATTTCCCAATGCTGCGCCTTGCGTCCGTCTTTCAAAGCCCAGATCGGGACCAGCACAGTTTCAGCACCGAAAAGATACTCAGCAATGTCGGAAGTGACGGCGATGCGGTGATCCGGGCCAACGACAAGGTCCTGATCCAAACCGTAGTAGGGCGCGCGAATACATATCGCGGTCTTCGCCGTCGGGGTCTTCAGAATATGGCGCACAGCGACTGCGGCCCCTGACGGGTCCAGCACCATGTCGCCGGGATTGAGGTCTTGCACCGCGACCTGACCCGTCGGCGTTGCCACACGCGTGCTGCCCAAAAGCCCGGTTTCCGGACGTGCTTGCGGCGTATCATTGGTGTTGGCATGGTCGAGACCCGGAGTGGCATAGGCGGTTTGGGTGCCATTAACCTGTGCCAGATCCGCCTTGATCCGCGACGACAACAGCTCTGCACGGCCCAAAAAGCCGAGGCTGCTTCCGTTCTGGATCGTAATACGGGTCATCGTTGATCTTCCTGACGCGGGCGGTGAGTGTCGCTCGCGTGTGAAGATTTAGGCAAAAACCGTAGCCAATTCATGAATGCCGGGGGGCGATTTATGGCTAATTTTAAGACAACCTTGCCCAATTCCCGCGTGAGTTCTGCGCAAATGTGGCACGCGCAGCCGAAAAGCCGCCCAAAAGGCGCATTTCCAAGTGTCGCGATCAGCGGTGCCGCTGCCATATTTGCCTCCGTGGCCTTGGGCAGACGAGCATAACCGGCGCGCCCCAATTTCGGGGGCTGGCTTCCGTGAGTTTATTTTGCTCTTGCGACCCTTTGCGCGCCGCATACCCTGCCTCGGGCTTATTTATTGTGGATAATTATTGTGTTACCGAGCTCAAAAGGAAGCCTTGCTTGCGGGCGGCTGCCACATCCGGGCGCTATTGCGTCTTTTTTGCCGCAACGGCTTTCGGCCGTGATCTGGTCCATACTCGTGCGAAGGAGCACCCATGACACAGCCGGTTGACCCCGTCTCTTTGACTGCCGATCTGGTCAAATGCGCCTCGGTGACGCCTGATGAAGGTGGCGCATTGAGCGTGCTGTCCGCGCTGCTCGAAGGTGCCGGGTTTGAATGCCACCGGGTGGATCGCGGCGCTGTCAGCAATCTTTACGCGCGCTGGGGCCCACGTGGCGCAAACCGCAGTTTTGGGTTCAATGGGCACACAGATGTGGTCCCTGTGGGCGATCTCGACGCATGGAGCGTCGATCCATTCGGAGCCGAAATTCGCGATGGCTGGCTCTATGGCCGCGGAGCGACGGACATGAAGTCAGGCGTCGCAGCCTTTGCCGCTGCCGCCGTGGATTTTGTGCGCGAGACGCCCCCCAACGGTGCGGTGATCCTTGCCATCACAGGGGACGAAGAAGGCGACGCGGTCGATGGCACAAGGGCGTTGTTGGATTGGATGAAGACCCAGGGCGAGGTGATGACCGACTGTCTGGTGGGGGAGCCGACCTGCCCCGAAACCATGGGCGAGATGATCAAAATCGGGCGGCGCGGCTCGATGACCGTGTTCTTCACGGTGAAAGGCAAGCAAGGCCACGCGGCGTATCCACATCGCGCGCTGAACCCGATGCCGATCATGGCGCGGTTGATCAGCCGGT
The DNA here is from genome assembly GCA_947494645.1 of uncultured Litoreibacter sp. GTDB lineage: Bacteria > Pseudomonadota > Alphaproteobacteria > Rhodobacterales > Rhodobacteraceae > Litoreibacter. Next base: position 696,589 of record CANLVO010000002.1, read on the forward strand.
TATCAACGCATGAGATGGACCAAGGCACAGAGCATTTCGACCCCTCCACTTTGCAATGCACCACAATCGACGCGGGCAACCCGGCCACCAACGTGATCCCGGCAGAGTGCCGCGCGACGGTGAATATCCGCTTCAACGATGCCCATAGCTCGGACAGTGTCACCGCTTGGCTGCAAGGTGAGGCTGACGCCTTGGCTCTCGAGACCGGCGCTGTGATCGAGATGCGCGTCAGGGTCTCAGGCGAAAGCTTCGTGACGCCTCCAGGTCCGTTGTCAGCTTTGGTGGCAGACGCGGTGAAGGCCGAAACCGGCGTCACACCCGAGATGTCGACCACGGGAGGTACGTCAGACGCACGGTTCGTCAAAGACCACTGCCCGGTTGTGGAGTTCGGCCTCGTCGGCAAGACCATGCACGCCGTTGATGAGCGGGTCGAGGTCGCCCAAATCCATCAACTTAAAGCCGTCTACAGCCGCATCTTGCGGGATTACTTTGCGTAGAACGCTGGTCGTCATGCTCAAAGAGCCGCATCCGGGACGGGTCAAAACCCGGCTGGGGCGGGGCCTCGGTATGGTCGGTGCGGCATGGTGGTTTCGCCATCAGGTACGTCGCCTGCTGCGCGAGGTCGAGGACCCGCGCTGGCGGCTGGTGCTGGCGGTTTCGCCCGATCACGAGGGGTTGGCCAGCCGCGTCTGGCCGTCGCATCTGCCGCGCATCGCGCAAGGCCGTGGTGATCTTGGGGACCGGATGGGCCGGGTGTTTCGCGACCTGCCGCCGGGCCCGGTCTGCATCATCGGCGCAGACATCCCGGGGGTGAGGGCCTACCACATCGCAAAGGCTTTTGCCGCGCTTGGGGATCATGACGCGGTGTTTGGTCCGTCGGAAGACGGTGGCTATTGGCTAGTGGGTCTCAAACGCATGGCGGCCCAGCCTGCGGGCATGTTTGCCAGCGTGCGCTGGTCCAGCGCGGACGCTTTGGCTGATACGCAGCGCAGCTTGGGGCGGCTGCGCATCGCTCATGTAGAGACCCTGCGCGACGTCGACGAGGTCGGCGATCTTTGAGCCCAGAACCTCTGCATGCCCAAAGCAGAAAGAAGCCGGGTGCGCCGCGCCGTGACGCATGTTAGGCCTTGGGCATGAGCAAATTTCCCTCCCGAGACGACATTCTGAACTGGCTCAATGACAACCCGACCAAGGGCTCCAAACGCGATATCGCGCGGGCTTTTGGCATCAAGGGCCAAGCCCGGATCGAGCTGAAGCGCCTGTTGAAAGAGCTGCAGGGCGAGGGGCTGCTGGAAAAACGCCGCAAAACCTATCGCGACCGCGACGGGTTGCCGCCAGTCTCTGTCTGCCGGGTTATGGCCGCAGATAGCGACGGCGATTTGTTTCTTGGCCCCGTGGAATGGGAGGGCGAGGGGGACGCGCCGCGTATTCTGTTCATCGCCAAAAAGGGCGATCCTGCCTTGGCCGAGGGGGACCGGGTTCTGGCGCGGCTGACGAAGGTATCCGGCGAGGGCTATGCCTATGAGGCCCGGCTGATCCGGCGCATCGGCACGGGGCCGCAAAAGCTGTTGGGCCTCTTCAAAGCGGGCTCTGACGGCGGGCGGATCACGCCGATAGACAAAGGCTCGGACCGCGAGTGGCGCGTTCCGGCAGGCGCCGAAGAGGGCGCGCGCGACGGCGAGCTGGTCGAGGCTGAACAGACCGGTCCGAAGTCGCGCATGGGGCTTCCTCTGGCGCGGATTACGGCGCGGTTGGGGGACCCGGGAGCAGCGAGGGCGGTATCGTTGATTGCCATCCACCAGCATGACATCCCGGATGCGTTTCCGAGCGACGTGGTGGCGGAGGCAGAGGCCGCAAAGCCTGTGACACTCGGCAAGCGCGAGGACCTGCGCGACCTGCCGTTGATCACGATTGATCCCTCCGATGCCCGTGACCATGATGATGCGTGTTTTGCCCATGCGGATGACGACCCCAAGAACAAGGGCGGCCATGTGGTGTGGGTGGCGATTGCCGATGTGGCGCATTACGTGCGGCCCGGCTCGAAACTGGATCGCGAGGCCCGCAAACGTGGCAATTCCACGTATTTCCCTGACCGGGTGGTGCCCATGCTGCCTGACGCGCTGTCGGGCGATCTGTGCTCCCTGCATGAGGGGGTGGAGCGGGCCTGCATCGCCGTGCGTATGGTGCTGGACGCGGATGGCAATAAGCTGGGGCACCGGTTCGTGCGCGGGCTGATGAACTCTCCGGCGGCGCTGAATTATGAAGAAGTACAGGCGGGTCAGGACGGGCGGCCCAACGATAAGGTGGCGCCTTTGGTGAAAGGGGTCATCGCGCCGCTTTACGCCGCCTATGATGCCCTGAAATCAGCACGCGCCCGTCGCCAACCGCTGGAATTGGACCTGCCGGAGCGCAAGATCGTTCTGGACGATGCGGGCCAGGTGACAAGTGTCGCGTTTCGCGACCGGCTGGATGCTCATAAGCTGATCGAGGAGTTTATGGTGCTGGCCAATGTCGCTGCCGCCGAGACGCTGAAAGAGGCCAAGGTCCCGTTGCTCTACCGGGTGCATGAGGAGCCGAGCCCAGAAAAGCTCGAAAGCCTGCGGGAGGTCGCGGGGGCGTCGGGTTTCAATCTGGCCAAAGGGCAGGTGTTGGAAACCCGGCACCTGAACCGGCTGCTGGATCAGGCGAAGGACACGGAGCATGCGGAGTTGATGAACATATCCGCGCTGCGCTCGATGACGCAGGCCTACTATGCGCCCGAAAATTTCGGGCATTTCGGGTTGGCCTTGAAGAATTACGCGCATTTTACGTCTCCCATACGGCGTTATGCCGACCTGATCGTGCACCGGGCGCTAATCACCGCGCACGGCTGGGGCAAGGACGGTCTGGACGCTGCCGCACAAGAGGGGCTGAAAGAGACCGGCGAGCATATCTCGACCACAGAGCGCCGCTCCATGGAGGCGGAGCGCGACACGACCGACCGTTATCTGGCCAGCTATCTGGCAGACCGGGTTGGCTCGGAAATTGGCGGGCGCATTTCGGGCGTGGTCAGCTTCGGGGTGTTTGTGAAGCTCGACGAGACAGGGGCGGATGGGCTGGTGCCGGTGCGGACGCTTGGGCGAGAATACTATCAGTTTGACCGCGAGGCCCAGACCCTGCGAGGCGAGCAAAGCGGTCGGGTGCTGGGCCTTGGCCAGCGCGTGCTGGTGCGCATCGCCGAGGCCACGCCGCAAACCGGCGGGTTGGTGCTGGAACTGCTGGAGCTTGAAGGCAAAGCGATGCCGCAAGGCGGCCGCGAACGCAGGTCTGGCGGGCCGAAGCGCAAGCTGGTGAAACACCGCAAAAAGGGATCCAAACTACGTAAAAAGGCGGCGCGGAAATGAGGCTGATCTGGGTGGTATTGGCGCTGGTCTGGACCGGTGTGGCGCAGGCGCAGGACGGGTTTTCCGAATGGCTCGTCGAATTTGAGGCCCGCGCGGTTGAGGCTGGGATATCCGCACCCGTGGTCAGCGCGGCGCTGAACGGTGTGACCTATGACCCGGAGGTCATCAAGCGGGACCGCAACCAGTCGGAATTTACCAAAACGATCTGGGATTATCTGGGTACGGCGGTCAGCGACGCGCGGATTGCCAATGGGCGCAAGGCATTGTCGCGTGAACAGGCGGCACTGGACCGGATCGAGGCGCAATACGGCGTCGACAAGCATATCGTGACCGCCATCTGGGGGCTGGAAAGCGCCTATGGCACGTTTCGTGGCAGCAAGGACGTGATCCGTTCGTTGGCCACTCTGGCCTTTGACGCACGCCGCGCCGCGTTTTTTGAAGGTCAGCTGATGGATGCGCTGCGCATTCTCGATGCGGGCGATGTCAGCGCGCGGGCGATGACGGGGTCTTGGGCGGGTGCGATGGGGCATACGCAGTTCATGCCGGGATCCTATCTGAGCTACGCAGTTGATTTCGACGGCGACGGCAAGCGGAGCATCTGGGGCGATGTGGCGGTGGACGCCCTGGCCTCCACCGCGAATTACCTGTCGGAATTCGGCTGGGTCACCGGCCAGCCTTGGGGCGTCGAGATCAAGATCCCCGACGGGTTCGACTACCGGCTGGCGGATCGCGACGTGCTGAAATCCCCCGCCGATTGGGCGGCGCTGGGGGTGTTGGATGTGGCTGGCCGCGTTGTGCCGGATCATGGCATGGCCTCGATCCTGTTGCCTGCAGGGGCGCAAGGCGCAGGGTTCATGATCTTCGACAATTTCGCCGTGCTGGAACGCTATAATACCGCGGATGCCTATGTGATCGGTGTGGGCCATCTGGCGGACCGGTTGCGCGGCGGTGGGGCGTTTGAAGGCGGCTGGCCTTTGGGCGACAGAGCCCTGAGTTTTGACGAGCGGATCGAGTTGCAGGAGCGGCTGACAGCGCTTGGGTTTGATACCCAGAAGATCGACGCCAAGATCGGGCCGCTGACGATCAATGCCGTGCGCGGGTTTCAGGCCAGCGTCGGGCTGGTGCCTGACGGATATGCTTCTCCCGCGCTGCTTGAGCGGTTGCGCGACGCCAATTGAGCGCCTGCGGCCGCAGATTTCTTATTGGCGCTTGTGGCTGGCGCGAGCCCGTACTGGCCTGCGTTTCGACGTGTTTCGCGGTTATTTGAGTATTTTTTGACCAAATGGAGAGGGGCGCATGGCGTGCGGCCTCGAATGTGGGTGGTCATTAGGGGGGAGGTGCGGTAGTGCGCCCTCGATACCTCCGTTTAAAGGCAAGACGTTATGGACCTTCGCAACATTGCGATCATCGCACACGTGGACCACGGCAAGACGACGCTGGTGGATGAGCTGCTGAAGCAATCGGGCTCGTTCCGGGAAAATCAGGCTGTGGCCGAGCGGGCCATGGACAGCAACGACTTGGAGCGGGAACGCGGGATCACCATTCTTGCGAAGGCCACATCAGTGGAGTGGAAGGGCATCCGTATTAATATCGTCGACACGCCCGGCCACGCCGATTTCGGTGGCGAGGTGGAGCGTATCTTGTCGATGGTGGACGGCGTGGTCTTGCTGGTGGATGCCGCAGAGGGCCCGATGCCGCAGACAAAGTTCGTGACCTCGAAGGCGCTGGCCTTGGGGCTACGTCCGATCGTTGTGCTGAACAAGGTCGACAAGCAAGATGCCGAGCCGGACCGGGCATTGGACGAGTGTTTTGACCTGTTTGCCAACCTTGGCGCGAATGATGACCAGCTGGATTTTCCGTCCATGTACGCCTCTGGCCGGTCCGGCTGGGCGGATATGGAACTCGATGGCCCGCGCAAGGATCTGACGGCCCTACTGGATCTGATCGTGGATCACGTGCCCGCGCCTGCGCAGATTGAAGCGCGCGACGCGCCGTTTCGGATGTTGGCGACGACTTTGGGGTCTGACCCGTTCATTGGCCGGTTGCTGACAGGCCGGGTGGAAAGCGGCACGTTGAAAGCCGGGGAAACTGTGAAAGCGCTGTCGCGCGACGGCACCAAGATCGAGCAGTTCCGCTGCACCAAGATCATGGCGTCGCGGGGCCTGAATTTTGAGGCGATCGATGCGGCCGAGGCGGGCGATATCGTGTCGCTGGCGGGTATGTCGAAAGCGACCGTGGCGGACACGATCTGCGCGGTGGATGTCGACGAGGCGATCCCGGCGCAGCCGATTGATCCGCCGACGATAACGGTGACCTTCGGGATCAACGACAGCCCGCTCGCGGGTAAGGACGGCAAGAAAGTGCAGAGTCGTGTGATCCGGGACCGGCTGATGAAAGAGGCCGAGAGCAACGTCGCGATCAAGGTGACGGACACGCCCGGCGGTGATGCGTTTGAAGTGGCGGGGCGCGGCGAATTGCAGATGGGCGTGTTGATCGAAAACATGCGCCGCGAAGGGTTCGAGCTGAGTATCTCCCGCCCGCAGGTGCTGTTTCAGGAGATCGACGGTGTGCGCCATGAGCCCATCGAAGAGGTGACGATTGATGTGGATGACGACTATTCCGGCTCGGTGATTGAAAAAATCACCGGGGTACGGAAGGGCGAGCTGACGGAGATGAAATCTGCTGGTGCGGGCAAGACGCGGATCATCGCGCATGTGCCGTCGCGCGGGTTGATCGGCTATCACGGCGAGTTTCTGACCGATACGCGCGGCACGGGTGTTTTGAACCGCGTCTTCCACGAATGGGCCCCGCATAAGGGCGATATTCCGGGTCGTCGTGCGGGCGTATTGATCTCGATGGAGAACGGCGTTTCAGTGGCCTATGCAATCTTCAACCTTGAGGACCGGGGCAAGTTTTTCATCGGCTCTCAGGAGGCGGTGTATCAGGGGATGATCATCGGCGAGCACAGCCGTGAAAATGATCTGGAAGTGAACCCGCTGAAGGGCAAGAAGCTGACCAATGTGCGGGCGTCTGGGACGGATGAGGCGGTGCGGCTGACCACGCCGGTGCGCATGTCGCTGGAAGAGGCGATTGCCTATATCGACAATGACGAGCTGGTTGAGGTGACGCCAAACGCCATCCGTTTGCGCAAGCGCCATCTGGACCCGCATGAGCGGAAACGGGCATCCCGGGCAGGTTAGAACCGCAGGCTTTCGAGCATTCCTACTGAGACGAAACTAAGACGTGCTTGCAACCGTGAGCGCGTCTTTTTCTTTGATCAGACCGGGGTGGATCACCTCGGCATACCAGCCGCCATGGCCGCGCATGGCGTTGTAGCCGCCGGGTCCGATGACCTTCTCCATCCGCGAGCAGGGCGCGCAGGGTTTGGTGAGTTTCAGCTGCGCGGTGCCGATGTGCAGGACGTCGTGGCGCAGTGCCGTGAGGTTGATGCCGGAGATGACGATGTTGCGGCGCAGCATCTCGGGCGTGACGGTCTGGCCGGTGAGGGCTGCGATGACGGGCAGATGCTCCGCTTGAATAAGGGTCACGGCGCGGGGGCCACCGGAGGTGTAGTGATCGCCTGCGAGACCTTTTTCGGTGACCTCGACCTCTGTGACGATATGTATTGTCGCAAGTCGGGCGGGGCGCAGGCCGATCCAATCGACGGAGCCCGGTCGCGGATGGGAGCGCATGAGGGTGCGCAGCTCAGACATTTTGCAGGTTCAGGCAGGTTTTCTTGCGGGCGGGCAGGACCAGTTTGACGCCTGATTTGTAGAGGTTGCGGACGTAGTCGGGGTCTTCGGAATAGACGATCAGCAGCGGGCCTTTTGTTCCAATGACGGCGACGTTCTCCGGCAAGGCCTGAGTGGTCGCGGGGATGAATGCCGTGTTGATTGATCCCGGCCACATCGCTGCGGCAGCGATGGCGAGCCATGCCAGCAGGGCGGCGCAGGGGATCAGGAGCTGTTTCATCTTTGAGAGCGGCCCTTCGGGGAGGATATTTTGAAACATGGGAAGCGGATCAGTAGTCATAGATATGTTCCAGAGTGCCGCTTTGGGTGGCGAGGGCGTCCAGCGTTGCTGTGAGTTCTGGAACCTTTATGGCGATGAGGGAGCGGCTCTGGTCAGAGAACCCGAAACGGGAGGTGGTTGAGATGATCTTGGCAGCGCCTGTGAGCGCAGGCGGGGTCGCGCCGAGATAGGAGAGCAATATGTCGTCATTGCCTGCGATTTCCACAAACTGACCGCCTGCGCGAGCGACGTCTTTGGCGAGGGTGGCGAAGATGCGGTAGCGGGGGACCTCAGCGATGATGATATCACCGGATTGGTCGATGAGTGTGACGTCAGGCAGGCGGGCCAGATCGGCAGGGTCGATATTCTGGATCGCGACTTGCATCCGCAATTCGTCCGCGCCGAGGCCCGCGGCGGCGTTTGCGATGACCTTGGCGTATTGGGTTTTGGCGCCCCATTCGAGGCCAAGCGCGATGCGGCGTTCCCAGCCTCGGACGCCGACAGGTTCAGCCGCCCAGAGTTTCTCAACCCAAGCGGGGAAATCGTAATTGTACCATGGGATCTGCTGCAGGAAGGTGGCGTAATCGGTCGCCATGTCTGCCTCGACCTTGTCTTGGGGGGAGGGGGCGAAGGCTGTGAAGAGCCGTCCGATGGTTTCCTCGTAGGCAGCTTTGAACAGCATCTCCAGCGTGAAGGACGCGCCGATGGTGTAGATCGTGGCTTTTGAGTTGAAGCCCGCCTCCCCCAATTGGTCGGCTTGCTCAGTAAGGCCGCAGGTGGCTGACCAGAAACCTTTGATGGCGCTCAAATAGGGAAAGGTGTGGGGGTGGCCTGATTTCAGCGTCTCGGCATAGCCCTCATAGGCGTAGACGATGTGCCATTCGGGGTAGACCATGTAGGTCCGGGCCTCGGGCCGCTGGTTGGCCGGGTCGGTGACGTACTGCGCCTCAGCCTGCGTCAGCGCTTCGCCGCGGCACATGGTTTCGACATAAAGGATGGGCCCCGCGATGATGGCAATCAGCAGCAGAAGCGACAGACCCAGCCATTTCAGCAGGCGCTTCATTTGCGGTCGAACATGAAGGCGGAAAACAGGGCGAAGCCGCCGAGAAAGATGTGCGGGATGTTGGCGGCAAGTTTGATCAGGAAGCTGGGGTATTCGTACCAGCCATAAACGAAGATGCCGAAATCCAGGTAGCCGGAGCCGGTGACGAGGCCCATGGCACCATCGAGCAGATAAAGCGCCCCGAACCATGTCAGGAAGATTTTCGAGGCGCGGTGGGAGATCAGGCCCGCAGCCAGCGCCCATAGCCCGGAGGCGACATGCAGCGAGTCGTCGAACAGATCAAGGGCGAAGACCCCAAAAGCGTTGCCGTTCTCGTCGATGATGCCGGGGATGGGCAGGTAGTTGAGCGATGCCGCGATAAACAAAACGGCGGCGTAGCCGAAAGCGATGATGCGGAGGGTGGTCATGTCTGGGTGCTCCCTTCAGGCGCGCGCGATGTAGCTGTCCCACAGGGCGTTGCGGAACAGAAGTTTGGGGTCCATCGCCCGCTTTTTGGCTGCAAAGGGCCTAAGCCCGGCGTAACCGGCGGCGAACTGGTCGGGGCGGGCATGCAGGCGGTAGGGCAGGTAATATGTCCCACCCAAACGGATGGCCGCATCAATCAGGTCCTGGGTCATGCGCCTTGCGTCTTCTTCCGCGCGCAGCGATTTTTCTTGGCTGAACAACATGACGGCGGCGATGCGGTCGACCGGCGCGTAGCCCAGCCAGCTTTCATTGTCAGGCATGACGTAGCGCAGGGTGATGTTCAGCAGCTCTTGGTAGGAGGACGGGATGATCTGGCGGCAGGCGGCGATGAAGGCGCCGAAATTGTCGGGCGAGATGAAGTACTCGTGCAAGATGTCGGTGCGGGTCGGGTCGCGGTCATCAAGGGTGACCACCGGCTCGTTCAGAAGCGCGTTGCGGGTGGTGTCCCCGCCGCCAATGCGCGGCCCGAGCGAGGATTCAAACCACCAGCGGCCGTGTTTCGCGATGTCGGAGCCAAGCTGCGCCCGGAAAATGTCGCGGGCGCGTTTGGACAGCCAGCCAGAACCCGGCGCGGGCGGCAGATCGGACTGATCCGAGGTTGGGCGATACGTGATCATCATCGCGTCCTCGAGGAACCGGTCCTTGGAAATATCCATCCGGCCATAGGCCATCTGCACATTCGGGGTGCCCTTGATCATGCGCACAAATTCGGGCCCGAAATTCATCGGGTCGAGATGTGTGAAAGTGGGCTCCAGCCGCGCGTTAGGGACCATGCGGACCTCTAGCTCGGTGATGATGCCTATCAGGCCGTAGCCGCCCATGGCCGACAGGAAGATGTCAGCGTTTTCCTCGCGAGAACAGGTGACCAACTGACCGTCGGCCAGCATGATCTGGATCGACACCACGGTGGAGCCCATCGGCCCGAACGGGACCGGCCACCCATGCGCGTTGACCGAGTAGGTCGCGGCGACGCCGAAATCGTTGTTCGATTGCATGACCGCCGGAGAGAAGCCCGCAGCGTCCAGCACTCTGATGATGGTGGACCATCTGGTGCCCGCGCCTGTGCGGTAGGTCAGATTGGTAGTGTCCAGCTCGACCCAGTCATGGGCCATTGTGTAGGTTGTGCCACCCTGGGCAATGGATTGCCCGCCCATCGAATGGCGCGCGGCAGAGGCGATGACGGGGCGGCGATTGGCTTCGGCGTCTTTCAGTTCCGCGCGCAGGGCGGCGGTGGATTGGGCGTCGAATTTATCTGATACGGTGATATGTTTGGCGACCCGGGTGGGCGACAGCTCCGAGGCGTCATTGAGGATCAGCGGGTCGGCTGTTGGCGTGACATAGTTGGTGCCAATGGGGACAGGGTCGGTGTAATAGCGCCGCGTGGCCCAGCCGCCGATGACGGCTCCGGTGCCCAGAAGGAAGGCTCTGCGGGTGTTTTTGCTCATCGTCCCCGAATTCCTTTTCTTTGTCCCTTTTTGCGTTTGCTCTTGTCCTGATCTGGGGGCGGCCGGATCAGGTTGAAAGGGTTAGACGGAGATTAATGGCAATTTGGGGTGCGGGTCAAAGCCTGTCTGGCTTTTGAGCCATGCACGGGTAGTGTGATGAAAGAAAATGGAAATATCCGCCTCTGCGCCTTGGGCTGAGCTGTGTTTAGCAACGCCTGCGCCGCGCCGACAGGTTGTGGGTTTCACCCCCAGATCCGCAATTTATTCTGAGGCTTCGTCCGAGGGGATTTCCGCCAGAACGCTGCTCAGGAGGCTTTGCGGACGGCGTTAAGGGCTGCCTCGGATCGGAAGAAGACCGGGTTGTCGGGGGTGGATTGATCGGGCTGGTAGTTGTAGCCGCCCGTGTCGAAATCCTTCAGCCCATCGACGTTTGCGATGCGGTTCTGAATGATAAACCGCGCCATGGCCCCGCGGGCCTGTTTGGCAAAAAAGCTGACGATCTTGGGGCCGCCGGGTTTGTCTTCGAGGAAGGTCGGCGTGACCACTTTCAGCTTAAGCGCTTTGGGATCAACCGCCCCGAAATACTCCTGACTGGCGCAGTTGATCAACGTGTCCGTTCCCTGCGCCTCGGCCTCTGCGTTCAGCTTCAGCGCGATCTTGTCGCCCCAATAGGCATAAAGCGACGGTTTGCGCCCGGTTTTCAGGCGGCTGCCCATCTCCAGCCGGTAAGGCTGGATTGCATCAAGCGGTTTCAGCAGGCCGTAGAGACCTGACAGGATGCGCAAGTGGTTCTGCGCATAGGCCAGCTCGTCTGCGTCAAGCGAGGCGGCCTCGAGACCCGTATAGGTGTCCCCCGCGAAGCTGAGCGCAGCAGGCTTCGAGTTGTCAGGCGTAGAGGCGGGTTCAAACGCCTTGAACCGGTCGTAATTCAGCTTGGCGAGGCTGTCTGAGATCGACATCAACGCGCCCAGTTTCTTGGCACTGAGCCGGGCGGCGGATTTGGCCAGGATGTTGGCGTCGTCCTGAAACTCCGGCAAAGTAGGGGTCAGGTCCGTCGCGGACATATCGAGCTTTTTGGCGGGGGAGATGACGATCAGCATGCGGGTCCCTTCTTCATGGGGCGTAATCTAGCGGGGCGGGTGGCGGCGTCCAGTGCTATGCGTCTGCCAGCACCTCAAGGAATGCGTCGGCAAAGCGGTCTGCGCGTCGCTCCCCCAAAAGCCTTGTCATGGCGGCGTGGTCGCGGGGGCGGGTTTCGGCCACTTTGGCCAGCAGCGACGCAGAACAACTCACCGGTTTGTCAAAGCCGCCTTCGCCGTTTTTCAGGCGGTTCTGGGCCTCCATCAACTGATCATAGACCGCGCCTGCATTGCCGCCCGCAAGCTTGCGGCGCGCGGGATGGGGCACCTCGGCCTCCGCCCCGGTGATGACTTCCAAAAACCCGGTGCCGTAGTTTTCCAGCTTCTTGGCCCCCACGCCGCTGATCTGGGCAAATGCGTCCAGCGTGGCAGGGCGTTTCTCGGCCATTTCGATCAGGGTCTTGTCGTTGAAAATAATATAGGCGGGGACGCCCTGTGCCTCTGCAAAGGCGCGGCGCTTGGCCTTGAGCGCGGACAAAAGCGGCGCGTCTTCGTCCGAGACCAGCGTGCGCACGCGCGGTCCAGAGCGGCCCTTGCTGATCGTGTCGCGGCGCAGGGTGATCGTGGCCTCGTCCTTCAAAATGGGCCGGGCCTTGTCTGTCATGAACAGCGCGCCGTGGCGGTCGGGGTTGGGGCGGATCAGGTCATGGCCCTGCATCTGCCGAAACACCGCGCCCCATTCGCGCTTGTCCAGATCGTCGCCCACCCCGAATGTCGGCAGCTGGTCATGGCCGCGTTGTTGCACCTTGTCAGTCATCTGTCCGCGCAGGATGTCGATCAGGTGTCCCGCGCCAAACCACGCATCCGTCCGCAAAATGGCCGACAGCGCTTTGCGCACATGCACCGTTCCGTCGAACGTCTTGGGTGGGGTGTCACACAGATCGCATTTGCCGCAGCTGATCTCCGTCTCGCCAAAATAGCTCAAAAGCGCATGGCGGCGGCATTCCAAGGCCTCCGCCAGTCCCAACAGCGCGTTCAGACGCGCGTGGTCCGCGCCTTTGCGCTCCGCGTCGGCCAGCCCTTCGTCAATCTGCTGGCGACGGAAGCGGATGTCGTCGGCGCTATACAGCGTGAGCGTGTCGGCAGGCGCCCCGTCGCGGCCCGCACGGCCGATTTCCTGATAATACCCCTCGATGGTCTTGGGCAGGTCGGCATGGGCGACCCAGCGCACATCCGGCTTGTCGACCCCCATCCCGAAGGCAATCGTGGCCACCACGACCAGCCCGTCCTCGCGAGAGAACCGCGCCTCGACCTCCCGGCGCAGCTCTGGGTCCATGCCGCCATGGTAGTGGCAGGCGGCGTGGCCATCCTCCGCCAAGGCGCGGGCAAGGCTTTCGGTTTTGGCGCGCGTGCCGCAATAGACAATCCCCGATTGGCCGCGTCTTGCATTGGCAAACTCAAGGATTTGCTTGCGTGGCGAGTCCTTCGCCTGAAAGGCCAGATGCAGGTTGGGGCGGTCAAAGCCGTGCAGAAATGTCGTCGGCTGAACCCCGTCAAACAGCCGCGCCACGATTTCTGCGCGGGTTTCCTCGTCGGCGGTGGCGGTGAAGGCGGCCAGAGGTACATCCAGCGCTTTGCGCAACTGCCCGATGCGCAGGTAATCCGGGCGGAAATCATGTCCCCATTGGCTGACGCAATGCGCCTCGTCCACCGCAATCATGGTGACATGCGCCCGACGCAGCATGTCTTGTGTGGCGGTTTTGGCAAGGCGCTCAGGCGCGAGGTAGAGCAGCTTCAGATGCCCTTCGCGCAGGGCCGCAAACACCGCGTCGCTTTCCTCTTCCGTGTTGCCTGAGGTCAGACACCCCGCGCTGACACCCGCGGCCCTCAAGGCCCGCACCTGATCCCGCATCAAGGCGATCAGCGGCGAGATCACCACCGTCAGCCCTTCCCGACACAAGGCAGGCAGTTGGAAGCACAGCGACTTGCCGCCCCCCGTGGGCATGATGGCCAACGTGTTCTGGCCCGCGCAGACGGCCTCCACGATCTCCTCCTGACCGGGGCGGAAGGCGTCGAATCCGAAGATGTCGGAAAGCAGATCTGTGGCGTCCAGCATGTGTAAGAAGGCCTGTTTGGGTCGTGTTGTTGTGCTCGATTTTTATGGAGCATCCCATATTACCAATGGGTGAACAACCGCCCTCGGCCACAAGATATAGCGTTAATCGGCCCTCAAGAGCGTGATCGTGGCCGTGCCATAGGTTTTGTGCTCCAGATGCGTAAAGCCTGCGGGCGGCAGTTGGGCAGAGGCTTCCTCCCACACGACCAGAGCTTCCGGCGCGATCCAGCCGTTCTCACGGGCGCAAGTCAGGGCCTTTTCGCCCATGGATTTGCCATAAGGCGGGTCAAGAAACACCAGATCAAACGGTGCATAGGGGTTCGCAGCCAGCCGCGTGGCGTCTTGGGTCAGCACCGTCGCGGTCTCTGCCGCACGCAGCTTGGCGAGGTTTTTGGTGATCAGCTTGAACCCGGCCCTGCCGTTCTCCACAAAACACACCCGGTCCGCGCCGCGCGACAGAGCCTCAAGCCCCAAAGCCCCGGTGCCGGCAAACAGGTCCAGAACGCGGGCGCCTGCCACGGGCGCACCAAACCGCCCGCCGGTCAGCATGTTGAACAGGCTTTCGCGCACCCGATCAGAGGTGGGGCGCAGATGGGCGCTCACATCGCCTTTGCCGACCTCAGCCAGCGCCGTGCCGCGATGTTTGCCCGCGATGATCCTCATGCTTTCAAAAGCGCCTTCATGTCGGTCGCGGGGTCGGCGATCACGTCGGGGCTGGGGTGTTTCCCCGCCTCGATCAGCCGTTTGCCGATCATGTAGCTGCGCGGGTCGTTCAGCGCGTCCACCGCCAGTAAATGCGCGCCCGAATAGTACCAATGCGAAACCGCGTCGCCGTCGCGGCGCACCACCACGCGGTCATGGCCGCCACCTAACCCGGCGATCTGCAGCTTCAGGTCATATTGATCCGACCAGAACCATGGGCGGGGCGTGTAGGTCTTGCCCGCCCCCATGATGTTTTCGGCGACCAGTTCGGCGTGATCAATCGCATGGCCGACGCTTTCCAGCCGCATCTGAACGCCGCCGTGCGGGAAAGAGGCGCAGTCGCCTGCGGCCCACACGCCCTCTACGCTGGTCTGGCCCAGTGCATCCGTGGCAATCCCGTTTTCCAGCGCCACGCCAGCCGCACCCGCCAAGGCGTCGCCCGGCACGATGCCCACGCCTGCAATGACGAAATCGACCTCCAACTCGGTGCCGTCGCTCAGCACCGCGCCGGTCACGGCGTCCTCGCCCAACAGCTGATCCAGCCCGACGCCTTCGCGGACATCCACGCCTTGGCTCACATGCAGCGCGCGCACAAAATCGGAGGTTTCCTGGCAGGCGACGCGTTGCAAAATCCGCTCCGCCATCTCGACCACGGTGACGGAGACGCCCAGCTTGCGGGCCACGGCGGCGGCCTCAAGGCCGATATATCCACCCCCCACGATCAGCGCCCTTGCGCCGTCGCGGAATGCGGCCTCCATCGTGTCCACGTCGGCCAGGCTGCGCACCACATGCACGCCCGCCAGATCGCCGCCAATCGCGGCAGGCAAACGGCGCGGGGAAGACCCAGTGGTGAACACCAGATGGTCGTAGCTGATCAGATCGCCGCCCACAGAAACCGTCTTCGCGGCCACGTCAACGGCGTCAACGGCAGCGCCCAGACGCAAGGATATCCCGTTCTCGTCGTAAAACTCCCGAGGCCGCAGGTAGAGCCGTTCTTCCTCCATCTCGCCCAGCAGGTAGGCCTTAGACAGCGGAGGCCGCTGGTAAGGCGGAACAGGCTCTTCGCCAATCAGGGTGATCTCGCCGTCAAACTCTGAATTTCGCAGCTTTGCGGTCAGCGCGCACCCGGCCTGCCCGGCGCCGATCACTACAATATGGGTCATGTCTGCTTGGCTTCCCGTTGGTCTTTTCGTGGCTGACCCTATATGAGCAGGAGGGAGAAACTCAATCAGGGAAAGAACCGTCATGACACTATCTGTAGGCGACACGCTGCCAAATGCTGATCTGTACCGCATGGGGTCCGAGGGGCCGGAAAGCGTGGCATTGGACAGCCTCACCAAAGGCCGCAAGGTGGTGATCTTCGGGCTGCCCGGTGCCTATACCGGGACCTGCACCTCGGCGCATGTGCCCAGCTTCATGCGGACCAAAGGTGATTTCGATGCCAAGGGCGTGGACGAGATCATCTGCCTGTCGGTCAACGACCCGTTTGTGATGGATGCTTGGGGCAAAAGCACCGGTGCGGCGGATGCCGGGCTGACATTTCTGGGCGATCCGGCCTCAGAGCTGACCAAGGCCATCGGCATGGACTTCGACGCGCCACCAGCGGGGCTGCATGGCCGTTCCAAACGCTACGCGCTTTATGCCGAAGACGGTGTCGTAAAGGTGCTGCAGGCCGAAGAAAACCCGGGCGTTTGCGAAACCTCCGGCGGGGAGGCTTTGCTCGCCTCGATCTAGCCCAAGAAACAAACGCATTGAAGAAGGCGGCTCCTGAACCGGGGCCGCCTTTTGCTATTCTGCCGCTTGGATAACGGTCCGGGTCGGGAAGGGGATGTCGATCCCGCCTGCGTCCAGCGCCTCTTTGACCTTGCGTTTCATGTCGGCCTGATACTGGAAATATTCCGAGCTGTCGCACCAGACCCGCACCAGAAAATCCACGGATGAGGCGTTCAGGTTGTTGACCTGAACGAATGGCTCAGGGTCCGCGTGGCTGCGCTCGTCGGCCATGATGGTGTCGCGGATGATCTTCTCTGCATCCGCCAGATTTGCGCCGTAGCCCACGCCAAACTCCCATTCCGCCCGCCGCGTCGGGTAGACTGAATAGTTGATGATCGTGTTCCCCCACACTTCCGAGTTCGGAACGATGATCTGGAAATTACCCACCGCCGCGAGTTCCGTGAAATTCAGCGAGATGTCTTTAACGGTGCCCATCTTGTCATTGATGACGACGAAATCGCCCAGCTTGATCGGACGAAACAGGATAATCATCACGCCCGCCGCCACGTTGGACAGCGTGCCTTGCAGCGCCAGACCAATGGCCAGACCTGCGGCACCGATAACGGCCACCACAGATGTGGTCTGCACTCCGAACGTGTTCAGGATGAACAGCGCGGCAAAGGCCAGAATGATGTAGCGGGCAATGTTGGACAGGAAGTTGAAAAGCGTGTCGTCCAGCCTCCGGTGACGCTGAGCCAACCGCCGGATGCGTCCTGCAACCCAGGCTGAAATGATGAAGGCCGCCAGCACGATCAACAAAGCGGTGACAAGGTTGCCCGCCGCGCTGATCAGAAATTCCAGCGTCACCAGTTCGGACAGGCTGCGCCCGTTCCAGACCTCTGCGCTCATCAGCGATTGTAGATATTCCATTGCGTGCTCAGCCTGCCAGTTTGTCCATGACGCCCGCCAATTTCACATCCAGCTCGGAAAGGCCACCGGTGTCATGCGTGGTCAGCTTTACCTCTACCTTGTTGTAGACATTGAACCATTCGGGGTGGTGGTTCAGCTTTTCGGCATGGATGGCGGCGCGGGTCATGAAGCCAAACGCCTCCACGAAGTTGGAGAATTTGAACGTCTTCTCCAGCGCCTTGCCGTCGCCGGTCTTTGCCCAGCCATTGTTTTCCAGTTCCGCTGTGTCAGTCATGGTCGTCTCCTTGAAGTTTCTTGAAGGGTCCGTATTCGGTCATCACCTCGATCTCCTCGGTGATCGCGTCCCGTTCGGCGTCGAGATATCGCGCGATGGCGTCGCGGAACCCGGCGTCGCGCATCCAGTGCAGCGAATGCGTCACCACCGGCAGATACCCCCGCGCCAGCTTATGGGCGCCTTGTGCGCCGGCCTCGACCTTCGACAGCCCATGCGCGATGGCAAATTCGATGGCGCGGTAATAGCACAGCTCGAAATGCAGCGCGGGGTGATCCTCGCGGCAGCCCCAGTAGCGGCCAAACAGCGTGTCGCGCCCAATAAAATTCAGTGCGCCCGCCACGTAACGCCCGTCGCATTCTGCGAGCACCAATAGCATGTCGTCGCGCATCGTGGCCTGCGCCTCGTCAAAGAACGCGCGGGTCAGGTAAGGCGTCCCCCATTTCCGCGCGCCGGTGTCTTGGTAAAACACCCAGAACGCGTCCCAATGCTCGGGCTGAATCTCGTCGCCCGTCAGGCACAGGATTTGCCCGCCGAACCCGCTGGCCTGTTTGCGCTCCTTGCGGATGTTCTTGCGTTTGCGGGCCGCAAGGCTGGCCAGGAACCCGTCAAAATCGGCGTAGCCGTCGTTAAACCAGTGAAACTGCTGGCTGGCGCGGCGCATCAGCCCCATCTGCTCGCCCGCCTCGGCCTCCGCTTCCGTGCAAAACGTCACATGAAAAGACGACAGCTCGTTGTTGCTGGTCAGCTGCACCGCCCCTTGCACAAGTGCTGCGGTGCCGGTCTCTTCCCAGCCGGGCTTGGTCAAAAATCTGCGGCCAGTGGCAGGCGTAAACGGCACTGACAGTTGCAGCTTGGGGTAGTACCGCCCGCCCGCGTTCTCATAGGCATGGGCCCAGTTGTAATCGAAGATATATTCGCCCTGACTGTGGCTTTTCAGGTAAAGCGGTGCGGCGGCGATCATCTCTCCCGCGGCCCGTGCGATCAGGTATTGCGGCTGCCATCCGGTGCCCCGCCCAACCGATCCAGAGCGCTCCAGCGCCCATAAAAACCGATGCGTGGTAAACGGATCACTCGGCCTGCCATCTGCGGCTTCAGGGCAGGCGCAGGCGTCCCAATCGGCGGCGGAAACCTCCTCAAGCGACCCGATCACGGTGATTTCTATCTCTTGCTGGGTCATCGGGGTCCGCGCGCTTGCACTCTGGCTCTAAGATGGGGCGGGGCGGCTGCGGGTCAAGCGGGCCGGAACCCCTCGAATGTGATGTTTTGGGCGATGGTCAGCGCCTCATCTGCCTGCGCTTGGCTGCGCACCGTCCAGCACAGGATCGCCGCCCCCTGCGCCTTCAGCTCCGCCACGCGCGGGCGTTCCAGATCCGCCACTTCGTGAGAGATAAAACTAGCCCCGCTCGCCTCGTAGTCAGGTATGCCGCGCAACCGGTCGCAGACCGGCGCGGGCAGAGGCCACACCTCCGGGTCATAGGCGCTGGTCACGATCCCACACGCCAGATCAGGGCACAGCTCAGCCATTCTCGCCGCGCTATGCGGGTTGAAGGACATCAGCGCCACCGGGCCGTCATAGCCTGCCACGGCATGGGCTACCTGATCCTCTAATGAACCAATGTTTTCGCCCATTGCGCCGTCTTGGTCCTTCAACTCGATCAGCAGCGGCACCCGGCCTGCGATCTGCTCCAGAATGGCGGGGAGGGTCTCGACCGTGTTGGCGCTGTCGGTCAGCCGCATGCGCCCCAGATCAGCGGCGCTGGTTTGCTGGATCACGCCGTTTTGCCCGGTCAGTCGCGCCAGATCATAGTCGTGAAACACCATCGCCTGGCCATCGCCTGACAGCTGCACGTCGCACTCAATCCCGTAGCCCGCCGCAATCGCGGCCTCGAACGCGTCGCGCGAGTTTTCCACCACCCCCGCGGCGCGATCATGCAAGCCGCGATGCGCCAAAGGAGCGGCCAGAAATGCAGCGGGCAGCGCCGTCATGATTTCAACTGAAAGATGCCTTCGATCTCGACCGCGACGCCGAAGGGCAAGGCGCCCGCGCTGACGGCGGATCGGGCGTGACGGCCTGCGTCGCCCAAAGCCTCCACCAGAAAGTCCGAGCAGCCATTGACCACGGCGGGCTGCTCCCCGAACTCCTTGGTCGAATTGACGAAGGCGGTCAGCTTGACCACCCGTGCCAGCTTGTCCAGATCGCCGCCGCAGGCCGCTTTCACCTGTGCCAGCAGGCTGATGCCGCACAGTCGCGCGGCGGCGGCGCCTTCCTCGACGCTCATGGTGTCGCCCAGAACGCCGGTGACGAACCCGTCTGGGCCGTTGGAAATCTGGCCGGAGACATACAGCGTGTCGCCCACCTGCACCGAGGGTACATAGTTCGCGGCAGGCGCCGGGGCGTCGGGCAGGGTGACGCCCAGTTCGGCGAGTTTGGTCTCAAATTGTCCGGCCATGGCGGGCTCCTTCGCGTCTGTGAAAGTGGTTTCCACTGACGCTAACTTGGCCATCCGGCAGGGGCAACCGCAGAGCTTAGGTTTCGCGAAACGCCCGGTTGAAATAGTCGGCCAAGGGCTTGATCAGGTAGGCCAAGGGCGTCCGTTTGGCGGTCTGGATGAACGCGTCCACCGGCATGCCGGGCACCAGTACCACGTCACCCAGTCGGGCTGCTTCGCCGTCGTTCAGGGCCATCTCGATGCGGTAGAAGCTCTGGCCGGTCCCCTCGTCAGTGAACACGTCGCCCGAGATGCCGGTGACGCGGCCAAACACCTCAGGCGTGCTGCGCGCGTCAAAGGTCGAGAAATGCAGCGTGACGTCCTGGCCCAGATGCACCTCGTCGATATTGATCGGGCTGATCTGCCCGGTGATGGTCAGCGGGCGGTCTTGTGGGACGATGTAAAGCAGCGGTTCAGCCGCGCGGATCACGGCGCGTTCTGCAAAGACGGTCAGCCCGAACACCTGCCCTGTCATGGGCGCGTTGATGCTCAGCCGCGACAGCTGCTCGCGCAGGGTCACCCGCTGCTCACGCAGCTCAAAGGCCCGGGATTGCAGGTCGCGCAGCTGGGTGATTGCGTCCTCCTCGCGCTGGGTTTTAAGGCGCAAGATCTCCAGATCGATCTCCGTGATCCGGCCAGCGCTTTCGGCGGCATTTGCCGCCAGCTCCCCCAACTGACCCTGCAAGCGGGCGTCTTCGCGGCGCAGTGACAGCACCCGGCCGGCCTGCGCCAGACCTTTGTCCAACAGCACTTGTTGCGCCTCCAGTTCCTCCTGCAGCAGGGCCGCTTGCTGGGAAATCGCCTCCTTCTGGGCGGCCACGCCGTCCATCTGGTTGATGATCTGGGATTGCCGCTTCGTCAGTTGCTCCACCGCCTGCGCGGCAGAGGCCATCCGCGTGCGAAACAGCCGCTCCTGCCCGTCGATCAATGTCTCGAGCGACGGCGTCTCTTTCATAGCCTCCGCCAGCAGCGGGTCTATCTGCAGCGCCTCCAAGCCGTCGCGTTCGGCGGTCAGCCGGGCGATGCGGGCGAGGATCTCGAACAGTTGGCTTTCGGTGATGCTGAGCTGCGATTGCAGCTGGCTTGATTCCAGCGCAATCAATGGCGCGCCCGCCTGCACCACGTCGCCTTCTCTGACGTCAACGCGGGCCACCACCCCGCCATCGGGGTGCTGGATAACTTGCCGGTGCTGGGCCAGCTCGAGCGTGCCGGGCGCGATGATCGCACCTGCGATATTGGCGTTGACCGCCCAGCCGCCGAAGCCGGTGACCAGCAGCAGGATCGCAATGATCCCTGTGAGCATCGGACGCTTTACGGGCCAGTCTTGCGCGGGTTTTGCGGTCACGTGATCCCCCCCATATTGGTTTTGCGGCCGATGGAGGCGTGGTTCTTCACGGTGCTTTTCAGCACTTCGTCGCGCGGGCCAAAGGCGCGTCGCATGCCGTTTTCAATGACCAGCAAGGTCTCGCATTCGCGGATCGCAGAGGGGCGGTGGGCCATGATGATCACCGCGCGGCCGTCTTGCTTCATGGTGCGGATCGCGGTGTTCAGCGCGTTCGACCCTTCATTGTCGAGATTGGCGTTGGGTTCATCCAGCACCAGAATGGCCGGGGCCCCATACAAGGCGCGGGCCAGCCCGACGCGTTGCAGCTCGCCGCCCGATAACCGTCCCCGGGCCGAGGCTACGGGCGTGTCATAGCCTTGCGGCTGGCGCAGGATCAGATCGTGGGCGGCGGCCTTCTTGGCGGCGTTGATGATGTCGGCGGGGTTCGCCCGCGGGTCGAGGCGTGCGATATTTTCGCCAATGGTGCCGTCAAAGAGGGTCACCTTTTGCGGCAGATACCCGATATGGTCGCCCAGCTTGTCGGGGTCATATTGGTCAATCGCCGCCCCATCGAGCCGGATTTTGCCGCCCGCCGTGGGCCAGACGCCCGTCAGCGCCTTGGCCAGCGTCGATTTCCCAGCCCCCGAAGGGCCAATGACGCCCATGGCCTGACCCGGTTTCAGCTCAAAGGACAGCATGCGCAACGTGGCCTGTGCCTCTCCGGGCGGGATGACGGTGATTTGCTCGGCCACCAGTTTGGCGGCGGGTTTGGGCAGGGGCAGCCGCGACGGCGGCTCCGAGATTTCCGACAACAGCCCGCAAAGGTTCTGCCAGCCAAGATGCGCGCGCTGGATCAGGGCCCATTGGCCGACGGCCAGCTCAATCGGGGCTAACGCGCGGCCCAGCAGGATGGAGCCCGCAATCATTGCGCCCGCCGTCATCTCGCCCCGCAACACCAGATAAGCGCCAAGCCCCAACATCGCCGATTGTAGAAACAGCCGCATGGTCTTGGTGGTGGCCGTGACCCCGCCCGAACGGTCGCTTTTCGACAAAGCACTTTGCAGGGCGCGTTTGCGCACAGATTGCCAGCGGTCAAAGCTGGCCTTGCGCATGCCGAGGCCCTGAATGATCTCTGTCTCGTCCATGATTTCATCGCTCAGGCGATGCGCCTGCAGCGCGTTCAGGCTGGCGTCCAGCTGCGGTTGTCTGGTGATGCGTTGGTTCAGAATGGCCAGCAACACCAACACCGCGCCCCCCGCCATCGCCAAAGCGCCCAGCCAGGGGTGAAAGATGAAAATCGCCGCCAGAAACAGCGGGGTCCATGGCATGTCGAACAGCGCCAACAGCGCGGGGGAGGCCATCAGGGCCTGCACCGTTTCAAGGTCGCGCAGCCCGGTCTTGGTGTCGTCCTTGTCGGGCGTCAGGTTTGATTTGCGCAGCATCGCGGTGAACACGCGCCGGTCCAGCTTGTCTTGAAACCGCGCGCCCATGCGGGCCAGCACCCGGCCGCGGGCAAAATCGAGGATGCCCATCATCGCAAACAGAAAGGCCGCAAGGATCGACAGCGCCAGCAGGGTCTCTTCCGAGCGGCTGCCAAGCACGCGGTCATAGACCTGCAGCATGTAAAGCGGGCCGGTCAGCATCAGCAGGTTCACGAACACGCTGAACAAGGCGGCGGCCCAAAACAGGTGCCGGCTGTCGCTGCGGGCGGCGGCCAGCTCGCGGCGGCCTCTATGCATTGGGTCTTGTCTCACAATCGGGTCTCCGGGCGGGTCTCCGGGGCGCGACCTCGTGCCACGCCCGCCCGGTCTCCCGGGCGCTCCATGTGGTGTTACACCCAAAAGATTATCAGTTTATGTCTTGAAGTCCGGACGCGGTAAAAGGACTGTAGCGACAGGGTTCGCCGCCGCATCAATTGTGACGAGGGTAGAATGAAAATCGCGTTTATATTGAGCAATTTCAGTAATTTGGTTGGCCGATTTGGCGCGGTTTTGGTGGCCGGAATGCTTGCGGCCTGCACGCCCGCGCCGACCCCCACGGGGTTCGATGATCCAAATGAGGCGCAGAATCGCGAGGTTCACGCGGTCAATCGTTCGCTGGATCGCCGGGTATTGCGCCCCGTATCGGCGGCTTATGGCACATCGGCGCCGGGCCCCGCGCGCAAGGCGCTCAGCAACTTTTCCGAGAACCTCAGCCTGCCCGGCGTGGTGGTCAACAACCTGCTGCAATTCCGTATTGAGGAGGCCGGGGCCAACACGTTCCGCTTCCTGCTGAACACAACATTCGGGTTTGGGGGGCTGATGGATGTGGCCACAGAAGCTGGCATCGCAGAAGATAGCTCGGATTTCGGCGAGACGCTCTATGTCTGGGGCGTGGGGGAGGGCAAATATGTCGAGCTGCCCTTGCTGGGGCCAAGCACGTCGCGGGCGGTGGCCGGGCGTTTCGTTGATCTGGCAATCAACCCGCTCAATCTGGTCTCTGAGACTGGCCTGCGCGTGGCCGGGGGGGTGTCAGGCGGGTTTGCCCGCGTGGATGATCGGTTTACCTTCGGCGATCTGGTCGATCAGGTGCTTTACGAAAGCGCGGACAGCTACGCTCAGGCACGACTTCTTTATTTGCAGAACCGCCGCTTCCAACTAAGTGGAGAAACACAGCTCGACGATTTCGACCCGTATGAGGATATTTATGACCTACAATAAGCATCGCATAACGCATCTCGATCGCCGCCTGTTTGTTGCAGGCCTTGCTGCCGCTGGGGCCGTCGGGGCCGTTGGCGTCAGCCCGGCGCAGGCGTTGACCGGCAAACAGGCAGAGCAGCTGGTGACCTCGGCGGTAGCCGATATCAACGCGATCATCGCGGCGGGCAAGTCGCAGGCCTCAATGTTGCGCGACTTCGACAAGGTGTTCGGCCGCTATGCAGACGTCAACATCATCGCGCTCACTACGCTGGGTGCGGCCCGCCGCACCGCATCTCAGGCCGAAGTGCGAGCCTATGTGTCGGCCTTCCGTGGGTATTTCACGCGTAAATACGGCAAGCGATTCAACGAATTTGTAGGAGGGCAGATCAACGTCACCGGGTCGCGTCCGTCAAAAAGCAACATAGAGGTGCGCTCCACCGCCAAGCTGCGTGGCTCTGCGCCGTTCAATGTCAGTTGGCTGGTGTCGGATCGCAGCGGCAGCCCGAAGATCTTCAACATCATCATCGAAGGTGTAAACACGCTGACTTCGGAGCGCGCCGAAATCGGCGCCTTGCTCGACCGCCGCGGCGGCTCCGTGGCACGCCTGACCGCCGATCTCAAAACCCTCGGCTAACCCGCAGACCTGATCCAAAGGGGCGCCTCCCGGCGCGTTTCTTTTTCTCCTCCTCCGCCTGCGGCTCCGTCCTCGGCCGCCTCCCAGCGCCGCGCCGTCTTATTGGGCGCCGTCATTCCCCTCATCGACTGCCCGCCCGTGATAGCTTCTCGCCTATCACTGCTTCAGAAATACTCCGGGGGTTTGGGGGCAGAGCCCCCATAGAAAAACGGGGGGTCCGGGGGCGGAGCCCCCGGCCGGTCGGCGCATGAAATGCGTCGATACAAGTTAGTTTCCGAATATCCGCCCCAACACGTCGAGGATCACGTCTTCTGTGGTCTGCCGTCTTTGCTGCCGTGGTTGTCTGCGGGTGGTTGTGGTCTGGCCCTGCGGCGCAATCGGGACCACGCGTGGCGGCTGTGCGGGTCGGATCATCGGCAAGGGTTGGGGCGGCAGCTCTGCGCTCACCCGGGTCATGGTTTCGCGCCAGATATCTGCCGGAAGCCCGCCGCCGGTGACGCCCTTCAGCGGCGTATTGTCGTCATATCCCATCCAGACGCCCACCACATATTCAGCCGTGAAACCAATGAACCACGCGTCCTTCGCCGCACTTGTGGTCCCGGTCTTGCCTGCCGCCTCGCGGCTGTCGAGCCGGGCGCGGGTGCCTGTGCCATCTGTAACCACACGGTACATCATATAGGTCAGTTGCTGGGCCGCTTGCGGGGTGATTACCCGCTCGCCGATGCCGCCCTCTTTGCCCATCAGCGGGTCGTTGTCGCCTTTCAGGCGCAGCTCGGTCAGACCGTAGGGTTCAACCGCGTGGCCGCCATTCAGGATGCCCGCATAGGCCCCGGTCATCTCCAGCAAAGTGCTCTCGGAGGCGCCCAGCGCCAGGGCCGGACCGTCAGCCAAGGCGTTGTCGATGCCGAACCGGGTTGCCACGTCGCGCACGTTGTCGCGGCCTACGGCTTCAGACACTTTCACGGCAACGGTGTTGATCGATTGGCGCAGCGCGTCGGTCAGGGTCATCATGCCCTTAAAGTCACGCGAGTAGTTTTTCGGCGTGTAGGGCCCGGAGCCGGGAATATCGATGGTAAAGGGCGCGTCTTCCACGGTGCTGTCATATTGAAAGCCCAGATCCATGGCCGCCGCATAGACAAAAGGTTTGAAGGCGGAGCCCGTTTGGCGTCGCGCATCTGTCGCGCGGTTGAAGCCGCCAGTCACCTTCTCGCGGCCCCCCACCATGGCCCGCACAGCGCCGTCAGCGGACATCACCACGATGGCGGCCTGCGCCTCAGAGCCTTTGCTGACCTTGGTCTCGAACACATAGTCCAGCGCTTCTTCGGCGGCGGTCTGCAGGCGGTTGTCGAAGGTGGTGGTGATCACCACGTCTTCGGTGGTGTCGCTGGTCAGGAAGGACGGCGCTGACGACATGACCCAGTCCACGAAGAACCCGCCCGCCCGGGCGCTGGCGGCTTTCGACAGGCTGGCCGGCTGTGCGTTGGCCTGCGCCTCATCCGCGCTGGAAATGTAACCCTGTTCGCGCATCAATTTCAGCACGGTGGCGGCGCGATCGCGGGCGCGTTGCAGGTTGTTGGTCGGCGCATAGGTAGAGGGGGCTTTCAACAGCCCCGCCATCATCGCGGCCTCTGGCAGCGCCACTTCGCGTGCGCTTTTGCCGAAATACAGCTCGGATGCCGCCTCGAACCCGCGTGCCCCGCCGCCCAGATAGGCGCGGTTCATGTAGATCGACAGGATGTCGTCCTTGGAATACTTGGCCTCCATCGCCAAGGCATAGAGCGCCTCCTTGCCTTTGCGGGCCAGCGTGGTGCGACGGCAATCGGCCTCGTATTCGCGCTCCGTCTTCCATTTGGTCTGGTCATATTCGACGCCGAGACAGAGCAGTTTGGCGGTTTGCTGGGTGATGGTCGAGCCGCCATTGCCGCGCCAGGGTTTGCGGCCTTCGCGCATGTTGATGCGCATCGCCGAAGCAATGCCGCGCGGGCTGATGCCCAGGTGGCGGTAGAAGCGCTTGTCCTCGGTGGCGACGATGGCGTTCTTCAGATCAGGAGCCACGGAGGTGGCCGAGATCGCGCCGCCAAACTGGTCGCCGCGCCAGGCATAGACCACGCCCTCGCGGTCGAGCAGCGTCACGGAGCCACGGGTGCGGCCGTCCAGCAACTCTTCCAGATCGGGCAAGCCGACATAGGTATAGGCCACCGCGCCGCCCAGAAGCAGCAGTGCCACCGCGCTGACGCGCCATGTCAGGCCCCAGATCATGCGAAACAGAAAGCGGAACGGGGTCAGCAGCCAGCCGATCACGCCGCGCTTTCTGGGGGCACGCTTTCTGGAGGGCTTGCGCGGGGCTGGTTTGCTTTTGGCAGGCTTGCCGGAGGCGGGCTTCGCCTTGGCATAGCGTTTGTCAGCCACCAGCGGCGGCTTGCGGTTGCCCGAATTGCTCATGTTGACCTGCTCTTAATGGGGTCCTGCTCTCACCATTCGAAGATAGAGGCAGCGCGTCGGTATATGTAGGGGGAATTTGCACCTGCGGCGCACATTGATCGCTCAAAATTTAGGCAATGACTAATAATTGTGCAAATAAACTAGTTTTGATCCGGATTCCCGGCCAATTTCTCGGCCCGACTCGTTGAATGCTGCAGGTGCAGCGCTGTTTGTTCACCCATCGCCTTCCAACCGACGCCCGGCGGGGTGTCGGCGCGAGGGAGCCTCAAGAAGGGAAGAACAGTGAAACTGATTATTGCTGCAATCAAACCATTCAAGCTGGAGGAGGTCCGCGAGGCGCTGACCTCCATCGGGGTGCGCGGGATGATGGTGACCGAGATCAAGGGCTTCGGCTCTCAGTCGGGCCATACAGAGATCTACCGCGGTGCCGAATATGCCGTGAACTTCGTGCCGAAGGTGAAGCTGGAGATCGTCGTCTCCGCCGCAATGGCCGATCAGGTGGTCGAAACCATCACCACAACCGCCAAGACCGACAAGATCGGCGACGGCAAAATCTTTGTGCTCGACGTGAGCCAGGCGGTGCGTGTGCGGACCGGCGAAACCAATGATGACGCGATCTGAACGGGGATATATCAAAATGACGCTCAAACATCTTCTCACACTCAGCGCGGCGGCGGCCATGTTGCCCGCCAGCGCTGCTTTCGCGCAGGACGCGGCTCCGGGCTTCGATGAAATCGGCCCCTATATCATGACAACCCTGCTGTTCTGCATGGCGGGCTTCCTCGTTTTCTTCATGGCGGCCGGGTTTGCCATGCTCGAGGGCGGGCTGGTGCGGTCCAAAAACGTCACCATGCAAATGACCAAGAACATCGCGCTCTACTCCACTGCGGCCATCATGTACTGGCTGGTGGGCTTCAACACGATGTATCCGGGCGACTTCAACGGCTACTTCGCCATCGGCGGCCAAACCGTTCTGGATGCGGTGGGTGTCTCTGCTGCCGATGCGGCGCTGGATTATGCCTCCGTTGGTTCTGACTTCTTCTTCCAACTCGTCTTCGTGGCGGCCACGGCCTCCATCGTGTCTGGCGCGCTGGCGGAGCGGATCAAGCTGTGGCCCTTCCTCTTCTTCGTCGTCGTGCTGACAGGCCTGATGTACCCGATCTCCGGGTCGTGGAAATGGGGCGGCGGCTGGCTCGATGCGATGGGCTTCCAGGACTTCGCGGGTTCGACCGTTGTGCACTCTGTGGGCGGCTGGGCCGCGCTGGCTGGTGCGATCATCCTTGGGCCACGTCTTGGCAAATACAAAGACGGCCGCGTCAACCCGATGCCGGGCTCTAACCTTGCGCTGGCCACTTTGGGGACGTTCATCCTGTGGCTCGGCTGGTTTGGCTTCAATGGCGGCTCGCAGTTGGCCATGGGTACGGTCGGCGATGTCTCTGACGTCTCGCGTATCTTTGCCAACACCAACATGGCGGCTGCTGCCGGTGCCATTACGGCGCTGATCCTGACGCAGCTGCTCTACAAAAAGCCTGACCTCACCATGGTGCTGAACGGTGCACTAGCGGGCCTCGTGTCCATCACGGCTGAGCCGCTGGCGCCAACGCTGTTCGGTGCGCTGTGGATCGGTGCAGTGGGCGGTGTGATCGTGGTCCTGACAGTTCCGATGCTGGACAAGTTCAAGATCGACGATGTGGTCGGTGCAATCCCGGTCCACCTGTTTGCAGGTATCTGGGGCACCATCGCGGTCTGCTTCTACAACTCTGACGCTGCTTTCGGAACGCAGATCACGGGCATCTTTGCCTACGGTGTGTTCACCTTCGTGGCCTCTGCGATCATCTGGTTCGTCCTCAAGATGACAGTGGGCATCCGGGTCGGCGAAGAAGAAGAGATCACAGGTCTCGATACAACCGAACTGGGTATGGAAGCATATCCTGAGTTCTCCAAAGGCTGAGTCTCCCTCCTCATCCTTTGCGAACCCAAGCCCGGCACCCTCAAGGTGCCGGGCTTTTTCTTTGGTACCAAAGCCGCGGGGCTTGTCGATCAACTCACCGGGAGTTGCCGCTGTCTTCCCTTAACAAGACCCTCCGGTGGTTTTATGCATGAGACGGGGCGCGCAGATTGCGCGGACGATGCAGGATCATCAGCAGCGAAGGGAAGAAGCGGTATGAGCGATGTGGTTGTCTGGCAGCGTGTCGAAGGGCTGATCGTTTTCGCCGCAGGTCTGCTGGTCCTTATGATGGATCACGCAGGTCTGCCCTGGTGGGGGCTCCTTTTGATCTTCTTCGCGCCCGATCTCAGCTTCGCTGGATATGCGCTGGGCAACAAACTCGGCGCATTTTTCTACAACGCCGTTCACGTCTACGGGCTGGGAGCAGCACTATTTGCGGTCGGGACGCTTTTGGGTCACCCGGTCATGACCACCGTCGGCATCCTCTGGCTGGCACATTCCGGTTTCGACCGTATGCTTGGTTACGGGTTAAAGACCACCGAAGGATTTACGAAGACCCATCTCGGAGAGGTGGGAAAGAAGGACGCATAGATCGAGCTCTGACCCGGTCTACCAATCGCAAAAAAAACCGACCCCAAAAGTTAACAAAACCCCAACAGATCCCTGCTGGAGTTTTGTACATTTTGGGTTTTGGGCCAAAAAGTTTTGTACAATTTGGGGTAAAACTAGGCGACGGTCTCGTCAATCCAGCTTGCCAGCGCCGCCTTGGGTGCTGCGCCCACTTTGTTGGAAACAACCTCGCCATCTTTGAACATAAACAGCGCCGGAATCCCGCGAACACCCATCTGAGCAGGCGAATTCGGGTTCTCGTCGACGTTCACTTTGACGATCTTGACCTTGCCGTCATACTCCGCAGACAGCTCTTCCAATGCGGGGCCGATCTGTTTGCACGGGCCGCACCATTCTGCCCAAAAGTCAACAATAACAGGGACTTCCGAGTTGCGAACTTCGGCGTCAAACGTGGCATCGGTAACGGCAACAGTGGCCATGAGCTTCCCTCCAGGGGTTGTGAAAAATCGCGTCAGAGTACGAACCTATGGATGGCTAGCGTGCGCGTCAAGATGTATGGGCGCGCAACAGAGCCTGCCTCACGATGTCGTGCGGTACTGTCATAAGTTGCGCGGTTTGGGTCCACAAAACTGCCGTTTCCACCCGTTTGTCAGGGTAAATCTGCGTCAGCGCCGACGCATAGGCCCCAAGTTGCCGCAACACCCCTTCAGGCGTGTCTTCCACCCGCTCGGGAACCACCCGGTTGGATTTGAAATCTACAGCTAAAACAATGTCTTGGCCGATGACCAGTCGATCAACCGTGCCGCTCATCAGCGCACCGTCCAACTCTGGAAGCGCGGCGGAAATCGGCGCCTCGACCAAAGCATCGCGCGACCACAGATGTTTCAGCTCCGGTGCATCCAGGACGCGGGCAGCATGCGCCAGAAGGTCCTCCCCGAGCGGGTTGTCATACCGCGCCAGCAGCCGCTCTGCCACCGCGGTGCGCTCGGAAATGTCTTTATTTGCAAGGGTTTCCAGCAAAAGATGGATCGCCGTCCCGCGTGCTTTGGCATCGGTTTCCGTCAGACCTTCAGGTTGCCCGGACACCACCTTTGCGCCGCCCAAATGCGATGGCGACACCGGTTCCCCCGGTTTGATCGGCATCTCCGCCACCTGACGCGCCCAGTCCGGAAGCGGTTTTGCAGCCACTACATCTTGTGCCCCACGCGGCGCGGTCTCTGCGGGCCAGTCGCCATGCTCCAGACGCAGTTTTACACCGTCTTTTTCGCACGCCCCAAGCCTTTGCAGGGCATGTTCCGCGATCTCATACCACGTCTCCCCCTTGCTCGGAGGGTCACCGGAGCCGCAGATGATCAACCAGCTTTCAGCGCGGGTGAGCGCGACATATAGTAACCGCATACGTTCTTGAAATTGAAGGTTTTTCTTGATGTCGATGAGGTCTGTTTGAAGCTCTGTTGCCTCCGTTGCGCGGGCTTTCCACAGGGCGCGTCCACCGGCATCAAGGATGTCGCCGCGCACGTCATTCTTGGTGGTCCCGGTCTGGGGCAAGATCACAATCGGCGCCTCCAGCCCCTTGGCCCCATGCACTGTCATGACCCGGATAAAATCCCCCCCACTGTCCATCTGCCGCTTGATCGTCACATCATCCGTCGCCAACCAAGTCAGAAACCCCGTCAAACTCGGCGCCTCCACCCGCTCATATTGCAGCGCTTGATCCAGCAAAGCTGTGATCCCATCCTCAGCTTCCAACCCCAGCCGGTCGAGCAGTCTTTCCCGCCCGCCATGGACCGTCAACGCACGTTCAAGCAGTTCGTAGGGGCGTTCGAAATCGGCCTTGTCACGCAGGTCGCTGAGCATCGCGTGAAGCTCTGGGAATTCCGCTTGCCGCGCATCGAGCTGATCCCAAAGTAAGCCAGCACGGTTGTAAGATATTGAAAACAAATCGTTTTCCGAGATGCAGCCCAAGGGAGAACGCATCACTTCGGCCAAGGCCAGATCGTCTTGCGGGGTCTCCAGAAAGGACAGAAGCGCCAGCAAATCGCGTACGCCCATCTCTCCGCCAACCCGCAACCGATCGGCCCCGGCCATGGGCAAACCACGCTCCTTGCAGGCCCGGATGATCTCGTGAAACAGCCCACCTTGGGCGGATCGGGATTGCACCAGAATGAGAAAATCGCTGGCCTGAATGCCCCGCGTGACGGTCTTGTCGACGCCGTCTTCCCGGACGACCTGCGTGATCTGCCCGCATTGGATCTGATGCAAAATTTGCCCTGCGATATCATTGGCCAAGATCACCGAGTGGTGGTTCGAGCCAACCGTGTCGACCGGATCGAACCAATCTAGATCGGAAGTCTCTTTTTCCGTTTCAATCCAATCCCATAGGTCCACACGACCGGGTAGGTCGGATTTGAACGCCTTATGTTCTAAAGGCCCGCCCATGCCATCCCGCAAATCCTCGGTGAAGACCGCGTCCACCATCTGCAAGACCGGCGCAGCGGAGCGGAAGGAATAGAGCAACTCACGATTGCCAAAAGGCGCATTGATCTGCGCAAGTCGCGTCTCGAAGAAGTCGCGCAGGCGGTCAAACTCCGCCGGATCCGCACCTTGAAACGAGTATATCGATTGCTTCTTGTCGCCCACCACAAAGATTGTGCGCTGCTTGTCGCTGGCGGACTCTCCGCTGAAAAACTCCTCAGATAACAGTCGGATAACCTCCCATTGCACGGGGGAGGTATCCTGCGCCTCGTCTACCAGAATGTGGTCGATGCCGCCATCAAGGCGGAACAGAACCCAAGACGCCACGGACGGGTTGGTCAACAACTTGCGTGCCTTGCGGATCAGGTCGTCAAAATCCAGCCAAGAGCGCTGCTGCTTGGCCGTCGCCATGCGGTCGAGGAAGGGTTTCGCGAAGCCGTACAGCGCCGCGTTGCGTTCATATGAGGCCAACGCAATCCGCAAAGGCCGCGCTTCCGCGACCCGCGCTTTCAGCGCGTTCCAACCGTCCTTCAAGGCCCCCATCGCTTCCGCAATGGCCTTCGTCGGCGGGTTCGGTTTGGGTGCGAACGGCGTCTTGGCTCCGGCACCCAACAGGCACAAAGGCTCTAGTGCTTGCACAAGGGAAAGCGAGGGAGCGCCGAGATCCAGCGCCGACAGGTTCTGCGCCAAGGCTACGTCCGTCTTCCCGCCTTGCTGCAAAAACGGCACCATTTCGCGAGCCAGTGCCGCCTCACCGCCGTCAAAGGCGTCGCGTAGGATCGTGTCTTCAGTCACCCCTTCAGGCAGGTCGGCCATCTGGCGTAGCTCTGCCTCCGTGGGGTTTTCATCGAACAGCTCTGCGTGGCGCGAGATTTCTGCCAGCAGGGCGTCGGGTGCCTCACCGGTGAACTTGTCGGCGAGATTGCGCACCAATTGCGGCGTGCCCTCGGCCATGGCCTCCAAGACATCCGCGCGCAGCAATCGGGCGGAGCGGTCGTCCATTTCAGCAAACCCAGGAGAGACCTTTGCCTCCAATGGAAAACGTCGCAGGAGCGAGGCGCAGAAAGAGTGGATCGTCTGGATTTTCAACCCGCCCGGCGTCTCGATTGCCTTGGCAAACAGCCTGCGCGCATCGCGCAGCTTCTCTGAGTTGACGGTGCCGCGCGCCACGCCCAATTCAAGCAGACTGACGGTCAGGGCCTCGTCGGGCATCATCGCCCAAGTGCCCAACCGTTTGAACAATCGGTTCTGCATCTCCGAGGCAGCGGCCTTGGTGTAGGTCAGGCAGAGGATGCGTTGAGGCATCACGCCTTGCAACAGCAGCAGCGCCACGCGGTCGGTCAGCACTCGAGTCTTGCCAGAACCCGCATTGGCCGACAGCCAAGTGGAGCGGTTTGGCAAGGCTGCGTCAATCTGGGCGCGGGTGGCGTCGTCGGTCATGGGCCCACCCTTATCTGTCTTGGTTTCTGGGTGATGTCCCATTCGCCGTAGCGGGCCAGCTGGTCGTAATCCTGGTCCCAGCGTTCCTCGTAGACGGCTCTGCGGGCGGCATAGCCTTGGTCTGGATCTTGGTATTCGGCGATGAGCTCTTCCAGCTCAGCCCAGACTTTGGCGATCTCTTGGGCGTCCGCATCGACGGAGGCCTCACCGGGTGTAGAGCCCAGCCCTATATAGCTGGCCTGCCGCACTACGGTGCTGGGAAAATCTTCAAACCCGTTTGCGGCCCCGATGGCGGCCAGCAGAGGCAGTTGTTTGTTGAAGTTTTTCTGCACCTTGTCGGTCGGCAGGGTGCCGCTCTTGTAGTCATAAAGCACCAGCGCGCCGCTGTCATCGCGGTCCACCCGGTCGGCAAAACCGCGCAGGGTGAAGCCAAGCTTGGCGCTGGTACGAAACCCTTCCGCCTCAAACCCGATTGGCGTCGCAATGGCACGCCGAGCGCGTTCGGTCTGAATAAACCAAGGCAAGGCGCGGGCGAGCTTGGACAGCCAGAAGCTCCGCGTGGCGGGCCATGCGATATGGCGGGCAAAGACTTGTTCGGCAAGCTCCATAAAGGCCGCCTCGGGCGCGTCAGGCAGGGCTTCCGGGTGCTGTTCGACGAACTGATGCAGTACCTTGTGGATGATCTCGCCCCGCAACGCGGCATCGGCTTCTGGCAGCAACGGCTTCAGCGGGCGCAGCTTCAGGATATGGCGGGCATAGACCGCATAGGGGTCGCGGATCAGCGTCTCGATATGGGTGACCGAGAGCTGCTTTGGCCGTGCGTCCGCAGGGGGTTGCGGTGCAGGGCGGAGCGCTTTGGACAGCCCTAATGTCGGTGTGTCATAGCTATGTGCCATCGCAATCCATGCATTGCCGCGCGCCTGCATGTCGGCATAGGCCTCGTTGCCCTCACCAGGCAAACCGGTCAGCAGATTGGCGATGCGGTTCAGCCAACGCGACGGCACGGTTTCCGCCTCGCTGTCGCGAATGGAGCGGGTCAGCCAGACCTCGCCTGCGGCAACGCCTTGCTGAAAATCATGCGCTGACAGGCCGATACGCGCCTCTGGCAGGCGCAGCCCTGCATCGCGCCGCATGTCGCGGTTCAGCCAAGGGTCGGGCTCCGGCATTGCAGGCCAAGTGCCGTCGTTCAGCCCGGCGAGGATCACCAGATCCGCGCCTTGCACGCGCGCCTCCAGCGTGCCCCAGATCATGATGTCTGGGTGGGAGAAGAACGGATCACGCGTCTCTTCGCGTGACAAGAGGGCCGCAATGAGGTCGCGGTATTCGGCGGGGCTGTAACGGCCAGCATGTGAGGCGGCGTTGATCAGCGACGCCATGATCTCTTGTGCCTTCTCGCCAGCAGACTTGAGCCAAAGATGTGCCATGTCGTCCGGGTCTGGCCCTTTGGTCAGCTGCTCGGTCAGGGCAACATGATCGGCGGTAATTCGGGTGAGGTCGCCACTGCTGAGCGCTGAAAGCGCCTCGAGATTTGTCCAGATCCAGTCGTGCCACGCGACAGTGCCGGGATCATCTGCCTCGCGCTTCTGCGCCCAGTTTTCGGTATGCGCTCGCCGCAACGCCGGAGGGCCGCCGCGAAGGACCTTCATCTCAAGGTCGCGAGTGCGCGAAAGATGGGCAGAACGGTGATCGCCACAAACCAGCGGATGTTTCAGAAGCGAAAGCAGCGCGTTTGGGGCTGGTTCCCGGTTGATCAACTCAGCTGTCTGACGCAGCAGCCGGCCCGGCGGGCTAAGGTCCAGCCTTGCACCCGCACTGTCATTGGCGTCGATGCGCCAAGCCTGCAACGCGGCAGAGACCTGCCGTGTCAGCGTCTGATCCGTGGTGATCAGGGCCGCGCGGGTGCCCTCTGCCGCCGCTTGCCGAAGACGCAGTGCAATGGCCAGGGCTTCAAGACGCGGAGTGGGGGCCTCGAGTAGTGTGAGGCCTTCGGTGGCTTGAGCAATACCGCCCAGCGCCGGACCCTCTTCCAGCCAAGCGTCGGTGACCGGGGCGGGGCGCAGAGCCAGCGACACCAGCGCATTGCGCTTTGGACTGGCGGGTTGGGCATCGGTCCAAACGCCTATATCCCGCGGACGAAGGTCAAGATCCTGCATCAACTTGGCATATCTGAACTGCGGGTGATCCTCGCTTGGGGCAGGTCCGTCGGGGTCGCCTGCAAGGCTGGTCCAAAGATCGTCGGGCATTTCAGCATCAAACCCGGGCAGCAGCAACGCGCCCTGAGGCAGTAGCGACACCGCGCGCATGAACGCCCGTGTTGTGCCGCGCGATCCGGTGGACCCTGCGACCAAGATGGGATGGTCGGGCGGATCAGCCTGCCATTTCAGGGCCATCGCCTCGACAACAGCGCGTTGACGCCCTTCGGCGTCCAGCTGCGCGTCTGGTCCCAGATAGTCCTTCACCAAAGCGATGAATCGCTGGCTCCGCGCCCAGTGCTCAGAGTGTCGACCGACGTCTAAGCCAGCAATTGCTTCGACGGAAACGTCCTCGCTTTGCATTTCTTCGAACAGGGCGGCCAGCGTATCGGCCAGATCGTAGGCCGCAGTCGTGGCTGCGAAATCCCTGTCGGCCTCAATCAGCTTGCGGACCAACTGCGCCAAGTCCAATCGGCGTGCCAAACCGTCGATGGGCAAAGGCAAATCCGGTACCGGGTCGTGGGCCAGATCGGTGATCAGGTTGATGCGCGGCAAAAGCAATGCACCTTGCGCCTCAAACAACTGCTTGATCCGGCGTTGCATGCGCGAGGTGTTGACGTAGATCACCACCCGGGCCAGTGCCTCCGGTGGTGTGCCCGCCAACCGCTGCGTGACACCGTCGGCCAGGGCGCTGGCGAAATCGACGCCCATTGGCAGCCCGAAGACGCGAGGCTTTGGCTGCGGGTCAAACATCGCGCAGCATCTTTTCGGCAAGCGGGATGCCCGCGGGCGTGCCGACATCAGCCCAGTGGCCGGGATAGTCGATACCAAAGAGCGTGCCGCGTTCCAGCAGTCGATCCCAGATGACGTTCAACGAAAATATGCGGTCGGTGACATTGTCAAAGACCGAGCGCCTGACCAGCTGCACGCCGGTATAGACCGCGCCGTCTTTGCTGCGGCTGATGCGGCCTTGCGCATCACGTTGAAAATCACCTGTGCCTTTGAAACCAACCGTTTGGGCCAACGGCACCAGAAGGACCAAAGCGTCCATCTCCGCGCGCCAAGCGTCTCGCAACAGCCCAAGTGGATTTGGCCCGCGCCAGATGGCATCAGAATTCAGGGTTGCGACGGGGTCGCCTGTCATGCGGGGCAGCGCCGCTTTCAGTCCGCCGCCGGTCTCCAGAATGTCCGGAGCCTCAATGTGCAGCGTGACGTCGGCGGGCAGATGGTCGCGCATTTGCGCGGCCCGGTAATGCGCGTTGACGTGCGGGTTCAGGCCTTCCTCTCTGGCGAGGTCCAGCGCGTGGTCGATCAGCGGCTTGCCCGCGACCGGCACCAAAGGTTTGGGCATCGTGTCAGTGAGGGGGGCCATGCGGGTGCCGAAGCCCGCGCCAAAGATCAGGATATCGCTCAGCGCCTCAGACATGGGTGGCCTTAATCTTTGCGATCAATGGGGGTTCAGGTGGTGGCATATGGGCGTCGACCCAAGACCTAAGCTCCGCCAAGGCTGGATGGGTCAGGTCGTCTTGCAGGTTGCGCCAAACCCGGGGGAGCAAGTCAGGATAATGCTGCTTTCTGTCGCGGATGCAGAGCCTGGTGAACACGCCGATGATGCGAAGATTTCGTTGGGCGCTGCAGAGAGCATATGTGCTTCTGAATGGCTCAGCGTCCGTCCCGCTTCGCTCAAGGTAAGCCGCGAAGGCTGCTTGTTGCACCTCGGGGGTGACGTCCCTGCGGGCGTCTTTCAAGAGCGAGGCCAAATCGTAAGCGTCGGGTCCGAGCATGGCGTCTTGAAAGTCCAGAAGTCCAACGCGTGCGGGTCCCTCGCGTTGCGGAAGCCAGAGCAGGTTTTCGGCGTGGTAGTCCCGTTGAACCAACACAAATGGCGAGGTCAGATGATGATGAAGCAGTCCGCTGATCAGATCGGAATACTCGTTGCATCGTGCGTCGCTGACAGGCCGGGTGAACG
This sequence comes from uncultured Litoreibacter sp., assembly GCA_947494645.1. Taxonomy (GTDB): domain Bacteria; phylum Pseudomonadota; class Alphaproteobacteria; order Rhodobacterales; family Rhodobacteraceae; genus Litoreibacter. The sequence goes on from CANLVO010000002.1 coordinate 733,931, forward strand.
CCAGATACCAGTCCGTCGCCAGCATCGCGGTTTGCGCCATTTCATCAGCACCGTAATGCGCCAGCCCCTCGGGCGGGGTTTGTCGCTGGGCAGTCAAAAGCGCGTCAATCGCCGCATCGTAGAGCGTTGACTCGAGGCTGTTATCGTTCTCAAGCACCCGCGCAAACAAGTCATCACCGAGGTCTTCGAGGATCATGAAGCCGTGTTCTGCGTCCCGGGCCAGAATTTGCGGGGCGCTTAGGGACGCGCTGCGCAGATGGTTGGCGATCTTGACAAAGGGCCGAATGTCTTCGCCCTTTTCAGGCGGGGCGTCCATCAAGACCGCCCGGCCCAGTTCAGGGTGCGTAAGCCGGTCATAGCGGCGGTTGGATGCATCCCCCACCAGCACCTCGCGCCGCGCGTCTCCCCATCCGGAAAGGTGGAGAAAGACCTCCAGAGCCTTCTCGCGAGCAGTCATTGCGACAGACTTTCTTGCAGGCGATCCAATACTGCCGCCGCGTTGCCGGTAGCAGAAATATCGGCGGTGCGAGTGCCCTCCGAGGGACCATAGCCTAGCGTGATCGTCAGCGCGTCGGTGCTGCTTTCTCCCATCCGGTCGGGCCATTCCACTAGGCAAAAGGCGGTGTCGAAGGCCGCATCCAAACCCAGCTCATTCAGCTCCGCGGTAGAGGTCAGACGGTAAAGATCCGCGTGCCAGATTTCGAGCGGGCCCGCCTCGTAGGTTTGCACGATCGTGAAGGTGGGCGAAGGGACGTCTTCAAGCTGGCCATGTTCGGCCAACAGATGCTGGATCGTCTGCCGCGCCACGGTTGTTTTGCCAGCGCCTACGGGACCGTCGAGTAGAACCGTTAAGCCGGGGGCCGCCAGCTTGGCCAGTGACGTGGCAAGCTGCAGCGTCTCCTGTTCGGAGGCAAGGTCGATGGTCAAGGGCGCGCCGGACGTCATCGGGCGAGTTTTACCGCACCGCGCCCCGCCCGCAAGGACCGATCAGTTGTTCAGGCTGGCAAGCGGAGAAAAGTCGGCCGGCAATGCATTGGCAGGCTCGAAGCTCACAAGTGTCGCGCCGCCCGCAAGCGGCAGAAACCTGCATGCCAATTGACCACCATCTTCCAGATCGGCTGAACCAAACCACTCAACCCGTTCGCCAGCATGGGACACAAATTCGCGAACATCGCCCCAAAGCGGCGTCGGCAGGCTTTTGGTTTGCCAATGGCTGGAGGCGTCGACGATATTTGTTTGCTCCAGCACCAGCTCGGGATCCGTGCCCCAAAGCGTTGAATAAGCCTCGTTGGACAAGGTCAAATTGCCGGATGCGTCAAACACAGCAATGGCTTGGGGCAGGTTGTCCAGCAATGATTGGCTGACTTCCAGCTCACGGCGAAACTTGCGGGTGAGCGAAATTTCAGCGCTGACATCTTCGATCAGGAAGGCCACGGCCCCTTCGGGATGCGGGCGACCGGTGACCTTGTAGGTTTGGCCGGTGGGCAGCACCCAGGTTTCCAGATAAGTGCCGTTCACGGCAGAGTTCTCCAACTCGACCAGCTTGCGCCGCCAGTCTTTGAAATCCTTGCGCTCAGGCAACATGCGCTTTTCGCGCATCCGGTTGATCACATCATACAGCGTGGGACGGGCGGCGAGCCATTCGGGTTCCAGCGTGGTGAGCTCCATCAATGCGGGATTGAACAGTTGCAGCTGGCGAGAGCGGTCGAAAATCGCGAGCCCCACGGGCAGGGCCGCGAAGGTCTGGGTCAGGGTCTGCATGAAATTGCGCAGCGTCTCTTCGGCCTGCACGGTTTTCGAGCTGTCACAGGCGTAGTGCACCGTCGCGTTGCCGTGGCCGTGGGAGGTGATGTCAAACCATCTGGTGGTACCGTCTTGCAAGGTCAGCGGTGCACGGCGGGCATGTGGGGTCTCGCCCGGCGGGGTGATCGCCGCGCCGTCAAACAGGCGTTTGGGCGGCCAGAGTGTACAGTCATTTGGATCCACGCCTTCTGCCAACTCAAGATAGGCGCTATTGACCCAGTCAATGTCGCCCGCGCTGCTTTCGCGCCAAATCACGGCTGGGGAGGTCGAGACGGTGTTGCGCAGCACCGTCAGCTCTCGCTCATTGGCATCTGTGACGGCCCGGTCGACCAGAACTTTGCGGGCCAGCAGATGTGGCAGGCCGGTGACCACGAAGCGGGTGCGTTTCGGTTGGCAATCTACTTTGACAGAAATGGGCCCGTCGGTGGTGACATCTGATAGCTCGAACCGGGCGCTCTCAGTTTGGGCTGCAGCAAAAGAATGTGCAAAGCCGGGGAAAATGTCGGCCAGCCGCTCGCTCAACCGCGTGAGAGGACCTTCTTCCAGGTCTTCATGGGACAGAGCCGCGCGGGCGCGGGGGCAGGCATCGACCAGCATGTCGCCTTCAAAGGTCAGCTCGTGACGGTCGTCTGAGCCTCCGGATTGCGCTGGTTTTGAGACTACAGTGAGGCGCAGAGCGAACAGGCCAATAAGGCTTAATGCGAGGCCTCCGAGAAACAAAAGCGGGATGGGTTGCACAAAAAGAAGCGTCACAGGCAGGGATTCCTTTTCCGGCGGCAGACCCGGGGAAAGGAACCATATGCTGGTTAATGCGCCGTTAAATCGTGGGCTGACTAATTGAGCCTAGGCCGCTCTCAGATCTGGATCGGCTGGTTTTGCCCCAGCGCATCGGAGGGTCCGTCCTGCGTGCTGACCAAAGCAGACAAGGGCCAAGTAACCTCTGCGATGGCGCCACGTCTTTCTAGCTGTTGGCCGGACTCAGCGGCGCCATTCTCGAAGCTGACTTTCGCGCCGCTGCGTTCCAGCAGGGTTTTTGCGATAAACAGCCCCAGCCCCATGCCTTCATATTCCGGGCGGGCGATTGCGTCTTGCAGCGATTTTCTGCGGCGGACGAAAGGCTCGCCTATGCGGCCCAGCATGTCCACCGGATAGCCTGGGCCGTCATCCATCACCCGGATCGTGATGTGGTTTTCGGCCCAGCTGGCGTCGAGCCAGACCTCTTGAGCCGCGAAATCGACAGCATTCTGGATCAGGTTGCGCAGCCCGTGGATCACTTCGGGTTTGCGCAGGATCACCGGCATGCGGGCGTCATCTTGCGTATCCCCAGCGGCGTCGAAATGCAGCGACTTGCCACGGTCTTTATGCGGCTCGGCGGCCTCTTCGATGAGGGTGATCAAGGGTGCGCTGCGCAAGTGAAGGTCCTCTTTCCCAGCGCGGCCCATAGAATGCAGGATGTCGCGGCAGCGGTCAGCCTGCTCGCTGATCAGCATGGTGTCCTCGTGCAGGTCTGGCTGGTCCTGCAGTTCTTCCTGTAGCTCCGCACTGGCAAGCTTGATGGTCGCCAGTGGCGTACCAAGTTCGTGGGCGGCGGCGGCGACAACCCCGCCCAGATCGGTTAGCTTTTGCTCGCGCGCCAGCGCCATTTGCGTGGCCATCAGGGCTTGGCTCATCGAGTACGTCTCGGATGTCACTCGGCCTGCATATATTGCCAAGAACACGATCCCAATCATGATGGCGACCCAAAAACCGGCGACAAAGAGCGGGGGCATCTCGAGGATTGCACCCTGCACGGTGCGCAGAGGCAGGTGGTAGACTGACAAGGCTGAGATCAAGATCACGGCCAGCCCTCCGACCAACATGGTAGACCGGGTCCGCAAAGTCATTGCTGAAACCGTCACGGGGGCGAGAATGAGCAGCGCAAAAGGGTTGTTCAGCCCGCCGGTCAAGTAGACCAGCAAGGCCAGTTGAGAGAGGTCAAACAACAAGGTCAGCAGCACCTCGCGTTCCGCCAGCCAGCGGTTATCGGGATAGAAAACGATCGCTAGAACATTCGAAACGATCAAAGCGCCCACCGCCGCGGCGCAGAGGCCCACCGGGATTGCCAGCTCAAGCGACTGGCTTGCTGCAAAGATCGCGGCGCCTTGGCCAAGGATTGCGAGCCAGCGCAGGATGATCAGCGTGCGCAGGCGCACCACACCTTGGCGGGCGCTGGACACGCCAATGCCAGTGGACATGTCGCTCATGATGTAAACGTGATGGGCAGCGTCATAATGGCCGATTGATACTGGAGTAGAGATGGCGGATCAACGTGGCAACGTATCGTAAGTGGAGAGCTCTGATGAAGACATCCTATGTTTGGCTGGCCGGCGGGGTTCTTGCTGCCTTGATCGCGTTCACGGTCGGAATGATCGTCTTTTCGGACTCCCCGGAAGACCAGTTCGCGCAGTGCAGCCAAGGGTCGGTCGCAGGTGGCGACATAGGCGGGCCATTCACGCTGGTCTCAGGTGAAGGCGTCGAGGTGACCGAGAAAGACGTCATCACAGAGCCATCGCTGGTTTACTTTGGGTACACTTATTGCCCGGATGTCTGTCCGCTGGATGCGGCCCGAAATGCTGAGGCCGTAGATCTACTTGATGGGCTCGGTGTCGCTGCAACGCCGCTCTTTATCTCTGTCGACCCTGAGCGCGACACGCCAGAGGTTGTTGCCGAGTTTGCAGATGTGATGCATCCCAAGATGATCGGGCTGACGGGCTCTCCAGCACAAGTCAAGGCTGCCAGCCAAGCTTACCGGACATTCTACAAAAAGCAGCCGGGTGGGGGTGACGATTATTTGGTGGACCATTCCACATTTACCTACCTTGTGCTGCCTGAGCAGGGTTTCGTAGATTTCTTCCGCCGTGATGCGACCCCTGACCAGATTGCAGAGACGGTGGCGTGCTACGCGAATGCGACCTCCTAGAGTTGAATCGTCCTGAAGATTTGACCGCAAGGTCGGCGCACCCTACCTAAGAGGCAACAATTGCTCAGAAAGGTCGGTGCAATGGCTGACAGCACACTTGCCAAGATTGGGGAGGACCGCTCCCTGCTGATCGTCGATGATGACGAGCCGTTCCTGCGCCGTCTCGCCCGCGCTATGGAAAAGCGGGGCTTCGAGCCAGAGGCGGTGGAAACCGTCGCGGCTGGGAAGGCTATCGCTACGGCGCGGCCTCCGGCCTATGCGGTCATCGACTTGCGGCTTGAGGATGGCAATGGGCTGGATGTGGTTGAGGTGCTCCGCGAACGCCGCCCCGATGCGCGGGTTGTGGTGCTGACAGGCTACGGCGCGATTGCGACGGCGGTGGCGGCAGTCAAGATCGGGGCCACAGATTATCTGTCCAAACCCGCAGATGCCAATGACGTCACCAACGCGCTTTTGGCCAGCAGCGACGAGCGCCCGCCACCACCCGAGAATCCGATGTCGGCGGACCGCGTGCGCTGGGAACACATTCAGAGGGTCTATGAGCTGTGCGACCGCAACGTCTCAGAGACTGCGCGGCGGCTTAACATGCACCGCCGGACCTTGCAGCGGATTCTGGCCAAGCGGAGCCCGCGCTAAATGCGCTTTAAGGCCGGGGCTTATCTGGGTATCTTCTTAGCGCTTGCCGCCTGCGCTTCAACTGAGCCAAACAGCGCTCCAGCGTCAGAACCCATAGCCTTCCTGCTGGATGCGCGCGGCATTCAGGTCACCGGCCAGCCGGGCCGCGTGGATTTTGGACGCACAGATCATTCCGCCATCTCTGCCATGTCGAAGCTGGTGGGCGCGGGAGCTGTGTCGCAAGGGTCCTGCGGCGTTGTCAGCTATGCCACTTGGCCTGACCAGACCGTTTTGTACTTCGAGGCTGGCGACTTTCGCGGGTGGTCCAGCCCGACCGGGAGCGCCGGGCTGACCTGCGGCGCGGTCTGAACCGGGCCACTACCTTCTACCAGAACGTTCTGATCAAAGGCACATGGCTTACACCGTGGCGGCGTTGTGCGCGGTGCGAAGGTGGTGAAGGTTTCTCTTTGCGGGATTTAGCGAATGGGCTGAACATAAGACCTCCTCTCTAAGTTATTGAAAGAATGAGTAGGGGTTGTGACGCCGCGCGCGTTCTGTCTCACGCCGTTTGGGGTCGGCGACGAAACGGTCTGCGAACTGGCCCTTCGGGTCCTGCCATTGCTGAGGATCCTGCCGAGTTGCGGTCATCATCATATCTGCAATAATTGAAAGCATGGCTTTGTTCTCCGTTTGGGTTTCTTGCCTCTTTATGCCAGTATGAATGCAGAATACCGAGTCACTATGATTTCTAAGATGTAAGTAGGACTTTCATATATGGATTGGCGGGACGTCCCCTCCCTATCTGCGCTGCGTGCGTTTGAGGCTATGTCGCGCCTTGGCGGCTTCTCCGCCGCCGCCCGCGAGTTGAATGTGACCCATGCCGCAATCGCCCAACATGTGCGGGGGCTTGAGGGGGAGCTTGGCCAGACGCTTGTCACACGAGAAGGCCGCGGTATGGCGTTGACAGAGGCAGGTCGCATCCTCGCGACTGCTCTGTCTGACGGTTTTGCGGAGATATCGGCTGGCGTGGCTCAAACGCGGAGCTACGGCGCCGAACAGCCGCTGAAGATTGCCATGACCCCCAGCTTTGCCGAGAACTGGCTGATGCCACGTATCGGGTCGTTCTGGACAGAGCACCCGACGATCAAGCTGGCAATGGTTCCGGGCTACGAACTCGTTGATCTAAAGCGCGACGGGTTCGATATGGCGATCCGCTACGGGCGCGGCGGCTGGGACGGCGTGGATGCGCAATATCTGGTGAGCGCGGGAAACGTAGTTGTTGCGACGCCGGAGTTGGCAGCACAGGTCCCCCACGGCGACGTGGCAGCGCTCAGTAAACAGCGCTGGCTGCATGAGGTCGGCCGCGCGGAGCCGCGTGCTTGGTTGGCAGAGCAGGGGTTGGAGTTCCCGCCCGAGCAAAAGACGGAGTTCACCATGAATACGATGGTGCTTGCTGCTACGCGGGCGGGCTATGGGTTCTCATTGCAGGGCAGGGCGCTGGTAGAGGCCGACCTGGCCGCTGGCCGTCTTGTTAGCGTATTTGAAGCGCAGAAATCCAACTTGGCTTATTACATCCTGACCCGGCCCGGGATGGTTTCTTCCGACTTGAAGGTTTTCCGGGACTGGTTAATTCGGGTCGCTGAAGAGGCCTAAAGCAACATGCGCTTGTGAATACGGTCAACCGGCGTGCCATCGTTCAGCGGGACGTTCTTTGTCACCGAGTGGTCCTCGAACCCCATCTTTGAATAATAGGCGAGCCCGCCGGTGTTATCCGCACGGATCGTAGCATCGAGCACCCGGTAACCGGCTGCAACACTCGCGGCACGGGTGGCTTTGAACAACGCGGTCCCAATACCGCGTTGTGCGGTGCCGGGGCGGGCAAAGGTCGCAATACTGCCCATGTCGTTGGGATCCATCGGACGCATCCATTGCATGCCCTCAAGTCCTGCCTCGCTTTCGGCGACGTGAATAAATGTCTTGGGGTCACCGCTTTCGATCAGCGGGTCGAAAAAGCTGGGGTCCACTGCAACCTGGTAGGCAGTTGTGCCGCCAATCTCGATCACAGCGTTCAGGATTTCGGTCAAGGCTTGCGCGTCTGCGGAACGGGCGGCGCGAATGATCATGCAAAAAGCTCCTCGAACCGGGCGAGGAAGTCGGCTTTCACCTCCATTGGCGGGCGCGGTTTCAGTTTGGTGGGCAGAGCCAGCTTCCCGCTAGGGGCGCCAAAGAAGCGGTTGCTCTCCTCGATAGAGAACCCCGCGATCTGTGTGGCTTCCAGCCAAGCCGACAGCCTGTCAGCTGCCTTGATCTGCTTTTTCACCGCAACCGGGATTGTTGCAGGTAGGCCAAAACGCAGGTGGATGGCGGCGGTCAGTCGGTCATCAAGCTCGCCATACCCGGGCCCGACGGCGGATTTCACCGGGCTGATCATGTCGCCGATAACATATTCCGGTGCGTCATGCAGCAGGGCAGCAAGCTGCCATTTTACGGGGGCAGAGGGGTTTGCGGCGGTGAAAAGTTGCTCCACCAGAACCGAGTGTTCGGCCACCGAGTAAGGGAAATCGCCATAGGTCTGCCCGTTCCACCGCGCGACAAAAGCAAGGCCGTGGGCGATATCCTCGATCTCGATATCCATAGGGGTCGGGTCCAGCAGATCCAACCTGCGGCCCGATAGCATCCGTTGCCATGCGCGGGGTTGTTTGGCCATGCGTTGCGATCACCCGTTTGTGTGTCTCTGGAACCTTTTGCGGCGTCTTTTCGTTTTATCCACGAAGGAGAGACCAATGAAACCGCTTTTTGCCGCTGCCGCCCTGATCGTCACAACCCTGCCTGCATTTGCTCAGGAGGAGGCCGTTTGCCTTCCGACAGAGGAGGCCGAGGCCGCACTGGTTGACTGGTACGGCGAAACGCCAGTGGCAGGAGACGTCGCGGACGGCCACCTTATGTGGGCGGCGGGGATTGGACAAAGCTGGACATTGTTGAGCTACGAAGCGGACGGTACGAGTTGTACTCTTGCGCAGGGTGAGAACTGGTCGCCTCATCTGCACAGTGACGCGCTGGTCACGATGCTCTTGGCTGATCGTGGAACACAGGGGTAATTCGTCGCGCCCAAGTTATGTAGCCCACCATTGAGATAGCACGATTAAGGTGTTACGCGGTCCTCAAATAGACACGAGGACGCAAAACATGGCGAACGACTATATAGTAAAAGACATTGAGCTTGCCGCTTACGGCCGCAAGGAACTTGATATTGCCGAAACCGAAATGCCGGGCCTGATGGCACTGCGCGACGAGTACGGCAAGAGCAAGCCGCTGAAAGGCGCGCGGATCGTAGGCTCGCTGCACATGACCATCCAAACTGCTGTCCTGATTGAGACGCTGGTTGAGCTGGGTGCTGACGTGCGCTGGGCTTCTTGCAACATCTTCTCCACACAAGATCATGCAGCGGCGGCCATTGCAGCTGGCGGAACACCGGTCTTCGCGATCAAGGGCCAATCGCTGGAGGAGCACTGGGACTACCTCGACAAGTCGTTCATGTTCCCCGAGGGCCCAAACCTGATCCTCGATGATGGCGGCGATGCGACGCTCTACATCCTTCTCGGCGCACGCGCAGAGGCGGGCGAAGAGGTGCTGGCTGTGCCAACTTCCGAAGAGGAAGAAGTCATCAAGCAGCAAATCGCAAAACGCATGGAAGCCTCACCTGGCTGGTTCACAAAGATGCGCGATCAGATTGTGGGTGTTTCGGAAGAAACCACCACCGGCGTTCACCGCCTCTATGACCTGTTCAAAAATGGCCAGCTGCCCTTCCCAGCGATCAACGTGAACGACAGTGTCACCAAGTCGAAATTCGACAACAAATACGGCTGCAAAGAGAGCCTCGTAGACGGCATTCGCCGCGCCACTGATACGATGATGGCCGGCAAAGTCGCGGTCGTGATGGGCTATGGCGATGTGGGCAAGGGCTCTGCGGCGTCTCTGCGCGGCGCTGGCGCGCGCGTTAAGGTCACCGAGGTTGACCCAATCTGTGCGCTGCAGGCCGCCATGGATGGGTTCGAAGTTGTAATCCTCGAAGAAGAACTGGCAAACGCCGATATCTTCATCACAACCACCGGCAACAAGGACGTAATCCGCATCGAGCACATGCGTGAGATGAAGGACATGGCGATCGTGGGCAACATCGGCCACTTCGACAATGAGATCCAAGTCGCCGCGCTGAAGAACCACAAGTGGACGAACATCAAAGAGCAAGTCGACATGATCGAGATGCCCAACGGCAATCGTCTGATCTTGCTCTCGGAAGGCCGTTTGCTGAACCTCGGCAACGCCACAGGGCACCCGTCTTTCGTGATGTCTGCCTCCTTCACCAATCAGGTGCTGGCGCAGATCGAGCTGTGGACCAACACCGACGCATACAAGAACGAGGTCTACATCCTGCCCAAGCATCTCGATGAGAAAGTGGCCCGGCTGCATCTGGACCGCATCGGGGTGAAGCTGACCAAACTGGACCCGGAGCAGGCCTCCTATATCGGCGTGTCGCCCGAAGGCCCGTTCAAGCCGGAGCATTACCGCTACTAAATGTGGGCCCTCTCTGGAATTTTCAGCGCCACCCTGCTTGCCTGCGGGGTGGCGCTTTGCCTTTGGCAACTGGCGGTGCATCCCGACACGCCCTTACCTCGCGAGTGGAACCCCACCAAGCGGCTTTATCTCGATGACCCGGTGACGTTCCTGACGCCTTATAAGCTGAACGCGGCGGCAGGTGATGCGCAGCTGTGTCGCGAGGTTGTAGCGGCCTCTGACATCCGCGCCACGATGCTCGATCCGCTGGAGGTCAGCCCCCAATGCGGCATCGAAAACCGCGTGCGGTTGTCAGGTGCCGGGCAATCTGCGCTGGCACCGCTAGAAACAAGCTGCGCAGTGGCCCTGAGGCTCGCAATGTGGGAAAAGCAGGGGGTCCAACCAGCTGCGCAACGCCATTTTGGGCAGGGCGTCGCCCGTATCAACCATTTTTCGAGCTACAATTGCCGCGCTATTCGGGGCTCGACCACCCGGATGAGCCTGCACGCCACGGCTGAGGCAATCGATGTTTCCGGTTTTGTGCTGGATAGTGGCAAGTCACTGAGCTTAAAGGCAGATTGGGACCGAGAACTGGCCTTTTTCGAAGAGGTACGTGACAGCGCCTGTACTTGGTTCGAGACCACTTTGGGGCCTGATTACAACGCGCTGCATGCCGACCACTTTCATCTGCAATCGCGGGGCTGGGGCACCTGCCGATGACGCAATCCCGCCTACGGGGAATTGTGTGCGAAAAATTCCTTTGTTTCGGCTCGGTTAGCCTCTAGATTGCAGGCCCAAGGCCGGATTTATTGGCCGGACACTTTTTATTGGTGGGAGAGCTCATATGGGCAAGAGAGAAGACCTGATCGCGCAATATGCGGATGATCTGAAAAACAAATGCGGCATGACACCTGACATGGACCTGCTGACCAAAGTCACTATCGGCTGTGGTCCTGCGATTTATAACGCGGATGCGTCCACTGTTGCAGGTAGCCAGCCCGATGAGTTGGAAACAGTGAAGAACAACTTTCTCATCAAGAAGCTTGGCTTGGCTGACAGCCCGGCGCTGATGGATGCGATCAACTCTGTGATTGCGACCTACGGCCAGTCCGAGCGCAACAAATACCGTGCGGTCATCTATTACATGCTGACCAAGCACTTCAACAAAGAGTCCGTCTACGGCTAAGCTCTTTCGCGATCTGAATTTGAAAAGCGTCTGCCTCTCGGGGCGGGCGCTTTTTCCGTTAAAATTCGCCGCTAATTTGGAACAAAGTCTGAGGGCATTTCATTTGCCTGAGTACCGCTGATGCGCGTATGAATTGCTCCAGTTTCTGCGCGCGTGGTGCGAAACCCTTGTGTGTGGGGTAGTGGGGGATGCTGGCAGAGGCTGGCATCCCCTATCCTATTCTACACATGCCTTTGGGCCTAAAGGCCGCCCATCTTGCAGATCAGCTCCCATTCCTGCGACGTGACAGGTTGCACCGACAATCGGGAGTTCTTGACCAGCACCATCTCGGCCAGACGCTCCTCTGCCTTGATATCATCAAGATGCACCGGCGTTATCAGCGGCTGCACGGCCTTGATGTCCACGCACTCCCAGCGCTCGTCATCCGTAGTGCTGTCCGGATGGGCCTCGTTGATGACCTCGACGATGCCTACGATCTCCCGGCCTTTCTGAGAATGATAGAAGAACCCCCGATCGCCAACCTGCATCTCGCGCATGAAGTTGCGTGCTTGATAATTGCGTACGCCGTCCCATTCCTCGCCAGCATCGCCCTTGGCCATTTGCTGGTCCCAGGACCAGGTTGAGGTTTCCGATTTGAAGAGCCAATACGCCATGTTTTCCCTCCGCTATTCAGATGTCAGTGGTCTTCTCAGCAACGCATCAAGCGCCTGCCTCAGCGTGATCTTCTCACCTACAATGTCCGCCACGACTTGCGTGATGGGCATGTCCAACCCATGCGCTGCCGCAAGATCCAACGTGGCCTGCGCGGTCGCGCGACCTTCCACGGTCTTGCCTTCGGCCGGGGGGTCACCCGCGCCAAGCGCATAACCAAAGGCATAGTTGCGAGATTGTGGCGAGGTGCATGTCAGTGCCAGATCACCAAAGCCCGCAAGCCCATAGAGCGTTTCGGGTTTTGCGCCAAGTTTCAGCGCAAGACGATGCGTCTCCGCCATGCCGCGCGTCATCAGCGCGGCGCGGGCGCTTTCGCCCAGCCCCGCGCCCATGCAAATGCCGCAGGCAATGGCCACGACATTCTTCAACGCGCCACCCAGCTCGGCCCCCAAAGGGTCGTCCGAAAGATAGAGCCTCAGTGTGTCCGACGAAAGCATCCCCTGCAGCTCCTGTCCGAGCGCAGCGTCTTCGCAGGCCAGCGTCAGCGCGGTTGGCTTTCCCACCGATATGTCAGAGGCAAAACTTGGTCCGGTCAGCACCGCCGATGGGCAACCCAGCCGATCCTTAATCACCGCCGTGGGTCCCCGCGTGCTCTTCAGCTCAATGCCCTTACAGCAGGCAATTGCGGCACGTGGCGCGGTTTTCAGACCTGCTAGGTAACTGTCCATGCCCTGCATCGGAATGGCCGCCAGCAACACGTCGTCTGCGCCCACGTCCGGGTTGGCTTCAAGCGTCAGTCTGTCTGGCAGCGTCACATCCGGCAGTCTTGGACTGCGCCGCGTGGCGATCACTGGCTCCATATTTCGCCCGGTCAGAGTTACGGGGCGCTCCAGTGCGACCGCTAGAGCTGTTCCGAATGCGCCTGCACCTGCGACGATGATCTTGCTCATGCCTTTGCCCCTTTCTTGCCTGATCCCAGCATGGCAGGGGCAGCGCTGTCCAGAGGCCAGCGGGGGCGGGCAACAAGCGACATGTCATCGATCAGTCCCAGCCGCAGTCGCTCAATGCCGACCCATGCAATCATCGCGGCATTATCCGTGCAAAGCGCCAATGGCGGGGCTAAGAACTGTGCGTTCGTCTCGGCTGCGACCTGTTCCAAAGCCCCGCGGATGGTCTTGTTTGCGGCCACACCGCCAGCCACCGCGATGGCGTCGACTTGGCTCAGTCGCAGAGCCCGGCGCGTCTTTTCGGCCAGTACATCGCTGACTGCGGCTTGAAAGCTGGCAGCGAGGTCGTTTTGGTCTTGCTCATAGAGCCCGCCCTGTTTTTCCACCAAAGCGTCTCGGGCACGCAAAACAGCTGTTTTCAGCCCTGAGAAAGACATGTCGCAGCCCTCGCGGTCCAGCAATGGCCGGGGCAGCTTCAGCCGCGTCGGGTCGCCATTCAACGCTGCTTTCTCGATCATCGGACCGCCCGGTTGCGGCAAGCCGATCAGCTTGGCGGTCTTGTCAAATGCCTCGCCCGGGGCGTCATCGATGGTGCCGCCCAAACGGGTAAAGTCCGTGGCGGAATGCACCAACAGAAACTGGCAGTGTCCGCCAGAAACGAGCAGCATGAGGTAGGGAAACGCGAGCCCGTCAGTCAGTCGCGGGGTCAGGGCATGTCCGGCCAGATGGTTCACCCCGATCAGCGGTTTGCCAGAGCCCAGCGCCAGCCCCTTGGCGCACATTACGCCTGACATCACGCCGCCGATCAGCCCCGGCCCGGCGGTGACGGCGATCGCGTCCATCTGGTCCAAGCCCATCCCGGCCTCGGACAATGCGGCCTCGACCATGAAATCCAGTTTCTCCGCATGAGCGCGGGCGGCAATCTCGGGCACGACTCCGCCGAAGCTTGCATGCAGCTCCGTTTGCCCGGCGACTTTGGCGCTGAGAATTTCTGCAGGCTGGCCCGGGACGGCGCGCACCACAGCTGCGGCAGTGTCGTCGCAGCTGCTTTCCAGCCCCAGCAGGGTCAGGGTCCGCGAGGGCTCGGTCAGGTGTGTTGCGTGCATGATGGCCAGCAGGTAACACCGCAACATGCGCCTTACAATGCCGCCGCCGTTATGACGCCCGTCCTGCTCACCCGCCCCGTGCCTCAGGCGCAGGAGTTTGCCGCTCAGATTGCCGAGCGCTTCGGGGCAGCAGCCCACTGTATTCTGTCCCCGGTGCTGGACGTGGTCATATTGCAGCCGAAGATTGCGTTCTCCGAGTTCTCCGGGCTGGTCTTTACATCGCAAAACGGCGTCGCTGCCTACCGCGCGAATGATGGGCCCGCAGGGTTGGTCGCGTATTGCGTTGGCGACAAGACCACACGTGCCGCGCAAGAAGCCGGGCTTGAAGCCTACTCTGCCGGAGGGGACGTGACGTCGTTAAACGCGCTCTTGGCGAAGGCCGCGCCGAAGGGGCCGCTGCTTCATCCCAGCGGTGTCCATGTTGCCGGTCAGGTGGACGGCAATGTGACACGCGTGGCGTTTTACGACCAACGCCCAATTGATCTGAACAACGAGGCTTTGGCTGCACTGAGCACGACCGGCCCTTTGTTGGTGCCGATCTTCACCCCGCGCACAGCGGATTTGCTACAAAAGGCGCTGCCCGATGACATACAAGCCACACTGCACGCCATCGGCCTGAGCCAAGCCGTTGCTGAGGCTATTGACCCCGTAGCTTTTCGGCACATTTCTGTCTGTAAGAGCCCAACAGCCGCGGCCATGTTGGATAGATTGGCGGAATTCTTCCCCGTGTGATCAGCTTGAGGGTTCTAAACTATCCGGGCTATGCTTGCGACCGGACGTTGGTATGGCGACTCGTCGCCTGATGTTTTAGAGGAATGGCGAAATTGGCGAAATCAACCAAGACATCATCACCCAAAACGTCCACCAGCAGACGCAGCAAATCCAAAACAAATACGTCCGTGGCGAAAGACGTTGTCGATGCTGAGATCGTTCCAGATGAGGCGGTGCCGGCGGATAGCGATGTTGTCAGTAAAGCCGACACATTGCCCGAGATTGAGCCTTCCGAGGACAAAGAGCCGGTAGAGCAAGAGCCCGAAACACCCGCAGAACCCGAGCCTGAGGCCACAGAAGAGGCCGCCCAGCCGCCTGCGCAAGCTGCTGCAAGCGGCGGACTATTTGGTTCTGTTTTGGGCGGCGTGATCGCCGGGGCGCTTGGTTTTGGGGCGGCGATGCTGATCTTCCCGGACGGCTGGCGGACCCAGGACGATAGCGCCCTGAAGGCTCTGGAAAGCACCGTTCAGGATCAAGGCGCAGCGATCAAGGCTGCGTCGACAAGCATTGAGGCCACCAAAGAGGCTTTGAGCACCGAGATTGCCGCCTTGTCGGAAGCCGACGTCGCGCTTGGCGCAGGGATCGATGGGCTCAACACCCGCCTTGAGGAGCTGACGCAAGGCGACGGTACGACGAAACTGCCTGACGACGTCCAAATACTGCTGAATGCGCAGAAGGAAGAGATCGCCAAGCTGCAAGCCACCGTGGCCGGAATGGCGGAAGACGCGAAGGCGCAGATGCAAGCCGCCGCCGCGCAACAGGAAACCGCCGAGCAGGCAGAGGCCCGCGTTAAAGCGCGTGGCGCGGCGCAGCAAATTCGGTTGGCGCTTTTGAGCGGTGAACCCTTTGCCGACGCCTTGGAAGTCGTGGCGCCCGCCGTAGAAATCCCCGCCGGCCTGGCTGCCGTCGCCGAAGAGGGTGCGCCGACCTCCGCAGATGTCAGCGATGCCTTTCCAGCTGCCGCCCGCGCCGCACTGTCAAAGGCCGTACGCGAAACGGCTGGAGATGACACGCAAAGCCGGTTGAAGCTGTTCTTGCAAGATCAGCTCAGTGCGCGGTCTCTGTCTCCACAAGAGGGCGACAGCGCTGACGCCGTGTTGTCCCGCGCTGAGGCGGCGGTGAAGGCCGAGGATTATCAAACCGCGCTGACAGAGATCGACGCATTGCCGGAAAGCGCCCAAGCAGAGCTTGCTGACTGGCGCGCACAGGCTGAGGCGCGGCTCAGCGCGGTTGACGCATTTACAGCCGTCACCGACGCGCTGAACAACAATTAGGACGGGAATCGGGGTAGAGTTATGGTTTGGTCACTGGTCAAAATTCTGATTTTCGTTGGGCTCATTGTGCTGCTTACGATGGGCGTCTCCACTTTGCTGGAAACCAGCGGCGAGGTGCGCATCTCTGTTGCGAATACAGAGTTCACGCTGACCCCATTGGTGGCGCTTGTGGGCCTCGTGGTGCTGCTCTTTGCCTTCTGGGTGGCATTGAAAATCCTGAACCTTCTGGTCGCCGTGTTCCGCTTCCTCAATGGCGACGAGACCGCGATCTCGCGGTATTTCGACCGTAGCCGGGAACGAAAAGGTTTCGAAGCGCTGGCGGATGGTCTGATGGCATTGGCCTCGGGCGAAGGCCGCACAGCGATGGCCAAAGCCGCCAAAGCAGAGAAATATCTTAAACGTCCGGAATTGACCAACCTGATCACCGCGCAGGCGGCGGAGCAGTCGGGCGACACGCGCAAAGCGCAAGAGGTCTACAAACGTCTGCTGACCGATGAGCGCACTCGTTTCGTGGGCGTTCGCGGTATCATGAAGCAGAAACTGGCCGAGGGGGATACAGACACTGCCCTGAAGCTGGCTGAAAAAGCCTTCGCCCTGAAGCCGAAACATGAGGAAACGCAGGACCTGCTGCTGAAATTGCAGGCGGGTTCCGAGGATTGGACCGGTGCGCGCAAAACGCTTGATGCCAAGCTGAAATACGGCTCCCTGCCGCGCGACGTGCACAAGCGCCGCGATGCTGTGCTTGCCCTGTCTGAGGCTAAAGACGTGGTGGCTGAAGGTAAGTCCATCGAGGCCCGCGAGGTCGCGATTGAAGCCAACCGCCTGTCGCCCGACCTGATCCCTGCCGCGATCATGGCCGCTGGCACCTATGTCGAGCAGGGCAAAAACCGATACGCCACGCGCGTTCTGAAGAAAGCCTGGGACGCGCAACCGCATCCTGAACTGGCTGCAGCTTTTGCGAGAATTGAACCCGACGAGACGCCAGAGGCCCGTATCAAGCGCTTCAAAGGTTTGATCAAGTCTCAACCTGATCATCCTGAAGCCAAGATGCTGATGGCTGAACTCAACATCGCCGCGGAGGACTTCCCGGAGGCCAAACGTGCATTGGGCGATCTGGTAACGTCTGATCCAACGGCCCGTTCGCTGACCATCATGGCTGCGATCTCTCGCGGGGAAGGTGATGAGGACGGCGTCGTGCGCGGCTGGCTGGCCAAGGCACTGGCCGCCCCTCGAGGCCCGCAATGGGTTTGCGACAATTGTCAGCAAATCCATGGCGGCTGGGAACCGGTCTGCACCAACTGCAAAAGCTTCGACACGCTTAGCTGGCGTTCTCCGCCAGAGACAGAAGGCAATGCCAATCCTGGCGTTGAAATCCTGCCGCTTATCGTTGGTGCAATAGAGGATAAGACCGCGTCGGACGCGGATACTGATGTTGTCGAACCAGATCATGAGGTGATTGTCGTCGAGCCTTCAGATATAGAGGCATCCGAGGTTACAGCCGAAAGCGACAAGAAAGCCTGATTGATCGCGTTTATTTGTGGAAAGATTCCATCTTCACTCCGCGCTCAGCTGGTGCTAATCACCGCTCCGAAGTTGTCTTGGTGCTTATAAATAGGGTCCGTCACCGGACCTGCGCGCAGAGAAACTCGCCTCAATAGCTCAGCTGGTAGAGCAGGTCCTTCGTAAGGACAAGGTCGGGGGTTCGAGTCCCTCTTGAGGCACCACATCGCTCCCAAATCCAATTCCAACGCGTTGGATTAGTCCTCAAAATTTTCTGTGTGTGTGCGTGACGAAAGCCTTTCAAGACGTAACGTCATTCCACAATTCCCCTGCGTAGCGTCATTACTTTGGCTGAATTCCCCTTTCGACCAGCACCCACGATGATGAATCCAAACGCATCGATCTATGGAGGGGATTGTCATGCTGTCATCTACATCCGTGCTGAGCTGCCTAGTACTGCTGTCTTCTTTGGTGCTGATCTTCGTCTAGGGCAAAGCCGAGAGCTTTCGAGATGAGGACACTGCGCTATGCATTTGTGACCCAAATGCGCCACTCTTCGCGGGCGGGCATTTGACGCACTGATCAAGGGTTCGTTGCTCGCGCAGCCGAAAATGGTTAACGTGGGGGAAAATGAAGCCCTTGATACAAAAGGACTCTAGCTTGAAACTATCCAGCAGCCTCGCATGTATATGTTTGCTTTTGCCTTCGACGCTTTGGGCTGATTCAAGTGAGCCGTGGACCGGTTTCTACTCGGGTGGGACGCTGAGCTTCTCAACTGCGGAAACCGAGATTGTGGGCAACCGGTTTACGTACAATCAAAACCGCGCCGTGAATTTGGTCCAACATGACTATCAGGGCGGGGGCATTGGGGCATACGCAGGCTGGAACCAGCAGCGCGGATATCTCGTCGCAGGTATTGAAGCCTCGTTGAACGCAGACAATCTGGGGTCTGATCTTGTGTTCAACAGCGATAACGACATTGATCAGGTTGAAATCAAGTGGTCGGGTGCAATCTCCGGTCGCGTCGGGTTCGCGATCAAGAATGCGCTGATATATGCAAAAGGCGGGTTGGCGTTCGCCAAAATCCGGAACGTCGGCGGCGATGTTAACGGTGGGGTATTGACCCAATCGGATGCCCATAGCCAAGACGACATTCTCACAGGTCCGACCGCAGCCTTGGGCGTTGAGCATTTCGTCGCGAAAAACTGGATTGCGCGGCTCGAATATAGCTACACGAATTTCGGCCGATACACGCAAGCCAATCAGGACGGGGCGGTGCCGGGATCACAGTTCTATCGGGTGAATAACGGGCCAGGGCGACGTCTGTCGCTTGGTCTCGCCTACAAATTCTAGACCCCATGGCTTGCAAGGCAGTGGCGCATTGAAATGAATGCGACAGGCCTAGAATATCAGACCGTGGTCACTCGGCACTGCTGCCCGATTGCTGCATTTGCAGGAGTGACGCTGAGACCGATAGGTCGATCAGCTCAGCGACAGAACTGATATCCATCTTCTCCAATATCCGCGCCCGGTGGTGATCCACCGTTCTTGGGCTGATCTGCAGGATGCGTCCGATCTCTTTGCTGGAAGTGTTTGATGGCGAAGTGATCATCAGCTGCGCTATCTCTTTCTCCCGCGCTGTCAGCAGGCCAAATCTGCTTTGGGCTGATCGTGCATTCGCCTCAGCGCTCCGCGCTTTCAGGTCAGCCGCAAACGCGGTCTCGATGCAGGTGACAAGCGTGTTCTGCCGAAAAGGCTTTTCGAGAAAATCGACCGCGCCCGCCTTCATGGCCTGTACCGATTCAGGTACCCCGGCATGGCCCGAGATGAAGATAATCGGGATCGAGGATTTGAGTTCTGCCAGATGCTTCTGAAGGTCCAACCCGTTCAGCCCCGGCATGCCGTAATCCAAGACAAGGCAGCCCGGCTGACTTGGGTCGTAGGCCTCCAGAAACTCCTCTGCCGAGGCAAAACACTGCACCGCGAAGTCGCGCTTTCTGAGCGCACGGGCAAGGCTCGCACGGATGCGGTCGTCGTCGTCAATCAAGAAAACCGTCGAGGGTCCGACGGGTGCGGGTGTCATGGTAAAACGCTCTCAACTCATCGAAAGGGGCATCATAGCTCAGACCGGAAGAGATAGGCAAAAGCGGGTTCGGTCCTTGTGCTCGCGATCAAACCACAGCCTGCCGCCGTTTGCCTCCGCAATGGTGCGACAGATCGAAAGGCCAAGACCCATGCCATCCTTTTTGCTGGTCTCAAACTGCTTGAACAACGTTACGTCCGGGTCAATCCCCGGACCACTGTCATCGACCCATATCTCAAGTGCTTTCGGCTTTGCCTTGGCTGAGACGAGCACCTCTTTCACCGGGCTGTCGGCCTCTGTGATCGCCTCCATCGCATTGCGGATCAGGTTGATCAGCACCTGAGCGATCTGGATCCGATTGCCCGTCACCATTGGCAATGGGGGCACGTCAAAGCGCAGCGCGATCCCGTGTGTAGAAGCTTCATGGTGTAGCAGGCGTTCCGTCTGCGCCAGCAGCTCATTCACATCGAACGGCGCCGCCTCGCCTTGATCTTTACGGACAAAGCCCCGCAGCGCGCGCAGGATGTCGCCACCCAAATGCGCCTGGTCGTCCAGCTCAGACAAGATATCCAGAAGGTCCTTGTTGGTGTCTTTCTGTTGACTGGCAGTGCTGATCGCCGCGTCCACGTTTTGCGAGATGGCTGTAAGCGGCTGGCTCAACTCATGTGCCAGACCCGTGGCCATCTGCCCCATCAGATTGACCCGCGAGAAATGCGACAGGTCGCGGTTCAGCTCCAGAATCTTGGCGTCGGCCTCGCGCCGTTGGGCAATTTGGTCGATCAGTGTCTCGTTGGCTTTTTCCAGTTCTTTGTAAGTCTCGGGCAGGGGCTCTGCTGCTGGCACCTCGCCTTGCGACACAAGCGCGGTGCGCACTGCAAAGGCCCGCACCGGCCTGAGGATCAGTTCCGCAAGCGCCAGACCCGCCAAGGCGGCGGCAAATGAAATGATCGCGGCAAGCCAGATATTGCGGGTCCGGTTGTCCTTGATGTCTTGGGTGAAGTCGCTCTCAGGTGCGTAAACGGCGATGGTCCAGGGCAGGTCCATTCCGAGCAAGGGTTTGAGAAGGGAGACATAACGATCTCCCTGATAGGCAAACTCCGTTTGCGTCTCGCGTTCTATAGACACCACGCCGTCGTTGGCCAGCCGGGTAAAGGCCGCCTTGGCGACGGGGTCATCGATCTCCTGAATGCTGACAAAGCTCAAATTGGCGTCACCGTCAGGCACGATGATCTGGGTCATGTCTGGATGCGCGATCACGTCGCCATTGTCGTTCAGGATCAGGGCAGATCCACGATCACTGATGGCCAGTTGCGACAGGAAATTCGAGATGGTGGAGATCTCGATATCGACCCCGATAACGCCTGTCATTTCTCCATCTCGCATCACAGGTGCCGCGACTGAGATGCCGGGCTGCTGGGATGAAAAGAAGATATAAGGCTCGGTCCAGATCGTGGTGCGTTCGGCTTTTGCTGTTTCATACCATGGCCGGGAACGGGGGTCGAAACGGTCATCTGGGTCAAGTACCGCCTCGACTTCGGCAAAGTCGGGGCCCCGCCAGATTAGCTCGGTTCTCACGCTGGTAGGATCTCGCCGCATGATCTTGGTGCGAAACGCCGCTGGCCCGTCGCTGCGCATCACATAGACAAAATTGCCGCTCTCGTCGCCGTAATAGAGCCCCGAGATCTGCGACTCGTTTTGCAGGCTTTGGAACAAGAACTGTTCCAGCTGCGCAGTGTCGTCCTCCGCGATGATCCCGCTTTCGATGACCCGCTTGGACAGCTCTGCCGCTTCCCGAGCGGGTTTCAGGAAACCGTTGGAGTGCGCGCTGGCATTTGCCCCGGCCTCAGCCAGCAAATCCCGTGCATGCTGCAGCATCGCCTTTTCAGAGGTGACGAAAGATGTCGACACCACGATCAGGATCGCGAGGAACTGAAGACCCGCAAGACTGATTGCCAGAACCAGGCCGAGGGAGAACTTCACGGCGCACGTGTCCTGATATGGTGGGCTGAATTACTGCAAGCCAACATCATGCAGCACATGATCAATCGCCAGTTCAAGCTTGTCCACCAGCTCGTCCAGATGCGTGTTTTGCGAAATGAAGGGCGGCGCAAGCAACACATGATCGCCTTGCCGCCCGTCAATCGTGCCGCCCATTGGGTAGCAGATCAGACCCTTGTCAAAGGCCGCAGCCTTCAGTTTCGTATTAAACTTCAGGGCGGGGTCCAGGCAGGCTTTGGTCTCCCGGTCTTCGACAAATTCCAGCCCCACGAATAGCCCGCGCCCGCGAATGTCTCCGACATGCGGGTTCTGCCCAAAGCGCGCCTTCAGGTGATGCTGCAGATAGTCCCCTTTGGCGGTGACGTCCTTGACCAGCCCGCCGGTGAGCTTCTTCAGAACGGCAACTCCGGCGGCGCAGGCGACAGGATGCGACAGATAGGTATGGCCATGCTGAAAGAAGCCAGAGCCGTTCTGAATGGCGTCATGGATGGTCTTGCTGCACATCATCGCGCCGATGGGCTGGTACCCCGCGCCCAGACCCTTGGCGATGGTGCAAATATCAGGGGAAATCCCGTCCTGTTCGCAGGCAAAGAGCGTCCCGGTCCGACCCATTCCACACATCACCTCGTCAAGGATCAGAAGCACGCCGTGGCGGTCACAAATCTCGCGGATCCGGCGAAAGTAACCCTCGACCGGTGGCACCGCGCCCAGCGTCGCGCCCACAACCGGTTCGGCGACGAAGCACATCACAGTCTCTGGCCCGAGTCTCTCGATCTCGTCCTCCAGCTCTTGCGCCACGCGTTCGCCGTAAGCCTGCTCGCTCTCGGCGTCGCTCTGACCGCGATAGGCAAAACACGGCGCGATATGGCTGACATCAATCAGCAACGGGTCGAACTGCGCCCGACGCCACGCGTTGCCACCGACCGCAAGCGCGCCCAGCGTGTTGCCGTGGTAGCTTTGACGGCGGGCGATGATCTTGCTGCGTTTCGGCTGGCCGATCTCCAGATAATATTGCCGCGCCAACTTCAATGCGGCCTCCACAGCCTCCGACCCCCCGGAGACGAAATAGACCCGGTCCAAGCCCTCGGGACCGTTGTCGACGAGCATATCCGCAAGGTCTTCGGCAGGCTGAGATGTGAGGAAACTGTTATGCGCGTAGGCCATCGAATCGAGCTGATTTTTGATCGCATCGATCACATCGCGGTCGCCATGCCCCAGACATGAGACCGCTGCTCCGCCCGATCCGTCCAGATATTGCTTGCCGCTCTTGTCGGTCAGATACACGCCGTCGCCGCTCAGCCCAATGGGCGGTAAGGCGTTGGAATTTCTTGGGAAAACGCGTGTCATGAAGATGCTTCCTCTGCGTGTCAGGCTGATCATCCACTTTTCGCCGCGGATTTTCCATAGGTAGTTACGCGCATAGACAGCCAGCCCGCGGGCTGAGACGCTGATCGTGCATATCGGAGAGAGAATTCCGATCTCGTTTACGCATGCACGCCCCTGGCTGAGATCGCAGGGCGGTTCGGTGGGGTCCGCGCAAACAAGAAACTATTGGGAGAGAACCATGTTCCATCAGAAGTTTACCATCACGGCCGCTGCGGCCCTCACACTGGCGGTGAGCGCTCCGGCCGTCATGGCCGAAGAGTTCATCACCATCGGCACCGGCGGTGTCACTGGGGTGTATTACCCAACCGGCGGTGCGATTTGCCGTCTGGTCAACAAAGGTCGCAAAGAGCACGGCATTCGCTGCTCGGTCGAGTCTACCGGCGGGTCGGTCTACAACATCAACACCATCCGCGAAGGCGAGTTGGAGTTCGGTGTGGCTCAGTCCGACTGGCAGTACCACGCCTATAACGGCACGTCGAAATTCGAGGATGCCGGCAAGTTCGAAGGCCTGCGCGCTGTATTCTCCGTCCACCCAGAGCCGTTCACCGTCGTAGCACGGGCCGATGCGGGCATCTCTACTTTTGATGACCTGAAAGGCAAACGCGTCAACATCGGCAACCCCGGTTCCGGTCAGCGCGGCACAATGGAAGTTCTGTTGGACGCCAAAGGCTGGACCACCGGCGATTTCGCCTTGGCAACAGAACTGAAGGCGGCCGAGCAATCAGCGGCGCTCTGTGACAACCAGATCGACGCGATGGTCTACACTGTCGGCCACCCATCCGGCTCTATTCAGGAAGCCACCACCGCTTGCGACTCCGTGCTGGTCACGGTGGACGGTGACGCGGTGATGGGTCTCGTGGACGAGAACTCCTTCTACCGGACCGCTACCATTCCCGGCGGCATGTATCGCGGCAATGACGGCGACACAGCCACCTTCGGTGTGGGCGCGACTTTCGTAACCTCCGCTGATGTGTCGGAAGACGCGGTCTATGCGGTTGTGTCCTCGGTCTTCGAGAACATGGAAGACTTCAAGAAGCTGCACCCGGCGTTCGCCAACCTTGATCCCAAGGAAATGGCGTCGGCTGGTCTGTCCGCTCCGCTGCACCCCGGTGCAGAGAAGTACTACAGAGAAAAAGGTCTTATCGAGTAATTGGTTAACTTTTGGGAGGGGCGTTTCGTGCACCCCTCCCATACGTCATTTGAATAAAAAGCCCGCGCAAATGTGGGCTGTCTGACGGGGGGACAACTCATGGCCGATAAATCAACAGAGAACCGCGCACTGAGCGAGGAAGAGCTTCAGGATCTTGTGGCATCTTCTGACGCTGGCGCGCGCGACCCAGAAGGCGCGGTGGGCACCATGCTCGCTATTGTCGCCGTTGTCTGGTCGCTGTTTCAGGTGCTGCTGGCTTCGCCGCTTGCCAACTACATCCTCCCCGGCGACATCATCAACAACTCTCGCCAAGTCCACTTGGCCTTCGCAATTTTCCTGGCCTTCATGGCCTATCCCGCGCTGAAATCCAGCCCCCGCCATTACATCCCCGTGCCCGACTGGTTTCTGGCCCTCTTCGGGGTGTTCACCGCCCTCTACGGGTTCATTTTCTACCAAAAGATCGTCGATGCAGGTGGATTGGCCGATGACATCGACAAGTGGTTCGCGCTTGCTGGCCTTTTGATCCTGTTCGAAGGCGCACGCCGCGCGCTTGGTCCTGCCATGGCGATCATTGCTACGATTTTCTTGGGCTACGTGTTCTTCGGCTCGTCTGAATGGGTGCCCGATGTGATCCGTTGGAAAGGCGCGTCGCTGAAGAAAGCCATGAGCCATATGTGGATCACGTCCGAGGGTGTCTTCGGCATCGCGCTCGGGGTGTCCACCAAATTCGTTTTCCTTTTCGTCCTCTTTGGCGCACTTCTCGATAAGGCCGGGGCGGGGAACTACTTCATCAAAATGGCCTTCGGCGCTTTGGGCCACCTCAAGGGTGGGCCCGCAAAGGCCGCCGTTGTGGGCTCTGCCGCAACTGGCCTGATTTCCGGCTCTTCCATCGCCAACGTGGTGACCACCGGGACCTTCACCATCCCGCTGATGAAACGCGTGGGCTTTAGCTCCGAGAAGGCGGGCGCGGTCGAAGTGGCCTCCTCCGTCAACGGTCAGATCATGCCGCCTGTTATGGGTGCTGCCGCCTTCCTGATGGTGGAATATGTGGGCATTTCCTATGTCGAGGTCATCACCCACGCCTTCTTGCCTGCGACGATTTCCTACATCGCGCTCGTTTACATCGTTCACCTGGAAGCTGTGAAAAACAACATGCCGACACTGGGCGACCGGGTGGTGTCGATGGGCAAGACCATCGGCGGCATGGCATTGTTCTTCGCGGGCTTCGCGGGGCTGTGCTACGGGGTGCAATACCCTGTCAAATGGATCGTTGCAGCCGTGCCCGGCATGTCCGGCATCGTGATGTCAGCGCTGATTTTCGTGGCTTACGCGTTCCTGCTGTGGCTCGCCGCCTCAGTGCCAGACTTGGAGCCCGATGACCCTAATGCAGAAAAGGTCGAACTGCCCGTCGTAGGCGAGATCTACAAATCAGGTCTCTACTACCTGCTGCCTATCATCGTGCTGGTCTACTTCCTGATGATCGAGCAGAAGTCCCCCGGCCTGTCGGCCTTCTGGGCGACGATGCTTCTGTTCGTGATCTTGCTGACCCAGCGCCCACTGAAGGCAATCTTCCGGGGTGAAAGCGACATGGCAAATGCGTTCATCCAAGGCGTCGCGGACCTGATCCAAGGCCTGATCGACGGGGCACGCAACATGATCGGGATCGGCCTTGCTACCGCAACTGCTGGTGTGATCGTGGGCACCGTGACGCTGACGGGCGTGGGCCAGGTCATGGCTGATCTGGTGGAGTTCCTCTCTGGCGGCAACCTGATCCTGATGCTGGTGATGGTGGGGCTTTTGTCCCTCGTCCTCGGCATGGGGCTGCCGACCACGGCCAACTACATCGTGGTGTCCTCACTCATGGCCGGTGTGGTGGTCGAGCTGGGGGCGCAGTCGGGCCTGATCGTGCCACTAATCGCGGTCCACCTCTTCGTGTTCTACTTCGGGATCATGGCCGATGTGACGCCCCCGGTGGGTCTCGCCAGCTTTGCCGCAGCCGCCGTCTCTGGCGGGGACGCGATCAAGACCGGCTTCGTGGCCTTCTTCTACTCCCTGCGTACCGTGGCCTTGCCGTTCGTGTTCATCTTCAACACTGATTTGTTGCTGATCGACGTGACGCTCACGCAAGGGATATTGGTCTTCATAACCGCTTCCATTGCGATCCTGATCTTCACCGCTGGCACCATGGGCTGGTTCCTGACCAAAAGCCGCATCTACGAAAGTGTCGCGCTGATCCTGATCGCCTTCATGCTGTTCCGCCCTGACTTCGTCATGGACCGCGTGCAGCCGCCATTCGCGCAGATTGAGCCGTCAGGTTTCACCACTGCGCTTGGTGAGGCAGATGTCGGGCAAGAGCTGCGCCTGATCGTCTCGGGCCCAGACTTCGACACGGGCGACAACAAGGAAACCACGTTGGTTCTGCCCGTGCCAGACGGCACGCCAGAGGAACGCCTGACCGCGTCCGGGTTGCTGCTGCTGGAAGAGGACGGCCTTGTCAAAATGGACGAGCCATCCTTTGGCACGCCGTTTGCCGACACGCTCAGCAGCTTTGACTTCTACGCTGACGATCCGGTGCAGATCGCCTCTGTGCAGGCACCGTCCAACCAGATGCCAAAAGAGCTGGTCTTCATTCCAGCCCTGATCCTGTTGCTATTGGTCGCGCTCTTGCAGCGCGGCCGCATGGGCCGTGAAGGAGTGCCAGCATGACCAATTCCATCATTTGTGGCGTGGATATCAGCAATGGTGACGACGACCTCAAGACGATCCAGACCGCCAGCCAACTGGCTGGGCTTCATGACGCACAGCTTGACGTCATCGCGGTGGTGCCTGATTTCGGGATGAGCCAGGTCGGCAATTTCTTCAACAAGGACCACCACGACAAGATGGTGACGGAGGCCAAGGAGCATCTGAATGCCTTGGTGACCAAAGCGCTCGATGCCGAGAAGAACAGCAAGGTCCGTCATGTCGTGGCAACCGGTCGCGCTTATGAGGAAGTCCTGAGCCTCGCCAAGAAAACCGACCCCTTACTGATTGTTGTCGGCGCGCACAAAGCTGATCTGGCCGACTATCTGCTCGGCCCAAACGCAGCGCGGGTCGTGCGGCATGCAAAATGTTCGGTCTACGTCGTTCGGTAGATGCGCCTGCGCCTAAACGTGCTCTGCTCTCAGTACGTTCTTTTGCACCTTGCCCATGGTGTTGCGGGGTAGCGCGTCCAGAACGATGTAGCGGCGCGGGTGCTTGAACCGCGCCAGATGAGGCTCAACGATCTCAGCAATGCCCTCAACCGTCAGCTCCGGGTCCTCCAGCACCACAGCCGCGAGGACGCTCTCGCCGAAATCGGGATGCGGCACACCAAAGACGGCGCTTTCCAGAACTCCGTCCACATCGTTGATCACATCCTCCAGCTCTTTGGGGTAGATGTTGTAGCCGCCCGCGATGATCAGGTCTTTCTCCCGCCCGACGATCGATACGCGGCCCTCCGTATCCTTCACGCCCAAATCGCCGGTGATGAAGAAGCCGTTTTCGCGCAGCTCCTCGGCGGTCTTTTCAGGCATGTTCCAGTAGCCTTGAAACACGTTGTCGCCGCGGGTCTCGATCATGCCAATCTCGCCATCTGCGACAGGTGCGCCGTTGTCGGTAATCAAGACCTCTGTGCCGGGCAGGGCAAAGCCAACGGTGCCCGCCACCCGCCCGCCGTCATAAGGGTTCGAGGTGATCATGTTCGTCTCCGTCATCCCGTAGCGCTCCAGAATCCGCCGGCCGGTGCGGGCCTCAAAAGCGACATGGGTTTCCGCCAGCAGCGGGGCCGACCCCGACACAAAGAGCCGCATATTCGCCGTCAGGTCTTTCGTCAGGCGTGGATCAGCCAACAGGCGGGTGTAGAAGGTCGGCACACCCATCAGCAGCGTCGAGCGCGGCAGCTCCTCAATGATTGCACCGGCATCAAATGCCGACATAAAGCGCACCTGAGCCCCTGCCAACAACGCGGTGTTCATTGCAACAAACAGCCCATGCGTATGAAAGATCGGCAGGGCATGGATCAGGCGGTCCTGATCTGTGATCTGCCACAACTCCGTCAGGCTCTGGGCATTCGACAACAGGTTCTTGTGGCTCAGCATCGCGCCTTTCGAGCGCCCCGTTGTGCCTGAGGTGTAGAGCAACGCTGCCAAATCCTCTGTGCCACGAGGCACAGTCTCGAATTGCTCAGACTGCCCGTCTGCAGCCTGCGACAAGGTTCCACTCTCGTTGGCGGAAAGTGTCAAAACCGGGGTGTCCCCGATCATTCTGATCTCGGCCTCAGAACGGGCGTCGCACACGATCAGGGCAGGGGAGGCGTCCTCGATGAAATAGGTCAACTCGTTTTGGGTATAGGCCGTGTTTAGCGGCAGATAGACCGCGCCCGCCTGCACGGCCGCGCCATAAAGCGCAATTGTGTCGAGTAACTTCGGAGCCTGTACGACGATCCGGTCACCGGGCGATACTCCGGCGCTGGCAATCACATTGGCCAGCTGCGCCACACGCCTGATGAAGCCCGCGTAGCTGAGGGTCGATCCGTCATCGAGCGTCAAAAAAGGCGCGTCGTTCTGCGCGTGTCGCGCAAAGAGCGCATCGAAAAGAGTGTTGGTCACGGCCGGGTCTCGTTCATGTCGGTTGCGCTACAGCCCTGTCAGCTGCAGTGCTAAATATTTGCCGGTCAGCCGGTAGTGGCTTAGCAAGGCGGCAGATGCTGCGTCGGCGTCTCTGGCGATTGCGGCATCGAAGATGTCTTTGTGTTCCGCCGGGATGTCACGGGTTTGGTAATTGGGCTCACTCGCCGCAAGGTTCCGGTACCTGATATTGAGGTCATAAAGCTGATCGCAATAGCGCTCCATCATCGGGGAGGCGGCATTGCTAAGTAGCGTCTTATGAAAGACCTTATGTGCTTCCTCAAACTGCGCCGTGCCAGCAGCCCGGGTCATGTGGTGGTGGGCCAGTACCAGCCTTTCTTCCCAGTCCGGCGTGGCTAGGGCAATTGATTGCCGCAGGGCCATATCTTCCAACGCGCAGCGCAGTTTTAGGATTTCCGCGAAGTTCTCTGGGCTGGCGGCGGCTGCGCGAAACCCGCGCTGATCAATTCGTTCGACCAACATGTCCGAGGTCAGCAGGCTCAACGCCTCGCGCACAGGCGATGCCCCCATGTCCAGCTTGCCGCGCAGCTGTTCGATCTTGATCTTCTGACCCGCCGGCAGCTCGCCGGTCAGGATCATATCACGCACACTCAGATAGGCCGCGCGGGTGGCGGAACTTTCTTTGCCGGTCTGCGTGTCGATCATGTTCATGGTTATTCCGATGCTAACTCAGGACCGCAGAGTTGGTGGACAGCCCGACTGCAAGCGTCATTGACCCCTCGTTTATCATCCAACGGCGCAAGGTAAAGGACCGGGCCCCCGAGACATGCATCGGGTCAGCCTCGGCCAAAGCCCGCGCGGCCTCAAGGCTCTCTGCGCGGTAGATGATCAACCCCATGCCCTGCATGTGCTCACCCGTCTCGTCAGACATTGGCCCGGCAAAGGCAAGCTGGCCACTGCGCTCAAGGTCCGCCTGATAGGCAAGGTGGTCGGGAAGGGAGGCTTTCACATCCTGCGGTTCCTTCGCCGGGGTCGAGATCGCCGCGTAAAGTTCCAGCGCAAGTGCGCCGCGGGATTTGGCTTGAGACTTGTATTCCGACCAAGCGACCATCGCGCCCTCCAAAAATATCGATATTTATTGACACTCGCGAATATTGTAGGCAATTTTTTGTGAAACTGACAAGGACAAGAGCATGAAATATCTGGTGGGGGAGACTGCGAACGGCACAGCCGTATTTGCGGTGAACGGCGACGCGGCGGTCAACATCACTGCCATGGAGCCCAAGATCGGTCACGACCTGTCCGCCCTCGCTGCAGACCCCGAGCTGTCCGCGTCTCTATCTCAGAAGATTGCCGATGCCCCGTCCGTAAAGACATCGTCGATTACGCCCGCGCTGCCCATCCGCGACCCTGGCGCGATCATCTGTGTTGGCCTGAACTACACCGACCACATCAAAGAAGGGGGATACGACATCCCCGACTACCCCGCGTTGTTCATGCGCTCCAAGGCGTCGATCATGGCGGCAGGCAAGCCTCTGGTGCGCCCGACATGCTCTGACAAGCTGGATTACGAGGCGGAGCTGATGCTGATCGTCGGCAAAGGTGGGCGGCATATTTCCGAGGCCGATGCGCTTGATCATGTGTTCGGCTACACGGTCTTCAATGACGGATCGGTGCGCGACTATCAGCGCAAGACCCATCAATGGACGCCCGGCAAAAACTTCGACAATACCGGCGCTATCGGTCCCTTCGTCGTAACAGGTGATGAGGTGCCGGAAGGGGCCTCTGGCCTAAAGATCGAAAGCCGCGTCGGCGCCGAGATCCTGCAAAGCTCGAACACGGCAAACATGATCTGGGGCGTGCGCAAGATCATGGCGATTGTGTCTGAATACACCACGCTGGCCCCGGGTGATTTGATCGCACTCGGCACGCCGCCCGGTGTTGGTCATGCGAAAAAGCCCAATCCGCGCTGGCTGCGCCCCGGCGAAACGGTCGAGATCGAGATTGAAGGCATCGGCATCTGTGCCAGCCCAATCGTCGACGAGGCCAAGGTATGAATGCACCGACCGGAGACGCGCTTGCGGCCCTTCGCGAAGCCGCACAACAGGGTCACCGCGATCTGCGGGCGCGCATTGAGCGCCTTTCGGATGACGCGATTGATCTGATCCTGCGCGACGCGCGGTCACATTATGCGTGGTCCGACAAACCTATCCCGGACGGCCTGCTGGAAGAGATTTTCGGCATCACCATCAACGGCGCAACCAGCATGAACACGCTGCCTGCGCGGTTCGTCTTCGTGAAGACACCCGAGGGCAAAGACCGGCTGGCGAAGTCTTTGAAGCCTGCAAATGTCGGCAAAATGATGGGCGCGCCGGTGACCGCAATTATCGCACATGACATGAATTTCTGGCACGAGTTGCCGTTCTTGTTCCCGCATGAAGACCGCCGTCATCTCTTTGACGGCAAGGACGCTTATTGCGAGGACACCGCGTTTCGCAACGGCACGCTGCAAGGCGCGTATTTCATGATCGCCGCACGCGCCGTGGGGCTGGACGTGGGTGCGATGTCCGGCTTCTCTAACGCGATTGTCGATGAAGAGTTCTTCGCAGGCACATCGCTGAAATCCAATTTTCTGTGCAATATTGGGTACGCAGACGAGACGGCACTGTTCCAAAAGCTGCCGCGTTTCTCGTTTGACCAAGTTTGCAGCTACGCTTGAGGAAGGGACCGATATGGCCGTGAAAATGAAAACTGTCGTCACATACCGCGCTCAAGCGGAGTGCCCGACCCATTCGCGCACGGAAATTCCCGTGCGCGACCTGACCGTGGTGATTGACGAGCCGATTGAACGCGGCGGCACCAATTTGGGTCCAAGCCCGACAGAGGCCGCGATGACCGCTTTGATCGCCTGCACCAATGTGATCGGGCACAAGAATGCGAAGAAGCTGGGCGTTGATCTAGGTACCATATCCATTGACGCAAAATGCCAGTTCGACCGCCGCGGCGTGCTCTTGGAAGCAGAGATCGACGTGCCGTTTCCCGAGGTCACACTGACGGTGAATTGCGACACGCCCGCAAGCCAGGAGGACCTCACCAAGGTCGGGGTCGAGACATCGAAATACTGCGCAATCGCAAAACTATTTGAGGCGTCAGGAACCAACCTGACCGTTAATTGGGTGAAGACAAACACATAACTCAACAGGGCCTAGGCCCGCATTCTGGGAGGAAGAACATGTTGAACTGGACGAAGAAAGCAATCGCGGGCGCGGCCCTTGCGACGCTGACCGCGATGCCTGTCGTGGCGGAGGAAACCCTGTCAGCCGTGGTGATCGACGGCTACCCTGACCGGGCCCTTTGGGTAAAGGAGTTCACGAACTTCTTCATCCCCGAGGTGGACAAGCGCCTCGCTGAAGCAGGTGCCTATAAGATGAACTGGCAGGAAAATTATGGCGGCTCCATCGTGAAGCCCAAAGGCGTACTGGAAGGCGTGCAGCTGGGTCTGGGCGATATCGGCATTGTCACGACGATCTTCCACTCTTCAAAACTACCAAGCCAAGGCATCTCCGGCTCGACACCGTTCGTGGCCTCTGACGCCCGCGCGGTGGCCAAGGCCGTGGACGAGATCGCCCGCGAGTTCCCGGCGATGAACAACGAGTTTGCCGCGCAGAACCAGATTTATCTTGCGACCGGCGTGGTGCTCGACACCTATCAGGTTTTCTGCACTTCCGAAGTATCCACGGTCGCCGATCTTGAGGGAAAGAAGATCGCCGGGGCAGGGCTGAACCTACGCTACCTCGAAGGCATTGAAGGCGCCGCCGGCGTGCGTGGCGGTCTGACCGATTTCTACAACATGCTGCAAACCGGGCTGGTTGATTGCGGGATGCTGTGGCCCGAGGCTGCCAAGACGTTCAAGATCGCCGAAGTGGCACCTTACATGTTGAAGGCTGACCTTGGCGCGGTGAACTCCAAGACGATCACCGTGAATGCTGACTACTGGGCCAAGCTGCCTGATGACGTCAAAACCGTGCTGCAAGAGGTGGCGATTGACTACCGCGACCATCTGGCCGGTATTGCCATGGACCGCGCCGCAGCCTCTGCCGACGCTTATGTCGAGGCGGGCGGCACCATCGTTGAGGTTTCTGCCGCAGACCGCGAGGCCTGGGCCAATGCCATGCCAAACGTAGCGCAGGAATGGGCCGAAACGCTGAATGCAAACGGCGAGGCAGGCTCCGAGATGCTGGCGGCTTACCTTGGCAAGCTGGAAGCCGCAGGCTTCACTGGCGTGCGCGACTGGAACGTGAAGTAATCTGTTGGCGACCCTAGAAAGGGCGAACACATGCTAAAGTCCGCTTTGGCTGGCCTGTCGCGGGTCGCCAACACCCTCGCCATCGCTTCCAACGCTCTGGGCACGCTCGTCGTGCTGGCGTTGGTGGTGGTGCTGAATGTCGATGTAATCGCCCGCGGCGTGTTCTCCGCGCCGTTGAAAGGCACATATGAGATCGTGCAGTTCTCCGTGGTGCTGATCGTGTTCTTGCAGTTGGCCGATGTGGTTCGGGTGGACCGGCTGACCCGCTCGGACGGGTTCTTGAACCTGCTGCATCACAAGCGCCCCAGAATGACGGCCAATCTGCGCCGTATCATCAACGCGATCTCTGCCATTTTCATGGGGCTCATTGCCTACATCACTTTCCCCGAGTTTCTGCATATGTGGGACACGAATGACTATTTCGGGGTGCCGGGCCTCTTCACGCTGCCTTGGTGGCCGGTGAAGCTGGTGATCACGACAGGCACCGCGCTGTCTTGCCTGATCTTCGTGCTCAAGGTGATCACCGCGCAGGACCGCCCAAAGCTGGTCCGCACGCCTGAACATGATGAGCCGCCCCTATGACCCCTATCGAGATTGGCCTGATCTCGGTCGTTGCCATCGTCTTCCTGATCTATTCCGGCGTCTACATTCCGGTCGCACTTGGCGTGGTGTCGTTCCTCGCGATCTGGATCATGCGGGACAACTTCACGCTGGCGTTGAACTTGCTGAAGGTCGCCGTCGGCGACAGTGCAATGGAGTACAGCTTCGCCACGATCCCGCTTTTTACCTTTATGGGGCTCATAGTCAGTAAGGCGGGGCTTGGCAGGGACATCTACGAGGTGATGACCATGCGGTTCCGCAAGGTCAAAGGCGGGATCGGCATGGCGACGGTCGGCGCGAACGCCGTGTTTGCCGCCGTCACCGGCTCTTCCATTGCGTCGGCCTCCGTCTTCACCAAAGTCTCCGTGCCGCAAATGCTGGCGCAAGACTACAACCCACGCTTTGCCGTGGGGGTTGTGGCCGGGTCGTCGGTTCTGGGCATGATCATCCCACCCTCGGCGATGCTGATCATCTACTCCTTCGTCTCCGAGCAATCGGTCGGCGATATGTTCCTTGCAGGCGTCATCCCCGGCATCATGCTGGCCATCGCCTATGTCGGCGCGATCTGGTTCATGGGGCGCTACACACCCGCATTCGTCGGTGGGCGTGTTGTGCAAGACACAGAGTGGATGTCGCGCGGCGAAATTGCCGCCAAAACACTGCCGACACTGGGTCTGATCACCGTGGTCTTGGGGGGCATCTACACCGGCTGGCTTACGGCGGTTGAAGCGGGCGCAACCGGGGCGCTGGTCGCCTTGGTCATCGCGTTGGTGCGCAAATCCATGTCGCCCCGCGCCTTCTGGGACGCGTTGCTGGAGACCGGCCATATCACTGCGGCGATCCTTTTCCTGATCACAGCGGCGTCCATCTACAGCCGGATGCTGGGTCTTGCAGGGTTGCCAAACCAGTTGCAGGATTTGCTGGCGGGCAATGCGGCCTCCTTCTGGACCATCATGCTGATCTACGTGCTGCTGATGCTGTTTCTGGGCACATTGCTCGACACCGCGTCGATCATTCTGATCGTTGTGCCGCTGTTCTTGCCGCTTGTCGAGGCGATGGACATGTCCTTGATCTGGTTTGGCATCGTCACCGTCGTCGGCGCCGAGATCGGGCTGCTTACGCCGCCTCTGGGCATATCGTGTTTCGTGATCAAGTCGACGATCAATGATGATCGCATCTCGCTCAAAGACGTCTTCATGGGCGCGCTGCCCTTTGCCTTCGTCATGCTTATCGTGCTGTTTATCTTGATTGAATTCCCGATCCTTAGCCTCGCCCTCTTGTAAGGAGTCCCGGCCATGCGCAATGTCACCAAAGACAACATCACCGACGTCTTCATGGGCTATCTTTCCGATGAGACTGACCCTCGCACGCGCGAGATCATGGGCTCGCTCGTCAAGCACCTCCATAACTTCGCGCGGGAGACGAACCTGACCCATGACGAGTGGCGCCGCGGCATCGCATTCCTCGAGGGCTGCGCAGCGGTCGAGACCGAAGACCGGCACGAGTTCGTGCTGGCCTCCGACGTGCTGGGATTGTCCTCGCTGGTGGACATGCTGCATTCGAGCGAGGGGGCGACCTCTTCCTCCGTGCTTGGGCCGTTTCATGTCTCTGGCGCGCCGC
This sequence comes from uncultured Litoreibacter sp., assembly GCA_947494645.1. Classification (GTDB taxonomy): domain Bacteria; phylum Pseudomonadota; class Alphaproteobacteria; order Rhodobacterales; family Rhodobacteraceae; genus Litoreibacter. The sequence continues at coordinate 769,047 of CANLVO010000002.1, forward strand.
CGCTGGCCTATGGCGGCGACATGAAGCGCCACTACGGCGGGCCCATGCTGCTGGCCGAGGGCGTGATCAAGGACACCGAGGGCAAGCCAATACCGGGCGCGCAGCTCGACATCTGGCAAACCGCGCCCAACGGGCTCTATGCCAGCCAGGACGACGAACAAGACACGTTTTCTTTTCACGGTCTGATGACGGTCGGCGAAGACGGGCGCTACGCGTTCACGACCGTGAAGCCCGTTGAATACACTGTCCCATCTGACGGCCCGGTTGGGGACATCTTGCGCGCCTGCGGGCGTCACCCGTGGCGGCCGTCGCATCTGCATTACATCGTCACCGCCCCGGGTTTTAAATCCCTCGTGACGGAGATCTTTCCCGACGACGACCCATACTTGGATCAAGACACCGTCTTCGGGGTCCGCGACGATCTGGTGATGCGGTATGTCGAGGCCCCTGCCTCCGAGTTCCCCGACGGGATGGCGCTGTCCGGCAAGGTCACAGAGCCCTTTCTCAGGGTGGCATTTGACGTGACGCTGATGCGCGACAGCTGATAGCATCTGGCATGGCCAGAGTTCCCGTCTCTTTCATCGCCACAGATGCCCCCGATTTGGCGGAGGGGTTTTACAGCGATGTTCTGGGCCTGACGCTTCGCGAAAGAACGCCCTACGCGGTGGTCTTTCTTGACGGGGATCACCTGCTGCGGATCCAGATCGTCCCGGGCTTCCAACCTGTCGGACATACCGTGCATGGCTGGTTGGTCGATGACGTCGCGCAGCAGGTCAAAAAGCTGGGTCAAAAAGGTGTCCAGTTCGCGCGTTTTAAGCACCTGTCGCAGGACGCGCTCGGCATCTGGACCACCCCGGATGGCAGTCAAATTGCATGGTTCAAAGACCCCTCTGGGAACGTCCTTTCACTCACGTCAAAATCTGATTCAGACCCGATTTGACCCATTCTCTCGGACGCACGCCTCCGCTAATCTTTTGTGCGTCAATTGGCCATTTTGTCCAAATTATGATGCAAATAAGCCACATTGCGTGACGGTCTTTCCTAACGGTCTGCGGAGTCGAAAAATTTCCCCTTTGCTTCGAGCACGGTTTCGTGACCTTCGTTCATAAGCGAAACGCTGACTTGGGTAGTGTTTGTTTTCGGCCATTTTGAGTAGTGCGTAATGGATTAAGTCGGAAGCCAGAGGCAGGACCCAAATAAGAACACGCGGCAACAAATGCCGAGAACGGGTGAGGACAATATGAAACTGCGCTGTGAATCTGCCGCCACAGGTGTGTCCATTTCAGATGCGCGGGACCGTTTTTGGTCCGCCTTCGGCAAGGTCTTCAGCACCCTTTCCTTGTGTCTCTTTGCCGCACTCGCACCGTCGATGTCCTCCGCGCAGGTCAGCGAAACATTCACGTTCCAGTCTTCGCCCAACAACTTCACGGTCATCCTTGAAAACGCGTCTGGTGATATCGTAACGATCAGCAGCTCGCCGACCTCCCCAAGCTGCGTCACGGTTCTTGGGACCGCGCTTCGGCCTTTTGCGAGTGCGTTCAATGGTGGTGGGGCCTGTGACCAACCAAATATTATGACGTTTACGGCAGACGGGTTCGACATCCAGGAGCTGTTCTTCAACGATATCGATGACATGGATGGATCGGCGTCCCGGGACGCCTTTGCGGCAAGTGTCCCTGGCACCTGGACCTCGCCCATTCCCGGCTCGCCCGGCGACACGCTGTCGATCTTTCCTTTGACTGGCCCCGTTCCCGCCTTCATCAACCAGCGCGCTCGGTTTATCGGAGCGGGGGCGCAAAGCTCTATTGTGGCGCGAGCGGCGACGAACAACCCGGTCAACGATTCTGCGCGGTTTGTGCTGGACACACCGACGAGCACATTTGCAATTATCCATGACGACGTGGACGGCGCGCGCAGTGCGTTTACCAGTTTCAATCTGGCCGCCATCCCTTTCGTCGTCTTCTACCCCCCTGAAGCAGACGATGAGCTCGACGTTCCGGCGCTCGCAGGTCAGACCGTTGTTATCGACGTGCTCGACGGAGACACCGACCGCGATGGTACGTTGGTGCCGTCTACGGTGACGATCACCGGCACGGCAAGCCCCGGCGACTCCTTGACGGTTGCCGGACAAGGGACGTGGAGCGTCAACACGGCAACGGGCGAGATCACCTTCACGCCGATCCCCGGATTTCTGGGCGAACCGACTCCGATTACCTACACTGTAGACGACAATACAGGCCGTACCTCCAACGCGGCTACGGTCTCTTTGGACGTCACGACGCCCACACCCTTATCGCCCGCCGGGACCGGCAACATCCTTGGGGCGTGCACAGCTGGCGGCAACGCGGCCATCTCTCCCTTCGTGTTTACGGGCAATAGCGGGACGGCCGCGTCCGGAAACATCACGACCTCGATTACGGGCGGCAGCCTGAGCTTTGACACAGATGGCGAAACCGCGCGCATTGATGCGGCAAACCCGGCCTTCACTTTGTTCGGCGATACGTTCACCGACTCAGGCGTATTTGTATCCACAGGAGGGGTCTCCGGATTCTCGAACACTTATACGCAAACCTTTGCCGGGACCGAGAGTGTTTTCGAGGTCTACCAGCACATCAACAGCTTGGACCAGCTTGGGTACGAATTTGATCCCGCCGCCAACCCTGGGATGGGGTGGGAAATTATTTCTGCGAACACAGGTGCCAACAACCTGAACGCATTCGGGGTGTCTTCATCAACGTCAGCCGCCGCCTTTATCGTAGATGCGATCGACGCTGATTTTGACCGCTCCGTCCCTGACGAGCGGTTGAATGTCGACGAATTGTCCGCCGACTTCACCATCAGGCTGTTCCGTACAGATGGCGCTGCCATCTCCCAAATTGTGTGGACATTGCGTGAAGATCCAAGCCGGACACCAGGGTTCCCGGATGGCTTTCAGTTCGCACAACAGGTCTGTGGGCTGGGCTCGGAAATCGGGCTGGTCAAAAGCTCGGTCTTTAACGACGAAAGCGGTGATGGGTTTGCCCAGATCGGTGAGACGATCAGCTATACCTATACTCTGACCAATCTTGGGGCGACGGAGATCTCTACGATCTCCGTGATCGAAACCGGCTTCACCGGTGCTGGCGGAACACCGGTTCCCGTGCTGACAGGCGGCGATGACGGTGACAGCATCCTGCAAACCACCGAGACTTGGACCTACGAGGTGGATTACACGCTCGTGGAAGCTGACATCACCGCAGGCGGTGTGGACAACCAGGCCACAGCCGAAGGAACAGCACCAAACGGCACCACTGTCAGTGACCTGTCCGACAGCGGCAATACGGGCCAGGGTGTTCCCGTTGGTGTACCGGGTCCTGGAACGGGCGCAGATGATCCGACCGAGACGACATTCGGTCCTCCACCGATCCTCGCGCAAGACGACACACGTGCAGAACCAGTAGAGCCCACCACGGGCGAAACAGCCATTCTGAACGTGTTCGTGTCCAACGGGTCAGGCGCGGATACGCTGGGCGGCGTCCCTGCGACACCAGCAACGACCACGGTAACGCCGAACGCCACCAGCCCGCCACCGCCCGGCGTGACGCTGAACGCAGATGGCACTGTGGATGTGGGGCCGGGGCTGGCTCCGGGGCCATACAGCTTTGACTATGATCTCTGCGAGATCGCCAACCCGACCAACTGCTTTACAGCGACCGTCACCTTCACCGTAGGGTCGGAAGGTATTGGTGTGACCAAGGCTTCCACCTTCAACGACGAGAACGCCGACGGGTTCGCGCAAGTCGGTGAAACCATCACCTACACTTATACCGTGACCAACGAGGGCGACTTCGACCTCAGCGGTGTTGGCGTCACAGAGACCGGCTTCACCGGTGCGGGCACCACGCCGACGGCGACGCTGACGGGCGGCGATGACGGTGATCTGGTGCTGGAAACCACCGAGACGTGGACCTTCACCGCGACCTATGCGCTGATCCAGGCAGATATTGATGCAGGCAGCGTCGGTAACTCTGCCACGGCCAGCGGCACAACGCCTGAGGGCACCACCTTGACGGATGTGTCCGACAGTGAAAATCCCGCCGATGGCGACGGGGTGGGCACTCCGGGGCCGGGTGCCGGCAATGACGAGCCGACTAACACGCCGTTGGCGACCTCCACTATTGTGGCCGAGGATGATGTGCTCGCCGATCCGATTGATACCACCACCGCGTTGGTTGGGGTCATCGACATCTTCGAGGACAATGGCAGTGGCGTCGATACGCTGAACACTGTCGGCACAGATGCGACCGAGGTTACCGTCGGGCCTGATCCGGCCAACCCGATCCCGGCAGGCTTCACCCTGAACCCGGACGGTACGGTTGATGTGGCCGCAGGCGTCGCGCCCGGGCCTTACACATTTGGCTACGAGATTTGCGAAATCGGGAACACCTCCAACTGTGACACCGCTTTGGTCACCATAACCGTGGGCTCAGGCGGCATCGGCGTGTTGAAAACCGCCGTGTTCAACGATGACATCGTGGCTGACGGCAACGCGCAGGTCGGCGAAACGATCACCTACACTTATGACGTCGCCAACGAGGGCACTCTGCCGCTCGACACAGTGACGCTGGTCGAGACAGGCTTTACCGGCAACGGCGCGACGCCGATCCCTCTGTTCACGGGTGGCGATGATGGCGACGGGCTGCTGGAAGTTGGCGAGGTCTGGACCTACGCGGTCTCCTACACGCTGATCGCCTCTGACATCACGGATGGCGTGGTCGACAACCAGGCCACGGCCGCCGGCGACACGCCGGGCGGCACAAGGGTTAGCGATTTGTCCGACAGTACCAACCCTGCCGATGGCAACGGGACAGGCACGTCCGGCCCCGGGGTGGGTAATGACGACCCGTCCTCCACGCCGCTGACCACCGCCGCGATCGTCGCCAATGACGACACGCTGGCAGCGCCAATTGACGCGACAACAACGCAGACTGGTGTGCTCGATATCTTTGCCGATAACGGCTCCGGCGAGGATACGTTGAACAGCGCGCCTACAGACTCCACGGCAGCAGATGTGACCGTGGTGCCAACCGCGCCGCCACCGCCGGGTATCACATTGAACCCAGATGGCACGGTCGACGTGGCCGCTGGCACGACGCCGGGTGACTATTCATTCGACTACGAAATCTGCGAAATTCTGAACCCCGACAACTGTGATAGGGCCACTGTGACGTTGACCGTTGGCGGAGGCGGCATCGGTGTCGTCAAGTCGGCAACGTTCAACGACGACATTGTAGCTGACGGGGCCGGACAGATTGGAGAGACGATCTCCTATTCTTACGAAGTGTCCAACGAGGGCGATCTCGACCTCTCCGGTGTGACGCTGACAGAAACCGGCTTTACCGGCGCGGGCACTACCCCGACGCCCGTCTTGACCCCAGCCACAGACATCGGCAGCGACGGCATTCTCAGCGTTGGCGAGACGTGGACCTACACGGCGACCTACAGCCTTGTGGGGGCCGATCTGGTCGCAAACATGGTGGACAACCAAGCCACGGGTGCGGGCACGACACCGGGCGGCACCACGGTCAGCGACGTCTCTGACAGTACCAATCCGGGCGACGGCGACGGGGTCGGAACCCCCGGGCCGGGGCCGGGCAATGATGACCCAACCTCGACCACATTCGGGACCGCAACCATTGCGGCAAATGATGACATTCTTCCCGATCCGGTGGACGCTTCCGTGGCTATCCCGGGTCTTCTGAACGTGCTGACCGCGACGGGCACGGGTGATCCGGATGATCTCAACGGCGCTGTGCCAACCGTGGGCGGCGGGCCGTCCGGGGTCGGCATCACCGTTTTGACCCCGTTCACCGCTATTGGAGGAGGGCCGGTTCCGGTCATCGATACGGCAACGGGCGATGTGAACGTCCCTGCGGGCACACCTCCGGGCACTTACACAGCGGTCTACGAGATCTGCGAAACACTGAGCCCTCTCAACTGTAACTCGGCGACGGTCCAGTTCACCGTGGGCACGCCGGGCATTGGATTGCTGAAATCCTCGGTCTTTAACGATGAAAGCTCTGATGGGTTCGCTCAGGTCGGCGAGACCATCAGCTACACCTACACCGTCACCAATGAGGGCACATTGCCGCTCAGCGCGGTTGACGTGACAGAGCCAGCGGCAGGCTTCACAGGTGCTGGCACTGCTCCGATGCCGGGCTTTGTTGGCGGCGATGACGGCGATGGGCTGCTCGAAGTGGGCGAAACCTGGTTCTACGATGCAAGCTACACGCTGGTAGCAGATGATATCACCAATGGCGGGGTCACGAACCTTGCCTCTGTCGAGGGCACCAGCCCCAGTGGGGTTGTGTCCAGCGATCTGTCTGACAGTCAGAACCCCGGCGACGGCAACGGCACCGCGACAGCGGGCCCGGGTGCGGGCAATGATGATCCGACCGTGACGCCTTTGACCTCGGCGGTCATTGACGCAATTGACGATCTTGTGTCCGGGGTCGATGGCCTCAATGGCACGCCCGGCGCGTTGAACGTGCTGTTGGACAATGGCGGCGGCCCCGACACCCTCGGGACCATTGCGACAAGTATTGCGGCGGTGGATATCTCGGTGGTGACCCCGGCGGTCTCTATCGGTGGCGGTCCGGTGCCGGTGCTTGATCCGGCAACCGGAGCGGTGGATGTTCCGGCGGGTACGCCTGCGGGCACTTACACAATCACCTACGAGATCTGTGAAACCCTCAACCCTGACAACTGCGACACTGCGGTGGCGACAATCGTTGTGGAGGCCGCCGAGATTCTTGCGGTGGCTGATGATTTCACAACCGTGCCTCTGGACGGCGCTGGCGGCGACACGACCCCGTCGGTCTTCACCAACGACACGCTTGATACGGCGCCATTCGCGCCCACAGATGTGACGGTGTCCATTCTGGACGAAGGCGGGCTGACCGGGGTGACGATTAACCCCGACGGTACGATCAACGTTCCGCCCGGCACGCCTGCGGGCAGCTACCCGGTGCGGTACCAGATCTGTGAGGTTCTGAACCCGCTGAACTGTTCGGACACGATCGCGACAATTCAGGTCGGCACAATCGCGGCGGTGGCAGAAACCTTTGACACGATCAATGGCGATGCAGGTGGCATCACACCGTCGGTGCTGACCTCTGACACGCTCAGCGGCGTGCTGATCACTGATCCGAGCGACGTGACGCTGACAGTGACCGGCGCCACGGGCGGGCTGACGCTTGATCCGGCGACCAACGGTATCATCGTGCCGGCTGGCACGCCTCCGGGCACTTTCACGCTGACCTACGAGATCTGTGACGCGGCGAACCCGGCGATTTGTTCCAGTGTGACGGAAACCGTCACCGTCGGCACTATCGAGGCAGTGGCAGAAACCTTTGCGCCAACGCCTGCGGGCGGCACCACGGCGATCTCGGTGCTGGAATCCGATTTGCTGAACGGGGCACCTGCGACCACTGCCAACGTGTCGCTGACGCTGATCTCGGCTGATCCGCCTTTGACGCTAAACCCGGATGGGACGATCACCATCGCGCCCGGCACGGCGGCAGGGCCGCTCGAGCTGACCTACGAGATCTGTGATCTGGCGAACCCGACGATCTGTTCGAGCATTACAGAAACCGTGCAAGTTGCGCCTGAGCCTTCGATTGTCGCGGTGAAAACGCAAACCCTCGTGGACAATGGCGATGGCATTGACGGCATCGGCGACGTGCTGGAATACACTATCACAATCACCAATGACGGCAACGTGCCCCTGACCAGCGTGACGCCACTCGATACGCTGACCAATGGCGACGGCACGACATTGACGCTCGATAGCGGGCCGTCTTTCTTCACCTCCTCGGCAGGCTCCCCTGAAGGGACGCTCGAGATCGGTGAATTCGCGACCTACACGGCGGAATATACGCTGACAGGTCCGGACGTGACCTCCGGTCTGGTGTCCAACACGGTGCTGGCCACGGGTACGCCCGTGCCGCCGCTGGGTTTCGTGGGTCCGCCGCTGCCTGATGTCTCCGACATTTCGGACGAGGGCGACCCGACCAATGGCGATGATGACCCGACGGTCTTCACCTTCTCTGCGCTGGCCTTTGTCGACGGGCTGACGGTGGTCAAGACCGCCGCCGTGTCCACCGTGCAGCGTGGCGGGGTGGTGCCTTACACCCTCGTTCTGACCAACGCCAACCCGGCATCTGCCGTGGGTGCGGTGACAGTAGATACGCTTCCGGCAGGCTTCGTCTATGTGGAAGGTTCTGCCACCTTTGACGGCGTGCCAACCTCGACGGTGGATGTTGTCGGACGGGTGATCTCCTTCCCGACGGTCGTCTTGCCTGCGGGCGGGACGCTGACCATCGAGCTGACGGCTCGGGTCCTGACCGGTGCGCCCTCGGGCGACGCGGTCAACCGCGCTGATCTGCTGGATGCCACAACAGGCGAGCGGATTGCGCCGACCAGCACCGCAACAGTTCGGGTTGAGCCCGAGGCGGTGTTTGATTGCGGCGACGTGATCGGCAAGGTCTATGATGATCAGAATGGCAACGGCTATCAGGATCAGGGCGAGCCCGGTCTGCCAGCGGTGCGGATCGCCGGTGTGGATGGCACGATCATCACCACCGACGAGTATGGCCGCTACCACGTGCCATGTGCCGCGCTACCAGAAAAGCGCGGGTCGAACTTCATCCTTAAGGTCGATGAACGCAGCCTGCCAACCGGCTACCGCGTCACCACGGAGAACCCACGCGTGATCCGCCTGACGCGCGGCAAGATGAAAGAGCTGAATTTCGGCGCCTCCATCAGCCGCATTGTTCGGGTCGACATCAACTCCCGCGTGTTCGGGCTGGATGATGCAGGCAAGATGCAGCTGGTGCCGGGCTTCCGCGCAGGCGTCGATACGCTCTTGAAACGGATCAAGGATAAGCCTTCTACAGTCCGGCTGGCCTTCCACATGCCGTACGAGGCTGGGGACGCGCAGCGCCGGACGGCACGCAAGATGACGCGTGATGTCAGGCGATACATCGAGCGAAGATGGCGACGAATTGGAGACTACAAGCTGAACATTGAAACCACTTACGTGAGGAAGAAATAAGATGAGAATGCTCTCTTTGAACTCCCGCATGTGGCGGCTTGGGCTGGCAGCTGGCCTGCTTGGATCAACCGGGGTCGTGGTTTCGGCCGGATACGCGCAAGGTGTGGAGAACACCTGCTACGCGCCGGACGGCGTGACGGAGATTGCCTGCTTGCAGTCGAACTCCAACGTCACCGTGGACAACGAAAACTTCTCCAACACAGAGCGCGCGGACGGACCTCCCGGCGCGGGCTTTGAAGAAACAGGTTTCTCGCTCTCCATCGAGGACGAGACCATCGCCGGGGCCGAGAAACCCCCGGTGCCGCAACGCGCGCAGGACGTCGCGCTGGAGCGGGCCGATGTGCAGGTCAAATTTGACGGTCTGCAGATTATCCCACGCCTGAATGTTGCAACAGATGACCTGCGGGCCAGCTACAAGGCTGGTCAGTCGGTAACCTTCCGCACGTCGACAAACTACCCGGCCTGGATTTCGCGGGCCGAGGTGGTCGTGATCGACCGCACGTCACGCGTTGCACGCTCTGTGGCCAAGCTGCCGGTTAATCCCAATGGGCAGGTCAACTGGGTGATGCCCGCGGATGGCTCGGGCGAATATGCCTATGTGCTGCGAGTCTATGATGCCAAGGGGCGGTATAATGAAACAGCGCAGCTAGAGCTGAACCGCACAGGCGACGTGTTCGCCACGCATTCCACAACCTCTGACGGGATCGGCGACGATGGCGAAGTGATCGCCGCAGGCGAGGGGGAGGATCGCACCGCGGTCTCCAACATCCCGCTCTATGGTGGCTCGATCACCGCGTCCGGCGAAAACGTGCGCCCCGGCTCTGTGGTGACCGTGATGGGCGAGCGCGCCATCGTAGACAAGAACGGTCGCTTCGTGATCCAACGCATCCTGCCGCCGGGCACGCATTCCGTGCCGGTTCAGGTCCGCGCTGGCGGGCAGACCGTCACCGATGTGACGCGCTCGGTCGAGATCCCCGAAAGCGAGTGGTTCTACGTGGCCATTGCCGACCTGACGCTCTCCAAGAAGATCGAGGACGAGCTGGACGGCACTATCGCCGAACAAGACGGGATCGAGGCCGATGGCCGCCTTGCGTTCTACGCCAAGGGCCGCATCAAAGGCCGCACGCTGATCACCGCAAGCGCGGATACCGGCGAGGGCGAGCTGAGCGATCTGTTCCGTCGCCTGGACGAGAAAGACCCGCGGCAGGTGCTGCGCCGTCTCGATCCAGAGGACAGCTATCTGGTCTACGGTGACGACTCGAGCGCCTATGACGATACCCCAACTTCCGGCCGCTTCTACATCCGTGTGGAACGCGACCGCATGCTGGCGCTTTGGGGCGATTTCGATGCCGACGTCACCTCCGGCCAGCTGGTTAATAACAGCCGCAGGCTTTACGGGGCCAAGCTGGAGTACCAGTCTCTGCAAACCACCTCGCGTGGTGACGCCAAGATCGACGCGACCGTCTATGCGGCCCAGCCCGACACACGTCTGCAACGCGACGTGCTGCAGGGCACCGGCGGGTCGGCCTACTTCCTGTCGCGTCAGGATATCAACTTCGCGTCCGAAAACCTGCAAGTCGAATTCAAGGACCGCGACACGGGCCGGGTGATCGAGCGTCAGACGCTGATCGTAGGTCGCGACTACTCTATTGATTACCTGCAAGGCGTGATCATCCTGACCAGCCCGCTCAGCTCCACGCGGGCGACCGGCGAGTTGGTCACGGAAAGCCCGATTGGTGACACGATCGTTGAGCTGGTGGTGGATTATGAATTCACGCCCGGCATCGGCGAGGTGGATGGCAGTTCCGCTGGCGGCTCGGTCGAGGCATGGGTCTCTGACGATCTGTCCTTCAAGATCACAGGCATCAGTGACGAGAGCGACACCGCCGAGGTCGAACTGCTGGCCGCCACCGCGCGCTACCATTTCGGCAAGAACTCCTGGGTTGAGGGCGAGGTTGCCCGCTCCAAAGGGGCCGGCCTCGGGGCCAATCTGTCCACCGATGGCGGCTTGACGTTCAATCTGGTGCGCAACGGCGACAATGACAGCGAAGGCAGCGCCTACCGCTTTGAAACCTTCGTTGATTTCGAGGATCTGGGCAGCACCCGCAAAGGCGATATCAACGTCTATGTGGAACGCCGCTCCGCCGGGTTCTCGACGCTGACACGGACCTTTGACGCCGATGAAACCATCGCGGGCTTTTATGGCACCTATAGCCTGAACGACCGTCTGGATATCACCGTCGCAGGTGAAACGCTGGACCGCAGCAGCGGGGAAACCGACCGCGAAGCGGCGGTCGAGCTGGCCTATAAGGTCAACGACCAGTTCACCGTCGAGGGCGGCTTGGCCTATAGCGATCAGGACGGATTGTCCTCGCTTGACGAGATCGGAACACGCACCGATCTGGGCCTGCGGCTGACCTACGCGCCGAACGAGGATGAAAGCTACTACATCTTCGGGCAGGCGACGCTGAACGCCACCGAAACCCGCCGCAACAATGACCGCATCGGCGTCGGCGCCTCTGTGCGTCTGTCTGAGAAAGTCACCGTCGAGGGCGAGGTTTCCGACGGCACGCTCGGGTTTGGGGCTTTGGCCAAGGTGGTCTATCAACCGACCCCCGACAATCAGGTCTATCTGGGCTACACCCTTGACCCCAGCCGCACGATTGCGGGCTCCAGCCTGACCGGGCGGGACAAGGGCGTTGTGGTGGCCGGGGCCAAGTACCGGTTCAACGACAAGGTCTCTTCGTTTGCTGAAAACACCTACGACCTCTTTGGCGACCGCAAGTCGGTGACAGAGGCTTACGGCGTCACCTACACGCCGAATGCCCGCTGGACCTACACAGGCGGTTTTGAGGTTGGCGAGATCAGCGACCCGAATGGCGAAGACTTCGACCGCGAGGCGATTTCGCTGGGTGTCAGCTATGACGACAACGACAACATGCAAGGCTCATTGAAGCTGGAATACCGCACGGAGGACGGCGAGGGTGTCACCCGCGACCGCGATACGTGGCTGGTCTCTGGCGGGTTGGAGTACAAGTACAACGAGGAATGGCGCTTGCTCACCACGGTGGATGCGCTGGTTTCCGAATCCGACGAGTCTGCCTTCCGTGATGGCCGCTACATCGAGCTTTCGTTTGGTGCCGCCTACCGTCCGATCCTGAACGAGAAGATCAACGCACTGTTCAAGCTGACCTATCTTGACGATCAGCCGGGCGAAAATCAGGTGAATGCTGATGATGTCGACAACGGCGCAGCTCAGAAAAGCGTGATCCTCAGCGCCGACGTGCTTTACGACTGGAATGAGAAGCTGACATTCGGGGCCAAATACGGCTACCGCAAAGGTCAGGTCGCGCCGCGTGGGACCAACGATTTCACTGACTCCACCGCGCATCTTCTGGTGCTGGGTGCCGATTGGCACGTTGTGCATAAGTGGGACATCTTCGGCGAGGTGCGTCAGCTCTATACCGAGGAAACCGGCACCCGTGAAAGCGGTGCATTGGCCGGGGTCTACCGCCATGTCGGCAACAACGCCAAGCTGGGCATCGGGTATGAATGGGGCTCGGTCAGCGATGATGTCGCGGATATCGACTACAACAATTCGGGGGTCTTCCTGAACCTGATCGCCAAGTTCTAAGTGCGGCGACACAGTAGAAAAACCGGCCGGGCCTTCGCAAAAGGGTCCGGCCTTTTGCGTTAAGAGAAGGCGATCTGCACCTTGATTGCCGCATTGCGGTCAGAGGCCAGCTCGAACGCTTCGCCAAACGCGCTCAGCGGTTTGGAATGGGTCACCAGCGGTGTGACGTCGATCTGTTTGCCCCGCATCAGGGCGACCGCGCTGAAGAATTCCGCGTGAAACCGGAACGAGCCTTTCATCACCAGCTCTTTCGCCGTCATCGCCTGCACCGGCAGCACCATGTCGCCGCCCAAGCCCAGTTGGACCATGGTTGCCCGAGGTCTGAGAGCAGGCACGGCAGAGGCCACAACCGCCGCCACACCGGTACATTCAAACAGCACGTCGAAATGGCCTTTGTCGGCCGTATAGGCGTCCAGCGCGTCGGGTGTCTTGCCCACGTTATGCGCGGTGTTTGCCCCAACGCCGTGGGCCATCTCGGTAGTGAAATCGGTGATATCTGTCGCCACGATCTCCACGGCGCCCGCGGCTTTTGCGACGATCACGGCCAGCAGGCCAATGGGTCCGCACCCGGTGACCAAAACGCGCTTGCCCATCAGATCACCCGCCTGTTTGGCGGCATGCAGCACCACCGAGAGCGGCTCGGCCATCGCGGCCTCCGCCGGGCTCAGCCCGTCCGCGATGGCGCATTGCGCCGCATCCGCGACCAGCAGTTCCCGGAACGCCCCTTGAATATGTGGGAACGGCATCGCCGAGCCGTAGAACCGCATGTTCAGGCAATGGTTCTGCGCTCCTTCCTGGCAATAGGCACAGGTCCCGCAGGGCCGCGACGGTGATACGGCCACCAGCTGACCCACCTCATGGGTGGTCACGCCCGCGCCCACCGCCTCGATCACGCCGCTGACCTCATGGCCCAAAATCATCGGCTCTTTCAGCCGCACAGTGCCAAAGCCACCATGCGCATAGTAATGCAGGTCCGAGCCGCATATGCCGCCTGCCGACAGGCGGATCAGCACCTCTCCCGCGGCGGGTTCGGGGGGCTCGCGGTCTTCCAGACGCAGGTCCTTGGCGGCATGTGCAACGATGGCTTTCATATCTTGTCCTCGGTCCGGGCGGGCAGTTCCCGCTTGACTTACTTTGGTATCGGTAACAGCTTTTCGCGCTCAGGCCAGCACACAAAGCCAATACACAAAGGAAGCGCGCCCATGTCAGATCTGTTTTCTCTCAAAGGCCGCCGCGCCCTGATCACCGGCTCGTCGCAGGGCATCGGCTTCGCGTTGGCCAAAGGTCTGGTGCGGGCCGGGGCGCAGGTCATCCTGAACGGCCGGGACGTGGCAAAGCTGGAGGCCGCTGCAGCAAAGATTGGCGGCGATGTGCAGATGCTGGCCTTTGACGCGACCGACCACGACGCGGTCCGCGCCGCCGTTGACGGCTTCGAAGAGGCGCATGGCGCGATTGATATTCTGGTCAACAACGCCGGCATGCAGCACCGCATGGAGCTTGAGAATTTCCCGCCCGACGCGTTCGAGAAACTGCTGCAAACCAACGTGGCCTCGGTGTTTCATGTGGGTCAGGCCGTGGCGCGCCACATGATCGGACGCGGGGCAGGCAAGATCGTCAACATCGCCTCCGTGCAGACCGCGCTGGCCCGTCCCGGCATCGCGCCCTACACCGCCACGAAAGGCGCGGTGGGCAACCTCACCAAGGGCATGGCGACCGACTGGGCCAAGCACGGGCTGCAATGCAACGCGATTGCGCCGGGCTATTTTGATACGCCGCTGAACGCCGCGCTGGTGGCCGACCCCGCCTTCACCGAATGGCTGGAGAAACGCACCCCCGCCGGGCGCTGGGGCAATGTGGACGAGCTGGTCGGGGCCTGCGTCTTCCTCGCCTCGGGCGCGTCCAGCTTCGTGAATGGCCATATCCTCTATGTAGACGGCGGCATCACGGCGTCGCTCTGATGCGCTGCTATGTGCTGATGGGGGTGTCCGGCTGCGGCAAGACCAGCGTCGGGAAGGCGCTGGCGGCAGAGGGCGGCATCCACTTCATCGACGGCGACGACCTGCACCCGGAGGCAAACATCGCCAAGATGTCGCGCGGGGAGCCGCTAGACGACAAAGATAGGGAGCCCTGGCTGGTGCAGGTCGGCCAGGCGCTGGCGCAACATAAGGGGCAGGTGATTATCGGCTGCTCCGCGCTCAAACGGCGCTACCGCGATCTGATCCGCGCCAATGTAGGCGAACCGGTCGCCTTTCTGCATCTGGCCGCCTCCAAGGCGGTTCTGGCCAAACGTGTCGCCCACAGGCCCGGGCATTTCATGCCCGCCGCCCTGCTTGATAGCCAGTTCGAGGCGCTGGAAGAGCTGCAGGCAGATGAGGACGGCGCCTATATCGATATCGACCGCACATTCAACGCCGTCGTCCAGCAGGCCCGCCGCCACATCACGCAAGGGTGAGGCCAAAGCCCCGCCTATTCCCGGTTTCGTCAGATAAACTGGTGGACCTGCGGCGATTTTCACTTAGTCTTTCTGGATACGACTCCGTCTGCCAGCCCCTGCCAAAGGAAACCGCCAGCACATGAACCTGTCCGACAGCCGCACCATAAAGGCAGATATCGACACCGTTTGGGCCGCCTTGCTCAGCGCCGATGTGCTGAAGGAATGTGTGCCGGGTTGTCAGGAAATGACCGGCTCGGCGGAGGATGGGTTTCAGGCGGTGGTGGTCCAGAAGGTCGGCCCGGTCAAAGCCACCTTCAAAGGCGAAGTAGAGCTCCAAGACATGCAGCCGCCCAACAGCGTTAAGATCGTGGGCGCGGGTAAGGGTGGCGCTGCGGGCTTTGCCAAGGGCGGTGCCGATGTCCGGCTTGAGGCCGACGGCGACAGCACCGTTCTGCACTACGACGTCGAGGCCAAGGTCGGCGGTAAACTGGCCCAGTTGGGCTCACGCATTATCGACGGTTTCGCCAAGAAGATGGCGGATGAGTTTTTCACCCGGTTCCAAAACGCGTTGGAGGAGCCGGAGGAAGAGGAGAATGAAGAGGCAGACGCGGACGCACCCGCGAAGAAAGGGTGGTTCAAACGTCTGGTCTCGTAAGCAATTTTCTAGGGAGGAAAATATGACGAAAGTAACTTTGACGGTGAACGGTAAAACCGTCTCCAAGTCAGTAGAGGGCCGCACATTGCTGTCGAGCCTTTTGCGCGACGACTTGCACCTGACGGGCACCCATATCGGGTGCGACACCTCTCAATGCGGCGCCTGCGTGGTGCATGTGAACGGCGAAGCGGTGAAATCCTGCACCATGTTCGCGGCAGAGGCCGACGGCGCCGAGGTCAAGACCATCGAAGGCATGGCCAATGCGGACGGGTCGCTTTCCACCATTCAGGCCGCATTCAAAGAACATCACGGTCTGCAATGCGGTTTCTGCACACCGGGCATGGTCATGTCGGCTGCGGCTTTGCTGAAAGACAATCCCAAGCCGTCCGAGGCTGAAATCCGGGAATATCTCGAAGGCAATCTGTGTCGCTGCACGGGCTACCACAACATCGTCAAGGCGATCATGGCGGCGTCGGGTCAGGACGTCCCTGCGGTCGCGGCGGAATAGAGGGTGCGCTTTATTCTCGCAGCGGTCGCCATGTTCGCCGTCACCGGCGCGGCGCAGGCCAGTCTTGAGGATAGCGTCGTGAACGGCACACGGATGTGTCGCTGGCTCGACTCGCTGGAATTCACGTCAGGCAAGTGCAACGTGTCGGTCAAGGCGACCTCGGTCGACGTCAAAATTGCAGCCCCGCGCAGTGACGCGGCGGACATTTGCAAGACGATCTCCAGCAAGATGCGTGGCGATGGGGTGAAGTTTGATCGCGGCTGGAAGCTGCGCATCTTCAACCCTGCGACGGGCAATTCCCAAACCGCTGAATGTAAGCTTTAGGCTTTCCCCGACCAGCGGGGCAGGCACATCAAATTATATAAGACGGGAGGACTACCATGCCAAAAGATGAAGGCATCGGCGCCAGCAGCAAACGGCGCGAGGACCTGCGGTTTCTAACCGGCAAGGGCAAATACACCGACGATATCAACCTGCAAGGGCAGGCCTACGCCTATTTCATCCGCTCGGATGTGGCGCATGGCAAGATCAACTCCATCGACACCTCTGCGGCTGAGAAAATGCCCGGCGTCGAACAAATCTTCACCGCCAAAGACTTCGAAGGCGTGGGCGGTGTGCCCTGCGGCTGGCAGGTCACCGACCGCCATGGTGAGCCGATGCAGGAGCCAAAGCACCCCGTGCTGGCCGAAGGCAAAGTGCGCCATGTGGGCGACCCGATTGCTGTGGTTGTCGCTGACAGCCTCGCCGAAGCGCGCGACGCAGCCGAAGCGGTCGAGATCGACATCACGGAGCTTGAGCCAGTTCTCAACATGAAGGACGCGCTGAAGGACGGTGCGACCAAGGTCCATGACGACCTGACCTCGAACCTCTGCTACGACTGGGGCTTCGTGGAAGAAAATCGCGACGCGGTGGATGAAGCCATCAAAGGCGCGCATCACGTCACCACGCTTGAGCTGAAAAACAACCGGCTCGTGGCCAACCCGATGGAGCCCCGTGTGGCCGTTGCCGAGTATGACGGCTCGACGGATGACTACACGCTCTACACCACCTCCCAGAACCCGCATGTGATCCGTTTGTTGATGGGCGCATTCGTTCTGGGCATCCCAGAGCACAAGCTGCGTGTGGTTGCCCCCGATGTGGGCGGCGGGTTCGGCGCGAAAATCTATCACTACGCCGAAGAGGCCTTCTGCACCTTCGCGGCCAAACAGGTAGGCCGTCCGGTCAAATGGACGTCATCGCGCTCGGAAGCTTTCATGTCCGACGCCCATGGCCGCGACCACGTCACCAAGATCGAGTTGGCGATGGACAAGGACGGAAAATTCCTCGCCATCCGCACTGACACCCACGCCAACATGGGGGCGTATCTGTCGACCTTCGCGCCCTCCATTCCAACGTGGCTGCACGGCACGCTGATGGCGGGCAATTACACCACGCCTTTGATCTATGTGAACGTCAAAGCGGTCTTCACGAACACCGTGCCCGTCGACGCCTATCGTGGTGCAGGCCGGCCGGAAGCCACGTTCCAACTGGAGCGCGTCGTGGACAAGGCCGCGCGCGAAATGGGCATCGACCCCATCGAGCTGCGCCGCCGCAACTTCATCACCGAGTTCCCCTACGCCACCCCCGTGGCCGTGGAATATGACACCGGTGATTACCATGCGACGATGGACAAGCTGCTGGAGATGTCCGACCACGCGGGCTTCGAGAAACGCGCAGAAGAGTCCAAGAAAAACGGCAAGCTGCGCGGCTTTGGTATCGCACATTATATCGAGGCCTGCGGCATCGCGCCGTCAAACCTCGTGGGCCAACTTGGTGCACGCGCGGGTCTGTACGAATCTGCCACCGTCAGGGTCAACGCCACCGGCTCCATCTCCGTGATGACCGGCAGCCACAGCCATGGGCAGGGTCATGAGACCTCCTTCGCCCAAGTCGTGGCCGACATGATCGGCGTGGACGAGGCGCAGATCGACATCGTGCATGGCGACACGTCCAAAGTGCCGATGGGCATGGGCACCTACGGGTCCCGCTCCATCGCCGTGGGCGGCTCCGCCATGGTTCGCGCGACGGAGAAGATCATCAACAAGGCCAAGAAAATCGCGGCCCATTTGATGGAGGCCTCCGAGGGCGACATCGAGCTGAAAGACGGCGCATTCACCGTTGCAGGCACCGACAAGTCGGTCGCTTGGGGCGATGTGACGCTGGCGGCTTATGTCCCTCACAACTACCCGCTCGAAGATATCGAGCCGGGTCTGGAAGAGACCGCCTTCTACGACCCCGCCAACTTCACCTACCCCTCAGGTGCCTACGGGTGCGAGGTCGAGGTAGACCCCGAAACCGGCAAGGTCACCGTCTTGGGCTTCTCCGCTGCGGATGACTTCGGCAACATCATCAACCCGATGATCGTCGAGGGTCAGGTCCATGGCGGGCTGGCGCAAGGCATCGGGCAGGCGCTCGTTGAAAACTGCGCCTATGACGAGAACGGCCAACTGCTGAGCGGGTCCTACATGGACTACACCATGCCCCGCGCGGACGACCTGCCGATGTTCAAAGTCGACCATTCGTCCATCACGCCCTGCACGCATAATCCGCTCGGTGTGAAAGGTTGCGGTGAGGCGGGGGCCATTGGCTCTCCACCCGCTCTGGTCAGCGCGGTGGTCGATGCGCTGCAACGCGGCGGGCACACGAACGTCACCCATATTGATATGCCCCTGACGCCTGACCGCGTCTGGGCTGCCATGAACTCGTAAGTCGGAAGGAAAGACACATGTACGACTTTGAAATCACAAAACCCGGCAGCATCGCGGATGCCGCCAAAGCCCTTGGTGGTGACGACGCACAGGCGCTGGGGGGCGGGCAAACGCTCATCCCCACGCTGAAGCAACGCCTCGCCAGCCCCACCACGCTGGTCAGCCTCGCGGGCCTGTCCGAAATGGTCGGCATCTGCAAGGACGACGATGGCAGGCTGTGCATTGGCGGGGCCACCACCCACGCCGCTGTGGCGGCTGACGGCAGCTATCCCGGCCTGTCCGGTCTGGCCGCGCATATCGGCGACCCGGCGGTGCGCAACCGTGGCACCATCGGCGGATCGCTCGCCAATAACGACCCCTCCGCCTGCTACCCGGCGGCGGCCTTGGGGTCGGGTGCCACCATTGTCACCAATGCCCGCGAGATCGCGGCGGATGACTACTTCAAGGGCCTGTTCGAAACAGCGCTTGAGGAAGGGGAGATCATCACGGAGGTCAAATTCCCGGTCCCCGAAAAGTCGAACTATCAGAAGTTCGTGCAACCCGCCTCCCGCTTCGCTTTGGTCGGTGTCTTCGTCGCCAAATACGCCGACGGCGTTCGCGTGGCTGTCACGGGGGCCTCGGAAGAAGGCGTCCACCGCTGGACCGCCGCCGAAGAAGCGCTGAACGCCAACTTCTCTGCAGACGCCATCGCCGGGCTGGATGCGCCCAGCGGTGATGGCATGATCAACGACCTGCACGGCTCGGGCGAATACCGCGCCCATTTGGTCAAGGTTATGACGGGTCGCGCGGTCGCTGCCGCCGCATAAACCGGGTTTCCAACCTGCCAGTTCAAACATCTCAAAGGCTCCATGCACCCGCATGGGGCCTTTCTCGTTTGAAAAACTCTCCATGAAAATCAACCCGCTAGGCTTGTGAGGGTCCCTAAATGAGGTACGCACCTCAAAAATCTCTAGACTTGAGGTACGCACCTCAAATAGCGTGAACCCATGTTGAAAGATTCGGCCATGACGAAGAGCCGGACACACTGGGAGGATTACCAATGAGATCACTACACCTGGCATCCGTCAGCGCATTAACCATGGCTGCGGCGTCGTTTGGATCGGCTGCGCAGGCCGAAGACCTGACCCTTTGCTGGGCCGCTTGGGACCCCGCAAACGCGCTGGTCGAGCTGTCCAAAGAGTTTGAGGCCCAATCCGGCCACACCATGAGCTTCGAGTTCATCCCATGGCCCAACTTCGCCGACCGCATGCTCAACGAGCTGAACTCAGGCGGCAAGCTGTGCGACCTGCTGATCGGCGACAGCCAATGGATCGGCGGCGGGGCGGAGAACGGCCACTACGTCAAACTGAACGACTTCTTTGACGCCGAAGGCATCTCCATGGACGACTTCGCGGAAGCCACGGTCTACGCCTATTCGACATGGCCAAAAGGCACGCCAAACTATTACGCGCTGCCCGCAATGGGCGACGCAAATGGCTGGTTCTACCGCAAGGACTGGTTTGAGCGCGACGACATCAAGGCCGCCTTCAAAGAGGCCACAGGCCGCGATCTGGCCGAGCCCAAGACCCAGAAAGAGCTGCTGGAAATCGCGCAGTTCTTCCAAGGCCGCGAGATCGACGGCAACACCGTCTACGGCGCGTCGATCTTCACGGAGCGTGGCTCTGAGGGCATCACCATGGGCGTGACCTCGGCGCTCTATCCATGGGGCTTCAAATATGAAAACACGCCCGGCAGCTACGACATGGAAGGCGCGGTAAACTCGCCGGAAGCCGTCGAAGCGCTTGAATTCTACAAGGAGTTCTACGAGACCGCGACACCTCCGGGCTACACCAACAGCTATATGGGCGAGAGCCTTGATGCGTTCAAATCCGGCCAAGTCGCGATGGCGATGAACTGGTTTGCGTTCTTCCCGGGCCTCTATGCCGACCCAAATACCGGGGGCGACAAGATCGACTTCTTCGTGAACCCGCCGCAGAACCAGGAAGGCTCGACGCTGGGCGGGCAGGGCATCTCTGTGGTGGCCTATTCCGACAAGCAGGACGCAGCGCTTGAATATATCAAGTGGTTCTCTGACCCTGATGTTCAGGCCAAGTGGTGGTCGCTGGGTGGCTACTCCGCGCATAACTCGGTGCTGAATGATCCGGGCTTCAAGGACAGTGCGCCGTTCGCGGGTGACTTCCTCGAGGCGATGGGCGGCGTGCAGGATTTCTGGCAAGAGCCAGCCTATGCCGAACTGCTGATCGCCATGCAGAAGCGGCTTCACGACTACATCGTGGCCGATCAAGGCACCGCGAAAGAGGCGCTTGATGCGCTGGTCGAGGACTGGACCGAAGTCTTCGAGGACGAAGGCAAGCTCTAAGAAAACGTGCGGCGGGGTGCATGCGCCCCGCCCTACATCTTCAACATCCGGTAGGGTGGGTCCTGAGCCCACCCCGCCCCGGGAAAGATATGTCCAATGCCTGACACCCCCGCCACCCGCGCAGCCCAAGCCACGCCTGCAAGCGTCGCACGCAAGATCAAGGGCCTGAGCGACCGCGCCATCGCGTGGATCTTCGTGGGCCCCACGATCTTTCTGCTGCTGGCGATCAACATCTTTCCGCTGATCTGGACCATCCAGCTGAGCTTTACCAATTTCAAAGCCAACCGCGCTGGACGCGAGATCAAGAATGTCGGCCTGCGCAATTACGAGCGCATCCTGACCGACAGCGACATCTGGCTGAACATGCAGGCCACCGCGCATTTCCTGTTCTGGACGATCTTCTTTCAGGTGCTGATCGGTTTCACGCTGGCCTATCTGATCAACAAGAAATTCAAGGGCAACGACCTGTGGACGACCATCATTGTGCTGCCAATGATGCTCAGCCCGGCCGTGGTCGGCAATTTCTGGAAATTCCTCTACCAGCCGCAAATCGGGCTCTTTAACTACGTGGTCGCCTTCTTCTCGGGCAAGGACCCGTCCAGCTTCGAGATGCTCGGCTCCGTACAACTGGCCCCGTGGTCAATCGTCATCGTGGACACGTGGATGTGGACGCCTTTCGTGATGCTGATCTGCCTCGCGGGGCTCAGGTCGATCCCCGACTACATTTACGAGGCAGCAGAGGTCGACCGCGCCTCCAAGCTCCGGCAGTTCTTCACGATCACCATCCCCATGGTGCTGCCCTTCCTGATGCTCGCCGTGCTGTTCCGCGGCATCGAAAACTTCAAGATGTTCGATCTGGTGGTGCAACTCACCGGCGGTGGCCCCGGTTCCACGACCGAGCTCACCTCGATCAACCTCAAGCGCGAGGCGTTCGAGAAATGGCGGACGGGCTATGCCTCTGCCTACGCGATCATCCTCTTTGTCACCGTGTTCGGGCTGGCCTCGATCTACGTCAAAGCGCTGAACAAGGTGAAGGAGCGGTGATGATGCATATGTTCACCATCCCGCGCCACCGGCCCGCATGGGCCAAGCCCGACCTCCCCCCCGGGAGGGCTTTTGGAGATGTCCTTCGCAAAACACGCGTCCTTGATGCTTTCGGGCGACCCGCCTTGATCAGTCTTTCCACCCGCCCCCCCGAGGTCGGGCTTGCCCCATGCGGGCCTCATCGTCAGGAATTCGACCAATGAGCAGCTTCTCCGTCACAGAGCCGTCGAAACGCTCCAAATGGTTCGCGGGCACGATGGTCATCATCTACGCGCTGGTCACCATGGTGCCGCTCGCATGGATCATGCTCACCGGCTTCAAATCCCCTGCTGATGCGATCAGCTACCCGCCCAAGGTGGTGTTCGAACCGACGCTGGAAGGCTACGTCAACCTCTTCACCACCCGCACCCGCCAGACACCAGAGTTCCTGGAGGCCAACCCGCCCCAAACCTGGTACGAGGAAATCGTCCGCGAATACGACATGGTCATCGCGGGCCCGTCCAAGTTCGGCGAACGGTTCCTGAACTCTGTCATCATTGGGTTCGGCTCGACCTTCCTCAGTATCTTCCTCGGCACGCTGGCGGCCTACGCGTTCTCAAGGTTCAAGATACCCTTTGCCGACGACCTTTTGTTCTTCATCCTCAGTACGAGGATGATGCCCCCCATCGCCGTCGCGATCCCGATCTTCCTGATGTACCGCCAGTTGGGGCTGTCAGATACGCATCTGGGGATGATCCTGCTCTACACGGGCGTGAACATCTCCCTTGCGGTCTGGCTGCTAAAAGGCTTCATCGACGAGATCCCCCTCGAATATGAGGAGGCCGCGCTGATCGACGGCTACACACGGTTCCAGGCCTTCTACAAGGTCGTCCTGCCGCAGGCCGCCACCGGCATCGCGTCGACCGCGATCTTCTGCCTGATCTTTGCGTGGAACGAATATGCCTTCGCGGTGCTGCTGACCTCCGGCACGGCGCAAACGGCGCCGCCCTTCATCCCCACCATCATCGGCGTTGGCGGGCTCGATTGGCCAGCGGTCGCGGCTGGGGCCACCATCTTCCTGCTGCCGGTCATGATCTTCACCATATTGCTGCGCAAACACCTGCTGCGGGGCATCACATTCGGGGCGGTGCGCAAATGAGCAACTTCTTCTCTGGTATCCTCCGCTTCAAACGCGGCCCGTGGGAAATGCTGGCCACGATCCTCATCGGGCTTGGGGTGTTCATGCTGATGCAACCCTTCGCGCTGTGGCTCTACACCTATTCCTTCATTGTCACGTTGGTCGGCACGGTGATGTTCATCATCGTCTCGCATTTCAAGGAATGAGCATGCTCGAGCAAATATGTCCGATCCTTCCATCCCGTGACTTCGATGTGACAGAGGCGTTTTACGGCAGCTGGGGGTTCAAGACGTGGTTCCGGCAAGATGAACAGTATCTGTTGATGAACCGCGACAAGGTCGAAGTGCACTTCTTTGCGCATGCCCAAAACGATCCGGCGGTCAGTTGTCATGGTGCGTATCTTCGCCCTGAAAATGTTGATGAAATATCAAAGGAGCTTGAGGCTCTGGGCTTGCCGTTGCGGGGCGCGTTCCCGAGTTTTGGTCCTGCAGAAGACAAACCATGGGGGATGCGGGAAGCCACATTAATTGACCCAGACGGAAATCTTATCCGCATAGGGCAGGAGATTGCCTGATGGCGCAGATACAGATCAAAAACATCCGCAAGGATTTCGGCGATTTCAACGCCGTGAAGGAAAGCTCCTTCACCATCGAGGATGGGGAGTTCTTCATGCTCCTCGGGCCGTCAGGCTGCGGCAAGACCACAACCTTGCGGATGATCGCGGGGCTGGAGCTGCCCACCTCCGGCGAGATCTATCTCGACGGCGAGGAAATCAGCCAGTTGCCGCCCTCGCAACGCGACATTGCTTTCGTGTTCCAGATGTTCGCGCTCTACCCGCATATGAACGTCGGCAAGAACCTGTCCTATCCGCTGATCAGCCAGGGCATGCCGCGGGCGCAGGTCAAGGCCAAGGTCGAAGAGGTCGCGACCATTCTGGGCATTCAGGACATCCTCAAACGCCCTGTAGGTGGGCTGTCGGGCGGGGACCGGCAGCGCGTGGCGCTGGGCCGGGCCATTGTGCGCGATCCCAAGGCCTTCATGATGGACGAGCCGCTCGGTGCGCTCGACGCCGAGTTTCGCGAGCACATGTCCGAAGAGCTGCGCGCGCTCCATGACCGCATGAACGCCACCACGGTCTATGTGACCCATGATCAGCTTGAGGCCATGCAGATGGGCGACAAGATCGTCGTCATGAACAACGCGGTGGTCGAACAGTTCGGCACGCCCAAGCAAATCTACGACACGCCAGCCACGATGTTCGTGGCGGATTTCATCGGCTCGCCATCCATGAACTTTCTCCCCTTTGATGGGTCGGTGGGCGACGGGGCCAGCGAGGTGCAACTCGCTGGCCACAAACACGGCGTGCCACGCCAGATAGAAGGAGCGTCAGGGGCGCTGGTCTTCGGGGTCCGGCCCGAGCATGTCACGCTGTCAGATGACGGCGCCTATCGCGGCGAGGTCTTGGCCTCTGAATATCTTGGCACCACGCAGATCATCACGCTGGACACGCCCAATGGCGAGTTGAAGGCACGCGTCGGCAGCGATCAGGTGGCCACGGTGGGCGAGAAAGTCGGCCTCGGGTTCGACGCAGGCAAGGTCACGCTGTTTGACGCGGGCACCGGCCGGGCGCTGCGCTCTGATCTGAACAATGAGGTGCTCGCCCATGGCTGAGGTCATCCTGAAAAACCTGTCAAAGAGCTTCGGGCAGGATGTGGGCATCGAAGATGTTTCCATGACCATTCCCGACGGCGCGTTCGTGGTGCTGCTTGGCCCCACCGGGGCGGGCAAAACCACCACGCTCCGGCTGATCTCAGGGCTAGAGAAACCCGATCAGGGCGAGGTCTGGATTGGTGGCCGCAATGTCGGCTCGGAAACCCCCGCCCAGCGCGATGTGGCGATGGTGTTCCAGCAATACTCGCTCTATCCGCATCTCACCGTGCGCGACAATCTGGCGTTCCCGCTGAAATCGCCGATCCTGAACACGCCCCCCGACGAGATCACCCGTAAGGTGAACGAAGTGGCCGAGGTGCTTCAGATCAGCCACAAGCTCGACAACAAGGCCACGGCGCTGTCAGGCGGCGAGATGCAGCGCGTCTCCATTGGCCGCGCGTTGGTGCGGGACCCGGCGATTTATCTCATGGACGAGCCGCTCAGCTCCCTCGACGCCAAACTGCGCACTGATCTCAGGGTCGAGCTGAAACGCATTCAAGCGAGCCTTGGCGCGACGCTGCTTTACGTGACCCATGACCAGATCGAGGCGATGACCATGGCCACCCATGTGGGTGTGCTCGACCACGGCAAGCTGGTGCAGTTCGGCACCCCGCGCGAGATTTACGAGAACCCGAACTCGCTTTATGTGGCCAGCCGTCTGGGCCTGCCGCGCATCAATGTCGTGCCAGCGGATTTGTTCGGCAACGCGCCCGCCGGGGCTACGCAAATTGGCATGCGGCCAGAACATATTGCTCAAGGCGAGGGGCTTGAGGCCGAAATTCAGCGGGTCGAACATCTGGGGGACCAGAACCGTTTGCACTTGACCTTGAAAGGTCACGCCATCACCACCATCGCCGATCCAAGCACGGACTATCGCCCCGGGGCGGCGCTCAAGATCATGCCGAAAGACCCGCTTTGTTTTGACGCCCAGGGCCTGCGCATTCGTTAAGGAGACCACAGATATGAGCCAGTTCATCAATGCCAAAGAGACGCTCGTCACGGACGCTATAGACGGGCTGCTTGAAACCAGCGGCGGGGCTCTGACCCGGCTCGATGGCTATCCTCACATCAAGGTCGTTTGCCGCGCCGACTGGGACAAGTCCCGCGTGGCCCTGATCTCGGGCGGCGGCTCCGGCCACGAGCCCGCCCATGCAGGCTTTGTCGGCGCGGGCCTTCTGACCGCCGCCGTGTGCGGGGAGGTCTTTGCCTCCCCCTCTGTCGACGCGGTGCTGGCGGGTATTCTGGCGGTCACAGGCAAGGCGGGCTGCTTGCTGATCGTGAAAAACTACACCGGCGACCGGCTGAATTTCGGCCTCGCCGCAGAACGCGCACGCGCCTTCGGACTGAAAGTCTCCATGGTGGTGGTTGATGACGACATCGCGCTGCCCGACCTGCCACAGGCCCGCGGCGTGGCAGGCACGTTGTTTGTGCACAAAATCGCAGGCGCATTGGCCGAACAGGGCGCGGATCTTGATCACGTGACACAGGCCGCGCAGACCGCCATCGACAAGATGGCCTCCATCGGCACGTCGCTCGACACCTGCACCGTGCCCGGCTCCAAGAAAGAAGACCGCATCCCCGCAGGCAAGGCCGAACTGGGTCTGGGCATCCACGGCGAGGCAGGTGTGCAGCAGGTCAGCTTCAAGGACGCAGCCACCGCGATGGATCAGGTGCTCGAGAAGCTCGAAAGCCATATCGGCTCCGGTGCGCATGTCGCGATCCTGAACAACCTTGGCGCGACGACGCCTCTGGAGATGAGCATCCTCGCCCATGCACTCGCAACCTCGCCTCGCGCCGCGAATATCAAGCACATCATCGGCCCCGCGCCGCTGATGACTTCGCTCGATATGCACGGCTTCTCGGTTTCGGTGCTACCCGTCACTGCCGAAAACAAAGCGCTGCTCAGCGCAGAGGTTGGCCCCACCACTTGGCCCGGCATGAACGCCGTGGGCCCTGTCAGCACCCGCCCGCTGCCGGACGGTCTGACGCCCATCAAGCCGCCCGCGTCGGTCAATGCCCAAACCCGCGCCGTGCTCTCTGATTGCTGCGATCTGCTGATCGGCGCAGAGGGCGACCTCAACACGCTCGACGCCAAATCCGGCGATGGTGACACCGGCTCAACGCTGGCCACCGCCGCCCGCGCCCTGCAAGCCCGCCTTGACGATCTGCCCTTGGCCGATGCCACCCAGCTTTTCCGCGCCATCGGCATCGAGCTGAGCCAAACGATGGGCGGCTCGTCCGGCGTGATCCTCGCCATTTTATTCGAGGCCTCGGGCGACGCCTGCGCAGGCGGGCTGCCGGTGCCCAAGGCCCTTCTCGCCGGGCTCAGCCGCATCAGTCAGGTCGGCGGCGCCCAAACAGGCGACCGCACCATGATCGACGCGCTCGAACCTGCGCTCAAAGCCCTGCCCGACGGCATGGCCAAAGCCGCCGCAGCCGCGCGCGCCGGTGCCGACGCCACCGCCAAAATGACCCGCGCCAATGCGGGCCGCGCGGCTTACGTCCCGGAAGAGAATCTCGTAGGTCACAACGACCCCGGCGCCGAGGCCGTGGCCCGGCTGTTTGAGCAGCTGGCGGGTTGAAAGCAGGACACCTATGAGCGCCAACCACAACTCCAAGCCGAAGCCCACGGCCCATGACGTCGCCCGCGAGGCGCGCGTCAGCCTGGCGACGGTGGACAGGGTGCTCAACAAACGCGACGGGGTGCGCGAGGCCACAGTCAAACGCGTCAACGGCGCGATCGAAAAGCTGGGCTATGTCCGCGACCTGTCTGCTGCCAATCTGGCCCGCCAACGGACCTACCGCTTCGTCTTCGTGTTGCCCGACGGCAAGGGCCAGTTCCTCACCGGGCTGCGCCGTTCCATCGCAGAGGCCGTTGAAAACGCGCTCTACGACCGCATCTCCGCCCGCACCATCCTGATCTCCAGCCGCAACCAGACCGCGCTGGCGCAGGAGCTGATCGCGCTCGACCCCGCTCAAATCGACGGGCTCGCCATCATGGCGCACGAGACCCCGATCGTACGCGACACCATCGCTCGGCTTAAGAAGAGCGGCGTCGCCGTGGTCTCCATGGTGGCCGACCAACCCAATTCCGAGCGCGATCACTTCGTGGGCTTCGACAACGTCTCCGCCGGGCGCACCGCCGGCACGCTTCTGGGCCGTTTCGTCGGCGCGCGCCGCGGCAAGGTGGCGGTGGTCGTCACCTCCATGCATGCCCGCGACATGATCGAGCGGCGTGATGGCTTCGACGCGGTCATGACGGAGCAGTTCCCCAACCTCACCCCGCTCCCCAGCATCGAGGCTTATGATGACCCCGAAACCGCCCGCGCACTGACCCATCGCTGTCTGTCGGAAAACGAGGATGTCGTCGCCGTCTACTCGGTGGGCGCCAGCGTGCGCGGCGTGGCGGATGCGATCATCGCGCATGATGCGCCCGAACGGCTGGTCTGCATCGACCACGAGCTGACCGACAATTCCCGCGATCTGCTGGAGGCAGGCATACTCGACGCGGTGATCAACCAGAACACGGGCCATCTGGCCCGCAGCGCGTTGCGGGTGATGCGCGCCAAGTGCGACGCCGCCCCGGTGCTGGCGTCGCAGGAACATATCCGCATCGAGGTGCTGATCCGCGAAAACCTGCCCCTGAAATCAAACTGACCCTAACCCCGGAGGATCCCGCATGAAGAATATCAAAGGCCCGGCGCTGTTTCTGGCGCAATTCGCTGGCGATGACGCGCCGTTCAACTCATGGGGCGCGATCACCAAATGGGCGGCCGAGTGCGGCTACAAGGGCGTGCAGGTGCCCAGCTGGGACGCGCGGCTCTTCGATCTGGCCAAGGCCGCTGAAAGCAAAGACTATTGCGACACGTTCAAAGGCGAGGCCGCTGAAAACGGCATCGAGGTGACAGAGCTTTCCACCCATCTGCAAGGCCAGCTGGTCGCCGTGCATCCCGCCTATGACGCGGCGTTTGACGGGTTCGCGGACCCATCCGTGCATGGCAATCCCAAGGCCCGTCAGGAATGGGCGGTTGATCAGGTGATGAAGGCCATTTCTGCCTCGGCGAATATGGGCATCAAGAACCACGTGTCGTTTTCCGGCGCGCTGGCCTGGCCTTATGTCTACCCATGGCCGCAGCGCCCCGCAGGCCTCATTGAAACCGCGTTTGACGAGCTGGCCCGGCGCTGGCGGCCTATTCTGGATCACGCAGAGGACCACGACGTCAATATCTGCTACGAAATTCACCCCGGCGAGGATCTCCATGACGGTGTCACCTTCGAGATGTTTCTCGAACGCACGGGTAATCACGCGCGGTGCAACATGCTCTACGACCCCAGCCACTACGTGCTGCAATGCCTCGATTATCTCGACAATATCGACATCTACAAAGACCGGATCAAAATGTTCCACGTCAAGGACGCGGAGTTCAATCCAACCGGTCGCCAGGGCGTCTATTCCGGCTATCAGCCATGGGTCGACCGCGCGGGTCGTTTCCGCTCGCTTGGCGACGGGCAGGTCGATTTCGGCGCGATCTTCTCCAAACTTGCGGCCAATGATTTCGATGGCTGGGCCGTGGTTGAATGGGAATGCTGTCTGAAACATCCCGAAGACGGCGCCCGCGAAGGCGCGCAATTCGTCTCCGATCACATCATCCGCGTCACCGAACGCGCCTTTGACGATTTCGCCGATGGCGGCACCGACGAGGCCGCAAACCGCAAGATGCTCGGCATCCAGTAACATCCCATTAAGGTTAACGCGCCCGCCTCAAAGCACGGCGCTCCAGCCTTCCCATGTTTGAAAAATATCCCCGCCGGAGGCTCCACACAGCTCAACCGGCGGGACGTCACATAAAAGGAGCCTCACATGAGCAACCGCATCAGATTAGGCATGGTCGGCGGCGGCAATGACGCCTTCATCGGCGGCGTGCACCGGATCGCATCCCGCATCGACGACCGCTTCGAGCTGGTCGCAGGCGCGCTGTCCTCAACGCCAGAAAAATCCCGCGCAAGCGGGGAGGCGCTGGGCCTGCCGCGCATCTATGACGACTACAAGAAAATGGCGATCCGCGAGGCGCGGCTGAAAAATGGCATCCAGGCTGTCTCCATCGTGACGCCCAACCATGTTCATTACGCCGCCGCCCGCGAGTTTCTCAAACGCGGCATCCATGTGATCTGCGACAAGCCGCTGACCTCGACGCTGGCCGATGCCAAGAAACTCGCCAAAGCCGCGGAAAGCGCGGATGCGCTCTTCATCCTGACGCATAACTACACCGGCTACCCGATGGTCCGCCAAGCCCGCGCGATGGTGGCAAATGGCGAGATCGGCACCATTCGCGTCGTGCAGGTCGAATACCCGCAAGACTGGCTGACCCAGCATGAGGATTTCAAACAGGCCGAATGGCGCACCGATCCCGCGCGCTCCGGCGCAGGCGGCTCAACGGGCGATATCGGCACCCATGCCCATAACCTCGCGCGGTTCGTCACCGGGCTCGAGGTCGAAAGCCTCGCCGCCGATCTCGACGCGTTCGTGCCGGGCCGTCAGGTCGATGACAACGGCCACGTCATGCTGCGCTTTGAAGGTGGGGCCAAGGGGATGCTCTGGTGCTCGCAAGTCGCCCCCGGCAACGAGAACGCGTTGCGCATCCGGGTCTACGGCGACAAGGGCGGTCTCGAATGGGCGCAAGAGGATCCAAACTACCTCTGGTTCACGCCCTTTGGCGAACCCAAACGTCTGATCACCCGCAACGGCGCCGGGGCCGGCGATGCCGCCACCCGCGTCAGCCGCATCCCGCCCGGTCACCCCGAAGGCTATCTCGAGGGTTTTGCCAATATCTACTCCGAGGCGGCAGAGGCGATCACCGCCCACGCGGCGGGCCAACCGCTGCCCGAGGGCGTGATCTATCCCACCATCGATGACGGGTTGCGGGGCGTCGCATTCATCGACGCTTGCGTGCGGTCATCCGCGCGAAACGCGGCTTGGGTGACCCTCTAACGACGTCCCAGTTTTCGGCATCGTACCCCGCGCTCCGGTTCGCTCTGACTGAGCGGGCCGGGGCGCCCGAATTTTACCGGCTGTTAACCAAGAATTTTTGTACAAATTGGGTTTTGGCCCCAAAAGTTTTGTACAAAACGCCGGAAACTCTGAAAATTAACCTCGGCTTAAGCGTTTGCCGCCGCCTGCACGCCCACCTCCAGCGCGCTCAGAAGTGTCTCAATTTCAGCCTCTTCAATCACCAGCGGAGGTGACATCAAGAGGTTGTTCCCACCAATCCGCACCATGGCCCCGGCCTCATAGGTGGCCTCAAACGCCGCCTTCAATGTCGCCGGGGATGCAGGCGTTTTGGCCGCGCTGTCAGAGATAAATTCCAGCCCGCACATCAATCCATGCCCGCCCCGCACGTCACCGATGACGTCGTATTTATCCTTTAATTTCAATAGCCCAGCGTAGAACTGATCGCCCCGCGCCGCCGCGGTCTCGTTGATTTTCAAGCGCTGACTTTCGCGAATGCAGGCCAGTGCGGCAGCGGCTCCGACCGGGTGGGCAGAGTAGGTATAGCCATGAAAAATGCTCGCCGCATCCGGATCACCTGTCTCGAACACCTCCGCAAACGCCTCCGAAACCATGCAGGCCCCGAACGGGAAGTAGCCAGACGTGATCCCCTTGGCCATCGTCATCATATCCGGCTTGACCCCCCAATGCCGCGACCCCGACCAGTCTCCAGTGCGCCCAAACCCGGTGATTACCTCGTCTGCGATCAGCAAAACCCCATATTTTTCAGTAAGTTGCCGCATCGCAGGCATATAGTGTTCAGGCGGCACGATCACCCCACCAGCACCCTGAATGGGCTCCATGATGAAGGCCGCAATTGTGTTGGGCCCCTGAAATTCGATCTCGTCTATCGCCGCTTTCACGCAAAGATCGCCCAGCTTTTTGGGGTCGGTCTCATCGAACGGGTTGCGGTAGGCATAAGGCGTCGGCAGGTGAAAACAGCCCGGCATCAGAGGCTCGTAATTGATGCGGAACCTGTTGTTTCCATTGACAGAAGCGCCACCAAAATGGGTGCCGTGATAGCCCTTTTTCAAAGACAGGAATTTGGTCCGCGTGGGCTCCCCTTTGATCTTGTGATACTGCCGCGCCAGCCGCAAAGCGGTCTCCACCGCGTCCGACCCACCCGAGGTGAAAAATGCCCGTGCCATCCCATCCGGCGCAAACATCTCGCGCAGCTCGTAGCTTAGCTCGATCGCAGGCTCGTTCGTAGTACCTCCGAAGGCGGAATAGTAAGGCAGAACAGTGACTTGCTTGGCGATAGCCTCTTGGATTGGTGTGCAGGAATAACCCACGTTGACGCACCACAAACCGCCAACCCCGTCGATGACCGTGTTGCCGTCACTGTCCGTAATCGAAGACCCCTGAGCCGTACGAATAATGCGCGGAGGATGTTCCTGCATCGCACCGGGATGTGCCATAGGATGCCAAAGATGGCGGGCGTTGTTCTCGCTCAGAAAATTATCGTCTTTCATGATCCACCTTTCGGTCCCAATTTGAAGCTCAGCGTGGGATAAGTCTGTTCCTGCTGCAAGCCCGTTTCCGACATTGCGCCGCTCCCCTTGTTTACTGGGGGGCACCCCTCTACATCACACCCATGAAACGCTTCATTCCCTTTGTAAAATCTGACCCAATGGTGGCCGTCTTGCGGCTAAACGGCGTGATCGCATCGGGCGGTCGCGGCCAGACGTTGAACGATGCGGGCCTCGCGCCTTTGATGGAAAAAGCTTTTCGCAAGGGCAAGCCAAACGCCGTCGCCTTGGTAATCAATTCGCCCGGTGGAAGCCCTGTTCAATCGTCGCTTATCGGAGCGCGGATCAGACGCCTTGCTGAAGAAAATGATGTAAAAACATATGCTTTCGTGGAGGACGTGGCGGCCTCGGGTGGCTATTGGTTGGCCGCAAGCGCGGATGAGATCTGGGTCGATAACAGCTCTATCGTAGGCTCCATCGGTGTGATCTCTGCCAGTTTTGGCTTCCACGAATTGCTGGAGCGCTACGGCGTTGAGCGGCGGGTCTACACAGCGGGTAAGGACAAATCGATGCTTGATCCGTTCCGTCCAGAGAAAGAAGACGATGTGCGGCGGCTGAAAGAATTGCAGCAGCAAATCCACGATCATTTCAAAGCGCATGTCATTGCCGGTCGTGGGGGCCGCCTGAGCGATAACGAAGATCTCTTCACAGGTGAGATTTGGGTAGGTGATAAGGCGCGCGAGGTCGGATTGGTCGACGGCGTGGCCCATGTGGTGCCCAAGATGAAAGAGCTGTTTGGCGACAAGGTTCGGTTTCAAACCTACGGCCAGAAACGGTCAATCCTTTCGCGCTTTGGTGGACAGGTGATCACTGACGCCGCCGCAGGTCTTGATGACCGCGCCCTCTGGTCACGGTTCGGACTTTGATATGTTATTGAAAATCGTCAGCTTTTTCCTGATCGGCATGGTGGTGCTTGGCATGTTCGGCAAACTGCGCCTGCCCAAAATGAAAGCACTCGATGCAAGACGCTGTGCGAAGTGCGGCTCTTTCAAAATTGGCAAGTCGCCCTGCGTTTGTGAGAAGTCGAACAGCTGATGCATTTGATCATCAATGAATTCACGCTGGCTGCGCTTGGCCTGATCCTGTTGCTTTTCGCGGGCGATGCGCTGGTAAAGGGTGCTGTGAACCTGTCGCTGCGCCTCGGTGTTCCGGCGCTGATTGTCAGCCTTACCATCGTGGCTTTCGGCACCTCTGCGCCCGAATTATTGATCTCGATACAGTCCATTCTGGACGACCAACCCGGTCTTGCGATTGGTAATGTGATTGGCTCGAATACCGCTAACGTATTGATGGTGCTGGGTGTTCCAGCGCTCCTTGCTGGGCTCAGCGCGTCGCAAGCCGACACCAACAAGAGCTATATCACCATGATCGCGGCGACGGTGTTGTTCATTGTGCTGGCATGGTTTGGGCCGATCACATGGTGGCACGGCTTGATCCTTTTGACTGCGCTGGCGATCTCGCTCTTTGACAATTTCCGCGACGCCCGGCGTCACATGAAGAACGGCCAGGACATCGAAGAGGTGGAAGGCGCGGACCCTGCCATCAGGGGCTGGAAGATCGCGGCCTTTCTTGCCGCTGGTCTGATCGGACTGCCGTTGGGCGCCAAACTGCTGGTAGACAACGCTGTGATCATTGCGACCGATTTCGGCGTATCCGCAACGGTGATCGGCCTGACCCTGGTGGCCATCGGGACGTCCTTGCCCGAGCTGGCAACAACCGTAATGGCTGCCTACAGGGGCAAGGCGGATGTGGCGATTGGCAATGTCATCGGCTCCAACCTGTTCAACTTGCTGGCTATTGTCGGTATCGCGTCGCTCGTCGGTCCGATGCCAGTGTCAGACACGCTCCTCAATCTGGACCTTTGGGTGATGCTGGGGGCATCGCTCTTGATCGCCCCGATTGTGTTTGGCCGAAAGCGGATGGGGTATCGCTGGGGTATCGGCTTGACGCTCGCCTATATCGCCTATCTCTATTTGGTGTTGACCAACGGAGCCTGACCCATGACCAAAGCCGCCCTCGTAACCGGAGCTGGAGGCCGTTTGGGGCGCGCCATGGCCGTCCGCTTGGGCGCGTTGGGATATGCAGTCGCGGTGCACTATGCCCGGTCTGAGGATGGCGCGGCAGAGACCGTCGCGATGATCGAGAGCGCCGGAGGCCGCGCTGTGGCCCTGCAAGCGGACCTTGTGGATATGGACCAAGCAGAGACGCTCATTGCGCGCTCTGTGGACGCGATCGGCCACCCTTTGAGCGTTTTGATCAACAACGCATCTATCTTTGAGCATGACACGATCGAAACCGCGACCCGGGACAGCTGGACGCGCCACATGGGGTCAAACCTACAAGCGCCGTTCATCTTGACACAGGACTTCGCCAAACAGGCCCCTGAGGCCATCATGGACGCCGCTGGGGAGCCAATGGCACAAGCTTGCGTCATCAACATGCTGGACCAACGGGTCCGCAAGCTGACGCCCGAGTTCATGACTTACACCATTGCCAAGATGGGTCTTTGGGCGTTTACCCAAACTGCGGCGCGAGCGCTGACCCCGCATATCCGGGTCAACGGGATCGGGCCGGGGCCCACATTGAAGGGCGGTCGCCAAAGCGCGGAACATTTCGATGCGCAGCGTAAGGCCACAATCTCGGGCCGTGGCTCCAACCCCGAGGATATCGTGGGCGCGATGGAATTCATTCTGAAATCGCCCGCGCTGACGGGTCAACTTCTGTGCATTGATGGCGGTCAACATCTGGGTTGGATGACCCCTGACGTGCTGGGTGTGGAATAGGCGGAAATTGCCGGTTTACGGGACTTCCGCCTTGACTTGTCCACGTTGGAATGTCGTGTCACGAATCTGTTAAGAAATTCGTTTTGTAATCAATGGCTTGCTAAATCACAGAAAAGTATCTTTTAAAAACAGTAGCTTAGCTAGTGCCTAAAAATTAGGCATTTTGTTTGGGGCGCGGAAAAACAACAGAAAATTTGGAGTATCACTTCTTTTCCCCCAAGGTTATCCACAGAATACGGGGATAGGTTTTCTCTTGAACCAACCACGCGCACATTGCAGCAAACGAAAGAATCGTGACCGAGTACATGTCTGACGCGCCGCAAGAACATGAGGATCAAGAAGTACCTGCTCTGCGGGGGCATGCTTGCGTGCAATCCTATCTCAAAACGCTTGATAACAGTCCCGGCGTTTACCGCATGCTCGATGAGCAACTGCGCGTGCTTTACGTGGGCAAGGCCCGCAACCTGAAGAAGCGCGTGTCGAATTACGCCAAGCCGTCAGGACATACGGCGCGGATCGCAACCATGATCTCGCGCACCACGTCGATGATGTTCCTGACGACGAAAACCGAGACTGAGGCGCTGCTCTTGGAGCAGAACCTGATCAAGCAGCTCAAGCCGAAATACAATGTGCTGCTGCGGGACGACAAAAGCTTTCCGAACATTTTGGTCGCAAAAAACCATGACTTCCCGCAGATCAAAAAGCATCGTGGCGCGAAGAAGGAGAAGGGGGATTACTATGGGCCCTTCGCCTCTGCTGGCGCGGTAAACCGGACTTTGAACCAATTGCAACGCGCTTTTCTCTTGCGCGATTGTACGGACTCGAATTTCGAAAGTCGGACCAGGCCCTGTTTGCAGTATCAGATCAAACGCTGCTCTGCCCCCTGCGTCGGCTATATTGAACCGGAAGCCTACGGAGCGCTGGTAAAGGATGCAGAACGTTTTCTCACTGGCCGGTCCACGCGTATTCAGGAGCAGTTAGCCTCTGAGATGCAAGCAGCCTCTGAAGGGATGGAGTTTGAACGTGCCGCCGCCCTGCGCGACCGCATCCGCGCGTTGACGCAGGTGCAAACTGCTCAAGGGATCAACCCCAAAGGCGTGGCGGAGGCCGACATTATCGCTTTGCATATGGAACACGGACAGGCCTGCGTTCAGGTGTTCTTCATCCGCGCAAACCAGAACTGGGGCAATAAGGATTACTACCCGAAACTGCCCAATGACGCCTCACCCGCTGAGGTGATGGAAGCTTTCATGGGTCAGTTTTACGGCGATAAAGAACCGCCCCGTCAGGTGATACTGAGCCATGATATCGAAGATGGCGATCTGATGGCTGACCTCTTGTCGGACAAGGCCCAGCGCAAGGTAGAGATTTTGGTGCCCCAACGCGGCGAGAAGATGGAGCTGATCGCAGGCGCGACCCGAAACGCCCGCGAAAGCCTTGCTCGGAAGATGAGTGAATCTGCTACTCAGACCAAGCTGTTGAACGGCTTGGCCGAGGCGTTCGAGTTGGACGCGCCTCCCAAGCGGATCGAGGTCTATGACAACTCTCACATCCAAGGCACTAACGCGGTAGGCGGAATGATTGTTGCCGGACCCGAAGGGTTCATGCGCAACCAGTACCGCAAGTTCAATATTCGTGGTGAAGACTTAGTGCCGGGTGACGACTTTGGGATGATGAAAGAGGTGCTGGAGCGTCGGTTCAAGCGGCTTTTGAAGGAAGATCCCGACCGAAAGAAAGAGATGTGGCCGGATCTGTTGCTGATTGATGGCGGTGCGGGGCAGGTCTCTGCGGTGCGTCAGATCATGCGCGAGATGGGCGTTGAAGACATCGCAATGGTCGGAGTGGCCAAGGGTCTGGATCGGGATGCGGGCAAGGAAGAGTTCCACCGCACCGGCAAGCGACCATTTGCGTTGCGCCACAACGACCCGGTCCTCTACTTTGTGCAGCGACTGCGGGACGAAGCGCATAGGTTTGCGATTGGTACTCACCGGGCAAAGCGCGCCAAGAGCCAGATCAAAAGCCCGCTTGACGATATTGAAGGCGTAGGGCCGAAGCGTAAAAAAGCGCTGTTGCAGCATTTCGGCTCAGCCAAGGCAGTTGCCCGTGCTAACGTGGCCGACATGCGTGCTGTTGAAGGGGTCTCTGAGGCTATGGCGCAATCAATCTACGACTACTTCCATGAAAAAGGGTAACGGCTGGGTGCCATGAACATGACTTCCCACCGTCGCCGTAGCGGGCTACATAGCTGATATGAACTGGAATATACCCAACATCCTGACCCTCTTACGTCTTCTGGCGGCGCCAGCCGTCGCTGTGATGTTCCTCTATTTCTCGCGGCCCTATGCGGACTGGTTTGCGCTCATTCTTTTTGTGGTGGCTGCGTTGACCGACTATGTCGACGGCTATCTGGCGCGGGCCTGGAAGCAGGAAAGCAAGTTTGGCGCGATGCTGGATCCAATTGCTGATAAGGCGATGGTCATCATTGCCTTGCTGGTGATTACCGGGTTCTCAGGGATGAACCCTTGGATTTTGATGCCGGCCACTGTGATTATCTTTCGCGAGACCTTTGTATCTGGCCTGCGGGAATTTCTTGGGGACACGGCGGGTTTGTTGAAAGTGACGAACCTCGCAAAATGGAAGACCACAGCGCAGATGGTTGCGATTGCTGTGCTCTTTGCCACAGGGCTGTTCGAGCACGAATTCCTTGACCGGACAACGGGCATGGACTCTGCGACGCTGGATGCAATCATGGCCGGGCAAACTGACGATCCGCTGGGGCTGGTTTGGTATTCCGAGGCGGCAAATGTGACGTTTCTAGTGGGCACAATTCTGCTGGCCATTGCCGCCGTGCTTACGCTGGTCACCGGCTTTGATTATTTGCGCAAGGCGATGCCTTTTCTGCGGGATGACGGACATGGTTGATGTGCTTTATTTCGCATGGGTGCGCGAACGCATCGGGTTGCCGACTGAGCAGGTCGAGACCAAAGCTGGAACTGTCATGGAACTGGTTGAAGAGCTGCGCGCGCGGGAAGAGCGCTACGCGATGGCGTTCTCAGATATTTCCGCCCTGCGCGTGGCCGTCGACCAAGAGCTGACAGAGTTTGACGCACCCATTGGCGCGGCACGCGAGATCGCGTTTTTCCCGCCCATGACGGGGGGCTAAGGCTTTGGTCGTTAAGGTGCAAAGCGATCCGTTTGATCCGGGCGCGGAGCTTACGGCTTTCTCGAAAACGGGTGACAATATAGGAGCAGTGGTCAGCTTTACTGGGCTGGTGCGCGATGTGGATGACGGACTGCAAGAAATGGTTATTGAGCATTATCCGGCAATGACCGAACGCGCGATTTCAACGATTGTAGAGGAAGCGAAGGGCCGGTGGTCACTGGCGGACGCGTTGGTCATTCACCGCTTTGGCACGTTATATGCCGGTGACACCATCATGATGGTTGCCACGTCGTCCAAGCACCGGGCCGACGCGTTCGCGGCGGCGGATTTTCTGATGGATTACCTCAAATCCCGTGCTCCCTTCTGGAAGAAAGAGGTCACGTCGCAAGGCGATGGCTGGGTTGAAAGCAAGGCGCATGACGAGGATGCGCTGAGGCGCTGGGATCGCTAGATCACCCTGTTTTTGAACGCTCTATAAAGCTGCGCAACTCTTCGCTCTCATGGCGGGCATCTCGCAAGCCGTCCATCGCCGCGCGCAGCTCAGCCTCTGTCTGGGACAGCTGGTTGGTCAGCTCTGCTTCGCGCTGCTGCAAATAAGTAATGGCCTGGTCGCGTGTTTCCTCAGCGTCATGCAAGGATTTGGCCATTTGATCCAACTCTGCCACGTCGGCCGTTGAGACGCGACTGAACCGCTGCACAAGCCAGCAGGCGAAATAGCCGACGCTGAAGGCGACGAGCAGGATAACGGCGGTCGCAATGACAAACTCAGTTCTGTTCACTTTCGCCCTCGGTTTGTGTCGTGTCGTCTTCGGAGGTCTCGTCTGTGGCCGCAGCCCGTGCGTCTGTCAACAGCTTGAATTCAATCCGGCGGTTGGCTTCACGCCCCGCCTCAGAGCCGTTATCAGCAATCGGAACCGCCTCGCCGTAGCCCTTAGCTGAGAAATTCCGCGTTCTGACCCGACGTTGTTGCAATGCCAGAAGAACCGCGTCCGCGCGTTGCTGGCTCAGCTCTTCGTTCATGATTTCGCGGCCTTGGCTATCCGTGTGGCCGCCGATTTCCATCTGAACCCGGTCACATTGCTGCGCAATAT
Source organism: uncultured Litoreibacter sp. (assembly GCA_947494645.1). Classification (GTDB taxonomy): domain Bacteria; phylum Pseudomonadota; class Alphaproteobacteria; order Rhodobacterales; family Rhodobacteraceae; genus Litoreibacter. Next base: position 808,961 of record CANLVO010000002.1, read on the forward strand.
TGGCGATGGCTTCAATCGTCGCATCCGCGCTGCCGCTTATCTCAGCAGAGGACGGTTCGAAAGCAATTTTGCCAGCCGCGAGGATCTTGTTGATGCGGTCAACGCATTCCTGTGGGGTTGGAATGTTCAGCGTCTTGTCGAGCAGCTCGTCATATCTGACGCTCACCTCGAACTGGTCCGTTCCGCTCAATTTGTTGGACAGCAGCTGGGAAAGATCGTCGGAGGCGGTTTTGTTGCCGCTGACACCGCGCAGCTCCAATGTCTCTTCGTTGACCAAGACAGAGCCATGATCCAAGAGCGACAAGGCCTCAAGCCCTGCCAACACGCGCACGGGCCAATCGGCTGGCAGCGTCTCGTCGTCGCGTGTTGCAAGGTAGACCTGTTCGCTGCCAAATTTCGCCCGTGCGAAAGAGCCCACGATGGTTTCGACGCCGTCATCTGGCAGCCGCCCGCGCAATTGAAGTGACCCTTCCGGGCTGCGGGTTGCGGTGAACTCGCGAACCTCTTCCTCGCCACTGGCAACTTCGGTCTTCTCGGTCAGGATCGCATTCAGTGAGAACACCTCGGGCAAGGTGGCGTCCAGATCGCCGACAACCCGGTCGAACACGGCTTGTGACGTGGTCTCTGGGGCGACGATTGTAATGTCCGCATCCGAGAAAGTCAGAGAGCCACCACCCATGGCTTTGAGCCCCTCAAGGGCAATGCCCACCGCCTTCGACCAGTTTGGAGATGGGACACCTAGGCCGATCAAACATGTGGGTCTTTCGGGCAGGGTTCCAGCCGCTGCGGCGGCGGATAAGATCTCGTCGCGGGTCTTTTCTGTATCGGCAGAACAGGCATCAAAGGATCCGGCACCGTCGTTCAACTCGTAGCGCAGGGTAAACGGGCTGATTACGGGGCGCGGCGCCGTTATGTTCAGAACAAGACGTACTGATGCAGGAGCACGGCGCGCCAGCTCTGATTCAATGCGACGTTTGTCCTGCGGGCTGTCGCTGATTGCCGTGATCTCCACCCGGTCAGCAGAGACGGAAATTTTGGATTTTGGCAGGTCGTTGAGCGATTGGGTCGCAAACCTGATTGCAGCGTCCCAGCCCCGGGGCGTTGGAAAAGCGGCAGTTTCGAGCATGTCCGTAACTTCGCTATCATCGGTCATCAGGTTTTCGATGGTCGCGGTGAAAGCCTCGCGCCCTGCCTCTGCCGGAACCAGCCCAATCAAAGAGACGCCCGCGTCATTGCGAAGCATCTCAACGGTAAAGCGTGGCGGCTCGATCTGAGCGCGGGCCATAACGCCCATGTCGTCAACGATGCGGTCGGGATCGACTGTGCGACCCACGGCGCTGACCACCCGGTAGCGCGTTGCCTCGTCCGGAGCCGTGCCACTAAGCAAAACCTGCAACCCGTCTACGTTTACATCGACCCAGTCATGCCCATCATCGATCAGGATCGAGCGGACAACTTGCGCCGACCGTGTCTCGATCCAGCCGGCTGACAGCCAAGCGCCACCGACCGCTGCCCCAGCGGCAATGAGAAACGCAACGATTGTCTTTGGTTTCATGACGTTATCATCTCGGATGGTGGCCCACGCCCATGTGGTAGCGCTTGGACGGGTGGGTTTCAATCAAAGCAATGCCGCAACAGCAATAAATAGCGCAGGTATCAGCCCTGCGTCGCGGTTGGAGCGGAACAACCGCAGGCAGTTTTCCCAGTCCTCGGTGTCAAGCTGGCGCATTTGCCATAGCATATGCCAGCCAAACCCCCAAGCGCCCGCCAAGGCAATCACAAGGGCCAACACGTTGCGGTCCGCGGCGGGCACGATAGCCGCAATAATCGCTGCACCAAGCAACAGAACGGCGGCAATAAGGAAGCCGCGCAGCCACGGCCCCGTATTCTCGCCAAATAGACGCGCGGTGGATTTGACCCCGATTAGGGCGTCATCCTCTTTGTCCTGATGTGCGTAGATCGTGTCGTAGAACAACGTCCAAGCAATGCCCGCCATATAAAGGATTACGGCTGGCCAACCGAGAGAGCCGGTATGAGCTGTCCATGCCAAGAGTGCACCCCAGTTGAAGGCGATGCCAAGAAAGACCTGAGGCCACCATGTGAAGCGCTTGGCAAAGGGGTAAATTGCAACGGGTAGCAATGCCAAAATGCCCAGCCCGATGGCTGCCCAATTGAAAGTGAACAGGATGCAGGCTGAGACCGCGGTCTGAGTGACAAGCCATGCCAAAGCTTGTTTCACGCTGACTTGGCCTGACGGGATGGGCCTCGATTTGGTGCGGGCGACCTGCGCGTCGAACTCGCGGTCGGTGATGTCATTCCATGTGCAACCCGCACCGCGCATAAGAAATGCGCCCAGTGCGCAGCCGAACACGATCCAAAGATCGAAGAGCTTGAAAGAGGTAGCAGCGGCGGCCAGAAAAACACCCCACCAGCAAGGCAACAGGAGCAACCATGTACCGATAGGCCGATCCGCCCGGCTAAGCCTGAGGTAGGGGCGTGACCAGGCAGGCGCGATCGTGTCCACCCAGTTTTCAGGGACCGCGTCGATCACTTGTCCCTCGGGTGCCGGGGCCTCTGGTGCTGCGGCGTTCTCGGACATAGGTTGGCCTCATGGCGGATGCGAAGATCAGATTATGTGTAGAGCACGACCTCGCGGCGAGCAATTCGGTTCCGCTGAACCGTGAACAGGCGAACTATCTGTTCAATGTGATGCGGCTTGGTGTGGGAGCCCATGTTTTGTTGATCAATTCCCGCGACGGTGAGTATTTGGCTGAGGTCGTGGATGCGGGGAAACGTCGCGGTTTGCTCACCGTTCTGTCTCAAACCAAACCTTTGCAGATGCCGCCTGACCTTTGGTTTCTGTTTGCCCCGATCAAAAAGGCTCGGACGGATTTCATTGTCGAGAAGGCCGCCGAAATGGGCGCGGCGCGTATCTGCCCCGTTAGCACCGACTACACCTCCTCAGACCGGGTCCGGCAGGACAAGCTGCAGGCTCATGCGATGGAAGCCGCTGAGCAATGTGGCGGTACCTATGTGCCTATTGTCGAAGAGATCAGCAAATTGACCACCGTCCTCGAGAAATGGCCTGAAGACCGACAATTGATGTTCTGCGACGAGGCCCGTGTCGGCGCAGCTGAGGCGCTGTCTAAGACGGCCAAAGGTCCGTGGGCTATCCTCATCGGTCCAGAAGGTGGGTTTTCTTCCGGCGAGCGGGACCGTCTTCTCGCAATGCCTCAAACGACCCCGATCAGTCTTGGCCCACGCATTTTGCGAGCGGATACCGCGGCCGTTGCAGCCTTGACCGTTTGGCAGCAGGCTTTGGGCGATTGGTAGTGCCGGTGCCTCTTGTCGCGGAGCACTTGGTCTTTGGTCCAACATCGCCCGCCTGGCTGTCGAAGACGCAATTTGAAGTGCTATGTCTGCGAAGCTGCACGCTTGATGTTGGCGGATGTGGACTTGGACCTGGATGCTCTTTGGCATACCGAGAGAGGCGAGCGCTAACTGTGAGGCCTCTCAGGCCCTTTGAATTTGATTTGGACGGCTTCAAACATGGGACTTGAGAGCATCAACGCGGCCAGAATTGTTAGTCAAACAGGCTTCAGTTCGGTTGATGGCACAGCGCGATGATCCGCCCAGAAGTCACCGCCTTTTTCAAGAGATACTCCGAGATTTTTGCGGGCCTCATCGTCGCATTCGTTGGGCTTTGGCTGGCCACGCGGCTGGGCTGGTTCTGGACCGCACTTGGCGTGGTTATTGCCTCGATGGGGCTGGGCCTCGTGTTCGTTGCGTTCCGCCGATTGATCTTCAAGACAGATCAGATTGGACCGGGTGTCGTTGAGGTGGATGAGCGCCAAATCTCTTACTTTTCGGCTTATGAGGGGGGTGTCGTTTCTATCGAGAGCCTGGCCCGCATCACCGCAGTCACCAGCAGCGAAGGGCCTTGGGCCGACGATCTGCATTGGGTTCTAGAGGAAGACGGCGGCGCGACGCTAACGATACCCAACTCCGCTTCGGGGGCGGAGCAGCTCTTTGACGCATTCGCGGCGCTCGACGGGGTGGACTATTCTATGGCGACTAGAGCGATGGGAACGACCAGCCATGACAGCTTCGTGATTTGGTCGAAACCCCGCGCCGCGCTGCATTGACTTCACCGCGCGGGTCTTTCATCCCTAGCGCTCGAAAACACTGATCGGAGCCTGTACATGTCCATCCCTCAATCCGGCGGCGGCCCGATCACAGACCATTCTCAACTTGCAGGCTACCTCGCTGATGGGTGCAAACCCAAAGAGGATTGGCGCATCGGGACGGAGCACGAGAAGTTCGGATTTTGCCAGGATTCATTGCTTCCATTGCCCTATGACGGGGAGCGGTCCATCAAAGCGATCCTTGAAGGGTTGCGTGATGAATTCGGGTGGGCGGCTGTCAATGAAGGCGACAATATCGTCGGCTTGGTGAAAGATGGCGCGAACGTATCTCTAGAGCCCGGTGGTCAGCTGGAACTGTCTGGCGCGCCGCTTGAGACGATCCACGAGACTTGCGACGAGGTGAACGAACATCTCAGACAGGTTCAGACAGTAGCCGACCGGATCGGGGCAAAGTTCATCGGTCTTGGTGCCGCGCCCGAGTGGACGCATGAGCAGATGCCGCTGATGCCAAAAGGCCGTTACAAACTGATGGACGCCTATATGGGCACAGTCGGTACGCATGGCACGCAGATGATGCGCCGGACCTGCACGGTGCAGGTTAACCTCGATTTCAGCTCTGAAGCTGACATGGTGCAGAAGATGCGCGTGGCCGTCGCGCTGCAACCTGTTGCGACGGCTCTATTTGCCAATTCGCCGTTCTTTGAGGGCAAACCAAATGGCCATAAGAGCTGGCGTTCTCGGGTCTGGCGAGGTCTCGACGATGCCCGAACAGGAATGATCCCTTTCATCTTTGAAGAAGGTTTCGGGTTCGAGGCATGGGCGGATTGGGTCCTCGATGTGCCGATGTATTTTGTTTACCGCGACGGTGCATATATCAATGCGCTTGGGCAGTCCTTCCGTGACTTCTTGAAAGGTGAACTGCCGGCCTTACCCGGTGAAACGCCGACCTTGTCAGATTGGGCGGATCATCTGACCACAGTTTTCCCTGAGGCACGGGTGAAGAAATTCATCGAAATGCGCGGCGCGGATGGCGGTCCATGGCGCAGGCTTTGCGCTCTTCCTGCGTTCTGGGTCGGGTTGACCTATGACCAGTCCGCGCTTGATGCCGCTTGGGATTTGGCCAAAGGCTGGGACACAGAAACCCGTCAAGCGCTGCTTGTCGCCTCATCCGAGGACGGGCTTCACGCCGAGGTCGGTGGCCTCAAGATGATGGATTTGGCCCGTGAAGTTGTCGACATTGCCGAGGCTGGCTTGAAAGCCCGTGCGATGCCCGGCGCAGGTGGCTTGGTGCCTGACGAAACTCATTTCCTGAACGCCCTGAAAGACAGTCTTGCCTCGGGAGAAGCTCCGGCTGACGAGATGCTGCGTCACTACTATGGAGACTGGGAAGAGGACGTTTCTCGGGTATACGAGGCGTATAAATACTGAGTCCTTGATGCCCTTAGCGGCGCTTATTCTTCAGGCCGCAATTTTTTCAATTTTCGGCTCTTCTTCGACAGCCTCTTGATCCTGTTTGGGATGTTCAGCGTCGGTTTGTCCGGCTTCACTTAGAATGAACGGTAGCACTGGCAGGGCAATCAACCAGAATGGTGAGCGCTTCGCGTCCCTTAGACGACGGATTGCAGCAGACAGGTTCCCGAAAATGAAGATGCAAAGACCCAAACAAAGCAGAGGTGCGGTGGCTGATGGTGGGAAGATGAATGTCAGCTGAACCGACAAGATAAGGAGCCCAGTATTGGCAGCAAAGAGCCACCAAAATTCGGGTCTGCAAGCGGTGCCTGAAAATTTGGCGAGCTTCGAGTATCCTCTTGCGAGGTAGCGGATCGGCGACAATGTCGTTCCTCCAAGTCCAAGTAATTGATGGCAATTCGGCGTAAGAGCGACGAGATCCACATCGCAAAATCGTTAGAAGAGTGGTCTGAAAAAAGTTCTAAGGTCGTGAAAGAAAGCATTCAGAAATTGAATGGCTTTTGAATTAGGAAAGAGCCCCTTTCGTTCGGATTGACCTCACCTTGAGAAGCAATCTGGGCAGAATTGGGGGACGATTTGGACAAATTTCTGATTTAGTTGACGTTTTGGTCAAGTTAGCTGTGCCGACTTAGCGTACCGCCTCTAAGTATCGCGTTTTTTGCCGATGCGGGCTTCGGTGCCGTTGGCGATGCGGCGAATATTGTCGGCATGCCGGATCCAAATGAGCGCGCCCATCGCGATACAGACCGCCATCAGTTCGGGGTGACCCAATACCATAAGCCATATCGGAACGGACAGCGCAGCGATCAATGCTGAGAGTGATGATATGCGGAATATCGCAGCAATCACGGCCCAGCTTAGACAGGCGGCTAGCCCGATGGGGAAAGACAGGGCCAGCAAAGTGCCCAAGTATGTGGCGACACCCTTCCCGCCCTTAAATCCCAGCCAAACCGGAAACAAGTGGCCCAGAAACGCCATTAGCCCCGCAAGTTGTGCGGCGTCCTCGCCTACCAAGAGGCGCGCCAATATTACCGCAATCGCGCCCTTGCCTGAATCTAGCAGAAGCGTCGCCAAAGCCGCTGGCTTCGAGCCGGTCCTCAGCACATTTGTTGCGCCGATATTGCCAGACCCGATGCTGCGCAAATCGCCCAAGCCACAGAGTCGGGTGATCACCAAGCCAAACGGGATCGATCCAAGTACGTAGGCCAAGACCCCCGTGACGATCAGGAGCGGAATGGATGTGACGATCTCAGGCATCTGATGAAAAAACCTGCGTGCCTGAGACGAATGTGCGCAGGACCTGACCCTGCATACGCTGGCCGTCAAACGGCGTGTTCTTGGATTTCGAGCGCAGGGATTCCCGGTTCAGGATGAAAGGGGCGTGGGGGTCAAAGAGCACCAGATCAGCAGGGGCACCTTTCGCGAGGCGACCACCATCCAATCCCAGGCGTTTGGCTGGGTTCAGAGACATTGCGCGGAAGAGTGTTGCCATGTCCAACTGGCCGGAATGAAACAGGCGCAGTGCAGCGGGCAGGATGGTCTCCAACCCAACTGCGCCGGAGGCTGCCTGCTCAAAAGGCAGGCGTTTGCTTTCTTCATCTTGGGGCGTGTGCATGGAGCAGATGATGTCAATCAGCCCGGAGGCCACAGCCTCCACCATTGCTTGCCTGTCATCCTCAGAGCGCAAAGGCGGTTTGACTTTGAAGAAGGTGCGGTAGTCGCCCACGTCCAGCTCGTTCAGCGTCAGGTGGTGTATCGAGACGCCTGCCGTCACGTCTAGCCCCGCCGTCTTGGCGCGTTCCAGTGCAGGTAAAGCGGCGGCGGTGGAAATCTGGTCGGCGTGGTATCGCACCTTTGTGGCCCCGACCAAAGCCAAGTCTCTCTCGAGCCCCATGCGTTCCGCCAGAGGGGAAACCGCGGGCAACCCGCGCAAGGACGCAAACTTCCCAGAGGTGACCGCCGCACCGTCGCTCAGAACTGGCTCTTGAGGATGGCCCATGACCAAGGCGTTCAGCGAGCGGGCATAGGTCATGGCGCGGATGAGCACCTTCGTGTCTTTGACGACGTTGTCACCATCGGAAAACGCGACAGCACCTGCGTCGCGCAAGAAACCCATTTCGACCATTTCGCGACCGGCACGCTCTTTTGTCAAAGCAGCCATAGGGGTGATGCGTACATTGGTCATCTCAGCGCCGCGGCGCTTTGCGAATTCCAGTGTCTCAGGCGTATCGACCGTAGGGATTGTGTCGGGGCGGGTTACCATCGTGGTCACACCACCCGCGGCCGCGGCTTGACCTGCCGTGCGGAAGCTCTCCTTGTGACGCTCACCGGGCTCGCAGACTTTCACGCCGATATCAATGATGCCGGGCGCGAGATATTTGCCCTCACAATCAACTATGGTGTGATTGGCATTTTTGGCGGCTGTAATGTCTGAGCCTTCGGGCAAAATGGCCTCGATCTTACCTGAGCTTATGGCCACGGCGCCCGGAGTCTCCGTTCCGGCCTCGGGGTCAATCAGGATGGCGTTGGTCAAAAGCAGCTTCATTTGATGAGGGGCCTTGCTGTGAAAAAGGTCATGAACCAAACCAGATCAAGAACGCTGTGAACCCAAAAAGGCCGAGCAAAGCGTAGGTGGCGACTTTGCCAGACATGCGAGGGTCCTTGGGCTCTTCGCTCATACCATCACGCCTTTCGGTTTGGCGGCGCGGGCGCGGACCAAAAGCTCCATACAGGCCATACGCACAGCCACGCCCATCTCGACCTGTTCTTGGATAACGGAGCGATTGATGTCGTCCGCCAAGGTGCCATCAATCTCGACGCCTCGGTTCATCGGACCCGGGTGCATGATAATTGCATCATCCTTGGCATGGCTCAGCTTTTCAGCGTCCAAACCGTAGCGGTGGTAATATTCCCGTTCAGAAGGGATGAAGCCGCCATCCATGCGTTCCTTTTGAAGCCGCAGCATCATCACCACGTCAACGTCTGCCAGGCCTTCGCGCATGTCTTCAAAGACTTCAACGCCGAAATGCTCAATCTCGGAGGGCATCAGGGTGGGCGGGCCGACGAGGCGCACGCGGTTCTCCATTTTGCCGAGCAGCAAGATGTTTGAGCGCGCGACCCGCGAATGAGCAATGTCGCCGCAGATGGCGATGCTAAGGCGGTGCAAACGTCCCTTGGCACGGCGAATGGTGAGGGCGTCGAGCAAGGCTTGGGTCGGATGCTCATGTTTACCGTCACCGGCGTTCAAAACGGCGCAATTTACCTTCTCCGCCAGTAGGTTCACAGCACCGGAATGTGGGTGGCGTACGACCAAAAGATCGGGATGCATAGCGTTTAGGGTCAGTGCAGTGTCGATCAGGGTTTCCCCCTTTTTGATCGAGGATGCCTGCATTGCCATGTTCATCACATCCGCGCCAAGTCTCTTGCCGGCGATCTCGAAGCTGGCTTGGGTGCGGGTCGAGTTCTCAAAGAACATGTTTATCTGGGTCAGCCCGGCAAGCGTGTCGCCGTGTTTGCGCTCTGATCGGTTGAGGTCGACATACTGATCCGCCAAATCCAGAATCGCGGTAATATCTGTTGGGGACAGCTGTTCGATCCCAAGCAAATGCTCCGCGCGGAATGTCATGTGATCCCTTTCGACGTTCGAGCGGGTTATATGTGGCCTGCTCCGCTGCGGCAAGTGGTGCTCATAGGTGCCATTTACCCTTCTTCAACGGCGCTTTAGCTTGGCGGCTATGGAATCGACACTTGACCCTCATACCGCGCTAGCAATGCTTGAGTGGCAGATCGACCTCGGTGCGACAGAGGCAATTGGTGAAACGCCAGTCAACCGCTATGAGACGCCCAAGAAGCAGCCTAAGCTGGAGGTCAAGGAAGAGGCGTCTGTTCCTTCCGCCCCCCAAGCAGTAGATGCCGGCGAAGCGGCACGAAAACTGGCTGAAGCGGCTGAGAGTTTGGACGACCTGAAGGCTGCCATTGCTGGGTTTGAGCTGTGCGAGCTGAAAAAGGGAGCGCGGTCGCTGGTCTTCTCAGACGGTGTGCCCGGTGCGCGGGTCATGGTCATCGGTGAAGCCCCCGGTCGAGATGAGGATCGTGAAGGTCGACCGTTTGTAGGCCGCGCCGGACAGCTCTTGGATGCGATGTTTGGAGCCATTGGGCATGGTCGGAACGACGATGCGCAGCCGATATACATCACGAATGTGATGCCATGGCGGCCTCCGCAGAACCGAGAACCCACACCTGACGAAATCGCGATGATGCTACCGTTTCTTGAACGACATGTGGCATTGGCGAAACCGGATGTGCTGGTTCTGATGGGCAATGTGTCCTGCCAAGCAGTGCTGGGCAAGAAGGGCATCACCCGCCTGCGCGGCAATTGGGTCGAAGCACTGGGCAAACCGGTTTTGCCAATGTTCCATCCGGCCTACCTATTGCGCAGCCCCGCGGCAAAGCGCGAAGCATGGGCCGATTTGTTGTCTCTGCAAGCAAGGTTGCGATCATGACAGAACGTGAATTTATCCCCGTCAGAATTGCGGTGCTAACGGTGTCTGATACCAGGACGCCAGAAGACGACAAATCCGGCAACACGCTGGTCGCTCGGTTAGAGGGTGCCGGGCATATCCTGGCGGCACGTCTGATCATGCCAGATGAGAGGGCTCAGATTGCAGACCAGCTGCGCGAATGGTGCGCGGATCCCGACATCGACGTGGTCCTTTCGACTGGTGGCACCGGGCTGACTGGCCGCGACGTGACCGTCGAGGCGCATCGGGATGTTTATGAAAAAGAGATCGACGCGTTCGGAACGGTGTTCACCCATGTCTCGATGGCCAAGATTGGCACATCTGCGGTGCAAAGCCGGGCCACAGGCGGGGTCGCGCAAGGCACATATCTGTTTGCGTTGCCGGGCAGCCCCGGGGCCTGCAAGGACGCCTGGGACGAGATCTTGGTCAAACAGCTCGATTATCGACACAATCCCTGCAACTTTGTTGAGATTATGCCGCGGCTGGACGAACATCAGCGACGGAAATAGCAATTTCGTGCGTTTAGCCTGTAGAGTTGGACGATCACGGGTTTCCGCCCTACATTTTTAACAACGTCATACCTTGGAGCTTTAACGCCCATGCGTTTCTTTCGCCGAAGCCTGATCGGGCTCTTTCTGTTGGCTGTCACTGTGGGGTTGCTCGCAGTGGGGGGTAACGTTGTGTATTCGGCGCTTAAAACCCGCTGGGCGGAAGAACCGTCGCAACGCCCCGCGCGCGAACGTGTTTTTTCTGTGAGTGTGGCGACGATCGAACCAGGCAGCATTACGCCCGAATTGACAAGCTTTGGTGAAGTCCGCAGCCGACGGACGCTTGACCTGCGTGCGCCGTTGGGCGGAACGGTCGTCGAATTGGCAGAGAATTTTCAGGAGGGTGGCACAGTTCGAGAAGGCCAGCTCTTGGCTCGCATTGATCCGGCGGACATGCAGGCGGCAATGGATGTAGCTGAAACTGACTTGCTTGAAGCAGAGGCGGATTTGCTTGACGCCCAGCGCGGCATCGATTTGGCGCGCGACGAATTGAGCGCTGCGAGGACGCAGGCAGATCTGCGGATCAAGGCATTGGAGCGTCAGCGCGATCTCTTGCAACGTAATGTAGGTACGGCAGCGGCGGTAGAAGATGCCGAACTTGCGGTCTCGAGCGCCGAGCAGGCGGTTTTGTCGCGACGCCAAGCCCTGCAACAGGCAGAAGCGCAGCTGTCGCAGACCCAAACTCTGATCACACGGCGTAAGATCAATGTGCAGGACGCGAAACGCCGTCTGGCCGATACCGAGATTTTCGCGCGTTTTGACGGGCGGCTTTCGGACGTTGCTGTCTCCGCTGGCCGGTTGGTGGCCAATAACGAACGTTTGGCGCAATTGGTTGATCCTTTGGCACTGGAGGTCGCATTCCGCGTCTCCACCAGCCAATACACCCGGCTGATTGATGAAAACGGCGCGTTGATTGATGCGCCTGTCGAAATTCGGATGGACGTCTTGGGCACCGATCTGATTGCGGAGGGACGGCTGACCCGCGAAAGCGCAGCCGTTGCTGAAGGCACGACCGGGCGGCTTCTGTTTGCTGAGATTTCGAACCCCAAGGGGCTGCGTCCCGGCGATTTCGTCACTGTGGTGTCCAAAGAACCAGAGCTGTCGCGCGTGGTGCAGCTGCCCTCGGCGGCGGTTGGGCCGGATCAGACCGTCCTGCTGATCGGGGAAGGAGATCGTTTGGAACTTGCCAGCATTGAAGTACTGCGCCGCCAAGGGGACGACGTGATCCTGCGCGCACCGGGTCTGCGGGGGCGCGAGGTTGTCACAGAAAGAAGTCAGGTGCTCGGGGCAGGCATCAAAGTCAAGCCGATCCGCGACAACGGTGCTGTGTCTGAGGAGCCTGAGCTTGTCGAGTTGGATGACGACCGCCGCGCCCGGATCATTGCATTCGTAGAGGCGAATAAACGCATCCCCGATGAGGTCAAAACCCGGATGCTCGGACAGCTTCAAGAGGCGAAAGTGCCCGCACAGATGGTGGCTCGCATCGAGTCTCGGATGGGGAGCTAGGCCTTGCGGGACGCGCTGCGATCAACAACCGGCGGGGTGATGTCCTATTTCACACGCCACCGGACCGCAGCGAACCTGCTTTTGATCATCTTACTTGCGATCGGTATCGCGTCATTGCCGCGCATGCGGACGCAGTTTTTCCCTGATGTGATCGTTGATACGGTCTCCGTAAATATTCCTTGGCGTGGCGCTGGGGCTGAAGATGTCGACCGCGCCATTGTGCAGTTGCTTGAACCCACCCTTTTGGCAGTAGAAGGCGTTGAAAGCTCTGTATCTTCCTCGCGGGAGGGCAGCGCCTCCATCACCTTGGAATTTGAGCCAGACTGGGACATGTCGCGTGCGGCTGACGAGGTGCAAGCTGCCGTTGATGCCGTAAACGACTTTCCTGAGGACGCAGAGGATCCCGTGGTTCGGAGGGGCGCGTGGCGTGACAGGGTCACGGATGTGGTGATCACTGGGCCGGTTGGTGTCGAGCAGCTCGGGAGATTTGCCGACGAATTTGTCACGCGCCTGTTTGCGGCAGGCGTCACACGAACAACAATACGCGGGGTCGCGGCCCCGGAAACCATTGTCGAAGTGCCGTCGCAGGCTTTGATCCGGCATGATGTGACCATGGCAGAGATTGCCGAGGCCATACGCGGTGAGGCCTCTGCTGATCCGGCGGGCGATGTCTCGGGCGGCAATGCGCGGGTACGTACGGGGGTTGCAAAAAGAGACCCAGCCCAGATTGCTGCGATTGTACTACGGTCAAATCCAGATGGATCGAAGCTGACGATTGGGGACGTGGCGACGGTTCTGGTCGAAGGGACTGACAGGGAACGCGCCTATTTCAGGGGAGAGAACCCCGCGATTTCAGTGCGAGTGGACCGCTCTAACAGGGGCGACGCGATCGGCATTCAGGAGCAAGTGACACAGGTCGCCGAAGACCTTGCCCTGACCCTGCCTGCGGGGACCAGCATAGACCTGATCCGGACCCGCTCGGAGGCTATAACCGGTAGGCTTGATATTCTCGTGGACAATGGTGCTGTTGGCTTAGGCCTTGTGGTCCTGTTGTTGTTCCTGTTCCTCAATGCGCGCACGGCTTTCTGGGTGGCAGCGGGCATTCCGGTGGCCATGCTCGGGGCTATCGCGCTGATGTATATCGCCGGTCTGACCATAAATATGGTGTCGTTGTTTGCATTGATCATCACGCTCGGGATCGTTGTTGATGATGCTATCGTAGTGGGCGAGCACGCCGATTTTCGAAACCGGGTCTTGGGGGAGGATCCTGTCACGGCTTCAGAAAACGCCGCTCGCCGCATGTCTGCTCCGGTTTTTTCCGCGACACTCACCACAGTGATCGCGTTCTTTGGGCTCGTGGCTGTGGGCGGTCGGTTTGGCGACTTGATCGCCGATATTCCGTTTACCGTTATCGTGGTTTTGATTGCTTCTCTGGTCGAGTGCTTCCTGATCTTGCCGCATCATATGAGCCATGCGTTGGCGGCTTCTGCAAAAGAGCACTGGTACGACTGGCCTTCGCGGACTGTGACGAAGGGGTTTAATTGGTTCCGTCGCGTTGTGTTTCGGCCTTTCATGGCAGGGGTTATCTGGGCGAGGTACCCAGTTTTGGCGCTGGCGCTTCTGTTGCTCGCGAGCCAGGCGGCGCTGTTTATTAAAGGCGATGTCACTTGGCGTTTCTTTAACGCCCCTGAGCGGGGGTCGATCTCTGGCAACTTCTCGATGCTACCGGGTGCGACGCGGCAAGACACGCTTGAAATGATGCGTGAGATGCAACGCGCAACCAACGACTTGGCCGCTGATTATGAAGAGCGCTACGGTCTGAACCCGTTGGACTACGTATTGGCAGAAGTAGGTGGAACCACAGGGCGTGGCCTTTCCGGACAGGAGACCAAGGATGCTGATCAACTGGGCTCCATCGCGATTGAGCTGATTGATGCGGACCGACGGAGCTATTCCTCGTTTCAGTTTGTAGGCGAGTTGCAAGACGCCGTAAGACGGCACCCGATGGTGGAACAGGTCAGCTTCCGTGGCTGGCGTTCCGGTCCGGGCGGCGACTCCCTTTCCGTACAGTTCTTCGGAGCCGATGCACAGACACTGAAAGACGCGGCGGAGGCGCTGAAGACCGCTCTACTGCAATTCCCCGAAGTGTCCGCTGTCGAAGACAGTTTGGCCTATGACAAAGAAGAGCTGATCCTCGATCTGACAGCGCAGGGTCAGGCACTGGGCTTTACGATTGATGGGCTCGGGCAGGTCCTGCGCAACCGGCTGAATGGCATCGAGGCGGCGACCTACCCGGAGGGTCCCCGCTCAGCCACGATCCGGGTTGAACTTGCTTCAGGCGAACTTACAGCAGATTTCTTGGAGCGCACCTTCATGCGTGCGCCGGGCGGGGCATACGTGCCATTGGCTGACATCGTGACAGTTACTTCGCAGACAGGCTTCTCCACGGTTAGGAGAGAAAACGGACTTCGCCTGATTTCTGTGACGGGCGACATATCCGAAGATGACCCAGCACGTGCCGCCGAGATCAACAACTTACTCACCACGGAATTGCTTCCGCAGATCGAACAGGATTTCGGTATTGCGTCGCGCCAGGCCGGCTTGGCCGAGCAGGAGCGCGAGTTCCGAAATGACGCGACGGTCGGGTTCATCTTGTGCCTGATCGGAATCTATCTCGCGCTTGCTTGGGTTTTTGCCAGCTTCACGCGCCCGCTGGTGATTATGGCAATCATCCCGTTTGGGCTGATTGGCACGATATACGGCCACAACGCATGGGGCGTGCCGTTATCGATGTTTACGGTGGTCGGGCTGATTGGAATGACGGGAATTATCATCAACGATAGCATCGTGCTGGTCTCGACAGTGGATGAATACGCGCAGGAACGCGGCCTGATTCCGGCGATTATTGACGGGACTGCCGATCGGCTGAGGCCGGTGCTTCTGACCACTTTGACCACGGTTCTCGGCCTTGCGCCGCTGCTCTTCGAGACGTCACGACATGCGCAGTTCTTGAAGCCAACGGTGATCACATTGTGCTACGGGCTGGGCTTTGGGCTGTTGTTGGTGTTGCTGGTTGTCCCTTCTTTGATGGCAATGCAGGCTGATGTCGCGCGCCAGACACGTGCCTTGGCGCGTGCCGTCAGGGCCGGTCGATCTGCAGGGGTCTTGCGGGTTGTGACGCTGCTGAACGTGGCCTTGATTGCCGCGGTTTTTGCCGGAACGTTGGGGATCACGCTCTGGCAGGGAGGTTTGCCAGAGCAATTGCCGACGTTTGGTGAAGCCCCCGCCTTGGGGGCAGCCTTGGTCTATTTCTTGGCTGGGGTCATCGCGCTGCTGCTGATCAACTGGTTCGCGGCGATCCTGATACACATGTCCCGCTCGGCAAGAAGCGCCTAGTTGCAGCCGGTCAGTTCTACTGCGGATGTGGTGGTCAAAACTGTCATCCGCAGGTCATCTAGGTTGATCGGATTGGTTTTAGCAAAATTGACCATACTCACCGTGGAGACGATCCAATTCTCGTCGCGGTCGAATTCTGGTTCGCTGATCCAGACGTCTTGACCCGGAAGCTCAACCACAGCTGTTTCGCTCAATCCGTCCAGCGCTGGCAACATAGTGGCCACGTCTAGCCGGTAGCCATCTTCGGTAGGATAGAGGGTACAGTCCAGCGCGGCGTCCGCGACTTTTGGGATTTCGTCAATTGCCGAGTTGATCGTGGCCACGTCCGCAGCACCCACACTTGGAAGCAACTGATCGAGCGTCACCTTCACTGGGATACAGATGTCTTTGCACACGCCAAGCGTGAGCGTCAGATGTGCGTCAATGTCGCCGGCTTGCTTGGGGTCCACATGGACAGGTAACACCACGTTTTCGTCATAACCCACGGAGCGCATGCCGCCTTCACGGAAAATTCCAGGGCGGGGCCAGTGAATCTCGGCATCCTTTAGGTTGATAGAGCCTTCCCAAGACACTTTCGTAGGAATGCCCCCGTCACCGGGTGCGCGCCAATAGGTCTTCCAGCCGGGGGCGAGCTTAATCTCAATACCTGCGTAATGCGACCCGTCTTCCTGCCGCCAGCCTTCCAGCAGGTCGACCTGAACGATGCTGTCAGCCGTTTCAACCACCTGCGCAGACGCGGAGGTGGTGGGCAGGGTTGCGACTGCAAATGTCGCAGCAAGGAGGCAGGCAGGTTTCATCATCAGACCCAACATAAGGATGCTGTGCTCACACGGGAAATCACGTCTAAGCGAGAGTTTGCTACAGATGCTCGGTTCCAACACATAGCAGGGGGCATCTGGTTGAACCCGTCCTACCCAGAGGCCAGTTTAGCGGAATGAATACTGATGATTCCATGGACCTGAACGGACGGTTGTTGATCGCAATGCCGTCCATGGGTGACAGCCGCTTCGAGCAATCGGTGATCTTCATCTGCTCGCATTCCGATAAAGGCGCGATGGGGCTCATCATCAACAAACCGACAGATGATTTGAAATTCCGTGACCTGCTGAAGCAGCTAGAGATCACCGCGCCACCCTCTGGGCGGTCCATTCAGGTGCATGTCGGTGGCCCGGTCGAATTCGGCCGGGGATTTGTTCTGCATTCCGCCGACTACGATCAGTCAGAGGCCACAATGAAAGTCGGTGACGGGTTTGGCATGACCGCGACGCTGGATATTCTGGAGGACATCGCGATGGGTGATGGGCCAGATCAGGCGATTCTGGCGATGGGCTATGCAGGCTGGGGCCCTGGCCAGTTAGAAGACGAGATCGTGCGCAACGGTTGGCTGATTGGCGATGCAACCAACGCATTGGTTTTCGGGCGATCGGATGATGGCAAGTGGCAAGCGGCGCTGGAGTTGATGGGGATTAACCCTTTGCTCCTATCCGCTGAAGGTGGTCGGGCTTAGGTCGCTTTGCTCATGGTCTTGGTGCGGCGGCCCGGCTTAGCCGATCCCTGATCGCGCGCCCTAATCCAGTGTCAGGGATCGGGGCTACAGTGAAGCGCTTCGTGTTTGATCCGCTGGCCAGAACGTCCATTTCGCGCAGCAGTGCAAAAAGCCGAGTCGCCGCCTCTGAGAGGTCTCCGCTTTTTGAAAGGTTCCGATCAGCCGGACCCGGTCCGAAGCCCAGATGCGGCGCGTCGCCGGGTGTTTCAACGTCGAGTATTATCGTCGCATCGGGAGCATAATGAGAGGCAAGTTGACCCGGTGAGTTTGGGGTTGCGCTGGGATGTGCTGGAGGGATTGCCCGCCCCAGCACCTTTTCTGCAGCCTCAAGCGGGACACCGCCGGGGCGCAGCAGCAAAACAGGATCGCCGCCGAATATTGTCGATTCGAGACCAACGGTGCAGGCTCCGCCGTCCAATACAGCCGCGATACGCCCGTCTAAGCCTGCCAACACATGCTCTGCCTTGGTAGGGCTGATCTTGCCTGACGGGTTTGCAGAAGGTGCGGCAAGCGGCAGGCCGGTTTCTTTGATAAGGTCATGTGCCAACGGATGCGCGGGTACCCTGATGCCAACGGTGTCCAGTCCGGCTGTAACCAGATCACTGAGCTGCGCTGCGTCGCGTTTTGGCAAGACCAAGGTCATGGGGCCGGGCCAAAAGGCCTCCGCCAATGCCTCGGCTTCATCAGAGAAATCAACAATCTCTCTGGCGGCGGCGATATCGGCGACATGAACGATCAGCGGGTTGAAGGTCGGACGGTTCTTCGCAGCAAATATGGCGGCAACGGCTTGATCGTTGGTGGCGTCAGCGCCGAGCCCGTAGACGGTCTCAGTAGGAAAAGCGACCAGCTCGCCTGCCTTGAGAAGCGACGCTGCCTCGTTCACTTGGTGTCTAAATAATAATCGCGTCACTGCTCGCCATCCGTCCTGACGTTGCGTTTTTGTTGATGATCAATGGGCTAGGGCTCAGAGTTTGTTGATCAATATCGCCTCCTACCGTATCTATGACCAAGCTGCAAAGACGGAACATTATATGCCTTATCGCGCGCCTTCAGACGAATATCAGTTTCTTTTTGACCACGTTGTCGGGCTGGCACAGGTCACGGGCACGGAGAAATTCGCCGAGGCGACCCCTGATTTGACGTCTGCCATTTTGGGCGAGGCGGGGAGGTTGGCTGACGAGGTCCTGGCCCCGCTGCAACGTGCAGGCGATCTGCACCCGGCGGTCTTAGAAAACGGCGTAGTGCGTACTTCACCGGGCTATGGCGAAGGGTACAAAGCCATTGCGGATGGCGGTTGGGTTGGCATGGCGGGCGATCCTGAGCATGGCGGCATGGGGCTGCCTCAGTCCTTGGTAAACGCGGTCAATGAGATGATGGGTGGGGCCTGCCTGTCGCTGCAACTTAATCCTCTGATGACGCAAGGACAGATCGAGGCGCTGGAACATCACGCATCGGACGAGATCAAGGCGCTTTACCTGCCGAACCTCATTTCGGGCGCTTGGTCTGGAACGATGAACCTTACTGAGCCGCAGGCAGGTTCAGATGTAGGTGCCTTGCGCACCAAGGCGGAGCCCAATGGTGACGGAACGTACGCGGTAACGGGTCAGAAGATTTACATCAGCTGGGGCGACAACGACTTCACCGAAAACGTCTGCCATTTGGTTCTTGCGCGCCTCCCGGATGCTGGGCCGGGTACAAAGGGCATTTCCCTTTTCATGGTGCCGAAGCTGATCCCTGATGAGAACGGTGTGCCGGGCGTGGCTAACAGCCTGAAAGTGGTGAGCCTTGAGCATAAGCTTGGGTTGCACGGCTCTCCGACGGCTGTGATGCAATATGACGGTGCGACCGGTTGGTTGATCGGTAAAGAACATAACGGCATGGCGGCGATGTTCACCATGATGAACAATGCGCGACTGGGTGTCGGTGGGCAGGGCATCGCGGTGGCAGAGGCAGCCTATCAGCACGCGCTGGCCTATGCGATGGATCGCAAGCAAGGCAAGGCCGTCGAAGGTGAGACCATCATTGGCCACGCCGATGTGCGCCGGATGCTGGCGGAGATGAAGGCTGATGTGTTCGCATCTCGCGCCATATCTGCCGCCTGCGCGGTCGCCATTGATATGGGGAATGCCACGGATGACGCGCGTTGGAAGGCGCGGGCAGCTTTGCTGACACCGATTGCCAAGGCCTTCGGGACCGATGTCGGTATCGACGTGGCTCAGAAAGGCATTCAAGTGCATGGCGGCATGGGCTTCATCGAAGAAACGGGTGCGGCCCAATACTTAAGGGACGTGCGCGTGACGGCCATTTATGAGGGAACCAACGGCATTCAGGCAATGGACCTTGTGGCCCGCAAGATGATGGATGGCGGCGAAGCCGCATTTGCGCTTATCGACGACATCGTGACACAGGCGGAGCGCTGCAAGACAGCTTCTCCTGAAGCTGGAAAGGCGTTGTTCAACGCGGTCGAGACGTTGCGCGAAACAACCGAATGGCTGTTGACACAGGACATGACCGACCGGTTCGCAGGCTCGGTGCCCTATCTCAAGCTGTTCGCACGAGTGCTGGGTGCTTATTACCATCTTTGCGCGGCAAGCGTTGAAGGCCCTGACAGCCGCCGCGGAAAGCTGGCGCGAGTCTACGTTCAGCGATTGCTGCCCGAGTACCACGGATTGGCGGAGCATGTTCGTTCCGGGGCAGATGATCTTTATGCGCTGAGCGTTGAAGATCTTGTTGCGTGAACGACACCATCCACTACCCGTTTGAGGATGTTCTCCCCGAAGGGGCGGCCATTGAAGTAGCGCCCGGTGTGTTCTGGATGCGCCTGCCGCTGCCGATGAAGCTGGATCACGTCAACGTTTATGCGCTCGACAACGGCGCCGGATGGACTGTGGTGGATACCGGGTTTTACTCCAAACGCGGCGTAGCGATTTGGGAAAAGCTTTTGGCGGACCCCTTGAAAGGCAGACCTGTGACACAGGTGGTGGTGACCCATCATCACCCGGACCATATCGGCATGGCAGGCTGGTTTCAGACAGAGCATGATGCGGAGCTGGTCACCACGCGCACGGCATGGCTGATGGCACGCATGTTGCGGCTGGACGAGCAAAAGGTGCCCTCGGACGAGGCGATCACCTTCTACACGCGCGGTGGAATGGCCCCTGATATTCTAGAGAAACGGCGCACGGAGCGGCCGTTCAACTTTGCTGACTGCGTCGCTCCCTTGCCTCAAGGCTATACACGCATCAAGGAAGGCGACCGACTGCAGATCGGACCGCGCGAGTGGGCGGTGCAAATTGGGAATGGACATGCACCTGAACATGCGACGCTTTGGTCGGATGATGGTTTGGTTCTTGGTGGGGATCAGCTGATTGCGTCGATCTCTCCCAATCTTGGGTTGTACCCGACGGAACCGGGCGCAGACCCTGTCTCCGACTGGCTCGAAGCCTGTGAGCGGTTACTGGCATCTGCAACCCCGGAGCAGTTGGTGTTGCCGGGGCATAAGCTGCCCTTTACCGGGTTACCGGTTCGTTTGCGGCAGCTGATCGACAATCACCACGGTGCGCTGGATCGTTTGAAGGGCTTTCTCACCGAGCCGCACAGCGCCCATGAGTGCTTTGTGACGCTGTTCAAGCGTGAGATTGGTGGCGAGGAATATGGCTTGGCCTTGGTCGAAGCGATGGCCCATTGCCAACATCTGTATTTGGCGGGAGATGTGGGGCGCACGCTGCGTGCGGACGGGGCGTATCTCTACCAGACGAAAGGCTAGACGCATGGGCGATGACATAAAAACAACGGCTGAGGCCGCCGAAACCGATGCACTGACGAAGGCACATGTGGTGCACACCAAGGACCGCAAGCCCTCTGCCGAACAGGAGCCGTTGCCAAAAGGGGTCACCAAAACACCGGTGGATCGGAAGTCGCCTGCGGAGTGGGCCTATGAACGACTGGTGCTGTATATCAAGAATTTCGAAGAGCAGCTGGACAATGACCAAGAGGTTGCCATGGGGTTCACAGGCGGCGATGCGGGCGTGATGCGGATCGAAGGGATGGGCTACTACGCCCCCGATATCTTGACGTTTTATGGCTCTGACCCCGCGGGTACCAAGACCCAGCAGGTCCAGCATGTCAGCCAGTTGAACGTCATGCTGAGAGCTTTGCCCAAAGAGGTGGATCAGCCCGAGCCGAACCGCATCGGGTTCCGCCTTGCCCGAGACCTTGAAGAGGGTTGAACAAACAGCCTGTCGCCTCGTGACAGGGCCAAAATTATCCGCTATTGCAGGCGAAACTGATTTTGACGGAGGCCGATATGGCTGAACATGAGCACGGGTCGATGGACATCAAAGACCAAGAGAGAACCTTTGACGGTTTCATGAAATTCACCACTTACACCGTGATTGGGATCTTGGTGTTTCTGGTATTCCTCGCAATCGTTAACGGCTAGTTGCTGCTGACCGCAATGTTGCGCCGAGCCCTTTTGTCCTTGGCGCTTTTGCTCGGCCTCGCCGCTTGCGGGGCCGAACCTATATGGTCTGAACAACACGAGATCGACCGCGTCGCGTTCAGCGCACCGGGACCTGCCAAGCTGACATTGATAACGGTCATCAACAACCGCTCTGGTGCCGGTGGGCATACTGGGCTTTTGATCAATGGGCCGCAACGCGTCATTTGGGATCCCGCCGGTACGTGGTGGAGCCCAAACGCGCCGGAACGCAATGATCTGCATTACGGCATGACCGACCGGATGGTTGACGTCTATGTCGACTATCACACTCGGGAAACCTACCACACGGTATTGCAAGAGATCACTGTCTCCACTGAGGTGGCGTCTCAGGCGATTGCTCTTGCTGCGAATTTTGGAGCGGCTGGCAAGACGCAATGCTCTTTCTCGACGTCGCAGATACTGTCGCAATTGCCGGGATTTGAGAGCATTCCTGTGAGCTATTTTCCAACCAAGACAATGGCCGCCTTTGCCAAGCTGCCGGGGGTGACCACACGCAAGGTCTTTGATGATGATGCGGATGACAATTCGGGGTTGCTGCCGCAGGGCTAACCGGAGCTTTCCAAGAAATTCTTTGAGATTTGAATGAGTTGACGTAGCGTTACCCTATTTGGAAATAAGATTTGGTATCCGCATGCGACTTCCTTCCCTCTTTCTTGCTTTGTTTACTGGGATTTCTGCCACTTCATCCGTTGGCCAGGTCATGGACGCAACTGAGCAAAACCTCTTTGACAAGCTGATGAGTAAGCAGAGCTTCAAGGACCTCATTCCGACCGGCCAGACGCCAGACCGGATCTCGCTGGAGGGCTCTGTTATTCCTGGTCCGATCAAGTGGGGCTCCGCCCCTTTGGGCCAACAGTTGAGACCGATTGGCTTCCTGCCGATTGTATCGCGCAATTGCCTAAGTCAAGGGGTCTTGGCCGTTCGCAGTTTTGCTGAGCCGAAGTTCGAACAGAAATCCGTCACATCTCTGACCACCAACTGGAATGTCGAGCTTGGGATCGAAGTTACTCCGGCCTGGCCGGTGAATTTGAGCAAGGCTAGCTTCAAGGCTGGATACGGCGAAGAGCGCACCAAAGAAACTGCGGATGTGGAGAGTATCAAGTTTCGATCAGAGTACGAAATTCTGGTGCCCGAGGGACTCGAAGCTGTGTCTCAGGTGCAAGTCTTGGAGCGCAAGATCGATGGCATGCCCTTCGAGATGCAGGTCGAGGTCGGCGGCAATGCAGCCCTGTATTTTGACCCCGCGGTCCGGTGGGAAGCGTATTCTGGCCGGATTCCAAGCGACGCAGTAAAGGACGGCAAAGAGCCGGTTGAAGATGGCACACGGAAATTGCCCGTCTGCCGTTACAACGGGGTTTCAGGCAAGGTAGTAGCTGGAAAGTGCAACTATGCCTCCGGTGATAAAGAGTTCGCCAAAGAGGACTTCGACATTCTGAGGGTCGGAAGTACCCGTACAGAATGGATGGATCACGAGGAGTTCTATAACAGTTATTCAAAGAACGAAATTGATCAGGGGCTGACACCTGCCGTTCTTTCCAACAGAACGAACCAGAATGGCGAGCGGATCGGGCCGCCATCTTTGGTGTGTCTGGCCAAGCGACTTGAGGAGCTGGAAGTCGATCCGTTTTGGAACTTCTTTGGAATACCATCCGTCACGAAAGTGACGTTCTCCGATCATCCGGGCATCGTGCGGGATGGGAATTGCGAATATGGGTACGGGGGTAAGCGCGTTCGCGAAGACAAAAGGTTCCGTATCTTGCTGGCCCGTGCGGAGAGGGGTGATGCGGTAACCTTCGACCTTGCAATGCATCTTGATCGTGATGAGCGTGTTTTCGATATCAACGGAACATTTGATGATGCTCGGGCGATTTCGGCCGAGATTGTGGTGAGTGCGATGCGTCCGGTGGATCGCAGCCAATGCGCGATCATTGACGATTCCGGCGTTGATGATGGCGGCATGTTCGAGCTGATTGCAGAGGCGGAGCCCGCAACGAGCGCAAGGAATGCGAGCTTGCAAGCCCGAGCTGTCGGCGGCGACAGCCCAGAGCCTTTGCCCAATGGCGATCCCTTTCATGACGTGTTGGACGGCACACCGCTTCTGACACTCGACCTGAGAGACGATGGTCAGCAGGCCAAGCTGAATTCGCGCGTGTTGCGGCTCAGCGACCCTTTGATGTACGGCACGGACGTGCTTGCCATTCAGCGCGCTCTAATTGCACGTGGTTGGCCAGTCAAACCAGACGGCTTCTATGGCGGGTGGACAGCGAAGGCTGTCGCTGACTTTCAGCGCGCGCACAGGTTGCCGGTAGACGGCATTATGGGACGGGTCACGCAACGTCGGCTGGGTCTATAAAAACAAACCCCCGAAGCGGCTGCTGCGGGGGTCGTTTTCTTACTCGCTTTGAAGGGGGATTTACATCCCGCCTTCGCGTTGTGCTTTTTTACGAGCCAACTTGCGGGCGCGGCGGATGGCCTCGGCCTTCTCGCGTGCTTTCTTCTCAGACGGTTTTTCGAAATGTTGCTTGAGCTTCATCTCACGAAAAACGCCTTCACGCTGAAGTTTCTTCTTCAGTGCGCGGAGAGCCTGATCGACATTGTTGTCGCGAACGCTTACCTGCATGTGGTGTCACCACCTTCCTAAGTTTGAGTTTGCAAGATTGCAGGAAGTGGCCTCATAGCAAAGCCGTGCTAGCTTGTCTACTGGCGATAGCAGGGCGGCAGAAGCCGGATGCAGAAAAGGAGTCTCATAATGGAAAACGCTGACAAGGACCGTTTGCTGGACGCGGCATTGACCCATGTCATATTTGATGGCTGGTCGGATGCCACCTTTGACGCTGCGGTGGAAGATACGGGCATCGAGCCCGCTGTTGCGAAAATTTTGTTCCCCCGTGCCGGTCTGGATCTGGCAGTTGCGTTTCACAAACGTGGTGACGCCGAGATGAAGGACCGTTTAAAGGCTGAGACCTTGTCTGCGTTGCGGTTTCGCGACCGGGTGGCGACTGCGGTCCGCTTCCGTATCGAGGCTATTGCGGCCCATAAAGAGGCTGTGCGGCGCGGTAGTGCGTTGTTCTCGCTGCCGCAAAACGCGGCGCTGGGCGCGCGGCTGATTTGGGAAACCTCGGATGCGATCTGGACCGCGCTGGGTGACGCCTCGCAGGACTACAACTGGTACACGAAGCGAGCCACATTGGCAGGGGTCTATGGCTCTACCGTTTTGTTTTGGCTCGGCGATTCCAGTGAAGAACATAGCGCCACATGGGAGTTTCTGGACCGCCGGATCGAGAATGTGATGCAGATCGAGAAGGTCAAAGCGCAGGTACGGGAAAACCCGGTTGCGTCGAAGCTTTTGGCCGGGCCCGCTTGGCTTCTGTCAAAGGTTCGCCCGCCGATGGGGGCGGGGATGTCGGATTTGCCGGGCGCGTTCGGCGCCGGGTTTCGGCAAGGCGGCGAGTAAGGGTTGGTGAAGATGCGTGGCATTGAGATATCGCAGCCCGGCGGGCCGGAAGTGCTTGTCCCTGTGGAGGTTTCGGTGCCGGAGCCGGGTGCAGGTGAGGTGCGGATCAGGCTTGCTTATGCCGGGGTGAACCGCCCCGATGCTTTGCAGCGAGCGGGCGCATATGACCCGCCGCCCGGCGCCTCGCCTTTGCCGGGGCTTGAGGGCGCGGGTGTTGTGGATGCTGTTGGGCCGGGCGTTTCTTTGGCCGTCGGCGACAAGGTCTGCGCTTTGTTGCCGGGTGGTGGATATGCTGAGCAGGTGGTGACGCCTGCAGCGCATTGTTTGCCTATTCCTCAAGGGTTTAGCATGGCGCAAGCGGCGGCTTTGCCGGAGACGTTCTTTACCGTTTACTCCAATGTCTTCATGCGGGGCGGGTTGAAAGCGGGGGAGAAATTTCTTGTACATGGCGGTTCAAGCGGCATAGGGACCACGGCGATCCAGCTTGCAAATGCCTTTGGAGCAAGGGTGTTCACGACGGCTGGGTCAGACGAAAAATGCAAAGCTTGTAAGGGTTTAGGTGCTGAGGTCGCCCTAAATTACCGGGACGCCGATTTCGTCGAGATGATGAAGGCCGAGGGTGGTGCGGATCTGATCCTTGATATGGTGGGCGGCGACTACCTGCCGCGCAATGTCAGAGCGCTGGCGATGGACGGCAGGCTTGTGCAGATTGCCTTCTTGCAAGGCCCCAAGGTTGAGCTGAACTTTGCACAAATTATGGTGCGAAGACTGACGGTTACGGGATCCACGCTAAGACCTCAGAGTGATCTAGCAAAAGCGCGGATTGCGGATGAATTGCGACGGCATGTGTGGCCGTTGCTGGATGCTGGGACGGTGGCTCCGGTGATGGATTCAGAGTTCAAGCTTGAGGACGCCGCCAAGGCGCATGCGCATATGGAAAGCTCGGCCCATATCGGGAAAATCGTGCTGAAAATCTGACGTTAACTTTTGGACTTTGAGCCCAAAACCCACGTACACAACCCGTACACATTGCGTACACACCCCGTCGTGACAGGTCGTGCCGACGGTGCGTTAACGAATGGGGTCGAACTGGGCGTTTGACTGCGTGCAATCGCGGATCACGTCACGCCCACAGGTGCGAAATTCCAAATCGCGGGTCATGCAAATGCGCGCCTCCTGGATGTAGCGGTCGCGACAGGTGATGGTGATCATGTCGGCGCTGAGCTCGGAATTCACTTCCAAGAAGGCCTCTTCAATGACGGAGGCTGGCAGGCGCACAGGGTCTTCCAACTTTCGGAGAAGCGGCGGACGAGTGATGCGCCCGTAGGCCTCGCGCGACAGGGCGAAATAGTCGTCTGAGCTGAGACCGGCACAGCGACCGTGCTTTTTCCATTGATGCCAAGCCAGCCCACCAGTGCCCATGATGTCGGCCATTGCGTTGGTGTCACCTCGGCTTGGGTTACGCTCAGAACTGCGGCAATTGCTTGGGTAGCCACGTTCGAACTGTGGCCAGAGCCCATGTAGGATCCAACCATGGTCATGGCGGGGGTCACACTGGTCCGAGCCACGCGCGTCGCCCTCATAGGCGCACCAGTTTGGTGACCAGCTGAGCGACATGACGTAATAGTCAAAGTCTCCAGCACGTTCGCCGTCCGCCCAAGCGGCGCCGGTCAGTGTAAGCCAGATCAACAGCGCCCGCATTTGCTCTTCCCCTTTTCCTTAGGCGCTACTATATAGGCCTCAAGTTCCCCAACAATACGAACTTGTTCCAACCGGGACAGCCCCTAAGCCGGGTGACGGGGAAGTTGCGTTTAAAGGAGAGATCTCATGGGCCTACCGATTATGGCAAAAGCCACCGCAGTCTGGCTGGTGGACAACACAACCCTGACCTTCAAGCAGATCGCTGATTTTTGCGGGCTGCACGATCTTGAGGTCCAAGGCATCGCGGATGGCGACGTGGCCGCTGGCGTCAAAGGGTTTGACCCGATTGCGAACAATCAGCTGACGCAGGAAGAGATCGACAAAGGCATCGCCGACAAGAAATACAAGCTGCAGTTGAAGCACAATGCCGCCGCTGTGGGCGAAGAAAAACGTCGCGGGCCGCGCTACACGCCACTTTCAAAGCGCCAAGACCGCCCTGCTTCCATCCTGTGGCTCGTGAAATTCCATCCCGAGCTGTCTGACGGTCAGGTGTCGAAGCTGGTCGGTACGACCAAGCCCACGATCAACGCGATCCGGGAGCGGACACATTGGAACATCCAGAACATCCAACCGATTGACCCGGTGGCTTTGGGGCTCTGCAAACAGTCCGAGCTTGATCTGGCGGTGCAGAAGGCCAACGCCAAGAAAGCCAAAGACGGCGAAGTGATGAGCGATGATGAACGTCGCAAGCTGGTTTCGACCGAACAATCTTTGGGCGTTGCCGAGGAACCCGCGCTGCCAACCGCGATCGCGGGTCTCGAATCATTCACGTTGAGTGAGGCGCCAGCCGATGACGACGCTGAAGAAGAGCTGCTGGTGGACGCAGATTCGCTGTTCAATTTGCCGGATGGCGATGATCAGCCGGATGTAGACGACGATAAGTAGGCAAAGAATGCCCTGGCTCCGGCTGAGGGACGAAACTGACATGACCACCGCCTTCGGTAAGCTGGGGCGGTGGTTTTCTTTTGCCAAGGGCTGGTCCTGGTCCTTGGTGGCGGAATTCCTCCTAGGGTGACGCAAGCGGGTCACGCTAGATTATGATAGTTATCCACAGGCTCTCACCAGATATTGCGCATCGTCCTTAACGCTTCGCGAGAGGCGCATTTCAGGCCGCTTTTCGCGCTGATTTCTGCTCTGCCAAGATGCGTTTGCTGATAAGTTCCTCTTGTGGGTTGAAAAGTACCGAGTTGCCGTAAGGTCACCTTGCAGTTCTCGGTAGCGTTTTGTTTTCAAATGGTTATTTACCCTGTCGGCAACGGGCTCCCGTACTGCCGGAAAGGGGAGAATGTTGCGAAATGTTACCTAGACTTAGCTGCGGGACGACTTAAATGAAGGTTGATCGAAACTACGGGAAACCGGGAAGTATGTCCGAGGCACTTGTCCACATACATGACGTTGCCTCCTCTGAAGAGAGCAAGTCGAATGATGGAACCACGGATTGCAATCCGGAGGGTATCTCGTTTTTCGAGCTGATCCGCGAAGACTTTGATACCCATGGGCGTGACTTCTTCTCACAGGGCTTCTGGGCGTTGTTCTGGCACCGGTTCGGCAACCTGCGGATGCGGGTAGAGACCCGGGCTTTGCGTATCCCTCTTTCGCTGACGTATCGCGCGATGGCGAAACTGTCTGAATGGATGAGCGGCATCTACATGCCCTATACTGTTTTGGTCGGTCGCCGCGTGAAACTAGAGCATTTCGGCAGCATGATCCTTGTGGCTGACAAGATTGGGGATGACGTCACCATCCGGCAGAACACGACGTTTGGTATCGTAAGCGTAGACGCCCCGCAGGGCCGCCCGCGGATTGGCGACCGGGTTGAGATCGGCGCAGGCGTGGTGATCATTGGCGAGATCGAGGTTGGTGACGACGTGGTTATTGGTGCGAATGCCGTGGTCAACAAGTCGGTGCCCCCTGCGGTCACCGTTGGCGGCATCCCAGCCCGCGTGGTACAAACGCGAATCGCTGCCGAGTAATTTCTAGATCAATGAGCGGCAGTCTCGACCGGGTCGAGCAATGTGCGCCCGCCGTCGATTGTCATCACCTGACCGGTCATGAACCCCGCCCCGTCTGACGAGAGAAACTGCGCCGCTTCCGCGACTTCGCCCGAATTGCCGATGCGGCCGAGGGGTGTGTGCTTAGTGATATCCTCGCGCAGCCCGTCGGTTTCCTTCAATGCCTGTTTAAGCGAAGCTGACATGACCGAGCCAAAGGCAATCGCGTTGACCCGGATGTGGTGCGGTGCGAGCGCGAGCGCCATCGTGCGCGTCATTTGATCCATTGCGGCATTGGCGATGGAAAATCCCATCAAGCCGGGACGAGACCGCTGGCCAGCGATAGAAGACAGGTTGACGATGGAGCCCGCAAGCTCGCCCGGTTCCGCATCTTCGGACTGCTCGATCATCTTGCGAGACACCTGTTGCGACAGCTTCAGGCTGGACAGCAGGTTCTGCTGCAGCATGATCTCGACGCTGTCGTCATCAACATCGAGCGCGTCTGTAGGAAGCACTTGGCGCGATGCGTTGATCAAAATGTCGATCCGGTCAAAGGCGTCGAGCGTGGCGTTGATCAGGTTGGAATGGCTCAGTTTCTCGCGCAGGTCGCAGGCGAACACGCGTGAATTGCCTGATTCCTCATCGTCATCTGGGACCTCGGCGCGGAGACTGTCTTCGTCGCGGTCGATCATCATCACATTGGCCCCTTGGGCCACAAAATGCCGCGCAATGGCCAGCCCGACGCCGTTGGCGGCCCCGGTGACGATGGCGGTTTTTCCCGAGATTGAGAAAGACATCGGCGTGTTCCTTTGACAAGACTTTGGCCACGTTAGGCCAAGCTAAGTACGGGTAGAAGCTTTTTTGGGGGTTTGGGCGTGGATGACCTTAAACCCGCCGGTCTGCGCCACGATGCTGACTTTGCGGAACCGCGCCTCGAGCGTGGCCTCATAGGGCAGGTTGCGGTTGGCGACCATCCATAGCTGGCCTTTCGGTTTCAGCATATCGGCGGCTTTTTCGATGAAGCGTGCCCCCAATGCAGGGTCGGGCTTGCGCGAGATATGGAAGGGTGGGTTGGTGACAATGGCGTCGAAGCCAGATTGTGTCGCATGGCCGACATCGCCCCAGATGAAGCTGGCGCGCGGGTCTTGGACGTTGTGCTTGGCGCATTCGGTGGCGTGATAGTCTGCCTCGATGCCGGTGAGGGCGGTGACAGCGTCGGACTTGAGGATTTCGCCTGCCAAGTAGCCCCAGCCGGCGCCCAGATCGGCCACGGTGCCTTTCAGCGCTGGCAGAGCCTCCGCCAGCACCTTTGACCCTGCATCCGGCCCATCGGCAGAAAAGACGCCTGCGCGGGTGATCCATCCGTTGGGGTATTGGTAGGTGACCTCTTGCCATTCGCTTAGGTCCGGCGGGATCTCAGGGCGAGTGAACCACAGCAGCTTGCCGTGGGCTTTGGAGTAGCTTTGCACATCGTCGAATGTGGTCTTTAGTTGCTTGGCCAGACTGTCGATGCCGCCGGTCTTGTCACCATCGATAGCGATCATGCCGCCGGGGGCGGTCAAGGCCACAGCTTGGGCAATCAGATCGAACGTGGCGGGTTTTGAGCGATCGGGTGTGATGAGTGCGTTTTGCGTGCGCTCTGTTGCGGCAGGGCTTACCGCAATGCCGCGGGCATGAAGGCGGGCATGGTCGGGGAAGAAGCTTTGAGTGGCGCTTAGCTGAGGTGGGTCGATGCCACAGACGCCGTCTCCGGGTGCGTTCAGCCATGTAAGCGTGCCCTCGGGCAGAGGCAGTTCGCCGCTTTGAGCTGCGAGCAAGAGGCGGGATGTGGTCATGGGGACGGGCTACCGGGGACGGGCGCGGACGCCTATTCCTTTTCCATTGTGCATTGCAGGGGGTGCTGGTTGCGGCGGGCGAAATCCATCACTTGGACCACCTTGGTTTCCGCAATCTCAAAGGCAAAGACGCCGACGACGGCAAGGCCCTTCTTGTGCACGGTCAGCATGATCTCGACTGACTGTGCGTGGTTGATGCCAAAGAATTTCTCCAGAACCAGCACGACGAATTCCATCGGGGTGTAATCGTCGTTTAGAAGCATGACCTTGTACATAGGTGGCTTCTTGGTCTTCGGCTTGATTTTGGTTGCCACACCGGTATCGGCGCCCGGATCAAGGTCGTCGTTGTCGTCATCTGACATAGTGATTTCGAACGGTGTCACTTGGGCGTACCTTAAACGAGTCGAATTTCGCGCTGAGAGTTCAGTATATAGGATAGCTGTCGTCACAGAAAAGGCCCCAGCGGTTAAACACGGGTTAAGATGTCACAAACGATCACCACGATCGGCTTTGATGCCGATGACACGCTTTGGCAGAACGAGGAATTCTTCCGGCTGACGGAGGAGCGATTTGCTTTGCTTTTGGCCGAGTATGCCGAGGCTGATCATCTGGCGGAAAGGTTGTTGCAGGCGGAGCGGCGGAACCTTGGCAAGTATGGGTTCGGGATCAAAGGGTTTGTGCTGTCGATGATCGAGACGGCGATTGAGGTGACGGATCAGACTGTGCCGGCTTCGGTGATTGCTGAGATTATCGCGGCGGGGCAGGAGATGCTGGAGCATCCCATTCACCTGCTGCCGCATGTGGAGGAAACGGTGGAGGTTCTGGCGGGGCGGTTTCAACTGGTGATGATCA
The DNA here is from genome assembly GCA_947494645.1 of uncultured Litoreibacter sp. Taxonomy (GTDB): domain Bacteria; phylum Pseudomonadota; class Alphaproteobacteria; order Rhodobacterales; family Rhodobacteraceae; genus Litoreibacter. Next base: position 840,426 of record CANLVO010000002.1, read on the forward strand.
CCAAGGGGGACCTTCTGGATCAGGAGCGGAAGCTGGCGCAGTCGGGGTTGGGGGAGATGTTTGACGCGGTGGAGATCGTCTCGGACAAGGTGCCGCAGACCTATATCCGGGCCTTCATGCGCCACGGAGACGGGCCGGAGCGGGCGGTGATGGTGGGCAATTCGATGAAGTCCGACGTCGTGCCCGCGATTGAAGCGGGGGGCTGGGGGGTGCATGTACCAGCGGCCTATGAATGGGAGATCGAGCGGGCGGAGGCACCGGTAGGTCATCCCCGGTTCCGGGTGCTGCCAGACTTGGGTGGGCTGGTGGAGCTGCTGGATCAGCTGTAAGCGGCGCATGCGCCGGATTGGCTTAAAGCCCTGAAACCATTGTTCTTTTGAAAATTCTGAAAGGTCTTGTTAACCGGGCGTCAGAGCGCCTTGCGGGCCTTGAGAGCCGCTGAGATGGTGCCGTCATCGAGGTAGTCAAGCTCGCCGCCGATGGGCACGCCCTGAGCCAGCGAAGTGACCGCGACGTTGCGCTTTTCCAGCTCTCCGGCGATGTAATGCGCAGTGGTCTGGCCGTCGATGGTGGCGTTAAGCGCGAGGATCACTTCGGTGATGCCTTGGCTGTCCACGCGGTCGAGCAGTTTGGGGATGCGCAGCTCATCAGGCCCGACCGCGTCGAGTGCGGACAGCGTGCCCCCCAGCACGTGGTAACGGCCCTTGAAGACCTGTGCGCGTTCCATCGCCCAAAGGTCAGCCACGTCTTCGACAACGCAGATCTCGGACGTGGCGCGTTTGGGGCTGGCGCAGATGTCGCAGGTCTCGGACGTGCCGATATTGCCGCAGGTGATACATTCACGGGCGGTCTCGGACACGGTTTGCAATGCGGTGGACAGCGGCGTCATCAGGACTGCCCGCTTCTTGATCATGTGCAACACCGCACGACGCGCCGAGCGCGGGCCGAGGCCGGGCAGCTTGGCCATCATCTCGATCAGTGCGTCGATGTCTTTGGTGTTGGACACTTAATGCGGGTTCCCAGTTTATTTTGGGTGTGGGGCCTGCGCCTCGATTGGCTTGGTGTGGGGCCCGCCAAATATCATTGATTTTTCGCTACACCCCACCAGTGAAACTTCCATTTAGAAAGGAAGTTTCATGCCAGCAGGAAGTCCCAGACCTTCGGTCAGTTTGCCCATTTCTTCGGCGGCTTTGGCCGAGGCCTTGCCCTGGGCGTCCTTGATGGCCGCGAGGATCAGGTCTTCGACAACCTCTTTTTCATCGGGGTGAAAGATCGACGGGTCGATATCAAGCGCTGTGACCACGCCTTTTGCGGTGGCGGTGGCCTTGACCAGACCTGCGCCGCTTTCGCCGGTTACAGTCATGCTTTCCAGCTCTTCCTGCATTTCGCCCATTTTGGCTTGCATTTCCTGAGCTTTTTTCATCATTCCGGCCATATCGCCGAGGCCGCCAAGTCCTTTGAGCATGTAAGGTCTCCGTCTGTCAGAGCCGCGCATCTCGCGGCAGGGTGTATAGGATCATTGCGATACATATTGCAGTGACGGCGGCGATGAACAAGGTGGGTGAGGCAATGCATCCCTCTGACGCTGCTGCCCCCTGGATGTCTTTATCTGCAAAGAGCGTGAGCCCGCTCACGAGCAGGCTCCATAGCAGGACTGTGACGAGCGCGCCCCACGCGCTGCGCTTGACCACGGCGATGAGGCTGGCGGCGATCAGGATCAGAGCAGGGGCCGTGCTAAAAAGGTGCAGAGCTTCGGCGGCTTGGGTGACTTGCGTACCAGGCGTCCAGCCGGGGCGAATTTTGTCGCAGACTTCGGCCCATGCGGGGAATGGGAAGAGGGTGAGGGGGAGGATGAGGGAGACCGGGTGACGCTCCCGCTTTGCGGGTCGCCCCACCCGCCCTCCCGTGGGGGCTGCTATTGGAGAAGGAGCGCGGCCCGCCAAAAATCTGCGATTTTTCACTACACCGCGCCTTTGAAGATGGCTTTTAGCCATCTTCAAAGGGATCCCACTCATCCTCGACCTCGGGAAGCGCCTCAACAGCGGCCTCTTGTATCAACTCCGCCGCAGTACGTATTTCAACGATTTTTGCGCCGGGAAAGGCCTGTAGTGTGGCTTGAAACATCGGGTGCTGGGCGGCTTCCTCTTTCAGCGCATTGGCTTCTGCATCGCGCACAGAGGCGATGGTCGGGGCGCCGCCCTCATTGACGACCGTGACGGCCCAGCGATTGCCGGTCCATTGCTGCAATCGTGCGCCGAGTTTTGAAGCAAGGTCCTGCGGCGCGTTGCGGGTCGGAACAAATTCGATGCGACCCGGCGCGTAGCTCGCCAGTTGCAGGGTGGTTTCAACCTCGATGAGCAGCTTCACGTCGCGGTTGGTGCGGATCAGCTCGACGACCTGGTCGAAGCGCGCGTACCGGGCCAGCGCGTCGTCGGGCGCGGTTGCAAGCGCTGTGGCGGCACCGGACCCTTGCACGGCACCGACACTGGCTTGCGCCCGCGCGGTTGTGGTGCCGCCACTGTTTTGCGGGGCTTGCCCGCCTGACGGAGGCGTTGGGGGCGGTGTGTTTTGCAGCTTGCGGACGAGTTCTTCGGGCGAGGGCAGATCGGCCATATGGGTCAGCCGGATGATCGCCATCTCAGCCGCCATCATTGCGTTGGGTGCGGCGGCGACTTCCTCGAGCGCTTTCAGGAGCAATTGCCACATGCGCGACATCGCCCGCATCGGCAGCTTTTCGGCCATGATCTGGCCGCGTGTGCGCTCGTCGGGGCCGACGGTGGGGTCCTCTGCGGCTTCGGGCGTGATCTTGATGACGGAGACCCAGTGGGTGATTTCGGCCAGATCACGCAGCACGGCCATCGGGTCGGCCCCGTCAGCATATTGCGAGGAAAGCTCTTGCAGCGCGCCTGCGGCGTCGCCTTGCATGATGAGGTCAAAAAGGTCGAGGACCCGGCCGCGATCGGCCAGACCCAGCATCGCGCGGACTTGGCTTGCGGTGGTCTCCCCCGCGCCGTGGCTGATGGCCTGATCCATGAGCGACATTGCATCGCGCACAGACCCTTCGGCGGCGCGGGTGATGAGGGCCAGCGCATCTTCGGAGATCTCTGCGTTCTCCTGACCTGCAATGTTTTGCAGATGGGCGATCATCACCTCGGGCTCGATGCGGCGCAGATCGAAGCGTTGGCAGCGGGACAAGACGGTGACGGGGACCTTGCGGATCTCCGTTGTGGCCATGATGAATTTGGTGTGGCCCATGGGTTCTTCGAGGGTTTTCAACAGCGCGTTGAACGCGGCTGTGGACAGCATGTGGACCTCGTCGATGATGAAGATTTTGTAGCGGCCTTCGGCGGGGCGCGTGTTGGCCATCGCGTTCAGCTCGCGGATATTGTCGACGCCGGTCGAGGAGGCCGCGTCGATTTCCAGCACGTCGAAGAAGCGACCCTCGGAGATGCCGATGCAGGACTTACACTGGCCGCAGGGCTCGGTCGTGGGGCCGCCCTGGCCGTCGGGGCCCACGCAGTTGAGGCCTTTGGCGATGATCCGGGCGGTGGTGGTTTTGCCGGTGCCGCGGATGCCGGTGAGCATGAAAGCATGGGCGATACGGTTGGCGTCGAAGGCGTTTTTGAGGGTGCGGACCATGGCGTCCTGCCCGATCAGATCGGCAAATGTGCCGGGGCGGTATTTGCGCGCCAGCACCTGATAGCCTTCCGTGGATTGCGCTGGCTGCTCGATCTCGCTCATGGGGCCCCCGGGATTCGTACCTTTGTGAAACTAGGCGTTGGGGGAAGAGAGGTCCACCACTGACTCCGCCCGTTTGCGGGGCTCAGGCGGGGGCGGCTCGAAGGAACTTTGGCATCTCGCGCAGCACGTCGGAGGATTGCCGGGCGCGTGCCAGATCCCAGCCGCCTTGCAGCACCACAAAGAGATGGGTGGCGCGGTCCTGGGCCTCTGGCTCGGGCAGGCCAAGCTTTTCCGCATGGGTGGCGACGCGGGTGATCCAGTCGTTGAAAATGGCCTCGGACAGCTCGCGGAAGGCGCCGTTGCGGGGGCCGCTGAGCAGGATGCCGGAGACCGGACAGCCGTTCCATTTGCCCATCAGGTCGAACAGCTTGGCGCATTTGAAAAACAGCGTGGTCATGCCGTCTTCGTAGGTTTTGGCGGGCACGAATGCGTCGTCGATGATGCGCAGCATCTCGCGGGAGGCGAAGGTGGCGGCGGCGATGGCGAGGTCGGACTTGCCCTTCTGGAAGTGGTGATAGAGCGAGCCTTTAGGCAGCTTGGCGTTGGACAGGATTTCGGACAGGCCGACGCCCTCGTAGCCTTTTTCCTGAAACAGGCGGGCGGCGGTCCAGGCGAGCCGGTCCTTGGTGGAATGTTGCTTGGTCATGGCGGGCATCATAACCCCACTAGACCGAGCGGTCTAGATTTGTTATTAGACCAATCAGTCTAGAGAGGGAACGGTCGATGAATGCCATGATACAGACAGTTGATGCAGGGCGACCGGTCCAGCAGGAGATCAGGATAAACTCTGGCGAATACGTTCTTTCGGCGCGCCTGTTTCGTCCGCTGGGAAAGCCAAGGGCGGTGGTCATCATCAATGGTGCAACGGGGGTGCGGCAGCGGTACTACGCAGCCTTCGCGACCTGGTTGGCGGTCGAGCGTGGGTTGGCCTGTGTAACCTATGACTACCGGGACTTCGGCGCGTCGCAAGCGGGGCCTTTGCGCTTGTCGCGGGCCACAATGGCTGACTGGTGCGTGCATGACCCGGCGGCGGTGCGGGACCACGTCTGGAGCCTGCTGCCGGGAGTTCCGATATGGCATCTTGGGCATTCTGTTGGCGGCATGGGGTTGGCCTTTCAAGACGGTGCGTCCCGGCTGGACCGGGTGATCACGGTGGCCAGTGGCCCGGTTCATCTGCGTGACCATCCTTGGCCCTACCGTGCCTTGGCGGCGGCGTTTTGGTATGGGCCCGCGCCCTTGGCTACGCGTGTGATGGGATATTTGCCGGGCCATGCGCTGCGGGTTGGCCCGGACCTGCCAAAGGGCGTTTACTGGCAGTGGCGCAAATGGTGTACGACGCGGGGTTTCTTCATGGGCGATGTTGGTGAAACGCTGCCTTACCCTGATTGGAACGCGGTGACCTGCCCGGTGCGGGTCGTAGCTGTCGCGGATGATGATCTTGTACCGCCTAGGGCCGTCTGGAGATCGATGGGCTTTTTCCGCAATGCGGTGGTCACCCAAAAAGTGCTGAAACCAGCAAGATACGGCTTGGGCGAGATTGGACATGTGGGGATGTTTGCACAAAGCGCGCGGGCTTGCTGGGAGGATGTTTTGGGGGAATAGCGGTTTGGTGGGGACTTTAGGGGAAGGTCCTCTCGGTAAGTTTCTGCGAAACTGATCTGCCGGAGGTTATCGGCGCGTTTGCGTAGCAAACACGCCTTAGGTGCCTAAAATTCAAATGAGTGCCTCTCGGTCAATTTGCTTTGAATTCGAGCCCTCTCGGTAAGTTTCTGCGAAACTGACCTGCCGGAGGCTATCGGCGCATTTGCGTAGCAAACACGCCTTAGGTGAGAGGCTGGACATCGACCCAAGTGGGGCTCGTTGTGGCTGCTTCCTTCCGGACCTGACCAGGTTGGCGAGGCACTTGCCCGCGCCAACCTCTCGAGCCCTGATATAGGACGGGGTTGCCATTCTTGCAAGGTGGTGCATTTTGCCCGAACCCCTAGCGGGGCGATATTTGGGGCAGGCATATGAAATTGGCAGAAACGGTAACGTTCGGCGGATCGGGGCTGAATCGCGCGGCGCATTTGCGTGCGGATGCGGAGGCTCTGGCGCGGATGCTGGAGGCCCCTGAAACTGGCGTGATTCCCTTTTGGCGGGGCAAACCGCTGATTTCGGGGGCGGAGCGCGACACGCTGACATGGTTGCCGCATGGCCATGACATTTTCGAGCATGCCACGGAAGACGCGATATTTCTGGGCCTTGATGAGGGCGTGGCCCGGTTCGCCCGTGACATCTCAGCATGGGAGCCGGAAGAGCCGCTTGAAACCGTGGGCGCATTTCTGGATCCCTCTGAACAGCACTATCCGGGGATGCCCGGCACCGTGCGTTTCTCGGAATTGCGAGCGATCATGGGGCAGATCAATCCGCGTAATGCGGAGCTTGCGGCCTCCGCCAAGGCAGTGATGGGCTGGCATGACAGCCACCAGTTTTGTGCGCGTTGCGGCGCGAAGTCCCATATTACAATGGCCGGCTGGCAGCGCGATTGTGCGACCTGCGGCGGGCATCACTTCCCCCGCACAGACCCGGTGGTGATCATGCTGATCACCCATGGCAACTCGGTGCTGATGGGGCGGTCGCCCGGCTGGCCTGAGGCGATGTATTCGTTGCTTGCGGGCTTTATCGAGCCCGGAGAGACCGTGGAGGCGGCGGTGCGCCGCGAAACCTTTGAAGAAGCAGGCGTCGAAGTGGGACATGTCGACTATCTGGCCTCGCAGCCGTGGCCATTCCCCGCTTCATTGATGATTGGCTGCCACGGACATGCCACCAGCACGGCGCTGAAGATTGATCCTTTAGAGATCGAAGACGCCTATTGGGTGACCCGGGAAGAGATGCTGGAGAGCTTTGCGGGGAACAATCCGAAAATGAAACCCGCGCGGAAAGGCTCAATTGCGCATTTCATATTGCTTAACTGGTTGCAGGATACGTTAGACTAAACCGATTGCGCGGGAAACTGGGGAGTGCCGGGCGTTAAATGAAGTTTTCGACGAAGGAAGATCTGGAAGTTCCGATCTGGGACGTCTTCGACAGCCTGTCTGATTTTGACGGGTTCGAGAAGGCTGCCTTGCGTCGTGGCGCAGAGATCACCCGCGTCAACGAGGGTGGTGACACGCCGGTGGGGCTTTCGTGGCAGGTGCGCGCACAGCTTCGCGGCAAGCTGCGTGATCTGGTGGTGACCTTGTCGGAGCATGATGAGCCGAACCAGATTCTTTATGATGTGACCTCTGGCGGGGTGAAGGCGCAGTTTCTGATTGAGCTGGTGGCATTGTCGCGCAAGCGCACTCGGATGCGGATGGAGCTGGACGTGCGTCCCAAGACGCTGCCCGCCCGATTGCTGATGCAATCGGCGAAGCTTGCGCGTAACAGCTTGAACAAACGGTACAAGACCCGGATCGCGCATTTTGCCGAGGATCTGGAAGACCGCCACAAGCGGGCGATGAAGCCTACGCTTTAGTTGCGGGCAAAGGCCGCGGGGTAGGTGCCCAGAATGCGCAGCTCAGTGGTGAAATAGCTCAGCTCTTCCATAGCGCGTTTCACCTCGGGATCATCGGGATGGCCCGTGATGTCAGCGTAGAACTGCGTTGCGGTGAAGCCGCCACCCACCATGTAGCTTTCCAGCTTCACCATGTTGACGCCGTTGGTCGCGAACCCGCCCATCGCCTTGTAAAGCGCCGCAGGGATGTTGCGCACGCGGAAGACGAAGGAGGTCAGCATATGGGTGTCGCCGCGCCGCTCTGCGTTGGGCGTGCGGGACATGACGAGAAACCGCGTGGTGTTGGTGTCGTGATCCTCGATCCCTTCGGCGAGGACCTCAAGGCCGTATGTTTCGGCTGCAAGGGCCGAGGCCAGCGCGCCGATCTCCGTTGTGCCGGAGGCCGCGACCTCGGCTGCCGCACCAGCGTTATCTGCCGCCGCCTCGCCCCGAATGCCATGTTTGCTGAGAAAAGCGCGACATTGCGGGATGAGCACCAGATGGGCACGGACGGTTTTGATCTGCTTCAGCGTGGTGCCCGGGTTGGCCAAGAGCGCGATGCGCACCCGCACGAAGGCCTCGTCGATGATGTGAAGCCCGCTTTCTGGCAACAGCCGGTGCATGTCGGCGACGCGCCCGTATGTGGTGTTCTCGACCGGCAGCATGGCAAGCTCGGCATTGCCCGCGCGGACGGCCTCGATCACGTCCTCAAACGTGGCGCATGGCAGCGGCGTGTGATCGGGTCTGGCGGCGATGCAGGCCTCGTGGCTGTAGGCGCCAAGCTCTCCTTGAAAGGCTATTTTGGGGGCCATGCTTGGACTTTCAGAAAAATGGGCATTTCGTCGCGCTTTCTACACCTTGATAAAGGGCAGGGGAACCCGCTACATAGCGCGTAAATCCAAGGGGGTCTGCCAACCCCGTAGCCAGGTAAGACGAGACACATGTTCGACACGATGACATCTACCAAAATTCTGGGCGCCGGTTGCGGGGCCTTGTTGCTGTTTCTTTTGGGCGGCTGGGGCGCTGAGCTGATCTATCACGGCAGCGGCGGCCATGGCGACGGTGAAGAGCACGCGCAGGGCTATGTGATCGAAGTGGCCGACTCGGGCGACGCGGCTGAGGAAGAAGAGCCAGAAATCGACTTTATGGAGATGATGGCCTCGGCAGAGATGTCGTCGGGCGAAAAAGTCTTCAACAAGTGCAAAGCCTGCCACAAGCTGGAAGACGGCGCGAACGGCACAGGCCCGCACCTTTATAGCGTGGTGGACCGCCCGATTGGTGGCGTCGACGGGTTTGGCTATTCCGACGTGCTGGCCAGCAATGGCGAGAACTGGACCATCGAGAACCTGCAGGCGTTCCTGGAGGACCCCAAAGGCTGGGCTCCGGGGACCAAGATGAGCTTTTCGGGCCTGAGCAAGGCAGAAGACCGCGCCGACCTGATCGCCTATTTGCAGACGATTGGCGGGTAAGCCAGCGGTCGCGCTGTTGCATAATCTAGCATTGGTAAGGCCGCTCCGTTTGGGCGGCCTTAACTTTGTGGACCAACACATTTGCTCACGTGTTCTTGAATTCGCCGCTTGATGTTTGCGTGAAACCCGATTTTTCTGCTCTAGATACCAAGAGACGTGACCCAGACCTTACCCAGGAGCCACCTTATGTCCCGACCCAATGCCCGCACAATTGCCGCATCCTCCGCCTTTTCTATGGGGCATATGCTTCGGTGGTCCGGGTTTGCGGTGATCGCCAGCATGGCGGCTTTGGCCGCAGGGTCCGCGAAGGCACAAGACGTGACCATCAGCCATGGGTATTCGAACTTCGGGGAGCTGAAATACCCGGCGGAGTTTGACCATCTGGATTATGTAAACCCCGATGCGCCTAAGGGTGGCGAGATTTCAACCTGGTCGCTGGGGACCTTTGACAGCTTTAACCAATATGCCCGCGACGGGAACCCGGCGGCGCTGAACACCATTGGCAGCGAGCCGTTGCTGACCAGCTTTGCGGATGATCCTTACGGGGCCTACTGCTTTCTGTGCACGACGTTGGAGTATCCTGAGGATCTGTCTTTTGTGACGTTCAACCTGCGCGATGATGTGACTTTTTCCAACGGCACACCGATGACGGCCGAGGATGTGGAGTTCAGCTTCAACCTGTTCCTCGAGCAAGGCATCGCGGAATACCGACGTATCGTGGAAGGCTTCATCGACCGGGTCGAGATCGAAGACCCGTACCGGATTTCGTTCTACTTTAAGGAAGAAGCCTCCTTCCGCGACCGCGTTGGGTTTGCGGGGGGCACGCCTGTTTTCTCCAAGGCATGGTTCGAAGAGACCGGCACGCGGCTCGACAAAGCCACCAAAGAGCCGTTCATGAGCACCGGACCATATGTGCTGGGCAGCTTCGAGCCGAACCGTCAGGTGATCTACACCCGTAACCCCGATTATTGGGGTGAGGACCTACCGATCAATAAGGGTCGGAACAATTTCGACAGTATCCGAACCGAATATTTCGCTGACCGCACTGCGGCGTTCGAGGCGTTCAAGACCGGGGCGTATCTGTTCAAGGCCGAGAGCGACCCAAAGGATTGGGCGACCGGGTATGATTTCGAGAATGTGCGCAATGGCGCCGTGAAGCTGGATACGCCCTCGGATGGGACCGTCGGGCAGGCCTTGTCCTTCGTGTTCAACCTGGACCGCCCACAATGGCAGGACCCCAAAGTGCGCGAGGCGATCAGCCTGATGTTCAACTTCGAATGGTCCAACAAGACGCTGTTCTATGGGCTGTTTGAACGGCCTGACAGTTTTTGGCCGAACACCGATTTGGCAGCGACGGGAACCCCGTCAGAAGGCGAGTTGGCGATTTTGAAGCCGTTGGTGGAAGAGGGCCTGTTGCCCGAAAGCATTCTGACCGATGAGGTGACGCGCCAAGTCGAGCAAAACGCGGAACGGGCACGGCCTTCGCGTCGGGTGCTGCGCCAAGCGGGCGCTTTGCTGGACGAGGCGGGCTGGGAAGCCGGTGATGACGGCATGCGCCGCAAGGATGGCGAGGTGCTGAGTCTGAACGTGATCCAGTTCAACCCGCTCTATGACCGAGTGGTAAATCCATTCATCGAAAACCTGAAAGCACTGGGCGTGGACGGCTCTCTGGAGCGGATTGACCGCGCGCAATATATCGAGCGTCGCCGGGCAGGTAATTTCGATATGACCAATCAGGGCTTCCAGATGCCGTTTGAGCCTTCGATTGGGCTGCAGCAGTGGTTTGCCTCGAAGACCGCCGATAACAGCTCCCGCAATCTGATGCGGCTGCGCAATGAGGCGGTGGACAAGGTGATCCCTTATGTCATCGACGCCACTACGCTGGACGATATGCAAACCGCCGTCCACGCGCTGGACCGGGTGCTGCTATCGCTGCGCTTTGCCATCCCGCAATGGTACAAGAAAGAGAACTGGCTGGCCTATTACGATGTCTTTGGCCGCCCGGATGAGCTGCCGCCACTGGCCGTCGGTCTCTATGACTTCTGGTGGTACGAAGAGGACAAGGCGCAGGCACTGCGCGACAAGGGCGTCCTACGCTAGGTCCGGAGACACAACGTGGGCGCCTATATCCTCCGACGGCTTTTGCTCGTCATCCCGACGCTGATCGGCATCATGCTGGTGAATTTCAGCCTGACACAGTTTGTGCCCGGCGGACCGGTGGAGCAGATCCTCGCCAATCTTGAAGGTGGCGGTGACGCGTTCACTTCGATCAATGGCGGGGTGGATCAGCCGGATTTGCAGATCGAGGAAGGCAATAGCAGCTACGAAGGTGCGCAAGGTCTGCCCAAGGAGTTCATCGAAGAGCTGGAGCGCGAGTTCGGCTTCGACAAGCCCCCCGTGGAGCGGTTCCTGTTGATGATGTGGAATTACCTGCGGTTCGATTTCGGGGAGAGCTATTTCCGGTCCGAGACCGTGTTGTCATTGGTCGCCGAAAAACTGCCTGTGTCTATCACGCTGGGGCTGTGGTCGACGATCATCACCTATCTGGTGTCAATCCCGCTGGGTATCCGCAAAGCGATCCGGGACGGATCGAAGTTCGACACATGGACCTCGGGCGTGATTATCGTGGCCTATGCGATACCGGGGTTTCTGTTCGCGATTTTGCTTCTGGTGCTTTTTGCAGGCGGGTCCTACTGGCAAATCTTCCCGCTCAGGGGGCTGACCTCGGATAATTGGGACCAGCTGAGCATGATCGGCAAAGTGCTGGATTACCTGTGGCACATCATCCTGCCTGTGACGGCGGTGACGATTTCCGGCTTCGCAACGATGACGCTTTTGACCAAGAACAGCTTTCTGGACGAGATCTCCAAGCAATATGTGATCACCGCGAAAGCCAAGGGTCTGAGTGAACGTCAGGTGCTGTACGGCCATGTCTTCCGCAACGCGATGCTGATCATCATCTCAGGGCTTCCGGCCGTGTTTCTGGGGGTCTTCATCTCAGGCTCGCTGATCATCGAGACGGTATTCTCGCTGGATGGGTTGGGGCGGTTGACGTTTGAGGCGGCGGTGGCGCGGGACTATCCGATTGTGTTCGGGACGCTTTATTTCTTCGGCCTGATCGGGCTTGTCGTCGGCATTCTGTCGGACCTGATGTATGTGTTTATCGACCCGCGGATTGACTTTGAAAGCCGCGAGACATGAGGTTGTCGCCGCTCAATCAACGCCGCTGGACGAACTTCAAGCGCAACCGCCGGGCCTGGTATTCGTTGTGGATATTTGCGCTGCTGTTTGGGCTGTCGCTCTGTGCCGAGCTGATCGCGAATGACCGGCCTTTGCTGGTGAAATACCAAGGCGAGTATTACACCCCGATCGCCAAGTTTTACCCTGAGACCGCCTTTGGCGGCGACTTCCGCACGGAGGCGGAGTACCGCGATATTGAGGTGCAATGCCTGATTATTTCGGGCGGGAGCGAGAATTGCTGGGACGACCCTGATGCGACCATCGAGGACGCGGCAGATGGGGAGATTGACGGCGAGGCGGTCGAGACCGGCTGGATCATCAACCCGCTGCTGCCGTTTAGCTACAACACGATCAATGACATCAATGGGCCCGCGCCGTCGGCACCTGACAGCACGCATTTGCTGGGCACGGATAACTCGGCTCGCGACGTGCTGGCGCGGGTGATATACGGCTTCCGGCTGTCGATTGTTTTCACACTGTTGGTGACCGTGGCTGCCACGATCATCGGTATCGCTGCGGGCGCGGTGCAGGGGTATTTCGGCGGGCGTGTGGACCTGATCTTCCAGCGTGTGTTGGAGATCTGGACCGCGATCCCAAGTCTTTACGTGATCATCATCATGTTTGCCATTCTGGGGCGAAGTTTCTGGCTGCTGGTCTTCCTGTCGATCCTGTTTGGCTGGCCCGCCCTGGTGGGAGTGGTGCGCGCGGAATTCTTGCGGGCGCGCAACTTCGAATATGTCCGCGCAGCGCGGGCGTTGGGGGTGTCGAACGCCACGATCATGTTCCGCCACATGCTGCCCAACGCGATGGTGGCCACGCTGACCATCCTGCCGTTTATCGTGACAGGGACCATCGGCGCGCTGGCGACGCTGGACTTTTTGGGCTTCGGTTTGCCGTCCTCTGCGCCGTCATTGGGGGAGCTGACCTTGCAGGCCAAACAGAACCTGCAGGCGCCGTGGCTGGCCTTTACCGCCTTCTTCACCTTCGCGATCATGTTGTCGCTGCTGGTCTTCATCTTTGAAGGCGTACGCGACGCGTTTGACCCCAGAAAGACCTTTCAATGACCCGACTTCTGGACGTCAAGGACCTGACGGTCAGCTTCCGTCAGGACGGCGAGGTGACGCAGGCCGTCAAGGGCGTCAGCTTCTATGTCGATAAGGGTGAGACCGTTGCGCTGGTTGGGGAATCCGGCTCAGGCAAGTCGGTTTCTGCCCTGAGTACCGTGCAGTTGCTGCCCTCCTCGGCCACGATTGGCGGGTCGGTGCAATACCGCGACGCGGATCTGTCCAACGCGACGGAGCGCGAATTGATGGCCGTGCGCGGCAACGACATCAGCTTCATTTTCCAAGAGCCGATGACCTCGTTGAACCCGCTGCACACGCTGGAAAAGCAGATCACCGAAAGCCTGACCTTGCATCAGGGCCTGTCGGGCGGGTCGGCCCGTGCGCGGGTGATCGAGCTGCTCGAGAAAGTTGGCATTCGTGATGCGGAAAGCCGGTTGGGATCGTATCCGCACCAATTGTCTGGCGGGCAACGGCAGCGGGTCATGATCGCGATGGCGTTGGCCAATGGGCCGGAGCTGCTGATTGCTGATGAGCCGACAACTGCGTTGGATGTGACCATTCAGGCGCAAATCCTTGGACTGCTGGCAGAGCTTAAAGAGACCGAGGATATGGGGCTGTTGTTTATCACCCATGACCTTGGCGTGGTGCGCAAGATCGCCGACAGGGTCTATGTGATGCAGCACGGTCAGATCGTGGAGCATGGGCGCACGGCGGATATTTTTGACAACCCGCAGCATCCCTACACGCAAAAACTGTTGGCGGCGGAGGCGACGGGCATGCCTGGTCCGGTGCCGGATGGGGCTGAGGAAGTCGTCTCGACAGAGGAATTGCGGATTTGGTTCCCGATCAACCGCGGCTTGATGAAGCGCACAGTCGGCCATGTGAAAGCGGTCAACGCCGCTACGATTTCGGTTCGCGCGGGGGAGACCTTGGGCGTTGTGGGGGAATCCGGCTCTGGCAAGACCACATTGGCGCTGGCGGTGATGCGACTAATCTCCAGCGAGGGGCCGATCTTTCTGGAAGGGCGCAACATCCAAGGGCTGAAGTCGCGTGATTTGCGACCCTTGCGGGCCGATATGCAGATCGTGTTCCAAGACCCGTTTGGCTCGCTTAGCCCACGGATGACGGTTGAGCAGATCATCGCGGAGGGGCTGACGATCCATGGCACGGAGCCGGGACGCAACACGCGGGAGATGGTCTCGGACATCATGAAAGAGGTCGGGCTGGAGCCCGAAATGATGCACCGCTACCCGCATGAGTTTTCCGGCGGCCAGCGTCAGCGGATCGCGATTGCGCGGGCGATGATTCTACGCCCCAAACTTGTGGTTTTGGACGAACCAACAAGCGCGCTTGATATGACGGTTCAGGTGCAGATCGTCGATCTGTTGCGCGATCTGCAAAAGAAATACGGGCTGGCATACCTGTTTATCAGCCACGATTTGAAAGTCGTGCGGGCGCTCAGCCACAAGATGATCGTCATGAAGCAGGGCGATGTGGTTGAGGCCGGTGATGCGGAGCAGGTGTTTACCAATCCGCAGACGGAATACGCGCAGACCCTGCTCGCCGCTGCGCTGGATTTGAAAGAAAGCTAAGCTCGGACGTTATCCCGCCGGGCCGCGCGCCTCGCAGGAGATGCCGCGTGACGATAGCCGGGCGCAGGCCAGCTGAGCGCGGTCCTGCGTGAGGCCCACGAAATTGGCCTCCCATCCACGCGGCTTGTTGGCCACTTTGCGCAGAGCTTCATCCAGCGTCTCGATCTCTTGCAGGGCGGTTTGCAGCAACACGCGCTCTGCGTCGTGTTTCGTGACGTGGTAGCCGAGGCTGATGCCCCAATGGCGGCCACCTGATGTGGAGGCGCGGGTGATGATCTGACGGGTGCCGGGTTTTGGTTTCTCGGGCGCGGGTTCAAGCGTGGCCTGCACCAGACCTTCGGGGCGTTTGACAGGAGTTACCAATGGACGCGTGGGTGCACGGGCGACTTGGACCTCTTCGGTCACATTCTCTTTGGGTGCCTCTTTAACCTCTGCGGCCACCTCTTCAATTGCGGTGGCGACGTTCTTTGTCACGTCATCCACCAAGGCCAACAGCATCTCTGCTGAGGGGGCTTTTTCCGGGCGCATGGTGGGGCGGAAGCTTTTGGCCACCGCGGTGACAGTGGGTTTGACTTTGATGACCTTGGGCGTTGCGTCGCTAACTTTGGGCTCGCCCGAATAAGCGGGCAAGGCGGGTTTGCGCAGCGCGGCGCTCGAGGGCGCGCGCTTGAAACCCATATCCAACAGCTCGGCCACGCGGGCGTTGCGGGCGGCGGTTGAGCTGCCGCCGAACATCGTCGCGATGATGCGCTCATTGCCCTTCTCAGCAGAGGCCACAAGGTTGAAGCCAGCGGCGCGGGTATAGCCCGTCTTGATGCCATCTGCGCCACGGTAGTTTTGCAGGAAGCGGCGGTTGGTGTTGCGGACCTGCGCGACGCCTGCATGGGTCGTCTGCCGCGAGAACAGGTTATAGTATTGCGGGTAGTCGTAGATCATGTGGCGGCCTAGAATGGACATGTCGCGGGCGGTGGACATGTGCCCTTTCTCGGTCAGGCCATGGGCGTTCTTGAAGGTGGTCTTGGTCATGCCAAGCGCTTTGGCGGTGCGGGTCATGCGGCGTGCAAATGCGGCCTCGGAGCCAGAGATCGCCTCGCCAATCGCCGTGGCTGCGTCGTTGGCGGATTTTACGGCAGAGGCGCGGATCAGGTAGCGCAGTGCGATGCGCTGACCCGCTTTGAGGCCCAGCTTGGACGGTTCTTCAGCGGCGGCTTTGCGTGAGATTTTGACTTTGGTGTCGAGGGTGATCTCGCCGCGGCGGATGGCCTCAAACGCGACATAGAGCGTCATCATCTTAGTGAGGGAGGCGGGGTGCAGTCGTGTGTCGGCGTTTCGAGCGTGCAGCACCTTCCCGGTGCGCGCGTCCATCACAAGCGCCGCATATGGCGCGGTAAGCCCCGGTGTCGCCAAGAGCGCAAACGCCATGACGCATAGGGAAACCCACAGGCCCGTGCGGACCGATTCCAAAAGTCGTAGATACACTCGACTGCCCGTTTCTGCCTCGAAAGATGTCGTTGCATCTTTCTTTTGTTTTTTAGCTGATTTTCAGCGCTTGACGGACCGTAACACAAAGGACCGTTTTCGAAAATACCTTAGTTTCAATGTGTTCGGGGTTTTTCTTCACCTAATGGTGGCAGATGTTGTGGGGCATCGCGGGCTCTCCGCTATATCTTGGGATCTCAGGGCTTTGCCACATTGCTGCCTTAATTGGATTTCTGGCGTCGCTGAGAAAGCGAGGGGTTGACTCAGGTCATAATATGTAAATATGTAATTACATGTTTACTGATTCTGAAATGGACCGCGTGTTTGCCGCCCTATCGCATACCAGCCGCCGTGAGATGCTGGATCACCTGCGCGACAAGCCAGGGCAGAGCGTTGGCGAGCTGGCTGCCAAGTTCGACGTCACCCGGATCGCGGTGATGAACCACCTTAAGGTGCTCGAGGATGCGCAGCTGGTGATCAGCGAGAAAGAGGGGCGGTCTCGGCACCTCTACCTCAATGCAGTGCCCATTCAGGCAATTTACGAGCGCTGGACCGACACGTTTTCGGCCCATTGGCTTGACCGCATGAGCCTTATCAAAGCTGTGGCAGAAGCTTCGGCCCCCAAGACCAGGAAGGACCCGGACGCATGAGTGAAGCGACAACCCATATCAACCGCGTGCTGATTAACGCCCCCGTCGAGACCGTGTGGAATACATTGGTGAAGACCGACGAGGCGCTGCCGTTCTTCTTTGGCTCGGTCTGCGAAACCAAGGATGGAATGCGTGAGGGGGCGAGCTACCGGATGGTCAGCGCCAACCGCAAGGTGGCGATGGTGGTCGGCGAAGTTCTGCGGTTCGAACCGCCGCATGTCTACGCCCACAGCTTCACGATGACCAATATTGACGAGCCGCCGGTGACGGTGACCTACACGCTGGCCGAAAAGGAAGGCGGTACGGAATTTGAGCTGCGCATCGACGACATGGTGCCAGGCAGCAAGCTGGCGAAAGAGATGATCTCTGCCCAAGGGTTCATCGCCGGCAACCTCAAGGCGCTGTGTGAAACAGGGCGACCCGCTTTTACCGGACGGATGGTGGGGCTGCTGGGGCCAATCTTTGCCCGCTTCGCCAAGAAATCGCAGGCCGTTGAGAATTGGCCGCTTTGACATTTCCACCCAAGACCTAACCCAGAAGGAGACTTGACATGACGACCGCAACTTTCCCCCGTTGGACGCTCTATATCGCCCCTTTGGCCGCGCTTTGGTACGGGTTTGGCCTGTCACAAGCCGTGATCGGCTATATGGCGGATGCCTCCGCCGCGCCATTGGCGATATGGGCCTCCTACGCTGTCGCCTGCCTTGCCGGGGTCGTGGGTTCAGCAGCGCTGTTTTTCCGACCCGCCCGCGCCGCAACGGCGTTTGCCGTATCGCTCGCGGCGGCGGTGATCTATTTCGGCTGGGTTTTCATGTTTGGCAGCCCGGCCAGTGAAGATTACGGCATCGGGGCGATGGTGATGGCGATCACGTTTATCCTGATGATGGTGTCGCGGCGCCTGAGCTAGCAAGAGCATTCAGAAGCGGCGTTTGCCCTCGCAGCTGCGCGTTGCCGCAGCAGCATTGTGGGCAAGCGCCGCTTCTTTGCGTTTCAGGCCCTGCAGTTTGGCGCGTTCCCGGCTGAGATCGACCGCCACGGGGGTTCGGGTGGTGACAGGGTGAAGCCGGTCGCAGAAGCTGTTTGCGACGGTGCCATCGTCTGGGAGACATTGATCGGTGTAGACGATCACATCCGGGCGGTGCGTGATGGCGTAGCCACGGGCAAGGGTGGTCTCAGTCTGGGCGATCAGCGTCTGAACTGTCTTGAGCGCGTGGTTGGCTTGATCAACGCAGCGCTGTTTAGGTGTGGTGCAGGCGGCGAGCGCTGCCACCGAGATGAAGAAGAAAACACGGATCATCTTCTTGGTAATAGCGGCCAGCTATGAAAAAAGCGTTCACTCTGCGGGTTTGGTGGTCTCTGCCAGAAGGTCGGTTTGCTCCTCAGGCGGTGTGACTTTGGCGGCGGCGGTTTCGACCTCGTCTTGTTCGTTGGACAGGTTTTCTTCCGTCTCTGACACCTCGGGTTCGGCGGATGCGGCCTCTTGCGCGCTGTCGCGGATATCACGATCGGCGAGCGCCTTGGCTTTCTGTTCGGCCGCGCCGCCCAGTTGGACGATGGGCACGCCTTGCGGGAAGATGACTTCGCGGGCGTCGTCGGGCATTGAGACACCTTCTTCTGTCAGCACTTTTTTGACCTGCCGCAGGATCGCGGATTTGACCTTGAGGACGGAGTAGTTTCGCGCGTCCACCCAGAAATAGGCTTTGATGTTGACGGTGGAAGCCCCGAGGCTGTCCACCAGTACCATAGGCAGCGGCTCGCGGGTGACGGCATCATGGGTTTCCAGCATCCGCATGACGATTTCCTGCGCATGGGCGACCGAGGCGTCATATCCGATACCCACATCGATCACCTCCCGCCGGATGGGGGAGGCGGTGAAGTTGGTGATGGTGTTCTTGAAGATCGTGGCGTTGGGGATCTGGATGTGATTGCCCTCAGGCGACAACAGCACGGTGGAGCGGGTGTTCATGGACTGCACAGAGCCCTGCATCCCGTTCACCTCGATGAAGTCGCCGGAGCTGAACGGACGGCGAATGCTCAGAAGCAACGAGGCGAGAAAGTTCTCGGCGATGTCACGGAACGCGAAACCAGCGACGATACCGATAACCCCGGCGCCACCCAAGAGGGAGAAGGCCAGCTGGGTCAGTCCCGCGACCTGCAAGACGACATAAAGCCCGATCAGGAAGATCGGCAGCGCCAATATGCGGGAGAAGATGTCGCGCAACAGCGGGGATTCCATACCGCCCAAGAGCCAGCGTCTGAGCAGGCTTGCGACCCATGAAGACAGCCACCACGCGAAGGGCAGAATGACGATGGCCAGCACGATCAGCGGCAGCGAGGTCGTCACCTGGACCACCACGTCCTTGATCGCCTGCAATGCTGGGGCGAAGGACCAGT
Organism: uncultured Litoreibacter sp.; assembly: GCA_947494645.1. GTDB lineage: Bacteria > Pseudomonadota > Alphaproteobacteria > Rhodobacterales > Rhodobacteraceae > Litoreibacter. Next base: position 859,566 of record CANLVO010000002.1, read on the forward strand.
TGATCTCTGGCACGACCTCGATCCGATTGACCACCGCGACTACGTCCTGCGTGTTTGTTGCCAGATTGCGGGCCCATGTCTTGTGCTCTTCGGTATCAGTGCGCCCGTCGAGGAAGACGATGCCGTCGCGGGTGTTGACCTGCACGCCGGTGTACCAGCCGGTGGCGCGGAGGATCTCAAGGATGCGGGTGTCGATCTCTTCGTCGCGGGCCACGGGCGCCACAGAGACGGAGCCGGTCGGATCGCTCACATCAGCGGGGGCAGTGTCGGTGTTCTGCTCCTGCGCGGGCGCGGCAATGGTCAAGGCGAGAACGGCGCAGAGCGCGTAGAGAAGACGGATCAACATGGGTGTGATGATACGGCACAGGCGCGGGCGTGCCAGCCCAAATTGCGCCTATTCCGTGGGGATGACTTTGCCGGGGTTCATGATGCCCTTAGGGTCGAGGGCGGATTTGATCGCCCGCATCACGTCGAGCGACACCGCGTCCTTGTTGCGGGTCATGCTGGGCAGCTTTGTCAGCCCAATGCCATGTTCCGCCGAGAAGCTGCCGCCCAATTCGGCTGTGACTTGCTCTACCTGTTGGCGGATCAGGTCGCGGTGGTCGGCGTCGTCGCGCGTCGGGAACACAGTGTAATGCAGGTTGCCGTCGCCCAAATGGCTGACGGTCAGCTCTTCCGCGCCGGGGTCGAGCTTTTGGACGCGCTCTGTGATGCGTTTCAGGAAGGTGTCGACCTTGTCTACCGGCACGCAAACATCACTGTCCACGAGGGTGGGCGTGGTGAGCGTAATCTCTGCGGCCTCTTCGCGCCGCGCCCACATCTCTGCCCGCTGGGCGTCGGATTTGGCAACGACGGCATCGAGCACCTGACCCTCTTGCATCAGCCCGGCAAGCACCTCTTCCAGATAAGAGGTCACTGGGATGGACCCATCGCCTTGAACCTCTGCGTCGCGGGGCGCGGTGGCGCCAACCTCGACCAGAATGTTGACGTCGTGACGGGTGGCGAAGGGCTCTTTGGCCCCTTTGATGCGTTCAACATGGCGCGTGATGTAGCCGCTGGGCATATATTCAAAGGCCTCGACCGCGCCGCCTGTGGCCTCTTGCAGCGTATTTAGCAAGGTCAGCGCGTCGGGCAGGGACGGGCTGGCCACCATCGCGGTAGCATAGGCGCGGGGCTTGGGCGACAGCTTCATCACGGCGGCGGTAATCAGGCCCAGCGTGCCCTCGGCCCCGATCATCAGCTGTTTGAGGTCGTAGCCGGTGTTGTCCTTATGCAGCTCGCTCATCAGCTCCATGATCCGGCCGTCGGGCATCACCACCTCGAGCCCCAGGCAGAGTGCCCGTGTGCTGCCATAGCGCACCACGTTGGAGCCGCCTGCATTTGTCGACAAGACGCCGCCGATCATGGCAGAGCCGCGTGCCCCAAAAGTGAGCGGGAAGACCAGATCATGGGCGTCGGCGGCCTCGTGCAGAGCCGTCAGGATGACGCCTGCCTCGACCACGGCCAAACGCGCCTCGGGCCGGATTTCGCGGATGGCATTCATGCGCGCAAGCGAGATCATCACCGCGCCCTCGGCATAGGCCCCACCGGACAGCCCGGTGTTGCCGGAGACCGGGACTATTGCTTGGTTCGCATCGGCGCAGGCTTTGACCGTGGCGGAGACCTCGGCAGTGTTCGCAGGGCGCACCACGGCCCGCGGTTGGGAGACGTATTTCCCGGTCCAGTCCCGCCCAAAGGGGGCTGCGTCTTTTCCGGTCAGGACGTGGGCCTCGCCAAGCAGCGATTTGAGTTGATCAAGCAGGTCCATCTTCGCCTCATTCGTATACGTGACGGCCAGCGGACGATTCCCGCTTGACCCGGGCATCTGCTTTTCATATCCCCCGCCCATTGGCGTTATAGCTCAGTTGGTTAGAGCGAACGACTCATAATCGTTAGGTCGGTGGTTCAAGTCCACCTAACGCCACCAGAAAGCCCGTGCATTTGGTTGCGCGGGTTTTTTGTTATCTGGGGACCCAGTGCACGCCTGCGGGTGGGATAGTTTCGCCTCGGAATGTCGCGGGCTCCAGCCCGTAGTTGAACGCGAAAACATGCGTATCTGTGCGGCGGATGCGCAGGCCGTTTTCGACAGGCTCAGTCGCGATGTCTTGCGCTGCGCAAAGCTTGCTCAGGATGCGGGCGAGGGCCGTTTCATCAAGCCATGCGGTCAGGTAGCGGATGGCGCCTGAACCGATTAGAACGGCGTCACCCGTCCGGGTTGCTTCGGTCACGTCGTCAGAGGTTTCGACATGGTCGATCCAGTGCCGAATTGCACCGCCATTTTCCAGTGGGCGGTCCATGTCTGCGCGGAAGGTTTCGGAGCGGGTGACAGTCAGCTTGAGGCCCGGCAGGTTCGGCGGCAGGGGCTCTGGTATGGTCAGCTCTGGCGTTTTGGAATTGCTGCGCGGGCCGATGATGGCGGTTCCTTGATAGGCCGCCAATGCGGTGGTCAGCGCGTCTGACAGCGTCAGAAGGCCCGGAGCCAAGACCAGTTTGTAGCCCGACAGATCTGACGTATCTGGTGGTAGGATATCCACATCGAGCCCGAGCTTGCGCAGGCCTCGGTAGGTCTCGAAGATCAAACGGAAGTAATCGAAGCCGGCACCTTGGGGTTGTACGTCCCATGCCCATGCGGATGCATAATCAAAAACCAGCGCCACTTGGGATTGCGTGGTGCCAGCCTCAGGCATCTGCTTGAGTTCTTCAGCGACCTGTGCGGCCTCGGCCAAGGCTGGGGCTGGGGCGCGATCAGGGCGCAGGAGGCCCGCATGCATTTGCTCTTGCGCAAAGGGCGCTTGACGCCAGCGGAAATAACACACGGCCTCCGCGCCATGGGCAAACGCCTCCCACGCCCAGAGGCGGCACATGCCGGGCAACGGCGCGGGGTTTACAGGTGCCCAGTTTACCGGGCCTGGTTGCTGTTCCATGATCCACCAGCGGCCGCGGCCAACGGCCCGGTACAGGTCATGGTGGAAGGCTTGAAAGTCCGGGTCGCCTTGCTGGGCGTATGCGCGTTTATGGGTGGCGTCGTCTTCAAGGCGGTCTTCCAGAAAACCAAGCGGGTAGCTGTCCCATGACGCGATATCGAGATCTGCGCCCACGTCGAAATGGTCAAACTCTGTAATGCGGCCCATGTAATTGTGGATCACCGGCGCGTCGGAATGCGCCTTGATGATCTGCGCCTGCTCACGGTTGAAGGCGACAACCTGATCCGAGCTGAAGCGGCGGAAGGCCAGCGCATGAGAGGGGTTGGGCTCCGTCACCGTCAGGTTGGGCAGATTGATCTGTTCAAAGCTGTCATAATCCATCGACCAGAAGACATTGCCCCACGCGCGGTTCAGCGCCTCGGTGCTTTGGTACCGTTGCGCCAGCCAGTCCTGAAAGGCAGAGCGCGCGGCGTCGGAGTAGCTGATGGTCGTGTCATGGCAGCCGTATTCGTTGTCTGTCTGCCACGCAGCGACATAGGCGTTGCCGCCGTAGCGTTTGGCGAGGATCTCAGTGATCCGGCGGCTTTCCTTGCGGAAGCCTTGATGGGAAAAGCAGTAATGCCTGCGCGAGCCGAAGCCGCGCGGATGCCCGTGAGCATCCAGCGCCAGCATGTCGGGGTGTTTGTCCAGCATCCAGCGCGGCGGTGTTGCGGTAGGTGTGCCAAGGATCACTTTCAGCCCGGCATTGCCCAGCGCCTCAATGGCGCGGTCAAGCCAGTCAAGCTCCAGCCTTCCGGGTTGGGGCTCCATCCGGGACCATGCAAACTCACCTATGCGCACCCATGCCAGCCCTGCCTTGACCATGTCGGCGGCGTCTTGCGGCCAGATGTCTTCTGGCCAGTGTTCGGGGTAGTAGCAGACGCCGAGGCCGCGGGTCACACGAGCACCTGATGCTCTGTTTGGCCGCGCAGGTTCGTCTCGACGGTGAAGGTCTGGCCCGCTAATGGTTCTGCCTCAAGCTGGGCCGCATCCATGCCCTCGCGGGCGGTGGTGACCAGCATCGTGATCATGTCGGGTCCACCCAAGGACGGGCAGCTGGCGTGAGACGTCGGCACCGCGAAGCTTTCGAGCAGTGTTCCGGCAGGGCTGTATTTTGCAACGCGGGCGGCACCCCATTGGGCGTTGAGAAAGCTGCCGTCGGTGGCCACCACTGCGCCGTCCGGGTTCAAGCCCTCTTCGGCCAGATCAAGAAAGACTGTCGGCGCCGCGTTCGGCCAGCCGTCTTTATCGAGCAGTGACTTGAACACCTTTGCGGGCTTTGTGTCGCCCCAATAGGCCGCGCTTCTGTCGGGTGTGAAGCAGATGGCGTTGGGGATAGAAAGCGGTCCGAACAGGCGACGCAGCTCGCCGCGGTAGTAGCGGTAGATCGCGCCGCCGCCATCCGGGTTTTCCTTGCGCATCGTGCCGATCCAGAACCCGCCCCAAGGGTCAGCGCGGCCGTCATTGCTGCGCGTGGTTGGGTCGTCTGCCTCGAGGTCGCATAGCTTCGAGGTCGCATGCGTTTCGATGTTGAACTTGGTCAGAGCGGTCTCTGTGGCGACGAGAAATGTGTCGTGGTCAATCCATCCCAAAGCGGAAACATGTTCGTCAAATTTCCAAGCACGGCCATCGTCACAAAGGATGCGCATCCCTATGATATCGCACCAGAAAAACTGCTGTCTGAGCGGGTGCCATAACGCGCCTTCGCCAAGCTCGCATGGGCGCGCGTCGTGGCATTTCGCGCTCATGAATAGGCCTCGTCATAGGCGGTGACGATGTCGCCTGCGATGGCTTTGATCTCTGCCGCGCCGCGACCCGGTTTGTAGAGGGCGGAGCCGATACCGAAGCCATTTGCGCCAGCGGCTTTCCAATCCGCAAACCCGTCGGGGCCGGCGCCGCCGACCATGTAGACTTGGGTCTCGGATGGGAGGACGGCGCGGATGGCTTTGAGGCCTTCGATGCCCATTTGGAAGCCCGGGAAAATCTTAAGACCGTCGGCACCGGCTTTGAGGGCGGCGAAACACTCTGAAGGGGTTAACGCGCCGGGCCAGCTTTGGAGGCCTGCGGCTTTGGAGGCCTTGATGACCTCGGGGTCGGTGTTGGGGGAGACGATCAGGCGGCCGCCGACTTGCGCGATGGCGGCGACGTCTTGGGTGCTGAGCACCGTGCCTGCGCCAATTAGTGCTGTCTTTCCATGGGCTTGGGCCATAGCGCCGATGCTTTCGAGCGGGTCGGGGGAGTTCAGCGGCACTTCGATCTTGGTGATGCCTGCCTCAATCAACGCGTCGCAGATGGGCAGGGCCTCTGCTGGGGTGATCCCGCGCAGGATGGCGATGAGATTTCGGCTCATGAAACAAGCTCCTGATAAGCGGCGGTCAGACCCTTCAGGGTCAGATCATCGCCGGTATGTTGAACGGGTGTAAGCCCTTGTTTTTCCATCGCCTTTGCGTAGAGCGCGTTCAGGCGTGGCGCTCCGATCAGGGCGATATTCTGGCCCAGCCAATAGGGGCGTGTGGCCGCGATTTCGGCGCCGATCAAGGTGCCTGAAAGGCGGGCTTTGGAAGTTGCGGCATCGGTGCTTTCCAACAGGTGGGAAGCGCGAATTTGAAAAAGGCGGGAGGTCACGGTTTCAGGCCGGGACAGCGTGTCGGAGACGGCGTCCAGAAAGGCGTCTTCATCCCAATCTTCGCTGCCGACGGAGTGGCGCAGGACGGAGTTTTTAGAGAGCAGTGCGAACAGTTCCCCGGTCATAACGGTTTGAAAAGAAACAACTTCCTTAGCAGAAATGTGCACCCATTTGGTGTGGGTTCCAGGCATACAGAGCACGCCGTCGAAGTCGGGATTGCCCGCTAGGAAGCCTGCGATCTGGGTCTCCTCGCCGCGCATTACATCGGGGGAATTGTCCTGCTTCAGGCCTGGCAGGATATGCATTGAGATGCGTTTATCGCTTGTTTTACAAGGGCTTAGCGTTCCGTGGGGCGTTGTGGGCACGGTGCGGTAGGGGGCCTCTGACCAGCCTTGGCGCGCACCGACCATGCCGCAGGCGATGATGGGGGTTTCAGAGGCTCCAAGCCATTGTTCTGTAATGGAAATTAGCGTTGGTTCGAACGCGTCTTTCGCCAGAGTGCCCATGCCTTTGTCGGAGGTGGCGCAGTCTTTGACGGTACCGTCAGAGGTCATCGCCCAAGCGCGCAGATTGGAGGTACCCCAGTCGACTGCGATCCAGTCAGCGTATGTTTTTTCCCCTGACATCAACCGGTTACGACGACGCCGCCGTCGATGACGAGGGCTTGGCCGGTCATCATCTTGGAGGTGTTGGAGGCCAGAAAGAGCACGCCATTGATCATGTCGTCAGGGTCCAGAGTGTCCTTAAGGCATTGACGGGAAAGGTGATTTTCCAATCCTTCGGGGGTAACCCAAAGGTCTTTCTGCTTTTGAGTGAGCACCCAACCCGGCGCCAAAGCGTTAACGCGGATTTTGTCGGGGCCGAACTCGCGGGCCAGTGAACGGGTCATTCCGTTAATACCCGAATTGGCCGCCGTGTAGAGCGGGTAGCCCGCGTTGCCCATCATGTAGGAGATGGATGAGAAGTTGATGATCGAGCCGAAACCCGCTTTTTTCATTTGCGGAACAACGGCTTGGCAGGCGAAGAAATAGGCTTTGAGATTGATGGCCATCATCCAGTCGAAGAATTCGCTGTCGACTTCTTCGGTGGTGTGGCGCTTGTCGTTGGCGGCGTTGTTAACCAAACAGGTGATCGGGCCGTTTGCTTTGGCGGATTGATCAATCGCGGCGGTCAAAACGTCCGTATCGGTGATGTCGCCTTGGATGAACAAAGGCGCAACCCCATGTTTTTCCTTCATTTCTTCGACGAATTCAGACGCATCAGAGCGGCCGATGAAGGCCACTTTTGCGCCTTGGGCCATGAAGCCATCCGTTAACGAGGCACCAATGCCGGAGCCGCCTCCGGTGATGAAGACGGAAGCGCCGTGCAGATCGTGAAAGGTTGCTACTTTGGTCATCAGACCCCCTTTTTGTACAAATTGGGGTAAAGTTTTTGGGCCCGAAACCCATTTTGTACATTTTTCGAACCCGGATTTCTTAAGGCTTTGTTCATTATAGCCGCTCCCCTTCGAGGACCCACATCGACTCCGGGAAGGACCATGGCAAGGTCACCCCTTGGGTCATCAGCCATGCGCCGGACACTTCGATGGCTTTTTCTTTCAACACGGGCATTCCGCGTGAAAGCGTGGCGGGTGCGCCGCTTTCGCGGTTGATCAGCCGGACGCGGTATGTGGCGTCGTGGAAAAGGCGGGTCAGGCGCAGGGGGCGGGGCGCGATTTGGTCGGAGGTTTCGGCTTTGCCTGCGAAGATCACGAATTTGCTGCCGTCACGCGACAGCTGCTGCTCGGCGATGACGGCGGGGTCAGCTGAATCGAGGCGCAGGATGTCTGCGGGGATCAGCCAATCGCGGTTGTGTTTCCACCAAGAGGTGACGTCTTTCAGGACGGCTTCTTCATGGGTGTTCAACTCGCGCGGGTCCATCTCAAAGCCCATGTGGCGTTGCGCGGCGACCCACGCGCGGAAAGAGATATCGAGGATGCGGCCCGACGTGTGGCACTTGCGTGGGCCGACATGCGAACCGGTGACCGACATGGGCAGGAACAGCGCCGCGTTATGCTGCATCTTGAGCCGTTCGAGGGCGTCATTTGAATCCGACAGCCAGACGCGTTGGGTGCGTTTGAGGATACCGAAGTCGATGCGACCACCGCCGGATGCGCAGCTTTCAATTTCGACGTGCGGGAAGTCTTCGCGCAATCGGTCGAGCAGCGCGTAGGAGCCACGGGTTTGATCGGCATCGGGGGCAGGGAGCACGCGGTTGTGGTCCCATTTGATGTAGTCGATTGGGTATTCGGTGAGGATCGCGGCCATGCGGTCGTAGACGAAGTCGCGGACCTCGGGCAGGCCCATGTTGAGCGCCTTTTGCTGGCGGCCCAAGGTCTGGTCTTCGGAGCCCAAGGCCCAATCGGGGTGGGCGCGGTGCAGGTCGCTGTCCTCGTTGATCATCTCAGGCTCGAACCAGATGCCGAAGGTCATGCCCTCGCCGTGGACGTGGTCGATGAGAGGGCCGAGGCCGTCAGGGTATTTGCGGGGGTCGACCTGCCAGTCGCTGAGCGACGTTGTGTCATCATCGCGCTGCCCGAACCAGCCGTCATCAAGGACGAAGCGTTCGGCACCGAGTTTGGCGGCGCGGGTGGCGATGTCTTGCAGGATGTCGAGCTTGTGGTCGAAATAAACGGCTTCCCAGCAGTTGTAATGCACGGGGCGCGGCTTGTCGTTGGCGGGGGTGATGATGCGGTCGCGCAGGTGGCGCTGGAAGGCGACGGCGCAGCCATTGAGACCATCATCTGAGAAGGTGAGGTAGAGCGAAGCACTTTCGAAGTGCTTGGCGGCGTTGACCTCCATCCGGGCGGCGTGGCCGAACTGGATTTGGCGGCGTCCGTCGGGCAGTTCTTCGGCGATCATCTTATGCCCGCCGGACCAGCCGTAGTGGAACGCGTAGGCGTGGCCTTGGGTATTTGTGGCCCCGCGGCACGGCACGATGAGGCCGGGGAAATGTTCGTGCCCGGTGCGGCCCGTGCGGTTTTCACGGTAGCGCATGCCGGGTGACCATGCAGTGCGGTTGAGCTGAAACTCACCCGTCCAGCGGCCCGCCACGTCGATCATTTCGTCGCTGAGCTGTGGGCCGGGGATCACCGGAGCGGAGAGCCAGTGCAGGTGCACGGGATCGTCGCTGTCGAGGATCGCCTTGGCGGTGATGATCCGGGTGTCGGGGTCGGTCTGGAACCGGGCGGTGTAGCGCAGGTTCGTTTCTCCGTCCTTGTAATGCAAGGTGAGCGTGTCGTCGGTCTCATCGGCCCCGTCGAAGCAGAATTTCGGCAAGAGCGGGGAGCCGTCCTGAGCGCGCAGGATCAGGCCGGGCTGGCCGGGGAAGGTGCGCGATGCCTCGGGCAGGATCGACAGATCCGGGTTTTCGTCGAGCATGCCGCCGGTCACATCCAGCGCGTAGGCGTGATAGAGCGTGCCGAGGTCCTCGCCCTTGGGCAAGGGTGGGCCCCAATAGACCACTTCGGGCAGCCGTGTCCGGCGTGCGGCCAGCACCAGCGTCTGCCGCACATCGTCCAAGCGCCATGCTTGGAAAGTCTCGTCGATCATTTTACTTAACTGCTCCGAGGGTCAGGCCCGCGATGAAGTGTTTCTGCATCAGGAAGAACATGGCCACCGGGGGTAATGCCGCAACGATGGAACCCGCACTCATCAGGTGGTAAGCCGCACGGAACTGCGCGTTGAAGGATGTGATCCCTGCCGTTACGGGCTGCGATTCAACGCCCTGTGTCAGCACCACGGCCCAGAAGTAGTCGTTCCAGATGAAGGTGAAGATCAGCACCGCCATGGCGGCCAGCGCGGGCTTCATCAGCGGCATGATCACGAACCAGAAGATGCGGAATTCCGAGATGCCTTCGACGCGGGCAGCCTCTACCAATTCGAACGGCAGGGCGCGGATGAAGTTGCGCATGAAGAGGGTACAGAAGCCCGTCTGGAAGGCGATGTGGAACAGCACGAGGCCGGGGATGGTGTTGTAGAGACCCATATCCAGCGTCAGGTCGCGGACCGGGACCATGAGGATCTGGAAGGGCACGAAGTTGCCCGCCACGAACATGAAGAAGACCCAAATGTTCGCTTTGAACTTGTAGATGCCCAGCGCGAAGCCGGTCATGGAGCTGAGGATGATGCAGCCGATCACCGTTGGGATCGTGATCAAGAGCGAGTTCAGCATGTAGCGCGGCATGTCGGAGCCGAAGACGAGGCCGTAATTTGCGAAACCCTCAAAGGATGTGGGCCAGCCCCAGTAGTTGCCGGTGGTGAAATCCGCGTCGGGCTTGATGGAGAAGAGGGCCACGGCCAAGAGCGGTGCCAGCCAGACCAGCAAAGCAACTGGCAACATGGCCTTGTAGGCAATCTGGACGCCGGGGGTCGACTTTTCGATAGGGGTCGGAAACATCTTAGCGTCCCTTCTCTTCGTTATACATCGAGTAGAGGAAGTAGGTGATGAACACGAGCATGATCAGGAACAGCACCACGGCGACGGCGGCGCCGTAACCCATGCGGAAGCCGTATTCAGAGAGCGCGACCTCGAACATGTAGAAGGAGAGCACCCGGCTGGACCCGAACGGCCCGCCATTGGTCATAATGGAGATCAGATCGAAGGACCGCAGCGCGCCGATGATCGTCACCACGAAGGCAATGAATGTGGCGGGTTTCAGCTGTGGAACGACTACGTACCAGAGCATCTTGAGGCGCTTGGCGCCGTCGAGGCGGGCGGCCTCGATCTGCTCGGGGTCCACGGCGTTCAGGCCGGTGAGGTAGAGGATCATGCAATAGGCCGTCTGCGGCCAGAGGCCCGCGGCGATGATACCGTAGGTCACGTAGGCCTCGTCGCCCAGCACGTTGATCGGGCCGAGGCCGAACCAACCGAGCGCGATGTTAAACAGGCCAAAGGTCGGGTCGTAGAACCAGCCAAAGACAAGGCCCACAACCACCTGAGAGATCACGAAGGGGAAGAAGAACAGCGACTTATAAAGGCGGATGCCCCAGACTGTCTGATTCAACAGCAATGCGATGAACAGGCCTGCGGGGATGGCCAGAAGATAAAGGGCCAGCCAGATGAAGTTGTTCTTCAACGATGTGTAGAAGGCCCCGTCGTCCCACAGCTCGGCGTAGTTGGCGAGGCCCACGTTTTGCGCTTCGCCCAGGCCGTCCCAGCTTAGCGTGGAATAGTAGAAAGACTGGAAGATCGGGATGATCACGTAGACCATGAAGAACAGGATGCCGGGGATCAGGAAGAGCCACGGGGTGACCGCGATCTCGTTTCGCTTGTACCAGCCGCGTTCTTTCGGGGCTTGATACTCGGATTGTGGTACGGCGACGTTGGCCATGACGGATCCTCCCACGGGTCTGTCTTATGCGTTAAAGCGCATTTGGAAATACCGGATTGGTACTTGCAGATGGGCTTCGGAAGAGGGGTGGTAAGGCGGGATATCCCCGCCCTACCGGTGTTCTTGAAGCGGAGCGCTTACTTGTAGATACGCTCTGCGGCTTTGTCCAAACGGGCCAGGATCGCGTCCAGGTTGTCTGGCTTGACCATGAACTCCTGAAGGCCTTCCATGCCAACTTTCGCCATTTCAGCAGGTGCGTCACGGTCGAAGAACTGTGCCACGCCGCCTGGGCTGTTGGAGGAGAGCATTTCGAAGCCTTCCAGCAGGAACTTGTCGTCATCCACGGAGGATTTGGAGTTCACTGGAAGCTGACCCAGCGCGTCACCCGCGTTGATCAGAGTTTGGTTTTCAGCCGACACAACGAACTTCAGGAACGCTTTTGCGGCGTCTTTGTTCGAGGCACCCGATGGGATGTGGAACGTGTCGGTTGGCGCGTCTTCCGCCATTGCGATGCCGTCGGTGATCGCAGGGAACTGGTAGAAGTCCAGCTTGCTGTCATCGAGACCTGCTTCGCGCAGCGGTGGCACGGCGAAGTTGCCTTTCAGGATCGCAGCGGCTTCACCCGATACGATGAAAGGCAGCGATTCCTGCCAGCTGTAGGAGGTGTGGTTGTCCACGAAGGCACCCATGTCCAGCAGCTCTTTCCAGTTTGCGAAGGTCGCGCGGACCTCTGGGCTGTCCCACTTTTCGTTGCCGCCCAAGAGGGAAGCGTGGAAGTCGTAGCCGTTGGTGCGCATGTTCAGGTAGTCGAACCAGCCGCCAGCGGTCCAAAGGAACTTGGTGCCGATGGTGTAGCATTTACGACCGGAGTCGAGGATCGCCTGACAGTTGGCTTTCTCTTCGTCCCAAGTTGTTGGCTCTTTCAGGCCCAGCTCTTCATAGATGTCTTTGCGGTAATAGACACCCCACTGGTAGTATGTGTAGGGCACGCCCCACTGCTTGCCGTCGAGTGTCATCGCGCCTTTGGTCGATGCCAGCTCTTCAGACAGCTGACCTTCCCAAACGTCGGAGATATCTTCGAACAGGCCTGCATCCACGTAAGGCTTCATGCGGTTGGCCGCGTACCAGTTGGCAACGTCGGGCGTGTTCGCCGTCAGAAAGTTGCGGATCTGGGTTTTGTAGGCTTCGCGGTCGATGACCGTCAGCTCGATGTTCAGGTCAGGGTGCATTTCACCGAAACGCTCAACCATGCCTTCCATCACCGCGCGAGGCGCAGGGTTGGACATGTCCGAGAAGATGACGAGGTCGCCAGACAGCGCGTGGCCATCCGCGTTCGCACCTGTTGCCGCAACAGCCAATGCAAGCGCCGCTGTGGACGCTTTCAAAAATTTATGCATCTTTTCCTCCCTAGGTAAGTTCCAAATAGTGAAACTTAGTTTTGCATATTGAAAACTTAACCGCGACTCGGCTAGGGTTGTCAACAGGCAACTCGGGGAGGAGCGGCCGTGGGAGGACTGATGACTGAGCGCCCGAATGAGGCTGGTACCGTAGGTAAAGCATTGAATGTGCTGGACCAAGTTGCCGCGTTTGGCCGTCCGGTGCGCTTCTCAGAGCTGCTCGAATCAAGCGAATATCCGAAGGCCACTTTATACCGACTTTTGCAGACTTTGGCGCAGCAGGGGATGATCTCCTTTGATGCGGAGCGCGGCGTTTACGCGCTGGGTGTGCGGCTGGTGCGGCTGGCCCATCAGGCGTGGCAGACCGCGTCGATTGCGCCTGTGGCCCGCCCTTACTTGGATGCGCTGTCGCTGGAGATTGGTGAAACCGTGCATCTGGCGCAGCTGGATCACGCGCAGGTTCTTTATGTGGACAAGCGCAACGCGGCTGTGCCGGTAGAGATGTATTCACAGGCTGGCAAAGTTGGGCCTGTTTATTGCACCGGGGTGGGCAAGGCGATGTTGGCGTGGAGCCGGATCGACGCGCAGACCCGGATCATCGAGCAGCAAAGCTACCACCGTTTTACCGACAACACGCTGACCTCGCGCCGCGCGCTGCGGGCCGAGCTGGACATTATTTGCAGCCGTGGCTTTGCCTTTGACAACGAAGAGCATGAGCCGGGCATCATTTGCGTGGCGCTGCCGATCCTGTCGCAGGGCGGGCGGGTGCTGGGCGGCTTGTCCGTGACCTCCACCACCGCGCGGCACTCGCTTGACAGCCTCGCCGCGCTGGTTCCGCATATGAAGACCACCGTCAGCCGTATCGCCGAAGACGCCGAAAGCTGGCGCTTCCCCGACCAAATTGAAGAACACGCCTAGAGCCCCAGAAAGGGAGAAGACCCATGTCAGGTTTGACCATCAGAAACGTGATTAAGCGCTACGGCGATGTGCAGGTGATGCATGGCGTTGATCTTGATATTGGCGATGGCGAGTTCTGCGTCTTCGTGGGCCCGTCGGGCTGCGGCAAGTCCACCTTGCTGCGGATGATCGCGGGGCTGGAAGAGATCACGGAAGGGTCTGTCTCGATTGGGGAGCGTGACGTGACGCGCATGGACCCGTCGGAGCGCGGCGTGGCGATGGTGTTCCAGACCTACGCTTTGTACCCGCATATGACGGTGAAGGAGAATATGGGGTTCGGCCTGAAGATGAACGGGCACCCCAAGGCGGTGATCGAAGAGAAGGTGGCGGAGGCCACGCGCATTCTGAAGCTCGAAGAGTATCTGGCGCGCAAACCCGCCGCCCTGTCGGGCGGTCAGCGGCAGCGTGTGTCGATTGGCCGGGCGATTGTTCGCGGCCCGGAAGTGTTCCTGTTTGACGAACCGCTGTCCAACCTGGATGCCGAGCTGCGTGTGGAAATGCGTGTGGAGATCGCGCGCCTGCACAAGGAAATTGGCGCCACGATGATTTACGTGACCCACGATCAGGTTGAGGCGATGACCCTGGCCGACAAGATCGTGGTGCTGCGGGCGGGCCGGATCGAGCAAGTGGGTGCACCGCTGGAGCTGTACCGCAACCCTGACAACAAGTTTGTCGCTGGGTTCATCGGGTCTCCGGCGATGAACTTCTTGGAGGGATCGGTGAAAGGCGGCAAGGTCAACGTGCCTGCGCTGCGTCAGGATTGCGCGGTGGACGTGACTTTGCCTGCGGACGGAACTGCCGTGTCCATCGGCTTGCGGCCTGAGCATCTGGTGATTGATCCGAAAGGCGACACACATTCTGTGGAGCTGACAGAGGCTTTGGGCGGCGTGTCCTATGCCTACCTGATGAGCGACACGGGCGAGAAGATCATCGTGGAAGAGCGCGGCGACGATCGGTCGGAGGAAGGCTCTCGTGTTGGGCTGACATTGGACCTGCCGCGCGCGATGGTGTTTGACGGCCAAACGGAGGCCCGCATCCGCTAAGGGGGCTGCAAAAGCGGCGGTTTGTCGCGGTTTTCTCGACCAAATATTGTCACCGGGGCAATTCGCGCCATGTTCCTTTTGAGAGCTTAAAAGGACCCCGCGGATGAACCGGTTTAGCATGATTGTGTTTGCATTTGGCCTGCCCCTTATGGGGTTTTTGGCGCTGAATGACGGGGTCAGCACGTTGTACAAAAACCTTGGGCCGCAGCCGGGGGAGCTGGCCTATGTGGTCGCTGAGGTCGAGGACGCGGAGCCTGAACCCGAACCTGTTTCTGAACCGGCGGTTGAAGCCGCGGCTGAAGACGAAGTCGCGGAGGTTGAGCCCGAGCCGGTGGCTGAAGAGGCAGAGGTTGCAGAGCCTGAGGTGGCTTCGGTGGAACCTGCTGCGATTGATTTGGCAGCCGCCGGGCGGCTGATGCGCCGCTGCACTGCGTGTCACCAGATCGAACAAGAGCGCAACGGCGTTGGGCCGCATCTGCTGGGCGTTGTCGGGCGCGAGATTGGCAGCGTTGAGGGGTACAGATATTCCGACGCGCTGGTTGCGTTGAATGCTGACGGGCAGGTCTGGACTGAAGACGCACTGGTTGACTGGCTGGAAAACCCTGCCGGGTTTGCGGCGGGGACCAAGATGAACTTCAAAGTACGTTCCGAGGACGACCGTCGTTTGATTGCAGCTTGGCTGGCGCAGAACGAAGGATAAATGTGCGCCTGCGGCGCGCGTGATGTTTTGTGCTCTTTTGGGGGCTTTGCCCCCAAGCCGCACGGGCAATGCCCCCAGAGTATTTGAGCGCGTCATTCTACCCGAACGACGTAGGTGAGTCGCGAAAAGCGAAACCCCAGACTGTGAAAATGGTTTCGTTTGTTTCGTTTTTATGCTTGGCTTGGGGCGGGGGTGCCTATGCTGAGCCAGCGACAGAGAAAAATTCTTGGACTGATAGAAGCCCAGCAACGGGTGCGGGTGGAGGATTTGGCAGCGCGGTTTGCGACCTCTCCGCAGACCATTCGCAAGGATTTGCAAGCGCTGGCGGAATTGCATCATGTGGTGCGGTTTCATGGTGGTGCTGCTTTGGTGGGCGGCGTTGAATATGCCTCTCCGGCGCAACGTGAAGGCGATGCCTCGGCGGCGAAACAGGCGATTGGGGCGGCGGTGGCGGCGCGTATTCCGCAGACCTGTGCAGTGTTCATGAATGCCGGCACCACCACGGCGCAGGTGGTGCGGATGCTGTCGGGCCATAGCCAGCTGCGGGTGATCACCGATAATGTGGATTTTGCCGCTGAAATGCGTTTGTTTCCTGGGGTCGAGGTGATCGTGCCGGGCGGCGCTGTGCGGCGCAGCGACGGGGCAATTCTGGGGGCGGAGGCCGTGGATTATGTCCGGCAGTTTCGAGTGGATTATGCGGTGATCGGGGCCGCGGCTGTGGCTGAAGATGGCGCCCTTTTGGACTTTGATCTGGCGGAGGTGCAGGTCTGCCGGGCCATGATTGCTCATGCGGCGCATGTGATTCTGGCAATCGATGCGGGCAAGTTCGGACGATCGGCTCCGGTGACGCTGGGGCATCTGAGGGATGTGCATACGGTCGTCACGGACAGGGTGGCGCCAAGTTGGGTGACACCGCTGTGCAGCAAGCATGAGGTGGAGCTGGTCTTGTCTGGCGCATGAAGACAGTTCTTGACAGAGCCTTTCGGATTAACGCTAATCGAAAGTAACGCGCTTTCGGCGAGTTTCGAATTTTGCGGCGTTCTGGGAGGAACATGGGCTCAGTCTTGGCAGTGACGCGCTTGCTGGCGCTGGTGAATGGCACGTTGCTTGCCATTGGCCGGCACATATCGGTCGTCCTGATGGGGCTGATGGTTCTGGCGATTCTGATCCAAGTGTTTTTTCGCTATGCGCTGAACAACGCCCTGCCTTGGCCTGACGAGGCCGCGCGGTTCATGATGTTGTGGCTGACCGGGTTGGTGGCGCCGACGGCCTACCGTCGCGGCGGCTTTGTGGCGATTGACATGCTGGTCTTGATGATGCCGCGGGTGATCTCGGCCTTTTTGTCGATGTTCCTGCTGTTTGTCGCGCTGCTGGTTTTGGTCGTGGCCACCAAGATTGGCTGGGGCGAGGTCACGGGCTTTGGCGGCAAGTTCAAAACCGCAGCACTGTGGCTGCCGACGAATATCGGGTTTACCGAATGGTTCCGGGTGCCGAGGTCGTGGATGATGGCCTCGCTACTGGTTGGGGTCGCCTTGATGACGATGGTCACGGTCGGAATGATCCTGCGCCAGGTGCTGATCCTTGCGGGGCGCGAGGAAGAGCTGCCGATCATCCCTGAAGCCGCCACGTTGGGAGCTGACTGATGCTTGTTTGGTTCCTGCCGCTGTTTTTGCTGTTTCTGTGCATCGGCCTGCCGGTGTTCTTCGGGCTGGTGGCAGCCCCCGGCATCTTGCTGTGGCTGAACGGGCAGGAGAAGGACATCACGCTGCTGTACCGCAACGTCTATAACGGGATGGACAGCTTTCCGCTGATGGCCATTCCGTTTTTCATGCTGGCGGGCGAGATGATGAACCGGGGCGGCATCACGATGCGGCTGGTGGAGTTTTCGCAGGCTTGTGTGGGGCATTTGAAGGGCGGTTTGGCGCAGGTGAATATTCTGTCGTCGATGCTGTTTGCCGGGCTTTCGGGGTCTGCGGTGGCGGACACATCGGCGCTGGGCTCGATGTTGATCCCCGCGATGGAGAAAGAGGGCTACACGCGGCGCTTTGCGGCGGCGATCACGGCGGCCTCATCGGTGATTGGGCCGATCATTCCGCCCTCAGGCATCATGATCATTTACGCCTATGTGATGGGCGAAAGCGTGGCCGCGCTGTTTTTGGCGGGCATCGTGCCGGGGGTTTTGGTGGGCGCAGGGCTGATGGCGATGACGTCTTATATGGCTAACTCCGCCGACTTCCCGAAATCGCGCGAGCGGGCGACGTGGTCGGAGAAAGGGCAGGCCTCGATCAAGGCGTTCTTCCCGCTGCTGACGCCGGTGATCATTCTGGGCGGCATTTTGGGGGGTGTTTTCACGCCCACCGAGGCTGCGGCGGTGGCGGTGTTTTACGCCTTCATCATCTCGATCTTCGTGCTGAAAGAGATGTCTTTAAAGGACTTGCCGGATGTGTTGACCAAGGCGGCGCTGACCTCCTCGGTGGTGCTGTTGCTGGTGGGCGCGGCGATGGCGTTCAAGACGGTCGTGTCGCTGAGCCACGCGCCGGAGACGCTGGCCGCTTACATATTGTCGCTGTCCTCAAACCCGCTGGTGTTGCTGTTTTTGATCAACCTGCTGCTGTTCATCGTAGGGATGTTTCTGGATGCAGGCCCCGCAATCATCATTCTGGGGCCAATCCTGGCGCCAATTTTCACATCGCTGGGCGTCGACCCGGTGCATTTCGCGATCATCATGAGCGTGAACCTGACCGTGGGGCTGGCGACGCCACCGATGGGGCTGGTGCTGTTTGTGGCCTCATCTGTCAGCGGAGAGCGGGTCGAGGCGATTGCGAAAGCGATTTTGCCTTTCCTCGCTGTCGAAATTGCGGTGATATTCCTGATAACTTACGTGCCGGCGATCTCGCTCTTTGTGCCGGGGCTGTTCGGCTTTCTATAAAAACTGAAAAATCCAATGGGAGGATATTTGATGAAACTTGGAACCACTTTGAAGGCGTTGGGCCTTGCGGCCATGATGGCCACAACCAGCGTCGCGGCCTGGGCCGATGGTCACGCGATGACCATTCGTGCGACCGCGAACTCGAATGAAAACGACGAGGATTATGACGGTCTGGTCGTGTTCAAGAACTACGTGGAAGCGGCCTCGAACGGCGCGATCACGGTCGAGCTGTTCATCGGCACGCAGCTGTGCGGCAATGGCGCGGAATGTCTGCAAGGTGTGGGCGACGGCACGATTGACGTCTATGTCTCCACCTCAGGTGGGGTGTCGGGCATCTTCCCGTTCATCCAGGTTCTGGACCTGCCTTACCTGATGGCGGATGACCGGATTGCTGAGGCTGCGTTGGCCAACGGGTCCGAGTTCACCACGACGATGCAAGGCATGGTCAAGGAAGCGTCCGGCGACACGATCCGCCTGATGACCATTGGCAACACTGGCGGCTGGCGCAACTTTGCCAACACCAAGCGCCGCGTGGCGGAGCCGGGTGATATGGACGGGCTGAAGATCCGGACTGTCGTGGCTGATCTGCCGCAAGAGCTGGTGAAAGCGCTTGGCGCGTCACCGACGCCGATCCCATGGCCTGAGCTGTTCACCTCGTTCCAGACGGGCGTTGTGGAAGGCTCCAAGAACGGCATCACCGACATCATGAACATGAAGTTCCCGGATGCAGGTCTGAAATATGTGACGCTGGACGGACATGCCTATATGGGCGCGCTGTGGTTCATGAACAATGAGAAGTTCCAGTCGATGGATGACGAGCTGAAGCGCGTTGTTGTGGACGGGTTCTACCAGCTGCAGCAGGCCACGTTTGCCTCGCCAAAGCGCAAGTCGATTCAGGCCTATGAAGATTTTGTCGCGGCTGGCGGCGATCTGTATGTGCCGACACCGGATCAGAAAGCGGCCTTCAAGGACGCGGCGGCCCCGGTGTATGACTGGTTCAAGGACAATGTGGATGGCGGCCCGGCAGCGTTTGATGCGCTGAGCGCGGCGGTTGCCACGGCGGAAGCCTCCGTGAATGCGGCGCGTGACGCGGACCTGAACTAAGACATGTGGCGCGGCAGTCGAGGCTGCCGCGCCATTTTTTCCCGTTTTCCTGATTGCGGATATGCGCCTCCGGCGGGAGGTATTTTTGAAGCAATGATGGGGGTTGGCGCCCTTTGGATCAGCGGAACGGATACATCCAAACTTTGTAATCGGCGATCAGCTCATGCGCGTGGTCAATCTGCTCTTTGGTCATCTTCTTGACCACTTCCTCCTGGGAAATTGCCGCGTCGGGGTCGCCTCCGATCGCGCTGAGGGCGTACCACATGTAGGCGCGGACCAGATCGGGCGCGACGCCGATCCCTTCCTCGTAATACCAGCCGATGCCCGACTGCGCGCCGGGATGACCCTTCATGGAGCTGCGCAGATACCATTCAAAGGCGCGGACCGGGTCTTTTTCAACGCCGAGGCCCAACGCGTACATGACGCCGATGAGCTCTTCTGCGTCAGCGTTGCCGGAGCGGGCCGCGGGCCAAAGGGCTTCGCGGGCTTCTTCGAATTTAAGAGCCTCCATCAGGTCGCGGGCCTTTTCGATATCGGCCAAGGCGGGGGCGGTCATGAGCGCAAGGGCAAGAAGAAATCGCATCGGGGTCTCCATCTGTTGGGGGCAGTTTGGCTTGCGCTTGCAGGACCTGCAATGGCTGACGCGCCGGAGGGGATGTTCGCGCCCATTGATGCGGAGATGGCGGCGATTGGGCAGCTGTTGTTTTACGACCCGATCTTGTCGGGCAACCAGAATATTTCCTGCGGCACCTGCCACAACCATGACCATTTCAGCGCTGATGGGGTGAGCCTTGGTATTGGCGAGGGGGGTGTCGGGCTGGGGCCAAAGCGGGTGACGCTTGAGGGACCGGATCAGATCAAGAAGCGTATCCCGCGCAACGCGCAGGCGCTGTTTAATGTGGGCGCTTTGGAGGTGTTCTTTCATGACGGGCGGTTAGGAGCCTCGCCGGATTACGGCAATGGGGTCAATTCGCCGGCGGAAGAGTTTTTGCCCAAGGGGTTGAACAGCATTCTGGCGGCGCAGGCGCTGTTTCCGATGACGTCGCAATTCGAGATGGCGGGCAACCCGAAAGAAAACGAAGTGGCCGGGGCCATTCATGACCGCATCGACATGGCGTGGCCCATTCTGGCCAAACGGGTACGGATCAACGACACCTACCGCGAGATGTTTGCGGGAGCTGGGGTGGAGCAGGTCTCTATCGCAGATATCGGCAACGCTTTGGCGGCCTTTATGGACGCGGAGTGGCGGTCTTTCGACAGCGCTTACGACCTTGGCACGATGAACGCGGCGCAGGTGCGGGGCGCGGATTTGTTCTTTGGCGAGGCGGGCTGTGCCGACTGCCATGGCGGGCCGCTTTTCACCGATGAGGGGTTTCACGCGATTGGGTTGCCGCCCTTTGGTCCGGGCCGCACACGGCGGTTCGACCCGATGCCGCGCGATGTGGGGCGGATGGCAGAGAGCGACGCGTTGGAAGACGCCTACCGGTTCCGTACGCCGTCGCTGCGCAATGTCGCGCTGACCGGACCGTACGGGCATAACGGGGCCTACCCGACATTGGAGGGGATTATTCGCCACCACGCGGACCCTGTTGGAAGCTTGGACATGTGGCAGCCAGAGATGGCGCAACTGCCTTCGGTGCCTTGGCTGCAGCAGGCAGATTTTCTGATCCAGCAGGACGTGCGGGAGATGGCGCGGGTGCGGGCGGCGATTGATCTGGAGCCGCAGGCGCTGAGCGACGCGGAGATCATGGATCTGGTGGCCTTCATGGGGGCGCTGACCGGCAAACGCTCCATCCATGGGCGGCTGGGGAAACCTGAAGCTGTGCCCAGCGGGCTGAGGGTGGATTGATGGCGCGTGTGATGGTGGCAGGCTCGGCCGCGTTGGATTTTGTGTTCCAGATGGAGGCGCTGCCTGCGCGGGCGGAAAAATACGCCGCAGACACGGTGGATATCGTGGGCGGTGGATGCGCGGCCAATGCGGCGGTGGCGATTGCCCGGCTGGGTGGTGACGCGCAGCTTTTGGCGCGGTTCGGGCGCGATGATGTGTGCGATCTGGTGCTGGAAGATATCCGCGCCGAGGGCGTGGACGTTGGGCCATGTGTGATCACGGAGGGGGCACGCTCGGCCATGTCGTCGGTCTATGTGGACGGGGCGGGGGAGCGGCAGATCATGGCGTTTCGCGGCGCGGGGCTGGCGAAGGATCCGGGGCTTTTAGAGCTGCGGGCTGACGCGGTTCTTGCGGACACGCGCTGGCCGGAGGCCGCGCGACAAGTGATCGAGATGGGGGGCGCCTTGGGCGTGCCAAGCGTGCTGGATGGCGAGGCCCCGGTGCCCGCAAACTTGGCGGCAGCGGCCAGCCATGTGGTGTTTTCCGAGCAAGGCTTGATGGACTTCACCGGTGTCGGGGACGTGACCGAGGCCTATGCGGCGCTGGAGCTGCCGGGCTGGTGCGCTGTGACCATGGGGGCTGCAGGCGTGCTGCATCCCGGCGGGGTTTTGCCGGGGTTTGAGGTGGATGTGAAAGACACGCTTGGCGCGGGCGACGTGTGGCACGGGGCCTTTGCCCTGCGGCTGGGCGAGGGCGCGGGTGAAATGGATGCGATGCGGTTTGCCCATGCGGCGGCGGCTTTGAAATGCACGGGCTTTGGGGGGCGCAAGGCCGCGCCCGACCGGACCCAAGTGGAACAGTTTTTGAAAGAGAGAATGGCATGCAACTGACAGCAGGAAAACTATGGGGCATGCGGCGCATGGCCGACGCGGGCGGCGTGTTCAAGATGACCGCCGTGGATCAACGCCCGCCCATCAAGGGCCCGATTGCCGCGCATTATGGTGTGGATCAGGCACCTTACGAGGATGTGGCGCGGTTCAAGGCGATGCTGGTGGAGACGCTGCAAGGCGGATCGAGCGCGATGCTGCTGGACCCGCATTACGCGATCCCGGTGGGGCTGAAGCACTTGTCGCCCACCAAAGGGCTGATCGTGACGCTGGAGGACTCGCTGTTTGAGGAGACTGGCAACGGGCGTCTGTCCTCGTCGATTGACGATTGGGACGTGGGCAAGATCAAGCGGATGGGCGGCGACGCGGTGAAGGTGCTGGCGTGGTACCGGCCCGATGCCAGCGCGGAGGTGAACCAGAAGCAGAAGGACTGGACCAAGCGCATCGGTGAGGCGTGTGCCAAGTATGACATCCCGTTCCTGTTCGAGCTGCTGGTGCACCCGATTGACAGCGATGCGGAGCAGACGAGCGACTATGTGGAGATGACCACCAAGCGTGCGGATGACGTGCTGCGCTCGGTCGAGGCGTTTTCCGGCGCTGATTTTGGTGTGGATGTGTTCAAGCTGGAAAGCCCGGTGCCTGCGAAGGATGTGGCTACGACCGACGGTGTGCAGGGTTTGTTTGACGAGATGGGGCGTCTCGCGGGGCGGCCATGGGTGATGTTGTCCGCTGGCGCGGGCAAGCCAGAGTTCAAGGCGATTTTGGAGCATGCCTTTGCCGCTGGGGCCTCGGGCTTTTTGGCGGGGCGGGCGATCTGGCTGGACGCGTTTCAGGCCTTTCCCGATTGGGACGCAATCCGCGCCGGACTGGAAGGCGAAAGCGCGGCCTATATGGCCGAGATCTCCGCATTGGCGGATGCGAAAGCGACGGCTTGGGACAAACATGCCTGCTGGGGCGAGGGTGGCGCGCAGTTTGCGCCTGCGGATGCGTCGTTCCGGCATGGGTATGAGGGTCTCTGATGAAGATCGGGATATTGCCGCTGGGGCGGCCAACATTTGACGTGCCCTATGCCGAGGAAAAACTGGCAGGGATGCTGGCGGATCTGGATGCCTTGGAGGGCCACGAGGTCATTGGGCCGCGCGCTCTGCTGATGGAGGCGTCGCCGGAAGCGCTGGACGCCGTTGCGTCGGCTGATCTGGTGTTGGTCTTGCAGGTAACATTTACGGATGCGTCTTTCGTCGTAGAGGCCTCCAAGCTGGGCTTGCCGCTGGCGATCTGGGCGGTGCCGGAGCCTCGGCTGGGTGGTCGGCTGCGACTGAACGCGTTTTGCGGGCTGAACCTGGCGGGCCATGCGCTGGGGCGAAACGGGGTCGGCTTTGGCTGGCTTTACGGCGATCCCGGCGAGGCTGACCTGGCGGGGCTTCTGGACGACAAATACGCGGTGACGCGCATTGACGGGCGCGAGCCCGGTGTGGCCGCGCAAACGATGCCCGTGCCGGATCTGCGCATTGCGCGGATCGGGGCGCATCCAGTTGGATTTGACACTTGCGCCTACGACAAGGCGGAGCTGAAGGCGCTGACAGGCGCGGAAGTGGACGAGTTGGAGCTGTCGGACATGTTCGATGCTGCGCGCGGTTTGGGGGACGAGGCAGTCGCGCCCTACCACGCCAAAGTGGCCAATGTGCCGAACCTGAAGGACATGGATGCGGGCGAGCTGGACCGGTCTTTGCGGCTGGCAGGCGCGCTGGATATGCTGCGCAGCGAAAACAAATATGACGCCTTCGCCATTCGCTGCTGGCCGGAGACATTTACCGAGTATGGCGGCGCCGTCTGCGGCCCGGTTTCGATGATGGGTGAGGCCCGCGTGCCATGCGCCTGCGAGGCAGATGTATACGGCGCGGTGACGCAGGCGATCTTGCAGGATGTGGCCAATGCCCCTGTTTTTCTTGCCGATTTGGTCGATATGAATATCGAACATGATACGGGCGTTGTGTGGCATTGCGGGCAGGCTCCGCTGTCGATGACGGATGACGAACCGATGGCAACGGTGCATACGAACCGCAAACAGGCGCTTCTCTATGAGTTCACTTTGAAGCCCGGCCGGGTGACATTCTTCCGGCTGTCTCAAGCTTATGGTGAGCCGAAAGTGGTGATTGCGGGCGGTGAAATGCTGCGCAGCGAAATGGCGTTTACGGGGACATCCGGCGTGGTGCGGTTTGATTATGCTGCGCAGCAGGTTCTGGACGATGTGATGAATTCCGGGTTGGAGCATCACATGGCGATTGCGTATGGCGACCACCGCGATGCGTTGCGCGGGATAGCAGCCGGAATGGGCCTGAACGTGGTGGAGCTGGGCGCGTGATCAGATACGGGATTATCGGCTCCGGCATGATGGGGCAGGAGCATATTCGCAATATTGCGCTGCTGGAGGGCGCTTGCGTGGGCGGCATTGCTGATCCGAATGAGGAGATGCGAGGCCTGTCGGTGAAGAATTCCGGCGCGCAGGGCTTTGCCACGATGGAGGAGATGCTGGCGGCGGATGTGTGCGACGTGGTGCTGGTGGTCTCGCCCAATGACACCCATGCGGGGATCATGCAGAAGCTGTTGGCGACGGATAAGCCGATCTTGGTGGAGAAACCGCTGGCCACAACAAGCGCCGATTGCCGGGACCTGCTGAACATGTCCAAGGGCCGCGCCGCGCCGGTTTGGGTAGCGATGGAGTACCGCTATATGCCGCCTCTGCAGCGGCTGATGCAGGCAGTGGATCAGGGCGCGGTTGGCACCCCGCGCATGATGTCGATCCGCGAACATCGCTTTCCGTTTTTGCCCAAGGTGGATGACTGGAACCGGTTTAATGCGCGCACCGGCGGTACGCTGACCGAGAAATGCTGCCATTTCTGGGACCTGATGCGGCTGGTTCTGAAAAGTGACCCGGTGCGGGTTTACGCCTCGGCAGGGGTGGATGTGAACCACCGCGACGAGCGTTATATGGGCAAAATGCCGGACATTATCGACAACGCCTATGTGGTGGTGGATTTCGAGAATGGCGCGCGGGGCATGCTGGATTTGTGCATGTTTGCCGAAGGCTCGTTCTGGCAGGAAACCATTGCGGTCACCGGCGAAAAGGCACGGGTGGAGGCGTTTGTGCCGGGGCCTGCGAGGTTCTCGCCTGATGGCAAGGAGCGCGAAGCGGAGTTCGTGATGTCCTTGCGCGCACTGAAGGAAGAGGTGCGCGAGGTGGTGCATGTACCTGAGCATATCTTGGCGGCGGGGGACCATCATGGCTCGACGTTTTTTCAGCATGAGAAGTTCTTGAACCTCGTGCGAACAGGGGTGGGCGCGCCGGAGGTCTCGTTGCAGGATGGCTACTGGTCTGTGCTGGTCGGCGAGGCGGCGGAAGAGAGCGCGCGATCCGGCCAAGCAATTGATTTGAAAGGCAAAGGCCCATGATGTTTGGAAAGATGCCGGATGGCAGCGCGGTGGAGCGGCACCGGATCGAGGGCGGCGGGATGACCGCATATGTGCTGAGCTACGGCGCGGTGTTGCAGGATTTGCGGCTTGCCGGTCATGACGCGCCGCTGGTGCTGGGGTTCGAGGAATTTGCGCCGTATCTCACGGATAGCCCGTATTTCGGGGCCACGGCCGGGCGCTGTGCCAATCGCATTGGCGAGGGTCAGTTCGAGATTGATGGTGTGGCCTATCAGGTCGACCGCAACTTTCAGGACCGCCACCATCTGCACGGCGGCTCCAAGGGGGTGGGCAAGCGCAACTGGACCGTGGAAAGCGTGGCTGAGGACCGGATCACGCTGCGGATTGAGCTGGCGGACGGGGAGATGGGATACCCCGGCAACATGGTCGCGCGGTGCAGCTTTGCCTGCCTAGACGGCGGCATCTTTGACGTGCGGCTGAGTGCCGAGACCGACGCGCCGACGCTGTGCAATTTCGCCCATCACAGCTATTGGAACCTCGATGGCGGGGCCACCACGGATGACCATGTGCTACAGCTGGACGCAGACCGGGTGACGGTGGTGGATGACGGGTTTATTCCGACGGGCGAAAGCCGGGATGTGACGGGCTCGCGCTATGATTTCCGGCAGATGCGGCCGATCAAGGACGACGTGTTTATCGACCACAACCTGTGCCTGTCTGACGCAAGGATGGATTTGCGCAAAATCGGGACCTTGAAGTCGGAGAAGTCAGGGGTTTCGATGGAAATGCGCTCGACGGAGCCGGGGTGCCAAGTTTATGACGGGTTCAAGCTGGATGTGAAACCAAAGGGGCTTGGCGGGCGTTCTTACGGAGCGAATGCCGGCGTGGCGCTGGAGCCGCAGATTTGGCCCGACGCCGTGAACCATGACACATTCCCGAACGCGATTTTGCGGCCGGGCGAGACATATGACCAACACACGCAGTTTGTGTTTTCAAAAGGATAAAGCGCGATGAGCTACACCAAATACATGAAAGAGGCGAACCTCATTGGCGGCACGTGGGTCGGCGCTGATAGTGGCGAGACCATTGACGTAACCAACCCTGCCACGGGTGAGGTGATCGGCACGGTGCCGAACTCGGGCGAGGCTGAGACCTTGCGCGCGATTGACGCCGCGGACGCCGCGTTTGACGGGCTGGCGGGCATGGCGCTGATGGAGCGTGTTGGTTTGCTGATGAAGCTGCATGACGCGTTGATGGACAACCAGAAGACGCTGGCGGAACTGCTGACGGTCGAGATGGGCAAGCCGATGGCGGAATCCATGGGTGAGATCGGCATCGGGGCGGCTTACGTGCGCTGGTTTGCCGAAGAAGTGCGCCGCGCCAAGGGTGAGATTATTCCTGCGCCCACGAATGGTCGTCGTTTCCTGGTTAGCAAGCACCCGATTGGTGTCGTGGGGATGATCACCCCGTGGAATTTCCCGTCTTCGATGCTGGCACGCAAGGTTGCCCCCGCGCTCGCGATTGGCTGCACCGTGGTGGCGAAACCGGCAACGGCAACGCCCTATTCCGGGCTGGCCTGGGGCGCGTTGGCGGAAGACGCTGGTTTCCCGGCGGGCTCGGTCAATGTGGTGACGGGTTCGGCTCGCAAGATTGGCAGCGCGATTATGGATGACCCGCGCGTGCGCAAGGTGACGTTCACCGGCTCGACCGAGGTGGGCAAAGAGCTGATCCGGCAATCGGCTGGCACGGTGAAGAAAGTGTCGATGGAGTTGGGAGGCAACGCGCCGTTCCTGGTGTTTGACGACGCCGATGTCGACAAGGCCGTGCAAGGCGCGATGGTGTCGAAATTCCGTAACTCTGGGCAGACCTGCGTCTGCGCCAACCGCATCTATGTGCAGGCGGGGGTGTATGACGCTTTTGTCGAGAAGCTGATCGCGGCGACGGCGGCAATGAAAGTTGGCAACGGGCTGGAAGACGGCGTGGAGCAGGGCCCGATGATCGACATGGACGCAGTCGAGAAGGTTGAAGAGTTCATTGCGGATGCCACATCCAAGGGCGGCAGCGTGGCGCAAGGCGGCAAACGGCATGACAAGGGGCAGAGCTTCTTTGAACCGACCGTGATTACGGATGCGACGCAGGACATGATGTTTGCCAAGGAGGAGATCTTTGGCCCCATCGCGCCCGTGTTCAAATTTGAGGATGAGGACGAGGCGATTGCCTGGGCCAATGACACGGAGTTCGGGCTGGCCTCTTACGCCTATACCCGCGACGTGGGCCGGATCTTCAAACTGACCGAGAAGCTGCAATACGGGATGATCGGGATCAACTCGGGGCTGATCACGACCGTGGAGGCTCCGTTTGGCGGGGTGAAGGAAAGCGGGCTGGGCAAAGAGGGCGGCAGCCAAGGTCTGGAAGACTATATGGAGACCAAATACACAGCGATCGATTTTTGATCAGCGGGCCCTGCGGGGCGGATATTTTTGAACATGGGAAGGGGTGCTTCGGTGCCCCTTTTTCTTGCGTTTGTTCGGATTTCTGACAGGGTGCGGCTATGCGAGCCCCTGTTATTGATAACCTGCAATATGTGAATTGGTCGGAGAAAGCGTTCCGGCAGTTGCGGGAGGGCGGCGTGGACGCGATCCATGTGACGATCGCCTATCATGAGAGCTTTCGCGAGGCGGTTTTGAATGTCGCGCAGTGGAACCGATGGTTTGAGCAATACCCGGACCTGATCATGCGCGGGGCCACGGGCGACGATGTGCGCCGCGCGGTTGAAACCGGGCGGACGGCGGTGTTTTTCGGGTTTCAGAACCCCTCGCCCATGGAAGATGACATTGGGCTGATCGAGGTCTGGCATCAGCTGGGCATTCGCTTCATGCAGCTGACCTATAACAACCAATCGCTGCTGGCGACGGGGTGCTATGAGGAAGATGACAGCGGGCTGACGCGGTTTGGCCGGCAGGCGGTGGCGGAGATGAACCGTGTGGGCATGGTAGTGGATATGAGCCATTCCGCGGATCGGTCCACCTTGGAGGCGATTGAGCATTCAACGCGACCCATTGCGATTACCCATGCCAATCCTGACTGGTGGCACCCGGCCTTGCGCAACAAGTCTGACGAGGTTTTGCGCGCCTTGACGGATGCGGGCGGGATGCTGGGTTTCTCGATGTATCCGCATCACTTGAAAGACGGGACCGACTGCACGCTGGCCAGCTTTTGCGAGATGATTGCCGAGGCGGCGCAGCGCTACGGGGTGCAGCATTTGGGGATCGGCTCGGATCTGTGTCAGGACCAGCCCGACAGCGTGGTGACCTGGATGCGCAACGGGCGGTGGTCCAAGGAGATGGATTACGGCGAGGGGTCTGCCGCGCAAGCCGGGTTCCCGGCGCAACCGGACTGGTTTGTGGACAACCGCGACATGTCGAACCTGAGCGCCGGGTTGCTAGCGGTGGGCTTCGCGCAGGCGGAGGTGGACGCGATCATGGGCGGCAATTGGTTGCGGTTCTATGACGCGTCTTTTGGTTCGCGATGAACGCGCCGCTGCCACCCCAAGAGCCGCTGCGCAGCCCAGATGACGTGATGCGGCTGGCCCGGATGGGCGCGATGTTTCCGACGCGGCTGAGCTTTCTGCGGACCCTGATGCGACGGCTTTCGTTCGAGCAGGTTCAGGTAACGCGGCCCGTCTGGGCGATGGACGCGGAGGGCTACGGGCATGGGGTCTACCAGCTTGATCTGGGCGGGTTCACCTATTCGCTGGTGGCCGTGTCGAACCGGCTGGACCCTGAACAGCGCACCGACCGGGTGATCGCAGAGGCCTGGGACGCGGCGTTTGTGCTGTATGACGGGGTGCCGGATCAGGGCGAGATCGCCCGGATTTGTGCAAGTGCCCCGTTGCAGGAGGCCGGGCGGTTCACGCCCCGCGATCTGGTGCTGAGCCGGGCGAACAAATCGGTGCGGCTGTTTGCACATGTGACCTCTGCCTTGCGTGACGGGACGCCGGTCGATGCGGAGATGGTGGCGCAGATCGGGTATCTGATGCGCACAACCGCCGTGTATGGCAATGGCAAGTTTGGCATCGCGGATCGCAGTGTGATTGCGGAGCGGCCCGGCTTGGACGGGCCTTTCATGGCGGAGATGCTGACCGTCTGGCTCATTCGCGGCTTCACCCATGATCTGGCGGAGCATGTGGGCGGGGCCGCGCTGGATCGGAATTTGAAGCGGCATATCGGGGTGGGCAACTCGACCGGGTTGGGGATGGCGCCGTTTCTGGTGTCCCACCCTGAGTTGTTGAACAACTGGATGATGGTGCGGGAGACCGCGCTGGCGCGGGTGCGGGCGTTGCCTCGGGTCGATGCCGGGCCTTTGCTGGCTTTGGCGGACCGCGCGGCGCGGCATTTGGCGCAGTGGCAGGTGCCGGATGCGGCGCATCAGGCGCGGATCGAGCTTTTGCGCGGCGAATGGGAGGACCTGCGTTCGGGCCTTGCTGATCTGTTGTCGCAACCAAAGCCGCTGGACCAACTGGTGCGGGCCAGCCAAGCCTTTGGGTTGGACTGTCAGGAACTGGTGGTCAGCCTTGTGCTGGAACCGTTCGGAGAAATTGTGGACGGGTTGACGGAGTGTATGGGCATGGCCTCTGCGGTGCCATTGCAGCCGGGGATGAGCGTGGCCCGGCTACGGGACCTGATCGAACTGAATTTCCACTGGGCGCTGCCGATGGATTTCGACTGCGAGACCGGGTGCGCCCAGTTCTGGTACGTGTCGGAAGAGAAACTGGAGCCCAGGCTAGGGGCGCGGCATGAGGAGCCGGGGGCCGAGCTGGAAAGCCCGCTGGATATTGGCAGACAGGTGCAGGCCCTGTCGTTTGATCTGAATGATTATGAGGGCAGCCTGGCGGCCTTTTTGCGGGCCTTTCCGCAGCATCGGTCTGCAGTGCGGCGGGTGCAGCGCACGGCGAGCCACCCGTTTGCAGAGATACGCGACAACCTTATCGGCGCAGAGTGCCGCCCGATTGACATGCTGCGCTGCAAGCTGTCGTTTTTCGGCGCGTCCAAGTTTGACCCTAAGTCGGACCGCTGGACCCGGATCACGCTGGCGCAGGGCGCGCCTTTGCATGACGAGCTGGCTGCGGCAGATGACTGGTGGTTGCCAGTGTTTGAGCCGTGAAAGCGCATCAACGATGACGGGTCACGACTGGTTTGACCGCTTCGTGGCGGCGGGGCCGGGCTATGACGGGGTGCAGATGTCGCTGGCCGAGCTGCAGGCTTTGCTCTTGAAGGCGGGCATAGGCGCGGGGCTGCCTTTGGGACATGCCGAGGATTTTAGCGGCTTGGCCGATTTGCTTGCCAGCGACCCGCAGCTTTTTGCCATGGCGCTGGCGGCCTTGGATGGCCCGCATTTGCCCGCACATGTCGAAGGCACGGAAGATCATGTGGTGATCGAGCAAGCCCGCGTGCTGATGGCGGGGCCGGTGGTGATTGACGCATTGCTCGCAGGCGCCGCGCGGGTGGTGCTGCACCGGATCGACTGGCCGCTTTTGCTGTGGCCGATGTTGCACCGCGCGCAACTGGTCTATGACGTGCGGTTCGGGCTGGCATCGGGGGCCAAGGGCTCGGTCACGGTCGAGATGGCCGAGCGGCAGATGCTGGATGTGTTCGGACCGGTGCAGCCGGTGCCTGTGCAGATCGTGGAGATGTTGAAAAGCCTCGCTGCGCGGACCTATGTGCCGGCCAGTGAAGCGTCGCGGGTCGCGGGGGCCGGGGCAGGGTTGTCGGACAATGACTAGACGCCCCGGCGGATTTTCGGGCTAGACGCTCAGGCTGGGCCAATTGCGGTCGCCATCGGCGATATACTCAGGGATATTGCGGTCCCAGCGGCGTTGGATGCGGCGCGAGTAGTTCAGGTACAGCTTGCCGTCGACGATTTTCCACGCTTCCGGGGTGGTTGAGGCCAGCGAGCCCTGTGCCACCGCATATGCGCAGAAGCCGCCATATTGCGGGGCGTAGTCCTCGGGGGCGGCTGCGAACAGGTCGCGGTTCTTGGCGGACGAGAAGCGCCAGGTGACGCCGTTCCACTCATGGGTAAAGTCCTTGCTGCCTTCAACGGGCTTTCCTTCGGTGAAGTAGGCCACCGCGTCGCTGCCATCGATGGCCACGCCGCGGCTGGAATAGGTCTTGGTTGTCGCCGCAAAGGCGGTGGCGGGCAGGACGGCGAGGGCCGCAGCCATTTTCAAGAGGGATCGTCTGTTTGGGGTCATGGTCGGCATCACGGGCGGTCTCCTTCTGAAGGTTGGTTGGGTTCTACACCGCAAATGGGTGTCAGGCACGGCTTTGCCACCCGCCTGACGGAATTGTCAGCGGCTGTTATTGCAGCTCTGGATTGGTGTTAGCCGCGTTGACCGTAATAGAGCCCGACCGTGTGCTCGGCTTCCGCGAAGAACAGCCAACGGGTGGTGAGCGCACCTGCGATATGGGCGAGGATCGCGACGAGGGCCAGCAGATGGCTGAACGGGAAGAACATCAGCAGCGCCCAAGGCAGCAGCGACAAGAGCACCAAGCCGATGATGCGCAGATTACGCGCGTGCTTGCGGCCGACGACATGAACCATTTCCTTCATCAGGTAGTTCTTCGCGCTGTGGGGTGCCTCGAACATGCGGGTCTTGCCGATGGTGCCGAGGCCTGTCGCGCTCTCTATGGTGGAGCCGGACCCAGCGAACCGCTTGTCGCCAATGACCCAAGCGAGGATTTGCAGAACCCCGATGGTGACAAGGCCCGCGGCGGCCACCTGAACCTGACCTGTCAGGAATGCCCCGCCCGTGAGCGCGTAGCTGAGGAAGACCAGCGGCGTGGTCCAGTGGTGCCAGCGCGGCACGGTCTTAATCTGGGTGTAGATCATCGAGGTGCCCAGAACGGTGCAAACGCAGAGGATCGCGCCCAGCAGGCCAAGGAGGCCGATGCGGGTGTTGAAGAAGATCACGCCTATTGCGTAGAGGCCCATGACAATGAGCGTGGCCACGGCCAAGCAGCCCTCGCGCGACAGCCAGCTGGTGCGCCACTGGCTGAAGGCTTTCAGCGCGCGTTGCGGATTGCCGAGGTGGAAGGTCGACGAGATCAGGCCGCCCACGGCCAGCGCGTAGGCGATGGCGAAGAAGATGAAGGCGGTGAAGCCGGAGACGTCGGGTTTGCCGAGGCCCAGGAAGGCCAGCATGCCGAAGCCAAGGCCGGAAAAGACGGTGAAGAAGATAATGGACGGTGCGGGATGCATCAGAGTTTCTCCAGCGTTTTGTCGAGCCAGCCGAGGAAGCCTGTGGGCTCAGCGGCCACGGGTTCCAAGAGAGGGGCGAGGATGTCGATCTGCTCGTCCTTGGGACGGGGCGGCAGGTATTTGTTGACGGGTTTGGTGCCTTGCTCGGGCATCAGGTCGAAACCGCCGCGTTCCTTTACGAGTTGGCTGACATCGGAGGTTTCGTCACCGAGGTCACCGAAGTGCCGCGCGCCTGCTGGGCAGGTGCGGACGCAAGCCGGCTGGCGGTCTTCCTCGGGCAGGTTTTCGTTGTAGATGCGGTCGACGCAGAGGGTGCATTTCTTCATCACGCCTTCGGCCTGATCCAGTTCCCGCGCGCCGTAGGGGCAGGCCCATGCACACAGGCCGCAGCCGATGCAGTCGGACTCGTTGACAAGCACGATGCCGTCTTCGACACGTTTGTAGCTGGCCCCTGTTGGGCAGACGGTGACGCACGGCGCGTCCTCGCAATGCAGGCAGCTCTTCGGGAAGTGGATGGTTTGGGCGGCCCCTGTTTCGGGCTGCACCTCGTAGCTGTGCACCCGGTTCAAGAAGGTGCCGGACGGGTCCTTGCCATAGGCGTTCTGGTCGCTGAGCGCCGCGCCGTAGTTTTCCGTGTTCCAGCCTTTGCAGGACACCACGCAAGCGTGGCAGCCGACGCATGTGTCGAGGTCGATGACTAGGCCGAGCTTCTTCTCGGTTTGAGCGGGGAGTGTGGTCATTGGCCGAGCTTCCATGTCAGATTTTCGGGGCCCTTGCCGACGGGCGATTTTTGGGCCGGGATGTTGGGCTGGGTTTGGACATCTGCCGGGGTTGCGGCTTTTTCGACGCGGACCTTCAGGTCGAACCATGCGGCCTGGCCGGTGATCGGGTCGGAGTTGGACCAGCGGAGGCCGTCGCCTTTGGGGGGCAGCAGCTCGTGGATCAGGTGGTTGAGGAGGAAGCCTTTGGTGGTCTCAGGCGCGTCCTCTTCCAGCGCCCATGCGCCTTTGCGTTTGCCGATGGCGTTCCATGTCCAGATAGTGTTTTCGTTCAGCGCGGCTTGATGCGCGACGGGGACGGTGATTTCGCCGTGGGGGCTGGTGACCTTGGCCCAGTCGCCTTCCTTGAAGCCGTTTTCCTCCCAAATTTTGGTTGGTACGTAGAGCGGGTTGTGGCCGTGGATTTGTCTGAGCCACGCGTTTTGCGAGCCCCATGAGTGGTACATCGCCATGGGCCGCTGCGTGAGCGCGGTGATGGGGTATTCGTCGGCCTTGTTGTCCTCTTCATTGGAGTACCAGATCGGCAGCGGGTCCATCGTTTCCTTGATCCGCTCCCGCAGGTGATCGGGGGGCTGACGCGTGCCATGGCCCTCGGCTGCGAGTTGGAAGCGGCGCATGGGTTCTAAGTAGAGGTTGAACAGGTAGGGCATGGGCTTGTCGAAGAAGCTCTTTTTGACGGCCCAGTCCTGGTAATTCATGTTCCATGGTTTGAAGAAGGCGGCGTCCTCGGGGACGTGCTCCATCCAGAAGCCGCCATTGTCGATATAGGCGTCGAGCTGGCCGGGATTGCTTTCGCCGCGCCCGTGCTCGTCGCCATTGCCACGGAAGCCCGCAAGCGGCCCCACGCCGGGGCGGCGGATGTGGTTGGTGATGTAGTCGGCGTAATCCTGATATTTTTGGCTGCCGTCTTCATTGACGAAACCCGGCAGGCCGAGGCGGGCGCCGAGATCACACAGCGCGGATTGGAAGCCTTTGACGTCGCGGTCAGGCTCCACCACGGGCCAGCGGATGGCGTCGGCGACGGCGTCGGCCTCGCAGATTGGGCGGTCCAGCAGGCTGATGCAGTCGTGGCGTTCGAGATAGGTCGTGTCGGGCAGGATCAGGTCGGCGTAGCTGACCATTTCCGAGCTATAGGCGTCGGAATAGATGATGTTGGGGATGACGTAGTCGCCGTTTTCATCCTTGTCGGTGAGCATGTCGATCACGCCGCGCGTGTTCATCGACGAGTTCCACGACATGTTCGCCATGTACATAAACAGCGTGTCGATTTTGTAGGGCACGCCCGCGTGGGCGTTGGAGATGACCATGTGCATCATGCCGTGGCTCGACATCGGGTTTTCCCAAGTGAAAGCCTTGTCGATGCGGGCAGGCGAGCCGTCTTCTTTCAGCGCAAGATCGTCGGGACCGTGGGTGAAGCCCAGATGCGGGCCGTCTAGCGCCTCGCCCGGGGTGACTTTGCAATGGGGCTTCGGATGCGCCTCTGGCGGTTTGGGGTAGGGCGGCTTGAAGCGCATCCCGCCGGGGGTCTCCACCGTGCCGAGGATGATCTGCAGCATGTGCAGCGCGCGGCAGGTCTGAAAGCCGTTCGCATGGGCCGAGATGCCGCGC
This sequence comes from uncultured Litoreibacter sp., assembly GCA_947494645.1. GTDB lineage: Bacteria > Pseudomonadota > Alphaproteobacteria > Rhodobacterales > Rhodobacteraceae > Litoreibacter. The sequence continues at coordinate 894,486 of CANLVO010000002.1, forward strand.
ATGGAGTGGAAGCTCACCGGGCGGCCCACGAATTTATCATGGGTTTCGCCGCGGAAGTCGGTCCAGGTTTGCTTGACCTCGATAGCTTGGTTGAAGGCCACGTCGGCAAGTTCGGCTGCGATGCGCTTGATGCGGTCGGCGGTGATGCCGGTTTTGGCAGCGACGGCCTCGGGGGCGTATTGCGGGTCGAGGTATTTCTCCGCCATGTGCTGGAAGACGGAGCGGTGGGTGACGCCTTTGACGCGCTGCGATCCGGCGAGGTCCGGTTTAACGCCCTTCTTGTCGAAGGCGGCGGGCTTGCCGGTGGCGCGGTCGATGACCATCAGCTTGTTGTCTTTGTCGCGCATCAGGAGGCCGAAATCCTCGGACTTCTCGTCGCCGTTCACCAAGACGGGTGCGTTGGTCCATTGGGCGAGGTAGTGCAGGTCGATCTTGCCGGCTTTGAACAGCTCGTGGACCAGCGACAGGATGAACAGCCCATCGGTGCCGGGCGTGATGCCGACCCATTCATCGGCGACGGCGTTGTAGCCCGACCGGATCGGGTTGACGCCGTAGACCTTGGCACCGCGCGCTTTGACCTTGCCGAGGCCCATTTTGATAGGGTTGGAGTCGTGATCTTCCGCGACGCCGAAGATCATCACCATCTTGGTGCGGTCCCAATCGGGCTGGCCGAATTCCCAGAACGCGCCGCCCATGGTGTAGATGCCAGCGGCGGCCATATTCACCGAACAGAACCCGCCATGCGCGGCGTAGTTCGGGGTGCCGAAGCCCTGCGCCCAGAGGGAGGTGAAGCTTTGCGACTGGTCACGGCCCGTGAAAAACGCGAGCTTTTCCGGGTTGTCGCGGCGGACGGGCTCCAGAATGCCGACGGCGATGTCGTATGCTTCTTCCCATGTGATTTCTTCGAACTCACCCGATCCGCGTGGACCGACGCGCTTCATGGGCGCGCGCAGCCGCGACGGCGCGTTGTGCTGCATGATCCCAGCGGAGCCTTTGGCGCATAGCACGCCTTGGTTGACCGGGTGGTCTTTGTTGCCCTCGATATAGGCGACTTTGCCGTCCTTCATATGCACGTTGATCCCGCAGCGGCAGGCGCACATGTAGCAGGTGGTCTTGCGGACCTCGTCAGAGACCTTGGGTGACAGGTTGATCACTGGTTGGTTCATGGTGAGGGCTCCTAGTTGGATACGGTGCGGATGAGGCCGAGCGAGGCGAGGCCAAGCAACAGCGTCAGGCAGAAGGGTTTGTAGTAGGGCTCAAGGCGCGGGATGAAGAACGCGCGGCCGACATAGAGGCCGATGAGCGTTGGGATGATGAAGAACATGCCCCGCGCGACGGCGGTTTGGTCCATGGTGCCGATGACGAGATGGGTGATCAGGCCGACCACGCCTGCGCCGAGCAGATAGATAGACAAGGTGCCGCGCATGGTGCGCGGGTCGAGCTGGCGCGACAGCATGTAGAGCGCGATGAACATGCCCCCTGCGCCTGAGAAGCCGGTGATGATGCCTGCGCCGAGGCCCGCGCCATAGGTGCCAGCCGGGGTGGCAAGGAACGGCAGCCGCATCTTGAACAGCTGGCTGAGCGCCAGCACGATCAGAATCGTCAGCGCCACCGCTTTCGACGTGTCGGTGGGCAGTTGCAGGTTCAGCAGCAGACCAATGGGCAAGCCGAGGCCGCTGCCGATGATCAGGCCCTTGGCGGTGGGTCTGTCAGCGTCAGCGATGCCGCCTTTGAACATGGCGAGGCTGCCTGCCATCTCGAGGAACCAGAGCATCGGGATCAGCGCGATGGGCGGCAGGATGAAGATGGCCGAGGCCATGACCACCGCCGAGAGGCCGAAGCCGGAAAAGCCGCGCACCATGGCTGCAAGGAAGGTGATGCCGCTGAGCAGCAGCAGCTCCATCCCTGTCAGGTTGGTGAGATCGGCCAGCAGGTTCATGTGGCGGCGTTCACGATGGAGGCCAGACAGATGGAGGCCATCCGTGCCGCAGGCGGGTCGGCGCGGGACGTCAGCAGGATCGGAACCTTTGCGCCCATCACGATGCCAGCGGCACAGCCGCCGGTGAGGTAGACGAAGGATTTGAACAGCGCGTTGCCCGACACAATGTCAGGCACCATGATTGCGTCGGCTTTGCCCGCGACCGGGTCGGCGGTCAGCTTCTTGGTGGCCACGGCGTCAGGGCTGAGGATCAGGTCCATCGCCAACGGGCCGGAGAAATCGGCGTCCTTGATGTTGTCTTTTGCCCAAGTGGCGAGCGTGTCGGCCTCCACCGAGCTGGGCACGGAGGGGATGACGCTTTCGGTCGCCGACAGAAACGCCACTTTCGGGCGCTCATTGCCGACGAGATGCAGCAGCTTGACCACCTCGCGGGTGGCGTCCTGGCGCGTTTCCATATTGGGGGAGACGTTAACGGCGGCGTCAGAGATCAGAATGGGCTTGCCGCCATCCGGGTGCGAGATGTGAAAGATATGTACAAGGCGGTTGCCGGTGCGCAGGCCCGCGTCGCGGTTCAGCGCGGATTTCATGAAGACGTCGGTGTGAAGATTGCCCTTCATCAGCACGTCGGCGCGGCCCTCCCCGCAGGCGAATGCGGCGGCCTTGCCGCTGTCTTCCTCGCCCTCGGCCTCGATGATGTCGAAGCCTGAGATATCCCAGCCCAGCTTTTCGGCCTCCGCCTCGATGATGGCGCGCTCTCCGCAGAAGACGGGCTCCATGATGTCGGCCTCTGCGGCATCGCGGGCGGCTTCCATGGGCAGGGGCGCACCGGCGCGGGCAATGGCGACGCGCGGGCTTTTGGCGGCTTTGGCCATATTCAGAAGAGTGTCAGGGCAGACGGCTTCACGGGTGGACAGAAACGGGTTCTCAGCGGTCACAACGTATTCTCCCAAAACGCAGCCTATTCACCACAAAACCCGCCCCAATTGCTTGGGACGGGTAGGGTCGTACTATGCAGCAGAAATTACTCTGCGGCCATATCCGATGCGGAGACGCCAGCCACAGCAACCGGCTTCTTCATGGCGTCGCGGCGGAACGGCTCGCCCAGCTCTTTGTTCAGCAGAACCTCGATGAAGGTCGTGGTGTTGTTTTCCATCTGGTCCTCCACAGCGGCGTTCAGAGCGTCGGTCAGCGCGTCCATGTTGTCCACTTGCACGCCTTTGAGGCCACAGGCGTCCGCGATTTTGGCGTAAGACACGTTTTCATCCAGCTCGGTGCCGACGAAGTTGTCGTCGAACCACAGCGTGGTGTTCCGCTTCTCTGCGCCCCACTGGTAGTTGCGGAAGATGATCATGGTCATCGGTGGCCAGTCGCCACGGCCCACGGAGACCATTTCGTTCATCGAGATGCCGAATGCGCCGTCGCCTGCAAAGCCCACAACGGGCACGTCAGGGCAGCCGATTTTGGCGCCGACGATGGCCGGGAAGCCGTAGCCGCAAGGCCCGAACAGGCCCGGTGCCAGATACTTACGGCCTTCCTCGAAGGACGGATAGGCGTTGCCGATGGCGCAGTTGTTGCCGATGTCAGACGAGATGATCGCGTTCTTCGGCAGGGCCGACTGGATCGCGCGCCATGCTTGGCGGGGCGACATCTTGTTTGGCTCCGCAGTGCGAGCCCGCTCGTTCCAGGTGGTGCCCGGATCGTCTTCTTCGTGGTCTAGCGACGTCAGCTCCTGTGCCCAAGCCGATTTGGTTTGTGCGATCAGGTTTTTGCGATCTGCGCGGCCCGCGTCGCCTGCGCCGTCCGACAGGTTGGCGAGGATGCCTTCGGCAACCTTCTTGGCGTCGCCCACGATGCCGACGGTGACTTTCTTGGTCAGGCCGATACGGTCAGGGTTCAGGTCCACTTGGATGATCTTGGCGTCTGTCGGCCAGTAATCGATGCCGTAGCCCGGCAGGGTCGAGAACGGGTTCAGGCGGGTGCCCAGCGCCAAAACGACGTCGGCCTTGGAGATCAGTTCCATCCCAGCTTTCGAGCCGTTATAGCCCAGCGGGCCTGCAAAGAGTGGGTGGTTGCCGGGGAACGCGTCATTGTGCTGGTAGCCTACGCAAACAGGTGCGTCGAGCGTTTCAGCCAGCTTCATGGAGGCGTCGATGCCGCCGGCCAGAACAACGCCAGCGCCGTTCAGGATGACCGGGAATTTGGCGGAAGACAGCAGCTCAGCGGCGTTCTTGACGGCCTCAGCACCACCGGCGGGGCGTTCGAACTCGACTGCGACGGGCAGCTCAATGTCGATGACTTGCGTCCAGAAATCGCGCGGGATGTTGATTTGCGCAGGTGCGGAAGCGCGGTAGGCCTGCATGATCACGCGGTTCAGCGTCTCGGCGATGCGGGACGGGTCGCGGACTTCTTCTTGGTAGGCAACACAATCGGCGAACAGGTTCATCTGCTCCATCTCTTGGAAGCCACCTTGGCCGATGGTTTTGTTGGCCGCTTGTGGCGTGACCAGCAGCAGCGGAGTGTGGTTCCAGTAGGCGGTTTTGACGGAGGTCACGAAGTTCGTAATGCCGGGGCCGTTTTGCGCGATCATCATCGACATTTCGCCGGTGGCGCGGGTGTAGCCGTCGGACATCATGCCAGCGGTCATCTCGTGGGCGCAGTCCCAGAATTTGATGCCGGAGGTTGGGAACAGGTCGGAAATCGGCATCATGGCCGAGCCGATAATCCCGAACGCGTGGCGGATGCCGTGCATTTGCAGCGTTTTGACGAAGGCTTCTTCGGTCGTCATTTTCATGGAAGTCTCTCCCTAGGGCGTGAGGTAAAACAGGTTGTTCTTGGTGTTGGGGCTAACCTAGCAGTGAGAGCCTGTCTAGTTTAGAGCCAGTGTTGCGTGAACATATATCCAGAACGGCTTCGCCAAAGCCATATATGTTGAAAATTGGGACTTTGCGAGGCCGTAGGGATCTGCGGTTTCGTCTGGTTTTTCTGATTTGAGGATATGCGCGGAGAATCAATAATTGAGCCAAATAGTCTCAAATTTTGGGTTTTAGCTGCTCTATTGTCTCTGCGATCTTGGCAATTCCGGGGGAGATTTGCGCGGCAGAGATCGACGAATAGGCCAGACGGTAGTGGCGGTATATTCGCCCTGTGCCCTCGCAGAACGGTGCGCCGGGCTCAATCAGCACCGATTTCGCTTTCAACGCCTCGGCCAGCCGCATGGTGTCGACGCCCTCGGGCGAGCGCATCCAATAGCTGGAGCCGCCGAAGGTGCCGACGCCTGCGACCTCCAGTTTATGCTCGGCAATGGCTTTGTCCATCAGGCGGCGGCGGTCGTGAAACGCGTTGCGCAACCGGCGCACCAGCGCGTCGTAATGGCCCAGTGACAGGAAGTAGGCAGCGGTGCGCTGCATGTGGCCCGGCGGGTGGCGCAGCACGGCAGAGCGCAGGGCGCGGGCCTCGCGAATAAACGGCGCGGGGCCCACTAAATAGCCGAGGCGAAGCCCGGGGAAGAGGGACTTGGAGAAGGAGCCGATATAAATCACCCGGCCCTCCTCATCGAGCGACTTCAGCGCGGGGGAGGGCGGTTTGAGAAAGGACATCTCGAACTCATAGTCGTCCTCGACGATCAGGAAATCGTCCTCGCGGGCCCGGCGCAGCAGCTCTTCGCGGCGCTCCAGCGGCATGGTGGCCGTGGTCGGACATTGGTGGCTCGGGGTGGTGAAGAGTACATCCGTTTCGGCTGGAATTTGATCGGGCAGGATGCCGCCCCCGTCCACGGTGATCGGCGTACGGTGGCAGCGGGACTGTTTCAGGATATGGCGCAGGCCCGGATAGCAGGGGTCTTCATGCGTGGCCATGCGGCGCTGGGTCAGCAGCACTTGGGCGGTTAGCCACAGCGCGTTTTGCGCGCCAACGGTGATCAGGATCTCGTCCGGGTTGGCCAGAATGCCGCGCCTAGGCAGGGTGTTGCGGGCGATGAACTCCAAGAGTTGCGGATCGTCGCGGTCGACCTGATCAGCGGTCAGATTGTCGAAGTCGCGTTGCCCCAAAGCCCTGAGCGCGCAAAGCCGCCAGTTTTGGCGGTCAAAGAGCGACGGGTCCACCTGCCCGTACAGGAACGGGTACTTGTAGGCCCGCCAGTCGACGGGTTTTTCGACCTGCAACGCGCCTGAGAAGCGGTTGCCGATGGCGCGGGACCAATCCACGGTGTCCTGACTGGCACGCCCGCTGATCTGCGGCGGCTCGGGCGCGTTTTCAGAGACGAAATAGCCTGACCGCCCGGCAGAGGAGAGGTAGTCGTCGGCCATCAGCTCGTTATAGGCCAGCGTCACAGTGATGCGGCTGACGCCCAGATGCGCAGCGAGTTTCCGCGACGATGGCAGCTTCTCACCGGGGCGGAACCGGCCAGAAAGAACCCCGCCCGCCACCATCTGCTGGATCTGCTGCTGCAAGGTGCCCTCGAATGCGGGGTCGAGGAAGAATGTGTCGATGGCGATGGACATAAGCTGGCCTTAAGCGGTGGCTGAAGTGGCTATACAGGACCTGCGTGTAAAGCGGAAGTCTGCGGCGGTCTCGGGGGGCGTTTGGCCGTGGTGAGTTCTAGGGACCGTTACATGTCTTCCAAAAATTCCTTGACTGGTTCGATATCGTACTAGATAGTTCGACATAGAACTTAAGGAGATCTGGCTATGAACCGTAGAAACTTTCTCAAACTGGCTGGCGGAGGCATTGTCCTTGCCGCTGGCAGCGCGGGCCTTTTCGCCGCGACACGTACACCTGACAAAGCGCTGGCACCTTGGGGGCTGATTGGCAGCTATGACGATCCGCGCAAAAATGCGCTTTCGCATGCGATCCTGGCGCCGAACCCGCATAACCGTCAGCCCTGGATTGTCAGCCTTGAGGGTGATGACGGGCTGACGCTGTATTTTGACACCGACAAGCAGCTGCCGCACACGGACCCGTTCGATAGGCAACTGACCATCGGTCTTGGCTGCTTTCTTGAACTGATGCGGATGGCTGCAAATGCGGATGGCTACGATGTTGCCATCACCCTGTTCCCGGAAGGGGAGGACATGGCGGGGCTGGACAATCGCCCGATTGCCACCGCCGCGTTTACCAAAGGGGCGGTTACGCGCGATCCTTTGTTTGATCACATGCTAGACCGTCGGTCTAACAAGGAGCCCTTTGACACAGGCCGGACCGTCTCGCCTGACGCTCTGGCCCGCATATTGACGGTTGCCCGCCAGACCGAAATCGGCGGCTCTATTGATAGCGATGACATTGCGTATTGGCGGCAGCTGACCAGCGCGGCCCTGACGATCGAGGTCGAGACCCCGCACACCTACAAGGAAAGCGTGGACCTGATGCGGATCGGCAAGGCAGAGGTCAACGCCAACCCCGACGGTATCGACTTCAGCGGTGCGCTTTTCGAAGCGCTTGCCTTGGCGGGTGTCATGACGCGCGAGGCGTTGCTGGACCCAAATTCGACCGGGTTTCAGGAGGGGATGAAGGCCGTTCTTGCCAATACTGAAACGGCGATGGGGCATCTCTGGATGGTGACCCCAACCAATACCAGACGGGACCAGATTGCCGCCGGTGCCGATTGGCTACGGGTCAATCTTGCCTGCACCGCCGAGGGCCTCGGGTTTCAGCCATTGAGCCAGGCCCTTCAGGAATACCCGGAGATGGCGGAAATTTATCAGGAGACACACCAACGCCTTGCCCCGGCTGGTGGAACGGTTCAAATGTTGGCGCGGATCGGGTACGGTCCGAATGTTGCGGTCAGCCCTCGCTGGCCGATAGAGGCCAAGATCGGAACGGTTTGAGCGAAGAAAGTGGCAGCGCGGACGAAGTCTTCGGCTTCTTTACCGAAATTGGGATCATCAACCAATTGTCGACGGCCATGTTCGCCAAGAGCCTGCCTGACGGCGTCCACCCCTCGCATTTTTCGATCCTGAACCACCTTGCGCGCATGGGCGACGGCAAAACGCCCATGCGGATCGCGTCAGCCATGCAGGTGACCAAGAACACGATGACCCATTCGCTGAAAGTGCTGCAGGAGCGGGGCTATATCGACGTCCAGCCGGACCCGGAAGATGGGCGTGGCAAACGGGTGTTTCTGACCGATGCCGGCCGTGCATTTCGCGAAGAGGCGATTGCTCAGGTAAGTGAGCAGTTTCGGCATGTCATCGGCGGTGATCAACTCACGATCATGCGTCGCATACGCGGCGATCTGGAGCTGATGCGGAAGCATCTCGACGACAACAGATAGGGCCGTTCGGGTCTTTCGGTGAGGTTCGGTGTCCTTGGCCTCAGGCGTTGAAGGTCGCAGGAAGCGAGCACGCCGGGTTGTTTTTCTTAGACTGAAACACAAAGCCCGCCCCTGATGGCAGGAGCGGGCTTTGGCATTTGGTATGTCTTGGGACCTTAGCCCATGACGGCTGTCAGCGCCCCATCGACAGAGGTCAGGATTTGGTCGATATCATCTTTCGTCGCGATCAGCGCAGGCGAGAAGCAGAGCGTGTTGTTCAGCCCCGGCAGCGAGCGGTTGGTCATGCCGATGATCACCGCGTCGTTCTTCATGCAGTGACCGGTGACGGCAGCCACGGTTTTCTCGGGCAGCGGTTCGCGGGTGGTGCGGTCGGCGACCAGCTCCATCCCGGTGAACAGACCCTTGCCGCGGACCTCGCCGATGCAGGCGTGCTTGTCTTGCAACGCGCGCATCTGGTCGACCATGTAGTCGCCCATGGCCACGGTGTTGTCCAAGAGGCCCTCCCGCTCGATGATTGCCATGTTTTCCAGCGCCGCCGCCGGGCCAGCCGTGCAGCCGCCGAAGGTGGAGATGTCGCGGAAGTAGTTGAGGTGATCGGAGGTGTTGTCCTTGAACATGTCAAAAACCTCTTCAGTGGTCACGCAGCAGGAGATCGCTGCGTAACCCGACGCCACGCCTTTGGCCATTGTCACGATGTCCGGCTTGATGCCGTAATGCTGGTAGCCGAACCATGTGCCGGTACGACCGACGCCGCAGACGACCTCGTCGATATGGAGCAGGATGTCGTATTTCTTGCAGATCTCTTGCACCCGATCCCAGTAACCGGGCGGAGGGGTGATGACGCCACCGCCTGCTGTGACCGGCTCAAGGCAAAGCGAGCCTACGGTGTCCGCGCCCTCGCGCAGGATAACTTCCTCGATCGCGTTGGCGGCGGCGACGCCGTATTCTTCAGAGCTGAGGTCGGCCATGCCCTGATCGCCCTTGCGGTATTCCAAGCAGTGCGGCACGCGGATGAAGCCCGGCGTGAAAGGGCCGTAATGCGCGTTGCGCTCGTCCTGACCGCCGCCCGACAGGCAGGCGATGGTGGTGCCGTGGTAGTCGCGCTCACGGTAGAGGATCTTGTGCTTCTTGCCGCCGTAGCGCTGATGCGCGATCTGACGGACCATCTTGAAGCCCTTCTCATTCGCCTCGGAGCCGGAGTTGGCGTAGTAGACGCGGCTCATGCCGGGCATCTTGCTGAGCAGTTTTTCAGAGAACATGGCTGCCGGGATCGAGCCCACGGTGCCGCCGAAGAAGTTCATTTTGACCAGCTGGTCGCGCACTGCGTCTGCGATGGTTTCGCGGCCGTAGCCTACGTTGACGGTCCAGACCCCGCCGGAGACGGCGTCGATATGCTCACGGCCATGCTGGTCCCAGACGCGCAGGCCCTTGCCCTCGACGATGATCTTGGGGTCGGTGCGCTCGCCCTCAGGTGCCATATAGGGGGCATGCTGGCTCAGGTGGTGCCAGACATGGGCGCGGTCGGCTTCGACGATGCCCGACAGATCGTTTGGTGAAAGATTACCGTCCATGACGAGGACTCCCTTGTGAAAGCGTTGCGTGAGGCTGGCCCTATATGGCCCGTCAGACGAATCTGTGGGGCGGGGCAAGTATATCCTAATTTCCAAGCAGCACAGAGTTTGGGCAGTCCAATAGGGCCAGTTGCTTCAATGGATAGGTCCACTTGACAGGTGTATCTGCGACATACCCGACCACCGACCGCATATTTTTCGTTGCGAATGAATGATTTGGCGGCGATTTGTGGTGTCGCTTTTGCACCTTGCGGCGGCGGTCCTGAAGAAACGAAATGATTGACTCGTGATAGTTTCTTTACCTGTCTGAGACCGACCGATGATCCGAAAGGAGAATACGGGCTTTCGAAAGAAGGCTGAACGGGCTTCGCATAGTGATTGGCAATCCTGTTGCCGCTGTGCTTTGTTCTGCAGGCCCCTCGTGGCGGGCAGGTCCGGCAAGGGCCACCGCATACGACGGTTTCGACTAAATGAAGACCAATTGTTCAACATGGGAGATGAACAACAATGACACTTACCACCAAATTGATGGGTGCCGTAGCCGGCGTCGCGCTGCTCACCGGCGCAACTGCTGCTGTCGCTGACGGCCACCTCGAAGAAATCACCGTCGCCTACTTCCTGGAATGGCCAACACCAAACCAGTTCGCACAGCAAAACAAGCTGTACGAAGAAGCCATGGGCGTCAAAATCAACTGGGTCTCCTTTGACGCCGGTACCGCAATGTCCGCCGCTATGGCTTCGGGCGACGTGCACATTTCCTACAGCCAAGGTGTGACACCGTTCCTGGTGGCAACTGCTGCTGGTCAGGACCTGAAAGCCATCGACGTGGCCGTGTCCTACTCTGACAACGACAACTGTGTTGTGCGTGGCTCGCTGGAAATCGACGCGTCGAACGCTGGCGCCGAGCTTCCTGGCAAGCAGGTTGGTGTGCCGCTGGGTACCGCTGCTCACTCCGGTTTCCTCGCACAGATGAAGCACTTTGGTGTTGACCCTGAGTCGATGAAAATCGTGGACATGGCACCTGTCGACTCTGCCGCTGCGTTCGCAGCTGGCGAGCTGGACATGGCCTGCGGCTGGTCCGGCCCGCTGCAGCGCATGAAAGAGCACGGCAACGTGCTGCTGGAAGGCGCTGAAAAAGAAGCCGTCGTTGGCCGCGTGTTCGACGTTGTGTCGATCCCAGCTGCTTTCGGCGCTGAGAACCCAGAGCTGGTTGCGAAATTCCTGAAGGTCAACGCCGATATGGAAGAGAAGTATCGCACCGACGCTGAAGCCATGTTCCCTGATATCGCTATCGCAGCTGGTATGGACGTGGACGCGGTGAAATCCACTGCAGCCGAGTTCGGCTACCCAACCATGGAAGAAAAGCTGTCCGACTACTGGATGGCTGGCGGCGTGACCGAGTACATGGCGTCCTCCGCAGCCAAGCTGGAAGAAGCTGGTCAGATCACAGCGCTGGACGACTACGCGCCACTGGTTGACGGCTCCTATCTGGAAGCTGCTTCGAAAATGTAAGCCTACGCAGGCTTTGCACAAAGGGGCGCGGCGTCACGGATGATGCCGCGCCCCAGTTTTAACCACTTAAGGGACGGGAGTGGTCTATGTCAGGACTGACAATCAACGATGTATCAATGACCTTCGAGCTGCCAAATGGCGGGTCGGTCGAGGCGTTGAAAGACATCAAGCTGAACATCAAGGGCGGCGAGCTGCTGTCCGTGCTTGGGCCCTCGGGCTGCGGCAAAACCACATTGCTCAACATTCTGGCAGGCTTTCTGGCCCCGACCGCGGGAGAGATCGACCTGAACGGCCACAAGGTGACCGGGCCACATCCCGAACGCGGGATGGTGTTCCAGCAGGGTGCCTTGTTTGAGTGGATGAACGTCTCAGAGAATATCGGCTTCGGCCCGTCCATGAAGGGCACGCCCAAGGGCGAGATCGACGACCGTGTGCAGGAGCTGCTTGGCATCGTTGGCCTTCAGGAATTTGGCGAGAAGATGATCTACGAGCTGTCGGGCGGGATGCAGCAGCGCGTGGCCCTGGCCCGCTGCCTGTGCAACGACCCCGACGTGATCTTGATGGACGAGCCATTGGGCGCGCTTGACGCGCTGACCCGAGAAAAGATGCAGTCGCTGGTGTTGGACATCTGGAAAAAGACCGGCAAGACCATCATCCTGATCACCCACTCCGTTGAAGAAGCCCTCCTTCTGGGCGAACGGCTTTTGGTCATGGCGCCCCGTCCGGGCCGCGTGCACAAGGAATACCGCCTGCCCTTCGCCGAGCTGGGCGTGGGCGCGGACCTGCGAGAGGTCAAACGCCACAAGGACTTCGGTCCAACGCGTGACGAAATCCTGAACATGATTTGGGATATGGAAGAAGAAATCATGGGTCGGACGGAGAACGCGTAATGGCACAAGAAATTTTCGAGCTGATCAGCTCCTCGCTCTGGATGATCGTCGGCATTGCCCTGATCTTCGCGCTCTATCTTGCCATTTCCGGCATCTGCTACTTTGTGTGGGGGCTGTATTCAAAAGGCCGCGAAAAGGCGCAGGGCTACACGTCGCTGAAAACCGTGACCTTTGGCGACGAAAGCGCGGTTGTGGCGAACCGCATCGCGTCGATTGCCGCCGTGATTGCCATTTTCCTGCTATGGGCCATCGCAACCGGGTCCAGCCTGTTGCCGTTCAGCGTGCTGCCGGGGCCCCACAAAGGTGAAACCTCGTTCGAATACACCGCGACCAATGCTGCGGGCGAGACGGGCAAGGGCACGATCACCATGCTGGTCCATGAGTTCGGAGAGAAACCCGAGCCGCTGCCTTTGGCGGCGGATGACGGCGACTTTGCGCAGAACCAGTCGGTCGTTGTGGCCCAGCGCCGCAAGGCTTTGATCAAGACGCAGGCCGACGAGGGCTTCACCTTCACCGAGATTGACGGCCAGCCAATCTCCGCTGGGGACACCGTGAACTTTGCTGACGGCAACGTTCTGGTCACCCAACGCGGTTCGCTGTCGGTTGAACCTGACGTGGGCATGACGATGGAGGCTCTGTACCTGCCGCCGCCAGAGGCCGTGTGGACCCGCTTCATCGACCTCAACAAGAACGGCTACCAAGGCGTGGGCCTGTGGGAGAACGTCTTCTGGTCGCTGATCCGCGTGGTCGTAGGCTTCGCACTGGGCTGCCTGTTCGGCATCCCCTTGGGCTTTGCCATGGGCCTGAACGGCTGGCTCAGAGGCTGGTTTGACCCGATCGTGGAATTCATGCGTCCGGTGCCGCCGCTGGCACTGATCCCGCTGATCATCATCTGGTTCGGCATTGGCGAGCAGGGCAAAATCTCCCTGCTGTTCCTTGCAGCCCTTTGGATCATGACGATTGCGGCGCGGGCTGGTGTGTCCGGGGTAAACATCTCGAAAGTGCATGCCGCCTATTCGCTTGGGGCCACCAAACGGCAAATCCTGTCAAAGGTGATCCTGCCCAACTCCCTGCCGGAGATCTTCACCGGCGCACGGGTAGCGATGGGCGTGTGCTGGGGTACGGTTGTGGCCGCCGAACTTGTGGCGGCTGAAAAAGGCGCCGGCAAGATGATCATCGCCGCGTCCAAGTTCCAGCTGACCGACATCGTGATCATCGGCATCATCATCATCGGCGTGATTGGCTACGGGATCGACATGATCATGCGCGGCGCCGAGAACAAGCTGGTGCCATGGAAAGGGCGCGGCTAAGCCTGCACCCTTCGTCGTAAAAACACCGCCGCCGGTCGCAATGACGGGCGGCGGTTTTTCGTTTTCAGGGCTATTGTGCGGCCATGTTTCTGAGCATTTTCGACATCTTCAAAGTGGGCGTCGGTCCGTCCTCGTCCCACACGATGGGGCCGATGAGCGCGGCCGCGCGGTTTCTCGACCAGCTGCGCACCGGGGAACGCGAACCGGGCGCGGGGGACGTGGCTGCGCTGGCGGCGTCGCTGCATGGCTCGCTTGCCTTCACCGGCAAGGGTCACGCCAGCGACCGCGCCGTGATGCTGGGCTTCATGGGATTTGAACCCGCCACATTGGACCCGGATGCGGTGGACGGGCTTGTCGCGGATTTGGCGGAGCAAAAGCAGGTGGTGCCCGACGGGCTTGGCCCGCTGCGTTTTGACCCCGCGCAGGACCTCGTGTTTGACTATGACCGCACGCTGGAAGGCCATGCCAACGGGATGATTTTCAAGGCCTATGACACGGCTGGAAACCTGTATCTGCAAGAGACCTACTATTCTGTCGGCGGCGGCTTTGTAGTGACGGAGGCGGAGCTCTCTGGCGTACACACCGACCTGCACGCCCAGAAAGAGGAGGCCGGGTTCCCGTACCCGTTCGGCTCGGCAAAAGAGATGCTCGAGATGGGGGCCGCCTCGGGCAAGACCATCGCCCAGATGAAAGAGGCCAACGAGCTGTCGGGCATGACCCGCGCCGCGCTGGACCGCGACCTTGAGGCGCTGCGTCGCGCCATGTTTGACTGCATCGACCGCGGGCTGCGCATGGAAGGCGAGCTGCCCGGCGGACTGCGCGTCAAGCGCCGGGCCAAGCATATCCATGACCAACTGCAGGCCGAGCAGGGCATGAACCGCGGGCAGCCGCATACGATCAACGACTGGATGAGCGTCTACGCCATGGCGGTGAACGAGGAAAACGCCGCCGGGGGCAAAGTGGTGACCTCGCCGACCAACGGGGCTGCAGGCGTGTTGCCCGCCGTGCTGCGCTACTACCGCGATCACTGCGTGGGTGCGTCTGAGGCCGGGATGCGGGATTTCCTGCTGACCGCCGCCGCCATCGGCGGGCTGATCAAGCATAACGCCTCCATTTCCGGGGCAGAGGTTGGCTGTCAGGGAGAGGTCGGCTCGGCCTCTTCCATGGCCGCTGCCGGGCTTTGCGCCGCCTTGGGCGGCTCAAACGCGCAGATCGAGAATGCGGCAGAGATCGCGTTGGAACACCACCTCGGCATGACCTGCGATCCCGTGGCGGGCCTTGTCCAGGTGCCCTGTATCGAGCGCAACGGGCTAGGGGCGATCAAGGCCGTCTCCGCCGCGTCGCTGTCGCTGCGCGGCGACGGCACGCATTTCATGCCGCTCGACAATTGCATCGAGGCAATGCGTCAGACCGGCATCGACATGAGCACGAAATACAAGGAAACGAGCCAGGGCGGTTTGGCGGTCAACATCCCGGAATGCTAGTCCCTTTCGTAGGTTGGGAGCTCGAAGCCGCCCTTTTCGGCGACAAAACCGCCTGTCGGATAATGGGTGGGAACGGTTCTCAACCATGGAAAAGGTCTCCTGTGGCTTCCCATGTTTCAAAATATCCTGGGGGTGAGGAGCGTCAGCGACGAGGGGGCTAGCCCCCTTGCCACGGCGATGCCGATAGGCAGCGCAAAACCTTATGGTAACAGCTGGCCCGTTCGGGCCTGTGCCATCTCCCGCATCCGGGCCAGTACATCGACGCCGATCTGCGCGTAGACATGCAGCAGGTCAACCAGCACCCAGTTCTCCCGGATCAGGCCGTTTTCGACGCGCCAGAAATCCAGCGACCGCATTGTGATCTCTTGTCCTGCAGGGGCGATGCCCATCCAGCCATCGCCGCTGATCGTGGCGCTCATGCCGGGCCATGCGGTGAAGCCGACATAGTCGCCTTGCGCAAAGAAATGCCCGCCCGCGGGGTCGCCCACCCGGTCTGGCATGGCGCTCAGAAACGGGATTTGGTGCCAGTTTCGAAACCCCGCAATGCCGCGCCCGGTCCCGATGCCCGCGGGGCCGTACCAGCTGCAGCGCGGGTGCCAGTAGCGGGGCAGGTCCATGCCGTCGACTCCGTGCTCTTTGTAGCGCCCCAAGCCCGTCAGCATGTCGCCCACCACTTGCAACGCGGCGCTGCCATCGCCTGAGGCGCGCAACCCGTCTTGTGTGGCCGGGCCGGGGACGTGCCATTCGCGGCCCAGCGACGGGGCCATCGGCCAGACGCCTGCTTGCATCATCACCTCTGGCAGGTCCCAAAGCGCCTGCATCTCGACGACGCGCCCCTGTTCGAGCCGGAAGAACTCGTGAAAACGCATGGCGCATTGGTGGCCCGTGGCGGGGATGCCCAGCCATGGTTTGGCAAAGGTGCCGGTGTAATAGCCGCAACACCCGACCCAGTGGCCTGAGGCGATCTCGCTTTCGATCACAATCGTCTCGCGGCGTTCCAAATCGGGCCAGGCGGTATGCAGTGGCGCGAGCACATCGGACACATATGCCTGCGGGCCGCTCAACGTCTCGAACGGGTGGGCCAGCTGGATCAACGCGTCTGGTGCGAACGCCGCATCAACCGCTCGGGCCACGGCGCTTGCCTCGAAGTCATAGAGCGCGGCGCGCAGGGATTGCAGTGTCATGGGTCGGGATACCGGCGTGGCGACAGGCCGGATTGAAACCAGCTCACAAAGCTCTCGATGGAAAAGACCGGCACTCCGGTGGCCGCACGGATGTCGGCCGCGTAGGGCACCATATTGGTGCATTCCAGCACGATCGCGCCCAGTTCAGGATGGGCCGCCTGCAACTCCAGCGCCGCCTCGACATTGTCGGCGCGAGCTTGTGCCACATCAAGGGACAGCGCGTTGCCGAGGATCGCGCGGGTGAACTCCTGACCGCCTTCGGTGGAGTGAACCGGGGTGCCGTCGGGCACGCCTGCCTTGCTCAGGTGGTCTTGCGTGAGCGTCGAGCCTGAGATCGTCAGGATGCCCGCCTTTTTGTCGCGAGGCAGCAACGCGTTGACCATCGCCACCTGCATCAGGGACGAGGTCGCCACGGGCACCGGCACAGCCGCCGACAGCTCCGCCTGATAAAGCGACAGGAATCCGCAATTCGTGGTGATGCCGTCTGCGCCGTCGCGCACCAGGTCTTGGGCGGCGTCGATGAAGGCGTCTAGCAAACCCGTTGCCCCCTGCCGCACCACCCGGTCAGGAGACGCGTCACGCACCACTTTGTAGAGCACCGGGAAGGGCCATGTCAGCGCGTTGCCCATGTCGCCGGGGATGCGCGGAAACTGCGCGTCCAGCATCAAGATGCCCACGGATGCGCCGTAAATGGATTTGCCGCCCTCAACGATCATACTGCCTCCCTCTTGGTGTGGAATTGACACGATGGCCGCGCCCGACGCAAGAATTGCTTTGCCAGCCGGGGCGCGCAGATTTTCACGAAAGTCAGCGGCCTAGTAGGTGGTGGCGGCGCGGGCGGATTGGTCATATTGCCCCGACATCAGCCGCATCAGTGCCGAGAGTTTGCTCATTTGCGCAGGTTCGATGCCAAGTTCGCCCACCGCGTTGAGCAACAGGCGTTCGCGAATGTCGCGGTATTGCTCGCACAGATCGACCCCCTTCGGGGTGGCCTCCACCGTCTTTTCCTTGCCGATACGGCCATCCTTTGCCAGCCCGGCGCGGATCAGCTTCTTGACCGCGTAGTTGACGGTATGGGTGTCCTCAATGTTGAGCACATGGCAAATGTCAGCCAGCTTCTTGGGGCGCTCGCGATGGCGCACCGTGTGCAGGACCAGCACCTCAAGCGGGGACATGTCTGCCATGCCAGCCGCAGCCATTGCGCGGACCATCCAGCGTTGGAAGGCGTGGCTGGCAAGGATCATTGCGAACTCGAACTCGGACACTTCGGGGAACGGCCCCTCAGCAAGGTGGGCCGATGAAACGATGGGTCCGAGGTGATTTTTAGCCATAGGTGATTGAAGCTTTACGATGATAAATTGTCAACAAATCGTTGACGTATTGGTAATATCGGTCATGGTCGAGGGGAAGGATTCGTAAATTTGCGGAGTATGCGTGACCCCAAGCCCGATCTCCCCTGACCCCAGCATCGGGTGCTTGAGCTGGCTGCGGTGCAGCCGATGAGCTACGCCAAGACCGTTGCCATTATTGGAGCGGGGATCGTTGGGGTCTCGACCGCGGTCTGGCTGCAGCGCGACGGGCACAAGGTAATTCTCATCGACAAGGCGGGCCCGGCGGAAGGGACGTCTTATGGCAATGGTGGCGTGTTGGCCTCTTGCGCCTGCGTGCCTGTCACCGGGCCGGGGCTGGTGAAGAAGGCCCCCAAAATGGCGCTCGATCCGAACCAACCGCTGTTTCTGCGTTGGGGGTATCTGCCCAAGCTGATGCCATGGCTTTGGAAATATCTCAGCCACGCGAATGAGGCCGACACGCGCCGCATCTCGGCGGCGGTGGCCAATATCGTGGGCGACAGCCTCGCGGATCATCAGGCCTTGTCTGAGGGCACCGGGGCGGAGGGGTTTGTGAAGCCTAGCGACTACCTGTTTCTCTACAATGATCGCGCGCATTTCGAGGGGGATGCGCTTGTTTGGGACATCCGCCGCAAACAGGGCTTTACCTGGGAAGAATTGGACGGCGCGGACCGCGCGGCCTATGACCCGGTCTACGCGCCTCAGTTCGATATGATGGTGAAGCTGGCCGATCATGGCCGCATTTCCGATCCGGGCGGCTATGTCAAAGCGCTGGCCAAGCATGTGGAAGCGTCAGGCGGGCAGGTCGTGAAAGCCAAGGTTGACGACATTGTCATTGAGGACGGCACCGTCACCGGGGTGCGGGCGGACGGCGAGGTGATTGCCTGCGACGCGTGTGTTGTGGCGACGGGCATCTGGTCGGGGCCGCTGGCTGATAAGCTGGGTGTGAAAGTCCCGATGGAGTCGGAGCGCGGCTACCATCTGGAATTGTGGAACCCCTCACAAATGCCGAAAGCGCCCGCGATGATTGCCTCGGGCAAGTTTGTTGCCACCCCCATGGATGGCCGGCTGCGCCTTGCGGGCGTGGTTGAGTTTGGCGGGCTGGAGGCGGCCCCCTCTAAGGCGCCGCTTGAGCTTTTGCGGCGGAATGCCAAGGCCGCGTTCCCGGGTCTGACCTGGGGGCGGGAAGAAGAATGGATGGGCCACCGCCCGGCCCCTGCCGACTCGATCCCTGTGATCGGAGAGGTGCCAAAGGCCAACGGCGCGTTCATGGGGTTCGGGCATCATCACATTGGGCTGACAGGTGGTCCCAAGACGGGGCGCCTGCTGGCGCAAATGATTGCGGGCAAGAAACCAAACATTGACGTGGAGGTGTATTCACCTGCACGCTACGCGATGAATAATTAGAAACCCGCCAAGGGGCTGAAATTTCAACTGGGAGAAAGACTTATGAAGAAACTGACTAGCCTTATGATGGCAACTGCGCTGACCGCGTCTGTTGCCGCACCTGCGTTCGCCGATGGCCATGCGCAGAAATGGGATATGCCGATGGCCTATTCCGCATCAAACTTCCACTCGGAGAATGGTGTAAAATTTGCCGACTGCGTGCGTGAAGGCACCGGCGGCGCGATTGACATCACCGTCCACCCCGGCGGCTCGCTGTTCAAAGGCGCTGACATCAAACGTGCCGTGCAAACGGGTCAGGTCCCAATTGGCGAGCGCCTGTTGTCTGGCCACCAGAACGAAAACGCCGTCTTTGGCTTCGATTCCGTGCCCTTCCTTGCGACCTCTTTCGACGCCTCCGGCAAGCTGTTTGAAGCGGCCAAGCCGAAGCTCGAAGAAGTTCTGGCGGATCAGAACCTGACGCTGCTCTATTCCGTGCCGTGGCCGCCACAGGGTCTGTACTTCAACAAGGAAGTGAACTCGGTCGCTGACATGGAAGGCATCAAGTTCCGCTCCTACAACAACGCCACCGCGCGTCTGGCGGAGCTGACCGGCATGCTGCCCGTGACCATCGAAGCGGCTGAGATTTCTCAGGCGTTTGCGACAGGTGTGGCGGAGTCGATGATTTCGTCGGGTGCAACCGGCTATGACCGCAAGGTCTGGGAGTCGCTGAGCCACTTCTACGAGGTGGACGCATGGCTGCCTTACAACCACGTCATGGTGAACAATGATGCATGGGCCGAGGTCTCTGACGAGAACAAAGCCGCTGTGCAGGCCTGCGCCGACACGGCTGCTGCGGACGGTCTGGCCGCATCTAAAGCCTATACACAGTTCACACTGGACGGCCTAAAGGCCGGTGGCATGACCGTGGGTCGCGCCGGTGACGGCCTTGTGGAAGAGCTGAAAGGTATCGGCGAAACCATGACCGCTGAGTGGCTCGAAGCCGCTGGCGACGACGGCAAGGCCATCGTCGACGCGTTCAATAACTAAAGCGACATGCGCCCCGGTCTGAAAAGGTCGGGGCGCTTTTCTTTACGGATTTCCATCACGGCGGGGCAGGGGAATGATACGCAAAGCACTGGACGGGCTTTACACGGCTGCAGGGGTTCTCGCGGCGTTGTGTCTCATCATCATACTGTGCCTGATCGTGGTGCAGATGGTTGCTCGCTGGACGGGAGAAGTCTTCCCCGGTGCGCCTGATTACGCGGGCTACGCCATGGCAGCCGCGTCTTTTCTGGCCTTTGCCAATGCGCTCAACAAGGGCAGCCACATTCGGGTGTCGATCCTGCTGAACGCGGTGGGGGAGCGCACGAAATACTGGCTAGAGGTTTGGTGCTTTGGGGTGGCAACCGCCGTCACGTGGTACATTGCGTATTATATCTGGGTCATGCGCGGCTACGCGATCCGGTTTAATGACGTGAGCCAGGGCCAGGACGCGACCCCTCTTGCGATTGCGCAATTCCCGATCCTTGTGGGCTCCGTCATCCTTGCAATTGCGGTGACGGACAACCTCGTCTCGCTGTTCTTGAACGGCAAGCACAACATCGTGCGCGACATCAGCGATACGCAGGCGGAGTAGGGCGCATGGATCAGGCTTACGTCATTATTCTCTTCTTGTTCGTTCTCTTCGCGCTTCTGGGCAGCGGCGTCTGGGTCGGCCTTGCCCTGGTAGGGGTGGCCTTTGTCGGAATGGAGCTGTTTGCGGCGTCAGGCTCCACCGGGGACCGCATGGCCACGGAAATTTGGAGCGCCTCTTCCAGCTGGACCCTGACCGCCTTGCCGATGTTCATCTGGATGGGGGAAATCCTGTTCCGAACGCGGCTCAGTCAGGACATGTTCAACGGTCTCAGCCCGTGGCTGGCGAAGCTGCCGGGCGGGTTGGTGCACACCAATATCATCGGCTGTACTGTCTTTGCAGCTGTCTCCGGCTCCTCTGCTGCGACGCTGACCACGGTTGGCAAGATGTCGATCCCCGAACTGCGCAAGCGCAACTACCCTGAACACATGGTCATCGGCACGCTGGCGGGCGCGGCCACGCTGGGGCTGATGATCCCGCCATCACTGGCGCTGATCGTCTACGGTGTCTCGATCAACGAGAGCATCATCAAGCTGTTCTTTGCGGGCGTGCTTCCGGGGCTGGTGCTGGCGGCCATGTTCATGACTTACGTCGCGGGCTACTCCTTTGTCTCAAAAGATTGGTCGCCGATCCAGGAAACCGGCATGTCCATTGCCGACAAGATCAAGAACTCGCGCTTCCTTATCCCAGTGATGTTGCTGATCATCGCGGTGATTGGCTCCATGTTCATGGGGATTGCCACGGCGACCGAGGCTGCGGCGATCGGTGTGCTGGGCGCGCTGGTGCTGGCAGCCCTGCAAGGCTCGCTGACCTGGTCGACCTTCACCGAAAGCCTGATGGGGGCAACGCGCACCTCGGCCATGATCGCGCTGATCCTTGCGGGCGCGGCGTTCCTGAAAATGGCCATGGGGTTCACCGGGCTGCCGCGCGAGTTGGCGGATTCCATTGCCGCGATGGAGCTGTCGCGCTTCCAGCTGCTTATGGCGCTGTTGGTGTTCTACATCATCCTGGGGTGTTTCCTTGACGGGATTTCTGCAATTGTTCTGACCATGGCGGTTGTCGAGCCGATGGTGCGCGAGGCCGGAATCGACATGATCTGGTTCGGTATTTTCGTGGTCGTTGTGGTCGAGATGGCGCAAATTACTCCGCCTATCGGCTTCAACCTCTTCGTGCTGCAAGGCATGACCAACCATGAGATGGGCTACATCGCAAAGGCGGCGATCCCGATGTTCCTGATCATGGTGCTGATGTGCTTCGTGTTGATCTGGTTCCCGGAACTCGCCACCTGGCTGCCCGACAATATCCGACAAGGGCCAAACGC
Source organism: uncultured Litoreibacter sp. (assembly GCA_947494645.1). Taxonomy (GTDB): domain Bacteria; phylum Pseudomonadota; class Alphaproteobacteria; order Rhodobacterales; family Rhodobacteraceae; genus Litoreibacter. The sequence continues at coordinate 916,333 of CANLVO010000002.1, forward strand.
CTAGATGATCTTGCGGTGGCTTGCAGACCGGGGTCCGTGGGTTCTGGTCGCAGGCATCGTAGCGGGGTTGTTGCTGCCGTCGGTGGCGGGGATCTTGGTGCCCTACATTCCCCATATGGTCGCCGGGCTTTTGTTTCTGTCGGCGCTGCGGATCGGGCCGTCGCGGATGCGGGCCTCGATGAAGGGCAACATGTTCGGCACGTTGCAGGTGCTGCTCGTGATGCAGCTGGCCTTTCCGCTGTTGGTGATCGCCGTGCTGTCGGCGTTTGGTTGGCTGGGAAGTCCCTTTGCCCTGGCATTTGTGATCATCGCCATGGCGTCGTCCATCTCGGGCGCGCCGAATATGGTGGCAATGATGGGGTTCGAGCCAGAGGCGTCGATGCGGTTTCTGCTGATTGGCACGGCGATCCTGCCGCTGACGGTGATCCCGGTGCTGTGGCTGATGCCCGCCTTGGGGGGCTTCACCGACGTGATCCTGGCCGCATTGCGCCTCTTGGTGGTGATCGGGCTGTCGTCGGCCTTTGCGTTTCTTATTCGAGGGGTGTTGTGGAAGGACCCGTCACCGGACGAGCTGAAAGCCGTCGACGGTGCCTCCGCCCTGCTGTTGGCGGTGATTGTGGTGGGGCTGATGTCGGCGGTCAATGCGGCGTTGATAAACGAGCCGTCGCGGTTCTGGCTGTGGCTGGGCTTTGTGCTGACGGTGAATTTCGGGCTGCAGATATTGGCCTTTTTGGTGCTGCGGCGTGGGGCTTACGCGGACCGGATCGCGGCGCTGAGTGTTCTGGCGGGCAACCGCAACATCGCGCTGTTTCTGGTGGCCTTGCCGGAGCAGGTGATGGCCCCCTTGCTGATCTTTGTGGGCTGCTACCAAATCCCGATGTACCTGACGCCGCTTGTCATGGGCCGGGTGTTGAAAACGCTGGACCGGGGCGGCGCTTGAGGCCACTGTGCGGGCGAATTTCGAAAAGGAAGACCGACATGAAGAAGATCGTTTTGACCGGGGCCAATGGCAATCTGGGCCAGGAGCTACGCGGGATGCTGGCGGGGCTTTGCGATGAGCTGATCTCGACCGATATTGCCGATGGAGTGGGCGACCTTTTGGACAACGAGACCTTCGTGCAGGCGGATTTGTCGGAGATGGATCAGGTCCGCCCGTTGCTGGAAGGTGCCGACATGGTGGTGCATTTCGGCGCGATCGTGGACGAACTGCCCTTCGATCAAATGTGGGGGCCAAACTTCATGGGGTCTTACAACATCTGGGAAAGCGCGCGGCAGCTGGGGGTGCGTCGGATCGTCTATGCCTCCTCGATCCATGCGATGGGGATGTATCCCAAGACCACCCGCATTGACACTGAGATGCCGCACCGGCCCGACACTTATTACGGCTTCGCCAAATGCTTCACCGAGGATTTGGGCCGCATGTATTGGGAGAAGGAAGGCATCGAAAGCGTGCATCTTCGGATCTATTCAGCCACATCGAAGCCCGGCAATGCGCGGGCGCTGGGGTCGTGGCTGAGCTTCGATGATCTGCGCCAGCTTGTGATGCGGTCAATCGACACGCCCGTCGTGGGGTTCACGGTGGTCTACGGCGTGTCGAACAATGACCGCAGCCCCGTGGACAATTCAGCGGCTGCGTTTCTGGGCTACCGCCCCAAGGACAATGCCGAGGTCTATGCGGAAGAGGTTTTTGCGAAAGAGCCTGAAGCGGACCTGTCTGATCTGGGTCAGACCTGCCATGGGGGGCCGTTTGCCTCCGCCACTCTGGGAGTCTCGCCCATGGGGCAGATGGCTATTCCTGACAAAGAAGACTAGCGGTTTCGCCGCGCCCTTCGGGCCCGGCGACCGGCCGGGGGCTGCGCCCCCGGAATGATTTTGTTGTGGCTTCGCCACGGATGGTGGCGCTGCCCCCAAACTCGAATTTAATGGGGGCTCTGCCCCCAAACCCCCGGAGTATTTTTGAAGCAATGATGGGGTAAGACTGTCTTTCAGGGGCTGACGGCGGCGTTTACTTTGCGATGACCAGCTCTGTTTTCCAGCGGGCGCATTTCTTTGTGATCGGTTGCGATGGGGCTGCATCGGTATAGAAGGCGTCGACATCTTTCAGCGACGCGATGCGCACCGGGGCGGCGCGGTCAAATTTTGTGGTGTCCGCGACCAGAAAGCTCTCCCGGGATTGGGCGATGATGGTCTGGCTGACGCCGACCTCCTGAATGTCGAAATCGAGGATATCGCCATCGGGATCCAGCGCCGAGCATCCGATCACTGCGTAGTCGAACTTGAAGGCCTGGATCATCTGCACGGTCATGGGCCCGGTCAGACCGCCATCTGATCGGCGCAGGGTGCCGCCCGCGACCATCACCTCGCAATCCGGATTTGCCGCGAGGATGTGCGCGATGTTGAGGTTGTTGGTGACCACCATCAGGTTGCGGTGGCCCAAAAGCTCGTGGGCGACCGCCTCGGTGCTGGTGCCGATATTGAGAAAGATCGACGCGTTGTCCGGGATGTCGGCGGCGCAGCGTTTGGCAATGCGGAGCTTGGCCGCGCGGTTGAGGTCACGGCGCTCATCATAACCGATATTCGTTACGCCCGAAGGCAGGATCGCCCCGCCATGCACCCGCTTGAGCTGCCCGCTTTCGGCAAGATCACTGAGATCCTTGCGGATCGTCTGGACAGAGATATTGAACCGCTCTGCCAGATCATCGACCGACACGCGGCCCTCGGATTGGGCGATCTCCAGAATGTCGGTTTGTCGGAAGTTCTCGGCCATTTCACGTCCCATACGAAAGCAAAACGAAACTAAAACTTGACGAAACGAAAGTAAACATATGTGTAGGGCATGAATGTAGAAAGATGAGTCGAGACATGTCCGAGCACGTAACAGACCTTTTCGTCATTGGCGGCGGCATCAATGGATGCGGCATTGCGCGGGACGCCGCGGGGCGCGGGATAAGCGTCACATTGGCCGAAATGAAGGATCTGGCCTGGGCCACGTCCTCCTCTTCGACCAAGCTGTTTCATGGCGGGCTGCGCTATCTGGAATATGGCGAGATCAGGCTGGTGCGCGAGGCGCTGATTGAGCGGGAACGTCTTCTGACCGCCATGCCACATATCAGCTGGCCGATGCGGTTTGTGCTGCCCTACCACAAGGACATGCGGTTTGAAGGCTCGACGCCCGCCTCTAAGCTGCTGAGCACGGTGATGCCTTGGATGAAGGGGCGCAGGCCGTCCTGGATGATCCGCTTCGGGTTGTTTCTCTATGACACTCTGGGTGGGCGGCAAATCCTGCCGGGCACGAAGACCGTTGATCTGCGCAATGGGCCCGAGGGGGCACCGCTGCAGAACCGGCTTGAGAAAGCGTTTGAGTACAGCGATTGCTGGATCGAGGATTCCCGGCTGGTGGTGCTGAACGCCCGCGACGCGCAGGCGCGAGGCGCGGAGGTGCTGACGCATACGAAAGTGGTCGGCGCGGAGGTGCGCGACGGGGTATGGGAGATAACGCTGGAAGATCTGAGCAGCGGCAAGACCCTGAAGCGGCACGCGAAGATGCTGGTCAATGCGGCGGGTCCTTGGGTGGGCGACATCATCCACAACACTGTCCGGATCAATGCGACCGAGGATGTGCGCCTCGTGCGCGGCAGCCATATCGTCACCAAGAAACTTTATGATCATGACAAGTGCTACTTTTTTCAGGGCGAGGACGGGCGGATCATTTTCGCCATTCCCTACGAGACCGATTTCACCCTGATCGGCACCACGGATGCAGCGCATGACGAACCTGATGGCGAGCCGGTCTGCACCGATGAGGAACGCGATTATCTGCTGGATTTCGCCTCCAATTACTTCACCAAACCCGTGACCAAGGACGACATCGTCTGGACCTATTCCGGGGTCAGGCCGCTTTATGATGACGGGGCCAAATCGGCCACCGCGGCGACACGGGACTATGTGCTGAAGATCAATGAGGGCGCAGGCGCGCCGATGCTGAACGTGTTCGGCGGCAAGATCACCACCTACCGTAAGCTGGCGGAGCATGCCTTGGCCAAGATCAGCCCGTTTCTGAAACGCAAGGGCGCGCCCTGGACCTCCGGGGTTGCGATGCCGGGGGGTGATTTCAAGGTCAGCGAGGTGGACAGCCTGATCGCCGGGCTAGAACGCGATTACGGGTTTCTGGACGCCTTCTGGGCCAAGCGGTTGATCCGGGCTTACGGCACCGACGCGCGGCTCATTCTGGGCGACGCGAAACAAGCTTCGGATCTGGGGCTGGCCTTTGGGGCAACCCTGACTGAGGCGGAGGTGCGCTGGCTGATGGACAAGGAATTCGCCCGCTCCGCAGAGGATATCGTCTGGCGCCGCTCGAAACTGGGCTTGCGTCTGAGCGCGGGCGAGATCAAGGTTTTGGACGATTGGATGGCCGCTGAGGGAGGCAAGGCATGACCCATATTCTAGCAATTGATCAGGGGACGACGTCGAGCCGCGCCATCCTGTTTGACGGCGAGATGAAGATTGTGGCCTCCGCACAGGAAGAGTTCACTCAGCATTTCCCGAAGTCGGGCTGGGTGGAGCATGAGCCGGATGATCTGTGGTCAACCGTGGCCTCTACCTGCCGCGGCGCGATGGAGCGGGCGGGGCTGACGGGCGACGACATCACCGCCATTGGCATCACCAACCAGCGCGAAACCACCGTGGTCTGGGACAAAGCCACCGGCAAGCCGGTGTATAATGCGATTGTCTGGCAGGACCGGCGCACCTCGGAGTTTTGCCGGGAGCTGCGCGAGGCAGGCCATGAGCCAATGTTCACAGAACGCACCGGGCTTTTGTGCGACCCTTATTTTTCGGGCACCAAGCTGCGTTGGATTTTGGAGAATGTGGACGGCGTCAAAGCGCGGGCGCAGGCGGGCGAGTTGCTGTTTGGCACAGTCGACAGCTACATCATCTGGAAGCTGACCGGCGGCAAACGGCATGTCACTGACGCGACCAACGCGGCGCGGACGCTGCTTTACGACATCAAGAAGGGCCGCTGGTCCACGACTATTTGCGAGCTGTTTGGTATCCCGATGGGAATGCTGCCCGAGGTGCTGGACTGCGCGGCAGATTTCGGCATGGCGCGGGGCGACCTCTTTGGCCGCGAGATCCCCATTCTGGGCGTGGCAGGCGATCAGCAGGCGGCCACGGTTGGGCAGGCCTGCTTCGAGCCGGGCATGTTGAAATCGACCTACGGCACGGGATGCTTTGCGCTGCTGAACACCGGCGACACGCCAGTAACTTCGGAGAACCGACTGCTGACGACGATTGCCTATCAGTTCGACGGCGCGCCTACCTATGCGCTGGAGGGCTCGATCTTCATTGCAGGCGCGGTGGTGCAATGGCTGCGCGACGGGTTGAAGATCATTCGCGAAGCGTCCGAGACGCAGCCTCTGGCCGACAAAGCCGATGCCGGGCAAGACGTGATCCTCGTGCCTGCCTTTACCGGCCTTGGTGCGCCCTATTGGGACGCCGATTGCCGCGGGGCCATCTATGGGCTGACCCGCAATTCGGGACCGGAGGAATTTGCCAAGGCGGCGCTGGAAAGCGTGGGTTACCAGACCCGTGACCTATTGGAGGCGATGACCGCCGACTGGTCCGGCTCGGGCGAAAACGTGCTGCGGGTGGATGGCGGGATGACTGCCAGCGACTGGGCGATGCAGTTCCTCAGCGACATCATCGGGGCGCAGGTGGATCGTCCGCATGTGCTGGAGACCACAGCCCTTGGGGCCGCGTGGCTGGCCGGGATGCGGGCGGGGATATACCCCGATCAGGCCGGGTTTGCGAAAAGCTGGGCGTTGGAGCGCCGCTTTGAGCCGGGCATGGACGAGGACACCCGCGCGCGCAAATACGGGGCTTGGCAAAAGGCGGTGGCGGCCACATTGTCGGTCTGACACGACAAGGGGGACGGCATGGCACAAGAGACCGCGAAGTTCCTCGAAGGCAACCTGTTTCGCCACATCACGGTGATGTCGCTGACCTCCTCGGTTGGCTTGCTCGCAGTGTTTCTGGTCGATTTCGTCGACATGATCTTCATCTCGATGCTGGGCAATGCGTCGTTGGCAGCGGCCGTCGGCTATGCCGGCGCGATCCTGTTTTTCACCACCTCGTTTGGCATCGGCATGGCAATAGCCGCAGGTGCCTTGGTGTCGCGTGCGCTGGGGCAGAATGACGAGGACCGCGCGCGGCAGTTGATCACCAACGGGCTGGTCTACGGCGTCATGTTTGGCTGCGCGTTCTCGTCGCTGGTGTGGCTCAACCTTGGGACATTGACCGCACTTGTGGGGGCCACGGGCGAGACACAGGAATTGGCGATTTACTACCTGCAGATCATTGTGCCCAGCCTGCCGTTTTTGCTGGTGGGCATGATGGGCGGGGCGATCCTGCGGGCGTATGGCGACGCGCGGCGCGCGATGATGGCCACGATTTATGGCGGGCTGGTCAATGCGGTGTTGGACCCGATCCTGATCTTCGGGCTGGATTTGGAACTTGTCGGTGCGGCTTGGGCCAGCGTCGCTGCGCGGGTCGCGATTGCCGCGACCGCGCTTTTGCCGATCATCCGCCATCACGGCGGCATTGGCGCGCCGCATATGCCCGCATTGTTGCGGGACTTCGTTCCGGTTTTCTCCATCGCGCTGCCTGCGATCCTGACACAATTGGCCACGCCCATCGGGCAGGGCTATGTCACCCGCGCCATGGCGGCTTACGGCGAGGAGGCCGTGGCGGGCATGGCCGTCGTCTCCCGGCTGACGCCGGTGTCATTTGCGGTGATCTTCGCCTTGTCAGGTGCGCTTGGCCCGATCATTGGGCAGAATTTCGGCGGCGGGCGGCATGACCGTGTGGGCCGCGCCTTTCGGGACGGGCTGCTTTTTATCGGGCTTTACGTGCTCTTCGTGAGCCTCGTGTTGTTCCTCTTGCGCGACCAGATCGTGGCGCTGTTCGGGGCGCAGGGGGTGGGTGTCACCCTGATCTATCTGTTCTGCGGCCCGCTTGCGCTCCTGTTCTACTTCAACGGCGCGATCTTCGTGGCCAACTCTGCGTTCAACAACCTCGGCCATCCGTTCTACTCCACTTGGATCAACTGGGGACGCCACACGCTGGGCACCATGCCGACGGTGGCTTTGGGGGCGTATCTGTTTGGGGCCGCTGGTGTGTTGATCGGGCAAGCCGTCGGAGGGGTGCTCTTTGCCGCCGTCGCTTTGTGGCTGGCGCGTCGTGTCATTCGAGACGGGGCAGGGGCAGCGGATCAAAGCGATCCGTTTGCGCGCGAAAGCCGGTTGATGCAGCTTTTGCATATGCGTCGCTGACACCGCTCAATCCTGCGTGACAATTGCCGCAGTTCCCCTTGAACAGGCGGATGCAGGCCGTAAGCTGGCGCTCTATTCAAAAGGGAGATCGGCCATGTCCGTCGCAAGAGTCACAGAAATCATTTCATCCTCGTCCAAAAGCTTCGAAGACGCCGTTGAAGTCGGCGTGAAACGCGCCTCCAAGACGTTGAAGAACGTCACAAGTGCCTGGGTACAGGACATGAAATGCACCGTCGATGACGGCAAGATCTCGGAATATCGCGTGATCCTGAAGGTCACCTTCGTTCTGAAAGACTAGACCAGTCCGGCCTGCGGCGACCCTCTAACCGGGTTGGCGCAGGCCCAATCTGTGCTTGGCAAAGCGCCACGCCAGGCGCGGCATCCGCCGCAAAAGCTCCCATCTCAGATCAGCGTAATCTGCCTCGCCTGCGAGCAGCTGCAGGTATTTCATCTGCAAATGCGAGCCCCGTGCAAAGGCTTTCTTGAAATAGCCCTGCGTAGCTTTGGGAAACATGATCAGCCGCCAGAGCCGCGCCTGATCAAGCGATTTCTGGATTGGGCGGATCAGCGGCTTGTAGCGTACCATCGCCGTCTCCGGTGCGTTTCTTGCAATGGCCTTTGCCGCTGCCTCTGCAGCCAATGCGCCGCTTTCCATGGCCAGCGCAATGCCCTCCCCGGTGATCGGGTCAACCAACCCGGCGGCGTCTCCGGTCAGAAGCACTGCGCCATGGCCTGGAGTTTTTTTGTAATCGCCGAAGGGCAGATATGCGCCTTTATAGCTGAGCGAGGCATCGGCCTGCGTCAGCGCCACGTAGCGTGACATGCTGGCCTTGATATCGGGGTTCTGCGGCGGCAGGCCGCAGATGCCGACGGTTCTGGTTTTGCGCTTGGGGAAAGACCAGCCATAGCCCCATTCCGCCGCGTCGAAATCTATCTCGACCGCATCGTCATGAGCGGGTCCCAATGGGGTTTCGATCTCAAGCCCGAAGGCGGTTTTGTCCGGGTCAAACGCTTTGCCAAACAGCGCCCGCGCCACGACCGAGCCGACACCGTCCGCGCCGATCAGCACGTCATAGCCCAGCACCTCCCCGCCGCGGAGTTGCACGGTTCGTGCGACCTGATCAATCTGCGTGACCGCATCACCCAGATAGGGCACAGCCCCGCTGCTAACGGCTTTCTCATGCAGCATCGCATCGAGGTCGCGGCGCATGGTCAGGTGCATTTCGGGCGCGTTGGGGATGTCGGCCAAATGCGCGCCGCTGGCCGAAAACCGCATATGGGTGGAGGTCAGAAACAGATCAGGGGTGATGTCCTGCCCGAAGATGTCGCGCAGCGCCTTGCGGCTGCGCCCGGTGAACAGCCCGCCACACAGCTTGTCACGCGGGAAGCTGGCCTTGTCGACTATCGCGGTCGTGAGCCCGTGCTTGCGCGCCTCCCGTGCGGCAGCGCTTCCGGCAGGACCCGAGCCTACCACAATGATGTCGAACCGTTTCATGCGCTCAGGTGTATGGGGCCTTTGACGGGCATTCAATGCTTTGCCCCGCCGCAACGGCGCCTGCCTAAAGTTTTCGCAATTTCGCTGCCGATTTTTCGAATAATCGTGGTTTCGAGCCTTGAGGTTTTGCAATTCGAATACAGCTTAGGTTAAGTAAGAAAACCCCGCTAATTCAGGAGCGTCAGTGTCCCTCTTTATTCTCGTTGCGCTGCCATTTTTCGGGGCACTCCTTCCGGGTTTGATGAATTCAGCGGGCCGCGCGTCTTGCGCTGGGGTGACCTTCACCGTCTCGCTTGTGGCCTTCCTGGGATTGCTGACCAACCTGCCCGCCGTTTGGGCGGGCGAGGTGGTGACCGCCCGGATCGACTGGCTGCCCTCGCTGGGGCTGAATTTCACCTTGATGCTCGATGGGTTGGGCTTCTTCTTCGCGCTGCTCATCCTTGGGATCGGGCTTTTGATCATCGCCTACGCGCGGCACTATCTCAGCCGCGACGACAATATGGGGGAGTTCTTCACCTATCTGCTGCTCTTTCAGGGCGCGATGGTGGGGATTGTTCTGAGCGATAACATCCTGCTTTTGCTGGTGTTTTGGGAGCTCACCTCGCTGTCGTCCTTCCTGCTTATCGGTTACTGGAAGCATCTGCCCGAAGGCCGCCAAGGCGCGCGCATGGCGCTGACGGTGACCGGCATGGGCGGGCTCGCCATGATCGGCGGGATGCTCATTCTGGGCCAGATCGCGGGCAGTTACGACCTGAGCGTTATCTTGCAAAACCGGGAGCTGATACAGGCCGACCCCCTTTATGTGCCAGCGCTGATCCTGATCCTGATGGGCTGTTTCACCAAATCCGCGCAGTTCCCGTTCCACTTCTGGTTGCCCCACGCCATGGCCGCGCCCACGCCGGTCTCGGCCTATCTGCACTCGGCCACGATGGTCAAAGCGGGCATCTTCCTGATGGCCCGCATGTGGCCGGTTTTGTCGGGCACGCCGGAATGGTTCATGATCGTGACCACCGCGGGCCTTGTCACCATGGTTCTGGGCGCGGTGATTGCGCTGTTCAAGCATGACCTCAAGGCGCTTCTGGCCTTCTCGACGGTGTCCCATCTGGGTCTGATCACCATGCTATTGGGCACCGGCACCGCCTTTGGCGCCATGGCCGCGATGTTCCACATCCTCAACCACGCTACGTTCAAAGCCGCGCTCTTCATGTCGGCGGGCATCATCGACCACGAGACCGATACCCGCGATATCCGCCGCCTTGGCGGCTTGCGCGTGCTGATGCCGGTGACTTTCGTCATAGCAACGCTGGCGGCCTTGTCTATGGCAGGCATCCCGCTGCTGAACGGCTTCCTGTCGAAAGAGATGATGCTGGAGGAGGCCAACCACACGACCCTCTTCGGCATGCCGCTTCTGGTGCCGGTGATGGCAACTATCGGATCGCTCTTCTCGGCCGCGTATTGCTTCCGGTTGATTGGTCATGTGTTCCTTGGTCCCGTCCGCGACGACTACCCCGCCAAGCCGCATGACCCGGGCCCCGGCCTGTGGCTGCCGCCCGCCATTTTGGTGGTTCTGGTGGTGGTCATTGGTGTCGCGCCGTTCTTGGCGGAGCCTTTCGTCAAGATGGTGACCGCCTCCGTACTGGGCGGCGAGGCAGAGGTGCCGAAGGCCTATTTCAAGATTTGGCACGGCCTTGTGCCGGCGCTCTTCATGTCCATCGCGGCGGTCGTCGGTGGCCTGCTGATGATGGCCATTTTCAACCCCGCCTTGCGGTTCTGGGACGCCGCGCCGCGCCCTGAGGCCAAGGTGATTTTCGAGGGTATTGTCGAGGCCGCCGCCCGGCTGGCCCGTGGCCTGATCCTTCCGCTGCACAACGGCGCGTTCTCGCGTTATGCGGCCATTGGCACTGTGGCGATTGTCGCCGCCGGGTTCCACGCGTGGAGCACCGGCACAATCGCAGCCCCCACCCGCGAACTTCAGCCCGCGGGCCCCGTGCCCATTGCGGGCTGGCTGATGTTGGTTGCGGCCACCGGAGGCATGGTCCTGATGCATCGCAACCGGCTGTTGTCCCTGATCCTGATCGGCATCGTCGGGCTGATGGTCTCCATCGGGTTCGTGTTCTTCAGCGCACCTGATCTGGCCATGACTCAGTTCACGGTCGAGGTGGTGACGATCATCTTGCTGCTTCTAGCGCTGAATTTCCTGCCCAATACCACGCCGATCGAAAGCTCCGTGCTGCGCCGGGTGCGCGACGCGGGCATCGCCATTGCGGGCGGGCTGGCGGCGTTTGGGCTGGCCTATCACTACCTGTTGCGCGACGCGGTCACGACGCCAATCTCCGAATTCCACCTCGCCAATTCCTACAAGGGCGGCGGCGGCACCAATGTGGTGAACGTGATCCTCGTCGACTTCCGGGGCTTCGACACGTACGGCGAGATCATCGTGCTGGGCATCGCCGCGCTTCTGATCTACGCGCTGACGGAGACGCTTCTTGGCGGCCCGGTCCGGGCACGTCTGTTGAACCGCAAGCCCGACCAGCCCCGCGCGGGCGACATGCACCCGATGATGATGGTGGTGCTGACCCGCGTGATCATGCCCGTGGTGATGATGGTCGGCTTCTACATCTTCCTGCGCGGCCATAACGAGCCGGGCGGTGGGTTTATCGCCGGGCTGATCGTCTCCATCGGGGTGGTGATGCAATATATGGCCAGCGGGTTCGGCTGGACCTCGGCGCGGCTGAAATATCCCTATCACGGGGTCATTGGCGCGGGCGTGTTGATCGCAGGCCTTACAGGTATCGGGTCATGGTTCGTGGGCAAGCCCTTCCTAACCTCGGACTTCACATATGTCCGCATCCCGCCTTTCGAGGAGTTCGAGCTGGCCACCGCCGCGCTGTTTGATCTTGGTGTGTTCCTCGCTGTGGTCGGCGCGGTGATGCTGTCGCTGGAGAGCTTCTCGCGGCTGGCCCGCCGCGCCCACGTGCCTGACAGCGAGCACCCGATGGATATCGACCCGTCCCGCGACGATCCGCAACCGGAACCGGCAAACGGGGGGGCAAGCTGATGGAGCTTCTTGTGGCCTCCGCCATTGGTATTCTGACCGCTGGCGGCATCTATTTGATGCTGCGGCTGCGCACCTTCCCGGTGATCCTTGGCATCTCGTTGCTGACCTATGCGGTCAACGTATTTCTCTTTGCCTCAGGCCGGCTGACCACCGCCGCGCCGCCTATTCTGCGCGACGATATCAGCCTTTATGCCGACCCGCTGCCGCAGGCATTGGTGCTGACAGCCATCGTGATCTCCTTTGGGATGACGGCTGTTGTGGTGATGATCGGGCTGGGCGCGTTCCTTGGCTCTGACGATGACCATGTGGATGATCAAACCGCGCTGGATGACGACCCGGCGGAGGGTGCGTCATGAGCCATTGGATCATCGCCCCCGTTATCTTGCCTGCGCTGCTTGCACCGTTCATCGTGTTGGCCGCCCGCTACCATATCGGCATCCAGCGAGCATTTTCTGTCGCGGGCGTGCTGGCGCTGGTGGCAATCGCGGCCGGTCTCGCCTGGCAAACTTCAGATGGCACAATTCTGCTTTACCAGCTCGGCGACTGGGCCGCGCCCTTTGGCATCGTGCTGGTCGGGGATCGTCTCTCCACCATGATGGTGCTGCTCACCTCGGTGCTGGCGCTGTTTGTGTTGCTTTACGCAATCGGCTCAGGCTGGGACGACCGCGGGCGGCATTTCCACGCGCTGTTCCAGTTCCAGCTGATGGGTATCCTTGGCGCGTTTCTGACGGGCGATTTGTTCAACCTGTTTGTGTTCTTCGAGGTGCTGCTGATCGCGTCCTACGGGTTGATGATCCACGCGGGCGGCAATGCACGGCTGAGGGCAGGGGTGCAATACGTGCTCTTCAACCTCATCGGCTCCACGTTGTTCCTGTTCGCCCTCGGCTCGATCTATGCGGAAACAGGCACGCTCAACATGGCTGATCTGGCCCAGCGGGTTACCCTGATCACCCCTGAAGAGACCGTTGGCATCCGCGTCGCCGCCGTGTTGCTGCTGTTGGTCTTTGCGATCAAGGCCGCGCTGGTGCCGCTGCATTTCTGGCTGCCCTCCAGCTACGCCGAGGCCCCTGCGCCCGTCGCGGCCCTCTTTGCGATCATGACCAAGGTGGGCGCCTACGCGATCATCCGCGTCTACACGATGATCTTCCATCCCGATCTGGAGGTCACCGCTGGCCTGCATGACATCTGGCTGCTGCCTGCCGCGCTTGTGTCGCTGGCCATCGGCATGACCGGGGTGCTCGCGGCCAAGAAGCTGGACCGTTTGGTGGCCTTCTCCGTCATCGGGTCGATGGGCATGGTGATGGTGGCGATATCGCTCTTCACCCCTGAAAGCATTGCCGCGGCGCTCTATTATATCGTGCATTCCACGCTGGCGGGCGCGGCGCTGTTCCTGATCTCCGATCTGGTGCGCACGGGCCGGGCCGATCTGGAGCTGACCCCGCAACCGGCGGTCTCCGGCAATGCGTTGACGGCGGCGATGTTCTTTGTGGGGGCCATCGCCATGGCAGGCCTGCCGCCGCTGTCGGGGTTTCTGGGCAAGCTCTTGGTCCTCGATGCGGGGTTCAACTCGGATATGATGGTCTGGATCTGGGTCGTGGTGCTTGGCTCCAGCCTTGTCAGCATCGTAGGGTTCTCGCGGGCGGGCAGCATCCTATTCTGGAAGGCCCATAGCGTGGAGCCCTCTGACGAGACTTACGCGCGCCCCGCCATGCTGTCTTACGCCGCTGTTGGCGGGCTGGTTGCGCTGCTCATCGCCCATACGGTTTTTGCGGGCAAGGTGCATGGCTACACCACCACCATGGCCGCGCAGCTTTTTGCGCCGGAGCCCTATATCTCTGTGGTGGTCGACACTGAGGGCAAGCTCGTTAAGCCGAAAACGGAGGACAAATAGTATGACCCGCGCGTTCTACTGGCTGTTGCCGCACCCGTTTCTGACCCTGCTCTTGGCGCTGGTCTGGATCCTTTTGCAAAACGAGTTTTCGGCTGGCATGGCGGTCTTCGGGCTGATCCTCGGGGTGATCATCCCGTGGGGCACCTCGATCTGGTGGCCCGACACGCCCAAGGGTTTCCGCATCGGCAAGATGGTCAGCTACAGTCTAGTTGTCATGTGGGACATCATCGTGGCAAATATTCAGGTGGCTTGGATCGTGCTGACGGTGCCCAACGCCAAGCTGAAACCGGCCTGGATCGTGGTGCCGCTTGAGCTGGTGCAGCCCGAGGCGATCACTGTGCTGGCGGGCACCATCACCCTGACCCCGGGCACGGTCTCGGCGGATTTGTCGGATGAGGGGCACAGCCTTCTGGTGCATGTGCTGCACACCGATGACGCGGATGCGGTACGCGACGAGATCAAGACCCGCTACGAGGCCCGCCTGAAGGAGATCTTCTCATGACCAACGCACTCGGCCTTATGGATATCGCGCTGATCGTCACCTTCGTCAGTCTGGTGACGGGGCAGATCCTGTCAATGATCCGGCTGGTGCTGGGCCCAACGCCGGGCGACCGGATACTGGCGCTTGATACGATGGTGATCAACGCGCTTGGGCTGGTGGTGGTGCTGGGCATCCATCAAGGCGTCCAGATTTACTTCGAGGTGTCTCTGCTCATCGCCATGCTCGGTTTTGTGTCCACCGTCGCGCTGGCGCGGTTCATTTTGCGGGGGGACATCATCGAATGAGCATCGAGATGATCACCACCTACGCCACTGCCCTGTGCCTGTTCATCGGCTCCGGCTTTATTCTGGTCGGCGTCATCGGGCTATTGAAGTTCAACGATCCGATGACCCGGCTGCACGCCCCCACCAAAGTGGGCACGATCGGCATCGGCATGCTGCTTCTGGCGTCGATCTTCCATTCGTTTAGCTTGGGCGACAGCTCCATGCATGAGCTGTTGATTATGGGGTTCCTCTTCGTGACCGCGCCGATTTCTGCGAATTTCATCGCCAAGGTCAGCATTCACCGCAAAGCCTGCGAAACACCGCCAGAGCCGCCGCGGGACGACACATGGTCAACGCTCAACCGGCCTCCGCATGATGAGATTGTGCCTGACACTCTCGACAGCCCGCCTCAAGGTGCACCCGAAAAAGCCTGACAGTCGTTCGGCTAGAACGCAGAGATCACTTTCACGCCGTCCATCGATTTGATCCGCTCGATATCGGCCTCATATGCGGCCGTGATCGTCTCCACCGCGTCTGGGTCGATACCGTCGAGGTCGATCTCCTGCTCCGCCACGTCCGGATCGAAAAACCGGCCCAGAAAGCCTTCGATGATTTCCAGCCGCGCGGCGGTTGACAGCGAGGTCTGCTTGGCGAGGTATTGCTTCAGCCGCGTCGCCGGAAACTCGCCAATCAACGGCGCGACAAGGTCCAGATCGCCTTCCAGCTCGACAGTGCTGGGCAGCTGCGCCACGTGACGCAGGATCGCAGGCCACATCACCGGGGTCTCTTCATAGGCCCAGACGGTGATATCGCTGTAGGAATTGACCTTCCGAATTTTGGAAACCACGTCTGACCAGCGCACAGCCTCGAACGGCACGCCGTTCATGAATTGCTCGCGGGTGGTGAAGCGCATGCCGCTCATCAGGTCAGAGACCATGGTGACCGGGTTCTGCACCGTCAGCATGAATTCCATGTCAGTGTCGGGCAGCAGGGTTCGTAGGTCTGTTGTCGCCTCCGCGGCGCGGCCATAGAATTCGCCGTCACGGAAGATATGGGCGGGCTCGTCCAGCAGGCTGCCATTTGACAGCAGCACGCGTTGGTCGGGTTTGGACATGGTCAGTTTGCGCAGCAGGTTGACGCGGTCCTCGTCTGAGAACTGGCCAAGGCTTTGCGCCATCAGGGCATTGTCGATGACCGATCTGTATTGCGTGGGTCGGCGCACCAAAGCGTCATGCTCGCTCAGCAAAAAGCCGTTCTTGCGCAGGGAAAACGTCAGCTGTTCAAAGCTGGGGCTGGGAGCGCCCAAGTGGAAAACAAGTTTCGTCATCTTTTGCCTGCGTCTGCTCTACTTAACTAGCGAATTGGCCCGCTTTTTTTGAATGTCTAGTCACCCAGTATGTCCAGAATATGTTGGAAAAAGCCCGCTGATCTGACGATAAGGTGTGTTTCGCGCGGTTTCACCTAGCGAGGCGGGGGGCGTCGCGCTAACGTTTACGCCTTAAAATAAACGCCTCAGAGGGGTAATCCATGACCCAAACTGTCTCCGTCCCGCAACTGGTGCAACAGTTGGCCAGTTTGCCTGCCAGACGGCAACTTGTGGCCTTGGCCGGGCCGCCCGCCAGCGGGAAATCCACCCTCGCAGAGGCGTTGGCGTCCGAGCTCAATCAAGTCCGGCCCAACCGCGCGGCCATCGTTCCAATGGACGGGTTTCACTATGACGATGCGGTGCTCGAGATGCGCGGTGAGCGCCCCCGCAAAGGCGCGCCGCATACGTTTGACGTTGGCGGCCTTGCCCATCTGCTGAACCGCCTCAAAGCCAATTCCGAGCCGGAGATCGCCATCCCGCTGTTTGATCGCAGCATCGAGGTCGCCCGCGCCGGGGCCGCCATCATCACGCAGGACGTTGAACTGATCCTGGTCGAGGGCAATTACCTGCTCTTGGATCGCACCCCATGGGACCAGCTGACACCGCTTTTTGATGTGACCGTCATGATTGAGGTTTCAGAAGCAGAGCTACGCCGCAGACTGGCAAAACGCTGGCAGGATCTGGGTCTCGATGCGGATGCCGTCCGTGCCAAGCTTGAGGAAAACGACCTTCCCAACGGCCAGGAGGTGCTGCGCCACAGCCGTTCTGCTGATTATTTGATCGCCTCCGGCTGAGCTTGAAATTATTTCCTGACTAAATTTATAGGTTTTCTTGCCATACGCGGAGAATCTGATTACTGACTAAATTTGTAAGTTATTCATTCTCTGGAGAACCCGATGTCATCCTCTGACAGAAAACCCCTTCTGACCGTCGCCTCTGCCGCCCTGATTGGCATGCCGCTCGCGGCCTTCGCGGAGGGCGAGCTGAACCTCTATTCCTCGCGCCACTACGACACGGACGAGCGGCTTTACTCCGACTTTACCGAGCAGACCGGCATCACCATCAACCGGATTGAGGGCAAAGCCGACGAGCTGATCGCCCGCATGGAAGCCGAAGGCGTCAATTCGCCGGCCGATATCCTGCTGACCGTCGACACCTCGCGGCTGGAACGCGCCAAGAATGCAGGTGTTCTGCAATCCATCGACAGCACTGTCCTTGAGGACCGTATCCCGGCCAACCTGCAAGACAACGACAACCAATGGTTCGGCTTCTCGCAACGCGCCCGGATCATCTTCTATGACAAGGCCGATGTGACCGAGCCGCCCGCGAATTACGTCTCCCTCGCTGATCCGAAATACAAAGGCATGGTCTGTCACCGCTCCTCGTCCAACGTCTACAGCCAGACGCTGCTCTCCGCCGTGATCGAAAACCATGGCGAAGAAGCCGCCAAAAACTGGGCCGCTGGCATGGTGGCAAACTTTGCGCGTGACCCTGAGGGCGGCGATACAGACCAGCTGCGGGCGATTGTGTCGGGCGAATGTGACATCTCTGTCGCCAACACCTATTACTTCGCGCGGGCGCTGCGTAAAGACGTGGACGGGCTCTCTGCCGAGATCGAAGGTGTCGGCTGGATCTTCCCTGCACAAGAGGCCGAAGGCGCCCATATGAACCTGTCGGGCGGCGGCGTGGCCGCCAATGCACCGAACCTCGAAAACGCGATTAAGTTCATGGAATACCTCGCATCTGATTCGGCTCAGCAGTATTTCTCTGCTGGAAACGATGAATTCCCGGCAGTGCCAACTGTTTCGCTAAGCGAAAGTGTCGCAGCGTTAGGGGCCTATAAACCTGATGAAATCAGTCTTTCTGCGGTTGCAAAAAACGTCCCAATGGCGCAAAAGATATTTGACGAGGTCGGCTGGAAATAGGCCTCGGAGGGGTAACGAGTTACACGGGCGCGGCTTCGGCTGCGCCTTTTTACTTTTCAGGGGCCCGTTTACCCCCCGTTAAGCTTAGCCGCGTCCTTGCCGACTTTCCGGCAGAGCAAAATCACCGGCAGCAGCCCAATTCCGGCAATCACCAGACTTGGCACCGCAGCGCCCTCAAGCCGCTCATCTGCCGCCAACCGGAACGCCTGCACCGCCAAAGTGTCGAAATTGAACGGCCGCATGATCAGGGTCGCGGGCAGCTCTTTCATCACGTCCACAAAGACGATCAACGCTGCCGTCAGAAGGCTTGGCGTCAGGATCGGCAGATGCACTTTGCCGATGACACCCCAGACCCCTTTGCCCAACACCCGGGCCGCCGCGTCCATATTCGTCGTGATCGTCGCAATCCCGCCCTCATAGGCTCCAAGGGCCGCAGCCAGAAAGCGGATCATGTAGGCCCCCACCAGCAGCCAGATCGAGCCGGTGAACAGCAGCCCTGTCGAGATATCGAACCGCTCCCGCATCCAGGCGTCGAGCGTGTTGTCGAAGGCCGCGAAAGGCACCAGCAGCCCCACCGCGATCACGCCGCCTGGCACGGCGTAGCCCAGCCGCGCAATGTACAATGCCGCGTCCGACAATTTGCCGCCAAAGCTGCGCTGGAACGCGCCCAGCACAATGGCGGCCAAAACGGTCAACCCTGCGGCGATCAATGCCAGCGTCACCGTGTTGGAGATGAACTTCAGGTACCGCGCGCTCAACAGGTTCTGTTCCGAGCCCGCGCCCATCACCGCCAGCGCAATCGTCGGGATCACCACGCCCAAGAGCACGGGCAGCAGGCAAAGCGCCACCGCGACCCAAGCCCGTGGCCCGCGCAGCACCGTGCGCTCCAGCGGGGTCTTTGCCTTCGCCGCCGCGTAGCGGGCATTGCCGCGGGTAAACCGCTCCATGAAGGCCAGCAGCAGCGCAAAGGCCAGCAGGCCCAGCGACAGCTGCGCCGCCGCCGCTCGGTCCCCCATGGAGAACCAGCTGGTGTAAATCCCCGTCGCAAAGGTCTGCACAGAGAAGTAGGACACCGTGCCGAAATCCGCGATCGTCTCCATCGCGGTCAGCAAGACCCCCGCCGCAATCGCGGGCCGCGCCATCGGCAGGGACACAAGCCAAAAGGCCTGCATCGGGGTCTTGCCCAAGGAGCGTGCGGCGTGAAACACCGTGGCGCTCTGGCCCATGAAGGCGGTGCGCGCCAGCAGGTAGACATAAGGGTAAAGCACAAGGATCAGCATGATTGCAGCGCCGCCCAGAGACCGTATCTCCGGGAACCAGTAATCGCGCGGCCCGTAGCCCATCACCGCCCGCAAGGTTGATTGCACGATGCCCGGATGGTCCAGCAAATGGGTGTAGGCATAGGCCAAAACGTAGGCCGGGAAGGCCAGCGGGATGACCAGCGCGATCTCGATCCAGCGGCGGCCAGGAAACTCGGTCATGGTCACCAGCCACGCCGCCCCGGTGCCCACGGCGCAGGTGCCGATGCCCACCAGAACCACCAGCACGGCGGTGGTCGTGACGTAGCCCGCCAACACGGTATTGAGCAGATGGCGGAGGGTCTCTGACGTGCCGGTCAGCGCGGCGATCAAAACGCCCAGATGCGGCAACAGACACAAAACGGCCAACAGCACCGCGCTGAGCATCAGGCTGCGATGCGCCATTTTGTGAAAGAGTGACTTCATTGCGAGGGCCGTCCTAGCGCAGTTTCAGCCCGTGAAATAGCGTATTTTGTGCCAATTGACTATTTTTGTCGGGCATACGGCCTGCGCTAATGAAAATCCCGCGACTTTGGGATCACCCGGACGTTGCGCGGGTGGGTGCGGCCCGCTTGCCCGCCAACCTGACTTGGCAAGGGATGGGTCGGATGATCGCCCCGCGTGGTGATGCCCGGCAGGGTGATATCAGACAGCCCCGCCAGCCGGTCGCTGCGGTCTTCCAAGCGATTGGCCACGACATGGATCACCTTGCCATCGGTCTGCACCTGACCGTGCACGACCAGCAGCCGTGCGGCCATGATCACGGGCCGGAAGGTATTGAACAGCGTGGGCCAGATCACCAGATTGGCGACGCCACTTTCATCCTCCAGCGTGATGAAGCACACGCCTTTGGCGCTGCCGGGTTTCTGCCGCACCAGCACCAGCCCGGCCAGTGACACCCGTTGCCCATGCCGCATCCGGCGCAGATCGCTGGAACAGGAAAACCCCTGTTTGCGCAGGCTTTGGCGGTAGAATTGCATCGGATGGGCCTTCAGAGACAGCCGCAACGTCTGGTAATCCGCCACGACATGCTCGGCACGCGGCATGGCGGGCAGGATGACCTCTGGCTCGGGGCCATAGGCGCTGGCCTCGGCATGCTCGAACATGGGCAGGGCAGGGGCGTCTTTCAGGGTTTGGGACTGCCACAACGCTTGGCGCCGGTCGAACCCCATCGACCGCATCGCATCGGCTGCTGCCAAGCGTCGCACCGCGCCTGCATCCAGCCGGGCGCGGCTTTTCAGATCGGCCAGATCAGCAAACGGCGCATCGCGCACAGCCATGATCCGCAACCCCGCCTCTTGGTGCAGCCCGTCCACCTGCCGCAGGCCAAGGCGCAGGGCAAAGCCCGTGTCGCACGGCTCCAGCGTGCAATCCCAGTCGGAATAGTTCACATCCACCGCCCGCACCTCCACGCCATGATCCCGGGCGCAGCGCACAATCTGGGCGGGGGCGTAGAACCCCATCGGCTGCGAATTGAGCAACGCACAGGCAAAGGCCGCCGGGTAGTGGCATTTCATCCAGCTGGACACGTAGACCAGCTTGGCAAAGCTCGCCGCATGGCTTTCGGGAAAGCCGTATTCGCCGAAGCCCTTGATCTGGTTGAAGCACCGCTCCGCGAAAACCGGGTCATAGCCGCGCTCGGTCATGCGGCCGACCATCTTTTCCTGCAGCTTGCCGATGGTGCCGCGCGAGCGAAACGTCGCCATCGCCTTGCGCAGCTCATTGGCCTCCTTGGGGGAGAACTTCGCCGCGTCAATCGCGATTTTCATGGCCTGTTCCTGAAAGATCGGCACGCCTAATGTGCGGCCCAGAATTTTCAGTAGTTCGTCTTGCGGATGGGCCGGGCCGGGGGCGGGGTAGTTCACCGTCTCGATCCCTTGGCGGCGGCGCAGATAGGGGTGCACCATGTCGCCCTGAATGGGGCCGGGGCGCACAATCGCCACCTCGATCACCAGATCGTAGAATTCGCGCGGTCGCAGCTTGGGCAGCATCGCCATCTGCGCCCGGCTCTCCACTTGAAACACGCCCAGACTGTCGCCCTCGCAGAGCATGTCATAGGTGGCCGTGTCATCTGGCGGCACAGTGGCCAGCTCGAAGCTTTCGCCGTGATGGGCCTCGATCAGGTCGAAGCACTTGGCGATGCAGCTCAGCATGCCCAGTGCCAGAATATCGACCTTGAAGATGCCAAGCGCGTCGATGTCGTCCTTGTCCCACTCGATAAAGCTGCGCTCCGGCATGGCGCCGTTTCCGATGGGCACGATCTCCGTCAAAGGGCGTTCGGTCAGGATGAAGCCGCCGACATGCTGGCTCAGATGGCGTGGCATCCCGATCATCTGGCGCGCCAGCGTCAGCACCATGCGCAGATACGGGTCCGACAGGTCCAGCCCGGCCTCCTTGGCCCGTTCGTCGGCCATCTGCCCCTCAAAGCTGCCCCAGATCGTGCCCGCCAGTTTCGAGGTCACATCCTCGCTCAGCCCCATCGCCTTGCCGACCTCCCGGATGGCGGAGCGCGGGCGGTAATGGATCACGGTGGCGCAGAGCCCCGCCCGGTGCCGCCCGTATTTGGCGTACATATACTGGATCACCTCCTCGCGCCGCTCATGCTCGAAATCCACGTCAATGTCGGGCGGCTCGTCGCGCTCTTCGCTCAGAAAGCGTTCAAACAGCACGTCATGCTCGTTGGGGTCCACGCTGGTCACACCAAGGCAGAAACACACGGCAGAGTTCGCCGCCGAGCCGCGCCCCTGACACAGAATAGGCGGCTCCGCCTCGTAGCGGGCGAAACGGACAATGTCGTAGATGGTCAGAAAATACCGCGCGATCTTCTTGGAGCGGATCAGCGCGAATTCCTTCTCAATCGTCTTGACCACATGGCCCGGCGTGCCCTCCGGGTAGCGGGTCTTGGCCCCCTCCCAGGTCAGGCGCTCCAGTTCTTCCTGGGCGCTGCGCCCGTCGGGCACGATCTCGGAGGGGTACTCGTATTTCAGGTCACTCAACGCGAAGCTGATCTTATCGGCCAGCGCCCGGGTGGCTTTGATCGCGTGGGGCCATTTGGCAAACAGGCGGCACATCTCGGCGGGCGGTTTCAGGTGCCGCTCCGCATTGGCCTCCAGCAGAAACCCCGCCTTGGGCACGGTGGTGCCGTTGCGGATGCAGACCATGATGTCTTGCAACGGGCGGCGCTCGGGCGCGTGGTACAGCACGTCATTGGTGGCCAGAATGCCCAAGCCATGCTGCCGCGCCAGCCGGTCCAGCCGGTTGATCCGCGCCACGTCGTCGCCCCGGTACAGATACGCCGCGCCGACATGGCGCATCCCCGGCAGCGCCTTGCAGAGCCGCGGTAGGCTGGCGGCGAAGCTGTCCAAATTCTGGGGCGGCATCACGATCAGATGCAGCCCCTCGCTATGGGCGGCCAGCATCTCCAGCGTCAGATGGGTCTGGTCTTTCTCCTGCCAGCCGCCATCCACTGTCTGCATCTTGCCTTTCGACAGCAGCGTCGAGAGCCTTGCATAGGCGGCGCGGTCCTGCGGGTAGGCCAGAATTTCGGTGCCGCAGATCAGCACCAGCCGCGACCCGATCAGGGGCCGGATGCAGGCGGTGGCGGCCTCCGTGTGCATCCGCACCACGCCTGCCAGCGTGTTGATGTCGGCGAGCCCCGCGCAATCATAGCCCAGCAGGTTGGCGGTGCCGCACAGATCCACCGCGTCCGAGGCCGCCCGTAGAAACGAAAAGCAACTGGCCAGCCCGAATTCGACGTAGTCCGCCGGTGGGTGCCAGCGAAACCCGTTCTCGTCGCCCAGGGTGCGGCGGGCGTGGCCTTCCTGCTCGGGCATCAGGCAAACAGCCCATGCAGAAACCAGCGCGGGGTGCCGCCGCGCCGGTCGTCGGGCAGCCCCTCGCGGTAAACCCAGAACCGCCTGCCATCGGCGACCTCTACCTTGTAATAGTCGCGCAGCCGCGTGCCGGGGCGGTCGCGCCACCATTCAGGGGCAATGCGCTCGGGCCCTTGGAACCGCGCGGTCTTGTAAACCACGCGTCGCCAGCGAAATTGCGACGGAGGCCCGTCCGGCACCGCATAGATCACCTGCACCTCTTCGGGGGGCAGGAGCAGCCGCACCGGGCGTTCGCGCGGCGGGCGCACCATGTCGCCGGGGGCATGTTCAAGCGCGGCCACCCGGCCCGCCACCCGCTCCGGCATATGGGTCTGTGCAGAGACGGGCCAGCTGACCCGCTCCTTGCCCAGCCGGGCGGTCAGCCGGTCCAGCAGCCCGGCCATATCAGCATCAGCGTTGCGCTTGCCGTCCAGCTCGGATTGCACACGGGCCAAGGGCTCCGCCCGCAGCGCCTCCAGTGTGATCAGGTCGAACCCAAAGCCCGGGTCCACGCCGCTCAGCTGGTCGTCAAACAAGCGCACCAGATGCGCGGGGTCGCGGCTGGCGCGTGCGGTGGCGCGGCTGACCGACAGGCTTTCGCCGTCGATGCGGTAGATCGTCAGCCGCAGCTGGCGCGCGCCCTGTTCGGCTTGGGCCAGCGCGTGGCACAAATCCGCGCTCAGCGCGGCCATATAGGGCGTGGGGTCCATCACCGGCTCGGCCAACCGGGCGCGGGCGATGAAATGCTGCGGGTCAGGCGGTGCGTTCAAGGGCTCAGCGGCGCGGCCCAAAGCCTGATCCAGCAGGATCAGGGGGTTGTCTGTTGCGGCCAGATTGGCAAAGCGCCGCATCATCGAGACCCGTGGCACCTGCGCCAAATCCCCGATGGTCTTCAGCCCCAGACGGTGCAGCAGCCGGGCGGTGTCGGCGCTCAGCCCAAGTGCCGCCACAGGCAGAGGGGCCAAAGCAATGCTCACATCACCCGGCCCACAGCGGCTGAGTGCAGGCCCGAACCGCGCCAAGGCCCGCCCCGCGCCGCGCGTCGGCGCCATCGCCACCCGGGCGCTGAGGCCCTGCATCGCAAAGCGTTGGCAGATGTCGCGCAGCAGCGCCTCCGCGCCGCCAAACAGATGCACCGCGCCGGTCACGTCCAGCACCAGCCCGTCACCTGCATCCAACGCCGTCCACGGGCACCAGCGCCGCGCCCAATGCACCAAGCGCTGCATCAGCAGCTCGTCGCCGCGCAAATCAGCCGGTTCAATATGCAGGTCGGGATGAATGGCCTGCGCGTCCACCACCCGGTCGCCCGCGTGGATACCCCGGTCGCGGGCGGTCTGGTTCAACGCATGCACCACGGGGCCATGTGTGCCCTCACGCGACAGCACCACCGGCACGTCCTCATCCGGTGTTGTACGATACTGGCTGATCACCCTCCGCCACCGCTCCATCGTGAGGGCGGGAAAGAAAACGCACACCATCTGGCGCTCTGGAGGTGCCGCGCTCATAGGCGGCCACCCAACGCCCGGGTGCGCGGCCCCGGGCGCGAAACAGCTCCGCATCCCAACGTGCCGCACCGGGGGCTTGCAGATTGTCGGGATTGGCCTCTGAGGGCAGAGAGCCCACACGCCATCGCGCCCGCGCCGCGCTGAGACCGCCCGGGTCGCCCGCCCGGATCATAAAAACCGGCACGCCCGAGGCCTCGCTGCGCAGGGCCAGCCGTTTGGTGGCGGTAAAGCTCAGCACTTTCGGCGCGCCGTAAACCTCGCCAATAACAGCCGACAAGGCGCTGCACGCAGCCCCTTCTTCCATCGCCCAAAGCACGTCGCGGGGGTGGTTGACCATGATCTGCAACACGGGCCTTTTGGGCCCGAAAGCGGTGATGCTGGGCATGTAAACCTGCCCGTTCTCCTGCCGAGACCCCCTGTCCTGCACCCACAAAACCGGCCCCTCGCGATCGCGCGGCAGGCTGGTCAGCGCAAACGCCGTCGCCGCTGGGTCGAAAGGCCGCGACGGCAACAGATCGGTCAACGCGGCCTGTTCTATCGGAGCATGATCCGGCGTGTTTGCCGCAGCATGTTTCACCTCCGGCAAATACAGGCTGAGCCCCTTGCGGGCGTTTCGTGAAGAATCTCCGGGCATGCATTCCATTATATGTTCACTTTTTGTTCACGCAATCAATATCGAGATCCCGCGACCAAAAACGAAGTGCCTAAGGTCCGGAATCAAGCCGAAGGCGCCGGACCAGCGGCTGTCCGTCCCGGCGGACTGGCGCTTTTGATGCAGACGCGCTTAGCATGGATGGAAGATGTATTTGGCAACCATAAAGCGCTGCCGGACTTCTGGTGCAGCGCCACTCCACGGACAGCCGCTGGCCCGTCTCACGTCGCGTATCGCCATCCCGTTCGGGCGGTCTGGCGATGCACGGCACCTTCGGCTTGCTTCCGTGCAGAGCCTACAAATCCACCTCAATCACGCCGCCTCTCTCGGCCGCGCGGGACTGGCACAGGATTACCTCCCCTTCGCGCTGCTTGTTCGACAGCACAAAGTCGCGATGCTCCACCTCGCCCGAGATCAGCCCGCATTTGCACACACCGCAAATCCCGTCGGAGCATTTCACATCCACCGCAATGCCGTTCTCTGCCAGCACATCCGTGGCGGATTTCTCCGCCGGGACCATCAGCGTCTTGCCCGACTTGGCGAGCTTCAGCACAAAATCATGGTTCTCCCATTCGGGCACGTCCGGCAGGGCGAAATATTCCAGATGGCGGGCCTCTTCGGGGAAACCTGCCGCCTCTGCCGCTGCCATCACCGCGTCCATGAACCGGTCCGGCCCGCAGGTGTAGACGTGATCCCCCGCGCGGTAGCCCGCCAGCACCGCGCCCAGATCCGCCCGCGTGCCCTCGCTGGAGATATGCAGCTGCACCCGGTCCGCCCACGGCACATTGGCCAGGTCGTCCAAAAACCCCGCGCTGTCGCGGGAGCTCACCGAATAATGCAAGGCAAACTCCGCCCCCTTGGCGTGCAGCTCATGCGCCATGGCAATCATCGGCGTGACCCCGATGCCGCCGCCCATCAAGAAATGCCGCTTGCCGTCCTCTGCGACCGGGAAATGATTGATGGGTGGCGCGATGAACACCTTGCGCCCCTCGTCAAAAATCCGGTGCATCAGCTTGGAGCCACCGCGGCCCGCATCCTCTCGCAGCACCCCGATCTGGTAGACAGATCGATCCGCCGGGTCGCCCGACATCGAGTATTGCCGCAGAAATTCCGGGGCCACCACAATATCCAGATGCGCCCCCGCCTGCCATGCGGGCAAGTCGCCGCCATCCTCGCGGTGGAACTCGTATTTGGTGACGTCCGCGCTCATCCGCTCCACCCGGCTGACCACCACCGGGATCACCGGGCTCTCAGCGTCATTGGTGTAGCGGTGGATCAACCCGTCCATCTCGCCCGCGTTCATCCGGCGGTATTCGGCGGCAGGGATCATCGCGTCATACGCCGCAATCCCCGCCTCCCGGTCCATCGGGAAGGGGTAGGGATAGGGGTGTGGGGCCAAGGGCGCAGGGTAGACCGCCAAGGTCTGGTCCTCGTATTTCAGGTCCAGCTCGCGCTGCAAATCGCGCCGGTTGACCGCGTGCTCTGTAGGCCTGTAGCCGCCGTCCTCTTGCAGCTCCAAATCCCACCACCAGGTCTTGGTCTCGTTCAGCCCACCGTTGCCCGCAATGTCATCCAGCTTGGCCAGCGCCGGGGCCAGTTTCGGCACGTTCATCGCGGCCCAGCGGAACGGGGCCTCGCTGAAGATGCCTTCCAAGTTCCACGGGCAGGTCTTCATGCAGCGGCCGCACATGGCCCCGCCCGGCGTGGTGATCCGGTAGGTGGTGCATTTCTGGCTGTCGGATTTCCAGATCTCGTAGCCGTTGAACATCAGCTTCGGTCCGGCGGTGATCGCGCCCGAGGGGCACTCGCGGGCGCATTTGTTGCAGCTCTCGCAAAAGCTCTGCAGCCCGAAATCAATCGGGGCGTCATGTGCCAGTGGCAAATCCGTCGTCACCACCCCCGATTTCAGCCGCGGCCCCAGATAGGGGTTCAGGATCACCTCGCCAATGCGGCTGACCTCGCCCAAGCCGCTGAGCAACAACAACGGAGGCTGCAACACCTCGCCATCCATCACCGAATGCGCCTTGGCCGAGTAGCCTAGCCGCCGGATCTGTTTGGCAATCACGCCGCCAAGCAACGAGAACCGCAAATAGGCCCGCATCGATTGCGCTACCGCGATCCAGTCATCGCCGCTGGAGCCCGCCATAGTCTCGAACCCCTGATCAATGATCATCGAAATCGCCTGATCATGCGGCGGGTCGATCACCTCGCCGCGCGCGTCATGGCTGTACCAGGTCCAGTCCGGGCAACGCGAAATGCCCACCGCGTCGGCTCCGATGAAATACGCCGCCGCCTTGATATGCTCTGCCGCCGCGACCGGGTCCATCTTCTGCGGGGCGCCTTCCGCCGGGCCGTCCTGCAACAGCACAAACGCCCCCAAGGCGCGGCGTTGCGCCGCCGATGGCGCGGCTTTCACCGCGTAATGCCCGCCCGTCGCGGCCTTCTGGTTGCCCTTGCCCATGTCGCCAAATTGCGAGCGGGCGAACATGTCGGTGCGCTTGGGTACGCGGGCAACGTTGGGCTCGTCAATATAGGTGGTCGGCTCCGCCACGCGCTTCAGCTTCTCAAACGGATGCGCCCCGTCCATGTAACGCCGCTTGGCAAAGCCGTCCCGATTCAACGCGGATTTCTCGGACGCTGTGCCCAGTTTCCAGGCCAGCCCATGGGTCACACTGCGGGGCTGCTCAGCCGCCAGCGGCGCGTCGCTTTCCATCTCGAAACTGGTGGTGATCGCCGCCAGCCCGAAACGCGTGCCCAGATAGGGATGCACCAACACGCCATTCTCGACCGTTGCCAGCCCCGCCGCCACGGCCAGCCTGTGCAAGTCCACGTCGCTGGAGGTGGCGCTATGCGATTTGGCGGCAAAGCCCAGCACGCGAATGTAATTGCCGATAACGCAGGCCGTCTCGTTGGCCCGCAAAGCGGCGCGTTGGGCCTGCGCATCGGCGATCCAGTCATAGCCCGGCTCGTCCGCCCAAGGGTCACGCGGGTATTCGTAGGCAAAGACAATCGCGTGGCGATGCGCCTCAATCCCGCGCGGCGGGGCGGTGATGCTGTCGCGCAAACCCGCCATGATCATGTCGATGCCGGAGGCCAGCGTCTTGGTCTGCCGGGTCCGCAGCGCCTCCCCCAACGCGTCAATGCCGGGGTTGCGGATAGGCGTCTCAAGCCGGGCCGCATCTGGCAGGGCGCAGATGCCCACGATGCTGGCATCGCTGAAATAGCCGAAAGCCTTGATATGGCGGGCGCGCTCGCCAGGGTCGTCCGGGCACTCCGCCACCACGCCGTTGACCAGCCCGTCGCGGATCGTGTCCAGCATGGCCTGATACTCGCCCATCGCATTAACGATACTTTGCGGCGCGTCGGGCCGCTCGAAACTCAGTGCGTCAAAGGGCGGGCAGGTGTCCAAAGGCGGTAGGTGCGCCGCGCGGGCCAGCCGCTCGACCGGGTAGGGGCCCAGATGGGGCGCTCGGGATTTGGTGGAAAACAGCCGCATGTCAGCGCCCACGTTGCGGCTGAACGCGGGCGATTGCAACCGGGCTTAGGCGGTCGGCGCGCAGCCCCGCACAATGTCGGCGACTTGTGCAAACTGCGCCTTCAAGGGGCTGGTCTTTCGCCAGACCATCCCGATCATCCGTTCCGGCCCCGGGGCCGGGAAGTTCGAGACCGCAACCGGGGCCGAGCGTGTCTCTACCTCGACGGCCATTTTCGGGATCAGCGTCACCCCAATGCCTGCGCCCACCATCTGCACCAGGGTCGACAAGGAGCTGCCATCCAGCATCTCACGCGGGGAGGCCGCTGCCGCATTGCAAAACGACAACGCCTGATCGCGGAAGCAATGGCCCTCCTCCAGCAGCAACAGCCTCATTTCACGCAGTTTTTCGGCGCTGGGCACCGCCAGATCGCCGTCTGATTGCGGGCGCACCAGTACGAAATCTTCCGAGAAAAGCGCCACTTCTTCCAACGAGGGTTCCGAGACAGGCAACGCCACAATAGCTGCATCTATGCGCCCATCGGTCAGTTCTTGGATCAGCGTCGGCGTCAGCGTTTCGCGCACATGCAAATCCAGCCCGATATGGGCGCGGGTCAGCTGACCGATAATGGCGGGCAGCAGGTAGGGTGCAATCGTGGGAATCACCCCTAATCGCAGCCGCCCGCTCAGCCCGTCCTTGGGCGCGCGGGCAAGGTCTTCCAGCTCATCGACGCCGCGCAGAATGTCACGCACGCGCAGCGCGAAATCCTCACCAAAAGCTGTCAGCCGCACTGACCGCGTGCCGCGCTCGAACAAGGCGGTGCCCAGATGCGCCTCCAGCTCCTTGATTTGCATGGACAAAGCCGGCTGCGACACCGCGCAAGCTTCTGCGGCATGGCCGAAATGACCCATTTGAGCGAGCGCTTCGAAGTAGCGAAACTGTTTTAAAGTTAACCGGTCCATAAGTTCATCTTATCGCATTGATCAGAAAATACGACTTAAACTAATTGGGTGGATTTGGTAAATAGAAGCCAGACAAATCACCGACTTCCAACAGCAGGAGCATCCCCGATGGACGGCAACCCCACAGACAATGCAGCGAAATGCCCAGTGATGGGAGGGCGCGAGGTCAACGCCGTCGTGCAGAAGATGAGCAACAAGCTGTGGTGGCCGAACACGCTTGACCTTAACGTGCTCAAGCAGAACTCCCCCGAAGTGGACCCAATGGGCGAAGAGTTTGACTACGCCGCCGAATTCAAAACGCTCGACCTGAAAGCTGTGAAGGCCGACCTCACCGCGCTGATGACCGACAGCCAGGATTGGTGGCCTGCCGACTATGGCCATTACGGCCCGTTTTTCATTCGCATGGCGTGGCACTCTGCCGGCACCTACCGCACCTTTGACGGTCGCGGCGGCGGTACCTCCGGCACGCAGCGCTTTGCGCCTCTGAACAGCTGGCCAGATAACGGCAACCTCGACAAAGCCCGCCGCCTGCTCTGGCCGATCAAGCAGAAATACGGCCGCAAGCTGTCCTGGGCCGACCTGATGATCCTGACCGGCAACGTGGCTCTGGAGTCCATGGGTTTCGAGACCTACGGCTTTGCCGGTGGCCGCGCTGACACTTGGGAGCCCGAAGACGACATCTATTGGGGGCCCGAAGCCGAATGGCTGGCCGACGAGCGCTACTCCGGCGACCGTGAATTGGCGGAACCGCTGGGCGCTGTGCAGATGGGTCTGATCTACGTGAACCCTGAAGGCCCCAACGGCAATCCCGACCCGCAGGCCTCTGGCCGCGACATCCGCGAAACTTTCGCCCGCATGGCGATGAATGACGAGGAAACCGTCGCGCTTGTGGCCGGTGGCCACACTTTCGGCAAGGGCCACGGCGCCGCCGACCCCGACAAGTTCGTGGGCCCCGAGCCCGAAGGCGCGGACTTGACCGCGCAAGGCCTCGGCTGGCTGTCCAGCTATGAAAGCGGCGGCGGCGTGCACGCCATCACCTCCGGCATCGAGGGCCCTTGGACCCCCAACCCGACCCAATGGGACATGGGCTATTTCGACGTGCTCTTCGGCTATGAATGGGAGCTGACCAAAAGCCCCGCAGGCGCGAATATCTGGGCCGCCAAAGACCTCGACGGCAAGGACCACGCGCCGCAGGTTGACGGCTCCGGCGACACGGTGCCCCTGATGATGACCACCGCCGACATGGCGATGCGCATGGACCCGGCCTACGAGAAAATCTCCCGCCGCTTCCACGCCAACCCAGCTGAGTTCGCAGAGGCTTTCGCCAAGGCATGGTACAAGCTGACCCACCGCGACATGGGACCTCACGTCTGCGGTCTGGGCGCGGAAAAACCCGCCGAGCCGCTGCTGTGGCAAGACCCGGTGCCTGAGGTCGATCACCCGCTGGTCGACGCGGCAGACATCGCGTCACTGAAAGAGCAGATCCTCGCCGCCGGCATCCCGGTCAACCAGCTGGTGGAAACCGCTTGGGCCTCCGCCGCCACCTTCCGCCAGACCGACCGTCGCGGTGGGGCAAACGGCGCACGCATTCGCTTGGCCCCGCAAAAAGACTGGGAGGCCAACCAGCCCGCACAACTGCAAACGGTGCTGGCCGCGCTTGAAAAGGTGCAAGCCGATTTCAACGGCAAGGCAGCGGGTGGCAAGAAAGTCTCCCTCGCGGATCTGATTGTGCTGGCAGGCACCGCTGGGGTGGAACAGGCCGCGAAAGATGCGGGCCAGCCCGTCGAGGTCGCCTTCACACCGGGCCGCACCGATGCCAGCGAGGCGCAAACCGACGCAGAGTCGTTCGAGGTGCTCGAGCCCCGCGCCGACGGCTTCCGCAACTATCTGGGCGCGGGCCAGAACCACTTCCGCTCTCAGGCGGAAATGCTGGTCGATCGGGCGCATCTGCTGAACCTCACCGCGCCGGAAATGACCGTGCTGGTGGGCGGCATGCGGGCGATGAACGCCACGGTCGGCGGCGCACACGGGGTCTTCACCGACCGCCCGGGCCAGCTGACCACCGATTTCTTCACCGCGCTGATGGATATGAGCGTGGAGTGGAAAGAGACCGGCACTGATGACGTGTTCGAGGCCGTCGACCGCGCCACTGGCAAGGCCAAATGGACCGGCACCTCAGTCGATCTGATCTTTGGCTCCAACTCGCAATTGCGGGCGCTGGCCGAGGTCTATGCCTGCGACGACGCACATGCCGATTTCGTCCAGGACTTCGCCAAGGCCTGGACCAAGGTCATGGACGCGGACCGGTTCGAACTGGCAGCCTGAGCTTCCTGAAACGCACAGAAACGGCGCGTGGCCCGCAAGCCGCGCGCCGTTTTCTTTTGCGTAAAGCCCCGGCATAGTCGGCGCAAAGGGGGGCGCTGTGCTGACACCAAAAGACACCATCGACCAGACCCGCGCCGCGTTCGCATGGGACATTCCAAAGCGCTATAATATCGGCGTCGATATCTGCGACAAGACGGCCCTAAAAACCCCCGACGCGCTGGCGCTGATCGATGTGGGCCCGGACGGCCACGCCACGCAGTATACTTTCGGCCAGCTCAAGGCCCTCTCCAATCAGCTTGCCAATCTGCTCAGCCAGAGCACAGCGAAAGGCGACCGCGTTGGCGTGCTGCTGCCACAATCCATGCATACGGCCATCGCCCATATCGCGGCGCTGAAACTTGGCGCCATCTCTCTGCCGCTCTTCACGCTGTTCGGCCCCGACGCGCTGCGCCACCGGTTGAAAGACGCAGGCGCCCGCACGCTGATCACGACCCCGCAGGAGGCCGCCAAGATCGCGTCCATCCGCGCTGACCTGCCGGATCTCAAGACCGTACTGACCACCGATGACCTCACTGCTGCCTTGCCCCACCAAAGCGCCGAATTCACCCCTGTCGACACCCATGCGGACGTCCCCGCGATCTTGATCTACACCTCTGGCACCACCGGCCCACCCAAAGGCGCGCTGCACGCGCACCGCGTCCTTCTCGGTCATCTGCCCGGCGTCGAGATGAGCCATGATTTCTTCCCACAACAGGGCGACCGCATCTGGACACCCGCCGATTGGGCTTGGATCGGCGGGCTGCTAGACGTGTTGATGCCCGCGCTCCATCACGGCGTCCCGGTCGTTGCCTGCCGCTTTGAAAAATTCACCGCGGAGGCCGCCTTTGCGCTGATGGCAAAGCACCAAATCCGCAACGCCTTCCTGCCGCCCACCGCGCTGAAAATGATGCGGCAGGCCACGCAGACACCCCCCGAAGGTGTGCAACTCAGATCGGTTGCCAGCGGCGGCGAAACCCTTGGCGCGTCGCTCATCACATGGGGGCAGAGCACGCTTGGCACCACGATCAACGAGTTTTACGGCCAGACAGAATGCAATATGATCGTCTCCTCCTGCGCGGCCCTCGCACCAGCTGAGCCCGGTGTCATGGGTTTCCCTGTGCCGGGCCATGATGTGGCAGTGATCGACCCCAAGACGGGCGCGCATTGCGAAACAGGCCAAGACGGCCAGATCGCCGTGCGCAGCCCTGACCCGGTGATGTTCCTGCGCTATTGGAACAATCCCGACGCCACGGCCCGCAAGTTTGTCACGACCCCCGATGGTACATGGCTGCTTACAGGCGATGAAGGACAACTGACGACCTCTGGCCGGATCAGGTTTCTGGCCCGCGACGACGACGTGATCACTTCCGCGGGCTACCGCATCGGGCCCGGGGAGGTCGAAGACTGCCTGCTCACCCACCCGGCGGTCTCCCTCGCGGGGGTGGTCGCCGCCCCCGACGAGACGCGCGGCGCGGTGGTCGCGGCCTTCATCGTGCTCGCCCCCGGTCACGCATCCTCAGATGCGTTGAATGACGAGATCGCAGATCACGTCAAAACCCGGCTCGCGGCGCATGAATACCCGCGCCAGATCCATGTTGTGGATGCGCTGCCGATGACGACCACGGGCAAAATCATTCGCGCAGAGCTGCGGGCGCGGCTGGTTTGACCTCGCCCTGTGTTAACGGTAACGATTTGCCCAGATCTTAAAAGGGAACACCTCGGATATGTCGCAGTCTGATATCGGCCTCATCGGCCTTGGCACGATGGGGGCCATGCTCTCGCTCAACATCGCGGATAATGGCTTCGACATCTCGGTCTTCAACCGCACCACGTCCCGGACCACGGAATTCAAGGCGGGCGCTGGCGATCTTTCCGACAAGATCACCGCCTGCGAAACCCTTGAAGAGCTCGTCGCCTCCATCAAGCCCCCCCGCGCCATCATCCTGATGGTGCCTGCGGGCGAAATCGTGGACCAACAAATCGCCGCCCTGCGCCCGCTTCTGGATGACACCGACATGATCATCGACGCCGGCAACGCCAATTTCCGCGACACCGAACGCCGCGCCGCAGATGCAAAGGCGCAAGGCGTGCCGTTCCTGGGCATCGGCGTCTCTGGCGGCGAGGAAGGCGCGCGGTTCGGGCCGTCTATCATGGGTGGCGGGCCGAAACAGGGCTGGGACCGGGTGTCCAACATCCTCACCGCAATCTCCGCCAAATATGAGGATACCCCCTGCGCCACATGGATGGGCGAGGGCGGGGCCGGGCATTTCGTCAAGGCCGTCCATAACGGGATCGAGTATGCCGATATGCAGATGATCGCGGAAACCTACGGCATCATGCGCGACGGCCAAGGCATGTCTGCCGACGCCTGCGCCACCGTGTTCGAGGCATGGAACAAAGGCCCGCTGCAATCCTATCTGGTGGAGATTTCCGGCAAGGTCGCCGCCGCCGATGACGAGAGCGGCACCGCAATGCTTGACGTGATCATGGACAAGGCAGGCCAGAAAGGCACCGGCCGCTGGACCGTGATCGAGGCCCAGCATCTGGGCGCACCTGTCCCCGTGATCGAAGCTGCCGTTGCGGCCCGCAACCTGTCAGCACTAAAAGACGAACGCCTCAAAGGGGAAGAAGCCTACGGCGCAGCACCAATGTCTCTGCCCGACGGCGCGCTGACCGATGATGATCTGGAGCAGGCCCTGATGGTCGGCAAGATCATGTGCTACGCCCAAGGCTACGCGCTGCTGAACGCCGCCAGTGCCGAGTTCAAATGGGACCTCCCCATGGCCGACATCGCCGAGGTCTGGCGCGAGGGCTGCATCATCCGCTCCGCCATGCTCAACGACATGGCCTCCGCCCTGACGGAGGACGCCCAGCGCAACCTGATCTTCGCGCCCTATTTTGCCAAGCTGATCAACGCCAACCTGCCGTCCCTGCGCAAGACCGTCACCACCGCCATGGCCCACGGGCTGCAGGTCCCCGCGCTCGCCGCCGCGCTGTCCTATTTCGACACCATGCGCACAGGCCGCTCTACCGCCAACATGATCCAAGCCCAGCGCGACTTCTTCGGGGCCCATGGGTTCGAGCGGGTCGACAAGGACGGCAAAGGCTTCCACGGCCCGTGGGGCGGCCAGCTTTAGCGCGCCAGCTTCGCCACTTTCTCGTGGCACGGGCAGGTCACAAGATGGTCGTTGATCAACCCGGTGGCCTGCATGAACGCGTACACAATCGTCGGCCCGCAAAAGCGGAACCCGTCCTTCTTGAGGTCCTTTGACACCTGCACGCTCAGCGGCGTCTGCGCGGGCACCTCGTCCAGCGTCTTGAACCGGTTCTGCAACGGTTTGCCGTCCACGTAGGTCCACAAAAACCTGTCAAACCCCTCCCGCTGCTCAATCCGCTGCCAGGCCCGGGCGTTGCCGATGGTGGCCTCGATTTTGCCGCGGTGGCGCACGATGCCGGCGTCGCCCAGCAGCCGCTCCACATCCGCCTCGCCCCAGCCGGCAATCACGTTGGGGTCAAACCCCTCGAACGCGGCGCGAAAGTTGTCGCGCTTCTTGAGGATCGTTAGCCAGCTTAAGCCCGCCTGAAACCCGTCCAGAATCAGCTTCTCCCAGAGGGTTCGGCTGTCATATTCGGGCACGCCCCATTCGGTGTCATGGTAGTCGATATAAAGTGGCTCTGTGCCGCACCAGCCGCAACGCTCGGTCATGTGTCAATGCTTTCAATGGGTTATCTTGGTCGAGACAAGTTTAGATCAATTAGAACAAAAGTGGAATATTAACCTGCCAGAAAGGGCTCGCACGGTAGGTCTTTGGCCAAGACATATGAGGATACCACCGTGCCATACAGCAAGGATTGCGCCGCCGATAACCCGTTAAGTGCCGCCGTGCAGCTGCGCGATGCGAATATCTTGTCGATGGTGCGCGACGCGCTGCACCATTCGCATGTCATGCTGGCTTTCCAGCCCGTGGTGCAGGCCGCCGATCCAAGCCGCCCCGCCTTTTTCGAGGGGTTGATCCGGGTGCTCGACAGCACCAAACGGGTGATCCCGGCGCAAGATTTCATCAGCACAATCGAGGCGCTGCCAGAAGGGCGCCTGATCGATTGCCACGCGCTAGAACTTGGGTGTCAGGCGCTGAAACAGAACCCCAGCTTGCGGCTCTCCATCAACATTTCACCTCGCACAATCGGCCATCCCCGGTGGGAACAAATTTTTGCGCAGGCCGCGGCCTCTGACCCGACGTTGGCGGAACGGCTGATTGTCGAAATCACGGAATCCTCTGCGATCGAGCTGCCGGATGTGGTCTCCAACTTCATGGACCGGTTGCACCTGCACGGGGTCAGCTTCGCGCTTGATGATTTCGGGGCGGGCTACACCGCCTTCCGGCATTTCAAGGATTTCTATTTCGACATCGTCAAGATCGACGGCAGCTTCGTGCGCCACATCGATAAAGATGTAGATAACCAAATTTTGACCCGGGCGCTGGTCAACATCGCGCAGCATTTCGAGATGTTCACTGTCGCCGAAGGCGTAGAGGCCACGGCAGAGGCGCAACATCTGATCGACGCGGGCATCGATTGCTTTCAAGGTTATCTGTTCGGCGCGCCGCAACTGAAACTTCCTGAGTTTCAGCACCAACGCATCGCCTGATTTCCTTCTCTTAAGCACCTTTCTTGACGGCCCCAGTGAGACCCCCGGTGGCAGCTTGCCCGTTTGCGTAGCGCGGTCAGGCTTGTTACCACGAGGGGGACAGGCGCGCGAAGCTGCGCCTCGACAGAATCGTCAATCGGCCAGAGCGCCGGAAAGGAACATTCATGACCAATGTCGTAATTGCATCTGCTGCCCGCACAGCCGTTGGCAGCTTTTTGGGGTCTTTTGCCAACACCCCGGCCCATGATCTGGGCAAATCTGTCCTCGAAGCCGTGGTCGACCGCGCAGGCATCGACAAATCGGAAGTCTCCGAAACCATTCTGGGTCAGGTGCTGACCGCAGCCCAAGGTCAGAACCCCGC
This sequence comes from uncultured Litoreibacter sp., assembly GCA_947494645.1. GTDB lineage: Bacteria > Pseudomonadota > Alphaproteobacteria > Rhodobacterales > Rhodobacteraceae > Litoreibacter. Next base: position 953,296 of record CANLVO010000002.1, read on the forward strand.
CCGTCAGGCGCATATTAATGCGGGCCTGCCGACCGAAAGCGCCGCGTGGAGCATTAACCAGGTGTGCGGCTCCGGTCTACGTGCCGTGGCGCTGGGTGCACAGCATATTCAATTGGGCGACGCCGCAATCGTGGCCGCTGGTGGTCAGGAAAACATGTCGATGAGCCCCCATGCCGCCGCGCTGCGTCAGGGTCAGAAAATGGGCGATATGAAATATATCGACACCATGATCCGTGACGGTCTGTGGGACGCGTTCAACGGCTACCACATGGGCCAGACCGCCGAAAACGTCGCCGAGAAATGGCAGATCAGCCGTGATCAGCAAGACGAATTCGCCGTGGCCTCCCAGAACAAGGCGGAAGCCGCGCAGAAAGCAGGCAAGTTCGCTGACGAAATCACGCCGTTCACCATTTCGACCCGCAAAGGCGACATCACGGTCGATAGCGACGAGTATATCCGCCACGGGGCCACGATGGACGCCATGGCCAAATTGCGCCCGGCCTTCACCAAAGACGGCTCGGTCACTGCTGCCAACGCCTCTGGCCTGAATGACGGCGCAGCTGCCACGCTGCTGATGAGCGCCGACGATGCTGAGAAGCGCGGTATCGAGCCGTTGGCGCGCATCGTCTCTTACGCCACCGCTGGTCTTGATCCGTCGATCATGGGCGTCGGTCCGATCTACGCCTCCCGCAAAGCTCTGGAGAAAGCCGGTTGGAAGCCAGAAGATCTGGACTTGGTCGAGGCCAATGAAGCCTTCGCCGCACAAGCCTGTGCTGTGAACAAAGACATGGGTTGGGACCCGGCCATCGTGAACGTCAATGGCGGCGCGATTGCCATCGGCCACCCCATCGGTGCCTCCGGCTGCCGCGTTCTGAACACGCTGCTTTTTGAAATGGCCCGCCGCGACGCCAAGAAAGGCCTCGCCACGCTCTGCATCGGTGGCGGCATGGGCGTTGCCATGTGCGTTGAACGCCCCTAATCGCTGCGACACTCGAAAAACAGGTTGCGCATGAAAATTGCGCAACCTATCTTTTTTGAGAAATAAAGTTACCCGAGATAATTCCAGATAAATTGAGGAGAAAATCTATGTCACGTGTTGCCCTTGTCACCGGTGGATCGCGCGGTATCGGCGCGGCCATTGCGACGGCGCTTAAGGCTCAGGGCTGCGAAGTTGCAGCCACCTATGCCGGCAATGACGAGAAGGCCGCCGCCTTCACCGCCGAGACTGGCATCAAGACCTACAAGTGGAACGTGGCCGATTACGACGCCTGCACCGCCGGTGTGGCCCAGATCGAGAGCGATCTCGGCCCGGTTGATATCCTCGTCAACAACGCAGGCATCACCCGCGACGCGCCGTTCCACAAGATGACCCCGCAGCAATGGCATGAATGTATCGACACCAACCTGAACGGTGTCTTCAACATGACCCACAATGTCTGGGGCGGCATGCGCGAGCGCAAGTTCGGGCGCATCGTCACCATCAGCTCGATCAACGGCCAGAAGGGCCAGTTCGCCCAAGCAAACTATGCCGCCACCAAAGCGGGCGATATCGGCTTCACCAAGGCGTTGGCACAGGAAGGCGCACGCGCTGGCATCACGGTCAACGTCGTGGCCCCGGGCTACATCAACACCGAGATGATGAGCACGATTCCTGAGAAAGTCATGAACGAGGTGATCCTGCCGCAAATCCCCGTGGGCCGCCTCGGCGAAGCCTCCGAGATCGCGCGCGCCGTGGCCTTCCTCGCCTCCGACGATGCGGGCTTCATCACCGGCTCGACGATCTCTGCCAATGGCGGTCAGTACCTCGCCTAAGCCTGTTAGCTAAGTGTTAGGGCCCGTTAACGAGGCCCTAACAAATCTTGCGTTTGATTTTGTACAAAATGGGTTTTGGCCCCTGAAAAGTGCCCCCAATTTGTACAAAACGCCTTCTCAGCGGCGCGTGCGCAGGGCTGAGAAGAGTTTTGGAACCGCTCTGAACATCGACGCCACCATCTCGCCCCGTGCTTCATGGGCGATCTTCTGAGCTGCGTTCATATCGGCGCTGTAATGTGTCTCGATCATCGTGTTCATCCTTTCTTAAACACAAGTATTTCTTGTCTGCCCTGAATATGGGGCCTTTATTCATTGGCGACAAACGAGACTTTTCAAGGGTTCGGTTAAGATATACTTATGTAAAGTATGCTGGATCGTTTGCCCCCTCTCACCGCCCTGCGCGCCTTTGAAAGTGCCGCACGTCATTTGAGCTTTGCCAAGGCCGCCGACGAGCTCAACGTCACCCCCGCGGCCCTCAGTTTCCAAATAAGGTCTTTAGAACAACACCTTGGCGCCCCCGTCTTCCGCCGTCTCAACCGTGCCGTCGAGCTGACAGAGGAAGGAAAACTCCTCCGCCCCGGCGTCCAACACGGCTTCTCAGCCCTGCAATCCGCATGGCGAAACGCGCAACGTCGGTTAAATAAATCTACACTGACAGTCACCGCCGGCCCCGGTTTCACCGCCAAATGGCTTGCCCCCCGAATGTTTAGTTTTGCTCAGAAAAACCCCGATATTGAGCTGCGGTTCTCGGCAAGTTTACAGATCATGGATTTCGAGCGTGACGATATCGACGTCGCCATCCGGTTCGGCCAAGGCGAAGACGAGGGCTTGTTTTCAAAGCATATTATCGACGATTGGGCCGCCCCGATGGTGGCGCCTGAGCTTGTGAAGAAGGTCAAAACTATTGAGGATCTTCAGAAGCTTACGCTGCTCCATGATGACCATCTTTCATTTCTTACGCCACAGACCGACTGGGCCGCATTCTTCACTGCGGCAGGCGTCCCGGTTCCCGACGATCACGGGCCACGCTTCAGTCAGTCGGACCATGCTGTCGACGCCGCATTGGCAGGCGGTGGGGTGGTACTGGGTCGCATCTCGATGACCGATTCACATCTTGCGGACGGTCGTCTGGTGATGCCGCTTGACGTCGCAATTCCATTGAAAGGCAGCTACCGGATCGTCTGCCCCACGGGTTCTGAATCCCGAACTCAGGTTGCGCGATTTATTTCATGGGTAGAGAAAGAGACGCAGGCTCTTGGCGCGTGGTCAGAGGGATTGGATTTCATCCAACATATTGATCCCGAAAGATAAATGAGTCAGCCAAGACCAGTGCTATTGACCGGTCAAGGCAGGGTTTCAATGTTGTAAATTGAAATAGTTTAAGACTGCAGGCGCGTCATTTCTTCTTTGAGACGCAGCTTCTGTTTCTTCAGTTCGACGATGGACAGGTCGTCGATGCTCGGGCTCTGTTGAGCGGCCTCTACCCTTTGCGACAATGCCTCGTGTTTCCGTTTCAGCTCCGTCAAATGCGAACTGATCGTCATGGGCGTTCTCCTTTTATGGGTTTGATGTCCCACAAGTGCACCACATCTTTGGCGATCTGTCATCTTTTTCCGTCGCGGCGGCGCAGCAGAAATCCCTAAAACTCGAGCCTTTCGCCGCCTCGTAGAACGGCTTTCGCCTCGGCGCTGTAGTCATCTCGGTCCGTGTTATGGTTTGGTCCTTCGTGTAAAATCAATGGGTTATGAAGCTTCGCCACGCTGCGCGAGCCTTTGCGCGCTCGAAGGAGGAACCTATTGGCGGGCCTGCCAGTACGTGCGGCCAGTGGTTTAATTTCGACCCCGCCTGCACGGTTATTGAGCGCCGAAATAACCTCCGGCAAGCGCTCAACGCGATGGATCAGGGTGAGCCATCCCTTCGGTTTTAGCCGCTTCAGGGCCGCGTCCAGCCAGTCTGAGAGGCTGACCTCCTCTTGCCGGGCCTGTGCCCTGCCTGCGTCGGGTGCGGGCTTCCCTGGGCCAAAAAACGGCGGGTTGGTGATGACATGGTCAAAGCTCATGTCCCGCAGCGGGTCGGGCATGGCCATCAAGTCGCCCGTTACGATCCGTAGGCTCACGTTGTTTTCATCTGCATTGCGCCGCGCCAGCTCCGCGTAGTCAGACTGCAGTTCCAGCCCCCAGCACTCGGCTTGTACCCGGTTGGACAAACACAAGCTTGCTGTGCCGACGCCGCAGCCCAAATCAAGCACTGTTTCACCTGATTTGGCAGGGCAGGCGGCTGCCAGAAGAACGGGGTCGGTGGCCGCGCGATATCCTGTAAGTGGTTGCCAAATATTGATTTTACCACCAAGAAATTTGTCTTGCGACAGCTGCTCTGAGGCAAAACCCATGTGGTTAGCCGTTCAGCTCGATATCATTGTCGCGCAGCACGGCGCGGGCCAGAAACAAGTCTCTGTCGACCACCATCAGGCGGCGCGGCATGATGCCGATTGAGCCTTCGAGCACGCTCATATGGACGTCCATTTCAAACACGCCTATATCCTCTCCCTCAAGGAGGGCTTTGGCAAAAGCGATGGTGGTCGGGTCATTGCTGCGCAGAAGCTCTTTCATAGCTGCGAGATAACGGCAGCAGCGAAGCTTTGTCGAGAGGTGAGACGACCGTGACAGCCCCCAAGAATACCGGTGCGAAGCCGCATGACCGACTGTCGGCGGCCCTTGAGGGGGATCTGGCCTCTGTGAATGCTTTGATCCGCGAGCGGATGGCCTCGGAACATGCGCCGCGGATACCGGAAGTGACGGCGCATTTGGTCGATGCAGGCGGCAAACGGGTGCGCCCGATGCTGACCTTGGCGACGGCCGGCATCTGTGGGTATGAGGGACCTTATCACGTCTATCTTGCTGCTACCGTTGAATTTATTCACACCGCGACCCTGTTGCATGACGACGTTGTGGACGAGAGCGAGAAGCGGCGGGGGCGGCCTTCAGCGAATTTGTTGTGGGACAACCAATCTAGCGTTTTGGTGGGGGATTATTTGTTTGCCAGGGCGTTTCAGTTGATGACGGAACCGGGGCGGATGGATGTGCTTCGGGTGTTGTCCAACGCGGCGGCGACGATTGCGGAGGGCGAGGTTTTGCAGCTGAGTGCGGCGCAAGATCTGGCGACCACGGAAGAGACGTATCTGAAGGTCGTGCGCGGCAAAACGGCAGCGCTTTTTTCGGCGGCCACAGAGGTGGGTGGCATGATTGCAGACGCCCCAGAGGAGGTTGTGAAGGCGCTTTTTACCTACGGGGACGCGCTGGGTGTGAGTTTTCAGATTGCCGACGATGTCCTTGATTTTGGAGGATTTTCTGACGCCACGGGCAAGAACGTTGGCGATGATTTCCGCGAGAGAAAGCTGACCTTGCCGCTGATCAAAGCGATTGCGCAGGCCGATGAGACAGAGGCTGCGTTTTGGGAGCGGACCATCGCGAAAGGGCGTCAGGAAGATGGCGATTTGCAGCATTGCCTAGAGATTTTGGCGCGTCACGGGGCGTTGGAGGCGGCGCGGCAGGATGCGTTTGGCTGGGCGGCGAAGGCGCGCAAAGCGTTGGAGCAGGTGCCGGATCAACCGATGACGGAGATGCTGGCGGATCTGTCTGATTACGTGGTTGAGCGGATCAACTGAGCCGTTTTGTACAAAACGGGGTCACTTTTCAGACCCCAAAACCCATTTTGTACAAAACTCGAGCCCGATTTTGTTAACGCCCTAGTAAGCAATTGCGCACCCACCAGCCGGGATGTTCCGCGCTGATTTTTGCGACCGCGCTCTGGGCCGATCCTGCATCCGGGAAGAGCCCGAAACAGGTGGCGCCTGAACCGGACATTCGGGCGAGCTGACAGCTTTCTTGCGCCTTTAGTTTTTCGATCACTTCACCGATTTCCGGGAAGAGAGACATGGCTGCCGGTTGCATGTCGTTGCGCTGGGTTGTGAGCCATTGGATCAGTGTCGTGGCGTCCGAAAAATCCGGCAGGTCGGGCATGGGCGGGTTGGTCTTGGAGCTGATGGCCTTGAAGACGTCTGGCGTGGACACAGCGACGCGTGGATTGACCAGAACGGCGTGAAGCGGGGGCAGGTCCCGGATGAAGGTCAGGTCGGCGCCGATGCCGCGCATGCGGGCGGGGTGGGAGAAGAGGCAGACGGGGACGTCAGCGCCCAAGGTCTTGGCCTTGGCGGAAAGGCGGGTGGCCTCCGCATCAGACAGTTTGGCGAGGTCGAGACCTTCCGGGAAAAGTGCTTCTGCATCTGCGTCCCAGTGGCGGATCAATCCGCGAATGGTCGCGGCGGCGTCGGCGGAGCCGCCACCTATACCAGCGGCGCTGGGCAAGTTCTTGGTGAGCAGAAAGGCGGCCCCAGCGGCTTGCGGGTTGAAGAAATGCGCGGCCTTGAGGATGGAGTTCGACATGTCGGCGGGAACGCCATCGGCCTCCGGGCCTTCGATTGTCAGGGACAGGGTATTGGCCTCGAATATGTCGATGCGGTCGCCGATATCGGCGAAGACCACCAGACTGTCGAGCAGGTGGTAGCCATCCTCGCGCTGACCTGTGATGTGCAGCGTCAGGTTAACCTTTGCAGGGGCAAATTCAGAGGTCATTTACTGATTGGACGCGGCTTCTTCTTCCAAGACTACGTCGAGGCCAACTTCCAGTTTGCGCTGGATCCGCTCGGCTTCCTCTTCCTCGGGGTCGAAAGACAGCGCGCGTTTCCATTGAAACTCAGCCTCCCGCTTGCGGTCGACCTTCCAGTAGACGTCGCCCAAGTGGTCGTTGACGATGGGGTCCACGGGCAGAAGGGAGACCGCGCGTTCCATCGGGCCCACGGCTTCCTCGTAGCGACCGAGGCGGTAGAAAACCCAACCCAGCGAGTCCGTGATGTAGCCGCTGTCTGGACGCTCTGCTACGGCGGTTTCGATCATGCCCAAGGCTTCGTCGAGCTTCACCTGCTGTTCGACCAGAGAGTAGCCGAGATAGTTCAGCACATCGGGCTGGTTGGGGCGCAGTTCCAGCGCCTTGCGGAAATCGACTTCCATCTCTGCCAGATTGTCCATGCGCTCGTGCACAATGCCGCGGGCGTAGTAGACTGGCCATGCGCTGACATCGTCATCGGCGCGCAGATCCAGCGATTTCGTATAAGCCTCAATCGCTTCCGCGTCGCGGTCCTGGCGGCCCAGATAGTCGCCCAATGCGGCATGCACGACCGGCGTATCAGGGTGGCTTTTCGAAAGGGCAGAGAGCACTTCGATGGCTGCGTCTTCCTGCGCGTCGGCATAAAGCGAATTGGCTCGACCCATTTCGGCCAGGAAGAACGCGGGATCATCGGCAGGCACGTCAGAGAAGGCATCAACCGCCAGCTTGTATTGGTCCATCTCATCAAGCAGCTCTGCGCTCATGAGGGTGGCTTGGGTATGGTCCGGGCGCAGGTCAGAGGCGAGGCGGGCATAGATCAGGACCAGCTCGGGCGCTGCGCGACCTTGCAAGATTGCGGAGATGGTAAAGAGGACTTCTGCTGCCCCTTCCTGCGGTGTTGTCACGAAGCTGTATTCCGAGGCCTCGCCTGCCTCGATCCTGGCTTTCAGCGTGTCGAGCACGGGGTTGAAGCCGCCTTCCGAGACGAGGTCGAGCAGCTCGATCGCATCTTCCGATCGTTCCAATTGCACCAGCACCTGGGCATGGGCCTCGAGCCCGCGTGCGCTGAGCGTCAGTGGGCCGTTGCGCTCCCCTGACAGAATGGCATCGGCGCTTTCGAAGTCACCGACCTGTGCCAAGGCCAGAGCCTCGTGGTAGTGGGCAAGCTGGGCGAAGTCTTCTTCCTCTGCGACCTTCTGGAAGGCGGCTGTGGCATCTGACATCTGGCCTTTGCCCAAGAGCGCCCAGCCTTCAAGCAGACCGTTGAGCAGCGGGGCCAGGCCGTCCGTTTGCGCGGCTGGCTTTGCGGCCAGTTCGAAATCGCCGTCTTTCAGTGCGGCCATGTTTTTGACCAGCATCACGATAGGGTTGGTGCCGCCAGCGGTGACGTAGCTGTCTGCCACTCGGGACGCAGGGCCGATATTACCCGCGCCGATATTCGCGATCACGGCGCTTTCCAGAAGCGCCAGATTTGTCGGGTCCTCGACCACGGCGCGCGCGAAATAGGCGACGGCCTCCTCATAGTCGGCGGCGATGCTGGCTTGGCGGGCGGCAAGGTAGGGGCCTGCGACATCCGCCTTGAGCGGCGCGGCGAAACAGCTGACCGCAAGCAACAGGGCCGTGGTGGTGCGAAGTGACATGTGTGGTGACCGCTCTGATTTAATTGGGGTGTTTTGGTCGTGAGTAGACGTGTTGGCTAAAAAATAGGGCGCGCATGGGGTTTTGTCCATGCGCGCCCGTGGTCACAAATTCGGCAGAAGGTTTTGCCTACATGTTGGGATAGTTTGGCCCGTCGCCGCCCTGCGGCGTGGTCCATGTGATGTTCTGGCTCGGGTCCTTGATGTCGCAGGTCTTGCAGTGGACGCAGTTCTGGAAGTTGATCACGAACTTGGTGTCCGCTCCGTCGCCCACAAACTCATAAACCCCCGCCGGGCAATAGCGTGCCGACGGCCCCGCATAGTCGCGCAGGTTGACGTTCACCGGGATGTCGGGATCGGTCAGCTTGAGATGGGCAGGCTGGCTTTCCTCGTGGTTGGTGAAGGCGAAGGACACGTTGGTCAGCCGGTCAAAGCTGAGCGTGCCATCGGGTTTGGGGTAGTCGATGGGCTTGTGCTTTGAGGCCGCCTCGGTGCTGTCGGCATCGTTCTTTTTGTGCGCCAGCGTGCCGAAGAGAGAGAAGCCCAGCGTGTTGGTCCACATGTCCATGCCGCCCAGAACGAGGGAGGCCGTGAGGCCGTAGTTCGACCACAGCGGCTTGACGTTGCGCACCTTTTTGAGATCCTTGCCGATGGGGCCGGTTTTGACCTCTTTGGCGTAGTCGTCCAGCGTGTCGCCGGAACGGCCTTCCGCGATGGCCTTATGCGCGGCCTCGGCTGCGGCTTTGCCCGACAGCATGGCGTTGTGGTTGCCCTTGATGCGGGGGACGTTGACCATGCCAGCCGAGCAGCCCAGCAGCGCGCCGCCGGGGAAGGCAGTCTCGGGCATGGCCTGGAAGCCGCCCTCGGTGATGGCGCGGGCGCCGTAAGCCACGCGTTTGCCGCCTTTGAGCAGCTCGGCCACCATCGGGTGATGCTTGAAGCGCTGGAATTCCATGTAGGGAAAGAGGTGCGGGTTCTTGTAGTTCAGGTGCACCACGAAGCCGACATAGACCTGATTGTTATCAAGGTGATAGATGAAGGAGCCACCGCCTGCGTTCTTGCCAAGGGGCCAGCCCATGGTGTGGGTGACGGTGCCTTCGGCGTGTTTGTCGGGGTCGATCTCCCAGATTTCCTTCATGCCGAGGCCGTATTTCTGCGGGCCGCTGTCCTTGGCGAGGTCGTATTTCGCGATGACCTGCTTGGACAGCGAGCCGCGGACACCCTCGGAGAGGAACACGTATTTGCCGTGCAACTCCATGCCGGGCTCGTAGCCGTCGCCTTTGGTGCCGTCTGCCTCGATGCCGAACTCACCTGCCACGACGCCTTTGACCTCGCCCTTGTCGCCGAAGACCAGATCGGAGCAGGCCATGCCGGGGAAGATTTCGACGCCCATGCCCTCGGCCACCTCGGCCATCCAGCGGCAGACATTGGCCATGGAGACGATGTAGTTGCCGTGATTGTTCATCAGGGGCGGCATCGGGAAGTTGGGGATGCGGACCTGACCGGCCTCGCCGAGCATGTAGAAGTTGTCTTTCTTGACCGGCACCTTGACGGGGCTGTCCATCTCGCGCCAGTCGGGCAGCAGCGCGTCGAGGCCGCAGGGATCAAGCACGGCACCAGAGAGGATATGCGCGCCGACTTCGGAGCCTTTTTCCAGCACGACAACGTTGGTGTCGGCGTTGAGCTGCTTGAGACGGATCGCGGCAGACAGACCGGCGGGGCCAGCTCCTACGATGACAACGTCATATTCCATGCTTTCGCGTTCGGTCTCGGCCATGTGCACTATTCCTCCATACCCGTGTTCAACGGTGCGATAGACGTTCTAACGGGGTTTGCGCCTCAGGCAAGGCCGATTGCACGCATGGGCCTGCGACGTCGTGACGTCATGCGGGGCGCGGCTCAGGATGTGGCGGGTCTGTTGGCGGCGATCTGGCGCGACGCAGGTCGCGCGTTCCAGCGCCAAAGCGCCGCCCAAGCCAGCGTCACCGCCGCGACGGAGAAGTAGCCGTCCACTGCGTAATGCCATCCCAGATGCACGGACAGCACCATGATGATCGCAAGGTAAGCCGCACCGATGGGGACGAGGTATTTCGAGCGGTCAAAGAGGTAGAGCATCAGCATGGTCGCAACCGCGACATGAACCGACGGGAAGGCGGAGATGCCCGAGCCCACGGTTTGCGCGCCGTCGACGTAATTGTCCCATAGGCCTTGCTGGATCGTGCCGATCAGGGAGTCCTGAAAGCCGATATTCTGCATTGACTGGATCAGCCCCGCAAAGCGGTCCGTGCCAAGCAGGCGGTCATAGTAAAGCGGCCCGACGGAGGCCGTGGCGTAGGCCGCGACGTTGCCGAGTCCGATCCATGTAAAGGAGAACAGCTGCAGATAGGTGCGTTTGCGGACCGGGTCGCGGTCAAACAGCGCCAGCAGGAACGGGAAAAACAGCGCGGGCATGGACCAGATCGCGAAATAGAATGTCTTGGTGACCTCGACCGTCAGGATGTCGGCGTAGCGGTGCGTGTAGATCCATGGATCGACCCCGCCATGCATCACCTTGTCCAGATCCGCAAAGAACGTGTCGGCATAAAATGGCACGAAAAACGGCATTGCGCTTTTGATGAAGGTGAAAGCGGCGGTGAAGGCAAAACAGGCGGCAAAGGCCCATGTGGCCTCTATCAGCAGCTTTTTGCCACCGAAACTGCGCGAAAAGTAATAGAGGGCCGCGAATCCGGCGGCGATGAAGGGCAGGGCGGAGACGACAGTTCGGATGGCCCATTTGCCGCGGTTCAGGATGTCGGCGAATTGCGCCATGGGATCCTCGCGGATCAGCATGACCATGACCACCGAAAATGCCAGATATCCTAATGAAAATAGGAAGAATCGTCTCATGCCCCAGGAGCTCCGTAACCTGTCATACCTGCTCGTCTCGTTTCTGTGTCTTGACGCATTTGGCCGCTTTGGCGGGTTCCAGTGTGTTGTTATATCCGCTAAGGGATGCGCCAGCACCGTTAACCTATTGGACACCCGAAATATGGCGATTTTACGCATGATTTACCTCGCGCTGGCCATTTGGGGGGCAATCCACCCGATGAGCTGGTTTATCGCCTGGTTCAATGAGAACGGCTATTCGCTGGCCGGGATGGTTGAGGCGTGGCACGCCAATGCCGCGACCAGCGGGCTGGTGTGGGATCTGACGATTGCCGCCGTGGCGCTGACCGTCTGGATCATTGCCGAAGTGTATACCCGCAAGAATTGGCTGGCCCTTGTCGCGATCCCCGCGACGTTTTGCATCGGCGTCAGCTGCGGGTTGCCGCTGTATCTGTTCCTGCGCACAAGACCGGTGACCTAGATGGACCATTTTCTGTATCAAGACGGCGAGCTATTCGCCGAAGACGTCTCCTTGCGCGATATCGCGGCGCAGGTAGGCACGCCGTTTTATTGCTATTCGGCGGCCACGCTGACCCGGCATTTCAACTTGTTTGACGAGGCTTTGGCGGGGATGGAGCATCTGGTGTGCTACGCCATGAAGGCCAATTCCAACCAAGCAGTGCTGAAGCTGCTGGGCGATATGGGCGCTGGGATGGATGTCGTATCCGGCGGAGAGTACCGCCGTGCGCGGGCGGCAGGTGTGCCGGGCGAACGGATCGTGTTCTCGGGCGTTGGCAAGACCGAGGAAGAGATGCGTCTGGCCATTTCTGGCGGCATCCGGCAGTTCAATATCGAGAGCGAGCCGGAGATGGTTTTGCTGTCTTCGGTGGCCGTGTCCTTGGGGGCGGAGGTGCCTGTGACCATCCGGGTGAACCCGGATGTTGATGCCAAGACGCATGAGAAGATTTCCACCGGTAAAAAAGGCGACAAGTTCGGCATTCCGATTTCGCGGGCTGTCGAGGTCTATGCGCAGGCGGCGGCTTTGCCCGGTCTGAAAGTGATCGGCATTGACGTGCATATCGGCAGCCAAATGGTGGATCTGGAGCCGTTCCGGCTGGCGTTTCGCAAAGTGGCGGAGCTGACGGAGGTGCTGCGGGGCGAGGGGCATGAGATTGCCCGCCTTGATCTGGGCGGCGGGCTTGGCATTCCCTATGAGCGGTCCAACGCGGATCCGCCTTTGCCGCGCGACTTCGGGCAGGTGGTGCGCGAGGAGGTTGGCCATCTGGGCTGCGAGATCGAGATTGAGCCGGGACGCCTGATTGCTGGCAATGCGGGGGTGCTGGTCTCGAAGGTGATTTACGTCAAATCGGGAGAGGACCGGAATTTTCTGATTCTTGACGCCGCGATGAACGATTTGATCCGACCGGCGATGTATGGCGCATATCACGACATTATCCCGCTGAGCGAGCCTAAGCCGGGGGCGGAACCGGCCACATATGACGTGGTTGGACCCGTTTGCGAAAGCGGAGATACGTTTACAAAACAACGGGTTATGGCGGAGATGGGGCCGGGTGAGCTGGTCGCGTTCCGCTCTGCCGGGGCGTATGGCGCGGTGATGTCGTCTGAGTATAATTCCAGACCGCTCATTCCGGAGGTTTTGGTGCGGGGGGATCAATTCGCCGTCATCCGGCCACGGCCCACCTTTGACGAGATGATAAATCGAGATACCATCCCCCCATGGTTGTAGCGCTATGGCGTGCTGTGGCCGTTGAGGTTTCGCGTTGAACGAACATGACCGCCAGATCGAATTGCATGCGCTGCGCCGCCCGCTGGGGCTGACGCGGTTTGGCATGTTGGCCGAGCAGGCGGTGCGCGGGCTGTGGCCCTTATGGACCGTGGCGCTGGCGCTGTTCGTGGTTTTGGCCTTCGGCTTGCATATGTCTGTCGGCGTTGAGGGCTTCTGGCTGGGCGCTGTGGCCTTCGTGGCCGCGTTCGGCGGGGCGATCTGGTACGCGTTCCGGCATTTTCGCTGGGTCAGCGAGGCGGATGCGATCGACCGGCTGGACCGCTCCATGCCCGGGCGGCCTTTGACGGCGACGTTTGATGACATGGCGATTGGCGGCGATGACGCGGCGTCGCGCACCGTTTGGGAGGCGCATATCCTGCGCACCAAGCGGGCCTTGCAAGCGGCCAAACCGGTGGAGCCTGATCTTGCGATTTCCGACCGCGACCCGTTTGCCTTGCGCTACGCGGCGCTGCTGTTTTTCGGGATTGCGGTGATGTTCGGCTCGATCTGGCGGCTGGGCGCGCCTGAGGGCGTGCTGCCGGGCACCCCCGGCGAGGCCGTGATTGCCGGGCCAAGCTGGGAAGCGTGGGTGGAGCCCCCGTCCTATACCGGGTTGCCGACGATATACCTCAATGACGTGCGGGCCGCGGAATTTGAGGTCCCTAAAGGCAGCCAGATCACCATGCGGCTTTACGGCCAAGTGGGCAGCATTCCTTGGACGGAGACCCTGTCGGGCCAGCCCGCACCGCAAGAGCCGCAATCGGCCTTCACCATTGACGTGGCGCAGAGCGGCAGTTTGAGCATTGAAGATCAGGTCTGGGAGATCACCGCGCGGACGGACCGGCGGCCGAAAGTGTGGTTTCAGGGCGCGATTGAGCGCGGTGCAGACGGCGAGATGAAGCTGCCGTTTAACGCGTCAGATGACTATGCGGTGGACTCAGGAACGTCGACCATCACGCTGGATCTACCGGCGGTTGAGCGGATCTACGGGCTGAGCGTCGAGCCGGAGCCGCGCGAGGCGTTGGTGCTGGATTTGCCAATGCCAATAACGGGGCGGCGGGACAACTTTTCCGAGCTGCTGATCGAGAACATGGCGGAGCACCCCTGGGCGGGGCTGAATGTGCGCTTCACGCTGGATGTGTTGGATGCCACCGGGCAGGACAGCGAGGATGAGGTGATCACCTCGACGTTGCCGGGGCGGAGCTTCTTCCAGCCGATTGCCTCTGCCGTGGTGGAGCAGCGGCGCGACATCTTGTGGTCGCGGGAAAACGCGGCGCGGGTGAGCCAGATTTTGCGGGCGATCACGCATGACGCGCAGGAGACCTTCCCCAACCAACAGGCTTATCTGACCATTCGCCGGGCGCTGGAGCGCCTTGAAATCCATGCCCGCTATGGCCTGACGGAAGAAAAGCGCGACGAGATCGCGGCATTGCTGTGGGCTGCGGCGAACCTGTTGGAAGACGGGCGGCTATCAGATGCTTTGGAACGGCTGCAACGGGCGCAAGAGCGGTTAGAACAGGCGATGCGGGACGGCGCGACGGATGAAGAGATCTCCGAGCTGATGCAAGAACTTGCGGAAGCGATGCGCGAATACATGGAGCAGCTGGCGCAGAACCCGCAGGAGGGTGGCGAGCAGCAGCAACAGGGCGAGGGTCAGGAGATGACCCAGGACCAGCTGCAGGAGATGCTCGACGAGATTGAGCGGCTGATGCAGGAGGGCCGTAACGAAGAGGCCGCCGAGCTGCTGCAACAGCTGATGGAAATGATGGAGAACATGCAGGTCACCCAAGGCCAGCAGAACCAGCAGGGCCAAGGCGAGGGCGAGCAGGCCATTGAAGGGCTGCAAGAGACGTTGCGCGACCAGCAGGGCCTGAGCGACGAGGCCTTCCGCGACCTGCAGGAACAGTTCAACCCGGGCGCACAGGCTGGCGAAAGCGAAGGCAATGAAGGCCGCAATGGTGGGCAGGGCCGGGGCCAGAACCATGACGGGCAAGGTGGCCAGGGTCAGCCGGGCGACGAGCAAGGTGAAGGCGGCGAAAGCCAGCAGGGCGACAATCAGCAAGGGCGCGGAGATGACGACGAGTTGGGCGAGGAAGGCGGCTCGCTGGCGGACCGTCAGGAACGTCTGCGCGACGAGCTAAACCGGCAAAGGGCCGGGCCATTGCCCGGTGCGGGAACAGAGGCTGGTGACGCGGCGCGCGAAGCATTGGACCGGGCCGGCGAAGCGATGGACCGGGCCGAAGACGCGCTGCGCAATGACGAGACAGCGCGGGCGCTGGGTGCACAGTCAGAGGCGATGGACGCCCTGCGGGATGGCTTGAGAAACCTCGGCGAAGCGATGGCCGAGAACCGTCAGGAAGGCGGGCAACAGGGCGACCAGCAGGGACAAGCCAGCGATCAAAGTCGCGATCCGCTGGGCCGGGAACAAGGGCTGGACGGTCAGTCTGCTACGGATGAAAGCATGCTGGGCGGAGAGTTCGCGCAGCGGCGGTCTCGTGAGCTGCTCGATGAGATCCGCCGTCGTTCTGGCGAGCGGGAACGGCCCGAGATCGAGCGCGACTATCTTGAGCGGTTGCTCGACCAATTCTAGGTAAACGTTTAGCTGCTGAAGCCTTCAAGCAGGCGGTTCAGCAGCTGCAGAAGGCCCTGAGCGGCGTTCTCCAATGCCAAGCGCAAACTATCGATTACATTGACCACATTGGTGATCATTGGCTCGTATTGCGGGAACCGCTCGGCCAGCGCCGGGGCGTAGGCGTAAAAGAGCAAGATCAAAGCGGTGAGCAACAGCATCAGGCCAAAGCCAAGCCGGAACCCGCGGCGGCCACCGGTGGCGGTCGCGCTTTCATCTAGGTTGCCATCCTCGTCGTAGACTGGGTCCGGTGCAGAGGCGAGGGTCGAGTTGATCTCTTCGATATCGGGCAGAAGCTCGCGCTTGTTGCCGTCCCCACGCTTATGCGCAGGTGCCAGACCTGCGACGGTGGCCTCGCCGGTATCCACATCTGCGTCCGCGTCTGCATCCGCGGAGGCGTTTGCTTGCGGAGCGGTATGAGGCTCTGGGCTTGGTGTCGGCGCGTAGTCGCCTTGATCGAGGCCAAGCTCGGTCTGTGTTTCTAGCCCGCCGGTTTCGGCCTCGCGGTGGCGCATCTCGTGCTGCACCTCTTCATGGATCACGCTCAGCGCGTCCGGGTCCGTGGCTTGCCGTTCGCGCGCGTCCTGCGCACCTGCCGGTGGCGTGAAGTCGGGGTCATTCACATCTTCGTCATCAAGCGCGTCGCCCGGGTCAAAAACAGGCCCCGGCGCCTCTTCCGAGGCCTCGGGTGCGATGGTGTCGTCGAATCCCTCGGGCATTTGCAGCCAGGTATGGGCGCAATTGGAGCATTGGACGTCCCGACCTTCAGAAGAGATCTGGTCGCCATCCACTTCATATTCAGCATCACAATTTGGGCAAATCAGCCGCATCTTCGTCCCTTGCTCGGTCCCTCTTGGCCAGAGGTCGCTCCCCGCGTAGAACAGGTCTTAGCGCGTGGCCTGTGCTATTCCAAGGGTTTGTGTTTCTGATTGATTGCAAGTGTGTCCTGCTATGCCCTAATTGTGTCTAAAACGTAAACCGGAGCAGCCCCACCGTGATTGAGCTAGACAACGTAGCCTATTCCTATGGCGGGGACGATTTGCTGAGCGACATCTCGTTGCGCATTCAGCCGGGATCGTTTCACTTTTTGACCGGGCCTTCCGGGTCAGGCAAGTCGACCTTTCTGAAGCTGTGTTACATGGACCTGACGCCCAGTTCCGGGCTCGTGCAGGTGTTCGGCCAGGACGTGCGGGGGCTGGCGCGTGACCAAGTCGCGCTGGCGCGGCGGCGCATCGGCGTGGTGCATCAGGATTGCCGGTTTCTGGACCATCTGAGCGTGGCTGAAAACATCGCGCTGCCGCTGACCGTGGCCGGGCGCGACGTGGAGGCGGAGAAAGACAACCTCAAGGCGCTGATTGACTGGGTCGGGCTGCGAGGGCAACAACAACAACGCCCGCCCGAGCTGTCCGGCGGCGAGCGGCAACGCGCCGCCCTTGCGCGGGCGGTGATCATGGGGCCGGACGTGATTTTGGCGGATGAGCCCACGGGCAACGTGGATTGGGAGATGTCGCAGCGGCTTATGTCGTTGCTGATTGAGCTGAACAAAATGGGCAAATCGGTGATGCTGGCCACGCATGATCTGAACCTGATCCGCACCACCAAGAACCAAATCTCGGCGCGGGTCCTGAGGATCGCCAACCGCAAGCTGCAATTGGCGGGGGCGGATCTGTGAAGGCGGTGCTGGCCTCGTTGATGGAGCTGTTGCGCGGCGATGTGCAGGCCGACCGGGTGGTGCCGCCGACGGGTTTCACCGCCACTTTGACCACGTTGACCGCCGGGGCGATGGCGTTTCTGGCGGTTTTTGCGCTGGCGCTGTCTTTTGCCACTGGGCGGCTGGCAGAGCGGTGGTCGTCGGAGCTGGCGCGGTCCTCCACGGTGCGCATTTCGGCCCCTGAAGCAGAACTGGAGGCGCAAACCCGAGCGGCCCAAGAGGTGCTGCGGCTGACGCCGGGCGTGGCACGCTCGCGAATACTGGGGGACGAGGAACAGCGCCTGCTTCTGGAGCCGTGGTTTGGCCCGGACCTGCCGATTGACGCGTTGCCGATCCCCCGCCTGATCGAGGTGGTCGAGGAGGGCGACGGCTATGACGCCGAAGGGCTGCGGCTGCGGTTGGCGGCGGAGGCCCCCGGCGCGGTTCTTGACGACCATACGCGCTGGCGCAGGCCGCTGGTGGAGGCCGCGAACCGGCTGAGGTTTCTGGGATGGGCCGCGATCACGCTGATTGCGTTGTCCACAGCGGCGATGATCACGCTGGCGGCCCGCGCGGCTTTGGCCGCCAACGCGCAGGTGATCCGGGTGACCCGGCTGGTGGGCGCCCGCGACATCTATATTGCGCGGGCCTTTGTAAGACGGTTTACCTTGCGCACGCTTATCGGCGGGGCGGTGGGCACCTTGGTTGGGATGCTGGCCATCGCCTTGTTGCCAAGTGCGGCGGAAGAGGGTGCGTTCCTCACTGGCTTGGGCTTCGTGGGGCTGCATTGGCTCTGGCCGTTGCTGATCCCGCTCTTTGGCGCGATGGTGGCGTTCTGGGCCACGCGCAGCGCGGCGCTGTCGGCGCTCAAAGCGCTCAAGTAAGGAGACGACGGGATGGGCTACGCAATTCAATGGCTGCGATCGCTGGTCTTTATCATTGTGATGTATATCGGCATGCCGATCTACGCGCTGCTTTACCTGCCGTGGACTTTGTTCAGCCCGCATGGCGCAGTGGCGGCATGTCATGCCTATAGCCGCTACGTGAAGTGGCTGGCCTCGTGGATGGTCGGCCTGAAATGCGAAATTCGCGGCACGCCGCCAACGGATCAGGTTCTGGTCGCGGCCAAGCACCAGTCTTTTCTGGACATCATCATGATTTTCGACGCCATCCCGCATGGCAAATTCATCATGAAGCAGATCCTGCTCTATGCGCCCATTCTGGGCCAGTATGCCTACCGTCTGGGCTGCGTGCCGGTGAACCGGGGCAAGCGGGGCAAGGCGATTGCGAAGATGCTGGCGGATGTGAAGAAGGGCGAGGCGCTGCCCGGGCAATTGGTGATCTACAGCCAAGGCACCCGGTTGGCCCCGGGCGTCAAGCGGCCGTACAAGATCGGGACGGCGGTTTTGTACGAGCAGATGGGCACCGATTGCTACCCTGTCGCCACCAATGCGGGCGTGTTCTGGCCGCGTCACGGGATTTACCGCAAACCCGGCACCGCAGTCGTCGAGTTTCTGCCACCTATCCCTGCAGGGCTGCCCAAGGAAGAGTTCCTCGAGCGGCTAGAGCGCGAAGTGGAGGCCGCCTCGGACGCGCTGTTGGACGAGGTGGGCTTCGTGCGCCCCAATGAGGCGCAGTGAGCGGGTTTGTCGAGGATATCGCTGCGTTAGAGGCGCTTTATGGCACGCCGGGGGAGGCCTCGCTGATCAAGGTCGCCCGGCAGATGACGCCGATGTACCGCGCCTGGATCATGGCGTCGCGGTTCTGCGTGCTCAGCACAGTCGGGCCTGAAGGCACCGATGGCAGCCCGCGCGGAGATGCGGGCCCCGTGGTGCGCGAACTTGACGCGCAGACCCTCGCGATGCCCGATTGGCGGGGCAATAACCGTATGGATTCGCTGCGCAATATCGTGGTTGATGGCCGCGTGTCGCTGATGTTCATGGTGCCGGGATCGAACAACGTGGTGCGGGTAAACGGCACGGCTCGGGTGAGTGTAGAGGATGCGCTTTTGGCCTCATTTGAGCAGGACGGACAGCATCCGCGCTCCGTGATTGTGATCAAGATCGCTGAGATTTACAGCCAGTGCGCACGGGCCCTGATCCGGTCCGAGACGTGGTCGGGCGCGGATGAAAGCGCAGGGCTTCCCAGCGTCGGCGACATGCTGGCCGAGGCGAAACAGGGCTTTGACGGCGCCGGATATGACGCCGATTGGGGCACGCGGGCTAAGACGACGATGTGGTGAGAGGGTGTGGACCTGTTCTTGCCTGAGCCCTTCGGCCTGTGGTGCGCGATGAGGGGTTTGTGGGGCGAAGCGGTTCTTCAGTTTGCGTCACGTCAAACTGCATGGGGTCGGAGTTTTTCGACCTCTGGCCGGTAAGGTGCCGCCCCAACAGGTAGATCCGGGACAATGACAGCGTCCTGATATTTCAGCTGTTTGATCAGCACGGGCACCAGACGCTTGAATGCCGCAGCAATGGAACGGTCCGGTGAAGGGACGTCGTCTTTTATCAGCTCATGCAGCTTGGGCAGATTGTAGTACGGCACCATTGTGAACATGTGGTGTTCCAGATGATAGTTCATGTTCAGATAGATGAAGCGGCTGACGGGGTTCATCATCACAGTGCGCGTATTCAGGCGGTGATCCGAGACATTTTCGGCAAGGCCAAGGTGCTGCAACAGGCCGGTCATGACATGGTGCCATGCCCCGTAGAGGCGCGGTAGACCGATCAGCATCAGCGGCAAAATGGATGTCATCAAGATCGAGACAGCGATGGTGCTGCCATAGATCGCGAGCCAGATGCGGGCGATCCTGAAGACCTTGGGGCGGTCTCTTGGGGCGACATACATTGCTTCGTCAGGGTCCAAGTGACCTCTGGCGTGCAGGACCATCCGCATGACAGCCCTGTAGACGTCGACGACCCCGATGAACATCAACGCGATGCGCACCAGATCAGGCGGGCGCATCGCAACGATTTCGGGATCACGCCCCACGACGATTGTATCCGTGTGATGCCTAATGTGGCTGGCGCGCCAAACAACGGGGTTGCGCATCATCATGAAGCTGGCGATTTGATAGACAATTTCGTTCATCCAAGCGGTCTTGAACGCTGTCCGATGTCCACATTCGTGCCAACGCGAGTCCCCCGCCGACCCATAGAGAACGCCATATATCAGCCAGAACGGCGCGGACCATACCGACGGCCAGAGCGCGACCGCAACTCCTGCGCTTGCACACATCGCACCAAGCCATATTGCGGTGTCGCGCAACGCAATGGCATCGGATTTTTGCATCAGATCGCGAATAGCTTTTGGATCGACATCGGGACGGAACCACTTTGGATTGGCGGTTCCGTTTTCAATAGCGGCTTGGCCGGCGTCTCCGGAGAGTTGATAATCCTCGGTCACGGAAAAAGCGTAGCCACGCGATCGAGACCGGTCAACGTGGGTTCAAAGCAGCTTTCTTGTACCGCGCTAACCTGTTCGCAGGGCGTCTCATGAAAAAGGCCCGCCGCCTGACGGGCAGGGGCGGGCCTTTGGGGTATGGGGTGCGGCTTAGCCGATGGCGGCGGCTTTGACGTCGGCGTCGATATGGGGGACGTACTGCTCGAAATTTTCCGAGAACATCGTGACCAGTTTGGCGGCCTGACGGTCATAGGCGTCCGGGTTGTCCCATGTGCGGCGCGGGTCGAGGATGACGTCGGCGACGCCTTCCGCGGAGACCGGGACCTCGAAGCCGAAATTGGCGTCCTTGCGGAACTTACCCTTGTCGAGCGAGCCGTCGAGGGCTGCGTTCAGCAGCGCGCGCGTGGCGCGGATCGGCATGCGGGAGCCGGTGCCATAAGCGCCACCGGTCCAGCCGGTATTGACCAGCCAGCAGGTGGAGCCGTGCTTGGCGATTTTTTCCTGCAAGAGCTTGCCGTAGACCTCAGGGCGGCGGGGCATGAAGGGCGCACCGAAACAGGTGGAGAAGGTGGGCTCTGGCTCCGTCACGCCACGCTCCGTGCCCGCGACTTTCGAGGTGAAGCCGGACAGGAAGTGATACATGGCCTGCGCAGGCGTCAGCCGGGCGATGGGAGGCAGCACGCCAAACGCATCGCAGGTCAGCATGATGACGTTTTTCGGGTGGCCGCCGAGTGCGGTGTCGGACGCGTTTGAGATATAGTGCAGCGGGTATGCGCAGCGCATGTTCGCGGTCAGGCTGTCATCGTCGAAATCGAGATCCTTGGTTTCGGGGTCAAAGATCATGTTCTCGATCACGGTGCCGAATTTCGACGTGGTGGCGTAGATTTCGGGCTCGGCGGTGGGCGACAGGTTGATGGTCTTGGCGTAGCATCCGCCCTCGAAGTTGAAGGAGCCGCGGTCGGACCAGCCATGCTCGTCATCGCCGATCAGCGTGCGGCCGGGCTCTGCCGAGAGGGTGGTTTTGCCAGTGCCGGACAGGCCGAAGAACACGGCGGTGTCGGCGGGGTTGCCGGGCGCGTGGTTGGCGGAGCAGTGCATCGGCATGATGCCTTTTTCGGGCAGCAGGTAGTTTAGCAGCGAGAAGACGGATTTCTTGTTCTCGCCCGCGTAGGCGGTGCCTGCGATCAGGATCAGCTTCTTGTCGAAATGCATCGCGATGACGGTTTCCGAGCGGCAGCCATGTTTGGCGGGGTCGGCCTTGAAGCTGGGGCAGTTGATGATGGTGTATTCCGGCGCGAAGCTGTCGAGCTCGTTCCGCTCGGGGCGGCGCAGCAGGTGGCGGATGAAGAGGCCGTGCCACGCCAGTTCTGTGACCACACGCACGTCAAGGCGGTGGGCGGGGTCAGCGCCGCCAAACAGGTCCTGTACGAAGAACTCGCCGCCGGTCATGTGAGCCTTCATTTCGGCCTCAAGCACGTCGAAGCTGGCGGCGTCCATAGGCGCGTTGTTGTCCCACCAGATGCTATCTTCCACGCTTGGGGTGCGGACCACGAATTTGTCTTTCGGAGAGCGGCCCGTGTGGGTTCCGGTGGTGACCAGAAACGCGCCGCCTTTGCCAAGTGTGCCTTCGTTGCGCTTCAGCGCGGCCTCGATCAGGGCGGGTTCGCGGTAGTTGTAGTGCACCTCGCCAAGCTCAGAAATACCTTGCGTTTCCAGCGTTTGAGCTGGGTTTACACGTCCATGGTTCATTTGGGGTCTCCTGACGCGAGGGCTCGAGGTCTCGCAAACTTGCTATCCATACGGCGGCCAAAAGAGGCCGATTTCCGCAAGGTGCCGCGTGAATGCGGCACAATTGAGGTATAGCAATGGGGATTTCACCGGGGAACCGCTGCAAGCGCTGCCGTTAGCGTTATCAGGTCGCAGTTAGCGTTATCATGGCGCGATCTGAACCTGCGATTTCGCGGAATGTGCGGCAAATTAGTCAAACATTAGGGGGCAAATGGGCAAATAGCGACGTGACGAGGGTGATTCGTCACAAAAATGTTGATTCCAGCGGGGTCTCGGCGGATGATGCGCCAAAATAAGAATAATCGAGCAATATAAAGGGTTTCCACATGTCGAAGATTGCATTGGTGGACGATGACCGGAACATTCTGACTTCCGTCCAGATGACACTTGAGGCCGAGGGCTTCGAGGTTGAGACATATAATGACGGCCAAAGCGCGCTCGATGCCTTTGCCCGCAAGATGCCTGACATGGCTGTGCTGGACATCAAGATGCCCCGCATGGACGGCATGGATTTGCTGCAGCGCCTGCGCCAGAAATCCGAAGTGCCGGTGATTTTCCTGACCTCGAAGGACGACGAGATCGACGAGGTTCTGGGCCTGCGCATGGGTGCGGATGACTACGTGCGCAAACCGTTTTCGCAGCGCCTGCTGGTAGAGCGCATCCGCGCGATCCTGCGCCGCAAGGAAGCCATTGCGAAAGACGACGCGGGCGAGGGCGAAGTGGCCCAGACCATGGAGCGTGGCGATCTGGTGATGGACCCGCTGCGCCACACCGTGGCGTGGAAGGGCAATGATGTATCGCTGACCGTGACCGAGTTCTTGCTGCTGCAGGCTTTGGCCCAGCGCCCCGGCTTCGTGAAATCCCGCGACCAGCTGATGGACGTGGCCTATGACGATCAGGTCTATGTGGATGACCGCACCATCGACAGCCACATCAAACGGCTGCGGAAAAAGATGCGGACCGCCGATGACGAGTTCTCTGCGATTGAGACCCTGTACGGCATCGGCTACAGGTACAACGAAGAGTAAGTAACGATCACCTTTTAGCGTCGAGGATCGCCGTGGCGGACGCAAGACCAGTGAGTAATGCAGAGTTAGAAATGGGGGAGGACTGGACGGAGGAGCATAGCTCCGTCGAGGCCGAACTTCAGTCGTCGCGGGAAAAACGGAACTTCATTTCGTTGAACCGGTCGCCTCTGGCGCGCAAGATCATCACATTCAACCTTCTGGCGCTGGTCATTCTGGTCGCAGGCGTCCTGTTTCTGAACCCGTTTCGCGACAGCCTTGTCGCGCAGCGGGAGGCTGGCCTTGTGTCGGAGGCCGAACTGATCGCTGACGTGTTCGAGGCCCGGCTTGCAGGCGAGGGGGCCACCGCTTTGACCGTCTCCGGCGGTCGGACCGCCGAAGAGGTCCTGTCCGGGCTTGATCTGGCACCGGGCGTCGACGTGTTCGTCTTTGCCGCCGACGAGGCGATGATCGCCAACACGGTCGGGCAGGAACGCGAGGTTCTGGCAGGTACGGAAACCTTCCAGCCGGATGATAGCTCGACCATCATCACCAATTTCCTGGCCATGGTCTGGGAAGGCATGTCGAGCCTGATTGGCGCCGATGACGTGTCCGGCCCGGGCACCAGCAGTGAGGAAGAAGCGCGCTTGCTGCTTGTTCCAGCGCTTGAAGGTGAAACGCAGGTGCGCAGTGGACTTGATGGCTCTGGGGGGTCGATCTTCTCTGTTGCGACGCCGATAGAATTGCCCAGTGGCACGGCGGGCGTCATCGCCCTGACCACTGCTGCGGGCCAGATCGACCAGCTTGTCCGCGTGGAGCGTGAGCAGGTGTTGCAGATGTTTGTCATCGCAATTTTGGTCTCGATTGGCCTGAGCCTTGTGCTGGCCTCTACTATTGCCAACCCGCTGTCAGATCTGGCGGCAGCCGCCGAGCTGGGCCGTGACAAGAACGCCCGCAAAGTGAGCCCAAGCCGCGTGCGTATCCCCGACCTGACCGCGCGGCCCGACGAGATTGGCCGATTGTCCGGCGCGATGCGAGGCATGGTGTCTGCGCTATATGAACGGATCGACGCCAACGAACAGTTTGCGGCTGACGTGGCGCATGAGATCAAGAACCCGTTGGCCTCGCTTCGGTCTGCGGTGGGCACGTTGCATGTGGCCAAAACCGGCGACCAGCGCACCCGACTTCTGGAAGTGATCGAGCATGACGTGCGGCGGCTGGACCGGCTGGTCAGCGATATCTCCAACGCGTCGCGTCTGGACAGCGAGCTGGTCAAGGAAGACGAAGAGCCGTTCGACCTGATGAAGATGCTGAACAACCTGACGGAGTATTTGGGCCAGCAGGCCTCGGAGAAAGGTGTGGAGTTCATCCGCGACGTGCCGAAAGAGCCGATCATCATTCACGGGCTTGAGGCCCGTCTGGCGCAGGTGTTTGTGAACCTGATCACCAACGCGACCTCGTTCTGCGAGGATGGCGACGCGGTGCGCATCTGGGCGCGGCGGCGCGACAACCGGGTGTTGGTCGTGGTTGAAGACACCGGCCCCGGCATCCCCGAGCAGGCGCTGAACAAAGTGTTCAACCGGTTCTATTCCGAGCGGCCCGAACAGCAGTTTGGCAACCATTCGGGACTTGGCCTTGCGATCTCCAAGCAGATTGTGGAAGCGCATGGCGGCGTGATCTGGGCCGAAAACATTCGCCCCACCGATGCCGACATCACCTCAGAGCCGCTTGGCGCGCGCTTCGTGGTAGGCCTGCCCACGTAACTTTCGCATGACCGTTGACCCGCACCTGATCCACGGCACCGCGATTGCAGTGGAGGGCGCAGGCCTGCTGATCACCGGGGCCTCTGGCGCAGGGAAATCCTCATTGGCGGTGCAGCTGATTGCGATGGGGGCCGCGTTGATCGCGGATGATCAGGTGGCGTTGTGGCCCGAGGGGGACGGGCTTGTCTTGCGCAAACCAGAAGGCCTTCCGGAAGCGATTGAGGCGCGGGGCGTGGGGTTGCTGGCGGCACCGATGCGGGCCTCCGCCCCGTTATGCGCTGTGGTGGATCTGGACATTGAAGAGCGGGATCGCCTGCCTGCCGCGCGCACCCGGCTGATCGCAGGGGTTGAGGTAAAGGTATTTGCCAATGCCGTGAGTGGCCATTTTCCCAGCGCCATTTTGCTCTATCTTAGGCATGGACTGGCAAACGGAGTGCAGCAATGACGGCGTCTGTCTCAGACCCGGACCAGCAGGTTGTATTGATCACCGGCCCCTCGGGCGCGGGACGCTCGACGGCGATCAATGTACTGGAGGATTTGGGGTTCGAGGTGATCGACAACCTGCCGATATCCATGGTGCCGCGGCTGCTGGATGGCCCGAACCATGCCCGCCCGCTGGCCTTGGGGCTGGATGTGCGCAACCGCGACTTTTCGCCCGAGCGGGTCTCGGGGCTGATGGACAGCCTGCAGGCCAACCCCGGCATTGAGGCGAGCCTTCTGTTTGTGGATGCCAGGGTCGATACGCTGATCCGGCGGTATTCGGAAACGCGGCGCAGGCATCCTTTGACGCCCGAGCAGACGCCGCAACAGGGGATCGAGCAGGAAGTTGCGTTGCTTGCGCCGCTAAGATCACGGGCGGATGTCTTGATTGATACATCAGACCTGTCGCCACATGCGCTGCGCGACGAGCTGTCCAAGTGGTTCTCCCGCGGGGATGCGGGGAAGATGGCCATCACCGTTGAGTCGTTTTCCTACAAACGGGGCCTGCCGCGCGGCGCGGATATCGTCTGGGATTGCCGATTTCTCAACAATCCGCATTGGCAAGAAGACCTGCGGGCCAAGACCGGGCAGGACCCTGAGGTTGCGGCCTTCGTGCAAGCCGACCCCCGACATGCCGGTTTCATGGCGAGACTTGTGGACAATTGCGAGTATTTGCTGCCAGCGTTTCGCGAAGAGGGAAAAACCCATCTTGCCATTGCGCTGGGCTGCACCGGCGGACGGCACCGATCTGTTTCCGTTACGGAACAATTGGGCCAGACCCTTGCAAATAAGGGTTGGGAGGTGTCTATAAGGCATCGTGAAATGGAGCGACAGGGCGTGGGGATGCGCGGGGCTTCGTGATCAGGTCACGCAATTGTTGACGGCGCAGACATAGCCGGGCCGCATATTGCGACGGGAAGACGGTATAGAAATGGGGTCGACACGCGGCCAGTACGGGGACCAATCCGAGTGATAGGTATTGTAATTGTTGCACATGGTGGGCTGGCGAGAGAGTATCTTTCCGCCATCGAGCATGTGGTTGGCCGCCAGGACGGCATCCGCGCCATCACCATCGAAGAGAACCACGACCGCTCTGGCAAGCAATCAGAGATTTGCCAGGCCGCCAACGACGTTGACCAAGGCGGCGGCGTTGTGGTGGTCACGGACATGTTTGGCGGCTCCCCCTCGAACCTGTCGCTGATGGCCTGCAAGGCCAAGAACCGGCGGATTCTATACGGGGCGAACCTGCCGATGCTGATCAAACTTGCGAAATCGCGGCATCTGGAAGTGCCACAAGCCGTTGACTCTGCTATGGCCGCGGGCCGAAAGTACATCAATAGCTTTGATGGGCTGGCCGCCGATGGCTGAGCGGGTCCTGAATATTATTAATGTGAAAGGGCTACACGCCCGGGCGTCTGCCAAGTTTGTTGAAGTTGTTGAAGAGTTCGACGCCACGGCAACGGTTAGCAAAGACGGTATGGATGTATCTGGCGACAGCATCATGGGGCTGCTGATGTTTGGCGCGGCCCGTGGGACCTCTATCTCAGTGACCACAGCCGGGCCGCAGGCCGACGCCCTCGCTGACGCGCTTGAGGCCCTTGTGGCCGACAAGTTCGGCGAAGAAGCCTGAGCGGCGGGCCGGGCGGCATGGACGGGTCCAACACTCCAGACAATGACACGGAGCAGAGCGAGAGCCCTGAGCCGGTCTATGTGGCCTATGACCGCCGCAACCTGTCTTACGCCAACACCTTTACTAACCCGTTCAAGCGGCTGACCATCCAGATCATGGAGCTGTTCACCGGCAAGCTGCATCTGCTCTACCTGATCCGAAAGTTTGAGCGGGGCGGCGTACAGTTTGGCCAGGGCTTCTGGCGCGACGCGCTGGATGTGATGGGCATCGAGCTGCAGACCCCGCAAGAGCAGCTGAACCGCATTCCGGCGACGGGGCCGGTGATCGTGGTGGCCAACCACCCGCATGGGCTGGTCGACGGCATGGTGTTGGCCGAGACCATCGGGCGCATTCGCACGGATTACAAAATCCTGACCCGGTCGCTTTTGACCGGGGTGAACGCGATTGACCAGTTCATGATCCCGGTGCCTTTCCCGCATGAGGAAGATGCGTTGCAGCAGAACCTCGAGATGCGACGCAAATCGATGGAGCACCTCAAGGAAGGCGGCGTTATTGTGCTGTTTCCCTCGGGCGTTGTGGCGACCTCGGAGACGTGGTTTGGCCCGGTGATCGAGAAGGAATGGAACCCGTTCACCGCCAAGATGATCCAGCGCTCGGGCGCGACCGTGGTGCCAATTTTCTTTCCCGGCCGCAATTCCCGCGCCTACCAGATTGCCAACCAGATCTCGCCTACATTGCGTCAGGGTCTCTTGATCCACGAAGTGCGCCACGCGCTTTACAAGCCACAGGCCCCTGTCGTGGGAGAGCCGTTTGACCCTGAAGACATCAAGGAATGGTCCGCCAACCCGCGCGGTTTTGTAGGATGGCTGCGAGAGCAGACGCTGGCGTTGAAATCTCAGGTTAAATCGTAAATTGGTGCCACGCCTTTCGGCGCGGCGATGAGGGGGCTCTGCCCCCGTCGCTGCGCGCCTCCCCCGGAGTATTTCTGAAGCAATGATAGGGTTTCCGTAAGGAAGGTCGTGCGCGTCGCGCTTAGCGCGTGGGCTTGGGCGGATCGACGCGGTAGTCGTAGAAGCCGCGGTCGGATTTGCGGCCGAGCCAGCCGGCCTCCACATATTTTGTGAGCAGCGGGCAGGGGCGGTATTTGGTGTCCGCCAGCCCATCATGCAGCACATTCATGATCGCGAGGCAGGTGTCGAGCCCGATGAAATCGGCCAGCTCCAACGGGCCCATCGGGTGGTTGGTGCCTAGTTTCATCGCGCTGTCGATGGAGGAGACGGACCCCACGCCTTCATAGAGCGTGTAGACCGCCTCGTTGATCATCGGCATCAGGATGCGGTTGACGATGAAGGCGGGGAAGTCCTCTGCGGTGGCTGAGGTTTTGCCAAGCTTCTGAACCACCTCGTGCAGGGTCTTGTAGGTGGGCTCATCTGTGGCGATGCCGCGGATCAGCTCGACCAGCTGCATGATCGGGACCGGGTTCATGAAGTGGAAACCCATGAATTTTTCGGGCCGATCGGTGCGCGAGGCCAGCCGCGTGATCGAGATCGAAGACGTATTCGAGGTTAGGATCGTATGCGGCTTGAGATGCGGCAGCAGGTCTTCAAAAATGGCGTTCTTGATGGTTTCACGCTCGGTTGCGGCCTCGATGATCAGATCGGAAGGCCCGATCTCGGGCAGAGACATGGTGGTGGTGATACGGGCAAGCGTGGCCTCTTTGTCCTCTTCGGTGATCTTGTCGCGCGACACCTGACGGCCCAAATTGCCGTCAATTTTACGCAACGCGTCGTCCAGAGCATCTTGCGAAATGTCGGACATCTTGACGTCATAACCCGCCAACGCAAACACATGCGCAATGCCGTTGCCCATCTGCCCGGCCCCAACAATACCTACGGTTTTGATCTCCATGAGAGCGGCCTTTGCGTTCATTTCCAACGGGTGTCTGGGCGCAGGATAGGGCGTGGGACGGGCGCTATACAAGAGCCAGCGGGAACTTAAAATTTTTGGAAAACTAGGGGTTTAGCCATTTGGAAACGGCTGGTGGGTCAGAGTGTCTGTGTGAGTCGTAAGAGGTGGGCAAATGGCCTTTGAGAGACCGGGCGAGAGCCCGATAGATTACCAGCAATGCCGATACGGCTACTCAAAACTGCTGTTTCGTGGCCCCAAGCGCAATCTGGACAAGCCGTTCGTCGCCTTTGTCGGCGGGACGGAAACCTACGGCAAGTACGTCCCCGAACCGTTTTCAGCGCTGATTGAGAAGCAGATTGGCACGACATGCGTGAATTTTGGCACCGTGAACAGCGGGGTGGATGCGT
Source organism: uncultured Litoreibacter sp. (assembly GCA_947494645.1). GTDB lineage: Bacteria > Pseudomonadota > Alphaproteobacteria > Rhodobacterales > Rhodobacteraceae > Litoreibacter. The sequence goes on from CANLVO010000002.1 coordinate 982,759, forward strand.
TTGTGGTGGATGGCAGCGTGCTGCCGATTTGCAGCAAGGCCAAGGTGACCGTGGTGCAGGTGATGGGGGCGCATAACATGTCGAACCGGTTCTACTCCGTTCACCCGCGCCGCAATGACCGGTTCTTGAAGGCATCGACCCTGATGCGGACGATTTTTCGGGAGGTGGATTTTACGGAATTTTCCTTTACCCGGCATTTGCTGATGACGCTGAAGACGGTTTCTCCCGGTAAGTTTGCGGTTTTGGAGCAGGAGCTGAAAGCTGCATGGCTGGCGCGGATGGAGCTGATGTTGAGCAAGATTTCGGGCAAGGTGGTGTTGCTTTGGGTGTCGGACCGGGCGCCTGGGTCACAGCCCTCCGGGCGTGAGTTGGGGGGCGACCCGCTGTTTGTGGACCGCCAGATGATCGAGGCGCTGCGCGCCAAGGTGCATGACTATGTCGAGGTTGTGGTGCCAGCGGAGCTGCGCGCAATGGGGACGCTGGGCATGTTGTTCCCGCAGCTTGAAACCGCCATGGCGCAGGAGATGTATGGACCTGCCGTGCATGCGCATGTGGCCGAGAAACTGGTGCCGGTGCTGGAGGCTCAACTCTAGGTAAAGAGTTGGGTGCGGTGCCGGCATTATTTCACGTGCTCGCCTGTGGGAAGACCCGTGTGTTGGCCTATGGGATAACCCGTGTGGTGACGTATGTGGTGGTCCGTGTGCTGGCACAGGTACTGGCCCAGGGGATGACCCGTGTAGTGATCCGCCCGATAACCCGTGGGCTGACGTATGTGGTGATCTGTGTGCTGCACACGTGCTTGCCTTTGTGAAGCCTTGTGCTGAGACACGTGCTGGACAATCGAACGACACGTGTCGGGAGCCACGTGACGATGCAAGTCCTGACTTAGGAGATAATCGATGCGCTGGCCTATGCGCTGGGGAGGCCCCGGTCAGGCGCGCGCGCGGACGGGGCTGCTACCCAAGACGCGGGCCAGACGCTGAACGAAAAAGGCCCCGCCGGGGCGGAGCCTTTATAAAGCGATTTGAGACAGCTTAGAGCTTTTCGATCAGTTCCGGGACCGCGTCGAACAGGTCGGCGACCAGCCCGTAATCGGCAACCTGGAAGATCGGGGCCTCTTCATCCTTGTTGACCGCGACGATCACTTTGGAATCCTTCATGCCCGCAAGGTGCTGAATGGCGCCGGAGATGCCGACCGCCACATAGAGATCTGGGGCCACGACCTTGCCGGTCTGACCGACTTGCCAGTCATTGGGCGCGTAGCCCGAGTCGACGGCAGCGCGGGACGCGCCAACAGCGGCACCCAGCTTGTCTGCCAGTTTCTCGATCATGGCGAAGTCTTCTTCAGAACCCACACCGCGGCCGCCGGAGACGACGATACCGGCAGAGGTCAGCTCTGGACGATCAGAGGCCGCGACCTTGTCGGCCACCCATTCGGACAGGCCGGGATTGCCCGCTGCGCCGATTTTCTCGACGGAGGCGGAGCCGCTCATCTCGGCTGCATCGAAAGACGATGTCCGGAAGGATACGACTTTCTTGGCGTCCTCGGATTTGACCCTCTGGATCGCGTTACCGGCATAGATCGGGCGCTCGAAAGTCGCGCCGTCGACAACGCCGGAGACGTCGGTCATCACCATCACGTCCAGCAAGGCTGCGACACGTGGCATGATGTTTTTCGCATCTGTCGTCGCCGGGGCCACGATATGCTCGTAGTCGCCTGCCAGAGAGACGATCAGGTCGGCGGCTGGCTCTGCCAGACGTTTGCCGTAGATCGCGTCCTCAGCGCAGAGCACCTTTGCGACGCCTGCGATTTTGGCGGCCTCGTCGGCAGCGCCAGAGCAGGTTGCGCCGACGCATAGCACGTGGATGTCGCCAAGCGCGCCAGCCGCCGTAACAGCGGATGCGGTTGCGTCAACGGACAGCTCGCCGTCATTGACCTCGGCCAAAAGAAGTACAGCCATTACAGGACCCCCGCTTCGTCTTTGAGTTTCTCGACCAGCTCATCGACCGAGCCGACCTTGATGCCAGCTTTGCGGGCCTCGGGCTCGGCAGTGCTGACGATGCTCAGGCGTGGCGCGGTGTCGACGCCGTAATCGCCCGGTGTTTTCTCATCCAAAGGCTTTTTCTTGGCCTTCATGATGTTGGGCAGCGAGGCGTAGCGCGGCTCGTTGAGGCGCAAATCGACAGTGACGACTGTCGGCATGTTGACCTTGATCGTTTGCAGACCGCCATCGACCTCGCGGGTCACGACGGCCTTATCGCCTTCGATTTCCAGCTCGGATGCGAATGTCGCTTGGCTCCACCCCATCAGGGCGGCCAGCATCTGACCGGTTGCGTTCATGTCATTGTCGATGGCCTGCTTCCCGCAGACGACCAGACCGGGCTGCTCTTCGTCAACGACGGCCTTCAGGATCTTGGCGACTGCCAGAGGCTCAATGTCGTTGTGCACATCTTCAGATGCCACGACCAGGATCGCGCGGTCTGCGCCCATCGCCAGCGCCGTGCGCAGCGTTTCCTGATTTTGCTTTACCCCGACAGAGACCGCGATGACCTCCTCGGCGGCACCAGCCTCTTTGAGGCGGATGGCCTGTTCGACGGCAATTTCGTCAAACGGGTTCATCGACATTTTGACGTTCGCAAGATCAACCCCGCTGCCATCCGCCTTCACACGGACTTTGACGTTGTAGTCGATCACACGTTTGACGGGTACGAGGACCTTCATCAGCGGTATCTCCCAAGTTTTGCCCCAGACCGGGGCGGCATGAATTCCATTGTCAAATAGCGAAACGAGGACCCGGAAAACAGGTCAAAATCGACGCGCCACCTTATTCTGACGTCGCGTTTGTGAAATTCCAACGGATTTTTTCACGAAGAGGCCGTGATAACGCTACCGGATAGAGGGGTTCGCGTCGAAAAGACGCAGTTTCTAGCGGTTTGCGCCGGGCACCCAAAGCACATCATCCTTGCCATCATTATTGGCGATCCGGGAGGCCACGAAGAACCAATCACTCAGCCGGTTGAGGTATTTCACGGCGGCCTCATTGACCGATTCTGTGCACGCAAGCTCGACACAGAGCCGTTCGGCGCGGCGCGACACGGTGCGGCACAGATGCAGATGCGCGGCCAGCGCAGAGCCGCCGGGTAGGATGAATGAGCGCAAAGGCTCGAGCGCGTCATTCATCGCGTCGATTTCGGCCTCAAGCCGGTCAACCTGATCAGAGGTCATGCGCAGGGGCGGGTATTCGGCCTCTGCGTCCTTTTCCATGTCGGGACGGCAGAGATCCGCGCCCAGATCGAAGAGGTCGTTCTGGATGGCCGCGAGTTGCTTGTCCATCTCGCCTGTCGCGTGCAGACGGGCCAACCCGGCGGTGGCGTTGGTTTCATCCACGGTGCCATAGGCCGTGACCCGCATCGAGTGTTTGGCGACCCGGCTGCCATTGCCCAGCGCCGTTTCACCGGCATCGCCGGTACGGGTATAAATCTTGTTCAGCACGACCACGGGTCAGGACCCTCCCAATCTACGGATGAATACAAAGGCAACGATCAGCAACACGGCCACGGCCTGCGCATAAATGCGGTAGCGCATCAGGCGGTTGGCATGTTTGCGGTTAAAGTCGCCGCCCTTGGCGAACCCCCCGATACCGATGAGCAAGATGATCACCACCGCCAAACAGGCGGCTGCCATGATCAGAAAAAGCGGGTCATTGGCCATGAGAAGTGGTCCCTAAATTTGCCTACACGCAGCATGTAGCGGGGTAGCGTGCAAAAGCGAATGGTTGATTCACAATTTGGCCAGGATTGCGTCCATGGCGCGGGTTGGCAGCAGGCGTTTCAAGACCCCCATCACATGCGTTGGCGTCGTGATGTAGTAGCGGGGCCGGGGCCGGGTGCTTTCCAGCGCATGCACCACTTTGGCGCTGACGGCTGAGGCTGGCAGCTCGAACGTGTCCGGCCCGTTGCTTTCGTAGAGCCGCTTGATCAGGGTCGTCTCGTAGTGGTCCTTGCGCGGAGAGGCCTGCCAGTTGATCCATTTTTCGAAATGCGGGATCGAATTTTCGCGGATTTTCGAGGTGATCGGCCCGGGTTCGATCAGGACGATGTGGATATTGGTGTCCCGCATTTCGATGCGCAGGGTATCGGTGAGCCCCTCCATCGCGAATTTCGTGCTGTTATAGGCGCCGCGCCAGCGCAAGGTCGCGAAGCCCAGCACGGAAGAACAGTTCAGGACGCGGCCATGCCCCTGGGCGCGCATGACGGGTAGCACCAAGCGGGTCAGCTCGTGATAGCCAAAAAGGTTGGTCTCGAAAATGGCGCGCAGGGCGTCGGTTGGCAGGTCCTCGACCGCACCCGGAATGCCGTATGCCCCGTTGTTGAAGAGCGCATCCAGCGTGCCGCCGGTGCGCTCCAGACAGGTGGCCAGGGCGGCCTCCATGCTGGGTTGATCGGTGTAATCGAGCCTGAAACTTTCGAAGCCCTCCCCCTGCAGCCGGTCGCAATCGGCTTGGGCACGGCAGGTCGCAAAGACCCGCCAGCCACGGTTTTTCAGGGTGAGTGCTGCGTCATATCCAATGCCGGAGGAGCAGCCCGTGATCAGGATCGATTTTTGTGTCATGGAGGCTGGCTACGCCAAGAGCCGCCCGGATGCAAAACCGTTCTTAGCCTTGGTCGGGGCGCAGAAAGTCGGCGGACATGTAGGCCTCGAGGCCGCTTTCAAGGATGAACACCCGCGCCCAGCCATTGTCGAGCATCTCGATGACCTCCGCGCTGTCGCCGCGTCGGGTCTGACCGAGCACGGCACCGAATGTTCCGGCTTCTGCACGCAAGTTCACGGTGTTGCCGGTGACGGTCCAGATCTCGCCGACCCCGTTCGAGGGTGCTTCCGGTGCAACCTCCGGCTCTGAAGGCTGGATGATTTGTGCAGTCGTTCCCGTGTCTTGCGGGGTGGCGGCGACTGCAATCACCTCCGCCTCGGGTTCGGGCTCCTTTTGCGCCAGCGGGGCGGGGTCAATGGGGGTAACGTCCAAAGCGGCGACGTCGATTTCGGGCAGTTCGAGCGGTGCAACTTCTGCAATCTCAGGCTCTTGCGTCTCAGGGGTCACGGCGGCGGGAATGACGGGTGTTTCGGGGGCCTCTTCTTCTTCGACCACGGCCACGTCTTGCGACACCGCTTCGGGCTCTGCCGCCACGGCAAGCTCTTCGCCCTCCGGTGCGTCACCGAAGACCAGCAATGTCACGTAGATGGCGGCACATAAGCCCAAAACCCACTTTGCCATGATCTGTTCCTCCGTTTGCGCCCCTGCACGAAGAACAATTTGCCATACGGGTCGGTTCCAAACCAAGGGGAATATATTCGGGCAATTGACTTAATCTGGACGCTTTACCCTCGCCACAGCGGGCGCTACACAGCATCTATGTCCGACGAGATCATCGACCCCAACATGAGCGCTGCCAGCATGGTGGAACCGCTTCGCCGCGCGATTGGTGATCGGTACCTGCAATATGCTCTGAGCACGATTATGCACCGTGCTTTGCCGGATGCGCGGGACGGATTGAAGCCGGTTCACCGGCGAATCCTCTATGCAATGCGGGAGCTGCGGCTGTCGTCAAATGGCGGTTTCCGCAAATCGGCGAAGATTTCGGGCGACGTGATGGGCAACTACCACCCGCATGGCGACGCGGCGATTTACGACGCGATGGCGCGGTTGGCGCAGGATTTCAACGTCCGCTATCCGCTGGTCGACGGGCAGGGAAATTTCGGCAATATCGACGGCGATAACCCGGCGGCCTCGCGCTACACCGAGGCGCGGATGACTGCCTTTGCAGAGGCGCTGCTGGACGGGCTGAACGAGGATGCGGTTGATTACCGCGACAACTATGACGGCACGCTGCAAGAGCCGGTGGTGCTGCCTGCGAGCTATCCGAATTTGCTGGCAAACGGGTCGTCGGGCATCGCCGTGGGCATGGCGACGAATATTCCGCCGCATAATATGGAAGAGCTGATCAACGGCTGTCTGCATCTGATCAAGGCCCCAAATGCCCGCGACGAGACTTTACTAGAGCATATTCCCGGCCCTGATTTTCCGACCGGCGGCACAATTGTCGAACCGCGCGAGAACATTTTGCAGGCCTATGCGACGGGGCGCGGGGCGTTTCGGTTGCGCTCCAAGTTCGAGGTGGAGGATCTGGGGCGCGGGCAGTGGCAGATCGTGGTCACGGAGATCCCCTATCAGGTTCAGAAATCCAAGCTGATCGAGAAGATCGCGGAGCTGATCCAAACCAAGAAGATCCCCATTCTGGCCGATGTGCGGGACGAGAGCACAGATGATATCCGCCTGATCCTTGAGCCGCGGTCCAAGAATGTCGACCCGGACGTGCTGATGGGCATGATGTTCCGCAACTCGGAACTGGAGACGCGGTTCTCGATGAACCTGAATGTGCTGATTGACGGGATGACGCCGAAGGTCTGCTCGCTGAAAGAGGTGCTGCGGGCGTTTCTGGATCATCGCCGCGACGTGCTTCTGCGCCGTTCCCGCCACCGGCTGGACAAGATCGACCACCGGCTGGAGGTGCTTGAAGGCTTCATCATTGCCTTCCTGAACCTCGACCGCGTGATCGACATCATCCGCTATGACGACGACCCGAAAACCGCGCTGATGTTCGAGGATTGGGGCCGGGATCATGTCCGTGCGACGTCTGAGAAAGACTATGTCGGCCCGGTGAAAACCGATGACGAGCCGTCACTGACCGAGGTGCAGGCGGAGGCGATTTTGAACATGCGCCTGCGGTCCTTGCGGCGTCTGGAAGAGCTGGAGCTGAAGGCCGAGCGCGACGCGCTGATGGCAGAGCGGGCGGAGATCGAAGACCTGCTCGACAGTGATGAATTGCAATGGAAGCGCATCGCCGACGAGCTGCGCGAGACCCGCAAGAAATTCGGCAAAAGCACGGAGATCGGCGCCCGGCGGACCCAGTTCGCCGAGGCGGTCGAGTTTGAAGAGGTACCGCTGGAGGCGATGATCGAGCGGGAGCCGATTACCGTGGTCTGCTCGCAAATGGGCTGGATCCGGGCGATGACGGGCCATATCGACCTGACCCGCGAGTTGAAATTCAAAGACGGCGACGGGCCGCGCTTTATCTTCCACGCAGAGACCACCGACAAGCTGCTGGTCTTTGGCTCAAACGGGCGGTTCTACACGTTGGCGGCCTCCAACCTGCCCGGCGGGCGTGGCATGGGCGAACCCGTGCGGCTGATGGTTGATCTGCCCAACGAGGCGCAGATTGTGGACCTGTTCCTGCATGACCCTTCGCGCAAGCTGCTGGTGGCCTCAAGCGCGGGCGACGGGTTCATGGTGGCGGAGCAAGACGTCGTGGCGCAGACCCGGTCGGGCAAGCAGGTGCTAAACGTCAAGGACGACAACAAGGCCGTGATTTGCAAGCCGGTGGCGGGGGATCACGTCGCGATTGTCAGCCAGAATGGCAAGTTTCTGGTCTTCCCCATCGCAGAGCTGCCCGAGATGGGCCGCGGCAAAGGCGTGCGGCTGCAGAAATACAACATGGCCCGGGGCAAGCAGGGTTCGCTTGAGCTGGATGGCGGGCTGGCCGATTTGACCACGTTCAAATGGGATGAGGGCCTTAGCTGGGAAATGGGCGGCGGCAAGACCCGCACTGAGGCCGATATGTCCGAATGGCTTGGCAAACGCGCGGGCGTGGGCAAGCGGCCGCCTTACGGTTTTCCGAAGAATTACCGGTTCAGCTAGACCTCAAGGCGCTCGATAGAGGTCAGTTCAGGCTCGCCGCCACGCGCGCCGCTGCCTGCTGCGATCCATAGTTTCCCGTCATAGACGCAACAATTCGTGCCATGCCGCGCGCGGTTTAGCCCCGGCTGAACCGACCATGTCTGGGTTGCCGGATCAAAGACCTGCATCTCGGTGAATGCCTCCATCCGGCCGGCCTCGCCGCCGACGTAATGGATCTTACCCTTGAGAACCCCGGTGCCCCCGGCTGCGGTTTGAACGGGCAGGGGTTCTGGATGAACCGACCACGTACCGGTTGCAAAGTTGTAGACATCTACATCACCAATCGTATCGAAAAACAGCTGGTTATAGTCTGTGCCCGCGTGACGCCCGGTTTCACGTCCGCCGAAAAAGTAGAGCTTGTCGCCTAAGATCGCCGCAGGGGCGTGGTCGCGTTTGTTGGGCGCGTCGGGCAGTATCTGCCATTCGCCTGTCTCTGGGTTGAGGCGGTCGAACCAGCACTGCGTGTCCGCATGGTGCCCGTCTACGATTCCGCCCACGACGTAAATCCAGCCATCACTATGCATCACGCACCCTGCCGCGCCACGCCTGCGTGCTTCCGGGATAGTCGGTCCTTCGGACCACGTGTCGGTCGCGGGGGTATAAATGTAGACGGTGTCCAGCGGGGTTTCGCGTGGAAACAGCCCGGTCATGGTGCCCAGCATCCATAGCTGGTCTTTGACCCGCACCGGCTGGAAGTGATGGATCTCCATCGGAGGCGGGGAAGCATGGGTCCAGGCGCTTGTCTTTGGGTCGAAAATATCCACCGGTTGAATGCGCCGCCCGCCGAACAGGTAAAACTTGCCGTCGAACTCGGCAAAGCCGTTCTCGTGACGGCAATGTGGTTGCCCATCGCAGGTGACGGTTTCCCAGTGGCTCATCATGCGTCCCCTCATTGGCGTGTGGGGTGCAGTCGATCAATAGAAGGGATATTTTACAAGCCATTAGTGCGCTTCGCGCCGCATACCGATTTTCAAGGGTGGCTACGCTTCTTCCACATTCAACCAGACCCCGCCCTCGGGGCGGAGGGTCAGGATCAGGACGGGTTTGGGGTCTTTGCCTTGTACCCGCGTGAAGCGGAAGCGGGACAGGATGGTGGCCAGCATGATCACCGCCTCCTGGATCGCGAAGCTGGCGCCGATGCAAATGCGTGGCCCGTCGCCGAAGGGCAGGTAGGCGTAGCGGTCAACGGGGGTCTCGCCAAGGAAACGGTCCGGGTCAAAGCGGTGCGGGTCGTCCCACAGCAGGTGCGAGCGGTGCAACGCGTAGATCGGCAGCGTAACGGTGTCGCCTTTTCGGATCGGGCGGTCGCACAGCGTGTCGGGCTTCTGCGCGGTGCGCGACAGGAAGGCGGCGGGGGGATAGAGCCTGAGTGTCTCGTCAATCACGGCGCGGGTGTAGGGCAGGTTGGGCACATCCTCTGCGCCTGCGGTGCGACCTTGCAGGACCGATTGCGCCTCGGCCCGAAGCTTGTCCTGGACCTCTGTATCGAAGGCGCACAGATAGAGCGCCCATGACAAGGTCAGCGCGGTGGTCTCGTGGCCCGCGACGATGAAGGTCAGCAGGTTGTCGCGCAGCTCTGCGGTGTTCATGGAGCGTTTGGTTTTGGGGTCCTCGCCCGCCAGAAGCAAATCGAGCAGGTCGGGGATATCGTCAGGCCCCTTGTCGCGCCGCGCGTCGATCACGCTGTCGGACATTTGCTTCATCTGCTTCATCGCGCCGCTCGACAGCATACGCGCGGGGCGCGGCACCCAGTTGGGCAGCGCGAAGAGATCGAACAGCGACACTTTGGCGGATTGGTCTATATAGCCATCAACGGCGCGGTGCACGGCGGCGCGGTCAAACTGCTCATCGCCCGAGAAAGTCACATCCGAGATCACCTCGAAGGCGGCGGTCATCATCTCTTGGTACAGGTCCGCGCCGCGTCCGACCTGTGCTGCGATCCGGGCGCAGGAGCGATCGGCGGCGGCGGACATGATCGGGGCAAGATTGGCGATGTTGCGATGGGTGAAGACCGGAGCTGCGGCGCGGCGCTGCCAGCGCCAATGCGCCCCTTCGGCCACGAACAGGCTTTCGCCGATGGCAGGGCGCAGGATGTTCTTGGTGACGTCGGATTTGGGGTAGTTCTCCACCTCTTCCAGCAGGATGCGCCGCAGGGCCACCGGGTCCATCACCATATGCCACGGCCGGCCCATCTTGCCCGACACGATGGGCTGATGCAGCGCGATTTCGGGGATCAGCTCAAGGATATTGCGCCGCGCGGCGGAGAGCGAGCGCAACACGCCCCAGACCTCGGTCACCAGGGGCACTTGCGGCGGGGTGGGGTGTGACGTGTCGCTCATGTGGACGAGTATATGTGGCCCAAGCGCCACGGCAACCGGGTGCGCCGATTGCACGCAGGGGGCGGGCCGGGTAATCCTGTGCCCAGCTCTTTGGGGGAGGCACCATGTTCCGGACACTCATCACCATCGCCGCACTTGTCGCGCTGAGCGCCTGTGCCGTGCCTGACCCTGATCTGGAGGAACAGGTCAATCTGGGGGACTTCCGGCTGCTTGGAAATGTCGCCGTGACCACCAATGCCCGCAAGATGGGCGTCTCGCGGGACGCCTCTGCCGAGGAGTGGGAGGCCGCCCTTGAGGGCGCGATTGAAAAGCGGTTTGGCCGCTATGAGGGGGAGACGCCCTACACGATCAGCTATTCGCTGGACGGCTATATCCTTGCGACCAAGGCCGGGCGGCTGGCGCTGGCGCCGCGCTCAGCCATGAGCATGACGGTGCATATCTGGCAGACCGACCCGCTGGACCGGCTGGAAGACCGCTCCAAACAGCTGCTGATTTTCGAGGGGCTGGACGGGGAGACCGTCATCGGTTCGGGCCTGTTTCGCGACCGGGACGAGCAGATGGCCAATCTGGCGGCGCAGTTCGCCAAAGCGGTGGAGCGTTGGCTGGTGGCCAATGGCGATCTGTTTGGCGTGGGCGTGAGTGACGCGGCACTGGAAGCCGCCAAACGCGATGACGCTGCCGAGATTGCCAGACAGGTGCAGGCGGAAGGCGCGCCCGCAACCAACTGAGGCTTGATTTTTCTTACACCTGCGAATAGGTAGCGCCCGAAGAGAAATGGGGGCGCGGATGCCCCACCAATTGAAGGGCGCCTTTCGAGATGGCTAAAGCAAAGTTTGAACGCACGAAACCGCATGTAAACATCGGCACGATTGGTCACGTTGACCACGGCAAGACGACGTTGACGGCGGCGATTACGAAGTATTTTGGCGACTTCCAGGCCTATGACCAGATCGACGGCGCGCCGGAAGAGAAAGCCCGCGGCATCACCATTTCCACGGCCCACGTGGAATACGAGACCGACACACGTCACTATGCCCACGTTGACTGCCCCGGCCACGCCGACTACGTCAAAAACATGATCACCGGTGCCGCCCAGATGGACGGCGCGATCCTCGTGGTGAACGCGGCTGACGGCCCGATGCCTCAGACCCGCGAGCACATCCTTTTGGGCCGCCAGGTTGGCATCCCGAAGATGGTCGTGTTCATGAACAAAGTGGATCAGGTTGACGACGAAGAGCTGCTTGAGCTGGTCGAGATGGAAATCCGCGAGCTGCTGTCCTCCTACGACTA
>CANLVO010000003.1 GCA_947494645.1 uncultured Litoreibacter sp.
CGCGGCCAGATCCTGTGCAAGCCGGGCTCCGTGAAGCCGCACACCAAGTTCGAGGCCGAGGCCTACATCCTGACCAAAGAAGAAGGTGGCCGTCACACGCCGTTCTTCGCCAACTACCGCCCACAGTTCTACTTCCGCACGACGGACGTGACGGGCACGGTTGAGCTGCCGTCGGGCACCGAGATGGTGATGCCGGGCGACAACCTGAAGTTCGACGTCGAGCTGATCGCGCCAATCGCGATGGAGCAAGGCCTCCGCTTCGCGATCCGCGAAGGCGGCCGGACCGTTGGCGCGGGTGTTGTCTCGAAGATTACAGAGTAATCTTCTGACAAAGCGCGCCGTGTGCGGCAGGTGATCCTCTTGGGGATCACCGAGAGCACCACCACGGTAGACATAGAGAAGGCCGCTCCCGGAAGGGGGCGGCCTTTTTCATTCTAAGAATGTCCGTTCCGCGGACAAAGCTGCCTTTTCTTTTTGTCTAAATCCAATCTGGAAAGTGTGAGAATCTTTCTTCTTCCGTCTCAGTTTTGGGTTTCGCTAACGATTGAGTTCTAATTGAAGACCATAAACTCGTAATTTCTTGCCTTCTTGTTTGGCTTTATTCAGGTTTTGCTGAGAAAGTAATTATCAATGTGTGAGTAATTGAATGTCTGAGAAAGCCCGAGAGAAGATACGAGAAGCGAATGTGAATGCGTTTAGTAAGATTAAGACTGATGGTACTATCGATGTTTACAACCTTCTTAGAAAGTACATGGAACATGAGGACTCGTTGGTTCATCAACGAACTAGTTGGTTTCTCACTCTGAACTCATTTCTGTTTGCTTCGGTTGCATTGGTTCTTTCGGCCGACGCGGAGAAGTTTGCCTTTTCCAGAGCAGAGTTGACTGCTTTTCTGGTGATTCTAGCCGTTATCGGAACGGTGTCTTCCGTGGTTGCCTTTCTCGGAATCTCGGCTGCATACGCTTCTACAAAAGCAATAAAGGACACTTGGGTTGATAAGTACGAACCTTTGGCAAAAGATTTCGGATTGAACGCCTTCCATCGACCAGTCGACGACGATGACTTTGAGATCATAAAGCGTACAACATTCAGAAACGATCCAACGCGATTGCTACCTTACATTAAAGGTGGAGGTGGACGATATTCGATTGCAAGGAGGGGGCGATACCTAGCGAACGGTATGCCAGTATTAATTGGGGCATCGTGGATTTTATTCATATTCCTGTTTGGTGTATGAGTTTAGCCTCTACCGACTGTTTCCATTCTATCAGTCCGACTGATTGCGCGTTGCTATGTACTGGATCATGACCCCACAGTTATCGGCCGGCAAATTGGCTGCCAAAGGCGCTACATGTGAAGGGAAGATTTGCATTAGTAAATTAGAGCTCTGCAGATCGTCCGTTAGTTCGTCACCTCTCAGTCCGATGATGCGGTCGGTTGTCCCTCCTGTTGTCATCCTCGCGAACGCGGGATTATCCGTGAGTAAATGCCGGCACCCGATGTCCTCGGGGTCCCCGCGTTCTCGGGGATGACACTGTGTCGAAAGTGTCTGCAGCGTTGGAGTTACCTGCGATCTTGTTGACAGCTGGGGGCGTGACCTTTCCACGTACACTAAGAAGGCCGCCCCAATCGGGCGGCCTTCTTCGTTCCCAAAAACCAGCTGGTCTCAGGCTGCTTTCTTGTTCACATTACCCGTCGCGATGTCGGTCATGTGGCGGTCGCCGGAGTAGGTGTCGTCGAGCAGCTTTTGCAGTTGGCCGCCGTCCTCATCTAGATCGAGGCGGTTGGCGAAGGCCACGAGGCAGCCGTAGCCCGCCAAGGCGTAGTGCACCATGCGCTGGTATTGGGTGATGATCATTGCGTCCTGCGTGTCCGCGTCACCGAACTCTGCGTCGAGCGCGTGGGCATGTGCTTCCTTGACGAGGCCTTCCATGCCCTTGCAATGCTCGCCGTCGGGGTCGATGTCGTGCGTGGCACAGATGGACTTCAGCACGTCCAGCCCCTCCGAGATGCCGTTGGCGCCTGCGTTCAGGGCCTCTGACAGCTCTTTGTCGCTGGCGGCGCCGCTGAGTTTCGAGGTGGCGTCGAGGGATTGTTTGCAGGCGCTGTAAAGGTCCTGCAGCTGGTCGTGGTAAACGTCATGGAGCGAATTCAGGGACATTCCAATTCCTTTCGAGTTGCGTGATGGGTTCGCTCACTCAACTCGGCGGGTCGCGGATTTGTTCCTTGGACTGTCAGCCCGGACGGATCGCTACGCCAGCGTGTCCCAATAAGCCTGCGCCAGAGCAATCATCTCGTCGGGGCCCTGATCGAAAGCCTTGCCACCGCGGCGGGCGAAGAAGACGTAGAGCTTGTCGTTGTGGATGCGCCAGATTTCGGGGTCGGCGGGGACGCGTTTGCGCAGAGACATGGCCCGGGTGCAGTAGCCGCCGAATTGGGGCGCGTAGCGGTCGGGGTTGGCTTGGAACAGGGCCGCGTCCTCGGGCGTAGCGAAGTTCCATTTGGCGCCTTTCCACGTGACGGAGGTGGCGCGTTTGCCCTCCGCCGCGGTGCCGGAGGTGAAATAGGCGGTGGTGTCATAGCCTTTGAGCGCGTGGCCCGTCTGGTTCAGGCTGTAGCGGCTTTTCTTGGCGGCCAGCGCGGCAGACGGCAGGATGGTCGCTGCTGCGAGCGTTGCGCACAGGGCGCGGCGGGTCAGTTGATGTGGCATGGTGTGGTTGCTCATATTTCGAAAGGTCTAGGCGGCGGATGGGATGAAGTTGAGAGCTGCGCCGTTGATGCAATGGACCTGCTGGCGCTCAACGGTCAGCAAGTGGCCCAGATGGCTGCCGCAACGGCGGCAATGGACCTCAAAGAACGCGCCTTCGCTGCTCATGGCGTTGCCATATTGCGGGACGGGGCCGTCGATGCCGGTCAGAACGGCGTTAGTTTGCGAATGGGTGAAGAAGACCCAGCCTTTATCCAGGGGCACCTTCCAGGCAGCATCAAAGGCGTCGAGATCGCAACCTTTGCAGTGATACATGCCGGCGCGGGTCTCTTGCCACAGCGGGCTACTTTTGGGCAGCTCGGTCGCGCCTTGGCGTAGGACGTGGTAGCTGTCTTCAGTCAGGATATCGCGCCATTCGGCGTCAGAGCGGGTGACCTCGTAGGAGAAGCCGCCGCCTTCGGTCAGCTCAAGCTTGGCAGGCGGCTCGGCGGGATATGCTTTTTGGGCGGAGGTGATGGCCATCGCGGACAGAGCGGTGGTGCCGATGAAGGCACGACGCGACAAGGGCAGCGGCAGGGATTTCGTAGCGGTTTGTGACATGGTGAACCTCCTCTGCCGTCAGCCTACGCCTGAGATGAGGCGCGAGACCAAGCAATCCTTCGTGAACTGCTGGTGATAGGGCGGTGATCGCCCGCAAGTTTTGCAAACGAGGCGAGTAGATACTTGCAAAGCGAAGGCGGCTTGCGTAACACATCGCCCAAGTGCAGGGGATTAGCTCAGTTGGTAGAGCGCCGGTCTCCAAAACCGAAGGTCGTGAGTTCGAGTCTCTCATCCCCTGCCACTTATTTCCGCAGTTTTCATGTTTTGTATGGTAAGGTTCACACCGCGCCGTGTTCCGAGTTGAAATCGTATGAAATGTTTGCCCGACATCGTCTATGACGCCGACAATCATTTGTTGCTGGACCTGTACCTGCCTGACAGCCTGGAGGCCGATGCCTGCGTGATCTACGCGCATGGCGGCGGGTTTCGCAAAGGCGGGCGCGGCCATGTCGAGGCGCTGCATTTTGCCAAGCACTTCACTGATTCCGGTTTTGCGCTGGCCTCGGTCAGCTACCGCTTAGACACGCCTGCATTTGCTTTTAATGCCCGTGACCGTGCTCATATCGAAGGCTACATGGCGCGCAGCAGGAAAGTCGGGCTGACCCTGTCGCCGAAGCTCTATGGGCCCGCCTTCATGGCCGCGATGGAGGATCTGTCCAAGGCGGTGTCGTTTCTATGGATGGAGGGGCAGTCGATTGGGGTCAAAGCGCCCAAAGTGGGCGTTCTGGGCGTCTCGGCCGGTGGCATCGCGGCGCTGGCCTTGGCCTACCCGCCAGCCCATTGGCGTCACCGGGTCAGCCGACCGGACGCCGTAGTGGCGATTTCCTCAGCGATTGTGCAGCCGTGGCGGCTGGATGAGGACGGGCCGCCGTGTCTGATGATACACGGGCTGCGGGACAGAGTGGTCCACCTGCAAAACGCCCGGATCGGGGCAATGCGGGCAGAGCAGGTGGGCGCACCTGTCACGCTCCACAACACGCGGGTGTCGGGGCATCTGGCGCAGGTTGATCTGGTGCTCGACGGCATGACCCGCCACGGAGAGCGGTATATGCAGCTTGTACTGGACGAATTCGCGCGGTTGCGCGGGGCGTGAACTAGATTTCCTGACCACGCTCCAGCAGCCGGTCGATAAGCTGGCGCTGCAAAGGAACGCTGTCGCCGCCGCCAAAGCTCATGGCCCCGCCTGTGTAGAGCGAGCCGTAGGTTTTGGCCAAGTTGACGGCCTGCCCAAGGCCCGAGATGAACTGGTCTTTCTCAAGCGGAGACAGCGGGTGGATATAGACCCCCCAAAGCCGGCCCTGCGCAATGGCATAACGGGCATCGAGGGCCGTGTCGAAATTGGCCTGCATGACGCGCATGACCTCTTCGCCGGTCATCTCAGAGATCGAGCGGATCGGCACCATGGCCCGCATCCGGTCGGCGCGGAAATCGGTGACGATCAGAATCGGCACGTCTTCGATGGTCATCTGAAACTGGTTGCCGTTGCTGCGCGTGTCAGGATCGAGCGCGGTGATGATGCTTTCCAGCCGGGTGACGGTCATCGGCGGCTCTGAAACCTGCGCGTCCTCCGTCTCCGTCTGTTGCGCTGTGACGGGCAGGGCCAGCGGGCCTGCGAGAAGCGGAAGAGCCAGAAGGGCGGCGTAGGCAGGCAAAGGCAGGCGCATGGGTCGGGCTCCGGTTGGGCGTTGTTGGTTTCAGCCTAAGCGCAGCATGTGACATTTGAAAACCCACCTTTTGGTGAGCATCACGTCACCGCCGCCTCTTGCAAATCCACCGCACCCACCGTATCTGCATCGCATCAACCTTAGCGAAGAGGCCGCCCCATGGCGTTCACCAACCCGGCACAATTTCTCCAGCAGACCCGCGCAGAAGTCGCCAAAGTCGTCTGGCCCACCCGCCGCGAGGTGGTGTTGACCACGGTCATGGTGTTCATCATGGCCACGCTGACGGCCATCTTCTTCAGCCTGGTTGACCTGGCCATCCGGTCCGGCCTGAACGGGGTGTTTGGGCTGTTTTAGACCGGGACACGGCACTGCGCGTTTTTCGGCCCGCATGGTCTTGAATTCTAGGGCGCGTCGGCGTAATTCACCGCTCACAACACATGATGGCGCGTGTCGATTCGAGATGCGCGCTGTTTTTGTTTCGGCGGGCCTCAGTTAACCTGCTGAAAGATAATCGGAATTTCTGGGCGTGACTGGCCCGTCGCAACAAATGGGATCGCAGCACAATGGCAAAACGGTGGTATTCGGTCAGCGTGCTCTCCAATTTCGAGAAGCGGATTGCGGAGCAAATTCGCCAATCTGTTGAAGAAAACGGGTTGCAGGACGATTTCGGCGAGGTGTTGGTGCCGACCGAAGAGGTCATTGAAATTCGCCGCAACAAGAAAGTCACCGCCGAGCGCCGCTTCATGCCGGGCTACGTGCTGGTGCATATGGAAATGTCGGATGCGGGCTACCACCTGATCAACTCGATCAACCGCGTCACCGGTTTTCTGGGGCCGCAAGGCAAGCCGATGCCGATGCGCGACGCCGAGGTGCAGGCCATCCTTGGCCGCGTCGAGGAAGGCGCAGAGGCCCCACGCTCGACCATCGTGTTTGACGTGGGCGAGAATGTGAACGTGACCGACGGGCCGTTTGAGGGCTTCTCGGGCATGGTCGAGGAAGTAGATGACGAGAACCAGCGCCTTAAGGTGACGGTCTCGATCTTTGGCCGGGCCACACCGGTCGAACTGGAATTCACGCAGGTCACCAAGACGACCTGACGTGCATCATGTGGGAGGCGGCGCGCACGCGTGCGGGCACCGGACCACAAAGCAACCTGACCCCGGAAACGCGTTCCGGGGCGCTTGAAAAGGAGAAGGCCAATGGCCAAGAAGATCGCTGGCACGATGAAGCTGCAGGTTCCTGCAGGTCAAGCCAACCCATCGCCCCCTGTGGGCCCTGCGCTGGGTCAGCGCGGGATCAACATCATGGAATTCTGCAAGGCGTTCAACGCCAAGACCGCAGACATGGAGCCCGGCGCCCCATGCCCAACCGTGATCACCTACTATCAGGACAAATCGTTCTCGATGGACATCAAAACTCCACCGGCATCGTATTACCTGAAGAAGGCCGCCAAAGTTAAATCCGGCGCCAACACCCCGTCGCGTGAGATCGTGGGTTCGGTCACCTCCAAGCAACTGCGTGAGATCGCAGAAGCGAAGATGAAAGACCTGAACGCAAACGATATCGAAGGCGCAATGCTGATCATCGCGGGCTCGGCCCGCTCCATGGGCATCGAGGTGAAGTAATGGCTAAAGGTAAACGTACACTCGCAGCCCGCGAGCAATTCGCAGGCAAGCGCGACGTCACCGTCGAAGAAGCTGTGGCACTGGTGAAGAACAACGCCAAAGCCAAGTTTGACGAAACCGTCGAAATCGCCATGAACCTGGGCGTTGACCCTCGCCACGCTGACCAAATGGTTCGCGGCGTTGTGGCTCTGCCAAACGGCACCGGCAAAGACGTCCGCGTCGCCGTGTTTGCCCGTGACGCAAAAGCTGAAGAAGCCAAAGCGGCCGGTGCTGACGTCGTTGGAGCAGAGGACCTGATGGAAATCGTACAAGGCGGCAAGATCGACTTTGATCGCTGCATCGCAACCCCTGACATGATGCCGATCGTTGGCCGTCTGGGTAAGGTGCTTGGCCCCCGCAACCTGATGCCGAACCCCAAAGTGGGCACGGTCACCATGGATGTGGAAGCCGCTGTCAAAGCTGCCAAAGGCGGCGAAGTGCAGTTCAAAGTTGAAAAAGCTGGCGTGGTGCACGCGGGCGTTGGCAAAGCGTCCTTTGACGAGGCCAAGCTGGTTGAAAACGTGCGCGCCTTTGTGGGCGCCGTGTCCAAGAACAAACCAGCGGGCGCGAAAGGCACCTATATGAAGAAGATCGTTGTGTCTTCGACAATGGGTCCAAGCGTCACAATCAACGTGGACAACGCGATGGGCAACTAAGCCCTGCCACATTTGAAATTGGGAAAGGCGGGCCGCATTGGCCCGCCTTTTTTCGTCTCATGACCCGAAAATTGCCGATAACCCACGGTTTTCGTGCAATTCTTTGCCGAGTTCTGCAGATGTGAACGCCATCCTTCGGTTCTGCCTCAATTTCGCCTTACTGATTACTTTCTAGTAACCAAGTTCGAAATCTGAGGTCGGATGCTGCCGTTATCCCCTCGTTTGAAAAGCTAAGGGGATGGTATGTTTACGCTGAATGGACAGAAATGGGGACCGTCAGATGGCGGTACACCCAGCGGCCCGGTCTACTGGTCGCCTGGCAATTTCGTCGAAGATCTGGACTTTAACCGAAGCGTCTATACCGAACAGGAATTCATCGAGACCTTGGCCAGCGCTTTTCAGGCGTGGGAAGACGTCTCGGGCATTGATTTCGAGCTGGCAAATGCAGCCAACCCTGCCGACATCACCTTTGCCGCCGCGCCACTTTCAGGGAACACGGTGGGCCTCGCCTCCTATTCGTTCATCAACAGGGGCGGCGAGTTTGCGGAGCTGACCTCGGCCGAGATCACCTTTGATGACCCGCGCACATGGTCTCCTGACGGGAATGGCGGCACGGATTTCTACGCGGTTGCGTTGCACGAGATCGGCCATGCCATCGGGCTGGGCCATGTCAATGACGAGAGCGAGATTCTGAACCCGACGATTTCCACGGATGAGCTGGGTGATGGCGATATTGAAGGCGCGCAGGCGCTTTATGGACCGGCTGCCGGTAGTGAGCCGACGCCCCCGCCCCCGCCTCCTGCCGATCCAGCGCCTGAACCAGAGCCCAAGCCGGAACCGGAGCCCGAGCCTGAACCCGAACCAGAGCCCGAACCAGAACCTGAGCCCGAACCGGAGCCAGAACCAGAACCTGAGCCGGAGCCGGCACCTCCTCCGCCTCCACCACCACCGCCTCCTCCTCCGCCACCTCCGCCTCCGCCTCCTGCGGCGCCTGAGGCGGATCCGGAGCCCGAGGCCGCGCCTGAGGCGGAACCGATTGCCGAAGATGATGGCGGCGGCGGGGCAGGCGGCGTGCTTGCACTTGTTGGCCTTGGCGCGCTTGTGGCCATTCTTGGAAGCCTTGGTGGTCTGGCCGGCGGCGCACTTGCCGGGCTGGGTCTGCTCAGTGGCGGCGGGGGCGGCGGTGCCGCAATCGGTGCGGCTGTGGCCCTTGGAAGGGTCGATGAGACCGAGCCAGAGGATGAAGATGAGGCTTCAGACGACGCGGTCACGATGTTCAGCACCTTTGGCTGCCCGTCCTGCGGCGGGGCCGGGTGCAGCTCTTGTGCGCCAGATTTCGAGGGCGACACGTCCGAGCCCGTGCTTGAGATCTTTACCAGCAGCTCTGCCGGATGTCCGTCTTGTGGCGGCGCCGGGTGCAGCACCTGCACGCCCGAGCAGTTCGAACAATATGTAGGATCCGAATTCCTGGCCACAGAGATCGTGCTGCCCAAGGTTGCGGAACCTGAGGCCATGGTGCCTGAGATTGCGGCGCCTGAGACCTCCATCCTGGCACTTGCGAACCCGGATGAAGAGATCGCGGGTTTCCCGATTGTGGCCTTTGACGAAAGCTCGCAAGGCTGTCCGTTCTGTGGCGATAGCGCGTGTTCAAGCTGTGGCCAGCAGGAAGACGGTACGGGCGAAAGCTTCATGGCTTGAAGCTGTGGCCCTGCCCGCGGGGCCATGCCTTTAGTTCAAGCCTTGAAATTTGGGGTTTCCACGCCCCCCGGATCCGTTTAAGGAACCCCGTGTATGCCGCGCGATTCTACGTGCGGCATATTTCGTCCAAGACGGTGGGTGCACCATATGGCTGCATAATTCCTGCCTGAGACGGGTAGACCAGATTGACCGAGGCTCAGTCCTCCGGGCGGTTTGGAGTCCCGTTGCCCAAGGACTCAACCGCCGGAGTGATCCGGTAAGACTGAGCCGGGGGGAAACCCCCATAATTGGAGTAAAACTGTGGATAGAGCCCAGAAAGAGAAATTGGTCGAGGAACTCGGCCAGATCTTCGAAAGCTCTGGCGTCGTAGTGGTTAGCCACTACGAAGGTATCACGGTTGCCGAGATGCAGGACCTGCGGGCGCGTATGCGCGAAGCTGGCGGGTCCGTGCGTGTTGCCAAGAACAGGCTCGCCAAAATCGCCCTTGAGGGTCAGCCCTGCGCAAGCATTGCCGACTACCTGAAGGGGATGACCGTTCTCGCCTATTCCGAGGACCCCGTTGCCGCCGCGAAAGTGGTGCAAGACTATTCCAAGGACAACGAGAAGCTCGTCATCCTTGGTGGGGCCATGGGCGAAAACGCGTTGGATGTCGCTGGTGTGAAAGCCGTGGCTGCGATGCCAAGCCGCGAGGAGCTCATTGCCTCCATCGTGGGTTGTATCGGCGCCCCTGCCTCGAACATCGCCGGCGCGATTGGCGCACCTGCTTCGAACATCGCAAGCATCATCAGCACCGTCGAGGACAAGGCAGCCGCCTAGCCCTCGGGAACAGATACCTTCGTGGGGTTGAAACCTCGTCGTTGGAACACAACTTAACAGAACGGAAACAGTATAATGGCTGATCTGAAGAAACTGGCGGAAGAGATTGTTGGTCTGACCCTTCTCGAAGCACAAGAACTGAAAACCATCCTCAAAGACGAGTATGGCATCGAGCCCGCCGCTGGCGGCGCGGTTATGGTTGCAGGCGGCGGCGACGCTGGCGGCGCAGCTGCGGAAGAGAAATCCGAGTTTGACGTGATCCTGGTTGCCGCTGGCGCATCCAAAATCAACGTCATCAAAGAGGTTCGCGGTATCACCGGCCTGGGCCTGAAAGAAGCAAAAGACCTGGTCGAAGCTGGCGGCAAAGCTGTCAAAGAAGGCGTCGACAAGGCCGAAGCAGAAGACATCAAGGGCAAGCTGGAAGCAGCTGGCGCAGAAGTCGAACTGAAGTAATCCGAGCGCCGTTGGCGCTCGTAAAAAGACAAGCTGGTCCCGAGTTTTCGGGTCCGGCTTTCCGCGTCTCAGAGAGGGCCTTTTTTGGCAAGGTCTTCTCTAAGGAACGGTAAACCGCTCGGGAGCATGTCTGTGGGACGGCATGCAGGTATTGAGTGACCGCCCTTGTCCAAGTGACCCGCCGCCCGGCCCCGGGGTGTCGTGTCCGAGGAAACTGAAAGGCTGAGACGAGCATGGCTCAAACATACGTTGGTCAAAAACGCATCCGTAAATATTTTGGCAAAATCCGCGAAGTCCTCGCGATGCCAAACCTCATTGAAGTTCAAAAATCTTCCTATGACCTGTTCCTGAAATCCGGCGACCAGCTGGAGCCGATGGACGGCGAAGGCATCAAAGGTGTCTTCCAGTCGGTCTTCCCGATCAAGGATTTCAACGAGACCGCCATTCTTGAGTTCGTGAAATACGAGCTGGAAGAACCAAAATACGACGTCGAGGAATGTCAGCAACGCGACATGACCTACAGCGCCCCCCTGAAGGTAACACTGCGCCTGATCGTGTTCGATATCGACGAAGACACTGGCGCCAAGTCGGTCAAAGACATCAAAGAGCAAGACGTCTTCATGGGCGACATGCCGTTGATGACGCCAAACGGGACGTTCGTTGTGAACGGCACCGAGCGTGTGATCGTGTCCCAGATGCACCGCTCCCCCGGCGTGTTCTTCGATCATGACAAAGGCAAGACGCATTCCTCCGGCAAGCTGCTGTTTGCCTGCCGCATCATCCCCTATCGCGGCTCGTGGCTGGACTTTGAGTTCGACGCCAAGGACGTGGTCTTTGCGCGGATCGACCGTCGCCGGAAACTGCCTGTCTCCACCCTGCTTTATGCACTGGGTCTGGACCAAGAGCAGATCATGGACGCCTATTACGACACCGTGTCCTTCAAGGTTGCCAAGAAGGGCGGCTGGTCCACCAAGTTCTTCCCGGAGCGCATCAAAGGCACCAAGCCTGCGGCTGACATCATCGACGCCAAGACTGGCGAAGTGATTGCCGAAGCCGGTAAGAAGGTCACCCCACGCGCCGTCAAGGCGATGATCGACGAGGGCAAGTACAAAGACGTCCTGCTGCCGTTTGAAGGCATCATCGGCCGTTTTGCCGCCCGTGACATGATCAACGAGGAAACTGGTGAGATCTGGGTCGAAGCCGGCGACGAGCTGACTTGGGAGCTGGACAAGAAGGGCGAAGAGGTCATCGGCGGCACGCTGAAGACCCTGATGGATAACGGCGTTAAGGAAATTCCCGTCCTCGACATCGATAACATCAATGTAGGCCCTTACATCCGCAACACCGTGGCCGTGGACAAGAACTTTGGCCGCGACACCGCGCTGATGGATATCTACCGCGTCATGCGCCCGGGCGAGCCGCCCACCGTTGAAGCGGCCTCTGCGCTGTTCGACACGCTGTTCTTCGACAGCGAGCGGTATGACCTGTCCGCCGTTGGTCGTGTGAAGATGAACATGCGCCTTGATCTGGATGCCGAAGACACCGTGCGCACGCTGCGCAAGGAAGACATCGTCGCCTGTATCAAAGCACTGGTTGATCTGCGTGATGGCCGCGGCGACATCGACGATATCGACCACTTGGGCAACCGTCGTGTGCGCTCCGTCGGTGAGCTGATGGAAAACCAGTACCGCGTCGGCCTGCTGCGTATGGAGCGCGCGATCAAAGAGCGTATGTCCAGCGTCGAGATCGACACCGTGATGCCGCAAGACCTGATCAACGCGAAACCAGCGGCGGCTGCTGTGCGTGAATTCTTCGGCTCCTCGCAGCTGTCGCAGTTCATGGACCAAACCAACCCGCTGTCTGAGGTCACACACAAACGCCGTCTGTCGGCGCTTGGACCGGGTGGTCTGACACGTGAGCGTGCGGGCTTTGAGGTGCGCGACGTGCACCCAACCCACTATGGCCGCATGTGCCCGATTGAGACGCCGGAAGGGCCGAACATTGGTCTGATCAACTCGCTGGCGACTTTCGCCCGCGTGAACAAATACGGTTTCATCGAAACGCCATACCGCAAGGTGGTAGACGGTCAGGTGACGGACGAAGTGCATTACATGTCCGCCACGGAAGAAATGCGTCACACCGTGGCGCAGGCCAACGCGAACCTTGATGAGAACATGAAATTCGTCAACGATCTGGTGTCCACACGCCAGTCCGGCGAATACATGCTGCAATCGAACGCGAATGTTGACCTGATCGACGTCTCGCCGAAGCAGTTGGTGTCGGTCGCGGCGTCGCTGATCCCGTTCCTTGAGAATGACGATGCGAACCGGGCCTTGATGGGCTCGAACATGCAACGTCAGGCGGTTCCATTGCTGCAAGCTGATGCGCCATTCGTGGGCACCGGCATTGAAGGCGTGGTTGCCACCGACTCCGGGGCTGCGATCCAAGCGAAACGCGGCGGTATCATCGACCAAGTCGATGCGCAGCGTATCGTTGTGCGGGTTACGGATGATCTGGAACCGGGCGATCCGGGCGTTGACATCTATTCCCTGCGCAAATTCCAGCGGTCGAACCAAAACACCTGCATCAACCAGCGTCCGCTGGTGAAAGTGGGCGGTGTGGTCTCCGCTGGTGAGGTTATCGCTGACGGTCCATCGACCGATATGGGTGAGCTGGCGCTTGGTAAGAACGTGCTCGTCGCGTTTATGCCTTGGAACGGCTACAACTATGAGGACTCGATCCTGATCTCCGAGCGCATCGCGCGTGACGACGTGTTTACCTCGATCCATATCGAGGAATTCGAAGTCGCTGCCCGTGATACGAAGCTTGGGCCAGAAGAGATTACCCGCGACATTCCAAACGTTGGTGAAGAAGCGCTGCGCAACCTCGACGAGGCTGGCATCGTTTACATCGGCGCAGATGTTGAACCGGGCGATATTCTGGTTGGTAAGATCACTCCAAAGGGCGAAAGCCCGATGACGCCGGAAGAAAAGCTTCTGCGGGCCATCTTTGGTGAGAAAGCCTCTGACGTGCGGGATACGTCCCTGCGCGTGAAACCGGGTGACTTCGGTACCGTCGTTGAGGTGCGTGTCTTCAACCGCCACGGCGTTGAGAAAGACGAGCGGACCGTTCAGATCGAGCGCGAAGAAGTTGAACGTCTGGCGCGTGACCGTGACGACGAGATGGCCATTCTGGACCGCAACATCTACGCGCGTCTGCAGGGCATGATCCTTGGCAAGAAGGCCGTCAAAGGCCCGAAAGGCGTCAAACCGAACTCGGAAATCACCGCGGAACTGCTGGAAACGCTGTCGCGTGGCCAGTGGTGGCAACTTGCTCTGGCAGAAGAGACAGAGGCCGCAGCGGTCGAAGCCCTCAACAGCCAGTATGAGGCGCAAAAGCGTGCTCTGGAAGCCCGTTTCGAGGACAAGGTCGAGAAAGTCCGCCGTGGCGACGACCTGCCACCGGGCGTGATGAAGATGGTCAAAGTCTTTGTGGCTGTGAAGCGCAAGCTGCAGCCCGGCGACAAAATGGCCGGTCGTCACGGCAACAAAGGGGTTATCTCCAAAGTTGTGCCGATGGAGGACATGCCGTTCCTTGAAGATGGGACTCCGGTCGACTTCTGTCTGAACCCGCTGGGCGTGCCGTCGCGTATGAACGTTGGGCAAATCCTTGAAACCCACATGGGTTGGGCCGCACGTGGTCTGGGTCTGAAAATCGACGATGCTTTGGATGATTTCAAACGCACCGGCGACAGCCAGCCCGTCCGTGATGCCCTGCAGCACGCTTATGGTGACGAGACGTTTAACGATGCCTTCGGCAACATGATCGAAGCTGACATGATTGAAAGCGCTGAAGCTGTCCGCAAGGGCGTGCCGATTGCGACGCCGGTCTTTGATGGTGCGAAGGAAAGCGATGTGAACGAAGCGCTGGCGAAAGCTGGTTTCGACACATCCGGTCAGTCGGTGCTTTATGATGGTCGTACAGGCGAGCAGTTTGCCCGCCCTGTCACGGTCGGTGTGAAGTATCTGCTGAAACTGCACCACCTTGTGGACGACAAAATCCACGCACGTTCCACCGGGCCTTACAGCCTTGTCACGCAGCAACCTCTGGGCGGTAAAGCTCAGTTCGGCGGCCAGCGTTTCGGGGAGATGGAAGTCTGGGCACTGGAAGCCTACGGCGCGGCTTACACCCTGCAAGAGATGCTGACTGTGAAGTCGGACGATGTTGCGGGTCGGACGAAAGTCTACGAGTCGATCGTTAAAGGCGAGGACAATTTCGAGGCCGGTATCCCGGAATCGTTCAACGTGCTTGTGAAAGAAGTCCGGGGCCTCGGCCTCAACATGGAACTCCTGGATGCG
The DNA here is from genome assembly GCA_947494645.1 of uncultured Litoreibacter sp. Classification (GTDB taxonomy): domain Bacteria; phylum Pseudomonadota; class Alphaproteobacteria; order Rhodobacterales; family Rhodobacteraceae; genus Litoreibacter. The sequence continues at coordinate 14,617 of CANLVO010000003.1, forward strand.
GAGGATGAGGAATAGGCGCCCCGGCGCCTCTTCCCACCCTTCCTTCTGCACATAACCGATAGGTAAAAATATGAACCAGGAACTGACAACCAACCCGTTTAACCCGGTCACGCCACCGAAGACCTTTGATGAAATCAAGGTCTCCTTGGCATCGCCCGAGCGGATCCTCTCGTGGTCCTATGGCGAGATCAAAAAACCCGAAACCATCAACTACCGGACGTTCAAGCCTGAGCGTGACGGCTTGTTCTGCGCGCGTATCTTTGGCCCGATCAAAGATTACGAATGCCTCTGCGGCAAATATAAGCGGATGAAATATCGCGGCGTTGTCTGCGAGAAATGCGGCGTGGAAGTCACGCTGCAAAAGGTCCGTCGCGAGCGTATGGGCCATATCGAGCTGGCTGCCCCAGTGGCACACATCTGGTTCCTCAAGTCGCTTCCATCCCGGATCGGCCTGATGCTGGATATGACCTTGCGCGATCTGGAACGCATTCTCTACTTCGAGAACTACGTCGTGATTGAGCCCGGTCTGACCGACCTGACTTACGGCCAATTGATGAACGAGGAAGAATTCCTCGACGCGCAGGACGCCTACGGCATGGATGCCTTCACCGCCAATATCGGTGCCGAAGCGATCCGCGAAATGCTGGCCGCGATTGATCTGGAAGCCGAAGCCGAGCAGCTGCGCGAAGACCTCGCGGAAGCCACCGGCGAGCTGAAGCCGAAGAAGATCATCAAACGTCTGAAACTGGTTGAGAACTTCCTTGAATCCGGCAACCGCCCGGAATGGATGGTTCTGACCGTCGTGCCTGTGATCCCGCCAGAGCTGCGCCCATTGGTGCCGCTGGATGGGGGCCGTTTTGCGACGTCCGACCTGAACGATCTGTATCGCCGCGTGATCAACCGGAACAACCGTTTGAAGCGCCTGATCGAGCTGCGTGCGCCTGATATTATCGTGCGCAACGAGAAGCGGATGCTTCAGGAATCCGTCGATGCTCTGTTTGACAACGGCCGTCGTGGCCGGACCATCACGGGTGCCAACAAGCGTCCGTTGAAGTCGCTGTCAGACATGCTGAAGGGTAAGCAAGGTCGCTTCCGTCAGAACCTTTTGGGTAAACGCGTCGACTTCTCAGGCCGTTCCGTCATCGTGACAGGGCCAGAACTGAAGCTGCACCAATGTGGTCTGCCCAAGAAGATGGCGTTGGAGCTGTTTAAGCCGTTCATCTATTCGCGTCTGGAGGCCAAAGGTCTGTCCTCCACCGTGAAACAGGCGAAGAAACTGGTCGAAAAAGAGCGTCCCGAGGTTTGGGATATCTTGGACGAAGTTATCCGCGAACACCCTGTCATGCTGAACCGTGCGCCAACCTTGCACCGTCTTGGCATTCAGGCGTTTGAGCCGGTTCTGATCGAAGGTAAAGCCATCCAGCTTCACCCGCTGGTGTGTTCGGCCTTCAACGCTGACTTTGACGGTGACCAAATGGCGGTCCACGTGCCGCTGTCGCTTGAAGCGCAACTTGAAGCCCGCGTTTTGATGATGTCCACGAACAACGTTCTGTCGCCTGCAAACGGCGCACCGATCATCGTGCCGTCGCAGGATATGATCCTTGGCCTCTACTACATCTCGATGGAGCGTGAGGGCATGGTTGGCGAAGGCATGGTCTTCTCCGACGTGGAAGAAGTGCAGCACGCGCTGGATTCCGGCATGGTGCATCTGCACGCCAAGATCCAAGCCCGCCTGCCGCAGATCGACGAGGAAGGCAACGAAGTGATGACCCGCTTCGAGACCACGCCTGGCCGTCTGCGTCTGGGTGCGTTGCTGCCATTGAACGCGAAAGCACCGTTTGAGCTAGTGAACCGCCTTCTGCGGAAGAAGGAAGTGCAGCAGGTCATCGACACGGTCTACCGGTATTGCGGTCAGAAAGAGTCGGTTATCTTCTGCGACCAGATCATGACCATGGGTTTCCGTGAGGCGTTCAAGGCCGGTATCTCGTTCGGTAAGGACGACATGCTGATCCCTGACACCAAATGGCCCATCGTCGATGGCACGCGCGAGCAGGTTAAAGAGTTCGAGCAGCAGTATATGGATGGCCTGATCACCCAAGGTGAGAAGTACAACAAGGTGATCGATGCCTGGTCGAAATGTAACGACCAGGTCACCGACGCCATGATGTCTTCGATCTCGACCACGGGCCGCGACGAGGATGGTGCTGAGAAAGAGCCGAACTCCGTCTACATGATGGCTCACTCTGGTGCGCGTGGCTCGGTCACGCAGATGAAGCAGCTGGGCGGCATGCGTGGCCTGATGGCCAAGCCGAATGGCGAGATCATCGAGACGCCGATCATCTCGAACTTTAAAGAAGGCCTGACCGTGCTGGAGTACTTCAACTCCACTCACGGGGCTCGCAAGGGTCTGTCGGACACGGCGTTGAAGACGGCGAACTCGGGTTACCTGACCCGTCGTCTGGTTGACGTGGCGCAGGATTGCATCGTGCGTATGCATGATTGTGGCACCGAGAACTTCATCAACGCCTCTTCGGCGGTGAATGACGGCGAGGTGGTCTCCTCCATCGGGGAACGTCTGCTGGGCCGGACGGCTGCTGAGGACATTCTTGTTCCCGGCACTGACGAGGTTCTGGTGGCGCGTGACGAGCTGATTGACGAGCGGAAAGCGGATGCGATTGACGCAGCCGACATTCCAAACGCCAAGATGCGCTCGCCGCTGACCTGTGAGGCCGAAGAAGGCGTCTGCGCCATGTGCTACGGTCGTGACCTTGCACGCGGTACGCTTGTCAATACTGGTGAAGCTGTCGGCATCATCGCCGCGCAGTCCATCGGTGAGCCCGGCACACAGCTGACGATGCGGACCTTCCACATCGGCGGCGTTGCCCAAGGTGGCCAACAGTCCTTCCTTGAAGCGAGCCAAGAGGGCAAGGTTGCGTTTGAAAACGCCTCCATCCTCGAGAATGCGGCTGGTGAAAAGGTGGTGATGGGCCGCAATATGCAGCTGACCATCACAGACGCCAACGGCACAGAACGCGCCCGCCACAAGATCGGCTACGGCTCCAAACTGCATGTCAAAGACAAGGCCAAAGTGTCTCGCGGCGACAAGCTGTTTGAATGGGATCCCTACACGCTGCCGATCATCGCGGAAAAAGACGGTAAGGCCCGTTTTGTCGACCTGATCTCCGGCATTGCCGTGAAGGACGAGACCGATGATGCGACCGGCATGACCCAGAAGATCGTGGTCGACTGGCGTGCGGCACCGAAAGGCAATGACCTCAAGCCTGAGATCATCCTTGAGGATGACAAGGGCGAGCCTGTGCGTCTCGACAACGACAACCCGGCGAAATACCCGATGTCTGTCGACGCCATTCTGTCCATCGAAGATGGCCAGGAGGTCAAAGCTGGTGACGTGGTTGCGCGTATCCCTCGCGAGGGTGCCAAAACTAAGGACATCACCGGTGGTCTGCCTCGGGTTGCGGAATTGTTTGAAGCCCGTCGTCCGAAAGATCACGCGATCATCGCCGAGATTGATGGCTACGTGCGCTTCGGCAAGGACTACAAGAACAAGCGTCGCATCGCGATTGAGTCGTCCGATGATCCGGATCACAAGGTCGAGTACATGGTGCCGAAGGGCAAGCACATCCCGGTTGCGGAAGGTGATTTTGTCCAGAAGGGCGACTACATCATGGACGGCAACCCGGCGCCGCATGACATCCTGTCCATCATGGGTGTCGAGGCCTTGGCTGACTACATGATCGACGAGGTTCAGGACGTCTACCGCCTGCAAGGTGTGAAGATCAACGACAAGCATATCGAAGTGATTGTCCGCCAGATGCTGCAGAAATGGGAGATCAGCGCGTCTGGTCAGACCACTCTGCTGAAGGGCGAGCACGTTGATAAGGCCGAGTTTGACGCCGCCAACGAGAAAGCCATCGCGCGTGGGCACGAGCCTGCGCAGGGTGAGCCGATCCTGTTGGGTATCACCAAAGCCTCGCTGCAGACCCGGTCGTTCATCTCGGCTGCGTCCTTCCAGGAAACGACCCGCGTGCTTACGGAGGCCTCGACACAAGGCAAGCGTGACAAGCTGATCGGCCTGAAAGAGAACGTGATCGTGGGCCGTCTGATCCCGGCAGGCACTGGTGGGGCAACCCAGCAGATGCGCAAGATCGCCGTGGACCGCGACAGCGTCGTGATCGAAGCTCGGAAAGCGGAGGCTGAAGCAGCTCTGGCTCTGGCTGCCCCCGAAGAAGGTTTGGGCGACGTGTCTGAGGACCTGATCGTGGACACCCCAGAGGAAAGCCGCGACGAGTAAGCGTCTGCTCTGAAGAATTGAAAAGGCCCCGCTTTTGACTGAGCGGGGCCTTTTTCGTTGGACGCGGCGCATGCGCCGGATGGATTACTCAATTGATTTCACATCGAATTTTTAAGCTTCTTTAGGACTTGTTAACCTCATCGCGCATCTGTCGCAGGTGCTCGGAGGATTGCTCCATCCGTATTCTGAGCAGATCAAGCTCGGCCATAGAGAAAGGTTGCGCCATGCGCTGGACCACGTCTGCTTGAACTGCTGCGGCCTTTACCGCCAAGATCTCGCCCGCCGGGCTAAGCGACAGGCTCCACGCGCGTTGGTCTTGTTCTGACCTTGTGCGGTGCACGATGCCGTCCTTTTCAAACTGCGCGACAATCATGCTGACGCCGCTTTTGGCAGAGAAACACCGCCGTGACAGGTGCTGCTGCGTCAGACCGGGGGTGACCCGCAGGTTCAAAAGAATTTCGTGTTGAAGAACAGAAAGGCCCAAAGGCTCCAGAAGCTGGGCTAATGTCGCGCTACATTCATGATGCGCGCGAACGACAGAAAGCCACGCATCCCGCGCCTGTGCCAAACCGTCCGGATCGTCGCTATGCTCCATTGAGGCAGGGTAGCTTCATATTGGACAAGGTTCAATTTTGATCTATATGGTTCAATGTTGAACTTTATAGCGAAGGCGACATGAACCTTTATCTCAGACTGATCTGGACGCTCCTTCGGGCGTGGCGGCTGCCCAAACTCGTGATTGGCGAACCATTTGAACGCCAGTTTCGGGTCCTGCCCAATGACATCGACGTCAACCTACATATGAATAACGGCCGCTACCTATCAGTTGCCGACCTGATGATTGTCGAGTTCTTTGCCCGGGTGGGTTTTCTCAAAGTGCTGATGAGACACCGCTGGAAGCCGGTGCTGGGGGGCACAATCATCACCTTCCGCAAGCAGCTTAAGCTGGGCCAAAAATACCGGCTGCGATACCAATGGGTGGGCGCGGACACGCATTGGAATTACCTGCGGTTCGAGTTTCTCACGCTCGACGGCACCCTTTGCGCGACCGGCTATTCCAAAGGCGCCGCGTTGTCGCGTGACGGTTTGGTGCGCAACGAGCGTTCCCTTGAGGCGCTCGGTATCGAGATGTCTCTCCCGGATTTGCCCGAAGCCGCGACGCATTGGATCGAGGCAGAACAGCGCTTGCTCAACTAGACGTCGAAGCTTGGGTCACTCCATGCCGACGGGTTGCCAAAGCTGGACGACATTGCCCTCCGGGTCGACAATGTCTTGCACAAGATTGCCCTTGAACCTCCATTGGGCCGCGTCCGGCAATAGCGCGCCGCCGCCTTCGGTCACGGCGGTGACTGCCCGGTCCATGTCGGGGACAGAGATCACAGGTTTCAGCGGCGTCTCGGCACGGACCCTGGGCGGGTCGCTGATCTGGATCTGTGCAGAGATATGGCCGGGGATCTCGAGAATGACAAACTGCGTGCCTCCAGATGTAATCAGCGCGAAATCATCGTCGGCATCTTCGACAGTGCCGCCGTTCAACGCGACGTAGAAGTCCACCATTTTCGAGAGGTCTTTTGCGTAAAGCACGCCGCCGCTGATCATCTCTGGACCCTCCTTGACCTGATGGGGTTGGCTCCCAGCATGCATACGGCGTGGCCATCCGTCCATGCCTCGACGTTTGGTCTGCGGGTGAACCCCGCGAAGCAAAACCCGATAGTCGCGATAAATTGGCGGGGGCAGGGCGTATCAAACCTAGCTGCTCTTGCGCGTCTGATTGACTTGCCTGACCTTTCACCGGACGGTGCGTGGCAAGTCTTTCAAGAGGTCCGGGTATGGCAGAAATTCAGGTGCGGGTTGCAAGCTGCGACGACGATATCGAGGCGGCACGCGATCTGTGCCGCCAGTGGCTGGACTGGCACTGGGAGAACTACCCGCCTGACTGGCCGCGTGGAGACGACCACCCTATGGACCCAGACGGCTTTCAGGTCATTTTGCGCGATCTGGCAGATCTGCACAAACGCCCCAAAGGCGCCATCCTAGTCGCGTGGGTCGACAGCATTCCCGCGGGCTGTGTCATGTACGCTGAAGCAGGCCCGGAGACGGCAGAACTTAATCGGATGTTCGTAAATCCTGCTGGTCGGGGTCATGGGCTTGGTCAAAGGCTGCTGGATGCGATGTTCGATCAGATGGTCGCCGACGGGTACGCCCGAGCGATATTCTCCTCCGCTGCATTTTTGACCCATGCGCGGGATATGTACCTCAAGGCAGGGTTCCAACCGATTACGCATCCGGCAGGCTTCCCAGATATGTGGCGTGACAAGGTTTACTTCATGGAACGCGCGCTGCCTTAAACCCGCCGCTGGCCTCGGCATCTGGCACCTGTTAGGCCAAGCACATGACCCTCACCCCCAACATACGCGGCGCGCTCTTTATGGCGGGCTCCATGGCGGCTTTTACCATCAACGACGCCTTCATGAAGTCGCTGTCGGGTGAGCTGCATCTGGTGCAGGCGATCTTTGTGCGCTCGATCGGAGTGATCGCGTTGCTGGCACTGTTGGCGTGGTCTCAGAACGCGTTGCGGCTCAGAGTTGCGCGTGGGGATCTCAAGCTGATCGCACTGCGGTCAGGGGCTGAGATTGTGGCGATCTATTTGTTCATGACGGCGCTGTTCAACATGCCATTGGCCAATGCGGCGGCGATTTTGCAGGCGTTGCCGCTGACTGTGACGCTGGCTGGCGCATTGTTCTTAGGGGAGGCCGTCGGCTGGCGGCGGATAGGGGCCATTTTGATCGGGCTTATCGGCGTGTTGTTGATCGTGCAGCCGGGCGGCGCAGGGTTTACAATTTACTCGCTTTACGCGCTGGGGGCGGTGGGGTTCGTGACGGTCCGCGACCTGGCTGCACGGCGGTTGTCGGCAGAGATCCCGTCGCTGATGGTGGCTTTGCTGACAGCGGTGACGATCTGTACCGCGTTCGGCTTGGTCAGCCTGACCATTGAATGGCGGCCCTTCACACCGTCGGCCTGGAGCAACCTGATCGGGGCAGGGGTTTTCGTGCTGGGCGGTTACGTGTTTTCTGTCGCCGCCATGCGGGTCGGAGAGATCGGCATGGTCTCGCAATTCCGCTACACCGCGCTTCTGGTGGCGCTGATTCTGGGGTTCGTGGTCTTTGGCGAATGGCCCGACCCGCTGACGCTGATCGGGGCTGTCATCGTCGTGGCGACCGGGCTCTTCACCCTCTGGCGCGAACAGCAGGTGGCCAAAGCGGGTTAGCGCTGTTGACACCTTACCTTAACCCTTCTAGTAAGCGCGCAATCAGGTCGGGTAGCACCCGAACTGCACTCAAATTTTGGACGGTCAAGTTCGGGGCGGCTATTGCCTCCAACCTCTGAAACTCCACCGCTCGGAACCCAGGTAGGGTAACCCGATGCGGGCTTTTGTGTTTGTTTCAACGCAAACGCGAAACACAGACGAAAAGGCCCGCGAGGGTGAAGAATTAAGCGGGACATGCGTCCCAAAGTAAGATGCAAACAAGGGGAAATCCTGAATGCCAACGATCCAGCAGCTGATCCGCAAGCCGCGGCAGCCAAAGCGCAAGACCTCGAAGTCCATGCACCTGCAGGAATGCCCGCAAAAGCGCGGCGTCTGCACCCGGGTGTACACAACCACACCAAAGAAGCCGAACTCCGCTATGCGGAAAGTTGCGAAGGTCCGCCTGACCAACGGTTTCGAGGTGATCTCCTATATCGGTGGTGAAAGCCACAACCTGCAAGAGCACTCTGTTGTTCTCATCCGTGGCGGTCGTGTGAAAGACCTTCCGGGTGTCCGTTACCACATCCTGCGCGGTGTTCTGGATACCCAAGGCGTCAAAGACCGTAAGCAACGCCGTTCGAAATACGGCGCGAAGAAGCCTAAGTAAGGAAGAGATCAGATGTCACGTCGTCACGCCGCCGAGAAGCGCCAAGTTTTGCCAGACGCCAAGTTTGGTGACACTGTCCTGACCAAATTCATGAACAACCTGATGATCGACGGCAAGAAGTCGGTCGCCGAACGCATCGTCTACAACGCCTTTGACCGCGTTGAAGACAAGCTGAAGAAAGCCCCAGTGGAAGTGTTCCACGAGGCGCTTGAGCTGATCAAACCCTCCGTCGAAGTGCGTTCGCGCCGCGTCGGTGGTGCGACCTACCAGGTCCCCGTTGAAGTGCGCCCTGAGCGTCGCGAAGCATTGGCCATCCGCTGGCTGATCAAAGCGGCCCGTTCGCGCAACGAGAACACGATGGAAGAACGCCTTGCAGGCGAGCTGATGGATGCCGTCAACTCCCGCGGCTCGGCCGTTAAGAAACGTGAAGACACCCACAAGATGGCCGACGCGAACAAAGCGTTCAGCCACTACCGCTGGTAAGAGGAACGCAAAGCAATGGCACGCGAATATCCACTCGACCGCTATCGTAACTTCGGCATCATGGCTCACATTGATGCTGGCAAGACGACCTGTTCGGAACGCATCCTGTACTATACCGGCAAAGAGCATAACATCGGCGAAGTACACGATGGTGCGGCCACCATGGACCACATGGAGCAGGAACAAGAGCGCGGCATCACCATCACCTCCGCTGCGACCACCACGTTCTGGGAGCGCACAGAAGACGGCGTCACGCCTGACTCTGAAAAGCACCGCATGAACATCATCGACACGCCCGGCCACGTGGACTTCACCATTGAAGTCGAGCGTTCGCTGGCGGTTCTTGATGGCGCGGTATGCGTTCTGGACGCAAACGCGGGTGTTGAGCCTCAAACGGAAACCGTTTGGCGTCAGGCCGACCGTTACAAAGTCCCACGCATGGTCTTTGTGAACAAAATGGACAAGATCGGCGCCGACTTCTTCAACTGTGTGAACATGATTGAAGAGCGCACCGGCGCCCGCGCCGTGCCTGTCGGTATCCCAATCGGTGCAGAGACAGAGCTGGAAGGCCTGTTGGACCTCGTCACCATGGAAGAGTGGCTGTGGCAGGGTGAAGATCTGGGCGCGTCCTGGGTCAAAGCTCCGATCCGCGACAGCCTGAAAGACATGGCCGACGAATGGCGCAACAAGCTGGTCGAAGCTGCCGTTGAGCAGGACGACGACGCTATGATGGAATATCTGGAAGGCAACGAGCCTGACGTTCCAACACTGCGCTCGCTGATCCGTAAGGGCACTTTGTCCATGGCATTCGTTCCTGTGCTTGGTGGTTCCGCCTTCAAGAACAAAGGCGTTCAGCCGCTGCTTAACGCTGTTGTCGACTACCTGCCGAGCCCGCTCGACGTTGTTGACTACATGGGCTTCAAACCCGGCGATGAAGACGAAGTTCGCAACATTGCGCGTCGCGCTGATGATGACATGGCGTTCTCCGCTCTGGCGTTCAAAATCTGGAATGACCCGTTTGTTGGCTCGCTGACATTTACGCGGATCTATTCCGGTAAGCTGGAAAAGGGCGACACGTTCCTGAACTCCACTAAAGGCAAGAAAGAGCGCGTTGGCCGCATGATGATCATGCACTCCAACGACCGTGACGAGATCACCGAAGCATTTGCTGGTGACATCATCGCGCTGGGCGGCCTGAAGGACACCACAACCGGTGACACGCTCTGCGCCGTCAACGACCCTGTGGTTCTGGAAACGATGACCTTCCCTGATCCCGTGATCGAGATCGCGGTCGAGCCCAAAACCAAGGGCGACCAGGAGAAGATGGGCATCGCGCTGCAGCGTCTGTCTGCTGAGGATCCGTCCTTCCGCGTGGAAACTGATCTGGAATCCGGTCAGACCATCATGAAGGGCATGGGCGAATTGCACCTCGACATTCTTGTCGACCGCATGAAGCGCGAGTTCAAAGTGGAAGCCAATATCGGTGCGCCTCAGGTGGCTTATCGCGAGACCATCTCGCGTGAGGTCGAGCACACTTATACCCACAAGAAGCAATCTGGTGGGTCTGGTCAGTTTGGCGAAGTGAAAATGATCATTTCCCCGACAGAGCCGGGCGAAGGGTACTCCTTCGAGAGCCGCATCGTTGGTGGTGCTGTTCCTAAGGAATATATCCCGGGCGTTGAAAAAGGCATCAACTCGGTTATGGATAGCGGCCCGCTGGCTGGCTTCCCCGTGATCGACTTCAAGGTGGCTCTGATCGACGGTAAGTTCCACGACGTTGACTCGTCCGTCCTCGCATTCGAGATCGCTGCACGTATGTGTATGCGTGAAGGCATGCGTCTGGCCGGCGCGAAGCTGCTGGAACCGATCATGAAGGTCGAAGTGATTACGCCGGAAGAATATACCGGTGGCATCATTGGTGATCTGACATCGCGTCGTGGCCAAGTTCAGGGTCAAGACACCCGCGGCAACGCCATTGCGATTGACGCTCAGGTGCCACTGGCCAACATGTTCGGCTACATCAACACCCTGCGGTCGATGTCGTCGGGTCGTGCGAACTTCACCATGCAGTTCAGCCACTACGAGCCTGTCCCATCCAACATCTCTGAAGAAATTCAGGCGAAATTTGCATAACGGCAGGGCGGCAAGGCCGCCCGCCCACAAACGTAGGGTGGGTTTTTGACCCACCTGTCACATCCAAAAGGAGGCCATCATGGCTAAAGCAAAGTTTGAACGCACGAAACCGCATGTAAACATCGGCACGATTGGTCACGTTGACCACGGCAAGAC
>CANLVO010000004.1 GCA_947494645.1 uncultured Litoreibacter sp.
GCTAGATCGTCAATGTCTCGACAAGCTGACCTCCGATAAATACATCGATCTGCGTGTAGGATGATACGAAGTTCTGAATGCGGGTAGCCCTTGCAGACACCGGTCTACCGTTCCACGAACCATTGAAGGTTTGAGAAGACCCACCAAAAACCTGGCTCTTCTGGTTGATTACCGTTTCACCGTCGATCTTAACCATAACTTCGGCGGCTCCTAATGGGAGTGGCTTTGCTTCAGCTTGGATCGTTAAACGCTGACCCTCAAAAGTCGCTATTTCGGGCGTTGAGGTTTGTGTACATGCCGAGATTGCTAGAGCTGCCGCAACGACGATAGTTCGGATTCGCATATGAAATAGCCTTAAAGTTGAATGTTATGTTTGTACGAAAGCAATAACTCGACTTTAGTCGACCGCAGTCACTCTCTCACGCTCTTTAGCCCGCCGCCCTTGGTTTGCTAGTTCCAAAGCCCATAAGGCAATCAAACCGCATTCATTTTTCTTAGGTGGTGCCAGAGGGCAACGCAGAGAGCATTTTTGGGTAATATTGGTGGCCGGATGAGGCTATCCGCTGCGACCTGAGGAATGGGTCTTTTTCTTCACCCTAAGCGAACTTGCGCTATCCGCGTCAGATATGACGGTGGGTTGATCTGGAGCTAGCAGTGGCTCTGGAATAGGGGTGAGTTGGCTACGAACCCGATTCTACATCTTCGAGTTGGCTGTCATCTGCTGCCAATCATGATAAGTTTGTTTGGACCCCTTCACTTTCCACTCGGCCCTTCCATTGCTATTGCGGTCAAGTACAACCGCTGCCGCTGCTGACGGGCTATTAAAAGACCAAGGCTTCACGAAACGCAATCTGTCCACACCGTGTTGGATGAGTACACCATCTGTGATGAGCTGCCCTTTCAATCCCAGGTAACTTTGCTGCACGTAACCAGTGCCGGTTAGAGCCTCCGAACCTTCGAGAACAATAAACTCGCCGTCTTCTTCCACGGCTATAGCCTTCACTCCGCTTTTATGTCGAATTTCGAATTGCACATCTCCTGTCGTGCGTTCTTCGACCGGTGTATCCGCCTGACTGACCGCGCGAGGTTGAGGCTTGAGCATATCAAGTCCGATCACAGGTAAGATGATCCTTAGGTTTGAAAGGAATTGTTCCATATTGGCGACGTCCGCCTCCGGAAGTCTGCGACGGCTGGTATCGGGGTGATAACCATTATCTAGAGACGTTCGACCTGCCTGCGCCGTAATTTCAATTAGTCGAGCTTCAAGATATTCCGCATGCCCTTTAGACAAGTCATCATCACTTGTCGTTACGGTGATTGCAGTCTCCCAAAAAACCCTTTCCAAAGCGCTCTGTTTGACTCGCTCGGCAACCGAATTGCTGGAACCAATATAGACACGGGTACTTCCCAGGACATCAGGGTCCGGACCGGAAAGGATATAGATTCCAGTTCGAGCCACTTCGTCTCGCGCTGTTAGCTCTCCGAAAGCAGAAGCCCCGCTGACAAAGAGAAGCCCCGTCCATCCATGGATTGTCGCCTTGCGCAAACTGCTCGGTTTCCCATCAACAAGAAATAGTTGGATGGTCTTGCCGAATGTCGGTTCTGCTGGCATCAGTTGAGTCCTCGGTTGCATCGGGTGGCCGGGCGCTGGCGGGTTCACACTGACGCATTCCAAGACTGGATTGCAACGGGAGCAAACCGCCAACTGCAAAGTTTGCAACCAACTTCTGCTAACCGTCTAAATCCCGCTATAACGCCACCCCCCAAACTCAAAACTGAGGAATTCCATGCATCTAAAATAGAAGCAATAATGGAGTAACTCATGTTTCCCAAAGTCCTACTTGCCCTCGCTAAGTCCTCGCTGCGGCTAAGACCGAAGAGCGAGCTCGAAGCCCTGTTCATCCTCTTGTTTTTCGTCGCCCGGAAGTGGCGGGAACGATGAGCGGTTTGGAAGTGGGCGTCACGGTGGTCCTTCTGGCCTTTGATGACGTCCCTGAACACCTCTTCCTCGTCACCTCGGTGGAAGAAGACTGTGTGACCGGCATCGCGCTCACGGGCCCGCTGCAGGGTTCCTACGGAGAACCCCCGATCGAACTGATCAAGGGTATCCATCCCGGCTGAGGAACATCCCAGCCAACTCAATCACATTCCATCTTACTCAAACTGGAGCACGGCTCCGGAAGGAAGACTCATGTCTAATCGTATTCGCTATGCCTACCTAAAGGGCCAGACATGGCTGTATCGCCGTAACTACCCCGCTGACGTGGCCCTGATCCTTGGTATCTCGTCCCTTAAGCAGTCCCTGAAGACCAGTGACGCGAAGGTTGCCAGGTCACGTTGCTCCGAGGTCAATGCTACCTACGAAGCTCATGTGGAGAGCGCCAGAGCGGGGCTAGAGGCCCTCAACAGCACCTTCTCATGGGATCATGCACCCGTGAATGCACTGGACCACCTACGGACCACTCTGGGCGCCTCTGAGGCAGTCAACTTCCCTCGGAGGAAGAAGGCCCTAGCACCGAGTGTATCGCAGCTCTCAGAGGATTACCTAAGGCGCAGGGGCGAGGAACTTAGGCCCGGGGGTTATAAGAGCGTCCGGTATTCTGTCGGGCTGTTCAGCAGCAAGTTCGCCGACCTCCCGGTGGATCGGCTGTCGCGCGAGCACGGAAAGCTGTTTCTCTCCCTGATCCCTCGGCTCTCCCGGCTGTCGGGCAAGTCCTGCTACACCTTCGGGAAGGGGCTGGATGAGCTGTTACTCTTCTCCAAGGATCGAAAGGACTGGATCACCCCACGCACCCAGCGGCGTATTTGGACGCAGGTGAACCATTTCATCGAGTGGATGGTTTACGAGGGGCACCTTCAGCAGAACCCCTTCAAGACTGTTCTGTTCGATCAGAAGGTTAAGCCCGCTCCCTACGCTGTTCCCACAGATGGTGAGGTCAGACGGCTGCTAGGAGAGGTTAACACTCCGATCCACGGGTTGCTTAGGCTGTGCCTCCTGACGGGGATGCGATCAGGGGAAGCGGCTGGGATGTTGCGGAGTGACCTGATCTGCAAGGGCAACCTTGGAACCTTTGCTCACGTCAGGCCCAACAATCTTCGGAATCTGAAGACCGATGCCAGTGAAAGGCTCGTCCCTCTGCACTCCGACCTCGATCCTCTGCTGGCGCGTCTGCCTGCTGAGGGACCTCTCTTCCCTCGGCTCAACGTCAACCTCGTGACAAAGCGTTTCGCGGCATTGCGCAAGCGGCTGGACCTTGAGAGACCGGGGTTCGTGTTCCACAGCACGCGTAAGTGGTTCATCACCCAGTGCGAGAGGGCTGGGGTGCCTGAGCACTTCACGGCTAGCCTCGTTGGGCACCAGTCGGCACGCTCGGAGAACCAGCTGACCTACTCGATCTATTCGGCTGGGATATCAGACGAGCAGAAGCGGGGCATCATCGATCAGATACGGCTCCCGTAATGTTGATCCCCGATATCGATCAGTTCGAGGAGCGTGCTGCCATCTGTGAGTTCGAGAGCGATGCGACACGGTCAGAGGCGGAAGACCTTGCGGCGCAGGGTCAGGGGTTCCGCAACGCTGATCACTACTGGCAGTGGTTGGCTGAGTACGTGCTGACGAAGAGCATACCGTTTTAACATTGCCCTCGGCGGCTCCTTCGGGAGTTGCCGGGGGTACATTTCGCTTTTTTTTGGTGTCTGCTTTCAGGTTTCCGTTTCGGTGCTAAGATCGGGGAATCGCGGACGAGTCGTTTCCAGCGCCGCCTAGACGCAACGCTGAACAATCGGCTCGATATGTTATCAGAGACTGATTTTGGCTACGGGGACTGAAATGGTTGTCAAGAAAACGCTAAGGAATTTGGATCTTAATGGCGACGGAACCATCGATCATAGGGATGCTATTGTTGGTGCGAAGATCGCAGGTGCTGCAGTTGCTGGAGCAGGCGCAACACTCGCGGCAGGCGCTTATGGTGGTGCGCTTATCGTATCGGGTACAGCAAATTCGATTGCTACGGGCATAGTCGCGGTCGTTGGCTCCGCCGCCGGAGCGTCTGTAGGAGCAATCTTAGGCACCGCTACGACCACCTCTTTCCTAGCAATGAAGACGGCCAGTGGTGCCGTGATCGTGGTCTCAGAAACCGCAGCCGCAGTAAGCCCCGGACTTGTTTCTGCCTTTTCAGCGGTAGGTTCGACGGCAGGGGCAATGAACAGCGCTCTCGTCTCACAGGTTGCCGGTCTTCCAGTGATTGAAGCTCTGGCGATCAAGTCGGCGGTATCTAAGGGAGCCGTTATCGTAGTATTTGGGATCCCAATTGCTCGCGAAGTAGCAATTGCAGCTGGCTTAGTTTCGGTAGTTATTGTTTCTGGCTATGCGTACTTCTTGCTGAACGAAAATGCAGACGAAAAGCGAGTATGCGAACTGACTGGGAGCCCAGCTCCGATCTAGCTTTTGCACCGATTCTTTGTCGGACGATGCCACAACATCAAACTGGGCGGTTCAGAAGTACACTAGATGAAAAAGATGCAGCTTTCAAAAACGGATTTTATTCACTTCTTAAGCTGCGCCAAGTCACTTTGGTTGCTGAAGCACAAACCCGAAACCTACCCACACGGTAAATTCTCCAACTTTGCCAGAAAGCTTACGAAGGAGGGCTATGAGGTGGAGGGCTACGTGAAAGAGCTGCTCCGTGCCCACTCTGGTTCCTTTTCCTTTCAACAAGAGTTTGAGACTAGCCGTGGGCTCTATGCGAAGGTGGATGTGGTAGAAAACAACGAGGACGATACGGTCAACCTCTATGAAATCAAGTCCTCCACAAGCGTGAAGCGTGATGCGTCACATGACCAAGTCAAGGACATCGCCTTCCAAAAGATAGTCGCAGAAGAAGCTGGACATAAAGTCGAACAGGTTTTCATCGTTCACCTCAATAGAGACTTCGTGAGAAGCGGCAAAGTCAAGCCAGAAGAGCTCTTAGTATTTGCTGATGTTACTGAGCGTGCTGCTAAGCTAGAAGATAGACTGAGAGGAAAAATTGACCAAGCGGTTGAGCTTCTCGGCCAAGCACGGATAGATGAAGGTTCTTGTACCTGCCTCTTTCTCGCCAAGGGAAAGCATTGCGACACCTTTGAACACTTCAATCAAGAGATTCCGAATCCCTCGATCTACAATCTTCCTCGTATCAGAGGTGCCCTGCTGACTAAGCTCGTCGAGGAGGAGCGTTTCGACCTCCGGGCAGTAGTGCCAGAGGAGGTTACTGATAGACAGAAGCTGGTCGTTCAGGCGGCTCATCAGGGAGAGCCGTATATCGATCGAGCAATGATCGGAGGTTTCTTTGATCGGGTCGAGTACCCAATCTACTTTCTTGATTACGAAACATATGCCTCAGCGATACCAATCGTTGACGGCATGAGCCCGCACGGACACCTCCCTTTTCAGTTTTCGTTGCATGTAATGGGCTCCAAAGACGCCGATGTTCGACATAAGGAGTACCTGGCTGATGAAGCTGTCCTCCCGATCGCTTTCATTGAAGAGCTAGAGGAACACATTGGCGGCAGTGGTAGCGTTATCTCGTGGTACGCGTCCTTCGAGAAGACTCGGAACAACGAAATGGCAGAACGATATCCCGATAAGGCCGAGTTCCTCAAAGGGGTGAACGAGCGGACGCTGGATCTAATGGACATCTTCAAGACCGGGTACGTAGATATCGCCTTTGGAGGCTCAACGTCGATCAAAGCGGTCCTGCCCATTCTCGTCCCGGGCCTAAAATATGAAGGGCTGCCCGTCGCCAATGGCACCGATGCCATGATCGCCTGGAGGAAGATGATTGAGTTGCCCGATGGCGATGATAAAGCCCATTTGCGGCAGGAATTGCTGGACTACTGCGAGCTAGATACGTTGGCCATGGTCAAGATTTTTGAGAAAATGAGAGGCACTGAACGAGAGGTTTGAGCTCAAACGAAGAACAGCCTCATGTCGACCCTCGGATCAACTGGCTAAGTCGTTCACCTAGCTCTTCGTAGATCGAATTCGTTGTCCCGAACGCGGTTGGGTGAGGCACGCGGAAGAAAGAAGTTCCTTCAGCAGCGGTCGCCCCTCCAAACGGTTCCTCTTTCCCATTTACGTTTCCTCCCAGTATGTCATCCCAATGAGAACGGTATTGATCACTGTAGAATACGACTGCTCTTGGCCTGTGCTGCACTATCAGCCTGGCTAGCTGCCTCTTTCGAAAAGGGGCTATTTTCTCTAAGTATGCTTCTCTTGACTGTAGGTATTTCAGACCTGAGAGCGCAGCGTAAGGCCAAGACGAAATAGTCTTCGCCGGAAGCGGCATTAGCTCTAGAAGGCACATTTCACCGGCACTTCTGGCAAGGCGCTGAGCCTGGTATTGCCTTATGCTGTCCAACGAAAAGTCCTCTCCGTGGGCAATCAAAGTTGCCCGGATGAGTTTTCCCCAAGTTTTTTGGATTGGTGGCGTATCAGAACTGAACCAACGGGTTT
>CANLVO010000005.1 GCA_947494645.1 uncultured Litoreibacter sp.
TTCTTCGTGTCTTTCCACATCGCTAACACCCATTTCGGGCAAGGACCCTACAAGGCGGACAATAATGTAGTCTGATCGAGAAACATTGAAACTATCTGATGCTCTAGGCCGTGTGTGTGTAGGTGAGCCGACTTCTTCTACACATCGGAACACCAAAATAGAAAACTCAAAGATTGGAACACCAAATGAGAAACCTACTGGCAGCGACTGCCATTACATTTGCACTGGTCATACCAGCTGCAGCTCAAACGTCATCTGACGAGGTAGAAGAGCTCTTGGCATTGAGCAACTCGTCTGCTGCCGAAAGATTGGTCGGAGACACTTCAGAAGGCGAGCCCATGATTGCTGAGATCAAATTTGCCCTAGGTGAAATGAGCGCCGCTGAAAGAAGAACTTTTTTCGAGGCAGACGAGACCTCACGCTTGGACCTGATTGCAGCAAAGCGCAAACTTGCCGCGGGGAGCGACAGCGCCGCCGAAAGTAACTGATCGGCTTTTGCTTTGCTGATGCATACTAAGATAGCCTTTTGAAGCGCCCCGCCAGAAAGGGCGCTTCTCACTTCTAGCACTTTTGTCTAGTCGGGGGAGAGACGGGTAAAGTTCGTATCCTAGGTCATTTAGGAACCATATGCGGATCGCAGCGCAATGGGTACGTACTGTTATCGAAATCGTCGTAGACACGATTGCTTCGTTGCATGATCAGGATCGTTTCTTGCCTAGCAACTAGAGATCATCGAATTTCCCCGTCGCCAGCACCTCTCCGGTTGGTGTTCCCGTTAGAGAACCGCCAATTGGTTCTTCTGAAATCGCTATTGTTCCAGTCCGCACGCCGGGTGCAATGGCGTCTGGTACTCGAATGCGGGTGCTATCTTCGGCACCCAAAAGGCCAAGAGAAACGGGTGTTGCGGACCCCTCCGCGATCAACCAAAGCTCGAAGACCCGCCCAGCAGGGGGCTGTCCAGCCAAGCGATCGATAACGATTTCATGAGTGGCGGGAATGACAGAGGCCACTAGGATCAGGCTGCGGTCTTCTGAGACAAGCTCGGATTGAAACTCGGCCTGCGGCGCGTCTGACGTGAATAGCGGCCCGACAGCAATGAACGCAAAGAGCGCTACAGCGGTCATGCTAAGCGCCCCGATAAGCCAATTCCGAGCAACCGATGTTTTTTGCGGCCCAGACGTAACTTTTGCAAGAATAGCAGCCTTTAGGGCGGCGGGTGGATCAACCTCTTCGATTTCGTTGGCAATGGAAGCGAAACGTGCCTCCCATTGGTAAACAAGCTCTTGAAACCTTTGGTCATCGCGTAACCGATACTCAACCCGCTGACGATCCTCCGCATCTAGCAGGTGAAGAACGTATTCACCGGCCAAGACTTCATCGTTGGGATCAGCAGGTGCGGTCATCGGGTCAAACACTCTTTCAATGCTTGGAGGCTGCGACGCAGCCAAGTTCGCATTGTGTTCAAGGGAACTCCGTGATGCTTGGCCAAGTTCTTATAGGTCTGCCCCTCTAGGTAGGCTTTTCTTACGGCATCAGCACGACTTGGATCGAGCTCATTCATGCAAGCATCGAGCAGTGCACGTTCAGAACTGGCGATGGCCGACGCTTCCGGACCGGGTCGATTGTCCGCCACGTCGAATACAGCATCAATATCCTTGGTTGGTGCTTTGCGTCGTCGCAATCGGTCAATGGCCAGATTGCGGGCAACCGTAATGAGCCACGTCATAGGGCTGTGCCCGGTTACGGCATAGCTGTCTGCTTTGTGCCAAATCCGAACGTAAACCTCTTGCAAGACCTCCTCGGCCTCACTCCGGTTGCTTAAGACACGCAAACAAACGCCGAAGAGTTTTCTGCTGGTGGCGTCATAAAGACTTGAAAACGCAGACTCATCCCGCAAGGCGACTTGCGCGATCATCTCTTCGATCTCTGCTCGATTAGTCATTGAGATGCGGCCCCTGTCTCGTTCACGCTAGCCTGACTGCTGGTGGTGTCAAACAAAAGCGAAAGTGCCCCCTGACAAGTTCAGAGGGCACACCCATTCTCTTGGAAAGCAGATTGCCTTTACTGAGCGGTCACAACCGTCATCACCAATTCTTCGTCCAGACGGATTGGGCCGTCCTCTTTGGCACCGAGCGTGTATTCGAAAATACCGGTTTTAGTGCCACCTGCTTCAGAATGTACCATGAGCATCAGCATTTCGCCTACCTTGACTTCTTCGGTCAGGAGCGCGGCAACATCGACGTTGTCGCCCATGCGGAGTGGAGCGTATCCAACAACCGGACCTGGCTTCTTGCTTGCGTCCGTACGATGCACAACAAGCCAACCATTCTCAGCGGCGACAACCATCTGAGCGCTTACAACTCCGTTTGCGACCGATTGGTCAGACGCTTCAACGGACGGTACAGGTGCGTGGCCGTCTGCAAATGCGCCAGTCGCAATCATTCCGACAACAGCCAGTGTCACAATCTTCTTCATATCTTTTCTCCTGTTTTAAGTCTCGGCGTGCGATGGCCAGACAAGGCAGTCACGCCGTCGCACACCAATTAGTTTCAACTCTACTCCGGCTTTTTCTCAGACCCCGGCTGTTAGAGGGGCTAGACTGCAGCTGCTTTTTTTCGATTGCGCAGCAAGCCAAGCAACCCCATCCCGCCCAGCAACAAAGGCAAGCCTGCAGGCAACGGGACCGCCGACAGTTCGGTGTTCAGTGCGTTGCGAAAGAATTGCTCACCGGCAGTATTGATCAGTTGATCATCCAGGAAGTTGCTATCACCGATTGCGATCACCAAACCGGAGCCGAAACCCATGCTCAATCCGATCACGTTACCATTATTGGTTGCCAAGGTTGTCGCATTTCCTGATGCAAGGATGCTGGATGCCGAGTCTGTCAGAGTGCTTCCCGCCACGCCGTTTGCGAGCAGGGCGACACCCGTATCATTCGCCCATTGCGAACCGCTGGCCGCTGCTTGGCTAACCAGGTCGATCCCAAAGGGGTTAAGCACCGACTCGTAGCTCGCGCGAAAAAACGGCTGTTCACCAGTTGAAAGTAGAATTCCGCCGTCGCTGACCCAATCCACCAAGGCCGATTGTTCGGCAGTCGACAGGACACTTGAGCTACTACCAAACCCCAGGACGGATGTGTAGAACACATCAAGACCGTCAAGGTAATTTTCAGTCAGAACACCCGTGGTGTTTGCGACAGTGTGACCATCACTAGCGATCGCCGCACGTACAACGTCGCGATCAGCCCCTGTGTTCAAGACACGCCGCTCAAGCACGCGCGTGCTATCGAAAGAGCCGATGGTCGCTGCATTTATCTCACCCACGGGCAGTATCAGCGCCAGTGCGGTTACAATCATTTTCTCAATTGGTCTCATTTTCTTCCCCGAGTTAAACGTCACAAACTGCAGGGAGGCCTTTCCACGACCAGAGCAAAGTCACTGATCGCATTCCTCCCTTATACAAAGCCACGAGGAGGATGACGATTTAGTTTCGAGGAAGTTGAAAAAATCTGACGATATCTACATTTCGATTCTGAGTTTGGTCAATCTCATCCGACGAAACATAAGTTCGGCTGAGGCGATCCAAGAGCTGCGAGAAGTCGACATATTTTGACCAACCACTGAGAAAAAGTGAAAAAGGATGGTCGCAGCCGCAGTGGTACATATACTGGAATCCGAAGCCGAAAACGATTAGATGGTGATCTTTCCGAGTTGAGGCGTCCAATGGAACTGATCGATCCCCTGAACCCAAAGCACTCACGACCCATCGACGTGCATCGCTGGTCTGATCACCCTGAGGTAGCGGTGCTGGTGGAAGCCATCTGGTCCGAGCACTTCACCGACTACATGGCCAAGGAGAGTGTGACCTCAGGGGCTAAGGCGAAGCGGAAACACCGAGATCAGCTACGCGTCGTCCTGCTCGACCTCTATGTTGCTTGGCTAACCGATCCGGACCTGAGTATCGGGGTTCACCTTTCGATGTCTGCGTGGAACACGAGCTCACGTTACAACGCCCTTCACCTCTCCAAGGTCATTCCTGACCTCGTTCGCAGGTTATCTGAGGTGGGCCTGATCCAGCTGGCCAAGGGAAGCTACTCGGGTCCCGGGAACAAGCACAATCGAACCTCAAGGATCAGAGCTGAGGAGCCCCTAAAGAAGCTGTTCCGAGAGGCTAAGTTTGGTCGCGAGCACATCTGGCTGGTTCGAAACCGCGAGTGCGTTATCCTTAAGAACACCGATGATGTTTCTGGACAGAAGGGCGTGGAAGCCCCCTACGAAGACGATGACCGCACCAACCGAATGCGGCAGATCTTGCAGGATTATAACACCCTTCTCGCGAGAACGTTCATCGACATTCCGACCTACGACCAGCCCTTCGTCGAGCGAAAGATCACGACCGGGCCGCAAGCTGGTGAGGTCATCCACGTGCCGATAGGGACCCAAGAGAACTTCGTCAGGCGCATCTTCAACCGTGGTTCGTTCGACTGTGGAGGAAGGTTCTTCGGTGGCTGGTGGCAACACATCGACTCAGATCTGCGAAAGCGTATCCACATCAATGATGTCCCGACCGTCGAGATTGACTATCAGGCGCTGCATGTCGCTGTTCTCTCCGCCGAGAAGGACGTGGAGATTGATCACGATCCTTACGAACTTGATGCTTCGATTCTTCCCGAGATGGATGGACGGCGACAGCGTTCGCTGGTGAAGTTGCTGGTGCTGATGGCCTTCAACGCGAAGAGCAGAAGAGCCGCTTGTCTGGCGTTCCGGCAGGATCAAGCAACGGGCTCGACTGAGAAGTCCATGAAGGATCGAGAGCTCCTGAAGGTCCTCGACGCCTTCGTCGAGAAGAACCCCCACCTTGACGACGCTATCTGCTCCGACCGTGGTATAAAACTGATGAATACAGATAGCCGCAT
>CANLVO010000006.1 GCA_947494645.1 uncultured Litoreibacter sp.
TTGGTCAGGATGTAGGCCTCGGCCTCGAACTTGGTGTGCGGCTTCACGGAGCCCGGCTTGCACAGGATCTGGCCGCGCTCAACGCCGTCACGGTCCACGCCGCGCAGCAGCGCGCCGATGTTGTCGCCAGCTTCGCCCGAGTCCAGCAGCTTGCGGAACATCTCGACGCCCGTGCAGGTGGTTTTCGAGGTGTCGCGGATGCCCACGATCTCGATCTCGTCGCCCACGTTGATCACGCCACGCTCGACACGACCCGTGACAACCGTACCGCGACCAGAAATCGAGAACACGTCCTCGATCGGCATCAGGAACGGCTGGTCCACAGCACGCTCTGGCGTCGGGATGTACTCGTCGACCGCTGCCATCAGCTTGCGGATCGCTTCTTCGCCGATCTCAGGGTTGTTGCCTTCCATCGCGGCCAGGGCCGAGCCCGGGATCACTGGAATGTCGTCGCCAGGATAGTCGTAGGAGGACAGCAGCTCGCGGATTTCCATCTCGACCAGCTCAAGCAGCTCTTCGTCGTCAACCTGATCCAC
>CANLVO010000007.1 GCA_947494645.1 uncultured Litoreibacter sp.
TGCCGAGATCGTAATCTCCGCGATGACGAAGGCTAACATCCCGGTTCTCTGCATCCACGATAGCTTCGTCGTCGACTACAACCATTTCCGCCTTCTGCAGGGGACAGTGTCCTTTGCCGCCCGGTCTATACTGGGACGCGAAGTAGCCCTCTCCCAGAACTACGTCGGCCTCGATGTGGTGAAGCTAGAGACCCCGCACTTGTTGGAGGACTACCTAGAGATGCGTAAGCTAGATCGCTCTCCCGGGTATCTGGCTCGTAGGCGGGTGTTCCAAGAGCGGTTAGCCTATCTGGGGGGACAATGATGGGCGATGGGTGGTGGTTCCGGGTCTTCTCCTGAGGTCCCCCTATTCCATTACTCATACCTATCACCCCCGCAACAGGTACCCCTTATCCTCCTCATCCCCCACCAAAGAAGAGGGGCCTTAAAGGGGGCACTTTAGGCTAAGGGAAGGGACTAGCCCGCTATTTGCCTAACGATGAGAGAGAAGTGGCTGGGGTGGTAGGATTC
>CANLVO010000008.1 GCA_947494645.1 uncultured Litoreibacter sp.
CACTAGCGTCGTCCGCGAAAGTGATATCAGCGACGCTCGGCTTTCCAACTTTCGTCCAACGGCTGAGCTTCCTGCTAAGATAACTCTTACTTGGCTCACCACCTTCTTCCATCCCGACGAACCAGATCGGTGCGATGAGATCGCCGTACCCGAAAAATCTGCGTACGTACTCGTCAAGCGTTTCATCCATGTGCAGCTCTTATGGTTTCCTCTAAGGTATTGTTTCGGTTGTTTAGCGGCTTCTGTTGGCAACATACACCCACCGGGAGAGCCCCCAAGACCACCCGAGAGCGTCAGCTGCAGTGGTTTGCCCCCTTAGGGTAAGGAGAGAGACGGGTAGCCACATAACAGGGTGTCAGCCAAGAATTGAGGCTGTACCACCCCCTCACCCAGAAGGCCCCCAGGAAGGCCCCAGTTGTCCTCGGCAGCGAGGTTAGCCGATAGGTTTCATCGAAGAGCTAGGAATCCTACCACCCCAGCCA